>JAYQTB010000001.1:0-19840 GCA_038147195.1 Candidatus Eutrophocola salsuginis
AGCGGCCGCGGCCATGCAAACGCGGTTGAAGGCAGAGGTGGCTGCCAGCGAACAGGATTCCTCCATGGTGTGGTAGCCTGTTGTCGGTATTTGCAGCGTGGTGCCCTGAACAAAACCGTTGATGCCGCCATGATACGCCTGGAGTTCGTACGGCTTCCAAACGACCGTGAGCATCACTTCACCTTCCGTCTGTGTCAGTGTTCTGCGTGCCGATATACGCGTCCTGGAATAGCACGTGGTAACTTCATCGCGGTGGTTATTTTCCAGATGTTCCGATGCTGCTGGTCGAATGCCGTGTTGGCGTCTTTTGCGGAGTACCAGCAGGCTGGTTGGTCTGCGCTTTCACGGTGGCTGGTATCCACCACGATCAGGTTGTCAGTCTTGCCGCCGAAACGGCGGAACCATTCCAGCAGGTAGCGCCAGCTGCTGCCGGCTTCCTCCTCCGCGGTGAAGAAAGCCGTGCCCTGGAAACCAAGGCTGAACAGGTGCACCAGATTGGCGGCGCCAAGTACGTTATCTAGATGGCCGAACAACAGGTTGTCGCGCATTTCGAGACTGTCGGTGAACGCCACCGGTGTGCCTGCCACGAGATGTTCCAAGCCGCTGACATTGAAGATAAGGTTGTTGGGTGAATTAAAAATGTAGGCACTGATGATGCCCTTTGCCACGGTAGACGCCGGACCAGGTCAGGGCTATCACCGGTATGCTCCTGGAAGCGCCGGTACTCTCTTCACTGCTTTGATACTGAACTGCTGAGCAAGTCGGAGCGATTGCCAGCGACGGTTGGGCGGCATTGAAATCTATTCGGAACGAAAGTATTATCAGGCATGATCGATGGGCGAAAAATACGCGCTTTGACCGCTGCCCTCGGCCAACAGCAGGCCCTAAAAAATGCATACCGGTTGCGCTCTTCAGGGCCAGCTGCAGTACCAAAGAACGCGTTCGGTACCGGACGCTGGTCATATAAGGGACTTATAAATCCAGGAACTGCTCTTGCTGCTGTATGAATTAATTCTGTGTTTCAAAGTAAACGGGAGGCACGAACAAACCAGGTGCCTGTCACCGTAGACTTGGTCGATGCGTCCCACCGGTGGGGCGCGTATTTGCTGGTCTTTCAATCAGACATTATCGGGAAGGCAGCCTGTTCTCTAGAATATGGTCGGTCCCAGGCTTCGATGAGTAGGCTCTCCACGGTATGCGGTGCGTGGTGCAGCGCGCTGTCTTCAGCCTTCACCTTGCCGT
The DNA here is from genome assembly GCA_038147195.1 of Candidatus Eutrophocola salsuginis. Lineage (GTDB taxonomy): Bacteria > Pseudomonadota > Gammaproteobacteria > Pseudomonadales > Pseudohongiellaceae > Eutrophocola > Eutrophocola salsuginis. The sequence continues at coordinate 1,243 of JAYQTB010000001.1, forward strand.
CGGCTTCACCGCCTGATCTCCGCGCGGATGCCCTGCATGGCGGCGATGAAACGGTCTATTTCCGCAGTGATTCACTTTCCGTGGGCTCGATCATCAGCGTGCCTGCCACGGGAAAGGACATGGTCGGCGCATGGAAGCCGTAATCGATGAGGCGCTTGGCCACATCCTCCACTGTGATGCCGGTAGCCTTGCTCAGCGGGCGCAGGTCGATGATACATTCATGGGCGACGCGGTTTGTTCTTGCCAGTATAGATCTGGTAATTCATGGAGAGTTTGTGGCCAGGTAGTTGGCATTAAGATGGCGACAGCTGTGGCCTGGCGCAGTCCATCCGCACCATCATCTTGATAGAGCATCCAGGTAATGCAGAGGACGTTGGCGCGCCGAAGGCGGCAGACAACAGCGAGGTCCTTTTGTCTAGCGAGGAATGGCTCCGGTATGTATGGTTGCCAGGTTGGTTTTGACCCCAATGGGACCGACACCGTAGGGACCCTCCACCATGCGGCATACAAAGTCCAGGTAGGTTGAGGTGGCTGACATCGCCACCGATGGATCCGGGCTCCACGTGCGCCACCATGGCATTGAGGTTGGCTCCGTCGATATACACCTGGCCGCCGTGTTCATGCACGATGTCACACACATGTTTCACCTTGGCCTCGAACACCCCATGCGTGGACGGGTAGGTGATCATGATCGCCGACAGGTTTTCCTGCATGAGCGCCTCGCCTTGAGGTCGTCGACGTCGACGTTCCCGGAGGCATCACAGGCGACGACCACGACATCCATTCCGCACATCTGCGCGGAGGCCGGGTTGGTGCCATGAGCCGAAGCGGGAATAAGGCAAACGTTGGGTGGTGAATCTCTCGCTTCCTGGCTCTACGTGGTATTCGCGGGATGGCGCAGGTCACAACCCGCCCCGCGATCCGGCGCTGGGCTGAAGATATGGCGTCGTAACCGGTGATGACAGAGTATGCTTTCTAGTTCACATCATGGTGTGGTAGCCCTGCGCTGGTCGGCTGGAACGAACGGGATGCACCCGGCGAACTCCGCCAGCTCACTGGCAGCATCTCGGCGGCGGCGTTGAGCTTCATGGTGCACGAACCCAGCGGAATCATGGCGCGGTCCAGCGCGATGTCCTTGTTCGCCAGCTTGCGCAGGTAGCGCATCATCTCCGTTTCGGAGTGATAGGTGTTGAAACAGGGATGAGTAAGCACGGTGTCGGTGCGTAAAAGGGTACCGGGAATCGGGCTGGTCGCATCATCGTTACTAGACTTTGTAATTCAAATAATGACAAATAATGTCTCAACATCTTCCGCCGTCGTCGTTTCATCGAGTGAAATGCCGAGGTGGCTGTCATCGATCTCTCGTAGGCTGATCTATAATTGCGCGTGCATGACTGATGCAGTCTTATTACCAGTTTCAATTGTCAGGTGTCAAAGAAACAGGAATTCACCACCTTTACACCTTCAGCTTTCAGCCTTTCGCTCAGCATACAGGTCAGGTGATGTAATATCGCTGAGCACCCTTTTTCTAACTCTCTGGCCTCGTGGTAAACCGCATACATCCTGGCGATAACCGCTGCTGGCACCTGCGCCGTACAGATATTACTGGTCGCCTTTTTCACGGCGGATATGCTGTTCGTATCTGTAGGCCAGGCGGTAGGCGGCTGCCGCACATCCTTTGAGACGCCTAACAGCCGTCCCGGCAGCGAGCGCTTGAAATCGTCTTGACATGCCATGTATGCCGCATGCGGGCCGCCGAAACCGACAGGCACACCGAAACGCTGGCTCGAGCCCACGGCGACATCGGCACCCATGGCGCCTGGAGATTTGAGCAACAACAACGCGAGCAGGTCGGCGGCTACGGTAACCAGCGTCCCTTTTTCATGCATGGTGGAGATCAGGTCAGTGAAATCGGTGATCTCGCCGTTGGCACCGGGGTATTGCAGCAGGATCCCGAAGCAGTCCATGCTGGCGGCGTTTGCCGGGATGCCAACTACTAGTTGATAACCGGCGGGTTCGGCGCGCGTTTTCAGCACCTCGAGGGTCTGTGGCAGGCAGTTGTCATCCACGTAGAACACGTTGCTTTTTGATTTGCTCATGCGCCGGCATAGCGCCATGGCCTCGGCGGCGGCGGATCCTTCATCGAGAAGCGAGGCATTGGCGATGTCGAGACCAGTCAGGTCGCATACCATGGTCTGGTAATTGAGCAGGGCTTCCAGGCGGCCCTGGGAGATCTCTGGCTGGTAGGGTGTATAGGCGGTATACCAGGAGGGGTTTTCAAACAGGTTGCGGCGAATTACCGCCGGGGTGTGACAGTTGTAGTAGCCTTGTCCGATAAATGACTTGTACAACTTGTTGCCCGAGGCGATCGCCTGCAGGCTGGCCAGCGCCGTCGCCTCGCTCATCGGTTCGTCCAGCGCGAGGGGCCGCGCCTGGCGAATACTGTCGGGAATCAAGTCGTTGATGAAGGCATCCATGTCGTCATAGCCCAGGGCGGCGAGCATATGTAGTTGTTCGTCGGCATTGGGCCCAATATGACGGGGAAGGAAATCGCGATTGTCCGAATAAGGCATATCGTTATCTTTTATCGTTATTTTTAAAACACTAGCGTACAAAACGCGCCGGTACAAAAGGCAGCGTGGCGACGCTCACTGGCAGCGGTTTCCCGCGGACCATGGCATGAATCTTCACTCCAGGTTCGGCATATGCGCTCTGAACATAGCCCATGGCGATGGGTGCGTTCAAGCTGGGACCAAAGCCGCCGCTGGTGACCCGGCCGACCAGCGTGTTGTGTGTATCCAACAGTTTGGCGCCATCGCGCACCGGGGCCTTGCCATCGATGCTGAGCCCAACCCGTTTCTCCGCGGCTCCCTGGGCCAATTCATGCAGCACTATATCGGCGCCTGGAAAGCCGCCGGGCCGGCTGCCACCTGCACGCCGCGCCTTACTGATGCTCCAGGCCAGGGCCGCTGATACAGGCGTGGTGGTGTCACTCAGTTCATGGCCATAGAGGCACAAACCGGCCTCGAGCCGCAAGGTGTCGCGAGCACCCAGCCCCACCGGTTTGACATCGGGATGGTCCAGGAGTTGACGCGCAAAGGCTTCGGCATGGCTTGCCGGCAGGGAAATCTCGAAGCCGTCCTCGCCGGTATAGCCGGAGCGGGTGATGTATATTGCAAAGTCCGTTAGTTGCGCGGTACAGCCATGCATGAATGACAGCGCTTCCACGTCGGGCACTATAGCGGACAGCACGGACACGGCGCGCGGTCCCTGCAATGCCAGTAGGGCCTGCTGTTCCTGATAATTGATATCGAGGTCCTTCAAATTCTCGCGCAGCCAGGCGAGGTCGGCCTCCTTGCACGCGGCGTTGACCACCAGCATGAAGGATTCATCAGCGAGGCGACAGATCATCAGGTCGTCTAGAATACCGCCGCGCTCATTGGTGAGCAGGGTATAGATCTGCTTGTTAACGGGCAAATCGACCAGGTCCACCGGTACCAGGGCTTCCAGTTTCAGTGCTGCGTCTGACCCACTGATGTGCACCTGGCCCATATGGGAGACATCGAACAGCCCGGCCGCCGCCCGGGTGTGCAGATGTTCGGCTTTCACGCCTTCGTACTGCACCGGCATGCTGTATCCGGCAAACGGCACCATGCGCGCTTCCAATGAGATGTGAAGGTCATGCAGAGGAGTGATTTTGAGGTCGTCCGGTGTGCTGACAGCCATGGATGGATACGTCTGATTCTGCAGGATTGGCGCGCCATTATAGACCAGAGCCGCAATTATCAGGAAAGCATACAAATTAGACATGGAAACAAGTATGTTAGGCCCCAGGAATTCGGTTGGGCGCCCTCCCAACTCATTTTTTGCTAACTGGAGAAAACCATGAATGATGATGCGTACAAGGCCGGCCGGGACATTGCCGTAAAAATGTGGGGCGAAGAGGTGGCCACTGCCCGCGAGACCCGCGCCACGCCTTTCAACCGCCCCTTCGAGGACCTGGTGACCAAGTATTGTTTCGGGGAAGTGTGGGCCGAAGAAACCCTGGACCCGAAAACCCGCAGCATGATCACCCTGGCGGCACTTACCGCGCTGACCAAGCCCAACCAGATCAAGGTGCATGTGCGCGGCGCCATCGCTAATGGGGTGTCCGTCGAAGAGATTCGCGCTGTTCTTATCCACAGTGCCATTTACGCTGGTGTACCGGCCGGGGTTGAAGCTTTCAACGCCGCGAAGGAGGTGCTTGGCGACATGGGGCTGGATAAATAATTAAAGAGGTATTTACGTTGGAAGATTTAAAAGCAATTAAAGTGGGATTTATCGGGATCGGCAACATGGGCTGGCCCATGGCCATGAACATCCATGAGGCCGGCTGCGACCTGACCGTGTTCGACCTGGACAGCAAACGCTCGGAAAGTTTTGCCGTGGAAACCGGTGCCCGCTTTGCCGTCTCCCTGGCGGAGCTGGGCCAGATGGATTTCGTCATTACCATGCTGCCCAACGGGCACGTGGTGCGTGAAGTATTGATGGATGCCGAGGATGGAGCCTTCATCAAGAACGTGAAGGCGGGTTGTATCGTCATCGACATGAGCTCGGCAGAGCCGACAGGTACACGTGCCCTTGGTGCCGATCTAGCGATGCACAACGTTACTTTGATCGATGCACCGGTATCCGGCGGTGTTCCGCGCGCGAAGCTGGGTACACTGGCCATCATGATCGGCTCCGAGGATGCCGAAGCCCTGGCCCGATCGAAACCTCTGCTTAATGCTATGGGGCAGCAGTTGTTCGAAACCGGCGGTATCGGTTCTGGCCATGCCACCAAGGCGCTGAACAACCTGATCGCGGCCTCCTCTTTTGTCGCCACCTCTGAAGCCATGCTGGTCGCTAAGCGCTTCGGCCTGGACCTGAATACCTTCGTAGACGTTGTGAACGTTTCCACAGGACACAACTTTATGACCGACAAGGTGATGAAGGATCATGTCGTTGGCGGCCAGTTCGCCACTGGCTTCGCACTGGGCCTGCTGGTCAAAGATGTCGGCATCGCCAACGAATTGTGTGACGCCGTGCATATGAAGGCGCCATTGTCGAAGCTTGTGCTCGAGCGCTGGCAGGAAGCATTGGACGTCAAGGGGTTTAGTGCCGACAATTCCGAGGCAATACAGGTCTGGGATGGAGAATCCTCCGGCTGATCCGTCGGACTAGCGGATGCATCCGGCATGGCAAAATTAAACCTTCAGGCTCGACTGGGCATCATCAAGATGTAACTTTTGTTTTGCATGGAGTTTTGATGGCCATCGAGCATCCCAAGTCCTTCAGGTTTACTATCCTGGTCTCTACATTCATCGCTTTGTTAGGTACAGAAGTGTCTGCCCAGGAGGACGAAACCGTCCTGGAGGAAATCCTAGTCATCGGTACCACGCCGGGATCGGGCTTGGGCGTACCAGCTCGCAAGATTCCCTTTACAGTACGCTCCATTCGCAGCGACGAACTGCAGCGTGGCCAGAGCCTCGACCTGACGGACTATCTCAATACCAATACGCCGAGCGTGAACATCAATTCCGCCCAGAACAACCCCCTGCAACCCGACCTTCTATTTCGCGGCTTCACCGCGTCACCTCTACTGGGCTTGCCACAGGGCGTTTCTGTCTACCAGGATGGCGCGCGCATTAACGAGCCGCTTGGTGATGCGGTGAACTGGGACCTGGTGCCGGTGTCGGCGGTGGACAGCATTGATCTGATCAGTGGTTCCGACCCACTGTTCGGTCTCAACACCCTCGGCGGCGCGCTGGTGCTGAACATGAAGGACGGCTTCAGTTTCACCGGGAACCAGGCGGAGCTCACGGTTGGTACCTGGGGCCGCGTGATGGGCAACCTGGAATCAGGCGGCAACGATGGCGCGCTTGGTTACTATGTCAACGTATCGCGTTTCGAGGAAGACGGCTGGCGCGCATTTTCCGATTCGGACAACATCAATTTTTACGGCGCGATGAGCTGGCGCAACGAGGCATCTACCACCCTGGACCTGGCCTTCCAGCGCGGCGACAGCGACCTGCGTGGCAATGGCCCGACACCGGTGGGGCTGATGGCGCAGCAGCGCGACGCTATCTTCACCGCACCTGACATTACCGAAAACCTAATGGACATGTTGACTCTTGATGTTACGCACTTCCTGGCAGAGGACTTGCAGTTTTCCGGCTCGGCCTTCTGGCGCAAAAACCGCACGCATTCCTTCAACGGCGATGCTTCCGAATACGGCTTATGCAACTACTCAGGTGGTGCGCAGTCCCTATTCGAAGACTTCGAAGACCTGGAGCGCACTCTTGCCAATGATCTCGATATCGACCTTGAAGCCGTCTGTGATGAGGGTGATGGGGCGATTACCTTTATTGATGACCTTGAAGCGCTGATCGCATCGACAGCGCTAGCGCGTGGACTCGACCCGGAAGATTTTGAGCCGGAGGATATCAGCGGCAGGCTGAGTGGTACCGGCCTGCTCAGCGAGGACCATATCAACGATATGAGCGACCGCCGCCAGAAATCGGAAGGTCTCAATGGCAAGTTCATCTTCATGAAAGACTTGTTTGGCAAACCATCACAGCTGACCGTCGGCGGTACTTACCAGCACGGCGAATCGCTGTTCAATGCCGTGGTGGAATTGTCTGCGCTGGACCCGTCGACACGCAGCACGGAAAACCTCGGTGTCGGCTCCTTCGTAAATGAACTGGAAACCCACGTGCGCACGGAAAGCGAAGTCTACAGCCTGTATTTCGTCAATATGACGGATATCACTGACCGCATTACGCTCACCATCGGCGGGCGCTACAACTATACCGATGTGAGCCTGCGCGACCGCTCCGGTGAACGTCCTGAACTCAATGGCGATCATAATTTCTCCCGCTTCAATCCTTCGTTGGGGCTCACCTGGGATGCCACTAACGCGATGAATGTTTACGCGTCATACAGCGAATCCAACCGCGTGCCGACGCCTATCGAACTGGCTTGTAACGAGGGCGTGTTCACTGTGGCGCGTGAATTTGCCATCGTCGCTGGCGAGGATCCGGATGACATTGATTTTGAATGCCGCCTGCCCAACGCCTTCCTTGCCGACCCGCCTCTGGATGACGTGGTGACACGCAATGTCGAGCTTGGCCTGCGCGGTGAGGTATCGTTCATGGATTACCAGCTCGGCCTGTTTCATGCCACTAATCATGACGACATCCTGTTTCAAACCACGGGCCGCTCTACCGGACTTTTCGCCAATGTCGACAAGACCCTGCGCTGGGGTTTCGAGTCCGTCCTCAGCGGCAGCCTCAGACCAGTTTGACTGGTATGCATCGCTATCCATCATCGAGGCGACCTTCGAGGACGAATTCAACGTGCTCAGTCCCAATCATGCGGAGGCCGATGATGACGGCGTGGTGCCGGTGGAAAGCGGCGATCATATTCCTGGCATTCCGGAGAGCCTGCTCAAGTTCGGCGGCGATTACCGGTTCGGCAACCTGAGTGTCGGCGTCGAGGCCATCTACAACGCGGGCCAGTACCTGCGCGGCGATGAAAGCAACGATCTTGGCAAGGTCGACAGTGTCGTTCTGCTCAACCTGCGCGCGCTCTACTCAATTGGCGAGAATTTTTCCCTGTTCGCGAAGGTAACCAACGCACTGGATGCGGAATACGAGAATTTCGGTTTGCTCGGCGAGGATCCGTCAGAGGTGATCAGGAAATCGACGACACCCCCATCTTTCTCGGTGTTGGCGCACCACGGGCAGCCTGGGTGGGTTTGAGATACCGCTTCTAGTCGTGTAAATCCGGTTCGAAGAAACACCAAACCACCTCCGAAACTTCGCCCGAATCTTTCCTCAGCGGCATTAATGGCCTCGATAAGAGCAACATCAGACGGTTGCGGTTGCATGCGCGCCTTTATGGCGACCATGACATCGTTGCCCAGCTGCAAGGTGATGACTCGGAACACTTCCGCAATCGAGTCCTGGCTGCCTAAGTATTCACACATTTCCTGGTATCGTGCAGGCTCGACGCCCTGACCGATGATCAGGTCCTTCACCTCGATGCCGATCATCCATGCAATTATCAGCAGCAAAACGCCGATGCCAATGCTGCCCACGGCGTCATAGACTGGGTTGCCGGTAAGCATGGTAAGACTGACTGCCAGCAGCGCAAATACCAGGCCGCAGAGTGCGGCGATGTCCTCGCCGAAGATGACCATCAATTCGCTTTGACGGGTTTCGCGAAACCAGCGGTAAAACGAACGATCACCCTGACCTTGTTCACTTCCCTTATGCATCCCGCGAGGGAAAGACCCTCCGCCACAATGGCGAACAACAGGACGCCAATAGCGATCACCGGGGAGGACAGCCCATCGGTGTCATGCAGCTTGTGAGTGCCTTCATAAATGGAGAACAGGCCCCCCATGCTGAACAGCATGATGGCCACGATGAAGGACCAGAAATAGATGGCCTTGCCGTAACCGAGCGGGTGCTTTATATCTGGCGGGCGCTTGGCCCGTTTTAGACCAAGCAGCAACAGGGCCTGGTTGCCGCAGTCGGCTAAGGAGTGGATGGACTCCGCCATCATGGATCCGAATTCGTCACCAGTGCTGCAACGAGTTTCGCGATGGCTATTGACAGGTTCACGCCAACGCATAGAAGATCGACTTTAATGAATTAGCCTGTGCCATGGCAAAGTGGCTTAGCCGAAGGGATGCCTCAGCATGATCGTCTCTTCTCGGTCAGGGCCGGTAGAGATCATGTCGACAGGGGCCTCGATCATCTCTTCGATGAACTTGATGTAGTTGCGTGCGTTTTCGGGTAGATCGTCCATGGACTTGGCGCCGTGAGTGGATTCACTCCAGCCAGGCAGTTCCTCGTAGACCGGTTCCAGTGTGTCGTAGATTTCAAAGTTGGTCAGGCAAGACATGGAGTCCCTGCTGATACCCTGTAGCTGGTGCAGACTTACGCTTCCAGGCCATCGAGGACGTCGAGCTTGGTCAGGCAGATGCCTGAAACAGAATTGATGCGGATGGACATCTTTAGAATGACTGCATCAAACCAACCACAGCGGCGGTTCCCGCCGGTAGACGCACCCAGTTCCCGTCGTGACGGAAAACATGTGATGGCCGACGTCATCGAACAGCTCTTGTCGGAAAAGGATCGCCGCGACGCGGGTAGTGTGCGCCTTGCGATACCCAGCACGTAATCCATGAGATGGTTAGCTCATTTCCAGGCGATACTCAAGTAGCAGTGTATTCGACGTGATGTCACGAAGGGATAGGGTCCTGGTCTAAGATCGTAGGAGCAGGGCGCCCTGGAAGCTTCGGAAGGAGAATGTTTTCGCCGTTCTGCGCGCGTAGGTGTGTAAAGACCTGATGGGTGTCGACACCATCGGGCGGATGTGCTCTCTCCCATGGCTAGGATTCCGCCAGAATCTTGTCATAGTTCACGGATGGACACCGCTAAAATAATTGCTGATCACGAAGTTGTGGTAACTGATACTGAAGAGTTTTTCCGAGAAGTGTTGCATCAACTCGCCCAGCGGAATGCCGCGCGCCACCTTGTTCGTAAGCCGGGCCACACGCTATATCCGGTGGTGCGATCTTCTGACAGGTTTCTTTTTGATCGAAGCGCTGGTCCAGAGCGATGGTAGGGCAGGATTAGCGGACAGGCGGCGCTGATCATGAAGTCGGTCGCTGACCGGTCCAGTCTTGGCTTCCAGTTCATCTATTTCCTTTAGCAGAGCTTCAGGGCTGAGTACGACGCTGTTGCTGATAATACATGTGACGTCCTCACGCAGGATGCCGGAGGGCAACAGGTGCAGGACGGTTTTTCCCACCGATGACGAGGGTATGGCTGGCATTGGGGCGCCCTGGAAGCGCACCACGTTGGATGCTTTTTCCGTCAACAGGTCGACTATCTTGTTTTCCTTCGTCACCCCACTGGGTGCCGGAGTACGACTACGCTTTTGCCCATCATTCAGCCTTAAAAATTGTCTGTATTTGGTTAATTAAATTGGTTTGATCTGCCAGGCCTTGCCGGCCCTGACCAGTTCGAAGTTACAGTCCATGTCAGATGCAGACTCCAACTGGCCCGGGAAGGCGCGTAGTATCCTCGCCGTCGTTGCGCAGGGCGGCGATGGCGTCTGCCAGTGCAGGATCGGTGTCGGCCGGCGCATAGATGCGGCGGTTTCAGGGGCCGGACGATTGCCCTGGGCAAGCAGGATTTTCAGGTCGGCGTCGAAGCCGGTGGTGGCGCGGGCGCGGCCAAAGACTTCACCAATGTCGTCATAACGCCCGCCGTTGGAGATGGCTTCACCATAGCCGGGCACGTAGGCGGCGAACACGACGCCGGTGTGGTATTCGTAGCCGCGCAGCTCTCCCAGGTCGAAGTAGCAGTACTGGTCCGAAAGCGACCTTGATATCGGCGGCGATCTTGCGCAACTGCTCGATGCTTTCGGTGACCTGCGGCAGAGTGCTGTCGATCTCTTGCGCTGCCCGATCGAGAACGTTCTCGTCACCGTGCAGTGTCGACAGGCTCTAATGTTAGCGATCAGGATTTGTCGGCGCCACCTTCAGTAAGCACCTGTTCGATTTCACCGGTGGACTTGCGCTGCAGGGCGGCAAATAGTTTCTGCCCCAGTTCTGCAGGCAGGTTGGCCTCTTTCGTCAGGGCGCGATAGATGCCGACATGGCCCAGTGCCAGCTGGACACTCCCGATACCGGCGGTATCCAGTGTCTTCAACATCAGGCTGATGACCTCGATGTCGCTCTCGATCCCGCTGTGGCCATAGAGTTCGGCGCCGATGGTCAGCGGGCTGCGCGAACAGAGCAGGCTCTTCGGCAGGGTGTGCAGGACGTTGTCTGCATAACACAGGCGGGTTGGCGCCTCGCGCTGCAGGACATGAGCGTCGATGCGTGCGACCTGGGAAGTGATGTCGGCGCGTACGCCCATGCCGCGGCCGGTGAGCTGGTCGACGATCTTGAAGGTCTGCAGTTGCAGGTTGCTACTTGGCACGATCAGCAGGGAGTCGAGGAATTCAATGAGCGGTGTCATTACCAGCTCGTATCCCCAGGTGCTGTAAAGGTCCAGCAGATCCCTGCGCAGGGATTCCAGCTGGCTTGCCTGGGGCGGCAGGATTTCATCTACGCCATCTGGTAACAGCCAGCGGTTTGCCTTAGTCATTCAATTAACCAAATACAGCAGAAACAGGCCTGCAATCATGCTTCCAAGACCCATCAGGCGCAGGGAGGCGTTATCGACATTAGCTAGAGTGGCTACCAGCTGGCGCCAGCGGCCCGGATACAAAAAAGGAATTATACCTTCTATTACCAGCATCAGGCTGAACGCGATGCCGATTTCACGCCACATACCGAATGCCTGGACCGCTTACTCGGCGTCCGGCAAGCTATCCCTCAGGTATTTGAAGAATTCGCTGTTAGGGCTGATGATGAGGACATCGCCGCTGTCGCTGAAAGTGTCCACGTATGCATTAAGGCTGCGGGTGAAATTGTAGAACTCCCGATCCTTGTTGAAAGCGTCAGCATAAACCGCTGCGGCTTCGGCATCGCCTTCACCTCTTATGTTCTCGGCGTCACGATAGGCTTCGGCGATAATAACCGTACGCTGGCGGTCGGCATCGGCCTCGATGCCTTCCTGCATTTCGCGTCCGGTGGAGCGCAGTTCCTGGGCTTCTTCCTGGCGCTCGGTATTCATGCGCAGGTAAACCGATTCACTGACGTTGGGTGGTAAGTCAATCATTTTCACGCGGATATCCACCACCTCGATGCCGAGCTCGGTCTGGGCAATTGCATCCAGGGAGTTGGTCAACTGGGTCATCAGCAGGTCCCTTTCCCCAGAAACCACTTCGTGCACTGTGCGGGTGCCGAACTGGTTGCGCAGGCCGGTATTGATACGCTGCGCCAGCAGGTTGTTGGCGGAGTTCTCGTCACCGGATGTGGCACGGTAGTAATCCGCAGTATTGTGGATGCGCCACTTGGCGTAAGAATCCACTTCCAGGTAGTTCTTTTCGGCGGTCAGGTAGCTCTGGGTCGGTGCGTCCAGGGTCTGGATGCGGCCATCGAACTTGCGCACGGAGTGCACGCCCGGAATTTTGAAGTGCAGGCCAGGCGATATGTCAAAGTTGGTGACTTCGCCGAAGGTCAGCAGCACGGCACGATCGATCTCACGCACCACGTACAGGCAGTTATAGGCAACGATCAGGGCGAGAGCGAGGCCGACCAGGGAAAACAGCGTAGAATTTTTCATGGTCTGGAGCTCCTTATCGGTGTTGAGCGACTTGTTGCTGAGGAGTTGGAGAAATCACGGCCGCCAGAGGCACCTTCAAAGGAGCCGCTGACTTCCGGAATGCGCTGGCGATTCGACTGTATGATCTGGTCGAGCGGCAGCACCATCATGTTGTTGCCGCTGCCATCGACGTCGACCATGACCTTAGACACGCTTTGCATGACTTGCTGCAGAGCGTCGATGTACAGTCTTTCGCGGGTGACTTCTGGGGCCTTCTGGTATTCCACGAGCAACTGCTCGAAACGTTGTGCCTCACCCTGAGCCCGAGCGACGACACGTTCGCGGTAGGCGTTGGCTTCCTCGATCTGGCGCCGGGCCTGGCCGCGTGATTCGGGCACCACCTGGTTGGCGTAGGCGCGGGCCTGGTTCTGGAAGGACTGATTGTCTTCGCGTGCCTTGATCACATCATCGAAGGCGTCTCTGACCTGTTGCGGGGGTAGAGACTGCTCGATGTTGACCTGACGCACCGTGATACCGGTGCCGTACATGTCCATGTAATCCTGCAGGCGCAACATAGTGTCCTGGGCGATCTGGTCACGACCGGTTGTGATGGCGTTGTCCATGCTGGAGGAACCTACCACGTGGCGTATGGCTGATTCGGCAGCGTGCTGGAGTGAAATCTCGGGGTCTTCCACTTCCAAATAATACTTGCGCGCATCCGTGATTACATACTGTACCGTCATGGTTATGTCGATGATGTTGTCGTCCTCGGTCAGCATCGTGTCGCTGAAGTCGCGGTCGTACACGCGGGTAACGTTGATCAGGGTAACCTCGTCGATTAGGGGCGGGTTCCAGTGCAGGCCGGGGAAGACCACGGCTTCTTGGGCCACGCCAAAGCGCAGCACCACGCCGCGCTCCTGTTCGTCCACGGTATAGAAGCCGGCCCCGATCCAGATGATGGAGAGGATGATCAGTACGCCGACGACGAGGCCGCCGGAAATGGTCTCACCACTGTCACCGCCGCTGTTGCCCGCCGAATAGCCCCGACAGCTTGCGGATATAGGAGTTAATGAGCTTCTCCAGGTCGGGTGGACCCTGGTCGTTGCCGCTTGGACGGTTACTCCAGGGGTCGTCCTTGCGGTCGTCGTTGTCCGGTTCATTCCAGGCCATCAAACTCTCCAGATTGCGGGATTTCCGAGAAGAAATAAATTTGGGGTTTTATAAACGCGAGGTGGAATTTTAACGAAAATCGGGGCCCATTAACACAGCTTTCGTCCCCTACCTGATGCTTTCGGGACAGCGCAAAGCCAGTGATTCCGGGCAGCTCAGGGTAATGCCGTTTCCTGGACGAGCGTATCTGATGAGGCGAGCACTGGTCGCTAAAGGTACGGTGCGGGGTCCATGCCTTCTTCTTTTAGCAGGCGAATGAAATCGTCCTTGGGTAGGCGTAGGGACAGGTGTATGTTGCCGCCGTCGTCCACGCTTTCGCTTTTGACCACGCCTTGGCTGTACAGGCGGGCGCGCAGGCGGCCATGGCGCGGCTCAAGGGCGAGCCGCGGTGTAATCAGGTCCCCACCGAGCAGGTCGGCGATGGCCTGGAATAATTCTTTCATGCCGGCACCGGTTTTGGCGGAAACCCAGACCCGCCATGGCTTTCCGTGTTCGTCTCGGTCGACCACAGCTTGCTGCCCGGCCAATAGGTCGATCTTGTTGTAGACGAGCAGTGTAGGGATATCTCCGGCGCCGATTTCATGCAGTACGCTGTCCACCTGATCTTTCAGGATCTGGCGTTCGTCGTTGCTGCAGTCAATGACGTGCAGCAGCAGGTTGGCCTCGATAGTCTCTTGGAGGGTGGCGCGGAAGGCGTCCACCAATTGGTGGGGCAGGTGCCTTATGAACCCCACCGTGTCAGCCAGTATGGCATCGCCGAAATCCGGCAGCTGTATCCTGCGCAGGGTGGAATCCAGGGTGGCGAAGAGTTTGTCAGCCACGTAGATGTCTGATTCACTCATGCAGTTGAATAGGGAGGACTTCCCCGCGTTGGTATATCCCACCAGGGAAATAGTGGGAATCTCGGCGCGTTTGCGCGCGCGGCGACCCTGGTCGCGCTGTTTGCGCACTTTTTCCAGTGACTTGTTGATGGCCTTGATGCGCCCCCGTATCAGGCGCTGGTCGATTTCCAGCTGTGTTTCACCCACACCCCTGACGCCGATGCCGCCCTTTTGGCGGTCAAGGTGAGTCCAGCCCCGCACCAGGCGGGTCAGAGAATGCTGCATCTGGGCCAGCTCAACCTGCAGCTTGCCTTCATAGGAGCGGGCGCGCTGTGCGAAGATGTCGAGAATGAGACCGGTGCGCTCGAGCACGCGGCACTTGAGTTCCTTTTCGAGGTTGCGTTCCTGGCTGGGTGACAGCGGATGATCGAACAGAACCACTTCCGCCTGGTGTAGGCGGATCATGTGTGCGAGTTCCTCGAGCTTGCCGGTGCCAATAAAGAAACGCGGCATGGCGTTTTTCAGGCGACCTGAAACTAGTGCGACAGGGCAGGCGCCGGCAGAGATCGCCAGCTCCTCGAATTCTCTTGGGTCAGGATGGTCCTGTTCACCATCCAGCTCCATCTGGACGAGGATGGCAACTTCGCCGCTTTCGGGACGTTCAAAAAAAATATGGGGACCTTGAAACCTTTTATAGGCTACGTCAGGATGTTACAGGGTGGTTACAGTGTATTTCCTGCCATATCTTCATCACCGCCTTCTCCACCGGCCATTGGTACACGTACCGGGCGACTGGGAACAACGGTTGAGATGGCATGTTTGTAAACCATTTGGTTAACAGTGTTTTTCAGGACGATGACGAACTGGTCGAATGACTCAATTTGGCCTTGGAGTTTGATACCGCTTACTAGATATATCGAAACAGGTACCTTCTCCTTGCGCAGTACGTTCAGGAAAGGGTCTTGTAAGGAGTGCCCTTTTGACATGATTAGTCTCCAAATATTTTATTGCTTAAAAACGACTGGGTGGAATCCAATTCCACACATATGAATTATAGAGCTTCAAAAACGCCATGAGACAGTTATGGTTCCTTCTTATAGGATTTTCAAGCACTTATTCACAATTTTTTCACTTTCATCACCGAATTCCGCCTCAATCCGGGCCAAATCCGGCCAACTTCTGAGCCAGGTGAGCTGGCGCTTGGCTAGCTGCCGCGTGGCTGCGATGGCCTTGTCGGTCATAGTGAACTTATCGTATCGGCCGTCAAGGAAGTCCCAAACCTGGCGATAGCCGACTGATCGGATAGCCGGCAGTTCCCGGTGCAGGTCACCCCGCTCATACAGGGATTTCACTTCACCTATGAAATCGTCAGCCAGCATCTGATTGAAGCGGCTGGCGATCTGTTCATGTAATACGGCGCGGTCGGCCGGGTGGATGGCGACGAACACCAGATTGGACAGGTAATCGGGCAGGACGTTTACAGATTTCTTGCCTTCCTCGTGATGGGCGGTCAGCGTCTTGCCGGTCGCTTCAAACACTTCTAATGCACGCATCAGGCGCTGCGGGTCGGTGGGATGAATGCGTGCCGCCGCCACCGGATCCACTTCTGCCAACCTGGCATGCACGGCGGGCCAGCCCTCGGCATCAGCCAGGTCCTGGATCTGCTGGCGGATGTTGGTATCTGCTTCCGGCATGCTGGCCATGCCGTCACGCAATACTTTGAAGTAGAGCATGGTGCCGCCGACGAACAGCGGCCGCTTGCCGCGGTCGATGATGTCCTTCGCTGCCAGGAGAGCGTCGGCACGGAACTCTGCTGCAGAGTAAGGCTCAGAGGGATCGCGAATGTCGACTAGGTGATGGGGCAGTTCGGCCAGGGTCGCCTTATCCGGCTTGCCGGAACCGATGTCCATGCCACGGTATACCAGCGCCGAGTCGACACTGATGATTTCGAAATCGTGTTGACGCGCCAAATCCAACGCGATGGCGGTTTTACCAGCGGCAGTCGGTCCTGTCAAACACAAGACTGGCTTCGATTCAGTATGTTGGGTTTTGCTCGCCAAAAGAAGTCTTCGGGATTTTCTCTATAAGGATACAAGGATACAAGGATACAAGGATACAATGCCTCGATGCACAGGAATGTCGGATTACCATGAGCTCTGAACGCCCGATTGGCGTCTTCGATTCCGGTGTCGGCGGTTTATCCATACTCGCCCGCATTCACCAGTTGCTCCCCAACGAGTCCCTACTGTACGTCGCAGACTCCAAGAATGCCCCCTACGGACCCAAGGGCGATGCCTTCATCCTTGAGCGCAGCCGCGCTATCGTTGACTTCTTCATCACCAAAGAAGTAAAGGCCGTCGTCGTCGCCTGCAATACCGCCACTGCCGCCGCGGTGAAACAGTTGCGCGCGGAATACACCTTGCCCATCATCGGCATGGAGCCGGCCATCAAGCCCGCCGCCGAGAAGAGCAAGACCGGCATTATTGGTGTGCTGGCCACCGAAGGCACCTTGGCTAGCGACAAGTTTGTCCAACTGAAGAACCGTTTCGTCGAAAAGGTCGAGATCATCATGCAACCCTGTCCCGGGTTGGTCGAGGAGATCGAGAAGCTCGACCCCGACGAGGGCGTGATTGAGAGCCTGCTGCGAAAATACATACCACCGCTTTTGGTGAAAGGAGTCGACACGCTGGTCCTGGGGTGCACACATTATAGCTATATCGAAAACCAGATTAAGGCGATCGTGGCGGAATCAGTAGCGGTTATTGATACGGATGATGCTGTAGCGCGACGACTGGCCAGCGTGCTCGAGAAGATAGAGTTACTGAATGAGTTGGATGTCGGAAAGATAGCGTTTTATTCAAGTGGCAATCCGCTCCATCAGGGCAAGCTGATTACCCGGTGGTGGGGTAAAGATGTCGTTGTCGAAAAGTTCGAATGAACACGGTCAGTCATCATAACTCCGCGTTAGACAATCAGTGTCAAAAGGCTTAAGACAGCTTGAATAATCCGCTCTATGGATGTCATTGGGGAAAGGGATGCTTTGAAGCAAAAATTACCAGAATATGCGCTCATCGCCGAGCTCATCGGCGGCATCGTCTTTGTCGCTTTACTCATTTTTGCGGGCGTCCTGGTGCATCAAACTGCGGTGGAGACATCTTCGAATACCCGCAAGATCCAGGCGATGACTTACCAGAGCCTGACTGACAACATCATCAATATAAACCGGGATTACCTGCAAAATCCGGACTACTTGAAAGCAATGCTGAAAGCCCAAGGGGGGGGGGTAGAAAACCTGACCGAAGAAGAACGGTTGCACGCCATCACAACGTTTCGGTTCACTTTACGCGCCGCCGACAGGGCCTATTTGCATTACATGAAAGACTTTATTCGAAGCCAACGCTTTTTTTAAAAAATACTTAAAAAAAGCAAAAAACGTGGTCATTACTGATGCTTCAGTATTGTTCCAGTTGGGCCTCATCTTACTTTTTATGGTGCGAGAAATATGGGAGATTTCGTGATTCTATCTAGGCCCGCTTCTTCTGAGGCTGTTTTATAAAAGTCTTTAAAAAGTAAAAAATAGGTGAATGATATCAGCGGTTTTCAAAAAATTGGATGCTACAACCCGGTTTCATAATACTGGTGTTATTAATGAAGAAGAAAGTTTACAAATCAGCCGAAAGAATGCTTTTGAATTTTTCAAGCTGGGAGTTTGATTAGAACGGAAGGCATGCATTAATTGTTAGCTCTTACTATTTATGTGCTTTCAAATTTCTTTAAATCACTGTACCGTTATCAATGAGCATTCGAAGTTCGAGTAGTAGTGTTTAAATATGAACCCTAACTAAATAGGAACTAACCAAAATGAATGTAGATAAATTAGCACCAATATTAGCTGTACTTTTATCTTTAGCCTCTCTTTTTATAACTTCTGAATACATAGCAATAGCATTATTGCTTGTTGGCTTGATTCACGGTGGAATGAGTCCAGTAACTGACAGGGCAGCTCAGGCTATGGTATATGCTGCGATTTTAGCTGTCCCTCTTATGGGTGACAGCGCTAGCCTAGTACCAATAGTTGGAGGCTATGTTAATAGTTTCCTAGATACTCTAACTGTTGCTATTGCAGGCTATGGTATTTCTACATTAGTGATGGATATTAAATCGAGGATAATGAGCTAACAATATAATCCATATCGATCGTAAGGGGCCGCTAATGTGGCCCCTTTTTTTTAAACGATAATTTTTTGGTTCCACGCGGATCTCTCTCTTTGCACCGTATGTCGCCAATGTGGCCCATACCTAAAAGCTGATCGGACAGGTACCTTATTCCAGGCGCCATGATGATGGGGACTACCT
>JAYQTB010000002.1:0-3685 GCA_038147195.1 Candidatus Eutrophocola salsuginis
ATTCTTCGATTTTGATATTGCTGGCATGTATGTCGTCTTATGCCCAGCAACTGGACATTGACCGCTCCTCTCACTGGTGGGCACCGAGCGATGACCGGCCGCTACCGGCGTATATCGAGTATGCCAACGACCAGGGTCGTGTAGGCCTGGTCAATACCGCAGGCACGCTTGTCACCGACGGGCATCCCTTCTTCGAGGCGCTCGGCACCAACGGACGCGGTTGCGTCACCTGTCACCAGCCGTCCGACGCCATGTCACTGTCGGTCGCTACCATAAGGCAGCGCTGGGCCGACACCAATGGCAGTGACCCGCTGTTTGCCCCAGTTGACGGCATGGACTGTCCACACCTGCCTGCGAATGATCCTGCTTCCCATTCCCTGTTACTTGGGAGAGGCCTGATCCGTGTGGCGCTGCCCTGGCCGCCGGCTGATGCCGATCCCGAATTCGATATCGAGGTGGTGCGCGATCCCACCGGTTGCAACACGCACCCGGTATACGGTATCGACGGCGAGCGCAGCCAGGTGTCCGTCTATCGCCGGCCGCGGCCGGTCATCAACATCCGTTATGTCGCCTCGTCGAAATTCGGCGTGTCGCCGTTCATCGGCAAGACCGGGCAGTTGTCAGCGATTGATCCTGATACCGGACGCCCGCAGAACATGAACATGATGGCCGATGCGCGTGTTGTCACGCCAAAGACACAGGCCACGGCAGCGGCTTCCGATCACATGGGCATCACGCTGGATGAGTCGCAGCTTCAACGTATCGAGGCCTTCGAATTGCAGTTGTACGGTGCCCAGGCTTGGTCGAACGGCGCCGGCAACCTGAACGAGGAGGGGGGTCCGTCAGGGATCGGTCCCCATGCCATGGCACGCGGCAGCGACGGCGTGCTTGGCAACAACACCACCCGCTACGTGTTCCCGATGGAGGACAAGTGGGCCAACCTGCCGGCAGCAAGCTCGGAAGAGGAGGCCAATCGCAATGCGTTCCGCGAATCCGTGCAGCGCGGCCACGACGTGTTCTTCTATCGCACCTTCTGGATCAAGGACGCCACGCACATCAATACCGTCGGTCTTGGTAATCCCATCAAGCGCACCTGTTCCACCTGCCACGGCATGCACATGACCGCGATGGACACCGCCAATGGCTGGATGGATCTAGGCACCACCAACCACCCCTGGGCGCTGGAACCGCCGGAAAGCCCGTGGGCGGAAGCGTTGCCCGAGATGCCGCTGTTCAAGATCACCTGCCGTGAAGACATGCCGCCGCACGCCTTTCTCGGGCGCACCATCTATACCCAGGACCCGGGCCGGGCGCTGATCTCCGGCAAGTGCGAGGACGTGGGCGCCATCGTCATTCAACAGTTCCGCGGCTTGTCGGCGCGCGCACCGTACTTCGTCAACGGCTCTGCCGCCACGCTGCGCGAGGTGGTGGATTTCTACGACCGCCGTTTCAATATCCGCTACACGGAGCAGGAGAAGACCGACCTGGTCAACTTCCTGAGTGTCTTGTGATGCGAAAAATTACTGTACTTATCGTTATGCTGTTCAGTGCGCTTACTGTTGCTGAACCTCCTCCTGTCGGCGAGCGCATCAGTTTCGTCAGCTGCCCTGCCGTGCGCGACACGCGCAGCGTGCCTTGCTGGACCAGCGACTACGGCGGTGATACTTATTACCTCACGATCCAGAGTGACGTCAGCGCGGCAGTACAGCCACCGCTGCTTGGCCACCAGGTGCTGGTGGAAGGTATCGTCACCGGTAATCCCGCCATTTGTGGCGGCATCGTCCTCGACGATGTACACCTGACCGCCATGCCGGAGCTGGATGCCAACTGTAACGCCATGCTGCCGGCAGTAGATGAGATCACCATCGACTTCAACCCGCGTCCGCCAGGACCCAGCGGTGGCCGGCTGGCGTTCCAGCGCGACCCATCGACGGAGCCCCCGCCTCCGCCGCCACCCACGGGCCCGCAGGTTTTTGAAATCTATTTCGATTTTGACAAGGGTATATCCTTCCGCCATCCGGGCATCCTCGTGGGTATTCTCGACGTAGCCGAGAAACTCGGCCCGTCGCGCATGACCATCACCGGTGTGCGCGGCGCACATCGGCTCAGTAACGGCACCCTGTTGCGTGAATCCGAAAACACCGGTCGCCGGCGGGCGGAAGAGGTCGCCGGCCTGTTACGCGAGGCCGGCATCTCGGTACCGGCTGATGTCGCCTGGACGGATGCCATCGAAGATGCCGACGGCGTTGATGACTGGAAAAGCCGCCGCGTTACCATCATCCTGCAACCCTGATACTTCCATGGAGGAAATAAGACCATGAAGTTATTCCTCGCCGTCGCGCTCACACTGGTAACGACCCAGGCATTCGCCCAGGCGCCGGCACCCACCGGTGCCGGACCGGAACCGGCCATGGCATATTCGGATCCCGGCCTGCCGACACACACCATCTATCGGCCACGGTCACTTTCGGGAACTTACCCGGTCGTCCTCTGGGGCAACGGCAGCTGCGTGAACGACAACTTTGGCTACCGCGAATTCCTCAGTGAGATTGCCTCCTATGGTTTTATCGTTCTTGCCATCGGTCCCCACGGCGATGCACCAGCGCCGCGCCAGGCGCGCCCGGAGGATCCGTCCGAGTGGCCGCCCTTTGAAACGAATTACCGCCAGCATTTCACCGCGCTCGACTGGATCGCCGGAGCAGGATCGGGTGCAGGCAATACACTGGCCGGTCACCTGGACTTGGACAATGTCGCCGTGATGGGCCATTCCTGCGGCGGACTGCAGGCAGTGAAGGCGTCAGCCGATGCGCGCATCACCACCACGCTAGTGCTCAACAGCGGCCTGTTTCCGGATACCGATCAATACATGATTCGCCACGAGGCAAAGCGGGCGGAACTGCTGCAGCTGCATGCGCCCATCGCGTATTTCATCGGCGGGGAAACCGATATCGCCTATGCGAATGCCGAAGCCGATTGGAAGGACCTGCAGCAGCAGGCAATGCCAGCGGTGATTGCCAACATGGATGTGGGACACGGCGCCACCTACGCCATGCAGGGCGGGGGACCTTTCGCGAAGGGACCGCTCGCCTGGTTGCTTTACCGATTAAAGGATGATCCTATCGCGACAGCAATGTTCGAGGGTGAGGCTTGTGGCCTGTGTGAAGACCCAGCCTGGGACCTGCGTCGATACCTTATAGAATGAAAACCAGGTTCCCGGGACGACTTGACAGGCCCCGGTAATCGCAGTATTGCTAGGCGAAGTAATGCTCGTCAGAAATATAAAAAACCATATAGATCCGCTGAATAGCGGACAGCAGAAGGGGAAATTATGAAGAGTTTCGGTATGTTCATAGTGCTCGTGGCATTTATCGCCGTGTTCGCTGTCGTGGTCATGGTGCATGTTCCCAGAAAGGGCATTGCCATGGAGCTTCCCGTCATTGAAGGAGCGACACGGGTCATCGTTGCCTGATTCCAACAAGAATAAAAAAGGCGCCATCAAGCGCCTTTTTTATTGCTGGCAATTTTCCAAGCCCAGTGTCATCAGGAAATCGGCGAACTAGGCGCAGTTGAGATCCTAATCCAATTCACGGGTGCCCACGTCTAGGCGGACGGAGTTAATGTCCAGCAGCACCCAGGGGATGTCACCGCGCTTTTCCCTGTGGTTGGGCGCTGGTATGACCACGAA
>JAYQTB010000003.1:0-26209 GCA_038147195.1 Candidatus Eutrophocola salsuginis
GTTGGGCTCTTTTTTCCACCATGGTGCGTGCTGTCATCACCAGGGATACCTGCACATCGCTGTGTTTCACGCCGGAATAGAGGTTCTTCAGCGTCTCGACATATATGGCTTCCCCGTTGACGTCTTCTAGGCCTTCGCAGGCCTCGGAAATGATGGTCTGCAGGCGCGCAGTATCTAGCGGCTTGGAGGAGCCGTCCAACATGGTCACCATGATGTCGGATTTGGGTGCTTCCGCCTGGGGGTTCTGGGCACGTTCACGCTCACGCTCGCGGGCACGCTCGGCACGGTAGATCACGTAGCTCCTGGCCACTTTGTGTTCGCCGGAGCGCATCAGCATAAGTTCCACCTGGTCCTGGATTTCCTCGATGTGGATGCTGCCGCCTGAAGGCATGCGCCTCTTGAAGGTCGCCATGATCTCGTCGGTCATCTTCTGGACAGTTTCGTGGATGCGGCTGGAGCCGGCAGCATTGCCGCCTTCCTCCGCAATGAATGCCTTGGTGATGGCTACGGAAATCTTGGACGCATCAAAGCCGACCACCGCACCATTACGCTTTATCACGCGCAAAGTGCCCGGAGCCATGGCGGCGATGGAGCTGTCGGTGGTGTCCTGCTGACGCGGTGCAGCTGGGGAGGCTGAGGTGGATGATTTTACTTCTGTGTGCATGGTGGTGACTCCGGGATTTGCCCTTTTTTCTTATTGGGTGTTACTTGTTCGTAATGAGTACTCATATCCTGCGAGTGCGGGTTTGTGTTCTGCCTGTACAGTATTTTCTGGTCATGGCGGCATGGTTAGCCCTGAGATTGGGCCGGTTTGGCCCGGATTTCCCAAACACAACATGTAGTGGTTGGGCGAAATCCCTCTTTTTAATCCGAGGGGCTGTAGATAAGCCTTCGGAAGCTGGGGGCAGGAGGTCAGCAGCGCATTTCTTGACTGTTTTCAGCGACGAAAAAGGGTATTTTTGACCGTGTTCTGCTGGAGTCCGTTATCCCCAAAATTCACATTTACCTTAGTTTCATACTGCTTTAAGTCCTATTTCTAACCAATGATTGGTATTGATTTTTTGCCATTGGACGATTCTAAGCTAGTCTAATCAAAGGAATGTAAAAGCACAATATATTGTGCAAAAAACCTGTTTACGCACTATATCAGGTATTTTTTTTCCCACGCAAGCCAATAATTTGTGTATTTGATGTGGATAAAATGTACATAGCATGGGAGTTTATGTGGCAATTGCCAGGCCTTGATAGGCCTGTTTGTGACGGTGCACCAACAGGGGGCAAGTTATACACAATTTGTCAGATGCTTTTCAGTCGACAATTACCGGGGTGAAAGCAAAACGTAGGGCCTGTGCGCACCAAAAAAGGAGCAAAAATCGGGAAATCACGAAACACTACATCTTGTGTTCATAAAATGGGTAAAATCGGGTCAAGAAATCCGGGAAATGGGGTCAGAGGGTATCGCGGCCGACGAAACGGGCGACGAAGTCATTGGCCGGCTGATGCTGCAACTCATAGGCGCTGCCCCACTGCTGAAGCTTGCCATCCAGCATGATGCCGGTGACGTCAGCTACGGTGAAAGCCTCGTCCTGGTCGTGGGTCACCAGGATGGCGCTGGTCTGTCGGGCATTAAGGATGTCCCGGACCTCCCGACTGAGGCTGCGGCGCAATTCCGTATCGAGGTTAGAAAACGGCTCGTCCATCAACAGGATGCGGGGATTGGGTGCCAAGGCGCGGGCCAGGGCAACGCGTTGCTGCTGGCCGCCCGAAAGCTGGTGGGGGAATTTCATGGCATGGTCTTCCAGGCGCACCAGTTTCAACAGCTGCGCTACGCTGTCCTTTATTTCGGCTTTGTCGCGGCCGTGCAGGCCAAATGCGATGTTTCTGCTCACAGTTAGGTGGGGAAACAGGGCGTAATCCTGGAATACCATGCCCACATGGCGTTGTTCGGGTGGCAGTGTATTGCCGGGTGCGCTGAGAACTACACCATCGAGGCGGATCTGCCCGGCGTGGATATCTTCCAGGCCCGCGATGGCGCGCAGGGCGGTGGTCTTGCCACAGCCGCTGGGGCCCAGCAGGCTGACAATCTGCTCTCGCGCCACGGTAAAACTCAGGTCATCGATTATGACCTGGTCGTCGTAGCGACAGTTGATATTGTTGATTTCCAGCAGTGCTGTCATTGTGGTCCGGCCGGTTGCAAAAGCCCGACTACTTTAGCACAGGAGAAATTCTAGCAGGGCCTTCTGTGCGTGCAGGCGGTTCTCGGCTTCTTCCCAGACCACTGAATCGGGCGCATCCAGCACATCGGCACTGACTTCCTCGCCACGGTGGGCGGGCAGGCAATGCATGAAGAGGGCGTCGTCCTTTGCTAGGGCCATCAGCTCGCGAGTCACTTCAAAGCCGCCAAAGTCGTTCATGCGGCGAACGCGCTCCTCTTCCTGGCCCATCGAGGCCCACACGTCGGTTACCACAAGCGCGGCGCCCGGTATGGCTTCTTCCGGGGTGCGCACCAGTTTCACCCGGTCCTTGTTCTTCTCAAGTAGGGATGCCATCGGCTCATAGCCTTTCGGGCAGGCGATGACCAGTTCGAAATCCAGTTGCCTGGCGGCATTGATATAGGAATTGCACATGTTGTTACCATCGCCGACCCATACTACCGTGTTGCCCTGGATGTCGCCGCGATGCTCGAAGTAGGTCTGCATGTCGGCAAGTAGCTGGCATGGGTGGTAGTCGTCGGTCAGTGCGTTGATTACCGGTACCGTCGAGTAATCGGCAAAGCGCTCAATCTTTTCGTGTTCAAAGGTGCGCACCATGATGGCGTCCACCATGCTGGAGAGGACCCTGGCGGTGTCTTCCACCGGTTCGCCGCGGCCAATCTGTGTGTCTTGTGGTGACAGGAAGAGGGCGGAGCCGCCCATCTGGGCCATGCCGGCTTCAAAGGAGACACGAGTACGTGTGGAGGACTTTTCGAAGATCATCGCCAGCACGCGATCCTTGAGCAGGTCGTGGCTGACACGGTTGGCCAGCATTTTTTTCAGTTCGCAGGCGCGGTTGATGATGTCCCGGAATTCGTCGTGTGTGATGTCCAGCAGGGTGAGGAAGTGTCTCGTGCTCATTGACCCTCTCCGTTTACGTAAAGGCACAGACCAGCTCACTGATCGTGTCGATGATGAGGTCGCTGTCGGCCTCGTTGATGTTAAGCGGCGGCACCAGTCTGACGACTTTACCCGAGGCCACGTTGATGAGAATGCCTCTGTCCCTGGCTTGGCCGACTAGGTCGCCGCAGGCTGAATCCAATTCGATGCCGATCATCAGGCCTTTGCCGCGCACCGCCCTCACGTGGGTGGCATCTTTCAGGCGCAGGCTGAGACCGAACTTAATGCGGTCACCCATGACGGTGGCGTTTTCCAGCAGGTTTTCCGCAAGAATGGCATCGATTACCGACAAGCCCGCGGCACAAGCCAGCGGACTGCCGCCAAAGGTTGTGGCGTGGTGTCCGGGCTGGAAGATTTCCGCCGCGCGGCCCTGCGCCAGGCAGGCGCCGATGGGAAAACCGTTCCCCAGGCCCTTCGCCGTGGAAATCGAATCCGGCAGGATCCTGTTGTGCTGGTAGGCGAAATACTTGCCAGTTCTGCCATTACCGGTTTGTACTTCGTCTAGCATCAGCAGCATGTCGTTTTCGTCGCAAAGGCGGCGCAGGTCGGTCAGGTAATCCGTGGACGGCATGACCACGCCGCCTTCACCCTGGATGGGCTCGACCAGCACGGCCACAACGTTGTCATGGCTGTTGATCATCGCGGCGACAGCAGAGACATCGTTGAACGGCACACGGTAAAAGCCGTCGAGGAAGGGTGCGAAGCCGTCCTGGTGGCGGTTACTGTGCGTGGCGGTCAGGGCGCCCATGGTGCGTCCATGAAAGGCGCCTTCCATAACGATGATGCCGGGTACCTCGATGCCCTTACTGTGACCGAACATGCGCGCCAGCTTGATCTGGGCCTCGTTGGCTTCGGCGCCGGAGTTGCAGAAAAACACGCGCTCCATGCCGGATACTTCGCAGAGTTTCTCGGCAAGCTGTTTCTGAAGGGGTACTCCATACAGGTTGGACGTGTGCAGCAGGGTCGCGACTTGGTCCTGGACTGCTCTAGTGAAACCGGGATGGCTGTGGCCCAGTGCGCACACGGCGATGCCGCTGATGGCGTCCAGGTAGCGCTTGCCCTCGGCATCGATCACCCATGAGCCTTCGCCGCGCACAAAATCCACGGGAATGCGGTTGTAGGTATTCATCAGCACCGGCTTTTCGGCCATTTTAGGCATCCTTTTTTCGGGTTTTCTGGGGCCCATAAAATAAAAATGGCAGCGGTTGCTGCCAGAGAGGGGCGAGATTTTAATGAAAGCCGCCGGTTGGGGCAAGCCTCGTAGGGCGGTCAGCTACCCTGGGTTTCAGGTCCTTGGGTCCGTCCTTGATGGTCGCCCGCGTGGCCTCAGCCCAGCGGCGGATGATCCGTCCCACGGTGGCCCGGTTGGATTCCGGTTCGGCGCGGATTTCCAGAGCCCTGCCGAGCTGCAAGCCCGACATGGAATCAAAGAATTCCAGATACAGGGTCATCTTCACCGGGGAGATGTCATTCGAGGCTCGGGAATTGTAAACGCCTAGCCCGATATCGAGGTTGACGATGGCGGGGCGCAGCACGAGGACATCGGGCGCAGCCGCGGTTACGAATTCAAAGCCGTCGTCTTCCGACAGGACTTCGGTAAAAACTTCATTGAATTGTGCCGACAGGGTTTCCGAGATGGCCATCATGTCTACTTCGGTCACCTGCTCGTTTGACAGCTTGCCACGGCTCTCATCGGCCAGCCAGCCGTTTCCTGCACAAAGCAGTCCAGCATGACAATGCGCTTGTACTGCTCAAGTGTCTTACCGGGCGCCCAGTACAGTGCCTGGAAACGCCCTTCGATCTGCTCCAGGCCGTCGTCTTCCGCGGCCATGATATTCAAAGGGTTTATAAAGAGTAGGGTGATGCCCAGGAACAGGGCCCATGAAATTTTGTATGGGTTTGTCATTACGGATATTTCGACTCGAGATTTACTAGCCGGGTGGGGGGAGATTATTACAGTCACTCACCCGGCGTCCAGTTGCGCTCCGTTAATATCAGCGCCAAGCCATGGGATTACTGGGTATACTGTATTGTCATGGATGCCATAGAACTCAGCCTGTTCGTTTCCCGCATGGAAGCCGTTTGCGACGAAATGGGCGTGGTGCTCCGGCGCACGGCATTTTCACCCAACATCAAAGATCGCCTGGATTTCTCCTGCGCGTTGTTTGACCGGTCGGGTGAACTTTGCGCCCAGGCCGCCCACATTCCGGTGCACCTTGGCAGCATGGCCTATGCCATGGCGGATATTGTCGCACGCTTCGATTGGGCTGAGGGTGATGCCGTCGTACTCAACGACCCTTTCCTAGGTGGTACGCACTTGCCGGATGTCACCGTGGTCTCCCCGGTGTTCGTCAAGGGTGATTTGCAGGCGTTCGCCGTCAATCGCGCCCACCACGCCAACATCGGTTCCGACTCCCCTGGCTCCATGCCCATCACGCACCGGCTCGAGGAGGAGGGCATCATCATTTCGCCGCAGTACCTATTGCGCGGCAGCAAGCTCAATACCGAGTTGTGGCAAACCCTGAAACCCATTCACGGACAGACTGAAAATTTTCATCTCAGCGGTGACATGGCGGCCCAGGTGAGTTCCGTGAAAAACGGTGTGCGGCGAATGCAGGCGCTGGTCAGCCAACTGGGTATCGCCAAGTTTCAGGAAGGCCTCTTAGAGCTCAATGCCTATGGCGAACGCGTGGCGCTGGCCTGCATTGCGGAAATTCCGCGCGGCTCTTATGTGTTTTCCGACGTTATGGACGATGACGGCCTTGGCAACAGTAATATCGCCATTCACGCGAAACTTGATGTCGGCGCGAATGACATCAGCGTCGACTTCGCCGGCACCGACTTCCAGGTCAGCGGCAACATCAACTGCCCGTTGCCGGTAGTGGCTGCGGCAGTGTACTACGCCTTTCGCTGTCTGATGCCCGACTACGCACCCGCCTGCGCTGGACTGTTCCGGCCCATTCGCATCAGTGCGCGGGAAGGCACGCTGGTGAATGCCACCCCGCCGGCCGCAGTGGCGGCAGGCAACGTGGAAACCTCCACCCGCATCGTCGATGTCGTCCTTGGCGCACTGGAACAGGCATTGCCCGATCGTATTCCCGCGGCGAGCCAGGGCAGCATGAACAACATCGCCATGGGTGCTAGGCAACAGGACAATTACTGGGACTACTATGAAACCCTCGCTGGTGGTCATGGCGGCGGGCCGCACAATGACGGCTTGAGCGCGCGGCATTCCCACATGACCAACACACTGAACACGCCGGTGGAAAGCCTGGAGATGCATTACCCTATCCGCATACGCCGCTATGGACTGCGCGATGGCAGCGGCGGCGCCGGTGCACACCGGGGCGGTGACGGGCTGGTACGGGAATACGAATTTCTGAAAAATGCCCAGGTCAGCCTGCTGACCGAACGGCGCCGGCATGGGCCATGGGGATTGAAGGGCGGGGAGCCCGGTCAACCCGGACGCAACAGTCTGAACGGCAAGGCCCTGCTCGGCAAAACCGCCATCGCCGTGCACGAGGGCGATTGCCTGACCATTGAGACACCCGGAGGTGGCGGTTGGGGCAAACCCGGGTCCAAGTAGATCGGCATTTGCCCACATGGCTAAGTTGAAAAAAATAGAAGAATCGAAAAAGGGGAAAAAGGGAAAAAGGGGGAAATCATGCTAAACAGAAAATTTCCAACGCTGAAATCTAGTCTATCCTTGGCAATGGTTACCCTGGTTGCTAGTTGCACCCAGGAGCAGGCGTCCACCATGGTCGCTGACCCTGTTTGCCTGCCGGTAGGTGAGGTGCTTGTCACTAACGGGGTCATCCATACCATGGACGCTGCCGGAACCGTCGTCGATTCAACCCGCATCTCCAACGGCCGTATCACTGAAACCGGCAATGGCCTGCCTGAGTCCGGTTGCGGTGAAGTCATCGATCTCAACGGTCGCACGGTAGTGCCCGGCCTCATCGATAACCACAACCACATCATCCTGCTGGGCCTGCGTCCGGGTCATGACACGCGACTCGAGAATGCAACCTCCATCGAGGAAGTCGTTGCCACTGTAGGTGCGCGCACCGCCGATGTGCCAGCAGGCGAGTGGATAACCGCGATTGGCGGTTTTCACCGCAACCAGTTCGTCCCCGCGCCGGGCGAGCCGCGCTTTCCGACACTGGCCGAACTCGATGCTGTAACTCCGAATCATCCCGTCTACATCCAGGAAAGTTTTGCCGGCCCCGGCGTTACCAATTCACTCGGCAAGGCCTGGCTGGAAGAACGAGGCATAACAATCGGTGACAACGGCGAAGTGGCGACCGGGCAGGGCAGCAACCCCGCCACGCAAACATTATTCGCCTTGCGCGGTATCCAGACCCTGGAAGACCAGAAGCGTGGCACGGTCGATGCCATGCGTTATGCCGCTAGTCTTGGTTTAACTACCCATCTCGATCAGGGTGGTTTCCCGCTCACCGGCACTGATGCCGATGGTGTAGCCAACATGGATCCGTATTCTTCCTACGACGCCATCCAGGCCCTGTACAACGAAGGGCGTATGCTCACGCGTATCCGCATCAACTTCCTGCACATGGAAGATGACCCGGCCACGCCGCAGCTGCAAGCGCGGCTCGACAACGTGTTCCCGGAATTCGGCGACGCCATGCTGCGCACGACCGGCATCGGTGAATTCACGGCCGGCTCCAGCCCGGTGATTTTCAGCACCAATGACGCTTGGATGAACGGCACACGCCGTGTCGCTGAAGCCGGCTGGCGCAACGAGAACCACAGCCTGTTCGGCAACGACTACCAGGTCATCATCGATGGCTGGGAACAGGTGCACAACGCCATCGGCGGAGACGGCATCAGCAACCTGGGCTGGGTGGTGGCGCATGTACCTTTTATTACGGATGAATATGCGACCAAGCTCAAGAACATGGGCGGCGGCGTCAGCGTGCTGGGCGGCTGGCGCTATATCTCTGGCACGGCCGAAGCCAACGGACCGCCGTTCCGCATGCTGGCGGAAAACGGCATTCCCATGGGCATGAGCTCGGATGGCATGCAGATCTCGCCGATGAATCCCTGGATCGGGCTTTACTATGTCGTCACCGGCATGAATGCTCGGGGCGAGGTCATCAACGGTGACCAGACGCTGCCACGCGATGACGCGCTGCGTTTATATACCGCCGCCAATCGCTGGTTCCTGCGTGAAGACGACCTCGGCTCCATCGAACCCGGCGCCCGTGCAGACCTGGTGGTGCTGGACAGGGATTACTTTGATGAAGTGGCTGTGCCCGACGAGGATATCAAGCAGGTGAAATCCCTGCTGACAATTGTCGGTGGCGGGGTGGTGCATGGCGATCCTGATGCGCTGTAAAAGGAAATTACCTTGAAAGGAAAGCTCCAGGAATATGCCCTCGTCGCGAAAATCATTTCCGCCATCGCCGTGGTGGAGGGCCTGATCTTTGTCGGGTTTCAGATTCGGCAGAGCACGGAAGAAGTGTCGTTGAGTACTTACGCGATCGAGGTGTCAGCCTAATAGGAGCTGATTGGGCAAATCATGTGTATAAATACTATCAAATTGTCCTGCATGACTGTGCTGGCCGTTGTTTTCGCGTAAAATACCCCCACCTGTTCCAACTAACCAACCTTAATCCCCGGAATTTTCATGAGCGAAGAAAACGCAATCGAGAACGTCATCCGCGACCAGATCAAGAGCAACCCCATCATCCTTTATATGAAGGGCAATCCCAACGCGCCCCAGTGCGGTTTCTCCGCCCAGTCCGTTCAGATCATGATGGCTTGTGGCCAGAAGTTTGCTTACGTGGACATCCTGTCCAACCCAGAGATCCGCGCCAACCTGCCGAAGGTGTCCGACTGGCCGACTTTCCCACAGCTTTTCGTAGACGGTGAACTGGTCGGCGGCTGCGACATCATGACCGACATGTACCAGAACGGTGAGCTGAAGACCTTGCTGGATGCCTCCGCCGCGAAGCGCGAAGAGGCCGAAGGCCAGGCTTAAGTAGATAGCCAGACAGATAAGCATAAAAAGCCGGGGTTATCCCGGCTTTTTTATGCCCACCATTAAAGCAGCTTTTTAAAAATGTCCGCTCACCGTCAGGCGCACGTTTATTGGGGCGGCTACCGACACCTGGTGCTTGCTGTGCGCGTTCGGGAAGTAGAGCTCGTCCGTCAGGTTCTCCACGTTCAGCTGGATGCGCAGGGTTTCCGACAAATCATAGAAGGCTGCCGCATCGACACGCGTATAACTGGGCAGGATTGCTGAATTGCCGTTGTCGATGAAGCTGTCGTCCTGGTGGGTCAGGCCAAGGGACAGGCCGATATTGTCGGTCACCTGGAACGTATTCCAGAACGAGAACATGTTCTCCGGTAATTCGCGCGGGCGCAGGCCGGTCGGGCCGGAGCGGTCGACCTGCTCGCCGTCCAGGTAGCTGTAGCCGGCCGTGAAGAACCAGTTGTCCGTCAACCGGCCACTCAGCTGTGCTTCGAAACCGGTGATGTCCGAGTCGATCACGTCCAGCGTTTCCGGATTGTTGTCGGCAACCTGGGGCGAGCTCTGTTCAATCTCGAAATACGCCGCGGTCAGGCTGAGCCCCCGGGCGAAGTCCCACTTGATGCCGCCCTCGAGGTTGGTGAAGGTGTCCGGGTCCAGCTGGTTGTTGCTGCCATTGATGTTGGCGTATTGCTCGCCGCTGCGGGGCAGGAAGGATTCACTGTAGCTCGTGTACAGGGAAATGTTTTCCATCGGCTTGAACACCAGGCCGAAGCGGGGCGTTATTTCCTCGTCCTTGCGGCTGCGCGTTTCGCCGGCGGGCACGTTAAGCACCTTTATGTCAAAGCTGTCGAAGCGGGCGCCGAGAATGACATCGAGTTTTTCCGACAATGAAATCTCGTCCTGGAAGTAGGCGGAATTCACCTCGATGTTAACGCGCGTGTCGTCGTTCAGGTCGGCAGAGAAATCATTGACCGCGGTGAGGCCGTTCGAATTGATGCCGATGCCGCCGCGCAGGCTGAGCGGGCGGTTAATGGCAAATATTTCGTTGTCATCACTGGTGGTGTTCCAGAGCGAGTTAAACCGGTTCTGGTCAGATGACGTGTCTATGTACTCCGCGCCGGAAACGATGGTGTGATCGACCATGCCAACACTGAATTCCCAGATAAAATTGCCGGACAGGATGGTGTTCTCACGCCGGGTCGAATCGATGTAGCCATCGAGCGTGACAACATCAGGTGACACAGCCTGGTTGTAAGCCGATACGTACAGGTTCTGGTACTGCTTGTCGTAATCACCATGGAACAGGCTGATGTTGCCTTTCAGGCTGGTGGAAAACTCGTGCTGTACCGCGGCGCGGAACAGGTGGGCTACAAGCTCGGTACGGTTACCGTCTGGGTCACCAAAAACGATGTCCTTGAACGCCACAACAGGACGACCATCGAAGCCGGTAGGAATGCCGCGGTCGATGAAGCGCTGGTGATCGACATATTCATAGGAGAGGTCGAGCGTCGTGGCATCCGCCAGACTGATCCTGGCGGTCGGGTTTACGCCGATGCGTTCACCGTCGTAAAAATCACGCTGGTTGTTCAGGCTTTCGTAAAATGCGTTGAGCCGGAACGCCGTATTTTCACCGGTGGTAATATTGCTGTCCGTCTGGATGCTGTATTCACCGAACGAATCGCTGGCTGCCTGGAAACTGTTGAAAGACTCACCGAGCACGCCTTTCTTGGTCACGCGGTTGAGGATGCCACCCGTGCCGCCGCGGCCGAAGAGCAGGGCGTTGGGTCCGCGCAGGATCTCTACCTGTTCCAGGTTGTACAACGGGCGGTAGTACTGCACATCGTCGCGGGCGCCGTCGATATAGAAGTCAGCCGTGGAGCGCACACCCCGAAAGACGACGGAGTCGCGGTGGCCCTCACCCTGCGATGTGCTGACGCCGGGGATGTAATTGATGATGTCCCCGATACTGTTAAAACCCTGCAGCTGAATCTGGTCGGCGGTGATGATGGACAGGCTCTGGGGCACATCGATGATGGGGGTAGGCGAGCGGAGCGCGTTGACCTGGTCGGCATACAGGTAGCGTCCCTGGACGATGATTTCGGTCAGCGTATCGTCGCCGGATGATTGCGCGAGAACGAGCGGACTGGCCAGGCCCAGGAGGATGGCGGTGACATAACGGCAAGGCGCGCGGTTCATGGGTAAAACTCTCCAAATGCATGAGCGCCAGGAATGCTAATTCAAACACAAATGAGAATCAATATCATTTACAAAATAATTGATGAGAAAATCCTCAGCCCCCGGGGGAGTGCTTGTGAGTGGTTTGGCCAGCCCCTACAATCCGCCTTTCCCTGAATTCGTGACATCCCCATGAGCGATAACCTGCGCGGCGTCTGGTACATGGCGCTGGCCACCTTTTTGTTCGCCCTGATGACGGTCTTCGTCAAACTGGTGCCCGAAATACCCGCGCTGGAAATCATCTTCTTCCGCGCCATCATTTCGGTCACGCTGTGCTACTGGGGCCTGAAGCGGGCGCGGGTGCCCATCTTCGGCAACAACAAGCCCATGCTCATCCTGCGCGGTATCGCCGGGGTACTGGCCCTGACGCTCAACTTCTACCTCATCCATGAAATTCCCCTGGCGACCGCCTCGACCCTGACCTACCTGGCGCCGATATCGACCACCCTGATCGGCATCTGGTTCGTGAAGGAAAAGGTGAGCCCGCTGCAGTTTGTGTTCTTTGCCGTAAGCTTCGCCGGCACGCTGGTGATCCAGGGCTTCGATGCGCGCGTGTCGTTGTTCCATCTTGGCGTAGGCATCGTCACCTCGCTGTTCATGGGCATCGCCTACAACTGCGTGCGCAAGCTCTCCACCAGCGAGCATCCGCTGGTGATCATCTTCTACTTTCCGTTCGTGTGCCTGCCGGTGACCGGCATCTGGTGCCTGCTGTTCTGGGTGCAGCCGCAGGGGTGGGCGTGGTTTCACCTCGCCATGGTGGGCATCACCAGCCAGGTAGCGCAGTACTACATGACGCGCGCCTACCAGCTTGCTGAGATCTCCACGGTGTCCATCGTCAACTACACCGGCATCATCTATGCCATCGTGCTGGGTTTCATCCTATTTGGGGAAGGCTTCAACCTGCTTACCTACGCCGGCATGGCGCTGGTACTGGCGGGATTGGGGCCCAACGTAGTGTTCAAACAGAAGCAGAAAGCAGCGCCCGGGCCGACGGCAACAGCCGATAGCAATTGACCCCACCCGGCGGTAGACTGCCGCGATAAAACCACAAAAGGACGACCGGGGGGTCACATGATTCGCATCGCCATCACGCTTGCCACCGCACTTTCGTTTACGACATTATCTTCAGCGGTATCCGCCCATCACAGCACCATCGCTATTTACGATGCCTCTAAACGCATCGAGGTAACCGGCAAGATCACTTCCATTTCCTGGCGCAATCCGCATGGCCGCATTACCCTGGATATTACCGACGAAGATGGCAACGTCACCGAATGGGAAGCCGAGGTGGCTTCCAACACCGTTCTGCGCAACCGCAAGGTACGCGACGATGTCATGGCCGTTGGTGATACGGTCACCATGGCGGGCCAGCCGTCGCGTCGCGGACTGCCGATCATGCTAGGCACCAATGTGTTGCTGCCAGGCGGCTACGAATTCGATTTCGGTTCCGGCAACGCGTATTTCCCCGCCGGTAAGAACGGCAACATCGTGGGCTATGATATCCCCGACGTCGATGCGTCCGCCGCCATCGCCGCCGCTGACGGCATTTTTCGCGTGTGGAGCACCATCATGGGCGATCCCGCCGCCTTCCCGATGTTCAAGGGCGGTTATCCGTTGAGCGATGAAGGCCAGCGTGCGCTTTCCGCCTGGGATCCCAACAACAACAGCCTCTTGCAGTGTGGCAACAAGGGCCAGCCCCTGATTATGATTACGCCGAGCCCGATGGACTTTACGCGCCAGGGCGAAGACATCCTCATGCGCCTAGAAGAGTATGACGCGCGCCGCCTCATTCACATGGATCCGAATGCACAGGCGCCTGCAGAGCACACCATGTTCGGTTTTTCAAAAGGCCATTTCGAAGGAGGGGTGCTGGTGGTGGAAACCGACCATATCGCCGCCGGTTATTTTGATCCCGCAGGCGTACGCCAGAGTGACCAGATCCGCACCGTGGAGCGCTTCATGCCCACCGCCGACTACAGCCGTCTGGATTACGAGATCACGGTCACCGACCCGGTGAATTTCTCCAAACCCTTCACTCTGACCCGTTATTTTGTGTGGTACCCTGAAATGTCGGTACATCCCTACGAGTGCCTGGAACGCTATTAAGGCTCAGGCGTTACGGCGCTATTCCTGGGGCTCGACTGGGCAGCCGAATAACCTGTATTAAAAAACAACAAGGGGACTGATCCATGAAAACGTTTTTGCTGACGCTATGCCTGCTTGGCAGCCCGCTGGCTCTGGCCCAGAATTACTTCTCCGCCGCCGACCTGGTGACCATGGGCGAGGAACTGGCGGACAACGTAGGCTCAAACAATGCCGCCATCCTGGACAGGGTGTTCGAGGACGGTCGTCATTATGGGGCTATGGTCTTCCGGGAAACTGGCCCCGGCTTCTCCGAATCACACGATGACTGGGCGGATATCTACTTCGTCACCGATGGCAGTGCCACCCTGGTCACCGGCGGCACCATCACCAATTCCCGTGTTGATTCCCCCGGCGAAATCCGCGGCACCGGCATCAGCGGCGGCACCAGCCGGCGCTTGGGCAAGGGCGACGTCGTGCATATTCCCGCTAAAGTCCCCCACTACGTAATCGTGGGGGAGGGGGAGGACATCACCTACTTTATTGTAAAAACCCAGTAGGTACCTAATATCCTTATTTAGTCTGGTTTCTCCCACCAACCTGGCGCGAGGGCCCTTTGTGCGCCCGCAAACTAGCTTGGTAAATGGCCGAAAACCCCTTATTCTCTGTGGGTTAGCACAGTTACAAAACAATGTTAAGAAAAGAAAGACAGGCTCGATTTCTAAAGGAGGAAAAAAGACGAATGTCTCTGGCCAGCGATGAGCAATTTGGTCATTGCGCCATTGCCGAGTTGATCTGTGAAGGCGGTATGAGTCGGGTCTACAGAGCAACGGATACGACCCTCGACAGAACGGTGGCTGTCAATGTATTGCCCAAATCCTTTGCGTCTGACTCAGACCGCTTCGAGCGCAAAGCGAAAACCCTCGCTATCCTAAACAACACCAATATCGCGCAGGTCTGGGGCCCGGAGAAGCAGGGCACAACTACCGCCATCGAAATGGAACTGATGAAAGGGCCTACCCTCGCGTACCGCATCGCCCAGGGCCGGATCGGTGCCGAAGAAGCGCTGCAAATCGCCCGCCAGATCATTGATGGCCTCGACGCCGCCCATGACAAGGGCATCGTCCACCGCGACCTGAAACCCACCAGCATCAAGGTCAAACCTGACGGTTCGGTCAAAATTCTCGACTTCGATATCGCCAAGCCCATCGACATCATGGATTCCAGCATTGGCGGCAGTTACCACAAGCCCACCATGGTCACCCCGGCAGTCACCGAAGTCGGTATCATGAAGACCCTAATCAAGGACTTCATCACCAAGTTGAACAAACGCGACGGCCTGATGGTAAAGACCTCGACCACCTTGACTATGATCCACGGCAAATACAACCATGTCATGGACACGCTGAAGGGGCTGTTTGTCTGGAGCCATGAGACACATGGTAGGGAGTATTCGTCGCTAAGTTCATTCACGGCCACTAGCTGATCTGATCGATGTTCATCCTCGAAGTCCTGGCAGTCGTTTTGGCCATCGCCTACCTGCTCATGGCAGCCCGAGAACACATTGCCTGCTGGTATTGCGCTTTCGCCAGTTCCGCCATCTTCACCTTCATCTTTTGGGACGTCAGCCTGCTGATGGAATCTACGCTCAACGTGTTCTATGTGGTGATGGCGGTGGTGGGCTGGTACGAGTGGCGCTTTGGGGGTAAAGAGCATGACGGCGTGCATGTCCGGATGCTGAAAATCTGGCAGCATGGGGCATTGTTCGCTGCTCTGGTGGTTGCGGCCGGCATCAACGGCTGGTTCATGGCCCGCTACACCGAAGCGGTCTGGCCCTTCCTCGATGCTTTCACTACCTGGGCCAGCGTGCTAACCACCTTCCTGGTTGTGTGGAAGGTATTGGAAAACTGGCTGTACTGGTTTGTCATCGACGGCCTGTCCATCTTTCTTTATGTCGACCGAGGCCTCTACCTAACGGCGCTGCTCTTTGCCGCATACGTGGTTATCGTCGTGTTCGGCTTCCTGCACTGGCGCCGCTTGTATCTTCAGCAAGTGAAATCGCCGGAATAAAAAAGCAGCCCGGGGGCTGCTTTTTTTATTCATTTTCATTTACTGCGGCTCAGTTGCCGCCTTGGTCCATCTTTTCCGCCAGGTAGTTCTGGATGCCCATCTTTTCTATCAGGCCGAGCTGTGTTTCCAGCCAGTCGACGTGGTGTTCCTCGTCGTTCAGGATGCCTTGGAACAGATCGCGGCTGGGGAAGTCCTTCACGGATTCGCAGTATGCGACTGCTTCGCGCAGGTCGGGGATGGCGCGCATCTCCAGGTCCAGGTCACATCGTAGCATCTCCTCGGTGTCTTCGCCGATGTATAGCTTGCCCAAGTCCTGCAAGTTGGGGAAGCCCTCGAGGAAGAGGATGCGGTCGATGATCTCGTCCGCGTGCTTCATTTCATCGATGGATTCGTGCCGGGTAACCTCCGCCAGTTCCTTCAGGCCCCAGTCTTCAAACATTTTTGCATGCAGGAAGTACTGGTTGATGGCAACGAGTTCGTTGCCCAGGACCTGGTTCAGATGTTCGATTACCTTGCTGTCACCTTTCATAATAATTCCCGTAATTCTTCAGCGGTTATCTCAGGATTGAGGCTGGGGGTATTGTGGACGCTTGGGCAGGGATTGTCCACCTTACGGTGGAGATAAGTGCTTCATTTACAAGCATAAAAAGCGAATACGAATGCTTATTACTCGTATTAGTGTTTGTTGAGGGAGACGTGCCGAGTGGGTATTAAAACTAGCTGGCGGCGTCGACGAACGTGGTCTTCTTGACGGTGGCTTCCACGATGTTCTGGGCCAGTTGGCTGCACTTGCCACACTGGGTGGCGACACCTAGCTGCTTGCAGACTTCCTCGAAGGAACCGGCGCCACCATTTACAAATTCTTTAATTTGGCGGTCGGTGACAGCTTTGCAAAGACAGACGTACATGGTCGATGAAATTCCGGTTTGAGAAGCTAACAATTGAGAATCCTAAGCCAAATGAGAATCATTGTCAAACAAGAAAATTATCAGCAAATCTAATACGTTACGAGCGAGGGTTTTGCTTATTTGAGCCCTTATAGCGCCATGATATGGATCAAGCGAGAGCCAGGTCGACAGTGTGGAAATCCGGTCAGCGGGCTAAAATGGCCCGGCGAGCGACTTCCTTGGCAGTGGCGAAATCGGCCTTACCCGAGCCAAGCTTGGGTATGGATTCCACCGTGATGTAGGCGGCCGGTAGCGCCAGGTTAATAAGGCCACCTGCGTGCAATTTTGAGCGCAGGGCTTGTTCATCAAGGTCGTGCGTGGACAAGATGACGATCATCTCGCCTTTCTTCTGGTCCGGGATATTGATGGCCAAGATGTCGACGTCTTCATTGTCGATGACCTTGCGCAGCACTTCCTCGACTTTACCAAGCCCGATCATCTCGCCGCTGATCTTGGCAAAGCGTGCGTAGCGGTCATGGACAGTCAAAAAGCCGTCTTCATCGAGCGAGCCCTTGTCGCCAGTAACATACCAGCGATGTCCGTCGATCTCCTGGATCACCTTGCTTGTCTGCGCCGTGTTGTTCAGGTAACCCTGCATCACCTGAGGACCCGCCACCATGATCATGCCGGCGGTGCCCAGCGGTAGTTCCTGCAGCGACTCGGGGTCGGCGATGCGCACGCGCGTGCCAGGAATGGGTTTGCCGACAGTGCCGGGCTTATTGTTGTCCTTCAAGTGCAGACTTTCCAGGTTGGGAAAGGGCGTGTTGACACACGCTACTGGAGAGAGCTCAGTGCAGCCGTAGCCCTCATGCATGTTCAGGTTGAAACGTTTGCGAAAGGCAACGCTTATCTCCGG
The DNA here is from genome assembly GCA_038147195.1 of Candidatus Eutrophocola salsuginis. Classification (GTDB taxonomy): domain Bacteria; phylum Pseudomonadota; class Gammaproteobacteria; order Pseudomonadales; family Pseudohongiellaceae; genus Eutrophocola; species Eutrophocola salsuginis. Next base: position 17,341 of record JAYQTB010000003.1, read on the forward strand.
CTGCAGCCGTTCCGCGCCGGCAATGGTCAAGCGGAGGCTGGCCAGGTCATCCGATGTAACTTTCGGGTTGCGGTTGTACAGTCGAAAGAAGCTCGAGGTGCCGAACAGCACTGTAGCCCTGTGTTCACGAATGGCTCGCGCGTTGGCGATCACATCAGTGGGATCGATATGGCACACCACCTTGATGCGCTCAAGCAGCGGCAGGAACTGGCAGGCGGTGAGGCCGAAGGAATGGAATATCGGCAGGTTGGCCAGGATGACATCGTCCGGGTTGGCATCGAGGATCTTCGCTACCTGCTTCACATTGGCGAGGATGTTGCGATGGCTGAGCATGACACCCTTGGGTTCGCCCTCGCTGCCGCTGGAAAACAGGATCACAGCGGTGCTGTCCGTATTCGGGATAGTGCAATATTTTTTAAGCAGCCAGGATGCCGGCATAAGTTTGCACTGCAGGAGGGTCAGCAGTTTTTCAGGGGTGGAAATACTGGCTTGCAGGTCTTCCAGCATAACCAGGTTGGTTTTGTCTCTGAGCGGCTCTAGATCGATGCCGCGGGTATTCAGCTTGTCGAGAAAACGGTGCGAGGTAAACACCGTGTTCAGGCCCGCCTGCTCGATGCAGGAAATCACCGTATCGATGGGTGCCGTGTAATTGAGCGTCACCAGGGTCTTGCCGAGCACCATGACTGCCATGCCGGCAATCAGGCCGCCGGCGGTGGTTGGCAGAAGCAGGCCGACATTCTCTTCGGGGCAGGTGCGGGCAATGCGTTTGGCCAGCAGGAAGGTGCCGGTTAGCGCGGTTTTGGCCTTCAGGTTGGCGCCCAGGGTGTCGACGAGGATGACCGGGTTGCCGGGCTGCTTACAGGTTTTCACCCAGTGCTCACCAAGTGAGGGCAGGGTGGCAACATAGTCCATCCAGGCCTGGATGTCGTTACTCTCCGGAAAGTCATTCATACGGGGCTGCTGTGCAAAGTCCTGAGCTTAAATCCTATTGCTGTATTTGGGCCCGGTGATGAGGCATTAAGAGAATTTTAGTATAGAAATCAATCTGTTTGCCAGTTTTACGCAATCGGGGCGGGGGCATTGACCTTGATCAAACCCGATATCAGATGACGAATGCTTGCTTATTCAGCGTCGGGGGAATTCGCGGCGAGAGGCCAGCCACCCAGGGTCTTCCAGCGGTTAATAATGTAACAGAACAGCTCGGCAGTCTTCTCGGCATCATAGCGTGCCGAATGGGCCTCGTCGTTGCTGAAATCGATGCCTGCCGCTTCGCAGGCACGAGACAGCACAGTCTGGCCGAAGACGAGAGCGCTCATCGAGGCGGTGTCGAGACTGGAGAAGGGGTGGAAAGGATTTCGCTTCATGTTGTTGCGCTCGGCGGCGGCGTTGACGAAGCCGTGGTCGAAATGTGCGTTGTGCCCGACGAGGATGGAGCGCGTGCAGTTTTCCTCCTTCATTTTCTTCCGAATGTTCTTGAACAGCTCGCGAAAAACCTCCGGTTCCTTGTGGGCGATCCGCAGTGGATGGTGCGGGTCGATGCCGGTGAACTTCAGTGCGGATTCTTCGAGGTTGGCGCCCGGAAAGGGCTGGACGCGAAAGAACCAAGTGTCATCGGGTTCCAGGATGCCGTTCTCGTCCATACTCACGGTGACCGCAGCGATCTCCAGGATGGCGTCGGTCTTGTTGTTGAAGCCACCGCATTCGACATCCACCACGACCGGTAGGAAGCCGCGAAAACGGCTGGCCATTGGTGTATCGGTTTTTTCTTTCTCAGTCACGTGGCAAAACTACTTTTTGAATCAGGCAATGGACCAGTTCATGGTTGTACCGGCATTGACCGGCACGATTCGTTTCGGACCCAACGCATATGTGTCGGGCACCTGCCAGGGCGCTTTGCGCAGGGTCACCGTTTCTGTGTTTCTGGCAAGGCCGTAGAAGTCCGGGCCGTTGAAACTGGCGAAGGCCTCCAGCTTGTCGAGGATGCCGAGCTCATCAAACACACCGGCGTATAACTCCAGTGCGGCGTGGGCGGAAAAACAGCCGGCGCAGCCGCACGCGTTTTCCTTGGTGCCTTGCGCATGGGGTGCTGAGTCTGTACCCAGAAAAAATTTGTTCGATCCTCCGGCCACCGCATCCAGCAGCGCCTGCTGGTGCGTATTGCGCTTGAGAACCGGCAGGCAGTAATAGTGTGGGCGAATTCCACCCACTAGCATATGGTTGCGGTTGAACATCAGGTGCTGCGGCGTGATTGTGGCGCCGATGTTGTCATCGGCTTCCAGCACGAACTGTGCGGCGTCCTGCGTGGTGATGTGTTCGAAGACAATCTTCAGCGTCGGGAAGTGCGCGTGCAGTGGTTCGAGTACCTCGTCGATGAAGGTCTTCTCGCGATCGTAGATGTCGATCTCGGCGCGGGTGACCTCACCATGCACCAGCAGTGGGATGCCGTGTTCGCTCATGGCATCCAGCACGTCGTGAGTTTTACGGATGTCCGTTACGCCGTGGTCGGAATTGGTGGTGGCGCCGGCGGGGTAGAGCTTCACGCCGTAGACGTGGCCGCTGGCTTTTGCCATAGCGATCTCCTCCGGGGCAGTGTTGTCCGTGAGATACAGGGTCATCAGCGGCTGGAAGCTGTTGCCTGCCGGTACCTGTGCGAGGATGCGCTCTCGGTAGGCCAGGGCGTCGGCCGTGGTCGTTACAGGCGGTGCCAGGTTGGGCATGATTATTGCGCGGCCCATGGTGCGGGCGGTGTGGGCAACTGTATCGGCAAGGAAGGAGCCGTCGCGGAGATGCAGGTGCCAGTCGTCTGGCCTGGTGATGGTGATTTCCTGAGTCAAATCGCGGGTCCCGGCGGGTCTGGTCTTTTGATTACGGCAGATTATAGCAGGAACAGCCGGTCTGGCCCTGCTGTGGCCGCGGAATATTTCGCAAATCATGGCCGCGAAGGTACAATACCGGCCTTTTTTACACGGGAGGAACCGCCGGTTTCTCCCTACCGGGAAAAACTAAGCAGGAAAAACCGATGTCCGATATCAACAAAGTCGTGCTGGCCTACTCCGGAGGTCTCGACACCTCCGTAATCGCGAAATGGCTGATGGATACCTATAACTGCGAGGTGGTGACCTTTACCGCTGACCTCGGCCAGGGCAAGGAAGTGGAGCCCGCGCGCGCCAAGGCAGAAGCCCTGGGCATCAAGGAAATCTACGTCGAAGATATCCGCGAGGAGTTCGTGCGCGATTTCGTGTTCCCTATGTTCCGCGCCAACACCATCTATGAAGGCGAGTACCTGCTGGGTACCTCCATCGCACGTCCGCTGATCGCCAAGCGCCTGGTAGAGATTGCACGGGAGACTGGCGCCGACGCCATCTCGCATGGTGCCACCGGCAAGGGCAATGACCAGGTGCGTTTCGAGCTGGGCGCCTACGCGCTGATGCCGGGCGTAAAGATCATCGCCCCGTGGCGTGAATGGGACCTGAACTCGCGCGAGAAGTTGATGGCTTATTGCGCCGAGCACAATATTCCCGTGGAGCAGAAGCGCGGCACTCAATCGCCGTACTCCATGGACGCTAACCTGCTGCACATCTCCTACGAGGGCGGCATATTGGAAGACCCGGCTGCCGAGCCAGAAGAGGATATGTGGTTGTGGACCGTGTCGCTGGAAGCGGCGCCGGACAAGGCGACCTACCTAGAACTGGAATACATGAAAGGTGACATTGTGGCCATAGACGGCAAGAAGATGTCACCGGCAGAAGTGCTAACCTATCTCAACAAGGTGGGTGGCGAAAACGGTATCGGTCGTACCGATATCGTAGAAAACCGTTACGTCGGTATGAAGTCGCGCGGCTGCTACGAAACCCCGGGCGGCTTCATCATGCTGCCGGCCCACCGTGCCATTGAATCTCTGACCTTGGATCGTGAACTGGCCCACCTGAAGGATGAGCTGATGCCGCGTTACGCGTCGCTGATCTACAACGGTTACTGGTGGTCACCCGAGCGTGTTGCCCTGCAGGGCCTGATCGACGAATCCCAAGAACACGTCAACGGCAAGGTGCGCGTGAAGCTTTATAAAGGCAACGTGATTGTTGTTGGTCGTGAGTCCACTTCCGATTCACTGTTTGACGAGAAGGTGGCAACGTTTGAAGATGATGCCGGCGCCTATAACCAGAAAGATGCGGAAGGTTTCATAAAACTGAACGCGCTCAGGTTGAGAACTGCAGCAAATAAACGCGCCAAATAATAACAACACGTTTTGCCGGATGATATCTTTCGGTCTACTGGTCTCTTTCGTATTGTAGGCCTGAAGAGGCATGTAGTGCCGTTATACGGCATCTAATTCAGTTCTTTTTTCTTGTATTCGCACAAATCGGAAATCACGCAGCTGATGCAGCGTGGTTTTCGGGCGATGCAGGTATATCTACCGTGCAAGATTAGCCAGTGGTGAGCATTGAGTAAAAACTCGTCCGGCACGAACTTCATTAGTTTTTTTTCAACTTCCAGTACATTCTTGCCCGGCGCGATGCAGGTGCGGTTGGACACGCGAAAGATGTGCGTATCCACAGCCATGGTCTTTTCCCTAAACGCGGTATTTAGTATTACGTTGGCGGTCTTGCGACCAACACCGGGCAGTGCTTCGAGCGCCTCGCGGGTGTTCGGCACCTGTGAATCGTGTTCATCGATCAGGATCTTGCAGGTCTTGATGACGTTCTTTGCCTTGGTGTTGAATAGCCCGATAGTCTTGATGAGGTTTTTCAGTTTTTTCTCGCCCAGAGAATAGATAGCGGCGGGTGTATTGGCGATGGGAAACAGTCTCTCGGTGGCCTTGTTCACGCTAAGATCGGTGGCTTGGGCCGAAAGCATCACGGCGATTAGCAACTCGAACGGCGAGTCGTACCTAAGCTCGGTGGTGGGCGTAGGGTTTTCTTCGCGCAGGCGGCGAAAAATCTCGGCGCGTTTTTCCTTGTTCATCCTGTAACTCGCACTCGCTTGCTACCCGCCACTACGGATTTGGCGACTACGGCCGGTTTCGCCAGTTGTTTGTCCAGGATGTTCTTCAGGGCGATCAGGAAACCCATGAATATGAAAGCGCCCGGCGGCAGGATAGCCAGCAGGAAGGGTGCATCCGGTGTGAAAAGCACCAGTTCCCAGTCGCCAGCAAATGGGATGAGACGGCCTATGTTGGCGAATACGGTGCCAGTACCGACAAGCTCCCGCAGGATACCAAGGACAAACAATACCGTGGCGAAGCCCAGACCAGTCATCAGTCCGTCGAGGATGGAAGGCAGCAAGGAGTTCTTCGAGGCGAAGGTCTCCGCGCGACCAAGGATGGTGCAGTTGGTAACAATGAGCGGTATAAAGATTCCGAGCGCCTGATACAGCTCGATCGCAAAGGCGCGCAGCAGCATTTCGGCGCAAGTGGTGAAACCGGCAATGATGAGCACGAACATCGGCAGGCGAATGGCCGCCACCAGGGCGTGGCGACCAAGAGACACCAACGTGTTGGACCCTGCCAGGATTAAGATAGTGGCAAGCCCAAGGCCGAGGGCATTTACAGCTGAATTACTAACGGCCAGCAGGGGACAAAGACCCAGCAGTTGCACCAGCGCGGCGTTGTTACCCCACAGTCCCTGGTAAGTGATATACCTGAAATCAGTCTGCATTGCTTGCGGCGAGGATCGCCTGGTTGTTTATAAAAAAGCGCATCGCCCGGTTCACGGCATTGACCACGGCACGGGATGTCACGGTGGCGCCGGTGAGTTGGTCGAAGTCGCCCCCATCCCTGACAATGTTCCACTGCGGGGCGTCGCGCTCCTGCTTCTTGCCGTCGAACTGGAAAATCCAGTCGGAAACGCTGGCATCAATCCCATCGCCGAGTCCCGGTGTCTCGCGATGCGTCAAGACGCGCGCACCGGTGATAGTGCCATCTTCGAGAATGCCCACGAGCATTGAAATATTTCCGCTATATCCATGCGGGGTATCAACTGGGATGATGGCGCCGGCGAAGGCGCCATTCTTGCGGGCGACATAACCCTGCCGGGGTGCGGATAGTGTAAGGCCATCCAGTAGGCCGGGATGTGTGGTGTTGCCGGGATCGAACAGGATGATATCGTCTAGCAGATCGTTGTCATGGTATTGCGCGGGATAGACTTCGCTTAGAGCCCGTCGTTCAGCGGCAAGCTCTTGCGCCCGGATGCGCTCAGCGGTGGCCAGGTTCACGAACATCAGCACAACGGCGACGACGAGGGAAAACCCACCCAGCACCAGGCTGCTTTTCATAATGGTGGCCGAATTATCCGACATGAGTGCCTCCCCTTTGGGCGATGTGCACAAACTGGTCGATAGCCGGTGCGGCGAAGTTAGCCAGCAGCACGGCGAATGCGACCCCGTCGGGATAGCTGCCCCAGACACGGATGCAGTAGATAAGTATACCGATAAGGACGCCGTACCAGAGTTTGCCGGTGGTAGTGGACGGCCCCGTGACCGGGTCGGTGGCGATGAAGAAAGCGCCGAACATGGCAGCGCCACCGAACAGGTGGAAGACCGGGGAGCCGTGGCTGGCGGAACTGCCGCTATCATAGAAGGCAAGCGACAGCAGTGCTATGGCGGCAAGCAGGGTGACGGGAATGTGCCATGTGATGATGCGCCGGTAAAGCAGGTAAAGCCCGCCGGCTAGGAAACCGATGTTCACAAATTCCCAGCCGGTACCGGACAGGGCGCCGAACAGAGGGTTGCCGGAGACGAACTCGTTGACGGTCATGCCGCCGCGTTCCAGCTTGAAGCGGTCAAGGGCGGTGGCGCCGGTGAGGGCGTCCATGGTGCCAGGCGTACTGCCGAGAAAGCGGGCAAACACATCGCCGATACCGGCCGCATTGTTCGGCAGCAGCCAGCTGGTCATGGTCAGCGGGAAGGCGATGAGCAGTACCGCGTAACCCACCATGGCAGGGTTGAACGGGTTGGTGCCAAGCCCGCCATACAAGTGCTTGGCGATGACGATTGCGAAGAAGGCGCCGATGAGTCCTGCCCACCAGGGCGTGGCTGGTGGAATCGAGAGGGCCAGCAGTAGGGCGGTGACCGTGGCACTGCAGTCTCTTAGGGCGGGGACGACAGGACGCCGGCGCAGTGTAAGGACCATGGCTTCAAAGGCGACGGCACAGAGCACCAGCCAGGCGATGTTGATGAGCGTGCCGGGTCCGAACCAGGCAGTCATGGCGATGATGCCGGGCAAGGCGGCAAACAGCACCAGCGCCATGATTTGCGGCGTGGTCATGGATGCTCTACGGGAGAACAGGAGGGTGGGCAGGTTCATTCCAGCGCATCTTACCAGCTCGCCTGGGAGGCATCACCTAAATTGGCCAGCCGGCGAATTGCACGTATGATGGCCGGAAAACAAGCAAGGAGGGGGTAGTTATCATGATTCCGCGTATTCGCTTCACGGCACTGTTTGTTTTGGCGGGGCTGTTCTCAATCAATCTATCAGCACAGCCGGCGGCTGGTTTTTCGGAGCACAGCATCACGTCGGCCGATGCTCAACGCAGCTACCTGCTGTATGTGCCGGAAAGTTATAACGGTCAACCGGCGCCCCTTATGTTCAGCTTCCACGGCTCCGGTGGTTATCCGCAGAACCAAGTGGACGTCAGCGGCTTCGACAAGCTGGCCGAAGAACATGGCTTCATCGCGGTGTTTCCCGCCGGGGATTTCACCAATTCCGTAAGCCAGCGAAGCTGGAACGCCAATGTCGAAGCTGGGGTGGATGATGTGCAGTTCACCCGAGACATGATCAGTGAGCTCAGCGGCATGCTGGCCATAGATCCCGCTCGCATCTATACCTCCGGCTTCTCGGGCGGCGCCCGCATCAGCAGCCGGCTAGCCTGCGAGTTGTCCGATGTTCTGGCCGCGGCGGCACCGGTGGCGGGCCTGCAATACCCGGACGGCTGCACACCAAAGCGCCCTATCCCCATAATCACCTTTCATGCCGAGGACGACCCCGTGAACAATTACGAGGTGCAGGCCAATTCTCGACCGTACTGGCGTATGGGTGTGGAAACCGCCCTGGACCGGTGGCGGCAGGCCAACGATTGTACGCTGGTGAACGATCATGAGCAGGTCGCTTACAACATCCGCAACTTTGCCTGGGAGGAATGCGGCGGGGATTCCGAGATCCAGTTCTACCAGTCCAATACGGGTGGTCACACATGGCCGGGCGCCGCGCAACGCGGAGCGGTGCAGGACATCAGTGCCAGCGAGCTTATCTGGGCATTCTTCAGCCAGCATCACCTGTGAGGTGGCGAACCGGGAAAAAGCTGTACTAAACCTCCGGAGCCCCACCAATTATGCCTGAATTGGTGCGGGACTACGGCACCTGCAATCATTGCGCAGCTGCTGTTCCGCGTCAGCCGCGCAACGCGCTTATTCTTTTTCTGCCTTCTTGGCCTTGACCCGCGCCAACGCCGCCTGGATATTCTCGGCCGATATTTTTTTGCGATTGTCGGCCAGTTCGGCACGTTTCCTTCGACGTGCTTCTTCCTCTTCCGTCAGACGAGTCATGCGCTCATGGTGCAGCTCGAATCGGCGTTTTGCCCTAAGCGCCCGCTCCCGTTCCTGCTGCTGCCTGGCGAGATTTGCTTTTGCAGCCTGGTAATGCTCGACCAGCGGCAGATTGCTAGGGCATGCCTTTTCGCACTTGTAACATTCGATGCAGTGCGTGAGGTTGAGTGATTCAGCCTGGTCCAGATCTTTTTCGCGACAGGCAAAATAGAGTTCATGTGGCTGTATATCCACCGGGCACACAGGCACACAGAGCCCACAGTTGATACAGGCTAGGCGTGAAAGGAGTTGATCGGTAGGAGCCGATGCAAGCGGCTCGTCGTCGACGGAG
>JAYQTB010000004.1:0-2601762 GCA_038147195.1 Candidatus Eutrophocola salsuginis
GTTGGCGATGCCGTTGGTCAGGTTCATCACGCGCCGGCCCTGCTGTCCTCGGATCACGGTCTGGCCAACGGCCGGACCGAAAGAGGCGTTGCTGATACCGGGTTGGTTGGCGAGGGTGTCGCCGATGGTGGCACGGGATGCACCGTGCAGTTCATCGCCCGTGAGTAGGGTGACCGGCAGGGCGGTTTCCGCACGTATGGTATGGATGGCGGTCGTGACCAGTTCGTAATCTGCCTCTTGGGCGTAGGCGTGTACGCTGGCGATGGCCGACAGCAGAAAATAATTGTGTTTCATAAGCAAACTCTCTGAATTCCACAGCATTGCAGCCGACATGGCGCGTTCGGCTAGGGGATAAAGTTAACGAAGGTGGCGTTACAGGGAGGGTGGGGCACGCCCAAAGAACGAGGGCCACGTGGAAATGAAAGGAGCTGCGACTGGCGCATGCCCGTGTGGCATGGCCGATGGTTCGACACCCAGGTGAACGGTCCTGGCTGGCTGGATGGCGTGGGCGCCATCGAAATGGCAGAGCGAACATCCAGAGATATGACTGGCATGGTCATGCAGCGGTGACGCCTGCACCACCTCGACGCCGCACAGGGCCAGGGAGAGAAGGAGTACTGTTAACAGTTTGCGAGTCATGGAATGTTATTTCGGGGTCACTTGGTAAGACAGGCTTACTATAGCCTCAAGGCTGCTTGCTGCAAAGTCCTTCCAGTGCTATAGACCGATAAAGGGGGGAAGCCTTGCAGGATTCTAGGGAAACTTCGTTCGCAGGGCGGCTTCGGTAATCCCATCTATTTCCACCAGCTTCTGCTTGCTGGTGTTGCCGCTGACCAGTGAGATGGCGGAGGCCGGCAGGCCCAGCTTTTTTGCCAGCAGCCTGATCACCGCCTTGTTGGCCTTGCCCTTTTCCGGAGCGGCCGTCATGCGCACCTTGAGAATACTTTTTTCAGCATCGAGCCATTCAACGCTGTTGCAACTGGCGCCGTGCACGACCTTCAGCGTCAGTTTCACAAGATACCGTTCAGGATTCCCTTTTTTGATTTAGGCACCAGCAGCAGGTTCTTGTACAGCCGGGCCGGATTGAAGTCATACAGAGCCGCCCGACGTGTGCTAAACAGGCGCGTCAGCTTGCGGCGGATGAAGGCGAAGCGGTGATGCTGCCAGTAGCCACGGTCAAAGTTGCTGCCGAGCACGTAGATAACATAGTTGTTGAACAGGAAATTCTGTTCTTCCGACCCGCCCAGACGTTCGATGGTCAGCGGGTCGTTCCACTCCATTGTTATGATGGGTTTGTGCTGCTGCAGGGTTTCGCGCAGACCGCGCAGCACGTAGGCTTCGTGGGCTTCCACATCGAGCTTGATGAGATCGATCTTCTTCAGGCCGAGTTCGCGAATGACCTCGTCGCCGATTTTCTTGGTGACCGTGACCGCTTCCGTCTTGTCATCGCGCTGGTCGAAACTGGAGGCGCCGATGTTACCTTCGCTGACCATGTAAATGTTGGCATCTTCTGCAGTGTCGGACAAGGCGAAGGGAAAGGCACTGATGTTGTCGATGTTGTTGTCGGCGATATTGCGCGCGAGTAGGTCATAAACAGCAGGCAACGGTTCAAAGGCATAGACATGCTTGGCCGTCGTAGAAAAGGCGAGAGCATGGTTGCCGATGTTGGCGCCGATATCAAGCACAATCGGACTGCTGATTTTTCTCAAAAGTCCTAATAGTAATTCCAGGTTTTCTTTCTCGTAGAGACCGTTCTTTGCGATCTTGTCGCCAACGTGATCGTTGCGAAATGCGGTGATGCGGTGATCAAGGGTGGTGGTGAGCTGTTGTGTTTCGGTCATGGTGATCGGCTCAGGTCAGGCAGGCAGGGTCGAAGGCGTACTGGCCTTCGAGCCAGCCAAGTAGTTCCACTACCATGGGGTGGTCCTGCCAGGGTGTGTAGCGTTTCACTAGCAGGGCTTTTTCCGCCTCGCTGATTTTGCCAAGGCCGCCTTGCTGGAACAGGGTGGCATCCTCAAACAACTGCGTGCGCAGTACGCGTGGGCACAGCACGTTGCAGGCTTCCTCGAGAAGCGCGGCGGGATCCAGGTCGACGCCCTGGTAAAGGCGTGACAGGGTGTATAGCGGAATCTGTGACAGGAAGGCTTGGTTCATCGGGTTCGACATATGACCCTGGGCCAGAGACTTCAGTTCCGGGTCGCGATTTTCAAAGGCGCCTAGGTGCAAGTAACCGGTAAGGTTCTTGCTGTCGTTGACAGGGTAATTGTCCCATAACAGCGGTTTTCGATGCAGGCGTTCGGCGACCTCTAGGAGGTGTTCCTCGGGGAAACTGTCGGAGAACACCCTTGGACCGGTCCAGAATATGTCGATCCGCGAATCCAACTGGCTGCCGAGTTCCTCAAGGTAGCCGGCGGGCATCTTTCCGAAATGGCGTTCAAGCATGGGATCGTCTGAGTAATAAGTCGGGCACAGCATGTAATGCCTGGCCTTAGAGGTTCGCATTACGCATTCCATGATGCGCAACTGCTCATGTGCGAGGTTTTCCACGGCGCCGTGCATATCGTCAAACAGGATGCACAGGGTGTCAGGATTGATGGCGTTGATCTCCGCCAGCTTCTCTTCTAGTGCCTCTTTGCCCGCGGTAGAAAAATCGCGGTACAGCTCGAACGGGCTCAGCCCCAAGGCGAACTCGATACCTGCCTTACGGTAATGTTCAGCGAGGGCAGCCAGGTTATCGAGATGGGATTGTGGGCAGGCATGTGTCCAGTGCTTGCGAAAGTAATCGTCGTTCTTGGGCGCGTATAGATAGCTGGTGAAGCCGTTGCCGATAAGGAACTGCGCATAATGCCGGCGCGCCTCCCAGGACCAGCTCTTGCCGAAGAACCCCTCGACGACCCCCAGCCTGAAAGGCTTCACCTCCAACATGTCAGGGTCGTGTTATTGCGCGGCGCTGCTCTGTGCAATGTTGCGCATTTCACGGGCGTCACCGATTCCGCCGGCATTGACTACGTTAGTGAAACCCGCGGCTTCCAGGATGGTCTTGGCCTGGCCAGCGCGGTTACCGCTTCGGCAGTACAGGTTGATCTGCGCATCCTTGCCATACACGGCGGCCAGGGCTACGGGGTCGATACTGGCGAGCGGGATGTTGGCGTCTCCGTCGATGTGATCGGCGCTGTATTCCTCGACTGTGCGGACATCAATCCAGACGGACTCCTGAGGCGCATTCGCGCAGGCGGCTAGCACCAGTGCGAAACTTGAGGCAAGTAAGAAGCGGGTTAAGGTGGACATGGCATTTTCCTCTTAGTTAACAAAAACCGGCCGGTGTAGGCCGGAATCTGCTGGGTTTATGATAACAGATTCAGTACACACCCTTTGTTATGGTTTTACACCCGTCTTGCCATGCAGTCCTTTACGCGTGCCAGTGCATCCTTGATGTTTTCCGTGCTGCTGGCATAGGAGAAGCGGATATAGCCTTCGCCGAGATGCCCGAAACTGGTGCCGGAGACCGTCGCAACGCCTACTTCGTCAAGCAATAACTCCTCTAGGGCCTTGGATTTCATGCCCGTGCCTGTGATGTTGGGGAAGGCATAGAAGGCACCCTTCGGCGTGATGCAGGAGAAGCCCGGCACGTCGTTAAGCAGATCGACGATCAATTTACGGCGTTCATCAAAGGTGCCGCGCATGACCTCGACCGCATCCTGGGGACCGGTCAGGGCCTCGATGCCGGCGATCTGTACCGGCGCCGAAGGGCAGGAATTGCTGTTGATCTGCAGACGTTCGGCATGATCGATCAGGCTGGCTGGCCATACACCGTAGCCCAGGCGCCAGCCGGTCATGGAGTAGGTCTTGCTCCAGCCGTCGAGTAGGATGGTGCGGTCGCGAATCGATTCGTATTCCATGAAGCTGACATGCTCAAGACCATCATATAAAAGACGCGCATAGATCTCGTCGGACAACAGGCACACGTGTGGGTGTTTTTCCAAGCCTTTCACGAAGTGCTCGATTACGTCTCGCTCGAGAACGCCGCCGGTGGGATTGGCTGGAGTGTTGATTATGATCAGCCGGGTGTTCTCGTTGATCTGCGCCAGAACGCGCTCGGGGTCGAAGGCGAAACCGGTTTCCTCGAGCAGTTCGATTGGTACCGCCTTGGCGCCGGAGTAATTAATCATGGATTCGTAGATAGGAAAGCCTGGGTTCGGGTACATAATCTCCGCACCAGGTTCGCCAAACATCATTATAGCGAAGAACATGGTGGGCTTGCCGCCCGGTACGATCATCACGTGATCCGGGTTCACCTCCATGCTGCGGTACTTTCGAATGTCATCCACCACAGCCTGGCGAAGCTGGGGCAGGCCCTTGGCCGGGGTGTAGAAATGAAAACCATCTTCCATAGCTTTCTTGCCGGCCTCGACGATGTTGTCGGGGGTGCGGAAGTCGGGCGCACCGATGCCGAGGTTGATAATGTCGCGCCCTGCGGCTTCCAGAGCTTTAGCTTTGGCAAGGATCTTGAAGGCGGATTCGGTGCCCAGGCGGGACATAGACGCTGCTAATTGCATAGAAATTCTCAAAAAAGTGGTAGGAAGGTTTTTATGTGCGAATTAAACGATAAATGGAATGAGGGAAAAAGGGATAAAAGGAAAAAAGCGAGAGAATCACGTAATCCCGAAGGATTACATCCTTTCTCCTCTTTTCTAAATCTGGGAAATTACTCAACGATTGAAGAATAGAGCCTGGCTCGCAGTTTCTGAAAATCATCTAGGCCCGGATTCGGGTTAACGATCTGTGTCAGGTAGACCACCACCATGTTTGCATCCTTATCCACCCAGTACGTCCCGTGGTAGGCGCTGCCCCAGCCATATTCGCCAAGCGAGCCCATGGTGCCGCGCGCGCCAAGGTCTTTCAGGACCGAAAAGCCCAGGCCCATGCCAGTGCCGTTCTGGAAAGGAATGCCGTGTAAATGGTCGGATGTCATGAGTTCGACGGTTTTTGGACCAAGTACGCGAACACCATTAAGTTCACCGCCGTTGAGGGTCATTTGAAGGAAGCGCGCATAATTCTCCGCAGTGGATACGAGTCCGGCACCGCCGGAGTAGGTGGCGCGCGGGCCACTGACGAATTCACCCTGACCGCCAGCCGTGCCCTCGGCAGGAGCGGTCTCGATACCGCCACCCGGGCGGCCGCGGTAGACCTTAGACAGGCGGCCTGCTTTTTCAGGCGGTATGAAGAAATGGGTATCGTCCATGCCCAGCGGGGTAAAAAGCTCCTCGCTCATGAACTGTGACAGGGATTTGCCGCTGACCACCTCGATAACGGCCCCGAGGATGTCAATGTTGTAACCATAGATCCACTGTACGCCGGGCTGGGCCTGCATGGGCAGCTTCGCCATTTTGCGCACGGTTTCGCGAATGCCGTCAGGACGGCTGGACAGGTAGAAACCCGGGAAGCCTGCGTTCACCCAGGCAGTTTGTACGGGGCCAGTGCCGCCGAAGCCGCCGTAACCTATGCCTGATGTGTGGGTAAGCATGTCACGCAGGTTGATGGGTCGTGACAGCGCTTCGAGCGTATAACCGCCGTTGTTATTGACGACGCCGACTTTCACATCCGCCCATTCTGGCAGGTACTTGCTGAGGGGATCGGCGATATTCAATGAGCCGCGTTCGTGCAGGATCATAATACCGGTGGCGATAGTGGCTTTGGTAAATGAGGCAATGCGCATCATGCTGTCCTCGCGCATGGCTATGCCGGCTTCACGGTCCTGCATGCCCTTGGCCGAGGAATAGGCGACCCTTCCGTTGCGCAGCACCATGGTAACGCTGCCGGCGATCTGTTCGTTGTCGACATAGGACTGCAGCACCGCGTCCATCTGCTGCAGGCGGTCTCGATCGAAGCCGAGGCGGTCAGGTCGTGTCCGCGGTAAATCCTGGGCTTGCAAAGAAGCCGACAGGAATACCAGTAAGGTGAAGAGTGCAATGCCGAGCTTGTGACCGGTCATGAAAATGCGATGCGACATCATAAATCTCCCCCGATGATGGACGGTCATATAACAAAGAACAGACTTAGTTCAGACAGGAAGCAAATTATACTGTCATTGGTTCGGGAGAGGTAATGGCGGTGCCGTGAATGGCTCAGGGCCGGTAAAACGTGATAAGGCGTCCGGCCGTAATCACCCCGATCCAGCAGGCCAGGGAAATCCCAGCCATGAGTTTCACTTTCAGCGGCATGTCCGCGTCCGGCCCGAGCATCTTCGCGTCCTTGAAGGCGGTTGAGTAGAAAAACAGCATGTTGATGCCGGCAATTGCGAGGCACAGCAGCTTGAAACGAAAGGCATCGTTGAAGATGTACTGGTCGGCGTCACCGAGCACGAACAGTGAACCTGTAGTGACATTGATTAGAAAGCCTCCCACGCCGAAGGGAATGAGACGGTGAATCGCCGACAAAGGAATCCCCCTGGCCATGCCGAGCATGCGTAGGTCCACCAGGCCCACCGAGCCGACCAGAAGGCACAGGCCCATGAAGTGAAGGGACTCGGCCATTGGCCACGACCAGTAACCCTGGTCGATGAAGGCGTTACCCAACCAGGTGCTTTCCAGCCAGTCGCTCAGTGCCTGCAATGTGGGGTTTCTTTCCATAACCGTCTCAGATACTCATCAACTTCACGTAGGTGTAGGCGAGCAGGCGACCCGCGATGATGGCTGCCGCCCACAGTAATGTGGAGGCGATTGCGAGTTGCTTCGCTTTCTTTGGTATGGCGCCGGTGTCGTAAACGCTGTTGGCAAGGATATAGGAGCTAAACCATTTCAGATTCCACAGGGCAAGACCGATGCAGCCAAGCTTGACGTAAAACACCGGGTTGGTGAGCGCCTTGGTGGGATAACCAATTAGCAGCAGTATGCCGGAGATGGCATTAGCCACCAGCGCCAGGAGGGCGACTGGCAAAAATTTGCGCATGACGGTGATGGGAACGCCCTGGGCGATGCCGAGCACTCGGGCGTTGATAGCCAGTGCGACACCGACCAGGAAGCCCATGCCAAGCGCGTGAAATACGATGATGATCGGAAAGGCCATGTGCCAGCCGGTTTCACCGCGCACCCATGTACTCAAGCTTCCGGTTTCGACCCAGATAAAGAATGCTTCCATGATTTCCTCGTTGCCCCCGGCACATCCTCCTACACGAATATGCCATGACTCAAGCATGGCACTGCAAGATATCTATCGCAACGGGCAATTGACTTGTGCTTTGTATTTTGCCGCTTCCGAATAGTGTAAGATGCCTACTTTTTCGGGGGCAGATGTCCCGATAACGACAGGATTGCGACATGAAATCGATCATCCAGTGTGCAGTAACCAAAGCAGTAACAACAACCGGACTTGCCTTGCTGCTGAGCGCTTGCGGCGGGGATGCCGGCAGCAGTTCCACCATGGCCCCGGCGGGCGGTGGTGAACAAAGCGTGGCCCAGGAAGTGGTGCTGTGTCCTTCTGATCCGGGGATCACCTATATATGTGGCCTGATGAATGCAGAGGACCTGCTGAGCGTTGGCGATACCGGCATGATCCTCACCTCTGGCATGAGCGGCGAAGATGTCACTGGTCACCTGTATCTGGTTAACCCCCTTGATGACACCTGGGAAGAGCTGGTGTTCGGCGCCAACTTCTCCCAGAACCTGGACAGCGCCATGTTCCCGAATTGCCCCGGTCCGCTGGATACGTCCAATTTTTCTGCCCACGGCCTGGCCTTGCGCGAAACCAGCCCCAATCAGTTCGATCTTTACATCACCAGCCATGGCTCCCGCGAAGGTATCGAGGTGTTCGATCTCGACATGAGCGAAGGCATTGCCGAACTGACCTGGAAAGGCTGCGTGACCCTCGATGAGACAATCATGCACAATAGTGTCGCCATCCTGGCAGACGGCGGTTTTGTCACCACGCAGTTCATGGTCTGGGCAGAAGGCATCGCCTCTGCAATGTCAGGTGAGCCCACCGGCGGTGTAGTAGCCTGGCACCCAGGTAGTGAACCCGCCCTGATCCCGGGCTCCGAAGTCGCCGCGCCCAACGGCATCGTAGTTTCCAATGATGGCCGCTACATCTGGATCGCGGCATTTGGCACGCGGGAACTTGTACGCCTGGATACTTCAAGCGATCCCGTTGCACAAACAGCCATTTCACTTGATATCGTACTTGACAACGTTCGCTGGGGTGCGCCCGGCAAACTGATCACTGCCGGCGGCAACGCCGAAGGTGGCGGCTGGTCGGTTGTCGAGGTGGATTCGGAGACCCTGGAAGTGACCATGCTTGGCAACTTCGATGGCGAGATCGCCATGCAGGGAGTGAGTTCCGCACTACAAGTGAATGACGAGATCTGGGTCGGCACGTACAGCGGCGACCGTATCGGCTACTTCACCCGGCAGTAAAGCAATTCTTTTCATGTCCCTGGTGCAGGTGTTGCACCGGGAGTGGTTTTATTTTTTTTAAATCTAGTCACGGGAGTTATCCATGACATTCAGCAAGAAACTTTTGGTTATTGCCCTGCTGACGCATCCTCTCCTGGTCATGCCGGCAGTTGCGCAGGATGAGCGCAATTACGAGGCCAGTATCGCCTTCGGTTATGTTGGTACTTCCGGCAATACCGATACCGACACTTACAACACCGAGGTGCTGTACACCCTGAATACCGAGAGTTGGGTTCACAACGTCAAGTTCCAGGCCCTGGGCTCCCAGGAAAATTCCAGGGCCAAGGCCGAACGCTATTTCCTTCAGGACAAGTCAGATTACAACTTCGATGACATGCAGTACCTGTTCATCAAAGGTAGCTATACCGACGACCGCTTCAATGGCTTTGATTACCAGGCCGCGGTGTCCAGTGGTTACGGTCGGCATCTGATCATGAGCGACCGCTTCGAACTCCAGGGTTTCGGGGGTCTCGGTTATCGTGAAAACGGCATCATCGGCGCGGGTACCGAAGGCGAGGTTATCGTGACGCTGGGCGAGGATTTCAAATGGGCCATCAGCGACAACGCCGAATTCGTCCAGAGCTTCAACATGGAAATTGGTGATACTCGTACCGTCTCCGTTCTGGAACTGGGGCTGGAGACCAACATCATCGACGATATCACCACCAAGATCGCTTTTCAGGCCAGAAACAACTCCGATGTGCCGGTTGGACTCAAGAAGACCGACACGCTGACTTCTGTTAGCCTGGTCTACAGCTTCTGAACAGAATTATTACTTTTTACATCGATTGATCAGCGCGTTGGTTGAGGCATCGAACTCCGATGTCTCGCCAGCACTGGACAGCGCCGTATAAATGTTTTTGCTAAGCACTTTGCCCAACTCCACACCCCACTGGTCGAAGGCATTGATACCCAGGATCACGCTCTGGGCGTAGACCTTGTGCTCGAAGGCGGCGACGAGGCTGCCCAGTGTGGCCGGTGTAAGGGCATCCAGCATCAGTGTATTGCTGGGCCGGTTGCCCGGAACCACCTTGTGCGGCGCCAGGGCCGCCGCTTCTTCTTCTGATAATCCTGTTGCCAGTAGTTCCGCTTTAGCCTCGGCCAGCGACTTGCCGTTCATCAAAGCCTGGCTCTGGGCAAAACAGTTGGTCAGTAACTGCTCATGCTGCTCCCGATTCGGGCTGTCACTTTTCGCCACGACGATGAAGTCGGCCGGTATCAGATGTGTACCCTGGTGCAGCAACTGGTGAAAGGAATGCTGGCCGTTGGTACCGGCAGTGCCCCAGACGATGCCGCCGGTAGAAATGTCCAGCTTTTCCCCCTCCCGACTCACTGCTTTGCCCAGGCTTTCCATGTCCAGCTGCTGAAGGAAGGCCGGGAACAAGTGCAGCGATTGCGCGTAAGGCAATACCACGCGGGATCCAGTATTGCGGAAGTTCAGGTAAAGGCAATCAAGCAGTGCCATCATGACCGGCAGGTTTTTATCTGCGGGTGCTGTCCGGAAATGTTCGTCCATGACATGGGCACCACCGAGCATGGCGCGGAAATTGGCCATGCCAACACCAAGAGCGACGGGCAAACCGATAGCGGACCACAACGAATAACGGCCGCCGACCCAGTCCCACAGGGGAAAGACATTGTCGGCATCGATGCCGAAAGCCTGTGCTTTTTCCACGTTGGCGCTGACGCCCACGAAATGCCGAGCGATATCTTCCTCACCCGCACCGCTTTCCAGGAACCAGCGCCTGGCCGAGATTGCGTTTAGTGTGGTCTCCAGCGTAGTGAACGATTTCGACGCGATCACGAACAGGGTCGTGGCAGGGTCGAGCGTTTCCAGCGTCTGCTCAAGGTGCACCGGGTCCACGTTGGACACGAAATGGCAACGGATACCGTCGAGGTGGTAAGAGCTCAGCGCGGTATAAGCCATGGCAGGTCCGAGATCGGAGCCTCCGATACCGATATTGACGACATCGGTGATGGGGTCACCCCTATAGCCGCGCCACTCCCATGTTGTTACGGCATTCACGAATGCCTCCATCCGGTTGAGGGTTGTGTGCACGGCGCGGGTGTAGTCGTTATCCGCAGCAGGTGAGCGCAGGGCGACATGCAGGGCAGGGCGCTGCTCGGTGTTGTTGATTGGCTTGCCGGCAAACATGGCCGAGATGGCGGCTGGCATGCCGGCTTTCTCCGCCAGGGCGGTCAGCAGTTCCCGGGTATCGGCATCAATATGGTTTTTGGAGTAGTCGAGCAGAAGTCCCGCGGCCTCGATGCTGAAGGTTTTGAAGCGGTCGGGGTCGTCGTCGAACAGCGCCCGAATCGAACGGCCGAAAATGGCATCCTCTAAGGCGGCCAGGGCCTTCCATTCGGGGCTGTTTGTTATAGGCTCAGGGCTGTCTGAAGGCGCGGACACGGCTGCTCCTGTGGGACGTTTAAAGGGCCAAAGTGTAACCCAAATGTTGCTCAAAAGGGTGGAGATTGGTAGACTGCGCGGCCTGAAAAGGTGGCGCAAAGGCCGTAAATTCCACGGGATAGGAAAGCTGCAACTTTCTGATATCCTGTCTGTTAGATATAGAAAAGATTTCGCCGGTATAGCTCAGTTGGTAGAGCACCTGACTTGTAATCAGGGGGTCCCGAGTTCGACTCTTGGTGCCGGCACCAAATAAAAAAACCCAGCTCGTTAGCTGGGTTTCTTGATGCCTGAGATTTTTTTAATCGTAGTAGGCCGGCGCCTTTCTCAACTCCTCATACGTTGGCGGATCGTGCTGTATCCACATAGCCGCCCCTGTATCCCGCATAAACTGTTCTATCACCAAGCGCGTCCTGCGTGTCAGTTCACCGTCCGCATCGAAGGTCGGCACCCGGTCCAGGCTGCGTTCCTCGGGCATGTGCCAAAGGTCGCCTGATAACAGCAAAGGGCCGAAGTTATCAAGATCAACAAACAGCATCTGGTGGCCAGGCGTGTGTCCGGGTGCAAACTTGATGACGACGCTGCCGTCCCCAAATACATCGTGGTCGGAGGAAGGCAGCATCAGCCGCTTTGCGTATTCCAGATCGATGTAGGAGTCCGGCGTGAGGATGCCGACCTCGGCATCACCGAACATGACATCGTATTCCGGTTGCTGGACGATCCAGGTGGACGTATTTGCAAACGCATTGGCGTTGGCTGTGTGGTCCGCGTGGTAGTGAGACATGGCCATGTAGGTGATGTCCCCTATGGCATAACCGAGAGCATCCAGCTGGCTTTCTAGCCGGCGCGTGGCCTTGAGGATGCCACCAGCGCTGGCCTCGGTGCCGTCATCGGGAATCAGCGCATCTGGCACCTGGCCAACATCCCACACCAACGTGCCATTTGGGTGAACGACCAGGTAGCATGGGGACACGAAGCTGCCGTCGCCCGCTATCTCGCCGGCCTGCAGGCCAAACAGGGTTGGGTCCATGGCATCGATGGTGCCGCAATCCAGGATATAAAGCCGCAGGCTGGGTGGCTCCGCTGCAGAAACGGGCAGTGCCAGGGCTAGGCTGAGCAGGCATAGGCCACGCCATACTTTGTCTGATAGCGTCATGTTAATCGCGCCTGTTATTCAACCCGGTTAAACACCCAGCGTCCCGATACCTGTACCTCCACCACGGCGGACGCTATGCCGTTGCCCCCTGGTCTGAATTCATACGGCTGGCTCCAGGTACAGGTGGCACAGATGAATGTGGTCTCGGATTGTGGGATCAGTTCTTCTTTCGCATCACCGTTGCGGCTCAAATAAAGTGCATCGCCTTCCAGCGTGACCACGACGGTGGTCAGGTATTCCAACCAGATGCCCTCAAAGGTACCGACGTATCGGGACAGGGTCTCTGTATCAAGCTCCACCGCTGATGCCCTGGCATCGGCCAGCTTGTCGCCCACCCAGTGCTTGGTGCCGCCTTCGGTGGCTTCGTTGCAGACGATTTCAAGGATGACGTCATCGGCGGCGTACACCATCCCGACAGTGGTGTGCAGCGGTTCATCGAATGTGCCCGGGTCCTCGAAGATCACCTCGACTTCCATATGCCCGAAGTCTAGACGGCGGTAACGTTCCGTTACGCGCAACTGCTCGGTGTGTTCCAGACCCCAAGCATGCAACCAAGTCTTGTCATTGAAGCCATTGCTTTCGACCACGAGCGTGTCATCTTCCCAGTGACCGACCGAGTAACCGGTCCAGTTGGGCAGGGGGTCGTCTTCCAGCTGCCGGCCATCAGTAAATACTTGGCGATAGGTAAGGTCGCCAAACAGCATGGCCGTAACCTGCGGGCTTTGTACGATCTGGCGCAGGCTACCGCCGCCGGCAGGGCCGCCGGCAATGTAGGCAGGCCCGCCTGGCATGCACTGCATCATGGGGCCGTCGCGGTAATAGTTACGCTCGTGCGTGGCCATGGTCTCCCGGGCCCATGGCTGCACCCTTGAATCGTCATTCAGGTCACCTGTGACCCGGGCGGCGCGCCAGAGGCCTGTCAGGTCGGGTCGACCGTCAGCCGTGCGGGGTGTGGGTGCGGATAGGTCAGGTGAGCCATCTGCAGCACGAGGGATGCCTGGTGTTGGCATACCCAGCCACTGGGCGGCCAGGGGCATGGTGAATGCCAGAAGCGCAAGCGCCAGCGCCAGTAATGTTTGTTTCATGATTTTCCCCTTGAAAAATTTATAGTGCGTCAGAGCTTAAAGAGGCGTCCTGCGCCGATCTCTTCCCTCCCGGCCACTGTTAGCCACACTTTCCCAGAGCAGCTCACCGGTTTCCGTGATCGTGACAGATGCCGCGTTGGCTGTGTTGGTACCATTCCTGGCGCCGTATCCCTGGATGCTAAGTACATCGCCCTCCTGGACCCTGTTGCGGCCCCAACCCAAGCGAAGCAGGTCATTGATACCTACCAGCTCGACCGCCCATTCCTCGCCATTGCCGTTATCACCAGTGTTCTCGACGAACAGCCAGGCATGGGGATTGGTCCACTCCATGCGGGTCACCGGACCGGTCAGAGAGACGGGTTTATTGATGTCGAATTCGGACGCGAAGGCGTGATGTGGAGCGGCGGGCGATGCCAAAAGTATACAGCTTGCCGCAATACAGGAAAGAAGTAGAGTTTTCATGATGTGTTGTTCCTGAATGGTGATTTCAGTTTTGTAGATAATTTTATTGTTTAAATTCTAGGATACTATGACATGTATAAAGAAAACGGCAGTCATGTATTCTTACTTTTTTAAGCTTGGTAGCCAACCAACAGTTTTATTTGAAAAATTCTGACTCGATCATGATAGATAAAAATGGATAAATAATGGATAGAAGAAACCTTGTTAAGGCATTAACTATTAATGGCTTGGGCGCCTACTGCAGCATGCCCGTCTTTGGTCAAGCTAATGGAACCAGCATCTTCCTGCTTGGCACCCAGGGCGGGCCGAACTTCAATCTGTCGCGTGGGGAAACTGCGACGGTTCTTCTGGTAGGAGGCAGGCCTTACCTGGTGGATTGTGGCTACGGCACGATGACTGCACTGTTGGAAGCTGGCATAAACTATCTCACCATCCCCGAAATTTTCCTCACCCATCTTCATGACGACCATACCGCGGATCTTGCTACGCTTCTGAGTCACCAGTGGACCCAGGGTAGGGTGGATATAACCCGGGTACATGGTCCGTTTGGGACGGATACCCTGGTTAGCGGTGCCCTGCAGTTCGCATCAGGTAATGCCGACATACGCTTCATCGACGAGGGCCGCAGCATCAGGCCTGAAACCCTTATCCAGGCGGACGTGGTGCCGGCAACGAATTCGCCCCATGTTTTTTTTGAGGATGATCGAATTCGCGTAAGCAGCATCGAGAACGCTCACTTTCCTGACTGGGCCAAAGACCAGATGCCGTACCGGTCGTTATCTTATCGTTTTGACAGCGCCGACCACAGCGTGGTGTTCTCGGGTGACACCACCTACTCGGAAAACCTGATAAACCTGGCCATAGGCGCCGACACCTTGGTGACTGAGGTCATCGAACCGGTGAGTACGCGGCAGTGGTTCGAGGAAGTAGTGCTGGCGGGAAATTATCGGGACAACCCCGAAAATATCTGGACCCATATCCAGGAAACCCACCTGACCACTGTGGATGCAGGACGGATTGCCGAGGCAGCCGGGATCAGCACACTGGTTCTAAACCATCTGTTACCCGGCGCATTGCGCGATGTGAATGACGAGTTGTACCTTGAAGGTATTCGCCGCCATTACGGCGGCGAAGTGATTATAGGCAAGGACCTGATGGTGCTTTAGTTGGGCATGTTGAACGTTGGCGAGGTGTTTCCGGTCGCGCCGCGTTCCAGCTGTTCCCTCAAAAAAGCGTTCGTATTATTTTGTGACTGTTGGTCCGCCTCCCGGGCATCTACAGCGGCCCATTCTTCCTTTGACATACAAACGGATTCCCGCATGCGCGTTCCCCTATTAGCATTTACCGCGCGGCATTCGCGGTCACTGGCGACCTCATCGCCGGTAGCCGTACAACCGGTGTTGATACCTGCCAGGGTGGCAACTAGGAGGACACTAGTCAGTTTCAGTGCGTTCATAGGAATACCGTTAAGCCTCAGATTTATCGGTTAAAGTCTTTTTGAATTGGTTTCCCAGTTCGGGTTGGTGCACAGGCTGCAATCGCGGCCGACGAACATTTTGCCCGCTTGCGTATCACCCTTAAAGTGATATTTCAGCCAGTTGGAGGCGACGTTGGCGTACTCGCCGCCTCCCGGATGGAACACGGTGGCGGTATGGCCTGCGTTGTCGCGTGCGCCATAAAACACAGGGTTGCGGCGTATGGCGCGGAAATTCTCTTGGGCCGGTTCATACATAAAATCCACCGCACCGCCGTTGATCAGCAGGATGGGACCATGCAGGTCGTCGAGCTGGTCCATGGTGGCGCGGCCGCCGGGGCCGGGTGCACCGGGAGCGGACAGGCCGGAGTTAAACAGGCCGACGGTGCCGACACGTGCATCGAGACCGGCCGTGGCAGACATGAAGCCGCCGCAAGACTGGCCCATCAGCGCGATGTTGGCGATATCGATCTTGCCACGCAGATGCGAACCAGGACGAATGCTTTCGGCAAAGGCCCAGTCGATGGCGCGAATCATGTCGTCCGCGTCGGCACTGCGGCGCGCTTCCTCGCCTTCTTCCGGTTCTACAGGGATGGTGGTGATTACCAGGAAGCCGTGCGAGGCGATGGTGCGCAGGAACCCGCCGTAACGGCGACCATCAATGGCACAGCCACCGTTGCCCCATACCAGCACGGGCAGGTTGTCAGATGTCGGGAACTTGGCCAGGTCGATGGGACGGTAGACGATGAAGCCGGCATCATTGAAGGCGGCTTCCTGGGTCACGGCATACGTGCCGGGCACGGCCAGCGGCGCACCTTCGAGCGGCAGCTGGCGGGCAATCATTTCCATGGTGATGCCCGGCGGCTGGCCGAGTGAGACCTGGCTGAGTAACAGAATGCAGATGGTCAGCGGAAAGCGAATAAAACGGCGCATTAAAAATCCCCCCTAGTAATACCTTAATTTCCGGTTCCGGGCATTGTCGCTTGAATGCCACTTCCCTCACAAGACGTGCCATCATCTTGATTTCATCCATGAACCTTGCCGCTAAAGTCTGTAATCGTGGCAATGACCACAAATTCAGCGCTGAAAGTGGACTTAACTCCTTGAATTTTTGATAAAAACCTCACATCCTGTACGGCAATAATAAGAAGGACAGCCATTCCGAAAGGACTGGATGGTACAGATGTCCTTTATCGCGGAATTGGCGTGGTGCAACGCCATTAGGGTATGTGCGCTGTACGCCGCTGAAGCATGGTTGCTGATCCAGAATAGCGGGCGTCCTTTTGCCAAGACTTGGTGCGCTAAAGGTTGGAATGATATCTGCGAGCCAAACAAAGCTACCTAATCCGATTATGAATGTCACTGAGGAGACATATGCCACCTAGTAAGAACAAAAAGTACCGGACCATCCTGAAAGCAGGCGTGCTATACCTGGCCACTGGCTGGTTGATCGTGCAGGTCGTCATGTCGCTCACACCTGTGTTTGGCTGGCCGCCAATTTTCGCGTTCGGCATCTTATTCATGCTGATCCCGGGGTATCCCATCGTGATGATGATGGCGTGGGCCTTCGAGGTGACACACAAAGACAAGGGCTGGGACAAGGCCGACGATGAGCGCCAGACTAGGGGTGGAGGCAAGGGCTTCCAGATCGCCGTCGGCATCCTGGCGGGACTGGCCATGGCGGTGATGCTGCTAGACTTGTTCTTCCTGGTGGACAGTGCACCGGAAGAGCAGAGGGTGATCCCGGCGCCGCAGACGTAGTAACAAGAGATTCGAGGTTACAGATAAAGCCGTCTTGGTTTTTCAGTGAGTAAAAAAGACGCATTGTGTTCCGCGTGGGTGATGACTGCCGGCCGCTAGAAGGTAACGACGATTTCGATTGTTTTTAGGGCTTGTAACAAGTGGGACAACAACATAACAAACGTCCCGGGAAGCGAGGAAAGTGAAGGCGCGTCCAATTAAAACCATAGCGGTGCTGGCAGGGTTATACCTTCTGGTTTCCTGCTCCGGGAAACCCGAGCGACCACAAACCATGTCGGAAGCGTCGCCCGAGCTGACCGCGTCGGTGGATGAGGCCTTGAGCCTGATCGGCGCGGCCGATGAAGCTGAGCAGTCGTTCTACGACAAGTCCATGGCCGTACTGCCGTTCACTGATCTCAGTGAGAACACTGACCAAGAATATTTCTCCGATGGTCTCAGCCGAGAGCTTATCAATCGCCTGGCCATTATGTCCGACCTGCAGGTGGCCGGCCGTGAATCGTCTTTCTATTATAAAGACCGCGATGAAGTGCTTAGTAACATAGGCGACGCCCTGCATGTGGAGAACATCTTGCTCGGCAGCGTGCGCAAGTCGGGCGACAACCTGCGCGTGACGGCACAGCTCGTCAACGCCGACGACGGCTTCAATATCTGGTCGCGCACCTACGATCGGAAGCTGGCCGACGTGTTCGCCATTCAGAACGACATTGTCGACGAGGTGGTGTCCGCCCTGAGCGTCACGTTGGGCGCGGGCGAGTTCGCCATCCCCGGCATGACGCGAAACATCGAGGCCTACGACAAGACTCTGCAGGCGCTGGCACTGTACGACCAGCACACCCCCGACAACATCTTTCGTGCCATCAACCTGGTCGAGGAAGCCGTGCAGCTGGACCCGGATTACGGTCAGGGCTGGCTGTTCCTGGGTGACATTTACACAGGCAGCCAGCTGATTTTGTCGCAAGACCAGGCTGCGGATTTTCCGTCCCAGGCGGCCAAGGCCTTTGCGAAGGCGGCCGAGATCGCCCCGGACATGCCGGAACTGATGCTGGTTGAAGCGAGCAGGCTGCGCAACCAGGGCCGCTTCCTGGAATCGGATAACATGTACCAGCGCTATTTTGAAAGCTACGGCTATTCTGTTGCCCGCGCTATGGAAGAGTACGCGCAGATGCTGGCGCGCACCGGCCAGTTCAACGAGGCCCTGGCCATGCTCAATCGCGCCCGTCGCACCGAGCCGTTCGCGCCTCGCTACACCTACCAGGTGGCCCTGCTGTCACTCTACCGCGGCCAGGATGACTTGGTGTCGCAAATGGCGGATTACGGTATGGGGCTGGATGGCGGCGAATATTTGTTCAGCGCGCTGGAATGGGAACTGGCCTTGCGCAATGGCGAGCTGGCGAAGGCCGCCGAACTGATCAACTTGTATTTTAAAGAATCCTCGGAACTATACTTAAATACTCCGGTGTCGCGGCAGTTCATGGAAAAATTCGCTGCAGTGCTCTCCCTGAACGATTTCGAGGGGTCAACGGAAGACATCATCGCGATGATCAATGACCCTTCCGTCACGCCGCTAGAACTGGGCTACATGGCGCGGTTGGTGGCTTTGATGGAACAGCCGCAGATCGCGCTCGATTACTGGTTTGGTCAGATGGCCAGCCCGGCGATCTGGGACGATATCTACGCCGACATGCGGCGCCTGCCGGACTTTAATCAGCTGCTGCAGGAAAAAGGCCTGGTGGATTACTGGCGTGCGACGGGCAACTGGGGTGAATTCTGCGTGGCGGCGGCCGGGCAGGATTTTGTCTGCAAGTAAGGCCCGGTTAGACCTCTTCCTCATCCCGGTCGGCCCAGACGAAGCCAATTGGGTTCCTTTCTTTGGTTTCGGTCAGTTCCATGGCGAAGCACATCATCTGCACGGTGGACTGGTGTGCAAAGGTGGTGACCGGATTGCCCTGCAGCAGGCCTTCGATGCGAATGCAGTCGAAAGACACCTGCGCCAATTTCATTACTTGAATCTGGATGCCGCCATGTAGGATGGCCATCACGGCCGGCTGGTAATTTTCCGGCAGCTGCTCGCGCCAGGCCCTTACCTCGCGGGCCAGCGAGGCTAGGAATACGGCGGCGCTGCGGTACTCGTTCTGCTCCTGCATGCTGCAGCTGGCGGGAAGGGGGCAGTAGAGCAGCTCCTTGTCCACTGACGGTGGCTTGAATCCCGGTACGGGCGCCATCTGCCGGTTCAGATTTTCCATGATGTTCTCGAGGTTTTTAGGCGTGTCCAGTTCCTCGGTGACGTCATCAGCCATGGTAATTTCCCAGTGTAGTTTTTGTTTTCGGTGCTGAGTGTACTGCATGCAAGTGCGCGGCTAAAGCAGTGAGAAATTTCAAACGGCTTCATTCGAGCACACCATGGGATTGTGTTGCCGCCAGTACCTTGTCCAGAGTATTGATGGCAATGTCGATATCGTTAGCGCTGACCAGCAAATCAGGCAGCAGCCGAATGACGCTACCGCTTGTCGGTATTTCCAGCAGGCCGGCCTCCGCACAGGCGAGCGTCTACGGCCGCGTCAGAGAGATGCGGAGTGGTTGTCAATCGCCAACCGGACCATCGAGTTTGTAGAGCTGTTTGAGAATGTCGCGCCATTCGGAGTACTGCTCCGCCAGCGTACCGTTGAGGTGATACAGCGAATCCTCCAGCGTGATGTCCGTGGGCTGGATCTCGTTGATGAATCCCTGGTTAAGTTCCTCGAGATACTGGTCTTGCATGCGCGCCCAGCGGTAGTTGTTGTAGCTTTCGCGCAGAGACATGTAGCTGCCGCGGCGAAAATCATTGCCCTGGGCGATTTCGCGGTTAATCTTGTCCGCCTCGCTGGCCATGATTTCGCGCCGGTATTTGCGCCACAGGTCATACACCGGCTTGATGGCCACGAAGAAGCTCTCGTACTGCTCGTCCACCACGTCGATGAATACGTACTCGTGGTCGCGAATGGCCTCCACGCGCAGCAGGAAGGGATCGTTGTCTGCCGGAAGGCGGGTATAGCTGGTCCTGCCGGTATCTCCGATGGCCAGGTAAGGCTCAAAGACTTCCGGTGCCAGGGCCGCGGCATAGCGCAAGGTTGCGACGGCCTTGATTTCGTTCACCTCGCTGTGTGTCAGCGTGGCATAGAACGCCGCCAGGTCGTTGCAGATGTCAGAATACAAGTACAAGAAGGGGTCGGTCAGCACCGGCTGGTTAAGCGAAACACTGTCTACAGCTACGCGGGTGTAAGTCTGGTCGATCCAGGTGCGGCCGGTGGCATCGATGGCCTTGAATGCCAGTGACAAGGTGCTTCCGTCGGAGTCGAGAATGTCGGCGGAGACCTGCAGTTCGGCGCCGGTATCCGTTTGTGGCAACAGGCGCACCGCGCCCCATTGGCCGCTTTCCTCCAGCATGAGCTTGAGGAAGGAGGGCAGGTAGCGCGCTTCGGCCTGACGCACGGCGGGATAAATCTGCCGCGCCTGTTGTTCCCTGCTGTCCTCGGGCAGGTTAATGTCAAAGGCGCGGACGCTCACGTCCAGCAGGGGTTTATCCTCTACTGCGGCTTGCGCCAGCACCTGGCCGGCTATGGTACAGAAAAAGAAGGTAATAAGAACACGCATCAGTTGGCCCTTTCCGGCGCGCGGCGGCAGACGTTGTTGCGAGTCAGGGTGAGGATGCAATCGACATCGCTTTCCGGGATATCGTACCGGCGGTAGTAGTTGCTGATCGTCATCGGCGAGGACACGAGTGCCGAGGTGACGGTGGTGGTGATGTTCAGTTGCCGGCCGTTGGGCGCTAGCGTGACCTGGTAGAAGATGCGCAGTCCGTCCTGCAGGTCGAGCTGGAAAAGCAGCTGCTCACCATTCCAGCCGCATTGCTCAATGCCGAACGGGGTTTCGGTCACCGCGGTCTGGCGGCTGAAGAATTCGCAGAACAGGGCGAAGTCGTCTTCGCGGTCGATGCGGATGCGGGCGCGGTCTTGTTCGATCTGTAGCAGAGGCATGCGCGTGATCTCTTCCGTGAAACGGGCGAGCCCGACGATGGTCTCCATGGAGCCACCGACAGAAGGGCCGCCACCAAAAGTGGTGCCACGGTTGAGTCCGTCGGTCTGCTGCCGGTACGTGCGCTGGATATCCGACATGTACAGGTTGAACTCGGTCTGGAAGTCGTCGCTGAGCTGGTAGTCCTTCTCCCAGTTGCCGGACATGTCGACCACGTTGAATTCCACCTCTTCATTGATGCGCGACGGCTCCGCGGACTGGCAGCTGTCCAGCATGAGGGCAGCCAGTGCGGTGGCAAGAGCGAGGTGGAGGTTGACCGTTATCAAGTCGTGGCCCTGTTATTCTGATTTAATAAAAGCATAAGCAGGTTTCAGGGTGCCTAGCATACGCAAATTGAATTGTGCGTGACAGGTGCAATATAAGGTGAATATTGAGTGAAGGTACCTGTCTAACCGAAGATGCTGCTGAACTACAGACAGTGTGCAGAAAATCCATGAACTTCCGCTGAATCCCCCGGCAATCCAGGTACTCAGCTGGAATATCCAGAGGCAGTCACGCTCTGCAGGTCTAATAACTGGGCCTTGCAGTAGGAACAGCAGTCGAACGAACGATTCAAGGTCAGGAGCAGGTCTTTCTCCCCGGCCAGGGAGGCCAGGGTCTCGATATTGCCGTTCTGGTCGGGCGCTTACAGCAGGTGGTTAGATGACCCCACTGGGTAGTCGGGCGCCCAGTCAAAAATCCAGGTAGTGGCCAGCAGCAGTAATAGTATCCGGGTGAATCGTTGCATACGTTTTCTCCTTCGACGTCAGTAGTGACTATGCGTTGCTTGAAGGAAGCGATCAGAATGGCGCCGGGTTTCTTTCACACTAGCCTTCACACGGGCTATTTTTGCACCAGCATGGTGCAGATTTTTTGAGAAAATTTACAACATGGACGGATTGAACCTGCTCAATTATTGGGTTTATGTTGGGCCAATATCAGTGTAAATACCGAATTAGTTTAATATTTTTATGCACATAGGAAATCCTCCTAATATTGCATCTTAAGAAATTTTAGTAACTCCTGAAAATTAACATGTTAAAAACGTAAATTGCTGAAAAATATATAAATCTGGAAATAGCAATTCCAGACCGTTGGGACTATTTTCACCATCGCGCATCACACTGCGGCAGGTTTGTTTGTTTACTACACAGAATTATCCACAGGGCGCCCTGTTTTAGATTGCTGTGGGTAACTTTGGCCCGGATTTGAACATTGGGCTGGCGGAATGAATCCCCTACAATGCCTCCAACTGGCAATATTGGAGTCCGGCATGAGCAATCCCCATGAAATTTCCCTGGCCGTTCGGGACTATGAGTGCGACCTGCAGGGCGTGGTCAACAATGCCGTGTACATGAACTATCTGGAGCATGCCCGGCACGAGTTCCTCAAGGACCGAGGCATCGACTTTGCCGAGGTCACCCGGCAGGGTATCCACTTGGTCGTGGTGCGGGCCGAGCTGGATTATCGCGCATCGCTGACCAGTGGCGACACCTTTTCGGTGCGGACCTGGTTTGAGATGGACGGTCGCCTGCGCTATGCGTTCCTCCAGCAGATCATTCGAGTCAGCGACGGCAAGGTCATGCTTAACGGCAAGATCACCGCCACCTCCCTCAATGAGAGTGGGCGACCCTTCGTTCCTGAAGACATCCTGGTCCAGCTCACCGGCGACTAAAGTTCCAGCAAGGCTTCTCACTGGAAGACTGCGTGAGGTCCTGGATACTTCCCTTAAATCCATTTTGACGCGCCGGATGCCTGGCGTTATGCTTCACGCCGTTAAAAAGGAGTCTCCATGGCATTACC
The DNA here is from genome assembly GCA_038147195.1 of Candidatus Eutrophocola salsuginis. GTDB lineage: Bacteria > Pseudomonadota > Gammaproteobacteria > Pseudomonadales > Pseudohongiellaceae > Eutrophocola > Eutrophocola salsuginis. The sequence goes on from JAYQTB010000004.1 coordinate 22,646, forward strand.
CAAGATTGGCGGCAAGGCGCCGGCATTTACCCTTCAGGACCAGAACGGTGACAGGCGCAGCTTGAAAGATTATAGGGGCAGTAATGTGCTGCTATATTTCTATCCCAAGGCCATGACACCCGGTTGCACGGTGCAGGCCTGCGGAGTTCGTGACAGCGAAAAAGCCCTGAAGAAGATGGGCGTGAACGTGCTGGGCGTGAGCATCGATGCCTGGCCCCGTCTCACCAAGTTCGCCGAGCGTGAGAAGCTCAACTTCACCCTGCTTTCCGATGAAGACCACGCAGTGGCAGACAAGTACGGTGTGTGGGGAATAAAAAAATTTATGGGCCGGGAATTCATGGGCCTGAAACGCACAACCTTCATCATCGACAAGGAAGGCAAGGTGCGCCACATCATGGAGAAGGTCAACACCAAGACTCACCATGATGATGTCATGAAATGGATCAAGCAAAATCTTTCCTGAGTTCGTATTACCTGACAACTGTGTAGCACAGAAGGTTGGTTTGCGTCATGAAACTGTTCTGCAAGCAATATTCTGAAGAAGGGGATCCGCTAATAATCCTGCACGGCCTGTTTGGCAACCAGGGCAACTGGGGCCAGCATGCCAAGGTATTTGCCAATGCCCTCAAGGTGTATGGCATGGATCTGCGCAACCATGGTCGCTCCGAGTGGGAAGACGCCATGTCCTACGATCTGCTGGCGGCAGATGTGCGCGACACCATGCGCTTGCACAGCATCGACCCTGCCAACATCGTCGGTCACTCCATGGGCGGCAAGACGGCCATGCAACTGGCGCTGACCTGGCCCAAACTGGTCAGAAAACTGGTGATCGTCGATATCGCGCCGACAAAATACGAGCCGCACCATGATGATATCTTTGCAGGCCTGAAAGTGCTCAACCTTGACCTGATCGACAGCAGGCAGGATGCGAATGAGATCATCTCTGACCACATCTCAGAAAAGAGCATACGCGACTTCCTTCTGACCAACCTGGTCAGGGATGAGGGTGGCACTTACAACTGGCGCATGAACCTGGACGCAATTAGGAAGAACTACACGAGCCTGATCGATAATATCCCGGCGAACGCCGTATTCGAAGGTGAAGTGCTTTTCCTGAAAGGCGGAAAGTCGAACTACATTCTCAAGAAACATGAGAAAGAAATCATGAAACGCTTCCCCAACGCCTCAATCACAACCGTTCCCAATACCGGCCACTGGCTGCACAGCGAAGAGCCTGAACTGTTCCAGTCCCTTGTCTATAAATTCCTGAAGAATTAACGTTTAGTCCTATGTAGACTATTGCGAGCAATGGTCTCTTTCGACCTACAATTGATCTGGGTACAGATATGTGTCGCAAGAGGACCGAAGGTACGATATCCGACAAAGGGTAAGTTAGATTATTGCAATCGACAATTTTTGGAAAATTGTGATTTCAGAAATTCCATCTGGTCGGCACGTATACGCTTCGAATTTACAAGCGCGAGGTATTCGGCGGGATTGGGTTCGTAAGGTAACGCTAGCAATTCCATGTGCGCCTCTTCGGGTGTGCGATCCTGCTTGAAGTGATTGCAGCGCCTGCATGCGGCTACCACGTTGACCCAGGCATTGGCTCCACCCCGGGAAGTCGGGATGATGTGGTCGCAGCTTAGGTCCTTGTCCATGAATTCCTTGCCGCAGTACATGCACATGTTTTGGTCTCGTCGGAACAGGATGCGGTTACTCAGCGCCGGTTTTTTCGGCTGGCCGTGATGCATCAAGCCGGCACAAGCAACTATGCTGTGCAGTTCGATATAAGATTGTTCGCCGGTCAGGCGGGAGGTTCCACCATGAATCTTGCGAATGGTATCGCCAAGTGTCCAAGTGATGAGTTCTCTTGCGTAAAGTGTAGTGGCTTCCTGCCAGGTGAGCCACTCAATGGGGTGACCAGCAAGATTGAGTCGTAGAATGTGGGCGTGACTGTCGTGTAATTCCATAAAAAACAGCAGACTTGCCTGATTCACGGCTGACTGTAGCCATAAAAGGCAGGTGCGTCAATGACACCAAAAAATTTAATCGGTTGTTTATAAAATTGATTTACTCGGTTGATCTGCGAGTTGAAATTAGTCTTTCTCGAGCAGGGCGATCAGCGAGGAAGTGTCCCAGCGCTTGCCACCAATCTCCTGCACTTTGGCGTAGTAACCATCAACAATCTTTGTAATGGGTAAGGTAGCGCCATTCTTGCCGGCTTCTTCCATGGCTATACCGAGATCCTTGCGCATCCAGTCCACGGCAAAGCCAAACTCGAATTCATTGTTCATCATGGTCTTGTAGCGGTTTTCCATCTGCCAGGATTGGGCGGCCCCCTTGCTGATGACGTCGATGACCTTTTCCACGTCGAGACCGGCGCGCTTGGCGAAGTGAATGCCCTCGGATAGCGCCTGGACCAGGCCTGCGATGCAGATCTGGTTGACCATCTTGGTAAGTTGGCCATAACCTGAGGGGCCAAGCAGTTTGACGCTGGCGGCAAAACTCTCGATCACGGGTTTGGCGCTGTTAAATGCAGCTTCATCGCCGCCGCACATGACGGTGAGCTTGCCGTTCTCGGCTCCTGCCTGGCCACCGGATACGGGAGCGTCGATGAAGGCAAAGCCTTTTTTATTGGCGACGGAACTCAGTTCACGCGCCACAATGGCGGAGGTGGTGGTGTTGTCGATAAACACAGCACCGGCCTTGACCGACTTGAAGGCCCCAATGTCTCCAATGGTGACCTCACGCAGGTCGTCGTCGTTGCCGACACAGGAGAAAATATAATCCGCATCTGCCGCAGCTTCGGCAGGCGTAGCTGCCGTTTCACCCTTGTACTTGTCCTGCCACTTTTTTGCCTTGGCCTGAGTGCGGTTATACACGGTAACCGAGTGTCCGGCATTGGCGAGGTGGCCGGCCATGGGGAAGCCCATGACGCCGAGGCCGATGAAAGCGACTTTGCAACTCATTAACGAAATCCTGGTGCGATTGAAATGATAAGCGGGAAGCATACTAAACCAGCACAGAGAGGCAATAGGTAGGCTGGAAAAGTCTGCGTGCAGCCGTCATTAGGCAATCAAATTCATAATGACGGATGACGCCTAGCTCTTCCGTTCTCCCTTGTCCCTTGTTTCTAGTCTGGTAAGCTAGGGCTTCAACATAAACAAGGGAAGAGCGTATGTCTGATTGGCTTGAAGGTAAGGTCGTTGAAAACATTCACTGGCATGACAGCCTCTTCACCTTGAAAATAGACGCCGATATCGATCCTTTTACCGCCGGGCAGTTCGCCAGCCTGGCGCTGGAAATAAACGGCGAGCGTGTCGCCAGGCCTTATTCGTTCCTGAGTTCCCCGCACGAAAAACCCCTAGAATTCTTTTTTTACACTGCCACCAACGGTGTGCTGTCCAACGCGCTTTTTGAACTGAAACCGGGTGACACCGTGCTAGTGAAGAATCCCGCAAACGGGTTTTTCACGCTGGATGAAGTACAAAAGTCACGCGACTTGTGGATGATCGGCACGGGTACCGGCATCGCGCCGTTCCTGTCCATCCTGAAAACCGACGAGCCCTGGAAAAAATATGAAAACCTGGTGCTGGTGCAGGGTGTGCGCACCAGTGACGATTTGCAGTACCAGGATGTCATTACCGGATTCTCGGGCATGTACGGTGATCGTTTCCGTTTCCAGCCGTTCATCAGCCGCGAGGCGGTGCAGGGCGCCATCCAGGGGCGGATACCGACGGCTATCGAGGACGGCAGCTTGGAAAAGGCCGTTAACCTGGAACTGGCGGTCGCTGATTCTCAGGTCATGCTCTGCGGCAACCCGGACATGGTCAAGGACGCGGTCGAACTCCTCAAGGGAAGGGGCTTTGAGAAGAACCTGCGCCGCAAGCCCGGCCAGATCACTACGGAAAACTACTGGTAAACCCAGTGCCCGCTGGCTGATTCTAATACAGGCAGAATGACGGGGTTAGGCCGGAATTGAAATTTCCGCTACAATCTTCACTCTTTTTCTACATACCGGAACGTGTTTCCGGCTCCAATTTTAGCAAATTCCGGAGCAGTCATGCATATCGCCATGCACACTCTCATACGAACCATTAACCCCTGGATGCTGCTGCTTTTGCTCGTGGTATTACCGGCAATGGCCCAGGTTTCCAGCCGGCCGGAAGAGCTCGGCTGTGTCAGCGGCGACTGTGTCACGGGCAAGGGGACGATGGTCGAGGAGACGGGGCGTGGCCTGCGCTCCTATCGCGGTGATTTTCTCAACGGTGAATTCCATGGCTATGGTCGCCTGACCTATTTCGACGAAGGCGAATACTACAAGGGGCGTTTTCTGAATGGCAAGAAACACGGTCGTGGCACGCTCTGGGACAAAGAAGGCAACGTCTTTATGGGCGAATGGCGCAATGATCGCCGCAATGGCATGGGCGTACAGGCCTTTAGGGTGGAAGGCTGGAGCGAGGACAAGTACACCGAAACCTGGCTGCAGGAAAACACCGAAAACTACTACGGTGAATTCCAGAACGATGTCTTTTATGGTGAAGGTACCTACCGCTGGGCCGACGGCACCAAGTACGTAGGCTACTGGGCCGCTAACAAGAAACACGGCCGAGGCTATTTCGATCACGGCACCGGCCTGAAGGCCTGGCGCACGTTTGAATTCGATGAACGGGTATACGACGAGCGCTTCGAGCTCTGAGACACGCTTTCCATGAGTATCGAAAACTTCAGGCGGGAATACATCGCCGGTGGCCTGAAGCGGGAAGACCTGCAGACTGACCCGCTGGAACAGTTCCGTATCTGGCTGGACCAGACTATCGCTTCGGGCCTGGGAGATCCCACCGCCATGGTCGTCGGCACCGTAGCAGGCGATGGCCAGCCTTCCCAGCGCATTGTGCTACTCAAGCATTATGACGCCAACGGCTTCATCTTCTATACCAACTACGGCAGCCGCAAGGCACAGGAAATTGAAGGCAACGACAAGGTCAGCCTGCTGTTTCCCTGGAATGCCTTGGACCGCCAGGTGAAAGTGTGTGGCCGCGCCGAAAAGATTTCAGCCACTGAGTCGCTCAAGTATTTTCTGACACGTCCACGCGACAGCCAGCTCGCTGCATGGGCGTCGGAACAGAGCCGCAAGATTACCTCACGTGATTTCCTCATGACCCAGCTTGTCCATATGAAAGATAAATATGCCAAAGGCGAAGTACCGCTGCCAGATTTCTGGGGCGGCATCCGTATCATTCCCCACGAGGTCGAGTTCTGGCAGGGTGGGGAACACCGTCTCCACGACCGTTTCGTCTATGAACTTCAGGGCGACAGCTCCTGGACGATTCACCGGCTCGCGCCCTGACAGCAGGTACTCCCTTGTGTAAAATGTGCCCATTCTCGGGGCAGGGTGCAATTCCCTACCGGCGGTAATGCAGGTCTACCTGTTTAGCCCGCGAGCGCCTACCTGTTGTGGTGGGGTCAGCAGATTCGGTGAGAATCCGAAGCCGACGGTGACAGTCCGGATAAGAGGGAATACACGCATGTTGACATGCAGCGTCCTGCTGGGTCCTTTATGCGTGTCATTTTCATTCCTGCTCCGAATACATGCTGAAGTATTGCTGTAAGGAGCTTGTCATGAAAAACATACCCCGGATTGCCTACATCCAGTCAGGCTGGCATGAGAACATCGTCGACCAGGCTCGTCGAGGTTTCGCCGAACGGCTGCAAGCGCTCGGTGTCAACGCCGAGGTCGATTACTTTCGCGTGCCAGGCGCCTTTGAAATTCCCTTGAAGTGCAAGCAGTTACTCAAACAGGGCGATTACTCTCTGGCGGTCGCCGCGGGTTTCGTAGTCGATGGCGGTATCTATCGCCATGAGTTCGTTGCACAGGCGGTGATCAGCGCGTTGATGCAGGTACAACTGGACGTTGATATTCCCGTGCTATCAGTTGTATTGACGCCGAAGGAATCCTGGCAGGAACAGCATCATGCATACTTCTTCGAGCACATGTTGACTAAGGGCCGGGAAGCGGCGGATGTTGCTGCGGATTTGCTGAAAACGCCTGTCAAGGCAGCACGTACCACAGCAGCGCCGGCAGCATGACGAAAGACATCAGCGTCGAGATTACGACAGTCGCCGCCACTTCTTCCGGCTGGCGGTCGTAACGCAGGGCGAACAAGTAAGCGAATACTGCAATCGGCATCGTACACTCGATGATCAGGATGCCCCGGGCGGCTCCCTCCATGCCCATCAGCATGGCTATGGCATTGCCTGTCACGAAACCCAGGCCCAGGCGCAGGATTGACAAGGATATACTGCGCCTGAAACTAGTGATTTTGAACCTGCCCAGTGACACACCCAGTGCAATTAGCATAAGCGGAATCGTGAGGCCGCCGATCAGGTTGGTGGTGTTGTAGAGCCATTCCGGCGATTTAACGCCGGCGAACATTAGTGTGACCGTAACGATAACCGTCCAGAACATGGGATTGCGCATCAGTTCGGAAAAAGACAGTTTGCCCGATGAAATGGCCATACCCACAGTAAAGCCGAACATGATGTTGACCGTGAAATAGGTCAGACCCAGGGCCAGGCCTTCGTCACCGAAAGCGAGCAGACACAGCGGCAGCCCCATGTTGCCGACGTTGGCGAAAATCTGGCCGGGCAGGTAACAGCGCTGGTCTAGTTTAAAGACCTTCAATACCACGTAGCCAACCAAGGCAAAAATTACCATGGTGATGAGGGCGGCACCGGCCATGGTCAGAAAGGCCGAGCGTGACAGCTCGATGTCCATAAAGGTGGAAAAGATCAAGCAGGGTGCGCCGACATTCATGACCAGCGTGGACACGAAGCCCGTTTCGAAGGGCACGCCTTTCTTCACCCAGGTGTACCCGATCAGGGCACAGATGAACACCGGGGCAATGATGGAAAAAATGGAGTATAACATCGGGTTTTGCTCTTACTTTCCTGACCAGGCCGGGAGTTTCCTTGGCACTAACTTTTTTTGCAGGCGGGCATAGTCCGGCAATCCTTTGTGGTAGGGCGGGTAATCCTCTCCCAGGATCAGCGGGGCAAAGTACTCCCGGGCCGCGGCGGTAATGCCGAACCCGTCTGCCGTGATGAAATCGCGGGGCATTTTCTTTTCCACGTTGGCGACATCGCTCAGGCTGGCTTCTCCTATATGCCATTTATAGGGTGATGAGCTTTCCCGTACGATAGTCGGCATCACGGCGTTCTTGCCGGCAACTGCAAACTCTACAGCGGCCTTGCCCATGGCGTAGGCCTGGTCAACGTCTGTACCCGAGGCGATGTGACGCGCTGCGCGCTGCAGGTAATCAGATACCGCCCAGTGGTACTTATAACCGAGCTCGTCTTTGATCATATTGGCCAGGGTTGGCGCTACACCACCCAGTTGGGCATGGCCGAAGGCATCGCGTGTGCCTTGGTCGGCGAGGAAGGTGCCGTCCTTGTAATGGGCGCCTTCGGAAACCACGATAGCGCAGTAGCCGAACCTGTCGACGCTATCCTTCACCTTGGAAAAAAAGGCTGCCTTGTCGAAGGCGATTTCCGGGAACACGATGATGTGGGGGGCATCGCCTTCCTGTTCAGCGGCTAGGCCGGCGGCGCCGGCGATCCAGCCCGCATGGCGGCCCATTACTTCCATGACGAAGACCTTGGTAGAGCTTTCGCACATAGAGGCGACATCTAGGCCGGCCTCGCGAATAGACACGGCGACATACTTGGCGACCGAGCCGAAGCCCGGGCAGTTGTCGGTGATGGGCAGGTCGTTGTCCACCGTCTTAGGAATGCCGATACAGGTGATCGGATAATTCATGGCGATGCTGAACTGGCTGACCTTGTTGGCGGTATCCTGGGAATCGCCACCGCCGTTATAGAAGAAGTAGCCGACTTCATGGGCCTTGAACACCTCGATCAGGCGTTCGTACTCGGCACGGTTGTCGTCGATATCCTTCAGCTTGTAGCGACAGGAACCGAAGGCGCCGGAGGGCGTGTGGCGCAGGGCGGCAATCGCATCTGTGGATTCTAGGCTGGTGTCAATGAGTTCCTCCTGCAGGGCGCCGATGATGCCGTTGCGACCGGCATACACTTTGCCGAGGTCCGGGAATGTGCGTGCGGTTTCGATGACGCCACAGGCACTGGCGTTGATTACGGCGGTGACGCCGCCTGACTGGGCATAAAAGATATTGTTTCCAGACATGTACTTCTCCTGCAATATAGTGGGCTATTCTATCAGCTAACTTGATGGATTGACCCTGTCCAATCTGCGACAATCGCAAGGCATGCATATCCATATTCTTGGCATTTGTGGAACCTTCATGGGCTCGTTGGCAGTACTGGCCAAGGAGCTGGGTTACAAGGTCACCGGCTCCGACCAGAACGTGTATCCGCCCATGAGCACGCAGCTCGAAGAGCAGGGCATCGAACTCTCCCAGGGCTACGATCCTGCCCATTTCACCACCCCCGGTAACATCCCCGACCTGGTTGTCATCGGTAACACTTGTTCCCGCGGTAACACGTCCGTGGAATACCTTCTGGACCACAACCTGCCTTACACCTCGGGGCCGCAGTGGCTGTCCGATTACGTATTGCAGGGGCGCTGGGTGCTCGCTGTGGCCGGTACTCATGGCAAGACTACAACCACCAGCATGCTGACCTGGATCCTAGAAAACGCGGGCCTGGAACCGGGCTACCTGGTCGGCGGCATCCCAATGAATTTTTCCTGTTCTGCGCGCCTAGGCAAACAGCCTTTTTTTGTGATCGAGGCTGATGAATACGACAGCGCGTTTTTCGACAAGCGCTCCAAATTCATTCATTACCATGCCAAGACCGCCATTATCGGCAACCTCGAGTTCGATCATGCCGACATCTTTACCGACCTTGGCGCCATTCAGACCCAATTCCATCACCTGATGAAGACCATTCCGCGCACAGGTCTCGTCATTTCACCGGCGGGCAATGAAAATCTGGCTGCCGTATTTGCACGCGGCGTATGGAGCGAACAGACTTTCTTCGCCCTTGATGGTGACAGCAATGCTCGTTGGCAGGTGGAGCGCCTCGACAGCCATGGTTCGCATTACCGCGTCACAAATGGTCTAGACAGCGCGGAAGTCTCCTGGTCGCTGCTGGGTGATCACAACATGCAAAACGGAGTAGCCGCGCTGGCGGCGGCTACCCATGCCGGTGTAAGCCTGGCCAAAGGCTGCGAGGCATTGTCGGCATTCGAGGGCGTGAAGCGACGCATGGAATTGCTCGGCGAATTCGGCGGAATAAAACTGTATGACGATTTTGCCCATCATCCCACCGCCATCAAGACGACTCTGGACGCCTTTCGCGCCCGAATGAATGACGGTGGAGAATCCGGTCGCCTTTTGTGCGTGATCGAAGCCCGCTCAAACACCATGAAAATGGGGTACCATCAACATACGCTGGCGGCATCCCTGGCAGGGGCGGACCTGGTGATCTGGTACAAGTCGGAAGCCACGCGTCTCGACCTTGATGCCATCGGCAGTGAGGCGGCAACGGACTTTCGCAGTTACGCCACCACCCAGGAGATCATCGATGCAGTGGTCAGCGAGGTCACTTCCGGCGACCATGTCATTATCATGAGCAACGGCGGTTTCGAAGGCATTCACAAGCGGCTCGCTGATGCTCTAAACAACAGGAACAAGGTGTAGGTCGGAAAAGTCCGAAGGACGATATCCGACAAGAGATTTCAGAATGATCATCTAATGCCGGATATCGCTTCGCTCTCTCGGCCAACAAAGTGAACAGGACACAACGTTAAAATTGGAAACTATTCCGCTATTTCCGCTGAATTCCATTCTTTTTCCAAAGGGGCAGATTTCACTACAGATTTTCGAATCGCGTTACGTGGACATGATTCGCCAGTGCATGAAGGACCAGACAGGCTTCGGCGTAGTACTCATCGAAACCGGCAGCGAAGTGGCGCGCCCGGGCCAGAAACTGGACATTCACCGTATTGGCACCTACAGCACCGTGGTGGACTGGAACCAGCTGCCGAACGGCCTGCTTGGGATCACGGTGGAAGGCCACGCCACATTCAAAATCGTCGAATCCTGGCGCGAAGAAAACGACCTGTGCAAGGCGGAGGTGGTGTTTCGCGAATTCGATTCTGTGGATTCGGATCCCGTCGATGTAGGGGAGCAATTTCGTGAATACGTCGACCTGCTGCAGGGGTTGGCGAAACATCCAGCGATCGAGGAGCTCAAACTCGACATCAGTTTTGAAAACTTGCGGGAGATCGCCTGGCGCCTGAGCGAGCTGTTGCCCATATCCAATCGCGACAAGCAGGCCCTGCTTGAGCTGTCTGACCCCTTCGACCGGCTGGAGCAGATCGAACTGTATATCAGCGCCATCAACCAGCAGGACAACCGCAGCACCTGAATCTGTCGTCCTGCGGTTGGCATTCAGTTGCACGTTTATTCATAATCGTTACTTTTTGGGGGAAAGTCATGCTTCAAGCTCTCATGAATCCTGGCGAAATGACCGAGGACCAGTGGATGATTGTGGCCATTCTTGTGTTCATCTTCATCGGTATAATGTACTTTGCTTACCGCACCTGGGTAGTGATCCGCGATTCCGACAAGAACAAGTACAAGCCGAACATAGGCCTAAACCGCATTCAGGAACAGGACGATTCGGACAGGCAGGACGCTTGAGCCGGCACGCCATTCATCCCATGTGCAAGCATGTTAAAATCTCCCGATTACTGTTTTGTTTATTCCTGTTATTGCCTTGCGCGGGCGCGCAGGCCATCATCATTCGTCATGACAAGGCCGATTCCCGCTACCGGGTCGAGGAATCCAGCTACCCGCAGCTGTTCTACATGCATACCCGCTTCGAAAACAGGGTTTGCGTCGCCACGCTCATTGCTGCCCAATGGGCCCTCACCGCAGCGCACTGCACCCGGCAGACGCCCCTACTGGAAACTGTTTCTCGCCACGAACATTTTGTCCTGACGATTGCCGGCAAAGCCGTAGAGTCGGACCGTGTAGTGTTGCATCCACAGTCCGACACCGGCAACGAATTGCACGATGTCGATCTGGCGCTAATTCATCTCACGACAGGGGTGGAAAATGTGCAACCGGCCCAATTGAACCAAAGTCCGAACGAACAGGACCAGATATACACTCTGCTGGGCTGGGGTTTCAGCGGCGATGGAACACGGGGTTTGCAGGGCAACGACGGGCGCATGCGTCGTGCGCTCAACCGTGTGACCTTGGCTGGTCAATGGCTGGAATTCCTATTCGATGATCCGCGTACACCGGGCAGCAAGGCACTTGACCTGGAAGGTGTTCCCGGACTGGGCGACAGCGGTAGTCCCGCCCTGCTAGAAACGGACGACGGGCTAGTGGTGGTTGGCATCACCGTCGGTGAACTGGAAGAGGGCAAGGCGCCGAAACACCAGGGTCTGTACGGCACCATCCTGTTATACGAACGTATTTCCAGTCACCTGACATGGATAGAACACACCATCGCCGATTAGGGTTTACTCAATAATCTCGTTAACAGGGTCGATGTTGAGTTCTTCAGCGGTTTCTTCAACCCGCGGGTTCAACAGTCTTTCGATTCAGTCGGTCAGGCGCTGGTATTCCGTCTCCAGCTCCTGCATCTTAGGGAAATAAGGAATGATCCCTTCCTCGTCTACCGGCAGGAGGGGGGGGGTACTCACCGTCTTGCAATGCGAACCTCAAGCCGTTTTCCACTAGTCAGCTGGCTTTGTGCTTCCGCAATGCCCGTGTCGGTAATGGTGACGCTGCCGCCGAACCGTGGTGTGTTGACGCCAAGTTTGGACGTGTGTCCGACGAACTGACTTCTCTCGTCAAAACTCAAGTAAATATTGTCTTATATTAGAAGTGAGTGATCGCTAACTTTACTCTGAAAAGGGAAGTTTACCGCTTAAAACGGCCCAAAATGGTTGTTTACAGAACAACCTGCCGTCATTATTAGAATTAATGATAGAAAAATAAAAATAAAAATATATATTAGTTATCTATAATCTATAATAGTGGATGGACTCAGGAGGGTGTCAGGCGAATAATTTGGAGAACTTGCGGGCTTCGCGGGTTTTCCAGTGTTCGCGATGGTAGGCGTCGCTGGCCATTAGGGGCAGGACGGAGCCGGCTTCAGCGAAGACCATCTGTTCGCGAGCGATGTCCACCTTACCCCAGCTGCAGGCTTCCTTCAGCGTTGAGCTAGAACAGGCGCCGTCGCGGGAATCAGCTATGGTTATCTGGATGGCGTATTTGTGCATGTCGACATCCTTGCCGAGGATCTCCGCGCAGACCACGGTATCCTGGGTGAAGTTCTTCGGCACGCCACCGCCGATCATTAGCAGGCCAGTAGTGCCGGCCTTAATCTTGATGTCGGTGAGTTCGCGGAAATCACGAATGGAATCTAGTATGATGTGCTTGTCCGGATTGCGATCCTGGTGCACCACCAAGCCAAAACCGGCGCTGGAATCGGTGAAAGCCGGACAGAAGATAGGCACATCGTTCTTGAAGCAGGTCTCGACCAGGGAATTGTGCTTCTTTGCGTTCTTCACGCACCAGCGGCCCATTTCGCGAATGAATTCCCGGGAGGAATAAGGCTTGGCCGGCAGGGAGTCGGCAATATCGGCAATGGTGTGGTCCACGGTCTGCAACTCGTTCTCGTCGATGAGTGTGTCGTATATGCGGTCGATGTACATGTCACGCAGCTGGCGATCATCCAGGTCGGCAGAACCCTGGTAATGCTTGAAGCCCATTGCTTCGAAGAAATCCATATCGATGATACTGGCTCCGGTGGAAACGACGGCATCAACCATGTTGTATTTCACCAGATCGGTATACAGGTCCATGCATCCGCCCGCCGAAGTGGAGCCAGCTATCGTCAGGATGATGGAGCAGTTCTTGTCCGCCAGCATCTCGTTGTAGATTTCAGTGGCAGTGGCTAGGTCACGTGACGTGAAGGACATCTTCGCCATGGAATCAATGATCGGGCGAGCGTCGAAACTGGTGATGTCGATGTGTTCAACGGTTTTTGACAGCAGTGCTGCCCGGTAATTCTGTTCGGATTTGATACTAGCCTGCGTCATGAGTCGTCTCCTGTTTCAGGGCCTCCACGGAAGCGCCGGTTTTGGCGTTCTTCAGGGGCACGAGAGCGCCGCCTGCTTTGACTGCTTTGCCGGGGGCTGAGGTGGCCGGTATGGCCGGTACCAGCATTTTGGTATCGCCCTGGTACATTGAAAGCGCGGGCACAGTGTCCACGATAACCTGGCTGCTATCGCCGAAATGGTTGAAGGCAGTGCGCATGCTGATGCTGTAGGCACCCATGTTGTCTATTTCGATGTAATCGCCTTCATCAATGTCAGCCGGTAGTACGAACGGGCCAAGCATAGCGTCGATGCTGTCGCAGGTTGGACCGAAGAAACTGAATGCTTCCATCGGCACGGCGGGATCGAACAGGCTGACCTTGCGCACGGGGTACACCATTGCCGGTTGACCGGCGTCAAACAGGCCGCCGTAGGTGCCATCGTTCAGGTACAGGGTATTGCTCTTCCTGAGCTCCACTTTCACCACAAGGGAGGCACCTTCAGCGACCAGGGCGCGGCCGGGCTCACACCACAGCTCACAAGTCTCAAGCACCATGGATTCCTCAAAGCTCTCATGGATGACCTTTATGTAGTTTTTCAGCGGTGGCGGCATCAGACCAGGGTAGACGGACGGAAAACCGCCGCCCACGTCCATGATGTCGATGATGACGCCGGACTTTATGATGAGGGCGCTGGCATCCTGCATGGCGATGCGGAAAGCATCCGGGTTCATCAGCTGGGAACCGGCATGGAAGCAGATGCCGAGCTTGTCGGCGTACTGCCTGGCACGGAACAGCAGACGCTGGGCTTCTTTTCCCTGGGTGCCGAACTTGCCTGCCAGCGAATGGTTGCTATGGCGGTTGGAAACACTGATGCGGATAAACAGGTTGAGGTCTTGAGCCTCATTGGTCTCGGTCAGTATCTTATCCAGTTCGTCCTCGGTGTCGAGGGAGAAATCACGCACGCCAAATTCGAAATAGGCGCGGCTAATGGCCTTCCGGCTTTTTACCGGGTGCATGAAGGACATGCGGGCGCCGGGCGCAACGCGGTTGACTAACTCAATTTCACCCAGTGAGGCGACGTCGAAATGGTTCAGGCCAGCCTCATAGACGGTCTGGACAAATTCCGGGTTGGTTTTTACCGCAAATAGAACACGACCAGGAAAGTTATCCTGGAACCACTTAGTGGCAATGGTTACGGCTGAGGGGCGGAGACAGTAAACAGGTTGTTCCGGCCGCGTTGCTTTGACCATCGCATATACAGAGTTGAACTTATGCATCTCATAAATCACCGTATAGGCAACCAAACAAGGCGCCAGAGCAGACTGTTTTCCCGAAGGGAAGCACAGGTGCAGAACTCCTGGCGAGCGCGCATTTTAGATTTTTTTGACTGCGTGTAAAGATATTTTTACGGTATTTGGAAAAACCAAATATTTTCTTTTTTAAACAATAGGTTAAGAGAGGGGTGCAGGCCCGTTTTAGAGTCCTGGCGATCCGGTGTCCCGGCGTCCTGCAGTAGTTTTTTTTGGGCAATATTCAGCCAGAGGCTATAATCATTATCAGTCCAAATAGCCACTAGCTATCAGGCAGGCTGGAAGGCCTGACAGGAGAGAGTGATCACCACTATGACCCCTAAGAAACCCTCCATCAAGCAGCTCGAATACTTCGTAACAATTGCTCGCTCTTCCAACTTCCGCAAAGCCGCCACCAAGCTTGGCATCAGCCAGCCCACCCTGACCAACCAGGTCGTAGCCATGGAGGAGGCGCTTGGCGTGCAGCTCTTCGAACGTTCCCGTGCCGGCACCCTGTTGTCTCCGGAAGGGCGGGAACTGCTGCCTGTGGCGCGCGACATCCTCGACCGCTACCAGCACATGATGGATACGGCGCAAAGCAGCAACAGGGACATGGGAGGCACCTTCAAGCTGGGCGTGTCTCCGACCATTGGACCGCACCTCTTGCCGCACCTTTTGCCAGCCCTGCATACACGCTACCCGAAACTAAAGCTGCACCTGCGCGAGGGTGACCCGCGCGACCTGGAAAACGGACTGGCGAAGGGAACCTTCGACCTCATCATGACGGTGCTGCCCATGCAGTCTACCGAAAACCGTGTCCGGCCCTTGTTCACTGAGCCGATCAAGATCGTAGTATCGGAAAAACACCCGCTGGCCGGCCGCGGCACCATCAGTGGCAATGAATTGCAGGGGTTGTCGGTGCTGACTATCGACGACCATTACCACCTGCATCGGCAGATCGCCGGGCTGTGCGAGCGTTTCGGCGCCAGTCTGAAGCGGGAGTTCGAGGGCAACAGTCTAGATACGCTAAGCCAGATGGTCATGATGGACCTCGGTGTAGCATTCCTGCCGGAGTTGTTCCTGCAGAGTGAATTGAAGAAAGGCGCAAACCTGAGCGTACTGAACCTGAAGGAAGAGGAGGTAGTACGCAATCACGTCGCCGCGTGGCGTATCAATTCGTCGTCACGGCACCTGTTTCAGAAATTGTCCTATGACCTGAAAGCCATCGCCATGGAAAAGTTCAGCGGGATACTGACGGAAGTGGTGACCGAGGAAAACATCTAGCTTTTTGTAGACGAAGCTAGCAATTAAGGCTAGGTAGTTAAATATCGGCCTTTGCTTAAAGCAGTCATTGACTATTCAGGGATATCCACGCAACCGTAATGCTATTGATTTTGTTCTGCCAGCCGTGCGTGTAGGTACTCTATAAATTCTCAATCAAATTGGGCGTCACCCTTAATGGCGAAGTTTCTCCGTGACAGGTGTGAAGGCGGGCGGCTGGGCCATTACGGGCAGTGCCGGCGCGATGGTCAGTACGATGAAAGTGAACAGGGAATGTTGTTGTTTTTTTTTACAATCATCTCGCGCAAATTATTTTGTCAGGCGAGGACTGGAGACTGCAGATGCCATGTCGAGACCTGCTGGAAGGCATGTGCCAGACTGAACATCACCTCTTCACGAAAATGTGCACTGGAGATCTGCAAGCCAATGGGCAGTCCATCGGCGCTGAAACCGATCGGCACCGAGATGGTGGGAATGCCGTAGAGGTTGAACGGTGCCGTATTGCGGGTGGAAGGCTCGGCACTGTTGGCGGCAGCGGGATTGATGGCGCCGTCGATACGTTCGGGCAGGCCGGGTGCTGTTGGTGTCACCAGTACATCCACATCAGTGAAGACATCGGTTACAAGATTGCGGGCCCGGATCATATCCTGCTGCGCACGAATGTAATCGGCCGCACTGACCGCGCCGGCGGCAAGCAGGCGTTCCAGGGTGACCGCATCATAAAGCGCGTGGTTAGTTGTATCGGCCAGGTATTCCTCGTGCCAGGCATAACTTTCTGCGAGCAGTGGGCCGAAATCAGGCACTGCCGGCAGGGTGACTTCACGCGAGCCTGCCGTGATGCCGTTGAGGATATTCAATGCAGTACTTACCGCCTTATCTGTGTCCGAATGCAGGCGGGCAAAATAGTCACCCGAAGGCAAGCCAATTCGTAGCGTGTTCACTGGTCGGGACAGGGCATCTAGGTAATTCACCACTCCCGTTTGGATGCTCACGGGATCGCGCGGGTCGTACCCGGCCATGGCCTGCAGCATCACGGCCGCATCGGCGGCGCTGCCGGTGATGGGTCCAACATGGTCTAGGGATTCAGCTACGGGAATGATACTGCGAATGGATGCCAGGCCGTGGGTGGCCTTTAGCCCGGTGACACCACAATAGGCGGCGGGCAGGCGAATGGATGCCAGCGTGTCGGTGCCCAGCGCGGCACAGCACATCCTAGCCGCCATGGCTGCGGCGGAACCGCCGGACGAGCCACCCGGTATGTGATCGAGGTTCCAGGGATTGTGCACCGGCCCGAAATGGGTGATAGCCGAAGTGCCACCCCAGGCAAATTCGTGCATGTTGAGCTTGCCGAGCAGGACGACGCCGGCATCGCGCAATCGCTTGTAGATGGGCGCATCCGTATTAGGGATACGGTCCTTCAGCAATGTGCTGGAGGCGGTGGTAAGTATGCCGGCAGTATCGATGTTGTCTTTCAACCCGATGGGAATGCCGTGCAGCGGGCCGTGCCAGGTGCCGCGCATCAGTTCCTGCTCCAGGATGAGCGCCTGCGACAGGGCGATTTCGGCAGTGACGGTATTGTAGGCATTGACCACAGGTTGCAGGAGTTCAATGCGGTCAAGGAAGGCTTGGGTCAGTTCGACCGGGGAAAGCTCACGACGTCGGATCAGGCTGGATGCTTCCATAACCGACAGAGAAGTTAGTTCGGTTTGCTGGGCTCGCAATGGAGTGAGTCCCAGTGCTGCCATTGAAGCCAGGCTGGTGGAAAGAAAGGATCGGCGACTGGTCATGTGCTTACCTGTTGTTATTTTGAGAGTAGCCAGTGACGAACATGGTAGTGCAGGTATCGCCTGAATGTATACCCGTGCTATATCGGCAACCAGCAATCCCCCGCATCCAGAAGGATGTGTATGCACAGCCCGATTCCCACCAAGCGCGTTTTCGGATAGAACAGCAGCGCCACGTAAACAGGAATTACCCAGTAGGTATGCAGCGGGTGGAAACCGATACTGCAGCGGTCCGGATCGTAGGCGGGATCGGCCAGCAGATGGTCGACATCGATGACCAGCCCGCACAACATGAGTCCGAAGGCCTTCAGCCATTTCTTCAGGTAGAACGTGCCAGCGATAGCTAGCGGGACAAGGAAGTGCAGGGCGATGTGAAACAAAGACAGAATTTAAAAGTTAGATGGTGGTATTGCCATCGAGGAGACGGTCGTTGCTGTGTATGCTTGTGTCGTACTCGCCTGAATAGAACTGGGCCGACTCCTTCAGCGTTTTGGAGGGCAAGGTGCCCGTGTTTACGCCGGCGCCGCTGCAGCATTGCTCCTTCTCGATTTTTACTACCTTCTTGCAGGAATAGGCGGCGTTCGCAAGAACCTTTTCGCCGGCCGGGGCGGTGCAAAGAACGATCAGGTCATACTGGCGTGCTGCAGGCATGCTGCAGGAAGCTAGTTGCGCAATTCTTCGGCGTTACCGGAGAACAGTCGCCGGCCATCCTCGAGCTGAATGCCGCGTATGTTGGCGGTGGGTGAGCCGTTGCGAGCCCGAAAGCCCTCCACGACGATGGTGGTCCCGGCGGGCAGGTCTTCACGCTTCCAGCCGCGGCGTATAAGGTTGTTGGCGGCACTGGTTTCAAGGGCCCAGTTTGTGACGCTACCGTCTTCGTTGTCCACGTCTATGTAAATCCAGCCATGCGGGTTGGACCACTGCATGCGCGTCACCCTGCCGGTTAGCGAGATCGGTTGCTCGATATCGAATTCCGCGGAAAAGGAATGGTGGGCCTGGGCAGGCTCTGAGCCAAGAAACATCGCGGCAGTACAAAGAATCAGGGACAATGTCGTCTTCATGGTTATACTCACTCCTGCTGCTGTGCGCGGTATTCATCGCGCACGTCTCTTAGGTGGTCGAGGTCATTATTATCTTCTAGGCAGGCGACTTCCAGCAACTCGCCATCCTGGCGCGGCATCGGCATTTCCATGGTCCAGGGCCTGGAGTAGGGAATCGGGTCCGAGACTACGGCGCGGTAAATTATGCGGTCGGCCTGGGGAACATAGTATTCCCGCACGGTCTGGGCGTGGCTGGTCACATCGCCGAGCTCGTTGAGCCAGGCCTTGCCGTTGTAGTTGGCGGAATCGATCACCAGCACATCATTTTCCCAATGACCGAGGGCATCTCCCATCCACAGGCGAATGTTGTCAGGCAGGTGCTCGCGCCGGTTCATGTCGATGACCCGGTAAGACATGCGTTCGTGCAGAACAACAGTGTATCCCGGCGGCTGCAGGATCATATAGGGCGACGGCACGTAATGGGAACGGGGAATGCCGGCAACAAAACAGTGGGCAGTGGGATCGTCGTAACCGCGCCAGGGTTCACGCCGTTCGAGCATCTCGGTGCGCGCCCAGGGCTGGTAAGGCAGCACACCGTCCGTCGGGTCGATAATGACGCCGTTGGCGGGTGGAAACAGCGCCAGGTTCTCGCGTTTTTCCAGGCCATAATTGGCGACGCCTCCCTGGACATACAAACCGGTCAGGTCAGGTGTGCCATCGCCATGGCGAGGAATGTCGGCAGGGACGACGGGCAGTGGCAAGTCGGTCCCGGCATTGGCGTTGAAGGGGACGTTCGCTTTGGGAATTGGAGCCGGGAACCACAGGTTATCCACGCGTTCGAAATCGCCGTTGGCTTCCTCAATTTCGGCCTGGCACTGGTATTCCAGCAGGCGGGTCATTTTGGTCTGTCGCAACAGTGGGTAGGAAATGGTCCAGGGTTCGGTGAACACTTCCGGATCGTCGATGATGACTTCATAACGAATGGTATCGGCGTCTTCCATCGTGTAGCGCTCGGTGATCACGGCGCCGATGCTGTGGAAGTTTCCCGCGGCATCCATCCAGTGACGGTCGTTGGAATCGCGCACCACCACCACAAAGGTATCGCCTTCCCAATGACCACGAGAATCACCCATCCAGTGCTCGAATCCGGGGTACATCTGTTCCTGGCCGCCAGCATAAATTAGGCGGTAGACCTGCGTCCATTCGAAGGTTATGGCGACATGCTCGGGTGTTTGGAAAATATGGAAGGGCCAAGGCATGGCCATGATTCGGGGCACGCCGGGCAGGTAACATTTGTTGAGGGGATCAAGTTCGGCGCGGTTCGCAAAATTTTCCTGCTGTTTCGCCCGCGCCCAGTCCTGGTATGGGATAGTGCCACCAGCAACAACACTCTGTCCTGCCTGCATGTCGTGGCGGGCAACATGGTCTTCCAGGTTGAAGGCTGCGCGGGTCTGGGCCTGCCATATACCCTGTAGGAAAGGTGTGCCATCGGCCGTGCGCGGAATGTCCTGGGCCATTACCGGTAAAATGCAGGCCATCAGTGGCACCAGGCGAAAGAAAAACTGGCGTACTTTCATGAAGATCCCCCAACTATCGATACCTCAGAATAATCTGCCGACCCTGCCATGTCCAATGTATCCCGGTGCAATTATTAAGGAAATCGAGAAAGATCAAAAATCCCTGAGCCAGCCACGTCATGCCCGTAATCGGTGGCAAGGCCAAGGAAACGTCCAAGGCAGGATGCCGAGTCCAATCGAACAGGGATGTACGTCTACGCTTTCCGATCCTTTCATCGTCTGCGGTCACTTTTCACGATTGATCTCTGGAGCTACTAACCACAACATGCTGTCTTCAAGACACATGAAAAATGTGGGAGGATTAACCAGGCTTGTATGGAGGACCAACGATGCGTTCTTTCCTGGTAACTCTTCTTATTTTGCTGATGCCGATATCCGCATTTACTCAAACCGAATTCACCCTCTCGGACGGTTCGACCTTCCGTGCCTATTTTGAGACGCCCAGGATGGGAGAACATCCGCTGGTCGTCATCCTGGGTGGTGGTTCGGGTGATGCCCGAATCGCCAGCAGCGCCTTTCGTAACCATGGTGACGGCTTCATCGACCGCGGCTGGGCCGTGGTGGCGCCCGTATCACCCAACGGCCAGTCGTTCTGGGGA
This sequence comes from Candidatus Eutrophocola salsuginis, assembly GCA_038147195.1. Lineage (GTDB taxonomy): Bacteria > Pseudomonadota > Gammaproteobacteria > Pseudomonadales > Pseudohongiellaceae > Eutrophocola > Eutrophocola salsuginis. The sequence goes on from JAYQTB010000004.1 coordinate 43,320, forward strand.
GGAAACGGCGGCAAGGTCTATGACCTGGTTGCCACCCTGAAACAACGTGACGACATCGCAGATGGTCCGGTGTTGCTGATGGGAATATCCAATGGCGGCATATCGTCCCTGGATATCGCCTCGAGAAGCCCCGGTGATTACTTGGGCATCATTGCCGTACCGGCGCTGGCATCCGATTCACCCCAACTGGCCGCCCTGAAGGACTTTCCAGTGTTTCTACGCATCGGTAGCGAGGACAGGCTGGGGTGGGGCAGTCGATTCGACGACACCGTACGCGTCCTCGAGCGGGCGGGGGTGGTACTGGATGCGCAGCTCCTGCATGGTACAGGTCACACCTTTCCGTTGGACTGGGATGAGGTGGACGCCTGGCTGGGTAAACTGCCGTCGCGCTGAATCATCTCAGAAAAAATACGCTGGCTCAGAAGATGATACGCTGGCTGTTCAGCCCTGAAATGCCTGTGGTAGAGGGTATACTTGGCCTGACGTTGCTTGGCACTACAGTGAGCGGGTTTGTTGCGTGGAAAGTTAGCGGCGGCTATGCACTGAACGAGAAGGTGCTGAACCGGCATTTTTTGGAGGACGTGCTCGGGTGGGTGGTCGTGCTGATCGTGTCCATCGTATTGATGTTTGTGGAGTGAGCAGTTCTCAAGCCGCTGTTGGTCGTGACTTTCACCATGTTCATCCTATCAATATCTATAAGCACTTTAAGGAAACACCGAATCTCTTTTTCCAGCCGGTGCCTGAATCGCTGCTGACTAATAAGATCAACCTGGAGCTAATGAAGATCACCGAAATCGCCGAAATACACCATGAGAACAGTTGGTCACTGGAAGGTGAGCATCATGTGCATGCCACCCATTTGCTTTTGCACGAAACGCTCGATGCTTGCCAGCAGCATGCATTTAAGAAACGTATCGCGAAAAAGCTGGCGCCATCCTCCCTGAATCACACATCCATCGAATTGGAGTTTTGCGACAAAGCAAGTCGGCATAGGCGTGGCTGAAACTGGTCTGTACAAAACCGCGGTTACCAAGGAGTACGCCAAACTGGCGTCCGATTTTGATGCTCGCTGGTCTGCATATATAGATGCTTCTATAAGGGAAACACTGGCAGGCCTGCTACGGAAAGACGGGGAGCGGATACTAGACGTTGGCTGCGGGACGGGTGCGCTGCTCGCGGCACTGGCTGAAGAAAATACATCCCTGCAACTGCACGGCATCGACCCGGTCCCGGAAATGCTGGACGTCGCCAGGAGACGGTTGCCTGAATGGGTTGTTCTTAAAGAAGCCTGGGCCTCGAACCTGCCTTTCGCTGATGGCAGCGTCGATGCCGTCGTTTGCTGCAGCGTATTTCACTATATAAGAGATCCGAAAATGGCCCTGGCGGAAATACACAGAGTGCTTGTGCCCGGCGGCAGTTTCGTGATCACGGACTGGTGCCGGGATTTTGCAACAGTCTGGATGACTGACTGGTACCTGTCGCTGTTAAATGCTGCCCATTACCACACCTACGGGTTGGAGGCACTGCAGGCACTGGTCAGAGAATCCGGTTTCGCTACAAAAAGCGCCGATCGCTACAAGATCGATAGGTGGTGGGGGCTGATGACGGTAGTAGCAACCCGGAATTTATGAATACTTTCCTGTTCATTACTCGATGTGACTGAGACAATCGCGACTTAGAGAAATTAACGGTAACAATGTTGAAAGCCATGCTGAAATTATTTAGCACCTTGCACGCCTGGGGTGGCATGGTCCTCGCGCTCTTGCTCATGCTCGTTAGTTTGACCGGCTCATTTCTCGTCTGGAAAGAGGATTACGTCAAACTGATCACCCCGGCGGCGCAGGTGGAGTTCACTCCCAGCCCGGAAAACCTGGCATTGATCGCTGATGCCGTGGAAGTGCAGTTCGATAACAACGACATTCTCAACATCCAGTTCGCCACTGCGGAATTTCCACTGACCAAAGTGACGCTTTATGACAACAATTACGCCTACGTCGATATCCATGGCGTGGTAGTAGACGAGTGGCACTTGAACGACCGTATCGAAGAGCTCATTTACGACCTGCATCATCGCCTGCTGCTGGAAAGCCTGGGGCTAAACATCGTCGGTTTTTCCGCCATGGCGCTGGTATTCTTGATTGCCCTGGGCGTGATAGTCTTTTTACCGCTGCGGCGGCATTTCACGCTCAAGTTGCTGCCACGCAACTTTAAGCGTCAGCAGTTGATAACCAGTCACCGTAATATGGGTATCGTCATTGCACTGCCATTGCTGCTGACGCTGGTGACCGGCATCGTGCTGGTTTATCCCGGACAGGTGGAAGAGATGTTCCTGGATGAATTGCGCAGTACGCCGGAATACAGCGATGCCATGGTCGTGGGGATCGACGACATTACTGGGGAGGGCACCGGCGACTGGCTGCCGGCCTTCGAACGTACGCTGGCGATATTTCCGGGCAGCACCATCCGCTCATCAACCGTACCGAGCGGTTTTTCCGCCCATCGGGTGATCGGCGTACAGCAGCCGGGGCAGTGGAATCGCACCGGGACCAGTCATGTCTACGTGGATTCGGAACTCGGCTACATGGATCTGCGCATAGACTCCAGTGGCTTTCCGGCCCTGGAACAGATTTACAACACCAACTATCCGCTGCACACCGGCAAGACCGGCAGCCTGCTGTACAAGCTGTTCCTGACGCTGGTCGGTATTGGAGTGGCGACTTTAAGCTTTTTCGGCTTTGTCAGTTTTATCAAGAGTCGTCTGAAATAGGCTTGAGCCAGAGACTAGCGCACCCAGTTTCGGTCTTGCTGATCCATGCTGGTGTTAATGGTGGTGATATGATTCGCTCATGTGGAAATTCTGGTGGCCCCCGGGATTTCAGGATTCTAGGAACAGAATTACTCCAGCAGCTTGATGCAAGTCAAAAGGCTAATAGGCGACCAGCTATAACTTTGGAGGATAAGACGCTGAATCATTGCAAAGTCATCCATGGGCCTTACAATGCTTGTGGAAGTAAACGGGAAATAACGAGCGCCTACTATTGAATAAATTCTATAATCTTGTAGCGGCCTTGCCGTTCCTTATGATTATTGCCATGCCGGCTTTCGGCCACGGTGTTGCCGAAGGTGATGCCGACTTCATTCAGAGTATCAGCGGTGTGGCGTTCCTGCCTTACCTTTACCTAGGCGCGAAACACATGTTCACCGGCTATGATCATTTGCTATTTCTGGCCGGGGTCATTTTTTTTCTCCATAAAATTAAGGACGTAGCCCTGTACGTCAGCCTGTTTGCCATCGGCCACAGTGTCACGCTGTTGCTGGGCGTTTTGGGTGGCATACGGGCCGATGCCTATGTCGTTGATGCCATCATCGGCCTGTCGGTAGTGTACAAGGCCTTCGAGAATATGGGTGGTTTCGAGCGGATGGGTATTCGTATCGACACCCGCCACGCGGTATTCCTATTTGGCCTGGCGCACGGCTTCGGCCTGTCCACCAAGCTGCAGGACCTCACCATTTCCAGCGACGGTCTCGTACCCAACATGATTGCCTTCAACATCGGTGTGGAGTTTGGGCAACTGGCGGCGCTCACCATCATGCTTCTGATTTTTGATTACTGGCGAAAAAGCCCCAGTTTTCTTCGTGGTGCTTTTAATACCAATCTGGTCATCATGACAGCGGGGTTCATTCTTATCGGTTATCAGCTCACCGGTTATATCGTCGCCTGATTCACAAAATTTGATTCCTTTATGGACTAAACATGAACGAAATCCAGACTCCTTCTTCGAAAACCCTGTTAAATGCCACGGCTATTTCTATTTTGGCAGCCGCAGTCATTCTCGTACTGGTGGTGCTGCCTGCAGAATATGGCATCGATCCCACCGGTTTTGGCGAGGCCGTCGGCCTGACCCAGTTAAATGATGGGCCAACGGTCACCATTGAAATCACCGATGTCATCGGCGGCAACGAACTGATTCGCGAAGTCGAAATTCCCGGCTTCGGCGAGCCCACACCGCTGCCAAACCCCAGCGTGTTCCAGGACCAGGAGGAGCCACCACAGTCCGTAACCATGGAAATCACTATTCCGGCCGAGGCTGAAACCGAGGTCAAGATGGTGATGAAGGAAGGCAAGGTTGCCGTGTATTCCTGGGCCGTAGACCAGGGCGATATCTATGTGGATTTTCATGGCCATGATGCTTCATTCGGGCCGGACTTTTTCGTGCGTTACAAGGAGCAGCAGGAAGGTGCGGGCGGCAACGGCTCGATAACCGCGCCGTTCAGCGGGGAGCACGGCTGGTACTGGCTCAACTACAATGAATTCGATGTCGTGGTGACTCTGACCATTACCGGGTACTACGACGACATCATCGATTACGGCATATTCTGATCACTGCAACCGGGCCTATTCAACCGGTTCAATATTCCTGATCTGCGCAAGCATTTCCTCACTGTCCCACTCGTAGGCACCGGCCCAGGTCTGGACGACATCTCCGTTCACATTCAGCAGCCATGAACTGGGCACGGCCCCGATTCCATAGCTTGAGAAAAAGTCGTTCAGCTTGATGAAGTTGCCGGGGAACTGACGTTCCTGCAGGAAGACATCGATCGTGTCGGTATCCTCGTCGGACGCGAACAGGAAGATATACCCTTCGTCAGCCAGTTCGGCTGCGGCATTGTTGATCGCTGGGATTTCGCGGATGCACGGTGCGCACCAGGTGGCCCAGAAATTCACGAACACCTTTTCCCCTTCAAATAAGTCGATATCAAAACCCCGGCCATCCAGTGTCTGGAAGGTATTGTCGGTTGGATCATCGTCGACAGGCAGCGAGGCGAGCAGGGCATGTTGCGTTATCTCAAATACAGGCTCGACACCTGTTTCCTGCGCTGTGGGTGCTGTTGCTGAATTACCGCCACAGGCCTGTAATAGCAGGCAGCCGAGGAGGGCAATGTTCGTGGTCTTCAGGGTCATGTAGGCCTCAGTGAACTGTTTGTAAAAGTTTCTCCCGGGAGGTGGGTGATTGCACAGGTCAGAGTAACCGCTATATCATCAGTGCAAAACCGATAATACCGATATAATTCCACAGAACAACATGGCTATAAAAAAATAGAGAAGAGAGAGGGAGTCCCGATGACACGTAAAATGATCACAACCGCAGTCATGGCTGGCCTATTCAACCTGTCAGCCCATGCCGCACTGGAAACCGGGGCCACCGCACCGGTGTTTACCCTGCAGGCCTCCATGGACGGCGAGGAATTCACCTATTCACTGCAGCAGTCCCTGAACCTGGTCGGTCCGACCGTCGTGTATTTTTACCCGTCAGCCTACACCCAGGGCTGCAACATCCAGGCCCACACCTTTGCCATCAATATGGACAAGTTCAATAATGCCGGTGCCACTGTGGTAGGCGTGTCACTGGACAGTATCGAGCGCCTGAACGATTTCTCCGCCGACCCGGAATACTGTGCTGGTGAGCTACCGGTTGCGTCCGATGCCGATGGCAGCATTGCCGCCTCCTATGACATCGACGTGCGCGAAGGTCGTGCCGGCTTCAAGGATACCCGTGGCGTGGAAATTGGCCATGGCTTCGCTTCGCGCGACACCTTCGTGGTTGACGTGGATGGCACCATCGTCGGTACTGTCGGCGGCGTGTCTCCAGAGGAAAACGTTATGAAATCCCTGGAAATTGTCCAGGGACTGGCAGCGAAGTAAGCAACAACAGGTTGCAATGAACGGAGCCTTTTGGCTCCGTTTTTTCTTACGGGTAATACCTGTTTTACGCTTAACGTGTCCCGGCATATCTGCTTTACTTGCACATTTGATTGACCAGCAGGACCCCGAGATGGCGAAGACCCAGCTATGTGAAGTCAACGACTACAAGAACCTGGCCCGAAAACGCGTGCCGCGCATGTTTTTTCAGTACGCCGACTCCGGTTCCTGGAGCCAGAGCACCTATCACAACAACGAGAAGGACTTCGGCAAGATCCTGTTTCGCCAGCGTGTGGCGGTGGACATGTCCAATCGTTCACTGGCCACCACCCTGGCCGGGCAGGACGTGACAATGCCGGTGGCGCTGGCGCCGATCGGCATGCTCGGCATGCAGCACGCAAACGGCGAGATTCATGCCGCGCGGGCTGCAGAGAAAGCCGGTATTGCCTTCACCCTGTCCACCATGAGTATCGCCTCGATAGAAGATGTCGCCGCCCACACGGAAAAGCCGTTCTGGTTTCAGTTGTATGTTATGCGAGATAAGGATTTTGCCGAGCGCCTGATCGACCGCGCCAAGGCGGCTAACTGCAGCGCGCTGGTCCTTACACTCGACCTGCAGATTCTCGGCCAGCGCCACAACGATATTCGCAATGGCCTGAGCGCACCACCGCGATTCATACCTTCCCATCTGTGGCAGGTGATGACACGGCCACGTTGGGCCCTGCACATGCTGACCACTCGTCGCCACACCTTCGGCAACATCGTCGGGCATGCCAAGGGCGTGCGGGACCTTTCTTCCCTGTCCTCATGGACTTCCGAGCAGTTCGATCCCACGCTGAACTGGAAAGATGTGGAATGGATCAAGGAACGCTGGGGCGGCCCATTGATCCTGAAAGGCATCATGGATGCCGAGGATGCCCGCCATGCAGTTAACACCGGTGCCGATGCCATCGTCGTGTCCAACCACGGTGGCCGCCAGCTCGATGGCGCGCCGTCGTCAATTACTGTCCTGCCCGAGATCGTCGATGCCGTAGGCAACAAGATCGAGATTCATCTCGATGGCGGTGTGCGCTGCGGGCAGGATGTGCTCAAGGCGGTGTGCCTGGGTGCCCGCGGTGTATGGTTGGGTCGTGCGCTGGTGTACGGACTCGGTGCACGGGGAGAGAAGGGCGTATCGGAAGTCATCGATATAGTACGCCGGGAACTTGATACCACCATGGCTCTGTGTGGGGAGCGCCTGATCGGCAACGTCGGCCTGCACAACCTGTACAATGCACCCTGAAATTTTACGGACTCGATCTTTACCGGGTCTGATTAATGCAGTGCAGGAGCTGGTTGCATGCGAGGTTACTCCGCGCCGGTTTGCAGGTAATTGTGTCACAGTCGTTGAAGATGGCGACATCGCGTAACTTCATTGCTAGCTTCGCGAAGAAAGCTTGCTCGTCCCTAACCGGTTTTTCCAGGAATATTCCCTTCACGATGAGGTTACGGTTTTTTCGGTCGGCCTTGGGGTCAAGGCGGCCAATAATTTCGGTGCCATACAGTATGGGTAGGCAGTAGTAACCGAACTGGCGTTTCGGCCCGGGTACGTAGCACTCAATCTGGTAGTTGGAATCGAAAAGCTGCTGGATGCGACGGCGCTTGATCACTGCATTGTCGAACGGTGACAGCAGGTGCACGTTGCGCGTTACCCGTTTATTGCCCAGTTGTTCGAGAATTTGCGGCGTCGAAAACCAGGTGCCCGGCAGCTTGCATATGGTGAGTGCAACGACTTCGCCCGCTTCTATCATCTCCTGCAGGGTGTCCCTGACACCGGGTTTGCGGCCCTTGCGCAGGTAGCTAAATTCCGTTTCTTGGGCGAGCCCATGGGCGCGCAGGGTGGAGTTGATTAGGTAACGCTGAAATTCGTCATCGGTGGGGATGCTGGTGTCGATATCATCCGGCAGCACCCGTTCCGGCAGGTCGTAAACTTTCTGGAATCCCACCCGGTGGCTTACCATCAGCTTTCCCTCGATAAAAAGTTGTTCCAGGGCGATCTTGGCGGGTTTCCAATTCCAGCCCCACTCGAGTCCGCGATCTTTAGAATGCTCAAAGTCCCGCGCCATCAGGGGGCCCTCTACACGGATACGGTCGAGCACCATGGCCATGGCTTTCTGGTCGGGTGTGCGCCAGTGACGCTCGCCGCTGGCGATGGATTTCATGTAGGGCAGGCAATAACGGTAATCCCGCATGGGTAGATAGGCTGCGGCATGCGACCAATATTCCATGATCTGACTTTCCTTCAGCAGGCGATCGAGATGCTGTTCCTTGTAGGACGGTACCCGCGTCCAGAAGGCATGGTGATGGGAACGGTTGATGACGGAGATGGTGTCGATCTGGATATAACCCAGATGCTCTATACAGCGCTGCACGGCGGCCTTGCCGGCACCGAAGGGCTCATTGGTGTGCAGGCCCTGTGCGATGAGGGCGATGCGACGGGCCTCGGGGACGGATAAATGGGTCATGGAAAAATCGGCAGATTCACCAGGGGTGAGTATAATGAGTCTGGCCATAAAGCCCAAAAACAACCGTGCTACACTACCGGCAATGAAAATTTCTGCCTCGCTCCTGCTGCTCCTGTTACCGGCATGCGTCCTTCGGGCCGCCGAAGCGCCGGTGTATCCCGCCGAGGTCATGAGCAGTTTCGATGCGCCGGAGGCGCGCCAAGGCATCGCCGTGGACGAGGCGTTCGTCTATGTCATCAACAATGCCAACATCATCAAGCTCGACAAGACTGACGGGCAAGTGGTCATGGGCTGGCGCAGCGGTAGTGACGCTATCATTCACTTAGACGGGGGCATGATCCTTGACGGGACGCTTTACGCGGCCCATTCAAACTATCCTGCATCGCCCATGTTGAATTCATTGGAAGTGCGCCGGGCGAGCAACCTCAATCCCGTAGCTACCGTCCCGATTGCTGCCCCCGGTTCGCTGACCTGGCTCGACCGCCATGACGGCGCCTGGTGGGCGGGTTTTGGAAATTACGACATCATACCGGATGGACAATCCGAGCCCTACGGCGGCACCGACAACACCCGTATCGCCCGGTTAAATGATACGTTTGGCATCGAGCAAAGCTGGTCGTTGCCGCAAGAGCTGTTACCGCGCCTGCGGCCAATGAGCAATTCCGGTGGTTCCTGGGGCGAGGATGGTTACCTGTACCTGAGCGGGCACGATCGCCCGGAGATCTATGTCATGTCCATACCGGAACATGGCGATGAACTGGTGTGGGTGGCCACAGTCACGGTGCCCGGTTTCAACGGGCAGGGTATCGCCTGGGACAGGAGTCGCCCGGGCAGGGAGTTGTGGGGAATCATCAGGGCGTCCAACCAGGTGCTGCGCATCCGAATGCCGGCGATTGCCGGCTAACTATCTATCTACAGGCCAATCAGCTTTGCGGCATTGCCATAATAGATCTTGTCCCGGTCGGCTTTGTCCAGCGTTTCGACCAGGCGCATGGATTCCCTGATCAGGTGCCGGCCGCCCAGCGGGTCGAAGGGGGCGTCCGAGGCAAAGACAACGTTGTCCGCTGAGAAAAATTCCAGCCCGCAATCAAATGCCCTGTCTATACCATTGACGGCACTATCGCCGTAGAACATACGGTAGTAGTCGGCGGGCTTCCTTGTTAATCCGGCCTCTGTAGCGACGGGATTGGTCTCTATATCGCCCTCGCCGGCCTGGCGAAAGCCGAAATTGATTTTGCCTTCCAGGTAGGGTACCAGGCCACCGAGATGGTGCGTGATGATTTTGATACCGGGCAGCTTGTCGAACAGGCCCACATGGACCAGGCGTCCCATCGCCAGCGCGGTTTCATAGGGCCAGCCGAAAGTGAACCAGAGTTCATGCAGTGAGGTGGTCTCCGATTTGTAATCGGCAGTATCAGGCCCGCGAATGGGATGGATCCACACCGGCCGGTCGAGTTCAGCCATGGTCTGGAACAGGGGAAAAAAGCGTTCCTCGCTCAGTGGTGCCCCCAGCACGTTGGAGTACACCAGGCAGCCGGCAGCGCCGAGGTCGTTGACGGCTCGGCGTGCTTCCTCCACGGCGGCATCTGGATTGTTCATGGGCAGGTTGGCGACGAATGCGGGAAAACGGTCGCGGTATGTCTCGCACAATTGCGCCATATAGTCGTTGGCCACCCGCGCGATCTCCGGGGTCTCTTCCGGCGTGCCGAAGGCCTCAATGGGTGGGTTGGCGATGGACGGGATCTGCACATAGTCGTCGAACTCGTCCATCATGCGCAGGTGCTCGTCGAGATCCACAAGGGTCGCGATGTTACGCCAGCGCGGCGTAGCGATTGCACCGAGTTTCGTCTTCGCCAGGTAATCGGTGAGCGCTGGCGGCACAAAGTGCGTGAAGATATCGATTTTCATGGGGTCTGCGCGTTACTTTTCTTTGATGGTGTCACCGGTCTGCACGCCCTTGTACAGCAGGTTCTCTTCCATGCCCGCCGCCAGGCTCCACTCGGCGAATCGTTCGGGCGTCTGCTCGAACTCCTCGCCTTGCCAGTTTTCATCGACGATGTCCGAGTCAAAGTCGTACTCGGCACCACCACCGCAGGGGTTGAGAAAATACCAGAAATAACAAGAGGAGATGGGATGACGACCCGGCCCGAGCATGGTCTTCCAGCCTTTCTTGGTCATGTTGAGGCCGCCGCCGAACAGTTCGTGCACATTCGACACCTCGAAAGCCAGGTGGTGGAAGCCAAACTTGTCACCCTTGCCACCGGGGTTCAGCAGGAACAGGTTATGGTGATAGCGCCCGGCCCCACCGCGTAGGAAGTAGCCACGCCCCGGGTAACAATCGCTGATGCGAAAACCCAGTCGTTTCACGTAGAAATCGATTTCCTTTTCAGTGTCCGGGACCATGAAAACGACATGGCTCATCTCCAGCGGTTTGGCGCATGGGTAGAACTTGCCACGGGCGTTCAGGCGGCCGATGTGTCCGGGCATGTTGAAGTGGGGTTCCTCGGCGGTGACATCCACGCACCGGGACACGCGAAAGCCGACGCCAATGCCCAGCGGGTCGAGGCAATGCAGTGTGCCCTCGGCATCAACGTTTACTTCACGATCCTTTTCGAGTTCGGCCCTGATGGCGTCCAAGTCGGCCTGAGTTTTCACGCCGAAAATGGCTTCCCTGACACCGGGCCCGTCCTCGATGGCGGGTGGCAGGACAGGATCGTCTCTATGACGGATTTCGACAAAGGACTTGTCCTTCGATGTATACAGCAGGCGATCCGCTCTATCGTCCTCGAGTGTCAGACCGAAATCGAGCCAGAACTGTCGGGCTTCGTCGATATCGTTAACGCCATAGGTGACGCCATCAATGGTTGTTACATTCATACAAGTACCTTCTACTTCATGAAACCGGCCAGCCGAGTTTCATCAGTTTATCGATATTGAGTTTCTTGCCGATGCCGCCCGTTGTGCAAGCGACCTGTGCCAGGATCTGCGCCTCGTCCACCTTGCTCAGGTGGCTGTTCTCGACCACGCGGTCACCAGCCACCCACACGTCGGTAACGGAATTGCCTGTGGCGGAATAGACAAGATTGGAAACCGGGTTGAACAGCGGCTGCCATTCGGGATAGCGTGAATCGAAGAGTACGATGTCTGCTTCCTTGCCCACCTGGACACTGCCAATACTATCAGCCTGTCCTGCACAGCGGGCACCATTGATGGTCGCCATTTCCACCACGAGTTCTGGCGACATCACGCGCGGGTTCATGTGGATTTCCTTATAGACACCGGCAAACAAAAACATTTCCTGGACGAGATCGGTGATGCCCGAACATGCATGGTCAGAACCAAGACCGACATTGATGCCCATTTCCATGAGCTCAGGAAGCCGCCCGCGCATGAAGTTACCGTAGCCGTTGTGCAGGCTGGAGCTCGGCGCTGACACCAGCTGCGGGCGGCGGCGGGCTATGATTTCGATTTCTTTCGGTTCGATCCAGCCGGCATGGACTAGCAGGGTGTGATCATCGAGAACGCCGAGTTTTTCCAGGCGCTCGATCTCCGGCAGGCCGAAATTCCCAAGGCAGTCGTCGTGGGTGGAATAGTTGAAGCAGGCATGGGTCTGCAGCATGCAGTCATGCTCCCGCGCCATGGAGTGACACGCAGTGATGAGCGCGTCGCTGGAATTGCTTAGGCCCCGAAAGGAGACGCTGCCCCTAATCTTCGGGTTGTCCAGTTCGGCGATATGATCGAGAAGCGCACGATTGTTGGCGATGGCCTGGTCAGTGGTTTCGATCATCCCTTCCGGCAGGATGCCGAGCACCGCCTTGGTCATGTCGAAGGCGCTGCGGCCGAGCACGGCACGCATGCCTGCCGTGAGCGCCGCCTTGCCGGTTTCCCTGGGATGGTAGTTGCCGGGATCGATGAAACAGGTAACGCCGCAGCGCAGGAGCGACATTGCAGTAAACAGGGAGCTGACATATACATCGTCAGCTGACATAGCACCCTCGTAGGGAAACATGTGTTCGAACAGGAAGGGTCGGGTGCCCACCTCATCCGCGAGTCCACGGGCTAGCTGGAATGAGGAATGCAGGTGACTATCGATGAGGCCGGGAGTGGCGACCCGGTTGCCGGCATCGACGAATTCTGTGCTGGTCCAGGCTTTAAGGATGTCGGCGGTCTTGCCGACGTCGGCGAACTTGCCGTCCTTAATGGCAACGGCAGCGTCACGGAGGATACGACGTTTGGTATCGACGGTGATGAGCCAGTCGATACCGTGGATGATCAGGTCGGCTTCAGTCATGGATAGAATATGGGTTGTAATGTTTTTTCCCGATTCTACATTCATGCGAAAAAATCAGCACGTATTGTGAATATAATTAGGGAGTTATTTGCGGAAAATCAAAAAGGCACTTATGTTCTTTACCATAAGTGCCTTTTTAAGATGGTAGCTACGAGTGGACTTGAACCACTGACCCCAGCATTATGAATGCTGTGGAGGTTTATTTTATCGTGCTTACCAATTTTTACCCTATATGGATAAATGCTTGTATAACCTGTATATTAAGCATTATTCACTATGCTGTGGTGAGCTAAAGAGTTACTTTGATTTACCACCGTTTGCTTACCTAGTGCTTACCCAGAGAAAGTAGGCCATGCCCAAGATAACTAAAAGCCTTGTAGATCGAAAGAGCGCAGGAGACTCCCGCTACTTTATTTGGGATGAGACCTGTCCTGGGTTTGGCCTTGTTGTCCAACCTAGTGGAACGAAATCCTATTGCTTCCAGTATCGGACACAGGAGGGACAGTCGCGCAGGATAACGATAGGCAAACATGGAGCCTATACACCGGAACAGGCCAGAAAGAGAGCCAGGGAATACCGGCGGCAGGTATCGGATGGAAAAGACCCCCTCGCAATTAAAGAATCCAACAAGAATGCCCTTACTGTCTCCCACCTCTTGGATCTGTATTTAGAGTCTCCGAAATTTGCCGAAAAATCCCAGCTATCGCAGAAGTATGACAAGGGCAGGATTGAGCGGCACCTTAAACCATTACTTAGCCGGAAGGTGGCCGAAAAATTAACGGCTGATGATGTTCGAAAAGCTGGCAAGGATATTGAGGCAGGAAAAACGGCTAAAACAGTCAAAACAGGGCCTAGAGGACTGGCAAGGGTAACAGGTGGCCCCGGTGCGGCCAGGATGGCTATCAGGCTCTTAAAAAGTGCTTTTTCATGGGCATTTGAACATGACTTGATAGAGACAAATACCCCGGCCAAAGTGAAAGTGGGCGAGGATGCTAAGCGGGACCTACGGCTGACAAATGAGGAATATGCGACACTTTTTTCAGTTATAGATGAAATGGAAATTACAGCACAGATTAGACAGCCAGTTGCCGATACGATCAGAGTTATAGCCCTTACCGGAGCGAGACGTAATGAGATAGCGGGACTACGCTGGCGGCATATTAACTTAGAAAAGGGGGTTATTGAGTTGCCCCTAAATGAGCACAAGACCGGTATGAAAACGGGTGAGATTAGAGTTATAGGGCTTCCAAATTTGGCTAAACATATCATTACTCAACAGGAAAGAAGAAAGCCTAATGATTTTGTTTTTCCTCCGGCTAGTGGCAGTGGTCCTTTAAATATAAGCAAGCCATGGCGAAAGATCAGAGTGGCAGCAGGATTAAACCCTAAAATGGGGCTCCACGCGCTTCGACATTCTTTAGCTTCAATGATGGCAGATAGCGGGTCGCAGGCAACTCATATTATGGCTGTCATGGGACATAAGAATCTTGCCACTAGTCAAAGGTATATTCACATGGCAGAGGATAGGAGGTCCGAACTTGCCGAGACTGCGGCTGCTGGCATTAGTGCTGCTATGAATGTAAAGAATCCTCCAAATAAACAAATATTAGAGGAATAAATAATGCCAAGGGGCGGCGTCAGGAAAGGGGCAGGTAGGCCCAAGGGGAGCACTAAGTTACCCTTTTTGAAATGCCTGCAAGTAGGGATGGATTGTGAACAGGCTTGGCTAGAACTTGTGCAGATAAATGTTAAGAATGCGCTTAGAGATATAAACAATAATGTCTCAAAAGAATGGGCAAAGGCTAAAGATATTCCAAAGGGTAAGCGAAAAAAATGGTTGGAAAGTGAAGAGGGACAGAACTACCTCGACGATGTACATTTTGCGCTTCAGACAGATCAAAAGCTTGATGATGAAGAAGACCCAGCCAGGGCTCTTCAAATCAACCCAAAACGCCCAAAAGGTCATCGCAAAAGAATAATAGAAGAAGTTTCGCAACGATATTCAATTTCAGAAAGGATGGTTGAGACTTGTTGGAAGAATTATCGAAGCTTTGAGAAAAGTGACCTCCAGAATAAATAAAAACAACATGAAATTATTACCAATCATTAACACTGATATAGAGATTCCAGAGGAACTCTCAATACCACTATTCCGAGTTGAAGTTCGCATGTCTCAGATAGGGCGCCCACTATTGACGCCTGAGCAAGTTGTCGAAAAACTTGAGGAACTATGCGACAAAGAGACTGCCGCTTTATTTAAGCCTGAATACTTCCTTATCGTTAAGAATCCAGACGATTTTGAATAACTTAAAGTGTACCCCCGTGAGAATCCTACAATCTATCCCAAGTAGTATAATTTTTCGCCGATTCGACATTTCTTTGATTTTTTGCCCACTTTAGGTAGGCCACTTACCCTACTGATATATCTTAAGCCTCACGCACTTTGGTGCTTGATTGTAATTACTCATGAATTACAGAGAGGCAAAGATGAAAGAACGACTTACCCGGCACGAAGCTGCCGAATACCTCACAGAGGTGCTTGGCACCCCTGTATCCTTCAAGACACTTCAAAAGTACGCCACAGTTGGCGGTGGCCCCCGATACCAGAAGTTCGGGCGCAGAGTTGTATATACCCAAGACTGGCTCAGGGAATGGACCGAATCCAAGATGAGTCGACCCGTTTATAGCTCTAGCGAATTAGGGTGTGCGTGATGGGTATCGGAAGCAGAAAGCAAGCTATTAACCAGTTTTGCCGGAACTGCATAGTAGATGATGCCCTTGGTAATGGCTCGTGGCGGCAACAGGTGGCCGAATGCACGACATCTTACTGTGCGTTATTTCCTTTCAGACCTCTACCCATAGGATATTCGTCAAAAGAATGCTGTTCGTTGGTTACAGCTAAAGAATTAGGCGAAAAAACGTTAATTGTCGCGGTTCGGAGCCAGGGATAAGTCTTGATCTCAATGTCCGAAGTAGAAAGTTGGATAAAAGCGTATGAGTCACGAGAATCCGCAACTTCAATGCCGTTAGATGACACTTATATGTATCCGCGTGTTCCTAAGATTCTCGAATCTACGCCAATACAGGAGGTTGGCAGTATTTATGAGTACCAGGGGCATAGAACCACTAAGCAAGGCAGTCTAGTTTTGTCCTTTGTGAATATTGAAACAGAAGAGGAGGCAGTTGCGTTCTTCAATGTCGATGTTCGTAGACAAAGAGGTATCAACAAAGGTGATAGCTATAGGACAGGTCAAGGAGGGCAGTTCCTTCCATTGCCAAGGTCTAATTTTCGGAAATTTTGGTTGGAAACAATTGGCGAGAGCCCTCGTAGATGGGCATCCGTGCACAAAGAGCTAAAACCAAAATTGTGCAGAATGCTTTTTACTGGGTGTCCTGAAATAGCAAAGAAATGCGACGGCAGAAACTACATAAGGCTTAAAAATCTCAGGTTGGTGGAACGAAAAGGAAACGAGATGGAAACAGCAAAGGAACAATATTGTGACAAATTTGGTACAGCAGACTGCAACAAGGAAGCACGTGTAGTCCCTGCCAATAAGGGCTTTCCTGACGGTGGAAGTACACTGCAAAGTAATCGCACTAAAACACTAATAAACGTAAACACGGAACACACTAAGACACACAAAGATAATCCATCCCCTGAATGTCCTAAGTGTTTGGGAGAGGGTTGTCACATGTGTTGGATAGCAGTTCAAAATCTATAAATGACCAGAAATCAGCAGCACAAGCACAACAAATCAGTGATTAATCTCATACGGAGCATGTGCGGGAGCAAATTACACTCGCCAAGCTACCAGGAAGTGATCAATAGACTAAATGGAGATGATGTAACAACCTCGCGTGGCAATGTTTGGACAAGGAAATCAGTTTTTAGGATGTTGCAGCGACAAGGATATTCAGGGCTATGGGGACTCTCCAAAGTATAATAAGGGTATTTTTTGACATCTTGGTGTGAGAGCTAAATATCATTTTCCCATTCCCCTATTGGCTGCATTTCTATCTTATCGATAGGGCAGATGGGCGGTCCCAAATGACACCATTTCTTTACTGGTGTTACTTCATAGCCGCATTCAGAGCAGACGGCCTTTGGCCTTGATTTGTAGATTCTAATTTTAAGCTTAGGCTGCAACTTGGTGTGCGGATATGAGCCTAACTTTTTGGTAATTCTTACCAATCTCTCTCTTAATTTTTTTCCTGCACTCGCATTCCTCATTTTTCCCTCTAAGCCAACGGCTAGGGCAATTTTTTTGAATTCTCTGCCATGTCCGTGCTGGCAGTCATCGACAGCATGAACTAACTCATGGACTAAGGTGTCTAGTATCTCAACAGGGTCGTCTAGGAGTGGTGAGATGAATATTTGATTAATATTTTGGTCGCATGAGCTTTTATTCCAGCATTGACCAATGTGGTTGCTTCGCATCCCTGTGCTTGCAAATCCACAGCTTATTAAAACCTCAGGTACTGAGAGTCCATTTTCATTAAAAATTGGTCGAAGTAGTAAGACTGCATTTTGTAGCCAATTTTCTCTTAAAATATATTTCATGTAGCAGGGATAAGTATTTAACTTTTTTCTAAGATCAGTTTAGATATTTTTTGGGATCCCACTAAAACAAATTAGGCACGTGCGTTATCTGGCCACCGTTTACCAAAAGTCTGATAAAAGTCACGCCAAATTCCTGGTGGTGCTGTATATCAAGTTTGCTTTCATTAACCGCGGAATTGTCCCAGTCATCATGGAGCATTAACACTATTTTTGTATTTCTGCATCTTAAGAGATGGAGTCGTAGGTCGCGGATGACATTTTTGAAACCAAACATGGAGCGCGCGTTTCGACCTTTGGCTACCATTAGGCAAATTTCTTCACAGCTTAAATATTTACCGTCATATGATGGGACAATATTTATTGGGCTTGTATTGCCGACCATAGAATCTCTCCCAGATTGACCGTGACTGGCAGTTACAGCTTGGGAAAAAAAATCATAACTAGATTCATTTATAACATCGATTATTCTCGACAGGATGTATCTAAGATTATTTGAGCTATCGGAATCCAGTAATTCTGGAGATATGCTGTTAAATATACTATCTATTAGATGATCCTTATTTTTCATCAATTCACCCTCTCTCTTAGAGTAAAGTTTTTTTATATAGTCAATTTGGTTCTCATTATTTTCTGACTTAATCCATGAAAATATTAATTGTTGATTCCTTAAATTTTGCAGAAAGTAATTAATATTTTCTTTTTCATATTCATTTAATCTATCTAAGAAAGAAAAATTAGAATATCTAAAATTACTCACAACTTTTGATTTGAAATCAGAGTCAAAATACAGATTTGTGCATATTTCCAATGAGCGCGATTGTTCAAAAGAGGCCAGAATGTCAAATGCGCGTAATTCCTCAAAGTAAATTTGGTCTGTATTAAAAAAACAGTCTGAAAAATATGAAGGCTCGGTAATGGCAATGATTGATGAAACTAATTCGTTGTAACCATCATATCCTCTAGATATCCCTAACAATACCGGAACGTTTTGTGTTATTTCAGCCAATATTTCTAAGTCCATATTTTTGGCTAATTTCGTCTCATGGCTCAGCATATCTCCCCAAAGATCAACTATGGACTCTGCAGCCCGCAATAACTGTCCTGCTGCTACTAAGTATGAAATGAGCGCATAACCTTTAGTGATCCATGGCTCATTATTTATTTTAATAAGTTGAGCTGCTATCTCATTGGGGTCTAAGCTTTCGGATTTTGGTATATTCCAGCTTTTTTTTGGCCGCCATTTCTTTAATTTTCTTTGGCGCGTCCTCAGGATACTTGCGGGATTAATCATTTCTTATAAATACACTTATAGTTTTTTACTAAACCGCCCTCAATTTTATTATCAAGGTTTCTAATATAATCAGCTCTTCGATTAACAACGCTCTCTAAATCATTAGGTTGGTTAAAAGCGTGAGTTAATCCAAAGTGTTCATGGAAGCAGGTGATAATGAAAAGAGGGTCACTGTCACTAGGTATAGTGGTAATAGTTTTAATTAGTTGGTCATCTAAGTAATACGACCTATGATCATTAAATCTTTTGCTTTTAATATCAGCCTCATCTGCCCTGTACTCTAGCCATCTTCTTTCGAAAACCTCCTCAGATTTATCTTCATACTGATTCCTTGTCACATCCTTGTGAGTGCCCAATAAATCTTTCCAGCATTCTCTATCTTTTCCGTTAGGGTGGCTGTCAAAATGTGCATCCAAGTTTCCTCTATGCCATCTTGGTATATCATTTTTTGCCATATACCTTACCTTTGAATTTCACGGTGACCTTAAATTATTAAGTTTCCAATATTGTTTTTAGTCTGGCCCAGCTTTCGTCTGGCAATGTTTGGATTATTTTAATTAAGCGTTGATCGCCACTACTTAGAATTCTACCCCGTACCACTGGTGCGATTGACTCCGCACTTTGAACCTCAAGCTCGTCAATATCCATACCCCTCACAATCGCGCCGGTTCTCAGGGCTTCATCTAGGGTAAGTATGAAGTCATGTTCAAATAAGGCACCACAGGCCATACAGGCTTTGGCGGTAACCGGATTAAGCGCACCACAATCACCACAGGGCTTTAATCTTTCGGGTGCTTTCGGGAACTCTTCCCCGCATTCCGGGCATTCAGAGGCGCCTAATTCGCACTCATGCCCACAGGCTCGACAAACTTTATGCCGCGGCGGGTTCTTTTCTGCCCTGGCTGCAGGTGACATTTCCTCTTCGACCCGTCGTGCAAAGTCCTCAAAAAGCTCGAAAGAGGGCATGACCACGTAGGCCCTGGTGTCATCACTGTTGCCTGAAGATCGGACTACGCGACCAATAGCCTGGCGAAAAGCCAATTCTGTCAGCGCATTGGGGAGGTATATCAACACCCGTAAACGTTTGATGTCCACGCCTTCGGAAACCATGGCAACAGATACCAGCCAGCGTTTATCGGTGTTCCTGAATGCTCTAATTTTGGCATTTGGATTGGGCATCTGGCTATGGACCAGCATGGGTTTCTCGCCTTCAATCTTCTCGATGAGCTTTACCATGTACTCGGCCATTTCAATGTTGGGTGCAATTACCAGCCCTCCGGCTTCAGGCATTCTGTGCCGCAATTCCGAAAGTTTATTACTGCCCCAGTCCACCATGGTGGCCTGATAGCCATCCATAAGCGGCGTAACCTGGTCCTTCATGAATTGAGGTGTCTTTACCAGGCGATAAAAATCAAGGGCTTTCTGCAGCCCATTAATTCGCTTCAGTTCAGGGGGCAGCTGGGCTTTTTCATGTCCAGAAACCCTTACCTTTTCTCCATCCAGGTCTACAGTGAATTTGCCCTCATGACGATGGAAGGTGACCGGCCGGCAATAGCCAAGATCAACAGCTTCACCATAAGTAAGCACATAGGTGCCATCATCAGGATGGTTTATAGCGCCGGCATCGTCATATGCCAGCCAGACCGACTCTGCCCCGTCAGAGCGGATTGGTGTCCCGGTAAGGACAAGCACATATCGGCTGTCAGAGAATGCCCCATCCGCACCCTGTCCCCAGGCGGCCTCTACGGCTGCGTGGTGATGCTCGTCGCAGATTACGAGGGTTTTATTCGCCCTGCATACTGCCTGGAGTTCAGGCAACAAACCCTGGATGGCCGACCATGTAGCACAAACGTCCAGGGAGAGGCCGGAAATATCACCATCGGCGGCAGTCACTTTGGTCATATGACGGCCAGTGACGAACCTGAAATCATCAGCCCACTGGTTCACAACCTCAGCCCTTGGGGCAATAACAATGACCCTTTCAATCTCATCCATTTGGATGAGTGTCTGTGCGATCGCGCAGGATGCCAGAGTTTTACCGGCCCCCGGGGCAGCGTTGATGAGGAAGTGCCGGTCCTCCTTGCGGGTGACCAGCCAGTCTATTGCCTTGGTAAGCGCCTGCTGCTGCCAGTGACGAAGTTTGATTGTCATTTTGCACCTTTTCTCAGATTGCACGGGGCACACGATGCCTGCCCGTTGTTAGTTACAGTTGCACCACCCCTGGAATGCGCCAAAACGTGATCAGCGTGATAAGTTTGGCCAAGGGGCGCCTTGCAAATTGAACACTGACCACCTGCTAAAAAGGCCAGTATCTTTCTTTGCCTTTTGTTGAATAGCCTGTTCATCGCGACAGCTGGTATTCCGTCAGGGCTACTTCCTTAACCGGGAGGTTTTTTGGAGGTTCAAGGACGGCAAATTCATTGATCCTGCGAAGGGCAGCAACAAAGGGGATGCGCCTGGAGGCAATTACATATCCTTCTTTCCTCATGTCAGAGATGACCTTGGTCAGGCTGGGAACGCCGAAAAGCACTATGCATTCGAGATGTGTAATCGGGTTTCCAGTCAGAAGGTGTTCTTTCACTCCAAGAACCAGGTTCGTTTTTTTGCTTGGCATGGTTACTCCTTATGCAGCCATTGCTAAAGTTTGTTCTATAAGCAGTCCTTGAGGGATCTGCACTTCAAAATCATCTTCCTCGAAATATTCCTGGCATACAATTCGCCACCCCCACTGCTCTATGACTTCATGAACTGGAAGCTCGACAAAGGGAGTGCGACCATGCATGCCCGTTTTGGGTGCCGGCATGATCGAATCCTCGGTAGCACTGACAAACAGTGCTGCACATTCCAGTAATTCCAGGGCAGGGATATCGCCCCCGTAAACACGCTGGAGTTCGGCATAAATCTGGCGGATTTTCTTGGGTTTGTTCATGTATCCCTCTAGGTCCGGGTTCAAATTTCTGGTATGCAATCGTTATTAATTTTGTATCATATGAAGGTAATTGCAGGGGCCATGCCAGGTTTGGTCCTGGCAAAGAAATTATTTACTAACGCATTGATATTTAACGAGATAAATCTCTAGGCGGGGAAAATCACAAAAGGGCGAGAGCATATAACTGTAATTTTGAGATAAAAATATTTCCCATTCATAAAAATTATTACTAACATCGGACTTCTGTTTACCGATCTGGAACTCACTGGATCCACAGGCTATGGAGAGAAAAGAATGGCTGAAAAAGTGCTGGTTAGCTGGATCGGGGAAGAGACATTGATGCCTCCAACAAAGGGAGTACAAAATCCGGTCCTATCCTGAGCACCCTCAGTGCCAGGCCCCACCAGCAATTACACCTTCTTTACAACTATCCGGTGGCAGACGTTGAGGCCTACCGGGATTGGCTGAAAGAGCAGTTGGACATAGATGTCCATCTTCACAAGGCCAAATTGGTGCAGCCCTGTGCACTATGGAGACATTTACGAATCAGCAAGCAAGTTGATGGATGCCTTGCTGGAAAAGCACCAAAAGTCAGACCTTTCCAGTGCTTGTCAGCCCTGGTACCCCCAGATGCATTCTGTCTGGATTCTGATGTAAAACCCAGTATGCCGTTCCCATGCTGGATTCCTCCGAGGAGCAGGGTGTCGGTGATGTCGTTGTTCCCTTCGATATTGCGGCTGAATTTGTTCCAGGTATCTTGGCAGAATCCGATGCTGCCCTTCGCAGGCTGTCAGGGGAGAAGCCTCCATTTCCCCGGAATTCGGCAATATCATCACGCAGAATCCCGTCTTGCGTGCCCAGATTATCAAGGCCCAAAAAATCGCCGAGCGCGATATCCCGGTATTGATACTTGGCGAGTCTGGAACCGGGAAGGAGCTTTTCGCCAGGGCAATCCACAGGACGAGCAGCCGGGCAAAGCATAATGGGAGCGAACCGGTCATCGTCAATTGCGGCGCGATTCCAGGCGAACTGGTAGATAGCGTTCTCTTCGGCCACGTAAAGGGCGCCTTTACCGGAGCTTCGTCAGACAGGAAAGGCCTGTTCCAGGAGGCGGATGGCGGTACCATCTTCCTGGATGAATTTGGTGAACTCCCGCCTGAGACACAGGTCAGGCTTTTGAGGGTGCTGCAGGATGGCACCTTCAATCAGGTGGGTAATCCCAAAGACC
Source organism: Candidatus Eutrophocola salsuginis (assembly GCA_038147195.1). GTDB lineage: Bacteria > Pseudomonadota > Gammaproteobacteria > Pseudomonadales > Pseudohongiellaceae > Eutrophocola > Eutrophocola salsuginis. The sequence continues at coordinate 65,825 of JAYQTB010000004.1, forward strand.
AGAAAGTGGATGTTCGCGTCATTGCTGCAACCAATCGCGATCTCATGGCAGAAATCGTGGAAGGCAACTTCCGGGAAGATCTCTTTTACAGGGTGGCTGTGGGCATCATTAATCTGCCCCCTCCGTGAGCGGGAAGGGACCTGATGCTGCTGACAGAAGCATTGCTGAGGGGCATCAATGCAGAGGCGGCAAGCAAGATGCCGGATTACAAGAATAAGAAACTTTCTGCAAAAGCAAAAAAAATTATTATGGGCCATGGCTGGCCAGGCAATGTCAGGGAACTGCAGGCCTGCCTGACCCGGGCATCCGTCTGGGCTGTGGGTGAATCCATCACCGAGCGGGAAATGCGCGAAGCCTTGCTTATCAGGCCGGCCAAATCAGGCGACCTGCTCGGTATGGAACTGGATAATACCTTTGATATTCAGGATGTTATCAAGGAGCTTAAGCGTCATTACATCCAGAAGGCTATGGCGGAAAAACGGGAGGAACAAGACCCGGGCAGCCGAAAGCTGGGACTCAAAAGCTATCAGGTCCTTAACAAGTGGATGGAAGATATTGGCCTGAAGGAATAATTGGCACACCCCTTGCTCAAAGGGGGTCATGGACAGAATAGATCCTATGGAATCAACGAATTTCGAGATGCTTCGCCAGCACTGGCCGGACCTTGCAAGTCTCGGTGGCCATGCGGAAGCTTATGTATTCGATGATCCCCAGAGCGCGCTGATCAAGCTCCGCTGTTTTGCTGAAAAACTGGTAGGCATTGTTTACCGGGAATGGGCATTGCCTTGCTATCCCAATGACAAGTTCATAGACCGTCTGGAAAAACAATGCTTTCGCGTCCGTTATAGACACGGCGATCATCGACAAGCTTCACGCCATCAGGAAAGAGGGGAACAAGGCCGCCCATGAGGGCAAATTTGGTAAGGGCAGCAGTTTATGGCTTTTGAAGGAAAGCCATATCCTGGGGTCCTGGCTGTTGCTCGCAATGAAAAAGGCTCCAAGACCGACCTGAAGCCATTTATCGAACCCAGAAACCATTGAAAAAACGACAGCCAGGCAAGCCCAGGCCCTCGAAAACGGCTGGCTGAGCATCAATCCCAGGCTGGATCAGGCTATGGCTGAGCTGGAACAGTCCCAACTTGCTGAGCAGGAAGCACAGCGTGAGGCGGCAAGGCTCCAGAAACAACTTGATGAAGCCACTACCGGTGAACTGAAACAAATCGACCAGGCAGCAAGAAGCCTCCTGGAGCTGAATGAGGCACAGACGCGTCGTCGCCTCATTGATACCGAGCTATACAGCCGCGGCTGGGATATTGACCTGATCAATGGAAAGGATACCGAGGAAGTCCGGCTCGAGGTAGAGGTGGATGGCCAGCCAACAGAAACCGGAATCGGGTACTGCGATTACGTCCTTTATGACATCGACAATGGTAAGCCGCTGGCTGTCATCGAGGCAAAGCGGACAAGGGAAAGCCCGGAGAAAGGCCGCCAGCAGGCCAAGCCTCTATGCCGACTCTTTGGAAAAATCGACTGGCCAGCGCCCGGTAATCTTCTATACCAATGGCCATGACATCTATATCTGGGACGATGCCCAGAATGCTACACCCAGGAAGCTATACAGCTATTACAGCAAGGACAGCCTCCAGTATCTCATTCGGCAAAGGGTTACCCGAAAGGATCTCAACAGCGTAGCCATAGATACCAACATTACCGGCCGCATGTACCAGATCGAATCCATTACCCGGGTCTGTGAGCGCTTTTCGGGAAATCACCGCAAGGCGCTGCTTGTTCAGGCAACCGGCACAGGTAAAACCCGCGTTGCTATTTCGCTGACCAAGCGCATGATTGGGGCAGGCTGGGCCAAGCGCGTACTATTCCTATGTGACCGCAAGGAACTGCGCAAGCAGGCAGCGCAGGCCTATAACGAGTTTCTCAGCGAACCCCTGTACATCCTGGGCAAAAGTAAAAAGGAAGATCTGGCCCATGCCCAGATCTATATTGCGACATACCCGGGCATGCTGGGCATCATGGAGGAGTTTGACCCGGGTTATTTTGACCTGATCATTGCCGATGAGTCTCACCGGTCTATCTACAACGTCTACGGCGACCTGTTCCGCTATTACGATGCCTTCCAGCTGGGCCTGACCGCCACGCCGGTGGAAATGATCAGCCGCTCCACCAGCCAGCTGTTTGGCTGCGAATACAAGCTGCCTACGGCCAATTACCCCCTTGAGCAAGCGGTGGCGGATGGTTACCTTGTGCCGTTCAGGGTGGTTAGCCACACAACACAGTTCCTGCTGAAGGTATCCAGGGCCACAGTCTCAGCGAGGAGCAGCTAGCGGACCTGGAAGACAAGGGTATCGACCCGAACACCCTGGAATTCAGTGCGGCCAGTATCGACAAGGCGATCTTCAATAAAGATACGAACCGGGCAATCCTGAGAAATCTGATGGAAAGAGGGCAGCGCCTGGCAGATGGGCAAACACTGGGTAAAACCATCGTCTTTGCCCGTAATATCCCGCACGCCGAGCTAATGGCTACGCTTTTTACCGAGCTATATCCAGAATACGGAGGCAATTTCTGCCGGGTGATTCATTCCGGCTATGAGAGGGCAGAAGAGCTGATCGATGATTTCAAAGCCACCGATGGCAAAGACAGCGAAATCACCATCGCCATATCCGTCGATATGCTGGATACCGGTATTGATGTGCCGGAAGTCCTGAACCTGGTATTCGCCAAGCCGGTGAAGTCAAGGGTCAAGTTCTGGCAGATGATCGGGCGGGGTACACGGTTGTGCAAGAACCTCTACGGCCCGGCCACTGATGGCAGTAATGACAAAAAGAGCTTCCTGATATTCGACCACTGGAAAAACTTCGAATATTTCGAGATGGAACCAGATGAGGAAGAGCCGCGGCAGGCCAAGTCCCTGGCACAAAAATTGTTTGAATCCCGGCTGGTGTTTGCCGAGGAGGCCCTGAAACGAGGTGAAATGGATGCCTTCGGCAAGATGGTGGTTCTGCTCAAGCAGGATATCGACAGCCTGGACAATAACTGCATCGCCATCAAGGACAACTGGACACTGAAACAACAGCTCAGCCAGCTGGATGTCCTGCACCAGTTCGCCCCCGTTACCAGGGGGTTGCTTGCAGATCAGATGGCGCCCCTCATGCAATGGCGCAACATAATGGGTCAAAGCGAAGTCCTCAAATTCGACATGGACATCATGAATGCCCAGTATGCCCGCATGGCATATCCCAACATGTTGGAGCAGATCAAGGCTGGTATCTTGTCCAAGGTCAGGTCCTTGTCCATGCACCTGAACCAGGTACGGGTGAAGGCTGCTGATATTAATCGGGTCCAGCAGGACAGCTTCTGGAAGGTCGCCTCTTTTGATGATCTCGAGCACATCAGGCAGAGCCTGCAGGGTATCATTCATTTAAGGGATAAAGGAGTGGCACCCCCACCTGAACCGCAGGTCATCCTGGATATCAGGGAAGACCCTAGTCTGTTCGAGACAGAGGAAAGAAAGACCAATATCCGGACAATCGACTATGAAATCTACAGGCAGGAAGTCGAAAAGACCCTTAGGCCATTGTTCGAGAAAGACCCTGTGCTACAGAAAATCCGGGCCGGCGAACCGGTTACTGAGAAAGAGCTGGAGGCCCTGAATGCCCTGGTGCACACCCAGAATGCGAATATCGACCTGAATATTCTGGCAGAGTTCTTCCCGGAGTCATCGGCCGGGGTGGACCAGTTGCTCAGGACAATCGTTGGCCTGGATGCCAGAGAGATAGACAAACAGTTCACGGCATTCATCCAGAAGCACCACCTGCAGCTCAATGCCCTGCAGCAGCGCTTTCTGGGCTTGTTGAAAAGTGAGATATGTCGGCGTGGCCATATGACCATAGCGGATTTGTATGACCAGCCGTTCCGATCGCTACATACCGATGGAATAGACGGACTTTTCAAGGATGAGCAGGCACGTCTGATCGCCGATTTTATTGGCAGGTATACGGTAAAGAGCGCAAAACCAATACAAAGGGTTGATATCGAGAATGACTTGCCAGGCGACTTAAGCCAGCCAGTTAATTAAAGCAATAACCAAATAGATAGAAGGCAGTATTAGACAGATGATTACAGGCGAACTGAAAAGCAGAATCGACAAGCTCTGGACAGAATTCTGGACAGGAGGCATCACCAACCCATTGACGGTTATCGAGCAGATAACCTTCCTGATGTATGCCCGCCTCCTTGACATGAATGAAACTAGCGATGAAAAAAGGCAGAACGTTCTGGGGTGACTTTCAAGCGTCGCTTCAGCGAAGATCAGCAGCATCTGAGATGGCAAAACCTGCGGCATATCGAATCCGTAGATGAACTTCTGAAAGTGGTACGGGATGAGCTATTCCCTACTTCAGGACAAGCATTGGCAAAGGGTCCCTGTTTGCCGAGTTCATGAAGGACGCCCAGCTGATGATTCAGAAGCCTACATTACTGCGAAAGGCGATCAATATGATCAATGATCTGCCGCTAGCAGAAGATAGGGATACAAAAGGAGATTTATACGAATACCTGCTCAGCAAACTGACTACCGCGGGTATTAACGGACAATTCAGGACGCCAAGGCATATTATTCGCGCCATCATAGAAATGATGGATCCTGATAAAGATGATCGAATCTGTGACCCCGCTTGTGGTACAGCTGGCTTTCTAAGTACTACCTATGACTACATAATCGAGAAATACAGTTCAGACGAGCATAAAAACACAGGTAATTTATTGGGAGAATCGCGTAAGTATGTAGATACAGATATGTTTCACGGCTTCGATTTTGACGCCACTATGCTACGTATAGCTGCTATGAACCTAGTCATGCATGGTGTAGACGATCCAGATATTCATTATCAAGATACTTTAAGTCAGAGCTTCATTGAACGCTTTCCAAAAGAGGCCAGAGAAGGTTTTGACATAGTTTTAGCAAATCCACCTTTCAAAGGTAGTCTGGATGAAGATGATGTGGACTCAGAGATACTGCGAACGGTTAAAACTCGAAAAACAGAACTTTTGTTTGTGGCCTTGATGCTCCGGATGCTTAAAGTCGGCGGCCGAGCTGCTGTAATTGTGCCTGATGGTGTTCTGTTTGGCTCCTCAAAAGCACACCAGCAGTTACGCAAAACATTGGTAGAGGACAATCAGCTGGAAGCTATCGTCAGCCTGCCCAGTGGAGTCTTTAAACCTTATGCCGGTGTCAGTACCGCTGTAATGATCTTTACCAAAGGAGGACAAACTGACCACGTATGGTTTTATAACTTAGAAGCTGATGGGTACTCTCTTGATGATAAAAGGACAAAATTACAAGGTGAAGGGAATGACGATTTGCCGGATCTGATTAGCCAGTGGAAAATGTACAGTGAAAAAGTCGCTGCTGGCGAGTCTGTACAGCAATGGAGTGACAAGACTGCCAAGGCATTCCTGGCAGAAAAAGCTGAAATTGTAAGTAATAAGTATGACCTTTCGATAAATCGTTATAAAGAAGAGGTGTATGAGGAAAAAAAGTATGAGGCTCCTCGAGAAATACTAATGCGCTTAATGGATTTAGAATCAGAAATCCAAGAGGAGCTGAAAGAATTGGAGAGCATGCTTTGATTGAGCCACAAAAAATAAAATTAGGTGAATTGGTGTACGTTCTTACTAAGGGAACGACGCCTACCTCAATAGGAGAAAAATTTGTAGATAAAGGTATACCTTTTCTGCGAATAAATAATTTTAAAGATGGCCAAATTCAGTATGATAATGTTTTATATATAAAAAAAGATGTACATGAAAATGCCTTAAGGCGTTCAAAAATATTTCCTGGAGATTTCTTAATTACTATTGCAGGTACCATAGGAAAAACTCTTATTGTCCCCAAAGACGCACAAGAGATGAATTGTAATCAGGCTGTCGCTATTCTTAGATTAAAAAGCAGCATTCATAAAGGCTATTTGCAATATTGGTTTAATACAAAAGATGCAAGTAATCAGATTTCAAATTCAAAAGTTACAGCAACGATTTCAAATTTAAGTCTTGGCCAGATTAAGGAACTTAGAGTACCTCTCCCTACATTAGAAGTACAAAAACACATCTCTGCCATCCTCGATAAAGCCAACAATATTCGCCGCAAACGACACCAGGCCATAGAACATGCCGATGAATTCCTGCGGGCTGTTTTTCTGGATATGTTTGGTGATCCAGTCTTGAATCCAAAAAAATGGGGAAAGGAAAAAAATTGAGACCTCATGGGGATGAGTAGCGGAAAATCTCTTACTGCTAAAGAAATGGCAGTTAATGGAGATTATGAGGTATATGGGGGTAATGGTATTAATGGAATGCATGATGAGTTTATGTTTGAAAATGAACAATTAGTTATAGGAAGAGTTGGGGTTTACTGTGGTGCTATTCACATTACTTCCCCTAAATGTTGGGTAACTGATAATGCGCTTTATATAAAAACTTATAAGAAACCTTTTAATTTGCACTTTATGGCTGAATTATTAAAGTTGGTGAATTTGAATCAGTATTCTGGGAAAGCAGCTCAGCCATTGATATCAGGGAGTAGAGTTTACCCACTAGAAGTTATTTTCCCGCCGCTTGAAATCCAAAATGATTTTGAGAGAAAAAAAGAGCTTTTTGGGTTTTCTGTCAAAATATGAAAGAAGTAAGAATGATATGGAGAGTCTTTTTTTCGTCAATAAGCCAAAAAGCCTTTTCAGGAGAACTCTAATAAGTGGATAAAAACCAGGAAAAACTATTAGAAAGTGTAGAGGCTCAGATGGCATTTATTCAGCAGTCGAGTGACTTGCGAGAAGTCAATCAGCTTTTGACTGATGTTATGGCCAGGCAGAAACATTCTGCATTAATTGATGGCGGAAATCTAAATCTGATTTGCGATGCAGTGATTGATCTGGCGCAGGTAGGCGATGGAGATGATGATGAGAATAGGCTTCTTGCGGCAGCGGTCCTTGGGCGTTTGTCAGCAGTGGCTAGAAGCCGCAAAGATCAAGCATTCGTGCGTATTTCAGAATTATTTGAACATAAGCCTTTGCCGATAGAGACATTAGCGGATGGCGATGAAAAATATTATGCCGCTCTCAGTTGCGCAGAAATTAATTCAGATTGATAGAAGACTATTGTCATACACAAATAGTACATATTGATACAGCCGAAAAAGCCAGGCGAGTATTGCTTGGAAGAGCATTACATGAGACTGGTTCATTATCCAGGTATTGGCAGCAAAGCATGTCAGCTTTATCTGATCTAAAAGAAATCGAAAATGACGACAGCAGATTTAAAAGAATTCGCAGGATAGCCAACGCTATGCTGGATGTTACCCGGAATTGGCAGGGTGAAGTAGGTTCTGATGTAGGTCTGGCTCTTGCAGACTGGTTCGAAGCTTTGGTCAAAAGCAGCAAAAAAGAAGCTGAAGAAGAGGTGATTGCCGACATAACAGATATAGTTCTCGGAATCCTTTTGAGAGTTATAGAACTTCGGTTTTCTAATGCACTATTGGCACCGACATACAGGGTACTTGAAAGTGCTCGAGATGCTTTTGGTAGAACCGAATGGAGTTCACTTACCAGGAATTCAGGTAATCTGGATAAAGTACGTATAGCACTGAAGGAAGCTGCCCTGGTGCTAGCACGGCAAAATACCCAGGATTCTGAGCTGATGGATATACTTTGCACTGCTTACCATACCCGTGCACAGGCCATGCCGGCGATCAAATCCCATTTTGCAGAAGCCAGGGATCTGGATCCCGAAACCAAAGCCTGGTGGGAGCAGGGAGGGGAAATTAAGGAAAGCCAGCGGAATGCTACCCAGAAGATGGGCAACCCGGAGGACCAACAGATTGGTACTCTTCTTATCAATGTCGAAGAAAGTAAGACGGTCATGGAGAAGCTTGAAAGGGCCGTTGTGCCCTTTCTGGAGATTTCCGATCCCCTCTGGCAGAAACTGTTAAAAAGCCGCAGGGAGCTATGCTGAAATCTCACTGGCTACTAAACAGTTATCCACCATGCGAAAGCTTGGGCGCATGGATCTAAAGAACAGCATTCTTGAGTACAATCCGCTACAGCATGAAATGGTTGGAGGCCATAAGCTGGGTATCCGCAAGGTAAAGGTTGTCCGCGATGGAATCCAGAAAGATTTTGGTGGCAAAATTAAGGTGCTGGTTAAGCCCCGCGTAGTACCCTCAGAATAACAATAAGGACTGGCTGGATATGGAAGTTTATGAAGCAAGAGTTCTGTTAAAAAACTTGCAAAACGCATCCGGAAGATCGATCAAATCAATTACGAATTGATAGGTAATCTTACCGATGATGAGCTGGAAGCTCTTCAATTGGCGATCTCTATTCTTGGAGGGCCGCCATCTAATGCCATGGGTTCTGGCTTGCCAACCATTCTCCATCACAGCCTTTAAAACCTATACCTGAATACAAGCCTGAAATAAGGCAACCAGTAGAAGAGACTGTTCGAGCTGAGCAAGTAGCTGAACAAATCGAACTTGATATCAGTTCCTTAAATCTGCCTGATCCAGTGCAGGATAGGCGCTTGTGCTTTGACTTTGGCACTGCGATGTCAAAAGTCACCCTTATCAGGGATGAAACGGAAGAAAGAGATTATGAAGATATAGAAGTACTTCATCTGGGCAAGCCTGGGGATCAGGAGGAAATCAGTGAAACCATGCTGGTTTCGTCTGTGTTTATTAGCGGTGATGGACTGCTATGGTTCGACAAATGGCAGTCGAACATGCGCATTTAGAAGAAGACAGAAAACGCCTGATAACATAAAGCATTATTTGTCCGTTGAAGGAAGTATTAAGCAGCAAAGTTTCCCGGATATTCAATCCTACGGATATTGAGATTACCTATGGAGACATGATCCTGGCTTACCTGATGTACCTGACCTGGACAGTGAACCATTGTCTGGAGGAGCTGGGTGAACTGGAGAAATTTGCCCAGACGCTTCGCAATGCCATGTTTTGAGGGTGAAAAATCAAGAGAAATCATCTGGCAAATGGGTCAAATGCTCGGTGAAGCACAAATACTGGCGGACACATTCTACAGGACTTTGCAGAATGGAATTCTCTGGATAGATATGTAGAAGCTGCATCCAAGCTTCGTGATTCACGATTTTCATATCCTTTCCTGGAAGGAGGCTATCACTGAACCCTTGGTGTGGCCGGGTCAATTATGAGCTGGAAAATCCGGTGAATTCACAGATGGTTGTTGATGTCGGCGCGGGAACCAGTGATTTCAGTTTGTACAGAATGCGGTTCGATGAAAAGACCGGGAAAAGCATTGCCCTTGAAGTTGAAAAATCAACGCAAGGTATTACTGAAGCCGGCAACCACCTCGATACACTTAGGGCTGATTTTAAGCAAGGCAGTAGTAACTTGATAATCCGGAATACACGAATATTGTATGGAACCTTGAATCCAATTTACGTGACTATAAAGAGCGACTATTTAAAGATAACGATATAGTGGTAAATCTTCAAAACAACCAATTGGTTGAAGTGTCATTGGATGAGTTTCTGGACCTGGATCAAGTTAAGAAATTTGGGCAGTCGTTAATAAATTGCCGCGACGAGATTTTGAATAGAGTAGATCCCAGTTTTATTCAGGGCGCTCCACATGGTGCTTTGGTCTCGCTTTGACTGGTGGTGGGGCATCTTTGCCTATGGTGAAAGCGCTAGCTACAGGGGTAATAAATATCAAAGGCAAAGATTTAAAACTGGTACAGGCTAAGGAATTCCCCAATGGCTGGCCGATGAATATCCTGATTTGGAAGCTGACTATCCCAGAATCGCTGTCTCCCTTGGCGGGGCCAGAAAAAAGGTTATTGAGAGCGGTGGTGTGGCAAAAATCACGGCTGGCGGGGTAAGTTCATCCCCAACCCTGACGGCTTTTATACCAAGGGTAAATAACATAGCGTGATTGAATTAAAAGCCCTTCGGCTCACCAATTTCAAATCCATAGGTGCTGAAACTCAGGAAATAGAGTTCGCTCCTATTACCCTTCTGTTTGGCCCTAACAGTGCTGGCAAAAGTACTGTATTGCAGGCACTGGTTTATGCAAGAGATATCATTTTGCACGGCAATCTTGACCCGGATAGCACTGACCTGGGAGGAGATTGGCTCGATTTAGGTTTCAAAAACATAATCCATGGAAGAAGTAGAAATCCTGAGGCCAGTATTGGTCTGGGTTTTTAGATTGGCAGTAACTGACTCTGATATGCCGGATTTCTTGACCGAGCATGAGTCCGAGCTATTGAACAAGCCGGATTTTATCAAAGTGAAGACCTCTTTCTGGATCTGAAAACTATAGATGTAGATCTTCAGATCAAATGGAGCAAAACGCTAAATAGACCATATGTAGAAACCTATAGCTGCAAAAATGGATGACCAGGAAGTAGCAAGAATAAGAGCGAGTTCAGATTGCAAGCAGATCATTATTGAAGAAATGCCCTTATGTTCAGGGAGTTCCAGTTGCCACTGGATTTTCTGGACGATGAACGCTCACTTGCTGACGTTATTGCTGAATATTTTGATACAGCAGTGGTTGAAAGCGCCAGCCGAGCTTTATTTAAGACTAGTGATAAGACCGAAGACCATTTGTGAGTTTCAAGATAGATGAACTTGAAACAATGGTAGAAGAGAACCGGAATGATCTTAGACAGGAGGTTATAGAGGAGCTTCTGGATGAATTAAGACATCGGACCAGCCGGCGTGCAACTCAACTGGAAGATAAGCTCAAGAGTATGCGTGGAGCCGAAGATGTTGAAGCCTGGACTGAAAGTTTAAGTATCAACTTGAAGAATCAGGAAGGAGCATTACCTTCCATTCCAGCAAGGACTTTTATAGATTCCGCGGCATGGACCAGTTTGGATAACGATAGTGATTTTGATTCAGATTATGACAGGGCTATGCGACTGTTTATTAAAAGAGCATTGGATAAAGCAATTTGCGGCCCTCTGGCATGCGTAGCTGAATTGCTCAATAAAATGACATACATAGGGCCACTACGGATTTGCCACCAAGAAAAATTAGTGTGCCTAAAACCAGATCGACTTCGCGATGGGCTAAAGGCCTTGCTGCATGGGAGATCCTACCTGCCATAAAAGATGAAACCCTCGACGAAATTAACTTTTGGCTGGGGAGAAATGCCTACAATCGGGTTATCAAATTACAAAAGATGAGTTTTGGAAAGTGTATGCTGATGATTTTTATAAATATTTTGACCAGTTAACTGGTTATGAAAAGGATGAGATAGAAATATTCCTCCAGGGGTTCTCTACAGAAACAGAGATAGCCTTGAAGGATCTCAATAATGAGCTATCGGTAATGCCGCAGGATATAGGTGTGGGAATATCCCAGCTATTTCCCGTTGTTGTGGCCAGTGTCTATTTCAAGGAAGCTCTTATTTCAATTGAGCAACCTGAATTGCATGTACACCCGCGGTTACAAACAGAGTTGGCAGATTTATTCATAAGGAATTCTATCAATTCTGGGAATCAATTTTTGCTGGAAAACATAGCGAACACTTGATGCTTAGATTGCTTCGTCGTACGAGACACAATGCAACCTGCTGATTCTGCGGTAGATTTAATTAGGGATGATTCGATAAAAGAGCCAGAACTCAATATGAAATATCTGGCAATACCAGAGGCCTTTATGAAGACGGACAATATGAAAAATGACCCAGCCAAGAAAAATCATGTAAAGCCAACAGATCTGGCCGTTCATTATGTTGAAGCCTCGGAAAAAGGCACAAAATTTACGAAACTCCGTGTATCAGATGACGGCGATTTCCTGGATGAATGGCCTGACGGATTTTTTGAAGAACGAGATGATGAGCTTTTTTGATGTACAAAGAAATTGCACTAGATCCTAAATGTCTTCAAAACTATGAATATTATGCCCTTATAAAGAGGGAAACCGGTTTTGAAAAAGGCAGGTATCTAATAGCAGATGCAAAAAGCATGGGCTGCTGAGGCATTTCCGTATGTAAAAGAATCAAAAATACCAACTATAAAAAAGACTTCCATTAAAAATTTTCTAAATAAATTACGAAAAAATAAATCGTGTGAATACATCGTTTATCCCGGTGATAGAGAAATCTTAAAAGAACCGGACTGGAAAAAATGGTGGATGGGGCAAAATTCAATAAGAGAATTCTCGGCAACAGTTTGTGATCAGAAATTAGGTGATTCTATTACCTACCAAAATATTGTTGATGGATCCTCTTCGGGAATTAAGTCCATCCAAACTTGTGAGGCGCGACTCAGTTGACATTATTAACATACTCGAACCATTGTTATTAATGAGCAAAGAGCTGCTCTTTGTTGATCAATATTTCAGTTTTTCTTCTAATAAAACCTTGGTGGAATTTTTGAATAGACTCCCGAAATGCCCCGGACTTGTTAAGATACATTTAGTAACCTCAATAAATACACATAATCCGGGAAATGTATATAAAGAAAGAATACGAGAGGTTATTACCTCCTGAGTAAGTTTTCGTCTTACTGAACTTCCAGTTAAACACATCCATGATAGATACATGATTACAGATGTTGGTGCTTTAAAAGCAGGAATAGGATTTTCATCAAGCAGTTCCCTAGGCGTGCCTTCAGATATTCTCAGTGTAAACTTGGTTTCTCTAATAGAAGTTAAATTTATTTGTGATTCAATCGATACCGCTATTAGCAATGGGATAGCTTCTACAGTCTTTTCTATTTAATTGAAATCATAATAAAAGTACTAATACATATAATTTATTACACCCAAATGTCTAACAAATTTAAATATATCTAAGATAATCAATTAGATAGATATTGGCATAAGTTCTGCATTAATACTAAGTATTATTAGGAGAAGAACTTATGAGCGACCGTATAATAATTAATCCAAATTCCCCCGTTACATGTCCTGATTGTTCTCATGAATTCCCGCTTGTCCAGGGCATTTCCCAACAGTTAATAGAATGCTTCGCAGACGAATATGAAGCCCAGTTGGGCAAAGAGCGCGACGAGCTTGAAACGAAGGCATCCGAAAAAGCAGAAAACGCCTCGCTAAAAAGTTTGAAGAGCAGCTGGCTGAACTAACTGAACAGTTGGTCGAGAGCAAAGCTGAATCTGAAAAATCTATCGAAAAACTGGCAAAAGTCCGTGAAGAAGCAGCTGTTAAAAGCAAAACAGGAAATTTCTGGGGAATTGGAATTACTCGGCAGGAAATTGTTGAAAAAAAGAAGAAAAATTGAAAGAGTTCAGAGAAGCGGAACTTTTGCTGAGAAAAGAAAAAAAGGAGGTTGAAGAACAGAAAAAGGAATTTGAGCTGAGTATCCAACGTCAGCTGGACGAACAGAAGTCAGCTTTACGTACAGAAATTAGTCACGAATACCAGATGCGGGAGGCAGAGTTCCGCAAAAAGATTGACGATGCACACAAGGCTAATGAGGATCTTAAACGGAAACTTGAGCAAGGATCCCAGCAGCTCCAGGGTGAGGTCCTTGAACTAGAGCTGGAAGATATGCTGACACATGCATATCCCCTAGACCAGGTTGAAGCCGTAGCCAAGGGGGTCCGTGGAGCTGATGTGGTCCATACGGTCATTCTAAGAAGTGGCACCGTGGCTGGAAAGATAATATGGGAAACCAAGCGAGCCGAGAACTGGTCCAACAAAATGGATCCCCAAGCTTAAAGATGATCAGCAAAACTCAGCTGGGAGAAATCGCAGTATTGGTAAGCACAGTGTTTCCGGCCGACGTCAACGAACCGTTTATACAATATGAAGGTGTTTGGTTGGTTAGACCTGAATTTGCCAAGCCATTGGCAGATGCTTTGAGGGCTATCCTGATTGAAGCTGCCAGGCAAAAGTCGGTTTCCTCAGGGAAAAATGAAAAAATTGAGGCCCTGTATGACTATGTCTGCTCACCTCAATTTGCACAGAAAGTCAGGGCTGTTATGGATGCTTATACGACTATGCGTGAAGATCTGGATAGAGAAAAAGCAGCTATACAGCGCCTGTGGAAAAACGTGAAGGCCAATTAGAGAGAATTACTAACAATGTGCTCGGTATATGTGGTGAGTTGCAAGGCCTTTCTACTAGCTCTCTGCACCACTTGGAAGGTATAGCCACTCTGGAGATAGAATAAATGAGTGAAGATAATACATATCCTTTAGTTGAAAAAGGGGATATTACTACGCTGTAGAGTCTTTAGTGGGCCAATTACTTGATGATGGCGCAAGACCAAGCGATATCTCTTTCGTCCTAAGTATGGTGTCGACAGAGCTTGGCCTTAAAGTTACCAATAAAAATATCTCTGTTTTCGCAGTCGTGTTGGAAGGTGTTACGGAGGGAGTAAAAATATTTAGGGATGAAATCAAAGAAAGGGAAGCAATGGATGCTATTTCTGATGAAAATAGAAATATTCACTAATTAAACCTAAGCAATATATTTTACGAACTATTTCAAAGCTTAATAATTAAATGCTTCTATTATAAAAGGAATTGCTTGTGATCTTAAAAATATTTTGCTATTTGTGTACATAGCCAGTTTAACTCTAATATTCATTATCCAGGCATTATTTTTTGTTGCTTTCGAATTGTTAGAGCCGGCATTTTGGCTGAAGTAGGTTCGAATTGGTACGAAAGTTTCTTTATGTTGACTTTACCCTTGAATATTTTCTTACTTTATCGTGTGAGTAAGATAAGGAGAAAATAAATTACTATATGATCATTGATTCAGATTTAAAAGGTATTCCAATTAAGACTGCTCAATTTATTCAAAGAATTTCTGAATTAGGTTTAGATAGGGAGCGAATACACGGACTTTTTGTATTACTTGGGTTGTATGTAGGTGCTCCTAGGGATCAGGAGGAATTTTCACAACTTATGTTCTGCTTGATGCTGTTCTCCCAGATGATCGAAGCAAGAACTTAGATAGTGTTGTAGGAGAGTTTTGGCCAGGTTATGAACAAATTATAGATGAATTTTGTTTTCGATCTGGCCTTGAATTTAAGTTCCGAGAAGTTTCCTTCGAAAATATAGAAGCTGTTTCAATTATTAAACTTCGGAGTTCAGGGAAACTAGATCCTAATGTGGTTAAAGTTGATAACTTGTCAAAATCTAACAGTCTTATATTAAGTTTGTTAAAGGCTCTTGGTGAGCCAACTGCAAAAAATAATAGATGCATTATCGAGTCTTACCAATGTGGTGTTTTTCAGACTCAGCTATATGCTAGAAGTGACATCAATGGTGCCCAGCAGTTATCCAAAGCAATATATTTGTGCCTCCCTTTATTCATAGGAAGACTATTTAAAACAGTTACAACGAATACATTAGATTATTTTATGGGGCTCGAGCTTGGCCAGGTTGCCCTATATGATCTTCTGCAACCGCTAGATCGTCAGTTTGTTATGCAGTTATGGGGATTTCAATCGTCATTATTTTTTTATGAAGGAAAAAAAATAAATGATGTTGAAAAACTCGATCTAATGCAATGGCATCGATGGGTATTAGACAGAGCTAAAGCTTTTGATGCTCACTACATCGATGGGATAGTTCCTTTTAGTACCTCTGGGATAAATTTGGAAAATATTCCAATATGGCCAGATGAAATTTCTGATCATAAAAAATGTAATGAGTTCATATATAAGACATGGGGTTATTCTCTCGAAAATCTCAGGAATTGTTTTGATGAATTAGAATATAAAGCGCTTATTATTTATATAATATTTGCTTCACTGACAAAGTCGCGTGAGGTGAATAAATTAAATTATCTCTAGTTAATTATTTTGATAGGGTCTAAAATATAAAAGTAAACTCTGGCACATTAGACAGCTATTTCTTGATGAACACTCCTTTTTTGGTCTTATACTTAATTACCTTATGCGTCAGTAAATAAACTACCATACTTTGCATCAACGTAACTTAAGTCTGCTTTCCATTCTTTTACGGCTTACTCCATGTTCTCTGATGCATTATTTATCATGCCAAAAAAAAAGGAATTTAATTTTAAATAACGTCCTCTACTGTTAGCTAAGCCCCATTCGTTTATATAATAAGTCGAATGATAGAAAGGTAGACGCTCAGCCATAATTTGATCTATGACATTTCTTCTGTGAGTTTCGGTCATACCATTCTGTGTTCCAACACGATAACCAAGAATCTCATTAATCCCACATTAGGTGGGTTATTCGTATAGTTTGGGAGTTCCATCCTTCGATTCCATTCTTTCTCTATTAAAGAAATGCTATCAATTGCTTTTTGTTTACGTAGGGGGTCGCCTAAATAATTTCTGCAATAATTTTTAAAAAGTGTAGATTTTCTTCGGTATAATCTTCTAAAGGCATTTTTAGATCTCATATGAACGGAGAAATTTGCTATGAAAAAACAATATTTGTGCCTAAGCTTATATAGTCACAAATATATATTCTTACTGGCTACCTGGGTTTAATTGACCCAAACTCCCCATCCTTTTTTACGTAGTCTGCGCGCTTTCTCAAATTCCATGTCAGAAGCCTCAAGATAAGTCATAGGGTTATGCTTAGTATATTCTCTTGGACGCAGGTACAAGCCAAATCGTTTAACAATGCTTGAACTTTTGTAACCCGCTTTATGTTGCTCAAAACGCTCTTGAGGCGTCTTGCCTGTCATGCCCACGTATACACACGGCATGCCATCTTTGTAATCAGGGTTTCTAATTCTGAATCTCTTTAGATTAAGAACGTCTTTTGAAAGTTCAATGACGTAGATATTGTGTGATTGCTTGCTTTGATCCACCGCTCACCTTTATTTGGCAATGCTCCATCAGAAAATTGATACCTCAAGTAAAAATCTATTTTAGTAAAAATACTTATCCCGCTACTGCAATTGTTTCCTTATGCCATTAATAGCAGCAGTGGAATATACAAACCTGGGTTATATCCTAATTATGCAGATCAAGGCCCATTATTGTGGTCTCCAAATGCCGGTAAACATCTTTTCGCAGATCTTTTAAAAATAGCATAATTACAATACCCATTCAGAAGCCATATAAAGCGATATAAGAGACGATAAAAAAGAGTAGATATATATCAAAAAATGTTTATAAAGATGCGCATATGGCTTTATATGGCATTATGGCGTATAATTATTACTGCATTCCATCAAATTTGGTCTTTGGAGAGAAAAAATGAGCAAATTATGGTTAAAAAGTGATCAAAATTCATTTTTGACTTAAATGGCCTAATGGAAAAAATAAGACATGATTTCAAGTTAGATTGGCAGGAGTCCACGGCGTTCCCCATTGGGCACGTGTTTTAAAAAATGGGATGCTTGTTGCAGATAAGAGTGGAGCTGATATGCAGGTTTTGCATCTATTCGCCTTCCTTCATGACAGTTGCAGGGAGGATGAATGGGAAGATGCCGGACATGGATATAGAGCGGCTGAATTAGCGTGCACTTTGAGAAATCGCTTTTTTAAAGTTTCAGATAGCAAATTTAATCAATTAATCGATGCCCTTTGTGGGCACTCAGATGGACATGTGAGTAGAGATACAACCATCCAGACGTGTTGGGATGCGGACAGGCTTGATTTGGGGAGGGTTGGTATTTTGCCGAACAAGAAATATCTATCTGACTTTGCGCATCCTATTATTGAACAGGCATATCGATGGAGTATAGGCTACCCTTTAAAGGATACTGTAAATGCCTTTAACTAAGTTCGTTGAAGATGAACGTATAAGCAATAGAACTTTATATTGCTTAAGTCTGTATACAATTAATCATGCCTATTGGCTTGGATTGAAAGGCTTCTTACTAATAAATGAAAAAGATGAGTCAAAATATTTTGAGAATCTTATTGAGGCTAAAATTATACTAAAGCATGGAATGCTCCTGGCATTTCAATTGCCAGGACCTTTAAAATCGGAAGCTGGGGTCTTTGGTCGCCAAACCATGCAATATCTTAAATGTAAGTCATATGAATCTTGTCACAATACACACTTTAGTGATCCAGGATTTTCACTAATGCAGCACCTTAATAGTGTTGTGATGCCTTGCTTGATGGGTGGCATATATAAGGGCAATGAGTCTGAAAAGGATTAATGATTTGCAATTCATTATTTCGAAAGAAAATGGAAAACTTAGTGAGACTTATTAGGGTGGGCGGATTTGTAAATAAATTTGCAGAATATATAGATAAAGTTGAAGTCTTGAGAAGTGGAAATGCTAGAAAATTATCTATCATGTACTCATTAATTTTAGATGACTATAAACAATTGATAAGTGTAATTCTAAGGAAAAATAAAGAATTTAAGACTGTTGTAATAGAACTTGATGACGAACTCAGATTCTTGATGGCTCAAACAATTTATTCACAGATAAATTTATCAACAAATATAATTAATTCTATAAAAAATGAATGAAACAAAATATATACAAGACGTTATTTACAATCTTGAATTGAGTCTTCATGCTAGGACCATGATGGCTTTTAGGTATGGAATTCTTCTTGAGGGAAATGAGAATGAATTTGTCTATAAAAAAACAAAATCGTGGGATGAAAAAAGTAACTCTATAGATGTATTTCACGTTGCCAACAGGAAAGTTATTCTTGCCGTTGATAGAATTAATAATGTTGTTATTACAGCACTTCCGGAACATGGAATATGGCAGACATTTGATGCTATCGCAGTGGCAGGTATGCTTGATATAGCATGTACTACACCTCCCCTCATGCCTATTGAAAGTATTTTGGAGTGGCGAGATCAATATATTGAAGGATCTTTAAGCAAAGACGATATAAAAAAAATTATCAGAAGATCAAAAAATGAACTTTTAAATAAAAATAAGATAAATGACAAATCTCTGGAAATAATTGAGCATCTGACAGATAAAAATATAGAAAAAGATATAGAAATAGTTAACTTAAGGAGCAAAATTCAAGAATTATCTGGGTTGACACAGGATAAAGTTAAGTCTTTGGAGAATCGCGCAATGGAATTGCAAAATATAATTATCAATAATCAGGAATCTAATGCTGGAGTCGTATTTTCTGATGCATTAGATGTAAATGCAGATTCAGGGGGATTTGAGCAATACGTTTCAGAACCAAAACATCTCTATACCGATCGCCTTATATCTCAAGCATCAGTGAAATTTCCTTGGTCCTACAAGGAGGTGGGGAGATTTAATAATAAGCCGGTATACGAGATAGAAAATTGTCGAATTGAAAGCATAATAAAACCGGAAGACGAATTTTCCCAAAGTATCTATCAGTTATTATTCAGTTATGAAGGCGAGCAATATTTGGTAACCACTTATTATGAGAATTTCATAGATTATTATGCTAATAAAATTGGTGAGACTACATCGGTATATAAAATTCTATATAACGGTAAACAGTTCCTGCATACGCCCTTAGATATAAACTAAGATCATTATCACTAACACCAAGTAGGATGTCTGGTTATAGGGTGCCGAACCTTAACCCAAGATATCAAATGAAGGTAGCATCATTCATTGATATGAGGTCTAACTTCGCGGTAAGCAATAAACCAAGTGCACAAGATCAAAAAATCCGCTAAAGGCGGCCTATAAGGTGGTTTGCTTTGAATACCATGGATAAATGATTGGGCGGTGAATAATAAAAACTCAGTTACTCCTCAATTTTATCTTTGTGCAATCCGTCATATTTATGCATGACATGGCGCAGAAATTACTCATCACAAGCCGCGTAACACCCGTCATTTATAACTATAATTCATTCTTTGACGTTATTAGTTAATTCCACAAATATCCTCTTAAAAAAATAAAATCTTTCTTCTTAGCCTAGAGAAAATCGATAAAAGTAAAACAAGGAAAACGAAACTGTAAAACTTAAGCGCATCAGTGATCAAAAATAATAGATTTCTATCTTCAATCGAAAGTGTTATTTGATTCCAGTCGAGATAAAAAGATAAGGCGTTACCCCCAATATATGCCAATATTCTAATAATTAAATATGACGCTATAACGACTGAGATAAATCTTATGATCGATTTGATTAATTCAAAAAAAATTTTTACAAGCATAAAATGAAAGGTAACTATTCAAAAATGTCATTATAACTTCCCCTTAAAAGATCTAAACTGATTAAGAGGGAAAATTTATCTGCACATATGTGGTTTCTTTAACATTAGTGAATCTTATCATCTGTAGCTGAGAGATTATTTATGAACAAAGAAGTAACACTTGTGCGAGGCAAGCACTGCGTAACATTATCAAAAGAGGCTTGGGATTTAGCCAGTTTTGCGATAACTAGGCTTATTGACAGTAGAGAGTGTGAGGACCGGGATGGTCTAGGTGAACTAATTGCGGCTATTGACTTAATAGAGAGTCATGGTTTTGTTGATTCGTTCATGGATGAATCTCAGTGACTACCAACACCAATCATTTACACTCTATTCGAGAGCAAGGGCTCGGAATAATTACTCTTCATGGATAATTTGTTTACCCTGTGCTTACCCCAAAAAAAAGCACCTACAACAAATGTCGTAAGTGCTTGTTTTATATGGTAGCTACGAGTGGACTTGAACCACTGACCCCAGCATTATGAATGCTGTGCTCTAACCGGCTGAGCTACGTAGCCATAATTTGCCACTGAGGCTTTCAATTGTACACAATTTGGAAGTAGGTGGCTTGTGCTTGAAGGGTGCGCATTTTCGGGTCATGCCTTCACAAAGTCAATACACGAACACCTCAGAAACGTCGCGAGCGCAGACAAGACAAGGCAAAAATTGGTGAAGAAGCAAAGCTTACTATGGAAATAAGTGAGAATTCTGAGCTGTTTTTTAATGCCGTATTGGCAAGCAAAGCCGTTTTTCCGATTTATACATTAAATCTGAAATGGATGACGTCGCCGTCCTTGACTAAGTAATCCTTGCCCTCAAGGCGCCATTTGCCGGCATCCTTCGCGCCCTGTTCACCCTTGTTGGCAATAAAATCGTCGTAACCGATGACCTCGGCGCGGATGAAACCCTTCTCGAAATCGGTGTGGATGACTGCTGCCGCCTTGGGCGCGGAGGCGCCTTTTTTTACGGTCCAGGCGCGCACTTCCTTTAATCCCGCGGTGAAGAAAGTCTGCAGGCCCAGCAATTTGTAGCCGGCGCGTATGACGCGGTCGAGCCCCGGCTCGGTCATGCCCATTTCCTGCAGGAACTCGGCCTTTTCGTGGGCTTCCAGCTCGGCAATCTCCGATTCCAGCTTGTTGCACACCACGACGACTTCGGCACCCTCGGCAGCGGCGATCTCGCGCACCACGTCCAGGTGGGGGTTGTTCTCAAAACCGCTTTCATCGACGTTGGCAATATACATGGTTGGCTTCACGGTCAACAGGTGCATGGTGTACAGATCGGCCAGCTGGCCGGCATCCAGGCCCAGGCTGCGTACGGGGTTACCGCCGTCTAAGTGTGCTTGCACCTTTTCCAGCAACACAGCCAGCTTCTGCAGGTCCTTGTCGCCGCTCTTTGACATCTTCTTAGCCCGGTCTAGAGCCTTTTGCACGGTTTCTAGGTCGGCCAGCGCTAGTTCGGTGTTGATGATCTCGATGTCACTCGCCGGGTTGATGGTGTTGGCCACGTGGACCACGTTTTCGTCCTCGAAGCAGCGCACAACGTGGGCTATGGCATCGGTCTCGCGAATATTTGCCAGAAACTGGTTGCCTAGGCCCTCACCCTTTGAGGCGCCAGCCACCAGTCCGGCGATGTCGACGAATTCCATGGTGGTGGGGATTGTTTTTTCGGGTTCGACAAGGGCGGTCAGCGCGTCGAGGCGCGGATCGGGGATCGGTACTATGCCCGAGTTGGGCTCGATGGTGCAGAACGGGAAGTTCTCGGCGGCGATGCCGGCTTCCGTCAGGGCGTTGAACAGGGTGGACTTGCCGACGTTTGGCAGGCCAACGATACCGCATTTGATTCCCATCTTACTTCTTATCTCCGTGGTTTTCAGGGTCAGCAGCGTCGGATGTCGGCCCTGCGGGCCTCTTCTGGCCTACATTCTTTTCCATGTCAGTGTGAAGCTTGCCCATGGCCATCTGGAACTTGCCTTCCACCAGTAGCGGCAATAGGCCGATGGCCTCATCAATATTGTCCTGAATGGCGTCCGCTTCCGCTTTCGAGGGCACGCCCAACACATAGTTGATACCGTCACCCCTGGGCCGGCCGATGCCGATACGAAGGCGGTGAAAGTCCCGAGTGCCAAGCGCTTTTTCCACGTCGCGCACACCGTTGTGGCCGCCATGGCCGCCACCAGTTTTCAGCCGCACCGTCCCCACGGGCAGGTCCAGTTCGTCATAGGCAATGAGGATTTCACCAGGCTGAATATCGAAATAATGAACCATGGCGGAGACCGCTTGGCCCGAGTTGTTCATAAACGTCGTGGGGAAAAGCAGGCGCACATACTTGCCGGCAATGTTGATTCTTTCTGCCTTGCCGAAAAACTTGGCGTCTGGGCGCATTTCGCCGTAAAAAACATCGCACAGGGATTCAAGGAACATGGCGCCAGCGTTGTGGCGTGTAAAGCGATATTGTTGGCCCGGGTTACCCAGGCCAACAATCAGTTTGATTCCGGTACTCATGGTGAGGTCACCGGGACGAAATTAATCGTCTTTGTCTTCCTTGGCGCCAACTTCAGTGTCGGGAGCCTCTGGTGCTTCGGATTCAACGACCTGCTCACGAATTTCCTGGACGGTGGCAACGGCGTGGTTGTTTTCCTCACCATGGGCAAGCTCGATGCTGGTGACGCCAGCCGGCAGTTTCAGGTCGGAAATATGTACAACCTCGTTCACATGGATATTGGCCATGTCGACTTCGATGTACTCCGGCAGGTCTTTCGGCAGACAGCTGACTACCAGCTCGTGCATGAACTGGATGACCTGGCCATGTTCCATTTTGACGCCGACGCACTTGTCTTCGTTGATCAAATGCAGGGGCACGTTGACTTCCAGGGCAACGTCGGCACGTACGCGCATGAAGTCGGCGTGCATGATTAAGGGCCTGGCAGGATGACGCTGCAGGTCCTTGAGGATCACGCTTTCCTGAGCGCCATCTACCTTAAGCTCGATGATGGAAGAAAAAAAAGCTTCGTGCTCTACGGCATGCAGGAGGTCGTCGTGACGGATGGAGATGGAGGCGGGATCCTTGCCGGCACCGTATATGACGCCAGGGATATCTCCGGTATTGCGACGCAGGCGGCGGCTCGCACCTTTCCCCACGTCTTGCCTGGACTTAACCTCCAGGAGGAATTCATGCTTGGACATTGTTGTTTCCTTGCAGCGACGGGTTTAGAGACGCTGCATAAATTGGGCAAAATTGCCCGGTTTTTACAATCTTTCCAGAATCTGCGACCGAAACCGGAAAGGGTTACTTGCCAAGGCTTGTTCTGTAACTTAGGTGTTATCGAACATCGCGCTGACAGATTCTTCGTTGCTCACCCGCCTGATGGACTCGCCCAGGAACTTGCTGATGGAGAGCTGGCGTATTTTCTTACAATTCTTGGCTTCCTTCGACAGCGGTATGGTGTCAGTGACCACCAGGGAGTCGAGCGTGGAACCATTGATGTTTTCCAGGGCGTTGCCGGAAAGTACCGGGTGGGTACAGTAAGCCACGACTTTCAGTGCACCCTGTTCTTTCAGAGCGTCGGCAGCCTTGCAAAGAGTACCAGCGGTATCGACCATGTCGTCGACGATCAGACAGGTGCGGTCCTTGACCTCACCTATAAGGTGCATGACCTGGGCTTCGTTGGCTTTCGGGCGGCGTTTGTCGATGATGGCCAAGTCAATGTCGAGCTGCTTGGCAAAGGCGCGGGCTCTGACCACACCACCGATATCCGGTGAAACCACGACGAGGTCCTTGTAACTCTGTCGCAGTACTTCGTCTACAAGCACCGGCGAGGCATAAACGTTGTCCACAGGAATCTGGAAGAAACCCTGGATCTGTTCGGCGTGCAGGTCGATAGTCAACAGGCGATTGACGCCCACGGCGCTAATCATGTCGGCCACTACCTTAGCGCTGATGGGTACGCGGGCGGAACGGACGCGGCGGTCCTGACGGGCGTAGCCAAAGTAGGGGATAACCGCGGTGATGCGGTTTGCGGAGGAGCGGTGCAGGGCATCTGCCATCAGCAGCAGTTCCATGAGGTTGCTGTTGGTGGGAGCACAGGTAGGCTGGATGATGAAGACGTCTTGGCCACGGACGTTCTCGTTGAGTTCGACGCTTATCTCGCCGTCACTGAATTTTTCCACATTGGCGCGGCCTAACGGCACACCCAACCACTTGGCGACTTTCTCCGCCAGTTCCCGGTTGGCGTTACCGCTGAATACCATCAAATTATTGGCCATGGCTCGGGTCCTGGGCTGCGTGTATCTCGGGCTGTGCGGTTTCTTGTCGATGTCAGTGTAATCGTGATCGTAAATGGCTGGGGTGGGAGGATTCGAACCTCCGCATGCAAGGATCAAAACCTTGTGCCTTACCGCTTGGCGACACCCCAAGTAATTCGTTCAGTTTTGAAGTGCACCAGGGCATGGATCAAAACCTTGTGTTTGTCTGTTTTACCGCTTGGCGACACCCCAAGTAAATCTAAGCTTCGGCCAGCACTTTCTGTAATGGGGATATATTTACTCCCCGGGCTAAAAAGGCCGATGACTTTTCAGGTGCCTGTTCAGGTACGAGGGCCATCACATGCCGAGCTTCAGCCTCCGTTTCGAAGGCGGCGAAAACACTGGCGCCGGTTCCGGTCAGACGTGATTGGCCATAACCGGAAAGCCAGTCGAGCGCCTTTTTTACCGGAGAATAAAGGTCACTGACCAGCGATTCGCAGTCATTTTTACTGCCCGAAAACGGAAAGCCGGCTATTTTGAGGGGGTGAGTGTCCCTTGTCAATTGCGAATGCCCAAAAATCACCCCAGTGGAGACGTGACAATCAGGAGTCAGGACGAGGTACCAACGATGAGGTAAATCAATGGGTTGCAGGATTTCCCCGACACCCTCGGCCCAGGCCGAATGACCTTGAATGAAGACCGGTAGGTCGGCTCCCAGTGAGAGGCCGAGTGAGGCCAGTGCGGGAGTATCAAGGCCGCATTCCCATAAACGGTTCAGGGCTACCAGGGTGGTCGCGGCATCGGAACTGCCGCCCCCCACGCCACCGCCCGTAGGAAGGCGCTTGTCGAGGTGTATGTGTGTGCCCCTGACGATGCCGGTTTCCTGCCACAAAAGCCGTGCCGCACGCATGACCAGGTTGTCCGGGGTTTCCAGGTCGGGGTGGCTGCAGCTAAAGGATAGATCGTCGTCGGCCAGGTTAAAAGTCAATTCGTCCCCGTAATCGAGCAACTGGAATACCGTCTGCAATTCGTGGTATCCATCAGGGCGCCGGCCGGTGATATGCAGAAACAGGTTCAGCTTTGCCGGCGCCGGCAGGGTGAGCGAGGTCATCCGGCGTCCCCGGCATCGAGCTCCCAGTCACTGACCAGTAAGGTTAGGCGGTATGGCGACTGTTCGAGACTTATGCGTCTGGGCAGTATATGGCCGGCGATATTATCGAAACGGTCAAATTGCAATTCCCAGCGCTTGCCGGTGGCATCCGGCTGTGAAATCGTCGCCACCAGTCCGGATTCACTGTAGTTGACATCGGCAATGCGGCCCGGGGCCGGCAATCCGCGAATCCAATAGAGCAGTTCAATGGCCGGGAAAGCATACCCGAGTATGTTCGTGCCGATGGCTTCAAGGCTTGGCGCCGTGAACGGCTCTTCCCCGGCCTTTTCGATCATGACGCCACCGGTATCCCCGGTGATACGCACGGCGCCCAGGCCGAGGGTGCCGCTGAGGTTGATTTCAAAAGCACCGGTATCCTGCAGCCAGTTGATATTGATTGTATCGGAGTCGTTATTGCTTCTTATATTTAGGCGACCGCGCAGGTACCAGTATTCCATTCGCAGCAGTTGCTGCTGATAGGCGGCATCTGCCACGAGATCGTGACGGGGTGAAGTGGCACAGGCCCCCAGGCACAGGGCGAGTACCAGGATCAGGCAGGTTCGGGCCGGGCGGAAATCAGATGGCGGGAGCAGAAGTGAGCCGCTCCATGGTGCTGCGGATATGTTCACTGTCGGGTTGGTTCTCCAGGGCCTTGCGCCACACGCTGCGGGCCTTGGATTTTTCACCTAGCACCCAGAGCACTTCGCCCAGATGGGCTGCCACCTCATGGTCCGGAAAGAGTTCATAAGCCTTGTCGAGATTGTCACGCGCTTCCTGGTACATACCGAGTCGATACTGCACCCAACCCAGGCTGTCGATGATGGCGGGGTCGTTGGGTGCCAGTTCGAACGCCCTGAGGATGAGTTCATAGGCCTCGTCGTAGCGGTCGGTCCGGTCGGCCAGGATGTAACCAAGACTGTTGTATGCTACCGGGTTGTTGGGATTGAGCTGGATGATCTTGCGCAGATCGGTTTCCATCAGGACGAGATCGTTGATTTCCTGGTTGTACACCGAACGCAGGAAAAGCAGTTGGATATTGTTGGGGAAGGCGCCCACGGCACTGTTCAGCACGATCCCGGATTTGTCCAGGTAGCCCTGGTCCATCAGCACGTTGGCTTCCATCGACAATAAGGCAATGTTGTAGTCAGGATTGCGGAACCTGATGTTTTGCAACCGTGACTTCATTTCATCGTAGCGGCCCGCCTTGACCATCAGTTCGGTCAGACTGCGCTGCGATTGCAGGAAGTTGCTGCCGCTGTTGACGTTAAAGAAGTGCTGGATCGCTTCAGTATTCTTGTTTTCCTGCATACTGATGTAACCCAGGTAGTAATGGGCGTCATCGAGGCGTTGCGCGTTTTCCACCATGCGCTGGAAATAGATCCTGGCATCACTGAGCATGTTGATTTCCATGCTGATCAGGGCCAGTGAGTACAGCATGTCGAAGTCGTCGGGATTCTGTTCCACGATTATCTTGAACTGGTCGCGGGCTTCACTGTAATTCTCTTCGTCGACCAGCTTGCGCGCATACTGAAAGCGCAGTTGCTTGTTGTTTTCATTGCTGCGCAATGACTGCTGCAACCGGCGACGAGCCTGCTCGGCCTGGCCCATCTGCTCTAACAGTTCCACTTCCAGAATGACCACTTCCGAAGCGTCATCCATTTCAACGGCGAGTTCACTCACCAACGCATAGGCCTGGGTCACCTGGTCGTTTTGCTGGTAAAGATGCGCGAGTGCCAGACGTATGGACTGGTCCTGCGGATATTTCGCGCGTAGTTCATTGAAGTCGGCGATCAGGGGATCAAGGTAGAGGGTGACATTGTCGTCTACCGCGGTGCGGTTGGTGATCAGGCGGAAGTCGATGCTCGCGCCAAGGTCAAGCAGCCTTTCCATGTGATTAAGCGCTTCCTGGTAACGACCCAGGGTAACCATCTGGAATGCCAGGGTCCGCAGAGCTTCCTGGGAATCGGGTTCCCTGGCCAGCCACATGTTACCCATTTCGATGGCAGCCTGGACATCGCGCATGAAGGAGGCGATGCGCGAAGCGCGTTTGATGATGTTGATGTCATTGGTTTCCCGCGCCAGTTCTAGGTAATCAGCAAGGGCTTTCTGATTGTAACCGCGCTGGCCTGCCATTTCTGCGATGATGACGCGGGTCAGGACGTCTTCGGAGAAACTGCCATACTCGATCTCCTCGGGCGGTGGCAGGACCGGGGGCGTGGTCTCGGCAGCGTCAACCAAGCTCTCCATCCTTTCTTCTTCGACTTTTCGTTCGTCTACCGTGGCGCAGGCCGTTAGCAGGCTGGTGAACAGCAGGGCGAGCAACGAGGAGGCATGCCTGCTGCGCTTGCTGGCAGCAGACATGCGAATTAATGAGGCGAACCTGATCATAAGGGCATCAGTCTGATCAAAGGAGCTTAAGTATAGCCAGAACGTCGGGAATATCCCAATGATGGGCCGGTACCGGGAAATTATACTGTAAGACCTTCAACCCCGGTGTTTCGTTCCCCAAAGGGTCCGGGATCGGGCCCTTGCCGCGCAATAAATAGGCACAACAGGGACTATTGAGTAAAATAGAATATTTATCACGGGGAATCTGAATAACCCACACCATCCGGCCGTTTCTGGCGGCTGCCGGTGACTTGCAGACCTTCTTATGGCGACCTTCCTCCTGGGCGTAAATCACAACACTGCCAGCGTCGACGTGCGTGAGAAGGTGGCGTTCGCCCCGGAAAAAATGCATGACGCCCTGCGGCAGGCCTGTGCGGACATCGGCCTCGATGAAATCGTGATCGTCTCCACCTGCAATCGGACTGAGTTGTACTGTGAGCCTGGTGAAGGTCCTGCCGCCAGCCAAAGCGGTGACCAGGTGATGGCGAAAGTACAGCAGTGGCTCGCGACTTACCATAACCTGCAGGACTCACAACTGAAGGATTGCCTGTACAGTTTCGAAGGCACAGATTCCGTTACTCACGCCATGAAAGTGGCCAGCGGTCTTGACTCCATGGTGCTCGGCGAACCGCAGATCCTCGGCCAGCTCAAATCCGCCTACGCCGTTGCCCGGGAGGCCGGCACTGTTGGCAACAACCTGAGTCGCCTGTTCGAGGAGACCTTTGCTGTCGCCAAGCAGGTGCGTACCGATACCGCCATCGGCGAGAACCCGGTTTCGGTGGCATTCGCCGCGGTCACCCTGGCCGAGCATATCTTCAGTGACCTGACGGAGGTCAACGCACTCATGATCGGGGCCGGACGCACCATAGAACTGGTTATCCAGCACCTGCGTCGTGCTGGAGTTGCTCACGTGGCAGTGGCCAACCGCACGCTGGAGCGTGCACTTGAACTTAAGGAAAAATATGGCGTCAGTGAAGTATTGTTCGCCGACTTGCCCGAGCAACTGGAAAAGGCGGACATCGTGGTCAGTTCCACTGCCAGCCAGTTGCCGATCCTGGGCAAGGGCGCCGTCGAAAGCGCGCTGAAGGCGCGCAAGCACAAGCCGATCTTCATGGTGGACCTGGCTGTACCTCGGGACATCGAACCTGAGGTGGCCGAACTGGATGACATTTATCTGTACAGTATCGACGATCTTGCCCAGGTCATCGATTCCAATATGCAGAGTCGCCAGGAGGCGGCCCGGGAAGCGGAGAAAATCATCGAGGCAGGTGTGGTCAACTACGAGGAAAAGCTGCGCACACTTGGCATCGTTTCCACGCTGAAGAATTTCCGCCAGAAGGCCGAACACATCCGCGACACGGAGCTGGAGAAGGCGCTGAAACTACTCGAGAAAGGCGAATCTCCGGACAAGGTACTGGCTAGCCTGGCACGCCTGCTGACCAGCAAACTGATCCACGCGCCCAGCGTGCAGATGAAAAAAGCCAGTGCGGACGGTCGCAGCGAACTGATCCAGCTAGCCGAAGAATTGTTCGAGCTCGAAGCGAGCAATGAAGAAGTCAGCACCTTCGATCCCGAAGACGAAAAATACAGCCAGCCTTAACTGGGCCGATACCCCGCCAACGCAGGAAAGCAGCACACAAGATGAACCCATCCGTTATCAACAAGCTGGAGCACCTGAAAGACCGCTACGAGGAGCTCGAGGCGCTGCTCAGTGACGCCGGTGTAATTGCTGACCAGGATAAATTCCGAATCTACTCCAAGGAATACGCGGAACTGGAGCCGGTTGTGCAGTGCTTCAGCCGTTTTACGCAGAAACAGACGGAACTCGAGGAAGCCCGGATCCTGCAGAAGGACAGCGACCCTGAAGTGAGGCAGATGGCTGAAGAGGAGGTATTTACCGCACAATCGCAGCTGGAAATGCTCGATACGGAATTGCAAAAACTGCTCCTGCCAAAGGATCCCAAGGACGAGTGCAACGTGTTCCTGGAAATACGCGCCGGCACGGGTGGCGACGAGGCTGCGATCTTTTCCGGCGATCTGTTTCGCATGTATTCCCGCTACGCCGAGACCCAGGGGTGGCATGTCGAGGTGATGAGCGAGCGGCAGGGCGAGCACGGAGGCTATAAGGAAATCATCGCCAGGGTCGAAGGCAAAAATGTCTACTGCCAGCTCAAGTTCGAATCTGGCGCCCACCGCGTGCAACGTGTACCTGAAACCGAAACCCAGGGGAGGGTGCATACGTCGGCATGTACAGTGGCCGTCATGCCGGAGGTGGATGATCTTGAGCAGATCGAAATCAGCAAGAATGATTTACGGGTGGACACCTTTCGCGCCAGTGGCGCTGGCGGCCAGCATGTCAACAAGACAGATTCCGCAATTCGCCTTACCCACATTCCTACCGGTATTGTCGTCGAATGCCAGGACGAGCGCTCACAACACAAGAATCGGGCTCGTGCCATGTCCCTGTTGCAGGCCAAGTTGCAGGCAGCTGCTGAAGCCGAGCGGCACAAGGAACAGTCAGACACCCGCCGTGACCTTGTCGGCAGTGGCGACCGTTCTGAAAAGATCCGTACCTACAATTACCCCGATGGTCGCATCACCGACCATCGCATCAACCTGAAGCTGAACAAGCTGGCCGACGTGATGGCAGGTAACATTGGTGAGATCATCCAGGCGTTGATAACCGAACACCAGGCCGACCAGTTGGCCGACATGGCGAGTTGAGCGCCGATAATTTTCCATGGCCATCATCAAACAGCTGATAACAGAGGGTGAGAATTCACTGACTGGGAGTGACAGTGCTCGCCTGGATGCAGAGATTCTCCTTGCCATGGCGCTGAAAAATACCCGTACCTGGCTGTATACATGGCCGGACTACGTGCCGAGCCTGCCTGAACAGCATATGTACCTGGACCTGCTGAGGCGGCGCAAGGATGGCGAGCCAATTGCTTACCTTGTGCATCGGAAGGAATTCTGGGGTCTTGAGTTGAAGATCAACGACCATGTCCTCATCCCGCGCCCGGAAACCGAATTGCTCGTACAGACGGCGCTGAATGCGCTTGAGGGCAATGACTCAGCAATCGTTGCGGACCTAGGAACCGGCTCCGGCGCCATCGCGCTGGCGCTGGCATCGGAGCATCCGCAGTGGCAGATCGTGGCGACGGATTCATCGAAAGAGGCTGTCAGCCTGGCAAAGGATAACGCCGGTCGTCTTGAACTCCGTAACGTCACCTTCGTGACTGGTGAATGGCTGGCTCCTGTGGCAGGCATGACCTTTGACGCCATCGTCAGCAATCCGCCATACATCGCCGAAGGTGATCCTCACCTGGCCGAAGGTGACGTTCGCTTTGAACCGGTACATGCGCTAGTCTCGGCTAACAATGGCCTGGCCGATGTCCGCCGTATCGTGCTGGACAGTCCGGAGCACTTGGTGCCGGGAGGTAGACTGATGCTGGAGCATGGATATGACCAGGGATCGGTCGTCAGGGAAATTTTTGCCGCCGCAGGTTTCACTGATGTAATAACCCACCAGGATCTTGCGGGCCATGACCGCGTGACCGAAGGAAAAGTACCGCATTGACCATGAATGATGAACAACTCCTGAGATATTCCCGCCATCTCATGCTGCCTCAGATGGACGTGGCCGGGCAGAAAGCACTGCTGGATGCCACCGTGCTGGTTATCGGCATGGGCGGGCTTGGGTGTCCCGCAGCCATGTACCTGGCCAGCAGTGGCGTCGGTCAACTGGTACTGGCCGATGACGACACCGTGGATCTCAGTAACCTGCAGCGCCAGATTGCCCACGGCACCGACAACATCGGCATGAGCAAGGTAGCGTCCGCGGCAGAAGCGATAGCGCGGCTCAATGACACCATAAGGGTCACCACGCTCGATAAGCGCCTGGAAGGTGAGGCCCTGGAGGAGGCGGTGAAGGGCGCCGATGTGATCCTCGACTGCACTGACAATTTCTCCACGCGTTTTGCCATTAATGCCGCGGCCGTGAAACGCCAGGTACCATTGGTATCCGGCGCCGCCATTCGCCTGGAAGGGCAGGTCAGCGTCTTTGATGCTCGCGGTCCGGACAATCCCTGTTACCAGTGCCTGTATCAGGACGGTGATGACATGCAGCTCAGCTGTTCCGAAAGCGGCGTCCTAGCGCCGCTGGTCGGTATCATCGGCACGCTTCAGGCGTTGGAAGCCATCAAGATTATCACAGGCATCGGCAGTACTCTGACCGGGCGCCTGTTGTTCTTTGATGCCCAGATTCTGCAGTTTCGCGAAATGAAACTGAAGAAAAACTCCGCCTGTCCCTGCTGCGGCTGAAGGCGGGCGCCCAATTTGATCTGTATCAACTAAACGCCTGTTCGGATGTCTAGGACAATTGAATCAGGCTTGCATCGCACGAAATTTCCTGCCAACGGAGGCGTAATCTTTCTCTGGAACCTTAATCAGGAATAACAAAGGAAAATCATAAATCTATATCCCGAAACGTTCAGGTCTGGGTGCGCTGGACAGTTTTTTAACAATAGTTTCTTCAAAGAATCATTAGTTTAAATCCATCAAGGAAACCGATAACATATTCAGGCTTTCTTGGCCTGAAAAGGAAGAAAACGATATTTCCGTAGACAACAATGTGCTGACCATCGCTGCCGAGCACGAGGAGGAGGCATAGAGGAAAAAAGCAGGCCACATCATTCGCCAGAAATGACGCTACGGCAAGTATGCGCACAGCTTCAATCTCGGCAAGGATATCGATGTGTGCAAAACCAAGGCGAATTTCGATAACGGCGTGCTTACCCCGGCTATCCCGAAGGGGGATGTCCGGCCGGCACGCAAGCAGATTCTTATCAAGTAAAACGGAAAACCGGGCAGGCTGTCGTTTTTTGTCTGTCCCTTATCACATGCTACCGGGGGTCACTATTTGACCTGTTTCCGCCAGCCTGTGAGAATTGGCCACCCGTTACCGGTCAAATTGCAAGGAGTTACTCGCAGCATCATGGGCAGACTTTTCAGAAGTATCATTTCCACGACTCTCTTCATCCTGGTCCTGCTGCCGCTTTCCAGCAGTGGCGCCGAAGACAAAACCGGTTCCTACACCCTGACACGCCAGTACGGCAGCGTGCTGTTCAGGGTCATGCAGCAGCAGTATCTAAACCTGGTCGGCCGCTTCGACAATTACGAGGCCACCCTGGTGATGGATTTCGCTGACCTGTCGAATTCCCGGCTGACTGCCAGCGTACAGATGGGCAGCCTCGACATGGCGGATGGCGACGTGGTGGAGACTCTGGTCAACTCAAGCGCCTGGTTCAATGCCCAGCTGTATCCGGAGTCCACCTTTAACACTAACCGTGTCGACGTCACCGGTGATACCACTGCAGATTTTCACGGTGAACTGAATTTCATGGGCATCACCCGACCATGGACCCTGCATGTGCAGTTCTTTGGCGGATCGGATGGCAAACTGGAAGGATCGAGTATCGGCATGCTGGCCACAGGCAGTTTCAACCGCACCGATTTCGGCCTCGACCAGTACCTGAACATGGCAGAGGATCTGGTTAGTATGGAGATCAACGTCAAATTCAACAGGGATTGATCCCTACAATTAGAGAGAGAAAATCATGCAATCCCTTTTGAAAATCCTGCCGGTTATAACCCTGTCGCTGCTCACCTCCTGCACCTGGGTGAAACTGACTGCGGCCGGTGAAAACGTCGCGGTGCTGACCGCGTCCGAAGTGGAGAATTGCGAACGTACTGGCACTACGACGGTTTCCGTACCTGACAAGGTCATATTGGATCGTGATGCGGACAAGGTGTCCCTGGAACTGCACACCCTTGCTCGCAACCGTGCAGCAGATCGAGGTGACGCTATCGTGCCAACGTCACGCATCAATGATGGCGAACAGATGTTTACCATTTACCGTTGCCGCAACTGATCAATTGGGTTAATTGCGGAAATACCACAGTAGTGGCAGGAAGGCGCCGATGATGAATATCGGCAAGTGCAGTACTGCAACCAACAGCCAGGACAGGACGAGGCTGCCGCCCAGGGTAAGCCAGAACACCTGCCAGCCACGGGTGTTGCGTACCCCTTCGGCACCGCGCTCCGGCGGGGCGCTGATCAGCGCATTTCCGCAAATCATGCAAAAACGAGCATGATCCGGACAGGTTTGATGGCATTGTTCACAGAATTTCATTTCAACGATTCCGTCTTTTCGTTATAGTACGCCCCCAATATTCTGAATTATAAAGAAAAATACTGAATGCAGTCCGATAGAGAAACGGTAAAGACTGAAAACCGTGCCGACAATCCTGAGTCACCGCCCCCTAAAAATAGCGAGAAAGAGCAGGCGCAGGGGGATAGTCCGGAAGAGAGTGGAAATAAAGTAAGATTCAATGACTTCGATCTCCCGGAACCGTTTCTTAAGGCAGTGGATGACCTGGGATTTGAATTTTGTACGCCCATCCAGGCCCTTAGCCTGCGCTACACTCTGGAAGGCCATGACGTAACTGGCAAGGCGCAGACCGGCACCGGGAAGACGGCCGCCTTTCTCGCCACGATCATCAACGACCTGCTGAAAAACCCCTACGATAGTGAGCGTTTCCTCGGAGAGCCTAGGGCCCTGGTAATCGCGCCGACCCGCGAGCTGGTCATGCAGATCGCCAAGGACGCCCAGGCCCTGTGCAAGTATACTGACCTGAAGATCGCCACGCTCGTGGGTGGTATTGATTACCAGAAACAGCAGACAGCACTCGAAAACGAAGTCGTCGATATCGTCGCGGCCACGCCGGGTCGCCTGCTGGACTTCGTGCGCCAGCGCAACATCGACCTGAGCATGGTCGAGCTCATGGTCATCGATGAGGCTGACCGAATGCTCGACATGGGCTTCATTCCCCAGGTGCGACAGATCATTTCCGCCACTCCGAAGAAAGAATATCGCCAGACTATGCTGTTCAGCGCGACGTTCACCAACGACATCCTCGAGCTTGCCGAACGCTGGGCGGTCGATCCGATTCGAATCGAGGTCGAGGCTCAGCGTCTGACCACCGACAACGTCGATCAGAAGGTATACCTGGTCACCACTGACCAGAAGTACAACCTGCTGTACAACCTGATTCAGAGCGACGAGGGTGAGCGGGTGATTGTGTTCACCAACCGGCGCGACCAGGCCCGGCGCCTTGCCGACAACCTGCATCGTAACGAGGTGAGTGTTGGCCTGTTGTCGGGAGAAATTTCACAGCCCAAGCGCGTTAGAACTCTGGAAGAGTTCAAGAACGACACTATTCAGGTACTCGTCGCCACAGACGTGGCCGGCCGCGGCCTGCATATCGACGATATCACCCACGTGGTGAATTTCAACCTGCCGGAAGAAGCGGAGGACTATGTTCACCGCATCGGCCGGACTGGCCGCGCAGGCGCCCTGGGAACATCAATCAGCTTCGCCTGCGAGGATGAAGCTTTTCTGCTGCCGGAAATCGAGATGACCATTGGCATGAAACTGTCCTGTGAGCATCCACCCGAAGCATTGCTTGCGACCCCCCCGCCATTTTCAAGAGCCTCGAAATTCAAGGCCGAGAGCAAGAGTCACGGCGGTAAAGGCGGTGGTGGCGGCCGCGGACGGCCCCGGCGCTGATTACTTCGCGCCGGCTTTCTTCAGGATGTAGGCGTATTCCTTGGAATTACGGTGTTGCGAGACGATCGAAAGGATGGTTTCGCCGTATTTGTTGGTCTCATTCAGGTTTCTGCCCGCCTCGACAAAAAAACCGATAAAACGACCGAAGGCATCCGGCACCATGCCGCGGTAGGCCTTCTGCAGAACGTGAAAATCCGTGGCCTCGTCGCCAGCCGTTTCCAGGTCCAGGTAGGTTCTCACCCGTTCATCGCTCCACCATTCGTTGGTGACGGATGGTTGAGCCCTGTCGGCGCCGGTTTTCTTTTCTGATTTCATGATGGGCTGTGGTTCCTTAAACGAGTTTATTTGCTTAGTTTTTCCTTGAGCATCTTGTTGACCTGGCCGGGGTTGGCTTTGCCCTGAGATGCCTTCATGACCTGGCCGACGAAGAAGCCGATCACCTGTTCCTTGCCTTCCTTGAATTGCTGCACCTGGGCTGGGTTGCCGGCGATGACGTCATCGACGAGCTTCTCGATGGCGCCGGTATCGGTGACCTGCTTCAGACCACGGCTTGCGATGATGCTGTCGGCATCGCCTTCGCCTGCTACCATGGCCTCGAACACCGTCTTGGCGATCTTTGAGGAGATGGTGTCATCCTTGATGCGGGCGATAAGGCCGGCTAAGGCCGCGGCGCTGACGGGACTTTTCGTAATCGCCAGTTCTTTGGTATTCATTACCGCCTGCAGGTCGCCCATCACCCAGTTGGCGCTGAGCTTGGGATCTCCGCTGGCGGCGGCGACGTCTTCGAAATAATTGGCAGTGGCCAGATCACTCGACAGCACTACAGCGTCGTATTCGCTCAGGCCATACTGTTCCTGGAAGCGGGCTTTCTTCACATCCGGCAGTTCTGGCAGGGTCAGGCGCACCGTTTCGATAAAGGCATCGTCGATAACTACCGGCAGGAGATCGGGTTCCGGGAAGTAGCGGTAATCATTGGCCACTTCCTTGCTGCGCATGGAGCGAGTCTCGTTCCTGTCCGAATCATACAACCGGGTTTCCTGGGTGATCCTGCCGCCGTCCTCAATGATATCAATCTGGCGCTCCACTTCGATATTGATGGCCTTTTCTACGAAACGAAACGAGTTGATGTTCTTCAACTCGGTGCGCGTGCCATATTCGGTTGTGCCTTTCGGGCGAATCGATACGTTGGCGTCGCAGCGCATGGAACCCTGCGACATGTCGCCGTCGGAAATGCCGAGGTAGATAATTATGGAGTGAAGTTTTTTCAGGTACGCGACGGCTTCTTTAGCACTGCGCAGGTCTGGTTCTGAAACGATCTCTAGCAATGGGGTGCCGGCCCGGTTCAGGTCGATGCCGGACTTGCCGTGGAAATCCTCGTGTAACGATTTGCCGGCATCTTCCTCCATGTGCGCGCGGGTGACACCGATGGTCTTCTGTGTGCCGTCTTCCAGGTCAATGACCAATTTGCCCTTGCCCACAATAGGGTGATCGAGCTGCGAGGTCTGGTAGCCCTTGGGCAGGTCGGGATAGAAATAGTTTTTGCGGTCAAAGATGGATATTCGGCCGATCTCGGCATCGATTGCCAGGCCGAACTTCACCGCCATCTTCAGCGCTTCCTTGTTAAGAACGGGCAGAGTGCCGGGCATTGCCAGGTCGTAAATGCTGGCCTGGGTGTTGGGAGAGGCACCGAACGCGGTGCTGGTGCCGGAAAAAAGCTTGGAGGCTGTGGACAACTGCACGTGTACTTCAAGGCCAATGACTGTTTCCCATTCCATATCGTGATCCTGCTGGATTATTTGCCCGGCGCCAGCGTGTGCCAGTCGGTGGTCTGCTGGAACTTGTGCGCGACGTTGAGCAACTGCGCCTCCGCAAAATCGCGGCCGACGATCTGCAGCCCCACGGGCAAGTTGTTCACCATGCCGGCCGGAATTGAAATGCCGGGCAATCCCGCCAGGTTGACCGCGATCGTGTAGATATCTTCGAGGTACATCTTCACAGGATCATCGTTTTTCGAACCGATAGGAAAGGACGTGTGTGGCGAGGTAGGGCCCATGATTACATCTACCTCGTCGAATGCTCGCTGGAAATCGTTCTTGATCAGTCGGCGGATCTTCTGCGCCTTAATGTAGTAGGCGTCGTAGTAACCGGCGGACAGTGCATAGGTGCCGACCATGATTCTTCGTTTCACTTCCGCGCCGAAACCCTCGCTTCGAGAGCGCTTGTACATGTCTTCAAGATCTGCCGGGTTGGCACAGCGGTAACCGTAGCGCACGCCATCGTAGCGGGATAAGTTCGCAGAAGCCTCAGCCGGTGCGATGACATAGTAGGCGGAGACCGAGAGGTGGCTGTTGTCTAGGCTCACTTCCTTGACGGTGGCGCCCATTTTTTCATACTCGGCGATTGCATCTCGAATGGCCTGTTCAACGGCTGGTTCAAGGCCCTCGGAAAAATGCTGCACAGGTATGCCGATCCTCAGTCCATCAAGTGGCTTGTCTAGGGACGCGGTGTAATCCTCGACCGGAACATCACTGCTGGTGGAGTCACGCATATCAAGTCCGGCCATCACGTTGAGCATGAGTGCCGCATCTTCGGCAGACTGTGTCATGGTTCCGGCTTGGTCAAGGCTCGAGGCGAAAGCCACCATGCCCCAGCGGGACACGCGGCCGTAAGTCGGCTTCAGGCCGGTTATATTAGTGAAGGATGCCGGCTGGCGGATGGAGCCGCCGGTATCGGTTGCTGTGGCACCGGCGGCCAGTCGTGCTGCTACGGCAGCAGCAGAGCCACCTGATGAACCGCCGGGTACGCGCGCACGGTCCCATGGATTTTTGACAGGGCCGTAAAAACTGGTTTCATTGGAAGAGCCCATGGCAAATTCGTCCATGTTGGTCTTGCCAAGCGTCACGGCGCCCGCAGCATTGAAACGTTCGACAACGGTGGCATCGTAAGGCGCGATGAAGTTATCGAGCATCCTCGACCCGCAAGACGTGCGAATACCCTTCGTACAAAACAGGTCCTTGTGGGCGATGGGGATGCCAGTGAAAGCGACAGCGTCACCCTTGCTGCGTCTAGCGTCCGCCACTCTAGCCTGTGACAGGGCAAGCTCTTCGCACACAGTGATATACGCATTGAGATCGCTGTTTTCGGCGGCAATGCGCTTGAGGTAGTCCTGCGTCAGCTCGGTGCTTGAGACCTTGCCGTCGGCAAGTGCGCGGGAAATCTGTGCAAGGCCTAAATCAATCATTGTTGGCGGTACCGTCGCATACGGTCAAAATGCGAATATTCATGAACTGTAGGTATAAAAAGCTAATAGGGTGAGATGCTGGAGTTACTCGATCACCTTAGGGACTAGGAACAGGCCGTCCTCGGTTTCCGGAGCGATACTCTGCAGTTCGTTCCGGCGGTCGCTCTCAGTGACCACGTCCTCGCGCAGGCGCTGCACCGAGTCGAAGGCATGGGCCAGCGGCTCGACTTTGGCGGTGTCCACCGACTGCATCTGGTCAATGAGGTTGAGGATATTGGACATGCTTTTGGCCGCTTCCTGCTTTTCGGAATCGTTCAGGTGCAGGCGGGCCAGGTGGGCTATGTTTTGCACGTGGGCAAGCTCGATAGGCATCTATCACTCCATATCCAATAGGTACAAATTCGGGCTAAAATAGTGGCTTAAATCTGATAATCCAGATTTAATTCTTGCTCTAAGTTGTTGTGATTGCTAGAGTTGCCCGAGCTGAGGCATGTAATTATACTGGATTAACACTCCCAATAACTACACCGATAACGGCGCTCAATAACAACGTCAATAATTAAGATAGCAATGACCCTGTGGGCCAACCCCGAACTCTAATTTTTAAGGCTACCCGAATCCCATGTTGAAGAAGTTACGTGGCATGTTTTCCAACGATCTGTCGATCGACCTTGGAACTGCCAACACCCTTATATACGTCCGTGACCAGGGCATAGTCCTGAACGAACCCTCAGTTGTTTCCATCCGCATTCACAACGGCCAGAAGACCGTTACCGCCGTCGGCGCTGACGCCAAGCGCATGCTGGGCCGTACACCCGGCAACATCACTGCGATCCGTCCCCTTAAGGACGGTGTCATCGCTGATTTCCAAGTGACAGAAAAAATGCTGCAGCACTTCATCCACAAGGTGCATGAGAATTCCTTTATACGTCCAAGCCCCAGGGTCCTAGTTTGCGTACCGT
The DNA here is from genome assembly GCA_038147195.1 of Candidatus Eutrophocola salsuginis. GTDB lineage: Bacteria > Pseudomonadota > Gammaproteobacteria > Pseudomonadales > Pseudohongiellaceae > Eutrophocola > Eutrophocola salsuginis. The sequence goes on from JAYQTB010000004.1 coordinate 105,572, forward strand.
GCAAATCCACGCAGGTGGAACGCCGTGCCATTCGCGAATCGGTCATCAGTGCCGGTGCGCGCGAAGTGCGTCTTATCGAGGAACCCATGGCAGCCGCCATCGGTGCCGGTCTGCCAGTAGAGCAGGCGAGCGGCTCCATGGTTGTCGATATCGGTGGCGGTACCACCGAGATTGCCATCATCTCCCTGAACGGAGTCGTATATTCCGAATCTGTGCGTATTGGAGGTGACCGTTTCGACGAGGCCATTACCACCTATGTGCGCCGCAACTACGGTAGCCTGATCGGTGACGCCACCGCTGAACGCATCAAAAAGGAAATCGGTTGTGCCTTCCACAGCCCGGAAATCCGCGAGATCGATGTGCGAGGTCGCAACTTGGCGGAAGGCGTCCCACGCAGCTTCACTCTCAACAGCGACGAAATTCTCGAAGCCCTGCAGGAGCCGCTGTCATCCATTGTTCAGGCAGTGAGGAGCGCCCTCGAACAGTCACCGCCAGAGCTTGCCTCGGACATCGCCGAGAGCGGCCTCGTACTGACCGGCGGCGGAGCCTTGCTGCGCGACTTGGACAAGCTACTCAGTGAGGAGACCGGCTTGCCGGTTATCGTTGCCGATGATCCCTTGACTTGTGTCGCACGCGGTGGCGGCAAGGCGATGGAGTTGATGGATGCGCACGATCTCGATCTGCTCAGTGACTAAAATTTGAAGGACAGCGAACCGGAAAAGTTTAGTAATCCTTTTTCCCAGTCAAGTCGCTATTCCACCCGGCACAGGTAGAAAGCAATTAAGTCCTTATTCATTCAAAGCACTTCACAAGGCTACCGTTTGCTAGGTCTTGCGTTGTTGTCCATGATAATGATGCTGGCGGACAGTCGCTTCAACTACCTGGACCAGGTTCGTTTCTACGCCTCTTACCTCATCACGCCGCTGCACTGGCTGGCTGATACGCCGCGGTCTATTTCCGATTCAGTGAATAACAACCTGCAAAGCCGCAGTTACCTTATAGGGGAAAACCAGCGTTTGAAGGAGCAACTGCTGACACAGCAGTATCGCCTGCAAAAACTGGAGCATCTGGAAGCGGAAAATGACAGGCTGAATGAGCTGCTCAATGCGTCCAGTATCGTCGATGAGCGCGGCGTTCTTGCACAGGTCACCGGCGAGTCACCCGATCCCTTCATCAAGCGGGTGCTGATCAATGCCGGTTCCACGGAAGGCGTTTACATCGGCCAGCCCGTGCTCGATGCCTTTGGCTTGCTCGGACAGGTGGTCGAGGTGGAACCCTTCTCCAGCTGGGTCCTGCTGATCACCGATCCGCAGCATTCGACGCCGGTGCAGGTCAATCGGAACGGCAACCGTGCCATCGCATCGGGTACCCAGGACAGCCTGCACCGATTGGCCCTGAACAATATTTCGGACACTTTCGATATCGTCACCGGCGATGTCTTGGTCACCTCCGGTTTCGGAGGACGTTTCCCGGCCGGTTACCCCGTTGGGGTTGTCTCCAGTGTAGTGCATGACCCGGGTGAACCGTTTGCCACGGTCATCGTAGAGCCCACAGCGCAGCTCGACCGCAGCCGGAACGTGTTGCTGATGTTCAGGGAGGATGCCAATTAATGGCCGTCAAGATCAGCAAACACCACGGCGGCTGGATCATCTTTGGCACCTTTGCTGTGGCAGCCTTGTTCACCGTCTTCCCATTACCACAATGGCTGGAATCCTACCGCCCCGAGTGGGTCGCATTGGTGGTGATCTACTGGGTCATGGCCCTGCCTGACCGGGTTGGCCTCTTCATCGCCTGGATCGCGGGCTTCTTCCTCGATGTCCTGGAAGGCTCGCTCCTGGGTCTCAATGCCCTGGCCCTGGCATTGGTAGCCTACCTGGCACTGAGCCTGTACCGGCGTATGCGAATGTTCACCGCCATCCAGCAGAGCAGCACAATCCTGATCCTGGTGGGCATGCACCAGTTGCTGTCCTTCTGGGTACTGACCGCCAACAACCAGAATACGGCCCCCAACCTGATCTTCATGATTTCAGCCCTGACCAGTGCCGTGGTCTGGCCCTTCATTTTCCTTGGTCTGCGCTACCTGCGACGGAGGTTCCGCGTCGCTTGATATTCCTGAGTTTATGGAAAAAAGTCCCGGTCACTTTATATAATCACTCTTTTACTATGAACACACCGGCGTAGACGTCGGATACTGGGGTAAAATCTATGTATAGAATTCGCGTAACGCTTGCCGGGCTGGCATTGCTGCTGGCAGCCTGTAGCCAAGAAGAATCTAAAGAAACACCAGTCGCCACGACACAGGCGGCCGCACCGGCCGCGGCCCAAACTGCCGCACAGCAGGGCAGTCCGCTGAACAGCGACCCGATGGCACTGCCCCAGAGGCAGGCCTGGCCAACAAACGGTGGTTCCTTTAGCAACCAGCGTTTTGCTCCCCTCAACCAGATCAATCGGGACAACGTGGTCAACCTCAAGGCGGTTTGGCGTGCCCATCTGAACGGCTCCGGCATGGATACCAAGCATTCAGCGGAAGGGACGCCTATTTACCAGGATGGCGTTTTGTACATGAGCACCGGGGATTCCGATGTCTTTGCCGTCGATTTCGACAGCGGCGAGATCAAGTGGGATTACGTATCGGTTTTCCCGGAAGGAATGGGTCAGCAAGTGTGTTGCGGCTGGGATAACCGCGGTGTCGCCATCGGCGACGGCAAGGTTTTCGTCGGCCAGCTCGATGCGAAACTCGTGGCACTGGACCAGGAAACCGGGGAGGTCGCCTGGGAGGCGAAGGGCGGGATGCGCTGGGAAGACGGTTACAGTATCACGAGCGCTCCTCTTTATTATGATGGCCTTGTGATCACCGGCTACTCGGGTGCCGAAAAGGGGGTCCGCGGTCTGGTGCAGGCCTTCGATGCAGCCACCGGCGAGGAGGTCTGGACCTTTTGGACCATTCCGGGCCCCGGTGAGTTCGGCCATGACACTTGGCCGCAGGACAACGACGTCTGGCGCTACGGTGGCGGTACTGTCTGGCAGACCCCGGCACTGGATCCCGAACTGGGCCTTATCTATTTCTCAACCGGCAACCCCGGTCCCGACATGAACGGCAAGATTCGCCCGGGCGACAACCTGTTCTCCACCTCCATGGTGGCGGTGGATGTTCATACAGGTGAATACCGCTGGCACTTCCAGCAGGTTCACCATGACCTGTGGGATTACGATGCGCCCAACCCCGTCATCATTTTCGACATGGAACTGAACGGTGAAATCCGCAAGGCCGTTGCTGAAGCCAGCAAGACCGGCTGGGTTTACATTCTTGACCGCGTCACTGGGGAGCCGCTGATCGGCATCGAGGAAAAAGAAGTGCCGCAACTGGCGGAGCAGTATACCGCGCCGACCCAACCCCACCCGGTTGGTGATTCCTTCATCCCCCAGTTCATCGACGTGGCGCCGGAAGGTACCGAGCTGGTGAATCAGGGCCGCATCTTCACGCCGTTCCTGTATGAACCTGTGCTGGTACAGCCGGGCCTGGCCGGCGGCGCCAACTGGGCGCCGAGCGCTTACGACCCTAATCGCCAGACCATGTACGTCTGTGCGTCTGAATCCTCGGTTGCCCTGTTCATGGAAGAGACCGATGTTCTGGAAGAACACGGCACCGAAACCTGGACCGGCGGCAACTTCGGTGGCTCCAGCCGCCGGACGACCGGTATCGTGGCCGCAATCGATATGACCACCAACGAGCTGGTGTGGCAATACCGCTGGAACGATGCCTGCTATTCAGGCTTTCTGTCCACCGCCGGCGACCTGTTGTTCGTCGGTCGCAGTGACGGCCGACTGACCGCACTAGACACCGATACGGGCATGCAGCTTTGGGAATTCCAGACCGGCGCCGGCATGAATGCGCCTGCCATCAGCTTCGAGCGGAACGGCACCCAATACATTGCGGCCTATTCTGGCGGCAATCTCTTCCAGGGTTCCCCCCGAGGTGACAGCCTGTGGTTGTTCTCCCTGGAAGGGCAGATGGAAGAAACCACACCCGGAGATACCTTGCCGCTGACAAATACCGCCGGTGACGGCCAGCAGGTAGTGTTTGCCGATGGTGATCCGGATTACGCAGCGGGAGAGATCCTGTTCCAGCAGACTTGCCTGCCTTGTCATGGTGAGGATGGTATGGGCGGTCACAATAATGCCATGCCGCTGAACAACATTACTGATATCCGCGACGTAATCACTATAGTATCCACCGGCCGCAACAACATGCCGAATTTTACCGGTGCCCTGTCGCCCGAGCAGATCCGGGATGTCGGGGGCTTCGTGGTAGACCGGCTATTCGAATAGCGGCCCTTGATAGTTATTCGGGAGCGTCATGACAGGAAAAGCGCTGACAGTATTCACCTTGATGTTCTTGCTGGCGGGTTGTGCCACTATCGATGATATCGAATGGCCTGAAGGCGCTTACCCGCGTGACTATTTCGAGAGGGTCTTCATGGAAGATGAAATTGCCCGGATGTATCAGACCAGGGATGATTACCTGCTTTGGATCACGCGCTTCTATAACGGCTATAGTATTGCACCCGGCTGGTTGAACCTGACGAAACAGGTTATGGATCGACTCGAGGGCGCGGACCCGCAGTGGCGCTCCGAAGTCAATGAACGTCTTTTTCATCTGGGTGGCCGCATAGGCAGCGAGTGGGCCAAAACCAATGAAGTCCGGTTGCTTAATACCCGCCATGCGGCGGTCTGGCGTGATGCCTTGATTGAATCGATAAACCAGGGTGATCTCGACAACTACATCACACGTGTTGAAAACGATGTCGAAAGCATCCTGGTGGGCGAACTCGACAAGGAAGCCATTTATTTCGAGCGCTACTACATCGACGAATTCGAATTCTGACCAGCGTCTCCGGGGGGGAGCTACATGGGAAAATGGACGGAAGACACAGCGGCGATCCTGCTGGGTTTCATCATTATCGCCCTGGCCCTTGCCGCATTTGTCATTTCGCCCTTTGGTGAGGTTAATGCTAGCCTCGTTGCGGCAGAAACCGACGCGACCTTCAGCATTAACGCCTGGTCTGAAGCCAATGACAGTGGCAATGGTCTCACCGCCTTCCTTTCAGATACCGTCAACGGTGCCCGACCCGGCCGCTGGCGCCTGAATCCGGTCAGCGCCCTCTCTGTCGATTTCTTTTTTTCCGCGATTATTTTCTTTTTCTTCCTGGCCATCCTGTTCGGTAGCGCCGCCTTGATGATGGGGCGGTGTGCGGATGCATTCCTTAAGGGCTTTGTATTCATCTTTGCCACAGCCATCCTCGCTTACCTGCTGGCCAACCAGGTCGAATTTCGCAGCCTGGGCCTGGGATACGAGTTGTGGGCGATCATTCTGGGGTTGCTCTTCAGTAATGTGCTGGGCGTTCCCGGTTTCGTACGGCCGGCACTGCAGCCGGAGCTATATATCAAGACAGGACTGGTATTACTGGGAGCCGAGGTACTTTTCGGAAAATTGCTCGCGATCGGCTTGCCTGGCATCTTCGTTTCCTGGGTAGTTACGCCGGTCGTGCTCATCACTACGTTCTGGTTCGGACAGAGAATCCTGAAAATTTCCTCGAAGACTCTCAATATCACCATCAGCGCCGATATGTCGGTGTGCGGCGTATCGGCAGCGATCGCAACGGCGGCAGCGTGCCGTGCCAGCAAGGAGGAGCTCACCACAGCTGTGGGTTTGTCCATGATTTTCACTGCAATCATGATGGTTGCTCTGCCTACCTTCATCAACGCAGTGGGTATGCCTGAAGTGCTTGGTGGCGCATGGATCGGCGGCACTATCGATGCCACTGGTGCAGTGGTGGCAGCCGGTGCCTTCCTCGGCGATACCGCACTCAACGTAGCAGCGACGATCAAGATGATTCAGAACATTCTTATCGGCGTGCTGGCGTTTGCCGTTGCCGTGTACTGGACCACGAAGGTGGACAATACGCAGGGTCAGGTCGTTGGAGCCTCTGAGATCTGGTTGCGATTTCCAAAGTTTGTATTAGGTTTCCTCGTTGCCAGCATCCTGTTTTCCCTGATCATCGAGATGTTGAACACCAGTACTGCCACCGTGCTGGTGGAAAACGGCGCACTGGATTTCACCTCGGATATGCGCGGCTGGATGTTCTGCTTGGCTTTCTCCAGCATTGGCCTGTCCGCTAATTTCCGTGAACTCAAATCCCAGTTCCACGGCGGCAAGCCATTGGTCCTGTATCTGTGCGGTCAGACTCTGAACCTGTGCCTGACCCTGTTCATGGCTTGGCTGATGTTCTACGTTGTCTTTCCCGACATTACGGACAGGCTGCAGTGATTAAGTCCAAAGTCGTAAAACTGGTGCTTTTCCTTCTGAGTCTGGTCGTGTTGCAACAGGGAATCGCCCTGGGCAAACAACGATTTCCTGCACTAGATAGGCAGCTTGCAGTTATTGCTGAAAATGACATTGACCCTTCTGCCCTGTTCTATACGGAAAGTCCGCTCGCCCTGGCAGCAGAAAAAAATTTGCGGGCCAAGATAAATTCCAATCAGGCCAGCACACATTGAAATTGTCCCGGCTCGGGACTGCCCCCTATAATCGCTGCTTTCACCCTGACCGGTACTTTTTGTGAACGGCTGGCAGCGCTGGGTGCAGGCCCCGCAGACAACACGCTTTCGACGCTTCCTATTCCAGGTTCACCTGTGGCCCGGCATTGGTCTGGGTATGTATATTCTCCTCATTAGCGTCACCGGTTCCGCAGTCGTTCTGCGTCCCCAGATCAACCGCTGGTTCGTGCCGAACCAGGTCGCTTCCACGGCAGGTGAGGCGCTCAGCGGCATAGCGCTGGAAGCGGTAGTTGCGGAGGTTTACCGCGAATATACCGTAAGGAATATCGTACCCCCTCGACGCGAGGGCAGTGCTGTATATGTGGCACTGGAAAGAAACGGTGAGGAGAGCAGCCGCTACTTCGACCATTATGCCGGGGCCGATCTGGGGGAGACCTACCCGTGGCAGGTGCGCACGGTGGAATGGGTGACCCGCCTGCACGATGACCTGCTGCTGGATCGTACGCTGGGTCGCAGGATCAACGCCTTCGGCGGCATGCTTTTGCTGGCGATGGTGCTGACAGGTGTGGTCATTTGGTGGCAGGGCAGGCGCCGCTGGGTCGACGGCCTGGTTATCAGACGTGCCGGTGCACATTCTTTGATGTGGCAGTTGCACAGCTTTCTCGGCTTCTGGACCTTGCTTTTGATGCTGGTCTGGGGTGTCACGGCGATTTATTTCGCGTTTCCCGAACCCTTTGACTATATCGTCGATGCCATGGACAAAGACCTGGAGGACTTTGATCGCCCGGACGGCTGGCTGCGTTTCCTGGTAAACCTTCACTTCGGTCGTTTTCGCGGATCGTGGCCGGGTCTGCCCTATATCTGGGTAGTGCTGGGATTGTTGCCTGCGGTGATGTTCATCTCCGGATTTGTGCTTTGGTACCGGCGGGTACTGAAGCGTTACCTAGGTGCCGACAAATAACACCACCACAGCACGCGCCCGCGCAACCTCCACCATGTCGCCGATCGTGTGGGTGCCGTTCTGAATATCCTTGGCTTTTCTTCAATTTGCGTATGCACCCTGTCTATTTGGGGTATTTAATCATTGGTATGCTGTGATTGGATTTAGGTACACTTATAAGAATGTGACCAGAAAACAGCTACCGGAAACCAGGAGTATCATGCGGGCATTCAAGACCCTGCTCATTCTCAGCCATCGTTATATCGGCATACCGCTGAGTTTCCTTTTTGTTATCTGGTTTGCTTCCGCCTTCGTTATGATCTATGCCGGCGGCATGCCCCGGGTAACTCCGGCCATGCGTATCGAGGGTGCCAGTGCGCTGGTGATGGAGGAGGTGAAGGTATCTCCCTGGCAGGCGGTCGGCCTGCTTGGCTATTCCCCGTTCGAGGCGAAGCTGCGTACGTTACTCGATCGCCCTGTCTATGAATTTCCTGAAGTACGTGCGCCCAGTACCTTTATCTGGGCGGATACAGGTGAATTCCTGGATTCAATGACACCGGAGCAGGGTGCACGGATCGCCAGCGATTTCCTTGGAATTCCGGTTGCCCAGTTCACCTATACCGGCCTGCTCACAGTCCCCGATCAGTGGACTATCGCCACGCCTAATGAATTGCCGCTCTACCAGTACGTCGTGGCGGATGCCTACGGCACAGAAGTGTATGTATCGCCGATGAGGGCTGAGGTCACCGTCTACACCACACGTCAAAGCCGTATCCTCGCCTGGCTAGGGACCATTCCACACTGGTTCTATTTTGCTGACCTGCGCGCAAACCAGCCGCTGTGGTATAACATCGTAGTGTGGACATCGGGCATCGGCTGCATACTCGCCCTGCTCGGCCTCGTTATGAGCGTGACGCAGCTGCGCAAGGTGAGGCCCTTCAACTTGCGTAAGGCGATTCCGTATCGGGGCATGATGCGCTGGCACTACATACTGGGCACCGTGTTTGGTATTTTTATACTGACCTGGGCGTTCAGCGGACTATTGTCCATGGAGCCTTTTGCCTGGACGAATGCCCGCGGCCTGGCCGTCAATGAAGGCGTGTTCCAGGAAGGTATTCTCGAGTTGGAATCCTTTCCAACCATCGACGCCGACCAGTGGCGAACCTTGGCGGCAGATCAGGGTGTAAACGGCGACATCAAGGAAGTGGAATTTCGCTGGATTGGTGGTGAACCCTACTACCTGGCCAGTTACAGCAACAGCAACGGCGTCGACATGAGCAAGCGTGATCGCCTGCACCAGCCGTACTACATCATCGGCCAGCTGGAAGCAGGCAGCCTGCTGGTCAATGCAAGGGAATTTAGAATTCAGGACGGCTTTGATATCGACAGCCTGGTAGCTAAACTTGACGCTAGCGTCGAGGATGCGAATGTTACGGCATACGACTTGTTGTTCGAATACGACGATTATTACTATTCGCGTGGCAACCAGTTGCCCCTGCCTATATTGCGTATCAAGTTCGATGATCCTGAGGAGAGCTGGATATATGTGGATCCGCGAAAAAGCGAGTTGCTGAGTCTCATTCACAAGCACAGCCGCATCGAGCGCTGGCTTTACAGCGGGCTGCATAGCCTGGACTTCGCCTTCTGGTATCACCGGCGCCCGTTGTGGGATGCCGGCATGATCATCCTGCTGGCAGGTGGACTGGTAGTCAGCCTGATCGGTCTCTGGTTCGGCCTGACGCGCATGAAGAACGACATCAGGCTGGTGTATGCGAGGCTTTCATTACATAAAAACAAGTCGCAAGAGGTTTCCAGTGTTTCGCATTAAGTCATTTATTACCAGCGCTTTACTCCTATTTGGTTCTTTCAATCTATATGCCCAGGACGTGCTCGGTGACGGCCCTTGGTATTTCGATACCTATGCGCCCTCATCCCGTATCAAGGTCTCCGTGGTGGCCCGCGGTATGACCAACCCCTGGGGAATGGCTTTCCTGCCAAGCGGCAATATTCTCGTTGCCCAGAAACCCGGTGGTTTTCGCCTGATCCGTCAGGGACAGATGACGCCTGACGTCGTCGATGGCTCCCCGAAAGTCGAAGTGGCCTCCGGCGGCGGCCTGATGGATGTAGTGCTGCATCCGGACTTTGCCAGCAATCGCCTCGTGTATTTCACCTACGTGAAAAACGCCGAACCGCCAGCCGGCGCCCGTTACTACGCCACTACCGCCATGGCACGTGGACGCCTAAACGAGGAAGAGACCTCCTTGGAAAATGTCGAGGATGTTTTCGTTGCTGAAGCCTGGGACCCCACGCCCGGTGGACATGGCTCGCGCTTGCGGTTTGCGCCCGACGGTACCGTATTCATGAGTTCGCCGTTCCGGCGCAACTTTGAGAAACCCCAGGACACCATGAGTGACATCAGCAAACTATTGCGCCTGAACGATGACGGCTCGATCCCGCGCGACAATCCCTTTGTCGGCCGCGAAGGATACCTGCCAGAGATCTGGTCCATAGGTCACCGTGCAATGGAAGGTATCGCCTTCCATCCGTTAACGGGTGAACTGTGGGCCAGTGAACATGGACCGCAGGGCGGGGATGAAGTGAATATTATTGAGCCAGGTGGCAACTATGGCTGGCCGGTGGTCAGTTATGGTCGGGACTATGATGGTACTCGCGTATCGCCACAGCCCTGGCAACCGGACATGCTGCAGCCGGAAATTTTCTGGGTGCCGTCTATCGCTACTTCCGGCCTGATGTTTTACACCGGTGATGAGTTTCCACAATGGGAGAACGATCTGTTTGTAGGTTCATTGATGACGGCGCGCGTGCCGGGCACCGGTCATATTGAGCGCATCAATTTCAACGAGAATGGCGAACAGCGTCGGGAATCCTTGTTGCGTGAACTGCACCAGCGCGTGCGTGATGTCCAGCAGGGCCCTGACGGGCTGATATACGTGCTGACGGAGGAAACCGATGGTGCATTGCTGGTTATAGAGCCCGCCGATTAAGCAGATTTTTGCGAAGTTACCTGCAATAGAAGTCTGCTCAGATAATGCTGTATGAACTTGCAGTGGTTAAAAAATTTCAATCTCGAGGTTGAGGATTTCCTCGATCAGGCTGAAGTTACCAATATAGAAGGCCCCGAGAATCTCGCCCTGCAATTGCTGGATGTTGCCCCCAAATTTAGGGGTGATACTCAGCTTCAGCGTCCTTTCTCCTTCCAAGAATTCCGCAATGCTGGCCAGAAATCGTTGTGCCTGCGGCTGTAGCTGTTGTGGTGCGAATAGCAGCATGGCCTGCATTTGTGTAAGAAACTGCATGCGGTAATCCGCAGCACTCAGGCCGGCATTCTCTCCGTTGATCGCCATCAAAGCATCGACCATTCCCAGGTCACGCAGTGCAATATTGGCCGACGGAATATCGGCATCCTGCATCATCATGAAAAAAGTTACCGGGTTCGCGGCTGCCCCGGGGTGGTTGCCGAATTGCTCCAGTGACACGTTTTTTATCACCGAGTCCGAACTGATCTTGAATGATCCCGGCAAGACGATACTGAAGGTGGTATCCAGCTGCCGGTCATCATTTGGCTGATAGTTATATCTGTAGTTAAAAGTCATGGGCAGCAAGTCCTCGTCCATGACAGTGTCGAGGTAGGCATTGAGGGCGCGGTTGGGTGAGTTACCGAACCGGGGTATGCCATTTGGAAAGCGTATGCCGCTGGCAGTCAGGGAGAGATGTTGTGGCTGCTCATTGGCATAGTCGAAATCCGTGATGCGGATTTCCTCTAGTATGTATTCGACACCGGTGGTATCTACGACATGCAAGTTGGCGAGCAAGATATTGCCGCGCAGGTCGATGCTGACGTTCTCGAAATTCAATGCCTGGTAGTCACCATCCTCAATGAATTCGGCGATGCGCGAATCAACTAGGGCTTTTACATGCCGATTGGCATAGAACCAGGTGCTGCCCACCGCGAGCAGCAGAGTGAGGGGAATGATGGTCAGCAGTTTTTTCATAAAATTACGTTTAATTCTGTTTTTCATCCAGTGGCTACAATAGACTAAGACCACAATAAGAACTACTCGTTTGTATACTCCTGAGAAAATCACACCATCATAAAACAACAGAGTATTGCCTGGCAGATCGGCGAGAACGTCATCATGGAAGAGTTTTTTGCCGCAAAAGACACGACATCGGAAGGAATGGAGGATGAATTTCCTATGTTCGGCTGCGGCGGCGAGATCGCCTTTCTGAGCAGGGTGTCATGGGTCAAGGCCTGTCATGAAACCAATATCTAGATGCCCTGGCCGGCCCACGGCGCCCACCTGCTGATCAAGGGCTTTGAAATCCTTCCTACTGACATTGGCCGCTTGTTGCGCATCGGCGACGTGGAACTGGAAATAGCGCGGCAACATGTGCTGTGCGCCGGACTAAAAGACCAGGCGAAATCCTGGCGTGGTTGAATGTTCGGCAGCAATATTCAGAGCGCCCCAGTGTGCTGGATTTTTACCTACCTCTTTTTCTCTTCCTGCTGTGACCCCTGGCCAGTGCCGCTGACTGCGTGATTCTCCTGCATGGTCTGGCCAGGACTTCGGCGTCTCTCAACAGGATCGAAAGCGCGCTGGTGACTGAAGGTTACATCGTCGCCAATATCGATTACCCGTCCCGTGATGGAGTGATTAGTGTGCTAGCACCGCTGGCTGTCGATGCCGGCCTGGACCGATGTCGTGAACAGGCAGCCGAACGCATTAATTTCGTGACGCATTCCATGGGCGGCATACTCGTGAGGTTCTACTTAGCTGGCCACGAGATTCGTGAAATGCACCGTGCTGTCATGCTGGCGCCGCCCAACCAGGGCAGCAAATTAGTGGATGTTTATCGCCATGTGCCGGGATACAACCTGCTCAACGGACCGGCGGGCCTGCAGTTGGGCACGGACGCCGAGAGTTTACCGCTGGCGCTGGGTCCTGTTGAATTCGACCTGGGGGTAATCGCCGGCAACCGGACCATCAATGTTATCCTGTCCCAGTTCCTCGATAATCCTGACGACGGCAAGGTTTCAGTGGCAAGCACACGTGTTGAAGGTATGTGTGGTTTTATTGAGATGCCGGTAACCCATACTCTGATGATGCGTAACCGTAAGGTGATCGATCAGGTGCTGCACTATCTGGCGGAGGGGGAGTTCAGCGATGTGGCTGCAGAACGCAACCTATGTATGGATTGAACCGGATCAGCTATCGCGGTTGAAGGCGGCTTCTGCAACCTGCGCGAGGCCGATGCGGTATTCGTTGTCCGGCAGGCAGTCCAGACACCTCAGGGCGGTATCGATGCATGCGCCGGCTTTTTGCCTCGTGTAATCGAGGGCGCCGGAGCGGATGACAGCTTCCAAGATGGCGTCTAGCTTTTCGAGCCCGCTGCCGATAATGGCCTTCTCGATCAGGGCGCGGTCGGCATCGGTGCCGTTTTGCATGGTGTAGATGAGGGGCAGGGTAGGTTTGCCCTCTGACAGGTCGTCACCCACGTTCTTGCCCATGGTTGCGCTGTAGCCCGAGTAGTCCAGCACATCATCCACCAACTGAAAGGCGAGGCCCACCTGCAGGCCGAACTGGTGCAGGTTTTCCTGGATAGTGGTATCGGCCCCAGCCAGGATAGCGGCCGATTTGCAGGCTGCGGCAAACAGGATGGCGGTCTTGTTGAGGATAACCTGCATGTAGTCCGCCTCGGTAGCGTTCGGATTGCGCTGGTTGACCAACTGAAGCACTTCCCCTTCGGAAATCTTGTTGGTCGTGCTCGCCATCACGTCCATGATGGCCATGTCACCGATATTCACTAGCAGCTCGAAGGCGCGGGAGTAGATGAAATCACCGACCAACACACTCGAGGGGTTGTCCCAGCGGGTATTGGCCGTAGGACGGCCCCGGCGCATTTCCGACATGTCGACAACGTCGTCGTGGAGCAGGGTAGCGGTGTGCAGAAATTCGATCACTGTTGCCAGGCCGATATGGTCCTGACCGGCATAGCCCAGATTGCGGCTGGTCAACAGGACCAGTACCGGGCGCATGCGTTTGCCGCCGGCCTCGATGATGTAATGGCCGATACTTTCGATGAGAGGGACTTCGGAATGAAGCTGCGAGACGACGGAATCGTTCAGCGCGGCAAAATCATCGGCGACGATCTGTTGGATGTGTGCAACCATAAACTGCTCTGAAAACAGCCTCGAATGTTAGAGGCAGGCCCCGGCCAAGTAAAGGGTATCGGTGCCGCCATAGCCTGGCCAGACCGATTCTGGTCAAACCCACGGATTCAGTGCCTTAAAGGCAGTGCGTAAGACCGGTCCAGAGCACCCCTGGAGGCCCCAATAAATGGCCGTTTCAGGTTGCGTAAGTCCGTGTGTTCCCGTACAATTGCCGCCCTCGTGACCTCCGGCCCATCTCAACCCTGAAGATTTGCCACTCATTTACAGAATTGGTGTGACAAACGGGTGTTTTTTATACGGGAAAATGGCCGGCAACAGACAGTTTATCCTGTATAGCAATCGGGCTATTGGAGCAGTATATGTACGCGGTAATTGAGAGTGGCGGCAAGCAGCACCGGGTAACGGCCGGTGAAGTGTTGAAGCTGGAAAAAATCGAAGCCAGCACCGGTGATAAGGTGGATTTCGACAAGGTCCTGTTGGTTGGCGAAGGCGCGGATGTACAGATCGGCACCCCGTACGTGGAAGCCGGCAAGGTCACTGCCGAAGTGATAAGCCACGGTCGTGGCGATAAGGTCAATATTATCAAGTTCCGTCGCCGCAAGCATTACCGCAAGCAGCAGGGTCACCGCCAGTGGTTTACTGAAGTGAAGATCACCAGTATTTCCGCCAATGGCCTCTCCGCCACTGCTGACGACGCTGCCCCCAAGAAAGCAGCGCCGAAAGCTAAGGCCGAGGCTGACAAGGAATAATCGGGTAACGATACCCCACATAGACAGATTGACGGGAGACCATCATGGCTCATAAAAAAGCAGGCGGCAGCACGAGTAACGGCAGGGATTCCCATTCCAAGCGCCTGGGCGTGAAATGCTTCGGTGGTGAATCCGTACTGGCGGGTAACATCATCATTCGCCAGCGCGGCACCCAGTTCCATCCCGGCGCGAATGTCGGCATGGGCAAAGATCACACCCTGTTTGCCAAGACTGACGGTATCGTCAAGTTTCGGGTAAAAGGTCCAAAGAACCGTCGTTTTGTCAGCATCGAGACAGCGACTGCCTAATAAGCCCCTGGCTTAAAGCAGTTAAATAAGTATTGAAGAAAGCCCTGTCTCCGACAGGGCTTTTTTGTTTGCGGAACCCGGTAAGGGAATAGAAAGTGAAATTCGTCGACGAAGCAGAGATCCTCGTGGAGGCGGGTAAGGGCGGTAACGGTTGCCTGAGCTTCCTGCGGGAAAAATTCATCGAAAAGGGCGGTCCTGACGGTGGCGATGGCGGCGATGGCGGGAGCGTCTGGCTGGTCGCCGACGAAGCACTGAACACTCTCGTCGATTTTCGATTCCAGCCCCGGTACAAGGCCGAATCCGGCGAACAGGGCCGTGGACGTAACTGCACAGGTGCCGGTGGTAGCGACCTCGAGGTTCGGGTACCGGTAGGCACCAGTGTATATGCCGTGGAAACCGAGGAGTTGATGGGTGACATGGTCAGTACGGGCCAGCGTCTGCTGGTCGCCCAGGGCGGCAAGCATGGCCTCGGCAATACCCGGTTCAAATCCAGCACCAACCGCGCACCGCGCCAGACCACGAAGGGCAAGCCGGGTGAGTCCAGGCGGCTTTTGCTTCAATTGAAAGTGGTAGCCGACGTGGGCTTGCTGGGCATGCCCAATGCGGGCAAGTCCACCCTGATTCGTGCCGTTTCATCAGCCACGCCCAAGGTTGCCGACTATCCCTTTACCACGCTGGTGCCGAACCTCGGCGTCGTGCGAGTCGGCGAAGAACACAGTTTTGTGATGGCGGATATTCCCGGGCTGATCGAAGGCGCCGCCGAAGGTGCCGGGCTTGGGATCCGTTTCCTCAAGCACCTGGCGCGTACCCGCGTTCTGTTACATCTGGTGGATATTGCGCCCCTGGATCAGGCCGACCCTGCCGCCTCCGCCCAGGCCATTATCAAGGAACTCGAAAGCTTCAGTCCATCGCTGGCACAGCGTGAACGCTTCCTGGTTCTGAACAAGACCGACCTGCTGCCTGAGGATGACGCGGCATCAGTATGCGATGCTATCGTTGAAAAACTACACTGGCAGGGTCCAGTATTCCGAATTTCCGCTGTATCTGGTAAGGGGACAAAGGCCCTCTGCGAAGCCATCATGCAGAAAATCGGTGCCATCAATACTCGTCTGGCTGAAGATGAGGAATATGTTAAGCAGCAGGAAGCAATCCTGCAGCAGATGGAATTTGAAATGCGCGAGAGCATTGCTGCAGCTCGGGAAGCCTGGAAAGCTAAAAAAGGTTACAGCAGCGATGACGACGATTTCGATGATGACGTGGACGTCGAATACGTACGGGATTGAATTTGAGTAACAGACAGACACTGACAAGCGCAAGAACCTGGGTGATCAAGATAGGTTCCTCGCTGCTGACTGATGACGGCAAGGGCCTGAACCGGGACAGCATGGCGGCCTGGGTCGGCCAGATTGCTGATTTCTGCAAGGCGGGTATTTCCGTGGTGCTGGTTTCCTCTGGCGCCGTCGCCGAGGGTGTGTTGAGACTGGGCCTGAAAAAGCGTCCATCGTCCATCCAGGAACAGCAGGCTGCAGCAGCAGTGGGCCAGATGGGCCTGATCCAGGCCTACGAATCCGAATTCCAGAAATTTGGCCTGCACACGGCCCAGATTCTTCTGACGCATGACGACCTGTCTAACCGCAAGCGCTACCTCAATGCTCGCACCACACTGAAAACCCTGCTGGAACTCGGTGTTGTTCCTGTCATCAATGAGAATGATACGGTAGTGACTGACGAGATCTGTTTCGGCGACAACGACACCCTGGCCGGCCTAGTCTCCAACCTGATCAACGCCGACGCCATGGTTATCCTTACCGACCAGGATGGCTTATATGATGCCGACCCGCGCGGCAACCCAAACGCCAAGCTCGTATCCGAAGCGCCCTGCAATGACGACCGGCTGTTTGATTATGCCGGTACGGGTCACGGCGCGCTGGGTCGGGGCGGCATGCTAACCAAGGTCAGAGCTGCTCGCCTAGCAGCCCGTTCCGGAACTTATACCTGCATCGTCAACGGTCGGGAAACTGGCATTCTTGGAAAGCTGCGTGCTGGTGAAGCCAAAGGAACATTGTTGCTGCCTGAAAGCGGCCCACTGGCCTCACGCAAGCAATGGCTTGCAGGCCACCTGAAGGTCAAGGGCATGCTGGTACTGGATGCCGGCGCGGTGAAAGTTCTGAAAAATTCAGGCAAGAGCTTGTTGCCCGTCGGTATCAAATCCGCCTCCGGCACATTCCAGCGCGGTGATGTTGTGAGCTGTCAAGATGAGGCGGGCAAGCCGGTAGCCCGTGGGCTGGTGAATTACAATTCCGAGGAAACGGCTAAAATCATCGGGCATTCCACCGACGAGATTATCGGCCTGCTTGGCTACGATGGGGATCATGAGATTATCCATCGGGACAATCTGGTTCTTCTTTAAGTTATTGAATTGAATAAGTCGAAGAAGTTTCTGTTCGAAGCCCCATAGCCCCTTAAGGCCCGCCGAGGATCTGGGGCATAGCAGGGTAAGCCTGTCATGGACGGCCGGCTGAGAGGAGTCGTAGGCAGGATGCCGACTCTCCGCGACCCGTCGCGATGGTCCAGTGACGAGGTAAGCCGGCGGCTAGGACGCCCGGGGAGGGTTTACTTGGGCACTTCTTTTTAATTAGAAGTGCTATCCACCTTTTAAAAGAAAGTCACACCCCTTTTATTTGACAGAACACGGACTCACTCGTTATGTTTAGCGAGATTTATAACCGCATTAATAATAACGTCTCAAGGGGAAGTGCATGGGCAGATTGGTTTGCCGTATCTCACTGTTATTCCTGATTTCCTTTTCCAGTTTTTCCGCCCTGGCCGAAAAGAATTTTTCGGGTGTGTGGGTCGGCAACTACAGCGAAGATTTTCCTGACAGGCTACCCGGGCCCGAACTCGGCGACTACGGCGGCTTGCCCCTGACCGATGCAGTGAGGCTGCGTGCCCAGAGCTGGAGCGCTTCCCTGATCGCCCTGCCGGAATACCAGTGCCGTGTGCATCCCTCCGACTATGCCTCTAGTTTTGCCAATATCCGTATCTGGGAAGAACGCGACCCGATCAGCGAGGCCCTGATCGCCATACGTATCCAGCATTTTGCCTGGCAGACCCGCCGCACCATCTGGATGGATGGTCGTGAACATCCGCCCGAGTATGCACCGCATACGTCCATGGGGTTTTCCACCGGGGAATGGAACGGTCACCAGCTCAAGATCAAGACCACCCACCTGAAGGAGGGTTGGCTGCGTCGCAACGGTGTGACCCGCAGCGACCAGGCGACAGTGACCGAGTATTTCATCCGCCACGGCAATATACTGACCTGGACCGTAATCATCGACGACCCGATCTACCTGGCAGAACCATTCATCCGCAACCGCGACTATATCTATTCCATCGACGACCAGGTGGGTAGCTATCCCTGCGACCCGGTGGTCGAGATGGTGCGTGCGCCGGGCTACATCCCGCATCACCTGCCGGGTAACAATACCGATATGCTGATTTACTCTCGGCGCCACGACATTCCGCTGGAGGCCGCGATGGGTGGTCCTGAAACCATGTACCCTGATTATGCCGAAAGGATCAGGGAAATGCCTAAGCCCAGCGAACTGGCGGAGTAAAGATCATGAGTAAACTGTTTAACCGTTTTCTGTGCCTAGCAATGCTGGTTACAGGTGTTAGCGTGAAGGCACAGGATTTTGACGCCGTCGAGATCCATGTACTGCCGGTGCGCGACAACATCTTCATGCTGGTCGGTGCCGGAGGCAATATCACAGTGCAAACCGGTAATGAAGGCGTCCTGATAATCGATACGCAATACGAGCAACTTTCAGACAAAGTCCTTGCGGCCATTCGCACACTGTCAGACAAGCCGTTACGCTATATCATCAATACCCATCATCACGGTGACCACGTCGGAGGCAATGTTCCCTTGCGTGCGGCGGGATTCACGCCAGTCGGCGGCAATGTCGGCGGCGACATTGGCGATGCCGGTGAGGGTGCTCGCATCCTGGCGCACGAGAATGTCCTGCTGCACCTTTCTGCGGACGATAACGTTTCTCCAGATGCCTGGCCGACGATGACCTATTTCACAGAGAAGCGTGATATCTATTTCAACGGCGAAGGCGTTCGCGTGCTGCACCAGCCCAACGCTCATACCGACGGAGACAGCATTATCTTTTTCCGAAAATCAGATGTCATTACCACCGGTGATGCGTATATCACCTCGTTCTATCCCTATATCGATATGCCTTCCGGTGGCACCATCAACGGTTTTATCGATGCCGCCAACGTCATCATCGACCTAATCATTCCCGAATATGGCCAGGACGGCGGCACCCTGGTAATTCCTGGCCACGGTCGCCTCAGCGACGTAGGTGATGTCATCAACTGGCGTGAAATGCTTACCATCGTGCGCGACCGCGTCCTCGATATGAAGCAACGCGGCCTAAGTCTGGAGGAGGTCCTGGCGGAAAAACCTACCCGGGATTATGACCCGCGCTGGGCAGGCCAGGGCATTTTCTCCACGGAGAATTTCGTCACTGCCGTTTACATGACACTGGACCAGTAAGGAGATCGATGTGAAAACCAAGATTGCAGTAACACTGGTTTCCCTACTGATGGGAATTTCCTGTACCACAAGCGCACAACCACCTGGTGGCGCTCAGCCACAGTCTGCCCGTGAAGTGGCACCCATCGACCTGACCGGTTACTGGGTATCACTGGTCACCGAAGACTGGCGTTTCCGCATGTTGACGGCTCCAGCCGGCGACTATGAAGGTATAGGCTTGACCCCGAGAGGCCGCGAGATCGCGAATGCCTGGGATCCTGCCGCAGATACTGCTGCCGGCAATGCCTGCAAGGCCTATGGCGCCGGCGGTATCATGCGCATCCCGACACGTCTACATATCACCTGGGCAGGCGGCGATGTCATGCAGGTGGCTACTGATGCCGGCATGCAGACCCGCTTGCTCAAGTTCGGCCCGGACCAGGACAATGCCGGTGCCGGTACCTTGCAAGGCGTGACCAATGCAAACTGGCTGCTGGAACGGGACGGTGGGCGTTTTGGCCCGGTGACCTGGGGCAGCATCGAAAGCCACACCACTGACATGGCGCCCGGTTACTTGCGGCGCAACGGTGTTCCCTATGGCGCCGGAGCGGAACTGACGGAATACTGGGAACTGCTGGTGGGCGGCGATGGTACCGAGTACCTAAGTGTCATCTCAATCTTGCGTGACCCGGAGCACCTGACACAGCTTTATACCACCAGCGCGAACTTCAAGCGGCAAGATGACGCTTCCGGCTGGAACCCATCCGAGTGCATGGCTCAGTAATCTCAGAAATACAATCAATAAAAAAGGCCGCTCAGTTGCGGCCTTTTTTATACATCAAAATCAGGTTATTCGAATTCTTCGTTGTTGAAACCCCAACCGAAATTATCCGAGGGACGCAGGATGGACTCCATGCGCATTCTGTAGTCGGTACGTTCCCGAGAGGGCTGACCGACGATGATGACCTCGTCACCGGGCTTGAAGGAAGTTCGGGTCAGACCCTGACGCATCAGCAGGCTCGCACCGCCCCATTCGATACCCCAGCGCTGTTCCACACCGTTCTCATCCGGCGCCATCACCATGACGGAGGAGTGTGGGTTGCGGAAATTCATTTGGATGAGCTTGCCACGTATCTCGATGGTGGTATCCATGTCGTAGGTTGCTTGGAAGGAATGGTGGGCAAAAGCGACTGGTACCAGCAGGAGGCTGGCACACAGGCTGAAAATTCGGACAGTGTTCATGCAGATTTACCCTCAGCGCATATAGGTGCTACACAATTATAACTGAAGGTATTTTGGCTGTGCACGCTTTCAATCACTCCATTCAGGGGGCATTAATGCATTGGCAATAAAAAAACCGGCCTGAGCCGGTTTTTTAATTAAATCAATCAGTTATAAAAATTTTCTTAGGCTTTGAGAGCCTTGATCGCGGTATTTAGGCGGCTCTTGTGGCGGGCGGCCTTGTTCGCGTGTATATGGCCCTTATCGGCCATGCTATCGATAACGGGTACAGCTGCGCTGTAGGCGCTGGTGGCCTTGTCGTAATCCTTGCTTTCGATGGCTGCGTTCACCTTCTTGATATAGGTGCGCACCATGGAACGGGCACTGGCATTGTGCTTGCGGCGGTTTTCAGCCTGTTTGGCCCGTTTGCGAGCCTGTGCAGAGTTAGCCAAAGGACTCTCCTTCTCGTTGTTGTCTCTGATTGTCAATTTTTCCAGCCTTCATGGGCTGAAAAAGGTGCGAATCATGCAGTTTTCCCTGCCTTTTGTCAACTCCGACGGCCTCCTGCGTGCCCCGGGGGGTGTGATAAAATGCCCTCTTTTTCACGGGAAGGGTAAAGCGTGCAGGCAGCCGAAGACAGGCCGGAGGAAACTACCGGCGTTGCCAGGTCCAGCCTGGTTGTCTCCCTGATGACCTTCCTCTCCCGCATCCTGGGCCTGGTTCGGGAGATCGTCTTTGCCGCCGTCTTCGGGGACGGTGCCGCTGCCGACGCCTTCTTTGTCGCTTTCCGTATTCCCAATTTCCTGCGCAGGCTCTTCGCCGAGGGTGCCTTTTCCCAGGCCTTCGTGCCGGTACTGTCGGAATACCGCAAGCAGCGCTCCTTCGTTGAGGTCAAAAACCTGGTGGACCATGTTGCCGGTCGGCTGTCCCTAATCCTGGTGGTCGTGACTATAATCGGGGTGATTGCTGCACCCCTGATAGGCACACTGTTCGCCTGGGGCTATCGTGATGCCCCGGAAAAGTTTGCACAGCTTGTGGACATGCTGCGCATTACCTTTCCCTACATTCTGCTGATTTCGCTGACCGGATTCGCGGGCTCCATCCTGAATTCGTACGGCCGCTTTGCTGTCCCGGCCATGACGCCGATCTTTCTAAATCTAACCCTTATCGCCTGCGCTCTGCTTCTTAGTCCGCTCATGAACGAGCCGATCATCGCCCTGGCATGGGGCGTGCTCATCGCCGGCATCATCCAACTCATGTTCCAGTTGCCTTTCCTACATCACCTGCGCTTGGTACCCAGGCCGACCCTGAAACCCAAGCATGACGGTGTAGACCAGGTCATCATGCTGATGCTGCCGGTCATGTTCAGTGTCTCCGTGGGGCAGATCAACCTGCTGATAGACACTATGCTCGCCACGGCACTACAGGGCGATGGTGCGGTGAGCTGGCTGTATTATTCCGACCGCCTAATGGAACTGCCGCTGGGTGTGTTCGCCATCGCCATCGCCACCGTCATCCTGCCGACGCTATCCCGCATACATGCTGCAGCGGATGCCGAAAAGTTTTTAACCACACTAGACTGGAGCCTGAGGACACTGGTGCTGGTTGGGCTGCCGGCCACCCTGGCGCTCATCGTGCTGGCAGACCCGCTCATCATCACCATTTACCAGCGCGGCGCCTTTGGCCTCGAGTCGGTCCTGCCTACATCGGCCAGCCTGAAGGCCTATGCCGTCGGTTTGCTCGGATTCATGTGCATCAAGGTGCTGGCCACGGCGTATTTCTCCCGCAAGGACACTACCACACCGGTGCGGTATGCCATCGTCGCCATGGTGAGCAACATGTTCCTTAACCTGATCTTGATCATTCCGCTTGCTCATGTCGGCCTGGCTTTGGCGACTTCGCTTTCCGCTTTTATCAATGGCGGCCTGCTGCTATTCGGCCTGCTCAGGCAGGGCGTGTTCAGGTTTCGGGTACACTGGATTGCCTACCTCCTGCGCATAGGAATGGCGGCGCTGGTCATGGTACTGGTGCTGAAGCTGTTGTACGGGGCAGGGGATTTCGATGTCCTGGCCACCGCAGGCACGGTCGACCGCGTGATGTACCTGGGTCTGCTGTGTTGCGCCGGCGCCTTGGCCTATGGCCTGACCCTCCTGGCGCTGGGCGTACGGCCCGTCGATTTACGTCACCGGGCCTGAGCCCAGCCGGGATTTGGCATATAATGTTCCGATTTTCTTTCATCGTCTGGAACAATGACTGTTTATTCCGATTTCGCCGAGTTCAGGGCCGACCATGAGCATTGTGTTGCAACAATAGGCAAATACGACGGCCTGCACCTCGGTCACCAGCATGTGCTGGATTCCCTGCGTGCCACTGCTTCGCGCAAGGGCTTACCTGCGGTGGTCATTCTGAGTGAGCCTCACCCCGAAGAGTTCTTCGCCGGTGCAAATGCGGCGCCGCGCCTGACCCAGTTCGACGATAAGGTGGATTTCCTGCTGGGTTATGGCGTCGATGCCATCTTTAGGATGATCTTCGATGCAGCCCTATGTGAACTCAGCGCCGAGGATTTCATCCGGCAATACCTACTCGACGGACTCGGCGTAACCACGCTCATCGTCGGTGACGATTTTCGCTTTGGTAACCGGCGGCAAGGGGATTTCGCCCTGCTGCAGGAAAAAGGCCGCGAACTCGGTTTCGAGGTGGAGCGAGCGCTACCCTGCGAGGTGGATGGTGAACGCGTCAGCAGCACGCTGGTTCGCCAGTATCTGCAGGCGGGGGACTGTGAACGTGTACGTGAACTGCTCGGACGATATTACAGTATCGGTGGTACGGTGGTGACTGGCAAGAAACTCGGCAGGGAACTGGGCACGCCCACCGCCAACATCGATCTATCGTTTTGCAAACTGTCCTTGCAGGGTATCTTCAGCGTGCTGGTGCAACAGGGTAAGAGACAACTGCCCGGTGTGGCCAGCATCGGTTTCAACCCGACAGTCGATCACAGTGGCATACCGAAGCTGGAGGTACATCTGTTCGATTTCGACGATGATATCTACGGTGAACATCTGGTGGTTTCCTTTGTCAAAAAACTGCGGGATGAATTGGTCTTTGCGGATCTCGACGCCCTCAAGGCGCAGATGTCCCTGGATATCGAGCAGGCCCGTACTTCGTTGCGGTCTTTGGGCTGAACCATGACAGCACAGACATCAAACAAACAGATCAGCCTTTTCTTATTGTTCTCGCTGGCAAGTACTATAGTTGTCATCGACAGAGCTACCAAGCTGATCTGTGATGCGAACCTGGCCATGGGTATACCCGTTACCGTGTTTCCCGGATTTGACCTGCTCCTCGCCTACAACACCGGTGCAGCCTTCAGTTTCCTGGATGATGCCGGAGGCTGGCAGCGCTGGTTTCTGACAGGTATCTCCCTCAGCATCAGTATTTTTATCACGGTATGGCTGACCCGTATTCCGCGCTCCCAGAGGCTTCTAGGTATTGCCCTGGCACTGATCCTAGGTGGCGCACTCGGCAATCTCTACGATCGCATGCTGGCCGGCTACGTGATCGACTTCATAAGCGTCTATGCCGGCGCATACCGATTTGCCACTTTCAACATCGCCGATTCCGCCGTCAGCGTCGGCGCTGTCCTCATGGTGCTGGACATGTTTATAGATATGAAACGTCAGCCTGTAAGCGGTCCTGAGAACTAACCGGTGGCTGCCATGGACAAGATAAATATCAGGGACATCACCGGTATCGATGACCCTCCAGAACCGGAAATTTCACATTACGATGCCGGGCAAGTGTGTAGTGGGCGTGAGGTAACACTGCACTTCGAACTCGCCTTGCCTAACGGTCAGATAGTGGACAGCAATTTCGAGGGTCAGCCTGCCAAGTTCCGAGTGGGTGACGGCAACCTGCCGACTGGCTTTGAGAAGGTGCTAATCGGATTGCGCGCCGGCGATGAACACAGCGTCGATATCGAGGAAGAGGATGCCTTCGGGCCACGAAATCCCGGCAACGTCCAGACTTTTCCGCGTTACCGGTTTCCGGCCGACTTGGCGATGGAGGAAGGGCTGGTGATGAGTTTTGCCGACAGTGCGGGCAATGAACAGGCCGGCGTCATCACAGCATTTAGTGCCGACCAGGTCACTGTCGATTTCAACCATCCGCTGGCGGGCAAGAACATCCACTTTCGAGTAAAAATACTTTCCGTTTCCGGGCAGGTCGAATCATGAATTCCTGCGGCAATATCCTAGATATCAAGTTGGCAAATCCCAGGGGCTTTTGCGCCGGGGTAGATCGTGCCATCGATATCGTGAACCGGGCGTTAGACCTGTTCGGCCCGCCCATTTATGTACGTCATGAGGTGGTGCATAACAAGACGGTTGTGGAATCCCTCAAGCAACGTGGCGCCATCTTTGTCGATGAGCTTTCCAATGTGCCGGTGAAGGATGCTGAAGGCAACGCTTCCATCGTTATCTTCAGCGCCCACGGCGTTTCCCAGCAAGTCAGGCAGGAAGCCGAAAGGCTCGG
Organism: Candidatus Eutrophocola salsuginis; assembly: GCA_038147195.1. GTDB lineage: Bacteria > Pseudomonadota > Gammaproteobacteria > Pseudomonadales > Pseudohongiellaceae > Eutrophocola > Eutrophocola salsuginis. The sequence goes on from JAYQTB010000004.1 coordinate 130,620, forward strand.
CTTACGCGTGTTCGATGCCACCTGTCCGCTGGTCACCAAGGTACACCTAGAAGTGGTCAAGTACAGCGAAGCCGGGCACGAATGTATTCTTATCGGCCATGCCCGCCATCCGGAAGTGGAGGGCACCATGGGGCAGTTCGACACCAGCAAGGGCGGGCGCATCTACCTTGTGGAGTCGGAAGCCGATGTAGGCGAACTCGAAGTGCAGGATGAAGACAACCTGGCATTCGTGACACAGACCACCCTGTCAATGGACGACACAGCGCGCATCATCAATGCCCTGCATGCCCGTTTTCCTAACATCACCGGGCCGCGCAAGAAGGATATCTGCTATGCCACCCAGAACCGGCAGGATGCCGTCAAGCAGCTTGCCCTGGAAAACGACCTGGTGCTGGTAGTCGGCTCACCCAATTCCTCGAATTCGAACCGGCTGCGGGAATTGGCAGAGCGCATGGGCAGCGAGGCCTACCTGATCGACCACGCCGGGGAAATCCGCGATAGCTGGTTCGACGGCAAGAAATCCATCGGTGTGACTGCCGGGGCATCGGCTCCGGAGATCTTGGTGCAGGAAGTTGTTGCACGCCTGAAGCTGGTCGGCGGCAGGGAGCCGGTTGAAATGCAGGGAGTCGAGGAGAATATGGTATTCTCGATGCCACGAGAGCTGAAGTCCCGCGATCGGTCCTGAAAATCTTTTTTTAATCCACGCCCAGTTTTCTCGCCGCTGCCTGACTCGCCACTGATGAAAACCGGGGCCTGGCTGCGGGCTAGCTTTGACGATCTGCTCCCTGAGTTTGTTGATCAGGACTGAGTTGCCCACCAGTTTCAGCGGCAGGTCTTCCGGTTCAGTGGCTCTGGCCGGCAGTTCATGTTCGAGTTTCAGTGCTGTGTTCACCATTTTACGCAGCTTGCGTGAATAGACGGTCTTGGAAACGAAATCGAAGGCGCCGGATTTCAGTGCAATGCAGGTGCGCTATGTTATTAACATCGGGATCGACGTCGGGATTGATGCTGCTAATCAATCGAATATGGTCTGGGGACTGAATGCCGCGTCAGAAATGTGCTGACCTATTTGGTTTCCGCGATGAATTTGGCCTTGTGGCTATCATTGCAAAACCATAGATCATTATGGGCAAGGGCAGTATCTTCGGGCACATGTACCTTGCAGTAGTGGCACGACACCATGTTGCCTCTCACTAGTTGTTTTTTTTTGCCTGTATGTTTCTTACTGTCCAGATTGGCCTGGTAATTCTTTATCAGGCGCCAGAACATCCAGATCACAAGAGCGAAAATAACGAGTCTGATCAAGCCCATAAAAAATCTTTATAATAGCGGTGAAGGTGCAGACAATACCCCACCTCTATGACAATATCCATAGAGGGACGCCCGGCATAAAGAGCGCAGCAAACAGTTTCATAACGGGTTTTTGCGCACTTGGGGGGTCTTCGAATACGGCTGCAGTAGCAAAGGAATCCAGTTTGTCCGTTACCGTTTCTTCCCAACAACAAAGCTCCCTGGACATCGTCATGGCTCAGGTCAACCCGCTGGTGGGCGACATTCCCGGCAACACGGACCTGGTCATCGATACCGTCGAAAAAATTCTGACCGACCATGAACCCGACATGATCGTGTTTCCGGAACTCGTTCTAACCGCATACCCGCCCGAAGACCTGTTGCTGCGAGCCAGTCTCGATATACGCATCCAGGAGGCCATGACGCGCATACTGGCCAGGAATTTCGATACCTGCCTAGTCATAGGTTACCCGGGTCGCGAGGAAGGGCGACTTTACAACATGCTGGCGGTCATATACCGCGGAAAAGTGATCGCTACCTACAAGAAGCAATGCCTGCCCAACTACCAGGTGTTCGACGAAAAACGTTACTTCCACGCGGGCAATCAACCGTGTGTAATCAATATCAGGGGCATGGATGTCGGCTTCACCGTGTGTGAGGACCTGTGGGAGCCGGGTCCTATGACCCAGGCTGCGGCGGCGGGCGCACGCATCATGATCAATATCAATGGCTCGCCGTTCCATGTTGGTAAACTGGCTGACCGCCGCAAGGTCATGGCACAGCGCCAGCGCGAGGCCGCCATCCCGATTATTTACGTCAACCAGATCGGCGGCCAGGATGAGCTGGTATTCGATGGTTGTTCCATGGCGCTGGACGGTGACGGCACACTAAAGGCCCTGTCCCCGGCCTGTGAAGAGGCGCTCTCACACGTTCGGGCAGTCCTGCACGATGACAAGGTCACACTGGAAGCGGGTGAAATGGCGACCATAGAAGAGGGCGTCGGGCTCGTTTACAAGGTGCTTGTTCAGGGGCTGCATGATTATGTTATCAAGAACGGTTTCAAGGGGGTGGTGCTTGGTTTGTCTGGAGGTATCGATTCAGCGCTCACCCTGGCCATTGCCGTAGACGCCCTGGGCAGCGACCGGGTGCATGCGGTGATGATGCCGTTCCGGTATACGGCGCAGATAAGCCTGGACGATGCTGAGCTTGAAGCGAAGAATTTTGGGGTCACGTACAAGGTAGTACCCATCGAGCACGTGTATGAGAGTTTCATGGCCAGTCTTACATCCGAATTTCAGGGTACGACTGTCGATCTCACCGAACAGAACCTGCAGGCTCGCTGCCGTGGTGTCATGCTCATGGCAATCTCCAACAAGAAGGGCTACCTGGTGCTTACTACCGGTAACAAGAGCGAGATGGCTGTCGGTTATTCCACCCTGTATGGTGACATGGCGGGTGGTTTCGACGTACTCAAGGACGTACCGAAAATGCTGGTATACGAGTTATCCCGTTATCGCAACACCGTGCCGGGCAATGCCCTTGCCGAGATGATCCCGGTGCGGATCATCGAGCGCCCGCCGTCGGCAGAACTGGCACCAGGACAGGTCGACGAAGACAACTTACCGCCCTACGACATCCTGGACAGGATCCTGGAGCTTTACATAGAACACGACCAGAGCGCCAATGCCATCGTTGAAAAAGGTTTTGAACACGATATGGTTATGCGAGTATTGCGACTTGTCGACCTGAACGAATACAAGCGCCGTCAGGCGCCGGTTGGTGTGCGCATCAGCAAGCGCGGGTTTGGTCGCGACCGCCGTTACCCGATAACATCGGGTTGGAAGCTGGGGGAATAAAAACATGTCCAATTACGAGAATCTCTACTGGAAGGAAAATATTCGGATACTCACTATCCTTTTAAGCATCTGGTTTGTTGTGTCATTTCTCATGTCGGTGGTCTTCGTCGACGAGCTCGACATGATTCGCATCGGCGGATTCAAGCTCGGTTTCTGGATGGCCCAGCAGGGTTCTGTCTATGTCTATGTCATCCTGATTTTTGTCTACCTAAAAATGATGGATAACCTCGACCAGAAGTACTACCACGATGAGAAGGACATCCTGGCCGAAGAAGCCGTGGACGAAAAGGAAGCGGAAAAATCCTAGGCTCTCCGCGCATCGCGCCCTTATGACAACACTAGAATAATTACAAAGACCAGAAATTATGTCTCTTCAAACACTGACCTACATCATCGTCGGACTGACCTTCATCCTTTATATAGGCATTGCGGTCTGGTCGCGTGCTTCCTCGACGAAGGAATTCTATATCGCAGGCGCGCATGTGTCGCCACTGGCCAATGGCCTGGCCACAGCCGCGGACTGGATGTCTGCAGCATCGTTCATTTCCATGGCGGGTATAGTGTCCTACATGGGACGGGACGGCTCCGTATACCTGATGGGGTGGACCGGTGGTTATGTGCTACTGGCCTTGCTTATCGCGCCCTACCTGAGGGATTTCGGCAAGTTCACCGTGCCAGATTTCATCGGCGACCGTTATTACAGCCAGCTTGCCCGCATAGTGGCAGTGGTGTGCGCTATCTTCGTGTCCTTCACCTACGTGGCGGGCCAGATGCGCGGTGTCGGGGTGGTGTTCTCGCGCTTCCTGGAAGTGGATATCAACCTGGGTGTCCTGATCGGCATGGGCATCGTCTTTTTCTACGCCGTGCTCGGCGGCATGAAGGGCATTACCTATACTCAGGTGGCACAGTACTGTGTACTAATATTCGCCTATATGGTGCCTGCCGTTTTCATTTCCATCATGATGACCGGCAATGCCATTCCGCAACTAGGATTTGGCGGCGAACTGACTGAATCCTACGGTGGTGGCTACCTGCTTGACAGGCTCGACGGTCTGCACGTGGAACTCGGTTTTGCTGCATACACGGAAGGCGTACGCTCACACCTGGACGTACTTTTCATCACCGGCGCGCTCATCATGGGCACCGCAGGACTGCCGCATGTAATCATCCGTTTCTTCACGGTGCCCAGTGTCAGGGCGGCACGCAAGTCTGCCGGTTACGCACTGCTGTTTATAGCAATCCTGTACACCACGGCGCCTGCGATCGCCGCCTTCGCCCGTACCAATCTGATCAACACGGTCAGCAATGCCGAATACATTTCCATGCCGTCCTGGTTTCGCACCTGGGAAGACACCAACCTCATCAGCTTCGATGACAAGAACGGCGACGGCAGGATCCAATACGTCGCCGATCCGGTGTTTAACGAACTGACAGTCGACCGGGACATCATCGTGCTTGCCAATCCTGAAATCGCCCAGTTACCGAACTGGGTCATCGCCCTGGTGGCGGCAGGCGGCCTGGCAGCGGCACTGTCCACGGCGGCTGGCCTTTTGCTTGTGATCTCGACGGCCATTTCCCACGATCTCCTCAAGCGAAACCTAATGCCGGATATCAGTGAAAAACAGGAACTACTGTTCGCCCGTATCGCAATACTCTTCGCCGTGTGTATCGCCGGTTACTTCGGGATCAATCCGCCCGGCTTTGTCGCACAGGTGGTGGCGTTCGCCTTTGGTCTGGCAGCTTCGTCGTTCTTCCCGGCCATCGTGCTGGGGATTTTCTCCACGCGTATGAACAAGGAAGGTGCTGTGTCAGGCATGGTGGCCGGCATAGTCTTCACGGCTATCTATATTGTCTACTTCAAGTTCCTCAATCCCACCGCAGACAATGCCGAGCATTGGTGGTTCGGCATCTCGCCAGAGGGTATAGGTACCCTCGGCATGTTCCTCAACTTTTCCGTAGCCCTGCTGGTCTGTCGCTTTACCGCGCCGCCGCCACAGAACGTCCAGGCCATGGTGCTCGACATACGGGTCCCTGGCAAACCTGACTTAATCCAAAAAAAATAATAAAAATAGCAGGATTAGGTTTGGGTTCCTCTATTTTACGGAATTTGGCGCAATGCAAGCTGCACACTAAGAGCAGGAAATAACGTTTCTCTATCCCCGTGAACAAGCCTCGAATTAACAGGCTCCTAGTGATGGTTACTTACCCGTTTTGCCAATAGGTAAAGAAGCAGCTGGATGAGGGCACCGACCATGATCGCGGCAAGTATTAACAGCACCACGGGAGCGGGCGTGCCGGTGTAAAACAACGCCAGGATCGGGCCAACGAGGGCGCCGGTGCTGAAGCGCAGGGTTCGCGTCAAGGCTCCGGCGGAACTGGCCTGGTTGGGAAACTCGATCAGAACCAGGGATTCAGCGTTGACCGAGATGATGCCGAGGCTGCCGATGATCATGAAGAAACTCGCCACGGTCAGCACCAGGTTGTTCGTCAGCAGGGTGACCATCGCGAGCAGCACGGAAAACACCAGGGCAGAGGCTAGGCCGCAATACATCATGCGCCTTGAACCGTATCCGGAGACCAGTTTGACATTGATATAGTTCGCCAGAATCAGGGAGGTGGCCGTAGTCGTGAATAGCAGGCCAAACACGAATTCCGATACACCGAACCAGGTGATGTATACAAATGGTGCTGATGTCAGGTAAGTGAAGAATGCCAGGGATGACATCAGGAATGTGCCGAGATAACGGTAGATGCCTGGTGTGGCCATGATGGCCAGGTAATTACCAATGTAAGAGAGGCGTTTAGAACCGACAGTGGTGGGCAAGGTCTCTGGCAGCTTCATGATAACGAAAGACAGGGTTGCTGCGCCGTAGATTGACAGAACAGCAAAGATGGCGCGCCAGCTGGTGAAGGTGAGCAGGACGGATCCGAGAACGGGGGCCACCAGCGGCGCGGTCAGCATGATCATGGTGACTGTGGACATCCCCTTTGCCGTGTCCTTGCCGAAGCAGTCACGAATTATGGCTGGTACCACGACCGTGGCTGCACTCCCAAGTACGCCCTGGAAAAACCGGCACATCAGGAATATCGATACCGTGGGACTGAGTGCCAAGCCGGCGGAAGCTAATGCATACCCGGACAAGCCGAAGATGGCGAGGGGGCGACGGCCGAACCGGTCCGACAGGGGGCCGAATAACAACATGCCGATGCCGAAGGCCACCAGATAGACGCTTATGGAATACTGGATGGAACTGATCGGCACGCCGAGTGATTCAGCCATTGACGGGAATGCTGGTAGGTACATGTCAATCGACAAGGCAGACAGGGCTGATATCGATGCCATCAAGGGCAGCGGCAATTTGTCCCTGAGCGGGTGGGCGGTGTCCTCCACTTCGGCTATACCAGATCGAGCCAGCGCTGGCGCAAGGCGCCGCCGATGGAGAGCAGTTCGGTAATGCGAGTGAATTCGGCTTCGTCGACGCCTCTCCAGCTGAGATCAGGCTCGTCGTCAAAATCCATGTCGGTGACTACTGTGGTCAACAGCTTGTTCAGGGGCAGGATGTGCTTGTGTGCATCTACAAGGGCCTGGACCCGTGTGGCGCCGCGAAATTTCATGGCAGAGATTTCTCCGATATTAGCCATCACATCTTCAACGCTGGAATATTTCTGCAGGATGCGAGAGGCGGTAGTGTTGCCCACGCCCGGAATTCCGGGAATGTTGTCGATCTTGTCGCCGGTGAGGGCGAGCATGTCGGCGATCTGCTCCGGGCGCACACCGAAATGTTTTTCCACGCCCCGGCTGTTCAGAACGTTACCGCGGGCGAAATCCCACAAGGCATCTTCCTCGCCGGTGACGAGCTGCGCGAGGTCCTTGTCAGCGCTGACGATAGTCACAGCCATACCCTGGCGGCGTAGGCGTTCAGCCAGTGAGCCGATGATATCGTCTGCCTCGTAACGCTTGCTAGCGAATTCAGCGATGCCCACCGCCCGGCAGAAATTCCGGCAATGGGCGAACTGGACCTTAAGTTCTTCCGGCGCCGGTTCCCGGTTGGCCTTGTACTCGGGATATAGCTCTTTGCGATAGGACTCCTTTTGCGACGTATCGAAGGCGCAGGCAATGAACTGTGGCTGTTTTTGGCGGAACAGCTGGTAGAGGAAATCGATGAAGCCGAAGACGGCATTGCTTGGGTTGCCGTTGATGTCGGTGATGGAGTCGTCGTAAACGTACCAGGCACGAAAAATGTAGATGCTGGAATCGATCAGGTAGGCTCTTGGTAGTGGCATTGCGCTGTGTATGTCGGCAGCCCGTCTTGCGGCGGGGCAGGTTCCATTACTTGTTTCATTCATCCATCGAGGATGCCAGCAGGAACGCATCGGCATCGTGGTGGAACGGGAAACTCTTTCGGTATTCGAGCATCTCGTCCCGGCTTATGGATACCGTATAACCGCCTACCTGATCGCCGGCGTCCAGTACCACCTTACCAGCCGGGTCCAGCACCATGCTCGAACCGGAATACTCGTTATCGTTGTCATCCTTGCCGATCCGGTTGGTGCCGGCAACGTAGGCGAGATTTTCGATGGCGCGTGCCTTGAGCAGGGTCTGCCAGGCCTGGCTGCGTGGTGACGGCCAGTTGGCCGGGCACAGAATGAGATCGTAGTTGAGGTCTTCGGTGTTTCGGCACCAGATCGGGAAACGCAGGTCGTAACAGACCAGGGGCATGATGCGCCAATTGCGCCACTTAATCACCACCTGCTTGTGCCCTGGCGCATAACGCTTGTCTTCGCCGTACATGCGAAACAGGTGGCGCTTGTCATAATGCTGGACCTTGCCTTCAGGGGTCACGAACAGCAGGCGGTTGTAGCGGACACCGTTTTCGGTGATTGCCATGGTGCCGCAGATGGCGGCCTGGTAGGACACGGCCATTAGGCGCATCCAGTCGACGGTTGCCCCGGCCATATGTTCGGGTATGGCGTTCCTGTCACTGTCGAAACTGCAGGTGAACATCTCCGGCAGCAGGATCAGGTCGGTGCTGTCGATGGTAGTGTAGAGCAGCTGCTCGAGGAGTTTGAGATTATCAGACGCTTTTTGTTTGGGCAGGTTGGTCTGTAATAGGGAAATCTTCAGTTCGCTCATGAGACAGGTGTCAGGGGCGGTGATGGCAAAAAAGCATAACCGCCGCGGACGTCAAAGTCATCCCCATAATGCGGAAGCGTGATGGTTAATATGGTCTTCTATGAAGGAGGCAATGAAGAAGTAGCTGTGGTCATAACCGGCATGAAAACGCAGCGTCAACGGATGGCCGGCATCCAGGCAGGCCTGCTGCAGCAAGACCGGTTTCAACTGGCCCCGCAGAAAGTCGTCCTGCTGTCCCTGGTCGACCAGGATATGCAGTTTTTCACCAGCTGTCGGTATCAGCGCGCAGGCGTCATACTGTTCCCAGGCCGCACGATCATGCCCGACATAGTTGCCCAGTGCCTTTTCTCCCCAGGGGCAGTTCATGGGTGAACAGATCGGGGCAAAGGCAGAAACGGCCTTGTAGGTGCCGGGATTCTTTAGGGCGATGGTCAGGGCGCCATGGCCTCCCATGGAATGGCCCATGATCGAGCAGTTTTCGGTATCCAGTGGCAAATCGCTGCTGGCCAGTACAGCTGGCAGTTCCTTCGTCACGTAATCGTACATGTGATAGTTCTCGGACCAAGGCGCCTCAGTGGCGTTCACGTAGAAACCGGCACCAAGACCGAAATCGTAGGCACCATCTGGATCGTCAGGAACGCCTTCGCCACGCGGGCTAGTATCCGGGCATACGATGGCGACGCCGGCTTCTGCGGCGTACTGCTGGGCGCCGGCCTTCTGGACGAAATTGTCATCAGTGCAGGTGAGCCCTGACAACCAGTAGATAACAGGTACATTGACCGACGCGGCCTGTGGCGGCAGATAAACGGAGAAAATCATCTCGCATTTGAGTGTGGTGGATGCATGTTTTAGTTTGAGCTGCTTGCCGCCGAACATGGCATTGGCACTAACTTGTTCAAGACTCATCGTATTTCCCTCCAAATAAAAAGGGGGGCAGGGTACAACCCCTGACCCCCATATACAGCAGGCCCCTTAGTAGAGAACGACTGAGCGAATGCTTTCGCCAGCGTGCATTAGATCGAAGGCCTTGTTGATGTCTTCCAGCGGCATGGTATGGGTGATCAGATCATCGATGTTGATTTTCTTGTCCATGTACCAGTCGACGATCTTGGGTACGTCGGTACGGCCGCGGGCGCCACCGAAGGCGGTGCCTTTCCAGGAGCGGCCGGTGACCAACTGGAAGGGACGCGTGGAGATTTCCTGACCGGCACCTGCAACACCGATAATATAGGATTCGCCCCAGCCCTTGTGGCAGCACTCAAGTGCCTGGCGCATGACCTTGACGTTACCGATACACTCGAAGCTGTAATCGACACCGCCTGTCATCTGCACGATGTGGTCGACGACGTTGTCGACGTCCTTCGGGTTGATGAAATCGGTCATGCCGAACTTTTTGCCAAGTGCCTCGCGATTCGGATTCAGGTCGATACCGATGATACGGCTTGCCCCGGCGAGCTTGCAGCCCTGGATGACATTAAGGCCGATACCACCAAGTCCGAAAACGGCTACAGTAGAGCCAATTTCAACTTTGGCCTGGAAAACCACGGCGCCGACGCCGGTAGTCACGCCACAGCCGATATAGCAAATCTTGTCGAAAGGAGCATCTTCACGGACCTTGGCCAGTGAGATTTCCGGCAGTACCGTGAAATTGGAGAACGTGGAGCAGCCCATGTAGTGCAGGATTTTCTTGCCGTCCAGTGAGAAGCGGCTGGTGCCGTCAGGCATGACACCCTGACCCTGGGTGGCGCGCACGGCCTGGCACAGATTTGTCTTCGGATGCAGGCAGTAATCACACTGGCGACATTCGGCGGTATAGAGAGGGATGACGTGGTCTCCGGGCTTCAGCGACTTGACGCCTTCGCCCACTTCCACGACTACGCCGGCGCCTTCATGTCCGAGAATGGCGGGAAAGGCGCCTTCGGGATCGTCACCGCTAAGAGTGAACGCATCAGTGTGACAGACACCGGTGGCTTTTAGTTCCACCAGCACTTCGCCCGCTTTCGGACCATCCAGGTCGACTTCGCAGATTTCTAGTGGCTTACCGGCTTCAAAGGCAACAGCAGCTTTCGTTTTCATGTGATTAATCCTTATTTTCTTTGTGATTTTCTTTGTCAGTGCTACCCGTGATTTTGCATTACGGTTCTTGGTAAACTGGGAGAACAAATATAGCCTCTTGCTATACTTATGTGTAGTCTCCTGTAACAAATAGTCCGTGCAAAAAGCGGGGAAATTAAGGAGCTTCCGCAATTTCTGAAGCCAGTTGTATCGTTATCGGCGCCAGCCACGCTGGAGGTCAGCTTGCAGTCAGCCTGCGCCAGGAAGGGTGGCAGGGTCGCATCCTGATCATCGGTGACGAGCCCTACCTGCCCTACAACCGCCCGCCGTTGTCAAAAACTTTCCTGTCCGGTGAGAAGCATGTCGAGGACCTGCTGATCCGTCCGGAAGCGCAATATAAAAAATTGAACATCGAGGTCATGCTGGGTCAGCGTGTCGGGCGCATAGATCGGGAAGGCAAGCGAGTGCTGCTCGAAGACGGTACTAATATCGCCTGGAACAAGCTCGCGCTCACCACCGGGTCGCGAGTACGCACCCTGGACCTACCCGGCGCCGACCTCAAAGGCGTGCATTACCTGCGCGATATCGCCGATGTCGAAAGCATTCGTCCTTCTGTCATCCCTGGCAAGAAGGCGGTTGTCGTCGGTGGCGGTTACATCGGCCTCGAGGCGGCGGCCATGCTTCGCCAGATTGGCATGGATGTAACCGTGCTGGAAGCCGGGGACCGGGTCCTGAACCGTGTCACCGCACCCGAGCTTTCGGCTTTTTATAAGCGCGTTCATGGCGAGGAGGGGACCCTCATCGTCACCGGCGTCGGGGTCAGCAGCTTCAGCGGAGACAAGAGGATCAGGAAGGTAAATTGCGCAGATGGTTCTGTATTTGATGCGGACCTAGTCATCATCGGGGTGGGTGTGATACCTAACACTGAACTGGCGAGCGAAGCCGGCCTCGAGGTCAACAACGGCATTCGTGTCGATGACCGGTGCATGACCTCTGATCCCAACATTGTATCTGCGGGTGATTGCACAAGTCACTTCAATGCCTTCTACCAGCGCCAGTTACGCCTCGAAAGTGTGCAAAATGCCATAGATCAGGCCCGCCTGGCCGCTGCGACTTTATGTGACAAGTCAAATCAGTATAATGCGCTGCCATGGTTCTGGTCGGATCAGTACGACCTGAAACTCCAGATAGCCGGACTTTCCCAGGATTACGATGAACTGGTGCTGCGAGGTGATCCCGCCAGTGTAAGGAAGTTTGCGGCTTTCTACCTGCGCCAGGGGCGTGTTATCGCAGTGGACGCAGTGAACAGTCCCCAGGAATTCATGATTGGGAAACAACTCATCAGCCGGATGCTAGAGGTGGACAGTATCAGTCTTGCCAATCCGGATTTTCCGATGCGTTCACTGCTGCCACAGGCTTGATGTAACCCGGCGTGAAATACCAAGTCAATCTACAGCCAACCTTAAGAGAGAAATTCCTGATGCCAGTAGTAACCTATATCAGCTTTAATGGTGCCATCAATGATGTCGAGGTCCAGAGTGGCTCGTCTGTTATGCAGGGTGCCGTGGATAACATGATCGACGGCATAGTTGCCGAATGCGGTGGTTCCTGCAGTTGTGCCACCTGCCACTGCTACGTCGATGAAGCCTGGGTTCCGAAGATTACCCCTGCCAGTGAAATGGAAAAAGACATGCTCGAATGCGTGCTGGAACCGAAAGCCAACAGTCGCTTGAGCTGCCAGATCGAGGTCACCGACGAACTGGATGGCTTGGTGGTCAGGCTGCCCGAATCCCAGTTTTGAATATTTTTTTGCCCGAGGCAGAACTTTTCCCTTTCACCGCATTCCAAAGAGGTGTGTAAAGACAAAATCCCCTATTTGGTTTTTTACCACTCCTCTTGAAAAACACCACTGAAGCCCGGTATTCCCGGGCTTTTTTTGCCTGCCCTTATGGCATTTTGGCCCTAGTATGCCGCGAATTCCGTGGGCTTTAGGGAGGTGAAAAGTTCTGGGATTTTCCTCAGTAATCGAGCTCAAAATCATGAAACGGCGCAGGGTTTTCCTGATTCACAATAAAGTGTGATTTTATTAAAAAATCCATTCAGGGGGCCTGCCTGTAATCCCGTCATATCCATGGATGGAGTCACAAAATCAAGAAAATTTTTCTTCACAGTCAGGACCGGAAGCGGTTATCAAGAACGTCACTTACGGTATGAACGCCAACATCAAGGTTATCGCTTTCGAGGATGTGTACCATCCAGATGTGGATTTCCTGGTGCTCCAAGCAATCATCGGTATCCTGAAATACTCCTTAGAGATCTACTGCAAATACTTAAGCGGCCTGGGCTATGTCAGGAGCGGTGAAAACTGCATGACCTGCAATTGTACCGGTAAGATAATCGATAAGATCTTCAAATTGGTCAGCTGCTTACTGGATAGGGTCAGGGCTTTTTGTCCAGCCTTCCCAGTTCCTCCAGTCCTTCCGGGGTATCGATATCTCGAAGTATCCCCGGATCTCCAGTTTCAATTCCTACGCAGGCACTGGCGTACTTGTCCAGTAAGGATTTCGCGCCCCGGTCACCTCTAAGTCGCCCAATCTGGTCAAAATAATCATGGCGAAATCCCACAGGGTTACCGCGTTTTCCACGATAGGTCGGAATCACAATGTCGTGAGTGGCCAGCGCGGACTGCAAGGCGGATAAGGTTATCGGGTTGATGCAGGGCATATCCGCCAGGGCAATGAGCGCGCCAGCCCAATCCTGTGCCAGGTTTATGCCGCTGGCTAGGCTGTTGGCCATGCCTGACCTTGCATTGTCCGCGATACAGACTTGCCATTCGCCGGCAAAAGCGTCGGCCAGTTTCTCATCACCGGGTCTTAACACGAGGATGCGCCGTGTCAAAACTGCGGGCACCGAGGCCAGGGTGGCTTCAAGCAGGGTTTGCCCGCTATCGAGCCGGGCCTGCCGCTTGTCGGCACCGAAACGCCGGGCGGCACCGGCTGCCAGTACGATGATGCCGATGTCGGAAGGCGTTGCTGTAGTGGTCATTGTTTGCGGACTTTGGCGCGCAGGTTGGTCAGTTCCGCTAGGATGGCGATGGCGATTTCTGGAGGCGTCTTGCTGCCGATGTCAAGGCCGACGGGTGCATGCAGCCGGTCGATCTGTTCCTGGGAGATATCCAGTTGCAGAAGGCGCTGGCGCCGCGCCGCAGATGTGCGCGAAGAACCCATGGCGCCGACATAGAAAGCACCCGCTTCCTGAAGGGCTTCCATCAGGGCCATGTCATCGATGCGCGGATCATGGCAAAGGGCGATAACCGCTGTCTGGGCATCGAGTGTTTTCGTTCGCAGCCAGTCATCCGGCATAGCATTGACCACCAGGGCGTTGTCGATAGAGAAATGTTCCACCAGTTCCTTGCGTGGGTCGCAGACTTCTACCTGATAATCGAGAGCCTGCGACATATTGGCAAGGTAGTAGGCCACCTGAACGGCGCCGATCAGCAGCAACTGGAAGGAAGGCCCATAGGTGTGCCGGAGTATGTTGCCCGTTATGGTAAGGGGTTCGAACTTGTCAGTGCTTTCGAGAGAGGTTTCACCGCTGTCGAGATCGACGACACGTGTGACCAGCCTGCGAGCGGTGATTTTGTCGGCCAGCGTTTCGTAAAGGGAATGTGACTTGGGGCTGATCGGCTCGATGACCACTTCCAGCGTGCCGCCACAGGGCAGGCCGAGGCGTTGCACGTCTTCCACGGTAACGCCGTACTTGATCTTCTCGGGTTTTTTGGTGGCAAGTTCGCGATTGTTGATACTTTCGCGCAGGTCATCCTCTACACAGCCGCCGGACAGGGATCCTACGTAGAGCCCGTCCTCATTGCAGGCCAGCAGCGAGCCCACCGGCCGCGGCGAGGATCCGAAGGTGCTTATAATGGTGCATAACCAGCATTGCTTGCCGGCTTGCAGCCATTCACTAAGTTGCACGACGACCTGCTGGTCGAGGCTATTCATAGGCCTGTTACCTGAAGAAAATGCGGGAGCGATTATAAGTAAATCGCCTGATTCTGTGAAATTTAGCTGAATTTTCGGAGTGCGAAAAACAACCTGTTACAACGATTTCTCTAAACAGCTATTTACTTCGGCCGGCGTGGAGCCGGTTTGCTTCAGGGTTCTTGCTTACACCGGCGGATCTGTGGCCGGTTGATCCCCAAATTGTTTACTGCTTAATAAGATTCGTACCGGTCAAGCAGATGCCTGACTAGACCACTGCGTACGATGTCGGTTTTCTCGAATTTATGAACGTGGACGCCGGGTAATCCTTGTACGCGCTGAATGGCGTCTTCCAGGCCATTGGCACCACGAATATCGCTTTGCTTAATGTCACCGTTGATCACGACCTTGCACTCTTCACCAATACGAGTGAGGAACATTTTCATCTGCACGGGCGTGGTGTTCTGGGCTTCATCAAGGATCACGAAGGTGGCGTTATTGAAGGTCTTGCCGCGCATATATGCCAGTGGAGCACCGACGATGCGTCCATGGCGCAGGCAGTAATCGACGACACCACGCCCCAGTCTTTCATTGAGAATATCGCGGAAGGCGTCGATGTAGACGGCGAATTTGTCTTCCACTTCACCAGGCAGAAAGCCCAGGCTCTCGCCAGCTTCGACTGCAGGCCGGGTCAGGATGATGCGTTCAATACGCCCAGATTCCAAGGCTTCTGCTGCGAGTGCACCTGCACAGTAGGACTTGCCGGTACCGGCGGGGCCGATGCCAAAGGTCAGGCAGTTGTTGTGGATGGCGTTTATGTATTTTTGCTGGGCTGGTGTGCGCGCCACGAGTGGCACTTTTTTATGGCGGGGGGAGTAGGCCGTCTCCAGCTGGTTGCTGTGAGCATTGAGGTCGACGATATTCGAATTTTCATCAGTCTGCCGCCGCTTGGCTTTGGACCGTTTGTTGTCCCTGTATTTTGAGTTGTATGTGAACTGTTCTCCCTGGTATTTCATCTGTCGTTTGGCGGAAGAGCGTTTAGCCATAACTTAATTATCTCCAAGTAGATTTTAAAACTTGGCCTTTAATCGACGAACCTGTTATGCGGTAAAACCTGGATTCATCCCGATTCGACTGAATAAAGACGAGAAATGGTTAGCTGGATGATGGGATTTCTTTGGTGAACTTGCCTCCTCGCCGGTGTGTACTGCGTGAACCGAGAAGGCAAAGTTGAGAAAGCAGCTGTAGTTACAACTTTATATGGGATCCCCTTTGCTCGGTTCACCTCCTCCTGGATGGGCCAGGAGTGCCTTTCTCGTTTGGCGCCAGAACATGCTTGACTAATGTGTCTGTGCTCAAAGTCTGCCACAGCCGCTGGCTTCTGGCAATTTGAAATATGAGGTTAGAATCATATTTGATTGGTTTTCTAACGGTTTTTTATGAAGAAGGGCTAGACTTAAATCGGTATTCGGGCTGTTATCAATTCGTTATAATTTCTTGTTCCGCCGAAGGAGGGGAAAATAATGAAAAAAATACTTTACCTGGTTTTGTTTGTGTTGAGCGCTTCTTGTGCCGCCCAGCAGGATTTTAGCAGCGTCCAAATTACGCCGCACCAGCTGTCAGACAATATCTATTACCTTGAGGGCCAGGGCGGCAACATCGGCGTTTCCATTGGTGACGACGGTGTCTTTATTGTCGATGACCAGTTTGCCCCCCTGTCGGAAAAAATTCTCGACGCCCTCGAAGGACTGTCCGACAAGCCGGTCAGGTTCGTACTCAATACCCATCACCACGGTGACCATACCGGGGGTAATGCCAACATGGCGGCAGAAGGCGCCGTCATCGTTGCCCATGAAAATGTTCGCACCACGTTACGTAGCGGTTTCAATAACGGCGATCTCAGCCAGGCACTGAGCATGGAGCAGAGCATGGGCTTGCCTATCGTGACCTTCAACGACTCGGTGGACTTCTACCTGAACGGCGATAGCATCCACGTTTTCTACAATGGCCCAGGTCATACCAGCGGCGATGCCTTCGTCTACTTCACCGAAGACAACATCATCCATACTGGTGACGTCTTTAGGACAACTAGCTACCCCGGCGTCGATGCCGCCGCAGGTGGCTCTTTCAACGGTATCGTGGCGTCCTACGAGAAGTTGCTGGAAATCTCCAACGCCAATACCCGCTTCCTGCCAGGTCACGGCGTTGTCAGCACCCAAGCCGATGTTCGGGCCCAGCTGCAGATGTTCTACACCATGCGCAACCGTGTACAGAATGCCATCGCCCAGGGCATGAGCCTGGAGCAGATCCTGGCTGCCGGCCTGACCAGCGAGTACGACGAGCGCTGGGGCAATCCAACCGCTGCTATGACAGCGCTCTATAACGAATTAGTTAGCATGAAATAAGGCAGTAATTTACGTGACTATAAAATTAGATTTTTTCGCAACAACAGGAAAGCTCCGCACAGGAAATCGGATTTTACACGTCAGTAAATGAGGATTTGAGTACGGTGCTTTCCTGTTGTTGCGAAAAAATCTAAATTTAGGGGTACGTAAATGAAGTTTCGTCCTTGTATCGATCTTCACAACGGCAAAGTTGTGCAGATAGTCGGTGGCTCCTTGCGGGATGACCTTCCCGGCGCCCTTGAAACCAATTTCACCTCTGAACATTCGCCCGCGGAATATGCCGCGCTGTATCGGCAGAACAATCTCGCGGGTGGGCACATTATCTCCCTTGGCGCCGGCAATCAGGCTGCTGCTTTTGAAGCCTTGCAGGCCTGGCCCGGCGGTATGCATTACGGTGGAGGTGTCAACCCGGACAATGCCGCCGATTTTCTTGATGCCGGTGCCAGCCATGTGATCGTCACATCGTGGGTGTTCTCGGGTGAAAGTCTGGATGTCGACAAATTGGCCGCATTATCGGGAAAGGTGGGGCGCGAACGCTTGGTGCTCGACCTGAGCTGTCGCCGGCGCGGGGATCATTACTACGTTGTGACCAACCGTTGGCAGACCTTCACCAGTGAGATTATTCATCCTTCCCTGCTGGAACGATTGTCCACTTACTGTTCGGAGTTCCTGGTGCACGGTGTCGATGTGGAAGGCAAGAGTCAGGGCATCGAGGAACAACTCATTGAACTCCTCGGCGCCCATTCGCCGTTGCCAGTGACCTATGCCGGCGGAGTTTCGCGATTGGAGGACCTGGACCTGTTGAAGGCCCTGGGCCAGAATCGGGTAGATCTGACGATTGGCAGTGCGCTGGATATCTTTGGTGGCAAGATCCGCTACGTGGACGTGCTCAAGTGGGTGAAGAACAACTGATCCTTCAGTTTGTTCCACCCGTGGGTGCTACACTGCGTTCAAGAAACGGATCGCAGTGAATATTCCCGGAATTGGCCCCTTTCAGGAAAATCTGCTTGCGCAGGCCATGCACGAAAGCCGGGGCACCGCACAGGTAAACCTTAGTCCGGTTCAGTGAGCCGGTATCCAGCATCGTGTCGACAACGTCTTCCACGCTGCCTTCTCGCAAACCTGCCACATGCGTTTCTCCTTCGCCCTCACGAGCACAGGGAATGTAATGGAAATTCCCGTGTGCAGTTTCCAGGGCCTGCAGTTGTTCCACATAATATAGGTGATCGCTGGTGCGTCCACCGTGGTATAGAGTGATCTCTCCCTCATGTCCCTGTGCGAGGGCATCGTGCAGGATGCCGTATAACGGCGCGAGTCCTGTGCCTGTGCCGGCTAGGATGACCGGGGTATCGTTGCCGCCGCTGCTTGAATAAAAACAGTCACCGGATGGGCCGCGCATATGCAGGATGTCGCCCGGCTGCGCCTGCCCGAACAACCAGCTGGTGAACATCCCCTGGCTTGTTTCGCTGATGTGGAATTCGAGGTACTGGTCTTTTTCATAGCCGTTCGCCACCGAGTAGCTCCGCGCGATCCCTTTCGGATTGATCAGGGTGACATACTGCCCGGGGTAATAGTGGAACATGGCGCTCTTGTCGACGACATCTAGCAGCAGGCGGATGACACGCGAATTAAGGTGATCGATGTGGCGTATCCGGGTTTGCACCGAGAATTCCTCGACGGTCGGCAGGGCGGCCTCAACGTCAGTGTCGGGCACCCACTGGCATGCCAGCGTGTAGCCTTTCTTTTGCAGCGACTCCTTGATCCATTTCTTAGACTCCGGCGTGGCCTCGCAATCGATGGCACGGACAAGGCAGGCTTGACACATGCCGGCCTTGCAGGCATACGGAATCGACTGCCGGTTACGCAGGAGGCAATCGAGTACGGATTCGTATTTGTTGAGTGTGTAGTTTTTTGACTTGAACTTCAGCTTGGGCATCAGGTGTGCCTATTTCTACTACAGCGGTTTTTGGGTTGCAGTGAGTATAAAGAGTCACCTTGACGAATGCCACGTGGCTTAGCTTCCCAACCATGTTCAAGGGCTAATTCATCACCTGTGGCGCATATGTAACGGATCAATGAATCTGCCTAGGTAAAGGCCTGTATATCGATGGAGTCAGGCTATGCCACGCGAACCCCTTGAGGTATTGTGGGACACCTGCGATGAGAGATAATGCACCGTATTAGGTCGTTAAAAATAACTGCCACATGACATCAGCCACGCTTTACCTGGCCTCAGCCTCACCCCGGCGCCGTGAGATCCTCCAGCAGCTGGGGTTGGGTTTTCAACCGCTGCCACAGGACATCAATGAAAGCCGCCTGCCGAGGGAATCTCCCGCGGCCTATGTCGAGCGCCTCGCGCTGGCTAAGGCCATGGCGGCGCTTCGATCATTATCGGAGCCCCGTGGTGCCCTGTGCCTGGGTTCCGATACCACGGTGGTCTGTGACGGCGAGATCTTTGAAAAACCGGTGAATGCCGCCGATGCCCGGCGTATCCTGAAAACCCTCTCGGGGCGGACTCACCAGGTTCTAACTGCCGTAGCCCTGGCCACGGCGGGCGGCAGTGAAGTGCTATTATCGGCTTCCTCCGTTACATTCAGGGAGCTGTCGGACGCGGAAATTACAGCTTACTGGGCCACCGGCGAACCTGCAGACAAGGCAGGTGCATATGGTATCCAGGGACTCGGCGCCATGTTCATCACCGGCATCGAAGGCAGTTACAGCGGCATTATGGGATTGCCGGTGACGGAAACGGTCACCCTGCTGGCCAATGCAGGAATTACTGTGGAACAGATTCTTGAACAGTATGCGGAAAACTAGACTGGGACAGGCGCATGAGTGCTGAAATTCTCATCAATGCAACGCCAATGGAAACGCGTGTGGCACTTATCGAGCAGGGCCTGTTGCAGGAAATCTATATAGAGAGGCGCAACCGCAAGGGTCCCGTCGGCAACATCTACCTTGGCAAGGTGGTCCGGGTAATGCCGGGTATGCAGGCGGCTTTCGTAGATATTGGTCTCGATCGTGCCGCGTTCATCCATGCGCAGGACATTACACCTATTGACGGAGAAGGTTTTGAGGCCCAGGAGAGCCAGGTAGAGGAGATCAGCCAACTGCTGCAGGAAGGGCAGACGCTCGTCGTGCAGGTGGTCAAGGAGCCAATTGCCGGCAAGGGAGCACGCCTGACCACGCATTTGTCAGTCGCCTCGCGCTACCTGGTGCACATGCCGCGCAACAAGCACCTGGGGATCTCCCAGCGTATTGAGAATGAAGATGAACGCGAACGCCTGATGGCATTGTTGCGCACCTGTGTCGAAGCTTCCGGTGCCCTAGACCAGTCCGGCTTCATCTTGCGCACGGCCGCAGAGGGGGTAAGCGAGGCCGAGTTGCTTGCAGACATTCAGTTCCTTCAGAAGCTGTGGCGCGCCGTCGAGAAACGTATGAACGGCGGCAATGGGATACGGCCGCTGTACCAGGACCTGGTGCTGTACATGCGTGCAATGCGCGACCTTTTCCACTCAGAGATTCACCGCATCAGGGTGGATAACCGCGAAACTCATGACGAGGTTATGGAATTCTGTAAACACTTTATGCCAGAAATGGAAAACCGCCTGGAGCTTTACCAGGAAGAGCGGCCGCTGTTTGATCTCTACAGCGTGGATGATGAAATTCAGAAGGCCCTGGGCCGCTCCGTAAAACTCAAGTCAGGGGGCAATCTGGTGATCGACCAGAACGAGGCCATGACCACCATCGATGTGAACACCGGTGCCTACCTGGGGAGCCGTAACCAGGAAGAAACGATCTTTAAGACCAACCTGGAAGCGGCGAAGGCCAGCGCCCGCCAGCTCAAAGTGAGAAACCTCGGCGGCATCATCATTCTCGACTTCATCGACATGGTCAACGACGAACACAAGCGCCAAGTCCTGCGCACCCTGCAAAAGGCGCTGGAAAAAGATCCGGTTCGCACTATGGTCACTGAAATGTCAGAGCTCGGTCTGGTGGAGATGACGCGAAAGCGCAATCGGGAGAGCCTGGAACAGATGCTGTGCCATGAATGCCCCACTTGTGGGGGGCGCGGCACGGTAAAAACGGCGGAAACCGTCTGCTACGAGGTGTTCAGGGAGATATTGCGCGTTGCCAAGGCCTTTGAAAACGATTCGATCCTGGTCATGGCTTCACAGGAAGTGGTGGACCGCCTGCTGGACGAGGACTCCGCCATGGTCGCCGACATGGAAGAACTGGTGGGCAAGAATATCCGCTTCCAGGTGGAGCTGATGTACAGCACTGAGCAGTTCGACGTGGTGCTTTATTAAAAACAGATCTAATGGGATATGACTGAAGACCAAACCACAGCCCAATCGCAACAGGACGACACGTCCGGCATCAACCCTGGCATGCTGCACCTGTGGCGGTGGTCAATGCGGATAACGGCCACCTTACTACTGAGCCTGGCGTTATTGCTAACCGCAGGCAGGTTGTCGGTACCATTGCTGGTCTGGTACCAGTCTGAAATCGAACAGCAACTCGGCAGCATCCTTAACGCGCGGGTCACGTTTGGTGTACTGGCAGGCAAATGGTATCGCTTCAGTCCCATCATCGACATCAGGGACCTCAACATCCTCAGCCCGGATGGCCAGGGTGATGCCCATCGTATCGATCACCTTTATATCAAGCCGGATGTATTCGCGAGCCTGCAAAACGGGGCGCTCATCATCGACCAGGTTATTGTTCAGGAGCCCGGCTTTAGACTGACAGAGGATACCAATGGCAACTGGACACTGGCGGGACTCGTCAGTATTGGTGCCGATTACACCGATGCCATACTCGATTTCCTGCTGACTACTGGCCGCCTGCAGATCGTCGAGGCTGAACTCGGGCTGTACTGGTCCGATGGGCGTGAATTGCTGCTCGACAATATCTATATCGATCTCAGCAACCAGGGCATTCGACACGAAGCGCTTATGCAGGCACGCATTGCCGGTCAGCCCAGCCCGTTCCAGGTGCTAGCCACCATCAACGGTGATCCGCGTGGAAATTTCGACGGTAATGTCTATCTCAATGCCAGTGATCTTGACCTAGTGCAGGTTGCTGGTACAACGGGTCTGGTCTTCAGCACGGCCATGCTCAGCGGTGATATCTGGATGACCTTCAACCAGGGCACGATGTTAGACCTTCAGGCTGCCATCGATAACGTGAATATCGCCGCCACGGGGACTGGCGACAGTGTCGTAAATACCGTCGATCTGGCCAATGCTTCCCTGCAGTTTACCCTGCGCCATGGTGCAGCGGGACAATGGCAGGCCTGGGTCAATGACGCCGAGTTCGACTGGCAGAACAGGCCCTGGGGAACAGGAGGGCCTTTATGCGGACCTGCAACTCGGTGAGGAATCCAGCCCCCTAACCATTCAGACCGAGAGTATCAACCTGGCCATGGTCGCCGATGTGCTGGACGACCTGCTCGTCCTCCCGGAACAGGCAGCGGGCGCGCTGACAGACCTGTCTCCGACCGGCCGCCTTGAGAACCTGGTTTTGACTACCGATCTGGCTGGGGTAATGCCGGACATGTTCCTCCTGCAGGGTAACCTGGCGGATGTGGCTGTTGGCGCCTGGCAGGGTGCCCCTGCAGGAAGCGGAATTAATGGCTATGTGGAAGCGAACGGCAACAGCGGATTCGTGGAGATCAATACACCGAACTTTGAAGTGCACCTGCCGCTCCTGTTTGCAAACAGCTGGCGCTATACGTCCACCAACAGTCGCGTGCACTGGCTTTTTGAAGACGATCAGCTCAGGGTGAACAGCAGTGTTATCGATGTCAGTAACGACTTCATGCATGGCCACGTCCAGTTTGATCTCTGGAATCGTCGTGACAGCAACGATCAGCTGCAGTCCGAGCTTATCCTGCTGATCGGCATCCTGGAGATGGACGCCAGCTACAAGTCGCTGTACCTGCCCACGTTGGAGAACGTGCGCACTACCATGGACTGGCTTGATGATGCCCTGCTTGCGGGTGACATTACCAACAGTGGTTTCGTTTCGCGGACATCGACCATCCGTGGCGCCCCGGAAAATTCAGGCACGGTCCTGAGTTTCTTCAATGCCACCGGCGCCAGCCTGAAATTCCTGCCTGATTGGCCGGCGCTTACGGATATCAGCGCCTTCGTCACCCAAGACAATACGTCGGTGGATGTCATAGCCGACACAGCGGAAATCGAGGGTATCCGGCTGGACCGGACACTGGGTAATGTCATGCCGATCCCTGAAGGAGGCTCCTGGATAACCTTACAGGGCAGTGCCACCACGACCACACAACTCGGCATGGCCTTCCTGCGCAATACCCCGTTGCGCAACGACATCGGAAATTTTATCGATCACTGGCGCGGCGAGGGCAATGTGCAGGTAGATTTCAATCTTGGCATACCGCTGAACAATCCAGACCGCGACACCAATATTTTGGTGAACGTGGTCAGCAATGTCAGCAGCCTAACCATTCCCGAATATTCGCTGTCCATCGACCAGCTGCGGGGCAGCGTTGTCTATGACAATACCCGGGGTCTGTCGGCTAGCGCCCTGAGTGGCAGGCTGTTCGATTTCCCGATCGCCGCTACCATTGAACCAACGCGGGAGCCCGATGGCAAGGGTGGAGAGCGCATCACAGGCACCCGTGTAGTGGGCAGCGGCAGGGCGTCGAAAAACGCGTTGCAGGCCTGGACCGGACAGCCCCAGTTCGTGCGCGACGTGCTTAACTTTGCCGGTGGTGAGATCGATTACCTGGCGCAGATCACGATTCCCTATGCCAGTAACGACTCGGGTGAAAGTACCAACCTACGCGTGACCTCCGAGCTGCTTGGACTGTCGCTTGACCTGCCCCCACCATTCAACAAGGGCGTAGATAATATCCGCCCCCTGGAATTGCTGATCGATTTCGATGATAACGAGGAATGGATTTCTGCCCGCTTTGACAACCGAGTCGGCGCCAATCTGCATATTGCCGAGAACGCTTTTGCCGGTGGCAACATTGTGTTTGGCCCGGGGGTGAGCGGTATGACGTTCGGGCCGGTGATTCTGCAAGATGAAAGCAAACTCTACTTTTCAGGTTTGCTCGACAGTTTTGATTACAGCGCCTGGGAAACGGTCACGACCCGGTTTGCCAATATGTCTACCGCTACCGAGAGTATCGGGGACTTGAAGGATTACATTGGCCGCGCCGATGTGCTAGTGAGCCGCCTGGCCGTGATCGGCCAGGAACTGGAAAATGCCCGTACCATTGTGCAGCGCTCGGCGCAGAGCGAAACACCCGGCAGTGAAAGCTGGCTTGTCAATCTGGAGAATGAACTGCTCAGCGGTAATTTCCTCTTTCCCGATGACGCTACCCAACCTTGGAATATCGACCTCGATTACCTGCGGTTTCCGGAATCGAAAACTCAGGAAGAAAGCGAAACAGTAGAAGAGATCGATATTCTCGAGGACGTAAACCCAGCGGAATTACCGAATTTCGATTTCACTACCGAGGAACTGACGTTAGGAGACAAGCATCTCGGCGCCTGGAAATTCACCTTGCGTACAACTGGTGATGCCGCCTCGATATCAAACCTGACCATGACTACACCAGATGCCAGGATACGTGACAACAGTGGGAATGCCGGCGCCAATATTGACTGGCGTTTCAACGATGGTATGCACACCACCAGCTTCGCAGGCCTGTTCAGCGCCGGTGACCTTGCCAAGGTATTGCCAGCGTGGGGCTATAATGCCAACGTGGAAAGCAACAACGCAGCCTTCGTCAGTAACCTGCAATGGAGCGGATCGCCTGCGGCATTCTCGCTGAAAAAAGCGATTGGTAACGTGGAGATGGCCATCAACCGCGGCCGCTTCGTCGACGTTAATTCTGGCACCAGTCGCTTGTTCGGCGCCTTCAGCTTCGATTCACTTGTTCGCCGCCTGCAACTGGATTTCTCCGACCTTTACGAGAAGGGGCTTGCCTATGACACCATTCGCGGCAACCTGGATTTCAACCAGGGTATCGTGGCAACCGAGGGCAATATGGTCATCGAGGCGCCATCCAGTCGTATCACCATTGATGGACGAATCAACCTGATCAACGAGACCATCGATGCCGACATGCTGGTGAACGTTCCGCTAGGGCAG
Source organism: Candidatus Eutrophocola salsuginis (assembly GCA_038147195.1). GTDB lineage: Bacteria > Pseudomonadota > Gammaproteobacteria > Pseudomonadales > Pseudohongiellaceae > Eutrophocola > Eutrophocola salsuginis. The sequence goes on from JAYQTB010000004.1 coordinate 155,482, forward strand.
AACCTGTCAGTCCTTGCCGGCATTCTCGGCGCCTGGCCCATTGCGGTGAGCACTTATATCGCCAGCCGCATTTTCAAGGACCAGATGGATGAGTTCACCACCGTCCTTTACCGGCTGGAAGGCCCATGGGAGAATCCCACCTCCAGATTCGAACCTTCTGCGGAAATCCTGGAAGCTGAACCTGTGCCAGAAACCGAAACCACAACTGATACGCCCTGACATCCATAACCAGTCGTATTCATGGATAAAAGTCTCGCCACCAATCTTATTGCCCTCCTTATCGTCATCGCGGGCCTGTTCATGAATGGATATTCTGGCGATTATGTACTCAACACGGGCCTTTTTGCCCTGTCCGGAAGTATCACCAACTGGCTGGCCATACACATGTTGTTTGAGCGGGTACCGGGATTTTACGGGTCCGGTGTCATCCCGGCTCGGTTCGAGGAGTTCAAGGGCGGCATCAGGGCACTGGTAATGGAGCAATTTTTCAGTGCCGATAACCTGGAAAGCTTTTTCAGCAAGCTCCCTGCCACTAGCCCGGATGCGCATCAGAAATCCACACTTGAACGCATCATCGACAAGGTCGACTTCGATGCTGCCTTTGATTCACTGGTGGATGTAATCATGAATTCCTCGTTCGCCAGCATGCTTTCCATGTTTGGCGGTGCCAAGGCTCTGGATGGCTTGCGTGAACCCTTCGTTAAAAAGATGCATGAATTCCTGGTGCGGGTCGGCGATGACCATGAAATTCTCGAGCAGTTCCGGCGCGATTCCTCATCACACCTGCTGGGCAAAGTGGAGCAGATCGTAGACGCCCGTCTGGGTGAACTCACTCCGCAACTGGTCAAGGAAATCATCCAGCAGATGATCAAAAAACACCTGGGCTGGCTGGTGGTCTGGGGCGGTGTGATCGGCGGCCTTATCGGCCTGATCGCGACTATAGTTCTTAACTACAACTAATGCGGTACGAAAGTCCCTGGACTTTCTTCTTCAGGCGTTTGCCTGGTGGCAAGAGCAGATAAATCCTGCATCGGCTGGGAGTTGAGCGCAGGCATGTGTGGTTTGCCGGATTGATACTACGGGTTTTGTACTACGGGTAGCCACAGGCGGGAAGGATACCGGGCGTTATGGTAGATCGTGTCGCGGCCGGTGCTAACTAGGGAACCATCATTAGCAGGTGCAACTTCTACCACTATCCGATTGCCGGCATGGAACCGGTAAGCGGTTTGGCGCAAGGCGATATTCTGCCGGTATACCTGGCCGGGTGAGAGCGTTTCCCGGCCCATGAAGGCGTACACGGGAAGATATTCACTGCTGCGCAATGTGTCAGGCAGGCGCGCAGAGGCCTTCAGGCCGCCACGGGTGACCAGGATTTCGGTACTGGCGCTGGTGCTGGTGAGCAGCGCCGGCATTTCTTCCTCGCTGAGGATTTCCGGCAGGCGAAAACCATTGGAGGGTATCGTGTACATGACTTCTTCTTTGACTGTTACCGTGAAAGCCATATCGTTGGTCGTACTCGCGGCATAAAGTTCCAGCATCACGGGTCCGCTGATCTCGACATCTTCTGTGAGGGGCGGTGTCACAAAGCGCATGGTCGTGTCGGAATCGGTGCGGGTGATGTTCGTAAACCCGTTGCCGGCTGCCGGTTGTGCAGAGGCCAGGTTACCCGTCAATGATTCACCACTCGGTATGTTCAAGAACCAGGCTTCCTGTACCACGTTGCCAGGCGGCCAGTTGCTTTCCCTCTTGATGGAATCCTGTCCGCGCACCTGGTAACGGATGCGGGGTCTTTCGATAAAGGGGGATGACGGACTCTTGCCGCTGAAACACCAACGGTAGTAGGGCAACATTTCCCGGGACAGCAAGGGTATGTCCTGGTAGACGGGCAATTCTGCCGTGGGATTACTGACGAGCAGCTTGTTGATCCCGTTGAGCTCGGCCATGGCATTGAGTGTACTGGTCAGACCTGCTTCACTGCGGGCCTGGCTCCAGTCGTTCAGGGCAAAAACCGGCACCGTGATCAGGCGTGTACTGTCGATACTGCTGCGCTCCTCCCACCAGGCATCCCAGGTGGGGTGTGAGAGCTGGGCGAGGCGCAGGTCGAAATCCACTAGCCTGCCGCCACCCGGGGCAAAGGCATTGGGCAGCCTGACGCGCCGTTCATACCAGTCGCTGATGAAGGCTTCGTTGGCAAGACCGCCTGGCGCCATCCATTCCCGCAAGGGATCCAGCGTGCCGTTGATCGGCGCTATGCATTTGAGCCCCGATGGATCCTGGATCGCCATCAGCCATTGCGAGGCCGCGTAATAACCGGCGCCGGTACCGGCGACCTGGCCATCTGACCAGGACTGTTCCGTAATCCACTGGATGGTCTCGTAGTGGTCCTGCTGCTCCTGGCGCGAGAAGAAGGTGTAATCCCCACTCGAATTGCCTGTGCCACGCACGCTGGCAAGCACCACGGCATAGCCCTGGCTGACATACCAGGCCACGGGGCCGGCTTCACTGGTGGTATCCTGCAGGACGGCCTGGTTATGGGGGTAGGGGCCAGCGGCATACAACGTGGCATACCTTGCGTTACCGTCGGGACGATAGATGTCCAGGGAGATCAAAGCGCCATCGCGCATGATGATGCTAACATCCTCGGCTGCCAGGATATTACCAGTGGGTGTTATTACCGATCGGAAAACCGGAGCATCTTCCTGGGCAGATACAGAGCTGGCCAGGCAAAGGGCGCAAGCGAGTAACAAGGCTATTTTCGCCAGACCTTGTCGGCGCGCTTCTTTCATCAAGACGACAATCAAGCTGGTCACTTCTACAGGCCCCGGGCGGGATGTTCGACATGTCGGCGAATTATAACCGGTATTTTTCAAAGGTGCCCGGCGGGTCATCCGCCCTGGGAGCAGTTTTTTCAGAACCGATATGGACTAAGTATTCAATATGAAAGGGAATTTTTCCTAACTTGCTGTTTTTGACCGCTCGAGCAGGTAATTCGGGCTGTCTAAACTTTTTAGCCAAGGTTGGTCGTATTAGAATTCTAACCCTGTTTAGGTGACGCAATGGGTTTGTATCAGAGGGATCCAAGACTGACTGAATAAACCGATCAGCCTAAGTCAATACAAATTTTAATATTAAGCTGTTAAGAGGTCCCGTGAAGTTTGGGTAACGTGGCGCTAGTATTGTCAACCTGCAGAACCGGATTATTCAAAATGCCTTTACTTAGCATTTCAGCTAGTAATTATTTCCTAACTTATTTTCGATTAAAGTGACCACGTTATGGCAAGACCAGTTGAATTTGACAAAGATACGGTACTGACCAGAGCCATGGAGCAGTTCTGGCTGGAGGGCTATGAAGCCAGCTCTGTACAGAAGCTGCTTGATGCAACCGACATAAACCGCGGCACCATGTACAACTCGTTCGGCGACAAGCATACCTTTTTTAAATCCTGCGTGGACAAGTACAACGAACTTATCAAGGCCGACATTAACGCCACCCTGGGTAATGAAAAGCTCGGGGCTTGGCGGGCCATCGAATCCTACTTCGACACGGCCATTATCTTTGCCCCGAATCATCAGCGCAGCATGGGTTGTTTGCTGGTCAATTCAGTTTGCGAAAGCATAAACTGGGATCAAGACATCCAGAAGGTGGTAAAGAATTCACTGAATTTCCTGCGCAAGGCCATCCATACCCGCGCCAGGGAACTGGAAAAGGGCCGCCAGCTAAAACGGGGTGTAAAGGCCGAGACGGCCACTGATATCCTGATGAACCTTTACAACGGTCTGCGGGTCAGCGCCCGTAATGGCAAGGGTCCCAGACAGCTCTCCGAGCTGGTCAGTTTTACCTTGGGCTCGATCAAGAAATAACCATATTATTCAATAAGATAAAATTTAAAAAGAGAGCGTCAGCCCGCTTTTTTTTACTGTCTACCCTCCCCCTAAAGTGCCCCTGCCCTAGCGTTTGTGCTGTATCCCGAAGGTGATATACTCACCTGCTTCTGAAGCGGCGGGGGGCCGCTTCAGCATGAATCACAACCTGGGTGCCAGGAATACAGAGGTTAAGAGGTAATCAATGAAGACAGTAGCCAGTTCCGTCATCAAGAGGAAGAAAGACGAAACCCAGATCGATTTGACACCCATGCTCGACGTGGTTTTCATTCTCCTTATTTTCTTCGTGGTGACAGCCTCCTTCCTGAAAGAGAACGCCATGGATATCGAGGGCCAAGATCCCAACAACAATCCGCCGCCGCCCTCAAATGATACTCCCCAGAACGTCCTGATCCAGATCGACCAGCGCAACCAGATCTTCTTCAACCAGGAACGTATCGACGTTTCCGCGGTGCGTGCACGTGTTGCCTCCGCCAGGGCGGAAAACCCGGGTGCATCCGTAATTATTCGACCGAACAAGCAGTCCAGCGCCGATATCCTGGTTCGCACCATGAACTCCGCTAGGGAAGCGGGTGTGAACACGATTTCCGTCATGGAATAAACGCGGTACAAGAACGACTTTTAGAACAGCCCGGGTATATCCCGGGCTGTTCACTTTAGGGAATACAATTTCCTGTCATGGTAGGCTTGGCATTCACTTCAAGACCAATCCAAAATCAACCCAACATGAGGTGCAGCATGTCACTGGTAATACTCATCATAGTCTTGGCCGTGATCGAATACATAGTATTCAGCTTCCAGGTGGGACTGGCGCGCGGCAAGTATGGCGTCAAAGCGCCGGCCATTACCGGCAACTCGGTTTTCGAACGCTATTTCCGTGTGCAGCAAAATACACTCGAACAGCTCGTGGCCTTCGTGCCGGCCTTGTTAGCCTTTTCCTGGTCCGCTGAAAACATCGGCTGGCCCGGTAATTACATCGCCGCCGGACTGGGTACCGTGTGGCTGATCGGCCGCTTCATTTATGCTCACAGTTACGTGAAGGATCCGGCCTCACGCGGTCTCGGTTTCGGCATGACCATGGTTCCCACGTCATTCATGCTGGCCGGCTCCCTGGTCTGTATCCTAATCTCCCTGGTCTGACGCCCGACGATGGAAAACCGCTGGCAAAACCAAATCATCGGGAGCTGCGGCGATTCCGACCTGGCGCTGCGTGTCTACACCTCCCGCCTGCTTGGCGAGGATGCGAATCTCGTCCTGCATGGCGGCGGCAACACATCGGTCAAAAGCCAAGTTACGGATATCTTCGGAGAATCGCGCGAGACGCTTTATGTCAAGGGTTCCGGCTGGGATTTGAAGACCATCGAGGCACCCGGATTTGCCCCTTGCGACCTGCGATATCTGAGGCAGCTGGCGACCCTGGACAGTCTCGGCGACAGCGAGATGATGAGACAGCTGCGCCTGTCATTGCTCGACCCGTCCGCACCGACGCCGTCGGTGGAAGCCATCCTCCATGCCATCATCCCGTTCAAGTATGTTGACCATACACATACCGATGCCGTGGTAGCGGTGAGCAATACCCCGGACGGAGAAAAACTGGTGCGGGAAATTCTTGGTGATCAGGTCATGGTGCTTCCCTACATCATGCCCGGCTTCGTGTTGGCAAAGCAGGTGTATGAGCAGACCCTCGGGGTGGACTGGTCAACCCTGAGGGGCATATTCCTGATGCACCATGGCCTGTTTACTTTCCACGACGATGCACGTATCAGTTACACAAACATGATCGACCTGGTCAGTCGTGTGGAGGACTACCTCGCGGACAAAGGGATCTTTACCAGCCAGGTTAGCGGTATATACAAGGAGTCGCCGGACGACCTGCTGGCTCTGGCGGCCGTGCGCAAGCGGGTAGCCCAACTTGCCGGGCACGCCATGCTGGCCCGGTTTGACACTGATAGGTATTGCGCCGGTTTTGCAGCGTTGGGTAACGTTGCTGCGATTGCCACGCGCGGACCCATCACCCCTGATCACACCATTCACACCAAGCTGGTGCCCGCCATACTGGGCGGTGACCCCGTGGCAGACATCGATACCTACGCTCAGGATTACCGCGCTTACTTCAACCGTCATGACGACGGCAGTCTGACCTGCCTCGACCCCGCGCCGCGAGTGGCCATCTGGCAGGGCAAGGGCCGGGTGAGTTTCGGGCACAACAGCAAGCGCCTCGGCGTGGCGGCGGACATCAGCGACCACACCATCAAGTGCATCCAGTGGGGGGAGTGTCTCGGTGGCTGGCAGGCACTGGCAGAAAAGGACCTGTTCGAGGTTGAATACTGGGAACTGGAGCAGGCGAAACTGAAGAAGGCAGGTAGTTCGCCCGCACTGGAGGGCAAGGTGGCACTGGTCACCGGCGCCGCATCCGGCATCGGCAAGGCCTGCGTGGACGAACTGGTTGCCGCCGGTGCCTGCGTGCTGGCCCTGGATATCAACCCGGTGATTACCGCTTTATATAGAACCGGCCAGGTGCTCGGCATGGTCTGCGATGTCACCGATGCAGCTGGCATAGCATCCGCCATTGCTAGCGCTGTGAAGACCTTTGGTGGCCTGGATATCGTCATCAGCAACGCCGGCAAATTCACGCCCAGCAGCAATATTGCCGCTCTGGATGACAGCGACTGGCAGGCAAGTTTGTCACTGAACTTGACCACGCACATGATCTTGCTGCGTTCTGCTATTCCGTTCCTGAAACAGGGGCTCGACCCGGCCGTGGTCATCATCGCCTCGAAAAACGTACCGGCCCCGGGCCCGGGTGCCGGGGCCTATTCCGCGGCCAAGGCCGGGCTGACCCAACTGGCCAGGGTGGCGGCGCTTGAACTGGGCAGCGACGGCATACGCGTCAACGTGCTTCATCCCAATGCTGTATTTGACACCGGCGTGTGGGATGACAAGACCCTGGCAGCCAGGGCGACTCACTACGGACTGACCGTTGAGGAGTACAAGCAGAACAACGTGCTGAAAACTTCGGTCACCAGTCGCGATGTCGCCGTGCTGGCCCGGTTGTTTGCATCCCCGGATACCGCTTGTACTACCGGAGCACAGATTCCGGTGGATGGCGGCAATGACCGCGTAATCTGAAATGCTTGTCGACGGCACGCATTACCGAAGCATATGGTTCGACGAAGCCGACTCTGCTGTTCATGCCATCGACCAGACTCGCCTGCCGCATTTCTTCGACGTCATTACCCTGGATACCCTCGATGACGCTTGTCATGCCATTCGTCACATGCAGGTGCGTGGTGCGCCCTTGATCGGCGCCGCTGCGGCGTATGGCATGTATCTGGCGTTGCGTGAAGGTCATGACAATCCGAACCGGGCCGCCGAGCAACTGGCGGCCACTCGACCTACTGCGGTAAACCTGCAGTGGGCACTTGACCGGGTGCTTGAGGCCATCGAGACGGAGAATGGCAGGGAGGCGCGAGTCAGGCAGGCACTGACTGTCGCCACCACCCTATGCGACGAGGATGTCAGTAACTGCCACGCGATTGGGGAACACGGTGTCGTACTGATAAGGGATATCGCTCGCAGCAGCAAGGCACCCGTCAACATTCTTACTCATTGCAACGCCGGCTGGCTGGCAACAGTCGATCGTGGCACGGCGCTGGCGCCGGTCTACCAGGCTTGGGAAGAGGGCATCGATGTGCACGTGTGGGTGGATGAGACACGTCCGCGCAATCAGGGTGCAAGTCTCACCGCCTGGGAATTGCTGAAACAGGGAATTCCCCATACGCTCATCAGTGATAATACCGGTGGTCACCTGATGCAATCCGGGCGAGTCGACCTGTGCCTGGTCGGCAGTGACCGCACCTCGTTTCGCGGCAATGTCTGCAACAAGATCGGCACCTACCTGAAGGCGCTGGCGGCCATTGACAATGGCGTGCCGTTTTACGCTGCCGTACCGGTGTCGAGCATTGACTGGGAGTCCAACGACATGCCCATCGAGGAACGTGACAGTGAAGAAATCAAGGCCATCCGTGGTCTAAATACGCAAGGCGTACTCGATACGGTAAGATTGACACCGGCAGGCAGCGCCGCCCTCAACTATGCCTTCGATGTCACTCCGGCCAGGCTGGTTACAGGCATCATTACTGAGAAGGGCATTGTGGAGGCCAGTGAAGCGGGGATCGCTTCGCTCAGGAAGTAAGAGCAAATAGGGAAAGAGGATAGAAAGGAATTACATTTGTTACGGTCAACTCCAAATTTATTACGTCTCTTCGGGCTGACGTTTCTTGTCCCTTGTGGCTTGTCACTTGTTCCTGCCGCACAAGCCGCGGACGAGCCCCTCAAGATATATTCTTATGAAGTAGTGAACACCTACCCCCACGATCCTGGTGCTTTTACGCAGGGTTTGGTCATTCATGATGGCAAGTTGTATGAAGGTACTGGCCAGCGTGGACAGTCCAGCCTGCGTCAGGTCAATCTCGAAAGCGGTGAGTTGCTCCAGCGCCACAACCTGGGCCAGCGTTATTTCGGTGAAGGCATCACCATCCTCGATGGCAAGATTTACCAACTGACTTGGCAGTCTCACATCGGATTTGTGTACAACCTCGAAACCTTTGAGCAGGAGAAGACCTTCTTCCTTGCCGGAGAAGGATGGGGCATCACCCACGACGGCGATCAGCTCATCGTCAGTGACGGCACCCATTACCTGCGTTTCCTTGACCCAGATACGCTGCAGGAAACCCATCGTGTGGCGGTGATGGCCAACGGCACGCCGGTCAACTACATCAACGAACTCGAATACATCAATGGCGAGGTCTGGGCTAACGTTTGGTACCAGGACATACTCGTACGCATCGATCCGGCTTCCGGTAACGTTGTAGGAGTGGTGAACATGGCTGGTTTGTATCCACAGCGCGGAAACCGCGATGAGGTACTGAACGGCATTGCCTGGGATGCTGTCAGTAAGCGCCTATTCGTTACCGGCAAGCTGTGGCGCGAACTGTACGAGATCCGTGTGCAGGAATGATGGCGCAGCAAAACTCAAACACCAGGGGCGGCCGGACCTGAATATGAAGAGCATGGTCGTCATATCCATCCTGCTGGCACTTTCGCTTGCCGCATGCGACACAGTGTATTTCTATGGCCAGGCAGTTACTGGCCAGCTCAATATCCTGGCGAAGCGTGAAAGCATCGAAAAGTTGCTGGAAAACCCTAACACCAATGCCGACATCAGTACCAGTCTCGAAAGCATCCTTGCCATCCGTGACTTCGCAGAGACCAAACTGGCGCTGCCAGTAAAGAATAATTTTTCAACCTACGCCGATGTCGGCAACCCCTACGTTGTGTGGAATGTATTTGCAGCCCCGGAGTTTTCCCTGAACGTGAAGAACTGGTGCTACCCAATCGCCGGCTGTGTCAGTTACCGTGGCTATTTTTCGGAAGAGGCCGCACGCAACTATGCCAATGACCTGGTTGATGAAGGCCTCGATGTCTGGGTCGGCGGTGTCGCCGCCTATTCCACCCTCGGCTGGTTCTCGGATTCGGTACTCAATACCGTCATCAATCGCGATGATTACCGATTGGCGGCACTGATCTTCCACGAACTGGCTCACCAGGTGGTCTACGTGCCCGGTGACACCCAGTTCAATGAGGGCTTTGCCACCGCGGTAGAGATGGAAAGCCTGAAACGTTGGCTAGAAGTCACCCGCGATTCAGAGGATGCTCGGGCTGTCGTGGATAATGCCATTATGGAGAAGACCAACCGGGAAGCATTCGTTACTCTTGTGCAGTCCTACCAGCCGAAGTTGCATAAACTCTACAACAGCCCGCTTGCTTTGGACGCCATGCGCGCAGAAAAAGCGGCACTGTTCGATGCCTTGCGTCAGGAATATGCCGCGCTGAAGTCAGGATGGGGTGCATACAGCGCCTACGACAACTGGTTCGCGGAAGAGATCAACAATGCCAAGATCAACACCGTGGCCACCTACTTCAATCATGTGCCTGCATTCGATGTGATGCTGGCACAGGCTAACGGCGACCTGCCCGGGTTTTATGCGCGCGTGGAGGAGCTGAGCAAGTTATCCCGCACTGAACGTCATGACATGCTGGTAGCATTGGTCGGCCAGTAGCGCCGGGCTGTGATAGAATTCGCGACCAGAGAATAATCACAAGAAACACAGAGAAATACCATGATCATCAAACCCCGTGTCCGCGGTTTTATGTGTCTAACCTCTCACCCGATCGGCTGCGATGAAAACGTCAGGCGCCAGATCGACTACGTAAAGACCAACGGCCAGATTGAAGGCGGTCCAAAGAAAGTACTGGTGATCGGTGCCTCTACCGGTTACGGTCTGGCTTCTCGTATCACTGCCGCTTTTGGGAGCTGTGCCGCGACCCTAGGTATTTTCTTTGAAAAGGAAGGCACCGATGCCAAGACCGGTTCCGCCGGTTGGTACAACTCCGCCGCGTTCCACAAGCATGCTGAAGCCGAAGGACTGTACGCAAAGAGCATCAACGGTGATGCCTTTTCCGATGAAATCAAGCAGAAAGCCATTGACACCATCAAGGCCGATCTTGGCCAGGTGGACTTGGTGGTGTACTCGCTGGCCGCGCCGCGGCGCACAGATCCAAAAACCGGGGAAATATATAGTTCTACACTGAAACCCATCGGCAAGGACATAACCATGCGCGGTATAAACACCGACAAAGAAGTGATACAGGAAGTCACCGTCCCCGCTGCAAACGACGCAGAGATCGCAGGCACTGTCGCCGTAATGGGGGGTGCCGACTGGCAGCTGTGGATCGACGCGTTGAAGGATGCCGGTGTACTGACCGATGGCGCGAAAACTACTGCCTATACCTATCTTGGTGCGGAACTGACCTGGGATATCTACTGGAACGGCACCATCGGCGAGGCCAAGAAGGACCTAGACAAGAAGGCGGCCACCATCAATGCCTCCCTGTCAGGCATAGGCGGTGAGGGCAGGGTGTCCGTGCTGAAAGCTGTTGTCACGCAGGCCTCTTCCGCCATTCCCGTTATGCCTCTGTACTTGTCGTTGTTGTTCAAGGTGATGAAGCAAAAGGGCACGCACGAAGGCTGCATCGAGCAGGTGGACCTGCTGTTCCGGGAAAGTTTGTATGGCTCCACGCCTAGACTGGACAATGAGGGACGCTGGCGTGCCGACTACAAGGAGCTGGAAACGGAGGTGCAGAACGAAGTGGCCGGCCTCTGGTCACAGGTGGAGTCCGCCAACATCGGCAGCCTGACCGATTTTGCCGGATACAAGTCTGAATTCCTCAACCTATTCGGCTTCGATGTGCCAGGTGTGGATTACGAGGCGGATGTAAATCCCGAAGTGTCGATCACAAACATGGCATGAAAATATTCGATAAATAAAAAAGCCCGCGTCTGCGGGCTTTTTTATTTTCAATAGATTAACCGATCATCACTTTCCGCGGGAACTGTGCGTAATTTTCCCAACGTGTAGGTTTCTCAGGCATCTCGTCCTGGGTCGCCTGCACCGCCCCGGTCACGTCGGTGACGCGTGAGACGATGGTGTGTTCCCCAGCGCTGGCATTGCGCCAGGTGAAGTTGAACAGTTTCCAGGAGTACTTGGAGTTGCGCGGGTCCATCTCGGCCTGCTGCCAGGGACCGCCATCGATGCTGACTTCTACCGAGCGCAGCGGTGTTCCGTCGTTGAGCACGAAGCCAAGAATGTTGTGGTCGTTGCCGATCTTCGTGACGCGGATGATGGAGGACTTGAGCTGGATCTTGGTGACCGAGCGCTCTTCCCAGCGCTCTTCACCGCCGATGATACGTTTTGATAGGGTCACGTAGTCCCGGGCCATAAAGCGGCCCATGTAGCGGCGGTCCTGCACGTGGATCTGGCTTAGCCATTTCACGTTGCAGACGCCGTAATAACCGGGCACCACCAGACGCAGCGGGGCGCCGTGGAACATCGGCAAGGCTTCACCGTTCATCTCATAGGCCAGGATGATGTCCGGGTTGAGAGCATCATCGATATGCAGGCTACGGCCAAACGCCTGTTCGACCTGCAGGTCGGAATCGATGCGGGTCTTTTCCATGCCCTTGTCGGCGCCGTAGAACACCACCTCGATGCCGTCGCGGTCGAGGCCGGCCGCCTCGAGTACGTCCACCAGGCGCACGCCGCCCCAGCGGGCGTTGCCGATCAGGCCCTGGAACAGGCGCGGGGAGTTGCCACCGCACTCGAAGCCGGCGTCGATCTCGAATTTCTGCATGCTCTTCAAGTCGGCCAGGGACAAGGTCAGTTCGTTGTTTACGAGCCCGGTGACCTTCAGGCGATGATCAGCCTCATTGATGGTGGGCTGGGTGTAGTGCTGGATGACGTAGAAATTGCCGTTCGGCGAAAAGAAATCATTAATCTTTGTAGTGTCTTGGTAATAAATACCCCCGGCCTGTTTTGGCGGCACAGTGTAACCGTCGGGCATGTCGGTGAAGGGCACGACAGACTCGTTTTGTCCCAGGGCGACCTGCGACCAGAACGGCATGCTTGCGGTAGCTGCCAGTGAGCCCATGGCGACGCCCGTTTTCAGGACCTTACGACGGCCCGCTTCGTGTTTGCCTTGTTGTTTTTCAGTGTCGGACATGGTGGTCTTTTTCCTAGAATTTTAGCAATGAGAACGATTATTCTCTTTCATCCCTTATATGTCAATTTGGCTTGCTTTGGGTGTCTTGAACATGCTCGCAGACTGTCATAGTCTCTGTTTTTCGGCTGATTGCCGTGCTCTTGGGAGGAGCTTATCCATGCCAAATCCGAACAGAATCATCACCTTGTCATTGCTGCTGGCATGTACTACGAGTTGCGCACAGGTCGCTGTAAATAGCGGCCGCGATACTGCCATCGCCCTTAACGAATACTATGTGCCCGTGGTCTCCCGCGTGCCCTCCATGACTGGCGCTGTCTCCCAGATCTATGTGCGTGAACGGGTCAGCACCGCCGTCAGCTTACGCGACGACCTGGATGGGCAGGTGGTCCTGTTCGTCCATGGCGCCGGCACGCCGGCAGAGGTGGCCTTTGACGTGCCCGTTCCGGGTTACAGCTGGATGGAATACCTAGCTGCGCGAGGCATGGATACCTTTGCCATGGATATGACAGGCTACGGACGTTCCTATCGCCCGCCGATGATGAACGACCGCTGCAACCTTTCCGCCGAGCAGCAGGAGCAGCTTTTTGGCAACGCCTGCGCGCCCAGTTATGCCTGGGCACTGACCTCTATGGATTCTGACTGGGATGATATCGATGCGGTAGTGGATTACATACGTAAACTGCGCGGCGTTGATCGTGTACACCTGGTGGGCTGGTCACAGGGTGGCCCGCGCACAGGCGGTTATGCGGCACGCCACCCGGACAAGGTCATCAACATCGTCCAGCTCGCGCCGGCTTATCGTGTAGACGTGCCTTCCGAACTCAACATGCTGGATCTCTCCGGCGCCGCCATCACTAAGCAGAGCCGCGCCGATTTCTTTGCAAACTGGGATCGTCAGGTGGGCTGTGATGCCCAGTACGACATGACCGTTGGTGAAGCCATCTGGGCTGATATGCTGGCCTCTGATCCCGTCGGCGCCACCTGGGGCACCGGAGTGCGCCGGGCGCCTCGTGCCGCCACTTTCGGCTGGGGCCGTGACGTGGTGGCGAGCAGCTCGTCGCCGCTGTTGATGGTAGCAGGTACCCATGACGGTCAGGTCAATCCGCAGCTGGTGAAGAACCTGTACAACGATTACGGCGGCCCGAAGCTGTACCTGGAAATGACCTGTTCTTCCCACAACGCCATGTGGGAAAGCGATGCATTGCAGTTGTTCGAGGCCTCCTACCAGTGGTTGAACACCACCGCATATGGCGGCATGACCGGAGGCATGCAGGTCCTAGACTAAGGAATTATTAAGTTAACAAATAAAAAGAGGAAAAAGACATGAGTATTGAAGGCGGTTGTTATTGCGGGAATGTCCGTTACAAGATAGAGGAAGATCCCATTTTCAAAGGTCAGTGCTGCTGCCGTGCTTGCTGTTATATCAGCGGCGGCAACCCAAATATCGTGATGGGTGTGCCTGAGACGAATTTCTCCTACACCAGTGGCAATCCAAGGCAGTACAAGAAGACCAGCCTGGAAAATCCGGTGACCCGCGATTTCTGCGCCGATTGCGGCACCCATCTGGTAACCTGGGCGCCGGCTGCTGCTGGAATTGCCATCGTCAAGGTTGGCACACTCGATGACCCGACACTCTATGACAAACCGGACCATGTCATCTGGCTCGATCAGGCCCAGCCCTACCATCACATCCCGGAAGGGTGTGCTACGTTCCCGGGCTTCCCGCCGCGTTAATTAACCCCGCAGAAGTCACGAGAGTTTTGTTGCCATGACCAATAGGCTGACGCCATGCTGACAGCGGACGTGATTTACACGCTACGGATTTTCGGCTGAAAGCCGTTGATCAGACGGATATTCTTATTCATCATGTTTTCGTATTCCTCCATCACGCACGCACATGATGTGCCCGACAATTTCATCTACCTCACTGAGGTCATTCCCCACCTTGAATTTGACCTGCGTTATTACTCCGATGAAAACTTTATCGGCCAGCCCATACCCGGCTACCAGAGCAATGTCCTGATCGTTACTCTGCAGGCCGCCTTGGCAATAAAGAAGGTGCAACAGGACCTGTCCTACTCCAATTTCGCCCTGAAGTTCTTCGATGCCTACAGGCCACAGCGTGCAGTGGATTTTTTTATACGCTGGACCAGTGATCCGAATGATAAACGCATGAAGGATATCTATTATCCCAACTTGGGAAAGGATGAACTCATTCCGCGTGGATTTATTGCGGAGAAATCCAGTCATTCACGTGGGAGCACCGTAGACCTGACCATCATTTCCCTAGAGGATGGCAGGGAGCTCGACATGGGGACACCGTTCGACCTCTTCGACCAGAAGTCACGGGCCAGCGATACCACCGTCACTGTGCAGCAGCGCGCCAACCGGCAGTTGCTGCGCAGCGTGATGAGCCAGCATGGTTTCATGGGGCTCGAGGAGGAGTGGTGGCATTTCACCCTGCGTGATGAACCTTACCCTGACACATATTTCGACTTTCCGGTGAAGTAGGCCGGGATTTCCTGCCTATACTTTGCCAGCGTCGAGTAAGCCATTAAGATATGCACTAAGACTGCCTGGTAGTATTCCCAGGTTGTAACCGCCTTCTAGGGTCGATAACAATCGCCCTTCACAATACTTGCCTGCGATCTCCTGCAACTGCTGCCCCAGCCAGTAGTAAGTGTCGTCGGTCAGCGCCATGCCGGCTAGCGGATCACCCTGGTGGGCGTCAAATCCCGCCGATACAAGTAGTAGTTGTGGTTGCCAGGCTTCGAGCGCTGGCAAGACCTGCTCTGTGAATACCTTCTTGTAGGTCCTGTGACCGGTGCCGCCGGGCAAGGGTACGTTGAGTATATTGCTGTCCAGGTTCTCCTCGACCATGCCAGAGCCGGGGTAGAGCAGGCTCTGGTGCGTGGAGATGAAGAAGATGCCATCGCGTCCCCTGGAGATGTCCTGGGTACCGTTACCATGATGGACGTCGAAATCCACGATGGCAACACGCTCGATATCGCGTTTTTTCCGTGCATGGATGGCGGCGATCGCCACCTGGTTGAACAGGCAGAAACCCATGGCACGGTCGGAGGTAGCATGATGCCCCGGCGGACGGGTTGCACAGAAAACAGACTCCGCCTTTCCTGTCATTAACAAATCGACTCCCAGGCAGGTAGCGCCTACCGCCCGTAGTGCTGCATTGAGGGAGTCGGGCGACATGTGGGTATCCGGGTCGAGCGATGCCGAACCTTTTTGCGGCGCTTTGGCTCGCACGTTGTCCAGGTGGAATTGTGAATGGGCGAGCAGGACCTGCTCATCGGTGCCCAACACGGCTTCGCCGGGTATTAGCGAGGCCTTAAGCGGTTCGCTGTCGAGCGCGTTGGTGATGCCGGCCAGGCGCATCGGATTTTCCGGGTGGCCCTTGCCGGGGTCATGGGCGATACAATCAGCGTGGCTGAGAACGGTAATTTTCATGCTTGCAGTTATGCGTGGAATATCAGGCCGGATTATGACATTGATATTGTTTCACCGCGATGGCATCTCTATGATGAAGTCTTGTGTCATACAGCAGTGAGCCATGATGGAAAGCATTGTCGATTTTCTACGCATTACCGTTTTCATCTTCAACGAACAGAATTACACGGTCTGGCAACTGATCATGATCCCGCTGCTGGTCCTGATTGCCTGGTTTATCTATCAGGCTTTAAGCAAATTCATCTACGCGCAGCTGGAGCGCTCGCAGTTGCCGCCAGACGTACAACTCCTTATACGGCGCATCTACGTCATCGCCAGTCTGGTCGTGGTCGTCCTTGTGATTCTCACGCTGCTGAATGTGCCGCTAGGTGCTTTTGCCTTTGTATCAGGCGCGGTAGCCATTGGTGTCGGTTTTGGTGCGCAGAACATCATCAATAATTTCATCTCCGGCTGGATACTAATGTGGGAAAAACCGATTCGCATTGGCGACTTTCTGGAGATAGGTGATGTGAAGGGTACGGTAGAAACCATTAGCACCCGGTCCACCCGCGTGCGTCGCGTAGACGGCGTACATATGCTAATCCCTAATAGTCAGTTGCTGGAAAACACGGTGGTCAACTGGACCCTGATGGACAAGCTGACCCGGTGTGCGCTGCGCGTGGGCGTGGCCTATGGCTCACCGGCACGCAAGGTAGAGGAGTTGATCATGCGGGCTGTAGAATTTCACCCGGACACCATGGACGATCCAGCTCCGAAAGTATTCTTCGAGGACTTTGGTGACAGCGCACTGATTTTTGACTCCTATTTCTGGATCGATGCAGCCAGTGAGAAGGATCTGCGCCAGGTGAAATCCGACATTCGCTTCCAGATCGACGAGTTGTTTAACGAGGCTGGTATCGTCATCGCCTTCCCACAACAGGATGTTCACCTGGACGGCCAGTTACGGCTGATCAGGGATGAGAAATAACGTGTAAGGCAACTTCAGCCAAACAGTCGGCTTTTTACCCTACCCCACAGGGTGTACTGGGTCTCCTGCTAGCCAAGGACTTCAGCGCCGCGATCAGCAAGCAGACGCGCCTTCTTCCCGTCTTCCAAGTAAAACTCCATCTCAGGCGTGATGCGTCGACGATTGCTCCACCAGTGGTCGCCCTTGTGCAGTGTTAACAGGGCGTCGGTATGGCTGAAGACCGCGTTGGTGGTAAGTGGTTCGTCGAATTCCCATACCACATCTTGCTGGATGATGTCTGCTATATGGCTAATGGAAGGGATATGGATATCAGCGACGATGAGTATGCCGCCCGGCTTGATGAGCAAGCTGTCGTTTGAGCTATGCCTATCTCGCAAATTAAAGCCACTTCTTGAGTTTGAAATACATCAGGATGCCGCCAGCGATGACAGCCATGGTGCTGGCTACAAGAGTAAAGGCCACGGGAGCCTCGAGTCCGGGGAGGCCCGCCACGTTCATGCCGAACAGGCCGGTGACGAAGGAGATCGGTAAAAATACGGAAGCGATTATGGACAGCACGTACATGCGGGCGTTCTGCTCCTGGGCGATGCGGTTCATTAGTTCTTCCTGCAGTACCAGGCAGCGTTCACGTACCAGGTCCAGATCTTCCACGTAGCGAATGATGCGGTCGGTTTGTTCCTGCAATTCAAAAGCCTGGGCATCATTGAGAATGCTTCGGCACTGCCGGTGAAAGGCGTCGAGAGCATCGCGCTGCGGCGCCAGGTAGCGTCTCACCATGGCGGATTGTCGGCGAAGGGATGATACCTCCACCCTGACCTGGTTGGAATTGGACGTTTCCATTGACTCCTCAAAATTACCGACCTTCTCCTCGATGTCGTCGACGTATTCGGAGATGCGATCAGCGAGGCGTTCTACGATATAAATGAAAAGTTGCGGGATATCTGACGGACCATTACCTGCTTCGAGTTCCCTACGAATATCCTGTATGGAAAATACTTTGCGCTGACGTACAGTGATCAGGCGATCCTTTTCCAGCCACACTCGCAGTGCCACCATGTCGTCTGGTTCATCACCAGGATTGAGGTTTACAGCGCGTAAGAAAATTAGAAAACCTTCCTTGTCCAAAATGGTGCGCGGCCGCGTGTTTGTGCGTACGAGGCTTTCGATAATGTTATCGGAAAGACCAAGCGAGGAGAGTGTTTCGCCGCAGTCCTCAAACGAATAATCCAGATGCAGCCAAAGGGGATTGTCGAGTGAAGATGATTTTTCCAGGGGGATGGCGGAGCCGTCGCCGTTCAGTGCGACACCATGTACGTAACTCTTGGCCTGAAAAATCGAAAGCGTCATTGAAAGCTGTACTTTGGCTGTGGTTCAGTCAGGAGGTTAGGTAATAATCACAGATGAGTCAAAAAGCTTTTCAGGCAGCTTATATACAGGCCGGGCTCGGTTGCCTGCACTTTGCCGCGCAGGGTTTCAAGGGTGTCGTCATGTGTGACGCTTACCTTCGACTGCCCCAGTATGGGTCCTTCATCGTAGCCCTCGGTCACAACATGGACTGTTGCTCCTGATTCGTTCTCAACTGCTGCCAGCACAGCCGCATGCACCCTGTCGCCATACAATCCCTTGCCTCCATGCTTGGGTAGCAGGGAAGGATGGATGTTCAAGATCTTACCCTCGAAGCCTTGCAATGTATTCGCACCGACCTTTTTCATGTATCCCGAGCAAACCACGATGTCTGTTTCGGCTTCCTGCAGTGCAGCCAGGATGGCGGCATCTTCATCAGCATGGGTTTTGGTGGAGATATGCTGAACCGGGAAGTCGTGGTCCTTGCACCACTGGAAGATGCCCGACGGGACATTGTTGGTGATGAGGATGCCGGGTTCGGCGTCAAGTTCTCCGCCAGCCATCGCGGCGATAATCGCTTTGGCGGACGATCCACCATGGGATGCTAGGAAACTGATCTTCATCCTGCTATTAAACCTCATCCGCCACCGGCATGCCGGCTTTTCGTTGCCGCAGGCTGTCCACCAGCCCGGTGGTGAGGGCGATGCCTGACAGGATAAGCGAGGCGCCGCCGATCATACTGTGCGTGATGGTCTCATCTAGGAAGATAAAGCCCCAGAGCATGCCAAACACCGGGATCAGGTAAGTGACGATCACGGTGCGGGCGACACCAGTGTTCTCCAGCAAGTGGAAATATAGGATGAAGGCGAGGCCGGTGCACAGCAGGCCCAGTATGGTGGCGTTAATCCAGCCAGCGGTGCTAATGGCCGTATCCGGCCACAAGAACAGCGCCGGCGGCACCATGAACAAGGCGGCAAAAACCTGGCAGCCTGTCGCCAGTACGATCGAGGGCACGCCTGTCATGAATTTGCGCGAATAATTACCGGTCAGGCCATAGAAGAAAGAAGACAGCAGACCGAAAAGCACAGGCAGGAAGATGAGTTCTGAGGATACCGATTGCGTATCGGTGATCATGAAGATGACGCCAATGAAGGACAAGCAGATGCCAGTGACCATGGTCAGCGTCAGCTTTTCCCTGAGCCAGACCCAGGCCACGCCGGCGCTCATGATGGGTGTCAAGGCATTCAGGATGGAAGCAAACCCGGCCGTGGAATACTGGGTGCTCAGAGTAATGAAGGTAAAGGGTAGGCCAGTGCTGATAAGCCCGAGAACGCAAAAATGCTTCCAGTGCCGCCAGAACTGTCCGGCCTTGCCGGACATGACCATGATGGCATACAGGGTCAGGGCGGCGATAGCGGAGCGGGCAGCGCTGAGAGGTAAGACACCGAATTCACCCACCGAGATGCGGGCGAACATGAAGGAGGAGCCCCAGATGGCAGCCAGGGCGACCAGAATGACATAAAAGCGGAGTTTCAAAGATTAAACTTCTTAAGAGTAAACAGTATCCGTGCCGTGCCTGATTTCCAGCGAGTGCCGAACCTTCCTGGGCAGGCTACGGACGACAAGTCTATAGGAATTGTCCATTAGACGCTCGATTTCTCCCTTGGGAATGTCGCCATCGAGTTGTACGGTGTTCCAGTGCCGTTTGTTCATGTGGTAGCCGGGCGTCACATCGGGAAAGATATCGCGCAACATGAGCGCTTCCTGTGGATCGCATTTTAGGTTGGAATAGGGGATGGCATCTGTTTCCACAAGGGTAGCGAACATCTTGTCTCTGACCTTAAAGACGGCAACGTTCGGCCCGAACGGGTAATCCTCGATGGACTCGGGTTTAGCCAGCAAGTATGCCCTGGCTTCGTTATATGTCATGCTGATGAATGTTCCGTGGATTGAATGAAAAATACCATGAAGCTCCAGAAAATGGCGATCTTTTACCAGAAACTGTTTACCGGGGTGAAGTCGGGACTCACCCCGGTATAGGTAATCGATGCGCAATCGCTGCCAGTCGGACTCGCCGGCAACTAATGTTCGCGATCAGCAAGGTGTATAAGGGCGGCTGCTCACTGAGTGAAGCCCAGATTGGACAGGGCATCCTGAAGAACCAGGCGGTACTTTTTTTTCTCACAATGTTTGAGGCCTCGGGCACTCTGCACTGCAAAATGCGTAAATTCATCGCCCGCCAGCGTCAGGAAGTGGAAAACACGATGGATTACTGGATTCGTAACATCAGCGTTGTGGTCTATATCGGGACGACGATCTGGTCCGTATAGAAGATCGTACCGCTGTTACTCAGAACCATTCTGCCACAAGTTCTGTTCAAAAGTCGGATACCAGCATGGCCGCGCCGAATACGCCGGCACTGTCGCCCAGGGATGGTTTCAGGATGCGGCCGTGAAAGCTTTCATTGAAGATATTACGGTTGATCTGTTCCAGGCAGCCCTCTTCGTATAAAGCCGGGATATTACCCACGCCACCGCCGAGAATGATCGCGTCCGGATCCAGCACGTTTAGTACCTGGCAGAGGCCGCGGGCGAAACTGCTCACCAGGTGTTCGATGGTCGACGCAGCATGAGGATCACTGGCTTTCCGCGCGGCAATCTCGGCCAGGGGCAGGGCGTTGCCTGCCAGTTTTTCATAGTAGCGCTCCAGTGCCGGACCAGAGATGACGGTTTCCACGCAGCCTTGCCTGCCACAGTAGCAGGTCTCACCGTCTGGCTCGAGCAGGATGTGCCCCCATTCGCCACCGATACCGTGAATCCCGCCGATGACACGACCGTCCACGACGATGCCGCCGCCGACTCCGGTACCCATGATAATGCCGAACACCACTTCGGCATGGGGACATTCGTCGGGAATCACACCCATCGTCGTCTCAGCCAGGGCAAAGCAATTTGCGTCGTTGGCCAGCGTCACGTCGACACCAAGTAGTTTTTCCAGGTCGCGTTTGAGCGGTGTGTAGTTCAGGCAGGTGGTGTTGCTGTTCTTCAACAGGCCGGTCACGGGGTCCAGGCTACCTGGTGTGGCAAAGCCGATGTGCTCTGGCCTGGTTCGAAGTTTTCTGGCGCTGGAGTCTACTAACCTTTTGATATTGTCGAGGATGTGGGCGCGACCGCGCTCTTTTTCAGTATCGATGCGCTCACGCACGAGCACCTGGTGACTGAATGCCTCCATGACCAGGATTTCGATCTTGGTACCGCCGAGGTCGATGCCCCACAGGAGTTCTGCAGTCATGGCCGCTGGCTCCACTGGTGAAATTACTAATAATTGTAGGTAAGACTCGACGTGTCCACAACAAACTCATCCACTACGGTATCCATGCTAGAATCGATCCTCAACTTGAAAAACCGGAATAACAGTATGACTGACCAATTTACCTCCATCGATGAGCGGGCCAGCTACGGAATCGGCCGCCAGGTAGGCGAGCAACTGGCACGGCAGCCATTCGACGGCATGTCCACCCGCGCGGTGCTTGCCGGCATAGAGGACGTACTGAACGGCAATCCCACCCAGGTCTCAAATTCGGACATCAAGGCCGCCATCGACGACCTCAACAAGCGCATCATGCAGCAGCAGAACGAAAATGCCGATCGCCTGGCAGCCCAAGGCGAGGAGTTCCTAAAAGAAAATGCCAGGCGCGATGAGGTGAAAATCACTGAAACAGGCCTGCAGTACGAAGTCCTGGCGTCCGGTGACGGCGAAACCCCGGGCGAATCCTCCAAGGTGAGGGTGCATTATCATGGCACCCTGGTGGACGGCACCGTTTTCGACAGCTCGGTGGATCGCGGTGAGCCCATCGAATTCTCCGTCAACGGCGTCATCGCCGGCTGGACCGAGGCTCTGCAGATGATGAAAACCGGCGACAAGTGGAAGCTCTTCATTCCCCACAACCTGGCCTATGGCGCCAACGGCGCGGGCGGCGTGATTGGTCCGTACCAGGCCCTGGTCTTTGAAGTGGAACTGCTCGCGGTTGTATAGAGGTTAATAAACTTGGCGACCGTACTTCCCTTCACAGGCATGCGGCCGCGTACAAACCTAGCCGCCAACGTGGCGGCCCCGCCTTACGATGTGGTTAGCAGTAACGAGGCCAGGGAACTGGCCCGTGGCAATGCAATGAGCTTTTTGCACATAAGCAAGCCCGAGATCGATTGCGATCCGGACATGGATGTATACAGCGATGCTGTATACGCTATGGGGCACGCCAACATCACCCGTTTCATCAACGACGGTATCTTTTCACTTGATGCTTCACCCTGCTTCTATTTATATAGGCAGACTCTCGGTGCACATAGCCAGACCGGTATTGTTGCGCTGGTCAGCGTCGATGAATACGAGAACGATGTCATTCGTAAACACGAGCTGACCCAGCCCGTTAAGGAAAATGACCGCACCCGCCACATGCAAGCGGTGCAAGCACAGACCGGCCCTGTCTTTCTCACCTATCGCGCACAGCCCGCCATCGATGCCCTGATGCAGGTTTGTACCGCAAGCGAGCCCGTCAACGATTTCACGTGCGACGACGTTCGCCACCAGTTCTGGGTCATCGAGGATGCGGTCGACAATTGGCGGATTACCGACCTGTTCCAGCAAGTACCGACAGTGTTCGTAGCAGACGGCCATCATCGCTCCGCCGCCTCGGTGCGTTACCGGGCATTGCGCCGTGCTGCCAATCCACAGCATACGGGGAAGGAGCCCTATAACTATTTCATGGCCGTGCTGTTTCCCCATGACCAGCTCAACATCCTCGGCTACCATCGCATCATCCGGGACCTGGGTAGTTACGATGGCAACTCCTTCATGCAGGCGCTGGGCGAATATTTCACCGTGACTGAATGCGCGGCGCGCCTGCCTGATGCCTCACGCCACTTTTCCCTGTACCTGGACAAGCGCTGGTACCGGCTAGTTTTCCAGCAGCCTGCGCAAGATATCATTGACAGCGTTGCCCGGCTCGACGTATCCATCCTGCATGATTACTTGCTGGCGCCGCTGCTTAACATCACCGACCCGCGCACCGACGATCGTGTCGATTTCGTCGGCGGTTCCGGGGGGCTGGTGGCGCTGGAAAAGGCGGTGGACAATGACGGCTGGGCGGCGGCCATCGCCTTGCACCCGGTCGCGATCGAACAACTGATGACCATCGCCGGCGAGGGCAGGCTGATGCCCCCCAAGTCGACGTGGTTTGAGCCGAAATTGAAATCAGGCCTGGTGATTCACAAACTGAATTAGAACGGGGCGTGTCGGAGAAACCCGTGTGCTAAGTTGACGACGAAACAGGCTTCAGACGGAAGATAAGCACACGAGTTTTTTTCGACCAAGATACTGGATTGATGAAAAAGATTGGCACTTGCCATTAGGTCATTAGCTGACTGTAGCCTGTAATGTCGGCGAATGGCCTCACAACACACACCAACAACGAATTTTTCGGAATTTCACTATGTCCTACAAACAGGTCGTCCCGGGTAAGAAAGCGCCGTCGCTGCTTGACGCGCTGGTGCCGGTTGCCTTCCTGGTGGTATCCCTGTTCGTGTCCGTGCGCCTGTACGGCGCCGACTCCTCATACGGTCCCAACCAGATCGCCCTGATCCTCTCGGCTTGTGTTGCCCTGCTGGTCGGTCTAAAAAACGGCCAGTCCTGGCAGGCGCTGGAAAAAGAAGTGTTTCAGGGCATGGCCATCATCTTCGGTCCCACATTTATCCTGCTGGCTGTAGGCATCATGATCGGCGCCTGGATTGCCGGCGGCGTTGTCCCTGCAATGATCTACTACGGCCTGAAACTGATGAACCCGGCCGTGTTCTATGCTGCAGTCTGTCTCATCTGCGCCATCGTGTCCTTGAGTATCGGCAGTTCCTGGACTACGGCGGCCAGTGTCGGTGTCGCCATGATCGGTACGGCCGCAGGACTTGGTTTGTCACCCGCCATCACTGCCGGCGCCATAATTTCCGGTGCCTATTTCGGCGACAAGATGTCGCCCCTGTCTGACACCACCAACCTCGCCCCTGCCGTGGCGGGAGTAGACCTGTTTTCCCATATCCGCCACATGATGTGGACGGGCATACCGGCGTTGTTGATTGCACTGGTCCTATTCGCAATTATCGGTTTCACTTCAGATACAGCTACAGATAGCGAATCCCTGCAAGCCACGCTAGGCGTCCTTGAGAGCAAATTCACCATCGGCTGGTACATGCTGCTGCCGCTCGTGATACTGTTTCTGCTGGCCTGGGAAAAAATGCCTGCGCTGCCGGCCATCCTGATTGCCGCCTTTCTGGGCATGACTTATGCGGTGGTGTTTCAGGGCTTTGGTGCCGGCAACGAAGATGGTGCCCTGGCTGCCCTGTGGACTGTAAGCTTTTCCGGTTACGAGGCCGGCACGGGTGATGCGATTCTCGATGATCTGCTCAGCGGCGGCGGGGCAGCCAATATGCTCAATACCATCTGGCTGATCATGAGTGCCGTGTTTTTTGGTGGCGCGATGGAGCATACCGGGTTGCTGGAAAAGCTACTACAGGAAATCATGATCCGGGCAAAAAGCTCGGCTGCTATCATCACGTCAACTATCCTGACCTGCATTGGGACCAATATTATCGCCGGAGACCAGTATATCGCCATCGTGCTGCCAGGCCGCATGTACAAAGCTGCCTTTAGCTATCACAGCCTCTCGCCGATCAACCTGAGCCGAGCCATCGAGGATTCCGCCACAGTGACGTCGGCACTGATTCCCTGGAATACCTGCGGTGCCTTCATGGCGGCGACCCTGGGCGTGCCGACGTTAGTCTACCTGCCATTCTGTTTCTTCAACCTGGCGATGCCCATGATTTCGGTGCTCTACGGCATCATTGATTTCAAAATCGTTCCGCTCGAAGAAGTGGCAGAGATGCAGCGGGCATAAAAAAGGGAGCCATTGGCTCCCTTTGAATTACTGGTTCTGATTATCTGACTGCGCGGGGGTCCTTGCTCGAGGAGATACCCATCCCAATCCATTTTTCCCAGCGGGAGATGTTTTCAGGATCGCGGGCGCCGCAGCCGCCATCAGCGGGTTTTTTGTACTCGCCATCTGCCGCCAGAACCCAGCACATAGCGCCACCAGGGCGGCCGTCCACCAGTGGGCTGAACATGACTGTCACTTCATCGCCAGGCACATAGGTACGGCCAGTGATGCCTGCTCGGACCAGGGAGGGTGGCGCGCCGCCTTCGAAGCCCCACTCAACCAGTTCATTGTTCTCGTCCTCGACATTGATGTACAGCCAGGCATGCGGATTGTTGAAGGCCCACCGTACCACTTTTCCCGTAACGACCATTTCGGTGTCAGGGTCGAACATGCTGAAACTATGGTGTGAGAGTGCCGCACCGGATGCAAGCGACAAGAGGCAAGTGGCAAGGAAGAGACGTTTTGAAAAATATTGTTTCATGATGAGTAATTCCTCGGATTAGATACCAATGTTGCCGCTTATTGGATTGCGGGATCGTTAAAGGGATCGGGTGTCTGTCCGGGCAATTCCGGAAAAAGGGTGGAGGAACGGGGATCCTTGTAACCCGGTTCACCAGGTAGGTAGAAATTAGTCAGGCCGTTTTCATCCAGATAAGAATTGCTGCTCTCCTCGCACTGCCAGTGCTGGACGCGGTAGCCAATCTCATCGAGGTCATCCGCACGGCGGAAGGAGTAGACGAAATTTATCGGTTTGACGAAGGCATTTTTGTCATACATGGTCACCTGTACTACCAGCCTGTCGAAATCCTCAAACTCTTTTAGTTCCCAGGTTTCTACTAGCTCCAGCTGATTGCTGGTCATGGGTGACCAGCGTGTGAAGTCTGCCGGCATCAGGTACTTGGTGTTGGTGATGAGCTTGTCGCCGTCCCAGAAACCGATGGTGTCGCCGTACCAAGAATGGGCGCCGTTCATTTCCGCTAGGTTGGTGTGCTCCTGATTGATGTAGATTCGGCGGATACTGTTAGCAAAATCATTGATGAAGTATGACTCATGCGGCAAGTTGATGAATTCGTGGTTGTAGGGCTCGAGCAGCCAGCGCGGCATACCGGCGGGTTCGCAATGTGTAAGGCGGTCGTAGCGTACCTGGCCTTCTTCCTGAAGCTGTCGCCAGCGCTCTTTGTAAGCAGTTTCATAGGCGGGTGTGAGAACGCCCTCACGGACCTTGCCGCCACGCATACCACCCTCGATGAACGGGTCCATATGATTGTTGCCGGCCGTATACCAGAGGCCGTCCCAGCGCGGAAGGGTGTCGAATGTATGCTTGGTGCCGCCGTTGGCTTTATCCAGAAGGTACCGGTAGTGCTCGTCGGACGTAGCGAATTCGCGGTCCGGCGGAACGACCTGGAGCGCCTGACCAGTGAAGCCATTGATCTGGGCGATACCAGGGATGGTGATGAGCCAGCCTATTACGAAGGCAGGCACAAAGTGTAAGCGTCGATGCAGCAAGTGATATTCCCCCTCAGTTAGTGTAGTTAGAACTGTAATCCTTTCGTTTACAGCACTTTATTATTATTTTGCTGGCGGCCAAGAGTAAACAGGAAGTTGGTTACTGTCTAGCCCAGACCTTTGTGCTGGCATCTACTCAAAGCTGAAAAAGTCCTCCTCCTCAGGGCGTTGCATGCCTTCCTCATGGTAGTGCTCCCAGATGTCCGCCCAGGGCCGGCCCGGAATATTGGGCATGTCATATTCCAGGCGGCTGCCCGGCGTCTTTGGGGTGGCCAGTCCGTCGATCGGGTAGTTGGAGGGGACGCATTCCATGTAAACCAGGGGGTCGCCTTCGTTCAGTTCACTGGTCTTGTCCATGTATTCCATGATGCGCAAGGGGTCGGCAAAAGCCTCCTCGTCGTACAGGATGACTTCGTGCTTCAGTCCCTTGCCGCGCTCGTCGGCGAAGGGTGTATAGATCTCGATTGTCTGGAACTTGTTGCTGTACTCGAAGCCCCCGTGGGAAATCCAGCCCTGCACGTTGGAGGTCCAGGTGATCAGTGCATCGCCGTCCCAGAAGCCGATGGTTTCGCCAAACCATTCTGGTACATCGGGACCTAGGCGCGGCACCACGCCGGCCATGTTGAATTCGCGATTGAGGTGGATCTGAGTGATCAGAGTCTTGGCTGCATTGCGCATGTCGAGGATGTAGTCCGGCGTCATCACCATCTGCACAGAACTGCCGCCGTACTGGGCGAGTCGACGCATGAAGCCTTCCGGCCAGCAGTAGGAGCCTGGCCATTGCGGCGCACTGCTGCCTGAGTAGTGATACATCTGCTGCACGAAACGGCGCTGGTATTCCGGTGTCAGCAGGCTTAGGTAGGTCGGCACTTGCAGTATAGCGCCGTAGTACCAGGTGGCGTTCTTGTCCTTGCGGCGATTGTAGCGGCCGTTCCAGTCGGGGAGGGTGGCCTGGGTGTGCTGTGTTGGTCCACCCTTGGCGCGGGTTTCATCCAGCAGGGCATGGTAGTGGTCGACGGCCATACGGAAAGGGTAGGGGCTGACGATTTCATCCCGCGGATAGTCGCGGTCGCAGTAGCCCCACGCGGCGGTGACAGGAGGATTGTCACCCACCATGGCGACCTCATAAGCGCCCCAGATCTGTTCCAGGCCGGACGGGGAGTTACACTTATAGTAGCGCTGGTCGAACCAGAGGTTTTCGTCCTGATAAAAATCGGTGGCGCTGAAGATATCGTAGGGCAGAGGCGTGACGCCGGCCGGTATCTCGCCGTCGTTGGGTGGCGAAGATGGGCGGGTATTCCGGCGGAATGCCGGCGCCTGCCCACCAGCCCTTGGTTTCGGTACCGACCAGCACCTCTGGAACCAGCGGGTCCGGCGCGCCGCGGCCGATGCTTTGCTGCGCCAGTGCGAAATTCCCGCCTGCCGCGACCATGGTGAGCGCCAATACCTGAACGTTGTGCCTGTAAATAAAAGAAGGCATGTCCCGGTCCCCTCCCTGTTGCTGTTATTATGCGAGAACGAGCAAGTATAAGAGTCTCTTTCAGAGATTAACAAGGCTGTAACCCATGAAATCCCTGTGCGCATACCTGGCCGCCGTGCTGCTTCTGCAAGCACCCGTGCTAATGGCCGAGGACATAACCGCCGCGGTGGCATCCAATTTCACCCAGGTGTTGCGTGAACTGGCCCTCGATTTCGAGAGGCAAAGCGGGCATCGGGTCATCCTGGCACCGGGTTCCTCAGGCCGACTTTATGCCCAGGTCGTCAACGGCGCTCCTTATGACCTGTTCTTTTCCGCCGATGCGGAAAAGCCGGCGCAACTGGTGGCTAACGGCCTGGCCGATGCAGACAGTCTCGTTACCTATGCCCTCGGCTCACTTGTGCTGTGGTCGACCGATCCCGCCATGCCAGTGACCAACGGCGAGGCCCTGCGAGACGCGGGAAATAATCGCGTGGCGCTTGCCAATCCGCGCCTGGCTCCGTATGGCGCGGCGGCAGCCCAGGTACTGGAGCAACTTGCGGTGCCGGGCATCATCCGGGTTACCGGTGAAAACATCACGCAGGCCTACCAGTTCGTGGAAACTGGCAACGTGCCGCTGGGCTTCGTGGCCCTGTCGCAGGTAATGGATGAGGGAAGAATCCGCCGTGGCGCGGGGTGGGTTGTTCCGCAGGAGATGTACGAACCGATCAGGCAGGATGTAGTGTTGCTTAGTAGGCCGAAGCCTAATTACGCTGCCCGTGAATTTCTGGATTTCGTGATGAGTATCCAGGGTAAAAATATCATTTCGAAATATGGTTATGGGACTGACTAGGAGGTAAATTCGGGTATAATGCCTGCCCTTCAAGACATGGGTCATTAGCTCAGTTGGTAGAGCACCGGACTCTTAATCCGATGGTCGTAGGTTCGATCCCTACATGACCCACCACTTTTTCTTAAATATGATAAAAACCAGGCCTCGGTCTGGTTTTTTTTTCCTTCCGCAATCTTGTTATGCTCAACACCTGAGTTAAAAGTTTGTTGGGGGGTAGGCATGTTTATCGGTGATGCCTGGTACATGGCCGCTTGGGCGGATGAGTTGTCGGACGGCCCTATTGCCCGTCGCATCTGTGACCAGCCCGTGGTCGTCTTTCGCAATGCCGAGGGTCGCGCAGCAGTACTCTACGATAGCTGCTGTCACCGGGGTGCGCCGCTCAGCATCGGATCTGTTGTGGAGGCGGGGTTTGCAGTGCGGCTACCACGGCCTGGTGTTCGGCAACGACGGTGTTTGCGTGCATATCCCCGGGCAGCAACAGATTCCTAGGAACGCCCGCGTGCGCAGTTTCCCCACCGTCGAAAAGGACCAGATGATTTGGGTCTGGATGGGTGATCCTGCAAAAGCGGATACCGCGAAGATCATTGACTATCCCTTCCATGACGACACAACCAACTGGCCGCATTCACGCGGTGTTTACGAAATCGACTGCGCCTACCTGATGATGATGGACAACCTTATGGACCTGACCCACCTGGGTTATGTTCACGCCAGTAATGTGGGTGGCAAGGCCAGCACGCTGGTGGAGGCGGAAATGGATGTAATATCGACTGATACCGGCGTGGAAGTGAAACGCTGGATGCCTAATTGCAAGCCGCCACCGTCATACGTGAAATGTGTCGACCTTCCGGAGCGCATCGACCGCTGGCAGGAATTTGAATACGTGGCACCAGCAGCTGTCCTGCAGTGGACGGGCGGCGTACCTGTCGGCCAGGGCGCCCGCCATGACCACGGCAAGCGCAGGGGTGGCTTCTCCATGCGCCTGTATCATTTCGCAACACCGGTCACAGCGACAAGCTGTTACTACTTCTGGTCGGCTTCCCATAACCATGACCTGGACAATCCGAATGCCACGGAAGAGCTGCGCAGGGAAATCGTCGTTGCCCTTGAAGAGGACAAGTGGATCGTCCAGGCCCAGCAGGCCAGGGTCAACGAGACAGGGGACGACTGGCTAATCGATGTCAGATCGGACAAGGCCCGGGTGGCGATGCGGTATGCGGCCGACAAACTGGCTAAAGCGTCGGGACCGGTGGCGTCGGGACCGCTACGTTGATATTTTCCCTGGCATAAAAAAACCGGGGAGGCCCCCGGTTTTTTTATTCAGGTGAGGTTAATCTTGGAAAAAGTCATATAGCGGATTTTCCTGGCCCGCCGTAAAAGTGCGTGGATTACCCTCGTTGAAGATCTTGTGCAGACTGAAATACCATTCGCCGTCGATCTTCACATATTCGTCTTCCCAGGAGCCGAAGCTCAGCCACTGTATCTGGCGACGATCGGCATTGTTGCCATAGTTCATCCAGTAGGTGATCGCCTTGGCGGTGTCCCCTTCCACCTTGATGACCTGGTTGGTGATGAGGTGGCGTACTGTGGACGGCCACTCCTTGCCATCGGGTGTCTCGGCAGGCTGGAAGCCCATGGTTCGCAGGTCGTAGGTCCCGGCAGCCATGAATTCACGTATCGCCTCGCGGCCGTCAACGATGCCGCGGGCCCAGTCCAGTTTACCGTCCGGTGCGAACACGGCCGCGTAGCCATCGGCATCGAAGTAGTCCATGGCCAGCACGTAGCGGTGCTGGAGGTCGATGATGGCGGCGCGGTCTTCTGCATAACCGTCCGGGTAGGTTTCCGCTGTCGCGCAATTGAAGAAAAGTGCCGCGGCAACTAAGCTCAGCATTCGTTTCATGGTATCCCCCTCTTGGTATTCAAAAGCTACAGGTGTAACCATTGTATGTTGCTTTGGACCATTCCTGATACACCTGGTCCTGTATTGCAGTACACGATCCACTGTGGCTCTGAAGGAGCGGCAGACGGCATGGACAGCCCCGCCTACGAGGGCTATTCTTGTTCAAACAATAAGTCTCAAAATAAAACTGTAACAAAAGTTCCGGGGAAAGACATGAAAACACCGAATCTCGTCCTATTATGCCTGCTTGCACTCAGCACATCGCTTTTCGCGCAGGCGCCGATGAAACCCGGCGCCGAGCGCGCCTGGCCGGAAGGCTATATCACCGGCCGTGTAACCAGCAGCAATGGCCCTGAAGCCGGCGTGTGGGTTATCGCGGAGACCCACGAAACCAACACACCTTACATCAAGATTGTCGTCACCGACGACGACGGCCGTTACGCACTGCCGCAGATGCCCGAGGCGACCTATGATGTGTGGGTGCGAGGCTACGGCTTGGTGGACTCCGAGCCGGTTGAAGGGCGTCCCGGTGATCGCGATCTCGACCTGACCGCCGTTATCGCCTCGACACCCCAGGAAGCGGCCATGGTGTATCCGCCGGATTATTGGTTCGCGATGCTGGAAATCCCGACCGAAGACATGTTTCCTGGTACCGGCCCGGAGGGTAATGGGTTCGCCACAGATATTGAGACGCAGAAAGAATGGGTCCACGAATACAAGGCCCGTTGCCATTTCTGTCACCAGCAGGGAAGCCAGATCACCCGTACGCTGGATCATATGGATTCGCTCGGTTTCGATTCCCACGAGGAAGCCTGGGATTACCGCTTGCAGCTCGGTGTGCGCGGAGGTGGGATGTACGGTTCCTTCGTTGGTCTCGGTCGTGAAGGGATGCTAAAAATTCTGGCCAACTGGACACGTGGTATCGAAAACGGCCTCGTGCCACCGGAAGCACCGCCGCGCCCGCAAGGCACAGAGCGCAACGTCGTAGTGACCCTGCGTGATATTGGCGGCGATCACGATTTTATGCACGACGAGATCGCCAGCGACAAGCGCAATCCCAACGTCAACGCCATGGGGCCTATTTATGCTGTATCCGCCGGGCACGGTACCCTGGAAGTGGTAGATCCCATCACCAACGACAACTACAAGATCACTATCCCGACTCGCGAGGACCCGCGTGAAGTGCGCAGCCGCTTCCCGCCGCCAGGCCGGCCGTCCAACTTCTGGGGCAACGAACACATCTGGGGCCTGGAAAATCCGTCCGATCCGCATAATCCCATGATGGATGAACTGGGCCGCGTGTGGATGACCTCGAAGATCCGCAACGACCAGCCAGACTGGTGCCAGAACCGCGGCGACATCAGCAATAAGTTCGCCGAGTACTATCCGCTCACCCGCAGTGGCCGCCAGGCTTCCGTGTACGATCCGTCGACCGGCGAGTTCGGCCTGATCGACACCTGCTTCGCCACCCATCACCTGCAGTTCGCCAACAACCCGGAACGCACGCTGTACTTCAATGAGTTGTCCGGACCGATGTTCGGCTGGGTCGACACCGCCACCTGGGATCTTACTGGTGACGAGATCGCCTCGCAGGGCTGGTGTCCGCAGGTCATCGACACCAACGGCGACGGCAAAATTACCAAGCCGTGGAATGCATATGACGAGGAGAACCCGGACCCGGCGCTGGACACCGAGGTGCGCAAGAACCTGTACTCGGTGATTCCCGATCCGAATGACGGCGACGTGGTTTGGGGCGCCTCGGAATCCTTCCCAGGTTACCTCGTGCGCCTCGACCGCGGCGACAACCCGCCGGAAACCTGTATATCTGAAGTGTATGAAGTGGCAGATCCGGGCACCGACCCGCGCGGTATCGATATCGACACCAACGGCGTGGTGTGGACGGCGCTTGCCGCTAGCAGTCATTTCGCCCGCTTTGATCGCAATGCGTGTCCGGTTCTGAACGGTCCTGGCACCGAACTCGGCACTCACTGCGAAGGCGGCTGGACCCTGTGGAAGACTGACGGCCCGACCTATCCCGGCACGGACATTCCCGCCGACTTCCATTACTTCGGCTGGGTCGACCAGTTTGACGTGGTGGGCTTTGGGGCGAACACGCCGATCATCACCGGTTCGAATTCTGATTCGCTGATCGCGCTCGATCCTGACAATGGTGAATGGACCCGCATGCGCGTGCCGTATCCACTGGGCTTCTATCAGCGCGGGCTGGATGGCCGCATCGACGATCCCGATGCTGGCTGGAAGGGGCGCTCACTTTGGGCCAACTACGGTACACATCTCGTGTGGCATATCGAGGGTGGCAAGGGTACCAAGGGCAA
Organism: Candidatus Eutrophocola salsuginis; assembly: GCA_038147195.1. Classification (GTDB taxonomy): domain Bacteria; phylum Pseudomonadota; class Gammaproteobacteria; order Pseudomonadales; family Pseudohongiellaceae; genus Eutrophocola; species Eutrophocola salsuginis. The sequence goes on from JAYQTB010000004.1 coordinate 188,795, forward strand.
GATCGTGCAGTTCCAGGTCAGACCCGACCCGCTCGCACACTAACATATGTACGAAAAAAGGGTAAAAGAAAAGGTCGCCATAGTGCGACCTTTTTTATGGATACGAACGGCAAATCTGCTCGATGCGATCAATACCAGGTTCTCAGACCAATAACAATTGATGTTTCGCTGGTGTTCTGCTTGGCGGTCTGCATTATGCTGCCTTCGTCGCCCCAGGTCTTTTTCCATGCAACGCCGATATAAGGCGCGATCTCGCGGCGAAATTCATAGCGCAGGCGCAATCCAAATTCTCCGGTGTGCATGCGCTGCCCAAAACTGGCTTCGGAGACATTGCTGAAATCGTAATTAAGTTCAACTCGCGGTTGTAGGATAAGGCGTTGGGAAAAACGCAGTTCGTATTCGGCCTCCAGGCGGGCGCTTGCATTGCCGTCGTCGCTGAGGAAGGCGGCGGCGTCCACCTCGAACCAGTAGGGCGCCAGTCCCATCAGGCCAATGACGGCGTAATTGCGGCTGGTATCCTCGAAGTCGTGGCGCCAGCCAACCTGAACATCCCAGTAAGGCGCTATGGCATGGCTCCAAAGGGCTTGTAGTTCCAAGTCTTTCGTGTCGTTGGTCTCACTTTCGTACAAACCTTCTGTTTTCAACCAAAGCTTGTTGATGTCATAACCTACCCAGCCCTGGGCTTCCCAGACCAAGCTACTTTCACCGTCATGCACCTGGTTTTCGAGACGTTCGCCGATAACAAGGTAGTTGAGGGAGTCGCCATGCATATGCAGCAGGTGATCCTTGGCCTGGGCCATGGCAGCAGGATCATGCACATCTTGCGCCGCGCAAGCCCCCGCGGCGTTTGCCGCCAGCAAGCAAAAGATCCTCCGCAAAGGGTTCATGATATTTGTTCATGGACACGCACCACGCGCATCATGCCAGCATGCATGTGGTAGAGCAGATGGCAATGGAACGCCCAGTCACCCGGAACATCTGCCGTGATGTCGACGCTCATTTTCTCGCCTGGCTTGATAACGATGGTGTGCTTCCTGGGCTTGTGCGTTTCGCTGCCCGTCACCACCTCGAAGAACATGCCGTGCAGATGTATCGGGTGGGGCATCATGGTGTCGTTCACCATGGTCAGGCGCAGGCGTTCACCTTGATGGAACATGATTGGTTCCCTTACTTCAGAAAATTTAATACCGTCAAAGGACCACATGTAGCGTTCCATGTTGCTGGTCAGGTGCAGTTCTAGCCCCCGGGAGGGTGCCCGCAGATCCGGGTTTGGCGAAAGGCTTTCTAGGTCAGTGTAGACCAGCACGCGATGCGGCTCGTTTTCCAGGCCGAGCGGGCGCTCGTGCAGGCGGTTGACCGGATTCATGGCGACATTGACAACACCCGGACCCATAGGGTGGTTGTGCACCTGCATGGGTACCTCATCCATAGTGACAAGGTTCATGGCGGCGTGATCGGTGGACGAGGCCCTCGTGGCCGGTTGCTCCTTGACAGTATGATTCATAGAGCTGTGGTTCATTGCCGCGTGATCTTTGGAAGGCTCCTCCATGACAGAATGATCCATGCCCTCATGATTCATGTGCATGGGTACCTCATCCATAGTGACAAGGTTCATGGCGGCGTGATCGGTGGACGAGGCCCTCGTGGCCGGTTGCTCCTTGACAGTATGATTCATAGAGCTGTGGTTCATTGCCGCGTGATCTTTGGAAGGCTCCTCCATGACAGAATGATCCATGCCCTCATGATTCATGATGCCGTGATCCATGCCCCCCATGCCCATGTCCTTCATCGTCAGGGTTGGGCGCGGGCGCCGTGGGGGTATAGGTGCACGCACGCCTTCCTTTGTTGCCAGCGTGGCGGCGGCGTAACCCGAGCGGTCGTTGGTCTCGCACATGATGGTGAAAGTTTGATCGGCGTCGGGCTGCACGATCACGTCGAAGGTCTCCGCCGTTCCAATCTGAAATTCGTCGGTGGTGACCGGTTTGACATTCATACCGTCAGCGGACACCACTGTCATAGGCAGGCCGGGGATGCGCACATTGAAAATACTCATGGCAGAGGCATTAATAAATCGCAGCCGTATTTTTTCACTTGGCTGAAACAGGGCTGTCCAATTTTCCTCCGGACTGTGGCCGTTGACTAGGTAGGTATAGGTGGAACTTGTGACATCTGACAAGTCGGTCGGGCTCATGCGCATATCGCCCCACACGAGGCGGTCTTCCCATGCGGCATCAAACCCCCGTTTGTCGATATCATTGAAAAACTCCCGCAGCGTGCGCTGTTGGAAGTTGTAATTGTCGCTCATCTTTTTCAGTTTCGAGAAAACCCGGTGTGGGTTCTCAAAGGTCCAGTCCGAAAGCATCACCACGTGTTCGCGATCATAATCCACGGGATCCATGTCTGCCGCGTCGATGATGATTGGCCCGTAGTGACCGATCTGTTCCTGCAGGCCGCTGTGGCTGTGGTACCAGTAAGTGCCAGCTTGTTTCACGGGGAATCTGTAAGTGAACTCACTCTCCGCAGATATTCCCGGAAAGCTGACGCCAGGGACGCCGTCCATCTGGTAGGGCAGCAGCAGGCCGTGCCAGTGGATGGAGGTGGTCTCGTCTAGTCGATTTATGACGCGCAAGGTTACGTCATCACCCTCGCGCCAGCGCAACAGGGGCGCCGGGAACTGCCCGTTCAAGGTAATATGGGATGCCGCTTTACCCGCGACATGTGATCTCGCCCGATCGACGGTCAGGGCAAATTCTCGGCCTGCAAGCATGCCTGGCAGCACCACTTCACGGCGGGCAGATTGTGCCCAGGCGGGCAGCATGCCCTGCGCAAGCAGGCCGGTGCCCAGCAGTAAACCGTGATGTAAGAAGTGGCGGCGTTTCAATGTGAACCTTAGACTTTCAAATTTACTTTATACAAATCAGAATAAACCTTTTGGAGGTGTTTGAGTAGATCAAAGAGCCGGTGCGTTAATATGTTGATAGACAAGTAATGTACGCTAAAAACCCTAATATAGATCAAAAGCCAATGCGAGTTTTACGTGCAAATATCGAGCAAGCGAGTTACTTTACTGATGTGCTACAACAGGTGCCGGCCGCCAAGCTGGTAGTGTAGAAAGTTGAAGACGCCATCCACAAAAGCCACAGCAAAACTTGATTAGCATCAAGAATTGTGCTGCTTTTCCATTTGGATTGCAGAGTCCCTTGGGCAGTTACAATACGTAAACCACGACAATCACGATAGATCATTTTGAATACAATCTGGTATGAGCGTCTTTTACTTGCCACCTGCGCAATGAGCGCTGTCTTGTGCTGCCAATTGCCGCTGGCAGCTGACAATACCCTTCCAGATAAAGCGATATGGTCTAGGAACATCGGGCAATCCGGCATGCGCCGGATTTTTGCTACGGGTGGTGAACTGGGTGAACTGATCAATCGCCAAGTTAGTTACCAGGTATCCCAGCGATTGAATGCATCTTCACCCAGGCCGGGATTACCCGATGCCACTCATACGCACATCGACGGCTATGTCGCCCAGGTCGACAGCCTGTTGCCTTTCAATCCGGGACCCGAGCTGCCCGTCTCCGCGAGGATCCTGGCGCGGTCCGCCAAGCGCTTTGAGAAAGACAAGGTGCACAGCCGCAACGACCGGCTCGACCTGGGCATACTCTTCGCACCGTCCGTGAACAGTTTTGTCACCGTGGGCGTGGCGATGGAGAACACTCGGGTTGATCTCAAGTTTATCGACGGCGAAACTAGCGGTTTCGCCATGGGGCCGCGTCTCGATGCCGGCTTAAAATTTAATGATGTGCTAGCCATGATCGTGCGCATGGAAGATCTTGTGTTTCGTGGAGACAACCATGTCAGGGTGCCTACGCCCGGCGGATTGCTGGCTGTGTCGCGAGACGTGGAAAACCACCGCAGTTTTGTTCAGGTTGAAAACATCGCCCGCTTCACGCGGGCCCAGCTAGACTGGCTGCCGGCAGGCATGCAGCTGGGTGGCATGGCCGGTGTGCACTACCTAGATACCTGGCACGAAAGTCAGGTGGACAGCCTAGGAAGAGTCGTAATTGAGCCCTTCGGCTTACATGAAAGGCTCGGTATTTTCAGGACCGGTGTGTACCTAGCCACAAACCTGGGCAACAGCGGGCGCTGGAATACCTATGGCGAGCTGTTGTGGGACAACGAATTCGACACCAACATGCATACCCTCATCGATGAACGGAATTCGTATCTAATGCGTTTATCCTTCGCCTATGTCCCCGGTCCTGGCAAACGCCTGTCCTTGGAATACCAGGGATCGTGGAATGCTGACGGTACCCGCAAGCGCAACAATATGGTCATCAGTGCGGTACTAGATTTCTGAACTTCCTGAGCAGGGGGCAGGAGTGCCTAGGCGATGCTGTGGTACTGTGAAACGCGCGAGTTCAAAATTAATTCAATTCGGCCGGGCAGAGATTTCTCAGTCGCTGCGTGTATCCGCACACCAGCGACGCCATATATTACGGTAGGCATTTTCAAGATGCACAGCGATGGTATGTCCATCGAGCAGCGGAGACTGTTTCAGTTTTGCACGCAGGCTGCTGCGTAATTGCTGCAAGCGGTTTGGGTCCCTGGCCAAAGCTACCGCCTTTGCAACGAAATCATCGGGTGATTCGGCGATAAAGCCATTCAGCCCGGCCTGGTTGAGCACACTGACTCCCATCCTGCCACGGGATTCGTTTTGCGCCATTGTAATGACGGGCACGCCCATCCACAGGGCGTCGCAGGTTGTTGTGTTGCCGCACCAGGGAAAGGTGTCCAGGCCAATATCCACTCCGTTATACAGCGCCAGGTGTTGATCGATGGGGCTCCAGCCCAAAAATTCTAGTCTTTGCGGATCGACGCCATACTCGCTGAACCGGGACTTCAGGCGTGCGACCGTGCTGGCGTCATCCAGTGCTTTAGCAGCCAGCAGCATGCGTGAGTCCGGCAGTGCCTGCATGACTGCTGACCAGAGCGCGATGACCTCTCGGTTGATCTTGGCGGTGTTGTTGAATGAGGCGAATGTCACCTGGCCAGGCTGAATTAGTCTGCGTAGACCAATGTCGGGGCTGTGCTCGTAAGGTGTGAAACAGAAGCTGCCGTTTGGTAACCGAATAATTTCTTCGGTGTGAAATGTGTCGCTCATGCCTTCAGGATCGATCCAGTGGTCACTGATCCGGTAGTCCATAGCCGAGAGGCCCGTAGTGCTCGGATATCCAATATATGTGGCCTGAACCGGTGCGGGTTTGCGGGCAAACACGGATAAGCGATTGCCGGCCGTGTGACCGGACAGATCCACGAGTATGTCGATACCATCCTGCATAATGCGTGCGACAACCTGGTCGTCATCCATATCGGCGATGCCGCACCAGTGATCAGTATATCCCTTGAGGCGTTCGGCGACAGTGTCATGCCAGTTGGCGTTGGAATAACAGGTGATTTCAAAGTTATCTCGGTCGTGTGTCCTCAGTATCGGTTCAAAAAAGCGGCTTACCGGATGAAAATGAAAATCGGCGGAAACGTAACCGATGCGCAGGGGCCGTTCCGGATCGCGCAAGTTGTTGTGGATTGGCAGGTTGGCATAACCACTGGTGAACTTCTCGTTCCATGTCTGATGTGCGGCAAACAGGCTGGCAGCGTCCGTGTTGGCATCATAGTTCATGCATAGCAGCAGGTTGGAATGGGCTCCGGCATGCGCGGGATTCAGTACCAATACGCGCTTATAAGCGGCGATGGCTTCACCGATCCTGCCTTGGACTTCCAGCGAATTGGCAAGATTGTTATGCGCTTCGGCAAATTCAGGTTCGATGGTGATTGCTTGGTGCAGTGCCTCGATGGCGGTATCGAAGCGGCCGAGTTTGTGCAACACGATGCCGCGACTGTTGTGGGCATTGGCCTTGGTGGTATCGAGCGCTATGGCCTGGTCATATTCCGCCAGGGCTTCTTCATACTTGCCGATGGTTTCCAGCATGATGCCCAGGTTGCTGTGGGCGTCAGCATAGGCGGGATCCAGTGCTATAGCTTGCCGGTACAAAAGTATTGCCTGTTCGCCATTGCCTTGTGCCTGCATCGCGAGGCCCAGGTTGTTGTAGAAGTGCGGCTGGTTGCCATCGGCTAGGATGGCCATGGATATCAGTTTTGCCGCATCGGCAAACCGGCCAACCTGATAGGCAAGCATGCCGAGCAGGTGGTTGGCTTCGGCGTTGTCCGGCTGGACTTCCAGTACCGAGCGGTACAACTGCTCCGCTTCACCTAGCTGGCCGGTCCGGTGCAGCTGGCGGGCCTGCGCCAGGGCTGCCTCGGGTGTGAGCTGGTCGGCTGCCATCGCCTCAGGTAGTACGACGACTTTTGACAGAGTCGGACAGTTCTGTCAGCAGGGCGGCAGTGTCTTCCCAGGCCATGCAGGCATCGGTAATGCTCTGTCCATAGGTAAGCGGCTGGCCCGACACCACTCTCTGGTTGCCTGCTACAAGGTGGCTCTCGAGCATGATGCCCTTGATGTTCTTTTCCCCGGCGGCGATCTGGTAGGCGACGTCGCGACAGACCACCACTTGGCGTTCGTGGCTCTTGCCGGAATTAGCATGGCTGCAATCAATGACGATGTTGGGTTGGAGGCCTGCCTTGACCAGCTTCTCGGAGACGTCGCGGACGTTTTCCGGGTCGTAGTTGGTGTGTTTGTGGCCGCCGCGAAGGATGATGTGGCAGTCTGAATTGCCGGCGGTCTGGAAAATCGCGGAATGGCCTTCCTTGGTCACCGATAGGAAATGATGCGGGTGCATGGCCGATCCAATGGCATCGATGGCGATCTGCACGTCACCTGTGGTGCCGTTCTTGAAACCGACCGGGCAGGACAGGCCGCTGGCCAGTTCACGGTGGCACTGAGACTCGGTTGTGCGCGCGCCGATGGCGCCCCAGGCAACGAGATCGGCAACATACTGCGGGCTGATTAGGTCCAGGTATTCCGTGGCGGCGGGTATGCCACGGTTGGCCAGGTCCAACAGCAGCTTGCGCGCCGTACGCAATCCCTTGGTGATGTCGTAGCTGTCGTTCAGGTCGGGGTCATTGATGAGTCCCTTCCAGCCGACTGTGGTACGGGGTTTTTCGAAGTACACGCGCATGACGATCAGCAGCTCGTTCTTTAGGGCCTCCATCGGGCCGGCCAGGCGCTCGGCATATTCCAGGGCCGCCTTCGTGTCATGGATTGAGCATGGACCTGCAATGACAAAGAGCCGGTCATCTTCGCCGTTCAGGATTTGCTGAATGCCTTTGCGGGCGTTGAAGACGGTTTCAGAGGCCTGTTCCTTGATCGGGTACTCGGCGAGCAGCTGCTCTGGAGAGAGCAGCTGTTTCATCGCCTTGATTCTGAGGTCATCTGTATGTTGCAGGGTCATTGTCAAATTCCTGTTTAGCACGATGGTATTGCTGTATGAGAGTAGGCCGTCATCCTATATGGCGTATGCAAAACGCCCGATCTGTCCAGCCTAACTTGCCTTTTTAATATTGAGATATAAGTCTTTTCCATCCACATCAAATTTGTGTTCATCAGCTTCGGACAAGACAAAGCTGGTGCACAGCGTTTCCTGGGCAATGTAGTCCTTGTGTTTTTCGATGGCTTTCGCCAGTGCGGCATCACCACTGTAGTTGACCGTGATCCGGTCGGTGACATTGAGGCCAATGTCTTTGCGGGTTTTCTGGATGCGGTTCACCACCTCGCGTGCCAAACCTTCGTCGACCAGATCTTCGGTCAGGTCGCAGGCAAGGTCGATAGAAATGAAACGATTCGATACCGTCTCTGTACCTTCCTTTGCTTCACGGTACACCAGGATGTCATCAGGTCCAAAGGTTTCACCTTCTAGCGTGAGGGTGCCGTCTGCTTGAAGCTGGTTCAGCGATTTTGCATCCAAGTCCTGGATGAGCTGGCGGTACTTGTTGAGGTTCTTGCCCAGGCGTCTGCCCAGCATGGGCAGGTTGGGCTTGGCGAAGAGATTGATATAACGACCTTCATCCGTTGAGTACTCGATGTTCTTTACATTTAGTTCGCTGCCTATGTAGTCGGCCAGACGAGCGATCTCTTCAAGCATGTCCGGGCTTTCGTGGATGATAGTAAGCCCGCTCAGCGGGATCTTGGTCTTGATCTTCACCTGTTCGCGTTTCTGTCGGCCGAGTAGGATGATGTTCTGCATGCGTGTGACGGCCTGTTCCAGCACCGGCTGGATGAAGTCGTCCTCGGGTTCCGGATAGGAGCACAGGTGGACCGATTTGGGACGATCACCTGCATTGCCGGCAAACACAGCCAGTTCACGGTAAATATGCTCGGCCAGGAAGGGGGCGAAGGGCGCCATGCACACCGTTAGTTCGCTAATGGTGGTGTACAGGGTCTGATAGGCCGCCGCCTTGCCAGCGGTCATCTCTACCTCCCAGAAACGTGAGCGGTTTAGACGGATATACCAGTTGGTCAGGTCTTCGATGAACTCGAACAGGGCCGGCACCACGTTATAGAGCTTGTACTCCGCCATTTCATGGGCCACGTTGGCTTTCAGTGTCTGTAGACGGGAGAGTATCCACTGGTCAGTGATGTTGTCTGAATTGACGGCGCCGCTAGCCGCCTGCCAGCTGTCGATGGCGGCGTAGGTCTGGAAAAACTTGAAGGAGTTGTACCAAGGCAACAGCGCGCGGCGTACCATGTCCTTCACGCCGGCATCGGTAAAACGCTGCTCCTCTGCCTTCACCAGACCGGAGTTAATCAGGTAAAGGCGCAGGGCGTCGGCGCCGTATTCTTCCATCAGCACGTCAGGCGGCGTGTAATTCTGCAGGCGTTTGGACATCTTCTTGCCGTCCTCAGCCATGACGATGCCGTTTACGATGACATTGCGGAATGCCGGCATGTCGAATAGGGCAGTGCTCAGCACCAGCAGGGTGTAGAACCAACCACGGGTCTGGTCGAGTCCTTCGGCGATGTATTCCGCTGGAAAACCGGCCTCGAACATCGCCTGATTCTCGAACGGGTAGTGCAACTGCGCGTAGGGCATGGAGCCAGATTCGAACCAGCAGTCGAGCACTTCACTGATACGTTTGTAGGTGCCTTCTTCGCCATCGATAGTGAAGGTCAGGTCGTCGACGAATTCACGGTGTAGGTCGGTAACTCGCACGCCGGTGTACTTTTCCAGTTCGTCGATTGACCCAATACATACCATGGCATCGGTGGTGTCGTTGATCCAAATAGGCAAGGGAGTACCCCAGTATCTATTTCTGGACACACACCAGTCGATGGCATTTTCCAGCCAGTTACCCATACGGCCGTCGCGGATGTGGTCGGGTACCCAGTTGATCTGGTGGTTCGCAGCGCTGATGCGTGCCTTGATCTGTTCTACCTTCACGTACCAGGACGGGATGGTGCGGTAGATGATCGGCGTGTCAGAACGCGGGCAGAAGGGATAGGAGTGCTGGTATACCTCCTGAATATAGAGTTTACCCTCATCCTTCAGCCGGCGAATAATGTCCTTGTCAGCATCCTTAACATAGATGCCGGCGAAATCACCTACCTCACTGGTGAACTTGCCCTCCAGATCCACCGGGCACACCAGGGCAGTGATGCCGTTGGTCTTCATGACACGGAAGTCATCCTCACCGAAGGCGGGTGCCTGGTGCACGATGCCGGTACCGGCTTCGGTGCTGACGTAGTCGTCGGCGACGACCTGGAACGCGCCCTCGGCTTTCATACTGGTGAAGTAAGGGAACAGCGGCTCATAGGTTTTGCCCACCAGTTCACCGCCAGTGTGTTCACTGATAACTTCCAGCTGCTTGCCCTTGCTGACAGCCTCCAGGCGGTCCTTTGCTAGGTAGATGACTTTGTCTAGGTCTGTGTCGCGCACCTTTACATACGTGATATTGAGGTTCACACACAGGGCGAGGTTGGACGGCAGAGTCCAGGGCGTGGTGGTCCAGGCGCTCATGTAGGCGTCTTCGTCATTCAGCCTGAACAGTACCGTGATGGCGGGGTCCTGCACGTCTTGGTAGTTGGAGCCGGCTTCGAAGTTAGAGAGCACCGTGCCAAGCGCGGTGGAGAAGGGCACGACCTTCACGCCGCGGTAGACCAGGTCCTTGTCCCACAGCTGCTTCATGACCCACCACACGGATTCCATGAAGGACGGGTCCATGGTCTTGTAGTCGTTGTCGAAATCCACCCAACGGCCGATGCGGGTTATTGTCTTGCGCCACTCTGCAGTGTAACGTTGCACGATGCCTCGGCATTCGTCGTTATAGCCTTTCACACCCATCTTTTCGACGGCCTCTGCGGCGGACATGCCGAGCGCCTTGTCGATCTCGTGCTCGATGGGCAGGCCGTGGCAGTCCCAGCCGAAACGGCGCTGCACGTAGTAGCCCTTCATAGTGTAGTAGCGGGGAATGATGTCCTTCAGCGTGGAGCCGACAAGATGGCCGTGATGGGGCAGGCCAGTTGCAAAGGGCGGGCCGTCATAAAAGATATAGGGCGGCCTGGTGCTACTTTCTTTCAGAGATTGTTCGAAAACCTTTTCCCTCTCCCAGTACGCCAGCACGTCATGCTCTGCCTGAACGAAGGAAAAACTCTCGCTGGATTGTTCGGTCTGTTCTGTCACGCGACTGCCTTGCAATTAATAGTTATTCACTTGGTGCCGTACTTAAAGAGGCGCTGAAAATAAAAAAACCCGCCGGGTGGCGGGTTTTTCAAACTTTCATCAAAGCTCTACTCTTCATCCGCCGGGTCAGCGTCGAATAATGTAAATAAAGAAAGAGTAGATTGCCCTAGGCTTCATGGCGATGAAGGATAGACTTTTATTGTTGTTTGTCAAGAACTTGGCCCGCTTTGCACGGTTTTTGTGCAAATAATAGGGAATTTGATCGCAAGCTGGGTCAAGGTGCCTTTCAGGGCCTGCCGACAGGTTTTTTTTTCGACAAAGTAGGCTATATTTTCTTCCAATCCGGTAAGCATCGCATAAGACGATGCCGGTGTATCGAGGGGGAAGTCTTTGCCATGAAATACATGTCCTATAGCGCTCTGCTGCTCATCCAGATGTCCCTAGCTGCTTCGGCTCAGGAAGGTTATCCACTGGATGGCACCTGGCGCGGTGAATGGGGCCAGCCGAGCGGCGAAATGACCATGGCCGTCGTCGTCATGAATTGGGATGGTGAAGCCATCAATGGTCGCATCAATCCCGGCCGCAATATGACCTTCTTCGAAGAGGCCAGCCTGGATCCGGAGACCTGGACCGTGCGATTCACCTCCACATCAAAAGCCGGAGAGCCCATCGTCTTTGAGGGTGTGCTAGGAGACATTGGTTCCTACAACCGGACCATTACCGGCACCTGGACCATCGCGGGTTTCGATAACGCACTGACACTGACCCGGGAATAAGAAGTATGAATTTGAATTTGCGTTACCTTGTGATATTCACCAGTGCGTCAATCCTTTCAGCCTGCAGTGATTCCGGCGAGCAGTCGGCTGACATGACACAGTCATCCGCAATGCCAGCTCAGGAGGTGGTACGAGAAACGCCGCGCTACTCTGACGGGACCGTGCGTTTCGACCGCATCCCCGGCGAACTTGGCTACTGGAACAATCCCAGCAAGCATTCCTTAATAGAAGACGGTGTGGATGTCCCCATTGAGGTTAACGGCAAGCTGGCTAATATCGAGGACGCCGAAAAAGTGGCGCCGTTCATGCCCTGGGCTCTGGGTCTCTACAAGTATCGGCAAGTAAATGATTTTGCCGACGATCCAGTGAACGCCTGCATTTCACCTGCAGGCCCAAGGCATCTGCACTATACCGGCGGCTTCCGCATCATCCAGGATCGTAACTACGATCGCATTTACATCCTGTTTGGCGGTGGCAATCGCGGCTGGCGCCTGATCCATATGGACGGAAGAGAAGCACCGAACCCGGACGAAGTGGTCGGCACTTACTACGGACACTCCACCGGACAATGGGACGGTGACACCCTTGTCGTGCAATCCAGTGGTTTCAACGACCGTTTCTGGTTCTCCAACGGTGGCTTGCCGCACACTCCGGCCTTGTCCCTAGTGGAGCGTTTCAGCCGGCCGGATTACGATACCCTGGAATATTCAGTGGAGATCACCGATCCGCGCACCTATACCAGACCGTGGACTGCGTCCTGGACCCTGGACTGGGTAGAGGGCGGAGAGATTAAGGAAACGTTCTGCGAGCAGATCGAGGCGATTGATCAATACACAGGTAACAGAGGTAATTGAGGGCGCCAGCAAAACAGGACTGGCGATATCAACAGGATTCCTTAACACACGAGGAAATGGCAATGAAAAAACTGAAATTCATCTCACTGGTGATTGTCACTGCGAGCTGGCTGATGGCTGCTGTAGATGCTAGTGCGCATCACTCTTTCGCCGCCCAGTACGATTCTAACAAGCCGGTAACCTTGCAGGGTTATGTCACCAAGGTGGAGTGGTACAATCCGCACGTATACTTTTACGTCGACGTGGAAAATGAGGACACCGGCGATTGGGAAAACTGGGCAATTGAAATGGGCCCGCCCCACATGCTGCAGAATGCCGGCTGGAAGCGCAACGACATGCAGATCGGCGACGAGATGCTAGTCGAAGCTACCCGAGCCCGTGACGGAAGCACCACTGCCAATGCCCGTTCCGTGAAGATGGTAGCTACCGGCAAGGTACTTGGTGCCGCGTCCAGCGAATCACAAACACTTACCGGTCGTGATAACAACAATTAAGACAAGATGAAAGAGACCAGAGGCAAGCAAATAGGGGTTAGGGACATGTCCAATTTCACATCCAAGCTTTCATGTAAAATTGCAGTTGCAACCCTTGCCTTTTGCTTCTTGTCTCCGGTCTCCGTATTAGCGCAATTCCCGGAACCTGAAATCGATCCCATGCCCGTTCCGACAAACGAGTTTGGTCACCCGAGTTTCGCGGGCACCAAGGATCGCATAGGCAACTGGCAGGGCCTTCTGGGCACCCTTGCCAATAGGGGCCCGCAGCGCAGCGCCTTTAATATCCCCGAATCTCTGATGTACGATGAAGTGCCATTCCAGCCGTGGGCGGCGGAACTGCATGCTGAACGCATCGCTAAGGGTGGTGCCTACGACCCACACACTCGTTGCAAACCCTCAGGCGGCGCGCGCATGTTCCACACCCCGTACGGCATGGAGTTTCTCGACCTCGGCGAGGAAATGATCCTGATCAATGTCGGCGCTCCACATTCCTGGCGCCGCATCTGGGTAGATGGTCGTGAGTTTCCGGCAGATATCGAGCCAGGCTGGTACGGCTATTCCATCGGTCACTGGGAAGGAGACACCCTGATCGTTACCACCAAGGGGTTCAACACCGGTTTCTGGATCAGCCGCGGTGGTTATCCGCATACCGAGCAGTTGACCACTATCGAGAAGTTTTCACGTCCGGACTGGGGCAGGCTAAAGTACGAGATCACCATCGATGATCCGGGTGCATACACGCAGCCCTGGACTGGCGGCTGGTACCTCACTTGGGGAGATGGGGTTGAACCGTTCGACTACCTCTGCCAGGAAAATAACCTCGATCCTGATCGGATGCTTGGCATAGATCAGTAATTTTTTCAGCTTAAACCCCCGTAATCGCAGTAGCTACTGCGCTCACTATTTTGTCGTTGCTGATGTGCTCAGTCAGTCAAGTATTGGGTGCTCGCTTCTTCCTTGTGTGCATCAGCGCCTCAAACTTTTTCGCTCGTAACGCTTGGGGGAGGCTTTGCTGGGGCGAGTGAAAAACTCAGGCCCTGCTGTCGCGGAAATCTTTCTAGTTCCCTATGTGTCTAGGAACCGGAGGTCCAGAGTGTATGGACGCTCGGGATGTGGTTTTTCTTCCCGGATGACTATTTCTTCCTGCGTATGACCGAATGAATTGAAGCGGGCGACTCTGCGAGCCTCTGCCTCATTCGCATTGACGGGGAAGGTGTCGTAGTTGCGGCCGCCGGGATGGGCGACATGGTACTGGCAACCGCCCATCGAGCGGTTGTTGACGGTGTCTACCACGTCGATGACCAGCGGGGTGTGCACCTTGATGGTCGGATGCAGGGCGGAGTAGGGATCCCAGGCCTTATAGCGTATGCCTGCCACGTACTCGCCTTCCTGGCCGGTTGCCTGCAGCGGCAGCTTGCGGCCGTTGCAGCAAACCGCGAGGCGGTGGCCGGTCATGCCATGCACCTGCACCTGCAGTCTTTCCACAGACGAGTCTACGTAACGGGCCGTACCGCCGCCGCTCATTTCCTCACCCAGTACATGCCAAGGTTCGATTGCACCGTGAATGTCCAATTGCAGGCCGGCGATATGGAAACGTCCGTAATGGGGAAAGCGGAATTCCTGGAACGGTGCGAACCAATCGAGATCGATGGCGTAACCGGCATCGTTGATATCCTTCACCACCCAGGCGAGGTCTTCCCAGACATAGTGCGGCAACATGAAGCGGTCGTGCAGCTGGCTGCCCCAGCGGATGAAATTGGCAGTGTAGGGTTTTTTCCAGAACATCGACACCAGCGAACGGATCAACAGCATCTGCACCGCGCTCATTTGCCAGTGTGGCGGCATTTCGAAGTTTCGGAATTCCACCAGGCCCAGGCGGCCGGTCGATGAGTCCGGTGAATACAGCTTGTCGATGCAGAACTCGGAACGGTGCGTGTTGCCGGTCAGGTCCACCAGGAAGTTACGCAAGATTCTGTCGATAAGCCAGGGATTGTCACTGCCTGCTTTGGGCAGTTGCTGCATGGCGATTTCCAGTTCGTACAGGTTATCGTCCCTGGCCTCGTCGATTCGCGGCGCCTGGCTAGTAGGCCCGATGAACTGACCCGAGAAAAGGTAAGAAAGGCTCGGGTGATTCTGCCAGTAGCGCAGCATGCTGGCGAGCAGGTCTGGCCGGCGCAGGAAGGGCGAATCCTCGGCTTTTGCCGCGCCGAGCGTGACATGGTTGCCCCCGCCGGTGCCGGTGTGTTTTCCGTCCAGCATGAATTTTTCGGTGCCCAGGCGGCACTCGCGTGCCTGCTCATACAGCGTCGACGTCGTCTTGATGAGCTCGTTCCAGCTGCTGGCCGGGTGGATGTTCACCTCGATCACACCTGGATCGGGAGTGATCATGAGCTTGCGAATGCGCGGGTCCTTTGGCGGCTCGTAACCTTCGAAGATGACCGGCAGCTTTTCCTTTGCCGCCACGGTCTCAATGTGTTCGAGCAGAGCCAAGTAGGATTCTAGGTGCGGCAGCGGCGGCATGAAAATATACAGCTTGTCGTCGCGTACTTGTGCACACAAGGCAGTGTGGATGATTTTCTGTTTCACCTTCTGCTTCCCGGCCGGCATTTTTTTCTTTTTGGCTTTAGAGTTGATCGGGTATTCCAGGGCTTCCCAGTCATCGAAGGGGTCCTTGGCGAAATCCACTTCGCGCTCGATGGTCCAGGGCAGGCTGTCTAGGGGCATACGCAATCCCATGGGCGAGTCACCGGGCACTAGGAACATCTTTCCGCGTTTGAATTTCCAAGGGCTCGAGTGCCACTGGGTGCCGGATGTGGCAATGGGCAGGGCAAAACCGATCTGCGTATTCAAGCCCTGGTCGAACACTTTGCGCAGGCGTGCGCGTTCCTGCGGATCCTTGAGCTTGTTGTCTGTGATGCTAACGTTTTTCGGCAGGTTGCCTTCCCTGGTCAGGTAATAATCCCGGTCCTCGTAACCCGGCACGATGCAACTGTCGGGAATGCCGAGTTCCGCGCAAAGGTTCTTGAGGAACTTGCGGGCTGCAGGTTTCGGCACCTTGCTGTCATCTGAGGGTGTAGCCAGCAGTTCGGGGTGGTGCCAGATGGGTTTGTGGTCAGTGCGCCAGAAGATACCCAGTGCCCAGCGTGGCAATTGTTCGCCGGGATACCACTTGCCCTGGCCATGGTGATAAAAACCCTTTGGCGCATAGTGCGCTTTCAGCGCCTGCAGCAATTTGCCGGACAGCTCCAGTTTCTTCTTGCCCAATGCCGCCGTGTTCCACTCGGCACCGTCCATGTCATCGATGGAGACGAAGGTTGGCTCGCCGCCCATGGTGAGCTGCACCTTGTCCGTGTGCAGTTTCATATCCACTTCCTTGCCCAGCGCATTGATCTCGCGCCACTGTCTCGGGGTGTAAGGCTTGGTTACCCGGGGGTCCTCATGAATACGGGTGACCTTGTTGTAGAACTTGAATTCGACCTCGCACTGGCTGGTAGCGCCAGTGATCGGTGCGGCACTGAAGGGGTCGGGTGTGCATGCCAGTGGTATATGGCCTTCGCCGGCGAACAGGCCAGAGGTGGCGTCAAGGCCTAGCCAGCCGGCGCCGGGGATGTAAACTTCGGTCCAGGCGTGCAGGTCCGTAAAGTCGGCTTCCGGTCCGGAGGGGCCATCCAGCGCCTTGATATCCGCAGTCAACTGCACTAGGTAACCGGATACGAATCGGGCGGCTAGTCCCAGATGGCGCATGATCTGCACCAGCAGCCAGGCATAGTCGCGACAGGAACCCTGCTTAAGGGTCAGGGTTTCCTCGCAGGTCTGCACGCCCGGGTCCATGCGGACCAAGTAAGCCAGTTCTTGCTGCAAGCGCATGTTCAGGTCCACCAGGAAGTTAATGGTGGGTTTCTTGGCGCGATCCACTTTTTCCAGCCACTTCATCAGCAATGGCCCTTTCTCGGCGATCTGTAAATAGGGCGCCAGCTCTTTCTTGAGCTGCTTGTCATAGCGGAACGGGTATTTCTCGAATTTTTCATCGACGAAGAAATCGAAGGGATTGATCACCGTCATGTCGGCGATAACTTCCACGTCGAAGATCAGCTTGCGGCTGCGCTCAGGGAAAACCAGGCGGGCAAGGTGGTTGGAAAAGGGGTCCTGCTGCCAGTTGATGAAGTGACTTTCAGGGGTCACTTTCAATGAATAGGATTCAATTGGTGTTCGGCAATGAGGAGCGGGTCTCAACCTGACGACATGGGGATGTATCTCGGTCAGGCGATCAAAGCGGTACTCGGTGTGATGCTTGATAGCAATCTTGATTGCCATACGGTTATAATTCTTTCGGTCTTAAAGATCAGTTTTTTATGAAGATAGACTGGAAATCATACCATCCGGGCGACTTTTTTGACGAGTTAATCAGCGCTCCCGGCAAACCACGACAAGCCGCCAGGGCCCTCTGCCGCTATCTTGCTTCCCTTTCTCCCGAAGAGCTGGACAAGCGCAAAGCCTCCGTCATAGATGCCATCAAAACGATGGGCATCTCCTTTACCGTCTACAGTGATGCCGGCAACATCGACCGCGAATGGCCTTTCGACATTATTCCCCGCATCATCACCGCCAGTGAGTGGGACGTAACCAGCAGGGGCTTGGAGCAGCGTCTGCGCGCGCTGAACTGCTTCATCAATGACGTTTACAACGAGGGCAAGATCCTCAAGGACAAGGTCGTTCCGCGCGAGCTAATCACCGATTCCGGTAACTTCCGGAAGGAGTGTGAGGGTATCAAGCCCCTGCACGGTGTCTGGGCCCATGTCTGTGGCACCGACCTGATTCGCGGCGGTGATGGCCTCTTCTACGTTCTCGAAGACAATCTACGCGTACCGTCCGGCGTGTCCTACATGCTCGAGAATCGCACGGTAACCAAACGCGTTTTCCCAGAGTTGTTTGAAAACTATGATATTCGCCCGATCACCGAGTACCCCGGCCAGCTGTTTGATACGTTGGCCGATATTTCACCGGTACCGAAGGATTATCCAGAGGTCGTGGTGCTGACGCCAGGTATTTACAACTCGGCGTATTTCGAACACTCCTTCCTGGCCCAGAGAATGGGCGCCGAACTGGTGCAGGGCAGCGACCTGGTGGTGGAAAACGACCAAGTTTTCATGAAAACCATCAATGGCCTGTCGCCGGTAGATGTCATCTACCGCCGTATTGATGACCTCTTCCTAGACCCGGCCGTATTCAACCCAGAGTCAACGCTGGGTGTGAGAGGATTGATGAAGGCCTGGTTGAAAGGCAATGTTGGTCTTGCCAATGCGCCAGGTGCTGGTGTGGCTGACGACAAGGTCATATATACCTACGTACCGGCCATTATTAAGTACTACCTCGATGAAGACCCGATCATTCCAAACGTCCCAAGTTATGTTTGTAGTGACAATGCGCAGATGCAGCACGTGCTGACCAACCTGGACAAGCTGGTGGTCAAACCGGCTAACGAGTCAGGCGGCTACGGCATGCTCATGGGACCGCAGGCGAGTAAGAAGGAACGAGAGGCCTTTGCCCGCAAAATTCGTGCGAACCCGCGCAACTACATGGCGCAACCGCTGATTTCCCTATCTACGGCGCCGATACTCGGCGACCGCAACGCGGAACCCCGACACATCGACCTGAGGCCATTCATCCTCCAGGGTTCGAAAACCTATATCACGGCAGGCGGCCTTACCCGTGTCGCCATGGTGAAAGGCTCATATGTGGTGAACTCGTCGCAGGGCGGAGGAAGCAAGGATACGTGGATTGTTGAAGGCTGATTGCTATCTGAAAACTGGACATAGCTAAATAAGAATATGCTGTCGAGTGTTGCTGAAAGAGTATATTGGTTAGGCCGCTACATGGAGCGTGTGGAGAATTCCGCACGCCTGATGGATGTCTATTCCTCCATGCTTCTGGACATGCCACGCGACTCCAATATCAGTTGGGACATCCTCCTCGACATCAGCGGCGCCCGCGAGACATTCAACGAAAAGAACAATGCTGTTAGCGAGATTAACGTCGTCCGCCACTTGCTGGCCGATCCGAACAACCCGTCATCTATTTTCAGCAGTCTTAAGATGCTCCGGGAAAACGCCCGTACCACCCGCGAGGTCATTCCTTCTGAAGCCTGGGAGCAGATTAACGAACTTTACCTGCTGGCCAAGGATTCCATCGCCTCCGGTATCGGCCGCAAGTCACGACGCGAGCTGTTCATGGAAATGATCTCCGATTGCCAGCGTCTCGGTGGCTTGCTCTCCGGCTGCATGTCACACAACACGGCGTATACATTTATCCAGCTCGGCCGCATGCTGGAGCGCGCGGACATGACCACCCGCATCGTTGATGTAGGATCGATTTCCCTGTTGCCGGCTTTTGCTAAGTTTCGCAAGCAGCTTGGTGAACCATTTGAAAATGTCGTTTGGATGAACATCCTGCGCAGCCTCAGTGGATACCAGGCCTATCGCCAGAACGTTGCCAATCGTATCAACGGTGAGGGCGTAGTGCGCTTCATGTTGCAGGACGACGAGTTCCCCCGCGCGGTGACGTACTGCCTGGATTCGATCAATCAGAACCTGGAGCAGTTGCCCAGGCATGACGATGTCCAGATGGCGGTGGTTAGGGTTAAGCGCATTGCGTCTGAAGCAAACATTTACCATCTGCTGGAAAAAGGCCTGCTGGAATTCATCGACGAATTGCAGATTTCAATCGGCGACATTCATGATGAGCTGAGTGGTACCTGGTTCGGCCCGGTTGAACAGGCGCCACCTACACCGGAGCTTGCAGCGATTATCGAAAAGGCCATCGCCAAATTCGACAAGCCCGAGACGTCAGCAAAGAATAAGGCGCCATCAAAGAAAAAAGCACTCTCTAAACAGCCCAAAAGCTAAATTTACAATCAAGTATTGTCTGCCGGGCGATGTCGCTGAAATGCTTACAGCGTTGTGCATTTGACTAATATACGCCGCTGTTGCTGTCGGCGATTTTTTTCCAGTTGGCAGCCCAGGCCAGCGGCGGCAGCTGGTGGAAGGCTTCCTTCAGACGGCTATCCCAGCTTTTCTTCAGTTCCCTCAGGTATTCATCGTCATCTTCGAAACGATGGTACTTATTGAGTGCGAAACTGCCAGACTGGTAGATCATCATTTCGATGGGCGGACCCACGGTCAGGTTACTGCGCATGGTGGAGTCCATGGAAACCAGAGCGCAAAGCGCCGCGGTTTCCAACGTG
This sequence comes from Candidatus Eutrophocola salsuginis, assembly GCA_038147195.1. Classification (GTDB taxonomy): domain Bacteria; phylum Pseudomonadota; class Gammaproteobacteria; order Pseudomonadales; family Pseudohongiellaceae; genus Eutrophocola; species Eutrophocola salsuginis. The sequence goes on from JAYQTB010000004.1 coordinate 208,795, forward strand.
GTGTCCAGCTGGATAATTCTGTCAAGAATGGGCTTACCGTACTTACTCTCCCCGATCTGCAGGTAGGGCGTGTCCTTGGAGCTGGTGATGTGATTGCCCTCCGGATAAATCATGACTACCCGGTGGTGGGAACCTTCAATCTGTCCGCCTAGCAGGAAGCTCGCTTCATAACTCGGGCCATTGGTGCTGTGTTTTCCCTGCATTGAACGGCTAACATCACCGACATAGTCGGCTGCATCACCAATAGTGGCAACCGTGTTCAGGCTGAGTTCAGAATTCTGGCGAATGTCTTTTTTCAGTTGCGCCAGGGTGGCCTGGGTAGTGGCGAGGTTGCCTGCGGCAAGCACTACGAACTTGCGGTCGTTGGCCTTTTCGAAGGTAAACATTTTGCTATAGGTGCTTACCTGATCAACGCCGGCGTTGGTTCGGGAATCTGAACAAAACACGATTCCTGCATTGACAGAGATGGCACAACAGTAAGTCATATCTTATTGATTTAATTATTTTTTTAGTATTTTTAGAAAGAGGCACAAGGCGAGTACGCCATTGCAGAGAAAGAACTATTCTACCGGAAACGTCGAATTACACCAGCGAAAAATTGTGCATTGCAGTAGGTGTCAGCGGTTGTTGGCAAGCCGCTTTTGCAGGAACAGCAAACGTTCTTTCAGGTGGCCTGGCAAGGGCTTGTTTTCGATGATTTCCCGGTCGCTGAGCCCGACAAGTTCGTGGGGAAACACCAGCCAACTGTCCGTTTGGTACAGGTAGAAATCTGGTATGCGATCAGTCTCGTTATTGGCCGGTTTGAAATAGGGGGTAGCGACCCTGCATTCGGGTGGACTGTCCTTGTAGAACTGGTTCAGTTCGCGGATCACGCTGTCGATGCTCAGTCCGGTGTCGAACACGTCGTCAACGAGCAACAGTTTGTCGTGGAAGGTGAGGTGGCGTTCCAGGTATTCAAGGCCATGCACCTTGACCGAGGTGCGTTGACCAATACTGGTATACGAGGACGTGCGAATGGAAAAGTGGTCGCTGTTGATGCCGACGAAATCCATAACTTCTTGTACGGCTATACCGACTGGTGTACCACCACGCCAGATGCCTACGATGAGATCCGGCCGGAAGCCGCTGTCAATGATCCTAAATGCGAGTTCAATGGAGTCTTTAAGAAGCCGGTTGGCAGTGATGTATTGCTTGTCCATGTGGTGTTCTAGCTTGTGAGGTCTTTTCCTGTATGATTGAAACATTGTCGTAAAAAACGAGTTGTGAGGATAGAGTTTGGACAGTTTCAATGCATTTTTGATGACACTGGATGGTTACCTAGGGTCGTCGGCATGGTTTCCGTTCGTACTATTAGGCGTAGGACTATTCTTTACCATCTACCTGGGCTTTCCCCAGTTCCGTTATTTTTCCCATGCCTGGGCCGTCCTTCGCGGCAAGTATGAAAGTCCCGATGATCCCGGCGACACCAGCCACTTTCAGGCCCTGAGCACCGCGCTGTCAGGCACTGTCGGTACAGGCAATATCGGTGGCGTAGGCCTGGCAATATATATCGGGGGGCCCGCCGCACTGTTCTGGATGTGGATGACTGCTTTCTTAGGCATGGCCACTAAGTTCGTTGAAGTCACTCTCTCGCACGAATATCGCATCAAGACGGACAACGGCACCATGGCCGGCGGTCCAATGTATTACATGGAGCATGGCCTGAAAATGCACTGGTTGGCCATCTTCTTCGCCATGGCTACTGTCATTTGTTCCTTTGGCACCGGCAACCTCCCACAGATTAACAATATTGCCATCAGTGTCGAATCGAGCTTCGGCATACGGCCTATCATTACAGGTGCTGTCCTGGCTAGCTTGCTGTTCCTGGTCATCGTCGGCGGTATCAGGCGCATAGCACGTGTTGCCGCAACAATCGTGCCGACCATGGCCACACTATATCTGCTCGGAGCACTTTCCGTCATTCTAATGAACTATCAGAACATCATTCCTTCATTCATCAGCATTTTCAGCGATGTCTTTACAGGTTCATCCGCTACCGGTGGGTTCCTGGGTGCCAGTTTTGCTTACGCGTTCAATCGAGGGGTTAACCGCGGACTGTTTTCCAACGAAGCCGGACAGGGTTCGGCGCCGATTGCGCATGCTTCCGCCAAAGCCGACGAGCATGTTTCGGAAGGTATGGTTTCCCTGCTCGAACCCTTCATCGATACCATTATCATTTGTACGATAACAGGCTTGGTCATTCTATCGTCCGGGGTTTGGACGCAGAAATTCGATAATGAATTCCAGACTGCCGACCTAGTCATTCTTGATGGCATCTACAGCGAGCAGGTCGAGTTAGACCGTGAGGCATTGTTCGATTTCCTGGTGAACGGTGATGACAATGCAGTCACGCGCTTTAACGGCACGCTAAACGTGATCAGCGGTTTGCCGGATCGAGCCGATTTCACGGTACTGCATGCCCGTTCCATCGCAGAGGGAGTGGCGTATTTCCAGAACGGGGAGCTGTACACAGGAGTCGTCAGCATCACCAACGGTTTGCCGGATGACCCGACGATCACCCTGCGTGGAAAATCACGCATTCACTCTGCTGCTCTGACCACCATGGCATTCACTTACGGTATCGCCGGGCAGTACGGGCAGTACATCGTATCCCTTTCATTAGTGCTGTTTGCCTTTTCGACCGCAATCGCTTGGTCGTATTACGGCGACCGTGCCATTATCTACCTGGTGGGATTTAAGTACGTGCAGGCATACCGGATCGTATATTGCGTCGCTTTCTTTATCGCCGCCTTTACTGATACCACCATCGTCTGGAATTTCTCAGCCGTTGCTATTGTGGTCATGACGCTACCCAACCTCTTTGGAATTTTTATGATGAGGAAGAATGTGAAAGAACATGTCGATAACTATTGGAAGGACTACGATTAGTTATTTGGTTGGGTAGAGTATTTAATTAAGCAGTAGCAGCTACGGTCGTCATCCATTTGTAAAAAATCGTAATCGGTCACATACTATTTGTATGCTCCCGACTCTGAAAATATTTTTTGCCTGTATCTATATTCGCTCGCGGCGCAACCAGAGCGATGCTTTATTGGGCGTTCGGCGCTGCGCTTGAATGCCAGCCGTCGAGGTTAATTTTCTTCTTCGCTTTCAGTGCCGGGATCGCCGAGCAAGCCCAAAGAAATTACATTCAGGATCGATCGAGGCCTCTCGGTTTCGGGTATGGAAAAGCCTTCCTGGCCTGCGGTTCTGGTCGGACGCCGGGTCGGGGCGAGGGGGGTGTCCTTCTTGTTGGAGCCCACCAGCCCGAAGCTGATGGAATACAAGAAGGAGGGGTCGGTGATCTGCGTGTTGACGATGAAGTTGCCTTCCGGCGTGAGCTGCGGACTGTCTGGGTAGTTCAGCTTGAGAATTTCCAGCGAAGCATCGGCGAGATCGTTTAGGCCCATACGCAGGTACATTTCAACCATGATCTCAAGTGCCCTGGGAACAGACGGGGCGCCCTGGAAATTTTCCATCACATAACGCGCCCGGTTGAGGGCGGACAGGTAAGCCTGCCGCTCGATATAAAATTCGGCCACGTGTACTTCGTAATCGGCCAGCAGATTCTTCAGGTAAATCATGCGCGCCCTAGCATCGGGAGCGTATTGGCTTTGAGGGAAAATGTTCAGCAACTGGGCAAAGTCCGCGAATGATTCACGCGCCTTGCCCGGGTCGCGCTTGCTAGGATCGGTCGGCAGGTAACGACCAAGAATGCGGGCGTCCTCGCTGTAGTAGGCCATGCCCTTCATATAGTAGGCGTAATCGAGGCTCTCGCTGTCTGGATAAAGGCGTATGAAACGGTCAGCCGCGGCGCGTGCCGCTTCCGGTTCGCTGTTGCGGTAGTAGGCGTAGATCAGCTCGAGCTGAGATTGTTCGGCGTACTGACCGAAGGGAAACTGCGCTTCCAGCTGCTGCCAGATGGCTATGGCACGCGGCCAGTTGCTGACGTCCATGGAGCGCTCACCCTCGTTGTAGAGTAAATCCTCGCCGGAATTGGTGAAATCCTCGTCGTCGGAAGAGCAGCCGCCAAGCAGGGCGGTCATGACTAAAAGCATTGTAAGGAAAAGTTTTTTCACAACGAGTTGTGGATTGTTTCAGAGCACTGACTAAATAAGGCACGCAGTGTACTATGATCTGTTGCGTGAACAAAGGCGAGCGTTGCGCCGGCCCACAACCAAAGCTATTAACTACTTTCTTAGATCCTTATATGAGCGAAAAGTTTGCCGGCTCCGGCGAAACCAAGGAAGAATCAACCTTGGGCGGGGAAGTTACCTCAGATATGCGTGGGCAACGTCTGGACCAAGCCGCGGCCCTGCTGTTTCCGGAATATTCCCGGGCCCGCCTGCAGGGCTGGATTCGGGACGGCAACTTGTTACTGAACGGTAAACCAGCCAAGGGCAAGGATAAGGTACTGGGCGGGGAAATCCTAACGCTGGTGGCCGAGGTGGAAGGCCAGGAACACTGGGAAGCCGAAGCGCTGCCGCTGGATATTGTTCATGAAGACGACGCCATCATTGTGATCAACAAGCCGGCGGGCCTGGTAGTGCATCCGGCCGCGGGCAACCGCACCGGGACCCTGCTCAACGGCCTGTTGCATCATTGTAAGTCCCTGAACCAGGTGCCGCGCGCCGGCATCGTTCACCGTCTCGACAAGGACACCAGCGGGCTGATGGTGGTGGCCAAGACTCTGGAAAGCCACCTGGACCTTGTTGAGCAGTTGCGAGTAAGGACGGTTAGTCGCATATACATGGCGGTAGTCTACGGTGTGCTAACTGCCGGCGGAACCGTGGATGAACCCCTCGGCAGGCACCCGGTACACCGTACCCGTCGCGCGGTATCGAATAACGCCGATACCCGCGAGGCAGTCACCCATTACCGTATCCTGAAAAAATTCCGCAGCCATACCCTAGTGCAGTGTGAACTAAAAACCGGACGTACCCACCAGATTCGCGTGCACATGGCGTATATCGGTTACCCGCTGGTAGGCGATACGCTTTACGGTGGGCGTCCGCGCATTCCCAAAGGCGCGGCCCCGGCGCTAATCAACTGCCTCAAACATTTCAAACGACAGGCGCTGCATGCCTGGCAACTCGGCCTTGAGCACCCGGTTACCGGAGAATCCATGGCCTGGCAGGTCGACCTACCTGATGACATGCAGGCATTACAGGCATTGATGGAGCAGGACAATTAAATCTGATTCTTTTTTCATTCCTGACTGGCCGGCGCCGGCCAATATCCGCGCCACTGTCACGACCCGCATCGGCGGCATCAGTGCCCCCCCCTATGACATGTTCAACTTGGGTGCGCATTTAGGTGACGAGGACTACGCCGTGCACCACAACCGCAAGCTGCTGGCTGACGACATTGGCGGCGCGACACAATTCCAGTGGATCCGGCAGGTGCATGGCACCGATGTGCTGGTGCTGGATAACGGCCTGGTCGATGAATGCCGGGAAGCGGACGCGATATATACGCAGGCAACGGACATTGCCTGCGGCGTGCTGACTGCCGATTGCCTATCTGTGTTCCTCTGCGACGACGAGGGGCAGGAGATCGCCGTGGCTCATGCTGGCTGGCGTGGCCTGGCCGGTGGCGTGCTGCAGAATACCCTGGAACAGTTCGATGCCGATCCGGCGCGTATCCTGGCCTGGATCGGTCCCGGCATCGGTCCATGTCATTTCGAAGTGGGAGACGATGTCCTTGATGCCTTCCTGGACATGGACATCGCGGAAATCGACAACGAGGTAGGCATCCTGTTCCAGGAAAGTGAAGAGCCGGGTAAATGGATGTGCGACCTGTGGGGGTTGGCGAAGATAATCCTCGCTGCCCAGGGTGTGAAACAGGTGTACGGCGAGCCCATCTGCACCTGTTGCGAATTCGACCGTTTCTATTCCTTCCGGCGGGATGGCCAAACCGGGCGTTTTGCGAGCGTTATATGGAAAGAATAGTGTCTCTGGTCCGGATTTGATATTTATCAAATAACGCTAGTCTCTAAGGCGGTCTGACTTGAATCGTCCCCTTTAATCCCCACATTGTCTGTAATGTATTCATAACCTCGTGGGCATTCACGTATGCGCATGGATAAACTGACCAGCAAACTGCAGGTGGCCTTATCGGACGCCCAGTCGCTTGCAGTGGGCGAGGATCACAACTACATCGAGCCGGCACATCTTGTCAGAGTGCTGGTGGACCAGAAGGGCGGTTCCATCCGTCCGCTGCTGATGCAGACCGGATTCGACATACCGGCGCTGCGCAACGCTCTCAAGAAAATTATGGAGGGACTGCCCGTGGTCAAGGATCACAGTGGTGAGGTCCTCATGTCGCCTGACCTGGGCAAGCTGCTCAATATTGCCGACAAGATCAGTCAGAAGGGCGGCGATCAATACATCTCCAGCGAAAACGTGTTTCTGGCGGCCATGGACGACAAGGGCGCCCTGGGCAAGCTGCTGAATTCTTTCAACGTGTCCAAACAGGCGCTGGAGAACGCCATCAAGAATTTGCGCGGCGGCGCCAGCGTGGATAATCCCGAGGCCGAGGAAAATTACCAGGCCCTGGAAAAATTCACCGTCGACGTCACCCAGAAAGCCGAGCAGGGCGAACTCGACCCGGTGATCGGACGTGACGACGAAATACGTCGTACCATCCAGGTCCTTCAGCGCCGCACCAAGAACAATCCCGTGTTAATAGGCGAACCCGGTGTCGGCAAGACCGCCATCTTGGACGGTCTTGCTCAGCGCATAGTTAACGGTGAAGTGCCCGAAGGCCTTAAGGACAAGCGCATCCTGTCCCTTGACATGGGTGCCCTGATCGCCGGCGCCAAGTTCCGCGGTGAGTTCGAGGAGCGTCTGAAGAGCGTCCTAAACGAGCTGTCCAAGCAGGAAGGGCAGGTCATCCTGTTCATCGACGAAATTCACACCATGGTCGGCGCCGGCAAGGCCGAGGGCGCCATGGATGCGGGCAACATGCTTAAACCTGCACTGGCGCGCGGCGAACTGCACTGCGTGGGCGCCACCACTCTCGATGAATACCGTAAATTTATCGAAAAGGACGCTGCGCTCGAGCGCCGCTTCCAGAAAGTTCTGGTGGATGAACCTACCGAGGAGGATACCGTAGCGATACTGCGCGGCCTGAAAGAGCGATATGAAGTGCACCATGGTGTAAATATCACCGACTCGGCCATAATCGCTGCGGCCAAATTGTCGCAGCGCTACATCACCGACCGCCAGCTGCCTGACAAGGCCATCGACCTGATCGACGAGGCGGCCTCGCTCATCCGCATGGAAATCGATTCCAAGCCGGAGGAAATGGACCGCCTGGAACGCCGCATCATGCAGCTCAAGATGGAGCGTGAGGCGATAAAGAAGGAAACCGACGAGGCCTCGAAGAAACGCTTGGAAAAAATCGAAGAAGAGATCAAGGGGCTCGAGCGCGAGTTCTCCGACCTGGATGAAATTCTGAAATCGGAAAAGGCTGTCGTGCAGGGCGCCACCAAGATCAAGAGTGACCTGGAGCAGGCCCGCATCGACATGGAAGCTGCACGCCGCGCATCCGACCTGACACGCATGAGCGAATTGCAGTATGGCATCATCCCCGACCTGGAAAAGAAACTCGCTCAGGCCGAGGGAGCCAATAACACCGAAATGAAATTGCTGCGTGACAAGGTGACCGAGGAGGAAATCGCCGAAGTGGTTTCTCGCGCCACCGGTATCCCGATTGCCAAGATGCTGGAGAGCGAGAAGCAGAAACTGCTGCGCATGGAAGACGAACTACACAAGCGCGTCATCGGTCAGGACGAGGCGGTCGATGCCGTCGCCAATGCGGTGCGCCGTTCACGCTCCGGCCTTTCAGACCCGCACCGGCCCAACGGTTCGTTTCTTTTCCTGGGCCCGACCGGTGTCGGTAAAACTGAACTCTGCAAGGCACTGGCCCAGTTCCTGTTCGACACCGAAGACGCCATGGTGCGCATCGACATGAGCGAATTCATGGAGCAGCACAGCGTGGCCCGATTGATCGGTGCCCCGCCGGGTTATGTCGGCTACGAAGAGGGCGGTTACCTGACCGAAGCGGTCCGCCGCCGTCCCTACGCCGTACTGCTGCTGGATGAGGTGGAAAAGGCCCACCCTGACGTGTTTAACATCCTGCTGCAGGTGCTAGATGACGGCCGACTCACCGACGGCCATGGCCGCACCGTCGACTTCCGAAACACCGTCGTGGTGATGACCTCTAACCTCGGCTCAGACCGTATCCAGGAAATGGTGATGGGCGATGCCGGCGGCTCTGCGTATGACCAGGTCATGACCGCTGTCATGAACGTGGTAGGTAAGCATTTCAGGCCCGAGTTCCTCAACCGTATCGACGAAGTGGTGGTGTTCCATCCGCTGGCTGCCGAACAGGTGCGCAGCATCGCCGATATCCAGGTCCAGCTGCTGCAGAAACGCCTGGACCAGCTCGATATGCACCTGTATCTGGGTGAGGGTGTGCTGGACAAGATCGCCGAGCTGGGATTCGATCCGGTATACGGCGCAAGGCCTCTCAAGCGTGCCATCCAGCAATGGATTGAGAATCCGCTGGCACAGAAGGTTCTGTGTGGTAGCTATTCGCCCGGGGATGGGATCAATGTGGATGTGGAAGACGACGAGATTGTCTTTTTATGATGAAAACGCCGGGGAAAGCCGGCGTTTTTTTATCTGAGTGGTTTTCAGTCCCGCGATTTTATCTGTTGCATCTATAGTTATATTTCATAGTTAATCGGCGGTAAAACCCATACCGCCCAGATAGTGGCATTAGAAATGTCAATACCATTGATTTCCCACCAGCTTTCGGAGGGTATGTAATCATTGATGGTGCGAAATAGCACTAAGGCAAAGATGAGAATATAGCTTCGGGTCATCAACTTCTAATGCAAATGCAAAAGTTTCCTTTTGATGTGCAAGATAGCCATGCTAGTAGTGACCAATCAGAACACGGCGCGGCAGAACAGGGTGGCGCCAAAGGTGGGGCCGAAGTTACCGGTGGTTATTAAAAGCATGATGGCGCCAATCGACCCGATCACGATGCTGGCCAGGTAAATGCGGCGAGTTATCTGACGCACCTTCATCTTTTCTACATCAAATTCATCTATTATTAGTCTACCAATTACCGGTAACAGATACAGGTGAAGCCCTTGTCAATGCGCTATTCGACTTTTTCTTCGTTATCTCTGTTGACCGCTACTGCGTTGCTGGCTGGCTGCGCCGGTACCCTACCTGTTTCAGATGAAGACAGGCAGTGGCTGGCGGGCGATCACCATATTCACAGTCGCTATAGTGTCGGTTACGAACCCGACACCTCACCACCGGTCCCTATCATTGCCGGGGATGCCATTTATCCCATACCCATGAACAACCTCATGGGGCAGTATTATGGCCTGTCGTGGATGGTCGCTACCGATCATGGCGGTCCCAACCACAGCAAGGTCAATTTTGAACAGGCTTATCCCGAATTACTGCTGTCCCGAGAAGTGATGCCGGACTTGATCCAGTTTTACGGCATGGAACTGAACTCGCCAGGTGCTGATCATTCCACCGTCATGATTCCCCACACACATGACGAACGGGAGTATCTTCAAGAGATTGAGAGCACCTTCGATTCCCGGGAATCCTGGCCGGTCGATCCGGCGCGTAATACCGAAAGTCGGATGCTCGATGCCTTGCGCATGATGGACGGGTTCGCCGACAAGCCCCTTGTGATTGCCAACCACCCGTCGCGGTCGGCTAGCGACCTGCGCGTCTACGGTCTTGATGAGCCGGCCGAGTTGCGCGGATGGAACGACGAGGCGCCTGAAGTCGCCGTCGGTATGGCTGGTGCGCCGGGCCACCAGGCGCTGGGTCTCATCGGTGGCCCAAGGGGCAGCTACGACGCCTTTCCCACGCTCGGAGGTTTCGACCAGATGACGGCTATCGTGGGCGGGTTCTGGGACTCTATGCTGGGGGAGGGTAGGCGCTGGTGGATCACTGCCAACTCCGATTCCCACATACATTACTCTGAAGGCCGTGGAGATTTCTGGCCGGGTGAATATTCCAAGACCTACGTTTACAGCGACAAGAGCTACCAGGGCATCATGGACGGTTTGCGCAGCGGCAGAATCTTCGTCACCACCGGTGACCTAGTGTCAGAAATTCATGTAGAGGCGAGTGCGGGAAATGCGTCTGCGACGATCGGAGAAGAGCTGCATCTGGCCGGCCCACAGGAGATTACGGTCAGTATCACTGTGAGGGATCCCGAGGGCGTCAACCATCACGGTGACAACCCGGCAGTGAACCGAATCGACCTGATCGTTGGCGACATTACCGGCCCGCTCCAGGATAAGACGACGGACACGCACCCGTCAGCACATGTAGAAAGAAGATATACGGCAGGCAACTGGATGCGGCGCGGCGAATTCATCACGGTTACCCATACTTTCCTGGCCGACAAATCGGTTTACTTGCGCCTTCGCGGCACCAATACCAGGGAGCTCGAGCCCGTCCAGGATCCCGCAGGGGAGAATCCGTGGCAAGACCTGTGGTTCTATTCGAATCCTGTATTTATATCTGTCGAGTAACCATCAGGACCGGGACCGCCGGTGCCCGAAAGTGGGTAAAACGGTATAATCGAGTCAAGCTGGCCTTAAAGCAGTAAGGCCTTGTCAGAAGACTCACACATGGTTCATTCATGACGGTTGCTTCACCGTATTTTGCCGCGGTCGACCTCGGCTCGAACAGTTTCCACATGATCATCGCACGTCTCCAGGACGGTAAGGTAGAAATTGTCGACCGGGAAAAGGAAATGGTCCAGCTGGCAAGGGGCATCATGGCTGATGGGCACCTGTCCGTGGCGGCGCAGACCCGCGCGCTGGACTGTCTGAAGCGTTTTGCCGAACGCCTGCGCGACATTCCCGCCGACCAAATTCGTGCCGTGGGTACCAAGTCACTGCGCACCGCCCGCCAGTCCACAGCCTTCATCAAGGAAGCCCAGCAGATTCTCGGCACATCCATCCAGATCATCTCCGGCTATGAAGAAGCACGCCTGGTCTACCTGGGCCTGTCCCACTCAGTCCTTAACGACCAGAACCATCGCCTGGTCGTGGATATAGGCGGCGGCAGCACCGAGTTCATCATCGGGCAGGATTGGGAACCCATCATCATGGAAAGCCTGAGTGTGGGCTGCGTCACCTTTACCGAGCAATACATTCGAAACCCGGGAAAAATCACTCGCAAGGACATGGAACGCGTCTACGTGGCTGCCTGTTCGGAACTGGAAGTGATCCTGCAGGTATATTTGCGCATGGGCTGGCGCATTGTCTACGGCACGTCAGGTACCGCACGGGCCATTGCCGACCTCGTTGTCGAAAGGGATGGAGGCGCCGTGATAAGCAAGAAGTCGCTGAAGTGGCTGTATGAAGAGGTGATCACCAACAAGAGCCTGCTGTCGGGTGTTGCCGCACCACGGGCCTCGGTCTTGCCTGCAGGTATCGCCATCCTGCAGGCTGTGTTCGACCAATTGAAGATCGATACAATGCATGTCAGTGATTATTCCCTCAAGGAAGGGCTACTCTACGATACCGTAGGGCGGCTCAGCGACCAGGATTCCCGTGCACGTACGGTTAAAAAACTGCAGGAACAGTACAAGGTGGACGTCGACCAGGCGAAACGCGTAGCGTCCACTGCGCAATACCTTTGGAAGCAGATCGACGGCCCTGTTCTGCCTGGCGTGTCCCGTACCAAGGTTCTGCGTTGGGCGGCGCAGTTGCATGAGATCGGGTTAAGCATCTCCCACTCCAGCCATCACCATCACGGTTACTACCTCCTGCGTCACGGTGACATCGCCGGATTCGGTCGCTATGAACAATACATTCTCGCAAATCTCGTGCGTTCACATCGCAAGGGACTATACGAGGAAAAATTTGGCGACATGGACGACAAGGCCATTGCCGCCTTCGTGCCAATCCTGGTCTGCTTGCGACTGGCCACAGTATTGCACAGGCGTCGCGAGGACGTTCCCCCCAAGGAATTGCCCAAGTTGTCTGTTACAGGGCATATCTTCTCCCTTAAATTTCCCCGTGGATGGCTGGCCAAGCACCCGCTGACATTTGCAAGCCTGGAGGTCGAAAAGGAACAGTACGACCGGATCGGGGTAGGGATGGAATTTGCGTAAGGCCGGTTCAGGCCTCCTTGAAATAAAAACGGATAAAGTAGATATGGTGGCCGGTACCATGTTGCGCCGTCTTCAGTAGGTCGGCTACGCAGCTGAAACCGGATTCCTTCGCCATGTTCTCGGATATGTCGTCTAAGTTGATTTCGCGTATCGAAGTGACAATAACCTCACCGGATTCGAGGCGGTAACGGCCTCCAGTCATCACTTGGGGAGTTTTCCAGAAACGTATCGACGTGGTGACTTCACCATTGATGACCTTGTCGCGCAGGTGCCTGGAAAATTGCATAAATGGCCATTGGCTGGTTAATGTTCCTGGTTGGCAGGCTACACGAGTACTGCTGAACACGCTGAATGACAGTTTGCCTGTAATCGCACGCAAAAAATAGTTTCATGATTGTGCAAGCACTGAGGAAATTCCAGCATAGTCATGGTTTTTGCCCCTAAGTCTCGCTTTTCGGGCTCGGTTAGCACAGGGCTGCCTTATAATTTCGCTGTCGTAGCGGTACCGCTTCCTGAAGGATCCTTTAATGCAATCGTCTCACGTGCGAGGCAACCCTGGCAGATTTGCCACATTTTTCTTGCTGGCCCTGCTGGTTGCCATGCCGTTCTCTGTCTCACCCGTCAAGGCGCAATTGACCGCCGGCAGTGACGGCGGCAAGATCATCGAGATTCCAAAGCTCGGCGAGCGGGCCCGGATCGATGGTGTTCTCGATGACGAGGTCTGGTCCCGGGCGCTACTAATCAATGACTTTCACCAGTACGAGCCGGTGGAATACGCCGAGCCCTCCGAAAAAACCGAGATCTGGATTTATTACACGGATGAAGCGCTCTACATCGCCCATCATTTCTGGGAAACCGATCCCAGCCTGATTAGCGCTAACATCCTGCGCCAGGGCCAGAGCCTTCAGCCCGACGACATACTAGCAGTAGTCCTCGATCCATACCTCGACCGCCGCAACGGCTACCGCTTCGAGGTGAATGCCAATGGCGTGCGCTGGGAGGGCCTCTTTCAGAATATTACTCAGATCGAGAGCAGCTGGGACGGCATCTGGCAGGCGGATGCAAGCCGGGATGAAACAGGCTGGTATGGGGAGATGCGGATTCCCTTCCAGACCATTTCATTCAACCCGGCTTCCGACTCCTGGGGCATCAACTTCCGCCGAGCTATTCGTCGAAACAACGAGAGCATCGCATGGGTGTCTCGCAACCGCCAAGTCAACCCGAGCATTGCCGGAACCATCACAGGTCTTGAGGATTTGCGCCAGGGCAGGGGGCTCGACATCGTTCCGTCCATGGTAATGCGCCAGGATCGCGTCATTAGCGCCGCCGGTACCACGAAAGAAAGCTTCGAGCCGCAGCTCGACGTCTTCTACAAGATCACGCCGCAGTTGAATGCCGCGCTGACCATCAATACCGATTTCTCTGCCACCGAAGTGGACTCGAGGCAGGTAAACCTGACCCGCTTCAGCCTGTTCTTTCCCGAGAAACGCGACTTTTTTATTCGCGATTCAGACATCTTCGAATTTGGCCAGATAGGCACAGGCGGTTTCGACAGGGGGCAGGGCGGTGGCGGCAACCCCGCTATCCCAAACGCGGCCCAGCAGAACGGTAGGCCGTTCTTTTCCCGTCGCATTGGCCTCAGCGCGTCAGGTGCACCCGTGGATATCAATGCCGGTGCCAAGATCAGCGGACGTGTTGGCGACTGGAACGTTGGCACGTTGTTAATCAGTCAGGATGAAGATCCCAGAAGCGGGGTTGAGGCTCAGGAAATGTTTGTGGGTCGTGCCGTGCTCAACGTACTGGAGGAATCTCAGGTCGGTGTTATCACCACCGTTGGTAATCCACAGTCAAACATAGACAACAGTCTCGTTGGCATGGATTTGCGCTATCGTAATTCCCGCCTGCCGGGGGGTAAAACCATTCAAGGCGTCGCCTTTTACCAGCAAACCGATACCGATGGCGTTACAGGGGATGATGCTTCATGGGGTCTCGGTGTCAGCTACCCAAACAACCAGGGATGGCGCGGCGCCTATACCTACACGCGGGTTGAAGAAAATTTTGACCCCGCTATGGGTTTCGTCAGTCGCACGAACTTGGAAGATCATCGTCTCGATTTCGGGCATCGCTGGTTCTTCAAACCTGGCGGGTTTTTCCGTTCTTGGTATGCTGGGTACGATTTTTACCAGTCCCGCGATCTCACGGATGGTAAGGTAATCGAGGAAAACGGTGGCCTGCGCTTAACCATCGACAACAATTCCGGCGACGGATGGTTCTCCCGCATCATGCAGAGCCGTGAAATCTTGAGCCGCGATTTCACCATCAATCGTGCATCCGATGGCAGCCGTAACGTGGTCATACCGGAGGGGGATTATACTTGGAACGAATATCTGCTGGGATGGCAGATCGGTGACCAGCGCAAGATATCAGGTCGCCTGAACACGCGCTTTGGTGATTATTACAACGGTACCCGCCTGCAACGCGGCGCAGATATTAGCTGGCGCCCGACGCGACAGTACGATATAGGTATCGGTTACACGGAAAACGAGATTCACCTGCCTACCGGCAATTTCACTGTGCGACTTTTCACCCTGGATGCCAAAATCGCGTTTTCCTCGACTCTGTCCTGGAGCAACCTGATCCAGTATGACAACGTGTCCGAGGTTATGGGCCTGAATTCAAGGTTGCATTGGATACCTGAAGCCGGTCGCCAAGCCTTTCTTGTGTTTAACTACGGCCTTGAAGATTTCGACAAGGACAACGTATTTCACTCTACAGGCTCCGATATTTCCTTGAAATTCAGTTATACCTTTAGATTCTGACGGACGACCCGCGAACGGCGCCATGTTATTTAACATGAGAGTGGTTTATATTGGATGCAAAAGTTTTAAAGAACTAATAAAGTCGTTGAATAAAGCCACAGATGCCGTGCTCTTACATAATATGGATTGCTGCGCTAACTTGAATACATCCCGCCAGCGGCTTATGAATGCCGTCTTTATTTTCTTCATGCTTGCCGCAGGTGCCAGTGCGTATGCTCAGGGTATAGGCTCAATGACAGTGAGACCACCGCGTATGCAAGGTAATTCCCAAGTAGACTCCAACGGCTCGGAATTTCATTTTGCCCGCCTGCAGTATGGCGGGAACGGCCTTGGTGGCCGCGGTGGCTGGGGAAGGGGTTCATGGACAACGGACTGGCCGGAGGCAGAGCACTTCCTTACTGAAGGCATTTCTCGCCTGACCAATGTGGATGTCACAAATGTGGCTCTCTATAACGGAGAAGGTGGCGAGCGTATTAACCTTGCCAATGATGCTATATATGATTACCCGTGGATGTACGCCGTGGAAGTCGGTCGCTGGTCGCTTAGCGTGGAGGAAGCTGCGAAACTGCGTGAATACCTGCTAAGGGGTGGTTTCTTGATGGTCGACGATTTTCACGGCACGTATGAGTGGTCTCAGTTCGAGATTGGAATGAAACGTGTGTTTCCCGATCGCCCTATAATTGAGATACCTAATGATGACGAAGTCTTTCACGTACTGTATGACCTCGATCAGAAAATCCAGATACCCGGACTTGGCGCCTATTACCGTGGTGTGACTTATGAACAGGATGGCTACGACCCGCACTGGCGAGGCATTTATGATGACCACGGTCGCCTATTGGTTGCTATCAACCATAACATGGACCTGGGCGACGCCTGGGAACACGCCGACACTCCCGGTTATCCCGAGCCAATGACGGCACTAGCTTATCGATTTGCAGTGAACTACGTCATTTACTCGATGACACACTGATCGCCACTGCAGGATGCGGATTGTGTCCTTGCGCAGCCTACACCAATATAAATTTATTACGCGGAGCCACCATGAAACGCTTCACTCACTTATTTTTTGTTTCCTGTCTCTTGCCCCTTACCCCTGTCATCGCGGCTAGCGAGGAGGAACTCATCGCCGAGGCCCGCGGTATCCATGACCGGGTCATGGCAATTGATACACATGTCGATATTCCTCTAAATTTCGCCACTAGTGAATTCGACCCGGCTATTGCCGAGGCCCAAGTGAACCTAGATGGCATGAGGCAAGGTGGGCTTGATGCTGCGTTCTTTATAGTTTATGTGGGCCAGCAGCCGAGAACACCGGATAACTATCGCCTTGCAATAGCGGATGCCGTGACCAAGTTCGATGCCATCCACCGAATGACCGATTACATGTATCCCGACCGTATTGGCCTATCGGATACTGCGGCCGGTGCTAGACAATTATTTGCCGATGGAAAGCTGGTCGCGTTTATCGGTATAGAGAACGGTTTCGTCATTGGCGAGGATTTGTCACTGCTGGAAGACTTTCGTCGCCGTGGCGCCCGTTACATGACCTTGGTGCATAACGGCCACAATGCTATTGGTGATTCCGCGCAGCCACAGGCACGTTTGGGTGATGGCCCGGAAGAGCATGGCGGTCTTAGTGACTTTGGTGTCAAGGTGGTTGAGGAGATGAATCGACTCGGTATGTTGGTGGATATTAGCCATGTGTCAAGGCAAACGATGCTCGATGCTACGCGGCACTCGAGGGCGCCGGTCATAGCCTCACATTCCAGCGTCAAGTCAGTGGCCGATCACCCCCGTAACCTAGATGATGAACAGTTACAGGCGCTGAAGGAAAACGGCGGCGTGGTCCAGATCGTTGCTTTCAATCCTTATGTGAAGGAGGGCGGCGGTGCCAACCTACAGTTGTTCGT
This sequence comes from Candidatus Eutrophocola salsuginis, assembly GCA_038147195.1. GTDB lineage: Bacteria > Pseudomonadota > Gammaproteobacteria > Pseudomonadales > Pseudohongiellaceae > Eutrophocola > Eutrophocola salsuginis. The sequence goes on from JAYQTB010000004.1 coordinate 225,743, forward strand.
GGATCACATCGAATACGCCGTGAACCTCATCGGTATCGATCATGTCGGTATTTCCTCTGATTTTGGCGGCGGTGGTGGCATCACTGGCTGGAACAGTGCCCTAGAAACTTTCAATGTGACACTGGAACTTGTTAGGCGCGGATACAGCGAGGAGAATATTGCCAAGCTGTGGAGTGGTAATGTGCTGCGTATTTTGGAAGAAGCGGAACGCGTGTCTGATTACCTATAACGGGTCATCTGCAACTTTTCCATTTGTAAATTTCTCCAAACTCAGAGCATAAGACGCTATTGATAGCGGCCTGCATATCTGAAAAGAATAATTTTGTCCCTGCTTACACATCCTATCTCGTTATTGACATGGGATTCAGTCCCCGCGAAGCCCTCAACGCCAATTTGAAGCTGATCTGGAATTACAGGCTTAACTTTATCTTGGTGGGCATCATTCACTTAGGCATCTGCATTGTTGGCTTTCAAACGTTGTTAGTTTCTTATTTTTCCCTCCCCGGCCCATTAAGGGGATGTTTCCCGCGTTTTATCAAAAGGTTATCAACGTTCACGACGAGAAATTCCTGCGTTTCCTTGACATATAGCCCTGAATTCACCTAAAGTGCGGCCTCGACGTTTCACAGGTTTGCTGTGATTCGAGTCATAGATGGTACGTATGTGCTACTTATGAAGAAAGGTGGACGGGCTGACAGGTGATCCCATGTTCAGCCGCCAGGACCAATCGATCCTAAATGGATGTTGGTTGACCCCCAGAGACCGGCTTTGACTGCACAACTGAACTTGGAACGGGTTCAGAACAAGTGGAAGCTCCCCGACGCGTTATCTCGCGGCGGGCCTCGAAGGTTCAACCAGAACCTGGAAATCCAAAAATTGCTGTATTAGTGCTACTTATAGTGCATTCGTGCCTGGGTAGATATTCGTGCCCGTTAATAGTACGCAATGCATTCTGGTTATTGAACGAAGCGACAACGAGGACAGAACTGTGGAAATGCTATCCGGTGGAGACATGCTCATTCGTGCCCTGCACGATGAAGGCGTTGACCTTATATTCGGCTACCCTGGTGGTGCCGCCCTGCACATATACGATGCCATCTTTAATCAGGATAAGGTGGATCACGTGCTTGTACGACATGAACAAGCGGCTACCCATGCGGCCGACGGCTATGCAAGATCAACCGGTAAACCTGGCGTGGTCCTCGTCACGTCCGGCCCCGGCGCCACTAATGCCATCACCGGTATTGCTACAGCCTTCATGGATTCTATTCCAATGGTCGTAATCTCCGGGCAGGTTACCCGGGATGCCATTGGCTCGGATGCCTTTCAGGAAACTGACATGATTGGCGTTTCTCGTCCCATCGTGAAACACAGTTTCATGGTGCAGAAAGCTGAAGACATTCCCATTGTGGTGAAACAGGCTTTTTTTATCGCCACCACCGGCCGTCCCGGCCCCGTGGTCATTGATGTACCCAAGGATGTTACCGATCCTAGCGAGAAATTTCCGTATGAATATCCGAAAGCAGTCAGGATCCGCTCTTACAACCCACCGACAAAAGGTCATTCTGGCCAAATCAAGAAGGCCGTCGAGATCCTTATGAATGCTAAGAAACCGGTTATCTATTCCGGGGGCGGCGTAGTCCAGGGTGACGGCGCCGAAGTGCTGACAAAGCTGGCACAGAAAGTCGGTTACCCGGTAACCAATACCCTGATGGGGCTTGGTGCCTACCCGGCAACGGACAAGCAGTTCCTGGGCATGCTCGGCATGCACGGCACCTATGAAGCCAACATGGCCATGCATGAATCCGACGTCATCCTGGCGATCGGTGCGCGCTTCGATGATCGCGTCACCAATTCCGACGTCAGCAAGTTCTGCCCGGATGCCACCATCCTGCATGTGGATATCGATCCTGCCTCCATTTCCAAGACCGTAACCGCACACGTGCCCATCGTTGGCCCTGTTGCCCCTGTACTCAAGGAAATGCTGGAACAGGTGGAGGCCTCCAAGATCAAGCAGGACAAGGAAGCACTTGATGCCTGGTGGAAGAAGATCGCTCACTGGCGTGAACGCGAATGTCTGGCCATCGCGCCGGGTGAGGGCGAGATCATCAAGCCGCAACAAGTGGTTGAAGCACTGTACAAGGCCACCAACGGCCAGGCCTATATCACGTCCGACGTTGGTCAGCATCAGATGTTTGCCGCGCAGTATTACCACTTCGATCTGCCCAGGCGCTGGATCAACTCCGGCGGCCTCGGCACCATGGGGTTCGGCCTGCCCGCTGCTATTGGCGTGCAGCTGGCCTTCCCTGACGCAACCGTGGCCTGTGTGACAGGCGAGGGTAGTATCCAGATGAATATCCAGGAGTTGGCCACCTGCAAGCAGTGCGCGTTGCCGATAAAGATCGTCAACCTGAATAATAAAGCGCTTGGGATGGTGAAACAGTGGCAGGACATGCAGTACGGAGGCCGCCATTCCGCCAGTACCTATGCCGATTCGCTGCCTGACTTTGTCGCCCTGGCGGAAGCCTATGGCCACAAGGGCGTAAAGATCGATAAGCTGAGCGAGCTGGACGCCAAAATGGCGGAAGCTTTCTCTATGAAGGACGACCTGGTGTTCATCGACGTATCCGTCGATCCTGAGGAGCATGTCTACCCGATGGCGATTCGTGGCGGCTACATGAGCGAAATGTTTTTGAGCAAGACGGAGAGGACCTGATCATGAGACGCATCGTATCTGTACTGATGGAAAACCAGCCGGGTGCCCTGTCTCGAGTCGTCGGCCTTTTCTCCCAGCGTAACTACAACATCAATTCGCTGACCGTGGCGCCAACGGAAGACCCGACATTGTCGCGCCTAACGCTGACCACTATAGGCGATGACCGCAAGATCGAGCAGATCATCAAGCACCTGAACAAGATCGTGGACGTGGCAAAACTGGTAGACCTCACCGAGGGCAGCCACATCGAACGCGAACTGATGCTGATCAAGGTCAAGGCGACCGGTGCCCAGCGTGCCGAAGTCAAGCGCGTGGCTGACATCTTCCGCGGCGATGTGGTAGATGTGACCCCGACCATGTACACGATTCAGCTGACCGGCACCAGCGAGAAGCTGGACGGGTTCATCCAGGCGCTGCAAGGAACCACGATCCTCGAAGTGGCACGTACCGGTGCTTCCGGTGTGGCCCGCGGCGAGAAAGTCCTCAGCTTGTAGGCCCAAAGAGGCAGTGGGGCCGTGATCGGGCAATGGTACCTACTAAAATGGTTGCCCAACAGATGCCATGCCGGATGACGCTTAGCTCTTACCGCCTACAAATATATCAGGTATAAAAAAACCAGGCATTGCCCGGTTTTTTATTGCTTGGAAATGCGTTAAACCACTTTCTTCATGGCGGTCATATAGCCACGCAGCTTGCGGCCAACGGCTTCGATCGGATGATTGCGAATTGCAGCATTGACCTCGATAAGTTCGCGATCATCCACGCCATTGTCATTCACCTTCAGACCGGTACCGATGATGTCAGTATCCACGCGCTTCATAAAGCCTTCTAGCATGGGACCGGCGGCATTGGCGAACAAGTAGCAGCCGTACTCAGCGGTGTCCGAAATCACCTTATTCATCTCATAAAGCTTCTTGCGGCCAATCAGGTTGGCAATTAGCGGCACTTCGTGCAGGGATTCGTAGTAGGCGGACTCGGCGATGACACCGGCGGCGGTCAGGGTTTCGAAACACAGTTCAACACCGGCCTTGATCATGGCCACCATCATGACGCCGTGATTGTAGTATTCCTGTTCACTGATGTCCGGCGCGCCATCTTTGGATGATTTCTCGAATGCTGTCTGGCCGGTTTCCTCGCGCCAGCCCAGCAGCTTGGCATCGTTGTCGGCCCAGTCTGCCATCATGCCAGCGGAGAAGTTACCTTCCATGATGTCGTCCATGTGTTTCTCAAACAGGGGTCGCAGGATATCCTTTAGCTCCTCGCTAACCTGGAAGGCCTTGATCTTGGCCGGGTTGGACAGGCGATCCATCATGTTGGTGATGCCACCCTGCTTCAGGCCTTCGGAAACGGTTTCCCAGCCATGCTGAATCAACTTGGAGGCGTAGGCGGGGTCGACGCCTTTCTCCACCATCTTCTCGAAGCCCAATATGGAGCCGGTCTGCAGCATGCCGCAGAGGATGGTCTGCTCGCCCATCAGGTCGGATTTCACTTCAGCGATGAAGGAGGATTCCAGTACGCCGGCGCGATGTCCGCCGGTGGCGGCTGCGTAGGCTTTGGCGATTTCCAGGCCGTCGCCGTTGGGGTCGTTTTCCCGGTGCACGGCGATCAGGGTGGGCACGCCAAAACCGCGCTTGTACTCCTCACGTACCTCGGTACCAGGGCATTTAGGGGCTACCATGACGACAGTGATGTCGTCGCGAATCCGCATGCCTTCCTCGACGATATTGAAACCGTGGGAGTAGGCAAGGCAGGAGCCTCTCTTCATTAACGGCATGACCTGTTCGATAACGCCGGTATGCTGCTTGTCCGGTGTCAGGTTCAGCACAAGGTCTGCGGTGGGGATCAGGTCTTCGAAGGTACCGACATTGAAGCTGTTCTCGGTGGCGTTAACCCAGGACTGGCGTTTTTCCTTGATAGCCGCCTCACGCAGGGCATAGGAGATATCCAGCCCGCTGTCGCGCATGTTCAGTCCCTGGTTCAGACCCTGGGCGCCGCAGCCCAAGATAACGACTTTCTTGCCCTTGAGTTTGTCGACGCCGCCTGCGAATTCTTCTGAACTCATGAAGCGACATTTCCCGAGCTCTTCCAACTGTAAACGTAGGGGAAGAGTGTTGAAATAATTCATGTATTGCTCCGGTTGAAACTGAAAACCGGCCTTATAAACGGGCCGGTTGCCTGATTTAGGGCGGCAATATTAGTCAAAAATGCCCTTTGCGTAAAATAAATCTCCCCCGGAGATCAAGTGCAGGCCCGCAAGCGGGCAGAATTCACCTGATTATGGGCGTATAATCGTCGAGTTAACCCTATTTCTAGGATATTGAGTGCAATGAGCCACGAGCACGTACAACAGCAAGATGGGACCGGATCCGGAGAATCTATCCTGCTGATCGACGATCACGAAGAAGAGGTATCGGAGGGCGGCCGCAAAGTGCGCCGCCGCGGCATTTACCTTCTGCCAAACCTGCTAACCACGGGAGCCATGTTTGCCGGCTTCTATGCCGTTATCGCCGGCATGGGCGGTGATTTCCGCCATGCCTGCGTCGCCATCATTGTGGCCATGTTCCTCGACGGGCTCGATGGCCGTGTCGCCCGTTTGACTAATACCCAGAGCGCCTTTGGCGCCCAGTACGATTCCCTGTCCGACTTGCTGGCTTTCGGTCTAGCGCCGGCCCTGATCTGCTTCAGCTGGGCTTTGTCCACCCTGGGCAAGGCGGGCTGGACTGTCTGCTTTATTTACGTCGCCTGCGCGGCCTTGCGACTGGCCCGCTTCAACGTCCAGCTCGGCACCGATGACAAGCGCTTCTTTGTCGGCCTGGCCAGTCCTTCGGCAGCAGGCTTGGTGGTTTTCATGGTTTGGGCGCTGTTTGAGAATCAGGTCGACCCGACCGGATTTGTTTCCCTGCTGGCCGCCTTAGTGACCTTCGCGGCAGGTGCCCTTATGTTGCTCAATATCCGTTATTACAGCTTCAAGGACCTGGACATGAAAAACCGAGTCCCGTTCATCGCCATGATCCTGGTCGTGCTTGTCTTGGTGATCGTGTCCTGGGATCCGCCCATTGTATTGTTTAGCATGGCAATCATGTACGCGCTGTCGGGACCAGTCATGGCGTTGTACGTGCGCCGGAAAAAATGGCTGAAGGCCGCGAGCCTTGACGCCTTGAAAAGTCAAACTGCGGCCAATAATGAAGAGGCGCATGCTCACTCCGATTCCGACTCCCCGGAACAGGAACAGAAAGAAAAGAAGTAATAGGGAAATTTCCGGCATTTTCCTGTCACAGTCAGTAACAAATATTCGTTCTTCGTCATAAACCAAAGTTAACAACAGAAGGGACCAACACGATGCTCATCAAAACACGCAAGGATATCCCCTCTTCAGAGATAACCCCGGAAATAGTTTATCGGGACCGTCGTAAATTCCTAAGCCTGGGAGCGAATGTCGCCCTGAGTGCCGCCGGTGCCAGCCTGCTGTCTCCGACCGCCAGTGCCCAGGTGGGGGATTCCCTGTTTGCACGTGCGCCGTCCGATATCAATCTGGCCACCAGGCCCGACTGGCTGGTTGAAAAGGTCGCTCGGAAGACAGATGCTCCGTCTACGGGTTCCTTCAACACCGATGAGGACCTGACTCCGTTCTCTGACGTTACCACCTACAACAATTTCTATGAATTCGGTACGGGCAAGGAGGACCCGTCCAACAACGCCAGCGAATTTCGCATCGATCCATGGTCCGTGGAAGTGGCTGGTGAATGCGCCAGGCCCGGCAACTACAACCTAGAAGACGTGCTGAAACCACATACTTTCGAGGAACGCGTGTATCGCCTGCGTTGCGTGGAAGCCTGGTCCATGGTCATACCCTGGATCGGTATCCCGATGAAGGACCTGCTGGCGCGTTTCGAGCCCAATGGCAACGCGCAATTCGTTAAGTTTACTACGCTGGTCGATCGCGACCAGTTCCCAGCACAGCGTTCACGTTTTGCTACCATCGACTGGCCTTACCAGGAAGGCCTGCGCATGGATGAAGCCATGCACCCGCTGACCCTGATGGCGACCGGTCTGTATGACGATGTCCTGCCGGCCCAGAACGGGGCACCACTTCGCCTGGTCGTGCCGTGGAAGTACGGCTTCAAGAGCATCAAGTCAATCGTAAAGATCGAATTCACTCGCGACATGCCCAACAATACCTGGAATGACTTGCAGCCGCGAGAATACGGTTTCTATGCCAATGTAAACCCGAACGTCAGCCACCCGCGCTGGTCGCAGGCCAGTGAGCGGCGCCTGCCGTCCAGCCTATTCATGCCGCGGCGCATCGATACCATGATGTTCAACGGCTACGAGGAAGTGGCGAGCCTTTATGCGGGGATGGACCTGCGCCGGAATTACTAAGGGCCGCGCAGGGCATTCGTGAAGTCCCTCATCAAGTCCGTCGTCTTTATCATTTGCCTGCTGCCGGCGGCATGGTTGTTCTATAGCATCTATCTCGCTTTCAGCGGCGGGGAGAACCTGATGGGACCTGATCCGGCGCAGTTCCTGTCGTTACAGACTGGGGAGTGGGCGATCCGCCTGCTGATTGCATCCCTGGCCATCACGCCGCTGCGCTACCTGCTGAACATTCCCTCCTTATTCCGCTTACGGCGCATGATAGGGCTCTATGCCTACTTCTATGTATTCTTGCACCTGATTGTGTTCCTTTGGTTCCTCCTGGGCTGGGATTTTTCCGCCGTCGGTCGCGAGATTGCAGAGCGGCCCTACATCACCATCGGTTTTGCCGCCTTCGTGCTGCTGACCCCGTTGGCCGCGACGTCGTTCAATGCCGCACAGCGTAAACTGGGGAGAAACTGGAAACGCCTGCACAGGCTGACCTACGCCTGCGCTATCCTGGGTTGCATGCACTTAATCTGGATAGTGCGCTCGAGCTACTTCGATGCGGTTTTGTACGGCGGTCTGACGCTGGTGTTTCTGGTCTACCGGGTGTTGCGTAAATACAGTACAACGGTGCAGAAATTCACATTTTTCCCTCCAAAACAACGAGCTGCCTAAAGCCCTTGTTTGAGAAGGCGTAATCAGTATAATGCGCGTTTCCTTTTTCCGAGGCACCTTAAGAGGGCTAATGGACTCCGAAAAGAGCGCCTGACTCGGAATGAGCAAATCGAATTGGGACTGTAGCTCAGGTGGTTAGAGCGCACCCCTGATAAGGGTGAGGTCGGTGGTTCGAGTCCACCCAGTCCCACCAATCCGATTTGTAAGTTTCTTCGATTAATTTCCTAGTATTTAAAACATTCTCTGAACCGCTCAGGTGTTGTTCTAGAGCGCACCCACACATCGGTTTCCCATACTTCCATCCTTAACCGCTGCGCCACCATCAGGTAGTAATTTCTGGCCAGGGCGTTAACAGATGCACGCGCCAGAACAGTCAGGGCATCGGCCTTCACTAGTTTCGCCTCACTGGTATTCTTATTCAGCGCCAGCAGGTAGTCGTACAACTGGGCTGCCCACTGTGCCTCGCCGTTTACCAATGACTGCCTCGCAATATCCAGCAAAGTAGCCTGGTCACCTGCAAGAGCGGTGATCTTCTCGGTTTCCTCGTGGGGAGACATATGAGAAAAGTATTTTTTCAGGAGCCCCTTCATAACAAACCTATCTACCAAAATATGTTAATGTCAGACTTCATTCGGCTATTGTTCAAACAACAAGAAAAGGCAGCACATGAAGAAGCAAAAACTTGGTAATTCCAGTCTTTCCGTGGCACCCCTGGCCTTTGGTGGCAACGTCCTTGGCTGGACAGCTCCGCAACCCGTGGCATTTGAGCTATTGGACGCCTTTGTCGATGCCGGTTTCAATCTCATCGATACGGCAAACGTCTACTCGGCGTGGGTGCCCGATCATTCCGGCGGTGAATCGGAAACCGTGATCGGCAACTGGCTGAAACGGGGGCACGTGGCACGTGATGATGTGGTCATTGTTACCAAGGTGGGCATCAGCATGGAAGATTCGTTCAATATGAGCAAGGCATCGCTGAAGAAAGCCGATATTCTCCTGCATGCCGAGGCCTCCCTGAAGCGCCTGCAGACCGACCACATCGATCTTTACCTGTCGCACATCGATGACAGTAAAACCGCGTTCGAGGAAACCCTGTCGGCTTATGAAGAACTGATCAAGGCAGGCAAGGTGCGTTACATAGGGGCATCCAACCACAGCAAGGAGCGCCTAGCTGCGGCACTAAAGGTCAGTGCAGACAACAGCCTGCCTTCCTACGTGGCCCTGCAGCCACATTACAGCCTGTACCACCGGAAGGATTACGAGGGTGAACTGCAGCACTTCTGTGTGGAGAACAACATCGGCGTGTTCACCTATTTCTCCCTGGCCAACGGCTTCCTCACCGGCAAGTATCGCAGCGATGCCGACCTGGAGGGCAGCTCACGCGGACATCACGTAAAAGCCATGCTCAATGACCGAGGTTTTCGCATACTGGCTGCGCTGGACGAGGTGGCCTCGGAAATTGGCGCAAAACAGTCACAGGTCGCCTTGGCCTGGCTGATCGCCCAGCCGGGAGTCGTGGCCCCCATCGCCAGTGCCACGAAATTGAGCCAGCTCGAGGAGATCATGGGTTGCGCTGATCTACAATTATCAGTTGAGCAACTGCAGCGGCTAATTGACAGTGGAAAATAATCATGCGCCCGTTCGTCTTGCTGCTTAAATAGCACTATCAGCCGGATGTCTAGACGAGCAGCGTAGCTTGCGATCTGGAGGCGGCAAGCAATGCAGGAATAGGGGGCATTGCAGAACTAATCACCGGTAATATTGAAGATTCCGAGGAATTGACCTACCCGGCTTTACTATCGGCAAAAGCCAGTGATATAACGAACCATCCAAGATTTACTGTAATCCTGAAGGGGGTGCGGGTTTAATGCCAGAACAGTTCAGTAAAGGTATTAGGAAAGGTATCAAGAAAGGTTTGTTGAGTGCGCTTGCCATGGCGGTTTACCTGGTAAGCGGGTCAATTTATGCTCAGGTACTGCCCGACTGGAGTGGCGTCTGGGCCATGCTGGGCGGTACAATTTTCGATGCCGATACCAAGACCGGCGAAGGTGGCTCCACGGCGCCGGGTGTACGTGAAAATCCACCCTATAACGCAGATTGGGAAGCGAAATACCGCGCTAACCTGGCCCAGCGTGATGCCGGTACCTTCCCCGACCCGAATTCCTTCTGTGGTATCCCCACCGGGTTTCCACGCATTTTCAACCTGCCGGACGTCTATGAATTTGCCGTAACGAACAAGCAGGTTTGGATCATCACCGAGAACGGTCCCAATGTCATGCGCATATATACCGATGGTCGCGCTCACCCGCCCGCCGGCGACATGTGGCCGACCCACACCGGTGACTCGGTCGGACACTGGGAGGGTGATACCCTGGTGTTTGATACACTCAGCCTGCACAGTTCCGAAAGCGGCAATACCATTCTGGACCGCACTGGCCTGGTACTCAGCGATGCCGCCCATATCGTCACCCGCATGCGCATCAACGACAGCGGTCAGATGGAAGTGCAGATGACTATAGAGGATGACAAGGCCCTGACTGCGCCGTGGATCGTGACGAAGCGGTTTCGTCATCTCGAAGAAGGCACCCGCGTATATGATTACGCCTGTAACGAAAACAATCGCAACCCGATCGATCCGAACACCGGCTGGACTTATACCACGGACACCGAAGGCAACATCATCGACAAGAATCCTGGACAATGAGGGGACTTAATATGAAAAGACTGTTAATTGTTCTTAGCGCCTGTCTGACATTTGCCAGTGTGCCAGCACTGGCACATCACTCCAACGCCATGTTCGACCAGGACCGGGTGCTAGAGATAAGTGGTACCGTAAGGGAATTCCAGTTTACCAATCCCCACACTTGGTTACAGGTACTGGTAACGGATGAGGCGGGCAAGGAAACCGAGTGGAGCCTGGAGTGGGGCAGCCCCAACAATTTGGGACGCCAGGGTATCCGGCCGTCGACCTTCTCGCGGGGCGCTGTCGTTAAGGTACGCACCTATCCCATGAAGGACGGGTCCCCGGGTGGACTGCTGATCGGCGCAGCATTTACCGACGGCAAGACTGTCGGAAACTGGGAATAAACAAATAGACAAGCATTCTAGACCAACGAGAGGGGGAGACATGAAGCACCTGATGAAGACACTAATCCTGGCTGTTGCCGTGTTGTCGGCACCCGGCCTGAGCGCCCAGGATGATGACGGTCCGCGCACACCGACGCCGCGTTTAGCTGACGGCACCGTGGACCTGGGCGGAAGCGGTGTATGGGACCTGCCATACATAACCAATATCGCTCGGCAGATGGTGGACAGGGATTTCGAAGCCGGCGAGCGACCGCCGTTCCGTCCCTGGGCCCAGGCCATGTGGGAATACAACCGCGCCAATCTGGTGAAGTATGATCCGGAAGGGTTCTGCCTGCCGCCGGGTGGCCCGCGCTCCATGGGCACACCCTATCCTGCGGAAATCATCCAGAACCGCGACCGCATCATCATCATCTTCGAGGGGGGTGGCCATGTCTGGCGCGAAATTCACATGGATGGTCGTGAACATCCGCCCATGGATGAGTTAAATCCTACCTATTTCGGCCATTCCGTCGGCCACTGGGAAGGTGACACCCTGGTAGTGGACACTGTTGGGTACAACGAGAAGACATGGATCGATTACAACGGCCACATGCACACCGGACAACTGCATACAGTCGAGTACATCAGCCGTCCGTACAAGGAAGTACTGCACTACGAGGCTGTCATCGACGATCCAGGCGCCTATACGGACACTTGGCGAGTGGCCTGGAATATCGGCTGGAATGATGACCAGGAACTGCAGGATTACGTATGCCAGGAAAACAACAAGTTCCTGCTCGACTTGCACGATGATTACGGCGAGCCCTTCTTTGAAAAGACGGAAGGTCTCTAACCAGATTCTGAAAAGTAAAAAAGGCCTGCTTTTGCAGGCCTTTTTTTATATCGAGATCACTTATCAGGAAATATTTAGGCAAACATGTTGCCATCACAGATGACATCGATCATTCCGCACTGACTGTCACTATTACGGCTTGTAGACTGCACCTAGTTGGTGCCCATTGCCAGGTCCAGGACCAGCCAGGGTCCGGTTGTCGTCGTACTGTTGATTTCGAGACCAACTTCGTTGATGACGATCACCTGCATAGCGGATAGGTAATGGCCAATAGTAACGAAGAACTCAAGTCGGGTTCCGTTGGTGGATGCCGTTTCTCGTTAATCGATGGTAATGCCTCCTGTCCAGACTACCGGCGATTGTGCCAAAAGTGCCAAGGGGCGGTTACGGTTAATAACAGGATGATTGTCTTGGTCAACGAATTCATCGAGGGCTCCTCCCTGGGTATGTGGTAGCTAAATGTTCCAGAATATACTTGTTGCAGAGAGGGGAATTTGATCTACGACCAAAGGCCTTGAAAACGGGCGTTCAGTAACCGGCAGGAATAACTCTAGCATAAATGTCATTGGGCACGCCGAGATCATCGAACACCAGGGTGCCGCAGACTGCCGGCCCAGCGCCCGTCACCTGGCCTAGCTTGCGGCCAATAAAAGTAACCGTCAGATCGGCCAGCACGGCGGTGCCCAGGATACTGCCAGTGTCGCCGCAAAGCCCGGAGGGAATGTCGGCAGCCAGTACAGGTGCACCTGATGCGTTGATCCATTCAATAGCGGCGGCGTAGTCTCCGCGCACGTTTCCGGTCAGGCCGGTACCGAGCAGGGCGTCGACGATGATTGTGTCGGTGATAAGCAGGCCAGAGATATCACTGGCTACGGCAGTAAAAGGAATGACAGGAACATGTTCCACAAGAGCCATTTCGTACGTCTGGCGTGCATCGCCTCTGAGCCTCTCTGTATCACCCACGGCAATCACGGTGACGGTAAGTCCCTGTTGCCGGGCGAGGGTAGCAATGACATAACCATCGCCACCGTTGTTACCACTGCCGCAAAAACACAGCACTGACCGCGTATCCGGCCATTGCTTTAGCATGGCATTGAAGGCAGCGGTACCCGCACGCTGCATCAGGGTAAAACCGGAAATGTCGAATTCCTCGATGGCTACGCGGTCAAGTTCCCGGACGTTTGCAGCCAGGTAAAAGGCCTTGCGCGGATCATCAGTCATGGCTTACGGCCAGAGCAGGGCCCTGGCGTTGACCGTGAAGGTCACTCGGGCGAGACCGGGTTCGGCAACCGGCACACTCATTGCACCTGCCGCAGCACTGATTCGCATTTCAGAGACACCGAACATGGGTGCGCCGAAATCCTGGCTACCGTTTAGGTTGATCTCGATGAGTTCGGCCTTGCTTTTGCCGAGCAGGCGAGCAGCCTCTTCGGCGCGCGCCTGCAGCTTGGCCAGGGCCGTAGCCATCAGGGAGTCGGACACAGCCTCGTAGCGTTCGCTGGAAAGGCTGTAATTCATGTTGCTCATGGTGAGCCCGGCGTCCTGCAGACGGGCGGTGACAACCAAAAGGGCTTCGCTGTTCATGCTTGTCATCTGGATGCCCTGCTGTGCGCGCCACATGGGACTGGAGGTATTGACGCTATCTATGGGATAGACGCTGTATTGCTGGATGGAAGAATTGATGTTGTCGGTGTCATCTAGGATATCGCGGGCTTCCCGTAACATGCGGTTGACCTCGTCCTGCAGGGCGACAGTGTCACGTCCCTGCGAGGTGTACTGCATGAACACGTTCAGGGTGTCCTGGTCGACGCTAGTTTGCTCGGTGGCGTTTAGATTGAGAATAAGCTGTCCATCGGCAAGTGCATCGAGGGCATAAGTATTCTGGGCGGCGGTCTGCAGGCTGGTGAGTAGTGCAAGCAGGGCGACCATGATGGTGAGGATAGCGGAATATCCTGTCTTGCATGGCATCACAGCTCCTTGTCCTTGACATGTTGTTGTCATGTTGAACGGTTTCAGATGAATAGATGTTTAACCGGGTTATAAAGCGCTATTGTGACTGAAAAAAAGTTATTACTGCAAAAGAAATGGACAAAAAAAGAGCCGGCAAGCCGGCCCTTTTTTTAGTAACGAGATGTGATTATTTCATGCGCAGGACGAAGATATCGTCGTTGCGTGACGGATCGGTTGCCGCACGCACCTCGCTGACCTGTGCCGTGCTGACACCAGAAGCGTTGTGTCCCCAGGCCGATCGGATGTAGGTGATCACTTCGGCGATCTCGTCGTCGCTGAGCAGCTGGCGGAAGTAAGGCATGTCGTTCACATCTGGGCCCTGGTCAGCGATCACGCGCAATGAGCCATTAAGGGTCAGATTGATCAGCGAACTAGGATCTGGGTCCAAGATCACTGGATTGCCGGCCAGCGGCGGCTGATAGGGATAGTAGCCCATGCCGTTGGTGCCATGACAGTTGGAGCAGTACTCGTAGTAGATCTGAGAACCTGACTCGCTGAAATCGAGCCCCAGAAGGGCTTCGGTGTCACTGTTGCTGTAGGACCATTCCGCGGCGTTGACCTCGGTAACTGGTGGCAGCGACTTTAGGTACACAGCCATGCCGCGCAAGTCGGCTTCGCTCATGTGCTGGGTACTGTTATTCACTACTTCAACCATCGTGCCGAAGGCCGTACCGAAACGATTGTGGCCAGAGCCGAGGAACTCGGCGATGTCATCCTCGCTCCAGCGGCCAAGACCGCTGTTCACGTCGCCATTGAGGCTGGAAGCCGACCAGTGGTCGAGCGGGGCGCCGGACAGGTATGCGGAGTCGCCTTCATCTAGTCCTTTTTCCTGCATGAGCAGGCCCCGGGGGGTATGACAGGCGCCACAGTGACCCAGGCCCTGGACAATATAAGCGCCGCGGTTCCAGTCGTCGCTCTGACTGCTGTCGGCTGTATAGGGATCGTCATCCAAGGTTAGCAGGTTCCAGATGCCCATGCCCATGCGGGCCATGTCTTTCCAGCCAGGGATTTCGGAAGGCTGGTTAGGGACATTCGCAGGTGCCACATCGTTCATGATGAAGTCGTACAATGCACGCATGTCCTGCTCGGACATCTTTGCGTAGGACGGGTAGGGCATGGCAGGATACATCCGGCTACCATCCTTCTTCACACCGAAACGCATGGCCCGATCGAAGTCCTCAAAGGAATAATCGCCGATACCGGTAGCGGCATCCGGGGTGATATTGGTGGTGTAGATATTACCGAGCATCGGCACATTCATCCTGAGGCCACCGGCAAGAGGCTCGCCTTCAGGAACAGAATGGCAGGCGACACAGTTACCTAGCCTGGCGACATATTCGCCATGGGTTAAGCCGGCCGCTGCAGCCTGCGCAGCGCTATCGTTCGCATAGGAGGACTCGGTGGTAACGGCGCCGGAATCGCAGCCGACAGCCAGGGCCGAAACACAGCAGACGGCCAGCAACTTTCTGAAATCCATAAAATTCCCCTGAGCTAGTTATTGTTATGGGTAATGACGTTGAAAGATTACCATTATCAATACGAAAATAACATCTCTGAACCTCGCACAGTCAGGGAATTCGCGGTCTTCAGCGATTCCGGGTTCTCCTGAAACGGAAATTACCCTATGCTTGACCTTGGGTTGCCGGCCTCGCAGGCCCGGCGGTTGACGTTGCTATCCATGCTTGCTGCAGGAGTCCGGGAATTGATGAAACCCAGAGTGTTGATCACGCGGCGCTGGCCTGAAGCCGTGGAAAATGCGATGTCAGGTAGTTTTGACGTCACTCTGAATACCGGCGACATACCCATGACGGCCGAACAGTTGCAGGAAGCCCTGCAGGAATACGATGCGGTCTGCCCCTGCGTTATGGACCAGATGCCGGCCGATCTGTTTGCCGCAAACACCCACAAAACCCGCATCATTGGCAACTACGGGGTCGGTTTCAACCATATTGCCGTTAAGGAAGCCAAGGGTAAGGGCATCGTGGTCACCAACACGCCCGACGTGCTGACAGATGCCACCGCTGATCTCGCCATGACACTGATGATGATGCTGGCGCGGCGGGCCAGCGAGGGTGAAAGACAACTGCGCGCCGGTCACTGGAAAGGCTGGTACCCCACTCACATGATGGGCACGATGGTCACGGGCAAGACACTGGGTATCGTCGGCATGGGACGTATCGGCCAAGCCATGGCGGAAAAGGCCCACTTCGGTTTTGGCATGCGCATTCTTTATCACAACCGCAAGCCGATACCCAAAGCCGAATCACGTCGCCTACAGGCGGAGTACTGCGCGGAACTGACCTGGCTGATGAGTAAGTCCGATTTTGTCGCTGTGCACTGCCCTAGCAGTCCGCTCACCCGCCACATGATCAATGAAAAGACACTCGCCTACATGCGACCCGGGGCAAGCATCATCAACACCTCGCGCGGCGATGTCGTGGACGAGCAGGCGCTCATCAAGTTCCTTAAGAAAGGATTGATCGCAGGCGCGGGACTGGATGTCTATGAGAAGGAGCCGCAGGTGCCGAAAGAATTGCTCGCCATGGAAAACGTCGTACTATTGCCGCACCTGGGCAGTGCCACCGAGGAAACCCGCGTCTCCATGGGCATGCGCGTGCTCGGAAATCTGAATGCCTTTTTCAATGGCGAAGCCCCCCCTGACAAACTGTAGACAAACAACCTTCTCTTCAACCGCGCCTGTTTCATAACTCCAGCCAATATTCAGCAATATCAATAATTTTAAATATTCCTTGTTGGTCTTAAGTTGGCAGACAAGTGTCAACCGGCGGGTTCCTACTGCGTTAATAAATAGTAACAGCAGCAGGATTTATGGATTGGCAGACTTATGAGGAGCATCTTCACAAGCACCCTGTCAGCACTTCCCGGAGGCAGTGACACCCCTATGATGCTGGGCTATGATAAATCCACTGAGCGAGATCAGAGGGGGAGGACAACGCTGGAACAGGACCTCGCCTTGAACAGATTTTTGGCATCCGTGGAAAAAAGGGCATTTCGTATCGCCCAGTTAGCCACCAGTAATTCCGATGAAGCGTTCGACATTGTCCAGGACGTCATGTTCAAGCTGGTGGATAAGTATGCCAGCAAACCTGAAGCTGACTGGCCAGCTCTTTTTCACCGGATACTGCAAAACAGGATCCGCGACTGGTATCGGCGCAACAGCCTGCGCAACCGCTTTCGTTCCTGGTTGAGCAGTGGTCTCGACGATGATGAAGACCCGATGCAGACGGTTGCCGACGATGCGGGAAGAAGTCCGGAGGAACAACTGCAGCTGGGCCAGGGCATGGAAGCGCTGGAAAAGGCACTGCATAACCTGCCGCTGCGCCAGCAACAGGCATTCATCCTGCGCGTGTGGGAAGGCCTGGATGTCCGAGCTACCGCCAAGGCTATGTCCTGTGCACAGGGTAGTGTAAAAACGCATTATTCACGGGCAATACACAGCCTGCGTGAAACCCTGGGTGAGCATTGGCATGAGTAACGACGCACATAGAGACATGAGACAGGACGACCAGGCATTTCTGGACAAGGCCAGGAGCGAACTTGATCGCAGTTGTGACTGTCTCGAAGGCCACACCCAGTCCAGGTTGAACAGTATTCGTCATGCCGCTATCGAACATAGGCGGCAGCATCCTGGCAGGGCATTGCTGGCACCGTTCGGTGGTTTGGTCACGGCCTGCGTGCTGGTCCTGGTGGTCTCGCTATTTTTCCAGGGGACTGAAACACCTGCACTCTCTATACCGGATAACAGCAGCGTCATCGAGGACCTGGATATTTTCACTTCGACCGAAAGCCTGGAATTCTTTGAGAACCTAGAGTTTTACCAATGGCTGGAAGAGAATGAAGTGTCAGTGTGACAAGCGGATTATGTTTTTTTGCCTGCTGTTATCCCTGTCTTCACAGGCATTCAGCCAGGTGGATGGCGATCTCAACAGTAACCCGGTGGACGAAGCCGAGGCCCGGTTCCTGTTCATCAACATGCTTGAGTTTCTCGGCGAGTTTGAAACGGAAGAGGGGGAGTGGATCAGCCCCGATATCCTGGGCAACGAAGCCTTTGCTGACCTGGATGGCAGTACTGGCAACGACCGCGTGAACAGTGGCGGTGGGAGCGCCGTGATGTCTACCACTGGTAATGAAGACGAGTGAAAAATCAAACACAATGAACATCATGAA
Organism: Candidatus Eutrophocola salsuginis; assembly: GCA_038147195.1. GTDB lineage: Bacteria > Pseudomonadota > Gammaproteobacteria > Pseudomonadales > Pseudohongiellaceae > Eutrophocola > Eutrophocola salsuginis. The sequence goes on from JAYQTB010000004.1 coordinate 243,610, forward strand.
TGTCATGAACAAGAGACTACCGACAATCATATTGCTGCTCTGCCTGTTGCCCTTCACGGCAGCTGCGCAGGACGGCGTGCCCTGGGAAGACCTGCCGCAGGACCAGCAGGGCATCCTCGGGCCCATGCAGCCGCAATGGGATAACCTGACCCCGCTACGCCAGGAACGCCTGCGTAACGGTGCTCGCCGCTGGCAGTCCCTGTCGCCCGATGAACGCAGCCTCGTGCAGCAGCAGTTCCGCGACTGGATGCAGCGTTCCCCTGAACAGCGCGAACAGATCCGCAACCGGTTCAACCGCTTCCAGCAGATGAATCCGGAGCGCCAGCGTGCCGTGCGTAACCGCTTCGAGCGTTTCAGCAACCTGTCGCCCGAGCGCCAGGAAGAATTACGCCGCCGATTCAGCGAGACCCAGGAGCGTCGCAGTGAGCGCGTGCAGAACCCGGGCCAGCAACGCCCTGGAATCCAGCGGCCCGCCACGCGGAGCCAGCAGTCCCGCTCGGAACGTCCCGCCAGGCAGGTTCCGGACAGGTAAAGTCCGACCAGTTCCCCCAGTAACCTGGATTTTGAAAAGCAGCATAAGGCAATCATCGGACGCTTCGGCCGCTACCCCAACCGCAACGCCGGCCTCGGCCTTAACTCTTTCGCCTCGGAAGAGGCTTTTCTTAATGAACCAGGGTCCTCGTTCTGAGCCGGCCTGACCTTGCCCCGGAACGGTGCATGTGACACCAGGTTCTAGCACGCCTCCGATCAATTGTGCGCAATCGTCCTAAGTTCACAAAAAATGTGAATATTCCGGGGAAACTCAAGGGTTTGCGAGCTCTTGGCTTTACATGTTGCAGTGCATCATTATACTTCGCAGCATCTCAATTCACAGTCGTGACACAGGAACGTGACTACCCCAGCATTCAAAACGATTTTCACGACTCTGCTGCTGGTGCCGTCTATCCTCCTGGCACAGGTACCGGAGAGTGAATTCGTTGCAGATTTGCGCAATGAAATTGACGGCAACTTGGACACCGGGGCCTCACGCAAACGCATCGAAATCGCCCGCATGGATATGGAGATGGAACCGGTCATTGACGGCGCCCTCGATGATGCCATGTGGGGAACCGCCACGGTCATCTCCGACCTGCACCAGTTCCAACCAGTCGACCACGGACAGCCCACCGAGGAATCGGTGTTCTATATTGCCTACAACGATAGATACTTCTATGTCGGAGCGCGCCTGTACGACAGCCAGGCTGACGGAATCATTGCCCGCCAGCTTGTCCAGGGCGGCGGTCTCGGCAGCGATGACGCATTCGAATTCATTCTCGATACCTTCAACAACGGACGTACCGGTTACCATTTCCAGGTCAATCCTAACGGCATTCGTCGCGAGGGTGTCTATGAAAACCCTAACGAGCTTAACCGGGACTGGACGGGTATCTGGCAGGTCGAATCGCGTATCGACGATAAGGGCTGGACTGCCGAGGTCGCCATTCCGTTCAATACCCTGAACTTCGATCCGGAAACCGAGGAATGGGGCTTTACCATCGCCCGCACCATCGCCCGCAAGAACGAAGAGATGGCCTGGTCATCATTCAATCGCCGCATCAACCCGACCACCACGGGCTTGATTTCAGGTATCCGCGATATTCGCCAGGGCAAGGGCCTGGACATCATTCCGTCCATGACCATGGCCAATTCGGAGAATTACAACGCCGGCGGCGTGACCGACCAGCGCGTGGACCCGTCATTGAACGTGTTCTACAAGATCACGCCTAATCTGACCGGCGCTCTGACCTTCAACACCGACTTCTCCGCGACCGAAGTGGATAACCGCCAGGTCAACCTGAGCCGTTTTTCCCTGTTCTTCCCGGAAAAGCGTGACTTCTTCCTGCAGGACCTGGATATTTTCAGCTTCGGCGGCCTGAACCAGAACGGTATCCCGTTCTATTCTCGTCGTATCGGTCTCAGCCGTTTTGGAACACCTGTGGATATCGACACTGGTGCCAAGCTGACCGGTCGTATCGGTCGTTGGAACGTAGGCGGCCTGGCCGTGCGCCAGGGTGATTTTGACGGGCTGGACAGCCAAAGCGTGTTCGCCGCACGTGTCGCGGCTAACGTGCTGTCCGAATCCAGTGTCGGCGCCATCCTGACCCATGGCGATCCGACCAGAGGTCTCGACAACACCGTGATGGGTGTGGATTTCCGTTACCAGAACACGCGCTTTTCCGATGCCTACAGCCTGCGCAGCAATATGTGGTACCAGAAGTCGGACACCGAGGGACTTACAGGTGACGACAATGCCTTTGGCATCCAGGCCAACCTGGACACACAGGGCAACGGCGTCACCGGTTTCGTCAATTACGAGTATTTCGGTGAAGACTTCAATCCGGCACTGGGCTTCGCCAACAACACCGGTGTCGACAGCATCGGCTTCGGCGGCGTGGCCCGCAAGTTCACTCCTGGCAACAAGAACATTCGCAGCCTGTTTTCCTTTATGCGCTTTGGCTACACGCGTTTCCTGGATACCGGCGAGATGCAGAGCCAGGACTGGTTCTGGCGCGCCCTCGGCATCAACACCAACCGTGGTGACCAGATAGGAATCGGCCCCTGGTATAACCGTGAAGGCCTGAGCCGGGATTTCGCCATCCGTCCCGGTGTAATCATTCCCGCCGGGGATTACAGTTTCGGTGGTTTCAGCGGCGAGATTCGCGGCTCCAACCAGCGCACGCTGTCACCGAGCATCAACTTCAGCGTGGGTGATTACTACAACGGTGAAAGGACCCAGATTCGGGCTGGCATCGGCTGGCGCCCTAACCAGCACATCAACCTGGGCTTCAGCTACAACTACCAGGACATCAGCCTGCCGGTCGAAGGCGGTGATTTTGATGTGCGTATTGTTTCCGCCAATGCCAACTATGCCTTCAACTCTAAGTGGTCATGGATCAACCTGATCCAGTACGACAACTTCTCCAACATCGTCGGCCTGAACAGTCGCCTGCGCTGGAATCCGCAGGCCGGGGAAGACCTGTACCTGGTGGTAAATTACAACTTCCAGTCCGAGGGCGTGTTCTCCGAACTCAGTTCAAACAACGCCGAAATCGTTCTGAAGTACACGAAAACCCTGCGTTTCTGACCGGTAAGATTTCTCCCGGAAATTTTGTCCTGTAATTGACAGGCTTGACCAGGCATGGTCACTTTGTCAGGCGCCGAGGGCAGGATTATACTTTTTGGAATTTTAGCGATAATTTCGTTACAGGTACGCCGGCATCCGTGAACTGCGGATACAGGAGCTCGACATGAAAAACCCATTAATTTTTCTCGCTTTCGCAGGCCTTTTCGCCGGGTTGCTGCTTACCCAGGCTCTGCAGGCGCAGACTGCGCGCACAGGCACCAACCTCAGGTCAAAGGCGATTCCTTCCGACGTCCTCATGCTCCACGAACCCGACGAGGTGGAAACCATTCGCCAGTACCTCAACGATGGTCGCAAGGCAGACGCCCTCAGGCATGCAGAAGCTTACATCGATAAAATCGATCGTGTGGCGCTGAAACATGAAACCAAACGCCAGTACTATGCGTGGAACGCCTACTGCACGGTACTGACCAGCCTGCAGCGAGTGGAGGATGCCATCGCCGCCTGTTCGACGGCTATGTCCTTCGAACCGGGTAAATGGTCAGCGGTGAACAACCGGGGTACGGCAAAATTCGTGGGAGGGCGATATGATGAGGCACTGATGGATTATCAGGCGGCTCTAATGCTGGTGGACCAGGAGAATACGCAGGTCCACGACACCATACGTCACAACATGAGCCTGCTCGAAGATCGTCATAGCGGAGATCCTAACCAGACTCGCTAACCTACGTCCTTAACCATTGACCCGTTCGAATTCAGTCATAAAGACGGCCAGGGCCTGGCAGCCTTCGATCGGCATGGGATTGTAGATGGAAGCCCTGATACCACCGACGGCGCGGTGTCCCTTCAGTGCATACAATCCGTTTGCCAGGGCTTCCACCAGGAATTTCTGTGACAGCTCCTCATCCGGCAGGGTGAAAGTGACGTTCATGTTGGAACGGTCATCCCTGGAAGTGGTGCCAGTGTAAAAATCAGAGTCATCGATGACCTTGTACAGCAGTCCGGCTTTCTCGGCATTGATTTTCCCCATGGCTTCTACGCCGCCTTGTTCCTTCAGCCATTCCATCACCAGGCACATCGTGTAGATGGCAAAAGTGTTGTTGGTATTAGCCAGTGAATGTGACTTGGCGTAAGTGGTGTAGTCGATCAGCGAAGGCGTGCGGTCCATGGCATGGCCGATCAAGTCCTCGCGGATGAGCACTACTGCCGTGCCGGCGGGACCGAGATTTTTTTGCAAGCTGGCGAACATTAGGCCGACACGGGAAAAATCCACGGGACGGGAGAATATGTCCGAGGTGGCATCTACCACTAGGGGGATGTCGCCCATATCTGGATATTCCCTGTACTGCGTTCCATATATGGTGTTGTTGCTGGTGATATACGCGTAGGACGCGTCATTGGGCACCATGTCCCGGGACAAAGGCGGCAAGCGATCATAGTTGTTGTCCGCACCGCTGCTGGCGACCGTAATATTACCGAAACGTGCCGCCTCTATATTCGCTTGCCGGGAGAATTCGCCGGTTTCACTGTACACCGCCTTGTGTGCCGGTTTTAGCGGCAGCAGGTTCATTGGGATGGCCGAAAACTGCATGCGCGCACCGCCATGTGTGTAAAGAATTTGGTAATTGTCTGGCAGGTGGGCAACCTCTCGCACGAGTTCATCGCAGCGATTGATGATCTCGTCGAACTCTTTCGACCGGTGGCTGATTTCTATAACGGAAACGCCCATGCCCCTGTAGTCGAGGAACTCGTCGCGGATTTTCTGCATTACCGGGATCGGCAGCATCGCCGGACCAGCCCCAAAATTATATACCTGTTTGCTCATAGCACTGATTGTCTCGTTAGTAGGTCAGGCGGGGGTCAGATCAGCCAGACCTTGATGACGTGTTCAACGGCCCTGATATCGTCGAGCGTTTCCTCGCTGGGCGGGGATTCAATGTCGATCAGGTTGTATGCGATATCGTTACGGCTCTTGTTCAGCATATCAATAACGTTGATGTCCTTGTCAGCCAGGATTGACAAGATCTGGCCGAGCATCCTGGGCACGTTTTCATTAATAATGGCGATACGGTGGCCTTCGGATTTTTCCAGTGACAGGGACGGAAAGTTCACCGAGTTGCGGATGTTGCCTTTTTCGAGGAAATCACGCAACTGGTCGACTGCCATGATGGCACAGTTTTCCTCAGCTTCTTCGGTGCTGGCGCCGATGTGCGGCATTAGTATTGCTTTCTTGTTGCCAAGCAGTCCCGGGGTAGGGAAGTCGGAAACGTAGCATCCCAGCCTGCCGGTGTTCAGCGCGTCGAGCAAGGCTACTTCATCCACAATGGCATCACGGGAAAAATTGACGAGCACGGCGCCTGACTTGAAATAGTTGATGACCTTGCGGTCGATCAGGTTGCGGGTAGTTTCCAGTGTTGGCAGGTGCAGGGTGACGAAGTCCGAGCGCGAAATCAGCGAGGTCAGGTTTTCCTGTTTCTCGATCTGATTGGCTAGGCGCCAGGCCGCGTCCACGGAAATAGCGGGGTCATAACCGAGCACCTTCATGCCCAGCTGGATTGCCGCATCTGCGACCTGCGCACCAATGGCACCGAGGCCGACAATGCCCAGTGTCTTGCCCTTGAGTTCCATGCCCTTGAAATTCTTTTTTTCGGCTTCCACCAGCTTCGACAGATCACCGGCTCCCATGTCAGAAGACTGGTTGTTGACCCAGTTGATGCCCTGCAGGATGCCGCGGGAAGACAGCAGCAGGCTGCACAACACGAGTTCCTTAACCGCATTGGCGTTAGCACCGGGTGTGTTGAATACAACGATGCCTTCACGCGTGTAATCTTCCACGGGGATGTTGTTGGTGCCGGCACCTGCTCGGGCAACAGCCTTCAGATTGCTGTTGATGTTGTCTCTGGACATCTTGGCACTGCGCACGACAATTGCATCTGCGTTCTCCACGTCGGAGGAAACCTGATACTCTTGCTTCGGAAAGCGGACGAGTCCCTTGTCAGAAATCTGATTGAAGGTCTGGATCTTGAACATGGTGAGGGTAGTACCTTTGGGAACCGGCGGCGCCGCTGAACACTTACAACTCTTACAGTACGTGCAAAACTTATAAATAGATGAGGGTTGGGTACCCTGAAAAATTCAGGGGCAGATTTATACCCGGAAATGGGTGAAAACACCAGTTTAAATGGCGTTAAGTGCAGCAAATAAAGCAGGAACAATTAAGGTGAAATCCGACTGGACTGTCTACATCCTGCGCACGGCCGGGGAGATGCTTTATACCGGCATTACCACCGATGTCGATCGACGTCTGGAAGAACACGCGGGGTGCGGGAAGGGTGCCAGGAGTCTGCGCGGTAAGGGGCCTCTGGAACTGGTTTACAGGCTGCCCGCCCGAGACCGCAGTGAAGCTTCCCGCCTGGAGGCGCGCATCAAGAAGCTCAGTCGTGCTGACAAGCTCAGGCTGATCGCAAATGACAGGGATATCCTGGCGCAGATTACCCCCTGAATGTCCGCTGGCGGCAAGTGGAGTATAATAATTTCTTTTATTCAGACGCGAACTGGGTCATGACTGAAGTAAAGAACATCATCAAGCTGCAAATGCAGGAGCTGGGTCAGAATGCCCGTGCGGCATCGCGTGTCATGGCAGCAGCGGATACCAGTGCCAAGAATGCAGCGCTGCTGGCCGCCATGGCTGCCATCGACAGTACACGTGCCGCACTGGCCCATGCCAACGCCCGTGACCTGGCTGAAGGCAGTGAAAAGGGCCTGGAGCCGGCGATGCTTGACAGGCTGGAACTGACCGGGGAGCGCATCGACAAAATGATCGAGGGGCTCAGGCAGGTTGCGTCGCTGGCTGATCCTATCGGTGAAATTACCGACATGCGCCACATGCCCAGCGGAATCCAGGTCGGCAAGATGCGTGTGCCGCTTGGCGTCATCGGCATCATTTACGAATCGCGCCCCAATGTCACAGTTGAGGCTGCCAGCCTGTGTTTGAAATCAGGCAACGCCACTATCTTGCGTGGCGGCTCCGAAGCATTCCATTCCAACCAGGCGATCGCCGATTGTATTCGCACGGGTCTTGAAACTGCGGGTTTGCCGGCCGCTGCCGTTCAGGTGGTTGGAACCACTGACCGTGCTGCCGTTGGCGAGATGATTACCATGCCGGAATACGTGGACGTTATTGTTCCCCGCGGCGGCAAGGGACTGATCGAACGAATCAGTCGTGATGCGCGAGTTCCCGTGATCAAGCATCTGGACGGGATCTGTCATGTCTATATCGATGACGGCGCCGATGCTACCAAGGCGGTGAACATCGCCCTGAATGCCAAGACCAATCGTTACGGAGTCTGCAATGCCATGGAGACCTTGCTGGTAGCGCAGTCCATGGCGGAAACCATCCTGCCCCAGCTGGAGCAGGTGTACAGCGATTATGATGTCGAGCTACGCGGCTGCGAAAAGACTCGCGCCATTCTGCCTGCAGCTCTTGAGGCTACGGAGGAAGACTGGCGTACCGAGTACCTAGGGCCGATCCTGTCTATTCGCGTCGTTACCGGTATTGATCAGGCGATCGACCATATAAACACTTTCGGATCGCAGCATACCGATACCATCGTGACGGAAGATTACACACGTGGACGCCGCTTCCTCAGGGATGTCGATTCCAGCTCTGTCATGATTAATGCCTCGCCGCGTTTTGCAGACGGCTTTGAATACGGTCTGGGTGCAGAGATCGGTATTTCCACGGATAAGATTCATGCCCGTGGCCCGGTAGGGCTCGAAGGATTGACCTCTCAGAAATACATCGTCCTGGGTGACGGGCACCTGCGCAAATAGGTGACGGTAACTTCCCTGCCAGTTTCCTGTCTGGGCCTCATGGGCGGTATGTTCGACCCTGTCCATAACGGCCATCTCAATATTGCACAGATGACACTGCAAAGTCTGCAACTGGATAGGCTTGCGCTATTACCATGCGGCACACCCGTTCATAGACCAGACAACCTGACGCCAGCGATGCATCGCCTGGCGATGCTGTCTTTGGCCATACATGACCAAGCCGGCCTGGTTCTGGATGACCGGGAATGCCGGGAGTCGACACCTTCGTATGCCTACAACAGCCTGGCAGCCATCCGTCGGGAAAACCCCAGAACGATCCTGTTCAATCTGATGGGCCAGGATGCCTTCTACAAATTCCATACCTGGTACAACTGGCGTGAAATTCTTGAACTCACCCATATCGTGGTGGCAGCCAGGCCCGGTGCACTATCGGAATATAATTTAGACATGAAAAAGGAAGTGCTGGCGCGAACAGTGAAGACCGTGAACGAGTTGAAGAACTCGACGCACGGAAAGATTTTCAACCTAGAAATACCGTTACTGGATATTTCCTCTACTAGGGTGCGCGAAAGGGTAAGACGCCATGAAGCGTTTGAAGACCTAGTTCCAGCAGCCGTCGCAGACTATATTGAAACCAACGGGCTTTACACTTCGGAGAATAATGCGTGAATGCCGAACAATTGAAAGACATCGCGATTACCGCACTTAATGACATGAAAGGACGGGATCTTGCCTGCTTGCAGGTATCCGATATGACGACGATCACTGATTATATGCTTGTTGTTACCGGTACATCGTCGCGCCATGTCAATGCCATGGCGGACGAGGTGCAGAAAAAAGTAAAAGGTGTAGGTGGCACAGTTAATGGCCTGGAAGGCAAGGGTCAGTCTGAATGGGTGCTGATTGATCTTGGTGATGTGATAGTTCACGTCATGACGGAAGAGACGCGTAAGTTGTATGACCTGGAGTCGCTCTGGAGTATGACGCCGGCATCAGTGGAGTGATGCCAACATGTGTAATGAAATGGTGGATTTAGGTAAGTGAAAATCAATCTGGTTGCCATCGGCACGAAAATGCCCGACTGGGTTGATACCGGCGTTCGTGAGTACCAAAGGCGCCTGCCGCGTAGTTTTGAACTGGTTGTTACGGAAATACCCCTCGCTAAGCGCAGCAAGGCGAATCCCGATATAAACAGGTTGCGCGACAAGGAAGGCAAGGCTCTGCTCAACGTGGTATCCGTCGGACAGCTCGTAGTTGCGCTGGATGTGAAGGGTAAGACCTGGTCAACCGAGGCCATGGCGCAGAAATTTGAACAGGCCATGGGGCAGGGTCGGGATATTGCAATGCTGGTGGGTGGGCCGGACGGTTTGTCCCAGGAATGCCTGGCGGCGGCGGATGAAAAATGGTCACTGTCCGCTTTAACATTGCCGCATACTATTGTTAGAATTGTCCTTGCAGAACAAGTATATAGGTGCTGGAGCGTGCTGGCCGGACACCCATATCACCGGGAATAATTCAAAAGCTGTACAAGAAACGCAAGCGTCAAGTGAAATATAAGAAATTAAAAGAACAGTAAGAATATTAAACAAAGCTACAGTGGCGCAGATAAAAAACTATTTGTGTTTTCTTTTAGGGCATCACCGGTAACTTTTTTATTAAGTTCGGCAGCAAGGCAGGTTTTCGAATCGATTTGCCGTTAAACTGGCAGTAGCCAGCGAAATGACATGTTTTGATATCAAGTGATATCTGAAATGGCTGAAAAAATTACGTTACAGGATCATCAGCTCGAACGGCAAATCGTTTTGTCGCGTATCTTTGTCGGTGGCACAATCGCCTTTCCTTCTCATCCTCATTCTCCTGGCGCGACTTTTTTATCTCCAGGTCAACCAGTTCGATTACTACACCACCAAGTCCGACAACAATCGCATACGCATCCAGCCCATCGTTCCCACACGCGGACTGATCTACGATCGCAACGGCATTCTGCTCGCCGAGAATGTTCCCAGTTTCACCCTGTCACTGGTCAGGGAGCAGGCCGGCGACATCGAGCAGTCGATCGACATTATTCGTTCCCTGATTAACATGTCCGATGATGAGGTAGAGAAGTTTCGCACGCGCCTGAAGACGCGCAGTGTTCCGTATTCCGCCGTCCCTGTTCGTTACGACCTCAACGAAGAGGAAATCGCCCGCATCTCTGTCAACCAGTTTCGCCTGCCAGGCGTCAGTGTTGACGCAGAGCTCGTGCGTCACTATCCGCATGGTGATGCCTTTGCCCATGTTGTCGGCTATCTGGGCAGCATCACCGAGGAAGAGCTGAAGATCCTGGATCCGGTCAATTACAATGGCACCCACCAGATCGGCAAGTTGGGTTTGGAGAATTTCTACGAAAACATCCTCCACGGAAAGGTTGGCTACGAGACCGTGGAAAAGAATTCTTTGGGCCAGATCATGAAAGTGCTCGAACACACTGATCCCGTGCCTGGCTATGATATCGTGCTGAATCTAGATAGCGCACTGCAGCAGGCCTCTATCAATGCACTGGGAGAATTTCGCGGTTCGGTGGTTGCTCTGGATCCGGAAAGTGGGGGCATCCTGGCGATGGTAAGCAAGCCGGCCTTCGATCCTAACTTGTTTGTGCGCGGCATCAGTCGCAAGCAGTATGACGAGCTCAATGACCCTGTGCAGACACCCTTGTTCAATCGCTCGTTGGCGAAATACGCACCTGGCTCGACGGTGAAACCCTTTATTGGGCTCGCTGCTCTGAACGAAGGATTCCGCACACCCGAAGACACCGTCTACGATCCCGGTTACTACACGCTGGACAAGCACCGGCATTACGACTGGACCTGGTGGTCAAACAAATCAGGTCATGATACGGTCAACCTGCAGCGCGCCATTTACCAGTCCTGCAACGTATATTTCTGGGACCTGGCCACGGACATGGGGATAGATCGCATTCACGATTTCCTGTTCCGCTTCGGCTTTGGCCGCAATACCAGTTTTGACCTACCTGCGGCCAGTACGGGTACACTGCCGTCTCGCGAATGGAAACGTACCACGATGGGAGAAGCGTGGTACCCGGGTGAAACACTGAACTCTTTCGTGGGCCAGGGCTATACGGAAGCCACGCCTCTGCAACTCGCCACAGCCGCTATGCTGATGTCAAACAAGGGCAAATGGTATCGGCCGGCAGTGTTGAACCGGATCGGTGTCGAAGGGGCTCCAATCGACCAGCGAGGTTTCCTGCCGGATATCGAGATCAAGAATCCTGACCACTGGAACTTCATCGCCGAGGCCATGGAAATGGTCGTCAACCGGGGTTACGGTACTGAATACCGCACCTATGGCACGGCCTTTCCGTACATTGCCGAAGGCAAACCTTTGAAATATCGCATGGCAGGCAAATCTGGCACCGCCCAGGTGGTTGCCATTCCCGATGAATACGATCGGGCCAACGAGGTGCCGGAAAAATACCGTGAGCATGCCTGGTTTATTTCGTTTGCCCCCATCGACAATCCGAAGATCGCTCTTGCTGTATTCGTCGAGCATGGCGAAGGCGGTAGTGCTGTAGCCGGTCCAATTGCCCGCCAGATCCTGGATGCCTACCTGCTGGAGGATGGCGAACTTAAGGCGGAATACCGTTATCCCCAGATTTCCGAGGAACTGCATGAGAAAAGCGAGGAGCAGGGTGATCACAAAGAGCCGGCTCCCGGAGATTCCGTTCCCGTCCTGGCGGCACTACAAACCGAGATGCCCCTTGCCGTCATCAACCAGTAAGCCTGTAAATTTCCAGTTCATGGCGGTGAAGAGTTGAGCAGTCCGGATTTCGTCAGAGGCCACGGATTCATCGGCCAGGGGCTCGGCCGTCGCAAGAGTCTCTGGGAATACTTCCATATCGACCTGCCGTTACTAGTTTCCCTGTTGATTCTCCTCGGCTTTGGCCTGATGGTGCTTTACAGCGCCACCGACGGGAACCTTGGCCTCATGCGTCGCCAGTTGGCCTTCATAATCCTGTCGATTATCGCCATGGGACTGTTCGCCCAGCTGGACATACGCATCCTGAAACGCTGGTCGGTATGGATGTACCTGGGCGGCACGGCATTGCTGGTGGCGGTGATTTTCTTCGGAAGTAGCGGTGGTGGCGCAAAACGCTGGTTGGATCTGCCGCTGCTGCCGCGCTTTCAACCATCTGAAATCATGAAAGTGGCCCTGCCGATGACTTTGGCGGCCTACTTTTCAAAACGCGCCTTGCCCCCCAAGTTTAAGCATATTTTCTGGTCATTCATCCTGGTCATGTTGCCAGCGGCCCTGATTGCCATCGAGCCCGACCTGGGAACGGCCCTGCTGATTGCAGTATCCGGCATTTTCGTCTTGCTGCTGGCGGGTATTCGCTGGAGGCTGGTGTTCTCGATCCTGGGTGCCGGCATCTTGTCGAGCCCGGCACTCTGGATTTTCTACATGTCCGATTACCAGAAACAGCGCATCAAGACCCTTCTGAATCCGCAAAGTGATCCCCTGGGCTCCGGCTGGAATATCATCCAGTCGCAGACGGCCATCGGTTCAGGCGGTGTTTACGGCAAAGGCTGGCTCAATGGCGTGCAGTCGCGCCTGGATTTTCTGCCGGAGGGGCAGACCGACTTTATAGTTGCCGTGCTCGCCGAGGAGTTCGGGCTCGTGGGTATGCTGTTCCTGCTGGCGCTGTACGCGAGCATCATCGGCAGGGGGTTGTACATTGTCGTCATGGCCCAGGACACCTTCAGCCGTCTCTTGGCCGGCAGCATCATCCTGACCTTTTTCGTATACGTATTTGTGAACATCGGCATGGTGAGTGGAATCCTGCCAGTGGTGGGCGTGCCATTGCCGATGGTGAGCCTGGGTGGCACCTCCATCCTGACCCTGATGGTCGGTTTCGGCATTCTTATGTCCATTCACACTCACAAAAAGATGTTGATCCCTTAAGCGGGATTCTTGAGTATTATGTGCATACCTGATTTGATTCACGGAGGGGAAAAAGACAAGTGACGCCTCGGTCGGCCCTGACCAGACTCGTGTTAATTCTCCTGGCTGCTTCCCTGACAGCCTGTGTAAGCCCAACCTCCCACCAAAAAACAGGTTCTGGCCGCTACGAGATGACCAATGACAGCCCGGAACTTGAACCTATCGACTTGTCCGCAGTCAAACCGGTAAAACCCGTCCCGGTGACGCGTACGATTGCCGGAAATAAAAGTCCCTACGAGGTCAATGGCAAGACATACCATGTGATGGCCACGGAATCGGGTTACCAGGAAACGGGGATGGCGTCATGGTATGGCAGGAAATTTCACGGCCACCTGACTTCTAATGGCGAGATCTACGACATGTTCACCCTGTCCGCTGCCCATAAGAGCCTGCCCATTCCTAGTTTTGCCGAGGTGACAAACCTAGACAACAACAAGTCGGTCATTGTCAGGGTCAATGATCGCGGGCCGTTCCATGACGGGCGCATCATCGACCTGTCCTACGCGGCGGCGGCAACGCTGGGTTACGCCGACAAGGGTACGGCGAGGGTAAGGGTCAGGGCGCTGGTACCGACGACAGTAAAACCAGTAGACCAGGAGATCCCGTTTGATCGCCAAGTGGTTCTGCAAACTGATAACCACAGTGCGCCCCCCTTGCAGGACGTGGTGCAGGATGAAGTACTGCAGGAGCGGTCACGCATCGAGCAGGATGCGGGCGAGGAGTTCCTGCAGGTGGGTGCATTCAGCAGCATTGATAGCGCTCGGCAACTACTTGCCACCGTTAGTAGATTAACGTCATTGCCGGTATTTATTCGCAGTGACGAGGACGTCAGCAGTGGCAACTTGCTGCACAGGGTGCGTCTGGGGCCGGTAAATGAGACAATGGACCTGCGGGGCCTGATTGGGACGATCATGGCCGCGGGCCTGGGCCAGCCATTCAGGGTGAGGCAATAAAGATACAAGTGGAACTGAGTACAGTCATGACCAACTTATTTGCAGCATTATCAATCATGAAGAATGTTACCGGCAGGATTGTTGCCTGCGTAATGCTTGTCCTGTGCGTAGTTACTTCGCAGGCCCAGGCCCAGCAGAGTATTATTACGCGGCCGCCCCAGATTGCCGCCTCCAGCTATATCCTTATCGATGCCAAGACAGGTGACATCTTGGTCGAGGAAAATGCCGACATTCCGTTGCCACCTGCCAGCCTGACCAAGATCATGACGTCCTACGTGGCGGCCCATGAACTCGACCAGGGCACCGTTAGCCTGAATGACATGGTAAATGTCAGCGTCAAGGCCTGGCAGATGGAAGGCTCTAAAATGTTCATCCAGGAAGGCACCCAGGTCAGGTTCGAGGACCTGCTTCGCGGCATGATCATCCAGTCGGGCAACGACGCCAGTGTTGCCATCGCCGAACATATTGCCGGCAGCGAAGATGCCTTCGCCGATCTAATGAACCAGCATGCCGAACTGTTGGGTATGACCAACAGTCATTTCATGAATGCCTCGGGGCTTCCGGATATGTATCACACCATGTCCGCCCGTGACCTGGCTATCCTGTCGAAAGCGCTAATTGAGCATTATCCCGAGCATTACGCCATGTATTCCGAACGTGAGTTCACTTACAACGAGATCCGACAGCCGAATCGTAACAGTCTACTGTTTCGCGATCGCAACGTAGACGGCATCAAGACGGGCCATACGGACGAGGCGGGTTATTGCCTGGTGGCCTCCGCTGTCCGTGACGATATGCGCCTCATCGCAGTGGTCATGGGGACCGCCAGCACGGACGCCCGCGCCGTGGAGTCTCAGAAACTACTGACCTACGGATTCCGTTTCTACACCACCCACCAACTCTTTTCCAAAAATGCCTTGCTTTCGACTGACCGGGTCTGGTCTGGCAAGGCCAATGCGGTGGATATTGGAATCACTGACGAGCTCTATGTCACCATTCCCCGCGGCCAGGAGGAGAACCTCGAAACCTTGTTGGAGATCGAAGATACCCTGCGTGCACCGATCAGCGCGGGCCAAGTTCTGGGCAATGTTACCGTGAAGCTTGGAGACATGGTGTATTACGACGGTCCGGTGGTTGCTCTGGAAGCAGTGGAGCGTGGCAGTTTCATAAAGCGCATCATGGATTTTCTGCACTTGTTCTTCCTCAGCCTGTTCTCCTGATTTAGGACTTGGCATTGAAGCAGCATGAACGAGGATGAAGGCCCACATATTGAGTATCCCTGCCGTTATCCGATCAAGGTGATCGGCGAGGATGTAGATGATTACCCAAACACGATTATCCGAATCATCAGAGAACACGCCCCCGATCTGAAGGACGAAGACATCAGCTTTCGACCAAGTCGCCATGGCAAGTACCTGGCCGTAAATGTCATCATCGTGGCGCAGGGTGAGCAACAGATCGAAAATATCTTCAACGACCTGAAAGCCAGTGGCCGCACGGCTATGGTTCTCTAGGGTAATCCAACCAATGGCAGGCTCATCCCAGGCGCTCGTTTTCAGGGATCTTGGCAGCGTCGAATATGCGACCACCTGGGAAGCCATGAAAACATTCACTGGTGCCCGTGAATTGACTACGCCGGATGAATGCTGGCTGTTGCAGCATCCCCCCGTGTTCACGCTGGGACAGGCGGGCAGGGCGGAACATATCCTGGATGCCGGGGATATACCGCTAGTGAAATGCGACCGCGGAGGCCAGGTGACCTATCATGGCCACGGACAACTCGTGGCCTACCTTCTGCTGGATATACGCCGACGCGGTATCGGCATTCGCCACCTGGTTGACATCATCGAACAGGCGCTTATCAAATTGCTAGCCGTATACGGGATCGAAGCCAATACACGCAAGGGGGCGCCGGGTGTATATGTTGGCGCTGACAAGATCGCCGCTCTTGGCCTTCGTATTCGCAACGGCCGTTCCTATCACGGCCTGAGCCTGAATGTGGACATGGACCTCGAGCCGTTCACACGGATCAATCCTTGCGGTTATCCCGATCTCGGCGTCACGCAGGTCAAAGACCTGCTGGCCAGAACCCCTGATAACCTGGTGGCTGACGTGCAAGCCCAGCTGCACCATGTGCTGGCGTCCAGTCTGCTATAATTTGCCAATTACAAACCAGGCACACTGTACCCATGGCTGATACACATAACCCGAAACCCATCGTCCGTGGTGAGAAACTGCGTGGGGCGGACAAGGTTGCCCGCATTCCGGTGAAGGTCATTCCTACCGTGGAACTGCCGCGCAAGCCGGACTGGATACGTGTTTCCCTGGGCAACAATGAAGAGGTTAGTCGCATTCGCGACACTCTGCGCAGGCACAAGCTCAGTTCGGTGTGTGAGGAGGCATCCTGTCCCAACTTGGGCGAGTGTTTCAGTGGTGGTACGGCTACTTTCATGATCATGGGGGATATCTGCACGCGGCGTTGCCCGTTCTGTGATGTCGCCCATGGCCGGCCAAATGCCCTGATGGAAAATGAACCTCTAGAGCTGGCGGAAGCCATCGCCGAAATGGGTCTTAAGTATGTTGTGGTCACCTCGGTCGACCGCGATGACCTACGCGATGGCGGCGCCGATCATTTCGCCCGCTGCATCGCAGAAACCCGCCGACTGAATCCCGGCATCAAGGTAGAAATCCTCGTACCCGACTTCCGTGGTCGTGGTGACATTGCCATCGATATTCTCAACAGAACCCGTCCCGATGTGTTCAACCACAACCTTGAAACTGTGCCGCGGCTATACCGAAAGGCCAGGCCTGGTTCTGATTACCAATGGTCGCTCGACCTGTTGAAGAATTACAAGGCTATGGCGCCGGAAGTGCTTTCTAAGTCGGGCATCATGGTGGGCTTGGGTGAAACCCACGAGGAAGTGATCCAGGTGATGCAAGACATGCATGACCACGACATCGATATGGTCACCATTGGTCAGTACCTGCAACCTTCACGGGATCACTTGCCGGTTGAACGCTTCGTGCACCCGACTGAATTCGACGAATACGCCCGTATCGGTGAGGAGATGGGATTTTACCATGTCGCCAGCGGGCCACTAGTACGTTCCTCCTACCACGCCGACCAACAATCCAAGCTATAGAAAGGTTTTTTAGCGCCCCTGCTTAGGCAAAGCCGCTCGGCTTGACGCTCCTTTACCCAAACGTAAAATCTGCTTAATCTTCGTAGCTTTGCCTAAGCAGGGGCGCTAAAAACTCTATCCGATAATTGTATAAAAATTGAGTTTTCAGGCGGGCAGGAAGTTAATCTCGGGATTCGCCAGTTTCAGCACCATACTGTTCAGTTCATCCCAGGGTTTGCGCTTCAGCATCCCTTTTACCGACTGGTCCACCAGGCGCGCATCCAGCAGCAGGTTTTCCAGGGTATCTATGGTGTGATTACGTAGCGCAGAACCGACGATTGCCGTTCGGTTTTGCCAGACACGTTCCGCTTGCATGACACCGTTGATGTTGTATCCCTGACGAATTCTGGCCTGCATGCGCATCAGGGAACGGATTTCACGCGTCAGGAAAAACAGGATCTTAAGCGGGTCTTCACCTTCCGCGCGCAAGTGGTTGAGGATATTGAGCGCCTTGCCGGACTGGCCCGCCAGGCTGGAGTCGGAAAGGGCAAAGACATTGAAACGTGATGAGTCGGCTACCGCGCGAGCGACGATATCCCGGGTCAGGTGCTTGTCACCCGCCAAGACGGCAAGCTTTTCGATTTCCTGAGCCGCCGCCAGCAAGTTGCCCTCGACGCGTTGGGCGATGATTTCGATGCAGTCCTGGTCTGCCGTCAGTCCAGCCTGTTTCATGCGGCTGGCAATCCAACCCGGCAATTGCTGGGCATTGACCGGCCATACCTGTACTACCATGCCCCTTGATTCGATGGCTTTGAACCACTTGGTTGAAAGAGTCGCCTTCTCTACCTTGCTGCTGGTGATCAGTAACAGGTTGTCTTCGCCGGGATCCTCCACGTAAACCTGTAGGGCGGATTTTGCGTCGTTGTCGAGTTTGGGGGATTGCAGGCGTAGGTCGATGAGTTTCCTGTCGGCAAAGAGGGACAGGCTGCTGGCGGCTTCCACGAGCACACTCCAGTTGAAATGGGCAGTGGCATCGTGAACTTCGCGTTCGGTAAATCCCTGTTCCCGGGCGAACCGGCGCACACTGTCGCAAGCTTCTTGCACCAGCAGGGTCTCATCGCCGCAGACCCAGATGACGGCAGGTAACTGTTGCTGCTGTTTCGAGAGTTGGGAAAGGAGTTGTTCGTGCCTGACCAGCATCTGGCCATTCTAGCTAAGAGCCTGTCCTGTTTCAGCCTCTTTCTTCCAGGGCTGGTTCTTTTACCTCGGCCAATTTCAGGCCATCTGTCATCCATGGTAATTGAAATAACGTAAATGCAATTAACCTGCATCAAGACAATTTTGCACTAGCACACAATGCAGGTGGCGCGTTTTTCCCAACGAGTACGTTATTCTTCAAGAGGCACCGAGCAGGTTGTTCAGTTTCAGGATTAACGAAAGTACCCCATCTCTCGCGTGGCTGCATCCTTCGTTGATTTCGATGACCAGGCCGTTGTTGCTATTCACATCCAGGATGCCCGAGGTCCTGAGGATCAGGCTATCCTCGGTGCTGTAGACTGTGTAGCGGAGCAGGGGGTCGATGGCGTAATACACAGATGAACCGTAGGTCGTGTCGATCAGCCAGCCATTCTTGGATTCTTGGGTGTTCTCATCAAAAAAATCGAACAGCATGTCTGGCGTCAGGTCGTGGGCAAGCCCCGTTTGTGTATTTTGTGCCTGGACATCCCGGTAACGACCACTCAAACGGTCCAGCCGGTAGAGCGGCCGGAAACCCATCAGCACCGCCAGACCCTTCCATTTCACGAATCCCGCATCGATCTGGAACTGGTCACCCCGTAAGGCATATTCCTCACGCGTGCAGAAGTCACCGCGGCTCAACCAAGCTGTCCAGGCATTGTCGCCGGCACGTGTGAACTCGAGGCGGGCGATGGGAAATTCCTGATTGAAAACGTCATATACCAAGAAGGGGGAAATCACTAGCAGGCTGCCGATGATGACTATAGCTAGTAACAGGCCAAGGCTAGTGAACCTGATGAGTCTGCGGAGCAAGATAGCCTCCCGGTCGTGGACTGATCGGCATTGTACCGTTTTCGCAGGAGGAAATGGGTGTGCTATAAGGCGCCGCTGTAAAGATTGACTAGCTTGTCGAGCGTGACTATCTCGAACGCGGGATTGCTGGAGACGTATTCCAGGATTTGTGCACCGATTTCCAGCCTGCCGGCGTCGATACCCATGACATGGGGATGCCAGATGAACAACATGTACTTGCCGTTATCGACACAATCAGTCAGTGCCTTGCGCCAGTCGCGCGCAACATCCTCGTTGGCCTTTTTCTGCCAAAGCCAGTGGCTGGCATCGACGCCAACCCATTCGTAGGGTGCCGACCACAGCGTCCGGCTTAACCGTTCCACGGCACCGCCATCCTGGCCGGATGGGCAGAGGCTGGAATCTATGGAGTAACCGAGAGAGGTCAGGATTTCACTGGTGAACCGGGTGCGCTTGCCGCCGGGAGCGCGAAAGGCATGAGGCTGGGCACCGGCGCGAGTGATCGCCTCTGTTGAGCGGGTCGCAATGTCCAGTGCCCGCTCATAATCCAGGGAAGACCACAATTCGTGCTGCCAGCCGTGCATGCCGAGACTGTGACCGTCGGCCAGGTCCTTCTCTATATAGTCAGGATAGGCATCTGCTGCCCAGCCCTCGACGAAATGGGTGATGGTAATACCAAATCGACGGTAAAGTTCAAGCAGGGCGGGAAGACCCTTTTCAAGGGCTGGGCGCTCACCAGGTTTGCGCGGTTCACTGATGACGCCCCTGCCGAGATCGGCGGCATCACCTAGGTTATCCATGGTGAAACAAACGTGTGCAGTCATTTATCGGACTATTTCAGGCTTATTCGGGCTTAGCGGAGCTGAGGCGTGTGTTCTTGAAAAGGCGCGAAGGATACTTGAGCATTACCCAAAAATCCATCAGTTTACCCGTTCCAAATCGCTGTGATAGCATATTTTGGACCCTATCCGACGGCATAACACAACTATGGAGCGGTAATCAAATAGGGCAAGATATCACGTATCCTGTCGGTAACAGACATAGGATACATGGGGGAAGAGCAAGATGTCGCTTTTGAAAAAAGGGCTATTCATTCTGATGCTGGCGCCGTGTATTTCTGTTTCAGCACACCACAACACCCAGGCTGAATATGGCCCCTTCGGTTCGGATTTCATGGTGGTTGACGGCGTGGTCACTGATATCCGTTGGGCCAACCCCCACGTCCAGATCGAAATCTAGGTCATCTCTGGTGACCTGCCGGCGAGCGAGACCGGCAAGACCTGGATCATCAACAGCCATCCGATCAATGTCATGATTGCCTACGGCTTCCAGAAAGAGGAATTTGCCGTGGGCGACAAGCTGCATTTATTAACCTGGCGTCACGTTCGTGGCATCAATCACCTGTGGCCGCGCGCCATTCAGGTCAATGATGGCCCGCTGAAATCCAACCTGCGGTACACCGACATGATCGACATCGCCGACGGCACTTTCGAGGCTCTGGGTATCACACCGGCGGCAAATCTCAGCGGTTCCTCCCCGCAGCGCTCCGGTGCGGCAACAGTGAGGAAGCTCAAAGCCCTGGGTTACCTGGATGCCGAAGGCAACATGATCTGGCCGTTGCCGGGCCGGTAAGAGCAAACCCAGATCACCTACGTTAAAACCAAAATAACATGAGGGCTTTCACCCTCGCACTAGGTTTTCACCCCAACAAAACAAAGCCGGCAGCTTGCGCTACCAGCGTTGTTATTCTTATGTTCGTCAGGCTGAGTTGAAAGTCCCGTGAACAGCGACAGGAATCAGGCGGCGGACATCAGCGCCAGGCGCACTACAATGGCGGTGCCGATGAACAGTGCCGGAATGGCAATGGCGTAAACTATTGCCCAGTAGCCAATGGACTGGCCGGTTGTGCGTTGAGTGTTCTCGTCAGACATGGTTCCCCCTTATCAAAAGTAGCATTAACTATTCGTTGTCGTAGAAAATTCCTGCGTACGATAATCGGCCCGGGTCCCTACGTCCAGTATCCTGTTTGACCTAAATCCATAAAATCCCTAAATGTTTCACAATCAGGTTGCCATGGTCGACAGGGCCTCGCTGCCGGATCTATTGTCGGTTTAGTAGAGTTGTCTGCAATCATGCGTCGGTGAAAAATATTGAATTATTCATACACGGTGACCGGGCTGTTGTTGAAAGAAATTTAGGTGAATTGCCAGGTATTATCCAGAAGACAGGGCGCGATAGATTACTCTTATGATATGGTTGCAACATGCAGAACCAGCCCCTCACCAGGACCACAGCCCAGTCCTGTTTCCTGAATATCGGCACATGGCTGGCATACTTTTTTACACTAGTTGCAGGCTATGGCCTGCAGGCCCAGGAGTTCAAGTATTCCGTCAAACCACCACTGTACGGTCAGCACTGGGTGGCCGTCGCCGGTAAACCGCTGGCGGCGTCTGCGGGATCACGTATTTTCAATGAAGGCGGCAATGCCGTGGATGCCGCCTGCGCCATGCTCGCCGTGTCCGCGACCATGTTCGATACACTCAGCTGGGGCGGTGAAACCCAAGCGCTTATTCATGATCCCCGTTCCGGCAAAGTAATTGCCATCAATGCTCTCGGGGCGGCGCCCTCCGGTGCCACGCCTGAAGCTTACCGGCAGCGTGGCATGAATCATCCCCCCGATATCGGGCCGCTGGCCGCTGCTACGCCAGGCACCCCAGGTGGCCTGCTGGTCATGCTGGCCGAGTACGGTACGTTCAGCCTAGAGCAGACCCTGGCGCCGGCAATGGAAATGGCGGCGGGTTATCCCATCGAACGCAACAAGGCGGAAACTTTCCAGTTCTATAAGGACGACATTCTGAAGTGGCCGCACTCGGTAAAAGTGTTGCTGCCCCATTACGACCCGCGCTTCCCGGAAGGCTGGGCGGCGCCCCGGCCCGGCGAATTATTTCGGCAGCCCGGCCTGCTCAATACCCTGGCGCGGTTGGTCGAGGCGGAACGACAGGCACTGACAGCAGGCAAGTCCCGCAAGGAAGCGATCTATGCAGCCTACGAGCGTTTTTACCGCGGAGATATCGCGCAGGAAATTGCCGATGCGACGCAGGCGGCCGGCGGCCTCATCACGACGGAGGATCTCGACAAGTGGCAGGTTTATGTAGAGGAACCGGTGATGACCACCTACAAGGGCATCGAGGTATACAAATTGAACTCATGGGTACAGGGCCCCGTCATGTTGCAGATGCTCAACATGCTGGAGACGCTCGACCTGCGCAGCATGGGCTACAACAGCGTGGAATACATTCATACACTTTACCAGGTGATGAATCTGGCCTTTGCCGACCGTGACTTCTATTACGGAGATCCGTATTACCCACCGACAGAGCCTATACAGGGACTGTTGTCCAAGGACTATGCGCGGGAACGCGCCATGCTCATAGATAAAACTCGCAACACTCCTCGGGTAGCCCCCGGCGATCCCTATCCCTTCCAGGGCGGCACGAATCCCTATAGTGAATTACTGGAATCCTGGGAGCCGGTCATCGCAGATGATGATGCCGTCGCCCAGGCCTCGCCGCTCAACAGCATGAATCATGATGCGGGCTTCCTGGCAGGCACCACGTCGATCCAGGCGGCCGACAAAGATGGCTGGGTCGTGTCAATCACCCCAAGCGGCGGCTGGACACCGGCTTTCATTGCCGGGGACACCGGCATCGGCCTGTCACAACGGTTGCAGAGTTTTGTAATGTCACCGGAACACAATCCCTTCAACGTCATGGAGCCGGGCAAGCGGCCGCGCGCAACGCTGACACCGACGCTGGCCATGAAGGATGGCAAGCCCTTCATGGCCTTTGGCGTGCAGGGTGGTGATACTCAGGAGCAGAACCTGGTGCAGTTTTTCCTCAACGTGGTGGAGTTCGGCATGGATGTGCAGCAGGCCGCCGAGGCCGCCAATTTCAACACCTGGCAGGCGCATTCTTCCTTCGGCGAGCATGACATGCAGCCTGGCCGTATCCTCCTCAGAGAAGACCTGCCGCTCACGCACAAGGTGCGCCTGTCCACCATGGGTTATAGGGTGGAAACAGAACAACTAACGTCCGGACCGATTACCGGCATTTACTTCGACCAGACCAATGGCACCATGGTCGGCGGCGCGAGTAATTACGGTGATGACTATGGGCTTGCTTGGTAAAAGCGAAACCCTGGAAACGCATGTTCTCTGTTAAGCCGATTGGCTATGTTCGCTCTCCCTACAAGCAGAAATTTGCCATTCCTCGCCAGCCTGGCCTTGTGCCGGCAGCCCGGGGCGAGGTGTTGTTCACTGATGAGTTTTCGGATCCGAACTGCCTGCGCGAAATAGCGCAGTTTTCCCACCTCTGGCTGCTATTCCGCTTTCATGAGACCGCCGACAAGGGCTGGTCGCCGACCGTGCAGCCGCCCCGTCTGGGTGGCAAGGACAGGGTGGGGGTGTTCGCCAGCCGCTCGACCTTTCGGCCCAATGCGATAGGCATGTCCGCGGTTACCAACCTGGGCTGGGAGCTATTGGATGGCGAACTGGTCCTGCGCGTGGGTGGCCTCGACCTGCTCGATGGTACGCCGATTATCGATATCAAGCCTTACCTGCCTTATGCGGATAGCATTGCCGGTGCCACCGGCGGCTACGCTGAAACCACGCCGGGCAATACCTTTGCCGTAACCTTCAGTGAGGCTGCCAACGAGTTCCTGTCAGTGCAGGAAGACCGTTTTCCGGACCTGCGCCAACTGGTGGTAACCGTACTGAAACAGGATCCCCGGCCGGCCTGGCGCCAGCGAGATCCAGACGACAAGCAGTACGGTATGACCCTGTATGATTTCAATATCAAGTGGCGGGTGTATCCAGGCCGCCTTGAAGTAGTCCACATCGAACCGCTGGATAAGGAATGATATAAAAAAAGGGGCAGATGCCCCTTTTAAATATTTTGATCCGGAACGATCACTCGGAGCCTTCCGTTTTTTCGAAGAAGAGTGTGCCGTAATAATCTTTCAAGTCCAGCATGAACTGGCTGTTTTTCTGACAGATGTAATCCTTCATTTCGACACCTTATTTCCAGGGAGTATCCTATTTCTTCTCCCAGGGCTCGAAAAATGCACTCGGGTCGTCGATCAGGATGCTGTAATTGAATTTTTCCTTGTACGGGTGGCTGACGTACTCGACGGTGTGCAGCTGGTTGGTTCATGCCGTTGTCGTAGAGCCAGGTCAACTCTTTGTAGCTGATGGTGTGCACAACCAGGGTGTCGCCTTCATAGTGGCCGATGGAATGGCCGCAGTAGGTGGAATTCACTTAATCCATCGGCGTCCATGTTGGTCGCCGCATTATCTATGATTTTCCGCCGGCAGGGGGAGATTCTGCCCAGCCCTGCCAGTCGATCCAGCGGCCATGGTAGTCGGCCCGTCCGAGGCAGTGTTCAGTGCCGTCCGGCCAAAGGGTAAGCAGGATCGCGGCACCGGGGTCCTTGCCATCCGGCTCAAGTCTCAGCCAGGCCAGTGGCGCATCCACCGTTGTTCGGGCACCTGCTGCTTCGATCAGGGCCTGGTTGGCTTGGCAGGCGGCATCGCCCTGGTAGGACCAGGTGATGGTGTGGTAGATCACGTGCACACTTCCGCGGGTATCCAGCGCCAGTCGCTGCGGCAGCCAATCGGAAATATTCGCCCGATCGACACCGTATCTGCAGCGGTCGAGAATGGCCAGTGCCGCTTCCGTGCGCGTGAAACGGTCCTGCTGGTCGGCCCAGATATACGAGAGCAGCCTCAGCTTGGCATCGGGATCATGGACATTCACCGGCGCGAGATCGCAGGCGGCCCGGCCGCCTATCTCGATTTCCGCCATGGGTGGGGGCGCTGCGCCACGCCAGTCCGGCGCCAAAAAAACGTCGCTGCGCTGGTCCCCCCAGGGCTGGCCGTTAATGGTATAGCCGAAAGCGTCCCAGCACTGGTTTATGCCGGCACTGGCACCCAGTTCGGACAGTACAAATGGCAAACCGGTTCTTTCATGAATGGTGAGGAAGCCGGGCAGCAGGACGGCGGAACGTCGTACCTCGTTGGTCTGCGGGGCACTGTCTAGAAAGGGAATGAAGAAATCCGCATGTGCCTGCATGGCATGACTGATTGCTTCCCATAATTCTTCGTCCGATGCCTGGTCGTGGCGGGGCGGGTACACAGCAGCAAGCTTTTTGCATCGGTTGTTCAGCACCAAGGCGTGAAGTGCACCGGCAACACGCAGGGCCAGTGCTAGTGTCCAGAAGCTCGGCGTCTTGGGCAGGCTGATGAGGCGGCTGGCGGTGGCGTCATCGGCCTTAATGTGCGCGGCGAACAACCGGCATAGTCGGGTCATGAAGGGGGAGCCCAGCTCCTCGCAGTAGCGGGCCTGGGTGAGAAAAATTTCGCGGACCTGGTCCAGCTTGTCTTTATTGGCAGTGGCCAATGCATGCTCCGGGGGCTGCCGGGGGTTCAGGGTCGGAAGTTTACCATTTAAGTCAGCGATTACCTGACAGGAACTGTCCCGGGATTTGCACATTCACCCCGTTGCTCCCTGAATCCGCCAGGGCATAAACTTGAACCTGCGCATTCCTGGCGCAACCGAAAAGATCTGGGGGGAAATTTTGACGTACCGGCAACTGCCTTTTTTCCTGCTTGCCTGCCTGCTGGCACCGGTGCTGGTTGCCCAGGACAATATTGTCGCCGGTGAGGTTTATGTTGAGCCGCCAACACTCATTTCCCTTGGCTTTGAGTGGCCGATTAGCGGTGACGACGACCGCGATGCCAGCGTCACCCTCGAATACCGCCCGCTCGGTGGCAAGACCTGGCAACAGGGGCCACCTATGCTACGCATTGGTGGTGAACGCATCAATGAAAATGCCCTGCAATATGTGACACCAGATCTCTTTGCAGGCAGCATTTTCGATCTCCTGCCCGGAACCACCTATGTCATTCGGTTGCATCTGGAAGACCCGGATGGTGCCACGGGCAAGACAACCCAACTAATCACAGCGGCTACACGCCTGGAACCGACGCCTGCGCCTGACGGTCGCGTGTTTCACGTCTACCCGCCGGATTTCGAGGGCGACCTCGATGAGAATTCCTTCACAGGCCTGCTTGGCGCCTACTATACGGGTTCTTCGGGATCCGACAATTTTAACACTTACCCGGCCCGCGTACGTCCCGGTGATACTATTCTAGTCCATGCGGGAGTATACCGGGACAATAGGTATCGCTATGGCGGCGGCTTGGGCACGGTGTCGAGTGGGACATACTTCCTCACGGCCAGCGGCACCCCGGAAAGACCCATAGTGATCAGGGCAGCAGGCGATGGTGATGTCATTTTTGACGGCGATGGCGCCTATAACCTGTTCAATGTCATGGCCGCCAACTACAACTTTTTCGAGGGACTGACGTTTCGCAATACCGATCTCGTTTTCCAAGCGGGCTTGAAAAATATCGGTGGCAGCAGTGGTCTGACGGTCAAGGGGTCGCGATTCGAGGATATCGGCCGCGGTATCTACACGGACTGGTCTGGTTCGAGAGACTTTACCATCACGGACAATGTCTTTATTGGCCGTTTCGATCCTGATGACCTGCGCGGTTTTACCGGTGCGACTTGGCAGGAATACAACCGACAAGGTCCCCCACCACTCGTGTCAGAGTACGCCGTAAAGGTCTACGGAGCAGGTCACGTGGTCGCCTATAACCGTATCAGCCATTTTCACGATGGTATCGATGTCGCCACCTACGGTAACCCGGACGGGACGCCCGAGCCGAATCGAGAACGCATGCCGGTATCCATCGATTTCTACAACAACGACATCAGCCACGCTGAAGACAACTGTCTAGAAGCCGACGGCGGTGCCCATAATATCCGCATCTTTCGCAATCGATGCTTCAACCACGGCCATCGCGCTCTGAGCGTGCAACCGATGTTCGGCGGGCCGGTGTATTTCATTCGCAACATTGTCTACCACGCCCCGGAAGGCGGCGCGGCGAAATTCACGGCATCATCGGCAGGCATCATCGTTTGGCACAACACCCTGGTTGCCCCGGTGACACCTATGTTGCTGGCGGCGTCAAATGTTCATTACGCCAACAATCTTATTCTGGCTCCAGACGGGGCAGGGCCTGTATTTGCTATTGAAACCAATACCAACTATTCGACTTCTGACTACAACGGCTTTCGGCCCAATCCCGACGCACCATGGTCTTTTGAATGGAGCACGCCGTCATTTGATCTGCTGGCCAATTATCCCGGTGAGGCTGGGGACGCCTACACCACCTCTCCCTTGAGTACGCGGGCGCAGACTCAGCTGGAAGCCGAGGCGCGTGAAGTACGGCGTTTCGCCACGCTTGCCGAATACAGTGCCGCTACAGGGCAGGATGCGCAAAGTGTTTTGGTGGACTTCGATATTTTTGAAAACGTCAGAGTCCCGGGTCCGGATCCGCGCACGATTTACGATCCGGCGGATTTCGATTTCCGGTTGAAAGCAAATGCCAACCCTGTTGATGCTGGTATGCTTATACCGGGTGTTAATAGTAATTTTACCGGAATGGCACCGGATCTGGGTGCTTATGAAATAGATTCGCAGTCGGAGCACTACGGGCCCAGGAATTAAAATACTGCTGGAGCGCCCACGGGTTGGTGCTTGCGAGGACGCAGAGGTGCGTTACGTTCCCCGCGACATCATCTCTTAACGCTCGAATAACTGGAAGGTGTGTTGAATTATTTATGGTACAGAGTGACTTTGGAGCACATATGAAAAAAATTCGTATAGCTTCGATATGGCTTTTCGCGACAACAGCCATCTTAGCCCAAGCCCAACCTTATCCTGCGCCCGATCCCGACAAGATCCAGGTGCTCATCATCACCGGCCAGCACGTGCACTTCTGGCCGGATACGACGCCGGGGTTGAAGCAGGCGCTGGAGGATACCGGTCTGTTTGAGGTACGCGTGACCGAGGAGTTTCGCGGAGCTACCGCTGCCACTCTGGAGAATTATGACCTGCTGGTGATGAACTACTACGATAGACGCCAGGACCCGGTCTATCGCTGGGGCGAGGCGGCGGAGAAGGCTGTGGAGGATTTTGTCAGTGGTGGCAAGGGCATCGTCATGTACCACCTAGCTCTCGGCGCCTTCTATCACTGGGGTGAGTGGGAAAAAATGAGTGGCGGCAACTGGCGCGATGGTCGCGGCCACCATTCCGCCCAGCACGATTTTGATGTCGACCTCATTGACATGGACCATCCCATTACGCGCGGACTGAAGACGCCCCTGCACATGGAGGATGACGAGTTGTACGCCAATCTCATTTACCAACCGGAAGGGAGTTACCACGTGCTGGCCACTGCCTACGATGATCATTCACTCTACGGGGAAAACGTGCGCCAGCCCATACCCGGGCCAGGCATCCACCAGCCCATTCTGTGGACCGTCGATTACGGGCAGGGCAGGGTGTTTGTCACCACGCTGGGTCACGACGGTGAGGATGTGCTGCATCCCACCTTTGTGAACACGTTCACGCGCGGCGCGGAATGGGCGGCAACAGGTGAGGTAACCCTGCCGGTACCGCCAGACATGGCAAAGTAGGTATTCAGTCGGCCGGTTCGAGCTTCAACAGCTTGCCGGCATTGCCGTCGGCGCCCGCAGTTTTTCGCACCAGCGCATAGATGTTGCCATCGGCATCCGTATCGACATCACGGAATTCCGCCATGAGCTGCGTCAGCAGGCTTTCCCGTTCCCGCGAGGCTCGGCCTTCCAGCACCACTGTCTGCAGCATCATGCCGCTCATGCCCGTGACGATGAGGTGGTTCTTCCATTCCGGGAAGGCGTCGCCGTCATAGTAGATGATGTCCGAAATGCCAATGGACGGTACCCAGAACCACCGCGGCGGCTCCATGCCATCCATCATCGGATCGTTTGTGATGAGTTCGCCGGGATAGGTGCGGCCGAAGGAGACGACAGGCCAACCGTAATTGGCGCCGGGCTTCAGGATGTTCACTTCGTCACCGCCGCGCGGTCCGTGTTCGCTTGCCCAAATTTCGCCGGTCACCGGGTTCAGCATGAGACCCTGCTGGTTACGGTGGCCGTACGAAAAAATTTCGGGCAGGGCGCCCGGTGTGTTGACGAACGGGTTGTCGGCGGGGATGCGGCCGTCATCATGCAAGCGAACTGTCTTGCCGTTGTGAAAGGCCAGGTCCTGGGCCTTGGGTTCACCATCTGGGCCCCGGTCACCGATAGTGATGTAGAGGTATCCTTGGCCATCAAAGGCTACGCGTGAGCCGTAATTGAGTTCACGTGGCTCCCAGGCAAAGGCTTCGAAAAGCACCTCACTGTTCACCAGCTGCATGCCATCCAAGCGTGCCCGGGTCACCACTAGTGTGCTACCCATGTCATTTATGCGGGAATGGGTCATGTAGACCAGTTGGTTGGACGAAAAGTCGGGATGCAGGGCGATATCCATCAGGCCGGAATGCAAGCGCCCGCCGACTTCCGGTGTACCGTTGATCGGTTCCGGCACCAGTATGCCATCGTGCACAAGCCTCAGCCTGCCTGGCTGCTCTGTGACCAGGATGTCACCATCGGGCAGGATAGCCATGGCCCAGGGGCTTTCCAGATTGTCGACCAGCGTGGTAACTCGAATATCGCGACTCAGGGACGGAATGACCAGGCTGTCCGCCGCCAGTGTGGTTGGTGACATGGCAAATATCAGGATTGCAGCCAGTCCTGTCGTTAAAGAGTTGATTTCCCTCATAATGTCTTCCCCCGAAGTCTTGCTAGTAAACCGATTATCCGGAACCTGTCGGCAAAGCGCCAGCCCGGCTCAGCGACGGGGTACCCGGAGAAAGGGCGACAACTAGGCAGGCTTTGGCTGGGGCGATCCGGTAGTAACTGACTTCACCATAGACGGGGAGCTGGTCAGGGAGCAAGCCTGCCCGTTACAGGTCGTATGCCGCCGGGGCCGGTTTCCGCTACTTTGAAGTTGAAGACATAGCTGCCCTCGAGCCCCATGCGCAGGTCGGTGACAAGGATGTCGTTGCCATGTTGTATAACCTTGTAATAGCCGTGCGTGAACCATACCAGGCGCTGCACCGGCCAGTGATCGCTTAGTTCATCAAGCAGGGCATCCTCGCTGGGATAATAATTGACCTTGAGTGGTGCGTTATTACCGAACACCAGCAAGAAAGCATCGAAATAACCGCCCTCCATCCGACCGATTATGCGCCAAACCAGCGTGTTGAAAGGCGCTGGCGTCGACATCAGCTTGTCATAGACGATCCCCTGGGCTGCCAGCTGCCTTTCCGCGCGAACGTCGATAATGACCTTGGCCGACACCGTCCATGCCAGGTAGAGGGAGCTGATCACCAGGCCCGCATAATTCAGCCGGTGCCCGGTCGGGTGCTCCCGGCTCATCACCATGGCTCCGATGAAACCAATCAGCAGCCAGAGGGTGTAGGCGGGATCCACGATGAAGATAGTGGAACCGCTCACCGGGTATGATGTCAGCGGCCAAAACAGTTGCGTGCCATAGACGGTGAACCCATCCAGCAGGGGATGAGTGAAAAGCGCTAGGAATACCATCAGGTACACCCTTCGGTGGAGGGGTCTGAGTGTCTGCTGAGATTTGAGGACGAGCCAGCCTACAAGGGGCGATACCAGCGTCAGCATCAGCAGTGAGTGCGAGTCGGAACGGTGATAAGTAAAGGTGGCAACAGCGTCATCCCAGGGAATGAAGGTATCCAGGTCGGGCAGGGTGGCGACGACCCCGCCGGTGAGCGCAGCGCGTTTGCCCAAATAGCTTTCCGCGCATGTAATTGCCCGCGTGAACGGTTATGCTGTCTGCTTTTCCATTCATAAAAAACCAGGGGGAATCCATGCCTGCATACATCGTTGCCAACTACACTGTCACTAATCCTGAAGGGTACGGGGACTATCCCCAGAAGGCGACCGAGACATTGGTTGCCCATGGTGCCGAAGTCGTGGCCGTAGATCTGGACAGCCAGGTCCTGGAAGGCCAGCCACAACCGGTAACGGTCATCCTGAGGTTTGCATCGAGGGAGGCTGCTAGGGCCTGGTATGAATCGCCTGAGTATCAGGCCATCATCGGCATGCGTGCGAATAATGCGAAAGGCACCATGGTCCTTATCGAAGGCTTCTGACGTTTGCCAAACACGTAAAATAGCCTGCCTGTTCAAGCAGGCTTTTTTACTATCTACTCTTTTTTTTCAGGCAGCGGTATTCGCAGTCTTCGACCTGACCCAATCCTATGCTGTCTCGATGGCGCGCCTGGTGCCTGCAGGCTAGGTGCTGGTTATTCCGGGCGGGGTCCGTAATGAGGTAAGGCTGCACCATATTCAAAGGCACCAAGGTCGGGCGCGCGTCCGTTATAGCCGTCATTGATATTCGGTAGCGCAATGCCCGCATCAACGGCCTTGGCGCCCCGGCGCAGGCGCAGGTCAACGTCGGCCGGATCATACAGCATGGTCGGCCTGGTCAGATCGGGCATTGCGGCATTGACAAAAATATCGTAATCCAACAGTACGCTGTGGGCATCCTGGCCGGTTGCCTGCTGGTATTCGGCAAAGGTGGCGAAATCGCGCACAACCAGCGGGCTTTTATAATCCGCCTCCAACTCCCTGGGCCGTGAGGCCCAACTGAAGGCGATATCCGTGCCCGGATTGACCCGATAGCCGTTGTAGTCGCTGGAGGAATAGTTGGTATACGTTCGAATGGCCATAGTTGCTGGCTGGCGTTCCTGACCAAAGATCAGATTGTTGCGAAAATGAAGGTTGGATGCAGGTGTAATCTGGCGGACCTCGCCGATGTAGGTATTGTGGTAATAAATGACGCCGGAAGGGTCGGCATGGATCTTTACCGGGCCATACGGGCTGTGATACACCACGTTGCGAATGAAATACACAGGGCCCCCGAACACCGGCTGCGGGCTCATGCCGCCCACGGCGACATTGAAGCACCGGTTATCGAATATACGCACGTTATGCATGGAGCCGTCCGCCTCGAAACAGTTGTCGTCTAGATTGGACACATCGTTGCCGTAAATGTCGATGGATACTGGCATGCGGTCGCGGGGGATGTTGGGGTAGCCGTCGGGCATGCCGTAGGTGGCATGGTCGAGGGCGTCGTGAAAACCAATAACCTTGTTGTAGGCGATTACGTGGCCGGCGCCGTAAATAGATACGGCGTAATAGGAGTCCAGCAGGCGTTTCTCCTCGAAGTCCGGGTCTTCGTTCCAGGGCGGAATGTTGTACCAGCCCATCAGTTCGTCACGCCGCCGGCCGATCATGGTATTGTCGGCAATGTAAAATTTGCGCGAGCCCGACCAATCCGAATGAATTGCCGTGGCGACATCCTCGAAGCGGCTGCGTTTCACCATCAGGCCTTCACTGCCAGTGATGTTCTTCATGCCGGCTTCAAAGACAATATTGGTGTTTCGGAAGGTGAGCCCCTCAAACAGGTGCCAGTCGCCGCCCATCATGTTGAACAGTACATTGTTGCCGCCGCCGTCGAACACTACTTCACCATCGCCTGCAGCCTTGATGGTGATCGGCATGTCCTCGGTGCCGTCGGCAGTCAGGTAGTAAGTGCCGTCCCAGGTAGTACCGCAGCAGGTTGTGTACCCGGAATCTATTTCGTGGGTGTAGCTGCGTCGGTTGAATTCCTTGTAGACGCCCGCATGCACAAGGATGGTGTCACCCGCGCGTACGCGAGCAGCCGAGGCGCGGCTCCAGTCGCCACCAAGGCCAGCCATGTAGTAGGCCTGGAGCAGGCCATGGAACGCCGGCTGCTCTTCAGGGCCGGTATGGTCAAGGGGATAGACATGCAGGACTCGGCCGCCGGAAAACGCTTGCGGTTCCGCGCGCGTGGTAACGGTAACGATGCGCTCCGAGCGACCTGTGACGCCGTCAGGATCGGTCAGGGTGAACCGTGCCTCGTATTCCGTGCCTGGCTCGAGGTAGAAAATGCTGCCGGCAAACATGTTTGGCGCTGTGTAATCCAGGGTTTGGTCGAAGACCGAGCGCTCGTTGTGCACGCGCACGAGGGGTAGGCCGTCGCGCCAGCTACGTTCACCTGTCTTGCGGTAGGCGAGGGCTACCTGGGCATTACGGTTGTCGTCACCCTCGATATACCACTCGAAACCCAGGGAGATCAGCGTGGACGGCTCGATGACGAGTTCTCCGGCGAGTGTCTCATTATCTGCCCGGGCATTAACGGTCATCACAAGTAACAGGAATGCACACAGCGAACGGCGGTAAATTAATAACATAGTTTCCCCCTGAAAATACTAGGTAAAGGCTAGAGGCATTCTGCAACATACTTTACTTGAACTCAAAGCCTGCAAGTTTTCCAGACAGTCTGCAGGATAATTCTTCTGGGCTGAACCGGCAAAATAGGTGGCGTTGACCGGGACCTGGAATGGTCATCCAGAGTGTTTTGCTGGTATTCGCCCGACTGCCAGCCAACGACCATGCCACTCTTGCCGCTCCTTTAGTCACGAAGAGGACAGTGCGTTTGACCGAGGTGACCGTATCGATATTCATGCTTCCAGATCGCGTCTGACATCAAGATCATTTTCAACCCGCTGGGCGCAATGCTGAAAGTGAATTTGGCTACTTCTCGCGGAACCTTTCGGCCTAGATTGTTGCTGATTGCAGACGGCGCAGAATCAGGCTCACCAGTTCGCGGCGCATTTCCTCTTCCATGAGTTCACGTTCCTCGGCTTTGGCAACGGCACTGTTGGGATCGGCCAGGTATACCTTTTCAATCACCAGTGTTTCCGGGCCGAGTACTGTAGCGCCGCCCCTACGCAACTGATACGGCACACTCATGGTCAATTCATATTCGCCGGCACGGGCGTTTGAGTTGACGGACAACACTCGCTCGCTGCTCTCCTCGGCGCCGATCATCAGCGCATAGGTACTGCCCTGTGGCGAGTCCAGCACGTTGATGTCACTGGCCAGGAGAGAGCGGCGCAATTCACTTACGATCTCGCTGTTGCCGTCGGTGCTGGTCAGGGATAGGGTTTGCAGGGCGGCGGGAAGCTGGACGGTGCCTCGAAGATGGAAGCCGCATCCAGCCAGCGGGAGTGCGGTGATCAGAATTAAGAACAGGGAATATTTTAGGTTCATGGAATAATTATAGTCGCAAGCAAGGCGTAAGTGACCAGTGGTTAGTCACTAGCTACTTTCTAGTTCGCAACGATATTCACTAGCTTGCCGGGCACTACAATCACCTTGCGCACTGTCAGGCCATGAATGAACTTCTGCACGTTCGTATCTGCCTTCGCAGTGGCCTCCATGTCTTCCCTCGAGATGTCGGCGGCGACGTCGAGTTTCGCGCGCAGCTTGCCGTTCACCTGCACCACGATCTGTATGCTGTCCTGGACCAGAGCGCTCTCGTCGTAACCCGGCCAGGCGGCATCGATGATCGCACCTTCATGACCGAGGTGGTTCCACAACACGTGACTCATGTGTGGCACGATGGGCGCCAGAAGCAGCACGATGGCTTCTACTGCTTCTTGGAACACCGCCTGGTTTTGGCCGCCGTCCTGTATATCTTTGTCTGCGGCGAAACGGCTGACGTCGTTGTACAGTTCCATTACCGCGGCGATTGCGGTATTGAAGATCTGGCGGCGGTCGTAATCGTCGCTCACTTTTTGGATAGTGCCATGGGTTTTCAGGCGCACGGCCTTCTGCGCATCGTTCAGGGCGGTTGTGTCGAGAGAAACTTTAGCCGGCTGGTACTCGCCGACCAGTTTCCACAGGCGTTTCAGGAAACGAAATGCACCTTCGACACCAGAATCGGACCATTCCAGGCTCTGGTCCGGCGGCGAGGTGAACATCATGTACATGCGCACCGTGTCTGCGCCGTATCGGCTGATCATGCTTTCCGGGTCGACTGTGTTGCCCAGCGACTTGGACATCTTGGCGCCGTCCTTCAGCACCATGCCCTGGGTAAGCAGTCGCTTGAAGGGTTCATCGGAAGACACGAGGCATTCATCGCGCAGCAACTTGTGGAAGAAGCGCGCATATAATAAGTGAAGGATTGCGTGTTCGATGCCGCCGATGTACTGGTCGACGTCGAGCCAGTAATCCATTGCCTTGCGGTCGAGCATGGAGTCCTTTTCGCGGGGCGAAGCAAAGCGGGCGTAGTACCAGGAGCTCTCCATAAAAGTGTCGAACGTATCGGTTTCACGCTGGGCCTTGCCGCTACAGACAGGGCAGGTGGTCTCAAAGAATTTGGGCATCTTTTTGATCGGGGAACCGTAACTGTCGAAGTCGACGTCTTGCGGCAGAACCACAGGCAACTGGTCCTCAGGGACCGGTACGCTGCCGCAGCTATCGCAATTGATCATGGGGATAGGAGCACCCCAGTAACGCTGGCGGCTGACGCCCCAGTCGCGGAGTCGGAAGTTTATCGTCCTGCGGCCGATGCCGCGTTTTTCGAAATCGGCGGCGATATGATCGAAAGCCTGCTGGAACGTCTTGCCATCCAGTTCGCCGGAATTTATGCACAGGCCCCTTTCGACAAATGCCGCCTTTTCCAGGTCGCAGGCGACACTGGCATCGGCCGGCTCAATGACCTGCTTGATAACGATGCCGTATTTTTTGGCGAATTCCCAGTCGCGCTGGTCGTGGCCCGGAACGGACATGACGGCACCAGAGCCATAGGACATCAAGACGAAGTTGCCAACCCAGATTGGCACTTCCTCGCCGGTGATGGGATGGATGGCCCTGAATCCGGTATCGACACCGGCTTTATCGATTGTGGCCATGTCGGCTTCCGACACACCGCCCACCTCGAGCGCCTTAATGGCCTGCGCTTTTTCGGGATCTGCGGCAGCGGCCTTTTCGGCCAGAGGATGTTCGGGCGCTACGGCGCAGTAGGTCACACCCATGATGGTGTCCGGGCGGGTGGTGTAGACCTTCATAGTTTCCGTTTCGCCTTTTACCGCGAACTCGAATTCCAGGCCTTCGCTGCGGCCAATCCAATTCTGCTGCATCACCCGAACGCGTTCCGGCCAGCCATCGAGCTTGGTCAGGTCGTCCAGCAATTCCTGCGCATATGCGGTGATTTTGATGAACCACTGGGGAATCTTGCGCCGCTCAACTGGTGCGCCTGAACGCCAGCCCTTGCCGTCGATGACCTGCTCGTTGGCGAGCACGGTCTGGTCGACCGGGTCCCAGTTCACTTCAGCTTCCTTCTTATAGATCAGGCCTTTCTTGTACAACTGCACGAAGAACCACTGTTCCCACTTGTAGTAGTCCACATGGCAGGTCGCCAGTTCGCGGTGCCAGTCGTAGGCATACCCGAGCTGCTGCAACTGGGCCCGCATGTCGCTGATGTTGCTGTAGGTCCACTTTGCCGGCGCTACCTTGTTTTTCATGGCGGCGTTTTCTGCGGGCAGGCCAAAGGCGTCCCAGCCCATGGGCTGGAGGACGTTCTTGCCCATCATGCGCTGAAAGCGGCTGACCACGTCGCCAATGGTGTAGTTGCGCACGTGCCCCATGTGCAGCTTGCCGCTGGGGTAGGGAAACATACACAGGCAATAGAACTTTTCTTTAGTGGTGTCGATCTCCACACGAAAACTGTCATGTTCCCGCCAGTAATCCTGCGCAGCCGCTTCCACCGCGGCGGGGTCATAATCCCTGGTAAAGCTGTCGTTAGAAATTGTGATGCTCATCCCCTTTTCGTGCTGCCTTCTCTGATTGACTGAACGCCAGCTTAATGGCCGATCCATAAGCTGTAATGACCAAGTTCAGGTGCTGGCCTAATACCCCAAATAAGTACAATTTTGACCCGTGCCCCGAAAAAAGGCGCATAGCATACCAGAGAAGATAAGCATATGTCGTATGTCCCTAAAATACTGTCAGATGATGTTGCTTGCCTTATCAATGAACACAGGCGTTTGATATCCATCCGCCAGAAAATGGAGGAAGCCAGTTACTTCTGTAGAAAGCATTTCCAGGTAGCGCCTATCATCGAAGACAGGCGGTAGGAACACCTCAGGCAAAGCGTTTTAGGCGCCTATGTGCAAGAAACTCAAAAGCGCCTTGGCTTCGGGTGCAGTTTGACACTCATTTCAGAGAGTCTTTTTGGCTCTGAACTTACCGCTGCTTGTCAGCATTACAGGCGGTCCTCGATGTCCGCCTTGACAAAGCCCTCGGGGAATTCCTCAACCTCTTTGCCGACGATAGTGTATTCCTTGTTGCCGCCTGTAAAGCGGTTCTCCAGCTCCATGTAACCTTGCGGGTCGAACAGTGGTGAGGCACTCATGCCCATGATGCCCGTTGCGTCCTTTTTGTTGCAGGTGTATTCCACGCTCTGGCGTTTGAAGTTTTCGAGACCATGTTCGAGCATGCCGTCCATGGCGGCTTTTAGTGTGTAGTGGGTGGTCATGAAGTTGTAACCCATTTCCCAGGCTTCTTCGGCGCTGACTTCCGGTGAGCCATCCGCTTTCACAGCGACATCCGGATACATCTTCCAGCCGGGCACACGCTCGGCGACATACTTGGCGTCGGCATAGGAGGTCAATTTCACGACCGTGGTCATCTGTGCACCCAGCTTCAACGCCTCGTTGCAGCGCTTGATACCTTCATCCAGTTCCGTGGCGGGGTCGGCATTGGTGCGGGCGATAAGGATGCAGTCAGTGCCCTTAAGTGCGGCAAGCGCCGCTTTCACCTTGGCCATGTACTTGTCCCGGGGTAGCAGTATGGTGGATTCTTCCATGTCGCCGGCATCCTCCAGCTGCAATGCGGTGGCGCCGGCCATGGCCATGCGCCTGGCCGAGCGGTATACCGCCAGCGGACCGCCGAACCCGTCCTCGATGTCCGCCGCCAGCGGAATGGCCGTGGTCTGGGTGATGCGGCTAGTGATCCATTCCAGGTCGGTGAGGTTGGTGAAGCCGTAATCGACGACGCCGTTCATCGCCACCGACACTTCACCACCGGACAGCATCATGGCGGGGAAGCCCACCATCTGCACGGCATGGGCGGAGGCGCAGTCGTAAACACAGGGGGCGAGTACGCACTTGTGGGCGCTTTCAAGCACCTTGCGGATGGATGTCTTGGCCATAGTCAATCTCCTTCAAGTGGCAATTAGGTTAGTTGTTTTCAAGCTCGCGACGCAGGCCGGCATAGTGGGTGAAGGCGCTGCGCAGCAAAAGGAACATGATCGGCGCCGGCACGCCCACGACGATGGCCAGCGAATAACGGATCTGGTTCGGATCCTGGAACACGTAATCGGTCATCAGGCCGACCACGGTCGGGCCCACGACCAGGCCGATCAGGGTCAGGATGGTGATGTAGATGGCGGTTACCTGGCCGCGCGCCCGATTGGGGATGATCAGTTGTATGGAGGTTCCGGCACAGGCATAGGGCGTGTTGCTCAAAAACACGGTCGGTACCAGGAACAACATGGCCAGCATGCCGTTGGGCATCTGTGTGGCCAGTACGCCGAAGATGCCACAACCGACGAAACCGAAAGCAGCTACCTTGAGTGGCGCCTCGAGCACGCCGCGTGCGGACAGGCGGTCGGTCATCCAGCCACCGAAGAAGGCGCCGGCGGTACCGAAGGTGAGTACCGTCAAGCCGAAGCCGAGGCCGACTTGGGCAGTATTCCAATCGTAGGTGCGCTGCATGAAAGCCGGTACCCACACAAACAGGGTATAGGAGACGAGGGTGACCATGGAAAAACCGATGAACATCGGCACCAGGGCGCGGCGACGTTCTTTCAGTACAGCGCCGACGGCACGAAGGGTCATCGGTGCTTCGGCACCCGTGCCGCGCCGTTCGGGTTCCCGGAACATCAGGAAGCAGGGCACCAGCAGCAAGCCGGGCGCACCGATGATGATGAAGGCCGCCTGCCAGGGCTCGAAGCCGGACAGTAGGCCGCCCGAGGTCAATGCTGGCGATTCGGTCAGCCACTGCAGCAGCAGACCGCCCCAGATATAGGCGAGACCCTGGCCGACCGGGGCGCTCATCATGAAAAAGCCCATGGGTTTACCGAGCCGATCGGGGGAAAAGGAATCCGACAGCATGGAAAAGCCCGCCGGGGTGACACTGGCTTCGCCGATGCCGACACCGACACGGGTAAGGAACAACTGTGCATAGCTGCGTGTCAGGCCGGAGGCCATAGAAAACAGGCTGAAGAACAACAGGCATATGCCCAGTACGGTCCGGCGCGCGAAACGATCGACCAGGCGACCCACAGGGAAACAGGCTAGCGTATAGAAAATACCGAAGGCCACGCTCTGCAGCATGCCGAACTGGGTGTCATTGAGATCGAACTGTGCCTTCAGTGGTTCGACTGTCAGGTTGATGACGGTGCGATCGAATTGCGACATGATGGAGGCGAGGGCCAGGAGGCCGGCCAGCATCCAGCCGCGTCCCGGCGATGGCCAGTTGTTGTCGTTGTCCGGTGGTGATGCTGCCATGGTTTTTTCCTCTGGAAGTTTTCTGGTTTTTATTTTTTATCGGGTATCTGTTCATCAAACAGGCGCATGTACTCCGCGTTATCGGCGGCACCGAAACCGGCAGCGACCAGGCGACGGTTCAGTTCGGTGACCAATGACGTAAGCGGCAGTTGCTGCACCGAATCTCCCGCAGCCTGTGCCACGGCATTTAGGTCCTTGACCATGTTGTCGATACGCCCGGTGGGCGAATAATCCCGCCTTGCCATTTTCACCATGAATTCCTGCAATATCCGCGAGTCCGCGCGGCCTCCAGCCAGTGCTGCCGGAAGCGCGGAAGCATCTACGCCCAACACTTCTGTCAGGCGCACCGCTTCAGCCACACTCAGAAAGCCGATGGCACAGAGCATTTGGTTGACCAATTTCACGGTCTGGCCGGCACCGTTTTCCCCCAGGTGCGTATAGTGCCCGGACAGCAAATTCAGCACTGGTCGGGCTCGATCGATGTCCGCCACGCTGCCGCCGAGCATCAGTGTCATCCGGCCGGCCGCGGCGGCGGTTGCACCGCCGGACAAGGGGGCGTCCACCCAGCCCATGCCGCATTCGCTGCGCAGGCGCTCTGCCATGGCCTTTGTGCGGGCCGGATCGATACTCGACATGTCGATGAGCAGCTGTTCGGGTGAACCGGCCCCCGCAATGCCATGTTCGCCGAACACGATATCTTCTACGATATCGGCGCTGTTCAGGCTCGTGATCACGAAGTCTGCTTCCCAAGTCGCTGAACCGGGCGAGGCTGCAACCGTGGCGCCATCGGCTTCGAGGATGCGCGCCTTTTCAGGTGTCCGGTTATACACGACCACATGTGCATCGCAGGCCAACAAGCGTTTGGCGATAGCCGACCCCATGATGCCCGTACCGATGACCGCGATTTTCATCGCATACGCCTGCTTATCGCTGGTAACCGGACGATTCCCGGTCGTTATCTATTGTGTCGGCACCGATCTGCTTACGGATATCCTTGCCCTGGGTTGTGAACCACTGGTACATGAAAAACATTTCGGAACCTACGACGAAATGTTTGACGCCCATGTCCATGTAGCGGCTGATATCTTCAGGAGAATTGGTCTCGGCGCGGGGGTGAATACCCTTGGCCAGGGCAGTCTCGATGATATGGCGCTCGGTTTCCCGTACTTCCGGATGGTCATGCTGTCCCGGCTTGCCGATGCTCATGGCGTAATCCCATGCGCCGAACTGCACCATGTCGACGCCGGGAACAGAGAGCAGTTCCTCGAGATTTTCCACGGCCTGTTTTTTTTCGATCATGATGGCGACGACGGCATCCTCCAGCGCTTGGACGAAGGCAGGCGTGCCGACCTCCAGAAGGTAGCCTACATCCCGGCGCATGCCCACACCATGGATGCCGCCGGTAGCAGGGGACTCGGCACGCACGGCCCTTACGCATTCCTCGACGTCCGCTTTCGTCCGCGGATCGGCAAAAAGGACGTTCTGGATGCCGGAACCGATGGAGCGGATCGCAACATATGTCCTTGGTTCCTGCTCCACTTTCATCATGCCGCTCAGGTGCGGAAACAGGTCGATGGCGCGACCAAGATTTTCCAGGCTAAACAGGTCGTATGGTGCGTATTCTCCGTCGAACTCCACGTAGTCGAAAGCACCTGAATGCCCGATCAGTTCGGTAACGGCGGGCCATGAATTGATGATGCGTATACCCAGGCTGGACTTGTTTTCATTCAGTAGCTGGCGCAAACGGTTGTGGCGCAAGACTCACTCCTTTGGTTATTGTTATGGGCGTAGCACTAAGGCTTCAAATATACGTGCTTTGCGTAAAGAAAACACCCGAGAGGCCCTGGTGCACACCTGGGTGGTTTATGCTTTACTTCCCGGTTATCGAACGTGAAGGGTTGGGGGATACATGCCAGGCAAAATCGCTCTCATCACCGGCGCCGGCAGCGGCATCGGTCGCGCTGTCGCCATTTCGCTGGGTGAAGCAGGGTACCATCTCGTCCTGGCGGGCCGGAACCTGCACACTCTGGAGGAAACCGCCGGTTTGCTCGGGGATGACGCGGAAACAGCGTTGTGCGTGCCCGCTGATGTGAGCGACAAAAATTCCGTTGATGACCTTTTCGAGGAAGTTGGCACGCATTACGGCCGCCTCGACCTGCTCTTCAATAACGCGGGGATCGGTATAAGCGCACCTATCGAGGAACTTTCTGAAGATGACTGGCTGGCGGTGGTCAACACCAACCTCAACGGCTACTTCTGGTGCCTGCAGAACGCCTTCCGCATGATGAAGGAACAGGATCCCATAGGCGGGCGCATCATCAACAACGGCTCCATCTCCGCGGACCGACCACGGCCCAACTCAATTGCCTACACGGCTACCAAGCATGCGGTGACCGGCCTGACCAAGTCTGCCTCGCTGGAAGGTCGTGCGTACAACATTGCCTGCGGGCAGATTGATATTGGCAACGCAGCAACGGAACTCGGGCGGCGTGTTTCCCAGGGTGCGCTGCAGGCGGACGGTACTATCAAAAGCGAACCGACCATGGAAGTCTCGGAAGTGGGCAGGGCAGTGGTTTACATGGATGGTATGCCATTGGACACGAACGTCCAGTTCCTGACCGTGATGGCGCG
The DNA here is from genome assembly GCA_038147195.1 of Candidatus Eutrophocola salsuginis. Taxonomy (GTDB): domain Bacteria; phylum Pseudomonadota; class Gammaproteobacteria; order Pseudomonadales; family Pseudohongiellaceae; genus Eutrophocola; species Eutrophocola salsuginis. Next base: position 285,783 of record JAYQTB010000004.1, read on the forward strand.
CGACATGCCCTACATCGGGCGCGGTTGATCTCGATTCAGGGATTTAGGTGGTGGTGCAGGAAGACGGCCACCATCACAAAGACCGCGGGAAACATGGCCGATATTAGCAGTCAGCAAAATTTGTTCATGGTTGTTTCCGCGTGTTGCGAGTATGCAGGTAAAGAAATTACTGGGGCGTCTGGTCACGACTTGAACCCGCCAGCATCTTCCTGCCCGTCGCTGTCAGGATAATGGATGTTGCATTCACCAGCGGGCTGCCATCGCGTGCTAGGCTGCCGTCGACAGTGATGTGGTCGCCGATTTTCAGCGAATCTCGTTTCCAGCCCAGGCGTAACAGGGCATTCGGACCGCCCAGCTCCAGGGTCCAGTTTACCGTCTCGCCGGAGTCCTCGGCCGTAACATCCATCATGATAAAGATATGAGGGTTGGTCCATTGTACTTCGGTGACGGTGCCGGCCAGGTTGACCGGCTGGTTGATGTCGTACTGGGCCGGAAAGGAATGGTGGGCCATGACCGGCAATGACAGGAACAGGCAGAACGTGATCAGGAGTTTATTCATGTAGTGCTCCTTTAATAAGGCAAATTCATGTGTTCGACGAAACGCTCGTTTTCCAGGCAGATCTCGTCGATGAGTTCGGAGTCGACCACCAGGCGTTGTTGCAGAGTGACCGACCAAGGCTTGGTGTAGGCAACAGGGTCGTCTACCGTCACGTGGATGCGCAGGTGTCCGTAATCCAGACGGGTGATTTCCTCGCGCACCTTGCCTTGTTCGGTCAGCACGCTGCCGTTCCAGTCGATCCAGGTGTCGTCACGCACGCCGATGGTGTCGATTACCAGTGTGTCGCCGTTCCAGGTGGCTGAGGAATACCCCTGGAAAGAGGGGTTCGGGTCCTCAGGCAGGTCGCGACCATCGAGGAAGACCTGGCGGTAGCCGGCATTCATTTCGTTGAGCACTACCAGCAGTTCGTCGGTGTGCACGAACTTGAGCATGTGCGGCAGGCCGTAGGCGCGAAGGAAGTTGTCTGGGATGCAGCGGATGTGCGGGTCGTTGATGGCGAGGTTTTCGGTGCGTTCCTTGACGATGGGCTTCAGCCATTCCTGGTAGGGCAGTCCGCCTTCCAAGTCGACACCGAGGTTTGCCATCTGGCGTGACGAGGGCAGGGTGAAGCCGTCACTGATGGTCTTTTCGCCCGGCTCGGTCCGGTCGGAAATCCAGATGCCTGAGAGGTCTGGCTTGCCGCTCATTCGGCGCGGTGTGGGGGCCTCCATGTTGACGCTACCGTCGGCAAGGTGGGGTACGTGGGCGGTTGGGTAACCGATCCATTGGGCCTGGACTGTGCTGGCAAGAATGGTTCCCAGTAAAAGGCTGGCAAGTATATGGGCCCTGGATTGATGCTGATGCATGAGCCGTCCCTCTGATTGTTATAGTTGCCCAAGCTTAGCGCAGTTGAGGCATTTGGGAATAGTTACTTTTTTTGAAAAAGTAACTGTTCCCTTAAAGCGAATGCATTAGTGAGGTGGTGAAAATTCCAGGGCCTGGTAAAACCGTTCCTGTCTTCAGGTGACACCACGACGAGCCCCAGCTACGGCGGATTTTTCAGTTGACGCCTTTTGCATCCAGCAGGCGCTCCATCTCGTCCATGATGGCGTTCATGCGGGCGACGATGGCGCGATAGGGTTCGGGTGTGGCCATGTCCACACCTGCGGTTTTCAGAAGATCGTAAGGATAATCAGAACCGCCCGCTCTTAGCAGGTTCTTGTAACTGTCGACGCCTTCCTGGCCCTTTTCCACCATATTGGTATAGAGCGCCGTGCCGGCAGTAATCGACGTGGCATACTGGAACACGTACATGTTGTAGTAGAAGTGGGGCACGAACATCCATTCGTTGGTATAGAGGTCGTCGATAATTACCACCCCCTCGTCGTGGCCGTGATAACGCTTGAGGAGGTCTGCATACATGTCGGTGATGCGCGCACCGGTCAATGCTTCACCACGTTCCACCGCTTCGTACAAAGCCAGTTCGAACTCGGCGAACATGGTCTGGCGGAAGAACGTACTACGCATGTTTTCCAGGCCTTGGCCTAGGTAAAAAAGCTTCTCGTCGATGTCGTCGGTATTCTGCACCATATAATTCTCGAGGATGAGCTCCAGCGACGTGGATGGAATCTCGGCGATGAAGGTTGCGTAATCCGCGGTTTCGAAAGGTTGTTTCTGGCTGGCGTACAGGGTGTGCATGGCGTGGCCCCATTCGTGGGCGAACGTGGACAGGCCGTTGTAGTCATCGCTGTGGTTGAGCAGCAGATAGGGGTGTAGGTCGTACACCGAGCCGTTCATGTAGGCGCCGCTGCGCTTGCCCTGTTGCGGATAGATATGCATCCAGCGCTGGTTGATGCCGTCACGCTGCATGTCGACCCAGTCATCGCCGAGTATGGCCATGGCGTCCAGGGTGATCGCCTTGGATGTCTCGATATCGAATACCTTGTCCAGCGAGACCAGCGGTGGATAGATGTCGTAATAGTGCATCTGTTCAACACCGAGCATGCGTCCGCGTAATTTGAAGTAGCGGTGCAGCGTCGGCAGCGCCTTGTTCACTTCCTCCACCAGCGTGTGGTACACCGCCGGCGGCAGGTTGTCGTTGAATAATTCACGCTCAAGCACGTTGTCGTACTTGCGAGCGCGCGCGGCGGCTACCTGCATCTGCACGTGAGCATTCAGGACCATGCCGACGCTGGAATTGTATTCCGCCCACTTGCTCCAGTAGGCATCGAAAGCGCGCTTCCGGTCTTCCCGGTTTTCGCTGCCACGGAAAGCCTCGTAGCCCTGTGAATCGATGCGCGGCTCAGCGCCGTTTGACATGGTGATCGTGGGCCAGGGGATGTCCGAATTCGCGATCAGGGAATAGATGTTGGAAGGCGCGTCATAGGACTGGGAAAAATAAGACAGGGCTTGCTCGGTTTCATCGCTGAGGGTGTGCTCAGCCTGACGCAGAGTGTTTTCCAGCATGAAGCTGAACGGTGCCAGGTCTTCGTTGTCCTCGATAAAACTGTTTATCCCGGTTTTCCCAATGTTGATGAGCTCGGGATCGATCCAGGATGTCGCCTGGCTGAAGCGGGCAAACAAGCCTTCGGCCAGCTGGTTGCGTTCCTGGGCATCGGTGACGCGCAGGTCTTCGTCCTGCTCCATACTGGCATAGGAATACACGCGCAGGATTTCCTTGTAGATGTCGGAAACAAAACGCATCGCCGTATACAGCGAGTCGGCGTCGTCGCCGAGCGTGCCTCGGAATTCACCGATCGTGTTAATACGTTCGAGCAGCCGCTGGCGTTCGGCTTCCCAGGCTTCCACGGAAGAGTAGATTTCGGTGAGGTCCCATTCATAGGGGTCGATAGCACTGTCCTGGGCGTTGACAGGTAGTTGCCAGGTCAGTGAAAACGCGGTGGACAAGAGCAGGGTTGCAATGCGAGATACAAATCTTAGGTATTTCATAGCGATATCCTGTGAAAAAATTTACGCCCACCAAGCGATCTGCAATCAAGTGTAATTGACCCACCGGGTCGCGCCAAGCTTTCACCGGTAAGGCTGGACTCGCGGAATGGGGATGATTACATTTACACGATAAATCAACCTGTGGGGGAAGCATCATGGAAAGAAGAGAATTGCTGGCACTAGCCGGCTTGATGGCGGTTACGGGCTCAGTGGCCGCGACGGCCCAGTCAGCAGGCCATGAGCTCAGGGCGCGTCTGATACACATTTATGCCACGCCGGATGGCGGCTCGAGCGGCGGAATCGTCGAAATTGCCAACAGCGCAGGAGAAATTCCGGTGAACAGTATGACGGCGCGTGCCTATGCCCGCAATACAACCCGCAGTGAAGAATGGCACACCGCGCCGCGCAACCAGTTCGCCATTAACCTGACCGGCGATCTGGAAGTGGAAACTACCGACGGTGAAAGGCACGCCATTGGCGCCGGGGACCTCGTATTCCTGTCGGATACGACGGGACAGGGGCATATCACGCGGGTCAAATCCGAGGTGACCAACCTGTTTATCCAGGTGCCGCAGGACTGGGATATGCTGCAGTGGGCCCGCGGCTGACACCGGTGAGGAAAAAGTGGACCGGGACTGTGGAGCTTTGGCAGGTGATGTTCTAATATCAGCCTTCCCTTTTACCAACCCCTGAATTCAATCCACTCACGGAGAAAAGAATGACTATTAAAGTCGGAGACAAGATTCCTTCAGTCACCCTGAAAGTCATGGGTGCGGACGGCCCGCAGAACGTTACCACTGACGAGCTTTTGAATGGCAAGAAAGTTGTCATGTTTGCCGTTCCCGGCGCTTTCACCCCCGGCTGTTCCAAGGCCCACCTGCCGGGTTACGTGGTCAATGCGGACGCCATCCTGACCAGGGCGGACAGCATCGTCTGCCTGTCCGTAAACGACGCCTTCGTCATGGGCGCCTGGGGTGATGCGCAGAATGCGGAAAAAATCATCATGCTGGCCGACGGCAATGGCGAACTGACCAAGGCCATGGGTACCGAGCTGGACGGTTCCGGTTTCGGCCTAGGCACGCGCTGTAAGCGCCTGGCCATGATCGTGGACGACGGTACCGTCACCCACCTGGCCATCGAACCTCCGGGTGAAATGGGTATCAGTACCGCAGAGGCCATCCTGGAAAAACTCTGATCAGGGTTTAGAGGAAAAAATCTGAAAAGGGCGGCGGCTGCCGTCCTTTTTTTTGGAAAATCTCAATCAGTAACGGTGATTTTGGCTTAGAATGGCTGCTTTTGAAGACGGTTGCGAACAGGATTTCCGGGCATGATTTTTCGCCAATACTTCGAGACGCTCAGCAGCACCTACACTTACCTTATCGGTTGTCAGGAAACCGGTCAGGCCATGCTGATCGACCCCGTCTATAATACCGCCGAGCGTGATCTTGCCATGGTGTCATCTCTGGGCCTGACCCTGGAGTGTACCCTGGAAACCCACGTGCATGCCGATCACATCACGGCCGCGCTGAAACTGAAAAATGAGTGCGGCAGTCGTATCATTTTTCCGCAGGCCTCACAGTGCATCGGCGCCGATGCCCGAGCTGAAGCCGGCAAACCGGTAAAGGTCGGCAACATCTCCCTTATTCCTCTGCACACCCCCGGGCATACCGATGACAGTTTTTGCTACCTGCTGGGTGACAAGGTCTTTACCGGCGATGCCCTGCTCATCGACGGTTGCGGACGTACCGACTTCCAGAACGGCGATACCTCCATGCTCTACGCGAGCATACACGAACAACTGTTCACCCTACCTAACGATACGCTGGTGTACCCCGCACACGATTACAACGAACGCCACGTGTCTACGATACTGCAGGAAAAACAGCGCAATCCGCGGCTGGGTGGCGGCAAGACCCTCGAGGAATTCACCGGGATCATGGACAATCTCAACCTGGCGTACCCGAAGTTTATTGACCACGCGGTGCCTGGTAACCAGAAAGGCGGTGTCTGTCCATCAGACCTGCCCGACAATTTGACGGTCTATTGTGGCCGCATGACCGAAAGCCCGCAGGGCTGACGAGGAGTACGGTATGACAGATTTTTCCTTCATCAACGCGTTTGCCGGTGGCATATGCATCGGCTTTGCCACGGTGCTGATGTTTCTCGGTAACGGCAGGATCACTGGCATCAGCGGCATCATTGGTGGCCTGCTCAAACCGGAGAAAGGGCAGACCAGCTGGCGCCTGATCTTCGTTCTCAGTCTGGTGACGGGTGGCGTCCTATTCCCCTGGCTCTGGGGCAGGGACATGGCCGTGGACGTAAGTTCACCGTGGTATGTCTATGTCATTGCCGGCCTCCTGGTTGGCTACGGCACGCGTAATGGCAGCGGCTGCACCAGCGGCCACGGCATTTGCGGCATGGCGCGGTTCTCTCCGCGTTCCCTGGTGGCCACGGTCACTTTCATCATTGCAGCGGCACTGACCCACACCGTGGTTAGGCTGGTGACAGGTTAGGAGGCCGGCATGAGCGAGAATAACGGTCTGGGCTGGGGCAATATCGCGATCATTGTCGCCAGTGGCATCCTGTTCGGCCTTGGCCTGAGCGTATCAGAAATGGTGAACCCGACACGCGTGCTGGGTTTTCTCAATGTCCTCGGGCCTTGGGATCCCACCCTGGCCTTTGTCATGGCAGGTGCCTTGACCGTGGCCGTACCAGGGTTCCAGTATGCCAAGCTGATGCACAAACCCTACCTGGCGGTCAGCTTCAGCGTACCGACGAAAAAGGACCTCGACAACAAGCTCATCACCGGCGCCGTCGTTTTCGGCGTGGGCTGGGGGCTGGCCGGCATTTGCCCGGGGCCGTCACTGGTGGCGCTCAACACCTTGCAAGTTAACGTGGTGGTGTTCGTGGTGGCCATGCTGGCGGGTATCGTCGCCCACGACAGGCTGTTCAGCAAAGGCTAGGGATCAGGGGGGGCGAAGACCCTCCCTCCAGGGCTGTAGCTGCCTTCAACGACCGGAAAGGGCTAGGCGCCTTTTACCGTTTATTTCTCCCTTGAAAATTCCCATAACAACCTTACTTTATCGTTGCACATTTTTTGTGAATAAATTTTCCTTGGTCGTTGTCAATGGGATACCTAACCAACATCTAGGAGCAACAACATGAAATTAACAGCGCGTTATTTTCCGATGCTGCTATTAGCGAGCCTCTTATATTCAGGCATTCCTGCTAACAGTTTAGCCCGGAACATTGTCACCCCCGAAAGAGCTGGCATCGCCGCGATGCTGGAAGAAGTCACGCCCGCCGTCGTCAATATCTCGGTAACGGGAACGGCAGCGGCACCCGAAAACCCGCTCATGAACGACCCGTTCTTCCGCCGCTTCTTCGAGGCGCCGGACCAGCCCCAGACGCGTCCCGTCCAGGCAGCCGGTTCGGGTGTCATCATCGATGCTGACAACGGTTACGTGCTGACCAACCATCACGTGGTCACCAACGCCGACGATATACAGATCACTCTCTCGGACAAACGCCAGGTGCCGGCTACTCTCATCGGCAGTGATGCGGCCACCGACATCGCCTTGTTGCAAATCCAGGCTGACAACCTAGTAGCGGTGCCCATGACGGATTCCGAAACCCTGCAAGTCGGTGATTATGTCGCCGCCATCGGGAATCCATTCGGTCTCGGTCAGACCGTGACCACCGGTATCGTCAGTGCGCTGGGCCGGCATACCGGCATCAACGGTGATGGTTACGAGGATTTCATCCAGACCGATGCGTCCATCAATCCCGGCAACTCGGGTGGTGCGCTGGTGGATTTCAACGGCACGCTCATCGGTATCAACTCTTCCATCATTTCTCCGGCGGGCGGTAATGTCGGTATCGGTTTCGCCGTGCCCATCAACATGGCCATGGCCGTCGTGAACCAGCTGATCGAGTTCGGCGAGATCCGTCGCGGCCTGCTGGGTGTCCGCATCACCGACCTGACACCCGATGTAGTCGAGGCGCTTGACCTACAGATCAGCGTCGGAGCTGTCGTGTCCAGTGTCGAACCCGGTTCACCTGCAGAAAGGGGTGGTATTGAGGCAGGCGACATCATCGTCGCTATCGACGGCAACGCCATAACGGATGCCGCTGATTTGCGCAACACCATCGGCCTGACCCGTGCCGGCAGTCAAGTGGAGATCGGCCTGATCCGCGAAAACCGTCGCCTGGATTACGATGTCACAATCGGCAATGCGCCGGATTTAGCGGGCAATGCAGCGGGTGAAAAGGCCTCAACGACATCCGTGCTTGACGGCGCCGTGCTCAGTAATATTCCGTCAGGTCACGAGGCATATGGCAAGGTTGATGGCGTGCTCGTACAGGACGTTGGTCAGGGCAGTCGTGCCTTCCGCAATGGCCTGGAGGCCGGCGACATCATCATGGCGGTGAACCGCAAAGCGGTGAAAGACCGTACCGAACTTGTGAGTCAGCTCGAGGCCAACAACGGCACCGTGGCCATGAACATCCTGCGGGGTAACCAGCAGCTTTTCCTGATCATGCGTTAATCAGACAAGCGGTCATGTACTAATTCACACACAAAAATCTGGGGAGGAACAGGAATGAAGAACGCCATCAATTCATTGTCAGCCGCCATAGATTGACAAACTGGCACTGGACCGCTTCGATGAACTAAACCTTTTTGCCACTATGAAGGACAGCACATCTAACAACCCCAATTAAGGGCCAAAATTCCGAAAACGATGCCGACATGCTTTAATGCACGCCGGCATTTTTTTGGTCCGTACCATGTACATCGTTGAAACCCTGTTTCCCATCGTCGCGATTGCCTTTCTAGCCTGGCTGGCAGCGCGCCGAAGGATCGTCAGCGATAAGGAAGTTCAGACGCTGGAGAAACTGACCTTCACGTGGCTGGTGCCCTGTATGCTGTTCTACGGCACGGCGACGGCGGTCCTGCCAGAGGCCATGGACTGGGACCTGTTATGGTCGTATTACCTTGCCATATTGCTGGTATACCTGGGCGGAATGTTGATCGCGCGGTTGAGTTTTGGACCTGGGCAGTTGCGGCTCAGTGTCATCGGCATGGGCTGTGCCTATCCCAACGTCACTATTCTCGGCATTCCCATCTGCCTGGAATTGCTGGGCGAAGCCGCCTTCGTGCCGATGTTCATGCTGATCTCCCTGAACAACCTACTGATCCTTTCCTTTGGCACCATCCTGGCTGAACTCAGGCGGGAAGAGGGTAGTGCGATGCGCGCACACCTGGCGAAGATCGGTGCTGGCCTTTTGAAAAACCCCATCAGCGGCAGCCTCATTGGCGGCATGCTGGTGAACCTGGCGGGCATTCCCATCTACGGTCCGTTGCTGGATTCCCTAGAGCTGCTGAGCCGGGCGGCCATTCCCGCGGCATTGCTGACACTGGGTGCGGGACTAAACCGTTACCGAGTCAAGGGCGAGGTCACCATGGCGCTGGTGCTGACGGGCATGAAACTGCTGGTGCTGCCAGGCCTGGTCTGGTTCCTGGCTTTTTTTGTCTTCGACCTCGACATTCTCTGGGCGCGCACAGCCGTATTGCTGGCCTGCATGCCGGTCGGCATCACGGTGTATGTTTTTTCAATCCGTTATAAAAGCTGCGAGAACTTGGTGGCCACGGCGATCGTGCTGTCGTGCATGCTGTCGGTGTTCAGCATCAGTTTCTATGCCTACCTACTGGATATCTGAAGACTTTTTCAGGTTTAGCCGGTCTTTCAGCCACTGTGCATCGACTTTGTAGCAAAGGGTAAGCAAACCCAGGCAAAGCAACAGCACCGGCCAGGAACCCCACCATGAAAAGGGCGTGCGGCCGGTGAATACTTGCACATCGCCACGTAGTACCTCGACCTGGAACTGTTCCGAGCGGGACAGTATATTGCCCTTTTCATCGATGATTGCAGATACACCGTTATTGGTGGCGCGCACCATGTAGCGGCCGTTTTCGAGCGCGCGCATAGCGGCTATCTGCAGGTGTTGTAGCGGACCCCACGAGGCGCCGAACCAGGTGTCGTTGCTGATGGTTACAAGAATGTCGGCAGTCCGCGCCTGGCGGCGCACAAAATCCGGGTATACCACCTCGTAACAGATGAATGGTGCCAGTACGTATTGCCCGGCGGTAAGCAATGATTGCCCCGAAGGCCCCTTTTCAAGGGAAGACATAGGCAGTTCGAAGATCTGCAGCACCGATGACATCAGTCCGCGCAACGGTACGTATTCCCCAAACGGTACAAGTTTCTGTTTGTGGTAGATGCCGGTCCCATTGCCCAGACTGGTGATGCTGTTATGCAGGCCATTACCGGTGCGGCCGAAGATGCCCGTGACAAGGGTCGCATTGTTGCTACTGGCTTCGGCGGTAAGATAAGTTACCACGGGGTTTGCATCGTCATAAACGTAGGGGATGGCGGTTTCCGGCCAGACCACAATGTCCGCATCCCACAAAGACGCGGTCAGTTCGTCGTACAGTTTAAGATTCTGCTCGGTAAAGTCGCGGTCGAACTTCAAGCGCTGGTCGATGTTGCCCTGCACGAGACCGATGGTAATGGTTTCACCATCGACGGGTTCCACCCAGTCTAGTCCGTCGGTGAGTGAGGCGCAGATCCATAGTAAGAACAGGGCGGTGGGCACATAGGTGCGGGCCACGTCATACGAGGAATGTCTGCGGTGATACGCGAGAAACATTTCACCGAAACCGGCGCCCGACAGGACAATCACCAGGCTGATGCCAAGTACACCGAACAGCGGAGCGACGCCCGCAAAGGGCGAATTCACATGGGCAGCGCCCGCGTAAAGCCAGGGAAAGCCGGTGAAAAACCAGCCACGTAACCATTCCAGCAAGACCCACAGCGCGGCGAAACTGGACACGTAGAAGGAACGGTTAAAAAACCGCTGGTTGAGCCATCCCTGCAGGGCGAAGAACAATGCCATCGCAGCCACGAACAGCGCCGTGATCAGTCCGGCCAGGAAGGCCCCAGTGTTTCCATAGACGCTGATGCTGACATAAATCCACGAGGCGCCTACACCGAACAGGCCGAGCCCATAACACCAGCCGACCAGAGCGCCTGTTTCAGGGGAGGCGTTTTTCAATGAGAGATAAAATCCCAGCACCGAGACGAATCCCAGTAACCACATGTTGAACGGGCTGAAGGAGAGTGGGCCTAAGACACCCGCAACGAGCGCCAACAGCAGGCGCATGAATGTGGTTGGCCTGAATTCGGCGCCGGTTACAGGGGCAGGAGTGCCGGTGTAATTGTCAGCGGCCATCAGCCGGGCTCGCCGGTGTCCTCGGCAAACACCGTGGTGACCAGGAGCAGGCGAATTTGGCGGCTGTCGGCGTTCAGGACCTTAAACACGTACGGACCAATGCCGACGGTTTCATCCCTTTCCGGGATATGGCGGAACTGGTCGAGTACAAGCCCGCCGATGGTGTCGTATTCGTCATCGGGCAGCTTGCTGTGAAAGAAGTTGTTGAAATCCTCGATGGGCGTCAGGGCCTTGACCGTGTAGTTGTCCTTGTCCACCTTCTTGATCTGGTCCTCTTCGTCGACATCATATTCGTCCTCGATCTCGCCGACGATCTGCTCCAGAACGTCCTCGATGGTGACCACACCGCCCAAGCCACCATACTCGTCGATGACGATGGCCATGTGGTTCTTGTTCTCGCGGAACTCCTTGAGCAGCACGTTTAGGCGTTTCGATTCCGGGACGAAGATCGCAGGACGCAGAACGTCCTTCAGATTGAAACGGGATTCCGAGTCAAGCACGAGCGGCAACAGGTCCTTGGCCAACAGAATGCCCACGACGTCGTCCTTGCTTTCACCAATGACCGGGAACCTGGAATGGCCGGCGTCTATAACCTTGGGAATGATGTCGTGTGGCGAGTCGGTGATGTCGATGGTGGCGACCTGCGAACGCGGGATCATTATTTCACGCACCTGCATATCGTTGACCTGCAGGGCGCCCTCGATGATGCTCAGACCGTCAGCATCAATGATCTGGTTCTGTTCGGCCTGGCGGAGGATGTTGATCAGGCTTTTGGTGTCGTCTACCGATTCTGTGAATAGGTTTGTTAGTTTGCCGATCCAGGAACCGCTTCCCGAATCACTGTCAGGTTGATCGTCACTCATTGCCAGTGTCATCCAGGTGGTAAGGATTGTCGAATCCAAGTGTGCTAAGAATTTGAATTTCCAGGGCTTCCATTCGTTCGGCGTCGGCGGCCTGTTCGTGGTCGAAACCGCTTAAGTGCAGTACGCCATGAACAGTCAAGTGCGCCCAGTGCGCCTGCATAGGCTTACACTGTTCATCGGCTTCCCGTTCAACAACGGATGCACAAATAGCCAAGTCGCCCAGAAGATTGATGTCCGTCCCCTGAATACGCTCGCCGGGGAAGGACAGGATATTGGTGGCGCCGTGTTTATGCCGGTAATGGCTGTTCAGTTCGGCCGACTCCGCTTCGTCGACCAGGCGGATGCTCAGTTCAGCGCCCGTCGTGAAGGGGTCCTCGCCGTCCTCACCTGCTTTACTGATAGCGGCCAGGGTGGCCTGTGTCCAGTGCTGGAAGTCGGCGGCTTTTGGAGTGGATTGTGTCGAACTGGCGTTCACGATCTCTACCGTCACATCAATGCTCGCGTTCATTGAATCTATCATTGTCTCGGTTCTTGTCGGAAATGAGCTCGGTGATGCTGTGCCGGTCGTGCTCCTCGTAGGCATCCACCACCTTCTGCACGATGGGGTGGCGCACCACGTCCTTAGACTTAAAGTAGGTGAAGCTGACACCGGGGACATTTTGGAGGATCTTGCTGGCCTGAACTAGACCGCTGCCGACACCGCGGGGCAAGTCGATCTGGGTGACGTCACCGGTAATGACCGCGGTGGACCCGAAGCCGATTCGGGTGAGGAACATTTTCATCTGCGAGGTCGTGGTGTTCTGGCTTTCATCAAGAATGATGAAGGCATTGTTCAGGGTGCGCCCGCGCATGTATGCAAGTGGTGCCACTTCAATTACATTCTTTTCTATGAGGCGTCCTACCCTCTCAAAGCCGAGCATCTCGTAGAGTGCGTCGTACAGGGGGCGCAGGTAAGGATCTACTTTCTGACTGAGGTCGCCTGGCAGGAAGCCGAGTTTTTCCCCCGCCTCCACGGCGGGGCGCACCAGCAGAATACGGCTGATCTGTTCCTTCATCAGGGCTTCCACGGCGCAAACGACGGCCAGGTAGGTCTTGCCCGTACCGGCCGGACCGATGCCGAAGTTGATGTCATGGCGCACTATGGCGCGCACGTAAATGTTCTGGTTGCGACCGCGCGGTTTGATGGAAGCTTTGGGCGTACGAAGCAGGACGAAATCGTCGCCGTGATCGTCATCGCCAGTGGTGTATTCCGCCGAAGTCTCTTCGCCGGCCATGTTGATGCCTTCCTGGATGGTCATGTGTATCGTGTCGGGGGCCAGGTCGCTATCGTTGCGGGTCAGGGCATACAGGGTTCTGATGATGCCGGCAGTGTTTTTCACGGCATCAGGTGCGCCGGTGACCATGAATTCGCTACCCCTGTTCTGGATTTTCACCAGCAGTCGTTTCTCGATCTGTTTTAGGTGTTCATTCAGGCGTCCACACAGGCTGGCGAGACGTTGAGGATTATCGGGTTCCAGCACCAGGCGCTGGGAGAAGGATTGACTGGTCATGTAGGGAGAAAACAGGCCTCCGGGGGCAACAAACAAGTGGGAAGTATACCAATTGAGGGCGGAATTGGTATTAATTTTTCCGCGCAATCAGTATGCCTAATGTTTATAACTTATTAATATATAATGTTTTATTAGGCGATCTCGCCACGAAGGGAGTTGGGCAGGGCATCGACGATTGTCATGTCCACGATCTGCCCGATCACGTCCGCGCCGTCGGCACTGAAGTTCACCACACGATTGTTTTCGGTGCGACCCTGCAATTCAGCCGGGTCCTTTTTTGAAACACCGGTCACGAGGACAGGTTCGACCGTACCCACCATGGCCGCGGAAATGCCGTTGGCGTGTTGCAGTATACGGTCTTGCAAGATGGCCAGGCGCTGCCTCTTCACGTCCATTGGGGTTTCGTCCTTGAGGTCGGCGGCCGGGGTGCCGGGGCGGGCGCTGTATATGAAACTGAAGCTGTGGTCAAAACCGATCTCGTTGATTAGGTTCATGGTGTCCTCGAAATCCTTATCCGTCTCGCCGGGAAAGCCGACGATAAAATCCGAGGAGATGCTGATTTTGGGCCGGATGGCACGCAGCTTGCGGATGATGGATTTGTATTCGAGTACTGTGTGGTTGCGTTTCATAAGGGCCAGGATGCGGTCGGAACCGTGCTGCACGGGCAAATGCAGATGGCTTACCAGTTCCGGCACGCTGGCATAGGTGTCGATCAGGTTCTGGTTGAATTCCACTGGGTGCGAGGTAGTGTAGCGGATGCGGTCGATGCCCTCGATGGCGGCAACATAGGTTATCAGAGTGGCCAGGTCGATTAGGTCGCCTTCATGGCTGAGCCCGCGGTATGCATTGACGTTCTGGCCCAGCAGGTTGACCTCGCGCACGCCCTGGGCAGCCAGGTGCACGGCTTCGGCCAAGATATCGTCCAGCGGGCGGCTGACTTCCTCGCCGCGGGTGTAGGGGACGACACAGAAGGAGCAGTATTTACTGCAGCCTTCCTGAATAGTAAGGAAGGCCTGGCACTCGGAGACCTGGGGTTCTGGGAGGCGGTCGAACTTCTCGATTTCCGGGAAGCTGATATCCACCACGGGATTGCCCTTGCCCGAGGCATCAAGCAACTCCGGCAGGCGGTGCAGCGTCTGAGGTCCAAATACCACATCCACGTAGGGTGCGCGTTTGCCGATCATCTCGCCTTCTTGGCTCGCAACGCAGCCGCCGACGGCGATCTTCAGTTCCGGTTTAAGCGTTTTCAATTCGCGCCAGCGACCCAATTGGTGAAAGACTTTTTCCTGGGCTTTTTCCCTGATGGAACAGGTATTTAGCAGAAGGACGTCGGCTTCTTCGGCAGTTTCTGCCCGTTCCATGCCCCGGTATTCCTGGAGCAAGTCGGCCATGCGCGCCGAGTCATACTCGTTCATCTGGCAGCCATGGGTCTTGATGAAAACTTTCTTGGTCATCGTTGGTAAAAATGCCGGCAAACAACGGGGCCGTGCCCTGAAAAAAAGAGGCGAAATTATACCGGCTTCCCTGGCAACACACTATAAAAGCTGGCATTTTGCCCTTGAAAACGGCCCAATAACCCCGATACTTATGGCGTTAACAGTTTCAAGGTAGTCATCATGGCCAAATCCAGACCCGAACCCATCTACAAGATCACCTTCCTCAACAAGGGACAGGTTTACGAAGTCTTCGCGAAGCAGGTGTATTCCAGCGACCTCTATGGCTTCATCGAGATCGAGGAATTCCTGTTCGGTGAGCGCAGCCAGATGGTGGTGGATCCTGCCGAGGAAAAACTGAAGGCCGAGTTCGCCGGAGTCACCCGCAGCTTTATTCCCATGCAGGCCGTGATCCGCATCGATGAAGTGGAGAAAGAGGGAGTCGGCAAGATCGAAAGCGGTGACAACATCGCCCCCTTCCCCACATTGCTGTCGCCACACGGCAAGAGTAAGGGCCACTAGACACTGCGTTTTTTACTCCGAACGCACTAGCAAGCTTATCCCCTTTACTTAACAATGGCATGATTCAGACATAGCCAGAACTTTACGCTAGGGGGACTCGCGGCATGTCAGACAAGCTTCCTCAGGAAATGGCCTCGAACAGCTGGGCCGGCGAGATGGGTGATAAGTGGAATACTTACTTTGAAACCTTTGAAGGCATGATCGCGCCGGTGGGCGAGGCCGCTATTGAACATGCTTGTTTTGCTGACGGGGATCGCGTCATTGATATCGGTTGTGGCGCCGGAGTCACCAGCTTTGATATTGCCCGCAGAGTCGGCAACGGCCACGTGACCGGCCTGGACGTCAGCCCGGTACTGGTGGCGACGGCTAGGCGCCGCATCATGGAAAACGGGCTCTCCAACGTGGATTTCGTCTGCGACGATGCCGCCATTGCTAGCCTTTGCGGATACGACGTGCTGTTTTCCAGGTTCGGGGTGATGTTTTTTGAGGAACCCGTCGCTGCCTTCAGCAACATGCGCGGTTTCCTACGACCACGCGGCCGCCTCAGTTTCGTTTGTTGGGGTCCGCCTTCCGAACAACCCTGGGTTGTCCAGCTGATGGCCATCGCCGCCAAATACGTAGAACTACCACCGCCCGTCCCTAATGCACCCGGGCCTTTCGCCTTCGGCGATCCGCATTACCTGCGCGGCATACTCGAGAGGTCAGGATTCAAAAACGTCAGGCTTACCCGCTGGACCGGCAACCAGCAAATAGGTGGCCCCGGTGCCACACCCGAAACCGCGGCCCGTTTTGTCATGGATGCGCTTTTCCTCGGTGATGCCATGGCGAAATGCGGCGAACAGGACAAGGCAAGCGCCTTCCGGGATACCGTGAACCTGCTTAAGGATTTTGTCGTGAACGGTAATGTCGAGATGCAGGGTTGCGCCTGGCTGGTTGACGCGGATTGCTGAAAAGGCGTGGGGGTACACGATGGCAGATTTTTTGGTCACGGGGGGTACAGGGTTCATCGGTAGCGAACTCGTACGCTTGCTCGTGTCGGCCGGCCACTCCGCGGTCGTTCTTACTCGTGACTTCGCCAGGCACCAGGGCAAGTATGGTGACCAGGTACGCTACGTCGCTGACTTCGATAACATCACAAACAACACGTACTTTACTGCGGTCATTAACTTGGCCGGCGAAGGGATTAGCGATAAACGCTGGAGCAATCCGCGTAAACAGGCCCTTCTGGACAGCCGCGTTGGGCTGACCGGCAAGCTTGTGAAATTACTGGCGCGGCTAGATACGCGACCCGAAGTCGTGATCAGTGGCTCTGCAGTGGGCTGGTACGGGGCCCAGGACACCAAAGTACTCACAGAAACGTCAGCATTCACCCCTGAGTTCACCCATGAACTGTGCCAGGCATGGGAAGCCGAGGCTGGCAAGGTAATGGCACTGGACATTCGCCTTTGCATCGTGCGTTTGGGCGTCGTGCTTGGCAAGAATGGCGGCGTACTCAAGCGCCTTCTGCCACCGTTCAGGTTCGGGCTTGGTGGGCGCATCGGTAACGGTCGCCAGGTCATGTCCTGGATACATTTGGATGACGTGCTTAAGGCCATCAACTTTCTCGTCAACCGCACCGACCTTGACGGTGTGTTCAATCTTACGGCACCCCAAGCCGTCAGTAACAGCGATTTCGCCCGCGGCATTGGCTTGGCCATTTCCCGGCCGACTCTTTTGCCGCTTCCCGGCTTCATAGTGAAAATACTGTTCGGGGAGATGGGTGACAGGCTGCTGCTGCAGGGCCAGAACGTGGTGCCGGCAAGATTGCAGGAAGCGGGCTTCATTTTTGACTATCCGGTCTTGGAAGAGGCGTTCGCAGATATCCTCATTGAGTGATACCGAGGTGCAACTAGTTCACATTTTTAGGTGTCAAGGTTGTCGAAACCTATGATACAAGCCATTGTTTTTCAGGCGCGCGATAGTGATTTAGAAGCACGTACATCATCTTTTCCTAGGTCGTCATTCATCACCGCCTGCCCCAGAACCATTACTACCCAGTCCTGAGCTTCAGCAAATTCCATGATGGCTCCCATGAGAAACTCGTCGAGAACACCGAGGTATTTCGAGCCGATCGGGCTCAAACTCGTCGCAAGGTAAGATCGTCTCTTTATACTATAAATAGGTTACGGTAACGGCTTGTACCGAAGCGCTTTACTGCGCCTCGATCCATCCTGTCAACGTATTCACCCAGGCTGGGTGATTGTTCAGGCAAGGCAGCAATGTTAGGGAATCTCCCCCGGCCGTCTTAAACACTTCGTCGCCCTGAATCTCTATCTCTTCCAGAGTCTCCAGGCAGTCCGTGATGAATGCCGGGCATAGCACCAGTACACGTTTCACTCCCTTTCCGGCAAGTGCTTTCAGTGTATCTTCCGTGGCAGGTTCTAGCCACTTCGCCCGCCCCAGGCGTGACTGGAATGTGATGGAATAACGGTCTTCGGGTAACCCCGTACGCTGTACGAACAGCCGAGTGGTTTCCATTACCTGGTGGCGGTAGCAGGTAGCGTGAGCTGGTGAGGGGAGACTGCAACAGTCGGGCACCTTCATGCAATGGTTGCCTGTCGGGTCTGCTTTCGTGATGTGCAGTTCCGGCAAGCCATGGTAACTGAACAGGACATGGTCATAATCTTTGATATGCGACAACGTTTCCGCTGCACTCGCGACAAGCGCATCCACGTAATCAGGATGGTTGTAAAAAGGTGCAATCACCTGCAAACGGATGGCGAGGTTGTGCCGGGCGATAACTCTTTCCGCTTCCTTCACGGAGGTCGTCACGGTGCTGTCGGCATAATGGGGATATAAAGGAATGTAGAAAATTTCACCGACCTTGGGATCGGTGGCCAATTCGAGTAGGGCGCTCTCTATGGACGGATTTCCGTAGCGCATACCCAGGGCTACAGGTACACGGGTTTTGGTCGTGACTGCGTCCAGCAGGTCGCGCGACAGGGCGATCAGGGGAGAGCCGCGGTCGGTCCAGATGCTACGGTAGGCTTCCGATGAGCGCTTGGGCCGGGTCGGCAGCACGAACAGGCTGACTATCAACCGCCTGAGCAGCCAGGGCAGCTGGATTACGTAAGGGTCCATGAGGAACTGATCCAGGTAGCGCCTGACCGATGGCACATCCGGGTTGTCCGGTGAGCCTAGGTTGGCTAATAATACGGCACGATTGGTCATTGATCTGCTGTCTTTTCCGTTGCGTATGTATCGACAGAATTCCGCGACGACGCGGTTTTTGATTACAAAAACTAGCCGCGCATTATATGTCGGAATTGTACGTAATGGATTTAAATACAGATCCCTTTCGGCGCCAGATGATACTGCTTGCCCATGGCAGCCGTGATACCAACTGGTGCAGTACCTTCGAGAACGGCCTTGCCGTGATTAATAGGCAACTTGAGGTCAAGGCTTGCCTAGCGTACATGGAAATGGCAGCACCCGGGCTCGACACCGTAATCAGCAAGTATTACCTGAATGGTGTGCGTCACTTCGATATCCTGCCGCTGTTCTTTGCCGAGGGGCGACATTTGTTGCATGATGTGCCCGGACAAATTGAGATGTTGCAGTCGCGTTTCCCCGGTATCGAAATCCGCCTTGATGAAGCAGTGGGTCGTCAGGAAAAATTCTGGGAAGCACTAGGCATCCTGATCAGCACAGAATACCCAAACGGGCGAGCCGCAGCTTCCATATAATGAGTCAGAAACAGACGAGCATACAGGTAGGCATAAGCAGTTGCCTGCTGGGCGAGGAAGTACGCTATAACGGCGGGCATAAGCATTCCACGCTCTGCACGCGCGACCTCGGCCGCTATTTCGATTTCGTGTCTGTTTGCCCGGAAGTGGGCATCGGTCTTGGTGTTCCGCGCAGGCCCATCCGCCTGGTCGGCGATCCCGCTGATCCCCGGGTGGTCGGAGTCGATAATCCTGCACAAGATGTCACGCAGGCCATGAAGGATTTTGCCAAAGACAAAATCAGCGATCTGGGCGACCTTAGCGGTTATATCTTCATCAAGGGCTCACCCAGCTGTGGGCTATTTCGTGTTAAGGTCTACAATGAGAAGGGTCATCCGCAGCAAGATTCCGGCCGCGGCGTTTATGCCCGTGTGGTTACCGATACTTACCCGTTGTTGCCTGTGGAAGAAGCCGGGCGCATTCAGGATGCCGTACTGCGCGAAAATTTCGTCACGCGGGTGTTTGCCTATCACAACTGGAAGCAACTGATGAAAGATGGACTGACCGCACACAAACTCATCGATTTCCATTCACGATATAAGTACACCCTCATGGCGAACAATCCGCAGTCATTCACGGACCTCGGCCGCCTTCTAGCCGACGCCGGCAAGGAGGATGTACAGGCCCTGGGCGAGGCGTATTTCAAGGGACTTATGGAATCGCTGACGCGCAAGGCAAGCCGGCGCAGCAATACAAACGTGCTCATGCACCTCCAGGGTTATTTGAAGAACAACCTGTCGGCCAAGGAAAAGGAAAAGCTGGGTGAAGCCATTGAGCAGTACCGCAACGGCATCATTCCGCTGATCGTGCCAGTCACCCTTTTGCGTAACCATTTCCATAGCTGGCCGAATGATTACATCGCCAAACAGTCTTTCCTGCAGCCATATCCCGACGACCTGAGCCTGCGCAACCTGATATGAGCCTTTCCCTATGCTGGTTTCGAACTGACCTGCGGGTGCATGACAACCTTGCCCTGGCGGCGGCCATGGCGGAGGGGAGTACAGTTGCCCTGTACATCTCCACCCCCGGGCAATGGCTCCGGCATGACGATGCACCGATAAAGCTCGATTTCTGGCGACGCAACCTGGAAGCCCTGGAAGCGACCCTGGCGAAACGAAATGTACCCCTGGTTTGCTGCGAAGTCAGGGATTATGCCGACATTCCCAGCCTGGTCAGTAGGCTCATCGATCACTGGCAGGTAACCTCGCTGCATTTCAATGCGGAGTACCCGCTTAATGAGCATCAGCGCGATGAGGCCGTGAGCGCGCGTTGTCGTAAGGAAGGCGTGGCAGTACACCGTCATCATGACAGCGTACTGATAAGACCTAGCGCCATACTCAACAAGAGCGGCGAACCATTTCGAGTTTTCACTCCATTCTCGCGCACGGCCAGGCAAATCATTGGCACCCTAGGTAATGCTGTTTCCTTACCTGCGAAAAACACGTCACCCACCCGGAAGGCGGCAAAGCTAAGTGTGCAATTATCGGTTAATGCATTGTCTTGGCCTAAACCGGATTCACGCTGGGAGCAGCAGTGGCCGGCCGGAGAACAAGTGGCAGGCAAGCAATTGGAAGATTTTTGCCGGGATGCCATCGGGAAATACAAACAGGTACGTGATTTTCCAGCCATCGACGGCACCAGCACGCTGTCGCCCTGGCTATCGGCAGGCGTCATCTCAATTCGTGATTGCTGGCGCCAGTCGTCCGCCTGGGCTGATGGAGACGGTGTGGAAACCTGGAAGAACGAACTACTGTGGCGAGAATTCTACAAGCACATCATGTTCCATTACCCCCATGTCAGCCGAGGCGAACCTTTCCGGCGGGATCTGGCACACGTGCCCTGGCGCTACGACGAGGAAGAGTTCCGGGCCTGGTGTGACGGCCGCACCGGTATTCCGATTGTCGATGCCGCCATGCGCCAGCTGAGGGAAACCGGTTGGATGCACAACCGCCTGCGCATGGTGACGGCCATGTTCTTGGCAAAACACCTTCTCATCGACTGGCGTAAGGGTGAACAGTGGTTCATGCAGCACCTAGTGGACGGGGACTTTTCCGCCAACAACGGCGGCTGGCAGTGGAGCGCATCCACGGGCACCGATGCCGTGCCGTATTTCCGCGTCTTCAATCCGGTCACGCAATCACAGCGCTTCGATGCCCAAGGTGACTTCATCCGCCGCTACCTTCCGGAAATTGCCGACCTGGATAACAGGAGCATTCATGATCCGGGACTGCTCAAGCCGGATTCCTATCCCGCACCGATTATCGATCTGAAGTTCGGTCGAGAGCGGGCAATCGCTTCCTTCAGATAGTAGCGCGTTTCCCTCGCCTCGATTTGGGGTGCGCACTTTACCTTTTTGCTGGTAAAGCACACCGGCCTGCTCCAGGCGTTGGCGTATACCCAGTACCTTGATTTCCTCGATTTCCTGGGCGATCACCGGAACAGTGACCAAGCTGCTGGCCAGGGCCAGAGCAGAGGTGGTCACCAATGTACGTTTTTTAAATGCGGGTCTCATCAACATCTCCCATGCGTGTAGATTCACAGGATAAGTTGAAGGTATGAGGCCTTTTTCAATTGATAAGGAACAATTCAGCAAACGCTTTTAACGGTTCTGAACTGCCATTAACACGTTAAACTTTGCTAATGGTGCTTAACAATATGAATTGTCAGGGATTTATCACTGGGGGGGGTGATAGAGTTCGGCTACTGTATTCAAGCCAGTTCGTGGGCCAGGAGTAGCAGGCAGGCAAGGGCTAACAGGCAGGACAATAATTGCCAGAACATAACGGGGTTGCGTTCAATCAGTGGAGGGCGTGTTTTAGTAAGGTATTGTTTGTTGGGATGTCTAAGTTCATAAATGAATTCTGCTATTTCATCATAGCGGTTGTGGGCTTCCAGACTGGTGGCTTTTTTGATGGCCTCATCTATCCATAACGGGATATCAGGTTTTTTATCCAGAACTGATTTGTAGGAGATTCTGTTCAGCTCACTTCTTGCATTTGCTCTGGCCACTTCTGCGCCATAGGGGAAGCTTCCGGTAATCATCTGATACGTGATGATTCCCAGGGAATAGATGTCGGATCGGGAACTCGCCGGTTCACCGATGTAATACTCTGGCGCCGTGTAGAGGGCAGTGCCTTGTATTTGCTGCCACTGGATACGGGAGTCCAGTTCGGCCAGGCCACCGACCCGGCATGAACCCAGGTCAATGAGCGTCACAAAGCCGTTCTCATCAATCATGATGTTGTGGGGCCTTACATCCTGGTGCAAGATTTCCTGTCTGTGCAGTGCCTGAACACCAGTGGCTATCTGATTTACGATATCCCTGACCTGTTCCAGAGAGGGTGCCGGGTTGTCCTTCAACCACTGGTCCAGTGTTTGTCCCTTGATATATTCATTAGCCAGGTAGAGATATTTGCGGGGTCTGCCTTTCCCGAAACTGGATACGATATGCGGATTACTGACCCTGCGTGTAATCCATTCTTCCAGAAGAAACTTTTCAAGATAGCTTTGATCATTCCTGTATTCATTGGATGGCACTTTCAGGACTACCTGCTTGCCTGAAATCCTGTCCCTGGCAAACCAGACATGACTGCGACTGCTGGAATTCAACTGCCTGATGATGTCATAGTCATCCATCACTGTACGCGGGTAAAGCGCGGGAGGAAGTTCAAGGTCATCCATTTGCTGACAGACTTCATCCAGATTTCTATCGGGTATCTGGCTGACATGAAGCAACTGAATCGTCAGGTTGTCTTCGCTGCCTGCTTCAAAGGCGCTTTCCAGAATAATGCGGGCCGCCTCATCCAGTTCATCCTGATGGCTCAGGATGGTTTCTGTGATGAAAGCATCGCTGACAAACTCGTGAATGCCATCCGTTGCCAGAATGAAAATATCCCCTTCCTCGACGTGTTGTTCCCGGTAATCGAGCTCGATACTTTGTTCTATACCCAGTGCCCTGGACAGATAACTGGTATTACCGGTCGTGTGGATTCTGTGATCCCGCGTAAGCTGTTCCAGAGCATGCTTTCTCAGGTGGTAAACCCTGGCATCGCCGATGTGGAAAATATAGGCAGTGGCTGACTTCAGGATGAGAGCACTGAACGTACAGACATAACCCTTTTCCCTGTCAATCCGGCTTGATCCGCTGAGTGTTCTGGCATAGAGCCAGGAATTTACCGCCTTGATTACCTTGTAGGCAGCGTTTTTTACGGTCCAGGAATCAGATGTGCAGTAGTAGTCCTGCAGGAAGCTGGTGACAGCAATTTCACTGGCATGGTCACTGACATTGCTGGTGCTGATGCCATCCGCAATCGCAATGGCAATGCCTTTGGTGCCCAGTTCAGGTTGTTCCGGAATCCAGGCACCATGAAAATCCTGGTTTATTTCCTTTCGACCAGGACTGCTTTTCTGACCTAGGCTGACGACAAGTTCTTTTCGCATAAAGTAAAAAAAGCCTCCACCTTGAGTGAAGGCTTTCAGTTTGATATTGGATTTCAGGTTAACAAGCCATTTTCATCATTGGCCTGGGTTGACCATCATATGGCGCGTATCGTCCAATTTAAATTGACGTTCCGGGCTTGTCCTGACATGTGTGTAGTACAGGGGCAGTCCAACCAGCAGGAATCCGCCTACAAGATTGCCAAGTACTGTCGGTATTTCATTCCAGATCAGGTAGTCGGTAAAGGTAAATCCGCCGCCCATGATCATGGAGAATGGAAACAGAAACATGTTGACGATGGAATGCTCGAAACCCATGAAGAAGAACAGCATGATGGGCATCCACATGGCGAACATTTTACCGGTCGCTGAGGAAGAGATCATTGCTCCAACAACACCCATGGATACCATCCAGTTGCACAGCATGCCGCGAATGAAAATGGTAAACCAGCCGGCGAGGCCATAAGCCTGGTAGCCCAGGGTACGTGACTCACCAATACTGCCAACTTTTGCAGCAATAGGGCCTCCATCTGTGTGGTATCCATAAGTCAGAATGAACGACATGAAGAAGGCTACCGTGAGCGCGCCAGCAAAATTGCCTACAAAGACCAGCCCCCAGTTTCGAAGTACCTGCTGAATATTCGCACCAGGCCGTTTATCAATGACAGATAAGGGTACAAGGGTAAACACACCTGTAAGAAGATCGAACTTCATTAAATAAAGCATAATGAAGCCAACTGGAAACAGACACGCGCCCAGTATGGCTGAACCGGAGTTGGTGGCGACTGTGATGGCAAAGACAGCCGCCAATGCCAGGGTCGCACCGGCCATGTATGCCCTGATGAACGTGTCCTTGGTAGACATGTGTATCTTGGACTCACCGGAGTCCACCATTTTGGTTACAAACTCTGAAGGTTCTATATATGACATAATCGCTCTCTCTGTTAGATATTTATTTGATGATTCTTGCTATGCAGATCAAAAGCTGGCCTGGAACCAGAGCCAGAGTTTTTGGGTGTCCGGCAACGGCAGGTCGCCCTGGCTATAGTCGGCAAATTTCAGCCCTACTGTGTTATTCTTGGACAGGGGTTTGACATACTGGATGTCGATTTCACTGCCCAGATCGCTGATACCCGGCGTGGAATCTTCGGCATCGAATTCGTGATAAACAGCGGTCAGCGTGCCACCCAGTACCTTGCCGCTCAGGTTCAGGTATATGTCTTCAATGCCCTGGGCAGGTGTCCCCAGGAACAGGTCGGCCCAGCCATTGAACGCATGCAGGGTAGCCAGGGGGGTAGAAAATCCGTAACTGCCACCGTCAGAGCCCAGCACCTCATAGCCGAGTTTTGCTGTCACCGGACTGAAGGTCAGGCCGCCCTCAAGCATCAGGTAGTCGGCATCAAAACTGGTAGCGCCGGTTTTGGATTCCTGGGTGGCAAATTCAGCAATGTAGGAGGCATTCATCTCGCCAACCTTGGCTGTCCCATTCAACCTGATCCCGTAAGTATCCAGCGAGTTGGATACCGGCAGATCATCGAGTTCCAGCAGGTAGGCATAACCGGTCAGTGTCGCTGATGGCAGTTTATAACTGGCATGAAACAGGTGGTCAGAGCTGTCCAGGTCGGCATCCTGGGCAAAAATACGCTCGCGGGTATCCAGGTAGTAGTAGCTCAGGTTGAGTTTGTCATTGACCGTGTATTTGGCACTCAGGGCGTCATAAACCTGCCAGTCCTGGCGCCAGCCGACGGCACCGACAAAGCGCTGGTTATCCAGGTTGATCACCTGTCTGCCCAGCTTGGCGGTGAAACCGCTGTTACTGTATTGCAGGTAGCCCTGGTTAACTTCCGTGGTTTCAGGATCGGCAATCACGGAGTAGAGCCCCGGGTTGAATCCGGTTGGGCCTACGGTGTAATCGGTAACACCAAGTACCGTGCGGACATTCTCCATTTCCAGTGTGGCGGAGAAGCCTTCAAATGTGCCGGTGGTGTAGTTGAGCATGGACCGCAGCGTCAGGGCATCGGCATCCTGAACAACATTGTCCTGCTCAACACCTTCATAGCGCAGGCGGAAATTACCGGCTACCTTGCCACCGGTAATGGCCTCAGTGAGCGACTGGGCATACAGGGGTGAGCTCAGGGCACTGCCGCCAATCAGAAGGGCGCAGGTGAGGTGTCTGGTGAGATAAGATTTCATGGGGTTAAGTCTTGATTTTTTTAAAAACTAAAAATCCTGTTGCGCGTTCCGGCTGTTCGTCAACCAGCATGATACGGAGAACTTCATGGTTTGCGCTTTTCATGACTGCCTGCTGGTTACTGCCTGAATTCGTGTGAGGAGTCTGTTATTCGGAACGTGCTTAATAAAGAAAAAATACGTCAGCTCTCGTGGAGCATCTGGACATGGTTGCCTTGAATTCGTGCGGGGAACACGTCCACACTGATGGTGTCGTCTTCAAGACAGTCACCTGATTGCAGGTTGAAGTGCTGCTTGAAAATGGGTGAGGCTACCACGAGCTGATCCTTCAGTGATCCGACAATGCCTCGACTCAGAACGTTTGCCTGGCTGAAAGGATCGTAATTGGCGATGGCGTACAGGGACAGGGGTTTGCCCACATAGAACAGGGCCACCTGTTTGTTTTCGAAAAGCACACACACACCGGAGCCGGGGACGAGGTCTTCCTGTAAACAAACAGTTAGCCAGTCGTTGTCGACAGCAGGAATGGATTCAACAGTGACACTAGACATTGGCAGCCTCGATCAGTTCCAGTTTTTCTTCAGGGGTGGCGGGACGTCGTTGTCCCCGTTCTTTCACGTATCCCAGGTTGTCATCGGTGGCAGGTGAATTGACGAACTGCCTGAACCGTCTGACATGCTCCGGATTCTCGATGGTGGTTTTCCATTCGCACTGATAGGTGGCAATGACGTTGGCCATGTCATTTTCCAGTTCACTGGCCAGATCAAGTTTGTCATCGATCACGACCTGTTTGAGATATTCCAGTCCGCCCTCAAGGTTTTCCAGCCAGACCGATGTGCGTTGCAGGCGGTCGGCTGTGCGACAGTAGAACATCAGGAAACGGTCTACGTATTTGATCAGGGTGTCCTTGTCGATGCCTGACGCCAGCAGGTCAGCATGGCGCGGCCGCATTCCACCGTTGCCGCAGACATACAGGTTCCAGCCGGATTCTGTGGCAATGACGCCGACATCCTTGGACTGGGCTTCTGCACATTCCCGGGTACAGCCGGACACGGCAAATTTGAGTTTGTGCGGAGAGCGCAGGCCCTTGTAGCGGTTTTCCAGTTCGATGGCGAAACCGACACTGTCATCCACTCCATAACGACACCAGGTGCTGCCGACACAGGATTTAACGGTACGCACTGATTTGCCATAGGCATGACCGGTTTCAAAACCGGCATCAATCAGGCGCGCCCAGATTTCCGGCAGCTGATCAACGCGGGCACCAAACAGGTCTACGCGCTGGCCACCGGTAATTTTGGTGTACAAATCATAATCACGGGCAACCTCACCAAGAACAATAAGTTTGTCAGGCGTGATTTCGCCACCGGCTATTCTGGGCACAATAGAATATGTCCCATCTTTCTGGATGTTGCCCAGGTAATGATCGTTGGAATCCTGCAGGCCGACATGCGCTGGCTCAAGCACGTAGTCATTCCAGAAAGTAGCCAGAATTCCACTCACGGTGGGCTTGCAGATGTCACAGCCTAATCCAGAACCACATTCCTTGATCAGGTCATCAAAGGTTTTGATCTTCCTGACACGGATGATGTCTACCAGCTCCTGGCGGGAATGGGGGAAGTGTTCGCACAGATGATTACTGACTTCCACGCCGAGCTTGGTGAGCTCACTGTCCAGAACATTTTTGAGCAGTGCAGCGCAACCACCACAGCCAGTAGATGCTTTGGTTGCCGCTTTCAAATCACCGATGCTCATCGCACCATTTGCCACGGCGGAGCAGATATCACCCTTGCTGACATCGTAGCAGGAACAGATCTGGGCCGTGTCTGGCAAGGCATCCACTCCGATACCAATACTGCCGCCTTCGATGGCTGGCAGAATCATGGCCTGCGGGTTTTCGGGCAGGTCGATGGCATTGAGCATCAACTGCTGCAGGTTGCCATAGGCTTCCACATCTCCTACCAGCACGGCGCCCAGAAGCTTTTTGCCGTCTTCGGACACCACCAGGCTCTTGTATTCTTCACTGAAATCATCGTTATAGGAATAGACTCGGGCACCTGCAGTTCTTGCGGTGGAATCACCTATACTGGCTACATCCACGCCCAGCAGCTTCAGCTTGGTGCTCATGTCAGCGCCGGTGAACTGGTCATCACCACCGGTAATCTGGGAAACGGCCACCTTGGCCATCTGGTAGCCAGGGGCGACCAGGCCAAACACCTGGCCTCTCCAGCAGGCGCATTCGCCGATGGCATAGATATCTTTTTCAGACGTTTTGCAGTTGTCATTGATGGCGATGCCGCCGCGATGACCCAGGCCGATTTCACATTTGGCGGCCAGGTCGTCCCGGGGGCGGATGCCGGCGGAGAACACGATCATGTCTGTTTCAAGATGGCTGCCGTCAGCAAAGACCATGCGGTAGCGGCAGGTTTCACCCTTGATGATTTCCACCGTGTTCTTGCTGGTGTGGACACTCACACCCAGGCTTTCAATCTTGCGCCTTAGCAGTTTGGAGCCGCCATCATCCAGCTGTACCGCCATCAGGCGCGGGGCAAATTCCACCACATGGGTTTCCAACCCCATGCTTTTGATGGCATTGGCTGCTTCCAAGCCCAACAGGCCGCCACCGACCACGACACCGACCTTGCTCTGGCTTCCGGATACCTTGATCCGGCCGAGATCATCGATTGTCCGGTACACGAGACAATGTTCACTTTCTTTGCCGGGAATAGGGGGAACAAAGGGATAGGAGCCGGTAGCAAACACCAGCTTGTCATAGGCTTTGGTGCGACCGCTCTGGGTGGTGATGGTTTTGGTGACCTTGTCGATGTCCACTACTTTGTCGTCTAGTACAAACTCGACGCCATGCTCGCGGTAATAGTCCCGGTTGGTCAGGGCCAGGTCTCCAGGTTTAACCCCTTCCTTGAAATATTCACTCAGATGTACGCGGTCATATGCCAGACGCGGCTCTTCGGAGTAGGTGGTGATGGCATACTGGTCGGCTTTTCCGGAGTCCAGCATATACTCAATGAATCGGTGGCCTACCATACCGTTACCGATAACAACGATGGCTTCTTTTTTCAGTTTAGACACGATAATAATTCTTGCTTGTCTTTCTGCTATTGGCGGTTGCTGAAAACTGGCGAATGACTTTTGTGTTTAGGGCTCTGCAAGGAAAGTGCCAAGGTGTTCAAAAACCAAATAAGTCCCGGTTTTTGCAATGGTTTCTGAAATAACAGCAAGAAGGCTTGTAGCCAAAAATTGCACCACCAGAAAGCGAAAGGCGCTGTTTATGTTTCAAAATTGTGCGTGGTGAGCGTGCCATAACAGTGCAGGCAGGGAAAGGTTTTGGGAGTTAAGAACTGGATGGTAGGCAGTTCGGGGAATAGGAAGAAGCGAGGCTGTTGTTGATAAATTCGCTTGCGCCCGCTCAGTAATTCGAGTGACTGGCGGAAACTTGGGCTGGCAAGTTGCTCTTCATAGCCAGCAGCCTGGAGCCTGCCATTGAGGTGTGCTTAGACCTGCTGTTAAGTCTGTTTGCAGAATTGTAGTACCGAGCCAAGTTTGCGCCGGGCCTAATCCAGGTCATCACGCTTTAAATTTTCAAGGCCAGGCCAGCAATTTACAGCGCTTTATTGTCCATTCGCATTGGAATTCATGTTAAGACAGAAAGGGGCAGGATAACCCAGTGGCCCTTTATATTATAAAGACGCAGCGAGTAAGCGAAGAGGGAATATATAGCAGAATCAGGAGGTGGAGGGCTTGCCCAGGAAAGGTGTCAACAGCCGGTAGAACCAGTTATTCATCACGATAGGTGCATCGAGCGTGGCCAGGCACAGGCAATCCTCGTCCTGTGAGGCGACCGGTGTATGGGTTTCACCTTTGGTCCTGACGATGTAATCGCCCACGTGGTAGCGGTCCTCCTGGTCGGAGAAGCTGCCCTTGAGCACTACGGTGATCTCCTCACCGCCATGATGGTGTTTCGGCAGTTTACCACCAGCCCTGATATGCATCAGTGAAGTTTCCCGCGTCTTATCACCCATTTGGATGCTGGCGAAACGGAATGCCTTGCCGATATTGTGCCACGACAGAGTTTCCAGGTTGCCCTTGATCAGTTTCCTTATTACCGCGGGCATGTCGTCACCCTTGCCGTATCGCTTCGGTCTGGCCTCACCCTGTTTTTGGCTCCCAGCACCGGCATCGATAATGGCCATGGTGCGTTCAAAACTGTTCGCGGTTGTCTCCTCTGGTTGCTGTTCAACGAACAGGGCGGTACCCAGCTCGGTAAGCTCGCCGACCTTCACCCGGCAGGCCGGGCAGTAGTGCAGGTGAGCGGTTACGCACAATGCCTGCGATTCAGGCAGTGAGCCTGCGACATAATCTGTCAGGAACCTTGTATCGGGATGATATTTAACCATTGCTATGTTCTGTGCCTATCTTTCCACGCTCAGGCGCAACTTGCTCAGCGCCAGGCGCACGCGTGATTTCACCGTACCCAGGGGTAATGACAGTTCTTCGGCAATTTCGCTGTGAGACTTGTCCTCTAAGTACACTTTTTTTAGGATAAAGGACTGATCTTCGGGCAGGTCCTTCATAGTTTCATGCAGCATTTCCGCGGTCCGTTGCATCGCCAACTGGTTGAATACATCCTCGTCCTCGTTTTCCACCCAGATGTCCTCGACATCGAAACCATCCTCCGCCTGGTCATTGGCTATGCGGTTCGACTGATGACGGATATTTTTCCGCAGCAGGTCGATACGAGTGTTCCTGGCGATCGTAAAAATCCAGGTGCTGGCATTAGCCTTTTTCGGGTCGAAGGATTCAGACTTCTGCCACACTTTTATCATAGTTTCCTGCACCAGCTCTTCGGCCATACCGTCCTGCAGTTCGCCGGACAATTGGCGCCCGGCAAAGGCCTTGATCAGGGGGGAGAACTTGTCAAAAAGACGTCGAAAGGCAACACGGTCGCCATCACGTCCCACCCTAACCAAGCATTCAGACCATTCCTGCATCGAGGCATCCACGATCTGTTTACCTACACTGTGCTTGCTGACTGCGGCCAAGCTTTGGTCCCGTATCAATTGACAAACCCCATCTACTCAATGGGTTCTTGCCATCTAATACGGAGGTTTTCAATGTGCAGATCAACAAACGCATGAATTTTTGTAACCTTCTTTCAGGGCTGATCTGATTGTTCGGGAAGTGCGTATATATCGTCAATTCTGGCGATAACTTCCTAATCTGTAAATAAAATTATGAACGCAGCCATAGACTCCAAGGGCAACAGGGTTGTTAGCAACCTGATGGGATTCTACGAAAATTTCAGCGCTGACCGAATTTCTGGTCTCGATGGCCTGTATACCCAGGACGTGGAATTCGTTGATCCCATCCACAGGGTGGAGGGCATCCTGTCCTTGAAAAGCTACATGAAAAAGATGGCGAAGAATCTGATTCACTACCGCATTCGCTATCAGGATGTCCTGATAGGAGACAATAGTGCCTATCTTACCTGGGAAATGGAGTTTGCCAACAAGCGCATCCGTGGTGGTGAAGTCATTACGGTGCGCGGCATGTCCTGCCTCAAGTTCACTTCCAGGGTCTATTATCATGAGGATAGTTACGACCTCGGCGCCCTGGTATATGAACACCTGCCCCTTCTCGGCGGCATTACCCGCTCACTGAAAAACCGTCTGGCGGAACAAGCCAGCTGAATGACTGCCAAACCCAAGCACCATTATTGGATTACCGGTGCCGCTTCAGGCATCGGCAGGGCCCTGGCTGCCAGGCTGTCTAACGCGGGTCACCGTGTTTATGTCAGTGGCCGGGACCGCGAGAAGCTGGAAACGCTGGCTGGGAGCCTTGGTGGTGACGTTGTCCCCATCCCCTGTGATGTCGCCGATGACCGGGAAATGGCCAGCGTTCTTGCCGCTCATAATGTAAAGCATCTAGATACCGTCATTCTTTGCGCAGGCATCTGTGAATATATTGACATGCCGGCTCTGAACATCGGCACCATCCGTCGCGTGACCGACACCAACTACTTCGGCGTAGTGAACACCTGCATCGCCGCATTGCCGTTCATGAACCGCCAGGCTGACTCTGACAAAGGCGAACGTCCCCATATTATCGGTGTCGGCAGCATGAGCAGCTATATCGGCTTTCCGCGCGCTGAGGCTTACGGCGCATCCAAGGCAGCCATGGGTTATTTCCTCGATGCGCTTCGCACCGATCTCGCCGGCCGGGTCGATGTCACCGTTGTGCACCCGGGCTTTGTCAGCACACCGATGACTGACCGCAATGATTTTCCCATGCCTTTCTTGATGTCCGCCGAACAGGCCGCGACAATCATCCTTCAGAAGGCAAAACGCCGCCCCTACGACATCGTTTTTCCGTTGCGCCTGCATTGGCTACTGAGGGCGATGTCCTGGTTTCCTGGCCTCTGGTATTCGGTTATTTCCCCGCGGCTGAGCCGTAATGCAGGAGCAGGTTCATGAAGATTGCAGTTATCGGCAGTGGCATTTCGGGCATGGCGGCCGCGCATTACCTGGCGCCTGACCATGACATAACCCTGTTTGAGGCAGGCAAGGTACTAGGTGGTCATACGGCCACTATTGATGTCCGTCACAAGGGCAGGGATTATGCCATCGACACCGGCTTCATCGTTTTCAACGACTGGACCTATCCCGAGTTCATTCGCCTGATGGATAAGCTGGATGTGAAGAGCCAGCCAACCCGCATGAGTTTCAGTGTCAGTGACCGTGAAAGCGGCATCGAGTATGCCGGCAGCGGAATCGACGCGTTGTTTGCCCAGCGTCGTAACCTGGTATCGCCGCGCTTCCTATCGCTGTTGAATGGCATCCTGCGCTTCAACGCCCAGGCCACGAAACATTTGGCGGAAAATCCGCACTGCGAATCGATGTGTCTAGGTGAGTACCTCGATTATTATCGCTATCCTGCGTCATTCAGGGATTTGTACCTGTTACCCATGGGCGCGGCGATCTGGTCTTCCGGCACTGATGGCATGCTCAGGTTTCCACTGCGCTTCTTTGTCCGTTTCTTTCACAACCATGGCCTGCTCAACATCCGCAATCGGCCCCAGTGGCGGGTCATCTGTAGCGGGTCACGCAGTTATATCGCGCCACTGACCGCCAGCTACCGCGAAGGCATCGAACTGGGCAACCCGGTAAAGAGCGTCTCGCGTGTGGAACAGCTCGCGGGCGGGGGTTCTGTGCTCGTAGAGAGCGAGCGTTTCACCGCTACCTATGACCAGGTCATCTTTGCATGCCACAGTGACCAGGCCCTGCGCCTGCTGGCCGACGCCAGCGACATGGAAAAAACCATACTGGGTGCCATCCCCTATAACCGCAACCAGGTGGTGCTGCATACCGATGCCAGCCTGCTGCCGAAAAACCGCAAGTGCTGGTCGAGCTGGAACGTGGCCATGAAAGGCGTTGAAATGGTGGAGCCCACGCTAACCTACAACATGAACATCTTGCAGGGCATCGAGTCGGACGATACATTCTGCGTTACCCTTAACCAGACCGGGGCCATCGATCCCGCCAGCATCATCGGCGAATACGAATACGACCACCCGGTTTTCACCGAGGAAGGCGTCATGGCCCAGCAGCGCTGGCATGAAATCAACGGCAACAAAAATACCTGGTTCTGTGGCGCTTACTGGCGCAATGGCTTCCATGAGGATGGCGTCTGGAGTGCACTGCGGGTCGCGCAAGGCATCGAGAGCCTGAAGGTGGACGGTTCAGCACCGGTTATGCTGGCCGAGGCGGTTTGATGCCGAAGGGCAGGGCTTCACAACATCGGTTTGCCAGCGGCATCTACGAAGGGTACGTCAGCCACTGCCGATTTCGTCCTTCACGTCACCGCTTTCGCTACCGCGTGTTCATGATGTACCTGGACCTGGCAGAAATCGATGATGTACTGGCCGAAAGCCGTCTGTGGTCGACCAGCCGCTTCAGCCCGGCAAGTTTTCGGCGAGAGGATTACCTCGGTGATCCCCGTGAGCCGTTGCACGAAGCCGTCAAACGGCGAGTGCTGGAGGAAACCGGAGAATACCCGGCCGGCGCGGTACGGATGCTGACGAACCTGCGCTACTTCGGGGTAATCATCAACCCTATTACCAATTATTACTGTTTCAATGAACTGGGCGAATTGCAGTATATTGTGGCGGAAGTCACCAACACCCCATGGCGGGAAAGGCACAGCTATGTGATACCTGCGGCGTCCGGCGAGGCTCCGACCCAGGCTACTTTCAGCAAGAATCACCACGTTTCACCCTTCATGCCCATGGACATGATATATCACTGGCGGAGCAACAAGCCCGGTGTTCAACTTTCGGTATACATGGAAAATCATCGGCAAGGCTGTCGTGAGTTCAACGCCGCCATGCACTTGAAGCGCCGGGAAATCACGTCGGCGGCCCTTAATCGTATCCTGGCGGCTTATCCGGTCATGACGCTGAAGGTGGTCTGGGGAATTTACTGGCAGGCACTGCGCCTGTGGTGGAAGAAGATACCGTTTCATCCGCATCCCCGACGCAGGCGCGAAGCCGCAGTTGATGAAAGCCAAGTATTAGCCAGCAGAAGCAAATAAGCAGTGAATGAAGAAGAAGTCAAAAGTAAAGAGAGGAACTTGAAGTGAGAATTACCGCAGTCAGCCAGTCCAAGTCAGTTTTACCCTCCATCACCATGACAGAAATCGCCCGCCGCGCCGTGCACGCCATGCTTGGCCGGTTAAGCATTGGTTGCCTGGTACTCGAAGAAAAGGGCAAGGTCACTCACTTTGGCAATCGCGAGGATGACACGGTGAGGGCCGTCATTCATATCAACCGCCCGGAGGCTTGGTCCACAGTTATTCGTGATGGCTCCACGGGTGCCGGTGAGGCATACATGCTGGGGTACTGGGAAACTCCTGACCTGCTCGAAGTGGTGCGCCTGTTCGTTCTGAACATGCAGACGCTGGATGCCATGGGCAGGAAGCAGCCCTTGTGGCGAAAGTTGGCGGGCCGCCTGTTCCATGCCTTCAGGGCTAACTCGACCGTGGGCTCTCGGCGCAATATTTCGGCCCATTATGATCTCAGCAACGACTTTTTCTCCCTGTTCCTCGATCCAACCATGGCATATTCCTCAGGAATCTTCCGGACATCTGAAGATTCCCTTCACACCGCCTCGCTCAACAAATTCGATAATATCTGTAAACGCCTACAACTGAAGCCAACGGATCACTTGCTTGAAATAGGCACTGGGTGGGGAGGTCTGGCGATCCATGCCGCGAAACACTATGGCTGTCGGGTAACCACGACAACCATTTCTCATGAACAGTATGTCCATGCCATAGAGTGGGTGAAACGCGAGGGTCTGGAAGACCTTATTACGCTGCTTGAAAAAGACTACCGGGAACTCGATGGACTTTATGACAAGCTTGTGTCAGTGGAAATGATCGAGGCGGTAGGCGTGAAGTATTACGATACTTATTTCGCCACCTGCAACGGGCTGCTGAAAGAGGATGGTCTCATGCTGATTCAGGCCATCACGATTTCAGACCAGCGGTTCGAGCAATCCGCGCGCAGTATCGACTTCATTAAACGCTACATCTTTCCGGGCGGCCAGCTGCCGTCGAATGCAGTGATTGCCGACAAGGTGGCCACGCAAACTGATATGCAGCTCATCGGTATGCAAGATATCACCTTGGATTACGCGAAAACCCTGAGGCAATGGCGCGAGAATTTCTGGCGCTCGATCGATGAGGTACGGGCGCTTGGTTGCGATGAGATCTTTATACGCATGTGGGAATACTACCTGTGTTTTTGCGAGGGCGGCTTCCGCGAAAGGGTCATCCATACCGGGCAGTTCCTGCTGGCAAAACCCCGCTTTCGTGACTTGCCGGCCATCTCCTAAGCTTCGGGCGGCTTTTTCGGGCACTGATCAGGCCCGTGCAACAAAACAAAATATATAAAAATCAATCACATATATTGTGATACCAATATGCATGCGGGGCTTTAAGTCTGCCATGCTCCTGTGGCATTATTCGCAATGACTTTGGGTGTACCTAAAGTCGCATAATTCGCATTAGCAATTTCGATTCGTTACCTGCTGCAGTATTGCGGACGTTCTGGCTTTCGACACATTTTCTTGTCTTTTATAGGGAAATGATCGCGACGCAAGCCATAGCATCGTCAGAGGCCGTATTAAACATTGGGGGATAACGTATGAGGGGCTTAAATAAGAGTAATATTTCAGGGGCAATATCCATGGCCATAGTGGCGCTCGCCACGGTCTGGTTTGCCCAGACAGCCGTTGCTTCTGGCACACTGGCGTCATCTGCACGCATGGACGACCTAGATGAGGCGCGTCAATTCATCGATGCCGGTGCCGATATTAACCTGCCCGAGCCAGACGGCACCACACCGTTGTTGTGGGCCGTCTATAACATGTCACACGATCTCGTTAAGCTCCTGCTCGAAGCCGGTGCCAACCCAAATATTCCGAACAAGTTGGATATAACTCCTCTCTTGCAGGCAAGCCGTAACGGCGACGCCGGGATCATCGCTGCCCTGCTTGACAGTGGTGCCAGCATGAACCAGCAGGGGTTCATGACAGAGCCGTACCTCATGGCCGCTGCACGCTCTGGTAATGTTGACGCGGTGAAGCTCTTACTCGATGCCGGTGCCAACCCCAATGCCACCGAGCCGTTCGAGGACCAGACTGCCCTGATGTGGGCAGCCGCGGAAGGTCACCTGGACATGGTCATAGCCCTGCTCGATGTCGGCGCAAACCCCGATATGCGCGCTCGGGTTAACAGCCTGACCGAACGTAAAAATGCCGACTTCCCGTCTGGCGGTTTCGCAGCACTGCATTGGGCGGCACGCAATGGCGACGAAGCCATGATGAGCCTGCTCATCGACAGGGGTGCCGATATCAATATCAGGAATGGTGATGATTCAACGCCGATGATGCTCGCCATCGTCAATGACCGCTTTGACACTGCAGCGCAATTGTTGAAGATGGGTGCCGATGCCAATGACGGGTCTCTCTTCTATATTACTGAGATGCGTGATGCTACTACTGACTGGCGCGCCCACGACGGAACGATTTACCGCTGGGATCACCATAACGCACTTAGTGCGATAGACCTCACCCGGATGCTGCTGGACGCTGGTGCCGATCCAAACAAACCGATGCAGATGCAGATGCACAACACGTCCATGTGCTGCGATATCAAGGTCGATTCCACGCCGTTTTACCGCGCTGCTAAAGCTGCGGACCTGGCAGGTATGGAACTGATGCTGGCCCATGGTGCCGACCCAAACTGGAAGCCGGCCTCGGAAACCCGCCCTGTAGGTATCGATGGCGAGGAAGAAGTCGTCAGCCGCTCCGCCCTGATGATGGCGATTACTGGCGGCAAGGGCGTAGGTGTATCAGGTGGTCCCAATGACCTGCGCAATGGTCCTCCGGATTTCCGTGAGGAGGGCGTACGCGATCCGGTGGGTGCCGTTAAACTGCTGCTGGCAGCCGGCGCCAATGTGAACGTCCCGGGGCCGGATGCAACAACGGCTCTGCATGTGGCGGTCAACGCACTGCAGCCGGATATCGTGCGCGACCTGGTCGCCCATGGTGCCGCCATGGATGCGAAGAACAACAAGGACAAGACGCCGCTGGAAGCGGCCGAGGACATGAGCCCGCCCACGCCGCGGCCAGGATTCTATTTTGAGCCGCCGCCAGCGCAGCCGGTGGAAATCGTGGCGATTCTGAAAGATTTGGCTGGAAAGTAACCGATAGTTTGGGGAAACGACGTCTGCGTTTACATCCTGTAAGAAAAAATAAATGAAGCAGGACAAATAACGGTGGACAGAGGGGAATGACGTTTATGAAGAAGTGGGTATTTGTGACCGGTGCGGGCCTAGCCGCGGCTATCGGTGCAGCACAGATAGTGAATGCACAGGACTTCGGGCTGGAGGATCAGTGGTCCTTGTTCGACAAGTATTGCATGGAGTGTCACAGCTTCGATGAATTTAGGGGCGGTCTCGCTCTCGAGGGACTCGGGCCCCAGGATATCCATGACAACGCTGGCATCTTTGAAGAAGTCCTGCGCAAACTTAAGATCAGCGCCATGCCACCACGCGATCAGCCCCAGCCCAGTCGAGAGGAGCGTGCTCGTTTCGTAAGTGCCCTGGAACAAACTCTGGATGCGGCGGCCATCGCAGATCCATATGCCGGCACCACTACTATTCACCGCCTGAACAGGGCTGAATACGCCAATGCCATCCGCGACCTGCTCGGCGTGGATATCGACCTGTCAGAGCTGCTGCCCAGCGATGGTGGCGATTTTGGGTTCGACAACATTGCCGAATTGCTGCGGACCTCGCCCATGCTCCTCGACCGCTACATGACGGTTGGATTGCGGGTAGCCGACCTTGCACTTGGCAATGAGGAGGCAGCCGAAAGCACTACCACCTATAACATTCCTTTTGATACTAGCCAGGAAAAACACTTGAGGGGTTTCCCCTTAGGGACCCGTGGCGGTGTAAGCGCCAAACATTATTTTCCGGCCGATGGTGAATACATCTTCTCCGCACGTCCGCTGCAGGGAGTGGCTGAAGGCTATTTTGGCATCGAAGGCCATGACAAGCCCCACGAATTCCTGGTCTACATAGACGGCGAGATCGTCTATTCCAGTGAGGTAGGTGGTACCGATCAGCACGAGATCAGCGTTAAGGAGTTCAATGACGTGATTCCTATCGTCAATGAGAAGCTGACATCACCACGTATTCCGGTCACAGCGGGCCCCCACGAAGTAATTTTTACCTGGCGTGAACGGGTCGCCGCCGAGCAGAACTCTTGGCAGCCATCCATGCGCGACTCCCTGGAGATCCACAATCCTTCAGGTATGCCTCGCCTAGAAGAAGCCATGGTATCGGGTCCCTACAATGCGAGTGGTGTGAGTGAAACGGTTACGCGTGACCAGATTCTCGTATGTCGGCCTGAATCTACTGTAGAGGAAGATGCATGCGCGCGCGATATTCTCAAGAACCTGGCGCGTAAGGCCTTCCGGCGTCCTATCACCGATGCCGACATTTCGGCGCCACTGGCTTTCTATGAAGATGAGCGTGCCAATGGCGGCAATTTCGACGAGGGTGTCAGGTCAGCCGTCGCCCGCCTGATCGTAAGCCCTTTCTTCCTCTTCCGTGTCGAGACCGACGCCGATGACGCATCACCAGGTTCCGACAGTGCGGTTGACGGAATCGCCTTGGCCTCGCGCCTATCCTTCTTCCTCTGGTCCTCTGCGCCGGATGAAGAACTGCTTGAACTGGCGGAAAACGGTGGCATCGAAGACCCGGATGTAAGAAATGAACAGGTCCGCCGTATGCTGATGGATTCCCGTTCCGATTCCTTCGTGGACAATTTCGTCGGCCAGTGGTTGCAGTTACGTAACCTCGACAAGATGGCCCGACCAGACCTGCTTATGTTCCCGGATTTTGACGACAACCTGCGCCAGGCTTTCCGGCAGGAGACCGAAATGCTCTTCGCCCATGTATTGCGGGAAAACCGCCCAGTCCATGAGTTGATTAGCGCCAACTACACTTTTGTAAACGAACGCTTGGCACGTCATTACGGTATCGAGGGTGTCTATGGTCCGCGTTTCCGTCGTGTCGAGCATACCGATCCGGCCCGATACGGCCTGTTTGGTCATGGCAGCCTGTTGGCTATTACTTCAGCTTCAAGCCGAACCTCTCCGATCATGCGGGGCAAGTTCGTGCTGACCGAGTTTTGGAACAACCCACCCCCGGCAGCGCCGGCCAACGTACCCGCACTGGAGGCGAGTGCGCCACCTGACAGACCATCCACCGTCCGTGAACAACTCGAGCGCCACCGCAGTGATCCGGCCTGTGCCGTATGTCACAACGTGATCGATCCTGTCGGCTTTGCTCTGGAAAACTACGATGTAGACGGTTCCTGGCGCAGCCTGACCAAAGATGGACTGAATATTGATACCACTGGAATACTTCTGGATGGCTCCCCGGTGGACGGGCCGCAAGCCCTGAGAGAGGCTCTACTAAGGGATCCGGAGCTGTTTGCGACCACAGTGACAGAGAAGATGCTCGTTTACGCCCTGGGCAGGGGCCTAGATCCCAAGGACATGCCTGTGGTTAGGAGTATCGTTAGAAATGCTGCGGAGCACAACTACACATTGATTTCGATTGTATTGGGCATCATAGAGAGCTATCCTTTCTTGATGCGGACAAACAGTTCTGCGTCTATGATAAACACCATAGCTGCAACGGGGGAATGAAGAAATGTTTATATCTAAAAAGCATCTAAGTAGGCGCACACTTTTAAGGGGAGCTGGACTTGCTGTTTCTCTACCCTTACTCGATGCTATGGTGCCCGCCGCTACCGCCCAGTCACAGACTGCCGCTGGCCAGAGACTACGCTTTGGCTCAGTCTACGTACCTAATGGTATATACCCGGCTGACTGGCATCCGGAGAAGGTTGGTAAGGACTTTGAATTCAAGAAGGTCATGAAACCGGTCGAGAAGTTCCGCGATTACGTAACCACAATCAGTCGCATGAAATCACCCGAAGGCGCACAGGATATGGGTGGCATTCACATGGGAGCGAGCTCTGCCTTCCTGAACGGCGCCGGACCCCTGAGTGAAAACGGCAACTTCAATCAGCTGAGGTCGAAAAAATCCGTCGACCAGTACATCGCCGATGCGATCGCGGGTGATACTCCGTTGCGTTCTTTGGAAGTGGGTACAGAAGATATGGGTACCTCTGCAGGCGCCTGTGACAACTATCCGTGCCTGTTCTTCAATACCATGGCCTGGTACGACGATGAAAGCCCGCTGCCTGTAGCAATCAGTCCGCAGGTCACCTTTGAACGCATGTTCGGCGACCCAGGTACGGCTGAGCAGCGACTGCGCAGACTGGCCACGAAGCAGAGCATGCTCGACTCGATACTCGATGAATCCAAGCGCCTTGACCGTATGCTTGGTGCAGGTGACCGTGCACTGCTTGATGAATACCTAACAAACATTCATCGTATTGATGACCAGATACAGAAGTTATCTACCCGCTCTGGAGTAATTGCAAACACCACCGGGGGTCCTGTCGGTATACCGGAGGACTTCGACGAGCACATGACACTGACCTACGACCTGATGCATCTCGCGTTCCAGGGAGACATGACACGTGTATTCACCTTTATGACCGGCCATGAGGCAACCGGCCGCAGCTATGCTCATATCGGCATTAATGAGCCGCATCATAATGTGTCTCACCACAAGAACACGGAAGAAAGCATTGCCAAGTACTCCATGATCACCAACTACCAGATGCAGAAGTTCGCCCAGTTTGTTGACAAGCTGTACAACACACCGGAAGCTGACGGTAATCTGCTAGATTCAACGCTTCTGTACTTTGGTGCTGGTATGAGTAATGGTGTAGTGCATGACAGGCACAACGTACCGGCCTTGCTGTTAGGTGGCGCCGGTGGCCGCCTGCAAGGCAATCGCCATATTCAAGCAAAGGAAGACGAACCG
The DNA here is from genome assembly GCA_038147195.1 of Candidatus Eutrophocola salsuginis. Classification (GTDB taxonomy): domain Bacteria; phylum Pseudomonadota; class Gammaproteobacteria; order Pseudomonadales; family Pseudohongiellaceae; genus Eutrophocola; species Eutrophocola salsuginis. The sequence goes on from JAYQTB010000004.1 coordinate 326,878, forward strand.
ACTTCCAACCTGCTGCTCGGTATAGCCGATATCATGGGTGCGGAGCTCGATACGATCGGAATCGCTACCGACCATTTCGTTCTCTAATAACAACCCAAAGTTCGTTTCTCGCCAGAGCGCCCCGGGCATCCCACCCGGGGCGTTTTGTTTTTGCCACCAACAGGGTGCACCTGACTCCCGTGCTACCATAGGCACATTGTACTTACCGTACCGGAGTCCTGTTTGTCTGATCCCCATCCCTTTGCCAGCCTTACCCCAGATGTCGTCATTGATGCCGTGGAAAGCACGGGCATCCTGTCCGATGCCCGAATCCTGGCGCTGAACAGTTACGAAAACCGGGTTTACCAGGTAGGTGTCGAGGACGGCGATCCGATTATCGTCAAATTCTACAGGCCTGGCCGTTGGAGCCTAGATCAGATCCTCGAGGAACATGCCTTTACTCGGGAACTGGCCGACCTGGATATTCCGGTGGTGCCGCCACTCAGCCAGGGTGAAAGCACTGTCAGTAATTTTGCCGGCTTCCACTTTGCGTTGTTCTCGCGCCGGGGAGGTCGCAGCCCCGATCTCAGCCTCGACAACCTGCTGATCATGGGCCGCTTTATCGGCAGGCTGCACAAGGCGGGTGCGGCAAAGCTCTTTTGCCACCGCCACAGGATGACCATCGGTTGGTTTGCGGAAGACTGTGTCGCTTTCCTGCTGGAAAATGATTTCCTTCCCTCGGACCTGCGCAAGGCCTACAGCTCCCTGGCTGAGGACCTCATAAACCGCATTCATGCCATCTTCAAGGCAACGGCTACACCCGCGCAGATTCGTATTCACGGTGACTGTCACATGGGCAACGTGTTGTGGCGTGATGACACACCGCATTTCGTGGATTTCGATGACACGATGATCGGTCCGGCGATTCAGGACCTCTGGATGCTGCTGTCTGGCGATCGACAGATGCAGCTAGCGCAGCTCAGTGAACTGGTGGACGGCTACAACGAGTTTCACGATTTCAATCCCGCCGAGCTTAACCTGGTCGAGTCTCTGCGAACCATGCGCCTTATGTATTACAGCGCCTGGCTGGCCCGGCGTTGGGACGATCCGGCATTTCCGCAGAATTTCACCTGGTTTAATACTGAAAACTACTGGGCAGGACATATACTAGAGCTTCGCGAACAGCTCTCCGCGCTGGATGAACCACCCCTGGTCCTGTATTGAAATAAATCATTATGAAATCGACCCGAATCCTTGTTCTTCTGGTTTTCCTGTTGCAGGCATGCGCCAGCACCGAATCGGCGGGCCCGCAACGCACTGACAATATCGCCAAGAGTCCGAATGACCGCCGGGATTACCGCGCCCTGGTCCTGGAGAACGGATTGAAGGTTCTGCTGGTTTCCGATCCGGAAACCGACAAGGCCGCCGCGGCCATGGATGTGGATGCGGGTTCGAACAGCGACCCGGCGGATTTCGCCGGTCTGGCTCATTTTCTCGAGCACATGCTGTTCCTTGGTACGGAAAAATACCCAGCCTCTGGCGAATATCAGGAATACATCAGTTCTCATGGCGGCAGCCACAACGCCTACACCGCCTATGAGAACACCAATTACTACTTCGACATTGAGCAGCAGTCATTGGCGCCAGCCCTCGACCGGTTTGCCCAGTTCTTCATCGCGCCGTTGTTTAACGAAGAGTATGTCAACCGGGAGCGCAACGCCGTGCATTCCGAGTATCAGTCCAACCTGCAGAATGACGGACGGCGTTCCTATTCCATCTTCAAGAAGGTCATCAACCCGGACCACCCGCTAGCTCAGTTTTCGGTCGGCAGCCTAGGCACCTTGCAGGACAAGCCCGGCATGCCACTGCGCCAGGCATTGCTCGATCATTACGCGCGTTACTACTCCGCGAACCTGATGAGCCTGTCAATTTATGGGCGGGAATCCCTGGACGACCTGGAAAGCTTGGCACGCACCTATTTTTCGGGTATCGACAACCGCAACGTGAGCGCACCACGGACAGATGAGCCGTTGTTCCTGGCAGGCCAGTTACCGGCCATGCTGGAGATCGAGCCGGTGCGGGATGTCAGGTCGCTGTCCTATACCTTCCCCATCCCGGTGGTCAGGCAGTATTGGCGCGAAAAACCCCTGAATTATCTCGGCAATATACTGGGCCATGAAGGAGAAGGCAGCCTCTTGTCTCTGTTGCGCAGCCGCGGGTGGGCGAATGGCCTCAGTGCCGGCGGCGGCATGTCCTATGCTGATAACGCGAGCTTCTCGGTTAGTATCGCTCTGACCGAGGAAGGTGTGAACCGGATTGATGACATTACCAGGCTTGTATTCGAATTCATCCGGCTCGCGCGAGAAGAAGGTATTCATAAATGGCTGTTCGATGAACAGCGGACGATGGCTGAAATTGCATTTGCTTTCCAGGAGCCTGGCAGTCCGGTGGGTACCGTCGGCGGTATGTCCCGCCGCCTGCAGGAATACCCACCGGCGGAAATCATCACAGCCGCCTTCGCCTTCGAGCATTACGATCCTGCGTTATACCTAGATATCCTGTCGTACCTGCACCCCGACAATGTACTGCTGACCTTTACCTCTCAAAGTGTTGACGGCGATACGGTCGATCCCTTGTTCGGCGGCGAGTATCGTTATGCACCGTTGTCACCGGGACGAGTTGCCGCCTGGCAGCCCGACAGTATCGATCCGGCTCTGACCATTACTGAACCTAACCCTTTCCTTCCCGACGATCTCAGTATCAAGGATGTGCCTGGTGTCAGTAGTTCTGATGGACCAGAGGAAAAACCAGAGCTCATCATCGACGGCGACGGCATTCGCTACTGGTTCAAGCACGACAATCGCTTCCAGGTGCCGCGGGCCAATTTCTATGCCTACGCCTTAACGCCGTTGTTCAGCGAGTCCCTTGAACACAATCTGCTGTCCAGCCTGGCCATTAACCTGGTTAATGACAAGCTCAATGAATTCAGTTATCCCGCCAATCTTGCGGGGGTATTTTACGGCGTGTCCAGCAGGGCGCGCGGGTTCACCCTGCGCACGGGCGGATACAACGACAAACAGCCTATCCTGCTGGAGGAGCTGCTGAAAACGCTGGTTGCCGCCGATTTTGAAGAAGAGCGTTTCAATATAATTCGCACGGAAATGATACGCGGCTGGGAAAATGCCGACAGGCAAATGCCCTATGTGCGGCTGTACCAGAAGATGCAGGCTCTACTCGTCAATCCCTGGTGGTCGGAGCAGCAGCGCATCGAAGCCATTCGCAACATGACCCTGGCTGATGTGAAAGCCTTTATTCCTCGCATGCTGCAGGACCTCAACCTGCAGGTTTTCTATCACGGAAATGTTACCGAGGCTGACGCCATGACCATGCTGGACATACTGACCCGATATCTCGACATCACCTCAGACCAGGTCGACCCGCCTTATGGCACGGTAGTCAAGATGGAAGTGGGGCAACATGTTATCCAGGAAATCGAGGTGGACCACGATGACTCCGCCATCGTCATCTATGAGCAGGGTCCCGATGACAGCCTAGAAACCAGGGCAATCATCGCACTGCTTGGTAATATCCTGCGAACCCCGTTCTTCGATTCGCTGCGCACCGAGCAACAGCTGGGTTACGTGGTCAGTGCAGGTACCATGCCCATCCTGAAAACCAGTGGACTCACTATGACCATCGAGTCCCCGGGAGCCGACCCGGTGCTGCTCGAAACACGGATCAATGCTTTCCTGCGTGACTATGCTCCACAACTCGAGGCTATGCCGGAAAGCATGTTCGATGATATCAAGGCGGGTTTGCTCAACAACCTGCGCCAGGAACCGCAAAGCCTGCAGGCATTAAGTGGCCGCTACTGGGGCGATATCATGCTAGAGGAATACGACCGGGATTCAACGTTGGCCATGGCCGATGCAATCGAAGCCTTGGACAAGGCAGCAATCACTGGATATTACCGGCGTCATGTCATGCCCCCGGGCAGCGGCAGGCTGGTGGCGCGCTCGTTCGGTCATCCGCACCAAGCGGCGAGAGCAGCCTTGAGTAACGCCTCAGATGCTGGTTTCATTACCGTGGAAGACACGCTGGAAAGCTATAATGCCTTCAAGGCCAACGCTGATCTCTACGAATACAAGCAAACCCTTCCAGTTAACGACGACTAGACCTCCTTGAGCACAAAAACCCATACTGGTAATCCCTCCGCACGCCCGCTGGCAGGTTTCGTCCTGTCCATGTTGACGGCTTTCATGTGGGGTACGCTGCCAGTTTCTTTCGTTGTGCTCCTTGGCACACTGGATACCATCACAATCACTTGGTACCGGTTCTTCAGTGCCTCCCTCGTGGTCTGGTGTTTTCTCTGGCGTCGAAAAAAACTGCCCCATGTAAAAGCTTTCGACAGCAGGACACGCTGGTTGCTGGTGCTTGCCGCTACCGCCTTGGCGAGTAATTTCCTGCTGTACCTTAGCAGTCTCTCCTTTCTCAATCCGGAAAGCGCCCAGGTGCTCATCCAGCTTGCGCCGTTCATTCTCATGTTCGGCAGTATCGGTATCTATGGCGAACGTTTCGGCCGGTTGGAATGGTTCGGCGTGGTATTACTGCTGATTGGTTTTGGCATGTTCTTCAACGACAGACTGGCGGAGATTTTCACCTCACTCAATGATTACTCCGTCGGCATAATCCTGATGGTACTGGCTTCCATGTCCTGGGGTACCTACGGCCTCATGCAGAAAAACCTCTTGAAAAGCATGGACTCTATCCAACTGACGAGCCTGATGTACCTCGGTGGTGTAGTCCTGCTGCTGCCATTCACCCATCCGATGAGCATCCTCTCGCTGGATGCCATTCAGCTCGGGGCCTTATTGTTCTGCAGCATCAACCTGGTATTGGCCTATGGCGCCTTCACCGAGGCACTGCAGGTGTGGCATGCGGCCAAGGTCAGTGCTGTCATCACTTTGGCGCCCCTGTTCACGATTACCACCATGCATGTCGCCGTAAAGCTATGGCCTTCTGTATTTATAGACAGCGGGCTTAATAGGCTAGCCTATGCCGGTGCCGTCATCGTCGTGGCAGGTTCTATGCTGGCCGCCCATGGCCATGCCCTGCAGGGCAAACGGCAGCGGCGCGACCTGCTGCATCCGGAATAGGGGAGCATGCGGGTAATCTGATCTTGCCCAGCCTGCGTATCTAGCAAGCATGAGTCAACTGATCGATAAACACGTGATCACCAGGCCAGCTTCCATGTGGACCGACATACTGCTGTTCAAGTTGACGTGGGTCGCCCTGGTCCTGTTCCAGGACAAGGGGGTGATACCCGCCTTGGTTCTGATTGCCCTAAAACTGCTGTGCTGGCCAGCCACGCCCCGCATGCTAGCCCAGACCATGCTGGTACTCCTGGCCGGTATCACCATGGACCTGTCGCTGTCCATCGCAGGCCTATTCAACTTCGGCGATACACTCCTGCCGGCATGGCTGGGTGTACTGTGGCTGGCATTCGCGCTGACCATTCCCAGGAGCTTTTCTCTGATCGGCAGTTTGCATCCCCTGATTCAGGCGGTTTTCGGCATGACAGCCGGATTGGTGGGGTACTTCGCCGGATACCTTGCCGGAGCCGTAGCCTTCGACTATTCCCCAGGATTGACTGTAATTGTGATTGGCTTGTGCTGGGGAACGTTCGTTCCCTTCCAGTTCCTGGTCTTTCGTAAATACATCAGATTCTAAAAAATGTTGCGCCTGGTCCTGCTCATTGGTTGCCTGTCACCGGCACTGGTGTGTGCTCAGGGGCTACCCTGGGAACGCCTGCAGCCCCTTGGTGAGGCGAGCCTGAAATTTTTATTCTGGCCGGTTTATGACGCGACGCTGTATGGTCCGGCAGAGGCATTCAGCTTCCCCGACACACGTCCCTTTGCCCTGGCACTTGAATACAGGCGCCCGTTCACCGGTAAAGCGCTTGTAGAAGAAACACGCAGGCAGTGGCGGGCGATAGGAATCCATGAAAAAGAATCATGGGTCTATATGCTCGATGAGATCCTTACCGATGTAGGGAAGGGTGATAAGATCACACTCTACATCGATGGTGTGGGCTTCAGCCATTTCTATTTCAATCAACGTTACTTGGGTGGGATTGAAGACCCGATATTCACTGAACAGTTTGCCGCCATCTGGCTGTCCGAGAAATCGACACGACCTGTATTTCGCGACAGGCTATTGGGGAGAGAAAAATGAGAAAGTTAGTACTGTTACTGGCGTTTCTGGCTGCCGGCTGCACCCGTGTCAGTATCGATGACTATGCCGGTTCAAACCCGGCTTTGAATCTGAAGGAGTTCTTTGATGGAGAGCTGCGTGCCTATGGCATCCTGCAGGACCGCTCCGGCCGGGTCACGCGCAAATTCGAAGCCACCATCACGGCGTACTGGCGCGGGGAAGAAGGAAAGCTCGAAGAGCATTTCGTGTTTGATGACGGCGAGGAACAGGATCGTACCTGGACACTCGTGCATATTGGCGACAATCGTTATACCGGTCAGGCCGGTGATGTCGTCGGCACCGCGAGTGGCAGAGTAGCCGGTTCGGCATTCAACTGGCGCTATAGTCTCGATGTCCCTTGGAATGATGGCAGCATTGTCCTCCACCTCGATGACTGGCTGTACTTGGTGGAACAGAACCACCTAATTAACCGTACCGCCCTAAAAAAATTCGGCTTTAAGGTAGCCGAACTCACGCTGGTGATCGAGAAATTACCTTAAGGGATGGTAAAGCCGGAATCGTTTATCCGATCCCACACCTGAAAGAGTTCAGTCGTCAGCGGGAATAACAGCAAAGCCATTGCGTGGGTTGATAGTCTCGCCGCCAACCACCGCATCGATCCAGGCAGCCGCACTGCGCCCGTCCTTCATTGGGTTGCCGCGTATGGTAATTGCGGTGCCTGGTGTCAGGTCGTTCTTGCGAATACCTGCCCGCATAAGAGTGCTGGGTCCCTCCGCTTCGAAACCCCAGGTGGTCACCGAGCCGTCTTGATTGGTGACGTCCACCAGCAGCCAGGAATGGGGGTTGGTGTACTGGAACTCCTTGACCTTGCCGGACAATTCCACTGTGGTCGTGAAATCGAACATGGCGGCAGAGTGATGAGCCGACGCCAATGGAAAGTGAAGGTAGGTAGCGAGGAGGGCGGGTAGCAGCAAACGTTTCATAACGGTTTCCAGATTGATTTCAGGGGTTTCTAACGAACTTCGTTGTCGCTGCTGGCAGCGGCATCGTCATCGACAAAATCGAAATCCAGGAACTGGCTGGTGCCATCATCCTTCTGCAGGATGTCATTGTTCTGGTTTTCCCGGCAATCCCAGTAACGCAGGCGCAGGTAGTTGTCAGTGTTGTCCAGTTCCGTCCAGCTCTGGCGGCTGTACCAGGGTTCTGCCAGATTGACAGGATCGAAAACCCAGTAATCCGCTTCCAGGGTGATTCCGTCCACTTTCTTCCAGCGTTCAACCACTTCCACCTGGTCGGAATAATCCGGCTGCGTACCGCGCTGGTACTGGCCGCTGATCAGGTACATGGTATGCGTGATGAGCATGCCGTCCTGCCAGAAGCCGATGGTGTCACCGTTGGCGGAGTTATAGGCATCCTCGGGCAGGGTATGGGCACTGCCATCGGTATAAACGCGTCTAATGTCATTGACCATTTCATTGATCAACCAGGTCTGGTCGGGCGTGACGATGAATTCGTGTAGGAATGGCTCTGTGGCCCAGCGCGGAAATCCCGGTGGCCGACAATCCGAGATGGGATCATATTCGCCGCCTGTTTCCTGGATGCGATCAATCTTCTGCTGCCGGGCGGCCGCTCCCGCCGGCGTCAGCTTTGCCGTGGTTTGATTGGCGGAGATATCAGGATCAAAGGACAGACCGCCGCCTGTGCGGGTATAAATGCCGCGCCAGTCATAGGCCGGCTGCTGCATCAGAGCCCAATTAAGAGAATCTCCACCGCGAGCCTGGCGAGAGAGGAAATAGTACATGGAAAGGGCATTGTCAAACTGCTCCCCGAATGCCTGCAGGCTTGCCTTGCTGGCTGCCCAGTCAGCGTCCTTGTCGAGCCAGCCTATGTAATCCTGGGCAAGTACAGCGGGCGCCGTGAGGGCCAGGGTAGTAAAAAAGAGTTTACGTAAGTACATGAAGAAAACGATTTGTTGTAATTTCCATGAAGCTTACCTAGTAAGGGGAAATAGTGTCTAGTCCTTCGTGCAATCCAGGCAGAGGCTCATTGCGGGCCCCGGAGAGCCACCTGCCGCATTAGAGGAGGTGTAAATAAACTTCCTTAGTCGATACATTGCATTATCTTTAGGCAGGCAAAATCCCGACTCCGGTCAAATCCTGGAACATTCATCCCAGATTTGGATTCCGGAAACAGCAGATATTGGGCATCGTTGGCGTAAGATAAAACATTGGTAATCAGTCATTTAGATAATATTCATGACCTGAAAACCTGTCCTTCCCAGTCCCGGGGCAGGTGCAAATCCCAGGCATAGGTAATTGGTGCTGCCACACTGGCATTAGCAGGCTGGATAACAGGCCACCTTTTTTAATAACATATTGAATATTAATAATATTTTCTAGAAAAAGGGTGTGCCGTATTAATTACAGTGGTTCCCGTTTCGTGCCTATAATACTAATTCTGTCCCATAACGATATTAATGAGTATGGCAAAATCTGAAGCAAGCCAGAAGGAATCCGCTAGTGCTGCTGATGCCGGAATGACGATACTCCTGCTGGACTCCCCCGGAAACGAGGGTGTGGACTTCCTGCAGAACATGCAGCGCATGGGCATGAAATTCATCTCAGAGCGAGTCAACAATAAGGATTCCCTGTTTAATGCCCTGAAGAAAAGTCACTGGGATATTCTCCTAGTCAATGACAAGGTCACTGCCCCCTCCGTAGAGGAAACGCTCAACTACCTCACGCAAATCAAGAATGAAACCGTCTACCTGCTTCTCAGCAGCGTGGAAATCAGCATCGATTTACTGACGGCACACTACAAGAAGGGTATATCCGCCGTTGTTTCCAGCTTGAATCTGGATTACTCCCTCGAGGTCTTTGTCCGTGCGGCCGAACGCAGTCGACGCTATGTCCAGCATAGCCAACTAAATGAGAAAAAATTTGATTTGGTCAAGCATCGCGACCAGCTCAAATCCGGCACCGTAGAAGCGGTGGCCTACCTTTCAGATGGCATCCACGTGTTCGGCAACGATGCTTACCTGAAAATACTCGGATATACGGACATGGATCATCTCATCACCATGCCGTTCATTGACATAGTTTCCATAGAGATGCGCGAGAAAGTGAACAAGATGATTCTCGACTTCCAGCATGCCGTAGAAGTCATGCCTGATACGGAACCCATGTCCATTCCCCAGTTGAATGTCGAAGCAGCAGGCGAAAAGAAAGGCATCATTGATGTTACAGCGATTTTCAATTCAGCGAGTTTCAATGGAAAAGATTGCATTCAGGTTTTATTCAAGGACAATTTGATTGAAGAGGAGTGCGATAAGATTTTAGGCAGCCTCGTTTGTTCGCTCAGAGAGATAATAAAAAAATCTGAAGTTGATAAAAATTATCTAATTGGAGTATGTGAGCAAGTTGCTACTTTCGCCTCTATTCCTAATTTTATGCGTAAACTAGAAGTTACTTATCTTGCCATTTTAGCTGATGAAATCCTTTTGTTACTTTCGGATATTTTTGATCAAAATACTCTTGATTGGAAAAAAATAAAAGCTAGGGTAAGTATTTCCTATGATGCCATCGTCAACTTTTCAGTCTTAATTAAGACTTTAAGAGAATATCAAGACAGCTTCGCCTTTGTAAGCAGCTACATAAATAAGCTTAGGGTATACCGGGGTAAAGCAGCAGTTTTTAATGGTCTCTTGCTTGCACAAGAACAAAAACTAAAATTCCATCAGCATTACTCTCGAGCGCCTCGCAAGATGGAAGAATTATTGTCTAAACAAGCATTTTATTTAGAGAAGGCAGGAAAAATATTATTACTAAATCCAAAAGATGAAAAAGCATACCTCGTTTTGGTCAAAATAATTTCAAACATGGAGCAGATTTTTATCGAATGTAGGTTCGGAACTCTCTGGGGATTAGCAAGAGGGGTTTTAGATACATCAAATCACCATAACTACTTAGATGCAGAAAGAATTGGGGCAGTCGTTGCGCTTGCTAAACCTCTTTATTTGATTTCGAAGGGGGATTTAACACCATTACAATTTTTCGAATATAGTATGCTTTTAAAAATTGTGAATATTTTGAATGGATCTGAGAAAAACACAATGCGTTTGTCGCTTATCCGGCAATGGTTATTAGTTGATTCTGAGATGGTAGGGCAATTACAAGATGATCTTAAAGGTGAAGATTTAAATCCTAAATATGGCGAAATTTCAGTACTAAGTGTATCCCAAGATGGATGTAAAAATAGTTCTCAAATTGAAAATAATAATTACGATAAATCCGACCTGAATCAAAAATTCCCTGTTTCCATCTCAGAAAGTAAAGACTCAAGCCTAAACGAGTCATTTGACCCGTTAATTTCTAAGCTTTCCTTACAGCCTGAATATACTGATCTTTGTGAAATTTTAGAAAAAGATGCTGACATGCAGCTAATAGGAAAAGAATTAGAAAAAAACAATACCCTGCTTTTATCCATTATTGATGGAAGTAATGAATCATTACTTATCTCTGAGCTCCAAAATCCGCTTAATAGGCTGAGTGCAATTTCATCGAAATATCTTCAAGAAGAGTACCTTGACACCGTTCGCACTATTTGTAGATTTATTAAAAATAATTCTGATAAAACAATTTCGGCTGATATAGCTGCCGTTCTTCAGACATTTTGTCTTCTCACTTCTAAACTGGCACTTCATTTAATCAAAGGCACAGCCCACAGTAATATCGATTTTTCAATTGAAATTCTAGATTTAAAGAAAGAATTTTCTGAACTAGATAAGAGCCCGTTTAAACCAGAAATGACATCTACCCCTGTAGTGTTGGGAATCGCTAATGATGTCTCTATAAAGTCTCTAATAAGTTCTATAAATTCTGTTACTCAAATTCAAAATGATCCTGAAGATACTGAATACGGAGATTTAATAAAAAACCTACAAATCCTTTCAGCATTAGCAGAAACTTATGGAATAGATGATGTTGTTAGGTTGGCATCATGTATGGAAGCCGCTTACCATTTTCAGGGATTAAATAAATCTCCTACTAGTATATTTATTAATGAACTTCTTCTTGAAGCTCATGTTTGGTTATCTGATTTGGCTAATCAGCTGGAAATTAATAAATTCGACATTGCTAGCAGCCAGGAGCTATGCAATCGTTTGATGTCAGCCACAACAAATATCACCATAAACTAAGATGTCTATGTAAAGCATGATGTGGCTAAGGAGGAGTTTATCATTGGTGCCTTTTACAAAAAGGAACTAATAACAAAGCAAGATTGTAGAGTAATTACTACCTGAATTTAAATATTCCTACAAAATAGAAAAACTTTATGTCTTTTTCCACCTTCTAGTAAGATAAATGAGGGGTTTAGAATCATTAACTTGCATCTGATTTAAATTCATTGGCAACCTTATGTTGAAAATCTAGTTTTAGCTAATAGAGATTGCTGGTTGTTGCTAGACTTTACGGTAGATAAAAGTTTTAACCGTTTGAAACTGGGTGATCATTCTTTAATATTTTTATTATAAAAAGAGCATATATCAGTATTTTACAAACCCAATTTTTCAACAAAAAATATACGATCGAGAGTATGCGCAGCTATTGAATTGGCTTGCTACCGATAACTAAGTAATAGTAGCCATAGGAGCGCTGGGCGCGGACATTGGTGAAGCCGGCCTTCTCCAGCATTTCCCTGAGCTGGTTGAACGTGAACTGTTGGCCCTTTGTTCCCCAGGTCATTAGGAAGGAGAAAGCCACTGCCGGGTAGGGGGCATCCCCGGACTCATCCAGCAGCATTTCCTGCAGGCAGATTCGTCCACCTGGTTCCAGAGCAGCGAAGCTCTTGTCGGTGAGTTCCTGGCAGGTCTCCAGGCTCCAGTCATGAAAGACGTTGGCGAAGAAGTGGGCGTCGTAGCCTGCGGGCCATTCCTGTCGGAACATATCAACGGCTCTTGTGTCTACGCGATCGGAAACACCAGCCTTGGCAATGTAATCCTCCGCCACTTTGCACACCGGAGCCAGCTCCATAATCGTGCAGTGCATGTTCGGGTACTGGTTGGCCAGTGCCGTAGCATAGCAGCCCGAGCCGCCACCGATATCCATCAGTTTTTTCACACCGGAAAAATCACAGTTGTGGGACAGGCCCACCGCCGATGCGATTGAATGACAGTGCATGTAGTCGGTGATGGTGCGGGCAAAGGCCGGGTCCATTTCGCCGGACTCCCAGCTGTCTGCTGCCTTGCGCTCCTCTACCGTCTGCCCGTCGCGGATGTTTTCTAGGAAAATTTTGTAGTTGGGCAGGAACTGGGAAGTCCAGCTGAAGAAAGGACCCCAGTAGAAGGGGCTATTCTTGACGAGGTAGGTACTTGATACGGGGTTGAGTTGGTAGCGACCCTCGTGACGATCGAGCAGCCCTAGGGATTTCAGCATGGCGAGAAGGGCCTTGAGGCCGCGCAGGTTGTAGCCGGTATTCCTGGACAGTGTTTCGGCATCTGCCGGAGTCGCCAACGCATCAAATATGGCCAGTTCCAGGCCAAGGGCGATGGCCGGGCTGTTGTATAGGGAGAGCATAGCGTCCCAGATCGGGGTGTCGTCGGTAGTCGGAAGGGCAGGATTCATCAGGTAGTTCTCGTTATTATTGTGGAGCATAAGATACCGGAAAAATGGGAAAAGGGAAAAAGGGAATAAAGGTTTGAGTTGGTCCAACCAGCCATAATATGCTGGGCAGATATGCTGAAGATAAAAACGCCATGACTACCAAAAAACCGGAATACGAGGACCTGCCCGGCACATGGGTATTCGACGCCCAGCGTGCGCGCAAGGGATATCACCTGAATAATTTTTTCATGTCACTGATGAAGACAGAAAACCGCAAAGCCTTTCTCGAAGACGAAGCTGCGTACCTGCAACAATTTCCCATGACAGTGGCCCAGCGTAAAGCCGTCATGAAACGGGACTGGAACACAATGCTCGAACTGGGCGGCGTCGTTTACTGCCTGGCCAAGCTGGCCTTCACCGATCAGCATTCCTACCAATACATGGCTGCGGAAATGACCGGTATGAGCGAGCAGGAATATGTGGACATGATGCTGGCCGGCGGGCGCTCGCCCGATGGCTGGCGTTCCCGCGCCGAGCGGGAAGGGGAGGGTAATTAATGGCAAGAATTACGGCCGGTATTGGTATCTCACATACACCCGCCATCGGCGCTGCCGTCGACCTTGGCAAGACTGATACTGATTACTGGAAGCCCCTGTTTGATGGTTTCAAACCGGCCAGGGAGTGGATGGCCAAAACGCCACCGGATGTTGCCATCATCGTCTACAACGACCATAACAATGCCTTTGACTTCAGCATGATCCCCACCTTTGCCGTGGGTTGTGGTGACGAATTCATCATTGCGGACGAGGGCTGGGGCGCCCGCCCGGTACCTCTGGTAAAAGGTTATCCTGAAATGGCCGCCCACCTGGTGCAATCCCTGGTACTAGATGAATTCGATATTACCATCGTCAACGAGATGCAAGTCGACCACGGCCTCACCGTGCCCATGAGTCTGTTATGGGGCCAGCCGGACGTCTGGCCGGTACGCGTCATACCCATCGCCGTCAACGTGGTGCAGTACCCTCCTCCTACCGGTAATCGCTGCTACAATCTGGGCAAGGCCATCGGTAAAGCGGTCGGTGCATGGGATGAGGATCTCAACGTGGTCATCTTCGGCACCGGCGGCATGTCACACCAGATACAGGGGCCTCGCGCCGGCCTGATCAATCAGGACTTCGACAGGATGTTCCTCGACGGCCTTTCGTTGGATCCGGAAAAACTCGCCAAAATCCCGCACCTGGAATACATGCGCGAGGCCGGTGCCGAAGCGGTGGAACTGGTCATGTGGCTGGTGATGCGCGGCGCGCTTGGAGACCGTGTAAGAGAGGTCTACCGTTTCATGCATGTACCCGCCTCCAGCACCGGCGTCGGGCACATTATCCTCGAAGCGGAGTAAGTCAGAAGTCTATTATAGTTACCATCTGCAAAGAGTGGGCCGGTCTGGAAGACCGGCCCGTAGGATCTTTATTCGAATTGCAGGGGGAAGTTGCCGTCGTAGGGCGGCCAGTTCGGCACGGGCTGCGTCGGCGGTGCATAGAACATTGCGCCATGGACATGGCGGATTAGGCCGTCCTCGATGCTGATCGTGTGGGTGAAATGGTTTCTCCAGCGCTCGTTGCCAGGACGGCGAAGGAAAACCACCGACATCATTACGACCTGCTGTTCGACATCCACTACCTGTACGCGCCGGGCCGTGATCTGGGCCAGACCGAAGTCGCCCACGGTACGGCAGTCACCCCTGCCTTCAAAACCGACAGCGCCCGGGGCTAGTTCGCCGCCGAATGTGGGGAAACCGTTCTCGCGTCGAGAACATCCCGGGTGACCCTTCACCACCTTACTGTTCTTGGCCATGATTCCGTCGAAATAACTGTTGGCTACGGCGATCAGGTCATCGCGGTTGTAACGGCGGTCCAGCGGTACATACCCTTCGTTGGGCGGGTTGTCGATCAGGTTCTCTGCATCGAACACTACACCGCCGGGCTCTCCGCTGATACCAACATCATTTTCCCGGCCGATATGCCATTCCGCCTCGGTAATCGTCTGGTTTTCGATCTTTAGGCGCAGAGCGACAACGGCGGGTTCGCCGTCTTCATCCAGCAGGCCGAAGAAGCCGGCGGTCTTGCCGACGGGGTCGTAATAACGCCGCTGTAGGACACCGAGGCCAGTGACCGTCGACCACAGGCCTTCATCATTGGGTGTCACGACAGAATTTTCGGTCTGGCGAAAGCCATGGCTCAGTGGTGCCTGGGAGGCGTCATTGGCGACCAGGGCTTCCAGGTAAGAATCGAGGAACCGGGCCAGGCAGCTGCGGTCACAATCCTGGGCCTGCGCGGGCAGGGAAAGACAGGTGAGCAGGCCTAATATGGAAAGGAAGTGGAGTTTAAAGGAGTGGCGCATGGGTTTTCCCTTTTGTTTTTATACTAGAGGCAATGATTCTCTTATTGCCCCGGGAATTATTCAAGTGATGTCGGCGATCCTTCAGTCTTCCGAGGACAGCTTTGTTAATGTTGCCTAGTACCAGCGCCTCGAATTGGTCGACAAGAGAGTCAGCGGTCATTGGATTGCCGAACAGTGTGCCATACCCACAGCGAATGCCGAACCCCACCAGAATGGCTATCTGTTCTAATCTTACAGCTTGAGTTGGTCCGCCATGTCGACTATACGCGGGATCGATTAGGATTTGATGGGCTTATTTCCCAGATCCGCGATATAACTGCGATCTATCTTTAGGTAAGACCAATTGAAATTTTCAACTGGCTCAGGTTGGGATTGCAGGTCGCTGAATCATCGATGGAAATGGTCAGGCTGGCTTCAGCGTCGCTTCATCGCTGATAATGCGGGGCGTTATCCTTTTGCCTTGCATGTCCTCGAGGATTACGTACAGGCATGGGATCAGCAACAGCGTAATGACCGTGGCGAAGACAATGCCGAAGGCCAGCGATGTCGCCATGGGGATCAGGAACTGTGCCTGCATGCTGGTTTCCATCAGGATCGGCAGCAGGCCGAAGAACGTGGTCAGCGAGGTCAGCATTATGGCCCTGAAGCGGCGGATACCACCGTTGATTACCGCATCAATGATGGGTGTGCCCTTACGCTTGGCCTTGTTGACGAAGTTCACCATGATGATGCTATCGTTCACCACCACGCCCGACAGCGCAATGATTCCGAGGAAGGACATGAAGTTGACTGGGATGCCGACGACCAGGTGGCCGACGATAGCGCCGACGATGCCGAAGGGAATGACGCCCATAATCATCAGCGGCTGCATATAGGACCGCAGGGGAATGGCCAGCAAGGCATAGATGCCGAAGATGGCGAACACCATGCCGCGCGCCATGTCCTGGATGATGCTGGCTTGTTCGGCAGTGCCGCCATCTTCGCGGTAATCGACGCTGGGATAACGTGATTTCATTTCCGGGAAGAAATTGTTCTTGATGTCGTCGTTGACCAGGTTCGGTTCCACCATTGACTCGATGATGTCGGCGTTAACCGCCACCGAACGTTCGCCTTCGACGCGGTTTATCTGCGCATAGCCCTGTTGCATGTCGAAGTCAGCGATTGAAGAGAAGGGAACTGACTCGCCGTTGCCGGTGCGAATGTACATGTCTTCTAGGTCGCCTATGGAGACGCGTTCGCTCTCGGGATAGCGCACCATCACGCGCACTTCGTCGTCACCGCGCTGCAGGCGTTGCGCCTGCGAGCCATAGAAAGCATTGCGCACCTGTGTAGACAGGTCATTCAGGGTAAAGCCCATGACTTCGGCGCGAGGCAAAAGCTGAAGGCGCAGTTCGTCTTTGCTGTTCACGGCTTCGTTCTTGATGTTGATTAGGCCGTTGTAGGTACGCAGTTTTGCCTCCAGTTCGGCGGCGGCGGCTGTCAGTTCCGCAGGATTTTGGCTCACCAGCTGGTAGGAGATGGGATTGCCGCCGAACACCTGGCCGGCGGAGAAGGTCAGCGATTTTAGTCCGGGCATTTCACCGACATAATTCATCAGATACTCGGTGATTAGGTCGCTGTCTATCTGGTTGGCCACGTCCTTGTCCATCTCGATGGCGGCTGTGCCGGAAGCGACGCCACTGCCGACGATGATGACATGATCGACAATATTAGTTGAGGTCTCGCCTGTTTCCGAATCCACGAATTCAAATTTGCCGTTCAGTGACAAGGCTGCCTGCTCGATCTTGTTCATGATGACACGGGTTTGTTGTTCCGGGCTGCCCTCTACCATGGTCACGGATGCCTGGATGAAGTCGCTGGGAATTTCCGGCAGGAACACGACGCGTACGATGCCGCCTGCCAACAGGCCCGCGGAGATAATAAGGAGGCCGACAAAGGAAGAAAGGGTGATCCAGCGGTATTCTATGCAGCGGCGCAGCCAGGGGACATAGGTATTGTGCACATAGGCGCTGAGCTTGTCGTTGCACCATGCCGGAATTGTGCTGAACCAGCTGTTTGGCTTTGGACGGCCGAAATGCACGAGGTGCGACGGCAGGATCAGTTTTGACTCTATGAGTGAGAATACCAGACACAGGATTACCACCCAGCCGATGGAATCTGTGAATGCCGCGGCGAATCCGCTGATCATCAACAGGGGCATGAAGGCGACGATGGTCGTCAGTACACCGAACGTTGCGGGCATGGCAACACGGTTGGCCCCATGTACGATGCTGTCGACACTATGCCCGTACTTGGACATGCTGTGGTGGGCGCTTTCCCCGATGATGATGGCATCATCCACCACGATCCCGAGCACCATGATGAAGCCGAATAGGCTGAGCATGTTCAGGTCTAGTCCCACGGCAGGCATCAGCGCGAAGGCGCCGAGGAAGGAAATAGGGATGCCAACGATAACCCAGAAGGCCAGTTTCAGTTCCAAGAACAGGCTGAGGATGATGAGGACGAGCAGGGCACCCATCAGCAGGTTCGATGTCATCAGGTCGAGCCGGTCCTGCAGGTAATAGGATGTGTCTGCCCACACATTCATTTCTATGCCTTCCGGCAGCGTTGCTTTGCGCTCATCGACAAAATTTCTAACAGTTTCAGTAACTTGCAGCATATTTTGGTTGCTGGTGGTCTGCACGGTCAGGCTGATGGAGGGCTGGCCGTCGAAGCGGGCATAGGTCTCGGTATCCTCGAAACCGTCGACGATGGTGGCGATGTCCCCAAGCGTCAGTATGGTGCCGTCGGTCGTGGTCATTAGGACGATCTTGTCGAAATCCTGGTAGTTGTAGGCCATAGCCTGAGTGCGCACGAGTATTTCGCCCCCCTCTGTGTCGATGGAGCCGGCGGGCAGGTCTAGCGATGACATGCGTATGCGCTGGGCTATCTGGTCCAGGCTCAGGCCGTATTTAAGAAGAGTGTTTTCTGACACCTCGATACCAATCTCATAGGGACGATCGCCTGCCAGGCGCACGGACGTGACGTTATCGAGCTCCAGCAGTTCGTCACGAATCTGCTGGGCAAGTTCCTTTTGGCTAACCGGGTTGATATCGCCATAGACTTCGATACGCATCGCGTCATTGCGGATTATGGTGCGTGATACAGAAGCCGGCTCGGCATCGACGGGGAAATTAATGATGCCGTCTACGCGCGTTTTAACGTCATTGAGCACTTCATTGATGTCATAGGATTCGTCGACTTCCAGCGTGATACTGCCGCTACCTTCACGCGCGACAGAACGCACGGTGGTGATGCCGTCCACATCTTCAACGGACTCCTCGATGAGGATGACAATGCCTTTCTCGACGTCGGCCGGCGTGGCCCCGGGGTAGGCCATGCTGACCTGGATGATTGGTAGGTCAAAGTCCGGCATCGCCTTCTTGGTGATGGTGGCCACGGAATAGAGGCCGGCCAGGATGATAGTGATCATCATGAGATTGGCCGCAACGTGGTTGTTGGCGAACCAGTTGATCAGGCCTTGTTCGACTTTTGGTTTGCTTGCCATGAAGAAGAGCCTCTGATTTCGTTAAGGGGCTTACTGTATGACTTGAAGTGACAGGTCGATGCCTTCCACGGAATTGACCTGCACCAGGGCGCCATTTAGAGGGTTTTCCAAGCGGGTTAGGATGACGCGGTCGCCATTTTCCAGGCCGGCTGAGATATAGACGTCGTCGCCATTGATGGTAAGGACTTCCACGGTCTTCGGCCGCAGGCGTCCTTCAGTATCAGCGGTCCAGATGACGGAGTTGGCCTGCAGCGTGTAGCGCGGTAGCACCACAACGTTTTTCAGAGTCCGTCCCTTGATGCTGGCATTGATGTAGGTGCCGATGCGCAGGGGTTCGCGCTGCCAGTCGCTGTTGTCGATGTAGAGGTTGTAGGGATCTTCCACCTGAACGACGCTGAACAGCACTCGTGTACGGGTATCCAGCACACCCTCGGTGCGGGTAAGTTTGCCCTTCCAGTGGTACTCGCGATTGCCGATGTGGCTGACCAGGTCAACTTCCGCTGCATTCGCCAGGGCGTCGGCACTGCTGATATTGCGTGTTGCCGCCGGCAGGTCGAGGTAGGCAATCTTGCCTTCGGGTATCGGCAGCCTGACCTCTGCGTAATCCACGGCGAAGGTTTCCGCGATGGATGAACCAGTTGTCACATACTGTCCAACGTCAGTGTTCTTGGCGCTAACTAGCCCATCATATGGGGCGATGATCGCCGTTTTAGCCAGGTCGGTTGTGGCCTGCTCAAGGTCGGCTTCGGCCGATTCCAGCCTCGCCATGGCTTCGGCCAGTTGTGGTTTGCGCAGGTAGAGGTCCTTGGCCCGGATACGTTCGTGTTCCGCTTCACTCATCCTGTCCCATTCACGCTGGGCAACATCGCCCTGGCCGCGTTCCAGTTCGAGTTGACTGCGGGCGGCGGCAACATTGGCTTCGGCGCGGCTGACCGCGGCGCGGTAATCGAGGTCGTCTAGCTGGAGCAGGATATCACCCTTGCGGAAGAAACCACCGGCAACGAAGGCCGGGGAGACGGAGACGACCTGGCCTGAGACTTCAGAAACGAGGTTCGTCCTTGTGCGCGGTTCCACCGTACCCTGTGAAGCTACAGTTATGGCGGCATCCTTCACGGTCACGGTCACTGCATCTACGACCACGGCGAGCTGCTGGGGCTCGTTCTGTTCGGCTTCCGGGCGAAGCATCCGCAACATGGCGGCGATGACGATCGCGGCAACGATAATCACGGTGGGAAGCAACTTTTTCAGCATTTGAATTAACCTTTAAATAACCGAGTAACGAATGCCTGTAATTTTCCTGCCTGGCCTCTGGGCATGGCATTCTGATGGACCGGGGTAATACGAAATCTGTCACCGGGAACCGGTGCTGTCGGCCAGCTAATCACATGGATTGATCGGTCTGCCGAGTCTTTAATACAGGTACGTCCAACTACCTGATTCGGATTACTTTTCATTAAAATAATGACTCGCGAGTCATTATTTCGCGAGCATCTTACCCGGAACACCGGTACTAGGCAATGGGAATACTCGTGCAATTGTGTAAATTCAGGGAATCCCTACCTGTGCAGAGCAGCAGGAGGTTTTACGTGTGTTGTATGATCAGGCCGCCTGGTAAGGCAGCGAGGTGAAGGTGTTAAGCAGGGCCTGCCAGTTCCTGCGCTTGCCCCGCAGTTCCACTCTCAGCAGGCGGTAACGCTGGCGCAGGTTCTCCAGCTCCAGGAACCTGGAATGCAGGTCTTCTGAAAATTGCTTTGAAAGTCGCTCGGTCTTTGCCTGGTACCACTGCTGTTTGAGTTCCGCCCAGTGATTGAGCGTGTCCACGAGTTGTTGGTACTCATGTTCGAGCTTCTTGCGCCAGGTGCGTGAGTCGAATACCTGTTCGCACTTGCTCAGCGCCGCTTGATACTGCACTTCCAACCTGGTCAGCTCCTGGCGGTAGGATGAGCAAAGGCGCAGATCTCTGGTCAGGCCTATCCAAGAGCAGGCACGGATCAGCCACTTGGTGGGGTCCCAGTGGTACCACTTGATGCCGTTGCGGTAATCCCACGCGAAGGTGTGGTGGTAGTTATGGTATCCCTCCCCGAAGGTGAATAGGGAAATGAAGCCGTTATCACGTGCGGTCTGCGAGGGATCATATTGGCGTGTACCCCACATGTGGGCGGCGGAATTGATCAGGTAGGTGAAATGCTGGCTCAACGTCAGGCGCAGGAAACCGGCGAGCAGGAAGCTGCCCCATATATCGCCGTGCAGTAAACCGATCAGGACCGGCACACCTACGTTCATGAGCAGCAGCAGGGCCAGGTAATGGTTGCGCTGCCAGACTAGTATGGGCTCTTTGAAAAGGTCCTGGACGTTGCTGACATCCTCCTGGGTGGCATCCCAGTCGCGGATCATCCACTCGAAATGGGAATACCAGAAGCCCTTGCCAGCAGAGTAGGGGTCCTTCTCGTCATCGTCCACGTGCAGGTGATGGCGACGATGGTCGGATGCCCAGGTAATGCAGTCGTTCTGGAGTGCGCACGCGCCACCGAGGGCGAAGATGAATTTCAGGACTGGGTGGGCCTTGTAGGCCTTGTGCGACCACAGCCGGTGGTAGCCTGCAGTAATGCACATCTCACAGAACACCATTAGTACCAGGAACCATGCCCACTCGTAGGCGTCGTATCCATAGCGTATGCCGTACCAGGGTACGACGGTCAGAGCGACTAGGGGCGGAATGCCGAGAACGGCGAGATTCAACCAGCGGATGGGGGGGGTGGGCTTGTCTGAAGACATGATCTGGGTATAGAGGCCTTTTTAAAATTCAAAGGTGGCACTTGTGTAAATTATTACAGATAAATCCTGGGAGTAAAACCAGCAGAAATCAATCAAATTGTCTGCCGGGTTCTAAAATGTAATAGAGTGTCGATATAATCCATCAATTTTTTATAACTGTTTGTAAAAATTTATGAAGCCAAGCAATTACTTTGTTCATACAAATGGTATTCCGTTCAGAAAGAGACCAGACTCACTGCGCCAGTTGATGACCAGCGTACTGATCGGTACCGGTGCCAACCTGCTGATGGCAGGCATAGTAAAGGCTCAAGATGGCTCGGTAGAGGAAATCATTATCGAAGATACGGTGGGCGGCGCGTATCGTATCGACCAGAGTGCCATCGGCAAGCTCACCGAGCCCCTGCTCGATACTCCCCAGTCCGTCACCACTATTTCATCTCAGCTCATGGAAGACCGGAACGTCATGAGCCTTGATGACGCCCTGCGCAACGTCCCAGGCATCACATTAGGTGCCGGTGAATTCAGCTGGCAGGGAAATAACCCTTTCATTCGCGGATTTTCATCCCGTAATGACATGTTCCTGGACGGCATGCGTGATCTTGGAAGCTACGCCCGCGATCCCTTCAACCTGGAATCCGTGGAAGTGCTCCTCGGTCCTTCCTCCATGGTGTTTGGCCGGGGCTCCACTGGTGGTGTCATCAACCAAAGCACCAAGAAACCCCTGGATACTCCGTTGAGCAGTTTGCACGTGAACCTCGGTAACGCTAACACCGCAAGGGCCACAGTCGATCTCAACCAGCCGCTGAATGTCGGCAGTGGTACTGCCTTACGACTGAACCTGCTCGCACACAGCAGTAATGTACCCGGACGTGACATTGCGGAAACCGAACGATTTGGCATTGCACCCAGCCTGAGCACGGAACTGGGCAGCGCAACCCGCCTGACCCTGAGCTACATGCACCTGCAAAGTGACAGCGTTCCTGACTATGGCATGCCGTGGATCAGCAATCGCCCGCCGCGTGTAGAACGGGATAATTTTTACGGCTTCGAATCTGACTACCTGGAAACCCAGGCAGATGTGTTTTCGGGCATCATAGATCACACGTTCAGTCGTGTCTGGTCTCTGAACTCCCAGTTACGCTATGCCAACTATTCCCGCAGCAGTTTTATCACGGAACCGCAGGTTGGACCGAAATTCACTCAGGCCGATGCGCCAGCCAACGTAACGGTCGAGCGTATGATCTTCACCGGGCAAAGCGACGAAACCATGTTGCAGGGGCAGCTGAATCTGCGTGGAGATTTTACGACAGGCAGTGTGGAGCATACGCTGATCACAGGGTTCGAGATCGCCTCCGAGGCGTCCGATCCGTCGTTTGGTTTTGCTTCGCAAACACCCTATTTTGATTTTGGCATTCCTGTTCCGACGACAAATCTCGCCAATCCGGTTGCCGGCACGTATGCCGGTATCACCGCGACGCGATTGGTTTCGGACGCGGACAGCGACACGCTGGCGGCCTATGTGCTGGATACCCTCAAGTTTGGTGACCATTGGCAGCTCAGTCTTGGATTGCGTTGGGACAGTTTCGACACTGGTTATGCCGAACAACGGCTGGATGTGGATGGTTTTGAGACCTCCCGGAATCGCTTTGACACGAGTGTGACAGAATTCAGTTATCGTTCTGCACTGGTATACAAGCCGGTGGAAAATGGCACTCTGTATATTGGCTGGGGCACGTCCTTCAACCCGTCGGCCGAAGGCGTTTCCTTCATTAACAGCGGACGTGGGCTCACAATCGGCGATGTGGCGCTTGACCCCGAAGAAAACGAGAGCTTGGAGTTCGGCGTGAAGTGGAGCCTGTTCAATGACAGCCTATTAGTTGACGGCGCCGTGTTCCGTATCACAAAGGACAATGCCCGTGTAGCCGATCCCCTCAACCCGGGCTTCAATACTCTCGCCGGCAGGCAGGAGATCAAGGGGCTGTCGGTCAACATGAGTGGCGGCTTCGGCGATATCCTGCATTTCACCGCCGGCTACACCCGCCTGGATGATGAACAGCGCAATACCATCACTGGTACGACGACTAGAATCAATAATGTGGCGCAGAACAGCTTTTCTTTCTGGGTAAACTGGGCTACCGGGAACAGTCTCGATTTCGGCATCGGTACCCGCTATATGGATGACAGGGTGTTTGGTGCAAAGCGCGCCGATGATTACTGGGCGTTGGACGCGATGATGAAGTACCAGTTTTCGGACACGATCACCTACAAGCTCAATCTTACCAATATCACTGACGAGTACTATTTCGACCAATTGCATCCCTGGCATGTGGTCCCCGGGCCGGGCTTTGGCGCCGTTTTTGCGGTAAATTTCGACTACTGATCCGTCATTCGGGACTTGCCGATGCTTATTCACCTCACTCAGGTACTATCCAAGGAAGAACTGGCGCAGTGCCGTGCCGCCCTGGAAAACGTGGAGTGGGCAGACGGTCGCGGCAGCGCCGGCTACCTGTCCCGGGCCGTGAAAAACAACCGGCAGTTACCCGACAACCATCCGGTGGCACGCGAGCTGGGTGAATTGGTCGTCAGGGCGCTGGACCGCAACGAGCGCTTCACAGCCGCCGCGTTGCCACTGAAACTTGTGCCGCCGCTGTTCAACTGTTACGAAGGTGGCGGGGAGTACGGGCGCCATGTCGATGGCGCCATTCGTCCTATAACGGGCACTCCGCACCGGGTGCGCACAGATCTGTCCGCCACTCTGTTCCTGTCGGATCCGGATACTTATACAGGTGGGGAGCTCGTCATCGAGGACAGCCTCGGTCCGGCCGAGATCAAGCTTCCCGCCGGCGATATGGTCCTGTACCCGGGCACCAGCGTACACGGCGTAAAACCGGTAACTGCCGGGCGAAGACTGGCGGTCTTTTTCTGGATCCAGAGCATGGTGCGCAGCGATGCCCACCGCGTAATCTTGTATGAACTGGACAAGGCAATCCAGCAGGTGGCGGTGGCATCACCGGACCAGCCGGCACTTACCAACCTGGCCGGTGTCTATCACAATCTCTTGCGGGAATGGGCGGATACCTGATGGCGAAAGAACAGGACATCGAAGCTTTACTAGTCGACCTACAGACACGCCTGGCATTCCAGGACCAGGCCATCAGCGAGCTCAATGATGTGATTACGGACCAGCAACAGCAAATCGACTGGTTGCGCGAGGAGTTGCAACTCGCCGGCGACAAGCTGAAGGTGTTAGAGGAATCAGTCGAGATCAGCGAGCAGGACGAAAAGCCGCCGCACTACTAATCCGCAACAAATGAGTAATTTCGGATGTTCATCCGGACGTATCTGATGCGACCTAATAGAACCACTTAGCCTTTTATGGCGGTCACTTCCTCGGCCTGCAGGCCTTTTGTCCCCTCGGATACCGCGAATTTCACACGCTGACCCTCGCGCAGGATGCGATGGCCATTGCCCATGATGGAGCGGAAGTGGACAAAGATGTCTTCCCCGTTGTCACGCGTAATGAAACCGAAGCCCTTGTTGGCACTGAACCATTTTACGCTGCCAGTTTCCTTTTTGCTGTCAGCAGCGGGTTTACTGCGGTTTTTTTTCGGACTGGCAGAAGCTGCTGTTGTGACGTCGGCAGAATTGACCCAGTAACTGGTGAAGCAGCCACCGAGGAAGGCGCTGACGAAAACTGTCAGTGGCTGTGGAAAGATGTTATGGAGGTCGATGAAAAAAGCGAGTGCGCAAAGCACGATCGCCACTATCAAGGAAGCAATAATAATTTTGGTGTTCATGACAAGCTCGTTGATACCGGTTTTTTCTTGTTCTTGTTTTCTTTCTATTTCCGCGGTGGTGGTGAGTTTAATAATTGTTTCACCGCAGTATGAGCCTGATGGTAACACTATAGAAAGCGGGATTTAAAGACTATGGGCGGTTCTGGGCCGAGATGTTCGTGTCTGACAGGCTTCAGGAAAAGCGCTTACAGGGGGATAGGAATACCCCCGGCGCGAATCTCGACGTCGGTTTTCTTGTCGCCGCCTTCGAATTCACTTTCGGGCGCATCACATTCGTCGAGGATGTCGTTCATTCGGCTCCTGTCCCTAGCAAAGAGGTCGAGATCGTACTTGAGCGCTACGTCACGCCACGCAATGGCGTAATCACAGTGAAAACCTTCTTGCGGCGGACGCCAGTTGCCGATGCCGCGATCACGTTTCTTGTCATGGATATCACGTCCGACGGCGATCAGGTTGAGCGGGTCATTGGCGAACTGCATGCGTTTGTTGTCGTCCCACTGGTAGCCATTGGAAGCGTTGGCATACATCGGAGGAATGATGTGATCGATCTCGAGACGTGCAGCACGATCGAATATGTCGCCGGTATAAGGGTCGGTCCACTTGCCCATGCGCACTTCGCACTGGCGCGGGTTGGTGTACGTGACTGGCACTTCGCTCGTTGCTACCAGGATCTGGGTTCGAACAGTCTGGCAATCGCCCGTGACGATCCAGTGCGGCCAGTCTTCCTCGAGATAAAACAGGTCCTCGTCCCGGTTGGAAAGGCGCGACCGGCTTGAGGGCATGAGGTCGTTGCGGTCTGGAGCCTGGCGGCAATTGGCCTGGTGGCAATGGTAATAGCCAAAGGGGTCCCAGTGGCCGCCATTGCGGTCTGTACCCTTGTCGTAATGGGCACCGGCGCTGGCGGCAGCCAGACTGGAGATGGACAGGATGATGATCTGTTTCAGGTTCGCCATGTTGCTCTCCTGATGCTGTTTTTACAATTGCTCCAGCTTGTCGACCTGGTCTTGGAGCTGGTTCAGGGTCGACTCGGCATTAGACAGTTTTTCCCTTTCCTTCGCAACCACGTCCGTTGGGGCATTTTCGACGAACTTGGCATTGCCGAGCTTGCCGGCCAGGCGTGCGATTTCCTTTTCTAGTTTGTCCCGCTCCTTTGCCAGGCGGCCGAGTTCGGCAGCCACATCTATAAGACCGGCCAGCGGCACGAGAACTTCCAATTCACCAACCACCTGCATGGAAGCGGGCGGGGCCGTGCCCGGATCATCGAGCCACGATACGGATTCAAGCTTGGCCAGCTTGACCAGGAACTGGGCATTATTGCCCAGGAACTGTCGGTCGCGCTCACCACCCTTGGTCAGCAGCACCGGGATGTCGCGGGCAGGCGAGATATTCATTTCACCACGGATGTTTCGCACGGCGATGATGACGCCTTTCAGCCATTCGACTTCAATGTCGACAACTGTGTTGATGCTGCCGGCATCCTGTTGCGGGTAAGGCTGGAGCATGATGGTGTCGTCCTTGATGCCGAGGAGCGGCGCGGCCTTCTGCCAGATTTCCTCGGTGATATAGGGCATGAACGGGTGCAGCAGGCGTAGGCTTTGCTCGAGAATGTCGAGCAGGGTGTGACGCGTGGCATTTTTCTGTGCATTAGTGGCGTTATCGTCCCACAGAACAGGCTTGGAAAGCTCCAGATACCAGTCGCAGTATTCATTCCAGAAGAAATCGTAGATGGCCTGTGCCACCAGGTCGAACCGGTACACGGCGACGGCGTCTTCCACCTTTTTCAGGGTGTCCTGAAAGCGTGAATGTATCCAGAGATCAACCTGCGAATAATCGGTTTTGTCCGTCGGAGCTCTGGGCTTTTGTTCCTCAACCTGCATGAACACGTAGCGGGCGGCGTTCCAAATCTTGTTGCAGAAATTGCGGTAGCCCTCGATACGGCCCATATCGAAGTTTATATCGCGGCCAGTGGAAGCGAGGGAGTAGAAGGTATAACGCAGGGCATCGGTGCCGAATGCGGGGATGCCCTCGGGAAATTCCTTGCGGGTTTTCTTCTCGATCTTTGCTGCCAGTTCAGGTTGCATCATGTTGCTGGTGCGCTGAGCCACCAGTTTTTCCAAGTCGATGCCGTCGATGAGATCAATGGGGTCTAGCACGTTGCCCTTGGATTTCGACATCTTCTGGCCTTCGCTGTCGCGTATGAGGCCATGGATATAGACCTTCCTGAATGGCACTTCGCCCCTGAACTTCAGTGTCATCATGATCATGCGCGCGACCCAGAAGAAGATGATGTCGAATGCGGTGACCAGCACGTCGGTCGGGTGGAATGTCCGCAGTTCGTCGGTATCATCTGGCCAGCCCAGGGTGGAGAAGGTCCACAGGGCAGAGGAGAACCAGGTATCAAGCACATCCTCGTCTTGCATCAGCAGTAGGTCGGCCGCAAGGGAATATTTATCGCGTACGTGTTCTTCGCCGCGCCCAACGTAGATGTTGCCAGCATCGTCGTACCAGGCTGGAATACGGTGTCCCCACCACAGCTGGCGGCTGATGCACCAGTCCTGCAGATCGCGCATCCACGCGAAGTAGGTGTTTTCCCAGTTTTTAGGCACGAATTCGATGTCGCCGTTTTCCACCGCAGCTATGGCAGGTTTCGCTAGGCTCTCCACCGCCACGTACCACTGGTTGGTGAGGTAGGGTTCGATGACGACGCCGGAGCGGTCGCCGCGCGGCACCTTCAGCTTGTGGTCCTCGATCTTTTCCAGTAGGCCGGACTTCTGCATGTCGAGCACGATCTGCTTACGTGCGATGAAGCGGTCGAGACCGGTGTAGGCCTTTGGGGCATTATTATTGATGGCGGCATCCACGGTCAGGATGTTAATCATCGGCAGGTCGTGGCGCTTGCCGATCTCGTAGTCGTTGAAGTCATGCGCTGGCGTGATCTTCACGCAACCGGTACCGAACTCGGGATCGACATACTCGTCGGCGATGACAGGAATCTCGCGATCGCACAGCGGCAACATGATAGTCTTGCCGATAAGCGCCTTGTAGCGCTCGTCATCCGGGTGTACAGCCACCGCGGTGTCGCCGAGCATGGTTTCGGGACGGGTGGTGGCGATGACGATATGGTCCTTGCCTTCGGCGGTTTTTTCGCCGTTTGCAAGCGGGTACCGGAAATACCAGAAGCTTCCGTTCTCTTCCTCGGACACAACTTCGAGATCAGAGATGGCAGTGTGCAGTTTCGGGTCCCAGTTCACCAGACGGTTACCGCGGTAGATGATGTCCTCGTCATACAGACGGATGAACACTTCCTCTACGGCGCGCGAGAGTCCCTCGTCCATGGTGAAGCGTTCGCGCGACCAGTCGATGCTGGAGCCGAGGCGACGCAGTTGGCGGGTGATGTTGCCGCCGGATTCCGCTTTCCATTCCCAGACTTTCTCGATGAACTGTTCGCGACCGAGATCGTGGCGAGTCTTTCCCTGTGCGCCTAGTTGGCGTTCAACCACCATTTGCGTTGCAATGCCGGCGTGGTCGGTGCCCACCTGCCAGAGCGTGTTGCAACCCTTCATGCGGTGGTAACGGATCAACGCGTCCATGATGGCGTTGTTGAAACCGTGGCCCATGTGCAGGCTCCCGGTAACGTTGGGTGGAGGGATGGCAATGCTGTATGGCGTGCCTGTGCCGGACGGCTTGAAGTAGCCGCTGGCCTCCCATTTTTCGTACCAGGATTTTTCGATCTCAAAGGGCTGGTAGGTTTTATCCATTACTGCGTGACTGCCGTGATACCTGTCTTGGAAAGCCGCGCATTATAGCCTTTCGGCCGGGGAATGCCCAAGCCGACGGACAGGCCGGGCAAGCCCCGGGGATTAAGATTTACTGGCCTCTGGCCGGCAACGCGAAGGCGGTGATGGTGTCGCCGATGGCCACGGCAATGTGCTGCCGGCCGTCGAATTCGTAGGCCATGGGTGAACCGCGCCAGCTGTCGATATTACCCTGGAACTGCCACAGCACATTGCCGGTGGCAGCCTCGGCGGCCATGAAGGAGCCACTTTCCTCGTCGAAGAACACCAGGCCGCTGTCCGTGGTCAGTAAGCCGGGGAAGTGCCGGCCGCTGGTCGGCCCGTGCAGAACTTCCATGACGATCTCGCCTGTGTGGATATCGATGGCACGCAGGTACCGGTTGTTTTCCCCACCGGGCACATCGCGAGCCACACCGCCCATGTAACTCTGGTGCTGTTGCCATTCCTGGTCCCGTTCCGAAAACAGGTTGCAGGCCTCCAATGCCTGGACGTAATACAGGCCGGTTTCAGCAATGTAGCCCGTGGAATACCAGTTGGTGGCACCGATAAGGCCGGGGCAGACCAGGGTTTCCCCGGTAGGAGTGACGGGCAGGTCTTTCAGGATGGGACGGCCGTCTTCACCAATGCCTTCGGCCCAGTTCAGGCCTGCAATGAAGGGTTTGGCCAGCAGCAGTTGACCGTCGACCCGGTCAAGGACATAGAAGAAACCGTTGCGGTTGGCCTGCACCAGTAGTTTGCGCGGCTGTCCTTCCCAGTCGGCATCGATCAGGGCGATGGGTTCCTGGGCGTCCCAGTCGTGGGTGTCATGCGGGGTGAACTGGTAGTGCCACAGCAGTTCACCGGTGTCGGCATCCAGCGCCACCACGCTGTCGGTATAGAGGTTGTCACCTTCGCGCTTGGCGCCATACATGTCCGGCCCAGGATTACCGACCGGCCAGAACAGCACATTCAGTTCGGGATCGAATGAGCCTGTCATCCACGTGGCACCCGCCCCATGTTCGATGGCTTCGGCATTGGGCCAGGTTTCGGAACCGGGCTCGCCCCACGCCGGAATAGTCCAGAAGCGCCAGGCCTCTTCGCCCGTATCCTGGTGATAGGCAGCAATAAAACCCCGAACACCTTCATCGCCGCCGGCGTGGCCGCCGATCACCAGGTCGTTGAACACCAGCGGGGCGTTGGTGCTGTTGTAGTTGTCATTCCAGTCCGCCATGCTGGTTTCCCACAACAGGGTGCCGTCGGCCTTGTCCAGGGCAACCATGTGGGCGTTGTCCGTCAGGAAGAAAACGCGGTCTCCCGTCACCGCCACGCCACGGTTGGCGCCAAAAGTGGCATTACCCGACAGGCCTTCGGTGAAGGCACGCTCCCAGCGCCAGATCTGGCGACCGCTGCCGGCATCCAGGGCCCACACCGTGTTGCGGTAGGACACATACATCACGCCACCTTCCACTACCGGCGTGGTTTGCACCATACCCGGGACATCGAGGTTGAAGGTCCAGGCGGTGCCGAGCTGGTGGACATTGTCCGGCGTAATTTCATTCAGCGGTGTGTGCCGGTAGCCGCGGGTATCACCATGGTAGCTGGGCCAGTCAAAGGAGCTGGTCACTTCCCGGAAACGGCCTTCTGGTAGACGACGCAACAGGTGGATGCGGCCGTTGTCGTCGCGCAGCTGCAGGTCGTTGTAGCCCTCGCCGGTGACCACGCCTTCCAGGGTGGCGCCATTGTCCAGGGTGAGGGTGCGGCGGTCTTCCATCACTGCCGGATTGAAAGCCCCGAATGGCGCGACCGAGCGCATGTAACCGATCAGCAGGTACAACTGGTCATCGCTGAAGGTAATCGGTGGCATGCCTTTTTCCGGATTGCCCACGCGCAGGTAGGCGGCCAGGTCGCCGTCGGTCAGGGCGGAGTAGGCCGCCACGATGGATGGGCCATATTCACCACCGGTGCCATCGCCTCCGTGGCATCTGGCACAGGTGAGGTCGAACAGTTCATGGCCGTCTTCCAGAGACTGGGCCTGAGAAACACCGGCGCCTGTCATGGCCAAGGTAAAGGCCAGGAACGAAACGAAGCGAATGGATTTGATCATGGGCGATTCTGCCTCTCCAACAAGGTGTAGCCTGTCAATGTATCGCCAGTGGTCGCAGCGGCGAACCGGTCGCGCCTTTCAAGCGGATCGGCGTGACGATAAACAGGAACTCGTATATGCCTTCTTCCACCAGTTCCTCGAAGATCATGTTCTCGATATTGAAGACGCCGTTGTGGGTCATCAATTCCTGGTGCACTGGTCCGAACAGGGTGGGGTCGGGGTTGCGAGAGATCTCGGTGGCATAGGTGTCGCCGCCCACCAGGGTGATCTTCTTGTTTATCAGCCAGCGTGCCACCTCCAGACCAATGCCAGGGGCGTCGCTGTTGTAGGCAGCTTCATCGGTGTACCAGAGTGGGCCATAGCCGGTACGAAACAGCACAGCATCCCCCTCGGTGATTGCGGATTCCGGTATGCCCTGGCGGGCAAGCGCGCCATGGGCGTCGGCAACGGTGATTTCGTAATCCGGCGCCAGGCGTTCCACGCCCTTGTAGCCGGCGATATCCAGCAGGATGCCGTGAGTAAGGATGGGCTTGATGTGCTCGATGCCGAGCTGCAGCAGTCCGTTGTTGTTGAAGATCTCACGGCCGGTGTGGCCGTTGTAGAACACCCGTTCGACCGTGCCGTCGGCCATCGTCATCTCGTGGCCGATATGACCAAGCCCGTCGAACTGCGTACCGATCTGCCCGATTTCGCCCGTCACGAATTCATCGTTGCCCACGTTACCGTTGCTGCCTGAGGAACTGCCCGCGGAAAGCAGTTTCAATGAGAAGGACCGGGTGCCCAGCAGGGGCATATCAATGGAATAGACATGTCCTAGTTCGTGCATTTCTCCGCTTTCAACCAGGGTTAAGGCCTGCAGGAGTTTTTCGGGCGTGATGCGGTTGGAGGCGCCGGCTTGGTCGCCCGGTCCCCATTCGGACGGCCACCACGGACCGGATTCGCGGGTCTGGGCGATGACTGCCAGTGGTGATAACAGTGCGATGACAAGCATGAATTTCTTCATGGTTTCCCCTCCTGGAACCTGTCTAGTCTTACAGGCCGAACACGTACAGGCTGTTGCCCATGGTGGCTGCCACGTACTGGCGGCCGGCATTCTCGAAACTGATCGGGCCGTTGTTGCCCTGGCCGCCCAGGCGCTGCTGCCACAGCAGGCTGCCGGTTTTCGCATCCAGTGCGAAGAACAAGCCTTCGCGGTTGCCGGAAAAGAGCAGGTCGGTCGTGGTGGTCAGGATGCCGCTATGACCAATATCGTTCATCGGGAAGCGCCAGACCTGTTCGCCGGTGCGGGCGTTGAGCGCAAGGATGGCGCCCGAGCCCACAGCTTCCGTCCAGGTGTTGATGGGCTGGTTGCCGAAGCCTGGCAGGTTGGCCGCACCCGGAACCGGGCCGCCCAGTGCGCCGCCGCCAAAGATGCGGCCGGGCACGTATTCGACGTCCTGGGGCATGAAGATGGTGCCGTAGTTTTCCCAGGCGGTGAGGTAGAACATTTCCGTGTTCGGGTTGAACGACGGCGAGTACCAGTTGGTGCCGCCCTGAACACCGGGATAGGTCACGGCTTCCGGTCCTTGCGGTGTTTCGATCGGTCGGCCGGTTTCCTCGTCCAGGCCGCTGGCCCAGTTCACCCGCACGAAAGGCGTGCCATCAAGGAACTTGCCGTTGGTACGGTCGAGCACGTAATAAAAGCCGTTGCGGTTGGCCCAGAGCATCAGCTTGCCGCTGGACAGGTTACCCATCTCCATGTCGGCCAGCACCGGAATCTGTATGGAGTCGTAATCGTAGTCATCGTTCGGTGTGAACTGGAAATGCCAGGCCAGTTCACCGGTATCGGCATTAAGCGCCACGACGCTGTCGGAGTACAGGTTATCGCCGGGGCGCTGGGCCGGGTTCCAGTCCGGGCCGGGATTGCCGACACCCCAATAGGTAAGATTGAGTTCGGGGTCGTAGGAGCCGGTGAGCCAGATGGAGGCGCCGCCATGCATCCAGGCGTCCCCGCCGCCAGCCCAGGTTTCATGGCCGGGCTCGCCGGGGCCGGGGATGGTATAGAAGCGCCAGACTTCCTCGCCGGACACCGCATCAAAAGCCGCGATGAAGCCACGGATGCCATACTCACCACCGGCGACACCAACAATGACCTTGTCATCGATGGCCAGCGGCGCCAGGGTCATGGCATAGCCAAGGGCCGGATCGGCGACATTCGTCTGCCAGGCCACTTCTCCTGTGGTGGCATCAAGCGCAATCAGGTTGGCGTCGATGGTGGCCATGTATAGCGTGTTGCCCAGCATGGCCAGGCCACGGTTGACGCGCCCGCAACAGGGCCTGGCATCCGTATGCGGCACGTATTGGTAACGCCAGTAGGGCCTGCCGGTGGCCGGATCCAGGGCATAGACCGTGTTCGGTGCCTCGGTCAGGTACATGATGCCGTCGATGACAAGCGGCGTGGCTTCAAAGGCTTCCAGCGACTGCGCCTGGAACACCCACTTGAGTTCAAGGTTGGCGACATTCGCCGGCGTGATTTCAGCCAGCGCCGAATGGCGCTGGCTCATGTAGGTGCCGGAATAGGTGAGCCAGTTGCCCGGCTCACTGGCGGCGTTGTCGAGACGCTCCGGTGTGACCTGGGCGCTAGTCACCAAGGGTAAGGTGAGCAGGGAAAATAAAAGCGTGAAGGCTGGTTTCATGGCTGGAATCCTTTCAGTGAGAGCAGGTAGGCGAGCAGGTCGGCAATTTCCTGTTCACTGAAAATGTCGCTGTAGGCCGGCATGGCGGATTCGTTGCCGACCCGGTATTCCCGCAAGGTGGTCTTGTCGAGGGTGACGAGTTTTTCACCCGTGGTGATGAGTTGCACGTTGAAGGTATCTTCATTGAGCCGGCGTCCCTGGATCACATCACCACTTGCGGTGACAGCATGGACCGGGCGGTTGACGGGCATCATGCCCTCGACCGGGTCCAGCAGCACGCGGCGCAGGGCGGCGGCGGTGCGGGTCATGCCGATGGCCGTTAACGGTGGTGCGTAACTGGGGCCGTTTGGGCCAATGCGATGACAGGACAGGCAGTCGCCTTTCCCTTCGAACAGTCGTTTACCGGCATCTGGGTCGCCGATGGTGATACCGCTGCCGTCGAAACTGGTGATGTTGCGCAGATAGGCGACCAGTGCGGTGAGTTCCGCGTCTGCATACCCGGTAGCCGCCATGGCGGTGCCTTCGACGCCATCGCGGATGACCCGTTGCAGGTCACGGTCGGAGGATGCATTCCGGAAAGTGCCCGTGCGCAGATTGGCCTGGGGCATCAGGTCGCCGTTGGGGCCGTGGCAGACCACGCAGCGTTCGGCAAACAGCTGGGCACCGTAGGCGATGTCTGCCAGGTCGTATTGCCCCGCGTGTTGCTGGGCGTTCGCCACCGGCGTTGTCATCAGGGCAAGGATGGCCAGGAGCCGTGAGAGGCACCTCGAAAAAGAAACCAGAGATGTGTTGTGCATGATCCCCTTCTTGTTATTGATGCTTTCTATGGGCATTTTTTTACAGGTAATATTGGTTTCAAATAACACATAATACAAGGGGCAATCATGCCCTGTTCCGCTGTTCCAAGACAGTGACCACATCCGGGGGTAATATGAAAACCATTAACCGCAGGCACGTGCTGCAGGGCCTGGGCGCATCCATGCTGTCCCTGGTGCCGGGCATCCTGGGTGCCCAGCCTCGCGACATCGAATCCCTGTCTCCAATATCAGGGGAGCGCGACTGGTCGGGACAGAATCCACTGCGATACCCGGACCCCGACATTATCGCGCTCGATCCCCGCTTCAATCCCTATATCCTGTTCAACACGCCCATCCAGCGGCTTCATACCGGGACCCTGTGGGCGGAAGGTCCGGCCTGGAACGGGGTGGGCCAGTACCTGGTGTGGAGCGATATTCCGAACAACGTGCAGATGCGCTGGCTGGCAGACGACAATCAGGTCACCACGTTCCGGAACCCGTCGGGCAACAGCAACGGCAACACCTTCGACTTCCAGGGCCGGCAGCTTTCCGCCGAGCACGGCGGGCGCCGCGTGGTCCGATACGAGAGCAACGGGCAGGTGTCGGTGATTGCCGACAGTTATAACGGTAGGAAACTGAATTCCCCCAACGACGTGGTGGTGCATCCCGACGGCAGCATCTGGTTCACCGATCCCGTCTACGGCATTCGTGATGCGGCCTACGAAGGCAATCCCGGGGAGAGTGAAAACACGCCGGTGGTGTACCGCGTCGATGGCGACAGTGGCCGCATCAGTGTGGCGACCGATGCTGTGATCATGCCCAATGGCCTGTGCTTTTCACCGGACTATTCGCGACTGTACGTGGCAGATACCGGTGCCGGTGAAACCCGTGTCTTCGATGTAAATGGCCAGCGCCTCGACAACGGACGTACCTTCGTGAAACTACGGGCACCCGGCGGTATTCGCTCCGCAGCCGATGGCATTCGTTGCGATGCTGACGGCAACCTCTGGTGCGGCGCCGAGCCTGGTGTGCAAGTAGTGGCGCCGAATGGTGACCAGATCGGCTTGATCCGTCTGCCTGAGCTCTGTGCCAACATCTGTTTTGGCGGCACCAGGCGCAACCGCCTGTTCATGACCGCCAGCCAGTCACTGTACGCCGTGTATGTCGGCGTTGCCGGCGGTCATATCTGTTGACGCTGTTTGGGGGTTAATCCTGGAGCAGGGGTGGCAGCAGGCTGGTATCGAGACCCAGCGCCTCCAGGTCCATGCTCACACCATAGTGGTCCAAGTGGGCGCGCCAGCGTTTCAGTTCGGCTTCGGCAATGGCCTGTTCCCGCAAATTCAACTGGAAAAAATCACTCAGGCCCGGCAGCACCGGATGATACAGGGTAACAGGCTGGTGGCTCAGAGCTGGTGGTGTTCGAGAGTGTAGCCCTGCGCCTTGTAGGTACTCCAGTGCTCGCGCAGATTAACCTTGGCGGATTCCACGTTGGGCACGATCTCGGCGATGCGGGGGAAGCTGTCGTGGAAAGGGGGGATGTCTTTGGAGAGATTGACCAGCAGGTCGGCACCGGTAGGCGCCTTGTCGAAATACCCGATGTAAACTGGCACCTCGTCGTCATCCCCCAGTTCCACGTCGATACCGACGATGGCATGGGGGATGAAGCTTTCCGGTTTGAAGCTCCACAGCAGGTCGTCCATGTCCATGGCAGCCTTTTCGTTGTCCGTGTGTATATAGATCTTCAGGCCCTGGCCCATGGCCTTCTCGACCAGGCGGCAGGCGACGAACAGGCGGGCCTCTTCGTCAGGCTGGCTGATGCTGTAGAAGTCGACTTGCGCCATGACCTAGTTGTTCAACAGGTACTCGACCAGCAGCGGCACGGGCCGGCCCGTGGCACCTTTTTCCTTGCCCTGCAGCCAGGCGGTGCCGGCAATATCCAGGTGGGCCCAGGGATACTTCTCGGTGAAGCGCGATAGGAAGCAGCCAGCGGTAATGGTGCCCGCCTTGGGGCCGCCAATGTTGGCGATGTCGGCAAAGTTGCTGTCCAGCTGTTTCTGGTATTCCTCGTCAAGCGGTAGGCGCCACACCGGGTCGTTCACGTCGAGGCTGTGCTTGCGCAGCTTTTCGGCGAGTTCGTCGTTGTTGCTCATCAGGCCGCTGTTCACCGAACCCAGTGCCACGATGCAGGCGCCGGTGAGCGTAGCGATATCGATAACAGAGTTGGGCTTGTAGCGTTCGACGTACGTCAATGCATCGCACAGGACGAGTCGGCCCTCTGCATCGGTATTGAGCACCTCGATGGTCTTGCCCGACATGCTGGTGACGATGTCGCCCGGTTTGGTGGCATGGCCACTCGGCATGTTCTCGGCACTGGCGATGACGCCCACCACGTTGATGGCCGGTCGCAGTTTGCACAGGGCGGTCATGGTGCCCAGAACACTGGCGGCGCCGCACATGTCGAATTTCATCTCATCCATGGCCGCGCCCGGCTTCAAGCTGATGCCGCCGGTATCGAAGGTTATGCCCTTGCCCACGATGACATTAGGTTTGCCCTTGGGGTCGCCACCCTTGTA
This sequence comes from Candidatus Eutrophocola salsuginis, assembly GCA_038147195.1. Lineage (GTDB taxonomy): Bacteria > Pseudomonadota > Gammaproteobacteria > Pseudomonadales > Pseudohongiellaceae > Eutrophocola > Eutrophocola salsuginis. Next base: position 364,110 of record JAYQTB010000004.1, read on the forward strand.
TTCCATAATGATCAGGCGTGACTCCTCGTCGCTGCCTTTGCCAACAGACAGCAATGAGCCCATCCCGAGGTTCTTCATCTGGGCCTCGGTCAGGACCTTGGTGGTGAGATTCTTGTATCGCTCGCCCAGGGCGATGGCCTGTTCCCCAAGGTAGGTGGGTGTGCAGATATTGGCGGGCAGGTTGCCGAGCTCGCGTGCCACGCTCATGCCGGAGGCAACGGCGGATCCGGTATCAAGGCCGCCTTTGAGTTCAGCTTGCTGTTCCTTGTCGGCGAGGTAAACGTCGATTTTTTTCAGGGGCGGATTCTTGCCCTTTTTGGACTTGGTGTGGTTGTACCGGTAGACGCTGTTTTCCAGGGTGCAGGCCAAGAGCTGACCCAGTTTGCCGATATCTGTGTCCTTTACAACCAGGTTTGCGAGAGTGTCCGCTGCATCTGCAATAGAATATTTCTTCAGTGCGACAGCAGCAGCACCAGCAGCGCGCGCGAATTTCTTGCGGTCCAGTTCCGTTTTCTTGCCCAGCCCCACCAGCAGGATGCGTTTTGCCCGCATTCCGTCGGGGTTGTGGACCAGCACGGTCTGTCCGAGAACGCCGCTCATGTCGCCAGCCGCGACGATGCGGCTGAGCTTGCGCCTGAGCAACTTGTCGACCTCGGCAGTTATGTCGGGAAGCGCCTTGTTCTGGTATACGCCCAGGACGAGGCAGGAGGTGGGCAGGCTTTTCAGGGATCCGGTCTTGATTGCGAAATTCATATTGAAACCAAATTCGTCTTTTTTGGAGTAGGATCGGAAATTCTACTCTCAGGGACCCGACAAGGCCAATTCCGGTCTGAAACGACTACTAAGAGGCTTTCGCCTTCGGCCTGAAGCTTCTATAGAATGCCCGGATGATCATCTACCGTTACCTGACGCGCCAGATACTCCAGGTCACCGCCGCAACCACCTTTATCCTGCTGGCGATTGTCGTATTGGGGCGATTCCTCAAGTACCTGGCCCAGGCCTCGCAGGGCGAGATCGACCCAGGTGTGCTGGTCGCGCTGATGTCCTACCGCATTCCAGAATTCATCCAGCTCATCTTGCCGCTGGCACTGCTACTTAGCATCCTGCTGGCCTACGGGCGCATGTACGCCGACAATGAAATGACCGTGCTTTCCGCTTGCGGCCTAAGCCAGCGCCGCCTGCTGGGCATCACCCTCATCTCCTCGATCCTGGTCGCCATTACGGTCGGGCTGCTCAGCCTGATACTCACCCCACTTGGCCTGGTAAACACCGACAGACTACTCGAGGCGCAAAAGGACCTGAATGAATTTGACATCATGGTGCCGGGGCTGTTCCAGAACATCTCCCGCGGCGAGCGCACCACCTACACCGAAGACATCGAGGGCGAGGAAATGCAGAACGTCTTCATGCATGAAAGCAGCACGGGCCGGGTTACCGTCGCCAGCACCGCCGTGCCGGTAGAAGACGAGGAGGGCGCCCGGTTTGTTTTGTTCAATGACGGTTCGGTTGCCGAAAACGACCAACAGGGCTTCGTGCTAACGCAGTTCCGTGAAATGGGCGTGCGCATACCTGCGCGTAAAATCAGCATAAACGAGAACGTCGAGGAAAGATCTATGACTACCGTTGCCCTGTGGCGTTTGCGGGAACCCGAGCACCTGGCCGAACTGCAGTGGCGGATCTCGCTGATCCTGCTGATTCCGGTATTGACTCTGATGGCAGTGCCGCTTTCCCGGGTCAGCCCGCGGCAGGGGCGCTTCGCCAAGCTGGTGCCGGCCGTGCTTCTTTATATCGCCTATTTCAGCCTGCTGCTGGTCAGCCGCGACCTGACCGTATCGGGGGATATTCCCGCCGTGCTAGGGCAGTGGTGGGTACACGTGGTGTTCCTGTTGCTGGGGTGGGCGCTGTTCTCCGGCAAGTTGCCAGCGATAAACCTACCGGGATTCCACGTTAAGTGAACAGAATCGATAACTACATTTTTAGGCAGGTGCTGTTGTCCTTGGCCTTCGTCCTCCTCGTACTTGCGGGGCTGGACCTGGTGTTCTCACTGGTTGACGAAATCGGCGAAACAGATGGCGTTTACAGGACGGTCGATGCCATTCGCTATGTCCTGTACATCTTTCCCAGGCAAATCTATGAACTGCTGCCGATGGCGGTCCTCATCGGTGCCCTGGCCGGGCTCGGTATCCTGGCTTCTAGCAACGAACTGGTGGTGTTGCAAGCATCTGGTGTAAAGGTGATACGCATCGTGTGGGCGGTAATGAAGCCCGCCATCATCGTCATGATCATCGGCCTGCTGCTCGGGGAGTTCATCGCGCCCCGGCTGGAACTCCGCGGCGAACTGGACAGGGCCCTGGCGCGTAATGAGCAAGTGGCACTGTCCCGCTTCGGACACTGGCAGCGCGACGCCAACGAATTCTTGCACTTTAACGCCATCGACACCGATGGCCTCCTATATGGCATCAGTATCTACCGCTTCGACAACCAGCAACTGAGGGCGGTTACCACGGCGGATACAGCTTTTTATGACCAGGGTGTCGGTAGTGGCTACTGGCTGTTGCAAAACGGTACGGAAACCACATTCGGGTCGGACGAGGACCGGCAGGGTGACAGCTTCAGTTTCATCGAGAGGCGCTGGGAAGTTGACCTGACTCCGGATTTGCTGAAGGTGCTGATCATCGATCCGGACAAGATGTCCATCTCCGATCTCTGGCGCTATGCCGGGCGTTTTGTCAGCCAGGGTCAGGATTCGAGTCCCTATTTCCTGTCGTTCTGGAAAAAGGTATTACAGCCGCTGACAACAGCTGGACTGGTGATAGTGGCCGTATCCTTCATCTTTGGGCCACTGCGTAATGCGACCATGGGGTCGAAGGTGTTCACCGCCATCTGTTTCGGCATCCTGTTCTACCTTGTGCAGAACCTGCTGAGCACGGTGAGTCTGGTGTACCAGCTCAATCCGCTTGTGGCAGTGTCTGCGCCGGCGCTGTTGTGCTTGGTACTCGGGCTTGCCTTGTTGCGCCGGGCGGCGTGATCAATCAGACGATCGGTTTCCGTCCTTTTCCATCAACTCAACCATCATCACCTCAGAGCCGGACAATCTGTCATGTAGTGTCTTCCTGTCTGTACTAAATAGCATCAGCCAATAACCGATTCCTGCAATCAGTATGGAGACGATCGCTCCGGCGAAGCGGATTACGGTCTGGCCAACCGTGACAGGTGCACCACCGGCATTCTGCACGCGTATACGCCAGGCCTGCATACCCAGGGTCTGGCCGCTGTGGGTCCAGAACCAGGCGAAGAATGACCAGGCACTCAGTATCATCGCCGCGAACAGGACGTTCTTGTACACCGGGTCAAGTGTTACTGCCTCACCCTCGACAGTACGAGCATTGTCGATGCCGAACACTGATAATACGATGAAGGCGACGACCATCCAGATCGCCGCGACCAGCACGCTGTCGTAGGCGAAGGCGGCCAGGCGGCGCCAGAGCGGGGCGGGGATGTTGGTGCTCTGCAGATGTTTTTTCATAGGATTGTCATTTTACGGTGTTTTTATCGACAGCAGCTTTTTCTCGGCCAGGATATTGATGAAGTTGCCGCTGAACATGATCATCGCCCCCGCCAGCACGAACATGTCCAGTCCCTCGCTGTAAATGATCCAGGCGAGGATAGCGGCCAGCGGCAGGCGCAGGAAGTCCATGGGGATGACCACCATAGCATCGGCGTAGGAAAAGGCACGGGCAAAGCTGTAGTGCGCCGTGATCGAGACCACACCCATCACCGCCATCCAGAACCATTCCGCCAGTCCCGGTTTGGCCCAGATCAGGCTGGTCGGGATAGCGGTGATCAGGAACTGGATAGTACACACGTAAAAGATGATATTCAGCGGCGAGTTGCCGGCCACCAGTTTCTTGGTCAGGACGTTGGCGAGCGCAAAGCACAGGGCGCTGAAGATGACGACGAACATGACCGGGTCGGGATCGCGAAAGCCCGGGCGCAGGATGACCAGCACGCCGATGACGCCCATGACTAATGTCAGTATGCGAAAGCGGTTGATCTTCTCACCGAGCAGGACGCTGGCGATGACAACCGTCCACACCGGGCCGGTGAATTCCAGGGCGAACACTTCCGTGATGGGAATGGCGGCAATGCCGAAGATCCAGGCGTACTGGGCGACGAGGTGCGATACCGCTCGCACGAGGTGCACGAGGGGTTGCCGGGTTTTCAGCTGTTGCCAGCCGCTGGCCTGCAACAGAACGCACAGGATGAGCAGGCTGAAAGCATTGCGCACCGTGATCATCTGCATCGTGGAAATGGTTTCGGACAGCTCCCGTGCCGCGATGGCCAGGGCTAGCAGCGAGGTCAATGTACCCAGCATCCAGAGAGCGGCCAGAAGGACGGGTGAGGTTTCGTTTTGTGACAAGGGCAAGCCGGGATCGATAATGAAGGCGGGGATTGTAGCCTTTCCTCTTGTCTGTTGCCTCTTTGATTGATTAAAGTGCTGAACTTGCACTTGGCGTTTGATTCGGCTGTTTCATGGATATCGACCAGTATTTTGACCGCATTGGCTTTACCGGCACGCCGAAAGCCAACCTGGAAACCCTGCAGGAGATCCATCATCTGCACCCCCTAGCCATCCCCTTTGAAAATATCAGTTCATTTACCGGTGCATCGGTGAGTCTGGAACCTGATGACGTCTTCAAGAAACTGGTGGCGCAGGGCAGGGGTGGTTATTGTTTCGAACAAAATCTGTTGCTGGCGACCGTACTCAAGGAACTCGGTTTCGAGATCAGCAGCCATGCTGCACGAGTGGTTTGGCGCGGCACGGACAAACGCGAGGCACCGCGTACGCACATGCTGCTCAAGGTCGCCATCGACGGTAAAGACTGGATTGCCGATGTCGGTTTTGGCGGTATCACCATGACTGCTCCGCTGCAACTGGAAGGCGGGGCCTTACAGGCAACGCCCCACGAGGAATTTCGCATCGTCCGTGAAGGGAACGATTACCTGATCGCAGTCAGGCCAGGCAATGATTGGATGCCGATGTATGCTTTTGACCTGTCGCACCAGCAGGCAGCGGATTTTTCACTGGCTAACTACTTTGTAGCAACTCACCCAGGGTCGCTATTCGTAAACAACTTGGTCCTGGCACGGCCGTTTCGCAATGGCCGCCATGCCCTGCTCAACAACAACTGGGTTAAATACAGTAGGGACGGCCAGAAAACAGAGAAAGTCCTGCAAAGTCCTGAAGAAGTCATCACCCTGCTGGACGAAATTTTCAAGGTCAGGCTCGAGGGTACGGTTGAGCCTGATGTGCTCAGATCGAGACTGGCTGACGTGTTGCCCGGATCGACGGAAACCGATTAACGGCTTGACTTTGCTCATAAAACCCATGAGACTTCGCGCAATGAATGCAACCTGCTCCGTGATCAAAGACATTATTATCCGTCGCGAAAGCGGGTTGGATCTTTGACAATTGTTTACAGAAAAGATTTGAAAACCCGCCACCAGGCGGGTTTTCTGCTTCTGGTGGCAGCAAAAATTAAGGAGTAATAACGTGACTGAGGAAGTCAGCACACTCGATACGCATAGCACCCTGCCGGACTATGTCGCCCTGATGGACACCACCTTGCGTGATGGTGAGCAGACCCAGGGTGTGTCCTTTGCCGCTGGTGAAAAGCTCAATATCGCCCAGGCCATGCTGGAATCCCTGGGCGTGGATCGCATTGAGGTGGCCTCCGCCCGCGTATCCGAAGGCGAACAGGATGCCGTGCGTAGCATCATCGAGTGGGCAACAGCACACGGCCTGGCAGATCGCGTGGAAGTGCTTGGGTTCGTCGATTACGAGCGTAGCGTCAACTGGATCAAGGACGCCGGCGGCAGAGTTCTCAACCTGCTCGTCAAGGGCAGCGAGAAACACTGCAAGAACCAACTCGGCAAGACACTCGATGAACATGTTGCAGACATCCTGAAAACGGTCGCTTACGCAAAAAAGCAAGGCCTGCGAGTCAACGCCTACCTGGAAGACTGGTCCAACGGTTACAAGGATAACAAGTCTTATGTGTTCAGCCTGATGGAGGCGATCAAGGATTGCGGCATCGAGCACTTCATGCTGCCGGACACGCTTGGTGTCATGAGCCCAGACGAGGTTTATGCGGCGCTTAGCGACATGCGTGCGCATTTGCCGCAACAGGTTTTCGATTTTCATCCGCACAATGACTACGGCCTGGCCACCGCCAACTGCATGGCGGCCGTGAAGGCGGGTATCGCGAACATCCACTGTACCATGAACTGCCTTGGCGAGCGTGCCGGCAACGTGTCGCTGGCTGAACTGTGCGTAGTGCTAAAGGACAAGATGGGCGTCAGCACCGGCATCGACGAGACCCACCTGCACGATATCAGCAACATGGTCGAGCGTTTCTCCGGCAAGGTCATCGCCGCTAACATGCCGATCCTTGGCCAGGACGTGTTCACGCAGACTGCCGGCATCCATGCTGACGGTGACGTGAAGGGTGGGCTTTACGAAACGCGGCTGAGTCCAGAACGCTTCGACCGCAAGCGCACCTATGCCCTGGGCAAGCTTAGCGGCAAGGCGTCCGTGCTGAAGAATATCGAGGAACTTGGTATCACCCTGTCGGATGAGAACCTTAAAAAGGTACTGACGCGTGTCGTTTCCCTGGGTGACTCCAAGGAAACCATCACCGCCGACGACCTGCCGTTCATCATCGCCGATGTCCTAGAGAGTAATGATTACCAGCACGTTCGCCTGGTCGAATGCCAGATCTCGAGCAAGCTGGGCAGCGATTCCGAAGTCAGCCTGGACGTAGAGATCAATGGCGAAAAACATACTGACACGGGCACCGGTAACGGCGGCTACGCTGCCTTCATCGATGCCCTGGCAAAAATCATGTACCGTGTTGGCTTCACCATGCCCGAACTGGTGGATTACGCCATACGCATTCCGCGTGGCGGCACCACCGGCGCACTAACTGAATGTACAATCACCTGGGCCGGCGATGCACGCGGCAGGACGGGACGCAACATGCGTACGCGCGGTGTGCACGCCAACCAGGTATACGCCGCCGTGGAAGCCACGCTGCGCATGATCAACACCAGGATGCATAGCGCGTTGGCCCAGCAAGAAGGACAGGAATAGGAGTTACGCTTATGGCCCTGATCGACCTGCGCAGTGACACCGTTACCAAACCGACGCCGGCCATGATCAGAGTTATGGCGGAAGCACCCGTGGGTGATGATGTTTGGGGCGACGACCCCACCGTTAATCGCCTGGAATCCCTGGCCAGCGAAATGACCGGTATGGCCGCCTCGCTGTTCGTACCCAGCGGCACAATGTCCAACCTGCTCGCCATCATGAGCCATTGCCAGCGCGGTGAGGAATATATCGTCGGCCAGGATGCCCACACCTACAAGTACGAGGGAGGTGGTGCGGCAGTACTCGGCAGCGTGCAGCCGCAGCCGCTGGAAGTGGAAAAGGACGGCACCATGCCGCTGGCAAAGATCCGCGCCGCCATCAAGCCGGACGATTTTCATTTCGCGATAACGAAATTGCTTTGCCTGGAAAATACCATCGGCGGCAAGGTCCTGCCCATGGATTACATCGGCGATGCCGGCAAGCTTGCGAAAGAACACAACCTTAAATTCCATCTCGACGGTGCCCGTGTGTTCAATGCCGCCGTCAAGCTGGGTTGTGATGTTAAAGATATCACCAAACAGTTCGATTCCGTATCCGTGTGCCTGTCGAAAGGGCTAGGGGCGCCAGTGGGTTCGGTGTTGTGCGGTAACAAGGAATTCATTACGACTGCGCGCCGCTGGCGCAAGATGCTCGGCGGCGGCATGCGGCAGGCCGGCATCATCGCCGCGGGCGGAATCTATGCACTGGAGCATAATATCGACCGGCTGAACGAGGACCATGCCAATGCGCGCCGGCTGGGCGAAGGCTTGGCTGCAATCGATGCGCTGGACGTGGACCTAAATGGCGTGCAGACGAACATGGTGTTCTTCCGCCCGAAGGACGGAAAGCACCAGGCGCTGGCCGACTACCTGGCCGGAAAGGACATGCTGGTGGATGCGGCCAAGGCCATCCGCCTGGTCACCCACATGCAGGTGACCAAAAACGATATCGATGCCTTTATAGAGGCTGTAAACGCTTACTACAACTGATCAGTTCAAGCCGCGGCTCAACAAAGCGAATAATGATTCTCTGCAACAACCATCCCAAAAAGAGAACACCATGAAAGACCTTGTTGTAAAGTCACTGAAAGAGATGGAAGCCCATCTCGACGATATCCGACAGTCCCCGGACGATGCAGGTACCGTGACCCTGATCGTGTCACGCCCCCATACCAACGAGCGCATGATCATTAAGAGCTGCAAACTGGACCTGGATAATGGTTTGATGGGTGACAACTGGGTCACCCGTGGCGACAAGCACACCGCCGACGGCAAGGCTGATCCGGGACGCCAGATCACCATCATGAATACCCGCGCCATCAAGGCCATTACCGACGCCGAGGCGCGTTGGCCCGAAGCCGGTGACCAGCTGTTCGTAGACTTCGACCTCAGCAAGGAAAACATTCCGCCTGGTACGCGCCTGGTCGTGGGTAGTGCGGAGGTGGAAGTCACGCCGCTGCCGCATCTCGGTTGCGCCAAGTTCGGCACCCGTTACGGTCGCGATGCCAACATGTTCGTCAACTCCGATCTGGGTAAGTCGCTGAACCTGCGCGGTATCAATGCCCGCGTCGTTAAATCTGGCAACGTGGCGACTGGCGATATCATTCGAAAGCTGTAAGGACGAAGCATGCTGACGCTTTACCATCACGGATCTTCAACCTGCGCTGCGAAGGTAAGGTTCGTCATCGAGGAGAAAGGACTCGAATGGGAGGGGCGGTACGTGGATATCCTCGCGGGCGAGCAATTCCGTGAGGACTTTCTCAAGATCAACTCGAAAGGCATTGTGCCGGTTCTCGTTGACGATGGTCTGGTGATCCCGGAGTCCACCGTCATCTGCGAATACCTGGAGGATAAGTTTCCTGATCCTGCCCTGATGCCTGACGATCCTGGCAGCAGGGCGATGGTACGTCTGTGGACCAAGGCGGTGGACGAGGATCTGCACCCGGCTTGCTCGGCGATTACCTACGTGGTGTCCCATCGCCACACTATCCTGCGCAACGGGGTCGGCAGTTTCGAGGACTTCGTGGAGAACGGCGACAGCGCCGGCAAGTCGGCTCGCCTTTTGAAATGGCAGTGGATCAAGGAAGGCATCGAGGCGCCGGGTGCCAAGGACAAGATCCGGTTGTACCTGGACTATCTGAACAAGATGGAAGCGGCGCTGTCAAAAACCGAGTGGCTGGTGGGCGACCAATTCACCATGGCCGATATCGCACTGGCACCTTACCTGAATCGTCTCGCCGCGTTGGCCATGCAGCCTGTTTGGGAAGTCGGACGTTTACCCGGTGTAGAAAGATGGTTCAATGCGGTAAAGGCCAGGACGACTTTCGAGCCGGCCTTCATGAAGTGGTTGCCAAAAGAGTTGCAGCAGGAAATGTACAGCAACGGCCGGAAATCCTGGCCAGAGATCGAAAAGCTGATTGACTAGCTTCAGGAGTTGCTGAACGTCTCGGCTACCTTGTCCCCAAAATCGGATGTGGAAATCATCTTCACACCCGAACCTTCCTTGGAAAGATCCGGCGTACTGAAGCCAGCCGCAAATACGCTTTGCATTGCGTTCCAGAGCTTGTCGGCTTCCTCCCTCATCCCGAACGACATGTCGATCATCATCGCCACACTGCCAATCATGGAGTAGGGGTTGGCGATATTTTTGCCGGCGATATCCGGTGCCGAGCCGTGTGACGGTTCGTAGTATGCCTTCTCCGGACCCATGCAAGCCGATGGCATAAGTCCCAGCGAACCCAGAATGCCTCCGCCCTGGTCGGACAGGATGTCGCCAAACATGTTTTCCATGACCATGGTGTCGAACATGGTGGGTTTTAGGCACAGATAGGTTGCGGCGGCATCCACCAGGATGTTGATGACTTCCACTTCAGGGTAATCAGCATGCACTTCTTCCATTACCTCGTTCCACAAAACGCTTGATTTGAGCACGTTGGACTTGTGAATGTTGTGCAGTACCTTTTTGCGCTTCATGGCGGTCTCGAAGGCCACCTTCATGATGCGCTTGATCTGGTCCTCGTCGTATTCGAGGGACTCGTTGACGTACCGGCGACCGTCTTCGTTGATGCCGGTTTCCTTCTTACCGAAGTATAGACCGCCTACCAGCTCACGAATCATCATGATGTCGATGCCGTCACCGATGATCTCCGGCTTAAGGGGCGAAAAGTGGGCCAGGCCCTTCGGCAGATATACCGGACGGAAGTTGGCGTAGGTGTTGTAACGGCGGCGCATGGGCAGCAGGGCGCCGCGTTCGGGCTGCTCGTCCACCGGGATTTTTTTGGATTCTTCATGGGACAGACCGATCGGGCCTTTCAAGATAGCATCCGCGGCATCGGTCACTGCCTTACTTTGATCGGGATAAGAGGAACCGGTGTCGAACCAGGCGCTGGCGCCAAAGGGAGTATGGACCAGGTCAAAGCTGACGTCGTTTCGTGCTTCAACCAATTTCAGGATTTTTACGGCTTCCGCCATGATTTCGGGGCCGATACCGTCGCCATCCAGCAGGGCAATTTTGTATGTTGTCATTGAAGAATCCAGCGAATTCAGAGGGTTGAAAAAGCGCGCTAATGTACCACTTTACCCCCCGCCGTTCAAAACCGATGCGCCATTCTGGAAACAAGCGGTTAATAACTTCCCTATTTTCCTGAAAATGACATTTGCAGGTACTCAAAAGGGCCAAGAACGACTAAAATGCACCGCTTCAAAAAAACGTGGTTACCCACCACGGGAAATTTGCGGAGCTTTACCCCATATGACCTCTACCCAGGCCACCACCAACACGAAACTCCTTACCTGGATTGACCAACTCAAAGACCTTTGCGAGCCCAGCCACGTCCACTGGTGCGACGGCAGCCAGGCAGAATATGACACGCTTTGCGAAGAGCTCGTCGCCGCCGGCACCTTCATCAGACTAAACCCAGAACTTCGACCGAACAGTTTCCTGTGCCGCTCCGACCCCCGAGACGTTGCCCGCGTCGAAGGCCGCACGTATATCTGTAGCGAGAAGCAGGAGGACGCCGGCGCCACCAACAACTGGATGGCCCCGGCAGAAATGCGCGACACGCTCGACGGCCTATTCAAGGGTTGCATGGCCGGCCGCACCATGTACGTCATTCCCTTCAGTATGGGTCCGCTGGGTTCCGATATCGCGCAGATCGGCATTCAAGTCACCGATTCACCTTACGTAGTAGTCAGCATGCGTATCATGGCCCGCATCGGTTCAAAAGTGCTGGATGTGCTGGGTGACAGAGAATTCATCAAGTGCCTGCACTCCATCGGCTACCCGTTGACCGACGGCAAGCAGGACGTGTCCTGGCCCTGCGATCCCGACAACCGTTACATCGTACACTTCCCGGAAACCCGCGAAGTGATTTCCTACGGTTCCGGCTACGGCGGAAACGCCCTGCTGGGAAAGAAGTGCGTCGCCCTGCGCATCGCCTCCGTTATGGCGCGCGATGAAGGCTGGCTGGCCGAACACATGATGATCGTCGGTGTGGAAAATCCCGACGGTGAGAAGACCTACATCGCCGGTGCCTTTCCGAGCGCCTGTGGCAAGACCAACCTGGCCATGCTGATCCCGCCGGAAGGTTTTGAAGGCTGGAAAGTACACACCGTGGGCGACGATATCGCCTGGATCAAACCGGGTGCCGATGGCCGTCTGTATGCCATCAATCCCGAGTACGGCTACTTCGGTGTCGCCCCGGGCACCTCCATGGAATCCAACCCCGCCGCCATGGAAACAATGAAAGAGAATTCCCTGTTTACCAACGTGGCCCTCACCGATGACGGTGACGTGTGGTGGGAAGGAATGACCAAGGAGCCTCCGGAGCACCTGATTGATTGGCAGGGCAACGATTGGACACCGGACTGCGGCCGCAAGGCGGCGCACCCCAACGCCCGTTTCACCTCACCCGCCAGCCAGTGTCCGAGCGTCGACCCGGAATGGGAAAACCCGAAGGGCGTGCCCATCAGTGCCTTCCTGTTCGGCGGCCGTCTTTCCACTACATTTCCGCTGGTCTACCAGAGCAAGGACTGGGCACACGGCGTATACATGGGCGCGACGCTCGGCTCAGAAGCGACAGCCGCCGCGGAAAACCAGGCCGCCATTCGCCGCGACCCCATGGCCATGCTGCCGTTCTGCGGCTACAACATGGGAGATTACTGGCAGCACTGGCTGAGTATGCAGGACAAGGTCAAGCAAATACCGGCCATATTTCGGGTCAACTGGTTCCGCAAGGATGCCGAAGGCAAATTCATCTGGCCGGGCTTCGGTCAAAACATGCGCGTCCTTCAGTGGGTAGTCAACCGGGTCAACGACAAGGTTGGCGCGCGTGAAACCATCTACGGCTACATACCGAACTACGGCGACATCAACTGGCAGGGGCTCTCCTTTGACCAGGAGATCTTCGAGGAGCTGATGGCGATCAATACCGATTTCAGTCTCCGTGAAGTGGAAGACCAGACCTCGCTGTTCAACAAGATCGGGGACCACCTGCCGGCCGTCATGAAGGCCATCCAGCAGGAAATGCTTGAGCAGTTGCAGTAACTTCCGCTTAATAAAAAAGCCCGCGTCATGCGGGCTTTTTTGTCCCTGGCATTTCTCAGTCTGTGCCGGTGTTAAATGGGCCGCGAGTAAACAGGGAATTATTTTCCATGACCTGTGTGATCGCCTCGTCCACGGCCGTTTCGCTGCCGTGCATGTTTTCACTGTCAGCGGCAAGGGACTTTGAGCTGGACGAGGCTGGAAGCGTGGAAAACCTGCTGGATATACTCAAGCATGCCGAGGTAGATATCCTGTGGCGTGAGAACAACTCCGACTCCAAGGGCGTTGCGGTGGATATTCCCCAGGAAGATTTCCGTGATCCAGACATCAACCCGCTGTGTGATATCGAATGCCGTGACATCGGCATGCTGGCCGGGCTCGATGATTGGATTGAGAGCACGGGGGATGGTGACGTGGTCATTGTGCTGCACCAGATGGGCAATCACGGCCCAGCCTATTATAAGCGCTATCCCCAGGAGTTCGAGAAATTCACACCTGTCTGCAAAACCACGGCGCTGGAGGCTTGCTCCCCGGAAGAAATTATCAACGCCTATGACAACGCCATTCTTTACACGGACCACTTCCTGTCGGAGGTAATCGAATTCCTGAGTAGTCATGACGAAGAATTCGAAACCGCCATGTTCTACATCAGCGACCACGGTGAGTCGCTAGGAGAACACGGTTTGTACCTCCACGGATTGCCGAACTTCATGGCACCGAAAGAGCAGAGTCATGTACCAGCACTGATGTGGTTTGGCAAAAACTATGGTATCGACCGGGACATGGTTGTCGGCAGGTCTCTTGAAGCCTGGTCCCACGATAATTTCTTCCACACCGTACTGGGTTTCATGGAAATAGAAACCGCGGTGTATGACCCCGACCTGGATATCATCCAGGGCGCACACCTCTGATAACTTTTCCCTTCTAGGGCCTGATCGTAAAGATAAAGTCGTCCGCGAGGACGTGACCGTCGAGACTGGTTGCCTGGAATACCACCTGGTACATGCCTTTTGGCAGCGGGGGTATCTCGAGATCGATGGCCTCGCCGAAGGCTGTGGACTGGCCGATGCGGTTGCGGGGCAGGCGCACAACGATGGTTTCGCCAATCTGTATGAGCCTTTTATCCACCGGGAGGATACGGGCATTGGTAATGGTGACCTGGCTTGGAAACACGAAGCGCAGCAACTCCGGCGCCCGATCGATCACGGCATCGTGATCTGGCACGGTGGTGGCGATGCCTACATGGGCCTTAGCTAAAGCTGACGCCAGCAGGAGAAGAGCAATGGCCGTTTGTCTGATAACCTGGAGCACGACGTGAAATCAGTACGGGTGCTTGCGCCAGCTAAGCAGCGTTTCGAAGTTGCCGATCACCATACGTCCTCCGTCAAATGGCATTTCGCCGAGATCGGTCATGCGCGGGTCGTTGTACATACCATCGTGGGCCTTTATCGCGGCTGCCTGGTCTGGCCAGGCGACCCATGACATGACGATCTTCTCGCCTGGCTCCGCTTTCACGGCCTTGCGAAAGTCGGTGACTTCACCATCCTCGATAAACGCCTCCCAGTTTTCACTGATCTCGATTGCGCCATAATCTTTTGCCACCTCGGCGAACAGGGTTGCAATGCGCAGGTAATCTTCTTTCCTGTCATCAGGAACGCCAAGGATGTAAGCATTGATGAACATTACCAGTTTCTCCATGGGCCGAATGCCTGGGCCTGAAAATTAACCATGTCGAAATAAATGAATCTGTAAAAATTTCTATTCATCAAATCATTCGGCATGCCTTTCTGTGTAAAACAGCTTCATGGCATTGAGATGATCAATGGCATCGGCAAGCTCTTTGTGCCTGCCGACCAGTGCCGTGAACTTTTCTTCTAGCAGCAGGAAATTATTCAATTCCTGCTTTTGCAAGGCGATATTGGAAGGGGCGGAGATCAGCGCGCCATGGACAATAGGTGCCGCGAATGTCGGATTCGAGATGCGCTGTGGCCGCTGGGCATCGTTCAGTCGCTGTTTCCTGATGGCGGTCTGCATAAAGCGTGGCTGGCAAACCCGGGTTTTGGTGTGATTCCGCGTAGCCTGCATGCGCCAGCAAACAATTTCAAATTCCCTGTCGTCCATCAGGGAATTATACATTTCGAACAGGTCGTTCTCGGCACGGGTCATATCCCGCCGGAGTTGGCCAAGCGACCGCTTCTGCAGGACCTGAATTTCCTCAATAGGTAGCCCGGAAGCCGAGTCTGGTTGGCCGTCAGGCGCTGAGTCGCCTGCCAGTGACTGTAGTTGGGGGAGCAACAGGAGTGTTAGGGCGGCGAAATAAACATATTTCCTTTTTATATCTTGAATGTTCATCCGTGAGTCCCCCTTGTGGTGCCAGGCCTGCTGAATTTGCCGAACCCATTACAAGGGAATGAAGGCCAGCGCGTTGTTGGGGTTCAGCGGAATGACCAGCTGTTTCTGCACCGAGTCATAGCACATGGAGGCCGCACTCGGCACTCCTGTGGCGATGACTTCCGCCGCCTGGCCTGGTACTACCTTCGACACGCTGCCAAAGCGAACGCTGCTTACATAGCGCGTGTTGTCCTCGGTGATGATGACGCCGTCATTGCCGCCCTCGGCGGCGTGATCGATACGCACGACGTCTCCGTTGGGACTGTACGTGATTACGGCATTGTCGTTGATGTTGACCACGACGATGTTGCCGTCGCGGTCGATCGCGACTCCGTTGGGTACATTGATTGGTGCGCCTTGGGCGAACACCGAGCTTTGCCCGTCAGGCGTCACCTTGTAGATTAGCTCCGGGTCGCGAGAGTTGGAAATATATGCGGTGCCGTCCTCGGTGACCCCAATGCCATTGAGTATCGTAGCACCTGGCACGGCGACGGATGCCAGGGGTCTGCCGGTAGCGAGGTCGAAGGAACGGATGTAGCCACTATCGACGGTATAGAGCTTGCCACCGGCGATGGCGCTGCCAAGGGGGTCAAGCAACTCGAGGCCGTCGCGAGTGGCTCCGATCCATTTGGTGGTATGCACGCTGCCGTCGGGATTGATCAGTGACACGAAGCCGTCAGGCTCGGCGTTTTCCCCTCGGTTGCCGGCGTTCATGGCCAGCACCAGGTTCTTGTTCGGGTCGAAGGTACAGCTTTCGGTAAAATGGAAGCTGCCGTAGACCTTCACGTTGGATGAGATCGCCATCTTGACGCCAGCCTCGTTGGTGCTGCCGAGGGCCTCACCGGCCGTGAAGTCTTGGGCAAACGTGTTTAAGGATATGCCGCACAGCAGGGCGGCCAGTACAGGTTTGTTGATGAACATGTTGGTTCTCTCCTTGTGTCAGTTATCGGGTACCAGCCGTTTCAGGCTGTTGCCGGCGAATATATAAATGGCGCCATCAGGGCCGCTGCGCACATCACGGATACGCTCGCGGTTCTCATGCAGCAGGTGTTCCTCGCTCACCACGCGTTCACCGTCGAGTTCGAGGCGCACGAGGGCCTGGCCGGCCATGGCACCGACGAACAGGTTTCCGCGCCATTGCGGAAATAGGTCGCCGGTATAGAAGGCCATGCCGCCGGGGGCAATAGATGGCACCCAGTAGTAGATGGGCTCGGTCATGCCGGGTCCGCGGGTCAGTCCTGTTCCGACCGGCACGTTGACGCGACCGTCGAACTGGCGGGCATCGTATTGCACGCCGTAAGAGTAGTTGGGCCAGCCGTAGTCGTTGCCGGCACGGATGATGTTGATCTCGTCGCCGCCCTGAGGACCGTGATCGATGACCCAGAGCTCACCGGTCTCGGGATGGATGGCGCCACCCTCGGGATCCTTCAGGCCGTGGGCAAAGGTTTCGCGCTTGACCATGGCATGTTCGAGCCAGGGATTGTCCGGCGGAATACTGCCATCCTTGTTGATGCGCACCACGCGTCCCGAAAAGTTGCGGGTAATATTCGGTTCATCCAGGAAGTGGCGGCCTTCCACCGTGTCGAGTTCGGAGTCGTAGAAGCGAAAGGCATCGGCACCGATGCCGAACAGTGTGCCGTCGGGGGCAAACACCAGCCGGCGCTCGGTGCCGGTTTCACCTATCACCTCTAAATCTTCCAGCCGGCGCATATCCTCGCTCAGGCGTGCGCGGGAAATGCGCTCGGTCCCAAGGTCCAGTGCGCGCCGTTGGGCCAGTGACAGGTTCCAGACATCTTCATACCAGTGCGTGACGGGCCACTCGGCGGCAGCCTCGCCTTTCGGAGGCGCCAGGTAGGTGAAATAGATGGTGCGGTTGCTGGCGAAATCGGGATCGAGGATCACATCATGCAGGCCCTCGGCGGCTACGCGCTTGATCGGCGGTACGCCGGCGATGGGTTCCGATACCACGCCCTCAGGAGAAATGGTGCGCATGGTTCCGGCGCGCTGGCTGAATAGGATATGACCGTTGGGCAGGAAGGCCATGGCCCAGGGCCCGGCGAGTTCATCGGCGACGGTTTCGACACGGAAACCGCCGGACGCCGTGGCCGGTGGCGGGGCATCGGTCTGGCCTGGGAAGGCAGGTACCGGTTCTGGCGGGTTGGGTGCCTGTGCCAGGTTGGCCATACTCATCACCAATATCAGTAAGGCTATGAAATAACGCATATTTTTCCCACAAGCCGCAACGGTAATTTTCTTATTGGTTCCTTTTTGAGACGGTTGACTAACGCCAGCCCGTCCAGCAGTATCCTGCGTTGTTTCATTCGATTAAAACACAAGAACAAGCAAGTAACAGCAGGGGAGTGTCATGCCGTCTTTATCAACCCGTTCATTTTTAGCGCGATCCCTGCAAACAGCGGCAGGTGTCCTATTTTTGACCTTCACGCTGTCGGTGCATGCCCAAACCACGCGCGATGGAATCTACACCGAGGACCAGGCAGTAGCCGGCGGTGCACTGTACTTGCGTTCCTGCGTGGAATGCCACGGCATCACCCTGTCCGGCGGCGAGGCCGGACCGGCCCTTGTCGGCGGCGCGTTCTGGTCGCAGTGGGAGAACCAGTCACTGGCGGCGTTCTACCAGATCACCGCCAGCACCATGCCGGTGAACAACCCCAACGGCTTTTCACCTGAGCAGTACGCCAGCCTCGTGGCCTTCATGCTCCAGCAAAACGGCCTACCCGCCGGTGACGATGAGCTGTCGGGCAGTGCGGGGGACCTCGTGGCGATTAACATGCTGCCCTCAGAGCAGCCGGTGCGTGTCTCCTCCCTGCTGGCCGGGGCATCAAGTGCCCAGCGCACGATCGACTATGAATGGCTGGGCTATCACAACGACACCCATGCCACCCGTTACGCACCACTCGACCAGATCAACGCAGACAATGTCAGTAACCTGGAAATCGCCTGGCGCTGGACCACCCTGAACCATGGACCGAATCCCGAATTCAATTACGAGTCCACGCCGGTCATGGCCGACGGCGTACTTTACGTCACCGCCGGTCGCCGCCGCGACGTGGTCGCCATCGATCCCGTCACAGGCGAGAACCTGTGGATGTTCCGCTACGACGAGGGTGCCCGGCGCGGCCCGCGCGTGAATTCCGGCCGCGGTGTGTCCTACTGGCGCGGTGAGAGCGGCGAATCGCGCATTATCACGGTGACCCCGGGTTACTACCTCATTTCACTGGATACCGCGACGGGTAAACCGGATCCTGCCTTCGGCGAGAATGGCGTCGTCGACCTGCGGGTTGGCCAGGAAGACCGTTTCGAAATCGACCTGGAAGACATTCCTTCCGGCCTGACGGCGCCGCCGTTGATCGTCGGTGACGTCATCGTGATCGGCGCCGCATTCCCCTCCGGCGGATCCCCGCGTTCCATGACCGGGCCAGCCGGCAATATCCGCGGCTACGATTTGCACACCGGCGAGATGCTGTGGATATTCCACACGATCCCCCGGGCCGGTGAGTTCGGCACGGAAACCTGGCGCAACAATTCGAATGCCTATACTGGCAACGCCGGTTCCTGGGCAACGATGTCCGCCGACCTTGAATACGGCATCGTATACGTGCCCGTGGAAGCCGCCACCGGCGACATGTACGGCGGGCACCGCCCCGGTGACAACCTGTTCAGCCAGACCCTTGTGGCGCTGGACGCAAAAACCGGCGAACGCATCTGGCACTTCCAGCTCATCCATCATGACATCTGGGATTATGACCCTCCCACGGCGCCTGTGCTGGCGGACCTGAACGTGGACGGTGAAATCGTCCCCGCCGCGATCCAGGTGAGCAAGCAGGGCATGGTTTACACGCTGAACCGTCTGACCGGCGAGCCGGTATGGCCGATTGAGGAGCGCCCGGTACCGCAATCCACGGTGCCTGGCGAGGAAACCTCACCGACGCAGCCGTTCCCGAGCAAGCCGGCACCGTTCGAGCGCCTGGGCCTGAGCGAGGATGACCTGCTCGACTGGTCGCCGGAGATCAAGGCGGAGGCGGTGCGCCTGTTGAACCTCTATACCTATGGGCCCGTCTACACGCCCCCGACCCTGCAGACTGAAAACAACCGCGGCACCCTTTTCATGCCTGGCTTCGGCGGCGGCGCCAACTGGCAGGGCGTGGCTTTCGATCCGGAAACCAACATGCTGTACGTGCCCTCGACGTCACATCCCATGGCCATCGGCTTGACCAGAGACTCCTTCTTTGAAGACAGCGATTTCGATTACGCCATGGCGCGCGGTTTCGGTGTGGAAGGACCGTTCGGCCTGCCGCTGATCAAGCCGCCGTATGGGCGCATCACGGCTATCGACATGAATGCCGGTGAGCACGTGTGGATGATGGCAAACGCCGACACGCCGGATGAAATAAAGAACCATCCGCGCCTGCGTGGCGTCGATATTCCCGAGCGCACCGGCCATGGAGACCGCGGCGGCCTGCTGGTGACGAAATCCCTCCTGTTTGCGGGCGAGGGCGCGGGTCTGTACGGCGGCCAGACCGGTGGCGGACCCATGTTCCGTGCCCATGACAAGGCCACCGGGGAGATCGTGGCGGAATTCGAATTGCCGGCCAAGCAGACCGGCCTGCCGATGACCTACCAGATCGACGGCACGCAATATATTGTCATTCCGATTGGCGATATGGGTCATCCGGGTGAACTGGTTGCGCTGAAGGTTGCCGAGTAAAGCGGTTTTACCAGCGACTCTCCGAGCAGCGTTCCCAGTCCTTTTCCCAACCGCCCGGGATGGTGGCGTCATTGAGCAGAAAACCCGATTCCAGTTCCGGGTAGATTTCCTCGTAGGTGGCGACGCGGCGTGAATTTATGCGCCGGTTGATGTGATGCGGTTTCACATCGGCCAAGGAAGTCACCCCAATCACGCCAAGCAGGTCCGCCAGTGCACGCATCATCGTGTGGTGGTAATTGAATACCCTGACCCCTTTGTCCGTCACATCCAGCTGTTTATAGCGGGCCGGGTTCTGCGTGGCGACACCGGACGGGCACTTGTCGTTATTACAGTGCCTGGCCTGGATGCAGCCGAGGGCGAACATCATGCCGCGCGCCGAATTGACCGTGTCGGCTCCAAGCGCACCCAGCCTGACCATATGATAAGCGGACAGGCTCTTACCAGCGGCTATGATGCGCAGGCGATCCCGCATGCCTATGCCGCGCAGGGCATTGTTAATGAAATGCAGGCCTTCGCGCAGCGGTGTGCCAACGGAGTTTGTGAACTCGATTGGTGCCGCACCCGTGCCGCCCTCACCGCCATCGACGGTGATGAAATCGGGAGTGATGCCGCTATCCAGCATGGCCTTGCAAATACCGAGGAACTCGCTCTTGTTGCACAGACAGAGTTTGAAACCCACCGGTTTGCCGCCCGAAAGTTCTCGCAGTTTCACGATGAAGTGCAGAAGCTCTGTGGGGTTGGAGAAGGCGGAGTGGACCGGTGGTGAAATCACATCCTTGCCCATCGGGACGCCGCGGATCTCAGCGATCTCCGCTGTCACCTTGGCGCCGGGCAGGATGCCCCCGTGGCCTGGCTTGGCGCCCTGGGAAATCTTGATTTCGATCATCTTCACCTGTTCTTCGGATGCCTTGCGCGCGAAGCTTTCCGCCTCGAAATTGCCGGCCTCGTCGCGGCAGCCGAAATAACCGGTACCGATCTGCCAAACGAGGTCGCCGCCGAACTGACGATGATGATCGGTCAGGCCACCTTCGCCAGTGTTATGGAAGAAGCCGCCGAGCTTCGCGCCGCGGTTCAGCGCCAGGACGGCGTGCTTGCTGAGCGAGCCGTAGCTCATGGCGGAAATGTTCAGCGGTGAAGCAGGATAGGGTTTGCTGCAATGTTCTTCACCAAAGGTGGTGCGAAGGCTGTCCGGTTCTACGTGCACAGGCATCATGGCGTAGTTGATCCATTCGTAACCGGTCTTGTAGGTATCGATGATGGTGCCGAAGGGGCGCGTGTCTTCCTGCTTTTTTGCGCGCTGGTAGACCAGACTACGAAATTCGCGGGGAATGGGGCGACCATTGAGGTCGGATTCCACGAAGTACTGCTGGATTTCCGGTCGGATGTACTCAAACAGGTAGCGGATATGCCCGATAACAGGGTAGATGCGCAGCACCGTGCGGCGTTTTTGCAGCATGTCGTAATAGCCAATCAAGACCAAGGGTACGATGATTACCCAGAGCCAGTGCAGCGGCGGCCACAACAGGGCAAGGCCGAGGACGATTAGGGGCAATGCTATGCTGGACAGGATGAAAGTTTGGCGAACTGTCATTGGGCAATTGCGGGCAAGTGTTGTTGTTTTGAGGCCGGATTAAAACATAAAGCTCCAGCGTCAGGCCAGACAGGGTAAGAAACTCCCTGGGCAAACTCGGGTCTGATGCAACGCTTGAGCAGAAATTGGGCGGTGTCATTTTTACCGGTAACGTTGTACCATCAGCGACCCTAATTTTCAGAAAATTTTGCGGATTAACCACTAGGAGTAGATGATAATGCGCACCAAACTGACGAGCTTATTTGTAACTGTCCTGGCCTTCGTTGCCTTCGGCATAAGCCAGGCTTTCGCCCAAGGCTTCCAGCTGCCCAACATGCAGGTCACCAGTACCGCCTTCCAGGATGGCGGCATCATCCCGATCAGGTATACCTCGCACGGCGACAACATTCAGCCGGGATTCACCATTACTGGCGCGCCAGATAACACCGCCAGCTTTGCCATCATATTCCATGACATCGAAGTTGCCATCGGTGGCGCCACCGGTGACGTAACCCATTGGGTAGCGTTCGACATCACCTCAAGCGAGATTCCGGAAGGCAGCCTGCCGGCTGGCAGCGTGCAGGGTAACAACATTCGCGGTCAGGCTAATTACATGGGCTCTGGTGCACCCTATGCCGACCGTTATCACCACTACGTTTTTGAATTCTATGCGCTCAGCGACAAGCTGAACCTGCCGGAAGGTGCTAGCCGTGACGACGTTATGGCCGCTATGCAGGGCAAGGTAGTCGCTAAGGCCGCATACGTGGGCCGTTACGCCAACGCCCGGCCTCAGTAACAGCTACTGCGCTCGACCAGGCGGCGTTAAAGGTTATTTCGAGACTGCGAACAGTATTGATAGTACGAGAGTGGCTCGGAAAAAAAACTTTAAGCCGCCAGGCCATCGCTTATGACGCTACTAAGTCGTCATAAGCGTAATTAAGTCCACATCCATAACTTTTCATTGGGGGGAAACAATGAAAAAGTTCATCATCACTATTCTGGGCATTCTGCCGATCCATGCTTTTGCCCACCACAGCTTTGCACCGCATTTCGATGCCGACAAACCAGTCAGCATCACCGGCACTATCATCGAGTACGAAAAGAGAAACCCGCATGCCTACCTGAACATTCGGGCGGAGGAGGCGGATGGTCGTGTCACGGAATGGCGTTGTGAGTCTCATGGCTTCACCCAGTTATCGCGCAATGGCATCACGCCGGACATGCTGGCCCCGGGTGCCGTGGTAGGCATCACCGGCTCACAGCATCGCCGGGACCCCAATATGTGTTTCTTTGACAAGGTATTCCTGGCGGACGGACGCGAATTGGATGTGAACGGACCGCGCGGCCAGGCGCAGAATAACGAGGAGCAGCGTGATTCCATCTTCGGTACCTGGATGCTGATCCCAGGCGGCTTTGCTACCAGCGGCCCGCAGTTCATGATGGATTACCTAAACGAAGCAGGTCGTGCTGCCGTGCTGGAATACAACCCCTTTACCGATGACCCGACCTACCGTTGCGAGCCGGTGGCGATCCGTCGTACCTGGGGGGCACCAGGGACGCCGCTGTCCATCACACGGTCAGGTGATGACATCACGATTCGCCACGAATGGATGGATGCCGTTCGCATTGTACATATGAATCAGGATGCACCGCCTGCTGGCACCGAGCTAGCTATCCTGGGTTATTCCGTCGGGCATTTTGAGGACGACGTGCTCGTCATTGAAACCACGCATTTCACTGAGGGCGTGCTCAACCAGTTCGTGGTGGTGGAGGGTGAACCCATGCGTGGACTGCTGCATTCGGACCAGCTCAGGACCGTAGAACGGCTGTCTGTCGACAGGGAGCGTAACCGCCTCATTATGTCTATGGATCATTTCGACCCGGCCTGGTTTACGCGAGACTTCCCCAATTACACACGTGAGTACCGGCCATCCGAGCTGTCCATCGAGCCGTTCGGCTGCATTCCGGAACAGTTGCAGTAAGCGGCGCCGGTTTTGACGCTTCTGCCACCTGAATCGCTGTTGCTCCTCGGCCTGGTGGCCCTGTTCACCGGGTTCATCAAGGGCGGCGTGCCGGCACTCGGGTCATTGCTGACGGTGACGGTGGCGTTGCTGTTTCCACCCCGGGATGCCCTCGGCATCACGCTCATGTACCTTCTGGTCGGGGACGTGATTGCAGTTTCCCTGTACTGGCGCCTGGCGCACTGGCATGAACTGAAGAAAATCGTTCTGCCCGTCTTGGTAGGCGTCGTCCTGGGCGGTGTAACCCTGGCCTTCCTCGACAATGATAACCTCGGTCTGACCCTGGGACTGATCGTCATCCTGCTGGTGTCACTGGAGCCGGTGCGACCGAGATTGAACAGCTGGGCACTGGCCCATCCTGTCAGTGTTAGGGCAGGCTCCGGCATCCTGGCAGGTGTCGCCACCACCATCGGCAATGCGGCCGGTCCCATCCTGTCGCTGTACTTCCTGCTGCTGAAACTGGACAAGCTTTCGTTCGTCGGCACTGGCTCGATCTTCTTCATGTTTGTAAATGTGTCCAAGGTCCCTATATTCATGGGGCAGGGGATTTTCCACCCGGAGTATTTTTCCTCTGTGGCTGTGACGGCGCCGCTGGTTCTAGTCGGAGCGCTCGGAGGCAGAAAGTTCCTGCATTGGGTTTCACAGGTCTGGTTCAACCGCATCATCCTGACCTTTACAGCCCTTGCGGGTATCTGGCTGGTTGTCCGCTACTTCACTGGATAGGCTTACGCTGCCAAATTAAGTTGTTGTTCAGTTGGCCCTTTGTAAGCTTCGATAAGACACTTCAAGGAGTAGTGGTCTAATGTTGCAAAAAAATCTCGCAACCGGGTTATTACTGCTGGCCTCGATGGCGCTGGTATCATGCGCCGTCAATCCCGTCACCGGACGCAACGAATTGTCGCTGGTGTCTGAAGCTCAGGAGCGGACCATAGGTGTGGAACAGTATGGCCCCTCGAAGCAGAGCCAGGGTGGCGAATTCTCAGTCGACGAAACCCTGACCGACTATGTCAACACGGTGGGCCAGCGCATCGCTGCCGTCAGTGATCGTGACCTGGATTACGAATTCGTGGTCCTGAACAATTCCGTGCCCAATGCCTGGGCTTTGCCCGGCGGCAAGATAGCTGTGAACCGCGGGCTTCTGAACGAACTCAACAATGAAGCTGAACTGGCCGCCGTGCTCGGACACGAGGTCGTGCACGCGGCCGCCCGTCATGGCGCCCAGGCGATCACCCGTGGCACTGTTTTGCAGGGTGTCCTCACAGTGGGTGCCATAGCCGGCCGCGACAACGAGTATGCTGATTACATTGTCGGCGCCGGCCAGCTTGGCGCCCAGCTCATCACCCAGCGTTATGGCCGCGACGCCGAACGCGAGGCGGATTATTACGGAATCCAGTACATGGTGCGCGCCGGCTATGATCCAAGGGCGGCCGTTTCCTTGCAGGAAACCTTCGTGCGACTGTCGGAGGGACGTGACTCGGGCTGGCTCGACGGCCTCTTTGCCAGCCATCCGCCCTCACAGGAAAGGGTAATGAACAACCAGTCTCTGGTGAATGAACTGATGCCGGGTCTGCAGGGCAGGGACCTGGAAACTGGCGAAGTTCGTTTCCGACAGGCGACAGCGTTCTTGCGTGAAAACGCAGATGCTTACGCCCTGTTTGACGAGGCCCAGCGCGCCGTAGCCGACGACGAGGTCGATATAGCACTGCTCAACCTCGATGCCGCCATCGACATGGTACCTGCTGAGGCTCGCTTTTCCGGGCTGAAAGGGGATGTTTTCCTATTCCAGGACAAGTATCGCGACGCGATTGATGCCTACGACGATGCCATAGCCCTGGATGCCTATTACTTCGATTATTACCTGGGCCGTGGCGTAGCCTATGCGCGCCTAGGGCAGCGTTCGCAGGCACGCACCGACCTAGAACGTTCCACCGCGCTGTTGCCGACGGCAGTGGCCATGAATGAGCTGGGCAAGATCGCCCTCGCCAACAACGAGCGCCAGGCAGCAAAGCAGTATTTCCTCGAAGCTGCACAGACACAGGGACAAGTAGCAAGCGAGGCGACACTCAGCTACACCCGCATCGACCTCGAGGACAACCCGCAGAATTACCTAACGGCCCAGGTCTACGCAGATGATGAGGGACGCATCTATGCACGGGTCAGAAACAACAGCAGCCTGCCGGTGGAGGCGGTGACTGTGGATTTTGCCGCAGTGATTAGTGACCGGCTGGGCAGGCAAACGCGATCCATCACTACGCTCGGTGGCAACTCAACAGTGACGGTCAATTCGGGTTTACGCTTTGCAGACGGTCAGCTATGGAACAATGACCAGATGCAGGCCAGTATCGTTTCAGCACGGCCCAGTGAATAGTGTGCTGGAGGTCAGGCACGCGCCTGCTGGATTTCTACGTACTCGATAAATTTCTCAAGTTCATCCACAGGGTGAAAACCGGTAGTTATGTAGTTGCCGGCGATGAAACTGGGCACACCCGTGATCTGCATTTGCCGGGCCCTTTGCCAGGATGCGTCCACCCGGTCACTGTAACTGCGCTCATCCAGTACTTTTTCCGCCTCGTCGACCTCCAGCCCCGTACGTTCAACGGCTGCCAGCAGGGCGGCTTTCTTCGCCAGGTTTTCCCCGCGCACGAAGTAGGTTCGGTACAGTTCCCTGTGCAGGGCTCTGCCATTAGGTTTTGTGTCGGCCCACATGCCCAGTTCCTGTGCGAGGCGGCTGTTGTAGGTCTTGCTGCGGTCGCTGTGTTCCAGGCCGAGCCCGTCCATCAGGGCATACAGGCGTTCATGCACGGAGTCCAGGTTGGGGCCCAGGAAAGAGGCGAGTTCCAGGCCATCCTCGGGCGTATCTGGGTGCAAGGGGAACGGCGACCAATGCACATCGATGTTATGCTTTTGTTCCACTTTTTCCACCACGGCGCTGGCCAGGTAGCACCAGGGGCAGACAAAATCCGTGAAGATTTCCATGATGGTTTTACTGTTATCCGGCATATCGTAATTTCACTCCAG
This sequence comes from Candidatus Eutrophocola salsuginis, assembly GCA_038147195.1. Taxonomy (GTDB): domain Bacteria; phylum Pseudomonadota; class Gammaproteobacteria; order Pseudomonadales; family Pseudohongiellaceae; genus Eutrophocola; species Eutrophocola salsuginis. Next base: position 390,566 of record JAYQTB010000004.1, read on the forward strand.
GGCATTGGGACGGTCTATCTCAGTTTTGCCACATCTTATACAGATAGCATCCTAACACCAATCCAATGCCGTAATTGATAAGTAATTCAGATGGGTACTGTAAATGATGACCTGCAGGACAGAGTTCTCAATGTGCTGAGATGTACTATCGAGATGCAGATAGGCAAGTACGAATTGAATTTTACGAGCATCAAGATGAGTATCAACCTGTAGCCGTTTTAAATTGCTGGTTGATCTCAATGCGAAGGCAATGTACGTTCAGACTAAAAGGAGATCGTTTGAAAGTGAGTCCTGAGTTTGCCATCGTCGACGATGCCACCAATGCTGCGTTCAAGAATTTCGTCGACAACTTGATCTGATATTTCATTAAAAGGGGAAGTTATGCGTATTGAGTCTGCCAGGTCCATGATCCGTTGTTTTATTCTGCACGCCCTGGTTTTTTTAAATGCAGCAGCCGTTGCTGCCGATAGCCCGGTACCGGTGCGCCTAGACCGCGAAAGAATGGCGGGCCTCGACCTGATCGCCGTGCCACCTGACGCATACATCGACATCCTTGAAGCCGGGGAACTAAATATGCGGGTGGCTTCACTGTTCGAGGGAGCGGAGCTGCGTGTTTCCATATTTGAATCAACACCGGCCAGGACCAATCACCGGACCCGGCCTACTGACATCGACGAGTTTGTCACCGTGCTCAGCGGCAAGCTCATCCTGACCGAGCCCAACGGTACTGCCCATGAATTCCTGCCTGGTGATTCCCTGGTCTTGCCTGTGGGTTTTACCGGTACCTGGGAAATGCAGGGTAACTACCGGGAGTTGGTCGTTATCATGAAGAAATAATTCGTTTTACTTTATCTAAAGGGGAAGCAGATCATGAAGGGTAAGATTGCCTTCGAAGAACACATGGCCATTCCAGAAACCACCGAAGAGACCCGGGATTTTGCCGGCGAGTCGGCGGATTTCAGTCAGTTTACAAAAGAAATTCTGGACTTGGACGACATTCGCCTGGGCTACATGGATGCCACCGGCATCGAACTGGCCATCCTGTCGCTGAACGCCCCAGGTGTGCAGGCGATCCTGGATACCGATGAAGCCATCGAGGTGGCGCGCAAAGGGAATGACGCCATGGCCGCGGCAATCGAGCGCCATCCTTCCCGTTACCGGGCATTCGCCGCGCTACCGATGCAGGATCCGAAGGCGGCAGCCGAGGAGCTGGAGCGTTGTGTGAAGGAATTGGGTTTTGTCGGCGCGCTCGTCAACGGCTTCACCCAGAAGGATACCCCAGACATCGCGATCTATTACGACATTCCGGAATACCGTGAATTCTGGCAGGCCGTGTCCGACCTGGATGTGCCGTTTTACCTGCACCCGCGTATGGGCTTGCCATCACAGTCAAAGAACCTGATGGATCACCCCTGGCTGCGCTCCAGTCCTTGGGGCTTCACCATGGAAACCGGCACCCATGCCCTGAGGTTGTGCGGCTCCGGCCTCTTCGATGATGTGCAACATCTGAACGTGATTATTGGCCACCTTGGTGAATTCATTCCCTACAACCTCTGGCGCATGGACGCCCGCATGCAATTCTCGCCTCGCGGTTATCGCGGCAAGCGCCCGCTAGGCGATTATTTCCGCGAACATTTCCATGTTACCACTTCCGGTAATTTTCATGATTCCACCTTCCGATGTGCCCTCGAGGAACTGGGCAAGGATCGTTTGTATTTCTGCGCGGACTACCCGTTCGAGCGCATGGAAGATGCGGCAGATTGGTTCGATAATACACAGGTGGTCAGTGAAGAGGAAAAGCTACAGATCGGGCGCAAGAACGCCATCGAGCTGTTTAAGCTCGACCTTGACTGAGGGGGGGGTTAATCGGTTTTTGAAATTGGAGAAAGGCCCATCTGTCAGAGGTAAATATCACAAATGGGTAATATAGAAGTCCCTGCCTATTTTCATGGACAGTATTACTAACCGTTGATAGGCGTGGCAGAGGGGGAGATCAAATTAGCTGGAGGATGGAAGCCTAAATAGAAAACTAAGAGCTCTAGAAGGAGTCGGGTTTTTGATGGGCAGTGGCAGGATGAAAATGAGGAGGGTGATTTCAACCTAGTGATGTATTGATCGGAATACACTTCTAATATTCCTGCCAATTACTTCGGCTTTTTAAAAAGGAAGACTTGAAAGTCTTTTAGTTTTGTTTAAATATTTTAATTGATTGTATTAATTATTTTCTAAAATTTGTCTTTATCTTGTAGTACAGCGCAAGGCAGATTCATTTTGAGGAGAAAAGTATGTACAAAATAATTCTAATTTTGACTAGGTTCCTATGCGTCCTGTGCCTATCTGCTGCCTCTTTGATGGCTTGGGCACAAAAAGATTACGCGGCAGCCATGGTTGCAGAGGTCTCTGGGCTCGTAGAGAACGATGAGGGGAATATGGTCGAGCCAAAGGCCGCCTTCGACGCATCAGTGGACATAACGACTAACGGTGGCGGTGACATCGTGGCAAGGGTGACGGGTGTCGCAGCATGCACTGAAGGGCTTGGCCTGCAGATTACATTCGATGTTTCCTTTGACAGCTCTACTTTAGAGCTTGGCGGACTCTATACAGACATTCCCAATGGAGATGTGCTGGATAAACCGATCGTCTTTGAGAATGTCGGCGGCTTAAATTGGCGGGCTAACATCGCAGGCAATGCCCCAGCAGCCAATGGCACTCGTGCGTATGACCTGACCATAGACGTAACTCTGCCCAAGGAGGCAGTATTTCCGGGAGACGAGTATCCAAAAAATAAAAGCTTCTCTGGCAGCCTAGACAAAACGATCAACGTTGCCATTCCTCTCGTTATTAAAGAACTTAACTACGATGAGACGCTAAATCTGGCCATAAAATTAAGCGGCGCCTGGTCTGCAAAGGTCGTCCCCACCTCCGATGGGAGCGTTCAAGACATTACCGGAATGGTCAATGGAAGCATTGCTGGATCTGAGCCCGTAACTTTGTCTTTCGACATACCTGGTGCTGGAAAAATTGATGTACCAGTAGATATTCAGGGCTCATTTGGCGGCTCACTGTTTGTTTCTAGCAAGACACAACTAAAGTTTGCTGGTGCCTGGGCCGCGTCCTCTGGGGAGAAAGGGTTTGGTGGTGATTTAGAGATAACCCTGCCAATAAATGATCTCAAGAACCTAAAGAGTATACCCTTCTCATTTGGTGGTAATTTTGCAGTAGACCCAGGGGTGCCCAATGTTGATCCTATCTTAATCCCCCTAAATATTGCCGGCGAGTTTCCATTCTCGATAGATATATAGATCAAATAGGAGACCCGGGATTAGCATACAATTGATAGATATACCCGGTTCTCCTTTTCATTTGGGTGTGGCTTAGACGGTTTCAGAAGTGTGAGCCGACTGGGCTTCGGATTATATAATTGCTTTTAAGGCAGATTATTTTTTTTGCAATATATCTTCAAGTAATATATTTCAGGCAGTCCCAGCAAGCTTACGGTTATAAAAAAAATAAACCATTTCCTGTGCCCCCTCTTTGAGGCTTCCCACGACGCCTGAATTGTCCAATATAGCTCCCAAATGGCCACTATTAATATAAATATTGGAATACTCATTACAGGCAAAAAATTACAATGGTTAAATTATCCACATACTAGACAGCCGCAACCGTAAGTACGCCTACCTCTACCTTAACTATCGAAACCTCTATCCCTGCCTTGAGAGGGTTATTACTCGTTACTTTCCAGTCGATTCCGGACAGGCGATGGGTTCCTGGGTGTGCTAATGAGATGTCTGACTCGAGATAAAACTTCGTACCAATAAAGTCGTTTATCTCCTCTTTTGTTTCGCTGTCGTTTTGTAATTTTTTAAGTGGTTTCCACAAAAATCCAGCTAACAATAAAGTGATTACGGCGATTAATCCAAAGGTCGATCCCATGGTGGCGGGGACCATACCTATTGCAACCAGCAGCCCATCGATTATGCAGGCTACACCAATAAACAAGAGAATAAAAACTCCAAGACCTAAGAATGCTACCTCTATAAGAATTAAGAGGATGCCTAGAAAAATTAAGAAGGTCGCAAAGTTTTCGATTATCCAATTCATACTGTTTTCCCTATGTTAACTGTCTTCCGCATCGTCACGGTCCTTGAGCTTGCTAATTATGCTCATGGCTTGCGTTACCACGCTCGCTATATCTGTAGACTGGTCTGGTAGTAGAACCACGGAAGATTCCTTGGCAATCGCCTCTCTAGCCTCTATTGCCTTGGTGGCCAGATCAAGTTGCATTGCCTTCTGACCCTCCTGTGTATCCGCCACCTCGCCCACTAATCGGAGAGCGTCTGCCTGCGCCTTGGCCACCGCAATTATGGCTCTGGCTTCACCCTCTGCGCGAAGGACCTGCTCCTCTTTCTGAGCCTCGGCCGCGAGCACGACAGCGGCCTTCTCTCCCTCGGCTCGATTTATGGCAGCTTGCCTCTCACCCTCAGACTCAAGAATTCTAGCCCTCTTAACACGCTCGGCCTTCATTTGTGCCTCCATCGCGTCCATGACTGATGTGGGAGGAACGATGTCCTTGATCTCATAGCGCATCACCTGGATGCCCCAGGGTGATGACGCCTCATTGATAGCATTTACTATATTCGCATTAAGTTGGTCTCGTTCCTCAAATGTCTTATCAAGCTCCATCTTTCCTAGTTCTGAACGCATTGTAGTTTGAGCCAATTGGGTTACTGCAAATAAATAATTGTCAACGCCGTAGGTTGCCTTGTATGGATCCAGTACCCTGAAATAGAGAACGCCATCAACAGTGAGACTAATATTATCTTTAGTGATTCCACCCTGCGATGGAATATCGACTGCCTGTTCCTTTAAAGAACGCTTAGCTGAAATTTGATCGATAAAGGGAATGATGAAGTTGAGCCCAGCATTTTTGGTGCTGTGGTACTTACCAAAACGTTCAACGACGAAGGCGGTATTATGAGGCACGAACTTGATGCCAGATTTAAGAACTACGATTACCAGAATAAGAATTATTCCGGTAACGCTAAGTAAAGAATTAAAAAGAATATCCATGAATGCACCAGTTACAAGAATTTAACAATGTTAAAGCATTAGCGGTTATGAAAATACTGAATGATTAAAACGCTAATATCAAATCGAATGTAATATCTGGCGTGTTGATATGTCACAAACAGTGAAAGCAAGTGATGATAAAGCAATAAAAATTCATAAAAACAGTTATTTATGGATTCTTCTGAAGTGGTTTGGAAGGCGGGAAAACTATTGTTTGGTACCGGAGGCCGGACTTGAACCGGCACGCTTTTAAGGGCAACGGATTTTGAATCCGTCGTGTCTACCAATTTCACCACTCCGGCACGGATCTGGCATAGATAGGAATTCCAGATTATAGCAGTCACTTAGTACTGTGCCTATAATAGCCCCCTTTTTTCCGGACCGGTAAAGCCCGTGAAACTGAGCGACTTTCATTTTGATCTTCCCGAAGACCTGATTGCCCATTATCCGACCGAAAACCGAACGGACAGCCGTCTGTTGTGCCTGGACCGGCAAACTGGTGCGGTCTCGCATCGACAATTCCCCGACCTGCTTGATCAACTGCAGCCCGATGATCTGATGGTCTTCAACAATACCCGTGTGATTCCGGCCCGGCTCTACGGAGCCAAGGTTACGGGTGGTAAGGTCGAGGTATTACTGGAAAGAGTGATCGGTGATCACCTGGCGGTGGCGCAGATAAGGGCCGGTAAATCACCTAAGCCGGGCAGTATGCTGCTGTTCGAAACGGCAGAAATGATTTACGAGGCAGAGGTCACCAGCCGAGATGAAGGCTTTTACATGCTCAAATTTTCGGCCCCAGTGATGACCATCGCCGAAAAGAGTGGGCACATCCCGCTGCCACCCTACATACAGCGGGCAGACGAACTGGCCGACCGCGAGCGCTACCAGACCGTGTACGGCGAGAAACAGGGAGCGGTTGCGGCACCAACGGCGGGTTTGCATTTCGATGAGCCGCTGTTGGCGGCCATTCAGGAGAGGGGGGTCGACATCGCCATGGTGACGCTGCATGTCGGGGCAGGGACCTTCCAGCCCGTTCGCACTGAGACTGTTGAGGATCATGTCATGCATGCAGAATTCCTGGAAGTGTGCGAGAGGGTGTGTGACCAGGTAAAGCAATGCAAGTTGCGCGGTGGTAGGGTCATAGCCGTGGGTACGACATCGGTACGCTGTCTGGAAACAGCGGCCGCATCAGGAGAGATTCAGCCCTATTGCGGTGATACGCGCATTTTTATCTATCCTGGTTATTGCTTTCATGCCGTCGATGCCTTGGTGACCAATTTCCATTTGCCGGAGTCCACGCTGATCATGCTGGTGTCAGCCTTTGCCGGACTGGGTAACGTTCTGGAATCGTACCGGGAAGCAGTGGCAGAAAAATACCGCTTCTTCAGTTACGGCGACGCGATGTTTATCTCATAAGATTGTTAATGGTGCGGGTAGGTCGAAAGTTCCCTCTGGGGCATAAAAGGCACGAAGTGCCTTCATTCGGCATTGCCATCTAGGGTATATAGCGTACCTGGATACCGACGCTGTCCTGGTCGATGAGCAAGTCGGAAATCACCACCACAGTATCACCTGACTCAAAACCAGCCTTCGCCTTCAGCAGGGCAAATGCCCTGGCCAAGGTTTCCTCGGGTTCTTTACTGAACTCGATCTTGAAGGGAAACAGGTTGCGGTTGAGCGTCATGAGGCGCCGGGTCAGGCCTATATTAGTGAAAGCATAAATAGGCGTGCCCGGGTGTGCGTTAGTGACGAAGTTTGCCATGGTGCCGCTGCGGGTGACGCAAACGATGCCCTTGACGCGCATGTCATCAGCCAGTTCCGCCGCGTTGGCCGCCAGGTGTTCCTTGTCGGTGTTCTTGATGAGCTGCTCGGTGAAACGCAGGCCGCGTTTGCTTTCCGTGGCCAGGGCGATGTCGTTAAGATACTTGATGCAGCGTATCGGATGCTTGCCCACGGTGGTTTCGCCGGAAAGCATGACCGCATCCGCTTCCTCGTATACTGCATTGGCCACGTCCGTCACCTCGGCGCGGGTCGGGATCGGGTTTTCAATCATCGATTCGAGCAGGTGTGTAGCTACGATGACTCGACGACCGTTTTCCGCGCACAGTCGTACGATACGTCGCTGCACATTGGGCAATTCAGCCAGGTCAATCTCGACGCCGAGATCGCCGCGCGCGACCATAATGCCGTCGGACACTGCGATGATTTCCTCGAGGTTTCTCAGTCCCTGCTGGTCCTCGATCTTGGCGATGACTTTCATGGCGGCGGCACGTTCTGGGTTTGCCTGTACCATCAGCTCACGTAATCCAACTACATCCTTGGCTTCGCGCACGAAGGACAGTGCTATGAAATCCACTTCACGTTTCATCGCAAAAAGGATGTCCTCGCGGTCCTTGGTAGTCAGAGAAGGCAGGTTGACGCGAATGCCGGGCAGGTTCACATGTTTCTTGCTGCCCAGGACTCCACCATCAAGGACCTTACAGCGCATGATGGGTGGGTCCTTTTCCAGTACCTCGAGGTTGATGAGGCCATTGTCGACGGTAATCTTGTCGCCGACGTTAACGGTGTCAATGAGCTCGTCGTAATTGATGCGGAACGAGGATTCCTCTACATCGGTGCCGTCGCGCACGGATATCGAGATTTCATCGCCGGTTTTCAGGTTGAGGTCGTTCTCCAGGACGCTGGTGCGAATCTCCGGGCCCTGGGTGTCTAGCAGGATGCCGACCGGGTAGGTGGTGTGCTTATTTAGCTCGACGATATGCTCGATCATGCGATCCGCCCACTTATGGGTCGCATGCGACATGTTGAGACGGATGATATTCATGCCGGCCTCGTGCATCTGCAGCAGCATCTCGTAGTTGCTGGTGGCGGGGCCGATGGTACAGATTATCTTGGTTTTTCTCATGGGAATTCACTTGAAAATTAGGGCGTTATCATAGCATCAAAGTGGATATTTCTTATCCCTTGTTCCTTTTAAGTTGATATAATCGCCACCCTCCAATTTCCAACCTACCTCTATTTACTTACAGGAACAGTCCGATGAAATCGCCAGTCAGGGTAGCCGTCACCGGTGCCGCAGGTCAGATCAGTTATTCACTTCTCTTCAGGATTGCCGCCGGCGAGATGCTGGGCAAGGATCAGCCGGTCATCCTCCAGCTGCTGGAAATCACCCCGGCTCTTGAAGCCTTAAAGGGCGTCACCATGGAACTTGAGGACTGTGCGTTCCCCCTTGTGCACGACATCGTTCAGACAGACGACCCTAATGTGGCTTTCAAGGATGCCGATTACTGCCTGCTGGTCGGTGCCCGTCCGCGCGGACCCGGCATGGAGCGCAAAGACCTACTCGAAGCCAACGCCGCCATCTTCTCCGTACAGGGCAAGGCAATCAACGACCACGCCAGCCGTGACGTCAGGGTGATCGTTGTCGGCAATCCTGCCAACACCAATGCGTTAATCGCCTACCGCAATGCGCCCGACCTGAAGCCAGGACAGTTTACTGCGATGACCCGCCTTGATCATAACCGCGCCATGGCTCAGCTCGCTGGCAAGACTGGCAAGCAAACCACCGACGTGGAAAGCATGATTATCTGGGGTAACCATTCTGCCACCCAGTACCCGGACATCCATCACTGCAAGGTGGCCGGCAAGGATGCAACCGGACTTGTTGACCAGGATTGGGTTGTCAAGGATTTCATTCCGACTGTGCAGCAGCGTGGCGCCGCCATCATCAAGGCGCGAGGTCTGTCCAGCGCCGCCTCTGCCGCCAACGCCGCCATCGAACATATGCGTGACTGGGCACTTGGCACCAACGGCAAGATCGTTAGCATGGCGATTCCGTCTGACGGCAGCTACGGCATCCCAGAAGGCCTGGTATATTCCTACCCGGTTACTTGCGCCAATGGTGAGTACACCATCCTGCAGGGCCTGGAGATCAATGATTTCAGCCGTGACCTGATGGACAAGACCGCTAAGGAACTGTCCGAAGAGCTCGATGGTGTAAAGGGCCTGTTGCCGTAATCACGGATAATCGACGATTGAAAACTGGTAGCAGTATGTCTTGCTACCAGATCATTCGCTATGGACTTCTCACTTTTTAAACAAGACGGTAGCGCCCGCCGCGGTCGACTCGAGTTCGAACGAGGTGCCGTTGAAACGCCGGCCTTCATGCCCTGCGGCACCTATGGCACTGTAAAAGGCATGACGCCTGAACAGGTTGCCGACTGCGGTGCGCAGATCCTTCTTGGCAATACCTTCCATCTGATGCTGCGACCAGGCGTAGAGGTAATCCGCAAGCACGGTGACCTGCATGACTTTATGGGCTGGGACAAACCCATTCTCACCGATTCCGGTGGTTTCCAGGTATTCAGCCTTGGTGAGATGCGTAAGATTTCTGAAGAGGGCGTCGAGTTTCGTTCTCCGGTGGATGGCGACAAGGTGTTCCTGAGCCCGGAATCCTCCATCGCCGTCCAGCATGCCCTGGGTTCGGACATCATCATGGTCTTCGATGAATGCACGCCGTATCCCGCCACGGAGGCCGAGGCGCGTGAGTCGATGGAATTGTCCATGCGCTGGGCAAAACGCTGCAAGGCGGCGCACGACGATGTCCCCGGGGCGCTGTTCGGCATCATTCAGGGTGGCATGTATCCGTCACTACGTCTGGAATCACTGGAAGCCCTCACGGACATCGGTTTTGACGGCTATGCTATCGGCGGCATGTCTGTGGGTGAACCCAAGGAGGAAATGTGGGCGGTCCTGGATGCCCTGGTCGCCAGCATGCCGACCAATAAGCCACGATACCTGATGGGAGTTGGCACACCGTCCGATCTGGTAGGCGCGGTGGAACGGGGCGTGGACATGTTTGATTGCGTGATGCCCACCCGCAATGCCAGGAATGGTTACCTGTTCACGTCTAAAGGGTTGCTGAAGCTGCGCAACAGCCGCTATCGTGACGACCTGGCGCCCATAGACGAAAAATGTGACTGCTACACTTGTAAAACCTTCAGCCGGTCCTATTTACAACACATGGACAGATGCAAGGAGATGCTGGGTGCTGTGCTCAACACCATACACAACCTGCACTACTACCAGCGCCTGATGGCTGATTTGCGCGGCGCAATAGAACAAGGTACATTGGCCGACTTTGCGAAATCCTTCCACGCCGAACAGCGGATTCTGGAGGGGCAGCAGGACTGACCAGCCGTGTCAGCCAGCCGGATTCGGACCATACACCAGGCTAAAAACCGTCTTATTTAACAATCGGGGATAACCATGGATTTCTTTATCAGTTCCGCCTACGCACAAGCAGAGGCAGGCGCTCAGCAGCCGTCAGCCATCTTTAATATCATCTTCTTCGGTGGCTTTGCCCTGATCTTCTATTTCCTGATCTGGCGCCCGCAGTCCAAGCGCGCAAAGGAACACAAGGACCTGATGTCGAGCCTGAACAAGGGCGATGAAGTGATGACCAACGGTGGCATCCTCGGCAAGCTGACCAAGGTCGACGACAATTACATCGTCCTGCAGATCAACGACAACGTCGAGATCAAGATGCAGAAGTCGGCCATTGCAGCAGTCTTGCCGAAAGGCACCATTAAATCGATCTGATTGCCGTTGTAAAAACGCAGCAATAAGAATGCAGTAATGAAAAGTTCCGGACACCACCCATGCTGAACAAATACTCGCTCTGGAAAAATCTGCTGATCGTCGCGGTCGCACTGCTGGGGTTAATTTACGCGGCACCGAATTTCTACGCGCCGGACCCTGCGATCCAGATTTCCCATGATGCCGGTATCGTTGACCAGAGTGCGCTCGATAGCGCTACTTTTGCATTGGGCGCTGACGGCATCGAATTTTTCGACCCCGTCATCGAGGACGGCAACGGCCTGATTCGCCTGCGCAACGGCGATGACCAGAGCCCGGCCCAGCAGATCATCAACCTGGCTCTGCCGGATGAGTACATCGTTGCCTTGAACCTGGCCCCCAATACGCCATCATGGCTTGAGTCCATGGGTGCAGGCCCGATGACTTACGGTCTTGACCTGCAGGGCGGCGTGCACTTCCTCATGGAAGTGGATCTCGATGCCGCGGTAAATAAGCAGCTTAATGATTCCATCGCCACCATGCGCACTCTGTTCCGGGAAGAGGGCCTGCGTTACCGGCCACCCCTTGAAGTGGATTCACAGAACCGCATCGTCATCCGGTTCACTAGTGCCGAAACCCGTTCAGCCGCCATCGAACTGATGCGCAATGAATTCCCCGATTTCCTGTTCCGTACAGCAGAAACCGGCGGCGACTTCCTCCTTTTTTACACCATGAGCGACCTGGCCCAGCAGCAGTTGCAGGAATATGCTGTTCAGCAGAACCTGACGACCCTGCGTTCACGTGTCGACGAACTGGGTGTGAAGGAACCGAACGTCGCGCCCATGGGCACCGACCGTATCATCATCGAATTGCCCGGGATTCAGGACACCACCCGTGCCAAGGACCTGATCAGCGCCGTGGCGACCCTGCAATTTCACCTGGTCGCCGAACCCGGTGCTGTACCGGGTACAACCCTCGAATATACCGATCCCGACGGCCTCCCCCTTCTGATCGACCGGGAAATCATAGTGAGCGGTGAAAATGTCACCAATGCCCAGTCCGCTTTCGACCAACAGACAAGCTTGCCACAGGTAAACCTGTCGATGGATGCGGTCGGGGCAAGGCGCATCAATGAAATCACCCGTGCGAATATTGGCAGACGCATGGCGATCCTGCTCATCGAGACCAAGACACGTTCGGTCACCGAGCGCAATGCCGACGGGGAACTAGTCACTCGCTCGGAACCCTACGTCGAAGAGCGCGTGATCTCCGCGCCGGTGATTCAGTCGGCCCTTGGTCGCCAGTTCCGCATAACCGGCGTGGAGGCCAACGAAGCCAACGACCTTGCCCTCCTAATCCGTTCCGGCGCCCTGGCAGCGCCGATGTATTTCCTCGAGGAGTACGCCATTGGCCCAAGTATGGGCCAAGACAATATTGATAAGGGCCTGTTATCAGTGCAGATAGGTCTCGGTTTGGTAGTTGCTTTCATGCTGGTCTGGTATCGCGTAGCCGGACTCGCCGCGAATATCGCCTTGGCGGTGAACCTCGTCCTGCTCGTGGCGGTGATGTCCATCATTGGTGCCACGCTGACCCTGCCGGGAATAGCAGGTATAGTGCTTACAGTAGGTATGGCAGTAGACGCCAATGTACTGATCTTTGCGCGTATACGGGAAGAGCTAAAGAATGGCATGCCCGTTCAGAAGGCGATTGACAACGGCTTCGGTCGCGCCTTCATTACCATCTTCGATGCCAACATCACTACCTTCCTAGTGGCGATCATCCTGTATTCCGTCGGCACCGGCCCAGTGCGCGGCTTCGCAGTAACCTTGTCCATCGGCATCATCACGTCCATGTTCACCGCTATCATGGTGACACGGGCAATCTTCAATTTGATTTACGGCGGCCGGAATGTAAAAAGCATTTCTATCGGCAGGAAGATCCAGCCACCACAAGCCAAGCCGGCAACCGAGGTTTAGGAAATGGCTGATATCAAAGTCATTAGGTTCATGGATTACCGGAATCCGACGACGGTATTCTCGGCGATTCTGCTGTTGTTATCGATAGGCTCTTTCATCGTCAACGGCATGCAGTACGGCCTGGATTTCACCGGGGGTACACAGATACAGGTTTCCTACGAACAGGCGCCCGACTTGGAGCAAATTCGCGAAACCATTCGTGAGGCCGGTTACCAGAATTTTGAAGTGGTAAATTTCCGCACTGATCGCGATGTGCAGATACGCATTCAGGAAACAGGCTCCGTTGATGTCGACCAGGTAGTCGCCGCACAGGCGACGGACATTGTTGTAGCGGCACTGCAGGCGAATTCAACCTCGGCGGTGGAAGTGCTCGGTACCGGGTTTATCGGCGCCCAGGTTGGCGAAGAGCTCAGGGAGCAGGGTGGTCTCGGCATGCTGGTGGCGCTGATCATGATCATGATCTACATCTCGCTGCGCTTTCAGTACAAGTTCGCCGTCGGCGCGGTAGCGGCACTGGCCCATGACGTTACAATCACACTTGGCTGGTTTTCATTCTTCAAGATTGATTTCGACCTGACGGTGCTGGCAGCCGTGCTGGCGGTGATTGGATACTCGCTGAACGATACCATCGTCGTATTCGACCGCATTCGTGAGAACTTCCGCATCCTGCGCCAGACCGAACCGATCGATGTCATCAACTACTCGATTACCCAGACACTGGACAGGACCCTAATCACGTCCGGCACGACGTTACTGGTGCTCGTTGCGCTGTCCCTGTTCGGCGGCGAGATGATTCACGGCTTTGCTACGGCATTGATCGTTGGTATTGGTATTGGTACCTACTCTTCAATCTACGTGGCGTCAGAAATCCTGACGTATATGGAAGTGAACAAGGAAGACCTGATGCCTCCCGTCAGAGAGGGCGAAGAGGCTGACGCTTTACCCTAATAGGCTTTGGAGACCAGTTTCAGCCAGGGCTTGAAGCACTTGGCATTGCTGAAGACGAGATCCTCGCTGCCAATGCAGTCGGGATTACCGATCAAGTCGCTGATGAAGCCGCCGGCCTCGCGGATCAGCAGGATGCCCGCTGCCACGTCCCACTGGTTCATGCCTGACATCCATCCCGCATCGGTACGACCGGCGGCCATGTAGGCCAAATCGAGTGCAGCCGAACCGCTCATTCTGATGGAGCCGATAATATTTTTCAGGTTGCCCTGTATTCCCATCAGTGTGTCGTAATTCTTAAGCCCAGCACAACTCAGGCTCACGGTGGCGCCGTCGATAGCGGTGCGCTTACTTACACGCAGGCGATGGCCGTTGAGCTGGGCGCCGCTGCCGCGAGTTGCCGTGAACTCCTCGTTTCTAACCGGGTCGAGGATGATGGCGTGTTCGAGTTTACCCTTCTTCAGGCAGGCCATGGATATACAGAAATGCGGAAAGCCGAGAATGAAATTCCGAGTACCGTCGATGGGATCAATGATCCATTGCGTCTCGCCATCGGTGCCTTCAATAATGCCGGCTTCTTCGCAAATGAAACCATGACCGGGATAGGACTGGCGAATATGCTCGACCAGTATCTCTTCTACCTTACTGTCGACATCGGTGACGAAGTCATTACGGCCTTTTTCAGACACGCTAATGCGGTCTGGGCGTTCCCAGGACTGCAGAATGTACTCGGAGGCGAGGCGGGCGGCCCGCAGACCTATGTTGGTGATGGCGTGCATGATGAAAAAGGAACGGGGTAAAAAATCGTTGCGCATGATAGCAAAAGACTTGGTCCTTGTAGAGCAAGGAATCCGGGGGAATTCTGCTATCATAGCCCGCCCTAAAACCGCTCAATAAAGGCAGACAGTGCAAGATCTCAAGCGCATTCGCATTGTGCTCGTGCAGACCTCCCACCCGGGTAATATCGGTGCCACGGCCAGGGCCATGAAAAATATGGGCCTAACGAGCCTGTACCTGGTGGATCCAAAGGACTACCCTTCTGGCGTAGCCCTGGGCAGGGCGGCTTCCGCACTGGATATTCTCGACAACGCGGTGGTTGTCGATTCGCTTGACGCCGCCATTGCTGACTGTGGCCTGGTTATTGGCACCAGTGCACGTTCACGTGGTATTCCCTGGCCAATGGTCGATCCGCAGGAATGTGCGGAAAAACTCGTGCTCGCCGGGCGCCAGAACGATGTTGCCCTAGTATTTGGTCGGGAAGACAACGGGCTGAGCAACGAGGAGTTGCGCCGGTGTCATTTCCATGTGCAGATTCCCACAAATGACGAGTACACCTCGCTGAACGTGGCGGCAGCGGTGATGGTGCTGTGTTACGAGATCCGCAAGGCTGCATTGCATGAGCCAGGGTCAAGAGGCAAGGATCAAGCAGGTGTTCCAGGCTCAGAAGAAGAATTCTGGGACCAGCCCCTGGCCACTACCGCCGAAATAGAAGGCTTTCTCACTCACCTCGAAGAGGTGTTGACCCAGATCGAGGTGCTGGATCCCAAGGCGCCCCGGCAGCTCATGACTCGTATGCGCCGGCTGTATACCCGCATTCGACCGGACCGCATGGAAATCAACCTCTTGCGGGGTACCCTAACGGCGACCCAGACCAAGCTGGATAAAAAACGGGACCCGTAAGCCACAAAAAGCAGCTAATCCGACTAAATTACTCCGTTATATACTTGACCAATTTAGTAGGTTATTGGATAATTTAGTACCTTTCAATACCCCTAGTGGCTAACCATGAGACTGACCACCAAAGGCCGTTATGCCGTGACCGCCATGCTGGACCTGAGCATCAATGCCAGCAAGGGGCCGGTCACCCTGAGCGATATTTCCAAGCGCCAGGATATCTCCCTGTCCTACCTCGAACAGCTGTTTGCGAAACTGCGCAAGCAGGCGCTGGTCACTAGTGTTCGCGGTCCCGGTGGTGGTTACCTGCTGGGCAGGAAGGATTCCGACATCGACGTGGCTGAAATCATCGATGCAGTGAGTGAATCCCTTGATACCACAAAGTGCCAGGGCAAGGGCGACTGCCATGGTGGTGAAATGTGCCTGACCCATCACTTGTGGGAAGACCTGAGTGCGCAGATACACAAGTTCCTCAGCGATATCACGCTGGCGGACCTGGTCTCCAAGCGTGAGATCGAGGCCATCGCCCGCAACCAGTCCAAGCGCGTGAATCGAGGTGCGGAAAGTACCGATAGAGCCGGCAAAGAGGAGATCAGTGAAAAAACCGGCAATACGCTGGAACGCATCGCCGCGAGTTCACTGTAACCTGACACAAAAAGATATTACCGAAGCAACAGCAGTAACGGAGCTAGAGAATGATACCGATTTACTTTGATTATTCAGCCACGACGCCTGTGGATCCTCGGGTCCGCGACAAGATGGTTGAATGCCTGACCCTGGAAGGCAATTTCGGCAATCCGGCCTCGCGTTCACACTTGTTCGGCTGGAAAGCTGAAGAAGCCGTGGAACAAGCGCGTCAGCATGTTGCCGACCTGGTTAATTGTGATCCCCGCGAAATCGTCTGGACCTCGGGTGCCACCGAATCAGACAACCTCGCTCTGAAAGGCGCTGCGCATTTCTACAAGAATAAGGGCAAGCACATCATTACTTCCAAGATCGAACACAAAGCAGTACTGGACAGCTGCCGCCAGCTGGAGCGGGAAGGTTTTGAGGTCACTTACCTGGACCCTGATGAAAAGGGCATGATCTCGCCAGAGATTGTCAAAGACGCCATTCGCGACGACACCATTCTCGTGTCACTGATGCATGTTAACAACGAGATTGGCGTGATCAACGACATCAATGCCATTGGCCACGTGTGCAGAGAAAAAAAGGTCATTTTTCACGTTGACGCTGCGCAAAGCACCGGCAAGATCGACATCGATCTCCAGGATATGCCGGTCGACCTGATGTCCTTCTCGGCCCATAAAACTTATGGCCCCAAGGGTGTCGGTGCGCTGTATGTGTGCCGTAAGCCCAGGATCAGGCTGGAAGCCCAGATGCATGGGGGCGGGCATGAGCGCGGCATGCGTTCCGGTACGCTCGCCACACACCAGATCGTCGGCATGGGCGAAGCCTTCCGCATTGCTAAAGAAGAGATGCATGACGAAGCCATCCGCATTTGCGCACTGCGTGACCGCTTCCTAAGAGGCCTGGAAGGCATGGAAGAGGTCTACATAAACGGCGACCTTGATCATCGCGTCCCGGGCAATATCAACGTGAGCTTCAATTTCGTCGAAGGCGAATCACTGATCATGGCGCTGAAAGACCTAGCGGTTTCCTCGGGTTCCGCATGCACCTCGGCCAGTCTTGAGCCGTCGTATGTCCTGAGGGCCCTGGGCATGAATGACGAACTGGCGCACAGCTCGCTGCGTTTCAGCATCGGCCGCTTCACCACAGAAGATGACGTGGATACAGCAGTAACGAAGGTCAGGGAAGCGGTTGGCAAGCTGCGTGAACTGTCACCGTTATGGGATATGTTCAAGGACGGAGTTGACATCAGCAAAGTTAAGTGGGCAGCGCATTAAGTTATAGAAATATCGCAAGAAACTAAGGCAATACTAATAAACAGAGACAAAGGTACAGGTAAATAACATGGCCTATTCAGACAAGGTACTCGACCATTACGAAAATCCCCGAAATGTGGGAAAACTGGACGAAGAAGACGAGAACGTTGGCACCGGCATGGTAGGCGCGCCCGCTTGCGGTGACGTCATGCGCCTGCAGATCAAGGTCAACAAGGAAGGTGTGATAGAAGACGCCAAATTCAAGACCTATGGTTGCGGCTCTGCAATCGCTTCGAGCTCCTTACTTACCGAGTGGGTAAAGGGCCGCACCATCGAGGATGCCGGCAAGATCCGCAACACAGAGATCGCAGAGGAGCTAGGCCTGCCGCCCGTGAAAATTCACTGTTCCGTACTGGCGGAGGACGCCATCAAGGCTGCCATCAGTGACGTGAAGAAGAAGCGCGGTGAAGCCGTTGACTCCGAGTAAGCAAGAAAGAGAAGGAAGCAGTTACCCATGGCAATAACCATGACAGAATCCGCCGCCAGGCACGTGGCCTCCCAGTTACAACACCGGGGCAAGGGGCTAGGCATCAGGGTCGGTGTCACCACTACCGGCTGTTCCGGCATGGCCTACGTGTTGGAATTCGTGGACGTGCTGCAAACTGCGGATAATGTTTTCGAGGATCATGGCATCAAGATAGTGGTGGACCCAAAAAGCCTTGTGTATCTTGACGGTACCGAAATGGATTTCGTGAAGGTCGGCGTCAATGAGGGCTTCGAATTCAGGAACCCTAATGCCAAGGGTGAATGCGGCTGCGGCGAAAGCTTCAGCGTCTGACGCTTTCGGCATTTCCCAGGTCCATGCTGCAAGCTGCCTTGAGTAAATTACTTTGTTATCTACGTTGATTAACTGCTTTGGTTAACTACTTTGAACTGTTCGGGTTGTCTCAGGCGTTTCGGCTGGATACGGTGGAACTCGACAAGCGCTACAAGCAACTGCAGGCCCAGTGGCACCCGGACCGATTTGCCGGAGAAGACGACGGTAAGCGCCTGCAGGCCCTGCAACAGACAAGCCTGCTCAACGATGCGTATGAAACCCTGAAGTCACCGCTCAAACGGACAGCCCACTTACTGGTGCTGCAGGGCGTGGATGCGGAGGAACACAACCAGGACCATTTCGGTACGGACTTCTTACACGGGCAGATGATTCTGCGCGAGCAGCTCGAAACGCTGGCTGTAAAACAGGATTTGACGGGTCTCGACGCCATGAGGAATGAAGTGGCGGGCGATACCGATGAAACCCTGGCGAGGTTCGAAGCTCTTTACGGACAGGGGAAATTCGCCGAAGCCAAGCAACAGTACAACCGGCTGCAGTTCCTGTTCAAGCTGCTTGATGAAATAGATACCGTCGAAGAAAAGCTCCTTGATTATTAACCGCTGGATTAAAAAGAACGTGCTGTTCTGAATTTTCAAGCGATGGCGCCTCCATGTGCCACTAAAAACAAATACTCAGCAGAATGGCCTTACTCAGCATATCAGAACCAGGAGAAAGCAAGCCCAAGGCCCATGCCGTGCGTAAGCGTGCAGTGGGTATTGATCTGGGCACCACAAATTCCCTGGTTGCCGTGGCAAAAGAAGGCCGCGCACACACCCTATGTGATCATGCCGGACACTGCCTCGTACCTTCCGTAGTTCACTTCGCCAATGACGGCACTGTGACCGTGGGTGATGCGGCCAGAAACCTAGGCGATAAGGATGCCGCCAACACCATCTCCTCGGTGAAACGGCTGATGGGTCGGGGCATAGCGGATGTAGATTACGCGCTTCCCTATGAAATAGTACCTGATAGCCAGGGCGGCATGCCCCTCGTGAGGACCGTTGCCGGTGACAAGAGCCCGGTGGAAATCTCGGCGCAGATCCTGCGTGAACTGGTGTTGAGAGCCGAGGCGGAATTGGGTGGCGGTATTGATGGTGCGGTGATTACGGTACCTGCGTATTTCGACGAGGCCCAACGCCAGGCGACAAAGGATGCCGCCAGGCTCGTCGGTATCAATGTCCTGCGTTTATTGAGTGAGCCAACTGCCGCGGCAGTGGCCTACGGCCTTGGCCGTAAAAAGGAAGAAACCGTCATCATTTACGACCTCGGTGGCGGCACCTTCGATGTTTCCCTTATGCGTCTCGAACAGGGAGTATTCAAAGTGCTGGCGACAGGTGGGGATGCCGCACTAGGTGGAGATGACATCGACCGGCTGGTTGCTCAATGGATACTTGAGCAGGCCGACATCGATGAGTCGCTGACCTATGACCGGCGCAATGCACTGGCCGCCGTGGCACGCCATGCCAAGCATGTCCTAACGGATGAAGATAGCGTGACGATTAGTTTTGAAGAATGGGTCGGCACACTGACTCGCCAGGAATTCGACGGCATCGTTGACGCGCTAATCGACAAGACCATCAAGATGTGTCGTCGTGTGCTGCGCGATGCAAAGGTATCCGCTGATGACATATCCGACGTGGTCATGGTGGGCGGTTCAACGCGCACGCCAAGGGTTCGTGAACGGGTATCAGAGTTTTTTGGTTCGCCGGTACATACCGAGATAGATCCCGATAAGGTGGTCGCCATCGGTGCTGCATTACAGGCCGACGTCCTGGCCGGTAACAAGTATGGTGACGAAATCCTATTGCTCGATGTGATCCCATTGTCACTGGGCATCGAAACCATGGGCGGCCTGATGGAAAAGATAATTCGGCGCAATACCACCATACCAGTGACGCGTGCGCAGCAATTCACCACCTACAAGGACGGTCAAACAGCGATGACGCTGCATGTCATGCAAGGAGAACGGGAATTGGTTGCCGACTGCCGGTCGCTGGCCAGGTTTGAGCTGAAAGGAATACCACCCATGGTGGCCGGCGCCGCCGTGATTGAGGTTACATTCCAGGTTGATGCTGACGGGCTCATGGAGGTGAAGGCTAAGGAATTGAGTACGGGTGTTTCCAGTAATGTTGTGATCAAGCCGTCATACGGGCTTGCGGAAAAAGATATCGAGCGCATGATCACGGACTCCTTTACCTCTGCTGTAATTGATAAGGCGGCGCGGGCACTACAGGAAAGTCGTGTGGAAGCGCAGCGCATCATCGAGGCACTGGAAAGCGCACTCGTGTCAGATGGTAAGCAATTACTGGACGAGTCCGAATACACGGCGCTGACCGATCGTATGGCTAAACTCGGCGATCTGATCAACATTGAAGACGCCGACGCCATCCATAAAGCTGCCGAGGCGCTTAACGAGGCCAGCCTGCTATTTGCCGGCAGGCGTATGGACTCACAGATCAAGACCGCCCTGACCGGGCACAAGATTGAAGAATACGACTGAGGAATGCGCGCAATGCCGACAATCCGATTTTTACCGCACCAGGAAATTTGTCCCGAAGGCAAGGAAGTGGATGCCCAAGCCGGAGTGACCATTCTGGATGTCGCACTCAAAAATGGCATTGCCCTGGAACATGCCTGTGAAAAATCCTGTGCCTGTACTACCTGCCACGTGATCGTGCGGGAGGGGTTAGATTCCCTGGCAGAATCCACCGAGGATGAGGATGATATGCTGGACAAGGCCTGGGGCCTGGAACCAGAATCCCGCCTGGGTTGTCAGGCTCGTGTCACCGATACCGACCTGGTCGTGGAAATACCGAAATACACCATCAACATGGTGTCAGAGAACCACTAAGAGCCAGCCATGAAATGGATCGATACCCTAGACATCGCCATCGAACTGGCTGACAGGCACCCGAATGTGGATCCTCGCACCATCAATTTTGTCGATCTGTACCGCCTGGTCTGTGAGCTTGACGGCTTTGATGATGACCCTAAACGCAGCGGCGAGAAGATCCTCGAGGCGATCCAGCAAGCCTGGATAGAAGAGTTATAGCCAATACCGCAGGGGCGCTGAAAATAGCCCTGGATTCCCGCGTTTTAGGTACAAAATCCCCCTAAAGGCGCGTACAATACGCCGTTTTGTTAAGGTCGCCGGTAGGCGGGTGCTAGGCAGTAGATTATCCAAGCGGAGAGAATTGCATGTCAGTTGAACGTACTTTATCCATCATCAAACCTGATGCCGTCGGCAAGGACGTGATCGGTGAAATTGTCAGTCGGTTTGAGAAAGGCGGCTTAAAATTGGTTGCTATGAAAATGCTGCAGCTGGATGAAGATTCGGCAGGAGGTTTTTATGCTGAACACAAGGGAAAGGGATTTTTTAACGACCTGATGGTATTCATGACTTCCGGTCCGGTGATTGTTCAGGTTCTAGAAGGTGAGAATGCCATTGCCCGTAACCGTGAACTGATGGGTGCGACCAATCCCGCCCAGGCTGAACCAGGCACGATCCGTGCTGATTTCGCCAAGTCTATCGACGCCAATGCGGTACACGGTTCCGATTCGCCGGCATCCGCGGAAAGGGAAATCAGTTATTTCTTCAAGACCGAGGAAATCTGCCCGCGCAAATTCTGATGGGGTAACTTTCAAATGCCGCACAATGTGACCAATCTACTTGGTCTGAGCAGGCAACAAATGGAGGCTTTTCTTCTTGAACAGGGAGAAAAGCCTTTTCGCGCTATACAGCTGCTTAAATGGATTCATCAGTTCGGAGTCACCGACTTTGATGAAATGACCAACATCAGCAAAACGCTGCGCGCACGCCTCAAGGAATGTGCGGAAGTACGTCCACCAAAAATCCACGAGCGTTATGATGCCGCCGACGGCTGCCACAAGTGGGTCGTGGAAGTGACAAGTGGTAGCAGCGTTGAAACCGTATTCATTCCCGAAGCCGGTCGCGGCACCCTATGTATTTCTTCTCAGGCGGGTTGCAGTCTGGATTGTTCTTTCTGCGCCACCGGCAAGCAGGGTTTCAACAGTGACCTGACGACTGCCGAAATCATCGGCCAGTTGTGGCTGGCCAACCGCGAACTCGGTTGCTTCGGTACAAAGCCGCCGCGCCGTGTCACCAACGTTGTGATGATGGGGATGGGTGAACCGCTGCTCAATTTCGACAATGTCATGAATGCGGTCAGCCTGATGACAGAAGACAACTGTTACGGCCTGTCAAAGCGCCGCGTTACCATCAGCACATCCGGAGTCGTACCAGCTCTCGACAGGATGAAGGATTACACTGATGTTTCTCTCGCCATTTCCTTGCATGCTCCGAACGATGAATTGCGCAGCCAGATCGTACCCATCAATCGCAAGTATCCAATTCGCGAGCTGCTTAGGAGCACCAACGACTACCTGGCATCATTGCCTGACAGCCGCCAGGTCACCGTTGAATACATCCTGATCGCGGGAGTGAACGATCATCGCCAGCATGCTCGGGAGCTGGCAGAACTTTTGCGCGATACGCCCAATAAGATCAACCTGATCCCGTTTAACCCCTTCAAGGGCTCCCAGTACAAACGCTCCAGCAATGCCGCCATTTCCAATTTCCAGAAGATCCTGCGGGATGCGGGCTACACAGTGACCATCCGGACCACCCGCGGAGATGAAATCGAGGCTGCCTGCGGCCAGCTGGTAGGCATGGTTGACGACACCACCCGCCGCAGCGCCCGCTACCGGGCATTAATGCAGCTGGATGGGGAACAATCATTCCCTGCTCAGACTCTAAAGATTCAATAAAATTAAGACATTAGTTAGAATCAGGCTTTTGAGAACAATCACCGCGCTATGTTGGCATCCAGGCTTTACCAAGCAGTAAATCGCACCGCCTCGATGCTCCTGTCGGCATGTTGTCTGTTTGTCCTGGTCGGTTGCGTCACTGAAACCACCAACCCGGTTTTCAACGTCGAGCGCTCCGACGAGGAGGCAATGGAGGATTGCCTGCAACTGGCCGTTGACTACCTGGAAGAAAATGACTTGGCCAGCGCCAAGCGCCACCTCAACAATGCCGCAAAGATCGATTCCAACAATAGTGAAATATTTTCCACCTGGGGCCTGATCTACGCCCGCGAAGGTGAGCCGGAACTGGCCGACCAGAACTTCAGGCACTCCCTGCGTGTCGGCAGCAATAACTCGAAGGCCCGAAACAATTATGCCGCCTTCCTGATGGCCGAGAATCGCATTGAGGATGCCTTCGCGGAACTGGAACTGGTGGTAAGGGACACCGAGTACCCGCAACGCCCGCAGGCTTTTGAAAACATGGGTATAGCCGCACAACGACTGAATCGCGCCGAAGAGGCCGAACGCGCCTTCATGCGCGCACTCCAGCTCAACCCCAACCAGTTGCGTTCCACCCTCGAATTGACCTCCATCAACCTCAGTCGCGGTGATGTGCTTCAGGCTAGGGCCTACTGGCGCAACAATCTCACGCTGATCCAGTTTTACCATGTCGAGCACAGTGCCCGCAGCCTGTTGGTTGGCGCAAGGCTCGAAAACGCCCTGCATAATGAAACTAATGCCGCCCAGTATGGTGAATTGCTGCGCACCAATTTCCCGAACAGCAACGAATACACGCTGTACCAGCAGGAATTCGAATGAGTGAGTTCGACCTGCCAGCTAGCCAGCCTGAAGATAGCCCTGCATCCTACTGCGCGTCTCCCGGCCAGAAACTGAAAAAAATGCGTGAGGAGCTGGGCCTCAGCCATGGCAGGGTGGCAGATGCGCTTCACATTACCGCGCATTACGTCAAGGCCCTGGAAAATGACCAGTACGACAAGCTGCCTGGCAAAACCTTTGTCAAAGGATACTTCCGATCCTATGCCAGGCTCGTGGAGGCTGACGTCGATGACATCATCCTGTGCTACCAGCGCTTTACTGAAAGCTTGGAAGAAACCAAAGAGTCTGATGCTAATGTTATTCGGGCGAAGAAGGCCTACGACCAAAACCTGCGCTGGATGGTATGGGCTGCTGCTATCATTGTCTTGGTAGTGGGCATCAGCTGGTGGTTTGCCCGGGGCAGTGAAGCAGATGCGGCAATGGCTGTATCTGGCACCGGCGTGATTGCCGAAATTAAGGAAATGCCGTTGGCTACACCCGTAACCGCGGTGGGGCGTATGTCCGACCTTCGGGTTATGACGAACGTGCAAATACCGGTCACAGATGGTCGTGATGCGGAAATGCCGGGCGAGCACCAGGTTGCCTGGGAAGCCGTTGAAAGGCTTGAGGCGAACGTCATGCCAGTAGGTGGCGGGGATATTCCGGCACCTGCCAAAGAATTTCAGCCGGCTCAGTTCGCCGACGCCGCAGTGGCAGCCGGCGATAGCACACTGCCGGATTACACCATGATTGAACAGGACGACAGCCGGATAGTCAGGTTGATCAGCGGTGGTGATGATTTGCTGGAAGTGCACTTCACTGGGGCAAGTTGGATTGAAGTAGATAACGCTGACAACACAAGACCTTACAACGACATGCTGGACTCGGGTGATGACCTGAGTATCAGTGGTAAGGCGCCGTTCAACGTGCTGATCGGTGATGCCAATGTCGTTGATGTGACATTCAATTCGCAAGAGATGGACGTCACGATGCTTATTCGCACGGATAACTCGGCCAGGATAGTCCTGGAACCGGAAACGAATTGATGAGAACAGAATCACCCATTAAAAGACGCAAGTCCCGCCAGATCATGGTTGGTAAGGTGCCCGTCGGCGGCGATGCCCCGATTGCGGTACAAAGCATGACCAATACCGATACCCGCGATGTGGAAGCCACTGTCGGACAGATCAGGGATCTGGAAAAGGTCGGTGCGGATATCGTACGGGTTTCAGTGCCCACTATGGAAGCGGCGGAAGCCTTTCGGGAAATACGTTGCCGAACGGCCATCCCGTTGGTCGCCGATATCCATTTCGATCACAAGATCGCCCTAAAGGTGCTCGATTACGGCGTTGATTGCCTGCGTATCAACCCGGGCAATATCGGCCGTGAGGACCGTGTCAGAGCGGTGATCAAATCCGCGCGCGAAAAACAGGTGCCGCTGCGCATTGGCGTCAATGCCGGTTCGCTCGGCAAGGAACTGCTGCGCAAGTACGGAGAGCCCAATGCTGACGCCATGGTGGAATCGGCACTCAGGCATATCGATATCCTCGACTCCTACGACTTCCAGGACTTTAAGGTGAGCCTGAAAGCATCGGAAGTGTTCATGACAGTGGAAGCCTACCGCAAGCTAGCGAAGCAGATCGAACAGCCCCTGCATCTGGGTATAACGGAAGCGGGTGGCCTGCGTAGCGGTACCGTGAAATCATCGGTTGGCTTGGGTCTGCTGCTGATGGATGGAATCGGCGACACTATCCGGATTTCACTGGCCGCAAATCCAGTGGAAGAGATCAAGGTGGGTTTCGATATCCTGAAGAGCCTGGGGTTGAGGAAGAAGGGCGTGAACCTGGTGGCCTGCCCGAGCTGTTCACGACAGAATTTCGACGTCATCGCCACGGTCAACGCACTGGAAGCGCGCCTGGAAGATATCACCACGCCGATCGATGTCTCCGTGGTCGGCTGTATCGTCAACGGGCCCGGTGAAGCCAGGGTGGCAGATATCGGTCTGACCGGCGCAACTCCCGTTAACATGTCCTACATCAACGGCAAGACCCATCACAAGATAAGCAATGAAAACCTAGTGGACGAGCTCGAAGCGATGATTCGGCAAAAAGTTCGGGCAAAGGAACAGGAGTTGGCGGCTACATCAGGCGCGCCAGAGGACGACACCCTGCGCAGGCAGGCATGATGCCGGCGCCGCCAGGAACCCGGCTAAACAATAACGACAGTCCCCGGACCAGATAAGGCAGAAAGCAGTTTTGGCTAAGATACAGGCTATTCGTGGCATGAATGATGTGCTGCCGGACCAGACTCCCGCATGGCAGTACCTGGAGCAAGTCATGCGCGAATTGCTGTCTGCCTATGCCTACCAAGAAATCCGTTTTCCGATTCTCGAACAGACTCAACTCTTCAAACGCTCCATCGGCGAAGTCACCGACATCGTCGAAAAGGAGATGTACACCTTCGAGGACCGCAACGGCGACAGCCTGAGCTTGCGTCCCGAGGGGACTGCATGTTGCGTGCGCGCAGCCGAGCAGCATGGCCTTTTGTACAACCAAACTCAGAAGCTCTGGTATCTGGGGCCTATGTACCGACATGAGCGTCCACAGAAGGGCAGGTACCGCCAGTTTTACCAGATGGGCGTCGAGGCCTTCGGCATGCCCGGCATCGATATCGAGGCGGAAATCCTAATGTTGTCCTGTGACCTGTGGGAGCGTCTCGGTATCGCCGACGTGCTGACCCTGGAAATCAACAACCTAGGCACTTCCGAAGACCGCGCCCGCTATGGCGAGGCCCTGGGCAGTTACCTGCTCAAGCATGCCGTTGAACTGGATGCGGACAGCCGTAGGCGCCTGGACAAGAATGTGCTGCGTATCCTCGACAGCAAGGTGCCGACGACCCAGGCCCTGCTTGAAGGCGCGCCGCGTATGCCTGACTTTATTTCCGCACAGTCAGCAGCCGATTTCACCGCGCTGCTCGATATCCTGGAGTCAGCCGGTATCGATTGCGTGGTCAACAACCGCCTGGTCAGGGGGCTGGATTATTACAACGGGGTGGTGTTCGAGTGGACTACCGACAAGCTCGGCGCCCAGTCTGCAGTCTGCTCCGGTGGTCGCTATGACGGCCTGTCGAAGCAACTGGGCGGCACGGATACCCCCGGTGTGGGCTTTGCCCTGGGCATGGAGCGCATGATCCTCCTGCTGGAGGAACTGGGCAGGCTGCCAGCCGAAACCGGCAAGATCGTTGATGTCTATCTGGCTGTCATCGGTGAAGGTGTGCGCCGGCAGGCCCTGCTGCTGGGTCAGGAAATCCGGGCGCAGGTGCCCGGATTAAGGGTTTTGACCCACTGTGGGAGCGGAAAATATAATAGCCAGCTCAAAAAAGCCTATGCCAGCGGCGCCCGCGTTGCGGTGATACTCGAGGGCGAAGGGGAGCTGGCGGAAATCAAGCTGCGTATTCTCGATGATGACGGCGAAACGACCAGCCTGTCACCGGCATCCTTGTGCGGCTGGTTAGCTGATTTTTTTGATAACGATTAATTTAGATAGCAGGAGTAATTCCATTGGCAAGTTACGCAAGTGATGAAGAACAGTTAGAAGCGCTGAAAAACTGGTGGAAGGAGAACGGCTCGTCGCTGATTACCGGTGTGGCTATCGTCCTGGTCGTTTTTTTCGGTGCCAGGTGGTGGCAGGACTCGCGCCAGGCAACGGCCGAAGCCGCCTCCGAGATTTACGATGGCATCATCCAGCAGATAGCACTTGTGCAGGATTCCGGTTTTGATGACGCCACTCTCGCCGCCATGGAAAGCAGTTACGACACCCTTCGCAATGATTTTCCCGACAGCATCTATGCCCGTTTCGGAGCATTGCTCCTGGCCAGTGTTTATGCCGAGCAGGAAAACTACACCCAGGC
The DNA here is from genome assembly GCA_038147195.1 of Candidatus Eutrophocola salsuginis. Classification (GTDB taxonomy): domain Bacteria; phylum Pseudomonadota; class Gammaproteobacteria; order Pseudomonadales; family Pseudohongiellaceae; genus Eutrophocola; species Eutrophocola salsuginis. Next base: position 418,126 of record JAYQTB010000004.1, read on the forward strand.
CGAGGCTGAACTGCAATGGGTGATGAACAACCAGGAACTGGGGTTCATGAAGAGTGCCGAACAGGAAGTGTTCCTGATCGCGCGCGTCAGGCTGGCCCGCGTCCTCATTGCCCAGGATCGGGCCCAGGAAGCGCTTAACCTGTTATCGGAAGTGGAGCCTGGCACCATGGCAGCCACTTATGCCGAAGTGCAAGGTGATGCCTATGCCCAGTTAGGCCAGGCCGAACAGGCGCGGGCGGCTTACGAGCGCGCCATCAACCTGGGACCAAGCAATGCCGGTTTCATTGACCTGAAAATGCGCGGCCTCGGCGGTTAAACGACAGACCTGATGACCATGAAATTTCTCCGTATAGCCTGCCTGGTGCTGACGCTGCCTCTGTTGTATGGCTGCAGCAACCTGAATCCCATGAACTGGTTGTCCGGAAACGATGATGAGGAAAAGCCGGCGGAGCTGGTGGATTTTTCCGAAGAAGTCAGGCTGCACCGCGTTTGGAGCGCCAATGTCGGCAATGGCCAGGGCGAAAAATACAATCGCCTGAAAACCGCCATCAATGGCGATGTCATTTACGCGGCCAGCAACAACGGCAGCGTCATGGCCCTGAACCGGGAGAATGGCAACCGCTTGTGGCGCATCAACCTGGGTTATGAGATTACAGGCGGCGTCGGCTTCGGCGGCAACATGTTGCTGCTTGGCACCGAGAACTCCAGCGTCATTGCGCTGGATGCCGAAACGGGTGCTACCCTGTGGGAAACCCAGGTCACCAGTGAAGTACTGTCTACACCAGCGGCCAACGGAAATATGGTTGTTGTGCAAGCTATCGATGGTAAGTTAACCGGCCATGATGCCCGTACCGGGGAGCAGCGTTGGATTTATGAAAATACCGTTCCGGCACTTACCCTGCGTGGCGAAAGCTCCCCGATGATTATCGAGAACTTCGTCATCGCTGCCTTTGGCAATGGCACCGTCGTTTCACTGGCCTTGGACAATGGCACCTTGCGTTGGGAAGAGCGTGTGGCGGTTCCCACCGGTACTTCTGAAATTGATCGCATGGTGGATATCGACGGCGATCTAGTCCTGTCAGACAACGGCCTGTTGCTGGTACCGAGTTACCAGGGCTACCTGGCCGCCATTGATGTCGTTACTGGCCAGACCCGCTGGCGAGTCCAGGAATCTACTGTTAACGGCGCCAGTTTCGGGTTTGGCAACATTTATGTGTGTGATGAGCGCGACCACGTAAAGGCGTATCGCACGAGCCAGGAAAACACCGTGTGGGTCAACCAACAGCTCGATATGCGTCGGCTCACGGCACCCACCGGTTTCAGCAACTACGTGGCAGTAGGTGATTTCGAGGGTTACGTACACCTGCTGTCCCAGGTTGACGGCCGCTTTCTGGGCCGCACGCGCGTGGATTCCGACGGTATTCGTGCCCCCATGCAGTCCCGAGGCAATACCATTTACGTATATGGCAACAGCGGCAATTTGGCCGCTTACAGCGTGCAGTAGTAAAGTACCCCGACTAACCTGAGTCACTCAAATGATCCCCGTCATCGCCCTTGTGGGCAGGCCCAACGTGGGGAAGTCCACGCTCTTCAACCAGCTCACCCGGTCACGTGATGCGCTGGTAGCAGATTTTGCCGGCCTTACTCGCGACCGCAAGTATGGCGAAGGCACCCACGAGGAACATCAATTCATCGTGATCGACACCGGTGGTATTACCGGAACTGAAGAAGGTATCGACAAGGCGATGTCGGACCAGTCCCTGCTGGCCATCGAGGAGGCCGATGCCACGTTGTTGCTGGTGGATGCCCGTGAAGGCCTGCTGCCGGGTGATGTGCAGCTGGTGGATTACCTGCGCAGGAAACAGAAACCCTATTCACTGGTCGTGAACAAGACCGATAGCATCGACCCTGAAGTCGCCATGGCGGAATTCCACAAACTGGGTTGTGGAGCCGTATATCCGATAGCCGCAAGTCACGGCCGTGGCGTCAAGGGCATGATGGAACAGGTGCTGGCGCCGTTCCCGGTAGCGCCGGAAACCGGTGAGGATGACGAAGACGGCGGCATTCGAATCGCCGTGGTTGGCCGGCCCAACGTGGGCAAGTCGACTTTGGTAAATCGCCTGCTTGGGGAGGAGCGCGTGGTGGTATATGACCATCCGGGTACCACACGGGATAGTGTCTACATTCCCTTCGAGCGGCGCGGACGCCATTACACCCTGATCGACACGGCGGGCATTCGTAAGAAGGGCAAGACCACGGAAGCCATCGAAAAATTTTCCGTGGTGAAGTCCCTGCAGGCGATCAAGGATGCCAATGTCGTTGTGCTTTTAGTCGATGCCCGGGAGGGCATCGTGGAACAGGACCTGCACTTGCTCGGCTACGTGCTGGACGCCGGTCGTGCCCTGGTGATTGCCATCAACAAGTGGGATGGCATGAGTGAATACGACCGCGATGAAGTAAAAAAGGCCATAAAGCGCCGCTTCACCTTCATCGATTTCGCCAAAATACACTTCATTTCGGCAAAGCATGGCACTGGTGTTGGCGACCTTTATAGCTCCATCGAAAAAGCTAATGCATCAGCCACCAAAAAACTGAATACCAACCAGCTGACAAAGTTACTGGAGCGTATCACCGCCACGCATGCGCCTCCTGTGATCAATAACCGCCGCATCAAGCTGCGCTATGCCCATGCCGGCGGCAGCAATCCCCCGCTGATTGTCATTCACGGCAAGCAGACCGACAAGGTGCCTCCCCATTACCTGCGTTTCCTGGAAAAGAATTTCCGCAAGCTCCTCGATCTCGAGGGCACACCCGTGCGCATCGAACTGGTCAGTGATGACAATCCCTTCGTTAGGGGCGAAGAAGACAAGAGCGATCGCCAGATCGCCCGCAAGCGCAAGTTGCAAAAGAACCGGGAAATGTCTTCCAGGCCCCGCGGTAGGAAAGCGAAATAATGTTCCTTGAGCCCATGCCAGCCATCGTCATCATGAAAACCGGGCAAACGATACCTGCCATTGCCGCCCGGTACGGCGATTTCGAGGACTGGATCATTTCGACGTCAGGGCTGCCCGCATCCGGATTTCTCACGGTGGCCGTCGATAGAGGCGAAACCCTGCCACCACTGGAAAACACGTCTGCCGTCATTGTTACCGGCTCGCCGGCGATGGTGACTGACCATGAGGCCTGGATACGGGCGGGCGAGCAGTATTTGCGTGAGGTGATCGACAGGGGTATTCCTGTACTGGGCATCTGCTTCGGGCACCAGTTGCTGGCCCAGGCACTTGGCGGGACAGTGGACTATCACCCTCGCGGCAGGGAAATCGGCACGACGTCGGTTGTCTTAACCTCTGCGGCTGAGGAAGATACGCTATTTGCCGGCATGCCAGCGGAATTTCCCGTGCATGTCACTCACATGCAGTCAGTTATCACCCTACCACCAGAGGCGCATATCCTAGCGTGCAACTCCTTCGATCCGCATCATGCTGTGCGCTTTGCTAAGTCTGCCTGGGGCGTGCAGTTTCACCCGGAATTCGATGCCACCATCATGGCGGCTTACATCCTAGAGCGTGAGTCCCGGATCAGGGATGAAGGCCTGGACGTCGAACGCCTGGTGGCGGAGGTGCTGGAAGCGGAAGCGGCGGCCAGCCTGCTCGAGCGTTTTGTCGAAATAACGGTAGCCAGTCAACCGCAGTAGGTTTCCAGCAGGGTCTGCTGGGCACAGCGGGGATTGGCATTGCCCGGCGTGCTCAGCTTATATCTCCCATCCGGTTGCAGGATCCAGGACTGCGTGTTGTCAGACAGGTAGATCTGCAGGCCTTCCTTGAGAATCTTCTTTTTCATGCGCTTTTCCTCGACCGGGAAGCATGTTTCCACGCGACGAAAGAAATTGCGGTCCATCCAGTCACCACTGGATAGGTATATCTCGTAATCGCCGTCGTTGTGAAAATAGAAAATCCGGCTGTGCTCTAGAAAACGTCCGACGATGGAGCGTACGCTAATATTTTCGGATACACCTTTAATGCCCGGACGCAGGCAGCAGATGCCGCGCACGATAAGTTCAACTTTTACCCCTGCCTGTGAGGCCAGGTACAGAGCTTCGATGATGCTGGTTTCCACCAGTGAATTCATCTTGGCGATGATGCGGGCCGTCTTTCCCTTGCGGGCAAATTCCGTTTCACGGTGGATCAGATCCAGCATGCCTTTGTGGAACGTAAAGGGGGCCTGCAGGATTTTCTTACGCTTGCCCGGCTTTCCCAGCGCCGTCAGTTGCTGGAATACTTTCTGCACGTCGTCGGTAATCGCCATGTCACTAGTCAGAAACGAGTAATCGGTGTACTGACGGGCGGTACCGGCATGGTAGTTGCCGGTGCCGAGATGGACATATCGTTTCAGGTGGCGGCCCTCGCGGCGGATCACTAGGCTCATCTTGGCATGGGTCTTGTGCCCGACCACGCCGTAGGAGACGTGGGCACCGGCAGACTGCAGTTCGTTGGCCAGTTCGATATTTTCCTCTTCGTCGAAGCGCGCCCGCAACTCGATGACTACGGTTACTTCCTTGCCCGCATTGGCTGCCTTGATGAGGGCGTCGACGATGCTCGAATCGTCTTCGGTACGGTACAGGGTTTGCTTGATGGCGAGCACATCAGGATCCACCGCGGCGCCTCGCACGAAATCTATTACCGTGTTGAAGGACTGGAAGGGGTGGTGTAAAAGAATGTCACCCTTTTTAATGGTTTCAAAAATATCCAAAGTCTTTGCTAGCCGGTTTTGTACGCTGGGCACGAATGACGTGTATTTCAGGTCTGGCCTTTTGACCTGCCTGGAAATCGCCATCAAACGGTTCAGGTTAACCGGCCCGTTGACCTGGTAGATATCGTTCTTCTGCAGTTTGAACTGGTGCATAAGGTAGTCGATCATTTCCTGCGGGCAATTGTCTGGCACTTCCAGGCGGACGGCTTCAGCAAATCGCCTGGTAGGCAGTTTGCCCTCCAGGGCGCGCATAAGGTCACCCACTTCCTCCTCGCTGACCAGCAGGTCGGAATTGCGAGTAATGCGGAACTGGTAACAGCCCGTCACGGCCATACCGGGGAACAAGTCGTTGGCATGGGCGTGGATGATGGAAGACAGGAATACGAAATCGTATTCATGGTGGGAACATGATGTTGGTAACTGCACCAGGCGAGGCAGGGCCCGCGGAGCCTGCACGATGGCAATGCCGGAATTTCGGCCAAATGCATCCTTGCCTTCCAGAGAGATGATGAAATTCAGGCTCTTGTTGAGAACCTGCGGGAACGGGTGGGCGGGGTCGAGTCCAACTGGGCTCAGGATGGGCAGTAGTTCGCGATTGAAGTAGCTCTTGATCCATTCCTGCTGCTTCTGGTTCCAGTTATGCCGGTCGACACAGTGGATGTCGGCTTTCTTCAGGGCGGGTAATACTTCCTCGTTGAGGACGCTGTACTGCTCGTCGACCAGCTTATGTGTCACATCACTAATATGTTGAAGCTGCTCCGAGGGTGTCATGTTGTCCGGACCACTCTGGGTAGAACCAAAGGCAACCTGTTGTTTCAGGCCGGCGACGCGTATCTCGAAGAACTCATCGATGTTGGAGCTGGAGATACAGAGAAAAAACAATCGCTCGAGCAACGGAGTCGACTTGTCCCTGGCCTGCGCCAGGACGCGCCGGTTGAATTCAAGCAGACTAAGCTCCCGGTTGATGTAGTACTCTGGGCTGCGTAAATTGATTTCCTTGGCGGCGGTCATGGTTTCGGCTTTTACCCGCTCTTATTTCTTGATAATAAGCAGGTAACCATCTTCTTTCATGGGCGTTTTCAGTTTTACTTCCTTCAGCTTGGCGTCGAACTCCTTCTTGCAGCGCTTAGCCAATTTAAGGAAGGGTGACCTGCCCGGGTCGGCGATGATGATGGTGTCGACGCTGTTTTTGACGGCCCGTTTGATGAGTTTGTACAGCGGTTCGATCAGCTCGTCCCAGAAGCAGATATCCCCTCCCAAGATCATGTCCTGTTCGGCAATCAGGCTGACCTTTAGATTTTCATAACGACTGACCTTGGCGGTTACCTTAGCCTTATTCAATTTAGTGTGGATGTCCATGAAAGGGAACACGTTCTTGTCGGCATCTACCGCAACCACGTTGGCCTTGAAATCCTTGTTGCAGTGAATGGCGAGGATGCCCCAGCCACTGCCGATCTCCATGATGTTGGCTTTCTTCTTCGGCGGGTGCTTGTTGAGGTAGTCAAGAATCAGGTAACTGGAAAACCAGACCTTGTCACCATGGATTTCCGGTGTACTGGTTTCCTCCAGCAATTCTTTGATTTTCTTGTGTTTCTTCTGGTATATCTTGAGTCCGCGGACTTCCTTGATGTGCTTTTCTGTGCTGCTCATAAATCGACTGCCAATAGCTGTAAGGGATCTTAGGGTTTGTTTGTAAGGATACGATAAAGAGGCAGGGCCGGCGCTTGATAAATCTCAAATCACCCGGGCATGCGCTGGCTTTTCAGCCGATCTCAGTCACCTGACCGCTCCTCGGTTCCTGCGGCTGCATCGTTGCCTGTTTTTACTGCTAATGATTTCTCAACAATACTGGTAATTTCACCGTTGAAAAGCCGAGTGCGGATTGTATCACCGCGTTTTATGCTTTGGTAATCACTGGCAACACGGCTATCGGCAGTATACGTGATCGAGTAACCCCGACCCAGCGTGCTCAGCGGATTCATGGTGTTCAGGGCATGGCCCTGGGCTGCCAGCTGCATTTTACGGCTGTATAAGCCCTGTTGCATGGCATGGTGCAGCCGCTTACCAAGGTTCGTGCTCTGTTGCCGGTATTCGCGCGTGAGCCGCAGCGGCGAGTTGGCGCGGATTCCCAGGTGGAGTTGGCGCAGCCTGGCCTGTAGTTCGCCGAGCCTGTGCTTGAAAGCGCGGCGCATCCTCAGTTCCGTTTCGTCGAGTCGCTGGGCCTGCTCCTGCAGGCGACGGCCGGGATGCTTAAGCTGCTTCCTGAGCCACGTCAATGTCTCGCTGCGACGCTGAACGTCCGCCAGCATGAGCGAGCAGAACTGCCGGGCATAGGCGGTAAATAACAGGCGGTATTCGCCTTGGTCGGGACTGAGCAATTCTGCGGCTGCGGTCGGTGTGGCCGCACGGACATCGGCTACGAAGTCGGCAATAGTGAAATCCACTTCATGACCCACCGCGCTGATGATCGGGAGCTCACTGGTATGGATGGACCTGGCCAGGGCTTCATTGTTGAAGCTCCAAAGGTCCTCCAGAGAGCCGCCGCCTCGGCCAATGATCAGCACATCCAGATCCGCCAGGCAGCCCTGTTGCCGATTGGCGAGCTCAATGGCCTCGATAATCTCGGCAGCGGCGGTGTCGCCCTGCACGGTAACGGGCAGAACAGTGACGTGAATAGCGGGGAAGCGTCTGCGCAGCGTACTGATGATATCGCGCACAGCGGCACCGGTGGGCGAGGTGATGACACCGATATGGCGCGGTAATGCAGGCAGGGGTTTCTTGAGGGCCTCGTCAAACAGGCCTTCCCGGAACAGTTTCTCCTTCAGTTGTTCGAAGGCGCGCAGCAGGGCGCCGTCACCACGTTCTTCCATCTGCTCCAGGATCAACTGGAAATCGCCACGGCCCTCGTAGAGGCTGACCTTGCCTTTGACTAGGACCTGCATGCCATCGGCAGGACGAAAGCGTACGCGCATGTTGCGGTTGCGGAACATGGCACAGCGCACCTGCGCTGATTCGTCCTTTAGTGTGAGGTACCAGTGACCGGAAGCTGGCATGGCAATGTTGGAAATCTCACCCTCGACCAGTAACGACGGGAAATTGTCCTCGAGCAGGTAGCGGGCTTCGCGGTTCAGGTCGCTGACGCTGAGCACGGACTCGCTGTCATTGAAGTCGAATGCATCCATAAGCCCGCCATCATACAGCACACGGGCGGCATTGGTGAGCCGCCCGAGCATGGGCTAAAATGCGGAAACACTAAATGTCGACCCCGGAGATATTTGAGCGATGACGATTTCCCAGAACCCGTTATTTCTGCGTTTCCTTATAGCCACTATTGCCTGCCTGTCCTGCCAGGGGCTTTTCGCCGTGAGCCCCGATACGCGTGCTTGCAACCTCCAAGGTCGGGAAATCGCCTTGCGCATCAGTGAAGAAATCAGCAGTGGCATGTCCGCGGATGACCGCGCTCGGATCGCCGCCATAGCCGAAGAAGTCTGCGGTGATTACAGCACGGCTGCCGTGCCTGTCCCGCCCGCCGGAATGCCAGTGGTCAGCAGCCCCGCAGTAACTGCCCCCGCCGCCCCAGAAAAGGCCGAAACCGAGGAAGACGAGGAAGGCGGTCTCTTCGATATCAAGATCATCGATCCCGATGACAGGGTGAAGCGTCCTGGCCTGAAAAGGCCTTGATTTGCTCTGAATTCGGGCCACAGGGACGGCCAAGGATTTACCTAAAATTCACTCATGGAGTATAATGTGCTGATTTCCCGCAACGGGATATCAGGTATTTTGATCTATGCTACGAATTGTTGAAGAAGCCTTAACTTTTGACGACGTTCTTCTAGTTCCCGCCCACTCCCAGGTGCTGCCCAACCGGGTCGACCTTAAAACCAGCCTGACAAGTAGCATCACCCTGAACATCCCCCTGGTCTCTTCAGCCATGGACACCGTGACCGAATCCCGCCTGGCCATCGCCATGGCCCAGGAAGGTGGTATGGGAGTCATCCACAAGAGCATGAGCATCGAGGCACAGGCTCGCGAAGTGCGAACCGTCAAGAAGTACGAGAGTGGTGTAGTTACCGACCCCATTTGTATCACCCCGGACACCACCGTTCGGAAGCTGCTGGAGCTTACCCAGGAATACAGGATTTCTGGCCTGCCGGTCATTAGGAACTCTGGCTCCCGGGACCTGGTTGGTATCGTGACAAGCCGTGATGTCAGGTTCGAGAACGACCTGGAAGCCGCTGTCGAAAAAATTATGACACCGAAAGAGCGTCTGGTCACCGTAAAGGAAGGCGCGAATCTCGACGAGATCAAAGTGCTGATGCACAACCACCGTATCGAGAAGGTGCTGGTGGTCAATGACAAGTTCGAGCTGAGAGGCCTGGTGACCCTGAAGGACATTCGCAAATCCGAGGATTTCCCGAATGCCTGCAAGGACGCCATGGGTCAGCTGCGCGTTGGCGCTGCTGTCGGTGTCGGCGCCGAGACCGAAGACCGTGTGGCCGCGCTGGTGGCTGCCGGTGTTGACATCGTGGTAGTGGATACTTCCCACGGTCACTCACAGGACGTGCTCAACCGAGTGGCTTCCATCAAGAAGGCGTTTCCCAACCTGCAGCTTATCGGTGGCAATGTCGCCACGGCCGCCGGCGCGGAAGCCCTCGCAAAAGCAGGAGTGGACGCTGTCAAGGTCGGCATTGGCCCCGGCTCGATCTGCACCACCCGCATCGTAACCGGTGTCGGTGTTCCGCAGATCAGCGCCGTCTCCAACGTTACCGATGCCCTTAAGGGCTCGGGCATTTCGATAATTTCCGACGGCGGCATCCGCTTTTCGGGGGATATCGCCAAGGCCCTAGCAGCAGGTGCCAACGTGGTGATGATCGGCAGCCTGCTCGCCGGTACTGAGGAGGCACCGGGTGAAGTGGAGTTGTACCAGGGTCGCTCTTACAAGGCCTACCGGGGTATGGGCTCCCTGGGCGCCATGTCTTCCCGCCACAGCTCGGCGGACCGTTATTTCCAGAACATCGAGGATGGGGCAAGCAAGCTGGTACCCGAAGGCATCGAGGGGCGGGTTCCCTATAAAGGACCCATGTCGGCCATCATCTTCCAGCTGATTGGCGGTATTCGCTCCAGTATGGGCCTGACCGGCTGTGCCAATATCGAGGAAATGCGTACCAAGCCTGAATTCGTTCGTATCACCTCGGCCGGTGTGAGCGAAAGCCATGTGCATGATGTCAGCATCACCAAGGAAGCACCCAATTACCGAATTAGTTAAGCCGTTCTCAAGACTGCTTGTATTTATCACCTGACGGCCGGAAGACCGTATGTCACAAAATATTCATGACCACCGGATCCTGATCCTGGATTTCGGTGCCCAGTACACTCAACTGATTGCCCGCCGGGTCCGTGAAGCAGGCGTCTACTGCGAGATTCACCACTACAGCATGCCCGAGGCCGAATTCCTGGCCTTCAACCCGAAGGGCGTCATCTTTTCGGGCGGCCCCGAATCCACCACGGTACACAATTCCCCTCGCGCCCCGGAATACATGTTCGACCTGGACATTCCAGTGCTTGGCATATGCTACGGCATGCAGACCATGGCGCTGCAGCTGGGCGGCGTGACAGAGGCTTCTAATAAGTCTGAATTTGGTTATGCCGAGATCGAGATCACCAACAACAACCCACTGCTTAGCGATCTCGAGCACTCACGCCAGGCAGGCGAAGTATTCCTGCACAACGTCTGGATGAGCCACGGTGACAAAGTGATTGCTGTCCCGGAAGGCTTTACCGTCATCGCCTCGACAGAAAGTGCGCCGATTGCCGCCATGATGGACGAGAGACGCAAGATGTACGCGGTGCAGTTCCATCCTGAGGTCACACACACTGATTCCGGCCAAGAAATCATCAACCGTTTCGTGCATGAAATCTGCGGCTGCGCTCGCCTTTGGACACCTGCCAATATCATCGAGGATGCCGTCGCCACCATTCGCGAGAAGGTCGGCAAGGACCAGGTGCTGCTAGGCTTGTCCGGCGGAGTTGATTCTTCTGTGGTGGCGGCATTGCTGCACAAGGCCATCGGCGAACAGCTCACCTGCGTGTTTGTCGACAACGGCCTGCTGCGTTTGCACGAGGGTGACCAGGTCATGGAAACCTTTGCAAAGAACATGGGCGTGAAGGTGATTCGCGCCGATGCGGAAGATATTTTTCTCGGCAAGCTGGCCGGCGTCGATGAACCCGAGGCCAAGCGCAAGATCATCGGCAATACCTTTATCGAGGTATTCGATACCGAGGCTACCAAACTCGGCGACGTGAAATGGCTGGCGCAGGGAACCATCTATCCCGATGTCATCGAGTCGGCCGGTTCGAAACATGGCGTCGCGCACGTCATCAAGTCCCACCACAATGTTGGCGGCTTGCCAGAGGACATGAAGTTGTCCCTGGTGGAACCCCTGCGCGAGCTGTTCAAGGATGAAGTGCGCAACATCGGGCTGGCCCTGGGCCTGCCGCGCGAGATGGTGTTCCGCCATCCGTTCCCGGGGCCGGGCCTTGGCGTCCGTGTGCTGGGTGAGGTAAAGAAGGAATACTGTGACATCCTGCGCCAGGCCGATGCCATCTTCATCGAGGAACTGCGCCGGGCAGACTGGTACGACAAGGTCAGCCAGGCCTTCGTGGTTTTCCTGCCGGTGCGGTCCGTCGGCGTCGTGGGGGATGCCAGGCGTTATTCCTACGTTCTGGCCATCCGGGCAGTGGAAACCATCGACTTCATGACCGCGCGCTGGGCGCACCTGCCGTATGACCTGCTGGAAACTGTCTCGAATCGCATCATTAACGAGATTCGTGACGTCTCCCGCGTCAGCTATGACATCAGCAGCAAGCCACCCGCGACGATTGAGTGTCATTCTCCTGCCCGCACGTCATCAACCCAGTCTCTATACCATGACTTTTTCCCACGTTTGCTGGATGCGCCGGGCACTCGACCTGGCCGAAAAAGCCAGAGCCCTCGATGAAGTCCCGGTGGGTGCCGTTATCGTGAAGGATGATGAAATCATCGGTGAAGGCTTCAACCAACCTATTTCCACCAACGACCCCTCTGCTCACGCCGAAATTGTGGCCTTGCGAGATGCCGGCGCCCGTGTCGGCAACTACCGGCTGCCGGGGGCGATCCTGTACGTCACCATCGAGCCCTGCACCATGTGTGCCGGCGCCCTGATCCACGCCAGGGTGGCGAAAGTGGTTTTTGGTGCCCGGGAGCCGAAGGCCGGTGCCCTGGTCAGCAATCTGCACCTGCACGAAGCAGCCGTTTATAACCATCGCCTGGCAGTCGAGGAAGGCCCGCTGGCCAGGGAATGCGGGACCTTGCTCAGCGATTTTTTCAGAAACCGAAGAAAATAAGTCCACGTTTTAGCCACCTGATCCCGGATTCCTGCATGAGACAGCTATCAGAGGTTTCGTAATGGGAATTTTAACCAGCCACTATTTTTGAAAGGCCGGTCAGGGAAAGAGAGCAAGCCAGGCCTGGGAAGAATCCTCAATCAGGCTGAGCACCGGGTTCGGAAACAAGCCCAATAACACTACAAACAGGCATGCCGGCAACAGGACAAACAACTCTTCTCCCTTCAGGTCGGGCATTGGCTGGCGTTCGGTCTCAGAAACCGGTCCCCAAAACACCCTGCGTGCATGGAAGAGAAGATAAGCCGCGCCCAGTATGATGGAAACCAGGGTAACCAGGCCAATACTGAAATGGAGTTCAAAGGCGCTGATGATAAGCAGCAACTCGGCGGCAAATCCGCTAGTACCCGGCAGGCCAATACTGGCCATACCGAGCAGGAAGAACAAAGCCGTCATGCACGGCATGTCCCCGGCCAGACTGCCCAGACCGACCAGTTCTGTGGATCCTGTGCGTTGCTGCAGGAAGCTGCTCAGGAACATAAGGCCGCTGGCGATCATGGTGAAATTCAGCAGCTGGAACACGGCCCCCTGGATACCCTGCTGGTTGAGTGACGCAATACCAATTACTACCAGGCCGACATGACTGATGCTGGCATAGGCCAGCATTCGACGCAGGTTACTTTGTTGCAGAGCAATCAGGGCAGTATAAATCATCGTGAATGCGCCCAGCACACCCAGGATCCAGGCATATTCTGCTGCGGCAGCCGGGGCCAGAGGGAAGGCGAAACGCAGTAAGCCGTATGCACCAAGTTTCAGTCCAACCAGAAGGGCGGTAATCTGTGCTGGAGATTCCATGGCGACCGTAGGCAGCCAGGTATGAAAGGGAAACAGTGGCGCCTTTACAGCAAATCCCAGCACCAGCAGGCAGAAAATAAGAGTCTGGTTTTCTGCGGGTACGGGTGCTTGCAACAATTGGGGCAGGCTGAATACGAACTCTTCTGTCCCTGCCTGTTGTGCCAACAGGATGAATGCAAACAGCAGGGAAACTCCCCCAAACATCATGTACATGGTGTATTTCATGCCTGCCATGCGGCGTTGTGTACCAACTCCCCACAAACTGATGAGGAAATAGATCGGAGGCAAGGTCAGTTCCCAAAACAGGAAAAACAGGATGGTGTCCAATGCCAGGAAAATACCCATCGTGATGCCAATGAGTGATAAAAGCATGGCATAGTAAAAGCTGCACAGCCTGCTGACATGGTGCCAGGAGGCGATTATGGAAAGCAGTGCCAGTATCGCCGTTACAGGCAGGAACAGCACGGATATACCATCAACACCCAGCATGTACTGGATATTCAGGTCAGGAATCCAGGGAATCTGTTCGAGCAACTGGTAGTTGCTGCCGGATTCCTTGTCAAAGTGCCACAATACGATAAAGGCCAGTAAAGTCTCCAGCAATGCCGTAACCAGGGCAATCCACCTGGCCATGCGCCGGGATCGACTGCACAATGTTGCTGCGGCTCCGGCCAGGGGCAGGAATATCAGAAGACTCAACCAGGGTATTGACATGACTAGACTACCCCCAGTAATTCGGCCAGTGGCGAGAATCCGGCCAACAACAACAAGACACATATGAGGCAGCTGATCACGATCTCACCGAGTACGGGTGGGGTGCTGTCGGTGACAACCGCCGGTCTCCGGGCATCGGCGATGAATATCTGCTGGAAAGCCCGTAACAGGAAGGCCGCCGCCAGGACGTTGCCGACCAGGATGGCGATGGCGGTAAACCAGCCGTTTTCCTCGATCACACCTTCCAGTAACAGATGAGCAGCGTGATAACCGGGTGTACCCGGTATGGCCATCGTGCTCAGGGCGCCCAGGAAGAACAGCATGGCCGGAAATACATTTTTTTCGAACAGGTTGCCAAGCCTGGGAATGAGCACGGTGCCGGTTTTGCTGCGGACAAAGCCCACACCCAGAATCATACCCACTGCAGCCAGGCCGAAAGCATTACTCAAAAGGATGCTGCCAACCTGGCCATGAATATTGAGCGTAAATAAACCGATCAGCATCATGCCGTTCTGGCTGATGATGGCAAAAGCGAGCATCCGGTTCAGGTTTATCTGCATCAGTGCCATCAGGGCTCCGTAGAAAATGCTGACCAGCCCCAGCACCTGTATAAAACCGGTCCAGAAGGAAAAATCCTGCACAAGCGGGAGGGTGAAGCGCAACACGCCATAGATACCGATCTTGATACCGGCGATAAAGCAGAACACAGCAACGGCGTTGGCGTTTGTCACCAGCACCGGCAGCCAGCCATGGAACGGGAATACGGGTAACCTGACGGCAAAGCCGAAAAACAGCAGGATTAGCCCCAGGGTGGAGAAATTGCCTTCACTCAGTCCCAGGACAAGCATGCCGGCCATGAGCAAAACCAGCATGAGGACCCAATATCGCGTCACCGTGCCTGTAGCAGCGTGTTTGTCAATCTGCCCAACGCTGGAAAGTATACGCAGTGGAATGTATTCAAGCAGTAACAGGCACCAGAACAGGAATAACTGTTGTGCAGACACTGCTGCCAGCAAGACCCCTTCATAACACAATATTCCCGCCAGTTGCCGCCTGTTCACGTTTGCACCCGTAAGGCGCAGGTAATAGAGCAACATGGGGGTGAGCAAGGTTATTAACGCTAGGAAAAGTATGTTGGTGCTGTCTATACCCACGTGCCAGCTTATTAGCCCGCTGCCTGCATATTCCACAAATTGCAGGTCGGGATTACCAAAATCAAGGCTTACAAAAATGAACGAAACAAGAAGCAGGGCTAACAGGGATCCGGTTTGAGCAATGCGGTATGCGTTGGTGTCTGCTTGTACCCTTGTTACCGCGATGCCCGTAAACAGCAGTACAACCAGGGTAAGGGAGATTATCGGGAAAAATGCGTCAGTCATTATTTCAGTCACGCAGACCTAAAAGGTGAACAACACGGTGACAAGAATGAAAAGCACCAGGTAGCGCGGACGCAACAGGCCCTGTTCCAATGAACTGGCGATATATCCAAGTCGCCTGCCTGCTTCCGGCAAGTCTTTTTCAACGCCTTTGCGCACTAATTGCAGCTCGAACCAGCCGGATAATGTGGCGATCAAGGCAGTCAGTTTGCCGGCCAGGCCACTGCCGCTGGAAAAGCTGTTTTCACCTGCCTCAAGCCGGGCGCCGATTTTCTGTTCTTCGCGGAATGCCAGGCTGGCGCTGGAACGAACTGCGGCATTGGGGAAGCCCACGAGAGGATCGACAATATTGTCATCCATGCTGGCCAGTTCCCTGGCCAGTTGCATACAAGGCCTTGTAATTGCCTGGCGTGTCTGTTCCTCCAGCCAGAAATTATGCAGGGATGCCAGTGACAGCCAGCGCAGGAGTCGATTGTTGAGGGTGACAGGCTGGACGGGGTTGCCATGTACGTTATGCAGGATGGACGGTGCAGACAAATATAGATAACTACGAACAACGGCGTGTGCACAAAGGTGGATAAGCGCCAGTTGCCACAAGCCTGCACCACATTCCACGAACATCAAGCCGAGTTGTCCCCCTGTGGCAAAACCAAGCGAGCTTTTGATATCCACCTGGCTTTGCGCACACAGGGTGCAGTAAAGAAAGGTCAGCAAGCCGATGATCACGAGCAGGTATCCTGCCGCAGGCGCCTGTTCCAGTACGGGCGCCATCAGGATCAACAGGAATACGCCTGAATGAACCATCACTGCACCATAGAAAACGGCACTGGAAGGCGTAGGACCTTCCATGGAGCGGTTGATCCACCAGGTAAAGGGAAATTGAACTGATTTCACCATTGCGGCAATGATGAAACTTGTCGCCACCAGGTTTGCCTGGCCCGTTGACAACGTGGCGATGCCTGTATTGATGCCTTCCCAGTCGATTGTATCCAGCCAGGAGAAGCATAATACGATGCCAAGAATAAAAAAGGCATCACCAACCCGGTTCACGATAAAGACACTGCAGGCGTTACGTGAAGCGTTGTCTCGATGCCAGGCGAAGGCGATCAGCAGGAACGAACAAAAGCCGGCAAGCTCCCAGCCGAAGAATGTGCCGACGCTGTTCGCTGACAACAGTAGCAGGTGCATGGCTCCCGCAAAAAGGCAGAGCAGCATGAAAAAACGGTGATAGCCAGATTCGCTGTGTAAATAATTGCGGGAAAATCGGAAGATCACCACGAAAATCAGGGAATACAAGGCGCTGAGCAGCATCCCGTGGCCTGTGGTATTGAAAGCCAAGTTAACCTCCAAGGAGTCGCTGGCAAGCCACATGCCGGCCTGGGCCTGTCCAATGAGCCTGTCACTGTATCCCGCCCAGAGCAGGATCAATGCGACCAGGGTCGACAGGTTGATGGCGCTGTATGCAAGGCGCGAGGTCATGGCCTGTGATTTCACGCCTGTGAGAAAACCGCTGAAGTGGCCAATACCGATACACAGCGCTGCCAGAAACGGCAATAGGGGGATGGCAAATACCAGGGCATCCATGTCAGCGTGCTCCTGCCGGTTGTGGCCGCCGGATCAGCGCCGGACCGATGGGGACATGGCTGTGCGCATAACAATCCATGCTGTGATCGAACTCGGCCAGCGTCTTGCCGGCTTCCTGCCATGGGACAAAACCCTTGTCGGGGTCAAACATATAGATGGCTTCGCTGTCCGGGTCCTTGGCGGCAAGCAACAGCCAGCCACCCCCGATGAGTTCCTGCAGGGCTGGCTGGTCACCGTAAATTCGTGCAAGAACAGTGGTTTTGTGTTCCACGATGACCAGCAGGCGCATGGGCTCGTGGATTTCGACCATCTGTTCCGGCAGTCCCGGGCGCAGGTCGCTGCCGGTGCCTTCCATGACCCCAAAGAGTCCGGCAACGTTATGCGGAATCTTTGTGCCGCACCCATATTTGTCGTTATCAATGGTAGAAAAATAGTACTCAAGATTGATACCGGCGCCGACCGGACCGGCGGTAAGAAGGATGTTCTCCAGAATTTTGCCATCCGCGTCCTGCGTGGGGTCATAGGAAATCAGGAAAGTACGCCGGTCCAGGAACAGACCCTGGGTCAGGTCACGCCGACCGATCACCGCAGATGCGTTGGTGGCATGGCCGTATTCCGGCCTGACCTGGCTGAGATCCCGCGAGCGCAATGTTACGTGACGAAAGCCCTGTTCCGGAGTGGCGGGTTCGCCCGCCGAGTAAAAGCGCCGGCAGCGTTCATGGGCGGAACAGGCCTGGGCCTGCTCCATATCCGAGCGGAAGGCGGCAAAGGCCTCACGCAGGTTAGCGGGGATCAAGTCTGTGTCATACCAGGTGAGTGCATCGCTGCAGGTGTCATGCTGCAGTCCGAGGAACCAGGTGTCAGGTGGAATGTGGATGCCTTCTTTTGCCATCAGCTCACGAACCTCAGGACGGTTGATCATAGCAGCATAGGTGCGGGCGTTAGGGCCTCCCTGGCGACCACCGCAGGCGCCACAGTCATGCGCGGCTTCATGGGGATTGTTCTGGCTGGTTGAGCCGTGACCAGAGAGGGCAACAAGCGGGGCAAAATGGTCGGTCAGGCCGAGGGTTCGCAATAGCGCTCCGACTTTCTGTGCCTGTTCGGCATCAGTGAATCCCAGGCGGGGATTTTCAATACTGGTTTCCTGTTCCGGTGTATCCGTGGTTACGGTCAGGGAGGTGCGAACCTTAACCAGGAAATACCCGCGGAGTTTGTCGACCAGATGTTTATAGGCATCCGGCAGCAGTGAATGCATGAGCTGGCCTGGCAGCGAGAAAGGCGCCAACAGGAAAGTACCTACCCAGTTCAACAGGGGGTTGATCCGAAATCCCTGGTGCAACTGGTATGCAAAACCAAACAGGAAGGCGAAACCTTTGCGATGGGAGGCAAGAGCCGGATCGGATTCATCCCTGGCTACTTCACTTACCCTGTGTGCCGGCGTCACGACCACGGGGCACAGGGGCGTGAGGTGAGTGTCATCCAGGGCCTTGTACTTGATGGGCACCCCAAAAAAGCCCGCGGCACCAAGCGTTTCAATGCGGGGATTGATTTCCTCGAGATGGCGTCGGAAGCTTTCTTCGCGCTCATCCATGCACATGACAATTTGGGCCTGCGCGCGGTCACCCCGGTTGACCCAGTGGCCACGGCGGTAATTGGACAGGATGCCCTGAAAAAGTTCGTCACGGTAGTGAATTTCATATGCCAACAGCCAGACTTCACTGCGCACGGAAAGATCAAAATCCCTGAGAATTTCCAGCATCGATTCCATTGCATTTCTGGTCAGCGCCGGCAGGTCTTTCTGGCCAAGATTGAGATGCTGGCATAACCTGAACAGTCGCCAGCCCTGGTTATGGGCATGATAAACATCAGCCTCGTCAGTGCTTCTCATGACTGCCATGGCCATACTCTCCCAATCAGCCGCAGTGCTTCGGCCTGACGCTGCCAGGCTGGCAATCTGCTGCCCAAGGGCTTCCGGTAAATGCGTTCCAAGCCAGTGATAGCGAACCAGGCATTCTGCCGAGTTATTCCGCAAGTATTCACTGATAGCAAAGAAATCGCCATGACAGCGCCAGGTTTCCCGGCAAATCTTCTGCAGATACAGCTTGTCGAGGGTCAACCGGATAGCGAGCCAGTCGCGCAGGTGCGGCTGCAGTGGATTGACACAATGGTAGCCAGGGTGTCGCTGGCGCCAGTTAATTAACCCGGTCCATCCGGGTATTTCAAGACACAAGCGTTGCAGGTAAGGGCCCCAGATTTCGCGGGGTAAGCGTTGCGCCTCAAGCTGGTGAATGATGGCGGCTTCAGGTTCATCAGGCAGTGTCGCCAGTTCGGTTTTCAGGGGCAGGTCCTCGATGGTAAAACCGTGATCCTGAAGCAGGCTGCTGCGCCACGCCTTGAACAGACTGGTATGGTGGTTATCACCGAGATGCCATGCCGCGGTACCTTCATCCAGTGCAGTTGCGGACAAGCGCAACATGATCGGACCCACGTCATCGAGAATATCCTTGCCGACCAGGCGTTTTACCAGACCACCCAGGCTGAGTAACTCACCGACGTCTGCCAAAAGGTTTTCCACACAGATGCTTGCTTCTTCCGTCAGCCTGCCTGACCCAGGATGATCATCCGGTGTGATGTCATCCGGTTCGGGAATAGTCGGATCAATGCCCAGTGTAGTGAGGATATGTGACCACAATACCGGCAAGGTTTCGGCAGGTGAGTCATTGCGCTGGTAAATCCCGGGGACATCCTGTTGCCAGGCCTCGAGCGCCCGCTCCCGGCCAAGTTGCCACTGCAACTGGGCACTGGTCAACGCGTGAAGGGGGTATTTCAGGGCGACGGCGTAGATATCACCTGTCTTGATGTTATCTGCCAGCAACTTATCGGGCGTCAGGGCGGAAAGCGTCTGAATGGCTTTTTCAAGGTCGGTGTCTGTAATTCGTCCGGTGCGGTAGTTGTCCCGGAAGCGGCTTTCTTTCATGTAACCACGAATGCCGGTGAGTGCTTCATGCTCTGCCAGGGCCTTCCGAAACGGCAGGTGCTGGAAACCTTCAAGGGTGTTTTCATGCACGAAATCGAGGATTGGCCCCTGACCGGACAGAACATGATGGATGTGCTCGATAGCAGCCCTGACCTGCTCCAGGGGTGGCGTGGATTGTGAAAGCGGAGTTGCCATGCTGCTAGTTAGCCACCGTGAAAGATGCGTGGACCAATGCGATGCTGCTGGCAGACAGTTCTAAAAATGCTGCGGGCATCAGGCCCAGGGTAATTATCAGGAGTACCAATATCCCGGCTGCCAGTATTTCTGTCCGATGCAGGTCCTGAATCTGGCGCATGCCATCCTTCACCGGCCCTGTAAACAGCATGGTGATGGTACGCAGGGCATAGGACGCTGTAATAAGTATACTGAAACTGAAAAACACCATGATCCAGCCCCATTCCTGGAAGCCGCCGATGATGGTGTACAACTCCGCAATGAAACCCAGCGAGCCGGGCAAGCCCATGGCTGCCAGTAATGTCAGGGTCATGAACAGGGCAAACCGCGGCATTACCTGCACCAGGGCACTGTAATCCTGAATGTTGCGTGTATGGGTACGTTCGTACAACAAACCCACCAGCAGGAAAAGTGCACCCGCAATAAGACCATGCGCGAACATCTGGATAACCGCGCCGGAAAATCCCTGCGGGTTGAGGGCGGCAATGCCCAGCAGGACGATACCCATATGGCTGACTGAAGCATATGCAATCATGGCTTTCAGGTCTGTCTGGCGCCAGGCCAGCAGGGCGCCATAGATCATGCCGACCAGCGCCAGGGTTACCAGCAAGGGTTGCAGGATATCTGCTGCTTCAGGCAGTGATGCAATGATACGTAGCAACCCGTAACTACCCATTTTCAACAACACGCCCGAGAGCAGGATGCTGACCGGGCTTGGGGCTTCCACATGTGCCAGCGGCAACCAGCCATGCAACGGGAAGATCGGCATTTTGACACCCAGGCCTATCAGGAAGCCGGTCATGATCAGCAACTGTTCACGGCTGCCAATGTCGTCTTCAGTAAAACGGATATTGCTAATCAGTGTATCCCCTCCGGCAGGCATAACCAGGTCGAGGGCGAAAATGCTGACCAGCATGAATACCGACCCGCCCATGGTGTATAGAACGAAATTCAGACTGGCGGCGTGCCGGCGTTCTCCACCCCAGCGGTCGACAAGGAAGTACAGGGGAACGAGGGTGATTTCCCAGAATATAAAAAACAGGCTCCAGTGCTGGGCCAGGAATACGCCGATCATGCCAAATTCGAGGGCCAGGATGGAAATATGGTACGACTTGACCCCGGTGGTGATGGAATTCGAAGCCAGCAATGCGACCAGCGTTAGCAGGCTGGCAAGGAACACCATCGGCAGGGAAATACCATCGATGCCGATGTTGGTGTTTTCATCGGCCACTGGAAATAAATGAGTCGATTCCAGGAATTGGGGGACGGCAACTGAGGTATCAAATTCTGCAAGGACAACACAACAAATCAACAGACAAATGGCAGCGACCACCCGGGCCAGTAACCGGATGGTTGCAGTACTGTCGATACGTATAAAGGCCAGCAAGATAGCGCCTGCTAACGGCGTCCACAGGAGCAGGCTGAGTATCCCCATAACTTCAATCTTCTTTGCGGTTCAACGGGGATATTTTTTTGCCAGTATTTCCCCTTAATTTATGGATTCTATCGTCACCGATAAAGCGGTTTATAGGGTAAGTAGTGATAGGATTTTGTAATCAATGTAGCGCCATTCCTATGCATGGGTTGTACTGAGCGGAACTCAAACCATGGCAGGTCGCACCAAAAAAGCGCGCACGCATCGTTAATTGCACCAATACAGCGCATATCCATGACTTCCTGCAGTGTCACACCCCTCCCTGAGCCATGTAAATTTCCATAATTTCCAGTTAAAACAAGGTATTAGCTGAGTTGGCAAGGTCTTTGCAATGAAATATTCAGGAATCAAATGCCTTCCTGTAAAACATATTTATCAGTCTTGCCTGTGTGAGACTCACTAGGAGAAAACGATATGAAAAAATCGCTGATCACTACTTTCAAGAAGCCGTTGGCTGTGACAGTAATCACACTGGCAGTGGCCTCAGTTTCTGCACCGTCTTACGCACAACTGTCCGGCAACGTCAGTGTTACCAACAACTACCTTTGGCGTGGTCTGACCCAGTCGATCAACGAATCGGCCGTACAGGGTGGCCTGGATTACGCAAGTGAGTCTGGTTTCTACATCGGTACCTGGGTTTCCAACGTATCTTACGATTCAGACGATGCCTATTCTTACGAGCATGACATTTATTTCGGTTATGCCGGCGAAACTGACAGCTTTAGTTACGATATCGGCTACCTGTACTACAACTACGACGAAAATGCTGGTTACGACTTCGGTGAAATCTACGGCTCTATCGGCGTAGGCAATTTCAGCGCCACTTACTGGCTGCTGTCATACGCCGAGCCGGACGAAGGCCCAGGTGAAGACTTTGGTTTTGCTAAGACTTCCTACCTGTCACTGGACTACGCCATCCCCCTGGCAAGTGGTGCTGAACTTGGCCTGCATGCCGGTTTCCACGAAGGTGATTTTGCGTACTCATTCAACGGTGTAACCGACGACTACTGGGATTACAACGTAAGCCTGTCTAAGGACGGCTTCACCGCCACCGTTTCCATGACAAGCTTGGGTGATGATGACGACGGTGATGGCTTTGAGGATTACGCCAGCATGCCTGCCCGTGATAACGACGAGATCAAGTTCGTTGTTTCCTACGGTGTGGATTTCGAACTGTAATCAGCAGTTACAAGCTACACAAAAAACCGGTGCTGCCAGGCGCCGGTTTTTTTTCGCCTGGAAACTTGCAGTAAAGAATTAAAGGCTGGCCAAAAAAAGAAGGCCATATCCGGTGAAGGGAAATACCGGGTATGGCCTCGTCAGGCTTAAGGAGAATTCAGCGTGTTTATGCAGCCTGAGGGGAAGTTTTACCATCCTTAGCAGAACCTATGTGGGCCAGGGCTGCCTCCATGGCCTGCTCCCTGGTTTTGAAATGGTCGCTGGGATCCATATGCTTGTCGGCCTCGAGCGCGCTGAGCGTGTGTTCGATTTCAGTATTCATCCCGCACAGGTAAATTTTGCGACAGGCCTGCTTCGCATCACGGGCTACCGTTTCCACGGCCAGCGCGGCACTGACGTCCAGAAAGGGTACGCGCTCGAAGTCCAGGATGATGGCCAGGGCGCCGCCCTCAAGCTGTGAGCGCGCATGATGGCCCAGATCGGCAGCGGCGCCGAAACTCAAAGGGCCGCCGAAATCGAACACGGTCAGCTTGTCACCCAGAATGTCCAGGATTTCCTTTTCACGCTCGGTGGCGGCATGGCGAATGAGGTGCTGCTGGTGCAGACGCTCCATCTGCTCCTTGGCCACCTGTTTCACGAAGGCGATGGACGCCAGGACCACGCCTGCTGCGACCGCCGTGATCAGGTCAACGAAGATGGTGAGGCCGACGACGATAATCATCAAGGCAAGGTCCCAGCGCGGGCCGCGGTGAGCATTCTTGATGTAGCTCCAGTCGATGATGTCCAGGCCTACCTTGAACAGGATGCCGGCTAGCACGGCCATTGGGATATAGCTGGCGAGGGAGCCAAGGCCCAATACGATGGCAAGCAGCAATAATGCGTGGATCATGCCGGAAATCCGCGTACGGCCACCGGTGCGGATATTGACCACTGTACGCATGGTGGCGCCGGCGCCAGGTGCACCGCCGAAAAGGCCGGCGAAGAAGTTGCCGATGCCCTGGCCGACCAGTTCCTTGTTGGAGTCATGCCGTGTGCGGGTCATATTGTCGGCAACCAGGGAGGTCAGCAGGCTGTCGATGGATCCCAGCAGGGCCAGCACGAACGCTGCCTCAGCGATGATGAAGAAGGATATGCTGTCTATCGTTGGCATTTGCATTGACGGCAGGCCCCTCGGGATATCACCTAGGATCGGCGCACCGGAAACCAGTAGGCTCAGTATTGTGCCGATAATCAGGGCGGCAAGCGCGCCGGGTACGAATTTGCCTAGTTTTGCCGGCCACTTCAGGGCGATGGCCAATGACAGGGCGCCTATTCCCAGGGCGATGTAGTTGATGTCGCCGATAGCGGTCGGCGTGTAGAACAGTGCATCCAGGGTACCTGCCGGTGCTTCATGGCCGAGCATCGGGGCGATCTGCAGGATGATGATAATACCGCCAATCCCACTCATGAAGCCGCTTATTACGGGGTAAGGTACCAGACGGATATATTCACCGAGCTTGAACACACCCATGAAAATCTGGAACACACCGGCCAGCATTATGGCGGTAAAAATCAGGCTGGTGTTGCCCATCAGGTCGGGGTGCGCGGCAATACTTGCCGCTAGGCCTGCGGCAACCACGGTCATCGGGCCGGTCGGGCCGGAGATCTGCGGTTCAGTGCCACCGAAGAGGGCGGCAAAAAATCCGACGAATATCGCGCCGTACATACCGGCGATCGGGCCGAGGCCCGAAGCTACGCCCATGGCCAGTGCCAGGGGCAGGGCTACCACGCCGGCCGTGATGCCGCCATAGATGTCACCCCGAAGATGACTCGTATTAAGTTTTATCATTTTGTGCTCCGCTACTCAGGCGCTTCAGACAGAGGTCCTTTTCCCCTGAGAATTCGTTCTCTTGTGTGAACGATACCAGTCTACAACAGGAATGAATTTTTTCTTCTTGGGGTCATAACAGGTCACTTCGCCCTTTTCAATATCATAAATCCAGCCGTGTAGATTGACACTTTCGGTGGCAAGTTTGGCCGCGACACTGGGATGAGTTTCCAGATGCCTGAGTTGCAACAGCACATTCTCCTGTATCATTTCCTTGGTATGTGATGCGCAAAGTCCGCCATGGCGGGCCGTTACTCTGGCCAGGGCGGCGGCGCTGTGCCCCAACCAGTTGGAAACATGGGGCAATGACTTCACTGATTCCGGGTACATGGCGCCTTTCATGGCACCGCAGTCGCTATGCCCGCATATAATAATATCCTTTACATTGAGTACGGCGACGGCGTATTCAATGGAGGCTGTATTACCACCGGCATGCAAGGTATGTGGCGGGACGATATTGCCTGCATTGCGGACGATGAACAGGTCACCAGGTTCGGTCTGGGTAATCAGGCCGGGATCGATACGTGAATCCGAACAGGTGATAAACAGCACCTCCGGCGACTGCCCCGTGGCCAGTGATTTAAACAGGTCCTTACGTTCCCGGTAATCCTTTTTCTGGAATTCGTCGATACCCTTGATGAGTTTTTCCATGATGCTTTTGCTATCCTCGCAATTTTGAATCTTCAGTTATTGAAGCCCATATCCATTGGATATCCATGGGCCGCTTCTATAAATGTAGTCAGGGATTATGCAAATATAGTGAAAATGAATCCCTGCTAATACAGATGTTGTGATAGGAAAATACTTTCATGATACAGTGTCCGGAAAATCACGGGTTAGTACCATGAAAAATCTCAATATTTCCCTCAAGCAGTTGCGTTATTACCTGGTTGCTGCCAAGCACGAGAGCCTGCGCCAGGCGTCCCGCGAGCTGAAAATCAGCCAGCCCTCACTCAGTGCCCAGCTGCAGAAACTGGAAGAGGCCCTGGGCGTTAACCTGTTCGAACGCAGCCGGGGCGGTGTCACTCTGACCCCGCTGGGGCGTGACCTGCTGAAACAGGCGCAGCAGGCGGTGAATGCCGCAGAAGTGATCATCGATGCCGCCAATTTTGCCACCAAGGGCCCATCGGGTACCTTCCGACTGGGGGCCAGTCACACATTGGGTCCCTATGCATTGCCCTGGATATTGCCGGAAGTCCACGAGAAATACCGGGGAGTGAAATTCTTCGTGCGGGAAGAGGTGCCTGACAAGCTGGCGGAGGGGCTATACAGCGGGCGTTATGACCTGATTTTGACCACGTTGCCGTTGAAGAATGAGGGTATTACCGTGATGCCGCTGTTCCGCGAGCCACTGTTCCTGGTCATGAACCGGGCGCACCCACTTGCAAAGAACCGGAACATCCGGGGTGACCAGCTTGCCGGCGTGGAAATCCTGACCCTCGAAGAACACCATCTCTTATACCGGCAGGTCGAGGATATCTGCAAGCAATTCAACGCCCGCATCCTGCGTGACTACGAAGGCACCAGCCTCGATTCGATCCGCCAGATGGTGCATATGGAAATGGGTATCGCTTTCCTGCCGGCCCTGTACATCCGCTCCGAGATAGTCGACCGGGACGAATTGCGCGTCAAGAGCGTTGCCGGCGAACACATCAACCGTGTGCATGCACTGGCGTGGCGTGACACGTCTCCCTTGCGTACGTTCTACCGGGAACTCGGTGACTTCTTTCGGGTCATCATCCGGCAGAAATTTGGAAAGGATGTGGAGATGCTTTGATGTCATCGGTCGCCTGGTACGTCAACAAAAAAAAGGCCCCTAGTGGTAGGGGCCTGAATTAATTAGAGACTTTGGGGGTGTCTCCGTAAAGGGAAATAATGGTTTCACAATCATTAAAGGGGAGTAATGATACTAACCATCACTTAAGACAAAGCATACGGCGTGCCATCTTTCCTGAAATTATTTATCTCATTGATAAATATTAAAAAAATTTATCAGTGAAAAATTTCCAGGACCGAGTTGGCTAAGCACACCATCTTGATGCACAAAAATAGTGCATCACTCAATCCCGCCACCCAACAAGTGACACACCCCATTTTGATGTCTATAAAATAGCCCGGCCAGCGTGCTGAAAGCGAGACCCTTGGCCCGGATATTTCTACAAAAGGAAGCGGGTTTTTAGTACCATAGCCGCTTCTTTTTTTCCCGGTCGCCAGGGGTATTTTTGTCAGCGATGCTAACCTTGCGTGGAGCACCAGCTCTGTCTGCCTTTTCCCGCCAGAAGCTGCTCCAGAACATCCGCTCCGCCCTTCCTGCCATTACTTCTATAAACGCTTGGTACACCCATTTTGCGGACCTGTCTGAGGCACTTTCCGATACTGAGCAGGCCCTCCTGGATCGCCTGTTAACCTATGGCCCGCGCTTACAGGAAGAAACTGAAAGCCTTGACCCCCGCCTGTACCTGGTCACGCCACGTCCCGGCACCATTTCTCCCTGGTCCAGCAAGGCCACCGATATTGCCCGCAACTGTGGACTGGCCAAGCTTAAACGTCTCGAACGCGGCATCGCCTACCTGGTCCAAGCGGAAGGGGACTTCGATGAAGCGGTCTTGAAAGGACTGTTACACGACCGCATGACGCAGGCCGTGCTGTCTTCTGTCGAGGAGGCGGCGATACTTTTCAGCGAGCACAGCCCGAGTGCCCTGGAGAGCGTAGATATTCTCAGTGGCGGCAAGCAGGCACTTGTGGATGCCAATTCCCACATGGGCCTGGCACTGGCCGAGGACGAGATCGATTACCTCGTGGCCAGTTTCACGGAGCTGGGTCGTAATCCTAACGATATTGAGCTGATGATGTTTGCCCAGGCAAATTCGGAGCATTGCCGGCACAAGATTTTCAATGCCACCTGGACCCTGGACGGCCGCGCTCAGCCGCAATCCCTTTTTGCCATGATCCGCAATACCCATGAATGCAACAGCAAGGGCATTCTCTCGGCATATAAGGACAACGCCGCTGTCTTTGAAGGCTATACTGCGGGCCGCTTTTTCCCAGATCCCGATTCCAGGCAGTTTGCCTACCACCAAGAGCCCATCCATATTCTGGCCAAGGTGGAGACCCACAATCACCCGACCGCCATCGCGCCCTATCCTGGTGCATCCACGGGTTCAGGCGGCGAGATCCGTGACGAGGGCGCTACCGGTGTAGGTGGCAAGCCCAAAGCGGGCCTGACCGGATTCACCGTATCGAACCTGAAAATCCCCGGCTTCACCCATCACTGGGAGCGTGATTACGGCAAACCGTCCCACATCGTCTCTGCGCTCGACATTATGATCGAAGGACCATTGGGCGGCGCTGCCTTTAACAACGAGTACGGCAGGCCGAACCTGTGCGGCTATTTCCGCACCTATGAGGTGAACGCACCCGACGGCGTCCGTGGTTACCACAAGCCCATCATGATTGCCGGCGGTGTGGGTAATATTCGCGCGTGCCATGTACAGAAGAAAGACATTCCGGTCGGCGCGAAGCTTGTTGTACTCGGTGGTCCGGCCATGCTCATCGGCCTGGGCGGCGGCGCGGCTTCCTCGATGGCGTCCGGCGCCAGCAGCGAAGACCTGGATTTTGCTTCCGTGCAGCGAGACAACGCGGAAATGGAGCGGCGCTGCCAGGAAGTCATCGACCAGTGCTGGGCGATGGGTGATGCCAATCCCATCAGTTTCATTCATGACGTCGGTGCCGGCGGCCTGTCCAATGCGCTGCCTGAACTTGTTAAGGACGGCGAGCGAGGTGGTCGTTTCCACCTGCGGGATATTCCCAATGCCGAGCCAGGCATGTCGCCCATGGAAATTTGGTGTAACGAGGCGCAGGAGCGTTATGTACTGGCCGTTCCTGAACAACAACTCGATGCATTTACCGCTATCTGCAGGCGGGAGCGTTGTACCTTCGCCGTAGTTGGCGAAGCCACGGAAGCGCTGCACCTGTCTTTGGAGGACAGCCACTTCGACAACAAGCCCATCGACTTGCCGATGTCGATACTGTTTGGCAAGCCGCCGCGGATGCATCGTGATGCAAGGACCAGGGTTAACCAACTGGCGCCATTTGACCTGGCCGGCATCGATATTACTGATGCTGTAGAGCGGGTACTGCACCTGCCGACGGTAGGCAGCAAGAGCTTCCTGATCACCATCGGTGATCGCTGCATTACCGGGCTGGTGGCTCGCGACCAAATGGTAGGTCCCTGGCAGGTGCCGGTGGCCGATGCCGCCGTTACGGCCATGACCTACGACAGTTTTTACGGTGAAGCCATGGCCATGGGAGAGCGCACTCCACTGGCGCTCATCGATGCCCCGGCTTCAGGCCGCATGGCCGTGGCCGAGGCCGTGACCAACATCGCCTGCGCCCGCATCAGCAAAATCAGTGACATCCGCCTGTCGGCGAACTGGATGGCCCCTGCCGGTTATCCCGGCGAGGACAAGAACCTTTATGAAACGGTCAAAGCCGTCGGCATGGAATTGTGTCCGGAACTAGGCATCACCATACCAGTGGGTAAGGATTCGATGTCCATGCGCACCGTCTGGGAAGAGGGCGGCGAGGAAAAGAGCGTGACCGCGCCACTGTCACTGATTATTTCCGCCTTCGCACCCGTACAGGATATTCGCAAGACCCTGACGCCCCAGCTGCGACTGGACAAGGGCGCCACGAGACTCATCCTGCTCGACCTTGGCCTGGGCTCCAACCGTATGGGCGGTTCTGCACTGGCCCAGGTGTATAACAATATCGGCCGTGAAGCGCCGGATTTGCATAGCGCCAACGACCTGAAAGCGTTCTTCGGCTTGATCCAGGATTGCATGACTGAAGACCTGTTGCTTGCCTACCACGACCGCTCCGACGGTGGCCTGTTCGTTACCCTGGCGGAGATGGCCTTTGCCGGGCATTGTGGTTTCAACATTAACCTAGACGAGGCCGGCAGCAGTGGTCACTTTCTGGAAACCCTATTTAGTGAAGAACTCGGCGCAGTGGTACAGGTGAGTAAGGCAAACATGTTGAGGTTCCGCGAGCTAGCCGATGAAGCCGGTTTGCTGGACATCTGCTGCGACCTCGGTGAACCGCTGGAGGGTGATCGCCTGCATATATCCCTGGCCGGCAATACGTTGTTGGATGACAGTCGTGCCCGCCTGCAGCAGCTATGGGCAGAAACCAGTTATCGCATTCAGCGCATGCGTGACAATTCCGAATGTGCCGACGAGGAATTCGCCGCTATCCTGGACGGTGACAATCCGGGTCTGCAGTCCAAGCTGACCTACAAACCGGATGAAGATATCAGTCGCCCATTCATCGCGCTCGGTGCCCGACCGAGGATTGCCATCCTGCGCGAGCAGGGCGTAAATTCGCAGATGGAAATGGCTGCAGCGTTCGAGCGCGCCGGATTCGATTGCATCGATGTGCACATGAGCGACATCATGTCCGGGGCGGTGACCCTGGAAAATTTTAACGTACTGGCGGCCTGCGGCGGATTCTCATACGGTGACGTGCTAGGTGCGGGCGAAGGCTGGGCCAAATCCATCCTGTTCAACGAGGTGGCGCGCCGGCAATTCGAGAATTTCTTCAATCGCGAGACCACGCTTGCTCTGGGGGTTTGTAACGGCTGCCAGATGATGTCCAACCTGCATGAACTGATACCGGGTACAGCACACTGGCCGCGATTTGTCCGCAACCGTTCTGAACAGTTCGAAGGGCGCACCGTTCTGGTCAAGGTGGCCAATTCCAATTCCGTGTTCTTCCAGGGCATGACGGCGTCGGTCTTTCCTATTGGCTGCGCCCATGGTGAGGGCAGGGCGGAATTCGCCTCGAAGGAAGCGGAAGCAGCAGCACTGGCCAGTGGCAACGTGGCCCTGCAGTTCGTCGACAACTATGAAAACGTCTCAGTGACCTATCCGGCCAACCCCAACGGCTCTCCGGAGGGAATTACTGGCATGTGCAACGATGACGGTCGTTTCACCATACTGATGCCGCATCCCGAGCGTGTCTTCCGTGCCGTGAGCAATTCCTGGCAGGTGAAAGAGTGGGGTGAGGACAGCCCAACCATGCGCCTGTTTCGCAATGCCAGGGTCTGGTTGGGCTAGATATTAAGAACAAATAGCCTGAAGCCTATTTGATCAGCTTCAGCACTTTCTGGGTTTGCGCGATCTGCTAGATCACGTAAGGATGGTATACGATGCCCTGCTGCAAGCCGTTGATGATGTGCTGCCTGAAACCCTCATAAATATCCTTCTTCCAGGCATGCTGACCGCGAGTTCTTAGCAGATGATATCCGGCGGGTCGCGGCCAGTGTTCGCATTCTGCCGGGCGATGGTACTGATGTAGAAGCTTTTGCCGTAACTGTTTTTTTAAAGCGGCTTGGGTCCACTCCTGGGACTAGAAATTTTCTTCGTGTTCACCGTAGATATTGTGGAGAATGATGCGCTTCTGTTTGGGTGTTTGCGCCAGTTCCCGCTTTCGCTCGAATTATAATGCATCAAAACTACCCACGAATACACCGATGTTTGGCGACTAGCTCCGCCAGAGCATCGTAAATCAATTCCATTTTGGCTACCTAACTACTACATTCATTTTTCTACATCCAGGTTTGGGTTGAAGCTGTCATCAAATTCCTGCCCGGTACCAGTATACGGAATGACAGTTTTCACAAGCTTCGTCTAGATGCGCTCCCCATTCGGTAAGCTTGTCGGTATCGCGGTTATCGATTGCATCCAGGATTTCTATTGCGGCAGCCTGCAAGCCACCGGCGAAGCCAACCCAGGATTGCCTGTCAGCTGCCAGTTTTTGCTCTACCTCTTCCGGGATGAATTCAAATTCCGGGAATTCTCCTTCGGCGCCGGGCGGTGCCACCTTTCGGTCCGGCATCATGAGCGCGTTGGCACCTTCGATGATTGACACAGCACTGATGCGCAGTGACAGCCATTCCTCGTCAGTTTCGGGATAGAACTCGGTTATACCGGTGCTATCCGATACTACGCGCACGGAGTTCCAGATGGCATCGGCATGGGGGTCGACCAGCGAGACCATGATTTCGCGTATGGTGATCCGGGTGTCGTAGGGTGAGGGGGCTGGAGCGGGTGCCGCGGTCTGAGTTTCGACAGGGGCTTTGGCGCAGGAGGTCAACACGAACAGGCTGACCAGGCCAGCAATGAGTATGGGTTTTGGGACTGCTTGTTGCATCGGATATTGCCGTCGGTGAATTCAGTGCACATTTATACCAGATTTCCACAATGGAGTACCTGTGTGGACTATG
Organism: Candidatus Eutrophocola salsuginis; assembly: GCA_038147195.1. GTDB lineage: Bacteria > Pseudomonadota > Gammaproteobacteria > Pseudomonadales > Pseudohongiellaceae > Eutrophocola > Eutrophocola salsuginis. The sequence goes on from JAYQTB010000004.1 coordinate 449,761, forward strand.
GAGTTAAAGCTTCCTTCGGTGAAGCTAGGATATTGATGAAATTACTAAACATTGTCTTACCCTCCTTGTGTTATCTTGGCGACTTTAACTGAATTAGTAGACTAACGTTTTTAGCGCTATGAATGCTTTTTGCACATTTTTATTAGCAATTAATATTTTTAAGATAACCCCATGTATAAATTAAATTTTTTTGTTCCGGAGAGCCACTTGGAAAGCGTTAAACAGGTGCTGTTCGATGCCGGAGCGGGCCATATCGGCGACTATGACAATTGCTGCTGGCAGACCCTGGGAACAGGACAGTTTCGCGGCCTCGAAGACAGCAACCCCTTTCTTGGTAACTCGCCGGGTAACGAGGGTGGTATCGAACGGTTTCCCGAATACAAAGTCGAACTCGTGGTTGCTGATAATCGCATTTGCGACGTTGTCGCCGCATTGAAAGACGCACATCCCTATGAAGAGCCGGCTTATGATGTGATCAGGCTGGAGTCGTTCTAGACCGCAAGCATCTCGTGACTAGCTCGATCAAAGTGGTTATGCTTTTTTCCATCATGATGTCTTCGCCCATATATACCGTCACATGAATTTAAGTTTTACCTGTTCAATACTGTTCGCTGTCGCCTGCAGCCTACCCCCTGTCGTTTCCGCACAACAGGCAGGTATTGATAGTACCGCAGACAGAAAAGTGGAGGCGGAGTTTCATATGGCGCGTATGGTGTATGCGGACGGCGGCGCCGGGGGCAGGGGCCGCTGGGGTTTCAGGCGTGGCTGGTGGGCCATCGATTACCCGGCGGCCGAGTACCATTTCACTCGCGGTGTGAGGCGCCTGTCCAACATTAACGTCGCCGAGGACAGCCAGCATGTACAAATTATGGATGATGACCTGTTCGACTATCCTTGGTTGTTCGCACAACAGGTAGGGCAGGGTAACTGGACTCCCACAGCTGAAGAAGCGGCACGCCTGCGCGAATACCTGTTGCGTGGTGGTTTCCTGGTCATCGATGACTTTCACGGTACCTACCAATGGTCGATCGTGGTGACAGCCATGCAGAAGGTCCTGCCGGGTTATCCTATCGTCGACCTCAATCCCGACCATGCCATCTTTCATGCCCTGTATGACCTGGACCAGGTGACCCAGATCCCCGGGGAAAGACATCTTTATTACTGCGGTGCCACCGAGGCGAGACTGGAAGGCCCGCAAAAGTGGGCGGGTATATACGATGAGGAGGGCCGGCTAATCGTGGCCATCAATTTCAACATGGACATGGGTGATGCGTGGGAACATGCGGATGACCCTTGCTACCCCGAACCGATGACCGCATTAGCGTATAGATTCGGCCTGAATTACGTCATCTATGCCATGACGCACTGAAAGAAAGCCATGGCGCTTTCTAGCTTCAAAAACCCTTGATTTCTGCCGCACAGGGCGCTGTGACCCTGCTTGTAAAGCGGTAAGCACTCATTTAACCTACGCGGGTGAAATTCGTCCTATACGAGCATTTTATGCGCCACACAATAAAGCAGGTATTTCTACCTATTTTATTGATTAGATTGATATTGTCGCCGCTTACGCTGTCTGCAGCCATCACCGATTTCCCCGTTCCCGACACTATTCGTCCTGCCATTAGTTTCTGGATAAAGGTCTATACCGAGGCCGATACGCAGAGCGGCTTCCTGCATGATGCCCAGGAACTGAGGATCATCTACCGCAAGCTCGATCGTGACCGGGAAACCATCAACAGCGTGCGCGAAAAGATCCGTGATGACTTGCGAGTGCTAGCCAGTGGCAAAAGATCAGGCCTGACCCCTTCGCAGAAGGAGTTGCTGGAGCTCTGGGGCAGTGATACCGCCAATGCCCGGCTTGAACAGGCCGCCAATAACGTGCGCTGGCAACTGGGGCAGTCCGACCGTTTCATCGAGGGTATCCGCCGCTCCGGAGCCTACCGCAGCCATATCGATGCGGTGATCCGTGAAAAAAATCTGCCGCCGGAACTGGCGATCTTGCCACATGTGGAATCGTCCTTTCATCCTGGCGCCTATTCCCGGGTCGCCGCTACTGGCATGTGGCAGTTCACACGATCCACCGCCCAGCGTTTCATGCGCGCCGATTACGTTGTGGATGAGCGCCTCGACCCCTATGCTGCGACCTATGCCGCGATGGAACTGCTCGAGTACAACCACAATGCCCTCGGTTCCTGGCCACTCGCGCTGACTGCCTATAACCATGGCGCCAACGGCATGGCCCGAGCGTTGCGTGATGTCGGCAGCGCCGATATCGGTCGCATCATCGCCGAGTACAAGGGTCCGCGTTTCGGCTTTGCCTCGCGCAACTTTTACCCACAGTTCCTTGCTGCCCTCGAAGTCGATACCAACGCCATCAAGTATTTTGGCGACATCACTCGTAACCGCGCTCCCGAGTTCACCAGTTTCACGATGAGTTCCTTCGTTGATGCCCGGGTTGTTGCAAAGACCCTGGGCGTCAGTCTCAATGACCTTGAACGCGATAATCCCGCATTGCAGCCTGCTGTCTGGTCCGGTACCAAGCGCATTCCCCGCGGATATGTCCTTAAGATAGATCGCCTTTCCTTTTCCGGCGACCTAGTGGCGGGCATCAACACTATTTCCTTATCCGAATTGTTCAGCGAGCAGATACCCGATCTCAGTTACGTGGTACGCAGCGGAGACAGCCTGTCGGTCATAGCAGAACGTTACAAGACATCGGTTTCCGAACTTGTCGCAATCAACCAGTTGCGCGACCGCAACACCATTCGTATTGGGCAGACCCTGCTCCTGCCGCAGCAGGATGGCTCGGTGCCGACACTGCTGGTCAACAATAGTGAACCTATAGCAGTACCAGCTGACGGGGAATATGAAGTTAGACGTGGAGACACTGTGTCCCTCATTGCCGAACGTCATAACTTACCCCTGGAAACCGTGCTGGCCCTGAATAATCTCGACAGCAACGGGATAATCTTCCCGGGACAGACTCTGCGTCTGAAAGGGGATACGCAATCTGAACCAACCCCCATAGTGAATGTATTAGTTGTTGACGCTGACACAGTGTCGGAAGACGATGACATTGCTATCGCCGTCGACAGTGCGGCCAGTGAACAGGTAGCGATTCTGGTCAATTCGGTCGCCACAGCGGTAGAACCGGATGCGGGTGAAGTCGAGGCACAGTTGCTGGCGGACCTGCAGTCCGACCCGGCAGATTATTCAGTTAGGATAGACAACACCATTGAAATCCAGGCGGCCGAAACACTGGGCCACTATGCCGAATGGTTAGGCCTAAGGTCTTGGGACATCCGCCGTTTGAACGGTCTCGAATACCGTGACCCGGTCATCATCGGCAAACGCCTGAAACTCGATTTTTCCAAGGTCGGTTCCGCCCAGTTCGAACAGATGCGCCGCGAATTCCATCGCAATCTGCAAAGCGATTACTTTCAGAGCTGGCGCATTCGCGAAACAGAACAACACAGCATCAGTCGTGGTGAATTCCTGGTGAACCTCGCGCGGGAGCGCTCAGTGCCGATGTGGCTGTTCCGCCAGTACAACCCGGACGTAGATGCCGGTCGCATCCAGATCGGACAGGTTGTGGTGTTCCCGGTAGTGGAAAAAGTCGATATTTGAGCGTTATCCTAAATGCACAGCTGAATGGCTGTTGTTATAAACAACAATCCCTCGACTTAATACTGGTTGTTTTGCGGCCACAATTCTTTTCACGACCCAGTCCGTATGCCATAGGCTTTTTAATCAGCACTACTTGGCCGCGTATGGGCAATGCCCTGGCTACAATGAATCGTATTCCTGATCAAGCGCGTGCTTCAATTAGGCGGCCACTTCCTTCCAGACAAACATCCTGATCGACAGCACCAGCGTGATCACGGCCCAGATAGTGACACCTACCAGTTGCGGTGCCAGTTCCAGCAAGCTCGCACCGTTGATAGCGATCTCCCGTATGCCAGTAGAAATGAAACTGAGTGGTAGCAGTTTTGCTACCGGCTGCACCAGGTCAGGGAGGGCATCGATCGGGAAGAAAATCCCTGACAGGATCATCTGAGGAAAAGTTACCAGGTTGCCAATGGCAATGATCGCCTGCTGGGATTTGGCGATACTACCGAGGCAGAAACCAATAGAGAGAAACACTACCGTGCCGAGCAGGATGAAAAGGTACAGCGACAGCATTTTGCCGACGAAGACGACATGGAACAGGAAGATGGCGGCAAGGATCAAGCCTGTCAGCTGGACCAGGCAAATCAGCAGTCGCGATAGCACCAAGCCGCCGATGAAGTCCCTGGGCAGGATGGGCGTGACAAATAGGCGTTTTAGGATGCCCTTGCGGCGGTATTCGACTATGTTGTACCCGCTGCCGGCGATGGCGATGTTCATAATGCTGAACGCCAGCAGGCCGGGGACGACGAAGTCGAGGTAGCTCTGTGTCCGGGACTGAACGTCCTCGATATGAATATCGAACAGGGGCTCTGTGTCGCGCAGGGTTCTTTCCACGTCCACCAGTGCCGAGCGCAATACGGGCATAACGATAGCGGCCTGGCGCACCTGGGAGGCATCGATCAGGACGGTGATATCCGCCGGCGTGCCGTTATCCTCGAAATAGTCAGGCAAGATCAGCACGACTGACTTGTCGCCGGCATTCAGCTCATCACGCAGGCTGTCCTCGTCACCTACGGTGATATTGAACAATAGTGTGCTTTCCAGCGTGGCGATGAAATTGGTCGCCATCTCGTTGCCAGCATGATTGACGATACCGAGTTCGATGGGTTCAGGATCACCACCGCTGGCGAAACTGATGATGAACATGAATACCAGCGGGAAAAACAGCGAAAAGAAAATAGCCTGGCGATCCCTGACGTGGATCTTCAGCATGACCCTGGCGAATCTGATGGTCTTTTCCATGACTATTCCCTTAGCTCGTGACCGGTAAGCGTCAGGAAGACGTCTTCCAGATTGCCATGCATGGGTGCTTCAGGTGGTTCCGGCGCATGTTCCAGAATGAGTTCCTGGGGTTTGCCTTCGGCAATGATCTTGCCATGGTCCATGATTGCGAGCCGGTGACAGAGGTACTCGGCTTCTTCCATGTTGTGCGTGGTGAGCACGATAGTCATACCTGCAGCATTAAGCTTTTTGACCAGGTCCCAAAGGTTGCGCTTGGCCTGGGGGTCGAGTCCGGTGGTCGGTTCGTCGAGGAACAGGACCTTGGGGTCGTTGACCAGTGCGCAGGCGATGGAGAAGCGCTGTTTCTGGCCGCCCGACAGGTTCGAAGGCCTGGCGCCGGCCTTCTCCGCCAGGTTCACCTGTTTAAGAACCTCCACCGGGTCATCGTTGCGGCCATACAGGTTGCTGAACAACGCCAGCAATTCCACCAGTGACAGGCGATCGAAATATTCATTAGCCTGCAATTGCACGCCGATGATCTTCTTTACGTCGTAGGGATGTGTGCTGACATCGATGCCGTCAACCAGCGCCTGGCCTCCATCGATGTCGGTCAGGCCCTCAATCATTTCCAGAGTGGTGGTTTTGCCGGCGCCGTTGGGGCCCAGGATACCGTAAATCTGTCCCCTCTCAATACCGAGAGAAATGCCGTGGACGGCAAAAAAGAATTCGTTTTTCTTGTTCGGCTTCGGGTATCTCTTGGAGAGATCTATAACCTGAACAATCGGCATGAAAGAGAGCTTTAGCGGATGGCGTTAGGATTGGTGAAATCCATCGGCTCATCGATGACACAGTTGTCGCTTTTCATGCATTCCTCCTGCAACAGGCGAGCTGTCTCGAACAGGGGCTCGGGTGGTGGTTGCAGGAAGCCGGAGGAATAACGGCCCAGGGCAAGATCGAAGGGGGTGAGGCCATTGTCGTCTTTCACCTGCTGGGCGATACCCTGGTCGATCAGAAATTTGACGATCTTGTTCCAGCCAACCTTGGCGGCGGCGTGCAGCGCAGTCTGGCCGTCGGCGAACACGGAGCTACGGCCATTGCCGCGTTCATAACCGGCGCCCCGGTCTTCCTCAGGCAATAGTTCCGTCGGCCTCAAGGAAGGATCGCCGGTCAGGGCGTTGATGTCTGCGCCGGCATCGAGAAGAATTTTCAATGTCTCGATGCTGTCTTCCTCTGTCTTGTAACGACCACGCGTGGGGTCAGCCGGCCACTGGATGCCGGAAACGATGAGCAGTGGGGTGTGCCCCTGGGCATTAGGCAGGTCGACCAGTGCGCCATGCTCGAGCAGCAGCTTAACGGATTCGATATCGGCGGAGCGTGCGGCGCGTATCAGTGGCGTGGCGCCATTTGATAACGGGTTGTCCGCACCGCGATCGAAGACGGCATTGCGATACGGTGGCCGTACTTTCAACTGCATGTTGGGGTTGGCACCTTTCTCAAGCAATACTTTCGCCACGTCGTAGCCGGTGGTTACATCCGCGGAGGGTACGTCGGGACGACCACCAACAGGCATGGTGTTCAGATCGATGGCGTTGTATAGCGGCGCGCGGCCGAAGATGTCCCACTGGTTGATATCGGCGCCACCTGTCGATGAAGGCCAGAGCCGTGTCGAAATGCATGTTGATCAGCGCCAGGTTGAGTCCAGAAACGCGATCCGGGTCGATGGAGTTCATGTCGGCACCGCCATTGGCCAGAACGTTCACGCATTGCGTGCAGCCTTCACGGGCAGCGTAATGCAGGGCGGAGAAGCCGCCATTATTCATGTCCTTCGGCCGCGGCTCGTTCATGATGGTGCGGTCCCAGAGTCGGGCTGTACTTTTCATGTCGATATCGGCTCCGCGATCGATCAGCAACTGCAGCATTTCATGCTGTTGGTGGGCGGCTGCCCACATGGTGGCAGTCTGGCCACCCCAGTGTTCGCGGGCGTTGATATCGGCGCCATGATCCAGCAGTAGTGCCGCCGCTTCGAGATTGCCGGCGCGGGCGACTACCATCAGGGGGGTTTCCCCCTCCAAGTTGCCCAGTTCGGGATCACCTCCATGCTCGAGCAGCGTGCGCAGGATGTTGACGCTGCCCTGCATGGCGGCTTCGCTCATGGTGCTAGCGCCGTACTCATTGCGCAAGGTTACTTCGGCGCCGGCTTCAACCAGGGTGCTGACCAGTTCGGAATCACCTTGGTAAATGGCGTAGAGGAGGGCGGAGGTGCCGTCGGATTGTACGGCGTTGACGTCCGTACCTTCTGCAATCATATCCAGGGCATGATCACGATTGCCTGATGCAACTACATCGGCGAGGTTGCCGTGGGCATAAATTTCATTACTGAGAACCAGCAAAAAGGTGACTGAGAGAAATGTGTGCAAGAGTTTCATAAAAACTGCTTGTCTCTTGTCACTTTACGCCCGGTTCTGTTTTTAGACTTCGGACAGTTCGCCGGTTGCGTCACCAAAATTGTCGGCCATTACGCCGGCGCGGTTCAGCAGGGTGAGCAGCAGGTTCGCATGCGGAGTGTCCTGGGCATAGGCCAGGTGCTGGCCCCCGCGGATATTGCCAGCGCCAAGTCCGAAGACGGCGCTGGGCAGTGGATCCTGGTTGTGCTTATCGCTGTTGCTCATATTTGAGCCGAACAGGATGATGGAATTGTCCAGCACGGTGCCGTTGCCTTCCTGCATGTTGTCCAGTTTGTCCAGGAACTTGGTGAAGACCTGGGTATGGAAAGCCTGCACACGGGAGAGCCGTTCTTTCTTGGCCGGATCATCGCCGTGATGGGACAGCGGATGGAATGCCTCGGTAACACCAAGGTTGGCATAGGTCCGCATGCTAACTTCCTTCTCCATGAGGAAAGTGGCCACGTTGGTCAGGTTGATCTGGTAGGACAACGCGATCAGGTCGAACAGGATTGTCAGGTGTTCCTCGAAGCTGGAGGGTATACCCACCGGGGCAGCCGGAATGTCCACTCCGGTCAGGTCCTGGCTCTTCATCATCTGTACGCGTCGTTCCACCTCGCGCACGGATTCAAGGTAATTGTCGACGCGGGCGATATCTTCGGCGCCCAATTTACGCTGCAGCGTGTTTGCATCGCCCATGATGGAATCGAGTATGCTGCCGGTTTCATCGACGATGGCGGCGCGCTCGGCGGCGTCATCACCCTGGCCGAACAACTGGAAAAACAGTTTGCGCGGGTTGTTCTCAATGGGCAGGCCCACGTCCGGTGTTGGGAAGGCTATGGAACTGCCGAAAGAACAGCTGAAGCCGGGCGCACAGGGACCGCCGCTCGGTGTGCCCACTTCGATTGACGGGAAGGTTGTGCCCTGGCCAATCTGCTGGGCAGCGATCTGGTCGGCGGTTACACCCCGGCCACTTGGGTCATTTGGGGCTACACAGCGTAGCCAGGTGCCAACGACGATACCGTGGGGGTCGTTGCTTTCGGCAGGCTTGTTGCGCAGGCCGGACACGATGGTCATCTTTTTCTGATATTTAGCGGCCGGTGACAGGATATCGGAAACTTCGAAGTTGCTGCCGGTCGTGGCCGGAACCCAGCGCTCCATGACGGCGCCATGCGGGAAATACACGAAGCCCAGGCGAGGCTGGATTGTTGCGGCGGTCTGGGCCAAGGCTGTGGCTGCAGGAACCATGGCATCTAGGAGCGGCAGGCCGACGCTGGTACCCAGTCCGCGCAATACCGTACGACGTGAAAGATGCTTTTTGCTGATGAACATGTCTGTCCTCCCGGGGGGTTCGGCGCCACGCAATGAGGCATCATAGCATGCGGGAAATACTACTGAAATCCGGCACTTTTTTCACCTGTCGGAGGCAAAATGCGCAATATTTCCAAGTTCTTTGCTGAATCTCATTGGGCGGATTCAGGATACTCTTGCGTCGTTCAGGATGACTACAATAATATAAAAAAATAGATAAATTACAGTAATATATAGTAAATTATTAAAGTATATTATAGATCAAATTATGCGTCGGGGGTGTAATGCGGTATCAGGCTTTCGTGTGCGCGGCGCACGAAATTTTCCGGGTCGCCAAACAGTGCATTGAACTCGGCCGTAGGGTCTTGTCCTAGGGTGTCCTCGATGCTGTTGGCGGCCCTGAAGCCGCTGCTTATGCGCTGGAAGATGGTGGCATACATGTCGCGCATGCCCTGGAGGTCAGCCTTGCTCATCAACGGGCCGTTGGCGGGCACGATGACCGTAGCGTCATTGGCGATTTCCAGCAGTACCTCCAGGCCGTTGGCAAGGCCGCCGATCCAGCCGCCGGTCCACCAGTCCATCAGGGGCCAGCCGTCGTTGGCAACGACACCGCCGCCATGCAGCACGTTGGCCTGTGGGAAGTAAACATACATGTCGCCATCGGTATGCGCCTGGCGCAGATAACCGTAGCGGATCTCGGTGTCACCGATCGTCAGTTCGCCGTAGTGATAAAAGGTTTCCGAAGGTTGTGCCGCAGGCACGAGAGGGGCAAACGTGCGGTTTTCCCAGGGCTGGGTAATCGTCGTACTCTGCCACTGGCGCGTATTCTCATGGGCGAAAATAGGCACACCCCGATTACCGAGTAAGGTATTTAGGCCGGTCTGCTCGGGATGCCAGTGGGTGTTGATAAGCAGGGTGATATCCCCGTTGCCAGTTATGCCGTTGATGGTGTCCAGCGTTTGCTGTGCATACTGCTCAAGCCCACCATCAATGATCAACACTTCGCCGCTGCCGGCATGGAATACCAGGATATTGGTGCCACTGCCATTCACCAGGGTCAGGCCGTCACCCAGGTCCTGCATGACCATGTCCTGGGCCTGTACCTTCAGGGATGGCATAAGCAAGGTGAACATAAAAAGGGCAGCTGCGCTTACCAGTAGTGCAATGCGAGCTTTTATCAGGTATGTGCTCATGGATTTATACCGGAGTTCGAAGTGCCATAAATTCGTGGAAGGGAGTATAAATTAGGGCCGTACAACATGCCACAACACTGCTGAATGTCAGTGCTTGTCATGGGTTCCTTGTCATGTCCACTGGTGTGGATTATCCTTCGACAGTATTTTCCGGTCCAACAACAAGAACAACTCTTATACAAATTGCCTTCATCTAACCACTAACCTGGTAAAAGGCCTTGAAAGGGGACACCTGCAATCATGAATAATGCCAACGACCCGCGTCAGATTCTCGACCAGTCCGAGATGACCAGAGCCATGATCATTGTTGTGATCATCACTGTTTTCCTCAATGCCATGGACGGATTCGACGTCCTGGCTATCAGTTTTGCCGCGCCTGGCATTGCTTCTGAATGGGGCATCTCCAACGCGGCATTAGGTTTCGTCCTGTCAGCCGAACTGGTGGGTATGGCCATCGGCTCTATCTTCCTGGGTGGCGTGGGTGACAAGATCGGCAGGCGTCCGACGGTTTTGGGCTGCCTGGCCGTGATGGCACTTGGCATGTTCATGGCAACCACAGCGGGTTCACCCATTGTACTTTGTATCTGGCGGGTGCTGACCGGACTGGGTATCGGCGGCATGCTGTCGGTCACCAACGCCACAGTGGCGGAATTCTCCAACAATAAATGGCGCAGCCTTTGTATCTCCTTCATGGTAATCGGCTACCCGCTTGGCGGCGTGTTTGGCGGCGATATTGCCCAGCGCTGGCTGTTGGTGAATTTTGACTGGCGTTCGGTCTTTTATTTCGGAGCCGTAGTCTGTGCCGCCATGATTCCCTTTGTTTACTTCCTCGTACCGGAATCTGTGCACTGGCTAACCCGCAAGCAGCCGGAAAATGCGCTGGATCGCATCAACCACTCGCTATCTAAACTGGGCAAGCAGTCGGTTGCCGCGTTACCAGAAATCAACTCGGAAGAGCAGAAGAAGTCGGTAGGGGATATTTTCTCCAAGACCTTGATTGTGACCACACTACTGGTAACGGCTGCTTACTTCCTGCACATCACCACCTTCTACTTCATTCTCAAGTGGACCCCGAAGATTGTCGCCGATATGGGCTTTGCCGCGGCAGCAGCCGGCGGCGTCCTGAAATGGGCCAACATCGGTGGTGCCCTGGGCGGCATGACATTCGGTATATTGACGGCCCGCTTCGGTCTTAAGCCGCTGACGATCGCCATCCTCGTGCTGACCTTTGTGGGTGTCACTGTGTTTGGCCGAACACCGGCCGACCTCGATCGCATGGCCCTTCTTGCTGCCATAGCCGGGTTCTTCGGCAATGCCGGGGTTTCCGGACTGTACTCCATCGTCGCCTACGCGTTTCCTACCCATGTCCGTGCTACCGGCACCGGCTTCGTGATCGGTGTGGGTCGCGCCGGAGCGGTCTTGGCACCGATCCTGGCGGGCTTTCTGTTTGACGCCCAGAAGGGGCTGCCAACCGTGGCGCTGGTCCTGGCTTCGTTTTCGCTGCTCGCCGCCATCGTACTGATCTTCCTGAAGCTGGATTCAGACGGCCCCATCAAGGCTACCGTGGCACAGACCGAACCGCAAGGGGAAGGCCTGGGCGTACCTGCCTCCTGATCCGGTTATTCGCAGTACAAAAAAATCGGGGCCTTGCCCCGATTTTTTTGTAACTGGTTTTTTTACAACGGTCTACTCAAAATTTTTGCTTTAGACAGGAATGAGGCAGTCTTTTACAATGGCGCCTACCAACCGAGATTGCTTGACGTCATGGGCTCAACTCGTACAAACATAATCCGGCTTCTGCTACTGGCCCTGCTGGTCACTGGCTATGCATGGGTGGTCGCCCAGGAGCCCGATATGGAAAACCAGGAAGCCACGCAAACTGTTGCAGTTGCCAAAGCGAATGAAGCGCCGGAACCGATCATGTCGCCGGCCGGCGACGAAAGCGGAACGCTTGCCGTATCCAGTGAGCTGGTCATGCAGTCAGCCAATACTGTCATGACTTCCGGCACCTGCTCGGTTATTGATGACTTCCTGAGGCAGTACTGTACGACCAATCCCGGCGATATCAGCTGCCAGTTCCAGTAACCTAAAAATGAGTATTAACTGCCCTGTCCGCAGGTCTTCGGACATGGCATCGACGGGCCGGTTGTATAAACCAGTGGCCCAGGCATCAAGGACAACATGAAGTCGGTTATATCCGTCCAGAATCTATCCAAGACATACGCCTCGGGATATCAAGCACTGAAAAATGTCAGCCTGGAGATCCGGGAGGGCGAGATTATAGCTCTGCTCGGGCCCAACGGCGCCGGTAAGACCACGCTGATCAGTATTGTCTGCGGTATCGTCAATCCCAGTGAGGGGCAGATCAGTGTCAACGGACACGACATCATCAGCGACTATCGTGCCGCCCGTTCAGATATCGGTCTGGTCCCCCAGGAGCTGACTACTGACTCTTTCGAGTCGGTATGGAATACCCTGTCGTTTTCACGGGGCCTGTTCGGCAAGCTGCCGAATCCGGCGCACATCGAAAAGGTCCTTAAGTCGCTGTCGCTGTGGGACAAGAAGGACAATCGCATCATGACCCTGTCAGGCGGCATGAAGCGCCGCGTCATGATCGGCAAGGCGTTGTCGCACGAGCCAAAGATCCTGTTCCTGGACGAGCCGACCGCGGGGGTGGATGTGGAACTGCGCAAAGACATGTGGCAAATGGTTAGAGAGCTGCGTGAGTCCGGAGTGACAATCATTCTAACCACGCACTACATCGAGGAAGCCGAGGAGATGGCCGACCGCATCGGCGTGATCAACAAGGGTGAGATCATTCTGGTGGAAGAAAAGCATGCCCTCATGCAAAAACTCGGCGAGAAGCGCCTGACGCTTCACCTGAGCGAGCCGCTTGCCGTCATTCCTGACACTCTCGCCTCTTATATGCTGGACATGAAGAATGACGGCATGAGCCTGGTCTATACCTACGATGCCCAACAGGAAAGTTCCGACATTACCTCACTGCTGGATGCGATTGAAGCTGCGTCCATACAGTTCAAGGATCTGGAAACCCGGCAGAACTCACTGGAAGAAATCTTCGTCAACCTGGTGAAGAAATGAACGTATACGCAATCAAGGCCATCTACAATTTTGAAATGGCGCGCACCCGACGCACTATCGCACAGAGCATTGTGTCACCTGTGGTCTCCACGTCCCTATACTTCGTGGTGTTCGGCAGCGCCATCGGATCGCGCATGGATGCGATCGGTGGTGTCAGTTATGGCGCCTTCCTCGTGCCCGGTCTCATCATGATGACCCTGCTGACACAAAGTATTTCCAATGCCTCCTTCGGGATCTATTTTCCTCGCTTCACAGGCACCATCTATGAGGTACTTTCCGCTCCGGTGTCACCGGCCGAGATCGTCATGGGCTACGTCGGAGCAGCGGCCAGCAAGGCAGTCATGATAGGTCTCATTATCCTGGTTACCTCTGCTGTGTTTGTGGACCTGCAGATTCGGCATCCGCTGACCATGTTCGTGTTTCTCGTACTCACCGCAATTACCTTCAGCATGTTCGGCTTCATTATCGGCATATGGGCAGACAACTTTGAAAAACTGCAGATCATCCCATTGCTGGTGGTGATGCCTCTGACCTTCCTTGGTGGCAGCTTTTATTCCATCAGCATGCTGCCGGATTTCTGGCAAAAGGTTTCCCTGTTCAACCCGGTGGTGTACCTGGTCAGTGGGTTCCGCTGGAGCTTCTACGAAATCTCGGACGTCAATGTACTAGTTAGTATCATCATGACGCTGGTCTTCCTTGGTGGCTGTATCGGCCTGCTGCACTGGATATTCAAGACCGGCTATCGCCTGAAAAACTAGGTACTTGCGGGCTACCAGCCCTGTAGCCTTTTAATAACAGTAAATTTATACTTCAACCTTCATTTGCCGGGCACTTTATTCCGGCTTTTCTGGGGGTAATACATGCGAGTAGTTTCCACCCGCCGGGTCATTCTGGCAGCCACCTTTTTGATGTCGTCCGGTATCCAGGCACAACAGACAGCCCAATTAGATTTCGAAAGTGTCGGCAGGGGATGGCCGCTGGCAGCCGACGCGGCTGATTATGAGGTCACCGGCGCTACTTTTCGTGGCGGCTTCTTTCAGCCCGGTGTGGAGCGCACCTTTCTCGGCGGCGCCATTGGTGGAGGTACACCTGAAGGGGTAGAACCCCTGGAAAGGGACCTGTTCACCTCCGACGATTTCTACGCTGACCGGGAACTGTGGACGGACCCGCGGTATTTCCGTTGCAATTCCTCGGCTGCCATCGAAGACCTGTGGGGTGCCAATGCTACCGGCAACCAGATTATGGGGCCGAACCCGCCGGCGACCGCTCCCTGGGGCAAGTGCGAGAATGATTATCCGCGTGAAGCGATTGTCAGCCCGTACCCATTCAAAACGGCGCAGGAACATTACGAAGCCCTGATGGCGGAAACGAATCAGCGGGGCGGTCCCACCAAACACACGTACGCAACGGTGCCCGGAGAGTGGAGTGGAGTATATGCCCATCCCGGCAGGACCAACCAGTACTGGTACAAGATGCGTTACAACCAGATACCCACCATCCTGTCCCTGCTGACCGAGGAATACCAGACCTATTACGTACAGGAAGCCTACCATCACGGCAACACCAACGCGCCGCAGTGGCAGTCACAGTATTGCTGGCCTGAAGGATTCACCCGCCGCTTCCACGAGTTCGCCGTGTGGGAGCATTACATTACCGTGACTCCGAACATGGTGCAGATCGTGGCCGGTGTGGCACGCAATTTCATTACGGACATTCACATTGGGCGTGAGTTCAATATGGATGGTGTTGTGCCTCGCCTGGGAGCCGATGTGCCACGCTGGTATGGTGAAACCATCGGCTTCTGGGATGGCGACGCGCTAATTACCTGGACATCCAACATCCAGGGATGGAAGAACCATGCCGCACCAGAAAATTCCAGCATGATGCAGACCATCGAGATCTACACCCCGAATCATGACGCGGATGGCAACTTCACCGGTCTCAACCATGAAACCATTTTCTATGACCCGGAAGTCTGGGTGGAGCCGGTGCGTATTGTCAGGAACCTGCAGAAACAGAATGAATTTGACGACCCGGATGCCACACCCTACGTATTCATCGAATGTATCCAGTCCATCTTCCCGATCGATGGACGAGCCACGCCCGTTTCCCATGGGCAGGTGATAGAATATGAAATTCCCGACATGTACGGCCGGCCCTGGGCGCATTACTGGGAAGAATATTTCGAACAGAATATGGAAAAGCCCGAAGAAGAGGATATATTCAGCTTCGAGTAAGATTAATAAGATATTATAAAAACCACATTGGGGGAGTAAGGAGTAAATAATGAGATTTATCAATAATTTGAATAAAACAGTCGTCGCTACCCTGGCTATCGCTGGATTGGCTGGCACCCCTGCACAGGCCCACCATTCCTTCGCCATGTACGACATGCAGAACGTTCGTGTTTTCACCGGTGTCGTCACCCGTGTCGACCCGGCCCCGAACCATCTTGCAATTTTCTTCGCCCCCATGAACGAGGAACGCAAAAACGTTCTTCGTGATGAAAATGGCGAACCGATCATCTGGTCCGTGGAAATGGGCGGCTCTGCCCAGATGGCGCGGCAGGGTGTTTCCGTGAACGCCTTCCCGCAGGGCACGGTGTTCAGCGTGGCCATGCATCCCCTACGCAACGGTGAAAATGCTGGCTCCCGCGAGGGTGGCATGTTCAAGTGCCCGGAAAGGACGCCGCCTGCAGCAGGCATGCATTGCGACTCCGTGGAAGGGTTCGTCCAGATCGGCAACGAGGAGCTGCCGGCACCGACCATAGATTAATGTTGCTGACTAATTGCAAACAAAAAAGGCGGGTACTCCCGCCTTTTTTTGCCTGTTTTTTTTAAAACCCTTATTAATTTACAACTGCCACGAGCTTTTCGCTCAATTCCCGCAATCTTGCTTGTGCATCCTTATCGTAAGTCTGATCATCTGCCCGCGCCTGTTCCTGCATATCGAAATATACGCCGGTGACATTTTCCAGTTCGGCTGCAATCGCTAGGTGTTCTAGGGCATCTGCACCATCTTCCACAGTCGTCATGCTGTCGGGCAACGCGGTAGAATCCAGCACCATCTTTGTATTCATGAGAGTGGCAGGGTGCAGGCTGTTGGCGGTAACACCGGTGTCGGCCAGTTGCCGGGCCAGGTCGTTGGCATGAACGATCTGTGCAAGCTTGCTTTGCCGGTAAGCGAGGCCATCCGAATAGTCGTGTTCCAGCATCACGTCATCGAAGCGGACCGGCGCCTGGGCCAGGGACGCCACATTTATGATGCGTGCTGGTGCCGATTTCATCAGAAGTGGCAATAGCTCCCGCGCCAGAAGGTAGCCAGCCAGGTAGTTGACGGCGAAGAAAATCTCATGGCCGTCGACGCTGAGGGTGCGGGGAGAATCCGGATGACGCGGACCGATGCCGGCATTATTCACCAGGACATCGAGGCGGCTAACCTGGGTAAGAACATCTTTGGCGAGTTGCCTGACGTCTGACAGCAAGGCAAGGTCGGCATTGAAGTAGGCCAGGTTGTCATTGCCTGTTTGCTTTCGCAGTTCCGCGAGCACGTCGGCACCCTTGTCGGGACTACGCCCGTGCAGGAGAACCTGCCATCCCCTGGACGCCAGCCTGCGGGCTACCTCCTTGCCGAGCCCGTCAGTGGAGCCGGTGATCAGAATCGTTTTTTGCATATCAGAATCCTAACATTATCAGCAGGTGGACATCGTCCGCCTAATAAAGCTAGAAGCAGGCAGCGTCATTGGCGTTGATCCGGCGAAGCAAAATATGTTACGTAATCCCCAAACTGTACAGTCAGTACCTTAGAGATTCCGGAAAATTTTTTAACAAAGCCAGTACGATTGCCGTAGCTGCAACTTAAGACTGCTGTGGCGCCAACGAATTAGTTGGTGAATCCGTATAGTCTATGTGGATTATCAACTAGCAGTTTCTGCTGCATTATTGCATCAGGTGCCATCAGCGAAATCAGGTCAACCAAATCCCCGTCGTTGGGCATGTGCTCCTTGATATTTGGATGGGGCCAGTCGGTACCCCATAGTACGCGGTCCGGTGCAACTTCTATTATGGCTTTGGCGAACGGCATGGCATCGGTGAACGGAGGTCCCATGGAGGAAATGCGCTCGGCGCCACACACCTTGATCCAGCAATTGTCGCGGCGGGCGAATTCGAGAAGGATCCTGAATGGCTCCTGGTCAAGACCGGCCTTGGTCGGTACGCGACCCATGTGGTCGATGATGTAGGGAATCGGCAGGTTATCTAGCAGGTCCTGAAAGTCCACCAGGTCTATGGCATCGAAATGCAATACAACGTGCCAGCCAAACCCCCTTATTTTGTTGATAATACTATGGAATTTATCCATATCAGGGATGCCGCCAAGGTGCCTGACGAAGTTGAAACGGCAGCCGCGGCAACCACCTTCGTGCAATTTTTCGATGTCTGATTCTGTGAAGTCATCATTGATGTTGGCAACACCACGGTAGGCTCCGCCACTCTGCGCGATGGCATCCAGAATCGGGTCGTTGTTGATACCGTGACAGCTGGCATTGACCAGCACGGCCCGGGTCAGGCCAAGGATGCGCTGCAGTTTCTTGAAATCGTCGAGCCCGGCATCAGGTGGAGTATAGGTGCGGGTCGGTGAGTAGGGGTATTTGTCGCCCGGTCCGAATATATGGCAATGGGCGTCGGTGGCATTGGCAGGTAATCTGAAATTCGGTGTCCTGGTATTCGGATCGGGTGCTTTACAGGTTTTTATCATTAACGTTTCTTCCCAAGAAAACAGCATCATTGCAAAGCACGCTAATTTACCACAATGCGTCTGCCCAGACTAAGTTTTATCCCCCTGGTGCTGATGCTGTGCAGCATTGTGGTTCTGCAAATAGGCATTCTGTCTTTTTTCAGCCAATTCAAGTAGTCTCTGGTTCTCGAAAACTGCATGCAAGGTGGAGAAAGACCTGATGTTTTCATTGATCCAATTTCTGAAACAGGGCCCTCTGACAGCGGGGCTGATCCTACTTACGTCACCGTTAGCCCTGATGGCTCAGGATGCGGTGCCAGAACACTGTAACCGTGTTTGCATGGAAGCCCTAGTCGATGATTACCTGGACGCAGTCATCGCTAACGACCCGGGTGCCGTGCCTCTGGCAAATGACGTGCGTTTCACGGAAAACGGCCAGCGCCTGCAATTGCGCGATGGTCTGTGGCAGACTATGGCAGGCCGCGGCAATTACAGAATATTCACGTCCGATGAGGCGGCCCAGCAGGTTGCCTTCATCGGCAATATTTTTGAAGAGCATCGCGACCCGACCCAGATGACTCCGGCGATGCTTGCCCTGCGCCTGCGTTTGGAAGATGGCGCCATCAGCGAGATCGAGCATTTCGTGGTGCGCAGCACTTCCGCCGCCGAGCGACTGGCCGACTTGACGCCTCGTTTTGCCTTTCTCTCTGTAGTGCCGGAGGCTCAGCGCAATACACGTCAGGAAATGCTCGAGATCGCCAACATGTACTTTGTTGGCATGCAGAAAAATGATGGCCTTATGGACTATCCGTTCGCCGATGATTGCGATCGCATAGAAAACGGCATGCGTAGTACGAATGCCCCTACCCCGACTGGTGAGACGCGGCCGGATCCATCTGATGCCTCGGTGTATTCGGCGCAGTGGAGTTGCCTAGAGCAGTTCCAGTCAGGACTCATTTTCTTTGTGAACCGTATCCGTGATCGGCGTTTTGTCGCAGTGGACGAGGAGCGCGGCCTGGTGTTCTCATTTGTCTTCTTCGACCACTCCGGTGGCGAGTTCCGCCACGGCGTCACGCCTGCCGGTCGCGAGGTAATCGCCGGACCTGTGCAGCCCTGGACCTGGGGTATCGCGGAATTGTTCAAGGTGTATGATGGCAAGATCCACGAAATCGAAGCCATACTCGAACGCGTCCCTTATGGCATGAATTCAGGCTGGTCCACCTGGGAGCAGGGTATGTCCGACGAACTGCAGGATGTGACATTTTCCGAGGATTGACTCCCCGGCGCGAGAGTTAAGGGATAAAAGCTTGCAAACCTTTTATCCTTGCCTGCCTTTCCCTACAATGCACTGCTTTCAATGGTAGTGCATTCCTCGATGTTTCTTACTCTCAAGACTATCCATATGTGCTGCGCCCTGATCAGTTTCACGGGCTTCTTGTTTCGTGCCTACTTAATGGTCATCGATTCGAAGTGGCTGAACCACAAACTGATCCTGGTGACGCCGCACCTGGTCGACACCATCTTCCTGCTAAGCGGTTTCAGCATGGCCTTCGTGCTCAATATCGGCCTGTTTGCCCAGGGCTGGCTGACCATGAAGATCTTTCTGCTGATGTTCTACCTGCTGTTCGTGGGCATCGCCCTGAACCGTGGCACCACGAAATCGATTCGCATCGCCTCGTTTTTCCTCGGCGTGCTCACGTTCGTGTATATCGTGGGGATTGCCGTTAACAAGACAGGCGTCAGCTGGTTCGCGTTACTCTGAGGGGCCGATAAAGTTACCGGACCCGCTTGCCGTTCTTAAACACCATGGTCGGTTCGCGCAGGGTACTGAAGTGTCGTAGCGGACTGCCTTTCACCGCGATGACATCGGCCAGTTTGCCGGGAGTCACCGTACCAACCTCATCCCCAACTCCCATGTAGGCGGCTGAATCCGCCGTAGCCCACTTGATGGCTGCCAGCGGATCTAGGCCCAGTTCGAACACCCAGGCTTCCAGTTCGCGCCAGGTAGCTTCACTTGCCGGATGCCCGAAGGTACCCTCGTCACTGCCGAAGGTGAAGATCACGCCGCGTTCACCCAAGCTCTGGACCTTGCGCTTGATGATGTCGGATGCTGACCGTGGCAGGGTGGTGAACTCCGCGTTGCTGATGGCCTGGCGGATATCCAGTTCGATGTCCTGGGGCAGGCCGGCAAAGTTTTTTGGGTCATCTAGCCACTCGGGATCGGCGGCCAGTTCGTCCTTGTTCAGTACGGTACCGACAGTGGGATTCCAGTATAGAGGTGTGCCGCCTGCGATGCGCCGCTCCACCATGTCCAGGATGTCCTCGGGGAGAGTCGGCGTGTCGATGCCGATGTGTTGGATCTCATCGACACCGGCTCGCAGAGCGACGCGCAATTCCTCGTCGGTGCGGCCATGAGCGGTAACCCGTATGCCGGCGGCATGGGCGGTTTCCACGATGGCATTCAATTCTTCCTGAAAACCCTCGTTTGCCTGCAGCACCTTGATAATGTCGACGCCGGCATTGATCTGCGCCCGCGTCTTGCGTATTGCATCGCGTGGATTTTCCACAGGCATGACATGGGGTCGGTAGGAAGCCGAACCGCCCGGAACTAGCGCACTACCGGCCGTGTAGATGGTGGGACCTGGAATCTCGCCGGCTTCAATGCGCTTTTGCACACTGATGATGTCATCAGTGTTAACCGCCAGGTCACGAACGCTGGTCACACCCGCCATCAGGAACTGCAGCGCCGATGCTGGAATGGTGACATCTGCAAACCTGTCGGCATAGGTGGAGAACCAGTGACCAAAATCCGGGTGGCCGTTGTACAACAGATGCACATGGGGATCCCACAGACCAGGCATGACTGTCATGCCTTCAGTGGATACGATCTGGTAATCCTGGGGTACGGGCAGCCTGCCGATGACGCCCACCGCTTCTATCCTGTCATCATGGATCAGCACGATACTGTTCGGCGTCGGCTCGGTACCGGTTCCGTCGATCAGCAGGCCGCCGACCAGGGCATAACCAGCAGCCTGCGCGTGCAGTGTCGCCGGAATGGCCAGTAACAGGCAGATCAGGGAGACGAGCAATCTGTTCACACTTCCTCTACTTGCCATAATCAGTTCCTGGAAATTAGAGTGCAGGTATGCGGTCGTAGACGCGAGTGATGGTCAGCGGTTCGGTGAAGGATCCTGGGCGAATAAACAGTTCCACGCGCAACTGGCTGCCCGCCTGCTGGAGAGAATAGGTCTCGTTGGCAAAGCCGCCGTCGCGCGGGCGTGCCTCAACCAGTAACCTGTCGCCCTCCCAGTGCCCCATAGAAAAATCCTCCACCTCGTCGAGTCCGGTCAGGCTGACGGACTGGCTGCGCCCGTCGGTATAGACTGTGCGCGTGTAGCCGTCGTCATAGGTAAAGACATATTCCGGTTCATCGAGTTCTATATGCAGCGTCTTGTCGTAGGACAGCCGGTCATACAGTTCCTGTTCTTCCGGGCCGCCGCGAAAACGATCCTCCTCGCAACTGAACCAGCAGCGTTCGATTTTCTGGCCCATGGCTCGCAGGGCACGCTCCACCTGTTTGTCTGTATCGTCACTGAGATCCTTGTTGACCAGCCAGCTGCCAACATAGGCCTCGTGATCCTGCGCCGCCAGGTGCATGGAAAAGCTCAGGGAGGTCAGCGTCAGGAATAGGACGAGGGTGTTGCGGAATCTGTGAAATAGCATAGTTGAGTATTCCCCTAAGTAAAAAGTGTAGACTTTCCGGGGGGAAAATTCCACAGGGGCTACCTGCACTACCGGCAGTCCTTTATACTCCGGTGGCATTGCACCACGCATAAAGATAAGTAAAACAACTACGAACTAGGGAAAACTATGTCGAGGTACCATGCACTGATGCGGGTGCTTGCCGCTTGCCTGGCCCTCAGTGCCTGCAGTGAGCAGCAACCATCCACTTCCGAACAACAGCCGGACATCTCCGCACTATCAGCCCGCGTTTCTGCATTGAAGGACAGGGCGCAGCGACTGCGCGATGTCAACGACATCAAGCGCCTGCAGCGCGCTTACGGCTACTACCTCGACGAGGCCTTGTGGGATGAGCTTGCAGACCTTTTTACTGCCAATGCCACGGTCGAATATGCCCGTGACGGTCTGTATCGCGGACGTGACCGCATCCGTGAATATTTTTATCGTCTGGGCGGCAACCAGTCTGGCCTGTCGGAAGGCCAGCTTAATGAGCACTTCCAGCTCATGCCGGTCATAACCCTGGCCGATGACGGCATGAGTGCTAAAGGGCGCTGGCGTGCCGTCATCCTCAGTGGTGATCTTGGCGAATTCGCGACATGGGGAGAAGGCCCATATGAGAACGAGTATGCAAAGGAAAACGGTGTGTGGAAGATCAGCAAGGTACGATGGTACCAGACTATCATGGTGCCCTATGAAGGGGCCTGGGGGCTGAACGAGGACATCAACAAGGGCATCTACGTATCACCGCAATTTCCGCCCGACGAGCAGCAAACCGACAGTTTTGGTTCCTGGCCCGAGACCTTCCTGCCACCGTTCCATTTCGACAACCCGGTCGGCCGTTACCAGCCGCCGGTAAACGCAGTAGGTGACGAATAATGAAAATCCAGAATTATCTTCTCGCTTGCTGCTTGCTCCTTGCCCCTTGCACATCCTATGCCCAGGACGACGCGGCGACCCTGCTGGCTGAAATCGCCCGTCTGGAACTCGAGGTCACCTTGCTCGAAGACGAGCACGAGGTGGAAAACCTGCAACGCATCTTCGGCTTTTATATCGACAAACACCAGTGGAGCCAGGCGGCGGATCTGTTTGCCGATAACGCCACGCTAGAAGTCGGCGGCTCAGGAGTCTATGTGGGGCGTGAACGTGTTTTGGCCTACCTGGATTCGTTGGGTGCGGAAGGACAACAGGAAGGCATACTGAACGACCACATGCAGCTGCAGCCGGTCGTGCATGTCTATCCAGACGCCACGGCCAGGGGGCGCTGGCATCATTTTTCCCAAGAGGCGGAATTCGGTGTCAGCCATCACTGGGGCACGGGTGTCTATGAAAACGAGTACGTGAAAGAGAATGGCGTCTGGAAAATCAGCGAGCTTCATCTTTACTCCACCATGCGCACACCGGTGGACGATGGGTGGGGCGTTACGGCACAACCGAGGACTTCGCCCAGTGAGACCCTGCCGCCCGATCGGCCGCCATCCGAGGATTACCAGAATTACCCGGCAGTGTATGTGGTGCCTTTCCATTACAACAACCCGGTGACCAGCCCCTACGATCCGATTGCTGACAGCGATGTCGTGCTGAAAGGACCATCGGAACTGTCAGCATTGGAGTCGCTAGTAGCGGATCTGGAGCGCCGTCTCGATCTGGTCCAGGACGCCGCTGACATCGAGCGCATGCAGACCATTTACGGTTACTACCTGGCGCGCAACCAGTGGGATGAATTGACGGGCATCTTTGCGCCAGATGGCACCATCGAGATCGCCATGCGCGGAGTGTATCGAGGTGCCGCCAGCATCCGTCGCAACCTTGACCTGTACGGTGTGCAGGACGAACTGCCGGGCCAGTTGCACAACCATATGCAATATCAGCCGGTGGTGCACGTGGACCCTGACGGGCAAACGGCGCGGTTGCGGTCACGAGCCTTCAGCATGATGGGTACCTTCGGTACGCAAGGTCGTTTCATGGGGGGCACCTATGAAAACATATACGAGAAGCGTGACGGCAAGTGGATGCTTTATAAGGACCAGCAGATCAACACCTACTTTGCCGGCACGGACGACGGTTGGATCAATTTGTCACGGTCAAATCCGCCCGGTATTACGGCAAGCAATCCACCGGATGAACCGCCGACCATGGATTTCCAGATGTATCCCAAGGCATTCCTGCCCCCATACCATTACGCCAACCCGGTGACGGGTAGCCGTCAGGTTGCGGATTAAGCGAACTGCACGGTATTACGAGCGAAGGTTGGAACGCCAGACTGCTGGATGTCAGCCCGGCGTTTTTTGTAGGCTATTTGGCTGCTTCGATCTTCAGAACTACGCCATCGCGCTGTTCGGCAGCCAGGTAAATGTTTTCGTCGGGTCCCATCTCGATGTCGCGAACACGACGGCGCAGGTCCGTAATCAGCGATTCTCGTCGCATTTCCTGGTATTCCCGGTTAATCATGATGCGTTCTAGGTGCCCGGTGCCCGGGATCTCGCCGGTACGCAGGGCGCCGACGATGATATCACCCTTCCATGCCGGCAGGGCATCGCCGTTATAGAACAGCATGCCTGACACCGCGATGGCAGGCATCCAATAGACCAGCGGCGGTTCGAAAATGTCATGGGTCGGTCGGTCGTTGGTCTGCCAGGGACCGGGGTAGGTGCGGCCCAGGCTGACGATGGGCCAGCCATAGTTCACACCAGGCTTGATCAGATTGATCTCATCACCTCCGTTGGGGCCATTCTCGTTCTGGAAAATGGCGCCGGTTTCAGGATGTACGGCAAGACCAAGTGCACCACGATGGCCGTAGGAATATATTTCACCGCGCGCGGTCGGGTTGTTTACGAAGGGGTTGTCAATGGGAACGGAGCCATCATCGTTGAGTCGCAGCACCTTGCCGCCGAGCGAGGCCAGGGACTGGGCATCACCACCGGAAGTCGTGACGTACAGCTTGCCGTCTTGACCGAAAGCCATTTTACCGGCGCCGGCAATACCGGGGCCCGGGTCGAAGATATCACTGAAGTTTTCCAGGCTCTCTCCGGTCCAGCGCGCGCGACCTATGGCGATATTGTTGTTTCCGCCGGGTTTGGGTTTGGTGTAGCTCAGGTACAGCAACTGGTTGTTTTCGAAATCCGGGTGCTTCACCAGATCGATGTAACCATGGGAGGTGCCACCTTGGCCGGATTCTCCTGAAAACACGGAGGGTGGCCCACCCGTGATCATGCCGGGTTGCAGTTCACCATCCTCGATCAGGTTGATTTCGCCTCGGCGGGTGATGACCAGCAATTTGCCGTCGGGCAGGAATTCGAGCGCCATAGGGTATTCGAGCCGGGCTACGACCGAAACCCTGATGTCCATGCCTTCCGCTGTCGGATATACCCAGGGGCCCTCACCCAGGGGGATGTTTTCCAGGCCGGTCGGGGCTGTGGGAGCGAAGCCGCTGAACGGAATGTCGCGTTGGGCCTGGACTGTTGCAAAAGGCAAGAGACAAGAGGCTAGGACGATGGATTTGAGCGTGCGGTTCATGTGCAGGTATTCCCCAAAAAATAGCAGAAAGGCGTTTATATCAGTTATGACGGACAGAGTTAAATCGGTTTTTATAAAAAGTGCTCGCTAAGGAAATCTATGATCTTGCGGTTGTAAGCCTTGGCCAGCGCCAGGGCTTCTTCCTCACTGATGTCCCCCCGTTTTGCCATGCTTTTCGCCACCAGATCCGGTTTGCGAAACAGGCCTACAATAATGGGATCATCCAGGTGTTCGTAATACCGTTCGATGGTTAGTACTGTGCGCGGGTCCTTCCATCCCCACAGGGGTCGAATATCCTTTGCTGCAAGTAGTGCGGCCGTATCGGCATCGGTTAGCTCGCGGTCGACATCGTTCCATATATTACCGTCGAGCAACTCGACATTCTTTTTCAGGAAGTCCATGTCCTCGAAATGGCCTTCCGGGTTGTCAGGCAGGCCGCACAGCAACTCATCGCCCATGTGGACACCGGCTTCATGCAGGGCCTTGGCAACCAGGCTGGAAGCGCTGCGGTGGCAGCCGAGAATGACGAATGTCTTGTTCATGGTGTCATGTACTCCTTATTCTTCTTTGCACCAGTGCCAGAGCTGTAGGATGTTGCCGGTAGCGCTGAGTGCCCTGAAATAATAATCGCCTGGCCGGATGCGTCTCCACATTTCCGTGCTGAAATCGAAAGTCGCCTGTTCGACCGTTGTCCTGGCAAAAACGATAAAGTCATCCTGTGCACCGATATCGAGGTATCTCGTATCGTGGGGCAAGATCAGCGCTGGTGAACTGCTGAAGGTGCCGAGTTCGGCGATTTCGGGAATCCTACTCCGTACCGGAAGGGCAGGCGCTCCGTTGGGGTAATATTTTTTCAGAAAGATTTTCTCGCTGGCGCGCATGAGTTCGGCCTTGCCCGCAGCGGGTTCGGAGGACTGGTTCCAGTAATGCACGGCATAGGCATTCGCAACGCAGACGGGCATCACACCTTTGCGCATTAGGCGGCCGCACAAATCGGTATCCTCGTAATAAAGGAAGAAGTCCTCATCGAAGATGGCCATGTTGTTCTGGGTGAACCACTGGTTATCCACGAGCAGGCAGGCGCCTGACAGCACCGGTTCACTGAAAGGAGAGACCTCGCTCCAGAAGCGTTTGTGTCGTGCAATAGCGAGCGCTGACAGGTCGACACTGTCGGCGAGGTGCTTGTCGTGGATATTGCGGTCGGAAAGCAGCCACAGGGGGTGGCCAAGTGCCGGTGGCAGTTCAAACCTACAGGCATCATCCCAATAAAAGCGGGGACCACATAGTGGCGCATGTAACTGTGCGGACGCTTCCAGCAAGTTCTTCAGGCAATTGCGTCGCAGACGTACGTCGGGATTCAGCACCAGAAGCCAGCGTGTATCGATCTGGCGAGCCGCCAGGTTGACGGCGGCGCCGAAACCGAGGTTCTCCAGCGGTGTTATCACCTCGATGTTACGAAAGGCGGAGTCGGTGCCATCGATCTCACTGCTGTTGTCGACGACCAAGATATTTTTGACCTGGGTTTCGATTTTCCTGGCGAGCTCGGCGGTATCCCGGCGACAGCCATAGTTGATGATGACGGCGGTGACTTCTTGCCTTGAGGACGGTGTCATCAGGTGAAGGCTTTAAAACATGTCCAGGTCGTTGGCCATGACCACGTCACCGTCATACGTCCTTTTCACTTCGCCGACGATGTCCTCCGGGGAGGCATCGAAGAACAGGATGTGGTACAGCACGACAAGATCCGGTTGCGCGATATTGGCGACAGCGGCTACTTGCTTGCCACTGGTATGGGAATTGCCATGGTAGTCCTGCCAGAATTCAGACTGCCGGCTCAACTGGTCGCCGCTGTAGACCTCGTGAATAAGGATGTCGGCGCCGCGTGCCTTTTCCGCGAGAGTTTCGCTGTACGTGGTATCACCAGATATGACGATGGTCTTGTCCGCGGTGGTGACGCGGTAACCTAAGGCCGGCTTGATTTCTCCATGTGGTACCGTAAAGGCTTCCACCGTGATGTCGTCATTGCTGAACACGATGCCGTCAACGATTTCGGTGGAGCTGGTCAGGTAGCCATGGCGGTCTGTGACGAGCTGTTCGGGCGTACCCGCGGCACGAATATCCGCCTCGATGGTCAGCATATCGTTCATGTGACCCACGTAATCATTCAGCCCCTTTGGCCCAAAGACGGAGAGGCGCTGCCGGCGTCCCCACCAGCGATGGCCCGACAGTTCCGCGATATCATGGATGTGGTCGCTGTGCAGGTGAGTGATGAACAGGTACTTGATGTCCTGGGGATACAGTTCGGGCATGTCGTATTTGTCCCAGGCCTGCATTGCCTTTTTCACCATGCCGCCACCAGCGTCGAAAACGTAAGCCTCGCCATTGGTGACCACAGCGACGCCGGGGCCGGAACGGTTGGCATCGGGCACGGGTGTGCCGGTGCCGAGAATAATGACGCGGGTCTGATCCTGGGCAATCACCTGCGCGCTGAACAGGGTGCAATCAAGCAGGGTAAACAACAGAAAAACGGGAGACAGTGGACGAAGCAATCCAGAGATATTTATAGCCATTTTTTGGTAGTTTTTACCGGTGGCAGGTAGAGCGGGAAGCATAAATAACATCTGCTACAATGGCAAGAAACGCACTTTTCGGTAACAGCATTTCATGGAACAGGCATTACTTCCTGTCATCGACTCCTTCATCCGCGAGGAAAACCTGCCGGCCGACTACGCCGATACGGTCGAGCAGTGGTTCATGCCCGTGTTAGAGGACATCCTGAAAGGCGTATCCGGCCATGATGGTACCTTCGTCATAGGGGTAAGCGGCAGCCAGGGAAGTGGCAAGTCGACACTGGCCGCCTTGCTGGTCCGCCTCATGCACGCCATGATTGGTCTGCGTTGCATTAACCTTTCGATCGACGACTTCTACCTGACCCATGCCGAAAGACAGGATCTTGCGGCCTCCGTACATCCGCTGCTTGCCACGCGTGGTGTGCCTGGAACGCACGATGTCGGTCTGGCCTTGGATACCATCAATGCCCTGAAGCAGGAGGGTGCCGTCGCCATACCGCGATTTGACAAGGCCGTCGATGACCGGCAGCAACGCGAGCTGTGGCCGACTGTGCAGACGCCGGTGGATGTCATCGTTCTGGATGGCTGGTGCCTGTCCGTGGATGCACAATCTGAATCGGCGCTGGCGGATCCGGTCAACGCTTTGGAGGCAAAGGAAGATGAAGACGGTGTCTGGCGCCGCTATGTGAACGAGGCGATTCGCGGTGACTACGAAGCACTGTATGGCCTCGTGGACTACCTGGTCATGTTGAAGGCCCCGAGTTTTGACATGGTCTTCGAATGGCGGCAAAACCAGGAAGACAAGCTGGCCGCCATGATCAGTGAAACCGGTGCCGCGGGGCACCGCATTATGACGCAGAAGCAGCTCAGGCGTTTCATACAACACTATGAGCGGGTCACCCGTCACGGGCTGGAAACCCTGCCGCAAAAAGCGGATGTGGTGTTTCAGCTGAATGAGCGGCAAACTATCGATAAAAGGCTCTAATTAAACCGTATTTACAAGAGCGTCAATACAGAGAGAAAGGGGAAACATGCAGGATCTCATCACCCAGTTGCAGGCAGTGCCGGGCAACGACGTCCTACTCGGCAAAAGCATCTCTGAAAAATACCAGCACGACTGGTCGGCTGACGCGCCCGGCATGCCGGGTGCTGTATTGCGACCCGCCAGCACCGAAGCGTTATCCAACATATTGCGTCTCTGTCATGCCGCGGGCCAGCCCCTGGTAGTGCAGGGTGGCCTGACAGGGCTGACCGGGGGAGGTATACCGAAATCCAATGAAATCGCCATCAATCTCGAGCGCCTCAACGGCATCGAAGAACTGGATGCCGATGCCATGACCATGACGGTGAAGGCGGGAACGCCGCTGCAGACTATTCAGGAAGCTGCTGATGCCGCGGGTTTCATCTTTCCCCTGGACCTTGGTGCCAGGGGAAGCTGCAATATCGGCGGCAACATTTCAACCAACGCCGGCGGCAACCAAGTCCTGCGCTTCGGCATGACGCGTGCGCTGGTACTTGGGCTGGAAGCAGTCATGGCGGATGGCACAGTTCTCACCAGCATGAACAAGATGTTGAAGAACAATGCCGGTTACGACCTCAAGCACCTCTTTATCGGTACCGAGGGTACCTTGGGCGTGGTCTCGCGCGCGGTCCTGCGTCTGTTCCCCAAGGCCGCTAGCCGTTGCACGGCGCTGCTTGCCCTGAATGACTTTGCAGATGTCACGAAACTGCTGCGCCTGTTGAGTGCGAAATTCAGCGGTAGCATGAGCGCCTTCGAGGTGATGTGGGCATCCTATTTTGATTTCATCACCGAACACGTGGATGCTGTCGACTCACCTTTCGATGCAGCTTACCCTGTCTATGTGCTGACCGAACTGGAAGGTAGTGACCAGGAGAAAGATTCAGAACTATTTATGAACACGCTCGCTTCAGCTATGGAGGACGGGCTGGTGGTCGATGCTCTGATCGCCAATTCGGAAAAAGATCGCGAGAGTTTCTGGAAAATCCGCGACGGCGTCGGCGAGATCGGCGCCTTCATCAAGGATACGGCGAATTTCGATATCAGCGTACCGATCTCCTCCATGGCGTCATTTCTGGCGCAGGTGGAAAAGGAACTGGTGGCCGCGGTGCCCGGCGCAAAGATGCTGGTCTTTGGGCACATCGCAGACAGCAACCTGCATTTCATGTGTTACACCGGCAGCCATGATGACGTTAAGGCGATGTATGATATCGTTTACAAGGTGGTTGGAGACTTTAGTGGCTCCGTGTCCGCTGAGCACGGCATCGGCGTCCAGAAGATTGGCTACCTGCAGCATTCACGCACGCCTGCTGAGATCGCGCTCATGCAAAACCTGAAGCAGGCGCTGGACCCGAAGGGGATACTGAATCCGGGTCGGGTCATTCCCGGCTGATCTAATCAAAGAGAGGGAGATTCACGATGAGGCTAATTACGACCATTGCCGCCATCAGCCTGCTGGCCTGCCTGGTTCCGGCGGGCGTCGGTGCGGCCGACATGCCAGCCTTCACTGACCTGCCGGACTGGAGCGGCACCTGGTCAAGAAGGGGTGGAACGGTGTTCGATCGCGGCACCTGGACCCTGAACGGCGTGCCAACCAATCCGGATTCGCCAGGTGCCGATGTCAGCGCGCCTGGCGCCAGGGCCAACCCGCCGTATAACGCCGAGTGGGAAGCCATCTACCGGGAGCACCTGGCGCTGCGGGATGCAGGGCTGTTTCCCGATCCGCTGACGCGCTGCATTTCGCATGGCTTTCCCCGCATCTTCAATGCACTGGCGCCGGTTGAATTTGTGGTCAGACCTGAACAGACCTGGATTCTGGCCGAGCACACGCGTGCAACCATGCGCATTTATACCGATGGCACCGAACATCCGCCCGTCGATGAGCGCTGGCATAATTTCTATGGCCATTCCGTGGGTCACTGGGAGGGCGATACCCTGGTTTTTACCACGGTAGCGTTGAAAGGCTGGCGTGACCATGACAGCGTTCTGGATCGCAGCGGCCTGGTGTTGAGTGACCAGGCGCACGCGACTACTCGTATACGAAGGACCGAAGAAAACGGTGAGGACCTGTTATTGGTAAGGATAACCCTCGAGGACCCGGTATCACTTACCGAGCCTTGGGTGGTGGAAAAACGCTTTTACAGGCAGCCGGCGGGAACGAAAATCTTCGACTACGAATGTAATGAATACAATCGTGCCATCGTCGACGAGAACGGACGTAGCTTGATTCTTGACGAGGAAGGCAACGTCCTGAATTACTGAGAGGAAAAGCAATGAAGAAAATCTACCTGAATCTGTTTGCGGCGTTGTCCTTGCTTGCATTCCATCAAGCTGCCATAGCTCATCATTCTACCGTCGGCCAGATCGAGGAAACATCCATCGAGATCGAGGGCGTAGTAAAGGAATTCCAGTTCAAGAATCCACATTCGTGGATTCAGGTGATGGTGACCAACGACGACGGCACGGAAACCGAATGGAGCGTGGAGTGGCTGATCCCCAATATCCTCATGCGCCAGGGCTACAACCCGTCAACTTTTCGGCCCGGCGACCAGGTTCAGGTCAAGCTACGCCAGCACGTCAGCGGATCCCCCATGGGTGAATTCGACGGTGCCTTGAAGGCCGACGGCATGGTCGTCGGTCGCTGGGAGTAAATTGGGCCCTGCGTTATTTCCAGGGCAGGGGGGTGGCATGGAGGCTTTCCATGTCCGTGGTCATCTCGGTAGCGCCCGGTTCCAGGTTATTGCGAGACAGGATGAATGACACAACGTCGGTCACCTGTACCCAGCTGAGTGACTGCACGTTATCCGGGGGCATCTTTTCCCACACTTGCTGGGTCAGTTCACCGAGCGTTTTTCCCGTCCAGTTGTTCCTAAAGAAACTTCCCCGCAATGGCGTGCCGAACTGGCCGTTGCTGAGCCGGTTGCCGTGACAGATCTGGCAGGTCTCACTGTAGATGACCTGGCCCCTGTCCACCTGCTCACTGGTGAACGCGATACCGTCCTGGGCGACTGTGGAAGTTGTCATCAGGCAGGAAACGACGATAAGCGGAAGTGTGCCGGGAATCATGCGCAGCATTGGGTGGTGGATCCGGATTGCAAAAACACGCCATATTAATCAAGCTGGCCTGAAAAAACCACGCCTGGCGTTTTCACAAATCACTTAAGCAGAAGCGGTGTAACCAGGCGTCGCCAGGCCAGTGCCAGGCCGGTCCACACCATCAACAGGCTTGTGAAGGAAACAAGCCCGGCTATAGTCTGTCCGATGATACCCATGGCCTCGCCGGTGTGCAGGAAACGAATGATGGAACGCGTGCGCCGACCGGGCGACTGGCTAGAGAAAGGCTGCCAGTCGTCGACAGCACCTGTTTCGCGTGCCAACTTCAGGTTGTGCCGCAGGTGGGGCTGGCCGCCGTTGCCCTGGTCAATGGCAAAGTTGACGGTTGACTGATTTTCACTAGGTATACCAATGCTGACCTGGCGCCAGGTGTCGCCGTTCCGGGTTATGAACGCCTGCGCATGTTCTAAAAGATCATCGAGGGACAAAAACACTGGTTCTGTGGCCGGCACACTGCCGACACTGGCTTGTACGGACATCTCACCTAAGGCAGGGGCACTGCCGCGCATAGGTGGCTGCTCACCATGGACCTGATAGACCAGATTGTTTGCCCACGGATAATAAAAAACGGAGGCAGTTGCTACTATGACAGCAAGCGGGATCGCCGACCAGATGCCGATGACATGGTGCCAGTTGAAATCTCTGGCCTTGCTGTCGCCAGCGTTATCGCGAAACGCCAGACGGATTTTGAACATGGCCCAGCTCGCCATCTTCGGAAACCACAAGTAAACACCACTCAATACGATGAACAAGAACATCAGGTTGCTGGCACCGGTGATGGACCTGGCCAAGTTGCGGCTTTCTCCAGTTAGGTTGAACCATCGGTGAATGCCGGTGGTGGTGCTGAAAAATCCCTCCAGCTCAGGTGACCCAACTTCCATTGCCTCACCGGTATATGGATTCAGGTTAACGCCGCCACGACGACCCGAGGTGAAGGCTACAGGTGCTCCAGGGTCATTCGTGACAACAATGGTAGAGGGCGTGATTACGTTATGTTCCGTGCGGGCAATAAAGTGCAGTTGTTCAAGGGAGATGCGTGCCTGTTGCTGGCTGGCGGGCACGTAATCGGTCTTTTCAGCCCAGGCTAGAATCTGGCGTTCGTAAGTCAGCAACACGCCGGTAACCGACATCATCAGGATGACTAGACTGGATACGACACCGCACACCAGGTGTGACCAGAAAAGGACTTTGCGGAACATGGGCAACAACTAACTACTCAAAACAGTGATAATAATGATATTTAAAATGATAATCATTTTCAAATAGAAGCACAGGTGTTCTGGGGTTTGCGCGCGTCAGGCGTTATCCGGGAAGGGCTCGAGGGACAAGGTGTAGCGGTTGATCCACCAGGTGATCAGGAGGCCGGCGCCGATGTTGCCCAGCGCCGCACCAATAAAGAGGCCGGTAATATCACCCAGCGCCGCACCAAGCAGTGCTAGGGGGACGTAAAAGATAAAAAAGCGCAGAAGACTTGTGATCAGTGCGTTACGTGGGGCGTGTAATGCATTGAAGCTTGATGCGCTGAGAATGACCATGCCCTGAAAGGCATAGCTGGCCGGCAGGATACGCAAAACAGTCACGATCACTGAGATGACTTCGGGCTCCGATGAAAATATGCGTGCGACCAGAGGTGCCGCAATTGCGACAAAGACGTACAAACCCAGTTGCAGCAGGAGAACAAACTGCAGTGACAGTCTCAGGCCGAGTCTGACTCGGTCTAGTGCACCTGCGCCGTAATTCTGGCTGATGAAGGGTGGCAGACTCATGGACATGCCCAGTACCACGATCATGACGAGGGCCTCGATGCGCATTACCACGCCAAAACCCGCGACGGCATGGGCGCCATACTGGGCCAGAGTTGCTGTGATGATCGCGGTTGCCAGGGGTGTAATCATGTTGGCCAATGCGGCAGGCAGGGCGATTTTCAACAGGCGGTACCAATCCTTACACAATCGTGTGAAACCCGGCCAGACCAAGCGTAGCAGTGGTTCGCGCACCGCCAGGAAATACCAGATGAAAATATTGCACAGTATCCAGGTGATGACCGTGGCAATGGCTGCACCCCGGATACCATAGGCCGGAAATGGCCCGGGCCCAAAAATGAGCAGGGGATCGAGAATGGCGTTGATTGCAGCGCCCAACATCATCATTTTTCCTTGCAGGCTGGAATTGCCGCTGGCTCGCATCACAGCCGTGCCGGCAAATTGCACGAGCAGGAAGGGAATGCCCAGGTACCAAGCGGAAATAAAGCGCCTAATCAACACCAGGGTGGCGCTGTCGGCACCTATCAGGGTAAAGACCGTATCGATTGAAAATATGGCGGGAAGGACCAGCAACAATCCTAGCAGGAAACCAAAAACAATGGCCGCCAGTGTCATTTCCGTGGCCTTGTCCTGGTCCTTTGCACCTATAGCACGCGCGACCATGGCTGACGTGCCAATACCGAGGCCAACGCCTAGATAGGTAATCATGATCGTAGCGGGGAAGGTGAAGCCGAGGGCGGCGAGCTGGTTAGTGCCCAACAGGCTTACAAACCAGGTGTCCGCCAGGTAGTACAGGATCATAGCTACGCCACCAACAGTGGTGGGTACCGAAGTACGAAGGAGTGTCTGGCCTACCGGGTCGTTGACGAGATCCGGTCTCCGGTGGGCGGGTGTTCCGCCGGATTTCTTGCTGGTAAACAGACGGCTGATCAAAGTTTAGGAGTACACATGCGTGAGTTGAAACTCTGAGAATTCTAGCAGAGACGCTGAATCCCCACACGCTATTGCGACAGGCTAAAAAGGCTTTTTTCCAAGCAGAAGGCTACAGGCTGAAGAATATTATTGATAGCTTACGCTTTCAGCCTCTGGCATTTAGCTTTCTTTCAGTTTAGGCCGGTATTTCACCGTTGACGATGGTGCGGATCATCTCCCGGCGGTAGCCGTCGTAGTCATTGAAGGCCTTATGCAAGGCCAGACGATTGTCCCAGATGACCAACATGTTCTTTTCCCAGCGCAGACGGCAGTTGAAGTCTTCGCGGGTCGCCCATTCACCCAGGAAGTTCAATAAGCCCTTCGATTCTTCCTGGGTCATGCCCTCGATCCCCATGGCATAGGATGTGTCACAATATAAACTCTTCTGCCCGGTTTCCGGATGTGTGCGTACGAGAGGGTGGAAGCTGCCAACGATCATTTTCTGCTGGTCGACGGTCAGGTTCATGTCGCCCAGGCTGAGATCGTTAAGTTTGGGTTTGCCCTTGTTTACGTTCGACAGCACCCACGCCGCTGACATGTGCACCTTCAGTGGGGCAATGACTTCCTTCATCTTGTCGCTGAGCAGTTCGTAGGCAAGCTGGGCGTTGCTCCACCACGTGTCACCCCCGTAAGGTGGTATATCCAGGGACTGCAGCAGGCTGATGGACGGTGGCTGAGCCAGGAAGGGCGAGTCCGTATGCCAGCCGTCACCAAACACCCAGTCGACGACGGAGCTGGCTTCCTTGAGTACGCGCTGAACGTTGGGGTGACCTTCCATTCCCTTGGTGTAGGCATCGGTACCGAATTCACCGAAACGCAGGGTTAGCGCTTCTTGATCGTTGATTGTCATGTTGTTCTGGCCACGGAAGTAAATCATCTTGTAGCGGAACAGGGCGTCCCTGATCTGGGTGAACTGCTCGTCGGAAATGTTGGCGATATCTACACCCAGGATTTCCGCGCCCATGGCGCTGGCCAGGGGCACCGTACGGATGGCTGTGTAGCCGTTCTTTTTGTCGTCAAAATATTCCCGGGGATAGAATTGCATTAGTTTTCCCTTTACCTATTGTTTTTAAACAATTTTATTGTACAGGCTGTTTATGATGCCAGCATCATACACAACAGCGTGATGATTTTATATTGTGGGTAGTTATAAATCTTACGCCTGATCACACGACGGCGGGCTATTAAAAGCAGGCATAACCTCACAACACCATATCCACTAACCATCCTAGTCACGGTGACCATTCATAAAAAAGTTTTCATCACAATTGCAGTCGTTCTCGTCCTATTGATCAGCGATATTTATTTTGTCTTTAGCTACATGGATGCCCTAGTTGAGACCGCCATTGAAACTGCGGGTTCAAGCAAACTGGGCACCGATGCGCGCATGGACAGCGTCGTAATGGACCTTCTGGGTGGGAGTGAATCTACTTACGGCTTCAGTATCTACAACCCGGCAGGCTTTGCCGCCTGCCGTCACAGGTAGATGTCATCCTGGGGAATATCGATATGAGTAACCTGAACGGCACGCCGAATGAGCTGGCCGAGCAGATCATGGGAGTGGTGCTCACGCAGGTTGGTGCCACAACAGCGCTGGCGCTGGCGCTGGTCAGACAGGTCAATGATTTGCTGCAGAACTCTGAAAAAGAGCACAACTGGGTGGAGGAAGGTCGCCAGCAATTGGAAGAAGCAGCTGGGTATGCGCTGAACAGCGTCGGGAATCTTGTCAAGCTTGGTGATGATAACTATGAGGAAAATTAACCAAGTTTGTCCTTGTGTTCTTCCCGGAAGCGGATGAAGTAATCCAGTGAGGCCGGGTTGCTCATGGCATCCCGGTTCGCGGCCTTTTCCGGATCCGATCCCATCAGGATCTTTCGTACGGGTACTTCCATCTTCTTGCCCGTGAGGGTGTAGGGAATTTCCTCGACCTGGTAGATCTCGTCGGGAATGTGCCTCGGCGTGTAATCAGCCCTGAGCTTGGCGCCGATTTTTTTCTTCAACTCGTCATCCAGCACCTTGCCTTCCGGCAGTTTCACGAACAGCGGCATGAAGAATTTTTCGCCAGGCAGGTCGAGATTGACGATGATGGAATCCTCGACCTCGGCCATGCCGTCCACGCAGCGATAAATCTCGGCGGTGCCGATGCGAATGCCGTAGCGGTTCAGCGTGGCGTCGGAACGTCCCAGGACGAAACAGCCGTCCTCTTCGTTGATCATTAAGTAGTCGCCCTGGCGCCAGATCCCAGGATAGTCCTCGAAATAGGTTTCCTGGTAGCGCACGTTGCCTTCATCGTTCCAGAAATACAGGGGCATGGACGGCATGGGTTGCGTTACCACGAATTCGCCCACTTCGTTGATCAGTGAATTACCATTCTCGTCGAAGGCCTGCAGGTCCACGCCCATGTGCGGCATCTGGATGATTCCGGCTTTCACGGGCAGGCCGGGCATCGGTCCGCAGAATCCCGCGCAGATATCAGTGCCGCCACTACCGGGTGCGACATAGAGGTTGCTTTTCACGTTGTCATAGAACCACTTGGTGCATTCGGCGGACACCACCGAACCGGCGAGCATGATGGATTCGAGTTTTTCAAATTTGAATTTATCTTTCGGTACCAGGCCCATGTTCTGCTGCATCTGCTGCAAGGTCGGGCTGGCGCCGAACAGTACGGCGCTGGCATCATCGGCCAGTTTCCACAGCGCATCCGGTTCCGGATGCACCGGGTTGCCGTCGTACAGGATAGGGCAGGCGCTGTACAGCATGGTGCTGACCACAAAGTTCCACATCATCCAGCCCGTGGTCGTGAAGAAAAAGAGGCGGTCTTCCGGTTTCAGGTTGTAATGCAGCACACCCAGCATGTATTGCTCGAGAATGATGCCGCCGTGGCCGTGGACGATTGCCTTGGGCAAGCCGGTGGTGCCGGAGGAAAACAGGATCCACAGCGGATGGTCGAAAGGCACCTGCTCGAATTCGAAGGTGTCTGCAGGTACCGGGTCGCGGTCCATGATGTCGTGCCACAGGATGGCATTCTGTACCGGGGGTTCCGAATCATTCGGATCGAGGTAGGGCAGGTAAATGACCTTTTCGATGCTGGGCAGGGTTTCGACGATACTCTTCACTTCCGCCTTGCGGTTGAAGGATTTGCCCTTGTACTGGTAGCCGTCCACGCAGAATAGGACCCTGGGTTCGATCTGCGAAAGGCGGTCCAGCACGCTGTGGGTGCCGAAGTCGGGTGAGCATGACGACCAGATGGCGCCGATGCTGCTGCAGGCCAGGAGGGCAATGGCCGCTTGCGGAATGTTGGTCATGTAACAGGCGACGCGATCACCTGGTTTGATACCCATGCTGCGCAGCTCGGTGGCGAGTATGCGGACGCATCTGGTCATGTCCGACCATTCCAGTTCATGCAGGACCTGGTCTTCGTTGGCGTAGAGCAGGGCGGCCTTGCCAGGACGTTCGTTGCGCAGGATATGCTGCGCGTAATTGAGTTTGGCGCCGGGAAACCATTCGGTGCCTGGCATGGTGCGCTTGCCCAGCACGGCCGTGGGCGGTGAGGATGCTTCTATGTCGAAGTAGTCCCAGATCGCCTGCCAGAAATCATCGAGGTGGTCGAGCGACCAGCGGCGCAGCTGGTGC
The DNA here is from genome assembly GCA_038147195.1 of Candidatus Eutrophocola salsuginis. Classification (GTDB taxonomy): domain Bacteria; phylum Pseudomonadota; class Gammaproteobacteria; order Pseudomonadales; family Pseudohongiellaceae; genus Eutrophocola; species Eutrophocola salsuginis. The sequence goes on from JAYQTB010000004.1 coordinate 487,756, forward strand.
AGATCATCGAAAGTGATACCCCGGTGTTCCTTGAGCCACAGCCTGAACGCATGCAGGTTGGTTTGCTCGACCCATTCGCGGGAGGGTTCCCAGAGTATTTCGCCTACAGTAACCATAGAAACAGCAGTCTTGTTTGTTATTATTGCCCGCTCTGCGGGGCTTGTGAAAGGCGGCAATATTAGCATTCTCACCTGGCCCGGTCATTACCAATACCCATCCGGGTGCGGGCAATGCTTTAATACGCGCGGGGTGTTTCCCGAACAGAAAGTATCTGGAGCAGTAGTCAGTCATGAAAGATAAAAAGTGGATGCATGTCACGGTGGGTATCGTGCTCGTTAGCATGCTGGTGATCGGCATCACGCTGATCATCCGGACCGTGAATTCCGATCTCGTTTTGCCGGAGCTGGATAACGAGCTTGCCGCACGCGGCCTGGCCATTGCCCAGGACAACGGCTGCATCGCCTGCCACACGCTGGACGGCAGCCTGGGTATTGGCCCAACCTGGCTGGGCATGTACGGCAAGACGGAAACCCTGACAGATGGCAGTACGGTGATCGTCGACGAAGAATATATCTTCGAATCCATCACGCGCCCCGAGGCCAAGCAGGTGAAGGGCTTCGAGAATGTCATGGTACGCTACTTCCTGCCCCCGGAGGACCTGGCGGCACTGGTGGAGTTTACGCGTCAGCTGGCGGATTGAATATCCACTAAAAAGAAAAGGAAAAAAGGGGAAAGGAGAAATAGCAGACAGATGATTTCCCCCACCCCCCGGAACAAAACAGATTCTCACGCCTTTACAGCTTGTTCTGGCAGCCCCCTGTCAACCGGAGGATCCCGTCGATAACTTGGCAAGGAATCTCTTTCTGGGTGCCCACGTAGCGATCCTCGCAACCTTCAGCTCCTGCATATTCTTCGCAAGCACGCCGTTGGTTACCCTGATGGCCGATAGCCTGTGTGCGACTTTCAACGTGTCGGAAGATTATGAGGACCCGGCGGAGAAGGTCAGCGTAGGACTACGCCCGGCCATAAATTTCGCAGGTTACATGATGACGCACCTATACCCTAGACAGGCGCGTTAGTGATAGCGCCGGCCGTGTTGATGGTGTCGAATACTTTTACGGTTACCCCATTTCGGGCACTTTTTAACCGTTCGACAAGCGGGCCGCTGGCATAGGCGTCGGCATGCGCCCGATTATCGAACAGGTAAATGCCACCGGCGGTCTTGGTCGCTTCATCTACAAGCCAGATCTTCCATTGCAGGCCCTCCACCTCGGAAAAACGTGGCGCTGCTTCTATTGAATGTTTCTCCAGGTCGGCCTGGCTCTCGCTATAGGGAAAATTGATCTGGACAATGGTAGGCATGCAGAGTTCTCAGTGTTAATTATTCAGGGAAGTTTATCGTAGACATGCATGTCACGTCGTGCAATCTGAAAGCCTGCAAAAAAAACCGGCCCAGAGGGCCGGTATAGAAAATGGATCAACAAAGGGGGGGGTTGATCCGAGGGGAAATAGTATTACTAAGGGGTCAGTACCTTTAAATTAATATCTTTACCATAAGGTTATGTTGAATCATCTATTAATCTGTTACGTAGACCTGCCGTCAACGGATCACTTTTAATCAGCTCGCTTGCTTTAAATGGTACTGCAGGTAGTCCAGCATGGTGTTTACATCGCTGCAGGTGAAGGGGTCATCCGGACAGTTGTCGGACTTGCCGGGCTCAACAAAAGCCTTTTCGACCTTGCCGTCGTTCACCAGGGCTGAGTAACGCCAGGAGCGGTCACCGAAACCGAGGTTTTCCTTCTTCACCAGCATGTCCATGCCCTTGGTGAAATGCGCATTGCCGTCGGGCAGCATCTTCACGTTTTTCACGCCGAGCTGTTTGGCCCACTGGAACATGGAGAAGGCATCGTTCACGCTCAGGCAGTAGACCTCGTCTACACCCAGTTTCTTCAGGGTGTCATATTCCTTTTCATAGCCCGGCAGGTGGGTGCTGCTGCAGGTCGGAGTAAAGGCGCCGGGCAGGGCGAACAGCACTACACGCTTGCCTTTGAAGATGTCGGCAGTGGAGACATCCTGCCAGCAAAAGGGGTTTTCGCCGCCGATGCTCTCATCGCGTACACGTGTTTTGAAAATCACTTGAGGTACTAGCGTTTGCATAGTTATATCCAAAAGTTGGTTGGTTCTTAAACATGACAGTTCTATGAACTGCCGTTATGTGAGGGAAATATAAGGGCTGACTTACAATAGATAAAATATATTAATTCTATTGAATGAATAGGAATTAGCTATTAAATGGATATGCCCGGTAAGCGGGTTCAGCGGCTAGTTGTAGCAGCCTCGTAGCCGAGGATGATCTTCTTCTTTTCACTGCCCCAACGGTACTGCCCTGTGTCGCCATGTTTCCTTACTACCCGGTGGCAGGGGATCAGCCAGGCAATACTGTTACGGGCTATGGCCGAGGCACTGGCACGTGTGGCGGAGGGTTTGCCTGCCAGCCCGGCGATATCTTCATAGGAGGTTACCTGACCATAAGGAATGCGCAGCAGGGCCTGCCACACCTGGATCTGGAAATCGGTGCCCTTTAGGAGCAGGCTGATTTCTGTTGGGCCAGCATCGGGTTTGTCAAATAGTTGCCGGTGCACAATTGTCGTGGCCTTTGCGTCGCGGATGATCACCGACAGAGGCCAATTTTCGCGGAAATTATCGAGTGAGTCTTTCTCGTTGGCATCGATGAATTCGAGATGGCAGATGGCCTTATCCTTGAGAGCCAGCAGGTAAGGGCCAAGCGGTGACTCAAATATACCATAGCGGATCACGAGTCCCTTGCCTAGGTAGCGATACTGGGCCGGCGTCATAGCCTCGTTACTGATGAAGAGTTCATGCATCCTGCCTGATCCCGACAGGTTTGCCTGATAACACGCATCCAATGGGCGCATGCCTTCGTCGAGCAATTTCTTGATGTATTGCTTGCTCAGGTACTGGCTGAAGCGTTTAGGGCTGATTCCTACCCAGCTTGAAAACTGTTTCTGGAAATCGAATTCGCTCAATCCGCAGGCGCTGGCCAGTTCCGCAAGGGGAGGAGGAGTGTCACGATGGCTGGCCAGAATATGCAGTGCCTTTTCCAAGGTGGTATAAATGGATACGCTGGGGTTGGTGATTATGTGGTTCATGGGGCTAACTTAAGAGGGTTCACCCTAAAAGCAAATAAGTTTCTTGAGGTGTAATCGATCAGTTCCAAGATAGCCATTGGCCTATGTTAAGTAATAGAATCCGGACATGTTGTTTTCGTTCTCCATGCGGCAGAAAGTCGGACTAGTCATTGGCCCTCTGCTGTTTGCACTGGTGTTACTGATGCCGTTGCCGGAAGGCATGAGCGTGGAGGCGTCGCGCGTTGCCGCGGTGGCGCTCTTGATGGCCTGTTTCTGGATGGCGGAAACGGTGCCGATTCCAGCCACGGCCATGCTGCCGATTTTTCTGTTCCCCCTATTGGATATCCTGCCGACTGGCGACACCACGCTGTCATACGGCAACGAGATCCTGTTTCTTTTCATGGGCGGTTTCCTGATCGCTGTTGCCATGCAGAAATGGAACCTGCACCGGCGTATCGCGCTCAACGTCATCATACGGGTGGGTAGCAGTCCGAACCGCCTGGTGCTGGGTTTCATGTTGGCCACCGCGTTGCTGTCCATGTGGATCAGCAATACCGCCACCTGCGTCATGATGACCCCGGTGGCCATTGCCGTGGTCGAACAGACACGCATGGAGATGGCACGTGAAACTCCGGGAGGACGTTACAATTTTGGTACTGCCCTGATGCTGGGCATCGCGTATTCATCTTCGGCGGGTGGTGTTTCCACGCTGGTAGGTACGCCGCCCAACGCCATTCTCATTGGCATCATCGATACACTCTATGGCTACCAGATTAGTTTCGTCGACTGGATGAAACTTGGCATACCCGTTTCCATTTGTATGCTGGCAACTATCTGGTTCATCCTAACGCGCGTGATGTACCGCATGGATGATGCCGACATCTCCAGTGAACAGGCGCACCAGCATATCCAGAGACAGCTGGACGATATGGGGCTGATGAGCGGCGAGGAGAAGAAGGTGGCGATTCTGTTCTTCCTGGTTGCCATGAGCTGGATCCTGCGCGGCCTGTTCACCCCGGCTTGGCTCAGCTTCGTGTCGGATCCGGCTATTGGCATGTGCGGTGCCTTCCTTTTGTTCATCATACCTGCAGGCAGAGACAAGGGAGGCTTCATACTCGACTGGGACACGGCGAAGACCATTCCCTGGGACATCATCATCCTCATGGGTGGCGGATTTGCCCTGGCATCTGGTTTCAGCGAGTCTGGGCTGACGGCCTGGCTGGCCAACCAGCTCAGCATTCTGCAGGGCGTGCATTTTTTCGTCCTGATTGTCGTTGTGGTCCTTTTCGTCACTTTCCTCACCGAGATGACCTCCAACGCTGCCACCGCGACCCTGTTCATCCCTGTGATGGGCGCACTCGCGATTACCATGGAGTTGCATCCCTTCGCCCTCATGGTGCCGGCGGCTCTCGGCGCCTCTTTCGCTTTCATGTTGCCCGTTGCGACGCCGCCCAACGCTATTGTCTTTGCCAGCCGCCAGATCACCATCGGACAGATGGCACGTACCGGGCTGGTACTTAACTTGCTGGGTGCCATAATCATCAGTGTCCTGAGTTATCTACTGCTGGGTCAGTTGCAATAAGGCAAGCAGGCTCCGGGCTGTCTGGTGTAAGGCGCGAAAGATGCGGCAAGGTAAAACAGGATAAAGTAGACTTTAGGCAAAACAACACTCGGGGAAACCGCGTGGTAGATAACAAGCTAAAGTTGCAAAACTTTGTCATGAGCAGCATTCTGGTTGCCCTGGTGTTATTCCTCCTGGTAGTTGGGCAAACCATCCTGCTGCCGCTGGTCATCGCCGTAGTATTCTGGTACCTGATCAATCTGATGTCAGAAGGTTTCGGTCGTATCAGGGTAGGTGACAAACTCTTGCCGAAAACCGTGCGTTACTCGCTCTCCTTTCTCACTTTTTTTGCCATCATATGGGGCATCGTGGAGCTGATCGCCAGCAATATTGCCGGTGTGGTACGTGTCGCGCCCATCTACCAGGTCAACCTGGAAAACCGCTGGGATAGCCTGCTGAGGTTGCTGCGAATCCAGGAGGAGCCGACCCTCAGTCAGTTGACGGCGCTGGTCGATCTCGGAGAAATCATCACCGGGCTGGCATCGTCGTTGACTAATATCGCAGCCAACATGGGCGTGATTCTGATTTATGTAGTCTTCCTATTGCTGGAGCAGGGCAATTTCAGTGGTAAGGTAGCCTCCCTGGCGAACGATCCAGTCAAGGAAAAGCGTGTTCGCATGCTGATTCGCAAGATCAACGAAGACGTAAAGAAATATATCAGCATCAAGATGCTGACCAGTAGCCTGACCGGAATACTGAGTTACGCCTTCATGAAGTTTGTTGGTGTGGATTTCGCCGAATTCTGGGCGCTGCTGATCTTCCTGCTGAACTTCATTCCCACCATCGGCTCGATCTTAGCAACCATCTTTCCGTCGCTAATCACATTGGTGCAGTTTGATATCTACACGCCGTTCTTTTTGGTGCTCGGTGGCGTGACGGCAATCCAGGTTTGCGTCGGCAATATTCTGGAGCCGCGCCTGATGGGCAACTCGCTCAACCTGAGCCCGCTTATCATCCTGCTCAACCTTTCCCTTTGGGGGCTTATTTGGGGGATTCCAGGCATGTTTTTGTGCGTGCCATTACTTGTGATCTCGATGATCGTCTTTTCGCATATCCCGCAAACCCGGTCTATTGCGATACTAATGTCCCGGGACGGCAGGATTACCAAGATTTTTGAACAGTAAATTCCGTCGTAATCCCGTGAAATCCTCCCAGATGGAGTATACAATTGAGGAAATTTTTAGAAAAAGTTCAATAGGATAGGACAATCTAAGAATATATCTTTAGAAGAATATAAAGAGAGTGACATGGAGGGTTGCAGGGATGATGACATGGATAGTAAAGATCCAGTGAGAATCACAATTATTAAAGACAGCTAAATATTGGGGGTAACCATGTCCACACCAGCTAGCAAAGTTACTGCGATCAGATTTAAACGGCATGCCCTGGCTTTAGGTGTCGCACTGTCCGGCTTGACCATTCAGCCGGCAGCGGCGCAGGTGCTCGAGGAAATTACAGTTACCGCCCAGCTCAGGGAGGAAAACATCCAAGAGGTGCCGGTAGCAGTCTCGGCCATTTCCGGGGTCTGGCTCGAAGACAATTCCATCAAGGATGTTCAGGAGCTCATGTGGAGTGTCCCCGGGCTCGTGGTGGGAACCAATCAGAGTTCAGGCACGGGTAACTTCCAGATTCGTGGCGTAGGCACCGGCGCACAGAATTTCGGCCTGGAGTCTTCCGTAGGCCTGTATGTGGACGGTGTGTATCGTGCCAGGCAGGCATCATTGTTCAACCAGCTGGTCGACCTTGAGGCCGTGGAGGTTCTTCGCGGCCCGCAGGGAACGCTCTTCGGCAAGAACTCAGCGTCCGGCGCGTTGCTGCTTCGCACTGTGGCGCCTTCCCATGAACGCGATGCCTTCGTGGAAGTCACCGCCGGAAATTACTCCATGATTAACGTCAATGCCGCCTCCAACTTCAGCTTGAGCGAGACCCTGACTGCACGCACCACCGTGTATACCAGTGAGCGCGATGGTTACATTGATGTCGATAACCTGGACGGGGATATCAACGATAGGTCCCGCTGGGGCATTCGGCAGCAATTCCTTTATCAACCAAGTGAGGATCTCTCGGCCAGGTTGATCATCGATTATTCGGAAATCGATGAAGTTTGCTGTGCTGCCTTGACCCTGAAGGACAGCCTCGTTGCTTCGGGCAGGACCAACAACGGGGCTCCGGTATATGGTTCTGACGCCATTCTGACAGCACTTGGCGGCACAATATATCGAACCGGCAGCTTTGAAGATGGAAGGCTCTCCCTAAACACCTTGCCTAGGTCCGAGAACGAGGACAGTGGCATATCACTTGAAATCAATCGCAGCCTAGGTGATCTGGATTTTGTTTCCATCTCAGCCTATCGCAACTTTGATATCAGAGATGCAATTGACGCAGACTTTAGTAATGTCGACCTGGCGAGCAGGTACCAAGATGCCCGGCAGAGCATGCTATCCCAAGAATTTCGAATTTCCAGTGATCAGACAGAGCGTTTTAGGTATATAGCTGGTCTGTATTTTTATAAGCAGGAGTTAGAAAGTAAGGATTATCTTTATCTCGGGAGTCGATTGCCAAACTATGCCGTTGCCGCCTCTCCAGACGTTTTGGGCGCGTTATTAGCTACTCCTCCCCAGTTACTTGGATTTATCAATTATGTGTATGGTACGTCATTCGGTCCCTCATTTGCCCCCCCAGTAGCACCAGGTAACACGATTCAAGATTATAGTGACCAGGATCATCGAGCCAACGCGATATTCGCTCGAATTGATTACGATCTAACCGACAATGTCGAATTCAACGCTGGAATAAGATATACAGACGAGAGCAAGGACATGACAAGCCGATTTAGGGAGTCTGTATTCACCCCTGGACCAGCTGATGTTAACGTCCAGGCTATAGGCGCTGCCCTCACAATTGCAGGTGAACAGGCCAAGGCCGCAGCGGGAGCTCCTCCGGGAGATGGTACCGGGAATACCTTTAATCCCGCCCTCGCGGCGATGAATCCCGCACCATACCTGCCGGCTCTGAATGTGCTCTACCTCCCGGGATGGGCCAATTGCAGCATCACCGTGCGCTTCTGTCCTCGGCCGGACATCAATGCCGACCTGGATGACAGCCGGGTGACCGGTAATGTGGGCTTGTCATGGCGCCCTGATGATTCCAGCCTGATATATGCGTCCTATGGCACAGGTTACAAGTCGGGTGGCACCAATACCGACAGGATCGGCCTGGGATTCGACACCATATTCGATTCGGAAGACACTACGACGTTTGAACTGGGCATAAAGAAGGACTTTATCAATAATAACCTTCGCATGAATCTCGCATTTTTCGATATGGAGGTTGAGGACCTGCAAACCAATACGTTCACCGGTACCGCATTCAACCTGCAAAACGCCGGCCGGGTGGATGTGCAGGGCGTGGAGGCCGAAATCTGGTGGAATCCGACTGATTCGCTTAATTTCTTCATGACATATGCGTACACCGATTCCAGCTTTGAAGATTTTGAGAAGGGCAACTGCCAGATCTCGAATATTTTCCATACGGGAGCCCCATCGGAGGCGGCCCAATTGCTAACTCAGGGATACTGTAATCGAAGCGGCGACAGGGTAAGTAATGTTTCTGATAATTATTTCACCTTGAACGCTTCCAAAAGTTTCATGATGGGCAACGGTACAGAGGTTCTTCTTGGCGCCGAATATGTGAACTATTCGGATATGATGATGCATAGCAATAATGATCCTTTCGCTGTCCAGGACAGCCGCGACTTCATTAACCTGCGTGCTATTGCCCGAATGCCTTCCGGCCTGGAGGTCATGTTGTGGGGGAGGAACATCAATGATGAAAGCTGGTACGGTACCGTGTTTGATACTCCCTTGCAGGACGGCAAGTTGAGTGCCTACCCACGAGAGCCGCAAACCTACGGAATTACCGTCCGCAAGGTTTTCTGATTCCGTTGAGACAAAGACGGCCCGGACAGAAATGGCCGGGCCTTTTTTTTATTGGTTCAGGGAATCTGCTCCTTGAGGCGACCGGCTTCGAGAAGGGCGGCATCAAAAAATTTTACGACTCGGCGTTCAAATTCCTCTGGCAGTGCACTATCGAAATCCGCATGACCAATACCATGTTCCAGCCATAACTCGCGCGGCTCTCCTGCGGCTTCGAAAAGCCGTTCGCCGCTACTGGTTGAAATCACGTCGTCGTCAAGACTGTGAATGATCAATACCGGCCTTGGGCTGATTTCGCCGATCCAGCGTTTGGTATCAATGGTGCCAATGTCGATACCTGTTTCCCGCTCTGCCCAGAATCGGATCATGGGTGCGAACGGAAATGGAGGCAGCCCTGTAAAATGCCGTATGCTGGTTTCAATTGTATCCTGCAGCGATGAAAATGCACTGTGGGCAACCACCGCGGCTATGCCGTTATTAGCGGCCGCATACTGGATAACCAGTGATCCCCCCAATGAATCGCCGAGCATGCCAATGCGTCCAGGATTGATATCGGGTAGTTGCCGGGCAAACCTGTACCAGGCATCAAGGTCTTTCATTTCCTCCACGCCGAATGTGATCGTCTCTCCTGCATTCACGTCATGAGACCTGACTGACATGACCAACACGCCGTAGCCTGCCTGGGACAACATGACGGCTTCTTCCAGATGACCCATGCGATCCCATTTATAGCCATGCTGCATGAGAATCACGGCGCCATTACGGGATTCGATGAACCAGCCGCTCAGAGTGAAGCCATCACTGCTGGTGACCTGGACGTCGCGGTAGTCCAATCCGAAATCGGCCGGGGTTTTGTCGACAGTTCGCCGCGAACTCATTGGATGAGTAACCAGCCCATGGGCTTGCCAAATGGCAAAAAGGTTAAGGAGCACCGCCAGACCAAGCACCAGGGTTGCCGTCAATTTTAGTATTTTCACGTCATGATCCCCTGATTTAAGCCTGCCGCCCAGATTGCCAGGTTGCAGTACGGGTAGTGCCGTAGTTGGTTGAAATAACTCTATAAATAATAGCAATTTAGCCTTGGGAGTATATAATTATCGCCTTTTTAAATCAGCCAAACCGCCTCTATTGCAGGGTTTACATGACAGGGGTGTTTCCATGAGTCAGAAGATATGAAAAGCGCTGACATCAGGCAGGCTTTCCTGGACTATTTTGCCGGGCAGGGACACGAAGTTGTCGCCAGCAGCTCGCTGGTGCCCGGGAATGACCCAACCCTGCTTTTCACCAACGCCGGTATGGTCCAGTTCAAGGACGTCTTCCTGGGCCAGGACAAGCGCAGCTACAAGCGTGCCGTTACATCGCAGCGCTGCGTGCGCGCCGGGGGCAAGCATAACGATCTGGAAAACGTTGGCTACACTGCCCGTCATCACACATTCTTCGAAATGCTCGGCAACTTTAGCTTCGGTGATTACTTCAAGCGGGAAGCCATCCAGTTTGCCTGGACTTTTCTCACCGAGAACCTCGGCCTACCGAAGGAAAAACTCTGGGTCACCGTGTTTCAGGATGACGACGAGGCGGCAGATATCTGGCTGAAGGAAATCGGTGTGCCCGTAGAACGCTTCACACGCATGGGCGAAAAAGACAACTTCTGGGCTATGGGCGATACGGGTCCGTGTGGCCCCTGCAGTGAAATCTTCTTTGATCACGGTGACGAAGTGCCCGGTGGTCCGCCCGGCAGCCCGGATGAAGACGGCGACCGCTATATCGAAATTTGGAACCTGGTATTCATGCAGTTCAATCGTGCCGCCGACGGCAGCATGACGCCGCTGCCAAAACCGTCAGTCGATACTGGCATGGGCCTGGAGCGCATCGCCGCCGTCATGCAGCATGTGCACAGCAACTACCAGATCGACCTGTTTCGCCACATTATCCAGGCTGCCGCCGATATAACAGCTACGACAGATCTGAATCACGCCTCGCTCAACGTGATCGCCGATCATATCCGCTCCTGCGCCTTTCTGGTTCTGGACGGTGTCATCCCGGCCAACGAGGGCAGGGGCTATGTCCTGCGCCGCATCATTCGCCGCGCCATTCGCCATGGGCACAAGCTCGGCACCAGCGGCGCTTTCTTCCATAAACTTGTGGGACCGCTATGTGATGTAATGGGCGAAGCCTACCCGGAACTGGTTGCTGATCGGACGCGGGTCGAGGAGACGCTGCTTGCGGAAGAAAAACAGTTCGCCCGTACACTAGAAAATGGCATGGTGATACTAGAAAAAGCCATTGAGGAACTCGATGGCAAAACCATTTCTGGTGCTACGGTGTTCAAGCTATATGACACATATGGCTTCCCAGTCGACCTAACCGCTGATATTGCCCGTGAACGGGGACTTACCTTGAACATGGATGAGTTTGATGCGGACATGGAGAAGCAGAAAAACCAGGCGCGCTCTGCAAGCCAATTTGAAATTGCTGCCGCCCTGGATATCCGGCTGGACGAGAACACCCAATTCGTTGGTTATGAAAATCTGCAGTCCGAGGCAAAGGTGCTGGCCCTGTATCGCGATGGCGTAGCCGTAGACAGCCTGGGCGAGTGTGACAAAGGGCATCGCGTTGCTCGACAACACGCCATTCTATGGCGAGTCAGGTGGCCAGGTCGGTGATTGCGGTACACTGCTAAACAAGACGCTGAGTTTTTATGTAAGGGACACCCAAAAACAGGGTGGCCAGTTCCTGCACATAGGTACTGTGGAACAAGGCACATTGAAAGTGGGCGACACCGTGTCATGCTGCGTAGACAACAGCTTGCGTCACCCCACAGTACTCAATCACAGCGCCACTCATCTCATGCATGCTGCCTTGCGCCAGGTGCTGGGCACACACGTGTCGCAGAAAGGCTCGCTGGTCAGCCCTAAATACCTGCGTTTCGATTTTTCCCACAACAAGCCGGTAACGTTTGATGAGATTCGGGAGATCGAAACTATCGTGAACCGCCAGATACTAAAGAACGCGGATGTATCCAAGGAGGTCATGTCCATGGATGGCGCAAAGAAGAAAGGCGCCATGGCTTTGTTCGGCGAAAAATACGGCAGCGAAGTGCGCGTGGTTAGTATGGGTCTCGGCACGCAGGCCAATGACGACGCCCCTTTTTCCATCGAATTGTGTGGCGGCACCCACGTCAATCGCACCGGAGATATCGGCCTGTTCAAGATCGTCGCCGAATCCGGCATCGCCGCCGGAGTACGTCGCATCGAGGCCGTGACTGGTGATGCGGCACTGGCCCTAGTCCAGGATCAGGAGGAATGCCTACGGACCATCGCGACCGTCGTCAAATCCGGCACAGACAAGGTCTTGGAACGGGTAGAGCAGCTTTCGGTCACCAACCGTCAGCTGGAAAAAGAAATCGAACAGCTTAAAGCCAAGCTAGCCAGTGAGGCTGGCTCCGATCTTGCCGCACAGGCCGAGGATATCAACGGCGTAAAGGTACTCGCCGCCATCGTCGAGGGAGTGGACAGCAAAGCGCTCAGGGATGCCACCGATCAGCTAAAGAACAAGCTTGGCTCAGCCGTGGTGGTACTGGGAACGGTTTCTGAAGGAAAGGTCAGCCTTGTCGCTGGTGTGACCAAGGACCTGACCGGGCGCGTAATGGCCGGAGATGTGGTCAACGAGGTGGCTAAAAAAGTCGGCGGAAAGGGAGGCGGCAGGCCTGACATGGCAATGGCCGGGGGAAATTCTCCAGGTGACTTGCCGTCCGCAATTTTATCTGTAAAACAATATCTTGCTTCAGTTTTGTAATGTTTTATTTTTGCAATCCGAGCTGCAGAATTAAGTTAACAATCGTTACATAGTATTGTTGGCAATGTTCAGAGTAAAAGTATCAGAATTATGTTGATAGTTCAGAAATATGGTGGAACTTCAGTGGGTTCCATCGAAAGAATCAAGGCGGTTGCCCAGCGTGTGGCCACCTGTAAGGCCGAAGGCAACCAGGTAGTTGTCGTGGTATCCGCGATGAGCGGGGTGACCAATAACCTGACTGCCATGGCCCATGAATTACAAAAGGAGCCATCTCCCCGCGAGATGGATATGTTGCTCTCCACTGGCGAGCAGACAACAATAGCCTTATTGAGCATGGCGTTGCAGGACATCGATTGTCCTGCCCGGTCGTACACTGGGGGGCAGGTAAGGATACTCACTGATAGTGCGCACACAAAAGCACGAATCCAGAAGATCGACCAGGAGCATATGCGCCACGATCTGGATCAGGGCAAAGTCGTCGTGGTTGCAGGATTTCAGGGAGTTGATGAAAAGGGAAATATTACAACTTTGGGACGAGGTGGTTCGGATACCACGGCAGTAGCACTTGCAGCCGCCCTGACGGCTGACGAATGCCAGATCTACACCGATGTCGACGGTGTCTATACCACTGATCCCCGCGTAGTTGATAATGCCAGGCGTCTGGACCGCATCACATTTGAAGAAATGCTAGAGATGGCCAGTCTAGGCTCAAAGGTTCTGCAGATCCGTTCTGTGGAGTTTGCCGGAAAATACAATGTGCGTTTACGGGTTCTTTCCTCTTTTGAGGACGGCCCCGGCACATTAATAGTCTCAGAGGATGAATCTATGATGGAGAACCCAGTCATTTCTGGAATCGCTTTCACCAGGGATGAGGCTAAGATTAGCGTAGTTGGCGTACCGGATGTGCCCGGTATGGCTTTCAAGGTGTTTGGCCCAATCAGCGATGCAAACATTGAAGTAGATGTTATTGTTCAGAACATCGGTGCCGATAACACCAACGATATTACGTTCACAGTGGCCAAGAAGGATGCCGCAGCAGCATCCAGGATCCTTGAAAGCGTAGCGAAAGAAATGGGCGCCAGGGGTGTGGAAGTTCAAGACAGGGTGGCCAAGGTGTCGCTGGTAGGAGTGGGCATGCGCTCACATGCCGGTATCGCCAGTCGTATGTTTGAAGCATTGTCGAAGGAGTCGATCAATATTCAACTGATAACTACGTCTGAAATCAAAATCTCTGTCGTCATAGAGGAAAAATACCTCGAGTTAGCAGTAAGGGCCTTGCACAGCGCTTTCGGTCTGGAAAACCCGCCGAAATAACCGTAGGTTCTAGGATGCAGAGCCATTCGCCCATACCAAGTGGGAGGCATCTGTGGAGAAGATAGTCAGTTCGTACAGGGCCGCATTTTTGATGGAATGTTGCGGGTCTGTTATATGCTAAGAGGAATTTAGCAATGTTAATTTTGACTCGACGTGTTGGCGAAACCCTGATGATTGGTGATGAGGTAACTGTCACCGTATTAGGTGTAAAAGGAAATCAAGTACGCATAGGTGTGAATGCACCTAAGGATGTTGCTGTCCACAGGGAGGAGATATATGACAGAATTAGGAAAGAAGGTTCAGAGGATGCTGGGTCCGGTGAGGGCTCAGATTACGCCTCAGACGACGATAGTGACGGCAACAACTGATTTCCTTTTTTATTAATTTCAGGATGGCGGGCGATTGACGCATACCTGATTGGCGTGAAGCAGGCAAAAAGAAAGCCGATTTCAGCCCTCAAGGCTCCACCAACCTGGAAAGCCTGTGTTATCATGCGCCGCTTGATTGATAGGTGGTAGATGTCTTAACAAAGGCCGTTAGAGCGCCCGTAAACATCTCCAGTTATCTGTAATAATAATCAAGTCTTTGGAGAGGTGGCCGAGAGGCTGAAGGCGCGCCCCTGCTAAGGGCGTATGGGGGTTAAACTCCATCGAGGGTTCGAATCCCTCCCTCTCCGCCATGATATGAAAAAAAAAAGCCCCGCATTGCGGGGTTTTTTTTCACTTCACGGACAAACTCCTTTTCTTGGCCTAAAGCACCCCTTTGCTGAAATCCCATGTAAAATACGCTCAAAAAAACGGAATGACAGGAGTCAGTCATGACCACACCCTTCCCCAAGTCGCCTACGTTTTCCACCATCGATGAGCCCTTTCGCCTGGAGGGCAGCCTTTATGATCTGGAAGTCGACGGCCAGATTCCCGCCGAGTTGGACGGCACGTTTTTCCGGGTTGGCCCGGACCAGGCCTTTCCTCCCAAGATGGGTGATTCCAACCCGTTCAACGGCGACGGTTTCGTGACGGCATTCCGTATCAAGGACGGCCACTGCGACATGCAGATGCAGTACGTTCAGACCCAGCGCCTGTTGGCGGAGCGCAAGGCGCGTCGCGGTCTGTTTGGTGACTATCGGAATGCCTTCACCGACGACGAAAGCGTGAAAGGTCTCAACCGTGCCGTAGCCAACACCAACGTGGTACACCACAACGGCATGATTCTGGCCATGAAGGAAGACCAGCCACCTTACGCGATGGATCCTTTAACGTTAGAGACAAAAGGCTTGTTCACCTGGGACGGCCAGATGACCGCCACGTCGTTCACAGCTCACCCCAAGATCGATTTTGAAACCGGTGACCTCTATGGTTATGCATATGCAGCGAAAGGTGAAGCCACAGACGACATCGCCATCTACGGTTTCGACAAGCATGGCAAGAAGACCTGGGAGGTATGGATAAAGTCGCCTTACCCCGGCATGATCCACGAGTGTGCCATCAGTGAAAACTATATAGTTTTGCCGCTAATGCCGCAGGTTATGTCGCTGGACCGTATCAAAAATGGCGGCATAATTTTCCAGTGGGAACCTACCTATGACCAGGTTTATATCGTCATGCCAAAGGGCGGGGAAGCAGGGGACGTGCGGTTCTTCCATGCCCCCAACGCCATGCCCGGCCACGTGGTCAACGCCTTTGATGATGGCGGCAAGCTCTACCTCGATCTGCCGGTGGCGATGGATAACGTGTTCTGGTTCTTTCCGGACAAGGACGGCAAGTTTCCGCCCCCGGGTACTTTCGGGACGGAAGTCACACGCTGGTGTTTCGACATGAACGACAAGAACAGCAAGGGGGTTCCGAACGTGGTGTCGACGCTGGCAGCGGAATTTCCCCACTGCGACGATCGGTACGTCGGCAAGCCCTACAAATACGGCTTTATGCAGGCCAGTGATCACACTCAGCCCTACAATCCCGAGCGGGCCGGCCCGATCATGGGTTTCTTCTTCAATACCTTCCTGACAATGGATATGAGCACCGGTAAGGCCGACACCTGGTTCTGCGGGGATACCTCGAGCACTCAGGAACCGGTATTTGCGCCGAAATCGCCAACTGCGGCGGAAGGCGAGGGCTATGTTCTTGGCGTGGTGAACAGGCGAGCAGAGAACCGCAGCGACCTAGTCATCCTCGATGCCATGAACATGGCGCAAGGGCCCATTGCCACCATCAAGATACCTGTGCGCCTAAAATACGCCATCCATGGAAACTGGGTTCCCAGCAGTGCTTGGAGCTGACCGGACTGCTGGTGTCGTTTTAGCGGGTTGGCTTATACTTTCCGTCAGTAAACCGGGCTAGGACAAGGTCACGGTAAATTCGCTAATCACTATCGGGAGAAGACCGATGAAAAAAGAAGACGATATCATCCAGCGCCGTTCATTAATGACAGGTGTGGGCGCAGTAGCCCTGGCCGGCTTGGTTGCCGGTGGCATGCCTGCGACAGCCAACGCTCAGTCCGGCAATGCCGGGTTTATGCCCGCACGCCATGAACTGGATGCTTGGTTCGATGTACCGGGCGTCACCCACCGCGTATTCATAGACAGCGCTTCACCCCAGGGTGGCCAGGACGCGCTGCGTTTTGCCTTCAATATCATGAATGCCCACCAGGCCGCCTATGCGGGCAGCGATTCTGATTACTCGATGATCGTCTGTTACAGGCATGCATCCACTCCGTTTGGCTATGGCGATGGTCTCTGGGAAAAGTACGGTGAGTTGCTCAACGGCCGCATGAATCTGACCGATCCTGCCACCAACGCGACGCCCGTGCGTAATATCAACAACATTTCCGGTGGGCCGTTTTCAGGCGCTACCATCGATGCCATGGTCGCCCGTGGTGTTCGGTTTGCTATATGCGCCATGGCCACACGCGGCATGGCAGGCCTGATCGCCTCAGAAACCGGGCAGGAAACCGATGCGGTGTTCGATGAAATCGTCGCCGGAGCCATACCGAATGCCCAATTCGTTCCCGCCGGCGTCATGGGAGCCACCCGTGCCCAGGAATACGGATACAGTCTGCTTAGTGCCGGATGAGTAATTTCGCGTCTGCCCTGGGTGTGGAGACGGACGCCCGGGTCGAGTCGCTGGTAGACACCCAACTCGTCTATGCTCACAGTATCGCCGCCCTGACGACGGTACTGGTTTCTGTTCTCTTCGGTATCATCATCTCCCTGCAATTCATCCTGCCAGACGTCGCGGGTTCTTGGCTGTCTATGGCGTGGGGCCGTCTGCGCTATTCGCATACCCAGGGCATTATGATCGGCTGGCTGGGCAATGCCTTCCTAGCGTTTCTTTACCATGCGGTACCGGTGCTGGCGGGCAGGAAGGTGACCAGCGCTATGCTGGGTCGCTGGCTGTTTGGTCTGTGGAATTTCATCGTGGTCATTCCCGGCTGGCTGCTGGTGCTGTACGGAATAAGTCAGCCCATCGAATGGGCCGAGTTCCCTCCTATCGTCGATTACTGTGTCATCGTCGCTCTGGTGCTGGCCGGCATCCAGTTCCTGCCCCCCTTTTTCAAAAACGGCTTGGAAGACCTGTACGTATCGAGCTGGTACATTATTGGCTCGCTCGTGTTCACACTGCTGGCATACCCCATGGGTAACATCGTGCCGGAACTGGTACCTGGGGCCGAAAGCGCAGCCTTCACCGGCCTATGGATTCACGATGCAGTCGGCCTGTTTGTCACGCCACTGGCGTTATCCGTTCTGTACTTTGTGATACCGGCCACCACGGGCAGACCCGTCTTCAGCCACTTCCTGTCGATGCTGGGATTCTGGGGACTGTTTCTTCTTTATCCGCTGAACGGCACACATCATTACGTGTTCTCAGTGATTCCAATGTCGGCGCAGATGGGTGCCATCGCTGCTTCGGCTTTGCTCGGGGTCATCGTGATCATCGTGGTTACGAACCTCCTGCTGTCTTCCCGGGGCGGCGGCGGTCTGAAAGGTGATACGGGTCTGCGATTTGCTATCATGGCAACGGTTTTCTACCTAGTCGTCAGCGTGCAGGGCGCGCTGCAGGCGCAGATGTCTCTTAATCGCGTCGTCCATTTCAGCGACTGGGTCATCGGGCATTCCCATCTTGCAATGCTGGGTTTCGCTACCTTTGCTGGTATCGGAGGCATCGTGCATGCTTGGCAACGCATACCCTGGGCCCGCTATAACAATGGTGCGCTGAACTGGGCATTCTGGTTGCTCACGGCCGGTGTGATCTTGATGTTTCTCGATCTAACGATTGCCGGTCTGGTGCAATCAATGCGCTGGTTGGATGGTTCGCCATGGATGGAATCCGTACGACAGGCAAGACCCTACTGGCTTGTGCGGACCCTGTCGGCGGTGCCGATCACCGCGGGCTTCGTACTGGTGTTTATTGGCCTGGTCACAGGTCCCCGCGGTGCCGGCAGGGTGGCCATCTACGCCGCCAGGAACACTGGGCAGGCTTCTCCCAAGCAAGTTCCTGCCACGACAACCGGGCAGGAACCAGCATACGTCCTGCGTATGTCTTATCGCTTATCCGCGACGGCGGCCATCGTCTTTTTTTGCCTTTCGATAATTTTACTGGGTGTGCTGCCAGGCAGGGCGCTCGATGACCAGATCAGTGGCATGACCCCCGACAACGTATACGGGCTCAGCGAAAGTGAACAACGGGGACGAGTCATTTATGCCCGTGAAGGCTGTGCATATTGCCACACGCAACAAATACGCTATACAGATGCAGACATGGCACGATTCGGTGCACCGACCCTCGCCTGGGAAGGGCAGTTTGATGCGCCGCACATGTGGGGTACAAGGCGTGTCGGACCGGATCTCTCGCGCAGCAGCGGAACCCGCTCGATGGACTGGCATTTTGCTCATCTGTACGCACCGCGCGATGTTGTACCTTGGTCGATCATGCCGTCATATGCCGGTTTTTTTGACGGGGCGGCAGACAAACCAACTCAGGAAGCCCGTGACCTCGTGGCCTATCTCGAATCACTTGGGCGCGCCCGGGAATTGGCCTGGCCGGACGGGGATGCACGTGCCAGGGCGTTATACCCGGACGACAGGTGGGCACAGATGTCTCTAAATGCACGCGCCCTAAATAATCACCCCGGCCGTCCACGCCTCGCTGGTAACTATCCGGCGCTTGCAGACAGTGCCATCTCCGGTGGTGAGCAATTGTGGCAAAGCTATTGTGTCGGCTGCCATGGACCGGAGGGCCGTGGCGATGGTCCCGCCGCGGAATGGATGCTGCCGAAACCTGCTAATCTGGGCGATCATACCTATACCAGCGATCGTCTGGCCGAAGTGTTGTGGCACGGGATAGCCGGGACAGCGATGCCAGCCTGGCGCGACCTGCCTGCAGCCGAGCTGTCCGCACTCGCCGGTGTGGTGGCGTCCTTCCAGCTGGCAGAGCCTGTTTCAGTGGCTACGGCGTCGCAGCTGGTGCTGGGCGAAGCTGTCTATAATGCCAACTGTGTCCAGTGTCACGGGGAAGCGGGTGATGGCCGCGGATTTGCTGCTCTTGAACTGGCGATAGCGCCGACAGATTTCACCAGGGTCCGTCCGCATATCGGGCAAAGCGTGGCCGCGCTGGCCAACGGTGTGGAAGGCACGCCTATGGCGCCCTGGACAGACCGTCTCACTGAAGAAGAGATTTTAGCCGTGACCCATTACCTGCGTGCCTTCTTTGAGGAGCAGCTATGATTGTCAACGTGATTGTTCTGTCCGCTCTGCTACTGGCAGGCTTGTTTGTCGCGCTCTGGATTCTGAGTGCCAATCTCCGCAGGCGTATCGAGGAACCCAAGCGCCACTTCCAGCAGCAGGTAGATGATTACGATGAGTATGTTGCGGCAAATGATGCCCATATGAGGCGCAGAAAATAACCATGCCTGAATTCGAAATAAAAAGCTTGCTGATTTCGCTGGTCACCACGGCCATACTTGGCGCTGTGATGGTGCTAGTGGCACTGCACAGGGAACCTGCCGATGAGGCTGTTGCCATGAATGGGGCTCCGGCGCCGACACCGGAATACGGCCAGCGCCTGCTGCGTGAAACCACAAAATATCTGGGTGCCGGGCAGAATAACCCGGCCATGCGGTACAGTGGTAATGGGCTCGATTGTTCATCCTGTCATCTCGAGAGTGGCACCTCGCCGGGCACACTGTCGCTGTTACAGACGGCTGAACGCTACCCAAGGTTTTCGGGAAGGGATGGTGGCGAACGCGACTTGCGCGACCGTATCAACGGCTGCATGGAGCGCAGCATGGCAGGCAAACAGCTGCCACGCGACAGTGTGGAAATGATCGCCATGGAAAGCTATATCCTGGAGCTGAGTCGCCAGTACGGCGCCATGTCGCCAGCCAAGACAGCTTTCATCGAACCGCCGAGATTTGTTGAACCCGATCGTCGGGCTGACCTCGTTGCCGGTGAAATCGTCTACCAGGAAAAATGCAAAATCTGCCACGGAGAAAACGGCGAAGGACTGAAAGCCAGATTGGATATCGGTGAAGGGTATACCTTTCCGCCTTTATGGGGGCCGGACAGTTACAATAACGGTGCTGGCATGAACCGGGTGCTAACCGCAGCCAATTTCATTAAGGCACGCATGCCTCTCGGTCAGGCTGACCTGAATGACGACGAGGCGTATGATGTATCCGCGTATATCAATTCCAAGCCTAGGCCGCTCAAGGACGGGCTGGAAGAAGATTATCCGGAACTGTTCCGCAAGCCGATCGACAGCCCATATCCGCCCTATGCCGATTCTTTTCCGCAGGAGCAGCACCAGTACGGACCGTTCGCACCTATACGTGCCTATTACGCCCAGCAGAACAGGTAACAACACTGCTTCATTTCATCGTCTGCAAGATTATGTTTTTAATAAACTTTTATAAATTTTGTTATGCTGTAACTGGTCCAGTTTGGATATGATGGCAATCTGATCCCTAGCGCAGAAATTTATTTTTGCCATGCCCAGAAAGATTTGTTGCGGCGCTTATGTCAGGTAAGTCTCCTTGAAGCAGGGGCAAATCAGTCGCAACGACATCGCCCCGCCGGCTCAAATGGGTGCAGAGGGCAAAGTTATTCCATATCCTTACACTAAAGATTCAGCTGCGCAGCCTAGAAATTGCCAGGCTAATCAAGCCCTATGTCAGCGTCAGGTTAAAAGAGCAGAGAACCGCATCACGGCATAATCCTTCCTCCAGACCCGTTGTCTTCATTCGTTTACGACGTATCACGGCACATCGTCCAAGAACGAGTTACAGGGTATCCAGGTCCAGATGATGCCTGAACAGTGGTAACCGTTCGTCAAGTCTATGGCTGGCCATGATAATCGTGGTGCGGTGCTGGCTGCTAAGGTGTTCCATGAAGTACATCACACGGTGCCGATTCACATCGTCTAGCCCCTGTGTGGGTTCGTCGAGAACCAATAGGGCGGGCTGCTTGACCAGCGCCCGCGCCACCAGAACCAGGCGCTGTTCCCCGTAACTGAGTTGCTTGAAGGGCACCTGCACCCGGTTGGCCATGCCTACCAGGGCCAGCCACTGCCTGGCGTGAGCGATCTGTTCCGCCGTTGGCGTATCGTAGAGGCCGATACTATCGAAAAAGCCGCTGAGTGCGATATGCAGTGCTGATCCCGGAACGCGGTGGTCGCGGTGGAGGCCCGGCGACACGATCCCGATCTGTTTCTTGATATCCCAGATGCTTTCCCCTGTACCGCGTCTGTAACCCAGGACTGAGAGGTCGTTGCCGTAGCATTGCGGATGATCCCCCGTGATGAGGCTGAGCAGCGTGGATTTGCCCGAGCCGTTGGCTCCGGTGAGCAGGGTATGGTCACCCTGATTCACCACCAGGCCGATATCGCTGAGTATCTCGGTTTCTCCGTAACGAACGCTACCTCTGCTTAGGTGCACAAGGGGATCGCCCGGTTCGCGGCGGGGTAAGTCGGCCGGCCAGTCAGGCATGGTAGCGGGATCGAATCTGAGCAGGGCGGTGACGGCGGGATTGTCCATCACGGCTTCCTTTTCCCCGTGGGCTACGAGTACGCCTTGTTCGATGATGGCGACATGGGTGTGCCATTCGCTGAGCTCATCAGCCTTGTTGAAGAGGAAGAGCAGCTGCGTTTTGCCCTCGGCCAGCAGCCTAGCAAAGAAGTTTTGCAGTTCAGCCCGTGTCTGCAGGTCAAGGCTGTCGTATGGCTCATCTAGCACCAGGAATTCGGGCTCCTGGAGGATGATGCGCGCCAGCAGCGCCTTGCGGCCTTCGCCGCTGCTGAGCAGGCGGTAGCCGCGGTCGAGAATCTTGTCCAGACCGAGAAACGCCAAGGAATCGGGAATGCCCCCATGCAGACCAAGCAGCTTCCGCACTGTGGAGCCGGGATCGAGGCGGTCCATAAAGTCGCTGTCATCCAGCTTCAGCTCTGCCTCGTAGAGGGCCTGCTGGGACTCGAAGGATAGGACCCCGATCTTAGTAAAGTCGTGACTCACCGAGCCATTCCTGAGCTGGGTATCACCAGTGATGACACCTGTGAGCATTTGCTTGCCGGAGCCGTTACGGGCAAGCACAGCCCAGCACTCGCCAGTGCGAATTTCAAGGCGGTCCAGGCTGAGCTGGTCGGTTTGTATGTCCTGTAAGATCATACCTAGGTCATTGTTTTTACAAGTATATGCCGTAGGCGGGCCATTATACCGGCATAGCTAGAAAAGTCGTTGAAATTGCTGGATATTAGCCCATTGAAATTGACTTAAACGGGCAAATACTGGAAAATGCATTCCTTCAAAAATCGGGCTAAAATTGCCCGGATTTCCACGAAAAATGCACTCGTAGCTCAGCTGGATAGAGTACTCGGCTACGAACCGAGCGGTCGAAGGTTCGAATCCTTCCGAGTGCGCCATTCTATAGAAATACTCATATATTAATCATTAGTTACATGTATATCTCACTTAGATCGAATATATGCTTAAGAGTAGGAGAGGTGTTACATAAATTAATATAGGTATATTTGCGCTTTCGGTTAATTACCTCCACGAACCATAAGAGACGGCATGCACGGAGTTATCGTCAACCATTGCTGTATGAGAATTAAGGACCAACTCCTACAGGAAAGCCACTAATCACTGATCTAGAGTGAGAAGCGTCTCAGTGCTCATGCCAGCCAGCGTGTTCGATACGATTGATCAGAATCATACCGATCTGCTTGATCATCTAAATTAAATATCCTCCCACCTCTAGGATCAGCTCCAACACCTGCAATATACGTCCAATTACCCCAGTTGCTTGCAACATCATAATCTACAAGCTGGCTCTCAAAATATGCCGCGCCAAGTCTCCAATCGAGATTGGATTCATATATTAAATAGCTAGCCACAAGTTGGCGTGCTCGATTACTAATCCAGCCGGTATGTTTGAGCTCACGCATGGCGGCATCAACAATGTCGCAACCTGTTTTCCCCAAAATCCAATTCTTAAACCGCTCTTTGTCATGGTTACCTGAGATTGCGATGTCATTCGGGCCTTTACGCCTGAAAAGTTTCCAATCATTCGCACGTGAGTACCATCTGAAATACTCGCGCCAGAGTAATTCGAAACGCAGCCAATAAGTTGACTCATTGGCTCCATCGCTTGCTTCGTAATTAATTATGTCCCACCAAACTTTACGAGCTGAGATGCATCCATGCGCTAACCAGGCCGATAAGTGAGTCGATTGCATGGCTCCGTAAAACGCATTTCTAGTGAGTTTGTAATGAGATAAAGCCTTAGCATCTAAATATGAATTCCAGTATGTAATTGCTGTAGACTCACCCCCTTTGACCGACACTTCGATGTGATCATTTATCTGATAATCTAATATTGTGGTTAATTCAGGAGGATCGTGCCAAGGTTGTACTGTACAGGAACTGAAATCAGAGATTTCTCTCGGTTTATCGGGCAACAAGCCTGAACCTTTCTCGATTATTTTCCTAAATTTTGAGAAGCTCTCTGGTAACGTATCTAGTGAAAAGGGTAATTGCTCAAACCGAAAGAGATCATCTGTAAAGACTATTTCACAATGATAACCCTCGATTTGAAGACGTTCTAATTCAAGTCGTTCTTCAGTGGCAATGGGTACATCACTGACTACAGCGTTGATTGTGAATTCCAAATTTATTCGATTGATTGCATGGACGGGATCCTCATTACTTATCCAAAGTCCAGATCCGGCTCTAATGAGGTCGTAACGTAACGATCTGAGTGACTCGGCACGGAATTTAGACCAATGCATACCGATTCGAGGTAATCCATATTGGTTGCCAGCCCAGCGTCTAGGTTCAAGACAAGCTAATGGAACCATTATTGCGCCCTTAGACTTTGCTAGGAGGTTTGCTCGTAAAAGCGATGGGTTGTCTGAGATACGGCATGTGTCTCTCACAAGACAAACAATAATATCTGGCTTCATTAGTTATGCATTTTCAGGAGAAATATAGATTGCAATAATGTACAGATTCTTACTGCTACTCTCTTTTTTAGCAAATCAAAATCTGATTTCATGCAGAGAGTTTTCCTAAATAAATCTCCTTTTACTACTGCATTTCATTTTGGTTTCATAATAGTGACACCTGGGATGCGTTAATTGCATCTCCGCCTTCAGTTAGAACGCGATCCCGAAATGCTTTTGCTTGCGACCTGATAGCCTTCTTTTTTTCCTCACCAAATCTGTCAATGTTTTTGAGAACCATCGCCATTCTGGAGTTTGAGCTAAACCGATCTCGATGTTTAATTAAGAAATCCCAGTACAGATAGTTAAATGGACAAGCCATTTTAGTCTCTATTTCTTTCACACGATAACGGCAGCCTTTACAATAATTACTCATACGGTCGATGTATTTTCCGCTAGAACAATAGGGCTTTGAGGCCATCACAGCATCGTCAGCATAAAGCGCCATTCCAAGCGTATTCGGTAGCTCTACCCATTCATAGGCATCCGCATAGACAGAAAGATACCATTCACAAACAGAATCCACCGAACAGCCGGTTATAAGTGCAAAGTTACCTGTCACCATAAGTCGCTGAATATGATGTGCATAGGCATTTTCACGTGTATTTCTTATCGCTTCTGACATGCATGCCATGTCTGTCTTTGACTCATCCCAATAAAATTCAGGTAGAGGCAGGGATGCGTTGAGCGTATTTCTATTTTTATAATCTGGCATATATGCCCAATACAAGCCTCTCACATATTCGCGCCAACCAATTATTTGTCGAATAAAGCCTTCTACTGCATTTATAGGTGCCTTTCCTTCATGGTATGCATCTTCAACTTTACGACATATTTCAATAGGGTTTAAAAGTCCCAAGTTCAAACTGGTGGAAATTAAACTATGAAATAGTGCGTCCTCCCCGTAAACCATTGCATCCTGAAAATCGCCAAACGAAATTAATCGCACATCAATAAAATGTTGTAGCATCTCAAGTGCCTGATTTCGCGTAACAGGCCACCTAAAGTGGTTCTCACTTAATACGCCAAAATGGTCAGCAAATTGGTTGTTAACTAACTCAATTACCTCTAAGGTAATTGGGTCTAGTGGCCATTTCGGAGCAATAGGCGCCGTCTGCTTATCAAACGCTTTTCTATTGTCATGATCAAAATTCCACTTGCCACCAATTGGATCTTTGCCCTCCATCAATAAGCCTGTTGATTGACGGATTTTTCGGTAGAAGTGCTCCATACGAAGCTGCTTTCTGCCTTTTAGAAAACTATTAAACTCATCATGCGAACAAATGAAACGATCATCTGGAAGGATTTCAAACCGGACCCCAATTACCTCAGACAACCCCTCAAACTCTTTTTTTAAGCGCCATTCACCAGGTTCAGTTATAAGCCACGAATCAAATTTCAGCTGTTTCTGAATACGTTCAACCTCACCTGCCAGAGACTGAGTATTGTTTTTATCTGTCAATTTGACATAAATCACATCACGACCGGTCTGTCGAAGTGAGTCGGCGAAGTGGCGCATTGCACTAAAGACCAGCGCGATTTTTTGCTTATGATGCTTAACATATGATGCCTCTGACCAAACCTCTGCCATAAGAACAGTATCATTTCTCTTGAGATCTTTAATTGACGACAAACCAATTGACAACTGGTCGCCAAGTATCAAGCAGCAACGAGACAAAGACATACTCCTTCAAAAAAGATTGGTTCCTATTTACTTTAGGAAACTAAACATTCACTACTGATCAATTCTAGTTATAGATTCATAAGAGGTTTGGTGCAAACAAAGAATTGCGGATTGTGCCTTGATAGCAATGGTGGGTTGTACTTACTCCCATTTAGTGATGCACAAAATTATATATCAATGAGAAAGAAGTTTTGAGGAGGGTTGCTGTATCTTCTGCGTGAAATATCAAATATCGCTTTTAGAAGTAATCTTTGTATTTGAATGCAACTTTACACATATATGTATACAACCAAAACACTTGCTAAGTGATTAAATTCCAGACTTATGTCTTGCCTTAAAAAGCTAATGAAGTTTCTTATGCTTCAGCCTGATCCGAGAGGTCCGCTTATGGTTTGACGAAATGCTGTGTTATTTTGCTGCCCCAGATCCCCTCCCCATACATGAGAATTAGTGCTACTAGTTTGTCGCTCTTTACTTAACCTAAAGTTACTCCCGTTAATGTATAAGTTATGGAAGATTAGCTGCTGACCAAGATCCAAGGCCAAGTATAAATATATCTTATGGTCAGTTATTTTAAATTCTAGTTGAAATAAATTATTAATAATGATATCTGATTGATTTAGTTCCAGTTTGAGCTGTTTATGCTTAAATCTACAGTATTTCGGGAGGAATAATGTCGTTGGGGGGTAAGTCCTGGCTTAAGCCAATTATATTTGTTTGCAGTTTGATGCTTGCAGGCTACATATCTGCTCAAGAGGGACATCCAATGTCGGGCAGTTGGGTCGGTGACTGGAGTGTCGACAACTCAATTCGACATCGTGTTGTAGTAATATTGGAATGGAACGGCAGCGAGGTGACCGGCGTTGTTAATCCAGGTGCTAATTCTATCCCGATTGTCTCCAGTCGCGTGGATCCAATGAAATGGAGCCTTCACTTTGTTGCCGAGGGGCGTAATTCCTCAGGAACGACTGTATCATATGAAGCCGAAGGCACCATTGATGACTTGGGCACCTACAATAGGACAATTTCCGGCAGTTGGAAAGTGAATGGCCAAGACGGGGATTTCAGTATCACGCGGCAGTAGGTTTAGAAATATGTCTTCCAAATTAAGTAGCAAGAAACGCATTATGTTTAGCAAGACCAAAGTCACCATAGCTACTCTTTTTAGCATGCTTACCGGGCTCACACTAAGCACTGCAGAAGTATCTGCACACCATGTGGTGGGGGCAAAGTTTGATCCTGATAAAACCATGTCACTTCGTGGCAGCGTGTCCAAAGTTGACTGGCTAAATCCACATGTTCACCTGTTTATTGAAGTGGAAAACGGCGGAGCTACTCAAAGTTGGGCAGTTGAGCTCGAAAGTACTATCGACCTTCGTCGTAGCGGCTGGACCTCAAATACGGTAAAACCCGGAGATATACTCACCATTACCGGCACAATTGCACGTGATGGCAGCAGGCAGATTTGGGGAGATAATGTTACGCTTGTTTCCAGCGGCCAGCGGGTTTTCACCGTGACGCCTGCTGAGGTTCCGGTTTACAACGACCCTAATACGCCTACTCCGCGCTGGCCCGATGGCCAACCACGTCTAGGTACACCGCCCGGACAAACTGGCGGCTACTGGGATTTCCCTTCAAAATTATCTCTTGTTGAAGACGGTGTAAGCGTTCCAATGGATGGTAACGGTATGCTGCAGGAAATAGCAGATGCCAGCAAGGTTGCACCATTTCAGCCTTGGGCTTTGGATCTTTACAAATACCGCCAACGCAATTATCTGCGTGATGATCCAATGTTTGTCGACTGTAAAACTCAGGCAGGTCCACGTATCTGGCAGCGCCCCTATGGTGTTGTATTGCTCGAAGAACGCGAACACAAACGCATCCGTAATTTCTGGGGTGCCGGTAACCAGAACTGGCGTTCAATATTCCTTGATGGCCGCGAACAGACGGGCCTACCTGAAGGCAGTGCAAATGATCCAGTTTACTGGGGACATGCCGTGGGGCAGTGGGAGGGTGACACGCTGGTCATCGATAGTATTGGCTTCAACGATAAGTTCTGGTTCTCCAATGGCGGTCTTCCACATACTTCCCAGCTTCATTTGATTGAAAAGTATACAAGACCAAACCAGAATACATTGCATTATGAAGTAACAATCGACGATCCTGGTGCCTACACACGGACATGGACTGCCAGCTGGGACATGAAATGGGTGCCGAATGCAGAACTACCAACATATTTCTGCCAAGATAATCGCCCCTAAACGTAATAATAATTTCGCCTTGGTTTTTGGCTTTACAAACAGGGCTTATAAACGGAGGAAATGACAATGCAAGCTTCGATCAAAATGCTCGCAGCCGCTGCAATAACTGCCGCTATGGTTGCTAATTCAATGCCCGCCTTGGCGCACCACTCTTTTGCTGCAGAATTTGACGCCGCCAAGCCAATTACTATTCAGGGCCGCGTTACTCGCATTGCGTGGACTAATCCCCACGTATGGATCTACCTCAACGTGCCTGATGAAACGGGAAAGCTTGTGAATTGGGGTTTCGAAATGGGTGCTCCCCAGCAGGTTCGTAACCAAGGTTGGGATCGGGATACATTAAAAACTGGTGATGAAATCATCGTGAGTGGATCTTTGGCGCGCGATGGCAGTGCGCGTATGAATGCACGTTCTGTTACCTGGGCTGATACCGGGCTAAAACTGGGTGCAGCTTCAAGCGAAACGGATGGACGTTAACCATAACATCATAAAAAATATATCCTGATTATGCAGGAGTAAAGCCAAATGCGTTCTCATACCAAACTTGCTGTAACTCTGCTGTTATCAGCACTTCCATTACATTTGTCTGCACAGCAGTCTGAGTCTGCTCGGCCGATACCCCGTCTACCAAATGGCGATATAAGTTTTGAAGCCCCACCCGGAGAGAGTGGTGTTTGGAACCGCGGTGACTATCGCTCAGTAGTACCTGATATTAAGGAACACGCTGCCCTGCGCAACATAAATCGCTGGGATTCTCCCGATCCTTCAGGGTTGAAGCCTCTTTTCACTGATGTACCGTTCCAGCCTTGGGCACGGGAGCTATATTTATGGCGCCAGCAACATGAAATCGAGCCCTATGGTCGCTGTAAACCTACCGGTGCATACCGCAATATTGTTGTGCCCTATGGCACTGACATTGTGCAGGCCATCGACGAAGAGAAGATATATATCTTTTTCACAGGTGGGTTCCATGGCTTTCGAACCATCTATATGGATGGACGTCCGCATCCGACAGATATGGACCCTAGCTATGGTGGCCATTCAGTAGGACGCTGGGAAGATGATGTATTAATAATTGACACAGTAGGCTTTAATGAAAGGGGCTGGATCGATGCTTATGGTCTACCAAATACAACCAAACTTCATGTCACTGAAAAAATTACCAGACTGAACTTTGAAACTTTTAGCTATCAAATGATTGTAGACGATCCGGGAGCTTACACCGCACCTTTTTCTACGGGTATGCTCATGCACTGGAGGTCAGACCGAGAATCCTTCCAATTTCTGTGTCAGGACGGAAACTTAGCCCAGGAGCTGATGGTAGGAGAAGGCAGCTCGGGCATAGACAGAACCAGCTCAATTATTCCCTGAATACTGAAGATGCAGATAGCTCCTATGAAATATATTATGACTCTGTTAGCTCTTCTATTTCTGCTGGCATCATCAGCCAATGCTCAGCAGGGGCATCCGTTGGACGGAATCTGGCTAGGAGATTGGGGACCAGAAAACGGTGAGCGGCACCAGGTTGTGATGGAACTGATCTGGCGTAATACCTCTCTCAGTGGCAACATCAATCCGGGTTTCCCAGACCAGGTTAGTATCAACAGAGCAATGTTGGATTCCGCCAACGGGTGGAAGGTGCACTTGGAAGGCACCGGAGTTGATCAATCAGGAACGTCTTTTACTACAGTAATCGACGGCGCGTTGAACGAGAATGATCTTGGATCTGCCAACCGTACTCTGACCGGAACCTGGAATCAGGCTGGCACAATCGGTACGTTCCTTTTACGCCGGGAATAATTCACCGAAATTCAGAGCGCAATTTCTAGTTTTTATCTTATAGCATTTCTAAAATCTTTTTATAAATCTTTTTGTAATAACGTGAGTCCACGTATCTATTACAAAAAGAGAAGTGCGCAGCTTGTTCTCGCTCAATATCTCTCAAATTACCATGATCTTCTTAAAAAAGACAAAAGCCAAGGTCACATACATGAGCATTCTGCCGGAGTACCCTGTAGTCCAAGATTGGTTTAAAACCCAGCTTGATTGGGGGGGCGTATGGCGCAGTCAGCATTTTATATTGGAGCAGAAAATCGCAAATGTAATTTAGCAAACATTTAGCTCTGTGGTGAAACGCAGTCCGTGTGCGCCTATAAGAGGCGCGATTATTACACCTAGAAAAACTTACCCAATATAATAGGTGTGCTGGGAGTGCTCAGGGGCTATATGTATTGCAATCAGATCGGCAACTGAAATAGGCAGTGTGTTAATCTATAACCCCTGACACTGAATTCATATGGCGTGCGAACTAATCTCTAAATTTTCAGCTGCGTTTAGTTTTTTAATCTTGCCAGAAAAGTTATTGTGGCTTGCGAAACTTCAACACGAACCGATCAGATTTGCCACTGACTTCTGGTTGGCCCACTTCCAATGTTAATTGATCATCGGGCATATAAAGTAGGTTAGAGTAGTCTTCGAGTAAAAATCCAGAGTCCTGGATTTCCTTGATCGCTAGTACAGGATCAACACGACGGCCATTGAAACGGGCACCGGGTTCGTTGTGGCGGCGGGTGTGGTCAACAACACCGTAGGTGCCGCCGGGTTTCAGGGCATTGTAGATGGTTTCGTTAAGCGCCATGCGGTCGTCATAGTTCATGTTGTGGTAATTCTGGAAGGTCAGCACCATATCCACGGGTTCGACGCGCCAATCACCACCTGGACCGATCCACATATCCCTGTCGGAAGTCCTGGTGCGGCTGTTGTAATCCAGTTTGACGACGCGATCCATACCGGGAAGCTCCAGGGTAGGTTCCAGGGCATCGCTGTAGGAGCCGAGATCCGGTTGGGTGGTATAGAGCATGCCATTGTCACGCAATACTGGCCCCAGAATCTTGGTGTACCAGCCGCCGAACGGCCAAATCTCGATGATGCGCAAATCTTCTTCTAGCCCGAAGAAGGCCAGCACCTCTGCAGGTTTGCGGTACTGGTCGCGGGCCTTTTCTTCTGTCGTGCGGATGTCGCTTGCCATGGCGCGCTGCACGTGCTGCTGGATGTCCTGGGCAAACAGGGTAGTGGATAAAGTAGTGGACAGCACGGACAGGGTCAGAAGGATCTGTAATCGGCGCATGTGTCTCTCCTTGGTTTAGGCAAACCGTCAATTGCGTCAAAGCATAGCAATGGCATCATGCATACTCAATATAAACCGGATAGCCCGAGTTTACAGTGGCTTTGAGCGCCTGTTCATGATTTGTAAGATATTGCTACTGAGGACGAATGTGACTATGAGTAGGGCAATGGACATGGAGAACCACTGCAGGGCGTAGGAGAAATTCCGACCGGTGTCCACGTAGACAGTGGGCCAGTGGCGTATGAACAGGCCTTCCTGATCCTCGTCCAGGCGAACTTCATAGGGAAAGATGCTTTCCTCGAATAGGGTAGCGAGTTCCAAGGTATTGAGATAACGGATCTCGAGGGGCCACCGGGGCGTCGACAAATCTATATCGTTGGTGCGGGCAGCCTGTTTTTCTGTAGGAACTAAAAGCTGTCCTTTGATGGTGCGTGGACCGGTTATAGGTGTCACCTTTGACTTCAACTCCTCATAGGTACTGGCGAGTACCCAGCCACGACTGACAAACACCACCTTGTCCGATGAGTCCAGTTTGAAAGGCGTCACGACCTCGTAACCGAGCGCTTCCTGGTAGGTTACGTAGATCAGGAACAATGTTTTTTCGTTTAGATATTGCCCGTCCAGGGAGACATGCAAGTTCTGGATTATGCGGGCATCGTTTTCGAGACCAGACATGCCAACCTCTTCGATGGGCAGGGGGTTTTCAGATCCCTGTTCGTTGTAGGTTTCCTGCAGATCGATTTTTTCCTGGGCCCTGCCAAGCTGCCACACACCCAGCCTGACCAGACCACCTAAGGCAGCCAGGACAAAAAGAGCGACGAACCAGTTGAACCGGATTTCTAGTTCACCAAACGTGATTGTTCTGGTTTTCATGGATCTGTGAGTTTAGGGCTGCTAAGCGACAGGAGCGGCTATTATGCCACAAAGATAGGGGTGGATTAACGTGGGGCAGATAATAGAGCAAGCCGTTATTCCCTTGATTGAAAGGGATGCGGCCGGGAGAGGGTGAGGCGTTTGCGTAAGCACTGACGTGAATTGTTTGAGAGGCTATGTCGGCAAGTTTGGTAATGATGCCGGCTACGGTGATGACAGACAGGATCCCACAAATTACGAATAGCATGCTTTATACCTATCTGTTTGTTTTGATGTTGTAAGCAGTGTAGGGACGCAGGGCAGGCGTCGGGCTTGATGCACATTAACGTGGCATGTTTATTAGTTTGTTGGTTAAAACAATTATTTATATGCTGGAAAAACAGGGCCGGCATAAGCCGGCCCCGGGTGTCGCGAGTTGATTGTGATGCAATCAGGAATTGATGTAATGAACAATGGCGAGGCCAATGATCACAATGATCATGATCACGGCAAAGGCATCTGCATCGCTGTCGCTGCCTTCCTCGTATTGCTCCAGTTTTTCATTGTCAGTTAGCATGATGTTGTATCTGAATTAGTTGTGTTACTGGAATCGAGCTCAGTGGCCTGCTTCCATGCCTTCCTCGTGACCACCTTCCTCATGCACCACATGGTTTCTTTCTGCTGCAGCGGGGCGTCCCATGTAGTCAACGCGGGTACCAAAGACATAAAAACCTTCGGAAATCATAAAGCCAATCAGGAATAGTAGTAACACGGGTGGCCCTAAGATGGCGGTGATGAGTGCCATGCGCTCCCACATGACATGCATAAAAATGGCTATGATGAAACCAGCCTTGAGGAGCATGAAGATAATAATCAGCGTCCAGCGCAACATTCCCTGTAAGTCAAAATAGTCTACAAGGTAAGAGAAAAAGCTGAGGACGAACAGCAAGATCCAGACCTTAAGGTAAACCCCGATCGGGTGTTCCTGGCCGCCAGCCTCTGCTGTGTTTGTTTGTGCGGTTGACATAGTTTTATGACCTCATATTGGATTGACAAAGCCCTTTGTGTTCGAAAGTAGGGCTTACCATAAATAGAAGAATGCAAAGATAAATACCCATACAAGGTCAACGAAGTGCCAATATAGACCGGCAATCTCAACTATGGAGTAGTCGTTCTTCTTGTCGTAGTGTCCGTTTAATACTTTCTTTGCCACGATCAATAGGTAAATTACACCACATGACACGTGCAGGCCGTGGAAACCTGTGACCATGAAGAATATAGATCCAAATTGAGGAGCGCCCCAGGGATTTCCCCAAGGGCGAACGCCCTCAGCGATTAGTTTGGACCACTCGAAAGCCTGCATACCAACAAAGCTCACGCCAAACAGGGCGGTGACAAACATCAATTTAAAGATCAGTGGTTTATTCTTGTGCTGCGCGGCACGCACCGCTAATGCCATCGTGCCTGAGCTGGTGATGAGTATGAACGTCATGATCGCTATCAGGATGAGTGGCACGGTGTTGCCGAATAATTCCAGTGCGAATACCTCGCTTGGATAGGGCCAGGGCTCGGTGGTAGTCCTGCGCACATTCATGTAGCTGATAAGGAAGCAGCTGAAGATGAAGGTATCGGACACTAGAAATATCCACATCATCACCTTGCCCCAAGGCACATGGAAGGTTTGTTTGTCGTTGCCCCAGTCCTCGACCATAGTACTCCCATGCTGAGACAGGGTAAGTGATTCTCCACTCATAGTTACATCCTAAAATTATAAAGTTGAAGTCTTTTTTATAAGTTATGTATACGACAATAATCCAAAAAGAACTAGCCAGACGAGCAGGAGGAAATGCCAGTAGACAGCACATAGTTCCACGCTCAATTTAACAGCCTTGATTTCAATACCGCTCCACACTTTGATTGTTGAGCGGGTCCACACCCATAGGCCCCCAAGGATATGCAATCCATGGAGGCCGGTGAGGACATAGAAGAAGGAATTCGCTGGGTTGCTTGAAAGGTAGAAACCTGCGTTATTGAGTTCCTCCCATGCACTAAGCTGGCCAAATATAAATGCCAGAGTAAACGCGCCAGCAGCGAGCATGCCCCACTTGACCTGCTCGCTCATACTTTTCAGGGTAGCACTCCGCGTCCATTGCATAACGATGCTGCATATCATTAGCATGCCAGTGTTAAGCCAGAGCAGCCCAGGTTCGGGCAGCGGCCGCCAGTCATCCAGCTCCATGCGGATGAAATAGGCTACGATGAAGAGCATAAACAGTACAAAAACAACGGCTAGGAACATGCGCAGGGCGATGCGTTTGGGATGCATACCCTCCGCAAGCTCTTTCCCCTTTAGGCTGGGGTCTTCGCCCTGGTAATCCCAGGGCTTGTCGAAAATGCTCTTAAGTAGGCTCATTGGTGCTTAACCGTCGTGGCCTACATACTTGGCGTTCGGATCTTCCATTACCACTTCTTCCGGCGCCATATTCTGCGGCACGAAGTCAGCCTTCACACCAGGGACACTGTATTCGTAAGCCCAGCGGTAGACGGTCGGCAGTTCAGGACCCCAGTTGCCATGCTTAGGTGGATTATCAGGTGTGAACCATTCAAGAGAAGTGGCCTCCCAGGGATTTGGATCGGCTTTTTTACCCTTGAACACGCTCCAGATGATGTTGAAGATAAATACCAACTGGAACAGGGCGACCCATATGGCGGCCAATGTGATGTTGGCATTAAGTGCCTGGGCGGAGTCCGGGAGAAACTCGGTGGTACCCATGGCATAGTAGCGACGCGGCAAGCCCATAATACCCAGGTAGTGCATGGGCAAGTAAATGGCATAAGTACCAAAGAAAGTCGCCCAGAAATGGATTTTGCCTAGAGTGACGTTGAACATCCGTCCTGACATTTTTGGGAACCAATGGTAAAGCGCGGCATACAGCACCAATACCGGTGATACACCCATCACCATATGGAAATGTGCGATTACGAAATAAGTATCAGAAAGTGGCAGGTCAACAGTTACGTTGCCAAGAAAGATGCCAGTCAAACCACCATGGATAAATGTGAAGATGAAGCCACAGGCGAAAAGCATAGGCACCGTAAGGCGAATGTTGCCTTCCCACAGGGTCAGTACCCAGTTATAAACTTTAATTGCAGTCGGGACCGCAATGATCAGTGTAGTGAAAGCGAAGAAGAAACCGAAGTAGGGGTTCATACCGGAGACATACATGTGGTGTGCCCACACGATAAAACTAAGGCCTCCGATTGCGATGATCGCCCATACCATCATGCGGTAGCCGAAGATATTCTTGCGGGCGTGGCAGCTGAGTACGTCGGATACTAGGCCGAAAGCGGGCAGGGCGACGATATACACTTCTGGATGACCGAAGAACCAGAACAGATGCTGGAATAGAACCGGGCTGCCGCCGCTATGGTCCAAGGTTTCGCCCAGTGAAACCATAGCGGGAAGGAAGAAACTGGTGCCTATCAGATTATCAAAGGTCATCATGATGGCAGCGACAAACAGGGCCGGGAACGCGAATAGCCCCAGAACCGTGGCAACAAAAATGCCCCATACAGACAAAGGCATGCGCATCAGTGTCATGCCGCGGGTACGCGCCTGCAGGACGGTGGTCACATAATTCAGGCCGCCCATGGTGAACGCGACAATAAATACAGCCAGAGATGCCAGCATCAGCACAATACCCATGTCGGCACCCGGTGTGCCCCCGGTGATCGACTGAGGCGGGTACAGTGTCCATCCGGCGCCGGTTGGTCCGCCTGAGACGAAGAAGCTGGCCAGCAGGATGATGACAGACAGCAAGTAGACCCACACGCTAAGCATGTTCATGAACGGAAACACCATGTCACGTGCGCCGATCTGCAGCGGAATCAGGTAATTGCCGAACCCCCCGAGGAATAGTGCGGTCAGCAGGTAAACGACCATGATCATGCCGTGCATGGTCACGAACTGGTAATAATCGGCTGGATCAATTACGGCAAAATCCTCTGGATAACCCAGCTGCAAGCGCATCAATACGGACAGCACAAGTGCAATCAGGCCGACGGCTATTGCAATGCCGCCATACTGGATAGCGATGACCTTGTGGTCTTGGCTCCAGACGTACTTGGTGATAAAGCTGTGCGGATCGTGCATCTCATCGGTCTGATCCGCTATGGGTATATAAGCCATTACTATCTCCTCGTTTCAACAGACCGGGCAGGCCGGCCTGTTACTTTATGTCTAATTCTGATAATGCAGAGTAAGCATTATTGGACTAATTTTTTTTATTGCAGTGTATTTATGTAAGCGACCACGTCATCTATCGCCTGTTCATCGGCAAGGGCGGAAACCATGTGTGTCATCTGGTAACCAAGTTGGTCTTCTCTATGAGTCCCACGCACGCCATTTTTGAAGTACTCCAGCTGGCGTTTGAGGTACCAGTCAGTCATGCCAGCAAGTCGCGGGGCATGGGTCGACCATACGCCCTGACCTTGCTCGCCGTGACATACTGAGCACTTGCCCTGATAAAGGTCCATGCCGTTGATAAGGTCACCGGTAATGGTTTCTGGTGCCGCAGTGTCCGGTAGGGTATCGATGTAAGCGATCACGTTGTTGAGAATTTGCTCATTTGCCAGAGTAGCGGCCATTGGGGCCATCTGTGCGCCATATGTGTCACCGGGGTTTGTGCCACGCACGCCGTTCTTGTAATAGGCGATTTGCTGGCGGATGTACCAGCCTTGCAGGCCAGCCAGTCTTGGGGCATTAAGGGCGACATTACCTTCACCGTTGGCACCATGACAGGCGGAACAGACGGCGTAGTTAGCTTGGCCCGCCTGAGCATTACCTATGGCTGCACTCTGAGTCTGGGCAAAGGTTTGCTGTGTGGCTAGCCACGCGTCATAGTCGGACTGTTCTTCTACCACGACAGACCCGCGCATAACGAAATGGCCAAGCCCACAATGTTCTTCACAAAGGATGTCGTAACGGCCAGCCTTGGTCGGTTCCAGCCACAGGTAGGTTACGGTGCCTGGTACCAAGTCCATCTTCACGCGGAACTGTGCGACAGTGTAATCATGCAGCACGTCCTTGGAACGCAGCAATAAATGCACTGGCTGGTTTAATGGCAGGTGCATTTCTTTAGTTTCGACGATCAAATCGTCCTGGCCGTATGGATCTTCGGGGTTCACGCCGAGTGGGTTTTCGGGGCTAACGTACTCTGCGCCCGCGGTCCCAAGGATGCCGTCGTCGCCCGGGTACCTGAAACTCCATTGCCACTGTTGACCAACCACTTCCACCTCGATGGCGTCTTCCGGCACGGTCACGAAGTTGGCCCAAACGAACAGTCCAGGTGTCAGCATGGCGGCGACACCTATGGCGGTGAATCCTGTTAACCAGATTTCCAGTTTCTTATTTTCCGGTTCATAGCTGGCCTTGCGCTTTTTATTGTAGCGGTATTTGTATACGGAATAGGCCAAGAAGCCATTAACAGCAACGAATACGAACCCAGTTACCCAGAATGTGATCAGGATGGTATCGTCAATCGAAGTCCAATTCGACGCAATGTCTGTTAGCCACCATGGGCTCCAGAAATGGAATACGATTGAAATGATAATCAGAAAAACGATCGCGACGACGAATGCCATAGATTTCCAGTCCTATTAAGTTACAACCCGCCTAACTTGCTTATGGTGCCGAGACGGTGTTATTAGATTTTACAAAAGCGTTGATAACACTGGCGCTTGTACCAGCCAGTGCAATGGAATTCTGGTTTTTCTGGGGGGGCAGAGGCCTTACCGTGTGACGGATGAGAGAGTGGTAAAAGAGTTCGACGTTCTTGCGGTTTATGGGCATCTCAAGCTACAACACTTACCAGCCAATACATACTGCCTTTAGCGCCCTGATAATTCACAAGCGCTTGTTTTATATAACAAAAATATAAAAAATTAGGTTTGTTCCCAGATCAGGAATCGGTAACTTTGCTACCGGACTATAACCGGGGCGAGATGGTAAAGCATAGCCCTCTGAAGGGCAAGGTATTTCGGGCTTTTCGGCGCCATTTTTCGTTACTTTTCAGACTCTTTTCCTGCACCTGTTTGACCTGGATCAATTTCGTTGTGCGGGGGTGTATTTACCGAAATCCCGGTATCATTATGCCCGTCGACAACGGCAAGCTTTTTCTTGCCCGCTGCCAGGGTGAATTTGGCCAGCACCAGCATGAAAATCAAAATCACCAGCGTACCGAAGGCGTTCTCCACTGCAGTAACAGTGTCACGAATCGTTAGGGAGTACATGTAATCGATGAATGTGACAGCGCTGAGCAGGTAAAGCAGAATGGCGAAACCGGTTTGCAGGTAGCCGATGAGTCTGGTCATGGTCAGGAATATGGTCGTCTGGCAAGTTTTAGGGGACCAATTGTAGCAAGAAAGCAGGGGCAAGGGGCATGATAAAACACCACTTTGGGTCGGGTGCCGGATTTTTTCCAGCGCTGCCCAGCCTGAAAACTTGGTGTCCCATCTACCATGAGCAACATCAGAGGAAACAGGAGTGCCATATCATGCAGGTGCATATCATTAATTTTCCGGCTACCCGGGTTGCCGCGCTGGAGCACCATGGGCCCGAGCACAGGACCTACGACACCACGATGAAGTTCATCGAGTGGCGGCAGGCTAATAGGATAGGCCCTGACCAGGGCAGTACCTTCGGCATCCACTACACCCACCCGGTCAACACCTTCCCCGAGAACTACCGGATAGACATCTGCGTTTCCGTGGAGGATGACATTCCTGAAAACCCGCAGGGCGTGGTAAACAAGGTCATTCCTGCCTGCCGTTGTGCCGTGGCCCGGCACAGGGGTTCGCGTGAACATGTCACGGCGGCGGAATACCTTGTCTTTGACTGGCTGCCACAGAGTGGCGAGGAACTGGGGGATTTCCCCATCTTTTTCCATTACGTGAACGTTGGGCCCGATATCCGGGAAAATGACATGATCACAGATGTCTACCTGCCGCTGAAATAGAAACCGATATAGGGAACAAGAGAACAAGGGAGCAAGGGAAAAAGGGGGTAAAACTACAAGCCACATTTTGATGTGTGTACAATGAGCTTCCGTTTTTTCTGTTTCCCTCTTTCCTTTTTTCAATGAATGCATGCCGATTGCTGTTGATCTTGATTCTGCTTGGGTTCCAATCGGAGTCACTGGGTCACGGCAGCGTCACCCCCGAGGGTGACCTATGCATTATTAAGATCGGTTTTTACAGCGCCCACTTTAAGATTTACCAGCCGCGGTCCCGTGAGCACCAGGATTACTGCGAAGACCTTCCGGACACTGGTGAAACAGTATTCGTCATGGAGTATACCTACGGTGATCTCGGCCAGGTGCCGGTGGATTTTCGCATCATCCGGGACATCACCGGTCTCGGCCGGTTCGCCAGGCTCCAGGATCTGGAAACACTGAGCGAGACGGACATTGACGGGGCGACCATCTTTTACCGACCGCCGGTCAGGCAGCCCGACATTTACACTATCAGCCATGAGTTCCCAGAGTCAGGTAACTACCTGGGTATTGTTACGGCGCGGCACCCGGAAACCAACCAGCTCTATACCGCGGTGTTTCCTTTTGAGGTCGGCTATATCGGTTACGGTTACCTGCCATTGTTCATTCTCCTGCTGGTGCTGGTCCAGGGGTGGTACTGGTGGGTGAACCGGCGCAAGAAAAGTTAAAAATTAGAAAGGTATTGAACATGTGGAAACGAATTATGCTTCTGGCGCTGTCATTGCAGGTCTTCTCGCCTCATACGCAGGCAGCCGAAAACCAATTCATCTCGGAAAGGGGTCTGTACAGGGTCAGCTATGAAAGCCAGCTCGAGCCGATTGCCATCAACAGAATGCACAGCTGGATGTTGACGGTTACCGATAGCAGTGGCATGCCTGTCACCGGTGAGGTAATCGTCATCAAGGGTGGCATGCCGCAACACAATCACGGCCTGGCCACCCAGCCTACAGTCGAGTCTTCCGGTGAGGGCACTTACCTGCTGCAGGGATTGCGCTTCCACATGATGGGCTACTGGGAAATAGAGTTGACCATCGACAATGGCAGAGCCAAAGACACTGTGATGATTCCGCTGACGTTATGACGGCAAAGGTTACTCGCCAGCACCAGTGCGGGTTTTTCCGCTTGTTAACCATCACTGGCCTGGCTCTGCTTGCCGGCCTGGTCAGCTGGGTGCTTCTCGTATTTTGGCCACCGTCACCCTGGACTGATGCCGAAAAAGTCTTAATCCGTTCGCTATGGCTGGACAGCCTGCCGCCTGTGCCTGCGGATCCAACCAATTTCGTCTCTGATAATCCCCGTGCGGCGGTCATGGGGCATGCCCTGTTTTTTGACACCCGCCTTAGTGCCAACAACCAAATCTCCTGTGCCTTCTGCCACCGGCCTGAAATGCGCTTCACCGACGGCATGGACAAGGCGAGGGCACTGGGCCAGTCGCGCCGCAATACGCCCAGCATCGTCGGACTGGCTTACAGTCCCTGGCTGTACTGGGACGGCCGTCGTGACAGCCTCTGGTCCCAGGCGTTGTCTCCGCTGGAGGACCCGCAGGAGCAAGGCAGTAATCGCATGCGCATCGCCCGCCTGGTCACTACGGATGATGCATATGCAACAACCTATGCCAACCTGTTCGGAGAACTGCCGGATTTTTCCGACACGGCGCGTTTTCCAGCTGACGCTGGACCTAACCTAAAGCAAGAATGGAATACCTCATGGCAGGGCATGACGGAATCTGATCGTGACCTGGTGAATCGCACATTTGCCAACGCGGGAAAAACCATTGCCGCCTATGAAGCGCTAATGCAACCAGGACAGACAAGGTTCGACGCCTATGCCTCCGCCGTGCTCGGGGAAAGCGATGTCGATCCGGATTCAATGTTCACCAACGACGAGGAAAAAGGCCTACGTCTTTTTATCGGTAAGGCACGGTGTACCGAATGCCACAACGGCCCGCTGTTCACCAATTATGAGTTCCACAACAGCGGAATCCTGTCCTATCCCGGCGACCTGCCCGATCGCGGCAGGATCGACGGCGTGCGCCAGGTGCGCAGCAATCCCTTCAATTGCCTTGGCTCGTACAGCGATGCCGATGCGGAACAGTGCCTGGAGCTTACTCATGCCCGCGACGGCGCAGAACTGATCGGCGCGCTAAAGACGCCCTCATTGCGCAATCTCAAAGGCACCGCGCCCTACATGCACAAGGGACAGATCAAAACGCTCGCGGACACTATCGAACACTACAACGATGCGCCCTTCGCCATGATTGGCCATAATGAGGCCGAGAATCCCCTGCGCCTGCTGCCATTCGAGCGGCGCCAGCTGGAAGCCTTCCTGGAAACTCTGGCCGCTCCCATTGCCGTCGACGAACGCTGGCTGCAGCCGCCGCGTTAAAGCTGTAATAAATATTCTTGTTACAAGAACAAAAAACCCGCCTCTCGGCGGGTTTTTGATATTGGCAGTTTCTACCTGGCCAGCGGGTCGGGCCTGACCTGGAAGTGGTACACGATGCTGGTCGTGCCCTTGCCGGTTTCCATGTGGAAGGGGGCGCGTCCGGAGAAGGTAGCCCAAACGCCGCGGCCTTTCCAGCCGGCGTTCGGATCGTCGATACGACCGTCCAGCCACTTGGTGTAGAAGCCCAGCGGATAGGGCACACGCATGCGCACCCACTCGCCGTCATCCAGGACGAGCAGGGCGCCGCTCTGGTTGCCGGTGTTGATCGGGGTATTTTCGCCAAGGCCGAGCGTATTGTGCTGGTCCACCCAGGTGAAGTAGGAACCCTCGGAGGAGCCAGGACGCTCCAGGTTCTTGAACTGGGGCAGGGGCTCAGTATAGAAGGTCCAGCCCTCGGCGCAGTGCTGGCCGGT
This sequence comes from Candidatus Eutrophocola salsuginis, assembly GCA_038147195.1. Classification (GTDB taxonomy): domain Bacteria; phylum Pseudomonadota; class Gammaproteobacteria; order Pseudomonadales; family Pseudohongiellaceae; genus Eutrophocola; species Eutrophocola salsuginis. The sequence goes on from JAYQTB010000004.1 coordinate 529,892, forward strand.
GGCCTCGGGTCCGTTGAGCGGTCCTTCGCACTTGCGGCGGTCGAAGCTGGCCATGTGGCCGCTGGCCAGGGCCACCCACATGACGCCGTCACGGTCGACATCGCCACCACGAGGCGAGAAGCCTTCGATGGCGTCGCCGTTGGCATCAACCGGCAGCTCGTAATACTCGGTGATGGCGGTCTCGGCAGGGTTGTCGCCAGGCACGAGGCGGGCAACCGCACCGGGGTAGCCCAAGATGGTGCCCCACACGGAACCGTCTGGCGCGGGATTCACCGAATAGAAGCCGAAGCCCGGGAAGATCTGCGTGTCCTTGGTAGCATCCGGGGCCTCGTTGGCACCGACGAAGTCATCACGTACGCCGTTGCCATTGGTATCGAGCACGAACGGCGTCCAGCCCTGGGCAGCCTCATAGTCACCGGTTTCCAGGTACTCCCGCGTGTTCAGCCAGCCGATGACCTGGCCGCCACCGCTGGTCCAAAGGGTGTTATCGGCATCCTCGGCAAACATCAGGTGGTGGGTACCGAAACAGGTATCGATGTGATGGTATTCGCCATCGAGATCGACCATGCCCAGTTGGCGGCCGTTGAACTGGGTCGGGAAAGCCTGTGCAGACGGATGGTCGGAGCCCTCCTGGCAGAATGCCGGATTGTCGCGACCTCTCACCCTTGCTGTGATCCACACGCGGCCATCCTGGTCGATCATGGGGTTGTGTACGTTGGCGGCGGAATCCCACGGCGCCTCGTCACCCCAGTTGGGGGAGGGTTGAACGTTCGGGCCTGAGACAGGTCCCGCATTCGGGTCCATCATATCCAAGGGGAACTGGTCGATTGTATGGTTAACCGGATCCAGCACGGGTAGGTAGTCCGCACTCTCTTCTGTCGCCCCATAAAGTTTGCCATAGGCATTGACGGTCGGGTTGCGCCGGTCAGTGGACACCACGTCGTGCATGTAGGCGGTAGGATCGGCCCAGTCCCACTCGGTGATGACCACGTTGCGTTCAACACCCTGCGGACGTGCCGGTATGGGTGGTAGTTCGCCGGCAGCGATGCGGTCGGTCCAGTCGCCGAACATCTGTGATGTGTGTTCAATACCCATTCCGGTCCAGGTGCGGGTCATGAAGCCACCTGCCTGGCCGGACTGGATGCGCCTACTCCATGCTGCAGCGCTGGTGTCAAAACCGTTGAACATGGCGGGGATGGTGCGGGTGGCCTTGTTGCCCAACTGATGGCAGACCACGCAGCCACCGGAAGTTACCAGGCGAATATAGTCGGCCTGGTGTTCTATGGCCGGGCTGATACCGTTGCCGGTCGGGCCGGTACCGGGAAACTGGTCGGCACCGGGAATATCCAGCAGGGAAAGCCAGTAACCGGCGGGATAATATTCTGCGGCCGATGCGGCGTCAGGGGCGACCACGGCATCGAGGTCCAGTGTGCTGCCCGGTGCGGCGCTGACCTTTGCCGAATCGACCAACCCGTAGCCGCGTACCCAGACATCGTAATTTGCCGCTGGCAGTTCAGGCAAGACGTAGCGGCCATTATCATCGGTGACCACGATCTTGGCGTAGCGTGTGCCGAGGTCATGGGTTTCTGCGATAACCCAGACGCCAGCTTCTGGACCGTTAGCGCTGGTGACGGTGCCTTCGATAAGGTTGTTGGCATCTGCCGTCTCCGCCGAGGTGTTCATGGCAGTTTCGGCCGGGGCCGCGGCTTCATCGCCGGAGCAGGCGGCGAGCAAGGAAAACAAGGATAAAAGGATGGTGCCGGATAAGGTCCTGGTGCGTAACATGAGACTGTCCCCCTTTGACATGTCCTTGTCACAGACGTGACGTGACTAGACCGAAAATCCTAGCATGCGGCCAAGTGCTTCACAATAAATTAGCAATGGCGCCCCGAGTCGTGGTGAGCCGGCCAGAGTCTGCTAGAATCCTTACAACTTTACCCAAGGCGATTGACACGGAGTAGCGGAATGAACGCCAAACATCGCGTCATATTCACGGCCATGGCAGCAGCCCTCGCAGCCGCTTTCTCTGCCACTCGCGCGGGGGCGCATCACAGCGCTGCAGCCTTCAATACCAGTGACACCATTGAGATCACAGGTACCGTCAGCGAGTACACTTACCGCAATCCCCACGTTTATATGACCCTGTCCGTCACCAATCCTGATGGCACCCAGCGCGAAGTGGAAGTCGAGGCCGGGGCGGCTTCCGTCATTGCTCCTCTTGGGTTCAGCCGCGACGATCTTGCTGTGGGCGAAACGGTCACAGTGATCGGCAATCCGAGCAGGCGCAAACCCGACACCCTGCTGTTGGGTCGCGAACTCTACAAGCAGGACGACACATATTACCCACTCAATATAGGCTCGCGCAGTACCGAAGATTTCGGGGATGCCGTGGCAACCAGTCTCGCTGGCACCTGGTTCCCGCCGCGGTCATCCTTCGTAGGTTACCTAGGCGGTGCCGGCGGCTGGCCGCTGACCCTTGCAGGCGAGAAAGCCGTGGCTGCTGCGGGTCCGACTAGCACCACGCACAAGGACTGCATTCCCATTGGTACACCGGGGCTGATGGTATACCCCGTGGCGATCACTGTGGATGTACGGAACGATCGCGTGATCATGGACATCGACTGGCTGGATGCGCAGCGCATTGTTTGGCTAGACGGCCGTGGCCACCCGGAATCAGGTGAAAAATTCCTGCTGGGACATTCGGTTGGCCGCTGGGAGGGCAATGTATTGATCGTCGAATCGGCCAATTTCACCGGGCACAGCATGGGGCTGAGCATGAGCCTGCCTAGTAGTGAGCAAAAGCGCTTGCTCGAGCGATTCGAACTGAGTGCCGACGGCAAGCAGCTGCTGTATTCGGGCACCGTCACCGACCCGGTTTATCTGGCTGAACCACAAAGCTGGAGTGCCAGCTGGGTGTATCGACCGGGGTTGCCGCATTCCAACGAACGCTGTGATGCAGAAGCCGCTACACGTTTTCTTGATGATCTGCAATAAAATAGGCAATAGTAAAGAAGAAAAGGGGGATAAAAGATGAAAAGAATTTCAGGGCTGCTTTTTTTACTGTTGATGGGCTCTTTAGTGCAGGCGCAAGGCGTTTCTATTCCGGGCATGTCGGTGGCGGGTGGTCTTGCACCGAATCTGGCCATGCCCATGTACCAGCAGACTGGAGAGCAATACAGGTCCTACGACTTTCCCGGTACAGGTGAATCCATTCCTTACCGCCTGTTCGTGCCGGAAACCTGGACACCCGACCAGTCGTTGCCGATTCTCATCACCCTGCGCGCAGGTCCCAGCATCAACAACAACCACCGCAACAACAACGACCTGGTGGTCCAGGCCCGCGAGCGGGGATATATCGTGATTTCACCGCTTGGTTACCGGGGTTATGCACAGCCATATTACGGCAGTCCCTATCCGGCCGCGCGTGCCAATGGTCCATCCACGCCAGGTGCGGGCTGGAGTGAAGAGGACGATGCGCGGGCACACCAGGACGTTATCAACGTCCTGCACCTAGTGGCTGCCGAATACAATGCGGATACTTCACGAATCTTCATGCACGGACAGAACCCGTCGGGTTCCGCCGTGTTCCATTATGCCGCGATGTACCCGGATGCCATCAGCGCCATCATCGTCAGCGCGGGTCCGATAGTGACGAACGATTACCCGATCGGGAACCTGGCCGGGAAAGTGGCTGTGATGTTACTGCAGGGCACGGAAGATGCTGCATATACCCGGGAAACGGAATTGGAGGTGACTGAGGCGCTGAGGTCTGGTGGGGTCGAGGCGGAATACCACGACGTGCCGGGAGGTGAACATCTCACCGCGTACTTGGATTACGCGTCGGAGATCTTCGACTTTCTCGACCGGCATTGATAAAAGGCGCAATTGTTATGAGTAGGCCGAAATAGGCACGCAGTGACCTCATTCGACATTACCGACCTGAAAACTTTATTTTTGCATCTTGTGACGATAACTGCCTACGCCTAATCCCTTAATACTTGGTCTTCGTTGTCGAGCAGTTCCTGGAAGTACTCGTCCTCGACGATGCGCAGGCAGATATTGTCGCTCTTCATGTTGATGACTGGCGTGTTATCAACGCGCACGCACGCACCCGCATATCGACCTGAGGCCGTAAATGTACTTACCTGCACGTGGTAGTCATCCAGTTTCGGTAGGCGCTGCATCTGCTGGTAGATGAGATCGCGATCGTCGAACTTGCCGCCGGTTTCGGCAACCACCCCGGCCTTGCTATCCACCAAGGTGATGTTGGCGCCGCCGCGACCAACGATGGGCTTGATGACGTAACCTTTTTCTTTCAGGCTTTCGGTGAGCCTGAAGGCGGATTCCAGGAGATAGGGGAAATCCTCGAACATGTCCCACATGATGGGGGAGATGGCCTTGTTGCTTGGGATCAGCGTCCACAACGGTTCGTAGACCATGATGTCGCCGCGCAGCAGCACGTCCACCAGGCGCGGGGCAGCATCGTGTTTCTCGCCGGGTTTATACTTGTTGAGTTTTTCCGAATCGTTACCGCATTCCTCACGGATCTGGTCGAGCGCGGTTTCCCAGGCCCAGGTCTTCCAAACCCAGTTGATCTTCTCGCCGTCGTAGTCGAGGATGGAGCCGTCCTCGCCCCAGCTGAGTCCGTCCACTCCGCTGATGATTTTGCACTGGATACCAGCCTGTTCCATGGCTTCCTGCATGAACAGGGCATGGTAGGTTTCCTCGAGGTCGTCGTCCTGCATGATGTGCAGCACGCTGTCTACGTCACTGTGACGCCACGCATCACGCAGCATCTTGTGTAGCCGTTTGCCAGGGTTGGCGCCCACGTTGCAGCGATGGGCTTGGCCCACTTGCCCTGCACCTTGCCGGTTTCCATGTAGCAGGCGGCAGAGTCGCAGTTGTACTCAAACACCTTCAAGCCGTCTTGCGACATGGCGAAGTCGAAACGACCGGTGATCATCTGGTTACGCCGGTTACTCCAGGACTGGATTATTTTCGGCCAAAGCACCTCAGGGATGTTGAAGTATCGCAGCAGGGAATCATCCTTGAGCACGTAGTTGGTGGCATGCATGTACAGGCCGTGCAGTTCGTTAGTGGCACGACGCAATTCGGCTAGCGCTGTTTCCGAGGCCAGATAGAACAGGCGTTCGTCCTTTTCATTTGACGATAGCTTGTTGCCGCCCATCATCTTCACGTAGGCGGCCTCGTCGGGATTGGCCATGTTAAGCCAGGATTTTTTCTTGCGCGCGGACTTGTTGCCCACCTGCAACAGCAGGTTGTACAGCGCCGGCGAAGGTTGGTCGACACATTCGGCATATTCGGTGTCATCGGTCTGGACCACCCAACCCATGACGGTGGCATCACCGAAGGAGCACTCGATCCAGTATTCACCGTCCTCTGTCACTTCTGCATTGAGCTGGCGCGCGTAGTTCTGGCCTTCTGGCCACTTGCGGTGACCAACGTTCTGTTCGGCGACCCGGACATAGTCTTCCGTGACTTCGGTGACGATGGCGACGTGGCCAGTCATCTCAAACTCACCGCCTTCCTCCCAAATTAGCAGGCAACCGGGTTCCGGGTGTCGCAGCGAACCGTTGTAGAAGGACTGTAAGGGCAGAAACTTATTGTCAGCGATGTGGCGGACGGTCTTCAGCCGAAAAATATCGTGTGCCATCGCGATGTCGTCGAAGACATAGCCGAAGTTGATGTAAAGCCAGCGGCGGGCGAATTCAACGCACTGCCACTTGTGCCCCATGTAAACACCGTCGCAGTAGCTGCGGTAGGACTGTCGGGTGGGCAGTTCCTTGTCATCGGCGGTTTCGTAATCGCTGGAATAGGCCGGCACGTTGCCGGGGGCGTAACCAAGGATGGTGCCGAATTTTTCCTTGGGGCGGGACGAGTCGTTCAATCCAGTAGGCTCCTGGTTAAAAGGGCGGCGAACATTACTGCCGGCCCCACGCATTGTCCAGAATTATTTGCAGAGGGAATGCAAAAAAGCCTGCTATGTGGCAGGCTTTTTTGGTGGTTGAATCGGAGTGTCAGTCCTCCGTCTCGTACGTATGCCAATTCTCATAGTCCGGGGGAACGACGCGACCCTCCCAGAGGCTCTTGTTGTTCTCCATGCAGGAATACTCGATCAGGTCGAAGTCGGTCTGCCGTTCAAATACGCGCGTGTTGGTCCAAGGATGCGTGTAGTAAATAGGATCATCGATTGTGACCACGTAGTCCAGGGTGTCGGCGTTGCGTAGGGTGAAACGCTCGGTCACCGTCAGCTGGTCACTGTGAGGATGGCCGATGGTGTCGAGACGGGTCTTGCCATTGAACTTGTTGGTGACCACCACCAGGGTGTCACCATCCCAGGTTGCCACGGAATGACCATACCAGGCTTCTGGCAGCCGCTGGCCCCGGTATTGGCCATCCAGGTTGACGACCTTGAACCAGGTGTTCTGCTCGTATAGATAGCCGAAGTAATCTTTTGTCTGGATGAACTGGATGGGGTCGGGTGAGTTCATGGCGCGCAGCAAGCCGAACGGCAGGCAGGATCCTGTATAGTCGCCGTCGGTTGGATTGTAGTTGTCGAAGTTGCGTCGGCCGGCTTCGGTGAACGGCTCTTCGGCTGGACCGATCTGGTTGCGACCGTTGCCGGCGGCAAGCATGTTCGGTACATAGGGTCTTGCCCACACGCCATTGAAATCCGGTTTTCCCCAAGGAAGCCGAGGAATGTCGTCCTGGGCCGCCACGCTGAAGCTGGAAAGGCCAAGGCAGGCCAGTAACAGGATGCTGAATATTTTCATTGTCTTCCCCCGTGTCATGTAGGTATCCCTTAGAGACTATTATGTCGGATTGTTGCGGCTTTGCGAAACGGGTTGGTTCTAAGAATCACTTTATTTGCACACGCCCTGTCCAAGGCCCGGCAATGGGACTATTATCGCTGGCATATCTCGCATCTGGCCAAAACATCCGGGGGAAGGCATGGCACACACAAACACAACTGTAACAGCACTACTTAAATTAGTAATCCTCGCCACGACCTGTTGTATCACCGGTAGTGCGGCAATCGCGGCAGACGCGCCAGGCCGTGGGCCCGCGCCACGCCCTGGCCTGTTCTTCGAAGAGCCCTGGCAAATGGCGGTGAACGGTGAACATCCACTGACCCAGGCTGACGTGACCAACGCCAGCCTAGAGCTTAAGCTTTACGGCATGAAGCACGAGGAAATGCAGATCAATGGGGTGCAGGGGAGTGATGCCAATCCGCCGCACACCTGGTCGGGCCTGTGCGGTTACGGCTGTACCTTCGCCTTTAGGCATCGTGACAGTTATGCCGACTTTTCCGGCGCTGCCCGTATCATGGTGCAGGTCAAGACCTCCGGCTTCCACAAGGTGCGCCCGTTCATCAAGTTGGCGGACGGCTCCACCTATGTCGGCGATCTCGAGATCGTGTCCCTGTCGGATTTCCTGTTCACGGAATTTCGGGTCAGCGATGTGAAATGGATCGTGTTCAATACGGACACGGCCGTGACTCGCGGTACCCTGCTTGACTCAATTGACCTGAGCCGGGTGGACGAGATTGGCTTTACCGACCTGCAACCTGGTGCCGATCACGGCAACGGTGGCTGGTCGGATGTGGGCATGATTCGCGTCTATGCCGACGCGGTGGCTCGCCAGCATTAATTCCCGTAACATCGGTCGGCCTGTAGTCATTCGTTTTTTGGGGAAGCATCGATGCGTGGATTGATTCGCCATTTTTTTGTGTGCCTGGGCCTGATTGCCGGGGCATACAGCCTGGCGCAAGATGGGGAGGCTTTGTATAACACTCGCTGCGCCGCCTGCCATGAAAATCCGGACCCGGAAACCAACACGCATGCGCCGGCTCGAGCAGACATGGCGCGGTTTACGCCTAATTCGATTTACGCCGCCCTCACCGATGGCCTGATGCGTGTCCAGGCAACCGGTCTGGCCGATAGCGATATGCGCGTGATCGCGTCCTTCATTACTGGCAGGGAAGTGGCTGACTTACAACTGGCTATCACCGCCAATCTGTGTGAAAGCAATCCGCCGCTCAGCAATCCGGCCTTGGCACCGGCCTGGAATGGCTGGGGGCCTGACGGTCGCAACAGCCGTTACGCCGGAGGCGCCATCACCCGTGATACGCTACCAAATCTGCGTCTGAAATGGGCTTATGGTCTGCCGGGCGAAGCCCAGGCACGTGCTCAGCCAGCGATAGTGGCGGGCAGGGTGTTCGTCGGCAGTAGCGCTGGCGCGCTCTATTCCCTTGATGCGGAGAGTGGCTGCACATACTGGACCTTCCTACCGCGAAGCGGTATCCGCAGTGCCGTTTCAGTTGGTCCCTATCGCTACGAAGACGGTAGTGAGGGTTACGCCGCCTTTTTCCAGGATGCGCAGGCCAATGCCTATGCCGTTAACGCCTGGACCGGACAGGTGTTGTGGGTGAGGAAGGTGGATGACCATCCCAATGTGCGAGGCACCGGCGCAGTCACGCTTCACGAAGGAGTCCTCTATGTGCCCATGAGCGGTGTCGGTGAGGAATCAACTTCCGCCAATCCTAATTATTCGTGCTGCACTTTCCGTGGCAGCGTCACGGCTTTGGATGCGCAGACCGGGGATGTGATCTGGAAGTATTATACCGTACCGGAGCCGCAGCAGCGTGGTGTCAGTGCCACCGGTGTGCCGTTGTACGGCCCTGCTGGCGTTGGCATCTGGAGCGCACCCACCATCGACGACGACCGTGGCCTTCTGTATGTCGCGACCGGCAACGCCTACGCCGATCCTGATCCCGGTACTTCAGATGCCGTGATCGCCATCGACATGGCAACCGGAGAACAGGTCTGGGTAAACCAGTTATTGCCCGACGTCTGGATCATGGGCTGCGGCGACGAGGTCAATGCCAATTGTCCTGCGGACGTAGGCCCCGATTTTGATTTTTCCGCCTCACCGCTGTTGACCACTACGGCGTCGGGTAGGCAACTGTTGATCATCCCGCAAAAGTCGGGCATGGCTTTCGCCCTTGATCCGAACGACGGCGGTGCACTGGTCTGGCAATACAAGGCCGGGCCGGGAAGTCCGGTAGGAGGTGTCTGGGGTGCGGCAGCCGGTAATGGCCTTGCCTATGTGGCGGTCGGCGGCTATATCTTCACGGAAGGAGGGGGTATCCACGGTATCGATCTGGAAACGGGCGCCCGTGCCTGGTACACGCCCCCGCAGGATCTTTTGTGTGCGGCCGGCCCAGGCTGTTCTGCAACGCAATCGGCGGCCGTGACGGCCATCGACGGCGCCGTCTTTTCCGGGGCTGCTGACGGCGGCATGCGTGTTTACGATGCGCAGACGGGAGAGGTGATCTGGACCTTTGATGCCAACCGCGCGTTCGACACGGTCAATGGGGTGGAGGCCGTTGGTGCGTCGTTCGACGGGCCAGGCCCTGTAGTTGCCGGCAACATGGTGTACATGCTTTCTGGCAATGCTGGCTTTGTCGGTCGACCCGGGAACGTTCTGTTGGCTTTCGAAATCCAGTAGCCGCTGACTCGGCGTGCACGAAAAATTTATTTGTAAAGCTTTTTGATTTCTTCTGACAGTGCATGCCAGCTTTTCCAGTACATAAACGCTCTTAATGTTCAAATGAAGATAACCATCTGTGCGACCAGTTTGTATATGGCGAAATGACGATGACCACAAACAGGCCGATTACTTCCTCGTTCATGCCAATTTCCTCAGGTCGTCGATTTCATCAGCGAGCGAGTTCTGAGGAGAAAAAGCTGATTTTTACTGTTATCCCAACGTAGGCTGATCAGTCCAAGAAAGTCTTCAAAAGACGGCCCTATAAGGACAACGCCGTGCCAACCCGGGAAAGGTAGTGATCGAGAGAGCCACGGAGCATTAACTTGTGGTCCCGCGGGTGAATGGACAGGCGGACCGGCCTGTTTTGGTTGCCCATTGCGAAATTGACTGCATTCCAGTACTTCAGGCTGATTACCCTAAAGTAGGTATCGGCCTCGAATCCCAGTAGTGGCAGGCGCACCTTCCGGTCGGTGGCGCTGTCATAAATTCCAGATGTGGATTCGTAATAGCGGAAGGGCATGGCTTTCAGGCGCGACCTCGGCATTTTCCCCATCGCCCATGCTGGTGGCACATAGAGGTCGGGTGTAGCCAGGGAATTGGCGCCAAACCAGGCATGGCAATCTTCCATAATGCGGACAATATCGCCGGTGGAAAGGCTCAGGTGTTCTGCGGCCATGCGCGAGATAAGTCTCGCGTGAAAATGGTGGTAGAGCGTTTTGACCTGGCGTACTCGGTGATGCCAGCCATGGCCTGCCAGGCGATAACCGGCGTCCTGGAATTCGTGCAGCGCCTGGATTTCACTGTCGGCCCAGTTGAGTCCGGGCACGACCAGCAACGTTATGGATTCAGGCGAGAGGTGCGTTATTTTCGTCAGCAGTTCCCTGACGTTGCCGATTGAGTGTGGCATAACGTCATGGATAGAAACGATGACATGCCTGGGATTCACGGGAGCTGTTCGTTGTGGTCGCGTACTATGGTCTTCAGAATATGGTACCAGCGGTTCATCACGTCTTCGTTCCAGGCAATAGCGAGACTGTTGCCATTGCGGGCAATATCCCGCCGCTCTTCAGGTGTTTTACGCAACACCGATTCAATGGACCGAGTGAGCCCCGACTCGTCGATGACGATCAGGCCTGGCAACAGCCGATCCCAGTGCGTGATGCCGCAACCGCTCGAGACAAACACCAATTTTTCCCGGGCCATGGCTTCCAGAGCGATGGTGCCGAAAGTCTCAAAATGTGATGGCAGTAGCAGGGCATCGTTTTCATCCAGGGTTTTGCGCAGGCCACTGCGACTTAGCCAGCCAAGGTATTCCAGGTTCGGAAATCGAGCTGCCGCCTGTTCCACCTCCGGTCTGAGCGGACCGTCGCCGGCCAAGCTGAATTGGATGGACGGGAAGTCCTCAACCGCCTGCAACAGTGAGCCGATATTTTTTTCCTGTGCCAGGCGTCCGGCGAACAGGCAGCGTTGCAATTCACCCTTGTGGGGCTTGTAAGCCGGCAGAATGAACTCGGAGGCTACTGGTGTGCCTATAAGCAGGGTAGTTGGTGCACCCATATTCCTGGCCTGATCCAAGATTGGCTCGGCGTTGCCGAGTACTGCCTGGGTATGGCGGAACAGGAAGCCGTTGGAAAATTTGAAATAGTATTCGAAGATCTTGCCCTGCAATGAATTCGGCCAGTACAGCTCGGTCAGTTGTTCGAACGAGGTATGCATGCCGGTGAGATAGGGCACATTGTGCTTGCGCGCCAGCCAGGCACCGCAGATGCCATAAACACCGGGTGTCGCGATGACGACCACGTGGGGCTTGAATTCCCTGAACACCCGGTTGAGCTCTCGAAGATTAGGAAAGCAAAGTTTCTGTGTCTTGTCGCCGGGCAAAGGCAGTACGAGCCCGGCCTGCCATTTGCCCTTGTCGTCGATCTTTGGCGAATAGAGCACAGAGTCTTCGATTTTGCCTTCCATCTGTTCGAGCAGGTCCAGGTAGTAGGCGCCGGCGCCGTTGCGGGAAGGTGCGGCATCGGAAATCGCCAGCAGGCGGATATGGTTGATATTGATTGGCGGCATGCTTACGAGGGCTTGCCTTCCATGCTGGTGGCGGCAGACAGTGCGGTCCACACATCCCGGAATCGGTCATCGACGATTTCCTCGGTCAGGGAGAACTCGGCGAGTGAATAGCGGTGACTGCTGGAATGTTGCTTGTCTTCGCTGGTCTGCGCAAGGGCGTCCCAGCTTGCGGCTGACTGTGTCATGTCGAGAAAAGTAAAGAGGGAAGCCATGGCAAGAGGTAGGTCGGATTGCAGCCGGGTTATCGGCAGGAAATGTATTCGCTCTTCCTGGCTGTATTTCAGGAGTTGAGAGTAGTAGTGTTGTAACAGCCCGATCATGGTGTTCTGTGTTTGCGGTGAAAGCTTGCCGCTTCCCAGGAGTGACATGGCTGGGCGTAGCGAACTCAGCTGCGAGGGTAACACCTCTGCGGGTGCCCGTGTACAGGCAACGATCCTGGCGCCTGGAAAGTTATCCAGCAGTGATTGCAAGAGAGATGTGAAGGATGGATTCTTGCTGAGGATGCACAGATGCTCACCGTGATAATAAAGGTGTTTCTGCAGGCAGCGCGAGTAGAAGAGCATTACGGTCCTGCGATACCAGGCGGGCAGCTTCATATCGAACCAGCCCAGGCGCCAGAAATGACCAGCGCGCGGACAGGCAAAGGCGACCAGCAGGCACGCCATGAGGGGTATTAGCAGGAGAAAATCCTCTTCGGGTTCCTGTAGCCGAATACGGTGAATGTCATCCATGCCATGAAACAGTTTGTGCCGCAAGGCGATGACGGCATTCTCCAGGGGTCGGAGCAGTCGGCCGAGTGCCTTGTAAAAATAGCGTTCGAAGATCGAGGGCGCCAGTAGCGCTTCCCAGGTAGCGAGCGTGGTAAAGCGTTCATCGTCACTCAGCAGGCGTTGCAGGAAGGTGGTGCCGCTGCGGGGAATGCCGAGGATGAATACCGGTTCTTTTATGGCGACGCGCCGATAGTGAAAGAACAGCAGTTCATCCAATATATGCCCGATGATATGCACCAGCGAGAACAGTGAAAGGGCGAGCCACATCATTAAAAACAGCGGCATTCGCTTCCAGATGTGGTGCCAGCCTTCTGCCGGTGTGGCGAACAGCAAGCAAACGCCCAGCGCGGGTATGCCCGCAAGATGAAGGAGCAGCGCGACAAACATCCCTAGCCCCGGAGCAGGTAGCTTTCGCCGAGGTCCACTCTGTCGACTAACCGTAACAGCACTACGTCGCCAACGTGCTGCAGAAAATCACGGTGATTCTGGGCGCCCAGGAAAAGAGTGTCACGGTGCACTTCCAGAATGTTTAAACCTTCAGGTGGCTTCAGTTCCTGCAGTTGCTTTTCATAGACGAAGGCCTTCCGCGGCAAGCGCACGGCATGGATGATCTCCACGGTACCGCTTTTCCTATCCATGAAACCCATCCGTTCGCGATGGTAAAAGCCGAGTTCCTCAAATGCGGTCAGTTTTTTAGGATCGGTGATGAGCGCCAGCCCTGTGGGACCCAAGAGGGCGCAGGTCATTATGAACGCCAGCAGAGAATTGATGCGGACCCGGTATAGCAGCATGATGAGCAGGTTGGATGTGCACAGTAACAGTAATACAGAGGTCAGTAGGGTTGAAGTTTCGCCGTGCAAATATGGGTTTCCTGTATGTTAGCGAATGTATAGCCAGGGAATAATTTACCGCATATCGACTCAGTGCGCCTCTTAGAGGGCAGGTTATCACGAAATTGTTAAGAAAAAGTCAAAGTCTTCTTGAATAAAGTGCCGGAACTGTCTGGCCACGTGGAAAAAACCGGGGAATTATTGTAGAGTGCGGTCACTGGAATTTCTGCCTGAAGTACCAGCATTTATGGCGATTGCGGGTGGTGTTTGCGCAAACGCTTGACGCAATCAAGACACTAGGAAATTTTGAGTGAATTCCGGAGCGTTGATATCAGAAGGTGTTAATCTGATGTTACTGGGGATGGGCACTGTATTCGTGTTCCTGACCCTGCTGGTGATCGTGACATCTATCATGTCCTCACTGGTGCAAAAATACGGGGCTGTTCAACCCGCAGTCCTCAAGACTCCCGGAGCAGCAGGGCAGCTTGACGAAGCAACCCTGCTCGCTGTCATCAGCGCGGCCATACACGCGCATCGCTCGAAGCAGTAACACGCGAATAGTTTGTAGCTAGAGTTTGCTGTTATTTGCGGATGTACTCACTGCACTGGCAGAAATGATGTCAGTCTGCGCCGCAGACGTATCCAAGATAAGAATGGGTTATTCCGATGATTGAAAATAGATCACCTGTAGGCATAACAGAACTCGTGCTGCGAGATGCCCACCAGTCGCTGCTGGCGACCCGTATGCGACTTGAGGACATGCTCCCCATTGCCGACAAGATCGACAAGGTGGGTTTTTGGTCGGTGGAATCCTGGGGCGGGGCCACCTTTGATGCCTGTATCCGTTACCTGGGTGAAGATCCCTGGTACCGCATCCGCGAACTGAAAAAGTACATCCCCAATACTCGCCACCAGATGCTGTTCCGTGCGCAGAATATTCTTGGTTACCGCCATTATGCAGACGACGTAGTGGAAAAATTCTGTGAACGCGCTTATACCAATGGGGTGGATGTGTTCAGGATATTCGACGCCATGAACGATCCGCGCAATTTCGAGACCGCCATCAGGGGCGTGAAAAAAGTCGGAGGCCATGCCCAGGGGGCGCTGTCCTACACAGTCAGCCCAGTGCATACTATCAATACTTGGCTCACCCTTGCGCACCAACTCAAAGACATGGGCGCCGACACCATCTGCATCAAGGACATGGCGGGGTTGCTAAGGCCCTATGTCTGCTACGAACTAGTGAGTCGTCTGAAGAAGGAAGTAGGCCTGCCGGTGCACATGCAAAGCCATGCCACCACTGGTATGGCCACACCGACGCTGGTCAAGGCTATCGAGGCAGGTATCGATAACGTCGATACCGCTATCTCCTCCATGAGTATGACCTACGGCCACCCGGCCACCGAAACCCTCAATGCCATATTCGAGGGCCTGCCCGGCGACCCGGGTCTGAACCTGCCGCTGCTGGCGGAAATCGCGGAATACTTCCGCGGCGTGCGCAAGAAGTATGCGAAATTCGAAGGCGCCCTGAAAGGCGTCGATGCCCGCATCCTGCTGGCGCAGGTGCCGGGCGGCATGCTGACTAACATGGAAAGCCAGCTGCGTGAACAGAATGCCACGGACAAGATGAGTGAAGTGCTCAAGGAAATCCCGCGTGTACGGGAAGACTTGGGCACCATCGCCCTGGTCACACCCACCTCGCAGATCGTCGGAACCCAGGCAGTGATCAATGTCTTGTCCGGCGAACGCTACAAGACCATTACTAAAGAATCCGCCGGCATCCTTAAAGGCGAATATGGCGCCACCGCCACCCCGGTGAACAAGGAATTGCAGGCCAAAGTGCTCAATGGCGCCGAACCTGTTACCTGTCGTCCTGCCGACCTGCTAGAGCCCGAACTGGACGTGCTTACAGAAGAGCTGCGTAAAAAGGCGAAGGAAGAGGGCTTCAAGATCGAAACCGGCGAACGGGAGATAGACGACGTACTGACCTACTCCCTGTTCCCTCAGATTGGCCTGAAATTCCTCAAGAACCGTGGCAACCCGGATGCCTTCGAACCGGCGCCCACCGACGAGGAAGTCAAACCGGTGGCGGCAGCGACAAAATCAAAACCTGGTGAATCCAGTGTCTACTCCGTCAATGTTAACGGCCAGACCTACGTGGTCCAGGTTTCCGAAGGAGGCGATATCAGCCAGATCCAGCCAACCGGACCGACCAGCGAGGCACCACCCAAAATCAGCGAATCCTCAACCCCCGTCAACAAGGGAGAGCCCCTCCTGGCACCCCTGGCTGGCAATATTTTCAAAGTCGGCGTCTCCGTTGGCCAGAAAGTGGCGGAAGGGGAGGTGCTCATCATTCTCGAAGCGATGAAGATGGAAACCGAGGTGAAGGCGTCGCGTGCCGGCACTGTGCGCAGCATCAAGGTTGCGGAAGGCAACGCGGTGGCGGTCGGTGACGAACTGCTGACTATAGGTTAAGCACCGGCGCACCGCTCACTGAATAGTCGACTGATGAGAAGTCTCCTGCAACTATTTCGCGATTCGGGCCTCTACCAGCTCCAGGCTGGGCAGTTGGTCATGGTCCTTGTCGGACTACTGCTGATCTTCCTGGCCATTCGGAAGAAATTCGAACCGTTGCTGCTCCTGCCAATCGGTATGGGCGCCATCCTAGTCAATATACCGGGAGCCGGTTTCCTCGCGGAGCCGGTCTACGATGCCGCCGGTCATATCGAGAGCCCGGGTGGTCTTCTCTTCTATATATATGAAGCAGGGATAGCTACCGGCATGTTCCCCCTAGTGATCTTCATGGGTGTGGGTGCCCTGACAGACTTTGGGCCTCTGCTGGCGAACCCCCGCACGCTGTTCCTGGGTGCGGCCGCGCAGTTCGGTATTTTCACCACCGTGATCGGCGCCATCCTTCTGTCCGACATCGGACTGATGGATTTCAGCCTCGCCGACGCTGCTGCCATCGGCATCATCGGCGGAGCGGACGGACCGACGGCCATCTTCGTGTCAACCCGCCTGGCACCCGACCTGCTCGGCGCTATCGCAGTAGCCGCTTATTCCTACATGGCCCTGGTGCCGCTTATCCAGCCACCCATCATGAAGGCGCTGACCACTCTCGAGGAGCGCAGGATTCGCATGGACCAGTTACGGCCGGTATCACAGCGCGAGAAGATCATTTTCCCGCTCAGCCTGTTGGTACTGGTCGCTCTGTTCCTGCCTACTGCAGCACCGCTGCTCGGCATGTTCTGTTTTGGCAACCTGATGAAGGAAAGCGGCGTGGTGGAGCGCCTGAGCGATACCGCGCAGAATGCCCTCATCAATATCACGACCATCTTTCTCGGGCTGGGCGTGGGTTCCAAGCTCTCATCCGATGCCTTCCTCAACGTGGAAACGCTCGGCATCCTTGTGCTCGGCATCTTAGCCTTCGGCATCGGTACAGCATCGGGTGTGCTGATGGCTAAACTAATGAACCGCTTCAGCAGTATGCAAATCAACCCGCTGATCGGCGCCGCCGGTGTATCGGCAGTGCCCATGGCCGCCCGCGTCGCGAACAAGGTGGGCCTGGAAGCCAACTCGCAGAATTTCCTTCTCATGCACGCCATGGGTCCCAACGTGGCAGGGGTAATTGGCTCCGCTGTTGCCGCCGGCGTAATGATCAGCTACCTCGGGTAAGCCTTAATCAGCTCACATTCAAATCCGTATGCTGGAGTCCATGGAGGGCTCGATCATGCGATATACCATGCGTAAATACCCCATTCTGGTAGGTTCAACCATGCTCCTAGTCCTTCTGGGCGCACAGGCCCAGGCCAATGCCTTGCGCTGCGAGCGTGACCTGGTCTCACGAGGCGACAATCAGGGCGAAGTGCTCGCCGCCTGCGGTGAACCGATTTTTGCCACGCACAAGACAATCTACCGCTCCGGGATCCCCAACCGGCGCTACGAGACTTTTTCGACACTGGGGAACGGCTAATACGTCGATATCACCAGCCAGGAACTGATTCACCACAACCGCTCCGCCGTGCAAGAGCCGTGGAAGTGTGGACCTATAATTTCGGTCCGCGCGTGTTCATGCGTGAAATCACCTTCGTCGATGGTCGGGTGGATCGCATCCGCACCCTGGGATACGGACGCTAACCATTTTGCCACCAGTTCCACATCTCCTTCGTGTTGTGATACTTTCATGAAAAACACGACACGGGGGATACAATGGACAAAGCATCCGTTGAAGACGGTCGGCAGGTCAGCCGCCGCAAACTGCTCAAATCGGCTGTCTCCGCATCATCCGCCACCCTGATACCCCTTGCGACGACATCCTGTTCCACGCCCATCCAGCCCTCTGGGCTCGTCATTTCCGCCGAAGCCCGGGTAATACTTGAAGCCTTCATCGACCGCATCATCCCCGTGGATGGCAACGGTCCCGGCGCGCTCGATGCCGGCGTCATCTTTTATATTAACAATGCGCTGGCCAACTGGAACAGCGACGAGAATGACGTGCTGGTGGAGGGCCTGTTCAACCTGGCCCGTGCCTCCAGGCTTCGTTATGACCGCGAGTTTTCCCTGCTGCCCGACGCTAGCAAGGATGCCTTGTTACGTGACATGGAAGATGGAAAGATCGACGGCTTTGCCAACTCGGCGCAGGTTTTCAGCCGACTGCACCGGCTGACCCTCGAAGGCATGTTCAGTGATCCCTATTATGGCGGTAACCAGAACTATGCAGGATGGGACCTGATCGGCTACCCCGGTGCGGTGATGTCGAGTACGCCAGAAATGCAGCGCATGGGTTCACGCCTGCCTCCCCTACACACGTCTGCCTACGGCAGCGACTACGACGGAGACTGACGATGGCAACGAGGCTTCCTGAAACCGATGTCGTGGTAGTTGGCCTTGGCGCCGCCGGCGGTGTAGTCGTGTTACCGCTAACAAGTGCTGGGCTCAACGTAATAGGCCTCGAGGCAGGCACCTGGATGAATCCCGGGACCGATTACCATGCCGATGAAATCCACAACAACGTGCGCGCCCTCGTGACCACCGGCAACAAGGTGGCAGAGGAAATTCCTACCGTGCGCAGTTCGCCTACGGAAACCGCAGTACAACCGGCACGTCATCCCATGATGAATGCCGTCGGCGGTACTTCCATCCATTACCATGCCCAGAGCTGGCGCTTCAATCCCTGGGATTTCCGGGTCCGCAGCGCCACCATCGAACGCTACGGCGTCGATTATCTGCCCGAAGGCACGACCCTGGAAGACTGGCCGGTATCGTATGATGACCTGGAGCCATACTATGACCTCGTTGAATACGCGGTGGGTGTAAGTGGCGTTGCCGGCAATATTCAGGGTGAGATCAATCCTGAGGGAAATATTTTTGAAGGACCGCGCCGGCGTGACTATCCCATGCCGCCTCTGCGTTCCTGTGATTTCCTCGATCGCATGACGACGGCGGCCAGGGGTCTCGGCTATCACCCATACCATGCGCCTGCCGCCATCAATTCAGGGGTATATGACGGACGTCCCGGCTGCCAATTCCACGGTTATTGTGATCGCGGTGGCTGTCATGTCAGGGCCAAAAACTCCACGGATGTGTCTACCATTCCCAAGGCGCTCGCTACCGGCAACCTGACTGTTACCGACAACGCCAATGTACGCCGGATAGAGTCCGACAACACCGGCAAGGTGACAGGTGTCACCTATATTCAGAATGGCGAGGAATATTTCCAGCCGGCACGCGCCGTACTGCTCGGATGTTATACCTACGAAAATATTCGCCTGTTGCTGTTGTCCCGTTCCGGTTTCTATCCGGATGGTCTTGGCAACAATCGCGGCCAAGTTGGCAGGCATTATTTCGGACACTGGGACGTCCAGGCTGGCGCTAGTGTAACGGCGCTGTTTCCTGTCGATCTCAATATCTGGTACGGCGCAATCGCCCAGCGAGTAATCGTGGACGACTGGGCAGATGACAATTTCGACCATACAGGACTTGGCTTCATAGGCGGTGCCACTATCAGCGTGTCCACGGAAAAGCACCCCATCGGCTCGGCTGCCATGAGCACCTTCGGCAAGCTGGAGCGGCGCTGGGGCAGCGAATGGAAGGCCTTTATCCGGGAGAATGCCGGTCGCACGGCATCCACCTACATCCAGACCAGCACATTCCCCTATGCGCATACATGGGCGGACCTTGATCCCAATATCCGCGACCCTTTCGGTGACCCGGTCCTGCGTTTGACACAAGGGCCCAAGCGCAACGAACCCATGGCGGCGGCCTATGCCGGGGAGAAGATGGAAGCCTGGTTCCGGGCAGCCGGCGCCACGGACATCATAAATACTGGCGGCGGGCGAGGACCCAACCTGTCCACCCACGCCCATGGCGGCACCCGCATGGGCAACGATCCCGGCACCAATGTCTGTGACAATTACGGCTTCTCGTTCGAGGCGAGAAATCTTGGCATCATCGGCGGCTCGGTCATGCCCACGATTGGTGCGCGGAATCCCACGCAGACCTTACAGGCATTAGCCTGGCGTACGGCGCAGCACCTGGTGGATGACTGGGACGTAATCACGGCCTGATGAAAACGGTCCTGTTGTTGTCCCTCTCCTGCCTGTGCGTTAATGGCCTGGCTGCTGAGGAGGAATACTACGAACCGGGTATCGCGTTGCCAGAGGGTGACGGGAAAGCCCTGATACTGCGTGCCTGTACCCGCTGTCATACCCTTGAAGGTGTTCCTGGTTACAGTAAGTACTGGGGCTTCGATCTCTGGCTACCCATGATCGAGAACATGATCAAGCATGGCGCCGTTCTCGACGAACAGGAAAAAATCACAGTGACGCGTTACCTGGCGCGTTACTACGGAACTGATAATGAATAGAACAATATGGGGGCTATCATGAAAATATTGAAGAAGTTGCCATTGCTGCTTTGCGGTATGGCGCAGATTGCCATTGCACAGCAGGCAGTCATTGTGCAGACCAACTCGCGGGATGAGGTGGTGCACCTGATCGATGCGCAAACCCATGAAATCATCGGGCAGATCGATGGTATTCCTGTCAACCACGGCGCCGCAGCAGCGCCCGACGGTTCGGAGCTGTATTTTTCCAGCGAGGCAAAGATCACCCTTGATGTCGTAAATGCCTCCACATTAGAGATCGAGGCGGAGATTCCGCTGACTGCGCGCCCCAACAATATCTCGATCGGCAAGGACGGCCGTCATGTTTACGTGGGCATCATGGCCGGAGAGGGCGGTATCGATGTTGTCGATACTCGGCAGCGCGAGAAAGTTCACCACATCGATACCGGTTCCCGCGTGCACAATACCTACGTCACTCCTGACGGCCGTTTCGTCGTCGCCGGCACGTTCGGTGGTGAAGGCAATCTCGATGTGTTCAGTACTGACACCTGGGAACGCGCCTTCCAGATCTATCCACCAACCTCCAGTGACGCGATGGACGGTATTCGACCTATCGCCTTTGATACGCGCCCGGACGGGTCCACGCGAAACATGTACGTGCAGATTTCAAATGTGCACGGCTTTGCGGTTGTGGATTTCGACACGCACGTCGAAATTGGCCGAGTGATCCTGCCCTCGGTGCCCGAGGACCAGATGGATCCGCCGCCTTATAACGCGGCACCCGCCCATGGCATCGGTGTCGCACCGGACCAGCAGACCATATGGGTCTGCAGCCGCTGGAACGGCACAGTCTATGCTTATTCGCTGCCGGAGATGAAATTTCTTGGCGGCGTGAAAGTGGGCAGTCATCCAGATTGGATCTCCTTCAGTCCGGATAGCAAATTTGCCTATGCCGCCAACGGCGCCAGCGACGATGTCTCGGTTATCGACATCGCCTCGCTGAGGGAAGTGGAAAGAATCAAGGTGGGCAGCGCACCCAAGCGCAATATCAGCGCCACCCTGGCTCGCTGACGCCAAGAATAAAAACATAGAAGAACAATAAAAAATAAAAAGAGGTAACACAGTGAGACGCTTTTCCTATTTTCGCCTGTTCGTTGCGGGCATTTTCATCGTTCCCGTCTTCGCCAATGCCCAGGTGTCCTGTACCCGAGGCGGGCTGAAACGCGCCACCGATATGTATATCGAGGCACAGACCAGTGGCGACACATCCGGCCTGCCGCTGCCGGCCAGCGTGGGTTACTGGGAGAACGAGACGCTCATGAATATCGGTGAAGGCATCATCAATACCCCGATGACCATCAATCATCACCGCAGCATCTATGACGAGGAAACCTGTCAGTCCTTTACCGAGGTCATCGTCACCGACAAGGACAACCCCTACGTCCTTGGCACTCGAATGCGCGTGAACCATGAAATGATCGCTGAGATCGAAATTCTGTGGACCACCACGGGGTATTGGCTGTTCAACGCAGAGGCATACCTGAATTATTCCTCGGCCGAGGACTGGGGCCCGATTCCCGCTGAAGAGCGTGATACCCGCGGTACCATTGTGAAGGCCGCCAACGCCTACCTAGATGCTTTTCTCGAAGGCAAGATCGACCAGGTACCGTGGGGATTCCCGTGCGTGCGTATCGAAGGTGGCGCCTATACCGGGCGCGGTCGACCGGATGACAGTTGCGAAGTCGGCGTGCCCGCCGGAGTCAATATCGCCAACCGCCGTTTTGTGGTGGATGAGGTCACCGGCTCCGTGGTGGTTTATTGCACCTTCGGTACAGGCAGGCCGGGCGGCGGCAGTGGTTCGCCTGATACGCACCTGTTTCGCGTTGAGAATGGTAAACTGCGTTATGTGCATACGCTGACGCACCTGCTGCAGTCGGCGTTCGGGGGCGGAAATAACTAAACAGCGATTTTTCAGAGCAAAAAAAAGGAAGCTGAGGCTTCCCTTTTTTAATTCATAAAAGCTGTCAGAAGAGCCGGGCCGGCCCCCTGATGTGCTCCACGTCCTGATTATTTTCGTTGCACACGTACTCCATGATGTCCCACTCTGGCGGCTGCAGGCGTGCTGTGAAACGAATGGTAAAAGGTTGTGTGTAAGCAGCCGGATCGATGACGGTGGTGATGTTTTCCAACGTGTTGAAATCGATGCGCGTGTAGCGCTCGATGGTATGTAGTTCCGTTGAGTGGGGGTTGCCGAGGAAATCGAACCAGGTGCGGTCATTGAAACCCACGGTGTCGATGACCAGAGTGTCGTCTTCCCACCAGCCGATGGAATGGCCGTACCAGGTGGGATCCAGTTCTTCTTCTGGAGGATGTTCGCGACCGTCCATGAATATCTGCCGAAAGCTATGTACGTTGCCCTCAAAAATGAAATACAGGTGCGTGGCAGTGCCAAAGGCAGGGGTTTGCAGCATGCGCCAGGGATAGGGCGCGATGCGGGGTACGCCAGTTGGAAGGCAGTTGGCCTCCGGGTCGTCGGCGGCCATACGGCCGGCTTTCACGGCAGCATATTCCTCGGTCAGGAGCATGACCTCACCCGGCATGAGTCCACCGGCAATGTCACCGACCGGACCGCCGCCAGACCAGACCCCGGAAAAATCCGGTGTGCCGTCGGGCAGGCGGGGTGCGGGAAGCGCATCGGCATCCTGCGCCTGGACAGATGTGCTTAAGAATACAAATAACAGCGGCAATATTTTATTCATACGGATATCCGATAAGCCTTTAAGAGGGGCTAGGAGCAAGGGATAAGGAAAACCGCGCAGCGATTAGTTATTGTCCGCGGCGTTTCTGCCAAAAACTTGTTTACCGTTGCCCAGGATGACGCTCTCGGCATTGGCCATGTCGGCGCCGCTGCGCGCCATGGAGCCGCTCACAGTGACATCGTCGCTGACCTGCAGGTCGTTACGGGACCAACCGGCGCGCCGCAGGAAGTTGGGGCTGCCAAGTTCGATGTTCCAGTTATGGACATTACCTGCGTCATCAGTGACATCGACGTAGAAGCGCGCATGCGGATTTGTCCACTCTACCTTGGTGACTTTGCCGGTGAGAGTCACTGGCTGGTTGATATCGTATTGCGCCGCAAATGAATGGTGCGCTAAGGCGGTTTGTGTTGACAGGCTGCTTGCGGTTCCGGTCAAAACCAGCAGCAGGCATGCGGCGCTTTTCACGCTCATACCCTGCGAAATTCTCCCCATCATGATTTTCCCCTGATGATGTGTGGTGGCAGGGAAATGGTAAACCCACCCCGGAAAGGAGTAAACCGGATTCGCGGGCCTACTATTATACCGGTATTGCTAATCAGTTTATCCTGAAGTTGATGTCGCCCAGACCGACGTCGATGCTTTTACGGTTGGAGTCCTTGACTACGGCATGGATATTTGGGGATACGAAAGCTGATTCCTGGCCCTCGCGTGTTGTGTTTTTAAAACCATACCTATCTATCCCTAAGAAAACATCGTGTCAAACCATATAAATGTTATAAAAACAGGAAGATATGGGACTTCAGTATAGTTTCCTCGGCTGCTTGCTTTGGTGCTTGAAGCTAAGAA
The DNA here is from genome assembly GCA_038147195.1 of Candidatus Eutrophocola salsuginis. Lineage (GTDB taxonomy): Bacteria > Pseudomonadota > Gammaproteobacteria > Pseudomonadales > Pseudohongiellaceae > Eutrophocola > Eutrophocola salsuginis. The sequence continues at coordinate 553,581 of JAYQTB010000004.1, forward strand.
TCTGCAAAAAATTCCTAGCTGGTATTTCTGCTTGCTTACTGGGTATTATTAGACGTGAATATAAAAAAAAGATTAAACGGGGCTCATCCTATTCCGGATTCCAGTTGCATAAAGTTGTAAAAAGGGTATTCACCATGTCGGGGGACATTTTAGAGCACGCCTTGGCCCGCAAGGCCCTGGCTGCCGGCGTTGCGGTAATGCTGCTGACCAGTTGCCAGCAGGAAGAGACTGCACATGCTTCCCGAAATATTCAGGTACCTGTCACCGAATCGCTTACCGACGTCGCTGTAAGTGCCTTGGACGCAATGGGCATGTCAGAGGTCAGAAAGATCGAATTCACTGCCAATGGCTGGGAGGCCTGTCTTGGCCAGCCCTGGAATATCGCCGATGGGTGGGCGCGCTGGTCGATCACCAATTACAACCGCATCATCGATTACGACATCTTCAGCTCGGTGCAGACTGCCCAACGGCAGGCCGGGATGGATCCCGACAAGCTCGGCGGCTGCGGCGCCCAGCCAGGGGCAGCCATCCAAAACCAGCGCTCCTCGGTCAATGCCGCTTCGCCCTGGGTCCAGCAGTTGCAGGTACACCTGACCCCATTGGGATTCCTGCGGCTTGCCGATTCAGCGAATGCATCAGTGACAAGGACAGATACCGGGTTGCAGGTTTCCATGGACATCGACAACGGTGGCATTATTTATCACCTGTCAGGCAGCTATGGTGATGACTATCTGCTCGATCAAATTACCACCCGCGTCGACGACAGCGTCTTCGGCGACATGACCTTCGAGGCCGAGTTCGCCGACTACCGTGATTTCAACGGCGTCATGTTTCCTGGTCATATCGTGCAGAAGCAGGGTGGATTTGCCACGCTCGACCTGGTGGTTAACAGTGTTGATCCGGCTACTACGGCCACTGCCGAACCGCCAGAAGACAACGGCGGCCGCTTCGATGGCGGACAGCAACCAGTTTTACCAGGGTACGAGATGATCGGTGACGGCATCTATGCCCTGCACGGCGCCTACCAGTCCGTGGTGATGGGCTTTAGCGAATTCACAGTGGTTCTCGATGGCCTGCAGAATGATGCACGCGCCGTTGAAATCATTGCACTGGCAAAGGTATTGTTTCCGGGCAAACCCATCGGTTATGTACTCACGACCCACAATCATTTCGACCATGCCAGCGGCTTGCGCAAGTTCGTAGCGGAAGGCGCGACCATCGTGACTCATCGCACCAATGTCGATTTCTTTGCCGAGGTGCTGGCCAATCCGCGAACACTTTCCGCGGATGCAGTCGATACGAGTGGTCTGCCGATCGACATACTTGGTGTCGACGATTTCCTGGCCATCGACGACGGCACCCAGCGCGTGGAATTCCACAAGTTGAACGGCAGCATCCATGCCGATGACACCTTGATCGCCTTCATTCCGTCCATACAGACCATTATCGAGGCCGACCTGCTGCAGCCATGGATCAACCCTTTGTTTGGTGGCGGCGACCATCCCTTCCTGGTGTGGTTCGCTGATGAACTGGACCGGCTTGGCATCGACTACGCGCAATTCGTTCCCGTGCACAGGCCGGCTACACCGCCACTCATGACCAAGGCCGACCTGATGGATGCGGTGGGACGAAACTAAATTAATTAAAAGACACAGATTATCGGGACAACATGATGAAAAAATATACTGCTGCCTCCGTGGTTACTGTACTGTTTTTGAGCGCTCAAGCGCTCGCGCAGGTGGATAGTGAAATAGCCACGGCGGTTGAGATCGAGGCTGAGGCCAGTTTCACCGAGGAGCAAGTCGCCGCAGGCCTGGCGGCGTACCAGGCCAACTGCTCGCAGGGATGTCACCAGAACGACATGGCCGGCAACGGCCCGATCGCTTCACTGCGCGGACCGGCGTTCACCAGTGTCTGGAACAATCGTACCGTGGCTGAACTTATTACTGCTATGCGCTCCGCGATGCCGCCCACCAATGTCGGCGGCCTGCCGCAGCAAACCTATGTCGATCTTGCCGCCTTCATCCTTTCCGCCAACGGCGGCGAGGCTAAGGAAACCGCACTGCTGGTCGATTCCGCGGCACGCGTCAGGCAGTTCACTACCGCTGGGGCGCCACAGAATTTTCAGGCGCCATTGGCTGGTCCAGAAAACGAGGGGCCGACCGGCGTCACGATCGCCGGTGAAGTGCCGAATTACCGACCGGTGACCGAAGCCATGCTTCGCGATCCCGACCCAGCTGACTGGCTGATCCATCGCGGCAATCGCAAGGCGTGGAGCTATAGCACCCTGGACCAGATCGATCGCGGCAACGTTAATGAACTGCAATTGCAGTGGGTATGGGCGCTCGGCAACCAAGGCGGTAGCCAGCTGTCGCCCATCGTGCACGACGGCATCATGTACATTTTCAATCCGGGCAATAAAATCCAGGCCCTGGAGGCCGCTACAGGTGACCTGATCTGGGAGCACAGCCTCGGCGGACGCACGGGCACCATGCGCGGCATGGCCATCTATGAAGACAGGTTGATCGTGAATACACCGGATGCGCGTATCGTCGCCCTCAGGGCAGTGGACGGCGAGCAGATCTGGGAAGCGCTGATTGGTGAAGGCTTCGGCAATTCCAGTGGGCCGCTCGTCGCCGCTGGCAAGGTCTTCACCGGTATGGGCAATTGCCTGCGTTTTCGCCCGGAAAAATGTTACGTCAGCGCCTACGACGTCAACGACGGCAGCTTCCTATGGAAGTTCGAAACCGTGGCGCGGGCCGGTACCGAGGAAACGGATTCCTGGGGCGGCATCGACGACATGTTCCGCGCCGGCAACGACACCTGGATTACGCCCACCTACGACGACGAGTTGGGTATCCTCTATATTGGTGTGTCTCAGCCGAAACCCTGGATGCCGGTCAGCCGCGGCATGACCGTGTTCGACGACGCCCTTTATTCCAATGCCACGCTGGCGCTGAACCCTGACACTGGCGAGCTCATCTGGTACTACCAGCACGTGCCGGGCGAAGTGTTCGACCTCGACGAAGTGTTCGAACGCATGCTTGTGGACATCGATGGTGAGAAGGTGGTGTTTTCCGTCGGCAAGCACGGCATCCTCTGGAAGCTGAACCGTGAAACTGGCAAGTACATCGATCACGCCGAAACCGTCCTGCAGACCGCCTTCGATTACTTCGATCCGGAAACCGGTCGTCCGCAATACCGCGCCGATGTCATCGAATCCGGAATGGGCGACTGGCTGGAAGTGTGTCCGTCATCCGCCGGTGGCAAGAACTGGCATGCCATGAGTTACCATCCCGGTTCCTCCAGATTGATTATCCCCCTCAGCCAGAGTTGCCTGCGTCAGCGCGCGACGGAACTGGATTTCGTGGAGGGCGGTGGTGGTGCCGGCGTGAATCGCGACTGGTTCCCGATGCCAGGTACCGACGGCAATGTCGGCAAGCTCGCTGCCTATGATGTGCGTACACTGGAAGAGTTATGGTCGGTGGAGCAGCCGGCGTCTTTCATGACCGGCATTCTCAGTACGGCAGGTAATATTGCGTTTGCCGGCGATATGGACCGGCGTTTCCGTGCTTTTGACGTGGAAACGGGAGAGGTGCTGTGGCAAACCCGTCTCGGTACGTCGGTGCAGGGTTTCACCATCACGTTCAGCATCGATGGCCGGCAGTACGTGGCTGTACCGACGGGGCTGGGCGGGGGTAGCCCGCGTATCGTCCCATCACGGCTGACCCCCGAAATTCATTACCCGGATACCGGCAACGCGCTGTACGTATTCGCATTACCCGAGTAAGCCGGCAAGCAGTACCAGCCTAATGAAGTTTTCCAGTTTTGGTGAAAAGTACACCGGCCGTTCCGGCATTGTCGATCTCATGGCGGACCTGGGCGAGGCTCAGCATACCCGCCCGGATATGATTTCCATGGGCGGTGGTAACCCGGGTCGGATTGCTGCCGTCGAGAATATCTACAAGGAACACCTTGTCAGCCTCCTTGAGTCGCCGGACGGTGCTTACGAAATACTTGGCAAGTACCAGTCACCGCAGGGTGACGAGTGCCTGCTGAAGCAGCTTGCTGCCCTGCTGCACGATGAATACGGCTGGTCGGTAACCGATCGTAATGTTGCCATCAGTAACGGCGGACAGTCCGCGTTTTACGTGTTATCGAATTTACTGGCCGGGCGTTTCTCCGACGGTTCACACAGGCAGATCCAGTTCCCGCTTGTGCCGGAATATCTCGGCTATGCCGATGCCGGACTGGAAGCCGATTTTTTCACAGCCACTAGGCCCGCCATTGATCTTCTCGATGACCATCTGTTCAAGTACCGCGTCGACTTCGACAATCTCGTAGTACCAGATACTACGGCAGCATTCTGCGTTTCGCGTCCGACTAACCCGACCGGCAACGTCCTGACTGATGAGGAAATCAGCCAGTTGGACAAGATCGCCGTAGCAAGCGGCATACCGCTGATCATTGACGGCGCCTACGGTACACCGTTTCCCAACATTATCTTCAATGAGGTCAGCCCGTACTGGAGCGAGAACACCATCCTGCTGCTCAGCCTTTCCAAGTTGGGCCTGCCCGGCGTGCGTACCGGCTTCATCGTTGCTTCAGAGGAACTTATCAAGGCCTATACAACAGCCAACACCATTCTCAACCTGGCCTGCGGCAACGTAGGGCCCGCCATTGCCGGCCGCCTGTTTGAAAAGCATGAGGTGTTAAAGGTAAGCAGCGAGTTGATCATGCCGTACTATCGGGACCGCGCGCTGAAGACCATGGAACTGTTCATCAAAGGGATGGGCGATATTCCCTGTTTTGTGCATAAGCCGGAAGGAGCCATCTTCCTGTGGCTCTGGTTTAGGGACCTGCCGGTGCCATGTGCTAAGCTGTACGACATCCTGAAAGCGGCTGGCGTACTGATCATTCCGGGTCATGATTCATTCGCCGGACTGGAAAAATACTGGACCCATGCGCACGAATGCATTCGCATCTCCTATGCGCAGGACGAAGCGCAGGTGAAAAAAGGCGTGGAGATTATCTGCAGGGAAGTTCGTAAACTTTACGAAGAAGTGTAAAGCTAAAAGTAGAAAACGGCAGGTGTGGAATTTTTGGTAACATCAAAAAAGAATTGTTAAGGTGGAAAAATTAGTTATGAACTTGTACCTAAAAAACATCGGGAAATGGATCTTTGCTTTAAGCTTTCAACTTTCAGCTTTCAGCTTGCTTGCCCAGGAACATTCCTACGCGCCCAGCGACATTGAAAACGGCAGGGGGCTGTACCAGGCCAACTGCCTGGGCTGCCACGGCGATAACGGTGATGCCGTGGAAGGCGTCAGGTTCACAAGTGGCCGTTTCCGCCGAGCGAGTTCGGATGAAGACTTAATTCGCCTGATCCGCGAAGGCATACCCAATACGCTGATGATTCCTAAAACTAACCTGTCCTATGGCGACACCCGCGCCATCGTTGCCTTCGTACGCTCGCTGCCGGCCGGCGGCGGTATGGCTCGTGACGACCGTGTCGTGCAGATCGGGGACGCTGCCAGGGGAGCAGTCCTGTTCAATTCAAATCAGACCCGGTGCAGCGAATGCCATGGCGTCAATGGTGGCGGCAACCTGGTCAGTCCCGATCTTGGCAATATCGGCGCCACGCGCACACCGGGTGCGCTGGAAGAAGCCATCCTGGAACCGCTCGCTGAAGTCCGTGTCGGGCAACGCCTGTACCAGGTGACCGACCGTGAAGGGCGGGTCGATGTCGGCCTGCTGCTGAACCAGGACACCCACTCCGTGCAGCTGCTCGGTGAGGACCAGCGCTTGGTTGCCTACATGAAAAAAGACCTGGCCAGTCACGGGTTCATCCCGTCGCCAATGCCGTCCTACCTGGATGTCCTGTCGCCCAATGAAGTGGCTGACCTGGTGGCCTATATGATTTCACTCAAAGGGGAACAATAATGAACAGCATCCTAAAGCCGATCATTTATATTTCATTTGTCGTCGGTTCCCTGAATACCCTAGCGCAGGTGACCCCGGAGCGGATTCTCAACGCCGAATCCGAACCGCAGAACTGGCTGCTCTATGGCGGCGATTACGACAGTCAACGCCATTCCGACCTGACCCAGATCAGCAAGGCCAATGTCGGCGAGTTGGAATTGAAGTGGGTATGGCAGAACCGTGGCCGTGACGGTGCCGCCGAAAAATTTGAGGCTACGCCACTAGTCGTGGACGGCGTCATGTATACCGTGGCAGCGCCCAACACCATGCTCGCAATCGACCCCCTCACGGGACGACTGTTCTGGCAATATTCATACACACCGCTGCCTGAAGCTCGCGTGTGTTGCGGGCGCGTCAATCGCGGCCTCGCCATGCACGGCCACAGCCTGTTCATGGGTACCATCGATGGCAAGCTTGTCAAGGTGGATTCACGCACGGGCAAGCCGGAGTGGATCATCGATGTGGCCGACCCGGAACTGGGCTACGCCCTGACTCTGGCGCCCCTTATCATTGGTGACAAGGTGATCGTCGGCCCCGCCGGTGGGGAATACGGCATTCGCGGCTACATCGTCGCTTACGACGTGGACAGTGGCGAGGAATTGTGGAAATTCCATACCGTGCCCGGCCCTGGCGAGCCCGGTTTTGAGACATGGGAAGACCCGTCGCAGGAAGCCTGGAAGATCGGCGGCGGTTCCATTTGGCAGACTGGCTCCTACGATCCCGAACTGAACCTGACCTACTGGGGCGTCGGCAACCCCGGCCCCGACTGGAACGGCGATACTCGGCCGGGCGATAACCTGTATACCGAATCCGTAGTGGCGCTGGATGCGGACACTGGCGAGTTGGCCTGGCATTACCAGTTCACCCCGCATGATGAAATGGATTACGATTCCACACAGGCCGCCGTACTTGTAGATCTCAACTGGCGTGGCGAGGACCGCAAGTTGATGCTGTGGGCGAATCGCAACGGCGTGTTCTACGTGCTCGACCGCGCCACCGGCCAATTCTTGCATGGCTCGCCGTTCGTGGAAGTGAATTGGATGAGCGGTTTCGACGAAAATGGCCGCCCCATTCGTGCGCTGTACCCGTCGGAAGAGGGCACCTTCATCATGCCTAATAACCAGGGCGCCACCAACTGGTACCCACCATCCTATTCACCGGTGACGGAACTGTTCTACATGCCCGCGTGGCTGGACACCTTTTCGGTCTATACCAAGCGGCCGGTTGAATACACACCGGGCCAGCAGTACGTAGGCGCGTTTCCTACAATGGCCATGCCAGCGCTCGGGGTGAACCCGGTCAACCAGCGCACGCCCGAAGAAGGGCTCGGCGCCATCCAGGCCATCAACCCGCAGAATGGAGAGATAGTCTGGCGTCACGTTATGAGCAACGTTACCGACAGCGGCGTATTGAGTACGGCTACCAACTTGGTGTTCGCCGGCGGTCGTGAAGGGCACTTCTACGCTCTGGATGCCGAAACCGGTGAAGAGTTATGGCGTGCCTCGCTGGGCGGGCAAATTGCCAGCGGCCCAATGAGTTACGCCATCGACGGCAAGCAGTACCTGGCCATATCGGCTGGTGCGGGGTTATTTGTGTTCGGCTTGCCGGAGTAATACCTGATTAATGAAGCGGTTCCTGATATTCCTGGTTTTTCTCTGGAGCGGTTCTTTGTTCGCCGATCAGACCGACCCGCAACTGGAAGACCTGTTCGCGGAGCTCAAGGACGAGACTGATGTCTTGCGTGCCAACAGTATCGCCAACCGTATCTGGGCCATCTGGGTTCAACATGAAGACACGCAAGCCAGTGGGCTCATGCAGCGTGGCATCAGCCAGATGAATGCCAATGATCTGTATTCTGCCCGGGAGACCTATACACGCCTCATCGCCATGAAAGCAGATTTCGCCGAGGCCTGGAACAAGCGCGCCACCATCTACTGGCTGCTCGGGGATTACGACGCATCCCTGAAGGATATAGAAGAGGTGTTGAAGTTGGAGCCCTGGCATTTTGGTGCCTTGTCGGGCAGGGGGCTGGTCTACATGGATCGGGGAGATTACTTTCTTGCCCGCGGCGCCTTCCTAACGTTGCTTGAAGTCTATCCAGCGATGCCGGGCGTGAAGGACACGATTATCCAGCTTGAACAAGTTTTAAGGGAAAATGCCATTTAAAAGCTAAGAGCAACACTATTCGCGTTAAGCGCGCTATAAAAAACCCGGCAGTTGCCGGGTTTTTTATTGAGCATATTTTGCATTACTTGGAAGACGTTGCTTTATCCCGCATGCATCGCGACTTTGCGCGGTGCGGTTTCCACCATGAACAGGGCCACGATGAATCCCAGTACCAAGCCGCAGGCGGCGAAGTATATCGCTGTGCGCAGGCCGTACTCGGTGGCCAGGCCGCCGGCGATGATTGGGCTGATGCCGCCGCCGATGAATTCACCAGCGAAGATCACGAAGCCCGCCATAGAGGCTAGCATTCCGGGAGGTGCTGCTTCCGCGGCAACCGGGCCGGCCAAGATAGCCAGGGCAGCGAAGTTGAACAGGGAAGAGAAGAACAGCAGGATCCACAGGACCGTAGTACTCTCCGGACCGGTCTGCGAGAAGGTGTACAAGAACACCGCCGCTAGCAGGTAGGAGGCGAGGGTGGTCAGCTTACGGCCAAGGATGTCGGACAATGCTGGCATTGCGAACTGGCCAATACAGCCACCGACACCTACCGCGGAGAAGACATTTGCAGCTGTCAGTGCATCGAGGCCGAGACCGCCGGCGACTGGAGGAGCGGTCAGGTAGGCAAAGAGGAGAGCCGCGATCACGAATATCCCACCCATGGCGCAGATAAGTGTCAGAGGTGCCACCTTGGCGTTGCGATGCCCGAACATGCCGAATACAGCACTGAAACCCAGCGATGAGTCAGCGCCACTGGCACCGGCATTTGCGGCCTGCTTCAACGGCTCGCGAATGACGAACCACATGATGATGGCGATGACGATACCGGGAGCGCCTACCAGCATGAATACCACCGGCCAGTTGTAGCTTTCTAACAGGTTGGCCGCGATGATTGGGGCCAGCGCCAGGCCGAACAGCGAAATCATGCATTGGAAGATGCCGTTGTTGAGTCCGCGACGTTCTGGCTTGGATGCTTCCACTGCTACCGCAACACCAGTCGAGGCAACAGGGCCTTCGGCGAGACCCATGATCACACGCACGAGCACCAGCATGGCGACGGAAGTGGCTAGGCCACTGAAGGCAGACATCAGCGAGAAGATGAGGATGGCCGGTACTAGTACGGCGCGGCGGCCAAGCTTGTCAGCCATGAAGCCCATGATGAAGGCGGAAACACCCCAGGCCATGCCCAGGTAGCCGGCCAGTTGGCCGCCTTGTTCCGGGGTCAGGCCCAGGTCCACGCCCATTGTGGAGTTGGGTGACTGCAGGATCACGGGAAGAATGAAGCGGTCCAGACCGACCAAGCCAAAGGTCAGACTGAGCAGCAGGATGATTTTCCATTCGTAACTGGTATCCCAGCTACCGTTGCTGTTTTGCGACATAGATGAGTCCCCTTGCTAGATTATTATTGGTAGTGGTTATTTAAGAAATAGTTATTATTTTACAGGCTTGTTCTCTCTTTTTTCAGTGCTGAGTAAATCACATCCCGGTCTTAAAAACACTGATTTATTTGACTCTAAACCGGGTGTGATCGCTAGGTTAGAGGCAGCGATTCACTATGGCTTCAGGCATGTTTATTGCTTGATCAAGCGAGTGATTTTTTTTAGGCTTTCTCCCTGCAAATTCAGGTTTTAAGAAGGCTTCAATCATCCCGTTTCCTGCTTTCACCAGAACTCATGTCAAAACACCTGACCGAGGAAACCACGTGGGAAACCCCATGTCGCATATCTTTTTTCGCAGCCTTCATGGTGGCAGATCGCTAATCGCTGTCTTTTTATTATGCGTAATTTCGAATCTGGCAGCAGCCCAGACCACCCAGCAGACACGAGGTAATTTCGATATCGTCACCGGCAAGTTGTGCCTGCCAGTCGAGCTGAGTGAAACCGGTCAGCAATATGATGTCTGTCTGCAGTTGCAACAGTCAGCGGACATCGTATTCAGGGTTTCGAGCGCCAGCAAGCGTTCATCGAAGCTTGCTAATGTCCCGACCTACAGCCAGCAAACAGGTTTGCATATCCCCGTCGTGCGGTTCAGCAACGGCAAAGTATTTACCGACGTCGGCCTCGTCGCTTCCCTGGACAGCAGCACAGGTGACGTCGTCTTCCGCGTGACTGGCGGGCAGGCGGCGAAATTGGACCAAAAGCACAGCATTGCCCGGATATGGAACGAGCAGTTGCTCGACGGTATCCGTAACGACCTGGCCCGGCCTACGGTGCATTCGCGCAATCTCTTCCATACCTCCGCTGTATTGTACGATGGTTGGGCAGTATTCGACGGCCAAGCGGATACCTACCTCCTGGGCAAGACCGTGCACGGCTTCACCTGCCCCTATGAGGGTATATCCAGTCCTGTCGATATAGAGGAAGCGCGCCGGCAGATTATCAGTTTTGCAGCCTATCGCCTGCTGAGTCACCGGTTTGCCAATGCCCCGGGTGCGGCTAAGGTGGAGAAGAGCTTAACCCGGACCATGGCGGCACTGGATTACGACGTCAACTACACTGTCACTGACTACAGCGACGGTAACGCGGCCGCACTCGGGAATTATCTCGGCCAGTGCATGATCGACTACGGGCTTCAGGATGGCGCCAACGAAGCCAACAGTTATGCGCCACTTCATTATTTACCTGTGAACGACCCCATGGCTCCGGAGCAGAAGGGCAACCCCAATCTCACCGAGCCAAATCGCTGGCAACCCTTGTCCTTCGAGGTATTCCGTGATCAGAGTGGCAATATCTTCCTGGGCAATACACCTAGCTTCGTCGGACCAGAGTGGGGGCGGGTCAATCCGTTCTCACTGACAGACCAGGACCTGACCATTCATACGCGTGACGGTGCCGAGTGGTGGGTCTACCATGACCCGGGCAAGCCACCCTACATAGACGATACGATCCTGGGCCTGCCTAGGGGGGAATATTACAAATGGGGCTTTGAGCTGGTTGCGCAGTGGTCATCCCACCTGGATCCGAATGACGGAGTCTTATGGGATATCTCGCCTGCCAGCTTCGGCAATATCCAGGAGTATCCGACCAAGCCTTCCCAATACAATAATTTCTACAAGGCCGAGGAGGGCGGGGATACATCCATGGGTTACGATTTGAACCCGGTCACGGGCCAGCCCTATACGCCGCAGCTGGTACCGCGCGGGGATTACACGCGGGTGCTTGCCGAATTCTGGGCGGACGGACCCGACTCAGAGACACCGCCCGGGCACTGGTTCACCATTCTCAACTATGTATCTGATAATCCCCTGCTGGAAAAACGCTACCAGGGGGGGGGTGACATACTCGATGACCTAGAGTGGGACGTGAAGGCCTATTTCACCCTGGGTGGGGCCATGCACGACACGGCCGTGACGACTTGGGGTATCAAGGGCTGGTATGACTATATCAGGCCTGTTTCCGCCATTCGTTATATGGCCGGCATGGGGCAAAGCAGCAACCGGAATGCCAAGAGCTATGACCCCAACGGAATCCAGCTGAAACCGGGCTTCATCGAGCTGGTTGAGCTGGGGGATGCTCTGGCGGGCGAAGACAATCAGAACGTGGGCAAGATCAAGCTGTATGCCTGGCGCGGCCCAGATTACGTAACTGACCCGGAAGTCGATTATGCCGGTGTCGGCTGGATTCTCGCCGAGGACTGGTGGCCTTACCAGCGGCCGTCGTTCGTGACACCGCCGTTTGCAGGCTACGTCTCCGGACATAGTTCGTTTTCCCGCAGTGCGGCCATTGTAATGACCCTGCTGACCGGGTCGCCAAATTTTCCCGGTGGCTTGGGCGAGTTCCATGCCCGGAAGAACGAATTCCTGGTCTTTGAGGAGGGCCCCAGCGTCGACCTTATCCTACAATGGGCCACTTACCAGGATGCCTCGGACCAGACCAGCCTGTCCCGCATCTGGGGAGGCATCCATCCGCCGGCGGACGATATTCCGGGTCGGCGCATTGGGGATACGGTGGGCCCGGAAGCCTTCGAAAAAGCCAGGGCGTACTTCTTGGGATCCACAGGTGAGTGACATGCTGTTGTAAGCGGCAGACTGGCGCGGTATAGCAGAGTTTTACTGGCCTGCAGCGAGATGCCGGGAAGCCTAGAAGTGTCCCTCCCCGGCCTTTTAATGCAAAGACTTTATCGAATATATTACTTTAACTATATATTTTAAGATCATGTATTTTTTGGTAAAAAATTAAATATCTGTGACTTTAAGGTAATTTTTCAGCTTGCAAGACGGCGTGCCGAATTAAACCAATCGAAAGCAAGCATAAAAAATAAGACCCGGCATTGCCGGGTCTTATTTTATGCGTGGAAAAATTACTAGATGTCGAGTTCCAGTAACACGGGACAGTGATCTGACCCTGTTACTTGGTCGAAAATTTCCGCCTGGAGAATGTTGTTTGTTAGTTTGTTGGAGGCTAGGAAGTAATCGATTCTCCAGCCAATATTCTTCCCGCGGGCGCCGGACCGGAAGCTCCACCAGCTGTACTTGATGGTGTCCGGATGCAGGTGCCTGAACGTATCGATGAAGCAGTCATCGAGCAGCCGATCCATGCCGTCGATCTCCTGCTGGGTGTAACCGGCCGTCTTGTTGTAGTTCGACTTGGGTCGGGCCAGGTCGATTCCCCGATGCGCCACGTTGAGGTCCCCGCAGACCACGACCGGCTTATGCTTATCCAGGCTTTTCAGGTAAGCCATAAAGTCCTGGTCCCACAGCTGTCGGTATTCGAGCCGTTTCAGGCCGTTGCCAGAATTTGGCGTGTAAACGGTAACCAGGTGGAATGCCGGATATTCCGCGCAGATGACCCGGCCTTCCTGGTCATGTTCACTGATGCCCATGTCATGCGTGACCTGTAGCGGTTCCTCCCGCGAGAGGATCGCGGTCCCGGAATAACCTTTCTTCACGGCAGAATTGGGAAAAACGTGAAACCCGCCCAGGCCCTCTAGGGCGGCGACGACCTGGTCGTCCTGTGCCTTGGTCTCCTGGAGGCAGATCACGTCACAGTCGATTGCAAAAACGGTTTCAACGAAACCTTTGGTGACAGCGGCACGAATACCATTAACGTTCCAGGAAAGCAGGCGCATTGGCTGTTCTTTAGTCAGTTGAGCATGTTGTGCGAATGCTGCACGAAAAAACTGTTACGGTCGATGGTGTCCAGTACGACTTCACGGGTGCTGTCGCCATCCTTTAGGATCAGCGGTATGCGCGTACCGGCGGGGCCGAAATGCCACAGAGTTCTGAAAAACCCGGCCATGGAGGACACCGGTTGAGAATCTACGGACAGGATGATGTCGCCGGTACGTATACCGGCCCGGGCCGCCGGAGCTCCCAAGTAGAGACCAACAACACACAGCTCGGACTCATGTTCCTCGATTAAGGTGCCGAGCCAAGGGCGAAGCTTACCGGGTTTCTGGCCGTGAGCGGTCATGTAGTCGAGGTAGGGCATGACTAGGTCAGTGGGAATGAACAGGTTGCCCGGCACTATATCGCCGGTAGGTCCTTTCAGGCCAAGTGCCAGTGAGCCGATACCCACCAGCTTGCCCTGCTTGTTAAGAAGGCCAGCACCCGACCAGTGCTCGCATAGGGGCACGGTGTAAAAGGCTTCCTCTAGCAGGTATTCCCAACGGCCGGCATATTCTTCCTTGGCAAAAATTGCTGCATCCATGGCCTTCGAATTTTCACTGGTCACGATTTCAACGCGGTCCCCGATATTGGTGGAGGAGGCGCCATCCGTATCGAGGTAGGCCTTGCCGAGACTGGTTGTTGGGCGGATCACTGCAATGCCTGAATCATAATCCTGCGCCAGTACGATACCTTCAGCCGTCTGGCCACGACGGTTGGTTATCCATACTTCCCTAGCTTCCATGATCGAATAGCCCACGGTCAGCATCAGACCGTCTGGACTGATCTGGATAGCGTGGCTTTGACGCTCGGTGCCAAGGAAATCCGCAGTCATCGCTGTGTCGGGAATTAGGCTGTGAACAGACATCACAGCTTCGTTGCGGGGAAGTTCAAATGGAAGAATGGTTGCCGACATGTGCAGAAAATCTAAAAAACATCTGTCCTCCGATATTAATCAATATCACCGAAAAAATCAGGTTTGCGATTAAAAAACGGAGTTTCAGGATGTGATATCAAAAATGGCGCTCCGGGCAGGATTCGAACCTGCGACCTGCCCCTTAGGAGGGGGCCGCGCTATAACCGCTCATTGGCTGAAACACCGGAGAATGTCTGGCCTGCAGACGTTTTTCAGCCAATTTTATCGTTAGCGAATTATGTGCTTTCGCTATCGTAAAAAGATGGTCCAGAAAACACGCCACTAATGGCCTAAAGCCAAGATATTTCAGGCGTTTTCCTCACTCATTTATCCACCAAAAGAATAGCACTGGATAAGCTTATCGACAAGCGCGTATACATTCTTGTATACGCAAATTAGATAAAAAAACAGTCTTCGGTCAGGAAAATTAGAAAGGAATTTGGTAGTTCAGAACGCCAAATCATGAAAATTAGGTCACATGGCCATACTCAAGTTGAGTTTGAAAGAGATTTAAAACGCCCTGTAAGATTTTGTTAAGAATAAGTGATTAAAATCCCAATAAAAATTGGGAATAGATATATTCATTACAAAGGACTTTACCATGTTAATTCGCAACATTCTGCTCGCAGCGTTGTTTCTAGCATCATCGCTGTCTTTTTCTCAAAGCTACAGTACAACTAACGATATTTCATATTTGAAGGCTCATCTGGATACCAATAGACAGGTGTATTATCCCGGAGATAGTCTGGACATCCGTATCACCTTTGAAAAAAACATATCTATACTGGAAGAGCAAAAGGCAGATATTTTCTTAGCACTGATACTGCCAAATGGGAATCAGCGATTTATTCCGTTGAAAAATTACGTCATAAATTCATCAAGACGGGTTGGCTATATAGAACAAATTGATACAAACGATCTTCCGGAGGGCGTATATCAATTAGGCGTTATAGCAACAATCCCCGGGGGTAGTCCAAATATATTAGGTGATTGGTACAACGGTTTACCTGCACTGATGGATAAAAAGGCGATCATCGTCACTTCGGCAATAGTAAATGAAGATGCTAACGAAGATGGCTTCTTGGATGGCGACTATGACGGCGATGGTTTTCTTGGCGATGATGAAGATTTGGAATTAGCTTATTTCCATGAAAAACACACAAAGTATAAATCCTCAGAATATCGTCAATGGGAAGATGATGACTGGGACGATGACGATGATGACGATTGGGTGGATGCTGACAATCGTATAGATTGGGATGATGACGATGATTATCTTGACGATCATCACCAAAGACATAATGACTTAGATGACCATGATAGTGACGAAGATTCAGATGACGATTAAATATAATTGCTAATTATTTAGTCAACATCAGTACCCATCTAGCCCGCGTATCTGCCTTTAGAAGATATGCGGGCTTTTAAATTATTTATATGTGGAAAAAATCTTAATCAGAGCATTAACTAATAAATCATCATTTATTGCTTTATGGTTTCTTTATTTCTCCTTTTTCCCCAACAACTTGGGATGGATCATTACTTACATTTAGAAATTCCTTTGCTGTCAGGAATAGGCCAATAACCATTAGTGAAAATACTACGATAGCTATATAAGCGATAAAGGAGGCACTCATTTTTTATCTCCCATAATAGACATTAGCTTGAAATAAATACCAAAACAAAGAATTGAAGGTACCCAAAGCGCTGTAAACAGGCCTTCATCTTGCTGGCCAAAGAACCATAAATAAGCAGAGGTTACAAAAGAGATCGCTACTGCAAGAAGAATAAAAACATCAGATTTTTTAAACATAAATTTTCTCCCTAAAAGTCATGATACCCAATGGCAGCGATAAGACATCCGGACACTGCTACTGCGGCAATAGTACGGATACCTGAGTGTCCTAATAATGAATATTGTTCAATTTCACTTATACCTAACAGAACAGCTAATAGCATGAAAAAAGAAATGCATATAAATGCTAACCCTATGAATTTTAGGCAATTAATCATACTTCTGTAGGTATATCCGTCGGGATTAATTAAATAAGAGTGTGTATCAGCTTATTCTTACGAATGTGTTAAACATTCGGATTAGCAAACGTTATGTCTACAAGAATTCTCCTGAAGAAGAATATATTGGATTTATTGCTGAAGACGTTCCTGAGTTAGTGGCGACCAATGACCGTAAGTCGCTTGCGTCAATGGATATCGTGGCTGTGCTGACTAAGGTAGTTAAAGAACAAGACTCAGAAATAGAAGCACTGCAGCAATCGGTTGAAGAGCTGAGTAAACAGCAGAGCGAGTTAATGGCTCAGCTGAGCATCCTGATACAGAAGCTGGAACCTCAGAATCTTGATGTAAGTAAGCTATAAACTCTAAACAGGCTCCTTTCAACTCAGTGAAATTAAGCTAAGCTGAAAAGAGCTTAAGTTGTCTTTTTTGTATGTGGGCCGGGACAGTAATTGTGTGCAGCTGTGACAGCCCCTCCCGCCCCAAAGCCTCCTGAAAAACTAGAATGCCCATTTTAGGGGCTATGCTATTACCTCTTTGGTTGTAGTCACTCCCACAGCGCTATACTGAGGCTCTCTGGGGTATTCTGTAGCCTTGCTTAGGGCGGGGGAAAAGACCGTGGGGACAGGGCGTAGGTATATAGTTGGAGGCTGATGTTTTGAAGGCTGAACAGTGTTAACTAGATAAAGACTATAGTCGCGTAACAGATCACCTGAATACGCGACGAAGTCCTGAAAAATTCCCTTGTACTGTTAGCGCGGTGCCTGATATTGATAATAATCCTGTACTGGGATCATGAGATGCGCCAACGGGGACTCTGGCCACATGACGTAGGGTGCTCCCGTATTGAAGTTGGCGCTTAAACCTTGATAAGCATCTGGATTAGCAGGGAGGATCATCAAATGGGGGCCAGAGACAATCCACTCTTCGGGATCGCTTGCTTCTGACTCCAGAGTAACATATGGACTAGTATTGTCTGCACCCATATCGCCATGGAGCATCCACATATAACCATCGCGATCTAGTTGGGGGGCAACGCCATTTTTATAAGCTTGCATCCACTTCATTGCCTCCATATCCATGCAGGCCGGTACTGCATGCTGTACTGTCTCATAACCAGTTTCTGGCATGGGAAAGGGGCTGGCAGACAAGCAGGTCCAGCCATTACTACCCTCACGTAAAACGCTACCATCGGGGGCAACAACGCTGGCATGATCTCCCAAAGGATAAGGTGCCGCAGTTGTAAGGGCCCAGACCATCCAATCAGCAGTGTTGTGTTCTGCATCCGGTTCTGCTGAAAAGCAGAGGCTACTGAGAAGTAAGGTAATCCAAACGAGTATTCGCACTTTCATATAATCACCTCAAAAGCTTTATATTGGTTTTTATTATTCAAGAATCTCTAAAACCGCGGTCGCATTCCCATCACTACTGACATCGTAGTTTCCGACAGCGACTGTGCCATTTAGAAAAGAGAATTTCTCTGAACGGGTATGATGATGATTGATAACACGCATTGGAATAGACCCATCTGGATTGACGCCGCGTGATGATCCGCTACCTTTCAAATTAATAATTTCACCGCATTCCGTTTGCAGCACCCCGTCCCCATGACCATAAATAGTTCCATCAACCCTCTGGATTTGCCTATATGTCCAATGGGTAACAAACTTAACTCCACCCATTTCACCTTGAGTAGATAAATTAATTTCAAAATGAGAGCCTTCAGCTGTGGCAGGTAGCACGGAAATGCTTGTTATCGTACCGGTTTCTCTTCTGGTGTAATCTTTCAGATTCATATCTATTTTCTCTTAAGTGTAATTGATGACCAACGATATGTAACATTTGGGTTCATACCGTTGGCCATGTATTAATTGATATTACGACTGGTCAGGTAGTTACTCTGGCCAATGCGCAAATTGGTTCATTGTTCTCCAATGAGAAAAGGTAAGTTCATCAATAGATGAGAAATGTCTTTCCCAGATTTGTCCTGCAATTTCTGCGCCGAAATGTTCTGCTAGCATGGCAGGTACGGCAACTTGTGGCATGGCATCAAGGTCTTCCATTGTATCCACGATTTCTACATATTGAACATGAAGAAGTGGCTGTCCACTTATAGAATTCATGATGCCCCACTGCATGTTTGGATTTGTCGCTTTCATTGCCTCAGCTATTTGGGTAAATGTTTCAGTGAAGACAGTGGCGTTGTTAACTTTGTAATAAAGCGTTTTTACTGCCTCAGGGGCTTCACCAATAATTCCTGCATTACTTACTGCCGTATTGTTGCCCCAGCGTCCTACCTTCGTTTCCTTAATTACATTTTTAGCGCCTGCAAGTAAACGTCTTGATGGCTGAAAACAATTGGAACCTTCAAAGGTAGCTTGTGGATAATTTATCCAAATTCTTGGTTCTCCACTCATAGATTGAGCCACTAAATAGTAGCACTGTGAGTTTGCGGCTTTAGCTTCTTTCTGGAGGTCTTCTAGCCAACTGTACATTTCTTGTTGTGTTCCGGGATACATTGTTAATTCCACCCACTGAACATGTTGGCCGAAAGCATTGATGGTTGATGCCAGCATGCTAAAAGTAAGAATCATTTTTATTAAATATTTCATAAGTAATCCTTTTTTTAGTGGAATTGAATATAGAATTTCAATTCTTAAATTACCTTTTTTTAGCATACATGAAAATCATTTTTTGTACTTGGGAAGGCATATTAACCGTGTGTCACTGCAGGGGCCCCTACCGTCCTAAAACACCCTAAAAAGCTGGAATGCCCTCTTATGGGGTATGGAATCTTCGCTTGTAGTCGGTCCCACAAGGCTCTCAGGGGCATTCTGGAGCCTTGTTTCGGGCGGGGCAGGGTACAGGTATATAGCTGCAGGTTGTTGTTGTCAGAACTAGGCACTGTTAACTAGTTCGAGGCGTTGTTTCTTCTACCTTTTTCCTTAACTCCCCTAGTAATACCCGGAACCCACCCTAGACAGCAGGGAAGATATCAGGAGGTTCTAGGGGATACTCCGGAACCTCCCCGTTGTTGTTAAGGTACTGTATAGCCCTTTGTTCATATAAAGAACGGCTACTAGCACTGCCTTCATATGCTTATGTTTCATTTCAAGCATTACGCCCATAGTAATCTTTGAGCCTATAAGCTGTAGCTGCCAGCCAGCAGGTGCATGTTTTTTCCTTCTTCTTGTTCATGGGGCGAGTTGACTTGATGGGGCATTGAAGGTGTATGGTTGTTTAACTCCTAAAGTTCTCATATCGGAATAGTGAGTAATAAAAGGACGATTTACTGTTTATTATTTAATCACATGTCTACTTATTCAAAAGTCAAAGCGGGGTGTTATCAGCTTACTATTTTGGAGGACTATAAAGGTGTTCGTGGCTATTGAGTCCTCCCCTGTGAGCCAAAAGTTATCATGCCCAAATTAAATCTATTTTTGAGTGCAGACGTGGAGGTTGAACCTTCTAATATTATATTTAATCAGTCACTTTTAGCTCCCGAACCAACGCTGCGTACCCAAGCACAGCGAAAAGCCCTCCACTGTATTTTGAGCAATGTGGGCAAATACAAAAACCAACCCATCCTTTTCAATATGCGCAATCAAGCTAATGCGCCTGAGCAATACAACCCGCATGGATATGGCCACAAGCCCCTGATAGCTGTGATCCGGCAGCTGCAACGCAACGGGCTATTGACGCTCAAGAAGGGCGTAGCGCATCTTGTGAAGAAGAATGACGGAGACTTTGAGAAAGCACAGTTATCTGAATTTAGAGCCTCAGATGTCCTAGTGAAGCTTTGTGAGGCACATGGCTACACACCCAAAGCAACAGCCGCCAACCCCCAACAATTTGTTGAGCTTCATGATTTGAATGGCCGCCTAGTCCCGTTTGAGGAGACCCACTACTCCAAACACATCAATGAACTTATGGGCGATTACTGCCAATTCCTGAACGCACAACGAATCACAGTAGACGGTGAAGATTTGGGATATCTTCATCTTGTGAGGAAGTACAAAGATTGGGATGGATCAAAGAGACTTATTTATGGCGGAAGGAGTCACGACACGTTCATGTCTTATCCACCAGCCAAGCGTGAACGCATCATAATCAATGGCTCACCAGTTAGTAGAGTTGACTATCCAGCAAGTCAGTTGAATGTCCTATACAGTTATGTCACTGGCCGCTTCCTGTACCCGGAGGACCCTTACAGCGTAGAAGGCATCACTCGCACAACAGCCAAGTATCTGGCGAATCTCATGCTCAACAATAGCTCTATACAAGCAGCATCACTAGCGGCAAACAAGAATATTTCAGATCAGAAAAAGATAGTACGCGATAATTACAGCAATGACTTGCGCCGACTCAAGACTGTAAGTGCGATGATGAAACTCATCGCAAATCGGAACGCTCCAATTGCTGAGTGCTTCTTTAAAGGTAAGGCGATGGGTCAACAATATGCGTGGCTAGAAGCCAATCTAGTTTTTGAAGTCGCAAGGCTTCTGAGGCGTATGGATGTCCCAGCATTGACAGTCCATGACGAATTTATAGTGCCTGTCGATATGGTCGGGGCAGTGCATGAGGTGAGGTATACGACTGCCTTTCAGAATGTTTGGTGATTTTAAGCAACCTAATGCGTCAACCCCCAACAGCCTATGCCTACATATGACCTAAAAAGCTTTATTAAGTTTTCCTAATAGGCAACAGCTTGACCGTTTACCCCAAGAGATGTATGCATATTTCGCAGCTTCCACGAATCATTTTCATATGTGAATACTCCGGTCATCCGAACACCAGAAAGAGCAATATTTTCTTGTCCTATTGAGATAGTCCAGTCAGCAATATCAGTAAACCAAGCGGCATCACCAGAAGGAGAATACTGGAGTTTTCTATCAATGTTTCTTATATCAATTGAATCAAATGAACCAAATTGCTCCACAACTGCCCTCATAAACTCGGTATTACCTATCCAAATTTCATTTGAGTCGGTACCAAGGAAATAATCTTCTTCAGAGTCTATTAGGACAGACAATAAACCGTCTTCGTCAAGACTTGCCCAAGCCTGCATCATAGATTCTAAGGTTTCGTCAGCATTTTGGGGCGGAAATGCAATTTTTGAACAACTTATTAATAATCCAATGAAAATAATTATTAAAAATCTTCTCATAGTAAATACCTTCAGGTTTTATTCGTAACTAAAAGTAATCTAAGCGCCCATACTACTTGAAGTAACAGCTTACATTCTACTCTCCTATCTACGGAGGTCCATGGGTGTTGCTAGTGGAGTTAAGGAACAGGTACAAGAACACCGCCCCAAACTAGTTAACAGTGCCTAGCCTTCAAAACACCAGCCTCCAACTATATACCTATACCCTGCCCCCATGGTCTCCTGCCCCGGGGTAGACCCGCCCGAAATAAGACTCCAGAATACCCCTGAGAGGCTCTGTATAGCCCTGTGGGAGCGACTACAGCCTAAGAGGCAATAACATACCCCCTAAAAAGAGCATTCTAGTTTTTGCGGGGGCTTTTGGCGGGAAGTAGACGTTATAGTAGACGTTTTAAGTCCCTTGACAGTGAACTAACAGGCTGGAAAGCTAGTAAATAGGCGGGATAACAGAGCCAATGGTTCCTTTGGAGGGTATCAAGTGATCTCCTGGGCACCAAGATGCTTTTAAACCGATAATTTACGGCATTAGAATCAGCTGTTTACAGTCTTGATTCATCTTATTCCTGTCACTTTTGAGGGGTTTTTTACGAAATTTGTAGAAGCAGGATTTGATCTGGCTATCTGCATTTCTACAAATTTTATATTCCTGCTTGAACAAGTTCTGCTTCCCAGAATTGCTTTATTTCTTCTGGTGCTGTCATCAAATAATTTTTAAATGATTGGGCATGTATAGGTAAAAAATTAAGAACCTGTATTTTAGCTTTTATATTAAATTGTTCTAAAGAAATTCTATTTGCCTTCAATTCATAATATTCGTATTCCCACATTTCCCAAAAAGAGGTTATTTGGGTATTTAATGATATTGTTTCTGCTAACGTCATTTCCTGACCACTTATAATTTTTGCGTAAAAACTATTAATAGGCTCAGTAAGATTAGATCGTCTTATTGCTGATCTTTGCGAATAATAGTTGTATAGGGATTGTGACTTCATATATTCAGCATTTTGCTGCATTAGATCATTATTTTGTTTCAGTTCGATGACCAAAAAAACAAGGCCAAGGACTACTGATATATTGCTGACAACAGAGAATGTTTTTGTAAAAGAAACGCGTGTAGCGAAGTTGGTCATAAGTTTTTCCCCTAACGCTTTGTTATGATTAACATCTTCCATCTAATTACCGCAGGTCAATACCTGCCTTATTATAGGTAGCATAGAAGTAATCTTGCATAGCTTTAGGTGCAGTTCTCAAGTAGTTTCTGAGACCTTCCCGCATCAAATCGTTGTAGACATTTTTGTAGTGGATAACTTTTAGCTGTGGATTTAATTGCTCTTCGGTGATACGTCCTTCAAGCATTTCAAAGAATTCATATTCAAATAATGTAAACATTGAACTTATCCTATTACCAATAACAAGTTTTTCAACTCCATCAAATTCTTCGCCACTCATCATTTTCGCATATAAGACCCTGTTACTTTCTTCCCCCCAGTTCCACATCATGTGGGCGCGTTCAGAATAATAGTTATAAGCTGATTGCGCCTTCATAAAGTCATTGTTTTGACGCAGTTCAATAACCAGAAATATCAGACCCAATATGACTGATATGTTGCTTACTATTGAGAAGGTTTTGGTAAATGAAATCTGTGTTGCAAAATTAGCCATGTGTCATCTCCTGTCCTAAAAAATACCGCTGCTTTTCAAATAGTGCAGCGGAGCCGTAGCGACTACTGATTGATTTTGTCCAACCACCCAATTGTTCCATGATTTCTTTAGGGCAGCCATTGTTTCTAAGACGGGTCGTAATGGCATGCCTAAAGCCGTAACTGGTAGGTGCAGCTGGTCCAAGAATATCGCGCAACAGCTGATTTACAGCCCGTGATGCGGCATCATTTCGTGTTGTTTGGTTATCCTGATCAATATATTCCGTAAATACCCATTCAGAACCGCCAGATTGCGATTTCAGCAACTTCATCGCGTCAAGCGCGGCACCAACTAATGGAATGTGACGTCTGCTGTGCTTTGTTTTTAGCCGCCTAAAAGGATGCTTATGAATACTGGCATATGGGTATTGGCCATCCAAACCGATATCCTCCCAGCGCAGTCCGCAGGCTTCATTCATGCGCAGACCCGTATCTAACAGCACTCCCAGCATCAACATGGCTGATGATTTTTGTCGGGCTTTTAAGAATGCTTTGCGCAATATGTTCTGCTGCTGTTGTGTAAACTCTTTGCGATCCGTCTCATCCTGAGTTTCCAGCTGCGGGAATTTAAGATTAATAAAGACATGATCCCTATCATGGATGAGGTCATGTTCCAGACTGACGGCATTGAACATGGCACGAAGTGTTCTTAAGTGCCTATCAATACTAGTTGGACTAAGTTGTTGCTGGTTAAGGTGGTGGGTCACCAGCGCGTTAACCTCAGCACGCGAATAGTTAGCAGGGGGCTTGTCAGGTAACACCTTCAATAGAAACGCCAGCGCTGCATTGGATTTGCTGATAAATTTCCGATCTGTGGTTTTGTGGCGCACGCTAGCATACAGCGCCGGATAGTCACTGGCCGGGGGACGAAAGTGTTGCTGCAGAGTTTTTAACGCCAACTCCTATTCGGCGCTGCGGTAATTGTCCTGAGTAGCTGCCTGAAAACTGGCCATAGAACTTATCTTATCCAAACCGGCCCTGAGGCGTGCAAATTCCTCCTCCAGCTGGGTATTGAGTGATAGGCAGGCTAGAGCAGCGCGAGCCTTATTCGCCGTCGCTAAGGATTTCAGCAACACCTTTTGCGGGTAATGGGCTTGCAAGTCTTTTGGTACCGTACGCCGGTAGTGATAACAGTGACGGTTATGGGGCTTGTACAGGTAGGGTACGGTCAGTTTCAGGCCGTCGATGTGCAGGTTTTGCATGGTGCGTTACCTCAGTGGTGGCCCAAGCTGTATACACATTTGTATACGCTAGAGCGGGGTTACTGAGGAGAAACGCCGAACTTATTCAGACTTAATTTATCGCTGAACCAAGGCTGGGCGGGGGTTTCAACGCTGCAAAGCAGCGTTTAAAAATGGCGCTCCGGGCAGGATTCGAACCTGCGACCTGCCCCTTAGGAGGGGGCTGCGCTATCCAGCTGTGCCACCGGAGCGTTATGAAAGGCACTGGACAACAAAGCTCGGCATGATACCACATGAATCTGCGCGTAGAGCACCGTAAGCAGAATAGTTACGAACTGCACGACAGCATCGAACATCCCGGACGGGACTTCGCCCAGTCTGGTCTTTTTTCTGCAAGGTGTGCCTTCCCATCCTGTTCAGTGTAGGGATGCTTAAGCACCGCCAAAAGTTCAAGCACACCGCTATGGTCGCCTTGTTCGGACTTGTCGATAGCGAGTTGTGCCAGGTAGTTGCGAAGAACGTACAAAGGGTTAACGCAGTTCATGGCATGCCTGCGTTCATCGTCCCGGCTGTTTTCCAACTGCATCCTGGCCTGGTAGCGTGACAGCCACTGCTGAAATTCGGCATGTGCCTCACTGCCAGGGCCATCACCGTAATAGGCTGGTGAAAGTTTTTCCAGGGCATGCAAGGGAGAATCCATTGTGTCAACATTCGCCAAGTAGCGGAAAAACAGTGTCATGTCCGTTTCTACCTGCCGGAATAGAGCAATCAGGTCCAGCGCGAGTGCTTCATCGCCGGCATTTACTGTGGCAAGGCCCAGCTTGCCACGCATCATGGCGAGCCACTGTTTTTCATAGTAATTCTTGTACTCTTCCAGGATGACCTCGAGAGGTTCAGTTTCCCTGATGAGTGGAAAGATGGCATTGGCTAACTGCACCAGGTTCCAGAGGGCGATCATAGGCTGGTTACCGAAACGGTAACGCCGCCCTTCAAAATCCGTAGTGTTCGGCGTCCAGTCCGGGTCATAACTCTCGAGCCAGCCGTAGGGACCGTAGTCGATCGTTAGTCCGGTGATGGACATGTTATCAGTGTTCATAACGCCGTGGACGAAACCGACCCGCATCCACTGAACGATCAAGTCGGCGGTGCGCAGGCAGACCTCACGAAACCAGACCAGGTAGGTTTCCTTGCCAGGTTTGCCGAGATGGGGAAAATCCCGGGCGATGGTGAAGTCTGCCAGTATCTTCAGAATGTCGTGCTCCTGGCG
The DNA here is from genome assembly GCA_038147195.1 of Candidatus Eutrophocola salsuginis. Taxonomy (GTDB): domain Bacteria; phylum Pseudomonadota; class Gammaproteobacteria; order Pseudomonadales; family Pseudohongiellaceae; genus Eutrophocola; species Eutrophocola salsuginis. The sequence continues at coordinate 579,074 of JAYQTB010000004.1, forward strand.
GGCGGCAAAAATCTCGAAGCTGCCGAAACGCACGAATGAGGGTGCGACCCGGCATACTACGGCACCCGGCTCACGCTTCGGGTGGCCGTCATAAAACATGTCACGGACTACGAATTCCCCGGTTCCGATGAGGCTGAGTGCTCGGGTTGTTGGTATACCCAGGTGATGCATTGCTTCGCTGCACAGGAATTCGCGGATGGATGAGCGCAGCACGGCGAGACCGTCTGCCGACCGGGAATAGGGGGTTGGCCCGGCACCTTTCAGTTGTAGCACCCAGTGCTGGCTGTCGTTACCTATGACTTCGCCGAGATTGATGGCACGACCGTCACCGAGTTGCCCGGCCCAATGCCCGAACTGGTGACCACCATAGCAACAGGCATGAGGTTGCATGGCTGCAAGAAGTTTTGAGCCACTAAACACCTGTGTGAACAATTCGGTGCCGCACTCGGCCGGGTCAAGGCCAAGATTGGCGACCATATCTTCCGACCAGGCGATTAGATGTGCCTTCGGGAAGGCGAGCGGATCGACAAAGGAATAGCAGGCGGCCGGGACCTGACGCGTGTAATTGATCTTAACCGGATCGCCGGGCAAACGATTGACGAAATCCGAACCGATGGCCAAGGCATCAAGTTTTTTCAGGTAGAGAGAGTTGTTCATGGTGCAATTCTAGCTTGCCCGGGGTGTTGGTTGAACTGTTGCTCAGGCCTTACAATAACTCCCAAAAGCTTTCCAGGCCCACAAGGGTCTTCACCAGGACTGATTGAGTCACCAGGAACACCATGCTGGATACCAGGCCACTGCTGCTCGACACGGACTTTCCCCCGCTGACCCGATCCGCGCTGGATACACTCCAGGTCAACCTTGGCTACCTCTGCAACCTCAGTTGCACCCATTGCCATGTCAATGCGGGCCCTAAACGTCGCGAGATGATGGACAGTGAAGTGGCTGATCTCGTCCTAGAATTCATTCGTCGAAAGAATATCTGCATCCTCGACCTGACTGGTGGTGCACCGGAAATGAATCCCCATTTCCGTTACCTGGTGACCGAGGCCCGTGCCATGGGTGTCGAGGTGATAGACCGCTGTAATCTGATGATCCTACTGGAACCTGGTTATGAAGACCTAGCATCTTTCCTGGCGGAGCAGGGTATAACAATCACGGCGTCATTGCCGTGTTACCTTGAGGAAAATGTGGAAAAACAGCGGGGCAAGGGCATTTATGAAGGTAGCATCCAAGCTTTGAAGAAACTCAATGCCCTGGGTTACGGGTACTGCGGCGAGTTGCAGCTGAATCTGGTTTACAACCCTGTCGATCTCAACCTGCCACCGGCCCAGGCAGCACTTGAAGCTGATTACAAGCGCATACTTGCCGATAAATTTGGCATTGTATTTAACCGACTATACACGATCACTAATATGCCCATCAGTCGTTTTGGCGGCATGTTACTGGCGAAAGGGCTCTACAACAAGTACATGGATATCCTAAAGGACAATTATTCGGAGGCGAACCTGGCTACCGTGATGTGCCGGACGCTGATCAGTGTCGACTACCGGGGTTATGTCTATGATTGTGATTTCAATCAGATGCTGAAATTGCCAATGATTGCCACCAGCAAGCCGAAACCCCACCTCAAAGACCTGCTCGAGGCATCGCTGGAAGACAAGGCCATTGCGATTGGCGAGCACTGCTATGGATGCGCGGCTGGGCAGGGTAGCAGTTGTGGTGGAGCACTGAGCGACTAACTAGGAGTCCGGTGTACACCCATGCTCGGTGAGTACATTTCCATCGTCATCCCTGTTCTCAACGACCTTTCTGCCCTGAAATCCCTGTTGCCCGACCTGCAATCTCTGCGTCGTGATGGCAACGAAATACTGCTCGTCGATGGCGGCAGTACAGACGGCAGTATTTCATATGCGCGGGCTTTCGTTGACCGGGTACTGATAACCGGGGCAGGGCGCGGCCGCCAGATGAATCACGGCGCGGCCAACGCGCATCATGACATAGTGCTTTTCCTGCATGCGGACAGCATATTTCCGCAGGATGGCATTGCGGCGATACGGCAGGGGCTGCAAAACACAGGGCGCCTCTGGGGTCGCTTCGATGTGCAACTGGATGCGCCGGGCATTGCCTATTCTACTATCGCAGGCTTGATGAACCTGCGTAGTCGGCTAACAGGTGTTGTTACCGGCGACCAGGGTATTTTCGTCCGCAAGCGGTTTTTCCTAGACTCTGACGGATACCCTCCTATTCCTATCATGGAAGATATCGCGCTTAGCAAAACCTTGCGGCGGCATTCATGGCCTGTTTGCCTCGACACCCGGCTTGTTACTTCCGCCCGGCGCTGGCAGGAACAGGGTATCGCCAGGACTGTTCTACTCATGTGGTGGCTGCGCTTGGCCTATTTCTTTGGCGCTGACCCCGAAAAGCTGGCCAGGATCTATTACGACGATGTCTGAATTACGTTGCCTGCAATTATTCGTGCGGGAACCGGTTACAGGAAAAGTCAAAACTCGTCTTGAAGATCGGCTCGGTGTTGAGCATACGCTGGCACTGTATCGGGCCATGCTAGGGCGCCAGATTTCACTGGCCAATCAGTGCGCAGGTGTCATACGTCAGCTCTGGGTGGCGGGTGATATTTTCCATGCTGATTTCGCGAATTTTGCCGGTGACCGTTTCATGCAACCACCCGGTGATATTGGTGAGCGCATGTCTAGAGCCCTGCGTTCGGCACTGGATGATCATGACATGGTCATACTGATTGGCTGTGACTGTCCGGCCTTGGACGTGTCCTACATTCAGCAGGCTTTTGCAATATTGGCGTCCGGCAATGACGCAGTTCTTGGGCCGGCAACCGATGGCGGTTATGTGTTGATCGGCTTGCGTCGGTGGGAGCCCGTGTTATTCAGGAATATCGACTGGGGCAAGTCAGAAGTGCTGGCACAAACGCGCACACGCCTGGCGGATACCGGTTATCGCTGGTCCGAACTTGACACACTGGATGATATCGATGGACCTGACGACCTCGACAGGTTGGCCGTTCTGGTGGAGCGCGAATATGGGCTGCTAGTCTAAGTTGTCTGCATTCTCTGTAGCGCCTGGGCTGACTTGCTTGCCTTCGACCGTTGCCTGTGTCAGCTCCAGGCTGATGATCTTGGCATCCGGTTCATGTTGTACAAGTTTCACAAGCAGATAATCCCAATCCAGGGCAAGCCAGATTTCCGTGGTACGATTGCTGTCGGGATTGCGGACGCGATCGAGTTTCAGTGTCCTGAAATTGCCTGCCGCAGTGTCCAGCATTTCCTCGCCGATGACCTGGTAATGAAACTCGTGCATTTCCCCCTTGTCGATACCCAAGAAGGATACTTCCTGTTGACCCGCCAGCAATTGCTCGCGCAGGGCGATATAACCGGACAGGTTGTCCATGGTAAGGCCATTGAGGGTTAGAGTATTTTTCTGCTTGCCGGTTAAAGCGGTAGCGATGGAATTGTTCCAATCGAAACTGACAGAACGGTTGCGCTTGCCCATGCCCGTTTGTTCGAAAGTGTAGGCGAGGGGTCTTATTTCACCGGTTACTGCATCCGTGGTAAGTAAACTGGCCTCACGAATTTGGCTGATGGTCTTGCCGAGGAGTTTGAGGTCGAGGCGGGTGCTCATCTCTATTCCGCCGTCTTCAGTGTTCTGCAGTGAGCGCTCCGCGCTGGCCTTGAAGCCCCCGTAACGGGCCTCGTACTCTGCAGCGTACGGCAGGGGAGGGCTAGCAGCCATGGTCATGGAAACGGTGAGCAGGCATAGGAGAGCAACCAGAGTTCCTAGTAGCCATTCCGTACGATGTCTGTTGCGTTTGGATAGATCCATATTATGTTGGAAAACAAAGACTTTGAGTTTTTCCCCTCAGACCAGTTATGGTAGTGAACTAATGGTTGTTCGTCCAGTTATCAGTTATGATTGCGTTCCATGAAGTCCTTTGATTTTTCAGTAAAAAATCCTAAATTAAGGCGCCATAACAAGGCCTTAGCATGCCTGTTTGTCTTGGTGATTTTAGTGCTGAGTGACGCCATGATGGCAATCGAGGTGACCGGCTTGTACCAGGGCATCGTGCCCGTGGAATCCCGTGACAATGTCATGGAAAGGCAAGAGGCCTTCAATGCTGCCCTGCGCCAGGTCCTGCTAAAAATCACCGGTAATATTACCATCTACAATCAGCCGCTGATCCGTCGGGCCCTGACCAATGCCGATGACTACGTGGACACCTGGTCCTATCGAACCGTCACTTCGTCTCAGGGTCAAGACGGTACATTCGCGGAAGCACCTGGCATCGAGCTTAGCGTCACGTTCTTCGAACCTGAAGTGCTCGCCTTGCTCGATTCGGCCGGGATTCCGTTGTGGCCGCGCAACCGGCCCTACACCCTGGTGTGGCTCGTGGTACAGGATGAATTGGGTGAACGCCAACTGGTCGGGTCTAGTTCACGGGATAACTTGGATATCCTGTCACTGCTTGAAAGCGGAGCCCAGCGGCGGGGACTGCCGGTGTTGTTACCCATTCTCGATTTCGAGGACCTTCGCGCGGTATTGACCAATGACGTGTGGAATATGGATACGGAGCGCTTGCTCGCCGCTTCGGCACGTTACCAGAGCGAAAGCGTCCTGGTGATAAGGTTATTTCGCACCTTGGCGGGCGATGTGCTTGGTAGAAGCAATTACCTGTTCAGGAACCAGGTGTTCGAATTGGAATTATTCGAGGAATCCGTCGAGACATTCGTCGAGCAGAGTATCGCCCTGGCTGCAGACGAGCTATCCGCCTATTACGCGGTGCTGTTGTCAGGTACTGACAGCAGTATGGAAGTGAACCTTACAGTAAATGGCATTACCAGCGCAGAGGATTATGCCAGCCTGTTAGGCTATATCGCTCAGCTCACCGATGTGAATGAGCACCATATCGTTCGCGTAAAGGACCAGACGATCCAGTTGAAACTGGTCACTGGTGGACAACTACGCCAGCTTGTGGAAACTATCGCGCTCAATAGGAGCATGCAGCCGGACGGCGACCTGGTGCGCATGGACAATCAGGTTTTCATGAGCTACTGGTGGAACAAATAGCCTGAAATACGCATGAATTTCTCTCCGCAATTACCCTTTGATTTTTCCGTTTCGAAACATTTCACATTGACCAATTTTCTGGTGCCTTCTAGGAACGCCGAACTTGTGAACCTGCTGAAGAATCTAGAGCATTACACGGAACCGGTAGCCTTCGTCTGGGGTAGTGAAGGCTGCGGCAAGACGCATTTGCTACAGGCGGTCTGTCACGACCAGCAAGACAGGAACACATTGCATGCATTGTATTTGCCACTGGCAAACATCCGTGTGTTCGGGCCGGAGGTTTTTGCTAGCCTGCATCACATGGAGCTGATCTGTCTTGATGACCTGCATCTGGTGACCGGAGATATGGCCTGGGAAGAAGCCCTGTTGGAATTTTTCAACCGGTCCCGCGAGGACGGTGTTCGCTTGCTGGTGAGCGCAACGCAATCACCCCGTGGCATCGACTTTGCATTGCCGGATCTCGCTTCACGCATGACCTGGGGAGTGACATACCATCTGCACGAGCTCAGTGACGATAACAAACTGGCGGCTCTCGATCAGCGCGCCCGCGAAAAAAACATGCCAATGCCGACCGAAGTGCTCAGTTATATCTTCAATCGTCATCCCCGGGACTTGCAGGGACTGCTTGCGGTAATAGAAACGCTGGACAAGTTGTCACTAGCGGAAAAGCGGCGCCTCACTATTCCTTTCGTGCGCAAGGTGCTGAACTGGCAGTAGGAAAACCCTGGAATTTTCCGATTGTTCAGGGAGAGAGCACAGCCTGGCATTCCTGGCAGTGCAGGTACAGACCACGCGGGTCATTGAACTGTGACAAGGACTGCAGGTTAGTCTGGAGTGTCCTGGTGAAGTTTCCTAGGATGCCGCTCGTCGACGTAAGTTCATGAGTGGCAGGTAATGCGTTAACCAGGGATCTAACCAGGATGTTGTTCGCCAGGTTTTGCAGGAACTGCTGTCCGGGGGTCAGCGGCATTTCCACCAGGCGGGTACCGTATTCCGCCAGACCGGCCAGGCGGGCAGCGGCGGCCACGGCATCTTCAAAGTTACCGAGGTGATCCACTAAGCCGATGGCTAGAGCATCTTCTCCGGACCAGACGCGCCCACGTGCAATGGCTTCCACCTCTTCCACGCTCATATCGCGGGATTCAGCCACCAGCGTAATGAAGCGGTTGTAGCCATCCTCCAGGTTCAGTTGCAGCACGTTTTTCGCAAGTTCCGGCAATGGCCTACCTTGGCATCAACGCGCCGGCTAATGCCGTGGTGCCGACGCCGTCGGTACTAATGCCAAGCTTGGCAAAGGTGTCCTCGAATGTGGGGTACAGGCCGAAGATGCCGATTGAGCCAGTGATCGTCGATTTGCTCGCCCAGATTTCCGCCGCGGGAGTCGCGATCCAATAACCTCCAGAAGCAGCGACGCTGCCCATGGAGACGACCAGCGGTTTGCTGGCGTCGGCCAGCGATGCGAGTTCATTGCGAATGATCTCCGAGGCAAAGGCGCTGCCACCACCGCTGTCGATGCGCAGCACCAGTGCCTTTATGTCATCGTCCTCCCGAGCCCTTCGAACAAGATCCTGCAGGCTGTCGCCGCCGATTTCTCCGGCTCCCCGGCTGCCATCATAGATATTGCCGCTGGCGACGATGATACCGATCTTGTCATTATCGGATCCCAAGTCACCGGACTCGTTGCGGGTGGCGGCGAGGTAGCTTCGGTAATCGATTTTAAGGAAATCCTCGCCGTTGCCGGCGATGCCTATTTCATCTTGCAGGTAGGTATTAAGCCTGTCCCGGTCCATAAGTGTGTCGATGAAGCCGCGTGCCAGTACCAGCGCCGACATATCGCCGTTGAATGCTGCCAGTTCGGTATCAAGATTGTTGATAAAGCTCTCGATGAATGCCGGTTCCAGGTTCCTAGAGTCACTGATACCAGCCATGTACTGTTGCCAGAGATCGCCGAGCCAGTCGATATTCGCTTCGCGTGCTTCCGGCGACATGTCGTTGCGCTCGAATGGTTCCACTGCGGACTTGTATTCCCCGACCCGAAAGATGTGGACATTCACCCCGAGCTTGTCGAGTGCATCGCGAAAGTACATCTGGTAAGAGCTGAAACCCTCGAGATCCAGGCTGCCCATGCCGTTGAGAATAACCTCGTCAGCGTGGGCTGCCAGGTAATACTGGCCCTGGGTGTAATAGTCGCCGTACGCATACACCTTTTTCCCCCTTTCGCGAAAGCGCAGTAGGGCGTCGCCTATATCCTGCAGCTTGCTGAATCCGGAGGGCAGGAGCTGGCCGGGCATCAGGACCAGGGAAGATATGCGGTTGTCTGAAGTTGCCGTATCGATGGCGTCGAGTACATCCTGCAGGAGCACTTCCTCACTGAGTTCGGCGCCGAGCGAGTCTGCCATCAGCGTGTCAAGGGGATCGACATAGGTCAACTGGTCGACCAGGGTGCCGCCGGGATTCAGGAGCAGGGCGCTGCCATGCTGAACGAAAATCGGTGACTGCCCGATCAGGGAAGCCACGAATACCATCAGTAGGAACAGAAACAGCAGGTTGAGAATAACCGAGCGGAACCCTCTATATAGCCTGACCACGCCGAAGAGGAATTTGCCAAGAGTGCTTTTGGGTGCAGACATGGATACCGTAATTCCTTATTGGTCGCCCTAGTCGATTCTTCGTCGGGCGCGAATAAAAATAATAGCGGAAAAAAACATGGTGAGACAAACCGCTGTCTCGACGAGTCCTGGCACCCGTCGACTCGGGGTGAAAGCGAGCAGGATACCGTGCGTCATATAGAACAGGGCAACGAAGCACAACCACTGATACGATCTCGATGCGCCCCTAATTAGTCCGGGCACAGTCAGGGCGGGGGGTATCAGTACCCCGAGCATGATGACGGGGTTGAATGCGTCGCTGGTGATGTTGAAGAACGCGAGCAGAGCCATCAGCAGCAATGCGCAGCCCAGTGTGATGATGGCCGACACTTTCCCTACAGGCGGGCTCATCAGCAGCTGAGTTTCTTTGCCGTCTCGGCGAGCCGCCTCCCCAGCGCCTGGCACAGTGTGGCTTCATCCCTAGAGAGGGGGGCATCATTAGCTCCGCCTGTGACGTGTGTGGGGCCATATGGGGAACCACCGGTAGTAGTGTCATGCAGAGCGGACTCGGTATAGGGCAGTCCGCAGTAGAGCATCCCGTGATGCAACAGCGGCAGGATCATGCTGAGCAGCGTGGTTTCCTGACCACCATGGAGGCTTGACGTGGAGGTGAATACGCCCGCGGGTTTGTCCACAAGTGCACCATTTGCCCACTGTGCCGCGGTGCCGTCAAGGAAGTATTTCATCGGGGCGGCCATGTTGCCGAACCGTGTCGGGCTGCCCAGGGCAAGACCGCTGCAATGTACCAGATCCTCATGGCTGCAGTAGACGGCCCCTTGAGCTGGAATCTCCTCTTCGGTGGCTTCAGTAACCGGTGAGACTTTGGGCACTGTACGCAAGCGGGCGGACATACCACCCACGCTTTCAATGCCGCGAGCTACCTGTGCGGCCATGGCGGCTACGGCACCATGATGGGAGTAGTAGAGGACGAGAATATATGGCGATGCCATAGGCATGGTTTCCGTGTCAGAGCAGGTCGAGGACGTTTTCCGGCGGTCGACCGATTACCGCACGGTTGCCGGCAACGACGATGGGTCGCTGGATCAGTTTTGGTTCGCTAATCATGGCGTCGATCAGCTGGTCGTCGGACAGGTCGGTATTGGCGAGCCCTAGCGCCTTATAGGCATCCTCTGAGGAGCGCATTAGGTCACGGGCAGAAATACCGAGCTTGTCCAGCAGTGAAATCAATTCATTACTGGAGGGTGTTTGATCCAGGTACAGAATAATTTCTGGTGAAATGTTATTTTCCAACAATAATTCCAGCGTATGCCGAGACTTGGAGCAGCGTGGATTGTGATAGATCGTGAAGTCAGCCATATCCTGTCCTGCCTGTACACACGACAGTCTAGTCGGCCACGACCCGCGCTTTGAGGAAGGCGACGGCATCGGTCGCCGCAATATCCTGAGACTGATCCGCGCCGCGTTTCTTGTATTCAACCTGGCCGTTTTCTAGGCCGCGATCGGACACGACCAGGCGGTGTGGTATGCCGATCAGTTCCATGTCGGCAAATTTCACGCCCGGACTGGTTTTTCGGTCACGGTCGTCCAGCAGGACGTCGAGTCCGACATCTTGTAGCTCCTGATACAGCATTTCACTGGTTTCTATAACCTTTTCTGATTTGTGGGCGTTCAGCGGAATGATGACCACGTGGAAAGGCGCGATATTGTCCGGCCAGATTATGCCTTTGTCATCGTGGCACTGTTCGATAGCGGCGGCGACTATTCGGCTAACGCCGATACCGTAACAACCCATTTCCATCACCGCCATTTTTCCCTCTTCGTCCAGTACGGTGGCATTCATGGCTTTGCTGTACTTGTTGCCGAGCTGGAAGATATGCCCGACCTCGATGCCGCGCTTGATGGACAGGGTGCCCTTGCCGTCGGGACTAGCATCGCCTTCAACCACGTTACGCAAATCTTCAACCGAGTCGATGCGGGCATCGCGTTCCCAGTTCACGCCGGTGTAGTGATGACCGTCCTGGTTGGCGCCGCAGACAAAATCGGCTAACACGGCGGCATCACGGTCGACAATCACACGAATGGGCATGCTAACCGGACCAATCGAGCCTGGCTCGCAGGACAAGACAGCTTGTATTTCGGCATCGGTTGCAAAGGCCAGGGGAGCGGCAACACTGTCCAGTTTGCCAGCCTTGATCTCGTTGAGCTGGTGATCGCCGCGCAGGACGAGAGCCACCAAGGAGCCGGCATCGTCTCCATAGTCGCCCCGCACTACCAGGGTTTTGATGGTTTGTGCTGGTGATACCTTGAGAAAATTACTTACCTCGTCGATGGTGCGTACGCCTGGCGTGGCCACACTGGTCAGTTCAGCCGCGGGGGCGGGCCGCTCCTGTTGCGGCGCCATGGCGCTGGCCATTTCTAGGTTGGCGGCGTAGCTGCCCTGGTCGTTGAAGACGATTTGGTCCTCACCGGAATCGGCCAAAACATGGAATTCGTGTGACTGGTTGCCACCAATATTGCCGGAATCGGCGAGCACCGCCCGAAAACTGAAGCCAAGGCGGGTGAAGATCCGGCTGTAAGTGTCATACATAAGCTGGTAGGTTTCGTTCAGGGATGACTGATCAAGGTGGAATGAGTAGGCATCCTTCATGATGAATTCCCGGGAGCGCATGACACCAAAACGGGGGCGGCGTTCATCACGGAACTTGGTCTGTATCTGGTAAATGTTCATGGGCAGCTGTTTGTAGCTGCTAAGTTCATTGCGAACAAGGTCAGTGATGACTTCCTCATGCGTCGGGCCTAGACAGAAGTCGCGGTCATGCCGATCCCTGAGGCGTTGCAGTTCATCACCCATCACCTCCCAGCGACCGGACTCATGCCACAGCTCGGCGGGCTGGACGACGGGCATCGAGACCTCGAGGGCGCCGGACCTGTCCATTTCCTCGCGAATGATACGCGTGACCTTATGCAGGACGCGCAGGCCGACCGGCAACCAGTTATAGAGACCGGCGGCGAGCTTGCGGATCATGCCAGACTTGAGCATGAGCTGGTGGCTAATCACGACCGCGTCGGCCGGAGTTTCCTTGGTGGTTGCTAGGAGGTATTTGGAAGTTCGCATGGCGCTAATAATACTGTTCCGGGTGTTCCAATAACAGAAAAGCAGCCCTATGGGCTGCTTTTTTCGGATCTGCTGCCGGGCCAGGTGGTCCGGGTGCCTTCAAGAGTTAGTTGAGGGCAAATTCTTTCAGTTTCTTCAGGGGCAGAACCTTGACCCGGGTTGTAGCGGGCTTTTTCGGGATGTCCATGAATTCGCCGGGACGGAACGGATTAGGCACGTTCTTGCGTGCCGCGCGGGCCGGCCGCTTGACGGCCTTGATTTTCAGCAGGCCGGGCAGGGTAAATTCGCCCACGCCGCGTTTTTTCACGTGACGCTCGATTAGGCTGTCCAGCTCGACCAGTACCGAAGATACTTCCTTCCTAGTCAAGCCGGTATTTTCAGCGATGGTATTGAGGATCTGGGTCTTTGTGTACTTTTCCTGGATTGCGGCGGAGTTCTTGGCGGGTGCTTTCTTAGCTGCAGCTTTTTTTGCGGCCATACTATGGTCTCTCTTGAATTCGTTTTTTGCTGGTTATTGTTACCCCGGCAAAACCGGGAACTTTGAATTATTACAGTGCGATAACAGTTAACGTCCTATCAGCTTTCCAGAAGGCAATTTTTCGCTTTCGCAACAGCAATCAGTAAACGATTATATCTCTGCTGCACTGAAAAAAGATTGACCCCGATTTTGGAAAGATTCTAAAAAGTTTTACTTGTGAACGGTGCGCGTTTACACCGTAAAATATCATACTTAACGAGTTGCTATTTATAACGGAATCGCCTTTCCCGGGCAAGGGCTTTATGCAAACTTTTGCTGAAAGGGTGATCAATTACCCACGGTTTTTCAATTCTTAAAAGTTTGTTTTCACAAGAGCACAACTATCACTCAGTTATCACTTGTGTGAGTCGTTTTCCTTTGTTTTCAGGTGTTTTTAATAATTCGAAATGAGTTACAATACGCGGCTTTTTGTGGCCGTGTAAACGTGTAACCAGGTAAATACAATGCCTATTTATGAATATCGCTGCGAGTCGTGTGGTGAAGAGCTTGAGAAGATTCAGAAGTTCAGTGATCCCCCGCTCAAGGATTGCTCGGTTTGTGGTGAGCCTGCCCTGAAAAAATTGGTTTCCGCCAGCAGTTTTCGCCTGAAAGGTTCGGGCTGGTATGAAACCGATTTCAAGACGAAAAAGAAAACAGATGACGGCAAAAAGGATTCGGATGGCGCCGACAGCACCAGTGCAAAAACCGATAAGGCCGACAGCAAAAGCACCGACAAGCTGGCTACCGGCAAGTCGGCAGACCCGGCCTGAGGCCGCCTGGGATGGCTCTATAGCAAGAAGCAGGTAACCCTGCCCCCTGTAAAGCGGTAACAAGCAAGTTAGCAAAGAACAAGTAACGGAAAACATTATGCGCACTCACTACTGTGGTGAACTCAACGAAAGCCACATCGACAAGGTCGTCACGCTGTGCGGCTGGGTACACCGCCGTCGTGACCATGGCGGCGTCATTTTCCTCGACCTGCGTGACCGCGACGGTATCACCCAAGTTGTCTTCGATCCGGACGCCAAGGCGAGCTTTGCCACTGCCGAACAGGTGCGAAATGAATTCGTCGTAAAAATGCAGGGCAAGGTGCGGGCACGCCCCGCGGGTACCGAGAACAGGGAGATGGCTACCGGAATGATCGAAGTACTGGGCCTGGAACTTGACATCCTCAATGCGGCGGATACACCACCGTTCCAACTGGACGAGCACCAGTCCGTGTCCGAGGACGTGCGCCTGCGCAACCGCTTTATCGACCTGCGGCGTCCGGAAATGCTCAATCGCATGCGCTTGCGTTCAAAGATCACAAGCAGTGTCAGGCGCTACCTGGATGAAAACGGTTTCCTGGATATCGAGACGCCGATTCTCACACGTGCCACTCCGGAAGGGGCCAGGGATTACCTGGTACCTAGCCGGACACATCCGGGTGAGTTCTTTGCACTGCCGCAATCCCCTCAGCTTTTTAAGCAGTTGTTGATGGTGGCTGGGCTCGATCGCTATTATCAGATTGCTAAGTGTTTTCGTGATGAAGACCTGCGTGCCGATCGTCAGCCGGAATTCACCCAGATCGATATCGAGACCTCGTTTCTCGATGAAGAGCAGATCATGTCCATTACAGAGAACATGATTCGTCAAATATTCAGCGCACACTTGGGGGTGGAGCTGCCGGCATTCCCCCGGATGACCTACGAGGAAGCAATCAGGCGTTTCGGTATCGATCGCCCGGACATGCGCATACCGCTGGAGCTGATAGATATTGCTGACCTGATGAAAGCCGTTGAATTCAAGGTCTTCAATGCCCCAGCCAACGACCCTGCCAGTCGCGTAGTGGTCCTTAAGGTTACCGGTGGTGCCGTTTTGTCGCGGAAGCAGATCGACGATTATACAGACTTTGTCTCCATCTACGGCGCACGTGGTCTGGCCTGGATCAAGGTCAACGATGTTAGTCTCGGCCTTGAGGGCCTGCAGTCGCCGATTCTAAAGTTCATGCCCGAAGACGTCGTGAAAAGCGTCCTCGAAAGGTCGGGCGCCACCACTGGTGATATCCTCTTCTTCGGTGCGGACAAGTCCGGCGTGGTCAACGAGGCCATCGGTGCCCTGCGCGTGAAAGTGGGTATCGATCTCGACATGCTGGAGAGCGAGTGGGCTCCGCTGTGGGTGGTGGATTTTCCGATGTTCGAGTACGACGATAAGGAAGGGCGTTTTTCAGCGGTTCATCATCCGTTCACAGCGCCGTCCTGCTCACCGGAAGATCTGGAAGCCCATCCCGGCAAGGCGCTGTCACGAGCTTATGATATGGTGATGAACGGCACCGAACTGGGTGGCGGTTCCATCCGTATCAATCGCAGCGAGATGCAGCAGGCCGTGTTCCGCATCCTGGGCATAAGTCAGGAAGAGGCGGAAGAAAAGTTCGGGTTCCTGCTCAATGCGCTGCGCTACGGCGCCCCGCCGCACGGCGGTATCGCCTTTGGGCTCGATCGCCTAGTCATGATGATGAGCGGCTCCACTTCAATACGCGACGTCATTGCCTTCCCGAAAACCCAGTCAGCCAGCTGCCTACTTACGGATGCTCCGGGCTCGGTCAGCAGCCAGCAGTTGCGTGAGCTTAATATTCGCTTGCGTGAGGTACCAAAAGCCGACAAGCCGGATGGCCAATCCGGCCAGTAGAACGGGGCTTCAATTCCAGCCGCTAGCTGGTTAAGGTAAGAGGCAAAGCGAATCCGGGGGGACTATGGCAGGTCACAGTAAATGGGCCAACATCAAGCACCGCAAGGCGGGGCAGGATGCCAAGCGCGGCAAGATCTTCACCAAGATAATCCGGGAACTTACGGTAGCCGCCCGTCAGGGTGGCGGGGTGGTCGCGGACAATCCCCGGCTGCGTGGTGCCGTAGACAAAGCCCTCAGTGTCAACATGACCAAGGACACTATCGAGCGCGCTATCGAGCGTGGCTCGGGAACCGCGGAAAACGACAACCTGGAAGAGCTGAGCTACGAAGGCTATGGTCCAGCCGGGGTCGCCATCCTGCTGGAGACCCTGACAGACAACAAGAACCGAACCGTCGCCGATGTGCGGAACTGTTTTTCTAGGCACGGCGGCAACCTGGGCACCAATGGTTCCGTCGCCTACCTTTTCACACGAACAGGCGTCATTTCCTATCCCAAGGACGTGGATGAGGAAAAACTCATGAATGTCGCCCTAAAGGCCGGGGCCGAGGACATCATCAACCATGATGATGGTTCTGTAGACGTACATACCGCGTTCGAGAATTTCGGGCAGGTCAAGGATGCGCTGGATGGTGCCGGCCTTGAAGCCGGCAGTGCTGAAGTGACCATGCTGGCCAGTACCGAAGTGAACCTCAGCGCTAACGATGCGGAAAAGCTGCTCAGGCTGGTTGAACAGCTCGAGGACCTGGACGATGTCCAGAGTGTGTATTCCAATGCCAACTTTTCCGAAGCTGTGATGGATCAGCTGAACCAGGCTTCCTGACAAGGGAGGGGTATAGCCTGGTTAACCGGGAGCATAAATGACAGTTATTCTGGGTATCGACCCAGGTTCCCGTATCTGTGGATACGGCCTCATTCGGGCGCGGGGTAACGCCCTCGACTATGTTGCCAGCGGTGTCATACGCATGGGTGGGCTGGCATTTCCCGACCGCCTTCACACCATATTTACTGATATATCCGATATCATTACCGAACACGTGCCTGACGAGATCGCCGTGGAAGAAGTATTTGTGGGCAAAAACGCGTCTTCAGCCCTTAAGCTTGGCCAGGCGCGCGGCGCCGCCATCGTTGCCTGCACCCATCATCGGCTGCCGGTGTCGGAATATGCAGCGCGCAAGGTAAAACAGGCGCTTGTGGGCAAGGGCCAGGCAGACAAGAAACAGGTCCAGCAGATGGTGAAATCCCTGCTGGGGCTGTCGAAGGTACCACCCGAGGATGCGGCCGACGCCCTGGCCATCGCCATTTGCCATGCCAACACGCAACACACCCTGGTTAAGATGGCGGGGGTAAGTGGCGGACGCCGGGGACGTTTGCGGGAAATTTAAATCAAACGGATTGCATAGATGATTGGCAGGATCACAGGTGTATTACTGGAAAAGGACAATCAGCAGGCGTTGATCGATGTCCGTGGTGTTGCCTACGAAGTGTTGGTCCCGTTGAGCACGTTCTTCAGCTTACCTCATCCAGGTGAAGGCGTGACCCTGCATACCCATTTCATCGTACGCGAAGATGCCCAGTTACTGTTCGGGTTCCTGCAGGAACAGGAGCGCAGCCTATTCAGGATCCTGATCCGTATCAACGGCGTCGGTCCGAAGCTCGCACTAGCAATGCTTTCTGGCATGGAAGTGGCCGACTTTGTCCGCTGCGTCCATCAGGATGATGTAAATGCCCTAGTTAAACTGCCGGGCGTAGGCAAAAAGACTGCCGAGCGACTCATTATCGAGATCAAGGACAAGCTCAAGGATTGGGATGGGACTTCCGTCACCCAGGGTGACAGGGCGCCTGCTAGAGCGACCAGGGAGGCCAGCTATGAGGAAGCCGAAACCGCACTCATCAACCTGGGCTACAAGCCCCAGGATGCCGGGCGTGCGGTGGTGGCGGCCGCGAAAATACTTGAAGAATCCGGGCAGGTGCCTGATAGTGAAAGCCTGATCAGGACCGCTCTCAGAAACATGTCCTGATGCCAGGGGAAATTGCACAGAAGCAATGCGCGAAGAAGACAGAATTATCTCATCAAGCGACAAGTCCGGGGAGGATTTCCAGGACAACGCCATCCGCCCCGCCAAACTCAGCGATTACATAGGTCAGCAGTCCGTTAAGGACCAGATGGAAATCTTCATCAGTGCCGCCCGCAAACGCGGCGAGGCCCTTGATCACGTGCTGGTGTTTGGTCCGCCTGGTCTGGGTAAAACTACGCTGTCGCACATCATCGCCAACGAAATGGGCGTGTCCATGAAAAGCACGGCCGGACCCGTGCTGGAAAAGGCCGGCGATCTGGCGGCAATGCTGACCAACCTGGAGCAGGGCGATGTGCTGTTCATCGACGAAATTCACCGCCTGAATCCCGCTATCGAGGAGATCCTCTACCCCGCCATGGAGGATTACCAGCTCGACATCATGATCGGCGAAGGCCCGTCAGCTCGCTCGCTGAAACTGGAATTGCCGCCGTTTACGCTGGTGGGCGCTACAACGAGGGCGGGGCTGCTAACGTCTCCACTGAGAGACCGGTTCGGTATTGTGCAACGGCTGGAGTTCTATTCCATGATGGAACTGGCCGATATCGTGAAACGCTCGGCAATGATTATGGGTATCTCCTGCGACGATGACGGAGCTGCCGAAATCGCGCGCCGAGCACGCGGTACACCACGCATTGCCAACCGGTTGCTGCGGAGAGTGCGCGACTATTCGGAGGTGAAGGCGGATGGCAAGATAGGGGGCGAAATCGCCGCCACAGCGCTCGATATGCTGAGCATCGACAAGAACGGTTTTGATCACCTGGACCGGCGCCTGCTAATGACCATGATCGAGAAATTCGATGGTGGCCCAGTCGGTATCGACAGTATCGCAGCCGCGATCAGCGAGGAACGGGGTACCGTAGAGGATATCCTGGAGCCTTACCTGATCCAGCAGGGCTTCATCCAGCGCACACCCCGGGGTCGGGTCGTGACCCAATTTGCCTATCGTCATTTCGGGATCAAGCCTAAACTGGCACCGAACGACTTGTTTGCTGGCGAGGAAACAGAGCCAGGTAACAAAGCACCGTAAGCCTTGTCGAATGAAGTTGTATACAGAGGTATCACAAGAGGTAGTGAATGAGTGAATCACTGAATTTATGGACACTGATCATGAATGCCAGCTGGCTTGCAAAGCTGGTGATGTTCAGCCTGTTCGCCATCTCCGTCATGTCCTGGATCATCATTGCCCAGAAATGGATCATCCTGTCCGATGCTGCAAAGGAAATGTTTAATTTTGAAAAACGCTTCTGGTCCGGCATGGATCTCAGCCAGTTGTACCGTGATGGCTCAAGCAAGCAGAGGACTGCCAGCGCTATCGGCATGGAAAACCTGTTCCGTTCAGGCTTCAAGGAATTCACACGTCTGCGTCAGCAGCCGGGCATCGATTCGGATGCCGTTATGGAGGGCGCACAGCGAGCCATGCGCGTCGCCTTGTCCCGGGAGGAGCGGGTACTGGAGAAGCATTTGCCGATCCTATCCACCGTAGCCTCGGTATCAGTTTACCTGGGCTTGTTCGGCACGGTCTGGGGCATCATGAATACTTTCGTCAGCCTGTCCAGCCAGAGCCAGGCCAGCATCGCTGTAGTCGCGCCGGGTATTGCCGATGCGCTGCTTGCCACCGAAATGGGCCTGTTTGCCGCTATCCCGGCAGCCATCGCCTATAACCGCTATGCTGCCAAGGTGGATTCTATCATTCACAGTTACATGACATTCACCGACGAGTTTTCCAGCATTCTTCACCGGCAGGCACATACCCGCCGCGTGCAGGAGTAAAACAAATGGAAAAGCGTCGCCGCAAACAGATGTCGGAGATCAACGTGGTACCGTTGATCGACGTCATGCTGGTGCTGCTGATCGTGTTCATGATCACGGCCCCCCTGATGACCCAGGGTATCAAGGTGGACCTGCCGCAGGCGGATGCTGAACCAGTAGAGAACAGCGATGAGATCACCTTGGTGGTCTCCATCAACGACGAAGGCAACTATTTCATCAGCCTGGGTGCAGAGGAAGATCCCCAGCCCGTACCCCTGGAACAAATTCAGGACGATGTGACCAAAATACTGAACCAGAATCCCAATGTGCCAGTCTTCCTGGAAGGGGATGTGTCGATCAACTACGGTCTGGTCACCGACCTGTTATCGACGCTCGGAGCCGCTGGCGCACAAAACGTACAGTTGATCACCCGGCCTCCGGTTAGCGGCAACTGAACAAGGAGCTCCTGGCGTACAGCAGATGAGCAAGTTTCACCCCCTGGCAATCCTGTTGAAGTTCGAAGGTTATCCGCCTGCCGTGGTTCTGTCGGTGATCCTGCATGCCCTGTTGATATATTTTATCCTTGGACGCTCGGTGACGCCTTCGGACTATGTCACCATCGAGGACCCGATGATCGTTACGGCTACTGCCGTCGATGTGAACCCGCAGCGCCTGCGCCGACTTGAGCGCCTTGAGGAAGAACAGGCAGCCGCCGATCGCCGACGCCAGCAAGAGCAGGCGCAGGCCAGGCGCGCACAGGAAGAACGCGCTCGCCAGGAACGTCTTGCACAGGAGCAGCGTGAAGCCCGAGAAAGGACGGAGGCCGAGCGCCGCAGGCAGGAAGAACTCGAACGTCAGCGCCTTGCCAATGCCGAGGTGGAGCGCCAACGCCTGGCAGAAGAGTCCCGTCGCCGCGAAGCTGAGCAGGCTCGGCAGCTGCAACAACAGCGACTGGCAGAGCAGGCAGCCCGCGAAGCCCAGGCCAGCCAGGTTGCAAGTGAAAACCTGGAAGTAGCTGAATACGCCGCTATAATCAGGCGTATTATCAGCCAGAACTGGCAGATTCCTCCCAGTGCCCGCAACGGCATGTCCGCCACAGTAAGCCTGCGCCTGGTGCCCACCGGGGAAGTGGTAGCGTCATCGATACTGCAATCCAGCGGTGATGCAGTATTCGATCGCTCGGTGTTGCAGGCTGTTGAACGGGCGGACCGTTTCCCGGAACTGCAGGACCTGGATAATTCGGTATTCGAGCGTAATTTCAGAAATTTCACCCTGGTATTCAGACCCGAGGATTTACTACGATGAAAGAAACGGCGAGGACAGTGACCCGGATATTCGTGCTTACAGCAGCGCTGCTGGCCGCTCATGCCCATGCCCAGCTGCAGATTGTCATCACGCAGGGCGTCGATAACCCGGTGCAGATCGCCATCGTGCCCTTTGACTGGAACGGTTTCGGCGTTCTACAGGACAACGTCACCGATATCATAAATTCCAACCTACGTAACAGCGGTGAATTTGCTCCGATCGCTGAGACCAACATGCTCAGCACGCCTCATGAGCAGAGCGAGGTGTTCTTTCGTGATTGGCGTTTCCTCGGAGCGGATTATTTGCTGGTAGGAAAGATCACCGAGACAGGTGGTGGGGCCATGCAGGTGCAATACGAATTCTTCGATGTGTTGCGTGAGCAGCGCCTGATGGGCGAAGTGCTGGGCGGCAGTCGAGACCAGTTACGCGATGTGGCGCACAACATCAGTGACAAGATTTTCGAGCAAGTAACCGGTGTGAGGGGTGCTTTCGCTACCAAGCTGCTGTATGTAACCTCGCAGCGCATCAATGCCGATCTCACCAACTACCAGCTAAACATATCGGATGCCGATGGCGGTCGTTCGCAGGTGCTGCTCACTTCCCAGGAGCCGATCATGTCGCCTTCATGGTCTCCGGATGGTACACGCATAGCTTATTCTTCATTTGAATCCTCGCGGCCGCGCATCTATATCCAGGAACTCAGTTCAGGCGCCCGTCGTCAGATTACCGATTACCAGGGGATCAACAGTTCGCCGGTGTTTTCTCCTGACGGGACAAAATTGGCGATGGTGTTATCCAAGGACGGTAACCCGGATATCTACGTAATGGATTTGCGGACCAACGACCTGCGCAGGATTACCAACCATTTTGCCATCGACACCGAGCCCAGCTGGACGCCGGATGGCAAATCCCTGATTTTCACCTCGGAGAGGGGTGGCAACAGCCGTCCGCAGATTTATCAGGTAGATCTTGATACCGGTTGGGTGGAGCGCCTTACTTTCCAGGGTACCTACAATTCCAAGGGCATGATGTTGCCCGATGGCGTAAACCTGCTGATGGTGCATAGGGAAAATACCAATGATGAATATCACCTGGCCATCCAGAACATTGACAGGGGCACCATTCGGATCCTGACAGAAACAGCCCTGGACGAGTCGCCCAGCATCGCACCTAACGCCAGCATGGTGATTTACGCGTCAAAGGCCGGAAACCGTGGCATTCTTAGCGCAGTTTCCATTGATGGCCGGGTCAAATTCCGCCTACCGGCCAACCAGGGGGACGTCAGGGAACCCTCTTGGTCGCCGTTTTTTGATTAATTACACAATATCGGTAAAAGTTGTTGTTTTACTGGAGAAAATTTAAGAAAATTATAAAGCTTTGACCCCCCCCACGCAGTTGAACGCATAGTGATATGTGCATAGTGAAAAGAGGAGTAGGTATGCAAACTCAAAACGTATTCAAACTCGGTATAGCCGTACTGTTAACCCTGACACTGGCAGCATGTGCGTCTAGCGATACCGAAGAAATGGGTGATTCCGACACCGGTATTGCCTCATCCAGCAGCTCTTCCGGGGGTTCAGCCAGCAGCTCTGGTGCTAATACCAACGGTGGCCTGTCAGCAGCGCAAATACGCGAACGCGACAACGCTATGGCAATGACTGTGTTCTATTTCGAATTCGACCGTTCGGACTTGAGCGCTGAAGCCCGTGCAGCCCTGGTACACCATGCAAACTACCTGAAGGAAAATCCCTCACGTCGTTATCGCCTGGAAGGCCACGCCGACGAGCGCGGTACTCGTGAATACAACTTGGCGCTCGGTGAGCGTCGTGCCCAGGCGATAGAACGTTACCTGCAAGTGCAGGGTGTTTCATCCAATCAGCTCGAAACCATCAGCTATGGTGAGGAAAACCCGGTTGATGCAGGTGCTACCGAGGCAGCATACGCCAGGAACCGCAGGGTAGAAATTCACTAAGCGAAATATGCGTTAGAATTAAGCCGGGTTCGCCCGGCTTAATTTTTTCAGGGTCAGGAAAATGTCGATGAATAGGGCCATACAACTACTTGTCTTCACTGCAGGCTGCTTATTAGTAGCCGACGGGCAGATCTATGCCCAGGCCCAGGTAGTCGATGCCGCCGGCGATCGCAATACGGGCCCCGTAAGGCCGTCCCAGCCGGTGGTGGATACCGGCCAGAACGACATCATGGTCAATATGTACCTGCAATTGGAAGCCTTGCAGAATGAGATCCAGAACCTGCGCGGCCTGGTCGAGGAACAATCTTACCAGATCAATCGGATGCAATCCGACCAGCGGGACCGTTACCTGGACCTGGATTCCCGCGTCAGTGAACTGTTTTCCTATCATTCCGGTCAGCCACCCGTGGCCCTCCCACCCACCGGTGGAGCAGTGCCGGGAGAGTTACCACCGACCGGTGGTAATTCTCGACAACCCGGCGAGACGCCGATTGTCAGCAATCCTGGTGTAGGCGCTGCCACAGCAGGAGTCACACCACAGAATGAACAGGAACTCTACCGGAAGGCCCTGAGCCTGTTGCTGGAAGATGAAGCCTTTCAGGATTCGGTCAACCTGTTCCAGCAATACATCGATATCTATCCCGGAGGCCGTTATTTCACAAATGCCCTCTACTGGCAGGGAGCGGCATTGCACCTGCTGGCTAATTACCCCCAGTCCTTGGCGGTGTTGCAACGCCTGGTGGATGAATATCCTCTGGACCCGAAAGCACCGACCGCCATGCTCAGAATAGGTACTGTTTACAGCGAAATGGGTGACAGGGCGCGCGCCGTGGACTACTGGCAGCGCATAAGGCAATCCTATCCGAATAGCACCTCTGAAATTGAAATCGCCAGCGAATACTTGGGCGAACTCGGTCTCTGATCAACTGGCCCCGGGGCCTTCCACACGAGCATGAGCCCTACACTGCGTATCACGGAAATTTTTTATTCCCTGCAGGGTGAAGCCCGTACCGTGGGCCGCCCGACCGTTTTCGTGCGCCTTACCGGATGTCCCCTGCGTTGCCAGTATTGCGACACGGCCTATGCATTTAGTGGCGGCATGACTTACCAGCTGGGAGACATCTTAAAAGAAGTACAAAGATACAGGACTCGGTACGTGACGGTGACCGGCGGCGAGCCGCTGGCCCAGCCCAATTGCCTGTTTTTGTTGACACAGCTTTGCGATGCCGGCTATGAGGTATCCCTGGAAACCAGCGGTGCCATGGATGTGGCCGGAGTGGACCCCAGGGTTATAAAGGTGCTGGATCTAAAAACCCCCGGTTCTCTGGAAATGGACAGGAATCTCGAAAGCAATATTGCTCTGCTCGGCAAACAGGACCAGGTCAAGTTTGTCATTTGCGATCAAGAGGATTACCAGTGGGCAAAAGCCCAAGTGGCGGAGTTCGGTCTGGAAGGGAGGGTTTCGGATGTCCTGTTTTCACCCAGTAATGAAGAACTGGAAGCCAGGGATCTGGCCGAATGGATACTGGCTGACCAGCTTGATGTAAGGCTGCAGGTGCAGTTGCACAAATACCTGTGGAACAACGAGCCGGGACATTGACGATGGCGAACACGGAAAACCAAAAGGCGGTCGTGCTGTTGTCAGGCGGGCTAGATTCGGCCACATGTCTGGCCATTGCGTCTGATGCTGGCTACAGCTGTTACGGCCTGAGTTTTGATTACGGGCAGCGCCATCGCAGTGAGCTGGCTTCCGCAGGGGCCCTTGCCGCGGCTGCAGGACTGGCCGGTTACAAGGTTATTCCTGTCGACATGCGGGGTATTGGCGGCTCCGCGCTCACCGATGACGCCATCGCCGTGCCTGAACAGGCCAGCGAGGGCATCCCGGTAACATACGTGCCGGCACGCAATACTGTATTTCTTGCCTATGCGCTCGGGTGGGCTGAAGTCCTGTCTGCAGATGCGATCTTCATCGGTGTCAACGCCCTGGATTATTCCGGTTATCCCGATTGCCGACCGGCATTCATCGAGGCGTTCCAGGTCATGGCGAACCTGGCAACGAAACGCGGTGTTGAAGGTAATTCGATCACCATCGAGACGCCCCTTATTAACTTGACCAAGGCGGAGATTATTGCCAAGGGGACTGCACTGGGCGTGGATTACAGCAGGACGGTATCCTGTTACCAGGCGGACAGCCAGGGCAGGGCATGCGGACGTTGCGAAAGTTGTCGTCTCAGGCGCAAGGGGTTTGCTGATGCCGGTCTTGCAGACCCGACGCTTTATGCCTGATCACAGGTAGCAAATCGAACATAAAAAAGGCCGCAAGTAGCGGCCTTTTGATTTGATGGTGGGTCGTGATGGATTCGAACCATCGACCAATTGGTTAAAAGCCAACTGCTCTACCACTGAGCTAACGACCCGAAATCGTTCAGACAATGACGTATTTTTTAGAGGGTTTTTCAGCCCTGGCAGGGGCAGAAAAAGAAGGCGCACATACTACTCATCTGGCAAAAAATAGCAAGCCTTATTAAGGACATATGAAGCCGAAAGGGCGGTTTATGGTACTATTGATAGCCTGTTAATCATCCCTAGAAGTCATGACAATCCTCAACAATAATTCTGAATCGGAATTTGCCGCAGATCGTGCCTTTGTCAGGTCTTACCTGGACAGGGTGCCCGCGCAATGCGCGCTTTCCGATGCGAAGGCAGATGAGTACCGGGAAAAGATCAGGGACTTGCTGAAAGCCCGGAATGCGATACTGGTCGCCCATTACTACACGGACGCATCCATTCAGGCACTCGCCGAAGAAACCGGCGGTTTTGTTGCCGATTCCCTTGAGATGGCCCGCTTTGGCCACGAGTCGGCTGCCAGCACGATCATGGTTGCCGGGGTGAAGTTCATGGGCGAAACCGCCAAGATTCTCAATCCCGAAAAAACTATCCTGATGCCGACCCTGGAAGCGACCTGTTCGCTGGACCTGGAATGCCCTGTGGATGCCTTTACCGAATTCTGCAACCGGTATCCCGATCACCTGGTGGTGGTCTATGCCAACACGTCCGCGGAAGTCAAAGCCATGTCCGACTGGGTGGTGACCTCGGCCATAGCACTCGATGTAGTGGAGCACCTCACAGCACAGGGATTGCCTGTGATCTGGGCCCCGGACAAGCACCTGGGTAACTACATCCAGAAACAGACCGGTGCCGAGAACATGCTGATCTGGGATGGCGCCTGTATCGTGCACGAGGAATTCAAGACGCGCGCACTTGAGAGTATGCGTCATGTCCATCCCGATGCAGTAATCCTGGCCCACCCGGAATCTCCCTTGGCGGTACTGGAACAAGCAGATGTCGTGGGCTCCACGACTCAACTCATAAAGGCGGCCGCTCAGCGAACAGAGAAAAAGTTTATCGTCGCCACGGACGCAGGCATTCTTTATAAGATGCAGCAGCTGGCGCCTGGCAAGGAATTCATTCTTGCACCGACTGCCGGGGAAGGGGCGACCTGTCGCAGTTGCGCCAATTGCCCCTGGATGGGTATGAACACACTAGAAAACCTGTACACCAGCCTGCTTAACTCGAGCCATGAAGTTCACGTCGAACCGGAACTGTGCCGCAAGGCCATGATTCCGCTCCAGCGCATGCTGGATTTTCGCAAATCACTCGGCGCCGCCTGAGCGGACATTCCCGGATTACCGATAGTAACGATTCTGCAGGTCGCGGATGTAGTCCAGGCGTTGCTGGATCTTGGCACGGATCAAGCGGTCACGTTCAAGGTCCAGTGCCAGGCTAAACTGGTTGCGCGCACGGGTGAAGTCACCAACTGTAATGAAATATTCCCCCCGAGCCTGGTGCACATTACTGATGTTGCCGGCCTGGCCCTGGATTTCGGCCAACTGAAACCACAGTTCCGGATCATTCGGCCTGTTAAGTGATTGTCGCTCCAGGACTTCAGCGGCTTCAGTATGGCGGCCGCTTTCCTCGAGGGTGAGGGCGTAGGCCATGGTCAGCGGGTGATTGTTGGGATTGATGCCCAGGTTGTCAGTTAGGATCGACAGGGCACGATCAAGCTGACTGGCCTTGCGTGCTATATCGGCCTGCAGCATGACATAGGTGATACGCGTTGGATCTTTCTGCAACAACGGTTCCAGGGTCTGCGTGGCTTCCGCGAACTGGCCGTTTTCCATTTGGCCGAGTGCAATGCCGTAGGTGACGGCATCCGCCTCGATACCGTTCAGTTGTGGCAATCTACGACGCAGGGACTGGATTTCGGCATCCCTGTCATTGGCGTAATGCATAGTGACACGCTGCTTCATAAGCAGGAACTCGATGTTCTGGATATAGGACACTTCCGGTAGGGTGTTGGCGCGGTTCTTACTGTCAGCGATGCGGTTCTCGTCCAGCGGGTGAGTTGACAGGAATTCCGGCAGCCGGCGGGAAAAACTTTTCATGCGCATCATCTGCTCGAACATCCCCGCCATGTCGTAGGGATCAAACCCCGCGTTGTACAGTGTGCGTATACCAATACGATCGGCTTCCTGCTCGTTGCTGCGGCTATAGCGTAACTGGTTTTCCTGGCCAACGGCCTGGGTGGTCATGAGGGCGGCCTGGCCTGCATCTCCCCCGACGGTCGAGGCAATAATTAGGCTTGCCAGCAGGCTCGCAACGCTTGGCAGTGCGCTGCGTTGTGCCTGCTGTACGGAACGGGCATAGTGGCGCTGGCTGATGTGGGCCAGCTCGTGCGACAACACCGAGGCAAATTGGCCTTCATTATCGGCATGCAGGAACAGGCCCGCATTGACTCCCACGATACCGCCCGGTGCGGCAAACGCATTGAGAATCTCGCTGTCGATGAGGACGAACTCCAGCCGGTTGTCCTTCAGTTCACTGTTGACTGCCAGTTTGAAGGTTAGGCTGACGATGTATTCCATGATCAGGGGATCATTGAGCATGGGGGTTTCACGGCGGATTTGCCGGAGCAGTTCGCGGCCGAATTCATACTCCTGCTGGGTCGAGATGGTGCCAGATACGGAGTCTCCCAGGACGGGTAGATTGACCTGGGCAGCGGCGGGGTTTGCCGGCAGCAAGGGCAACATGGCCAATACGAGCGTTGCATAAAAGCGCTTTGGGGTTGGAAGCGTGCGCAAACGGATTCGGGAAACTGGTTTAAAGAAGGTCATGATAAAGACAGGTTAACACCTCTTTAGACCACCAACCATACACTTTATACCAATCTATAACTCGGATTTTCGGCAGCCGCTTGCTAAAATGCCGCAATGCTTACCAACGTAGATCTGGAACTGGACCTGAGCGGCCTGACCTGCCCGTTGCCACTGCTCAAGACCAAGCAGTCGCTGAACAAAATGCATCCCGGGCAGGTGGTCAAGGTGATTGCCACGGACCCGGGTTCCGAGCGGGACTTCCAGGTTTTTGCCGAGCAAAGTGGTAACCAGTTACAGAAATTCGAGAAGGCAGACAGCCGTTTTATC
This sequence comes from Candidatus Eutrophocola salsuginis, assembly GCA_038147195.1. Taxonomy (GTDB): domain Bacteria; phylum Pseudomonadota; class Gammaproteobacteria; order Pseudomonadales; family Pseudohongiellaceae; genus Eutrophocola; species Eutrophocola salsuginis. The sequence goes on from JAYQTB010000004.1 coordinate 605,663, forward strand.
TACTGGATACGAAAGAGCTGACTGTTCAATACTAAGGAATGAGACCGGGAATTTTTCTGGGAATCAGGCATGATTAAAGTCTTTGGCGGGTTTTACGATAAATACTTCTCAGAAGAAGAAGCCATCATATTCACGATTCTGCTGATTGCGGGCACCGTGGTCATGATGACAATGGGCGGGGTGATCGCGCCGTTGCTCTGGAGCATGGTGATCACTTTCATGTTGCAGGGCCTGGTCAATTCCTTCGAAAAGCTGAGTATGCCGCACCGCATGTCGGTCTATTTGACTTATCTGCTGTTTCTAGGCTCGACGTTAATAATTTTCCTGATCTTCATGCCTTTTAGCTGGAGCCGGCTGAGTCTGTTCGTGAACGAGTTGCCAACTATGGTGGACCAGTTGCGTTCCCTATTGCTGGTTTTGCCTGAGAAATATCCGGAACTATTCACCACCGAGCAGGTGGAGCAATCGCTGGCATATCTGCAAGGTGAAATGGGAGCCCTAGGCCAGTTCCTGTTGTCCTACTCTGTTTCCAGCATCACGCGCCTGGTGACAATCCTGGTATACACGGTACTGGTGCCTATCCTGGTCTTTTTCATGCTGCGCGATTCGGAAAAGCTGCTCAATTTCCTGGAAAGCTGGCTGCCGGAGAAGCGGCCGATCATGGCTCAAGTCTGGCACGAGATGAACGACCAGTTGGCAAATTACATTCGTGGAAAGGCCCTCGAGATCCTCATAGTCGGAATTTCCAGCTACATTTTATTCGAATTGTTCGGCCTCAATTATCCTGTTTTGCTGGCCGTGTTGGTTGGATTATCGGTGATTGTGCCCTTCCTGGGCGCTGTTGCAGTGACAGTACCGGTATTCCTGGTGGGCTTTTTCGAGTGGGGATTCACCAGTGACCTATGGTGGATGATCGTGGCATATGGCGTACTCCAGGTCGTCGATGGAAATATTCTGGTACCGCTGATATTTTCGGAAACGGTCAACCTTCACCCCATTTCCATCATCACTGCCGTTCTTGTCTTTGGCGGCCTTTGGGGATTCTGGGGTGTCTTTTTTGCCATTCCCCTAGCAACCTTCATCAAGGCCGTGATCAGGGCGTGGCCGGTCAGTCACTCTGGGCAGGGCAAGGTCCAGACCTGAATCCCGGAGTTCTAACTTGCGGGTGGTTAAGCTAGAATTACCGGCTTCAACGGCGCATCCGAACTGATGCACGGGTTGCCTGTCAAATTAGCGGGTAGCAGCTGTTTCCAGGCAGGCGGCGACCCACCACAGGCTGATTAACAAAACAGGCCAACTAAATAAAAATTATGATCAAAGGCAGTATCGTCGCAATCGTCACCCCCATGCAGCCTGACGGCAGTCTTGATCTGCCTGCCATGTCCCGGCTGCTTAAGTGGCACGTCGACGAGGGCACCAATGCCATCGTCGCGGTTGGCACCACAGGTGAATCAGCTACTCTAGATGTTAATGAACACTGCGAAGTCATCAGCCATGTCGTCGACCAGGTCGGCGGGCGCATTCCCGTAATCGCCGGTACTGGGGCTAATTCCACGTCGGAAGCCATCGAATTGACCGAGGCTGCCAAAAAAGCCGGCGCGGATGCCTGCCTGCTAGTAACACCGTATTACAACAAACCTAACCAGCGCGGGCTCATTGAACATCACCGAAAGATTGCCGAGACCGTGGATATCCCGCAGATTCTTTACAACGTGCCCGGCAGGACAGCCTGTGACATGCTACCCGACACCATCCACACTACTGTCTGAAGTCCCCAACATCGTCGGCGTCAAGGAAGCGACTGGTAACGTAGCGCGCGGCAAGGAAATCCTTTCCCTCTGCCGCGATGATTTCGCTGTTTACTCGGGAGACGATGCCACCTCGCTGGAACTCATTCTCGCCGGTGCCGTTGGTACCATTTCGGTGACCGCGAACGTGGTGCCAGGTCAGCTCAGTGAAATGTGCCGACTGGCCATGGCGGGTAAGTCCGATGCTGCCCGCGCCCTGAATGAAAAAATTGCCGCGTTACATGAACTGCTGTTCGTCGAAGCAAACCCAATGCCCGTGAAATGGGCGCTGCAGGAAATGGGCAAGATTGGCCCGGGTATCCGCCTGCCTCTGCTGGAACTGGATCCGAAATTCCACCAGATATTGCGTGAGGGCCTGCAACAAGCCGGAGCCTATGTGATTTGCAGTCAGCGCCCGTAACCATGCCAGCCAGTTTTTCCAAGTTTTGCTTCCCGATTGCTAGGGTCACCCTTGCCTTGGTATCCGCCATGCTGGCTGGTTGCTCCATGCTATCTTCTGTGCCAATTCCCGGCATGGACTACATCGCCGGCGAGGAAGGCCTGCTGCGCGACCGCCAGGGCGACTATCTCGAAGCCCAGGTACTGCCGCCGACCCGCATCCCGGACAACTACGACAGCTATATTATCGATGACCTCATGGTCATTCCGCCGGCGGCTCAGGGCGGCACGGAGGCTTTCCTCAATGCCCCAAGGCCGCGCCGCTATGGCGGGCGCTCCCAGAGAGGCGTCATCATCCAGCGCATGAATAATGACAACTGGATTATAGTAGATGTCAGCCCCAGCGAAGTGTGGCCGCGGATTCGTGATTACTGGACCCGGCAGGGCATTCAGGTGGCTGTCGAAAATCCTACGCGAGGCGTCATGGATACCGGCTGGTTCGTCCTTGAAGGCAATGCCCTGACCAAGGAAAAGATTCGTGTCACGGTCGAGTCGGGTTTTCAGAATGACAGCGCGGAAATTCGGCTGCTGCACCTGGGTATCGCCCAGTCGATTCCAGCCCTAGACCAGGTAAACTGGCCGCAGGATTCCACCGACCCCGACATCGCCTATGATTTCCTGTCCGATATGTCCACTTACTTCGCCGATGTCGCCGATCTCTACCAGGCGTCGACTGTTTCCTTTCTTGCCGAAAATATCGATGGCCGCGGCAAGGCGACCATCATCAATACCCCGGCAGGGCGTGAACTGTTGCACCTGCAGGCCGCATACAATCGCAGCTGGGCAGCGATCGTACGTGCGCTTGATCGAGCCGGTGTTGAAGTCGTGGCCCAGAATGTGGAAGCCGGCGTGATTGAAACCGATTACGTCATTGGCACTGGCGTTGAAGAGGAAGAAGAGCCCGGCTTATTCAAGAAAGTTATTACCCTCAACGGCGTATTCAGTCGTGAAGAAGGGCCAAGGTATTTCCCCCTGCGCATCCTGGTTCTCGACCTGGGTGACGAGGTTGAAGTGATTGTTGAAACTCTGGAGTCACAGCCGTCCCCGGAAACCCGTGAAGCGGAAAGCTCCCTTTTGAATCTGATCAGGAATTACATTACCTGATCCTGCGCGGCCGGCTGAACTCATCCGGCATTTCCCCTTTTAGGAGAACCTGATGGAAAAACGTGACGAACTGTATTCGGGTAAGGCAAAGTCCGTGTTCAGAACTGAAGATCCCGACCTGTACGTGATGCAGTTCAGGAATGACACCTCGGCTTTTGACGGCACCAAGGTTGCAAAGCTGGATGACAAGGGCAGGGTCAATAACATCTTTAATGCCTTCATCATGGGCAAGCTCGAGTCCGCCGAGATAAAGACTCACTTCGTGAAACAGCTTTCCGACACTGAATCCCTGGTGCGGCGGCTGGATATGATTCCCGTGGAGTGCGTTGTCAGAAACCTGGCTGCGGGCAGTCTCTGCAAGCGCTATGGCATCCCAGAAGGCACAGACATCAATCCGCCGACATTTGAATTTTTTCTAAAGAACGACGCCTTGCACGATCCCATGATCAATGACTACCACATTGCCTCGTTCGGGTGGGCCGACCCTGCTCATATCGAGGCCATGAAGAGGATCACTTTCAGGGTAAATGAGGTGCTCAAAGATCTGTTCATGAAGGCCGGTATGCTGTTGGTCGATTACAAGCTGGAATTCGGCCTAAACAACGGGGAGATTCTGCTTGGTGACGAGTTTAGTCCAGATGGCTGTCGAATCTGGGACAAAGAGACACGCAAGAAAATGGACAAGGATCGTTTCCGCCAGGATCTTGGTGACGTGATCGAGACTTACAAGGAGGTCGGTCGGCGCCTGGGCATCAGTTTTGACTGAGGCTGTTTTAGAAAAATTACCCCTGCATAATTGATAACCTATTCTGGCTCAACGGAGAACCCGATGACTGCAGACACGCTGGTAATTATCGCTCTGCTATCAGTGCTGCTCCTGCTTGCCAGCTGGATCGGATTCCAGCTCCTGAAAACTTTCGAAACCACCACGCTGGGGAAAGATTCGCCTGACGTATTGAAGGAAAGACTTCAGTCCCGCCAACTCGAAATACAGAAACAGCAAGATCAGTTGCATATCTCCCACAAGGAGCTCCAGGCTGCAAATGAGAAAATATCTTCCCTCCGCGAAAACGTTTCGCGCCTGGAGACCCGGTTGATGGAAGAACAGAGCCAGCACGAGGAAAAAATCCACCTCCTGGAAGATGCCCGCGAAAAAATGAGCCTCGAATTCCGTAACCTGGCCAACGAAATCTTCGAAAAGAAGGGCAGGGACTTCACCGAGAGCAATAGGGAAAATATCGAGAATATCCTCAAACCACTGCGCGAAAAGATCCAGCAGTTCGAAAAGAAGGTGGAGGACGCCTACGACAAGGAATCCAAGGAACGCTTTTCCCTGGCGAAGGAAATCAGGAGCCTGCAGGAGCTCAATACCAAGATCAGCGAGGATGCCGTCAACCTGACCAATGCGTTAAAGGGAGAAAGCAAGACGCAGGGTGTTTGGGGTGAATTCATTTTAGAGAAGCTGTTGGAACAGTCCGGCCTGCGCAAGGGCAGGGAATACGACATCCAGGTCAGCCTGAAAACCGAGGATGGCGGCAAGCAACAACCCGATGTGGTTATCCACCTGCCGGAAAACAAGGATGTCATCGTTGACTCCAAGGTCAGCCTAACGGCCTATGAGCGATATTATTCAGAATCGGACGAAGTGCGGAAAAACGAAGCGCTCAAGCAGCACATCCAGTCCATTCGCAACCATATCCGTACGCTGTCGGACAAGAATTACCAGAACCTCGAGGGTATCCGTACACTGGATTTCATCATGATGTTCCTCCCGGTCGAGGCTGCTTTTGCCCTGGCTGTTGAACATGATGGAACACTTTTCACCGAAGCTTTTGAGCGCAATATCGCCCTAGTTGGTCCCACCACCCTAATGGCTACACTGAGAACGATTCAGAATATCTGGCGCTACGAAGATCAGAACAAAAATGCCCTGGAAATCGCTAACCGGGCAGGAAAGCTGTATGACAAATTCGTCGGCTTTACGGAGGATCTAGAAAAAATCGGCAACCACTTAGGGCAAACCCAATTAGCCTATGAGAACGCCCACAAAAAGTTACGCTCCGGGCACGGCAACCTAGTCACCAATGTGGAGAAACTGAGAGTCCTCGGCGCCAAAGCGAGCAAGGCCCTGCCCGAGGAGTTATTAGATGAATCCTATGATCAGGAATTCCTAGAAGAAGGCAGGGAAGACAGGGCGGGTCACAAGTCCAGTTTCGTTGATGACTTTAAAGATGCCGTCGATGACGACAAGCATACCTGATCATCCCCCCCCTCCCAGTATGACCGATATCTCCCGTATAACCGCTTTCCTGGCATGCCCCACTCCCGCATCCTGGGTTCAGTGGGCGCTGGCCAATGAGGCCCTGCTCCTGATCGACCACGCAAACTGTGAAAAGAAGGCAGCGGCTAGCGCCATGAACCTGATGTACCGCTACGTGGACAAGCCGGAGTTGCTAAAAAAAATGTCACAACTGGCAAGGGAGGAGTTGTTGCACTTCGAGCAGGTTGTTGAATTGATGGCAGATAAGGGGATCGCTTATGAGCATCTTTCACCCTCGCGCTACGCTTCATCACTCAGGGCGCATATACGCACGCATGAGCCGGCAAAACTAGTAGATACTCTGATTGTGGGGGCCTTCGTCGAGGCGCGCTCCTGCGAGCGATTTGCCGCCATTGCACCGTTCCTGGATGATAAGACCGGCCGCTTTTACACCTCATTGCTGCGCTCGGAGTCCCGACATTTCGAGGATTACCTCGATCTTGCCCGCCTGTATAACGGCTCCGACCTGACCGACAGGATCGCGTTTTTTGCTGGGGAAGAAGCAAAACTGGTTTCCACGCCTGACTCGACATTCCGCTTTCACAGCGGTATGCCTCTGGACTAACTCAGCTGCCGCAGCGTCCCGGGCGGTTCAGGGAATTTCCAAGTTTCTCTTCCAATTCATCCAGTTGCCTACAACTGATGGCGTTGTTACCTTGCAGGGAAACGAACCTGAGTAGGGGCATGGCAAGCAGTACGTTGATACTAATGATGCGATTGTTTCGAATGCTGAGTACGCGCAAGTTCCTAAGATTTTGCAACGGCCTGAGGTCGGTAACGCTATTGTCACTCAGTTCGACCTGCTCGAGGTTGACGAGGGCAGCTATGCCGGCAAGGCTTTGGACGCCGGCGGAAGGGCATGCCAGAAGCGTCACGCTTTCAGGGTCATTGTTGCCGGATGTGTTGAACACCTGGTTAAGGCAACCTTGCAGGTTGGCATCGCTCAGCAGTGATGGTGTGGGTGAAACCCCGGTAGGTGAATACAGTACGCTTTCACCAAACATCACGCGGTAACTTCCACAAGCAGTCAGCAGGAGCAGTGACAGCAGTGCGGCAGCCACCTTGCATGGAATTGGTTTCATGCTAACTCCTTGTCACTGACGGCAATGCCGGGATGGCCATGAAATCCGCTAAAACAGAGGGTTTTTTTAAAAAAGTGGTGGTGGTATTTCAATCGCAGTCCCGGTAGTATGGCCGGCTTCTAAAGGCGCTATTGTCATTGGAATATTACCGCCAGTAAAGACAGAAACAGACCGGAATCCGGTCTCGTACCAGACAAACTCATGTAAAGGCAAAGAAAGCCAAGAAAGGACCCGTATTATGAAACTATTGACTTTAGTAGCCCGAATCAGTGCCATATCGCTTGTATTCATGGGCGGTTCACTGATGGCCCAGAACGCAGAACTCGCCACGGACGCCGGTAAGGCCGGGTACAGTATCGGCGTCAACATCGGCATGAACCTTGTCAACCAAATGCCTATGGAAGATATCAACGCCGACTCACTGATACAGGGTATTAGCGATGCCATCCGTGGCGAACTGCAGATGAGCGAAGAGGAGATCATGACAGCCCTCCAGGCTTTCTCCATCGCCCAGCAGGAAAAAATGGCTGCACAGGATGCGGCCGCTGCCCAGGAAGGCCTGGATTTCCTGGCACAAAACGGACAGCGTGCCGAGGTAACAACGACCGCCAGCGGACTCCAGTACGAGGTGCTTGAGCAGGGCGCAGCGGGTGGCGCCATGCCTTCGGCTTCTGACACAGTCACCGTGCATTACCACGGGACACTCGTCGACGGCACGGTTTTTGACAGCTCTATTGATAAGGGTCAGCCGGCTACCTTTCCGCTTAATGGGGTGATTCCTGGCTGGACGGAAGGCGTGCAACTGATGAAGGTGGGTGACAAATTCCGTTTCTATATTCCGTCCGAACTGGCTTACGGTGCAAACGGTGTTGGTAATGTCATCGGCCCTAATGCCACGCTTATATTCGATGTCGAGCTGATTGATATCCAGTAAAACATTGCCCAAGTCATCCCGCCGGCAGTACAAAACGCCATATCTATGAGCCAACAGGAACTGAATGCTGGCCTGATGCAATACCTTCAGGCCTCTCCCACGCCCTATCATGCCGTGGCAAACCTCGTTGCCGCACTCGATGCCGCGGGTTTTATAGCGCTCGAGGAAAGCAGCCAATGGCGGTTAGAAAAGAACTGCGGTTATTACGTGACGCGAACAGGATCATCCCTGGTGGCATTCAGGACGGGCAATGATGACCTGGCCACTGCCGGCATTCATATTGTTGGCGCACATACCGACAGCCCCTGCCTGAAGGTCAAACCCCAACCCGAGATCATTCGCCAGAAATACATACAGCTCGGCGTCGAAGTTTACGGGGGTGCTCTGTTAAACCCGTGGTTCGATCGCGACCTGTCCATTGCTGGCCGGGTAGATTACCTGTGCAAGAATGGTAAGCTGGCATGGTGCCTGGTCGACCTGCAAAAAGCCGTGGCTGTCATCCCGAGCCTGGCTATTCACCTCGACCGCGAGGCCAACGAGAAGCGCGCCATCAATGCCCAGACCTACCTACCGGTGATTCTTTCCCAGGTGAATGTTGACAGCAAGTTCGTTTTCAGAGACTTCCTGCAGCAGCATCTGGAAAGCGGGCATGGCTTGGCAGTCGACAAAGTGCTGTCCTTCGATATGCACTTATACGACGTGCAACCGCCGGCTCTGGTTGGCTTGCAAGACGAGTTCATAACCAGTGCGAGGCTGGACAATCTGCTGAGTTGCTATGTGGGCTTGAGAAGCCTACTGAACAGCAGGGGCGAGCATGCCAGTCTGCTGATCTGCAGCGATCACGAAGAGGTCGGTAGCGTATCCGCAGCCGGTGCCAAGGGCCCGTTCCTCGAAGCGGTGCTCGACAGGATCGCAGAGGCATTCGCACCGGCCAGTTCAGAAAACAAACGCCGTATGCTGGATCGATCGACGTTTTACTCGGTCGACAATTCACACGGCATCCACCCCAACTTTGCCGACAAGCATGACGACAAGCACGGCCCGTTGCTCAACCAGGGCCCTGTGATCAAGATTAATAGCAACCAGCGCTATGCAACCACCAGTGAAACGTCTGCGAGTTTCCGCCAGTTGTGTGAAGAGCAGGAAATTCCGGTACAAGTCTTCGTGGTCAGGAATGACATGGCATGCGGCTCCACGATCGGCCCCATCGTGTCGGGCGAGCTAGGTATAAAAACCATCGATATTGGTGTGCCTACTTTTGGCATGCACTCCATTCGCGAAACCGCCGGCAGCCAAGATACGGGCTGGCTTGCCAAGGCGCTCACCGCGTTCTTCAATCGCCGGTAGTTTTCCAGTCATTTTTTTTGTCGCTTCAGTTCCTTGACCAAGAATCTGAGCGGATGGATGGCCTGTATGTCATCGCACAGCAGGGGCAGGCTCTCGCCATGGATAAGTGACGCCAGATACTCGGCCACCAGGGGGGTGGTGGTGAGTCCGCTGGAGCCATGCGCCATGTTGATATACAGGCCGGGTTGGTAAGACGGCTGTTCCAGGATGGTTCTTCGGGCATTGCGAATGTAGCCGGCAAACAGCCTCTTGCAGGCATTGGTATCTTCCACAGGTCCTGCCAGTGGCAGGTAATCGGGCGTTGTGGTGCGGGTCTGCTGTCGTCCAGCGTGGGCCACCTGCTGTTGTTGTAGACTCTCACCCAGGCCACTCGCGATTTTTTCCATCAATGCCAGGTTGCGTGCAGTCATGGTACTGCTGATCTCCTGAATATGTTCGCCCTGGGCATAACTGCCCCCTATTGTCGCCATGGGTTTGCCTCTGTCCTGCCAAGGAATGTAGTAACCCTTGTGTCCAATAACCGATTTTGGCAGCCCAGTTGTGCTTGCCAGAGAGAAGGTATCCGTCTGGCCATGGTTAGCGATCACTGGGTAGTCGGGTAGACTCCCTAGTTGCAAGGCATCCCGGTTGTTGCAAATGACCACGGCGTCGAAGGATTCCTTCCGTCTCCCCTGTGCCGAGGTGAGCGTCAACCGCCACTGGCTCCCATCCCATTGCATGCCGGTGACTTTGGTGCCAGTCAACAAGCGTACAGAGATATCTTTCACCCAGGCCAGGCAAAGGTCGCGCGGGGCAAGGCTGCCGCCAGCCATCATTAGCGAAATACCAGCGTCAGTGCTGATGCCGCTATGCCGGACAGTTTCAGCGGCGCTCAATGGCCGGATCATGGCTTGTGTGTAATGGTCTACTTTTAGCAGTTTGTGCTGGTAGGCTATTTCCGCATCCGTGATCGCCAGCTGGATTACCCCGGACGCACTCCAGCCAAAATCGAAACGGCTGGCCAATGCTTGGTAATGTCTCAGGGCATAGGTGAAGGCTTGTAAATGAAACCAGGCTGCAGATGATTGCCCAAGTGCCGGCTTGAAATGGACGATGCCCCGCGGGTTACCCGAGCTGGCCTGAGCGATCTCGTCCTGTTCTTCCAGGAGAGTAACCGTTATACCCCGCGAACCGAGAGCGTGGGCGGTTGCGCACCCGGCAAGACCAGCACCGATAACGGCAACGTTTTTGATATTGACGGGTGTTACAGGCCAGGGGTGATTCCAAGACACAGGTTTTGCCGTTCTGTTGCCAGCGAAAGTTCCCGTCAGCTTATGACGCTTATTGCCGAATCCCGGCGATTTTTCTGTCCTGAACCCGGCAGCTTCTAGATTGCGCCTGACCGACCCTGCTACGGAATATGAAGCCAGTGTCGTGCCCGCGTGGCTGCAGGTAGCCATTTCTTGGAACAACAGACCTCGCCACATGCTTTCATTGCGGGTTGGAGTAAATCCATCCAGGTACCAAACATCGATGCCACGATGTGGCAGGCAGAGCCCGGCTATGGCGCTGGCGGCATCTTCGAAAACGAGGTCCAGTATGATTTGCCGGCCACGATAGGTGAATTGCAGGCGATGCAATCCGCGGTGAAGATCAGGGTAATTAGACAGCAATGCTGCAGACAGTGTCAGCAGAGCCGTTGGCAGTTTTGCATAAAAACGCTGCAGGTCCTTGGGGCGGACCGGGTGCAGTTCGCAGCTGATGTAGTGCAACCTGCTTCCCGGTGGTGCCAGGCGACAGAAATGTTCCGCAGTAAGGAGGTAATTTAGCCCGAAACCGAAGCCGAGTTCGCATAGGGTGAGGGTGGCGTTAGACAGGCCGGCCATGCGTTCAGGTAGGTTGCTGCCCTCGATGAATACAAATTGGCTTTCGGCCACGGGATCGTTGACTGAAAAATAGATGTCGGCATATTCGGGGGAGAAAGGCAGGCCTGCCTTGTCCCAGACGATTTCCGCATTTTTTAGAAGGGAGGTGCTTATAATGTTAGGGCCGTTTGCAGGCAGCAGGGTTGTCAGGTATGAGAACAAGTATAAAGGGTGGCCGCATAGGCAAGACAGGGGCTATCAGTTAAAATAGCCACTTTTTTCAGGTTCGACACGCATGCTTGAAGTAAATCTCCAATTACAGGACATCAAGGATTCGCTTGAGCGCTTGTCAGTGCTAAGGGGGTACCTTTGACTTCGATCGGAAACAGGAAAGACTGGCTGAGGTAGAGCTGGAACTGGGTGAGGCTGGGGTCTGGGACAAGCCTGAATATGCCCAGGCGCTTGGCAAGGAACGTGCTGAATTGGAAAGGGTGGTACTAACCATCAGTGCGCTCGGCAAATCTTTCAATGATATCCGCGAACTGATCGAGCTCGCCCGCGAGGAGAACGACGAGAGCCTTCTCGAAGAAGCCTTGGCGGACCTCGAGTATGCCGAGGGCGACCTGGAAAAACTGGAGTTTCGCCGCATGTTTTCCGGCGAGATGGATGCCAGCAACGCCTATCTCGATATCCAGGCTGGATCGGGTGGTACTGAGGCGCAGGACTGGGCCGAAATGTTACTGCGAATGTACCTGCGCTGGGGTGAACAGCAGGACTTTAAGACGGAACTCGTTGAGGTTTCCCCCGGCGAGGTCGCGGGAATCAAGAGCGCCACGCTGTATTTCGAGGGTGAATTTGCCTTTGGTTGGCTGCGGACCGAGACCGGCGTACACCGCCTAGTACGTAAATCACCTTTTGATTCCGGCAACCGCCGCCATACCTCGTTCGCCTCTGTGTTTGTTTCTCCTGAAGTCGATGACGATATTGAGATCGAACTGGATATGAGCAAGGTGCGCGTGGATACCTACCGGGCGTCCGGTGCTGGCGGCCAGCACGTGAACAAGACTGACTCCGCGATTAGGCTGACCCATGAGCCTACCGGTATCGTCGTTCAATGTCAGCGGGAGCGCTCCCAGCATAAGAACAAGGACATGGCTATCAAGCAGTTGAAAGCTAAGCTGTACGAGCTGGAAGAACGTAAGAAAAAAGAAGCCATGCAGGAAATCGAGGACGAGAAAGCCGATATCGGCTGGGGTAGCCAGATCCGCTCCTACGTGCTGGATGATTCGCGGATCAAGGACCTGCGTACAAAAGTCGAAACTAGTAACACACAGGCTGTATTGGACGGTGATCTGGATCGTTTCATGGAAGCCAGCCTGAAAATGGGCCTTTAGCCTGCAACCCCATGACAAGAAAAGAATCGGAAGACGCAATGACAGAGCGAGAATACAACACGGTCAATGGCGCCGATGCTGCGGAAGAGAACCGGCTGATTGCACAGCGACGAGAGAAGCTCGACGCCATCCGGCAAAAGCGCAATGCCTTCCCCAATGATTTCCGCCCTACGGAGCTTGCCTCAGACATTCATACTGCCTATGGTGACAAGGACAAGGAGGCTCTGATAGAAATGGCGGTGGAGGCCAGTGTCGCTGGCCGCATCATCCGCCAGCGCGGTCCATTCCTAGTCATCCAGGACATGAGTGGGCAGATCCAGCTGTACATGAACGTCAAGGAGTTCCCGGAAGACGAAAGGACCGAAATCAAGAGTTGGGACCTCGGCGACATCATCGGCGCAACTGGAAAAGTCTTCCGAACGGACAAGGGCGAGCTGAGTATACGTGTGGAGAGCATTCGCCTGCTGACTAAGTCGTTGCGTCCGCTACCGGACAAGTACAAGGGGCTGACCGATACCGAGGTACGCTATCGTCAGCGTTACGTTGACCTTATCGCCAATGAGGAATCGAGAAGTACCTTTATTACACGCTCCCGCATCGTCAGCGGTATACGAGCCTTTATGAATGCCCGTCATTACATGGAAGTTGAAACGCCTATGATGCAGATCATTCCCGGCGGCGCCGTGGCTCGACCTTTTATTACCCACCACAATTCCCTTGACCAGGATATGTACCTGCGCATCGCGCCGGAGTTGTTCCTCAAGCGGCTGGTGGTTGGGGGATTTGAGCGCGTCTACGAACTGAACCGCAATTTCCGTAATGAAGGGCTGTCGACACGTCACAACCCGGAATTTACCATGCTGGAGTTTTACCAGGCGTACGCCGACTACAACGACATGATGGACCTGACGGAAGATATGCTGCGTACGTTAGCCCACAACATACTGGGTAGCGGCAAGGTGACCTACCAGGGCAGGGAGATCGATTTTGATAAACCCTTTGCCCGTATGACGCTGCTGGAGTCGATAATGGCACATACCGGTAAAGAGGCTGGTCAGCTGACCGATTTCGAGAGCGCAAGGTCACTTGCCAGATCACTGGGTATCGAAGTTAAGGACAACTGGGGCATCGGGAAGTTACAGCTCGAGATTTTCGAGGCTCGTGTCGAGGAAACTCTAGAGCAACCAACCTTTATTACCGGTTATCCCACGGAAGTTTCACCGCTGGCCCGCCGCAATGATGACAATTCGGATATAGCGGATCGTTTCGAGTTGTTTATTGGGGGGCGGGAAATTGCCAACGGCTTCTCTGAGCTCAATGACTCCGAGGATCAGGCTGAGCGTTTCCGCGCACAGGTAGCAGAAAAGGATGCTGGCGATCACGAAGCAATGCACTTCGACCAGGATTACATTACCGCGCTGGAATACGGCATGCCGCCGACGGCAGGAGAGGGCATAGGTATCGACCGGCTGGTTATGTTGTTCACCGATTCGCCATCCATCCGGGATGTGCTCCTGTTTCCCCACATGCGTCCGCAGCAATACTGACATCAGGTCATGGCCGGGGCTGGCAGCGAAGACAAGCGGCAGATCAAACTGGAGCCGTCATGGCTTGCCCACCTCGAATCCGAGTTCAACCAGGATTACATGCAATCTCTGCGGGACTTTCTGAGAAAAGAAAAAGCCCGGGGGAAGAAGATCTTTCCTCCCGGTGAGCTCATATTCAATGCTCTCGATTCCACACCCTTTGATAAGGTGAAGGTGGTGATTCTTGGGCAGGATCCCTACCATGGTCCCGGCCAGGCCCATGGCCTGTGTTTCTCGGTGCTGCCAGGTGTGCAGGTGCCGCCGTCCCTGGTGAATATTTTCAAGGAAATCGAGGCCGATATCGGGCTCAAACCGTCACCTGACGGCTGTCTAAAAGGCTGGGCAGAGCAGGGGGTGTTGCTCCTGAATGCCGTGCTCACCGTAGAACGGTTCAAGGCTGCATCACATCAGGGCAAGGGATGGGAGCGGTTTACCGACAGGATCGTTGCCGAGCTGAATGAAAAAAGGGATCAACTAGTCTTCATGCTCTGGGGCAGTTACGCGCAGAAAAAAGGGCAGTTCATCGATCGCGGTCGCCACCTTGTATTGCAGTCCACGCATCCTTCACCGCTATCGGCTTACCGGGGCTTCCTAGGGTGCAGGCATTTCTCGCAGGCCAATGATTACCTGGTAAAGACCGGCCAGGAGCCCATCGATTGGGCGTTGTCTGCTGACTGAGCAGTTTCAGTCGCCGGTATAGGTACAACCGCTGGTACAGGTTTCACTTATTACGATTTTTGCGAGGGATGGCAGGCCGCCTTCAAGTCTCTGCCAGAGCCAGCGGGCAATATTTTCACTGGTGGGATTGTCGAGGCCGTCGATATCGTTCAAGTAATAATGATCTAGCATCCGTATAACCGGATTCACTATTTCGGCCAGGTCGGCAAAATCCATAATCCATCCCAGTTTTGCATCCTGATCGCCGCTGACATGCACTTCCACAGAATAGGAATGGCCATGCAGGCGTGCGCACTTGTGCCCTTCGGATACGTTGGGAAGGCGGTGGGCGGCTTCAAAGGTAAATCGCTTGAATATTTCCATGGATCAGGCCTGTTTCAGGGGCCGTGATGGTAACGAGAGGTCACTGTCTTGTACAGTGCTTTCGCTTTTGATGAAATAAAAAAGCAGGGCAGCAAGTGACAGGCTCCCAGTCGATTATTGGAAAAATCCTGACGAAGCTAAAATTTGAACTACTCAAGGGTTCACGTCTGGAAAGCATCACAATGGTTTACGAGGTGGAGCTGTCGATAGGAGAAGAAACCTACTACCACCTAGAGTGTTATCTTAGCCGACTGGTGGACAAGGTCCAGGTCAAGCGCAGGCAGGAATCCATACGGATTCACCAGCCGTTGTGACTAAAACGGAACCCAGTGAAGACCCTTTTGACTCTGGTAGAAGATTTCGAAAGGGCCCACAAAAAGTACGTGGAACAGGAATGGGATGAGGCCGAGAGAATGATTCGGCAGCTCAAGGACAATGATCCGTAAACCTTCCTGCATGAGATATATCTGGCGCGTATTCCCTGCCTCAGGGCAAATGAACTGGAACCGGATTGGGGCGGTACTTTAAGACATAACTTGCAAGTAGCAGGTAACTTGTTGAGACACAGAAGAGCAGTGTTTTCGCTTTATTGACATGCCCCCATAAGAAGGTAAAATGCGCACCCTTAGCGCTTTGGGTGAATAGCTCAGCTGGGAGAGCGTCGCCCTTACAAGGCGAATGTCGGGGGTTCGAACCCCTCTTCACCCACCAAAGCGCGCTAAGTTAAAAGTAAGTTACAAATTAAAGATCTTTCATTCTGTGGACCGGTAGTTCAGCTGGTTAGAATGCCGCCCTGTCACGGCGGAGGTCGCGGGTTCGAGTCCCGTCCGGTCCGCCATTACCCTTCTACCCCCTGTACCGTTCTGCCCTGGTTGACCAGCAACAATCATCAGGAATCTTTGTGTATGCACCTGTCAACCTACCCGGATAACCTGCGTTTTTAAAAGCGGGGCCCGTTACAGGAGGACATCATGAAAATATTCGTTTTTGCAGCCATCATCGTACTGTTGTTGGCATCTTGCCGCCAGGTGGATGAAATTACCGGTAATCGACCGATCGTGGACACCAAAGGTGTCGACATGCAAGCCTATGAATCTGACCTCGAAGATTGTTATGCCTTTGCCGACCAGGTGGACGCGGATAACAAGATCTTGACCGGTGCCGCGACAGGTGCGGTAGTGGGCAGCGTCATCGGGGCCGCAGCCGGGAAAAGTGAAACGGCAAAACGCGGTGCCGGTGTCGGTGCCGCCAGTGGCACACTCAGTGGCACTAGCAGCGTTATAGCCGAGCGGCAACGGGTCGTGCGCAACTGCCTCGCGGGGCGGGGTTACTTGGTGCTGAACTGAGCCTGGTCTAGCGGGTGAGATTTCAGGGCTACCAGCGCATAATCCGGTTTTTAGCCGGTTTCATGCATGTCCCCAGACCTGACCCGAGAACTGCCGGATATACCAATCCAGCCAGTCAATGATCCTGTCCTTGCCTCTGCAGGGATCAGACTTTCCGTGCTGCGCCTGGACCTTCTTCACCCGGTTATCTCGGGAAACAAGTGGTTCAAGCTGAAATATAACCTAGCCAGGGCTAGGCAGAGAGGTCTGGAAAACCTGCTGAGTTTTGGCGGACCCTGGTCAAACCACCTGCATGCACTGGCCTTTGCCGGGGCGGAATACGGATTTTCCACCACTGGTATCGTCAGGGGCGAACTGCCGGAAACCTTGACCGCCTGCTTGCTGGATGCCCGCAAGGCAGGAATGCATCTCAAGGGAATTCCTCGCTGTGAGTATGCACAAAAACATGATGCTGGCTATATGAGCCGGTTGCAGTCGCAGTTCGGCCCGTTTTACCTGATCCCTGAAGGGGGTGCCAACCGTGAAGGGATCCAGGGCTGCGCCGAGATATCATCACTGTATTCACAGCTTGATTACGACCTGGTGTGCCTGGCATGCGGGACGGGAACAACCCTGGCCGGCATGGCGCTAAGCAGCAGGATACCGCTCATGGGATTCCAGGTATTGAAAGGAGCGGGCTATCTGGCCGGGGCCGTGAGGGCCATGATCACCGGATATGGTCTCCAAGAGAGCTGTGCCTGGCACGTAAACGGTAACTTTCATTTCGGCGGCTATGCCCGGGTGTCATCCGAACTCATGCAGTTCTTAACAGAATTTGAGATGCGCCATGGTATACCGTTGGAGCCTGTATATTCCGGTAAGTTGCTGTACGGTATTTATGCCCTTGCCAAAAAGAGGGATATTTTCCCACGAAATTCACGTATACTGGCAATCCATGGAGGCGGCCTGCAAGGATTGCGTGGATATTTATAAATTATCTAATTATTATCAGAAATATAGTTTAATTTCTTAAAGTACTTTCAAGTTATTGCCATAGTCATCATGAAGGCCTGCAAGAACACATTAATTGCCGTTTTGCTTGCCGGGAAGCGCCTGATACCTACGCTTGTATGCGCCTGTCTGCCCTTGGTCGCCACTGCCCAAGTCTGGCGTATTGACCTTGGGGATCCCGCAACCGACACCGATGACATGGCAGCATTGGATGTTGCGCTGCTGAAAACCCTGAAACTTGGAGATACCTTCGATATCCAGGTGGACAGTGTGGATAGCTATAACGTTCGTCTGGATGGCACTGAGGACATGGGCAACGGGGACCGCACCTGGTATGGGTCGATCACCAACACAGGCCTCGATTATGCACTAGTCATCACGGTAGGCGAACAGACTTCACACCTGATCCTGACGTCACCCTCGGGCATTTTCCAGCTTTACGGCACTTCCAAGGATGGGGTTTATTACCGGGGCCGCTTTGCCCGGCTGAAATATGTCCGTGACGAGATAGCCTCTGTCGATACCATCCTGCCCTCGGATACAGGCGTTGACCAGCCAGGCACATCGGGCACGCCATTCACAATCACGCAAAGTGTCTCGGAAAACGTAGCCGCGGTAGGGTCGAAACTGACCTTCGACCTGACCTTCAGGAATAATTCATTGTCTGCCCAGTTTGACAAATATGTGGATGTCTTCTTTGTCCTGGAAAATACCCGGATAGACGAACTGCCGAACGGTTGCGCGATCCTGCAGACAACCGATGACACACCCGTGCTCAGCTGCGAGCTCGGAAATTTCATGCCGGGCCAGGCAAGACACCTGAGTTTCACTGTGACCACTTCATTGTATTCACACCCCCTGGTTTACAGCACGGCACTAGTGGATGACGTGCGCAGCGACATTATCGTAGAGATATATCGGGATGTCGTCACGGATACCGATGGCGATGGTACCAGCGATTACAACGAGTCTTTGCTGGGGACTGACCCGGCGATACCGGGTAGTGAGCAGACCGCCTATATCGATGTCCTCGTGGCCTATACTCCGGAAATCAATGCTATTTACTTGGGCGAAGTGGAAACCCGGATCAACCATATTTTCAATGTCGCCAATAAGATATTTGCGGACAGTCGTGCCGGTATCGTGCTGCGCCCGGTCGGTGTCCACCAAGTGAACTACGAGCCGGCGGAGGAACTGTTTGCCGACCTTAATTCAGTGACTTTCAAGAAAGATGACAGCTTCAGTGACCTGACACGGCTGCGGTCTCTTTATGGTGGTGACCTGGTCGTTCTGTTTCGCAGCGGTCAGGTAAATGGCCTCTGCGGTCTGGCCAACCTGGGTGGCAAGGGTACCCAGGCCGACCTGAGTGCGAATTATCACCGGGATTTCGCATACTCCGTGATCAATATAGATTGCATGGATGACAGTGTCCTGGCCCATGAAGCAGGGCATAACCTGGGGCTTGTGCACTCCCGACGCGAGGATGAGTCGGGTGGTACACTGGCCTACTCGGCCGGTTATGGTGTGGATACGCGTTTCGTTTCTGTTATGGCATATCCGGATGATTTTGACGTGGTCAATCGCCTGTACCGGTTTTCCGATCCAAATCGAGCATGTGGACCCTTTGTCTGTGGTGCCGACAAGGAAGACCCGCAAAATGGTGCCGACGCCGTTTCCAGCCTGAAGCTCACCAAACACCAGGTCGAAAAGTACTTTCCTAGCCAGGAAGAGCGCATGGCCACTTCGACGGCCGTCTCTACAGCGTCAGGTCTTGTCTCAGCCAAAATCGGGGCAGGCGCCTATTCGCCCGATGGCTATGGATTTAAAACGGTCTTTTCAGCCAATGAAACGATAAACCTGCGGATGAAAATCTCTCCGTTAGCCGAACAGATCGGCCGGTCATATATTCCACATATGGTGATACTTGGCGGCAAACAAAACCTCTACCAGGTAATGGAGTCAGGCCAGGTGGCGGCATGGAATGGTGCCCTGGGCACCCTAGTAGCCAGCGGGCCTCCCCGCATTCTGGCCAAAAGGGCTTTGGTGGATGTGATCAAGGACATTGACCTGCAGTCGGTCGGGTTGACGGACAAGAACCTCAAGGTGTTTGTTGCCTATCGCATGCTGGATACCGAGGAATTGGTATACAGTGTATCGCCGTTCATGTTTAGGGTAACAACCAATTAGCTTCTCTTTAAAGATCAGAGCATAGCCGGGTTTTCCGAAATCTGTAACAGGTACTTCACAGCGAAAGTGACGTTCTTGGCCCTGTAGTAGCTGCGAATTCTCTACAGACCGTCTCTTCATAAACGATCATGGGCAACTGCTACGATAACGGCGTCATAAATGCCTGGCTACCGTGAATGGACAAGATTAAGATTGGTTTCCTCATCGGCGGTAGCCGGCTCTACAAAGGGATCGTAGAATTCAATATTGGTTCTGAATTCACGCAGGCTTCTGAATAGGTCCACGACACGTGAGTTGCGGATATTGAGACAGTTTTTCTTGCGTGTAAGGCAAGGCTCATCACTTTGATGAGGGAATCGACCACAAGGATGGGCCTACTGGTCATCTCATTGAGCAAGCGTTCACCAATAAAGGTACCCATGGAGAACGCTCCTGGCGTGATATACTTGGATTTATTCGCCAAAGCCAGAATCATACACGCATGTCGCAATTTTCCACCATCGGCCTGACCGGCAGGAACAGCAAGGATATCGTCGATTCCTTGTTGCTGCTGACGAGCTTCTTGGAAGAGAGTGTCCGGGCGGACATCG
Organism: Candidatus Eutrophocola salsuginis; assembly: GCA_038147195.1. Taxonomy (GTDB): domain Bacteria; phylum Pseudomonadota; class Gammaproteobacteria; order Pseudomonadales; family Pseudohongiellaceae; genus Eutrophocola; species Eutrophocola salsuginis. Next base: position 625,674 of record JAYQTB010000004.1, read on the forward strand.
TGCTCGATGTGAATATCGCCGGCCTGCTTAGGGAAAAATCCTATCCCGTGAGCCCGATCGAAAAGCTGGCGAGCCAATGTGACCTAGTGATCGTGGTGGGTGGTGACGGCAGCCTGCTGCAGGTCGCCTCGGTACTAGCAGAACATCACCTGCCCGTGATTGGGATCAACAGGGGGCGCCTGGGCTTTCTGACCGATATCCTACCCGATGAGCTCGAAGCCACACTGGCGAAGGTGCTGGCTGGTGAATACAAGATTGAATCGCGTTTTCTGCTGGATTTGTTCATCGGAGACGACAACAAGCAGTACCTCGGTTCGGCTCTGAACGATATCGTGCTGCATCCGGGCAAAGCCGTTCAGATGATAGAGTTTGCCCTGTATATCGATGGCGAATTCGTTTACAACCAGGCTTCCGACGGACTTATCGTGGCAACGCCTACCGGTTCCACGGCTTATGCCATGAGCGCAGGTGGTCCAATTATGCATCCGCGGCTTGACGCCATGGTACTCGTCCCGATTAATCCCCACAGCCTGAGCAGCAGGCCTATTGTCGTTGAGGGTAATCGGGAGCTGACGCTTGTCGTAGGCGACAGGCACAACATCCTTCCGCAACTGAGTTGCGACGGCTCCATGAGCCATACCTGTACACCCGGTGACCGTATAACCATCCGTAAGAAAGCGCAGGTACTCAAGATCCTACACCCTGCGGATTACGACTATTATGAAACATGCCGCAGCAAACTGGGCTGGTCCTACCGGCCGACCAACCGCTAAGGCTGAATTCCAATCTGATGTATAAAGTGTTGGAAGTTCCGGAAAACAATGACCTGAGCCAGTTCAGCCGGCTACTTTGGCAGCAGAAAATTTCCCACCGGATACATCACATCGATTCCTGTCAGGTGCTGACGGTTGCTGACGTGGAGCAGGTGAGCACCACTGGCAAACTTTACCGGGAATGGGTGCAGGGCAAAATCAGGCCGTCGGAGCGGGATTTCAGCAGTTTTGTCGGTTATTTCAGCGCTGATGACTTCGCCCGCAAATTGTTGCGGGCATTTAGGCGCGCGCCGCTGTCGTTGTTACTCATTTTGATCTGCATCTTTCTGATGTTCGCGGCGCCACTGAATTCGATGAATGACACCGTGCGGGCCATGTTGTATCCGGATTTTAGTTTTGGCACCCGCATGATCATCCTAGACAGGGTGCTGGAGAATTTCTCATTTATCCAGTTCCTGAAAATGATTTCGCCGATCCTGCTCCATGGCGGTCTGGTCCACCTCGCTTTCAATATGCTGTGGTTTTGGGAGTTCGGCAGGCGCATCGAGGCGGTGCAGGCAAGCTGGAGCCTGCTGTTATTGATCACAGTTATTGCCCTGGTATCGAATAGTGTGCAGTTCCTGTATGCCGGCACCATCTATTTCGGCGGAATGTCCGGCGTGGTTTACGGCATGTTCGGTTATATCTGGATGTGGCAGCTTTTCGATCCTGCCAAGGGCCTGGGATTGCCGGGTGCATTGATCTTTTTTCTGTTGCTGACACTGGTGGTGATGACGGTTATTAACTTAGATTTCATCGCCGACGAGGCTCATATTGGCGGCATCCTGATGGGGGTCATCTATGGCGCCCTGACTGCTACCATCAGTCGTATAGCGAGAGCCAGGAGTTACGGGCAGGAGGGGCGCAGTGACTGACAAGCCCGATACGCTCGAAGACTTGCTGGCCACGCTTACTCCCGAGATTCATGCGAGCCTGAAAGAGGCCGTTGCACTCGGTCGTTGGGATAATGGCGAAAGGCTTACCGATGAGCAGCGGGCGCTGTGCCTACAAGCGGTCATCGCCTACGATGAAAAATTCATGGACACGGAAGCCCGTGTGGGCTACGTGCGGCCCAAGCAGGTCCCCTGCGGGACCGATGTCATTGACAGGAAAAATGGCTGATGGCTGAACTGATGCAGGGTGTATTGCACAAGATGCAGGCAAGGCTTGACGATCCGGTCACTTATGGCATGGTACTGGGAGACGATGTCCTGCCGCTGAATCCCTTGCTGGGCAAAAAGATTGAGCTATCCTGGCTGGGCAAGATCAGTTGCGTACATTGTGGCAGGGAGACCAACAAGAGTTTCAACCAGGGTTACTGTTATCCCTGCTTCCAGAAGCTGGCTCAGTGTGACAGTTGTGTTATATCTCCGGAAAAATGTCATTACGACGCCGGTACCTGCCGCGAACCGGTTTGGGGCGATGATTTCTGCATGCAGGACCATATCGTTTACCTGGCCAACTCCTCGGGCCTGAAGGTGGGTATCACCCGTGCCTCCCAGGTGCCTACTCGTTGGGTGGACCAGGGTGCTGTCCAAGCGCTGCCTGTCATGCGCGTGCGTTCCAGACAGCAATCGGGTTTTGCCGAAGTGATGTTTCGCCAGCATGTACCGGACCGCACCAACTGGCGCGCCATGCTCAAGGGCGACAACGAGGACCTAGATCTTGTAAGAGAGAGAGACCAGTTACTGGAAGTGTGCTCGCGGGAACTGACTGACCTTGAGCACCAGTTCGGGTTGCATGCCATTAGTATCCTTAAGGGGGTTGATACCATCACTATCAACTACCCCGTGCTCGAGTACCCGGCTAAGATCAGCTCCTTCAATTTTGACAAGGACAGGGATATTGCCGGTTCACTGGTCGGCATCAAGGGCCAGTACCTGATCCTAGATACCGGGGTAATTAACCTGCGCAGATTCTCGGGTTACCAGGTCGGTATATCCTCTACCTGACTAGCCGTATCCAGGTATCAGCCAAGCATCAGCACCTCAAAGTAGTAACAGGAAATTCCATGAAAGAATCACAAGGCAAAACTGTCTTCCTCAGGGACTACCAGCCGCCCGCATATTTGATTGATGAAACCCATTTGACTGTCCGCCTGTTCGAGGACTGGACGTTGGTGCATGCCAGACTAGTCATGCGACGCAACCCGGATGCCCTGCCGGCAAGTGGTCGCGAACTGGTCCTAAATGGCGCAGAAATGGAATTGCAGAAACTCAGTATCGACGGCAGGGAACTGCTGCCGGGTGACTACAACGTATCCGGTGAAAGCCTTACGGTTGCAGAGGTGCCGGACGATTTCATCGTTGAATGTGAAACCCTGATCAAGCCGCAGGAAAACAGCACGCTGGAAGGGTTGTACAAGTCACGCCGGATGTTCTGTACCCAGTGCGAGGCAGAAGGGTTCCGCAAGATTACCTACTACCTGGACAGACCTGACGTGCTGTCCAGTTTCACTACGCACATCGAGGCTGACAAGGCGAGATATCCCGTGTTGCTGTCCAATGGCAACAACATCGACAGTGGTGACCTGGAGGATGGCCGGCACTTTACCACTTGGGAAGACCCCTTCAAAAAACCCAGCTATCTTTTTGCCCTGGTTGCCGGAGACCTCCAATCCGTCGATAGTTCGTTTACAACCTGTTCCGGCAGGGAAGTGGAACTGCGAATTTTCGTAGAGGAAAAGGACCTGGATAAATGCGATTTCGCCATGGGCGCCCTGAAACGTGCCATGCAATGGGACGAAGAGGTCTATGGCAGGGAATACGACCTGGACATCTTTATGATCGTGGCCGTGGATGATTTCAACATGGGTGCTATGGAGAACAAGGGTCTGAACATCTTCAACTCTTCATGTGTTTTGGCGAATCCGGCGACCTCGACAGACCAGGCCTTTCAGCGCATTGAATCCATTGTCGGCCACGAGTATTTCCATAACTGGTCAGGCAATCGTGTGACATGCCGTGACTGGTTCCAGTTGAGCCTTAAGGAAGGCTTCACGGTATACCGGGATTCGGAATTTTCCGCTGACATGGGTTCCAGGGCGGTAAACCGCATCGAAGACGTGAGCATGCTGCGCACCGTGCAATTCGCCGAAGATGCCGGTCCCATGGCGCATTCAGTCAGGCCAGAATCGTACATGGAGATCTCGAACTTCTACACAGTCACCATTTACGAGAAAGGCGCAGAAGTGGTGCGAATGCAGGCAAACCTGCTAGGCCCTGAACTGTTCCGAAAGGGAACCGACAGGTATTTCGACAAGTTCGATGGCATGGCGGTAACGACCGAGGACTTTGTCAGCACCATGGAAGTAGTGTCCGGGCTCGACCTGGGGCAGTTCAGGCGCTGGTATAGCCAGGCCGGCACACCAAAACTAGCATGCAGCGGCAAATACGATGCCGGTAAACAGACTTTCACACTAACCATCAGCCAAAGTTGCCCGCCCACGCCAGCACAACCGGACAAGAAACCGTTCTATATTCCTCTACGCATGGGTCTGCTGGATGAGTTAGGCAAACCGCTGATGCTTCATGTGGATGGTCATACACCTGGTGAAGATCTGGTATTGCACCTCAGTGAGCCTGCTCAGGATTTTGTGTTTGAGAATGTACCCTCAAGGCCGGTGCCGGCGCTCCTGCGTGGATTTTCAGCCCCGGTCAGACTCTCCTATCCTTTCGATCGCGATGATCTGATGCTCCTCATGCAATTTGAGGAAGACGGTTTTGTGCGCTGGGAAGCTGGGCAGCAATTGGCTCTGCAGGTCATCAACGAGCTCATGGCAGTAAGGCAACAGTGCGGCTCCATGGTGGTGGACCAACGGATTGTTGATGCCTATCAGAGCGTCCTGACGCTGGTCCTGACCGATTCCGGCATCGACAAGGCTATGGTAGCCCATTTGTTGTTACTGCCCACGGAGGCCTACCTCGCGGAAATTGCCACCGTGGTGGATGTCGACGGCATTCATGACGTGCGGGAATTCCTACGACACTACCTTGCTGAGAAGCTGGAAGCAAAATTCCTGGCAGTTTACGAAGCCTGCCTTAGTGATTCCGATTACACTTACTCTGCCGACGAGGCCGCAAGACGCAGCCTGCAAAATACCGCCCTGACTTACCTGGCGTGCCTCGACAAGCCTGAACACTGGCAGAGGATCCGGCAGCAGTATGAACGGGCCAACAACATGACAGACAGCAGTGCCGCATTGCGGGCACTGGTCAACAACCCGTCGCCAGGCAGTGCGCAGATGCGTGATGAGCTCCTGGCGCACTTTTATGAAAGATGGCAGCACGAAACGCTCGTCATAGAGCAGTGGCTACTCATGCAAAGCGCTGCCACGGTGCCTGACAACCTGCCCCAAGTGGAAAAGCTCATGGCCCATCCTGCGTTTGATATTAGGAATCCCAATAAAGTACGCAGTGTTATCGGTGCATTCTGTTTTAACAATGCGGTCAGCTTCCACAAGCTTGATGGTTCCGGTTATGAATTTCTGGTCGACAAGGTAATTACACTGAATAGCATCAATCCGCAGATCGCATCCCGACTGCTGACACCGCTCACGCGATGGAAAAAATACGGACAGGGCCGGCAGGACCTCATGCAGGCAGCATTGCGCAGGATATTGGCTGCGCCAAAGCTGTCCCCTGACGTGTACGAAGTGGTCAGCAAAAGTTTGCAATAAAACTTCGTTGAGACAGGGGCTGCTTTGTATTAAGCAGGAGTGTAAATTAAGTTTCAGGGGTATATGGCTTGGGACGAAGCCGGCTTTTGCTGACATGAATAATAATAAACAGGGTTTGCTGCATAAGCCCGGCAAACGACTAACTGGGGGTAATTATGACCACTGATCCACGGCAAATTCTTGATACGTCTGCCATGTCTCGCCTGCAGTACCTAATCATCGGATTGACGGTGGGTCTCAATGCCCTGGATGGTTTTGATGTGCTGGCCATCAGTTTTGCCGGTCCTGGTATCGTGCAGGAATGGGAGCTGGGCAGTGTTGGCCTGGGTTTCGTGCTGTCCATGGAGCTCATCGGCATGGCGGTAGGTTCCGTACTGTTGGGTGGAGTTGCCGACAAAATCGGGCGAAGACCTACCATCATGGGCTGCCTGTTTGCTATGGCTATCGGTATGTTCATGGTCACCACCACGTCCAGCCTGACCGAATTGTCAATCTGGCGCGTCGTCACTGGTCTGGGTATCGGCGGCATGCTGGCCGCGATCAATGCTGTGGCAGCGGAATTTTCCAGCCTGAAGGATCGGGCCAAAATGATTGCCATCATGACCATTGGCTACCCGGTTGGGGGCGTTGTCGGAGGCTCCATAGTTACACAACTAATGCAGATTTTTGACTGGCGTGCAGTATTTTATTTCGGTGCCGCGGCAACCGTGATCTTCATTCCGCTGACCCATTTCATTCTGCCAGAGTCCGTACACTGGCTGGCCCGCAAGCAGCCGGAAGGTGCACTGCAACGCATCAACGCAACCATGAAGCGGCTCGGTCATTCTACTATTCAGCAATTACCCGTTATTGAAGCCACAGACAGGAAGGTGTCGACATCCTATATTTTTTCAAGGCCCATGATTGCGACAACCATCCTGGTGACAGCCGTCTATTTCCTCCATGTCATCACGCTGTATTACATTCTCAAGTGGACGCCGACGCTGGTCGTGAATATGGGTTATGCGCCCTACTTGGCAGGTGAGGCGCTTACTTGGGCCAGTATCGGGGGCGCGCTTGGCTGCATATTCTTTGGAGTTCTCAGTACCCGATTTAGTCTTAAATCGTTGACCATCTTCACGTTCGTCATGGCGTGGATATTTACCGCGATCTTTGGCCAGGCGCCAGGAGATCTAGCTATGATCAAGCTCTACGTGGCAATGGCTGGCTTCTTTGTCAATGCAGGTATCGTAGGTGCCTATGCCATCCTCGTCGAAGTGTTTCCCACATATGCCAGGGCATCCGGCACCGGATTTTGCATAGGCATGGGGCGGGGCGGGGCGGTTTTATCGCCTATCATTGCCGGCTTCCTACTCAACTTTGAACTCGGCCTTCCAACCTTGTCCCTGGTCATGGGCGCAGGTTCAGTTATAGCCGCTTTCCTGCTGCTGTTTCTCAAACTGGACTCAGGCAGCCAATCAGCTGGCGCAGGCGGCAAGGAAGCAAAAGAAGCTTAGGCAGACAACAGAGGTACTGCGAGCAACCCCGCTGTTGCCTGATAGGAATTGCAGGTATAAATAACTTCTATATGGCAGCGTTTTTTTGCCTATCAATAACGTTCGCTACGCCTGGACTTCCTGGATACTCTTCAGTGGAATATTGCGGGCGTTCTCGGCGCCTTTCATGTACTCACTGATCTCGTTGAAATTCATGTAGCGGTAAATTTCACTCGACATAGTATTGAGGCTGTCCATGTAGGCCATGTACTCTTCAATGTCTGGAATCTTGCCCATCAGAGAGCAGACAGCCGCCATTTCCGCCGAGGCCAGATACACGTTGGCACCGTCGCCAAGACGGTTTGGGAAGTTGCGTGTCGATGTAGATACCACGGTGGACTTTGCTGCCACCCGTGCCTGATTGCCCATGCAGAGAGAACAACCGGGCATTTCGGTACGTGCGCCAACCTTTCCGTAAATGGCGTAGTAACCTTCCTCGGTCAGTTGGTGTTGGTCCATCTTGGTGGGCGGTGCGATCCAGAGTCGCGTTGGAATGCTGCCCCCCGCCTGCTCGAGCACCTTGCCGGCTGCACGAAAGTTGCCGATGTTGAGCATACAGGAACCGATGAAGACTTCATCTATCTTGGTGCCGGCCACTTTGGACAGGGTTTTGACGTCATCCGGGTCATTAGGGCAGGCAAGCAGGGGCTCGGTGATCGTGTTGAGGTCGATCTCGATGATTTCCTTGTATTCGGCATCCGCATCCGCTTCCAGCAGTGTCGGTTTAGCCAGCCAGTCCTCCATAGCTTTTGCGCGGCGCTCTAGAGTCCGTGGATCACCATAACCCTCGGAAATCATCCAGCGCAGCAACGTGACGTTGGACTTGAAATACTCGATGATCGGTTCCGGGTTCAGCTTGATGGTGCACCCGGCGGCTGATCGCTCCGCGGAGGCATCGGAAAGCTCGAACGCCTGTTCGATCTTCAGGTCAGGCAAGCCTTCGATTTCCAGGATGCGGCCGGAGTAGATGTTCTTCTTGCCTTTCTTTTCCACGGTCAGGTGGCCCTGCTGGATGGCAGCGTAGGGAATAGCATTGACCAGGTCGCGCAGTGTAATGCCTGGCTGGATTTCGCCCTTGAACCGGACAAGAACGGATTCGGGCATGTCAAGCGGCATGACCCCGGTGGCGGCAGCGAATGCCACCAGTCCGGAGCCGGCTGGGAATGAGATGCCAATCGGAAAACGTGTGTGCGAGTCGCCGCCGGTACCAACCGTATCAGGCAATAACATGCGGTTCAGCCAGGAATGGATGATGCCGTCACCGGGGCGCAGGGAAACGCCGCCACGAGTCTGGATGAAGTCCGGCAGGGAATGCTGGGTTTCGATATCCACGGGTTTCGGATAGGCGGCGGTGTGACAGAAGGACTGCATGACCAGGTCAGCGGTGAAGCCGAGGCAGGCCAGGTCTTTCAGTTCGTCGCGGGTCATGGGGCCGGTGGTGTCCTGGGAGCCCACCGTGGTCATGCGCGGTTCACAATAGGTACCCGGGCGGATGCCCTCGACGCCACATGCCATGCCGACAATTTTCTGCGCCAGGGTGTAGCCCTTGTCGCTATCTTCCTGGGCCTTCGGGCGGCGGAATTCTTTTGAGGGAGGCAAACCCAATTTCTCGCGTGCACGGTCTGTCAAGCCACGACCAATAATCATGTTGATGCGACCGCCGGCCTGGACCTCGTCCAGCAGCATGTCGGTTTTCAGTTCGAACTCAGCAATTACCTCTTCAGTGCCATGTTTCGTGATTTTGCCGGTAAAGGGATGAATGTCGATGACATCGCCGGTTTCCATCGGGTCGACATTGCACTCGATGGGGAAGCCACCGGCATCCTCCATGGTATTGAAGAATATCGGGGCGATGGAGGAACCCAGTACGATGCTGCCCACGCGCTTGTTCGGTATGTGAGGGATATCGTTAGCCCATGTGCCAGAGCACAGAGTTCGTGGCTGACTTGCGGCTGGAACCGGTGCCGACCACGTCACCGACCAGCGCAACTGTATGGCCTTTCATTTTCAGCTCTTCGATTTGCTGTACGGCATTGGTGACCCCATCGCGCGGCATCTTGTACATGGCAAGCGCATGCAGAGGAATGTCTGGGCGTGACCAGGCATCCGGAGCCGGGGACAGGTCGTCGGTATTGGTTTCACCCGGTACCTTGAATACTGTCACGGTAATGACCTCTGGCACCTTGTCGCGGGTCTTGAACCATTCGGCATCCGCCCAGGCCTGCATGGCCTTCTTCGCATGGGGGTTGCCGGCATCCATTTTCTCGGCGACGTCGTGGAAAGCGTCAAACATGAGCAGGATCTGCGACAGCTCTGTTGCGGCTGCATCACCGAGTTCGGCATCGTCCAGCAGGTCCACCAGGGTGGTGATGTTGTAACCGCCCAGCATGGTGCCAAGCAGTTTTACCGCATCCTGCCTGGAGAGCAGGGGAGAAGTGGCCTCGCCTCTGGCGATTGCAGACAAGAAACCGGCCTTGACGTAGGCGGCCTCGTCCACGCCGGCAGGCACCCGGTTGCTGATTAGGTCGACAAGGAAGTCTTCTTCACCGGCAGGCGGATTTTTCAGTAATTCGACAAGACCGGTGGTCTGCTCTGCATCTAGTGGCTTGGGCACAGTTCCCATTTCAGCCCGTTCTTCCACGTGTTGGCGATAAGCTTCAAGCACTTCCAGGTTCCTCATAAAACAGATGATTGGGGAGGCCGCAATGGCACGAAAGGAGGCGGACAATCTTACTTGAAATGGCTTTTAAAGACTAGGTCACGCCTGTCCGGCACGTTACAATTAGGAAGCATGAATGCAATCAAAACACCCTGTATCGGGATCTGTTCCACCACGTCGCTGGGCGACAAGATCTGCCGCGGGTGCAAGCGATTCGGGTTTGAAGTCATCAACTGGAATCGTTACAGCGAGGATGAAAAACGCGCCGTCCTGCGCCGTATTGACCAACTCACCACGCAGATAATGTCCGAGCGGTTCCGCATTTTCTCGGTAGCCCGGCTGCAGCAAGCCCTGGAGGATTACCGGTTTTTTTACGACCAGGAAATATCGCCATATTGCTGGCTGCATAACCTGCTGCAAAAGCGCCTTTACCGGATCGACAGCTTGCAGGACATTGGTGCCGAACTGACACCGGCTTATACTGGTGTTGACCTCAGGGATCTGATTCTGGAGATCAACCAGGAACTGTTTACACTGAGCCAGGCGCATTTCGACCGGTATTTCGAGACACACAGAATGGCATGATGCCAATTGGTACACGCTGATGTCGGGCCTAAAACGAGGGTAAGTCATGAAGTCACTGATTACGGGGATACTGATACTGTTTTGCGCCTGGCTGCAAGCGCAGGATCAACCCATCTACACGGTGGATGCCTCCTGGCCACGGGACCTGCCCGATGACATGATCCTTGGCCAGGTTTCCGGCATCGACGTGGCTCCGGATGACACCATCTGGATTGTGCACCGGCCGAAGACCCTGAGCGCGGACGATCTATTCCGTGCACAGGAGCCAATAGCAACGCTGTGTTGCAATCCTGCACCTGCTGTCCTGCAGTTCAGCCAAAACGGCGACGTGCTGCGTGCGTGGGGAGGCCCCGAATGGAACGTGGCGACCCAGTCATGGCAGCAACCCGATATGGACTGGCCGCTCAATGAGCATGGCATTTATGTCGATTCAGATGGTTTTGTTTGGATTGGTGGCAACCAGGATGCCGCGGGCATGCATATCGTGGTGAAGTACACCATGGACGGGGAACATGTTCTGACAATCGGGGTGCCCGGTGAAACCGGTGGCAGTAATGACACGAGGCGCCTGGGGCGCCCTGCCGATATCGCCGTTGATACTGGGGCCAGTGAGGTGTATATCGCCGATGGATACCTCAACCGACGGGTCGTGGTATTCGACAGCAATACCGGCGTCTACAAGCGGCATTGGGGTGCCTATGGCAATGTGCCGGATGATGCACCTCTTCCTGCCTATTCCCTTGCCCCGGACTTTACATTGCCGGACCAGTTCATGGGGCCGGTCCATGCCGTGGTACTGGGTCCTAATGGACTCGTCTATGTGGCTGACAGGACCGGTAATCGCCTACAGGTGTTCAATCGCGACGGCACCTTTGTCAGGGAAGTCCAGGTGGCACCACCAACTCTGGCAAATGGGTCGGTATGGGATATCGCCATTTCACCACTGGATAACTTCCGCTGGCTGTTCGTCGCCGACGGTGCCAATCGCCGCATATGGCGCCTAGACAGGGAGACGCTTGCAACAACGGGCTCCTTTGGCCAGGGCGGAAGACAGGCTGGCCAGTTCGACTGGGTACACAACATCGCGGCCGATTCCGTGGGCAATATCTACACGGCGGAAGTCAACAACGGCAGGCGAGTCCAGAAGTTTTCCCCGAAACCGTAATACCCTGACGCCAGGCCTTCCTGGCTGTCACCCAAGCGCCACAAACGCACGTATCATGCGCTTTTTGGGCTGGCATGTATCGGCCCGCGGGCCATAGACATTTCCTATACCGCGGTTTATTCTCAAGGGCTTGAAGGGGATAACAAGAATGCTGAAAGAGTATGCTTTTGCTGCCTGTGTATTACTGGCAGCTGCGGCTGTACAGGGCCAAACCGGGGACATTCCACGCAGACCTGATGGCGGGCCGGATATAAGCGGTATCTGGCAGGCGTTAAGCAATGCCAACTGGAATCTCGAAGCCCAGATCGCGGCTCAAGGCCCGGTAGAGTCGCTTGGCGCGATCGGTGCCGTACCGCCCGGTCAGAGCGTTATAGACGGTGGTGAAATCCCCTACAAGCCGGAAGCGAAGTTGCAGCGGCAACAGAATTTTGCGTTGCGGCGTACCGAGGATCCGGAAGCCAGGTGTTTTATGCCCGGCATTCCCCGTGCCACCTACATGCCGCAACCCTTCCAGATTTTCCAGACCGATACCGATATCATGATGGCATACCAGTTTGCCGGTGCCGTACGGACGGTATACATGAGCAACCACATGGAAGCACCCATTGACAGCTGGATGGGCTGGTCGAACGGCCACTGGGAGGGGGATACGCTGGTGATCGAGGTGGCCGGGCTCAATCCGAACTGGCTGGACCGTTCTGGCAACTTCTATACGTCCACAGCAAGGGTCACGGAGCGATACACGCCGCTTAGTCCCTATCACCTGCAATACGAGGCGATCATTGAAGATCCGGCTGTGTATGACGAGCCGTGGTTCATCAGCATGCCACTTTATCGCCGTGTAGAGGACGGGGCCAGGCTGTATGACTTCAAGTGCCCGGAATTCGCCGAAGAAATCATGTACAGCCAGCTAACTCGGGAAAATTATTTCCGTGAACGGGGCGTGGAGATAGGGGATGCCAACAAAGGAGAGAACGATGAGTGACAATCGTTTGACGAAGGGAATATTGGGTGGCCTGGCGTTTTTGTTATCCGCCCAGGGCCTGGCGCAAAATGAAACCTGGCAGATGCCGAGGACCAGCTGGGGCGACCCGATGATCCAGGGCTACTGGAGTAACTCCACCATGGTACCGCTGCAGCGACCTGCAGCAATGGGCAGCCGGGAGTTCTACTCAATTGAGGAGTTGGAAGAAAACCTGCGCCTGGAATTCGAGGATGAGTACGGTGAAACCGAACGTGGTACGGCTGCCGACGTGCATTACCAGTTCGATGATTACCTCATGAACCGGACTGCAGACAACATTACCCAAAATCTGCGCACCTCCATCATCTATGATCCACCCAATGGCCGCTACCCGCCGTTGACCGATGCCGCAATTGCCGGCCAAGAGCAATACAACGACTGGCGCAATGAGCATCAGTGGGACAGCGCCAAGACCCGGTCATTGTCCGAACGCTGCCTGATCTGGGATCAAGAAGGACCGCCTGTCCTACCTCTGGGTTACAACAGCACGTACCAATTCATGCAGACTGAGGACTTCGTAATCATGCAACTGGAAATGATTCACGACGTCCGCATCATTCCGCTGGATGGGGGCGACCCAGCGGAAAACAGCCTGCCGCAGTGGCTGGGGAATTCCCGCGGACATTGGGAGGGCGATACTCTGGTAGTGGAAACTACTGGCTATTCCGGCAAGACCAATGCCCCCGGCCTGCGTGGTATACCAATGTCATCCGAAGCGCGGGTGGTTGAACGCTTCACACGCGTTGACGACAACACCATCGATTATCAATTTACTGTGACTGATCCGAGCGTCTGGCAGGCTTCCTGGTCGGGTAATTATCCGTTTAGGGAAATCGAAGGTCCGATGTTTGAATATGCCTGCCATGAAGGTAATTACGGCATCGTCAATATTCTCAGTGGTGTGCGGCTCGAGGAATTCGAGGCGTATGAAGCCACCGGCAAGTTGGGGGAATAACCATGAGGAACAACATGAAGCGAATTATCGCTGCCAGCCTTGTCTTCCTGGGTTCGCTCGCCTGCATCATGCCGGTGAATGCCCACCACGCCTTTGCCCAGGAATTCAGCGTGGAATTACCGGTGGAATTGTCTGGCACTGTGACGAAAGTCGAACTCATCAATCCGCATTCGTGGATTCACATTGCAGTGGTCAATGACGATGGAAATGATGAGAACTGGATGATCGAGGGCGGCAGCCCCAATTCGTTGTTCCGCCAGGGTGTCACCAAGAATACGATTCCGATCGGTGCCCAGTTGAAGGTTTTTGGCTACCAGGCCCGCGACAAAAGCAACAAAGCCGTAGGACGCGATATATCCTTCGCGGATGGCACGCCATTGTTTTTTCGGGGTACCCAGGTGCCTGACGGCCGGGATTAAGGCCGTTTAAAGGGAAAAATCCTGCAGAGCATACCCTGCAGGTGAGATTTCCAGGTACCAACCCCGGGTATCCCAGTCGCCGAGAACAATGCGTTTACCGGCTTCTCCATTAGTTTCAAGATCGTGGATGGCTGGCCTGTGCGTATGACCGTGCACGAGAAGACTCTGCCCTGTTTCCCTTAGCACTGCTTGTACTGCGTCAGGCGACACATCCATGATGTCCTCGGCCTTGTTGCTGCTCATGGCCTTGCTGCGTGACCGCGCTTCCTGGGCAAAGACCTGACGCTCCGCCAGGGGTTTGGCAAGGAAAGCAGCCTGCCAAGCGGGATCCCTGACCATATTTCGAAAGGCCATGTATTCGATGTCCCGTGTGCACAGGGAATCTCCGTGCATCAGTAAATAGTCATTGCCAAAACACGATAATACGTACGGTTCCATTATCAGTTCGGCGCCGCACGACTGGCAGAAATCATGACCCAGCAGGAAGTCGCGGTTGCCATGCATCATGTATAACCGGGTGCCGGAGTCGGCCAATGCCTTTAATTCGTTTCTCACATGGAGGGCAAATGGATCCGGATTGTCGTCACCGATCCAGAGGTTGAAGAAATCGCCCATGATATAGAGAGCGTGTGCCGAGGCAGCACAGGTTTTGAGGAAGTCGGAAAAGGCCCTATGGATATCAGGCCTTTCCGGACTCAAATGTAGATCGGAAATGCAGTAAATTCGCTGCGTTTCAGTCATCGGATACCGTAACGGATTCGATGATGATGTCTTCTCTTGGTACGTCCTGGTGCCCCTTCATGGAGCCGGTGGCGCAGCCCTTGATGGCGTTTACCACTTCCATGCCATCGGTGACCTTGCCGAACACAGCATATCCCCAGCCCTGCGGTGTCTTGCCGGAATGATTCAGGAAACCGTTGTCGGCCACGTTGATAAAGAACTGGGCGGTAGCGGAATGGGGGTCCATGGTTCTGGCCATGGCAATGGTGCCGACCTTGTTTTCCAGGCCATTGTCCGCTTCGTTTTGGATGGGTTTGTCGGTACTTTTCTGTTTCAGTCCGGGTTCGAATCCGCCACCCTGAATCATGAAATTGTCGATTACCCGGTGAAAGATAGTGCCGTCGTAATGACCGGACCTGGCATATTCAAGGAAGTTGGCCGATGAAACGGGTGCCTTGTCATGGTCAAGTTCGAGTGTGATCTCACCGGCGGTGGTGTGTAAAACAATCATGGATATTCCTTGTTCCTGGCTAAAAGTCCAGGCGATTCGTATGTAGTTAGAGGGTATGAGACGGGCTATAATAAGGCCTTTGTGTATTCTAAGAAAGTCAAAGCCCGAATGAGCGAACCAGCAGCAACACCTTCCAATTTCATTCACCAGATAATCCGGGAAGACCTGAAAAACAATAAGAACGAGGGCAGAGTACAGACACGTTTTCCACCAGAGCCCAATGGTTACCTGCATATCGGACATGCCAAGTCTATCTGCCTGAATTTCGGTACAGCACGGGAATTTTCCGGATTGTGCAATCTGCGTTTCGACGACACCAATCCAGCCAAGGAAGACATGGAGTATGTCGACTCCATTCGGGAAAGCATCCGTTGGCTGGGTTTTGACTGGGAAGATCGTGAATATTACGCCTCCGATTACTTCGACCAGCTCTACGAGTATGCCAATGAATTGATCAGGCAGGGCAAGGCCTACGTCTGCAGCCTGACCCAGGATCAAGCCCGTGAATACCGCGGCACCCTCACAGAACCAGGTAAGGATAGCCCTGACAGGAATCGCAGTAACGAGGAAAACCTGGACCTGTTTGCCCGCATGAAAGCGGGGGAATTTGCCGATGGAGCCTATACGCTAAGAGCAAAGATCGATATGGCCTCGCCCAACATGAACATGCGAGATCCTGTTATATACCGAATTAGGCGCCTGCATCACCATCAGACCGGTGACAATTGGTGTATTTATCCCATGTACGACTACACACACTGTATCTCTGATGCTCTGGAGAAAATTACTCATAGCCTGTGTACTCTGGAGTTCGAGGATCACAGGCCCCTGTATGACTGGGTACTGGACCAACTGGACGTGCCATGTCATCCCCAGCAGATCGAATTCGCTAGGCTCAATATTAATTACACGGTGATGAGCAAGCGCAAGCTCAAGCAACTTGTTGATGAAAAGCTGGTAAATGGCTGGGACGATCCGCGCATGCCGACGCTGGACGGCATGCGCCGTCGTGGATATACACCAGCGTCTATTCGCAATTTTTGTGAGATGGCCGGGGTCACAAGGTCTAACAGCGTCGTAGATATTGGTATGCTGGAGCATAGCCTGCGGGACGATCTAGACAAGACGTCGCCCAGGGCTATGTGTGTCCTACGTCCGCTTAGGGTGATTATCGACAATTACCCCGAGGGCAAGTCAGAAGTCATGATCTTACCCCGGCATCCCAAGGATGGCAGCATGGGGAGCCGCGAGATTCCTTTCTCCCGGGAAATCTATATAGACCGTAATGATTTTGAGGAGGTACCACCCCCTGGGTTCAAGCGCCTATTTACTGGCGGCGAAGTTAGGTTGCGTGGCAGTTACATCATACGCTGCAATGATGTTATCAAGGACAATTCTGGCGTAATCACTGAACTCAGGTGTACGCTGGATGAGGCTACACTGGGCGCAAATCCTGAAGGCAGGAAGGTCAAAGGCGTGATTCACTGGGTACCGGCAGCGGATGCTCTGGATGTGGAGGTGCGGCTCTACGACAGGTTGTTCAACAATGAGGATCCTGATAGTGCCGAGGGGGATTACAGGGATTATATCAACCCGGATTCACTGGTTGTGCTTTCTGGCTGCAAGGCCGAGCCGAGTCTTGCCAGTGCCGCTCCGGAAGACCGCTTTCAGTTTGAAAGAGAGGGGTATTTCTGTACGGACCGCAAAGATGCTTCCGCGAATAATCTGGTATTCAACCTGACCGTCGGATTGCGCGATACGTGGGCTAAGCAACAGAAATAATTAGTAGTCTTCATGACATCAAACAGACATCATTCCACAAACTAGAACAGCCGTGCTACAAATCTACAATACCCTGACTCGCCAGAAAGCTCCCTTCAAACCGCTTGAGGCAGGCAAGATCCGCATGTATGTGTGCGGGGTCACCACCTATGATTATTGCCACCTCGGCCACGGTCGCATGTTGGTTGTTTTCGATGTCGTTGTGCGTTTTCTGCGTGCCCTCGGCTTCGAAGTTACGTATGTCAGGAATATCACGGATATCGATGACAAAATTATTCGGCGCGCCAGTGAGCAGGGTGTCCGGGTCGATGAACTCACCGCTAAGTTCATCGACATCATGCACGAGGATGAACGTGCCTTGAATATTTTGCCGCCGGATATCGAGCCTCGCGCAACCGGTCATATGGCTGAAATCATAAGCATGGTCGAAACCCTCGTATCCAAGGGATTTGCTTATCCGGCGGATAACGGGGACGTGTATTTCGCCGTCAAGAAATTTCCGGACTACACTAAGCTGAGTGGCAAGAACCTAGACGAGTTACTTTCTGGTGCGAGGGTTGAAATTGAAGAGGCTAAAACCGATTCCAGGGACTTCGCTCTCTGGAAAGCGGCCAAGCCGGGTGAGCCCGGCTGGCAATCGCCCTGGGGTTATGGCAGGCCAGGCTGGCATATCGAATGTTCTGCCATGTCGACCTGCGCGCTCGGTGATACCTTTGATATCCATGGCGGCGGCAGTGACCTGATTTTTCCGCATCACGAGAATGAGATTGCCCAGTCGGAAGCGGCGACCGGCAGGGAATTCGCACGCGTGTGGATGCACAATGCACCTTTGCGTGTGGACAACGAAAAGATGTCCAAGTCACTGGATAATTTCTTCACCATTCGCGAGGTTCTGGAAAAGTATCCCGCCGAAGTGGTGCGCTGTTTTCTAGTATCCAGTCATTACCGAAGTCCAATCAATTACACGGCTGAAACGCTGGACTTGGCGTATAGTGCCTTGGAGAGGTTCTACAATGCGTTAAAAGATATTGCCCTGGACTCTGCAAAATTGACCTCGGGCAGCGAATTCGAGAACCGATTCATGCAGGCCATGGAGGACGATTTCAATACGCCGGAAGCCATGAGTGTACTGTTCGAGATAACTCGGGAGATCAACCGCCTCAAGGCTGAGGATGGCGAGACTGCGGCATCTATGGCGAGCTTACTGGTTAGGCTGGGCGGTATCCTGGGCATCCTGCAGGATGTTCCTGAGTCGTTCCTGCGCAAGGGTAATGACGATATCGACTCTTCCCATATCGAGTTGCTGATCCAGCGACGGAATCAGGCCAGGTCCGATAAAAACTGGCAGGTTGCAGATGAGATTAGGGATGAGTTAAAGGCCCTGAAGGTGGTACTGGAAGACAAGGATGGCGTGACCTCCTGGCGTCTGGAAAGAGAGTGAGTAAGGACCCATTGCGGCTGACTTTTCATTGACGCCACCAGCAACCCTGAGTATCATGCCGGGCTTTTCGTGTTAGTGATAACCCGGGGTATAGCGCAGTCTGGTAGCGCGCCTGCTTTGGGAGCAGGATGTCGGGAGTTCAAATCTCTCTACCCCGACCATATTTTGCCTGAACTGGAATTTTCCAGTAATGTGTGGGACCTGATTCAAGCGCCCGTAGCTCATCCGGATAGAGCATCGGCCTTCTAAGCCGAGGGTAGCAGGTTCGAGTCCTGCCGGGCGTGCCAGAATGTCCAGGCATTTGACAGGCAGTATGCTGGCAAATAAAAGTTCAGCAGAAACGATCAGTGGTGGCCGTAGCTCAGTTGGTAGAGTCCCTGACTGTGACTCAGGTTGTCGTGGGTTCGAGCCCCATCGGCCACCCCATTTAAAGGTGAGTAATCGCCAAAAAAAAGCCCCGCATTTGCGGGGCTTTTTTATATCTTGATATTTACATACCTTTTCCAGGCAAATACTACTTGTAAATGTATCTAAAAGAGCAGCAGCTCTAAACTGACTCTTACTTTAAATATAAACGGTTATATTTACTATTTGCTTCTCAAAAGAAGATGTCAAAATTTTTCGAGAAGAATGCCTGCCGCCTGATTTCACGATCCGTGAAGTTAAACTGGCGACCCATAAAGGGGGCGACAGGGCTTTCTTGAGGTATTTCCTTAAGTGGCAATCCGGTTATTCAACTATTTTTTTGATATCTGTCTTTCAACGACTCGTAGAGGTTATGCTGGAAATCGGCTTGTTCAGGGTCCAGGCCTGCCATGGCTTCCACCAAGTGTTCGTTGTCTTCCCGGCCACCCCAAATCTTCTGGTAGGTTCCTTCCTTGTATCCGTGGTCCTGGCGAAAGAAATTCAGCACGTTCTTGCCCACGTACTGGCAGAACAGATCATTCCAGTCCATCTTGCAATCTGTCATTAGTGCTTCGAACAACGGAACGTTGATGCGGCTTGCACAGGCCAACCCAACACTGAGTTCAAGTTTTTGCAGGGTATCCAGCGTATTTACGTTATAGGTTTTGCCGTCAAAATCTACCTTGCATTCGCCATGACAAAGACGCATCAGGCTGAGTAGTGCCTGGGGTTCATCATTAAGTTGTTCCAGCAGAATGTGAGAGAGTGTGAAGTGCCAGATATCGACCAGCTCCATCTGCAGCTGCTCGAGATCGCATTCCTGTTTTTTCCACCATTTCCAGCCATGGTGCTCCATGGCCTCGGCACCTTCGACAATAATAGCGCGCAGATAAGGATAGGATGCCTCAACCCAGTGTGGATTGACTTTGGCATTCATCTTCGATTGCAGACTAAGCATGATCTTGGCCTGGGATTCCTTAAGCATTGTTGATAACCTCGTCACATCATTCGAGTATATTTGAAACTATTCATTCTCCAGGACTGATCAGCTGGCTGATATCATTATGACTTACAGGTTCGCCCCATTGTCTGATCAACAATTTGCAGTCTGTCTTGGTTAGTAGGTCCAGGCTCTGATAACCAAATTCGTTCCAGTATTGCCTGGGATTATCGAGCAGGGGTAATTTCATCCTGATATCACTTTCAGTCATTGTCTCTGTAGATGCTTTGGCGATACGCGCCAAAATTGCCGTCCGGTAGATATCCTTCAATGTTTGTGCAGGCTTGTCATCGCGGGCTTTCATGCGGCTCCTGAGTGTGACCAATGTCTGGCGGAAAGCTAGCATCCGGGGATACTGCTTACCGCAAAGCGCCAGGGCCTCCTGGAAGCGTCCTTCATCGCGAAGCGCTTTCACTTTTTGTTGCCAAGATATCGGTTCATGAACGCTTTCTGGAAGCGCCTGTGCAATTGAAACAGGATGACGCAGCGGCATATCCTGGTTGTCCGTAGTCTCATCTAGGCTTGGTAGGGGCATACCCTGGTCGGCTATATCCCGTGCTTTATTTAGCTGGTTGATATATAGCACCCTGACTAGGGCGACTAAGAGTATCAGTGATACTAGCAAGATTAGAAATAGCGACATTTTTTTACGTATTTCTTAAGCAGGGAAAGGATTTTAGCAAGTGCGCATGGGTGGGTCGAGGGAGTCTATTTCCCAGCATATTTGCCATCTCCCGACTCTGACACTATGTTCAATCCGACACAGCGACCTATAAGCTTACCGAGGCTACAAATTCCTCCGCCAGGTCTTGCAGCAGGCCATCCAGTGCATGAAAGCCGTAATAAATGTTGTGTTATTTGCTATACTGCGCGAATTTCAGACCACTTTAGTCCGCATGACACCCGCAATATCCATCAAAGATCTTTTTAAAACCTACGACAATGGCTTCGAGGCCCTCAAAGGCATAAGCCTGGACGTGGCAGAAGGTGATTTTTTTGCCCTCCTGGGTGCCAATGGAGCTGGAAAATCTACCACTATCGGGGTGCTGTCAACCCTTGTACGAAGAACATCCGGGAGTGTCCAGGTTTTTGGCCAGAATGTAGACACCAACAGCTATGAGACTAAGCTAAACCTTGGTGTGGTCCCCCAGGAAGTTAATTTCAACCACTTCGAGAAGGTATTTGATATCGTGGTTACTCAAGGCGGTTACTATGGCTTGCCTGTAAAACTGGCCAAGGAAAGGGCGGAAAAGTACCTGACCCAGCTTGGGCTATGGGAAAAACATAACCAGCAGGCACGAAACCTGTCCGGCGGCATGAAACGAAGGCTCCTCATCGCCAGAGCGCTCGTCCATGAACCACGCCTGCTGCTGCTGGACGAACCCACTGCCGGCGTCGATATCGAGCTGCGCCGTTCCACTTGGGATTTCCTGCAGAAAATCAACCGTGCCGGTACGACGATCGTCCTCACCACGCACTATCTCGAAGAAGCTGAAACTTTGTGCCGAAACATCGCCATGATCGATCGCGGAGTGATCGTGGAAAATACCAGCATGAAGGCATTGCTGCGTAAACTGCAACAGGAACACTTTGTCCTAGATGTCCGACAGGAACTGGAACAGGCTCCCAAGCTTGATGGCTTTTGTTGTGAATTGCTTGACGCCAGTACGCTAGAAGTCGTCGTGGAAAGCCATCAAGATCTCAATGATGTATTTAACGAACTGAAGGCGCTGAATATCCAGGTGAAAAGCATGCGCAACAAATCTAATCGTCTTGAGCAGCTTTTCATTTCGCTGCTTAAAAAACCAGAGCAGTCAAATGTATGAACGACATGACACTGAATTACAAAATGACCGCGTTTAATACCATCGTGTGGAAAGAGGTGCGCCGCTTCCTGCGTA
Source organism: Candidatus Eutrophocola salsuginis (assembly GCA_038147195.1). Taxonomy (GTDB): domain Bacteria; phylum Pseudomonadota; class Gammaproteobacteria; order Pseudomonadales; family Pseudohongiellaceae; genus Eutrophocola; species Eutrophocola salsuginis. Next base: position 647,266 of record JAYQTB010000004.1, read on the forward strand.
TCTGGGTCCAGACTCTGGTGCCGCCAGTTATTACCATTTCACTGTACTTCATCATATTTGGTAACCTAATCGGCAGGCGTATTGGTGACATGGGCGGGTATACCTATATGGAATTTATCGTTCCCGGCCTAATCATGATGGCTGTCATCAACAATTCCTATGCCAACGTTGTGTCGTCTTTCTTCAGCCAGAAATACCAGCGCAGTATCGAGGAGTTACTCGTTTCTCCCGTACCGAATTACGTCATTCTGTCCGGATTTGTCATCGGTGGAGTCGCCAGGGGCCTAGCAATTGGTGTCATTGCTACAATTATGTCCCTCTTTTTCAGCGGCCTCCACATGTACAACCTGTTCATCACTCTGATGGTTGTGCTAATGTCATCCATCGTCTTTTCGCTTGGTGGGTTCATTAATGCCATATATGCCAACAAGTTCGACGATATCACTATCATCCCTACGTTTGTGCTCACGCCACTCATCTATCTGGGTGGGGTTTTCTATTCCGTGGAACTGCTGCCTGACCTCTGGCGCCTGGTCTCCAAGTTGAATCCTATTTTCTACATGGTAAACGCGTTCCGCTACGGCATCCTCGGGGTTTCAGACGTTAATGTTTGGTATGCCTTTGGGATGCTTGTTATTTTTACCGCTGCATTGTTCGCGTTCTCTTTGTTCCTGCTCCACAGGGGCAAGGGACTCAGGCACTAACCGGCTGGTTGATAATGGCGGACAACCCATTGGGCAAATCCACCGAGTATCCCGATCATTACCGACCGGATTTGCTCTCAACAATTCCTCGAAATGACAACAGGCATTTGCTGGGCCTTGATGATAACGAATTGCCGTTTAAAGGTACCGATATCTGGAATGCCTACGAAATTTCCTGCCTTGACAGCCATGGTAAACCACTGGTTTTTATCGGGCGCTTTATATTCCCAGCAGACTCGCAGAATCTGGTAGAGTCGAAATCCCTGAAGATGTACCTGAATTCCCTCAACCAGGAAAAGGTCGTTTCACCCTCGCAACTCGCAGAAACCATCGCCAGGGACCTGTCCAGGGCCGCAGTCAGTCAGGTAGAGGTAACACTTTCGTCTCCGGATGCGATGACCATGCCAGACCTACCCGCAGGAAAATGCCTGGACGCACTCGATATCGGTATGGATACCTATGAGGTATCACGCAGCCTCCTGGAAGAGGAGGTTGATCCGCTTTTCGAGGAAATCACGGAAGAAGTACTGTATACCAACCTGTTCCGTTCCAATTGCCCGATCACCAACCAACCTGACTGGGCGACAGTCACTCTTTGCTATAGGGGTCGCAAGATTCCGCAAACTTCGCTACTGAAATATCTGGTTTCCTATCGAAGGCACAATGATTATCATGAAAATTGCGTGGAACGTATTTTTTGCGACCTGATGGCGGTGTTCGAACTCAGGGCGCTGACGGTTGAAGCTAATTTTCTCAGACGCGGCGGACTGGACATCAATCCGGTAAGGACCACGGAGAAAGATCTCAACTATGAGGGTTTTCCGCGATTTATCCGCCAATAAAACCTTCAACACAAATAGATAACCTTAGAAGAAAACAGGATCACCCTTGGACGCCATCGAAGCATTACAAACTCGAACTGCCTCGCCCCGGTTAACTGAACCGGCGCCTTCTGCAGATGAATTGGACATTATCCTTAAAGCTGGATTGCGAGCTCCGGATCATGGAATGTTGAGGCCATGGCGGTTCCTCATAGTTGCAGGCGAGGCGCGCACTAAACTTGGCAAGCTTTTCGTTGAGCAGATGGCTCCGGAGACGCAAGAACAGCAAACCAAGCTTCTCAATGCACCCCAGCGCGCACCATTAGTCATCGTTGCGGTAGCTGAAATTCAGGATCATCCCAAAGTTCCTGCCGTGGAGCAGATCTGCGCAACCGCGGCGGCGGTGCAGAACATGTCAGTCGCCATCCATGCCCTGGGGTATTCCTCCATTTGGCGTACCGGGGCACCGGCATTCCATACTAGTGTTAAAGAAGCGTTGGGCTTCAATGCGCGCGATGAAATTGTCGGTTTTCTGTATATCGGCACGCCCACCATCGCAGACCGTCCGGTTCCTGAGAACAGCGTCGAAGATTACGTAAAGGAGTGGGGCTGACCGGCCTTGTAATTGGACGGGGCTTTCGCTAAAGTGCGGCCTTTTTTCGGGCGAGATATAAAATTACAAAGAATGTGGTGAGGTGTCCGAGTGGTTGAAGGAGCACGCCTGGAAAGTGTGTATACGGAAACGTATCGAGGGTTCGAATCCCTCCCTCACCGCCATTAATAAAAAACCCGGCATCAGCCGGGTTTTTTATTGCTTTAAATTTCTTAAAACATCGATCCGCCTTTTACCACCGGTGTGCCGTCTTCCCGCGTCGGGATATTGCCGCCACCCTCCATGAGTAGGCCGTAGACACCGGCCTTTCTGGCAGGGTGGCCGATCACGGTGATGGTTTCGCCTATTCCAAAGGTGTCCTTGGTATAACCCTGGCGTTGTAGGTGCACCACCGCCGCGCCACCGTAGCTAACATCCCAATCACGCATGACGCCGGTTGCATCGGGTGCAGAGATTGTCAGGTAGGGGTGTGGATTGATAAAGGCCCATTCCTGGACCGTACCGGTCAATTCCAGTTCCTGGTCTTCATGATAAATACCCTTGGTACTATGGTGGGCGAATGCATGAGAAAACAGGGATCCCGCAGCAACGAGCGCGAGGATAATTTTTTTGCTGGTTGTCATGGTATTTGCATTCCTTCGTTCAGTAATTAATACGGACCGGTTCGGGATCGTCTAGGTACTTGGAAGTTTCGAAGCGCAGGCTGCGGCGAGCGCCGTCGAGTTCGCAGGTCCAGTTGGCATCCAATTCCTGAACCGGTGACGAGTACACGGTGAACTCCCAGGGTTCCTTCAAGAAAAACGTGTCGACAGTGGACACCTCCATTTTCAGTGTTCCGTTATCGATGGAAAAGCGCTCTGTCAGCTGCTTTTGGGTAGAAGAAGGAATGCGGAAGTCGGCATTCAGGCCCTGCGGGTCGAAGGTAAACTTGTTAGTGACCACGAGCAGTGCACCATTCTCATAATGCCCGTCGGCATGGCCAAAATAGAAGAATTCGTTGATGGCGGGCTCCGGATGGACATGGCTTTCCAGCCAGATTGTACGCACGACGTCATCCTTGCCATAGTAGATCAGAACACGATCCTCAAGCTGCTCGATCCTGAAGCTGTAGGGATCGGTCCACATGTGAGGGATGGGCATCGGGGCACAGTCGTATTTCGGCTGGGCCATTTCGTCGATAGCGGCCATGTAAGCGAGGGCTCGATCGGTCAGGAGGGCATCGTCCTCGCGCAGTGTTGTGCAACCGCCAAAACCGCCGCCAGCGCAGGTAGGACGTGACCACAAACCATCGAGATCCGGTATATCGCTTGATGCGGCCTGGCCATGTCCGGCTATTCCCAGACACATGGCAAAGACCAAGATCAGGAGAATGTTGGATAATGTGGAAAAACGAAGATTCATGCCGAATTACATCCCCTTCAATTAGTTATTATTTCGAACTCTCAGCTGGCGGGTTTCTTGGCCAGTCAGTCTCTTTTAGTGACTAAAATGGCAGTATAAATTTCTCCATACCAATTGGCCACTACTTACTCAATTTTTTCGAGGGGAGACAGGCCCGCGTTTTATGTGGTTACAGGAAGTGGCTAGCATCATAGTTTGCCCTTACACTCGGTACATGTGCGGGCGTTTCCAAATAGAAAAAAACAAGAAATCCATAAAGCTCCTCAATAAGCTGGATGTGGACGAGGCGGATATCCTATTTTCTGGGGACAAGTCCCCCGGCAGCCGCATTTCCATAATTCACCGGCCCAAGGATCACAATATGGTCACCCAGGCGGTCTGGTGGCTGCTGATTGACCCGGCCACCGGCAAGCCCAATTACAAGTACGCATCGTTCAATTCCCGATCCGATAAACTCGACAGTCCCCGCGCGATCTCCTACCAGCCGTTCCGGGAATCCAGGTGCATCATTCCTGCCACAGCCTTTCTGGAAGGTAAGGGTGATAAGAAGATTTACCACAAGATCGAACTGGAGGACGAAGCCATCGCATTCGGGGGACTGCACAGGGAGACCATCGACAAAAACAGTGGTGAAGTGATCCACAGTGCCTCGATCATCACGCTCCCGCCATTGCCCGAATGGGCCGCCATACATCCCAAATCAATGCCCCTGATGCTGCCTATGAATGATGACGCCCTGATCAACCGCTGGTTAGCGCCTTCCTTTTACGATGTTGCAGCCTTCGCTGACCTCCTCAAGCCTGTTATCAGGTCGACCCAGGTGCTGACCCCGATCGGGAAACCCAGCCGCTGGGATGTCAGCGGCGACAGCTTCATGATCCCTTTGCATGGATAACGATCCAAAAAAAGCCGGGATGTTTAGTCCCGGCAAAAAGCATCGCAGCTCAAGGTCACTTTACAGTAGTTATCAGTCCTGCCTTCCCGCCCACCCGACTGGTCTCGTCAAATATTCAGCCTGCCTTATCCAGGGGAAGGACCTCCATTTCCTGTTGGGCTTGTTCCAGCCACCATTGCAAATGTGGATTAGCTAGTAGCGTGTCGATGTACAGGTTTGTCTTCCAGCTCATTTGTGCGCCATAGGCCCGCAGCGCAATGACCGCCGGCGCCAAGAAGCAGTCAGCAATTGAAAACCTCCCGAACAAATAATCCCCGCCATCTCCGTGCTTGCGCCGGCAGCAGTACATAATGGCGTCTAGCCGGGCAATCTCTTGTTCCAGCTTTTCATTTGGTTTCATTCTTACTTGAATCTGGCAATTCATGGGCCAGTCGCGCTTAAAGTGCTGGAAGTCACTGTGCAATTCCGCCACCACGGAGCGAGCCGCTGTCTTCTTCTTCAAGTTGCAAGGCCAGCCGCGGTTTTCGAGGAAGGTCTCTGACAGGTATTCACAGATTGGCAGCGAATCCCACACCTTGATGCCGCTGTGTATCAACACGGGTACCTTTAGGGAAGGGGAATAGATGCCGAGTTTTTCTGCAGAGTCGGGCTTGAACAGATCGATGGCGATTTCAGTGAAGGGAACGCTAAACTCCTGCAACAGCAACCAGGGTCTCAGTGAGCTGGGCGAAAAATTCTTGTTCCCGGTAATTAGTTGCACGTCGTTCACGGCGTCTTTCCCTCATGTTAAATTGATTCAATCGTTGGCGCGGGTAAGCATGCCATTACCGGCAGTCACTACCTTCACCACGACGCGACGGTCGAAGAAGTTGTTTTCCAGCGAGTCGGTGTCTGTCGCGGGACGGGTTTCTCCGAAGGCGCTGGTCTTTATGGCGCGATTGCGCACGCCAAGTTCACGCAGGCGCGCTTCTACAGCCTGGACACGGCGCTGGGACAGGGCAAGGTTGGCGGCAGGTTCACCGCGACGATCAGCGTAGCCAGTGATCTCGATGACTGCTTCAGGGAGATTTTTGACCAGTATCGCGATATCAGCTAGTTTTTGTTCGTAAAGCTTCTCGACCTCCATGGATCCAGTCTTGAAGTGCAAGGACACTTCGCTGTCGCTGCAACATACAGAAAGATCGCGGTTGGTACGCTGGGCCTGGCTTTCGAAACTTGCGTTACGCATTCTTGCGGTTTGTGCGTCGCGTGCAGCGACCTGGTAACGTGCTTCGAGGGCGCGGTATTCGGCCTGCATGGCGATCAATTCACGCCCCTGGTCGGTAAGTGCCTGAGCCATAAGTTCCTTCTCCTTGTTGGCCGTGGTTAGATTCCCGACCCACGCGCCAAAGCTGGCGGTGGCGATTGCCCCAATAGGTCCGCCTAGCATTCCTCCGACGACCGCACCGCTAACTACACCAGTCGCTTCCCGTTTTGTACGTTCCGCATCAGAAAGCTCAACTACGTCTGCGAACACCGGGACAGTGGCGGTTAATAAGACAGCGCCGAACAGGGCGTACATCAGCTGTGAGGGGTTGTTCATGGTTTTCTCCTTGTTGAGGTATCAACGGTTAAATGTTCCGGTTGACGATGCATATCAACCTGGATGCCTATTTAACTGGTGCTGTCTAGCATTATGGGGGTGCAAAAGGGGCAGGGGGCTGATCAATTCTGTCTAAATTATGGCAGTTGTCCCCAGCTCAGTTTTATCACTGCATTCATGGAATTATTTCCGGTATCCTGTATCAAATCGTCAGACTAATAAGACATTAAATCAGCAGGTTAGCCTACCCATTCGATTTTCCCTAAGGATATGAAGGTATGAGCAAACGCATCGCCATCGTTGAGGACGAAGCGGCCATCCGTGAGAACTACGCCGATGTGCTGCGCAAACAGGGCTACGATGTTTCCACCTACCCCAACCGACGTAAGGCCCAGGATGCCTTCAGCACCCGTTTGCCAGATTTGGCTATCATTGACATTGGGCTTGAGGATGAAATAGACGGCGGCTTCATGCTGTGCCAGTCGCTGCGTTCGCAATCGGTTACGCTGCCAATCATTTTCCTAACAGCGCGCGATAACGATTTCGATACAGTCAGCGGCCTTCGTATGGGCGCCGACGATTACCTGACCAAGGACATCAGCTTGCCGCATCTTAGTGCTCGTATAGCGGCATTGTTTCGGCGCCAGGATGCCATGGACCAGCCAACGGCACCTGACAATCTCCTGGAGCGGGGCGATCTTGTAATGGACCTCAGCCGGCTGACTGTGTCATGGAAACAGGTGACCATACCACTGACGGTAACAGAGTTCTGGATGCTACATGCCATGGTTAAATTTCCCGGGCATGTGAAGAGCCGGGATGCACTCATGCAGGAATCCAAGATTTTTGTCGACAACAGCACCATTACCTCTCATGTGAAACGTATGCGTAAGAAATTCATCCAGAGTGATGCTGCGTTCGATTGCATCGACACGGTCTACGGAATGGGTTACCGCTGGAACTATTAACACGCCTAGCTATGTCCGGTTTCTTCACACACCTGTTCAGCATCCGCTTCAAGCTAGTGCTGCTGTCGAGTTTGTTGCTGGTAATTCCCTGGCTGGGCAACCGCTACATCTTGGAGATGGAGCAATACCTCAGTCGAGGACAGGAGCAGACTGTCCTTGGAACCGCCCGCGCCCTAGCCACTGCATTGAGCGAACGTCCCGAACTGTTCAATGAGAGCAGCTACAGCCGGGCGGAAAGCGGACAGAACCTTTACGTTTACCCTGTGGTTTACCCGCTGTCGCTGGAAGACAATTCTTTGGTGGACTGGCAGGACTATCAACAATACGAGCAGCATTATCGCGAGTCGAGCCTGATTCCCAACCCCGAGAACCAGCTCTCCAGTTTTCGAGGGCAAGACGACATCGGAGACCCGCTTAGCTTCCGTCTCATGCTCGGCGAGCACGAGCGGTCGCTGTTCATCTATTTCCGCGTGATTGATGAACATGTCGTGTTACGCGACCGGAACAGCTTGCGTGTTGATCGCAGTGATTCCCTGAGACTATCAGTAGTCAATCGCGACGGTGTTTTCGAGCGTTACGTCATAGCACCTTACGATGACCAGGTGATTTATCCTTATCGCATCGACACTGAGATCGACGATGTTTCATCTCTGATGTATGAATCCCGTATCAGTGGTCGTTGGCGTGAAATAGCTGAAGGTTACGAGGTGGAATTGCAATTGCCAGTGGAAATGGTTGGCAATAAGTTAGCGCTTGCCGTGTACGATGTCGACAACCCCGTATCGCGCATGGTAGCCGCCATTGTCTCTACATCCGGCATGGATATTCCGCGAGAGCTAGGCACGCTGCGCCGACCTACGCCTGAAATTGATCGCATAGTTGCCGGCATGGGGCATACTAATTCACGAGTCCAAGTAGTGGATCGCAGTCAGCGTGTGCTGTTAAGCGTGGGTGATATCCAGACTGCCACGGGACTCATCCTTACTGACGATGATGACGGCCGCTCGGGCTTCCTGGGCTGGCTAGAAAACAATATCCTGCATCCGCTTTACTACCAGGTGCTGACGCGACCTACTACAGATTTTGTCGACGACCTCTACCAGGGTGGGGTAGTGGAAGGGGATCATCTGCTGCCGGCGCTGACCGGGCTGGCGATCACCCGCTACCGGACTATCGATAATACCGATACCGGCGACACCATACGCATTCTCGAGGCGGCATATCCGATCATTGCCGGTGATGTCGTCTTGGGCGCTGTCATCGTCGATCAGAACATGAACGGCATTCGCACTTTCCGCAACCAGGCCCTTGAAGCCCTCTTTGACACCATGCTGGCTATCCTGCTATTTACGATACTGGCGCTGTTCCTGTTTGCGACTAGCCTATCGGGTCGAATTCGCGGACTGCGTAACCAGGCTGAGAAAATCATCGATGATGCCGGGCGCATCACCAACACCATCGTGCCGTCACGCAGCGCCGATGAGCTGGGTGACCTGTCCCGGTCCTTTGCCGGAATCGTCGATCGCCTGAGCCAGTACACCCATTACCTGGAGAACATGTCTTCCCGGTTGTCTCACGAACTGAGAACGCCGGTCACGGTGGTGCGCTCATCGCTCGAAAATCTGGCCATGGTGACTAAAGAAGAGGACGCCCAGGTGTACATCCAGCGTGCAGAGGAGGGCATTACTCGGCTTAACCTAATCCTGACTAATATGAGTGAGGCGGCGCGTCTGGAGCAGATATTGCAGTCTTCCGAGAGGGAGGAAACCGATCTCGCCAAAGTCATCGACGCCTGTGTGCAGGAATACCAGCAGATCTATCCCAATGTGGAATTCGAGAGCCGGATTTCCCTGCAACCGTTGCGTATCATGGGCAACGCTGACTACATTGCTCAGCTCATGGATAAGGTGGTGGCTAACGCCGTTGAATTTTCACTGGCAAACAAGCCAATCCGGGTGGCCTGCTACGAAGACGGCGGCGATGCCATCGTCAGCGTCGCTAACTACGGGCCTTACTTGGAGCATGACATGAAGGACCGGATCTTCGATTCGATGGTGTCAGTCCGGCCGGAGGGCAAGAAAAGTAAGCCGCACCTTGGCATGGGTCTGCATATAGCCCGCATGATCGCGGATTTCCACAGTGGCTATATCTATGCCGAAAATCTCATCGATGAAGAGGGTGTGATCGTGGTGCTGAGGATACCGATCATGAGCTGAACACTATTCGGTCATCACGGCGCTCAGCCGATCCGGGTCGCGCCATTTGCTCCCACACAGCCGGGTCAGAAACACCAGGCAGATAGCCAGGATCATCAGCACAAAAACTATCCATGACACGCGCGGTCCCAGGTCGGAGCGGCGAATCACAACATACTGCGCCACGAGCATGGCCCAATGCAGGTATACCGACGCCCACATCGCCCAACGCGTATCACCGGCACCGCGCAGAACGCCAGCTGCCACCTGCAGTGTACCTTCGCAGATAGCGTAGCAGGACAACCCGACCATCATAAAAACAGCCAGGCTTCGAATCTCTGCGGCCTGTTCCTCATAGAAAATAAAGATTTCCACCAGCGGTGCGCGCAATAGCAGGAAACAGGATGCTAGGATCGCAGAATAGCCGATGCCCAGGATGAAGCCGGCAGTCGTGACCTGGTTTGTGCGGGTCATGTCGCCGGCACCGACAAAGCGGCCGATCATGCTCATTACCGCAATGTTAAGGCCCATCAGCGGAACGAACGAGAGTATGTCCCAGTTGAAAACAATCGTGGCGGCAGCCGCTTCCGGAATACCGTAAGACTGAAACATCAGTAGGAAAAGATTGAAGGCGGCGATGTTAAGGAACATTTCCATGCCGGAAGGGAAACCCAGGCGCAGGTAGCGGTGTGTGATACCACGGTCGAAAATGAAAGATGCGGTAATGGCGAATTTCTCCCTGTTAGCCCGGCTAAAGTAAAACAACGAGTACGTGGAGATGGCGAAAATCATGCTCAGCACGGAGCCATACGCCGCGCCGGCGATACCCATGGCGGGAAGCCCGAGTTTGCCAAACACCATGGCCCAAGTGAGCGGGACATTGAAAACAACACCCGCCACGTCGCAGATCATGACCACGTCGGTGCGGCCTATGCCGGAAAAGAAGCAGGACAGGCAGGTCCGGACGAGCATGAAGACGCTGAAGCCGGTCATAATGATGTAGTAGGTTTCTTCTAGCTCAAGTTGTGCCTCGGAATGCCCCATCCAGGCAAACATGTTGCGCAGGATGCCACCCAATACGAGCAGGATAGGAATACAGGCGACCGACATCAGTATGCCCTGGGTCATGACCTTCGAGCACTTGTGCAGTTCATTCGCCCCAATGTATTGGGCCGTGAGTGCGGTGGCATAAGAGAGAATGCCGTTGAACAGGGCAATCGTGAAATACCAAGATACGCCTCCGCCTAGTGTTGCAGCCATGTGGGTCGGGCTGAGCTGAGCCATGAACCAGCGGTCGGTAAAGATCATGATGGCGAACGCACCCTGCGACACGATCATGGGCACGGCCATGCGTATCAGTGACGACAGCATCTGCGGGTCATAATGCCAGTCTTTTACCATGAAAACTGGTCCACGCGGCACTCAGCGGCCTCGGTCGGTTCGGAGGAGTCGGGAAGGAGCGCGAATTGTATGGGAGCGGGCAATAGAATGCCAGCCAAGTCGTCGTCAGAACGGCGATGGGCCGCTGGCAAGTCGAGCGCGGTCCTGATGCAGAGAAAAATCCACTTCAGGGCCGATTGGAATGATGAGGTGGGGATTTACAGTGTCGTGACTGCCGTAGTAGTGGGCCTTGTTGTAATCGATATCCACAGTTTCACTGATTCCGGGCAACTGGAATATGTCGCGTGTGTAGGCCCAAAGGTTCGGGTAGTCGACGATGCGCCGTAAGGCGCACTTGAAATGCGAAACATAGACCGAATCGAAGCGTATTAAGGTCGGGAACAGGCGAATGTCCACCTCGGTGAGCTTGTCGCCCAAAAGGAATCGCTGGTCGGCAAGCATGACCTCCAGCCTGTCCAGCGCCTCGAAGAGGGGGGCCACTGATTCCTCGTAAGCTGTCTGCGTGGTGGCGAAACCGGACTTGTAAACGCCATTGTTCACGTTTGGGTAGATCCAGTTGTTCAGTGCATCGATCTCTCCCATTAGTGTGTCGGGGCAGAAATTACGTTTCCGAATATCTTCTTCAGGTATGAGGGCGTTGAACGCGGAATTGAGCATGCGCATGATTTCCGAGGACTCGTTGCTGACGATGGTCTGCCGTTGCTTGTCCCAAAGCACGGGCACGGTTGCCCGGTCAGCGTATTCCGGGTCGACCAGCCGGTAAAGCTCGTACAGGTACTCGATGTATTCGTCATCATCGCCTTCCCCAGAAAAAATGCGGCCCTGTTCCTGCTCGAAGGTCCAGCTTTTGGGTCCCATATAGGAATTCGAATTGGAGATGCTGATGATGTCATCCAGTTGTTTCAGTTTGCGCACGATCAATGTACGGTGCGCCCAGGGGCAGGCCAGCGAGATGAACAAGTGATAGCGCCCGGCCTCGGCCTTGAAGCCGCCGATACCGGTGGGGCCGGGTGAGCCATCAACGGTTATCCAGTTGCGGAACAGGGCGTCGTGCCTGATGAAGCGGCCGCCCGTGGATTCTGTGTCATACCAGTTGTTTTTCCAGGCGCGGTCAGTCTTGATCTGTGCTTTTTTCATGGTCCGGTATTAGCCTGTATAGGTGAAGACTTCACTGGCATGGGTCAGGCTGAGGCGGTTGCCGTCATCGCTGTCTTCAGTCCTGCCGACGACCTGTGCCTCGATGCCGAAACCGGCGGCAACATCGATGACTTTCTGTGCCTGGTCCGGATCGCAATAGACTTCCATGCGATGCCCCATGTTGAATACTTTGTACATTTCCTTCCATTCGGTTTTCGAGGCCGACTGAATGGCTTTGAAAATAGGTGGTGTGGGAAAGAGATTGTCCTTGATGAAATGAATGTTATCGCTAAATTTCATGCATTTGGTCTGGGCGCCGCCGGAGCAATGGATCAGGCCGCGAATGAGGCCGGAATGTTCTGCCAGTAGTTTGTAGATGACCGGAGCATAGGTACGGGTGGGACTAAGCAGGGCCTCGCCCACGGTCAGAGACGAGCCGGGAAGGAGGTCTTCGAGTTTGTAGGGGCCGCAATACATAAGGCTCGGGTCGACGTTGGCGTCAAAGGATTCCGGGTAGTTGTCCGCGTAGTAATGGCTAAGCATGTCATGGCGGGCGCTGGTCAGGCCGTTGCTGCCTATTCCTGAATTTTCCCGGTCCTCGTAGATGGCCTGACCGGTAGAAGACAGCCCGACAATGGCCAGACCCGGTGCAATCAAGTCGCCGGTGATGACATCTTTTTTCTTCATAACCGAGACGGCCACGCTGTCCACCACGATAGTACCGGTGAGGTCGCCCACGTCAGCAGTTTCGCCCCCGCCGGAGTAGATATTGACGCCGAATTCACGCAGCTGTGCGAGAAAATTCTCGCTGCCCTGGATCAAGGCCCCGACGACTTCGCCCGGACAGTTGAGGGCATTGCGGTTGACCGTATTGGAAATCAGAATACGCCCGTTCACTCCCACGCAGAGCAGGTCATCCAGGTTCATGACGATGGAATCCTGGGAGATGCCATGAAAGACATCCGTGCTGCCGTTTTCCTTGTAAGCCAGGTAAGCGATGATGGACTTGGTACCGCTGCCGTCGGCGTGAATCACATTGCATTGTTCTGGATTGCCAGTCAGGTAATCCTCGGTGATCTTGCAGAACGCGTTGCGAAAAAGCCCGTGATCGAGGTGGTCGACCACGTTGTGGACCTCGGTCTTGTCCGAGGACACGCCTCTTGCCTGGTATCGGCTGGCATTGTCTGCTGCAGCGCCTTTTGTGTCAGCCACGTGATAGCCACTGCGTTCCTGGGCAATGACCAGGCCGCGGAATTCCAGCTGGCGCATGGCCTTGGCGATGGTGTTGGTGGCCAGGTCGTATTCGGCAGCCAGCGTCCGGATGCTAGGCAGCTTTTCGCCCGCCTTTAGTTCACCGGTATTTATCTGAAAATGAATCTGGTCGATGATCTGCTGGAAAACAGGGGTGGGGGATTGCGGGTCTAGGTCGAGTTTCATTCGGGCTCCTTCTGTATCATATGTATGATACAGAAGGGGCTTCATCGCTGCAATAATCTAACCTGGCGAGTACCGAATTATTGCAATACCGGCATGCGCGCCGTCCGTTCCGGCGGAATGTGCTGGTCGATGGCATGCAAGATGACGGCGGCCATGGCGTAGTCCGCCATAATGGCGCCGATCTCCAAGGCACCCTGTTGCCCGAACAGTGACACGGCTTCGGCCCAGGTTTCCGCGCTCAGCTGATGGTCACTGAAGATCTCCCGGCCATAGCGAATTACGAGGCTGTATTCCGGAGCCAGGCCATCCACTGGGCGATTCCAGGCAATTACATCAATGACTTCCTGGGGCACCCCTTCGTTCAGTGCGGTGGGAGCGTGGGATGCCCACTCGTACTGGGAATCGAATTCTCGGGCTAGGACGCAAATGGCAACTTCAATCAGGCCTCGGCCAATGACGCTTTCATAGCGCAAGTAGTTGTTGATGAGGTCCATGCCATCGGCGACCCGGGGCATGTGGAAATAAAAACCGGTCGGGCCGTAAAAGGGGCCGGTGTTCTCGCGACCGAGCACACGATCCCAGACCGACTTGCCGTAATCGTCAAGGGCATCACGCGAAGCCGGTGTGAGGCGTGACAGGGTGTCGGCCCGGACATCCGCCGGTAGACTCTCTTGGGCTGTGGTTGTCATGGTGGAAGCCAGGAGCATAGGCGCCAGTATTGTGGAGATAGTTTTTTTGATTACCGTCATGGTTCCCCCGGTAGTTGTTTATGTTAGCTTTCAGGTAGGTCAATAGTGCCCGGACTTTCCTGAAACTGCCTCGCTTGTCGCATTGAGAAAGCAAGGGTAATACAGGAAAAACTGCTGTTGTTGACCCTGGGACGTATTCCTAAATAATCGTTATATTCTAAATTGAGGTATCTCTCAAATACTGGTGAAGCCAATCAGCAATATGCAAGCAAGCTGGTATCCAAACCTGCTTCCATGAGCGCTCAGAAAATCTTCAGGTTGCCTACTATGGGAAAAATCAGTGGTACCCACCTAGGGCAGCTCCTAGACGACGATGTCGTTATTAGAACGCGTACCTACGCTTCCGGTGGCGGCATAAACCGGTGTGAAATCCTAGAACTGGAGGACGGTCGCCGACTATTTGTGAAGACACATGCCGGAGACGCCTTACATGGCATGTTTGCTGCCGAGGCCAGCGCCCTTAAGCTGCTGACAAAACCTGGTGTACTCGACATACCCAGGCCGCTGGCATTTGATGACAACTACCTGATCCTGGAAACTTTCACCGAAGGCACCCCGGCCGGTAACTGGCAGGAGCAGATGGGCCGTGGTCTAGCCCTGTTGCATCGGGCAACCCGCCTGGACCGCTTCGGTTTCGGGACCAACAATTTCCTGGGCACCACCTTACAGGTGAATACCTGGCAGTCGAACTGGCTGGAGTTCTTTCGAGATCAGCGCCTGGGCTACCAGTTGCGCCTGTTGCGAGTCAACACGCCTCACGAAGCCTCCCTGATCAAGGCAGGTGAGATCCTGCTCGACAAGCTGACCGACATCCTGCGCTTCGACGACGAACCTGCCGTATTACTGCACGGTGACCTCTGGTCGGGCAATGCCACCGCCAACGAGAAAGGGGCGCCGGTGATCTTCGATCCCGCCAGTTACTACGGCAACCGTGAAGCGGAGTTCGGCATGATGCGACTGTTCGGGGGTTTCAACAAAGACTGTGAGGACGCCTATAAGGAAGTCTGGCCACTCAGGGAGGGGTATGAACGCCGTTTCCAGGTCTACAAGCTGTACCACCAGCTCAACCATCTCAACCTGTTTGGGCGTAGCTACTATGGTGGCTGCCTGGACACCATTCACAGCCTTATCTAGGACTCAATTCCGGATTGGCTTACGGTCGCGGGCCGCCACCACTTTTCCTGAAGGACGAATTCGGTGTGCCGCTGAAGCAGTTAAGCATCCAGGGAAATTCGTTAATGATGTAGTAACCGTAGACGCCATCGACTGTCATGCCGTTGCACTCATCGAGATCACCGACACCCTCCACGTATTCATAATCATCGCGATAGGTGCCATCGTACTGGCCGCCCGGGTTGCCATTGCCAGAGGGGCGACTGCCGGCTTTCAGCCGGTAACTGCTTTCCGCCTGCCTGACCACACCATTGTCATCGAAATAGGAGCCGAAGATGGGAAAACCGTCCGCGGCAAAACCCACTACGGGAGATTCGACGGCTGTATCAAAATCGAAGAGCGCCCTAGGGTTGCCATGATAGTGATAAGCCCCATTAGGCTGGGTGTGAGCGTTGTGTGTGTCGGTACCGAATTGGTTTTTCGGTGACATGGGATCGAAACGCCAGGGTTGGTTGATGTCGTTGCAGCCAATCTTATCATCGGCTACTCCGTAGCAGGCTGCTGCAAAGATATCGACCTTTACGCCATTGAGCAGCACCGCGTTATCCCAATCGAGGGTTAGCTGGCTAGCAGTCGATGCGAATTGCGGACTGGCGGGCACCTGGTAATTGTTGCTTACAGCGCTGACCGGAGTGGCAAAACTGCCGCCTTCGCCCATGTCATGGTTGGGAATGTTGTTGGAACTGAATGTACAAAAGCCGTTGTCGGCACTGATGGTGAGATTACCATCGAAACTCAGACTGCGGCTGACATCGCTGACGGATGAAATATAGTCTCCAGCATAATCTACACAATTTCCGCTCCTATCAGTGAGGATCAGGTCGGTAAGGTCGATGATTTCGCCGGGTGCAGGTTTATCGTCTTCTGGAGTGATGAAATCGAAGATGTTACCCACATATAAGATGCCTTCGCCCAACGCCTTGCTGTAAACATAGACACCACCTGCAAGCACGCCCAGATAGGTGTTGGTGCCCGGGTAATAACGCACTAGGTAGTTCTTGTAAGGTACGGTTTCCTGTCCAGCAGGGGAGAAGTATTTCGAATATCTCAATTCGGCATAGTCAAAGAAGCGGTTGGCATCACCCAGTTCGTCAGCGGCTGCCATGTGGGCGGTGATTGACATGGCCAGACCTGTATAGGCCTTTAGCAATACTTTCATAGCATGATTCTGCGCTAATTTTTTTTCACTATTAAACGTGTCTGACCTCAATTAGTTTACAATCATGCGAGTGCGGCAAGCACGCGTTCCCGAGTAAAGGGATACATGGTCATGCGCCTTCCCGTTGCATCGAAGAATGCGTTGGCGATCGCCGCAGCGGCTGCGGCCATGACTTCCTCGCCCGCGCCCGAGGAAGGTTCGTTCAGGCGTTGCACGATGACGGGAGTCACTTCCGGGCAGCGGTCGAACCGGATAATCGGGTAGGTGGACCAGTCCAGTGAGGTTACGCCGGTGTCGTTGAAAGTGATCTCCTCGAGCAGCATGCGGCTTGCCGTCTGCACCAGCTGCCCAATGATCTGGTTTTCTACATTTGCGGTATTAACTACCAGGCCGGCATCGATCGCCCCGTACAGATGGAGGATATTTACCTCGCCGGTCGCGGTGTTCACCTCGATCTCGGCCACGGCGCCACCCCACGAGGCTAGGTGTGTACCGACACCGATGCCACGGCCATGCACTATCGAACCTCGCGAGTCGTTGGCCGTATTTGCGCGGCGGGGTTGCCAGTTGGCGGCTTCGGCTGCGGCATTTAGCACACCCAGCCAGTGATATTCGCTGATGTTCTGTTGCCGAAACTGCCAGGGGTCCATGCCGAGCTGCCATGCAAGATCATCGATGGCTTGTTCGGAGATAAAGGAAAAGGAGAGGTCTAGCGGCGAACGCAGCCAGGCACCCTTGAGGTAATCGAGGCCGTCCACGTGGTGGTTGACCAGTTTACGGTTGGGAGCATCATACATGCCGCCCAGGGTGCGCGGGTTGAGCTGCATTGCGGGGAAGGGCGGCCATTCCGAGGCCGGTATTCCCGATGCCGTTTGCGCCGTGGTTTCGACCAGGCTCCAGTGGTGCTGCCAGCCTTCGTATTCATAGCTGACCAGCTTGCCACCTGCGTCTGCGGATACCCGCGCCTTGCCGACGTGGGCAGGGCCATAAGTATCCCAGCCATGCTCATCCCAGCGCATGAACTGAACGCGTACTGGTCGTCCTGCGAGCTGCGACATCAGCGCCGCGGCCTGGGCGGCATCATCCCAGCAGCTGTGACCAAAGGTGCCGGCGCCTTCATGGTATTGCACTCTCACCTGTTCCGTTTCCAGACCAAGCATTGTGGCGACACTGGTGCGGGTGTTGTAGATATCCTGCGAAGAACACAATACGAGCGCGCCGTCCTCGCGGACATCAGCCAGTGCACAGTTTGGCGCGAAGGGCACATGCGCCTGGTAAGGGCCCGTGCCTTCGAACGAGGAGACTACATGGGCGGTATTTGCCGCACTGACATCTCCTTCATCGATAGCCACACGGTCACTGATCGGACCAGCTACCATCTTGGCGAACTGTCCGTCATGACCGGGCAGGTTGCGTGGCCGGTCCCAGGTCACATCGAGTTGCTGGGCGGCCTTCACGGCATCCCATTCGCGTTCCGCTACGACACCAATGAAGTCGCCCTGGCGCAGGATTCGCGCACCGCGTATGTGGGCGATGGAGTTGGTATCGATGCTTTCCACCTTTACGCCATCACGATAGGCGCCCTGGCCTCGGGGGCGGACGATGCGTCCATGCAGCATGTTCGGCAGGCGCTGATGCTGGATATGGCGATACTCGCCTCGGACTTTCAGGGGAATATCGTTTCGGGGCATCGGCTTGGCTACCACCTTGTACGTGGATGGATCCTTGACCGGGGCGTTGCCGGTGATGGCGAGGTTGAACCGGCGATTGCCAATCAGGTCCCCATACGTTACCGAAGCATTAGCCGCATTCACGACACCGTTTTCCACATTCAGCTTTGCAACGGGAACACCAAGTTGATCGGCTGCCATGGCCAGCAGCGCCTGGCGGGCTTCGGCAGCGGCCCGTTGTACCTGGGGACGCCCAACTCGGATAGCCGAACTAGAATAAGTGCCACCCTGATTTGGGGTCAGGTGTGTGTCCTGGCCAGTTGTCCTGATTTGTGACATGGACATGTCAAGTTCCTCGGCGGCGACCTGTAGCAGAGCGGTGGACGCGCCCTGACCTAATTCGACAAACCCGATAAAAACCGTGGCTGTGTTGTCCTCGTGAATTGCAATCCAACTGTCGATCTGTTGTGCATCGGGTGGACCTGCCTGTAACAGGTCAGTGGACTGTGCCAGTGCCGGTATGCTGAAGTTGACAACAAGTGCCCCACCGGCTTTCAAGAAGTCCCGGCGGTTGAGGGGTAAGTCATTGGTCTGCTTCATGCGCGTTCCTCCCCGGATT
This sequence comes from Candidatus Eutrophocola salsuginis, assembly GCA_038147195.1. GTDB lineage: Bacteria > Pseudomonadota > Gammaproteobacteria > Pseudomonadales > Pseudohongiellaceae > Eutrophocola > Eutrophocola salsuginis. Next base: position 665,790 of record JAYQTB010000004.1, read on the forward strand.
GTGCTTCAGTGGTTTTGGCAGCGGCAATGACCTCGGCGGCACGATGGATGGCACTGATGATCCTGGGGTATGTGCCGCAGCGGCAGAGATGACCACGCATGGCCGACCGTATCTCATCGTCATCCGGCGAGGGGTTTTTCAACAATAGTTCTATTCCCTTGATGATGATTCCGTTATAGCAGTAACCGCACTGCAGGGCCTGTTCCTCGATGAGCGCATCCTGCAGAGGTGTCGTTGTCATGGCCTGCTGTCCGGTCTCGGCGGCGTAGAAACTGGCGATGCCTTCCAGGGTGGTGATTTTTTTACCGGAGAGGATGGATACCGGCGTGACACAGGCGCGGGTCTCGACTCCGTCGACAAGGACAGAACACGATCCGCACTGCGCAAGTCCACAGCCAAAGCGTGGACCGAGCAATTGCAGTTCATCGGTCAGAACATACAACAGAGGCGTGTCATCGTCTGCGGTTGTTCTGATGGTGGCATTGTTGATAGTGAGTTCGGCCATGATGTTCCCCTTTAATGGTATTCCAGGAATACTACTGTGAAAGGGCAGTTACTGCATCTGTGGTCGGTACAGGTCTTTTTCAAAGACTAAACAGGACGAAAAAGGCTGTGACAATCACGCCGCACTCAGGGAAGAAGGAAGCTGGGCACGGACATGTTCGAGGAGGTCGCATCCCGCGGCCAGGCAAGAAAGTATCGGATGATTTCTTTCAGTAGGTTGGAGCCCACCCCTTGCTGACGGTGGTTCTGGGATATCTCTCTCATCCTGAGTTCATGAGCTTCAATACCCTCACGATCGAACATGTCCTTGCTGTTGGCGGAGCGATTGCTGGTGTGGATTTTTTTCAGCCGGGCATAACCGAATGGCGCCGCGTGGTTATATACCCGGAATAGAAGTTTCTCTCCGGCTTCCGGCAGTGGCACAATGCTGATGTGCTCAGACTGGGCGGGTAGCAACTATCAAATATATCTATATATATTATTAATTATCAATACTATATAAACAATACATAAAGTAAATTATTACAGTTGAAGCATTCCTATAATCCGTTTCAATATAAATCCGAACTCAAAAATTCATGCAGGTGATCTTGCAAAATTGTGACGCAGTCGACATTTCCTGGGTCCACGAATTTTTGGAAATCAACGGCTTAAGCGAATTTGCTGAGGTCGTCGATGTACCTGAAAATCACGAAGGCCTAGTCCTGAAAGCTGCCACTGACGGTCTTTTCCTGTTCGCCGCCTCTGACCAGAAGACATTGCCGACTCGGGTCGATTTCCTGGCTGGTAGCCTCCGACATCGCCTGGCGACCTCTACTCGCCACGACGGCTTGCCTAAGGCTGTTGGACTGGACAAAACCAGGGGCACGTTGCAGGTGCTCGATGCCACCGCGGGTATGGGCATCGACGCCTACCAGTTGGCTGCCATGGGATGCTGGGTCACACTGCTGGAAAAGTCGCCGGTCATGGCTGTACTGCTGGCAGACGGCCTCCGCCGGGGGAGACTGAATGGGAATGCCGACATTCGAGACGCCCTGGGCAGGATGAACCTGCAAGTCAGTGATGCACACGACTGGCTGGCGCACCTTCAGCCCGATCAGCGCCCAGACGTGATCTGTCTCGATCCCATGTTCCCGCCGCGTCAGAAATCAGCCAGGGTGAAAAAAGATATGGCGCTGATGCAGCGAATGCTGCCGCCGAATGAGGATATCGATGTTTTGCTCAAACTTGCGCGCCGGCAGGCGAAAAAGCGGGTGGTTCTGAAACGTCCGGGCAAGGCGAATAAAAAGGCCATACCGAAGCCGGATTTCCAGGTGCCGGGCAAGGCCTGCCATTTCCAGGTGTTCCTATGTAATTAGAGGAGGCTACTTCAGCAGCGTGCCGAGTGCAGTCTCATAAATGATGGTCAGGGCATCGAGATCAGCGAGCGCGACACATTCATTGGCCTTATGAATGGTACGGTTGCATGGGCCCACCTCCACCACCTGTGCCCCGGTCGGGGCGATGAATCGGCCGTCACTGGTGCCACCGCTTGTCGATAACTGCGTTGTAATCCCTGTGACCGACTTGACGGCCGTGCTTACAGCTTCTGTCAGCACACCTACTTCAGTAATGAATGGATCGCCGGACAATTGCCATTCCACGGTGTAGTCATCATAGTAGGTATTAAAGATTGCTTCGGTTGTTGCTTTCAGGGATTCGGCGGTTTGCTCCGAGGAAAAACGGAAATTGAACAGCACGTGCATCTGGCCGGGAATGACATTGTTGGTGCCTTCCCCCGCGTGGATGTTGGAAATCTGGAAGCTGGTGGGCGGAAAATAGCGGTTGCCATTATCCCAGGTCATTGCGCTCAGCTCGGCCAGTGCGGGCAAGAACCGGTGGACCGGATTGTTGGCGAGGTTTGGGTAGGCCACGTGTCCCTCGGTGCCGTGCACCGTGAGTGTACCGTTGAGCGACCCCCGACGACCGTTGCGTATCACATCGCCCAGCGCATCGCTGCTGGAAGGTTCGCCCACGATACAGTAATCGATCGACTCGCCCCTGGCCTGCAGGGTCTCCATAACTCGCCTGGTGCCGTCCACCGCGATGCTTTCCTCGTCGCTGGTGACCAGGAAGGCAATGCTCCCGTTGTGATCCGGGTTGGCGGCAACAAAACGTTCACAGGCCGTAACCATGGCGGCAAGACTGCCTTTCATATCGGCGGCGCCGCGACCGTACAGGTAGCCGTCGCGAACCTCGGGAACGAACGGATCCGATTCCCACTGCTGTGCGTTTCCAGGTGGTACCACGTCGGTATGCCCGGCAAAGCACACAAGCGGTTGTCCGTTACCGCGCCGTGCCCATAAGTTGGACACCTGGCCGAAGGGCAGGTGTTCCACCGTGAAACCGATTTTTTCCAGGTGGGCGGCCATGACCTCCTGGCAGCCGCCATCATCGGGACTGACGGAGTGTCGCCCGATCAGGTCGATGCTAAGGTCCAGGGTTGCCGACATGTGAGTATTCCTGTCGCTCAGTTGTGGCTGTGAAGCTCGGCGTTCAGTTCCACCTTGGAGCGGTTTGTGCGGCACTCCACGATACCGGTCTGCGAGTTACGCAGAAACAACATGTCGTTCTTATTTGCCAGGTCCCTGGCCTTGACCACGTCCACCGGGTTCAGCTCGCTGTCCATAACGGTCACCTTGGTGCCGGCGCTGACATATAGGCCTGATTCGATGGTGCAGCGGTCACCCAGGGGAAAACCGAGCCCGGCATTGGCGCCGATAAGGCAGTCCTCGCCCACGGAGATCACTTCCTTGCCACCACCGGAGAGTGTGCCCATGATGCTGCAGCCGCCACCCAGGTCGCTATTGTTGCCGACGAAGACGCCGGCGGAAATGCGGCCCTCGACCATGGCAGTGCCGGCAGTGCCGGCATTAAAGTTGACGAAGCCCTCATGCATGATCGTCGTGCCCTCGCCGATATAGGCACCAAGACGTACGCGGGCGGTATCGGCGATACGTACACCTTTCGGCACTACGTAGTTGGTCATCTTCGGGAACTTGTCGACAGAGAATACTTCCAGATTCTCACCGGCCAGGCGAGCCTGCATATGGCGATGGGCTAGTTCATCGATGGCGATAGCGCCCTGGCTGGTCCAGGCGACGTTGGGTAGGGCGGCAAAAATGCCATCTAAGTTGATGCCATGGGGTTTGACCATCCGGTGTGACAACAGGTGCAGCTTGAGGTAGGCCTCGGGCACGCTGCCGGGTTTGTCATCGGTATCGAGTATAACGGCGACCAGCGGTCTCTTGGTGGTTTGAAGTTGCTCCAGCAGCAGTTTCAGATTTTTGTCGGACACGCCGGCGGCACAGGTGGATGCCTGCACTGGTGTCATTTCCAGGGCCTGGTTGCCTCCAGCATAGGAAAGGGTCTCCAGAACCGGGGCGACAAGAGCCGGGTCAGGATTCAATATGGGTTCGGGGTAGTAAACCTCGAGCCAGTTACCGGCACTGTCTTTGGTGCCGACACCAATGGCAAAACTCAACATCTGTGATTGTCCCTTATTTACAGCCAATCTAAAGGACACGAATTATAGCAGGCTTTTCCAGGCAGGCTCATCAAAGCCCAGCAGCAGCTTGTTGCCGGTGACCAGAACCGGGCGCTTAATCATGGAAGGGTGTTCCACCATCAGTGTGATGGCCCGGGCGGGGGTGACATCCTGTTTTTGGGCACCATCGAGTTTACGCCAGGTGGTGCCGCGGGTGTTGAGCAGGGCTTCATGGCCGATCCTGTCACACCAAGATTCGAGTGTCTGCTTGTCGATGCCGGCTTTCTTGTAATCGTGAAAGTTGTAGGCTATGCCATGGTTGTCGAGCCATTTCCGGGCCTTCTTCACGGTGTCGCAATTGGGAATGCCATAGAGAGTGTTCATGTCTGTTGCCCTGGTGTGTTTGGATCAGGAGGCTGTTTCGGCGTCTAGGAGTTTCTTGATTTCGTCCTGCAGTTTGCGTCCCACATCGGGATTCATTAGGGGTTTGTTATCACTGTCGGTGATGAAGAACACATCTTCTACGTTTTCACCCAGCGTGGTGATCTTCGCGTTGTGCAGCGTGATACCCATTTCGACAAAGATGCCTGCGACCTTCGCCAGCAACCCGGGACGGTCCGGGCACAATACTTCCAGAATGGTGTAGGGCGTATCGTTGTAGTTGCTCAGCGTGGTATCGGTCTTACGGCTGAACTGGCGGTGCTTGCGCGACGTGCGATGGCGCTCTGCCGGTTTCTGGGCACTCTTGGCACTGACGTAGTTGGTCAGCGTGCGATTAATTTCCTCGAGGCGCTGGGGATTTTTGCCGATGGGTTGGCCGTTGGTTTCCAGCACCATGAAGGTGGTCATCGAATAGTCGCTGTCTGTGATATAGATGCGCGCGTCTTGAATATTCAGGTTGAGGCGGTCGAACGCGGTCGCAATGTTCGCGAACAGGAAATGCGAGTTCTGGGTATAGATGAAAACCTGTGTCGCGCCTTCGCTTCTGTTTTCCGAATTGTTCTTGATTAGGATCAGCGGAGTGACATTGCTCTTGTGACCAGCAATGGCCTGCGTCTGCCAGGCGATGTCCTCCGGCGTTTCGCGCAGGAAATAATCTTCACTCGGATTGTTCCAGATTTCCCGTACCTGTTTGGCACTAAAACCGGATTTTTCCAGAAGGGTAAAGGCCACTTTCTGGTTCTGGTTGATGAGGTCTTTCTTGCCGACGGTTTCCTCCTGCCCCTGGCTCAGTGCGCGCTTGGTTTTAAGGTAAAGGCTGCTTAGCAGTGAGGCGCGCCAGGTGTTCCAGAGCGTCGGATTGGTCCCATTGATATCGGCCACCGTTAGTGTGTACAGGTAATCTAGACGCGTCTGGTCGCCAACCAGCTTGGCGAATTTGTGAATGACATCCGGATCCTGGATATCCTCCCTCTGTGCCACTCTGGACATCGTTAGGTGCTGCTCTACCAGCCAGCCTACGAGAGCCGTGTCCCACTTGCCAAGGTGGTGGCGCCGGCAGAACAATTCCGCATCGCGCTTGCCCAGCTCGGAGTGGTCACCGCCACGACCCTTGGCGATGTCGTGGTAAAGCCCGGCAATGTATAGCAGCTCGATTTTTGGCAGGCGATGGAACAACTGGGAGGCGATCGGGAATTTTTCCGCGGCTTGCGGGTGGCGGAAGCGGCGCATATTTTCCATGACCTGCAGCGTGTGGTCATCGACGGTATAAACGTGGAACAAGTCGTACTGCATCTGGCCGACGATGCGGCCGAATTCGGGCAGGTAGGCCGACAGAATGCCGTAACGTTTCATCTGCCGCAGACGGCCGACCATGTAATGGGGCGAGCGCAGTAACTCCATGAACATGGTGATATTGCGCAGGTCGCGCCGGTATTCGTTGTCGATCAGGTCCTTGCTGTTACGAATGAGGCGAATGGTGGAGGCGCGGATGCCCTCGATGGACAGGTCCTGAGCGAACAGCACAAACACTTCGATCAGGGCAAAGGGCGTGCGTTCGAATACCTTGCCGTTCTTAACTTCCAGGTAGTTGTTGCGTACCTGGAACCGGTTGTTGATCAACCGGATCTTGGCCCTTTCCTTCGAGCGGATGATCTCCTCTTCGAACAGTTGCAGCAGGACATCATTGAGTTCACGCAGGTTGAGCACGACCTGGTAGTACTCTTTCATCAGCTTTTCGATGCCCAGGCTCTTCTGGTCATCCTTGTAGCCGAGCAACTCTGCCAGCTTGCGCTGGTGTTCGAACATTAGGCGGTCTTCGCGACGGCCGCTAAGCATGTGCAGGCCATAGCGAATGGTCCACAGGAAATTGCGGCCATTGATTAGGTCCTTGTACTCGCCTTTCTGGAGGAATTTTCTTTCCACCAGATCACTGAAATCCGATGCCCCGAAATGCCGCTTCGAAATCCAGCCGATGGTCTGGATATCACGCAGGCCGCCTGGTGATTCTTTCAGGTTGGGTTCCAAAGCCGACTCGATGTCATCGTGCTTACCGTGGCGGACGGTCTGTTCCCGGACCTTGGCCTCGTAAAACTGTTTGGGTTTCCACACCTTCTTTTTGTCGATTTGGGACATGACTGTTTTCAGCAGCTCTTCGTTGCCATAGAGGGTGCGTGATTCGATAAGAGCGGTGGCAACGGTGATGTCGCGGGCGGCTTCCTGCTGGTTTTCCTTGATAGAGCGCACGCTTTGGCCGATCTCGAGATTGATGTCCCAAAGAAAGGTTAGGAATTTTTCAATGTCCTCTTTGTATTTAGTCTTATTGTTTTTTGCCAGCAGTATCTGGATATCGATATCGGAGTAAGGGTGCAATTCGCCTCTTCCGTAGCCACCGACGGCGATCAGGCTGATGTCGTTGGCATCCTTCCATTCATAGGACTTCCAAGCCGTAATCAGGAGTTGGTCGACGAACCATGCCTGGTCCTGGATGATCGTCTCAATATCTCCTTTCTTGATGAATCGCACATCGAGTAGCTGGCGTGTCTGCCTGACGGCTTCGCGGTAACAACTAATGGAGGAGGAGCTGACTGCCAGGGCCGCCTTGAAGGCGTCGGCGTCAAAAAGTTTCTTGCGGTTGCGTATTACCGGTGTCTGTGCCGTATGGTTCAACGGAAGGGCTCTTCACTGCGTCGGGTCAGCACTTCGACACTATTTGCGGTAACCGCCAGGGTATGTTCCCACTGGGCCGACAGCCGGCGGTCTTGCGTGGTGACAGTCCAGCCGTCCTTGCGAGACAGTTTCGTGTGGCGCGTTCCGGCATTGATCATCGGTTCGATCGTAAAGGTCATGCCTTCCTGAAGCTTCATCCCCGTGCCGGCGATGCCGTAATGCAATACCTGGGGTTCTTCGTGGAAAATCCGGCCGATTCCATGTCCGCAATATTCGCGAACAACGGAATAATGGTTCGCTTGGGCGTATTCTTGGATGACGTTGCCGATATCGCCAAGCGTGGTACCCGGTCGCACGAGGTCAATCGCCTTGTATAGGCATTCCTGTGTGATTTGCACAAGTTTGCGCGCATGAGGCGCAACCTCACCGACCAGAAACATCTTGCTGGTATCGCCATGGAAGCCGTCCTTGATCACCGTGATATCGACGTTCACGATATCGCCTTTCTTCAAGATCATTGTGTCACTGGGAATACCGTGGCATATAACATGGTTGGGCGAGGTGCATATGGACTTGGGGAAGCCGTTGTAGTTTAGCGGGGCGGGGATTGCATTCAGCTCGTTGATGATAAAGTCATGGCAGATCCTGTCCAGCTCCCCCGTGCTAACACCGGGTATGACATGAGGTTCGATCATCTCCAGCACGCGGGCGGCAAGGTTGCCAGCTACGCGCATTTTCGCGATCTCTTCGGAATTCTTGATGGTTACGGGCATGGTGTCCGGTGTTAAGGCGGCCTTGGCCGAAAAGTCGCTATTTTATGGCAACTGTGAACACAAAGAAATGAAACGTCCTAACTACCCGAAAACTAAAGCTTATCTTTAAGTTGGTGGGTGTTTGTGGTATAAAGCCGCACGTTTTGCCCACAGGTGTAAAACGGGAGCAGGCATGGCCTGCTAAATCAATTTAAACTTAATCGTCGCACATACATCAGCACTTCGGGCTGGGTGCCATAAATCTGTTGAATATCAATAGGTTGCAGGTTTGACTCGAAGGATGTATGGAGGCTTAACCCAGGGACATTATATGACCTCTGTAAACATGAAAGACATGTTGCAGGCCGGTGTGCATTTCGGACACCAGTGCCGCTACTGGAACCCCAAGATGAACCAGTACATTTTCGGGGCCCGCAATAAAATCCATATCATCAATCTCGAGCACACCCTGCCGGCACTGACACAGGCCATGGCACAGGTGCGCCACATGGCAGAGCGCAAGCAGAAAGTGTTGTTCGTTGGCACCAAGCGCGCAGCCAGCAAAATCATAAAAGAGGAAGCCTCTCGTGCAGCCATGCCTTACGTTGACCAGCGCTGGCTGGGCGGCATGCTGACTAATTACAAAACCATCCGTGCTTCCATCAAGAAGCTGAAAGACCTGGAAACCCAAGCTACCGATGGCACCTTTGCCAAGCTCACCAAGAAAGAAGGCCTGATGCGCACCCGCGAGCAGGAAAAGCTCGAAAAGAGCATCGGCGGAATTAAGGACATGGGCGGCCTGCCCGATGCCCTGTTTGTCATCGATGTTGATCACGAACGCATTGCCGTTAGCGAAGCCAACAAGCTGGGTATACCCAGTAATCGGTATCGTCGATACCAACAGCGATCCCGACGGCATAGATCTGGTCATCCCCGGTAACGATGACGCTATACGCGCCATCAAGCTTTACGTGTCCGCGATAGCAGATGCCTGTGTGGATGGTCAAGGCAAGGCAAAGCAAGACGAGGAATCCCGAAAAGGTGAATTCGTCGAAGTGGATAACGATAAGGGAGAGTCTGACGTCAAGATCAAGGTAAAAGCAAAGGCAAAAGCCAGAGTTGAAGCCGCCCCGGAAGCGCCTGCTGATGACGTTGCCGCGAAAACCAGCGCGCCTGGAGAAGAAAAAGCCGACGTAACGGCAGAAGCGAAGGAAGAAAAAGCCAAAGCCAAGGAAAAACCCGCTCCCAAAGCCAAGGCAAAATCCAAAGTCGCTCCCAAGGCCAAGGCTGCACCCAAAGCCAATGCCAAAGCGAAGGCAAAAGCCGAGTAACGCGGTTCGACTAGCCGGTGGGCAGCTGCCCGCCGGCTGCCGGGTTAAATCCAGAATAAGAGAGAGGCCAGACATGGCAGAAATTACAACTACACTAGTCAAAGAATTGAGAGAGCGCACAGGCTTGGGCATGATGGATTGCAAAAAAGCCCTGCAGGCAGCGGATGGAGATATTGAAAAAGCCATTGAGGACCTGCGAAAGGAAAGTGGCTTGAAAGCCGCCAAGAAAGCGGGCAGGACCGCCGCCGAAGGCCTGGTACTAACCAAGATTGCTGACGATGGCAGCTATGGTGTCATCGTGGAGGTGAATTCCGAAACCGATTTCGCCGCCAAGGATGAAAACTTCACCGATTTCGCCGGCTTTGTCCTGGAAACAGTGTTCTCCAAGAAAGAAATCGACATCGATGCATTGTTGGCTGCCGGTTTTGAGCAGACCCGCCAGGAACTGGTGCAGAAGATCGGTGAAAACATCACAGTACGCCGTGCGGCCATGCTCGGTGGTGAAGGCACCACCGTGGGCTCTTACGTCCACTCCAACAGCAAGATTGCCGTCCTGGTTGCTTTACGCGGTGGTGACGCGGACCTGGCAAAGGATGTCGCCATGCATGTTGCTGCTGTAAACCCGCTGGTCGTCAAAGCCGAGGACGTGCCTGCTGATGTGCTTAGTAAGGAAAGTGAAATTTACACTGCGCAGGCTGCGGAAAGCGGTAAGCCTGCTGACATCGTTGAAAAAATGGTAAGTGGCCGCCTGCGAAAGTTTGTCGAGGAAGTTAGCCTTAATGAACAGGCCTTCGTAAAGGACCCGGACGTTAAAATCGGCAAGCTTGTCAAGGATGCCGGAGCAGAGATTCTGTCATTCATACGTTTCGAAGTGGGTGAAGGCATTGAGAAAAAGACCGAGGACTTCGCCGCCGAAGTGGCTGCTCAGTTGAAGGGTGGCGCATAAGCGACTTATATACAGACCAATCATAAGAGCTTCAATCGATGGCAACAAAAATCCGCAAATATGACAGGATTCTGCTGAAACTGAGTGGTGAAGCCCTTACAGGTAATGCTGATTTCGGGATCGACCCCAAAGTGCTCGACCGCATGGCGGCCGAGATCGGGCAGCTTGTCGAAATCGGCGTGCAGGTCGGACTGGTCATCGGCGGCGGCAACCTATTCAGGGGTGCCGAACTGCATGCGGCAGGCATGGAAAGGGTGACCGGCGACCACATGGGCATGCTGGCCACGGTGATGAATGCTCTCGCCATGCGCGACGCCCTGGAACGCGCCAATATCCCTACACGAGTCATGTCCGCCATCCCCATGAGTGGGGTCGTCGAGCATTACGACCGTCGTACCGCCATTCGCCACCTCAGGGACGGCGACGTGGTGATATTTTCAGCCGGAACCGGCAACCCGTTTTTTACGACCGATTCCTCAGCCTGCCTGCGCGGCATCGAAATTGATGCTGATCTGGTACTTAAGGCCACCAAGGTTGATGGTGTGTACTCGGCGGACCCGATCAAGAATCCGGATGCCGAAAAATATGATTGCCTTACCTTTGATGAGGTCCTAGACAAGAAGCTGGGTGTCATGGATCTCACCGCCATCTGCCTGAGCAGGGACCATAATCTGCCAGTGAGAATATTTGATATGAACAAGGAAGAAGCCCTATTCAATATCATTGTCGGCAAGGATGAAGGCACTCTTATAGAAAGGGGAGACTAAAATGATTGATGAAATAATCAAGGATGCGCGCGAGCGCATGGACAAAAGCCTGCACAGCCTGGAGTCCGCTTTCAACAAGATCAGGACTGGTCGGGCCCATCCGGGAATACTCGACAGTGTGATGGTCCCGTATTACGGCACGGATACGCCCATCCAACGGATGGCGAATGTGACCATTGAGGATGCTCGTACAATCGCGGTATCACCGTGGGAAAAGAAGTTACTGCCGGAAATCGAGAGGGCAATTCTCAAGTCCGACCTGGGTCTGAACCCATCAAACAATGGTGATGTGATCCGTATTCCCATGCCGGCACTGACCGAGGAAACGCGTAAGGAATACACAAAGCAGGCTAAGCAGGAGGCGGAAAACGCGCGCATCGCCATTCGCAATATTCGCCGTGATGCCAATACCAATACCAAGGACCTGCTCAAGGAAAAGGAAATTTCCGAGGATCAAGAACGCCGGGCAGAGCAGTCCATCCAAAAGCTCACTGACAGCTTTATTGAAATGGTTGATGCAAAGTACGCTGAAAAGGAATCGGATCTGCTAACGATCTGATCACGCGGACACTCTTCTTATATGTCCCCCACCAACCGAACTGTAGACAAGGCTGATCAGCACAGGAATCAGAACCTTCCGCGCCACATTGCAGTGATAATGGATGGCAACAACCGCTGGTCAAGGCAGCAGAACAGATGTGGCATTTCAGGTCATCGGGCGGGTGCAGTCGCCGCTAGAAGCTTGGTCCACATGTGCCTGAAGAAGCATATCGAAGTCCTGACCCTGTTTGTCTTTAGCAGTGAAAACTGGCTGCGTCCCAAGCGGGAAGTGAACAGCCTCATGGCGCTATTTCTGAACGTGTTGCAGAAAAACGAAGTCGCCAAACTGCACAAGCAGAACATCAAGCTGCGTTTCATCGGCAGTCGTGAACATTTTATCGGCAAGCTGCTCACCCTAATGGCCGCGGCTGAAAAGTTGACCGCAGGTAACACCGGCATGACCGTGGTGGTGGCTGCGGATTACGGTGGTCACTGGGACATCACCAACGCCACTCGGCAGATCGCTATTAAAGTGGCAGAGGGCAAGCTCGACCCCGAAGCAATCAACGAAGAAGTCGTTAGGCAGCACATTGCCATCGGAGACCTGCCGATGCCGGACCTGTGTATTCGTACCGGTGGTGAACAGCGTGTTAGCAACTTTCTGCTGTGGCAATTCGCCTACTCGGAATTCTATTTCACGGAAACCTTCTGGCCGGATTTCGGTGAAAAGGAATTCGAGGCTGCTCTCGCGGATTATGCAGGCAGGCAGCGCCGCTTTGGCAAAGTCAGCGACCAGGTGGAGTCAAACTGAACATGCTGCGGCAACGCGTGGTTACGGCCTTTATCCTGTTTGTCGTGGTCCTTGGCGCCGTTTTCCTGTTGCCATATTCGCTGTTCTACCTATTCATTGCCCTGGTCATTGGCCTGGCAATCTGGGAGTGGTCAATGCTAGCCACGCTGGATTTCAGGGTAGGGAGGGCGGCATACACCGCCGTTCTCATAACCCTGATCGCGCTGATTACCCATTCCCCCATACCCTTGCAGGGGGTACTACTGGCAGGCGCGCTGTTCTGGCTGTTAGCGCTGGTCCTGGTGTGCCAGTATCCCCTGGGTTGTAACCTGTGGGGGAATCGCCCCGTGCTATTTATAGCTGGGTTACCGCTGTTCCTGCCGGGTTGGCTAGCTCTGATCTACCTGAGGGAGCAGGAATATTTCGCCTTTCACGTGTTGTTCCTGCTTGCTCTGGTGGCCTCAGCCGATATCGGTGCTTACTTTGCTGGCAGGGCATTCGGCAGGCACAAGCTATCGCCTCGCGTTAGTCCCAACAAGACCTGGGAAGGGTTCGTCGGTGGCCTTGCTGCCAGCTGCTTACTGATGCTGGTCACCGTCCTGGTGTTCGTTTCTCAGCAGTCTGAATTGGGCGTGCAACATTGGATGAAACTTTTGCTGGCCGCCGTTCTGATCGCTGCATCCAGTGTGGTCGGCGACCTCTTTGAAAGCATGGTCAAGCGCTTTAATGACGTGAAGGACAGCGGCACGATACTGCCGGGTCACGGCGGCATGCTTGATCGCATCGACGGTATCACGGCGGCAGCACCTTTTTACGCCTTACTGCTTATACAGATCCGGCAGGACTTCCTGTGACTGTTTCGCAATATCCTTCACAGGCAGTCACTATTCTCGGCTCCACTGGTTCTATAGGCGCCAGCACCCTTGACGTGATCGCACGTAATGCCGGTCGCTTCAAGGTGTTCGCCCTTACAGCGAACAATAACGTCGACCAGTTGGAGAAACAGTGCAGACAATTTTTACCAAAGTTTGCCGTGCTGCAGGATGCCGGGGCTGCGGCCCAACTTAAGTCAGCTCTCGCAGACACTGGAATTACCGTCCTTGCCGGGAGCAAGGGTCTGATAGAGGTTGCCACCCATGAAGATGCCGACTGCATCATGGCCGCCATTGTCGGCGGTATTGGACTTGTGCCAACCTATGCCGCAGCCAGGGCAGGCAAAAGGATCATGTTGGCAAACAAGGAAGCCCTGGTCATGGCCGGCAGTCTTTTCATGCAGGCAGTTGCCGAATCAGGTTCTGTGTTGCTGCCCATCGACAGTGAACACAACGCTATTTTCCAGTGCCTGCCGGTCAATAACCTGGGCCGATTCGAAAACGATGTCCGTGACGGTTTTGCGCGTATCGTACTAACCGGTTCTGGCGGCCCGTTCCTTCACACCGATCCCGCGGCACTTTCCGGTGTGACTCCCGCAGAGGCATGCGCCCATCCTAACTGGCAGATGGGCCAGAAGATTTCCGTAGATTCCGCGACCATGATCAACAAGGCCCTGGAACTAATCGAGGCGTGTTTTTTATTTGGTCTGCCTGAATCTGCCATCGATATCATGATTCACCCGCAAAGCATTGTGCATTCAATGGTGCATTACCGTGATGGGTCAATGCTTGCCCAGATGGGCAATCCCGATATGCGCACGCCGATTTCCTATGGTCTGGCCTGGCCAGAACGCATAGATGCCGGTGTCGCGTCACTGGACCTGGCGGCGATTTCCCGCCTGGATTTCCAGGTACCTGATATTTCGCGTTTCCCCTGCCTGAAGCTGGGCAGGGATGTGGCAAAGACAGGAGGCTCCGCCCCGGTAATACTCAATGCTGCTAATGAGTTGGCCGTGGCAGGTTTTTTAGCGGGTAGCGTCAGATTTGACCATATTTCTGCTATCATAGCGGCCACTTTGGACGAGCAGCCCGTAGCAGGTATGGCCTCTCTGGAAGAAGTACTGGCGGCTGACGCTCAGGCCCGTGACACCGCCGCCAGGCTAATCCGAAAAATAACCGGGGAATAATCGCGCACTTAAGGATAATTCCGGTGTTCTGGGTTGTCAAAATTTGAGATAAATTCTCAATACAAACAGTAAGTTGGTCGAATCTACGGGGATCGACCTAGTAAAACAAGGTCATGGAATTCATCACGAGCATTATTTTCGACGTCTGCGCCATGCTGGTGACCCTGGGAATACTGGTCACTTTCCATGAGTTCGGGCATTTCTGGGTCGCCCGAAAGTGCGGCGTCAAGGTCGAAAAGTTCTCCATCGGCTTCGGCAAACCCTTGCTGAGCTGGCGCGAAAGACCGAAAAACGTTTCCAGTAATCCCGCCATTCCGGATGATGAAGGTACCGAGTTCGTCATTGCAGGCATACCGCTTGGTGGCTATGTAAAGATGTTGGGCGAGCAGGAACACGCCGTATCCGAAGAGCAAAAACCCTTCGCCTTCAACCACAAGCCACTTTCACAGCGTGCGGCGATCGTCGCGGCGGGCCCACTGGCCAATTTCCTGCTGGCCATCATGCTTTACTGGGCTATCTTTATGAACGGCGTCACCGATTTTGTACCGGTAGTCGGAACGATTCTGCCCGACTCGATGGCAGCAAGTGCTGGACTTGAGTACGGCGACGAGATACTAGCCGTCGACGACTCCCCTACGCAGACCTGGCAGGAAGTCAGGAAACAGTTACTGGATCGTCTCGGAGAAACCGGAATCATGCAGTTGCGGGTGCTAAAGGCTAAATCCACGCTAATCCGTGACCTGGATATACCCCTGCAGGCCTGGCTGGCGGGTGATAAGGAGCCCAACATCCTTGGTTCCCTCGGTATCACGCCCATTTACCTGGATATCCCGCCACGTATCGGTATCGTCGAATCCGGCGGTCGTGCCAAAACCGCAGGGTTTAGGGAGGGGGATCTGGTGCTTTCGGCAAATGGAGAACCGATCAATGACTGGAATAGCTGGGTCGGAATGGTGAGGGAAAGTCCAGAAACCGATATGACAGTCACGCTTGAGCGTGGAGGACAAGTCATTACCTTAACACTGCGTCCTGCAATTCGCTTTGATGAGACCGGCAATCCGGCACTGGACCAGGATGCTCGTATCCAGGGCTTTATTGGTGCCGGTGTCGATCTGCCGGTATTGCCTCAGGAAATGATCCGCGAAATACGCTTCTCGCCAATTGCCGCTCTAAGGAAAGCAGTCTCTGAAACCTGGGAAAACAGTGTTTTCGTCCTGGTGGCAATCAAGAAAATGATCATCGGCCTAATGTCGGTGAACAACATTAGTGGCCCGATCACGATCGCACAGATCGCTGGTGAATCCGTCAGTGACGGCCTCGAATACTATATCGGCTTTCTTGCTCTACTCAGCATCAGCCTGGGTGTCATGAACCTGCTGCCGATTCCCGTTCTGGATGGCGGCCACCTGTTTTATTACGCGATCGAGGCTGTGATTCGCAAACCGCTGCCGCAAGGTGTGCAGGAATTTGGTCTTCGCTTCGGGGTGATGATGCTGGCGGGCATCATGTTAATCGCGTTCTACAATGATATAAACCGTCTGTTGTAAAAGGCTGGACATGATCCTGAAGGTCAAAAAGAAACTTTTGTCATGCCTAGTTGTTGGTGCGCTGTCGTCGGTCACAGTGTTGCCTGTCATGTCAGTGGCCCAGGTGCTGATACCAGCAAACGATAATTCCTTTACAGTATCCGATATCAGGCTGGAAGGCCTGCAGCGCATTGCGGCCACAAACGTTTTTGCGCTTCTCAACATCAATGTCGGCGACCGTCTCACGCCGGCGGACAGCGCCAATATCATTCGTGATATTTCAGCATCAGAAAATTTTGGCGATGTCGAGCTGCTGCGCGAGGGCAACGTGCTGATTATCCGCCTGCAGGAGCGCCCTACCATCAGCGATATTCAGGTGGATGGCAACAAGCTGATCCCCACCGAAGCGCTAATGGAGAACATGAGCAATGCGGGTCTGTCCATCGGGCAGGTATTCCAACCATCGACCCTTGATGGCATGCGCCTGGCTTTACAGGAGCAATACGTGGGGCAGGGACGTTACGGTGCCAGTGTCGATGTAGAGGTCATAGAACAGGAACGTAACCGCGTGGCTATCGATTTACAGATCAACGAGGGCGAGCCTTCCAAAATCGTACATATCAATATTGTCGGCAATACCGTGTTCGGTGATGAGGAACTGCTGGACTTGTTCGAGATATCCACCTCCAACTGGCTGTCGTGGATCCGCAAGGACGACCAGTATGCCCGTGAAAAGGTGAATGGCGACCTGGAACGCCTGACCTCCTATTACATGGATCAGGGCTATATCAACTTCGACATCACGTCCACGCAGGTCTCGGTGACACCCACCAAGGACCAAGTCTACATAACCATCAATATCTCGGAAGGCGAGGTATACACGATCGACGAGGTGGAGCTCGCAGGCGACTTGGTGGATTCGGAGCCCCTGCTCAGGTTGATGATCCAGTTGCGCCAGGGCCAGGTATTCTCCCAGCAACTGGTGACAACAACGTCGGAATTCATGACCCAGTTGCTTGGAAACCGCGGCTATTTCTTCGCCGAGGTGGAAGGCGTGCCCTCGATCAACGAGGAAGACAAGACTGTCGATGTGACCTTCTTCGTGGTACCTGGCAGCCGCACTTATGTCAATCGCATCAGTTTCTACGGCAACACCAATACGGCTGACGAAGTGCTGCGCCGTGAAATGCGCCAGATGGAAGGGGCTCCGGCTTCCAGTGTGGCACTGGAACAGTCGAAAGTACGTCTCCAGCAGCTGGGCTACTTCGCCGAAGTTGAGTACGACACCAGCGAGGTGCCGGGCACCGCCGACCAGATCGACGTAGATTACACGGTCGAGGAGCAACTGTCCGGCACCATCGGCGGCAGTGTCGGTTACGGCCAATACCAAGGCCTGGTGCTCTCAGCCAACCTGCAGCAGGCTAACTTCCTCGGCACCGGTAAAAGTGTGGGCGTTGGAGTAAATACCAGCTCATTCAGTACTAGTTATCAGTTCAATTATTTCAATCCTTATTACACTATTGATCAAATCAGCCGTGGTTTTGGTCTTTCTTATACATCTTCTGATTTCGCCGAACTGAACCTGGCCTCGTACTCCACGAACCAGTTAAACGCCAACGTCAGCTACGGTTACAGGTTAAACGAAAACCAGTCGTTGTCATTCAACTTCGGCTTCACTAATACGGTTATCGATGAAGGTTATGGCCCAGTTCAGGAAATAAAATCGAGTCCCGAACTGATCCCAGGTATAACCGACTATATCGTGACGCCTGCTCGTAACCAGTCGTTTTTCAACCCTGCAACCGGACAAATCTTTCCAATATCCGATGCGGTTACGGCGCCAATTGACGACTTGCCGGTAACCGCATTCAACCAGGAAAAGGGTTTTCTGGACCGCGACGGTAACAGGTTCAATAACTTGAACCTTTCTATCGCCTGGAGCGAGTCGACGCTCAATCTTGGCATGTTTCCGACTGCCGGTATGGCGCAGAGTCTTTCCTTGCAGCTAACGGTGCCTGGCAGTGACCTTTCCTACTATCGCCTGCAGTATTTCCGCGATCATTATATTCCCATTGCCCCGGAGTGGATCATTCACATGCGAACCGACCTGGGTTACGGTGATGGTTACGGGTCAACAGAGCAATTGCCATTCTTCAATCACTTTTATGCTGGCGGCCTGGGTACCGTGCGCGGTTTTGAACGCAACACACTAGGTCCGAGGGCGCGCTTCCCGGAGCGTTACACCACGGCCAATACCCAATTTCTGCGCGATGCAAACGGCAACATCACGCAGGATACCTATGGCAATCCAGTAATCGATGTATTTTCCAATGTCGCCTATGTGCTTCAGCAGGTCGTGGATGAAAACGGGGATCCCGTTTTCGACAATACCGGTGCTCCTGTACTAAACAACAAGATTGCGTCCCAGCCGCTGTATTCCGGCAGGCCGTCACCTTTCGGCGGCAATATCCAAGCCACCGGAACAGTGGAACTGTTGTTCCCGTTACCTTTTATCGAAGACAGGAGCCGGGTACGCTCGGCCATTTTTTTCGATGCCGGAAATGTGTTTTCGTCCTACTGCACCGAGGATCAGGAACAGGCGGGCAACTGCTCTGGTCTCAGCCTCAGTGAATTCCGCTATTCGGCCGGTATTTCCGTCAGTTGGTTCTCAGGCGCCTTCGGTATCATGTCGTTCAGCTTGGCGAAACCGTTCAATGCCTCCCTGGTCGACGAGACCGAAGTCTTCCAGTTCACGCTGGGAAATACCTTCTAACCTCTCAAAAAGGAAGTATTCGAACCCGCATCAAAAAGCCTGTAGAATACGCGCCATTGCCGCCGGGACCCTGAAAATTCCGGCTTTAAGGGAATAAAAACGGCCCCCAACAGTCTAATCGGGAGCCGTCGTTGCCAAAACGCGCTTCGACCCGTATCAGTTTTGATCTAACAGCATCTAACAAGTTGGAGATTCACGTGAAAAAGATTGCAAGTAGTCTAATTGTTGCTGCAGCCCTCACCCTGACCGCAGGGAGCACATTTGCCCAGTCCGACAACGGACTCAAGATAGCTGTGTTGAACATGGCTGAGGCCCTGCTAAATTCAGACGTTGCCAAGGGCATCGAACAAGAACTCCAGGCCGAAACCAAGGAAGACCAGGACAAACTGCGTAACCTTGCCACCCAGGGCCAGCAACTTCAGGAAAGGCTGCAAAAGGACGGCGAGGTCATGAGCGAAGCGGAACAGCGTCGTGTCGTTGGCGAAATTCAGGAAATCCAGAACCAGTACCAGTTCCTACTGCAGAAAATCCAGACCCTGAGCAACGAGCGTCGCCAGCAGTTCCAGCAGACCTATGCGCCCAACCTGGTGCAGGCTATCAGCGAAGTCGTGGAAGAAGAGGGTTTTGACCTGGTCATCCGTGGCGAGGCGGCGTTGTACTATGATAACACCCTTGACATTACCGCACGCGTAACAGAGAAACTGAACCTGCAGTAAGGAGCAGTTCTCCCCGGAAACGACAGCAACGTATTCCGGCACCTGACCAGTGGATATTAAAAAGAAGACATTCACTCTTGCAGCGCTGGCTGACCGGCTTGGTCTCACACTTGAAGGCAATCCCGACACACGCGTGTCGGGTATAGCCACCCTGGCATCGGCATCGGCTGAACAGCTCAGTTTTTACCACAACAGAAAATTCCATGCTGATCTCAAATCTACTCGCGCGGGTGCCGTGATACTGGCGCTGGATGCTGTCGTCGACTGCCCCGTCGACAAGCTGATTACGGACAATCCCTATCTCGCCTATGCACGTGTAAGCCAGTTGTTTGCGGCAGGTGAAAGCTATGATGCAGGTGTGCACGTGTCGGCCGTGGTGCATGCCTCCGCGGTGCTTGGACGCAATGTCATCATCGCCGCCAACACCGTGGTTGAGGCCAATGCCGAAATAGGAGATGACTGCGTGATAGGCGCTAATTCGGTGATAGGGTCGAACTGCGTCATTGGCCCTTCATCCTCGCTGCACGCCAACGTGGTCCTGTATCCCAATGTCAGGATCGGTAAGCGCGCCATCATTCACGCCGGTGCTATCATCGGCTGCGACGGTTTTGGCTTCGCCCGGGATGGTGAGAAGTCCGTAAAGATCGAGCAGCTGGGTGGCGTGCAGATAGGCGATGACGTTGAAGTGGGTGCCTGTACTACTATAGACAGGGGGGCGCTTGAGGACACGATCATAAGGAACGGGGTGAAACTGGACAACCAGGTGCAGATCGCCCATAACGTCAAAGTGGGGGAGAACACCATAGTTTGCGGCTGCAGTGCGATCGCAGGTAGTTCAACGGTAGGGAAAAATTGTATTATTGCCGGCGCTGTGGGGATTATTAACCATGTCACCATTGCCGACGGCGTCACGGTTACGGCGATGTCGCTGGTAAACAAATCAATAACCACCAAAGGTGTCTATTCCTCGGGGACCGGTCTTTCAGAATCGGCCCTGTGGAAGAAAAATATCGTGCATTTCAGGAAGCTGGACGAACTCGCCACCCGCCTGAAAAAACTGGAACTAGAGCTGGAAAAGCAAAAAGACGGCAAGAAATAACCGTACCGGTTTCCCGGATACCCAGAACACGAAGGACACAATGAGCCATGAAAAAGGCTGTTATCATCAATTAATTAGGAGTAAAGGATAGTCATATGATGGATGTTGGAGAGATCAAGGCGTATCTGCCGCAACGATACCCTTTCCTGATGGTTGACCGTGTCGTCGAACTAGAACTGGGCAAGCGCATCAAGGCATACAAGAACGTCACTACCAACGAGGAATTTTTCCAGGGACATTTTCCCCACAAGCCCATCATGCCGGGCGTTCTCATCATCGAGGCCCTGGCCCAGGCCGCTGGCGTCCTCGGGTTCAAGTCCCAGGAGAAAAAGCCCGAAGACGGGTACCTGTATTATTTTGTGGGCGCGGATAACGTCAGGTTGAAGCGTCCGGTAGTCCCGGGAGACCAGCTCGTGCTCGAGGCCGAACTCGGCCCCGTGCGCCGTGGTATCTATAAATTCGAATGCCGTGCTTCTGTCGACGGTAATACGGCCTGCGAGGCGACCATCCTATGTGCTGAAAGGAAGGAATAATGAACGGGAATGACCCCGTCATCCATCCTTCAGCCAAAATCGGCAAGAATGTCACTATCGGTCCCTGGACGATCATCGGGCCCGAGGTGGAAATCGGTGATGAATGCGAAATAGCTTCTCACGTCGTCATCAAGAGTCATACCCGGCTCGGAAAAAACAACCGCATCTTCCAGTTCTCGTCTGTGGGAGAAGATCCTTCTGACAAGAAATACCATGGCGAAGCGGCCTGGCTGGAGATGGGCGACAATAATATTGTCCGGGAAGGCGCCACACTGCATCGTGGCACCGAGTCTGGTGGTGGCATCACGCGCATCGGTTCCAGCAATCTTTTTATGCCGTATACCCATGTGGCGCACGATTGCATCGTCGGTAACCACACCATCTTTTCCAACAATGCCGCCATCAGCGGGCATGTAATCGTCGATGACTGGGCAATCCTCAGCGGCTATGCCGGGGTCTACCAGTTTTTACGCATCGGTGCGCACAGTTTCGTCGGCGGGCTCACCCATATCAACATGGACGTGCCGGCATACGTCATGGTTAAGGGGACTCCCCCGGAACCCAAGGGAATCAATGTCACTGGCCTAGAAAGACGCAATTTTTCTCCTGATGCGATCAAGGCGATTCGCCAGGGTTACAAGATCCTGTACCGACAGGGCCTGGCTATCGAGGACGCGCTTTCGGCACTGGAAACGCTCGCCGGGGAACATCAAGAGGTCGGTCTGCTCGTCGAGTCCGTCAAGGCTTCGCAGAAAGGCATTATTCGCTAGAATGCCTAGAAGGATTTTCGGCTAGGCCGAATCCATCTGAATCATTCACGGGTTATTGTTCATGGATCATGCCCTACACGTAGGCATCCTGGCCGGGGAAGCATCCGGTGACCTGCTGGGAGCCGGACTTATGCAGGCACTGCGTGAACGCGTCCCCGGTGTGACCTTTTCCGGTATAGGTGGACCCGGCATGATTGCCAGGGGGCTCGATTCGATGGTGTCGATGGACCGGTTGTCGGTCATGGGTCTCACGGAACCCCTCAAGCGCCTGCCCGAGCTTATGCGGATTAGGGGAAGGGTGTACCGGCATATGCAGGCGAGCCGGCCCGATGTCTTCATCGGCATCGACTCCCCGGATTTCAACTTGGGTCTGGAAAAGAAAATTCGCACACTCGGCATACCTACGGTGCACTACGTATGTCCCTCGGTGTGGGCATGGCGGCAGGGTCGTGTACACAAGATCCGCAAGGCCGTCGACCTGGTTCTATCCCTGTTTCCTTTTGAAGAGCAATTTCTGCGCAAGCATGACATCGACGCGTGCTTTGTTGGCCATCCACTAGCGGATATCTTACCCTTGAATCCTGATACTGCCAAGGCGCGAAATGAATTGTGCATGCCAGAAGATGCAAGGATGCTGGCCATACTGCCTGGTTCCCGGGAAGGGGAAGTTGGTAGACTCTGCCCGGTATTCCTGGCGGCATTCGAACTATGCCGGCAGCAGATACCAGACCTTCATGCCGTAATTCCCTGTGGAGGATCCCAGCGTCGGCAACAGGTGGAGGAATTTCTGGCCTATTATGAGGACGCTTCCGGAATTACGCTCGTTGATGGGCAGTCACGCACCGTCATGGCCGCTGCCGATGCTGTCCTGATGGCCTCCGGGACGGCGACACTGGAAGCCTTGCTGCTGAAAAAGCCTATGGTGGTTGCCTACAAGATGGCGCCGCTGTCCTATGCCATCATTTCGCGCATGCTGAAGTCGCCTTATATATCGCTGCCAAACCTGTTGACAGGAAAACAGCTCGTCCCCGAATTGCTCCAGGATGAGGTGACTCCGCAACGCCTGGCGGCGGAAATCGTCTCCCAGCTGCATGCCAAAGCGGGAACAGATGAAATCGTGAAAACCTTCCACACCATTCACAGGCAATTGAAACGGGACGCCAGTGGGACGGCTGCAGATGCCGTTCTGAAGCTATGCTCCCCCTGACCCTGGACGGGCTTCCACCCAGCTTGGTGGCCGGCGTCGATGAGGCCGGTCGGGGCCCGCTTGCAGGGGATGTCGTGGCGGCGGCTGTCATTCTCGATGTCGACAACCCTGTCGCAGGTCTCGTCGATTCCAAGAAACTGTCTGAAGCGCAGCGCGAACGGTTGTTCCCGGTCATACAGGAACGGGCCGTGGCCTTTGCCATCGCACGCGCTAATGTCGAAGAGATCGATTCACTGAATATCCTGCAGGCCAGCCTGCTCGCCATGACCCGCGCCGTGAAGGCCCTGGCCGTTAAGCCAGTCTTTGTCTATGTCGATGGCAATCGTTGTCCAGCCTGGTCTTGGCGGTCCAAGGCAGTGGTCAAGGGCGATGGCAGGATCGCTGCCATCGCCGCCGCATCCATCCTGGCCAAGGTGACCAGGGATCATGAGATGGTGTCCCTGGACAGGCAGTACCCGGGTTACGGGCTGGCCCGGCACAAGGGCTATCCCACGGCAATGCACCTGGATGCGCTCAGGAGACTCGGTCCCAGCCCTATCCACCGCAGAACCTTCGGACCCGTTGCCGAACTCATCGATTAGGCTGCCCAGGGTGTCAATGCCGGGCCATTCCCGATAAACTTTGCCTTACCAGTAACACTTAATTCCTAGCAGTCAGACCACATCTTTATGGGCCAGCACGAGGCAATGAACACACCCGCAAGATTCGTTCATCTCCGCGTGCATTCCGAGTACTCCGTGATCGACGGCCTGGTCAGGGTAAGGCCGCTGATCGAAAAAACCGCCGCCCTCCACATGCCTGCCGTAGCCATCACGGACCACGTCAACCTGTATGCGCTGATCAAGTTCTACTCCGCCGCCAGCCAGGCCGGGATCAAGCCCATCTGCGGATGTGATGTCCTGGTGGTCGAAGAAGACAATCCCGAACAGTTTTCCACCCTCGTCCTCCTGGTGCAGAACCAGACGGGCTACAGGCACCTCACCGAGCTCATCTCGCGGGCCCACCTGCAAGGACAGTTCCGCGGCAATCCCTGCATTCGCAGGAGCTGGCTCAAGGGCGCCAGCGACGGCCTGATTGCGTTGTCCGGGGCGCGTAGCGGTGATATCGGCAGGGCCATTCTCAACGAGGACATGCCACAGGCAGAGGCTTGCCTGCGCCACTGGATGGACCTGTTCCCTGATCGTTTCTACCTGGAACTGCAGCGTACCGGGCGTCCGGGCGATGAAGAATATGTCAGGGGAGCGGTCGGCCTGGCCGAGAAACTTGACTGCCCGGTCGTCGCGACCAATGACGTGCGCTTCCTGGACGAAGACGAATTCGAAGCGCACGAAGCCCGGGTCTGCATCAACGAGCGCCGCACGCTCGATGATCCGAGGCGCCCGCGTAATTACGCCGAGTACCAGTACCTGCGCTCGCCGGAAGAGATGCTGCAACTGTTCAGCGATATTCCCGAGGCGCTGGAAAACAGCGTGCAGATCGCCAGTCGCTGCACATTGACTCTGGAACTGGGCAAACCGTACCTGCCCAACTATCCCATCCCAGATGGTATGACCATCGAGGATTTCCTGCGCCAGGAAAGCGAGAAGGGACTCAAGGATCGCCTTGCGACCCTGTTCGACACTACGCGCCCGGATTTTGATGCCATTCTCCAGACCTACCAGGAACGCCTGGACTTCGAGCTGGGCATCATCAACCAGATGGGTTTCCCGGGCTACTTCCTCATCGTGATGGAGTTTATCCAGTGGGCCAAGAACAACAGGATTCCGGTCGGTCCGGGAAGGGGCTCCGGGGCGGGTTCCTTGGTCGCCTATGCGCTGAAGATCACCGACCTCGATCCACTCGCCTATGACCTACTGTTCGAGCGCTTCCTGAATCCAGAGCGCGTATCCATGCCGGACTTTGACGTAGACTTCTGCATGGACGGACGCGATCGTGTCATCGACCACGTGGCTGATCTTTACGGGCATGAGGCGGTTTCACAAATCATCACTTTCGGTACCATGGCGGCCAAGGCGGTAATCCGCGATGTCGGCCGTGTGCAGGGCAAGTCCTATGCACTGGCAGACAAGTTATCGAAGCTCGTGCCCTTCGAAGTGGGAATGACACTGCAGAAGGCCCTGGAGCAGGAAAAGCAGCTGGTCGAGTTCATCGAACAGGATGAAGAAGCTGACGAAATCATGGAGATGGCTTTCAAGCTGGAAGGACTTATTCGGAACGTCGGCAAGCACGCCGGCGGTGTGGTCATCGCGCCAACGAAGCTGACCGATTTCTCACCGCTATATTGTGACGAGAACGGTAACAACCTGGTGACCCAGTTCGACAAGAACGACGTGGAAAGTGCCGGCCTTGTGAAATTCGACTTTCTCGGCCTGCGTACGCTGACGATCATCGACTGGGCGGTGAAGATGATTAATGCCGAGACGGGCGTGATGCAGGTCGATATCAACAACATTCCGCTGAACGACCCGGCCGTGTTCCGCATGCTGGAGCAGGGCGAGACCACCGCGATTTTCCAGCTTGAATCGCGCGGCATGAAGGACCTGATCAAGCGCCTCAAGCCAAGCAACTTCGAGGACATCATTGCACTGGTAGCCCTGTTCCGTCCCGGTCCACTCGGCTCGGGCATGGTGGATGACTTCATCAACCGCAAGCACGGCAAGATGTCCGTGAGCTACCCGCATCCCGATCTCGAGTCGGTGCTGAAGAATACCTACGGCGTCATCCTCTACCAGGAGCAGGTCATGCAGATCGCCCAGGTGCTGGCCGATTACACGCTCGGTGGCGCTGACATGTTGCGTCGCGCGATGGGTAAGAAAAAACCCGAGGAAATGCAGAAGCAGCGCGAGATTTTCCTGGCGGGGGCGGTCAACAAGGGTATCGACAGCAAGCAGGCTGAATCCATCTTCGATCTCATGGAAAAATTCGCCGACTACGGATTCAACAAGTCACACTCGGCGGCCTACGCTCTGGTGTCCTATCAGACCGCCTGGCTCAAGCATTACTTCCCAGCGCATTTCATGGCGGCCGTTCTGTCCGCCGATATGCAGAACACGGACAAGATCGTGATCCTCATCGAGGAATGCCGGCGCATGCAGATACCCATAATTTCGCCGGATGTGAATTCGGGCCGCTTCCAGTTCACGGTGGATGAGAACGGCAACATCATCTACGGCCTTGGCGCCATCAAGGGACTGGGCGAGGGGCCTATCGCAAATATTATAAAGGTACGCGAGGAAAACGGGACGTTTGCCAACTTGTTCGAATTCTGCACCCGCATTAATATCTCGGTGATCAACAAGCGCGCCATCGAAGCGCTGATTCGTTCGGGTGCCATGGACAGCTTCGGCGCAGACCGCGCCGTACTGCTTGCCAGCATGGGCGCAGCTATCAAGACGGCAGAGCAGAGCGACCGCACACAGGCCAGCGGTGTCGATGACATGTTCGGCGACCTGGTGCCCTCGGAAAGCAGCGAGGATGTTTACGGCAATTTCCGCAAGGTCAAACCCTGGAGCGAGCAGCGCCGGCTGCGGGAAGAAAAGGAAACGCTCGGCTTGTACTTGTCAGGCCATCCCATCGAGGAATACCTGCCCGAGATCCAGCGGATGACGAAAAATCGAATTGTCAATTTGCGCGCCGACAAGGGGATACAGACTATAATCGGCCTGATTCACGACATGCGCATCATCAAGAGCAAACGCGGCGACACCATATGCATCCTGACGCTGGATGATCGCAGTGCACGTATCGAGGTGTCGCTTTTCGGCGAGGTTTACGAAAGCTGCCGCGAAATACTCAACAAGGATATCGTGGTGCTGGTGGAAGGTGTGGTGAATGTCGACGAGTATAGCGGCAACACCGCACTGCAGGTGCGGGCCCGCCAGGTGATTACCTTCAAGGAGGCCCGGCAGCAGCATGTGCACAACATTACCCTGGACTTGCAACCCGAGAATTTGCCGATAGAATTTCTGGAAATTTTGCAAAACATCCTGGCTGAATACCGTTTTGGTGCCAATGGAACCGCGTTGAAGGCTTCCGGCCAGAGTAGAAATGGAGCCAGCCATGATTCTCAGGCCTGCGATATCGTGGTCAATTACTCCCGGGAGGGGGTCCGCGGCAGTATACTGCTAGGTAAAGAGTGGCGTGTACACGTCGAGGATGAACTCCTGCACAAGCTGCGCGAGCAATATGGCGCGGGCCACATCAGCGTCAATTACCAGTAACCCGTTTTGAACCCCCAAGGCTACACTGCAACCTTAAAAAATGAATCCTGATTACCTGGAATTTGAGCAACCCATTGCCGATCTCGAAGTGAAGATCAACGAACTTCGTCTTGTCGGTGCTGACAACAAGCTCAATATCAATGAAGAGATCGTCAAGCTGCAGAACAAGAGTCACAAGCTGACGGAAAAAATCTTTTCCTCGCTCACCCCCTGGCAGATTTCTCTGCTGGCACGCCACCCGCTGCGTCCGTACACCGAGGATTACATCCACCATATCTTTACCGATTTCGATGAACTGCATGGCGACCGGTATTTTGCGGATGACCAGGCGCTGATTGGTGGGGTCGCTTACCTCGACGACATTCCGGTCATGCTGATTGGTCACCAGAAGGGTCGAGGTACTCCTGAAAAAGTGAAGCGCAATTTTGGCATGCCGAAACCGGAAGGGTATCGCAAGGCGCGCAGGCTGATGCTTTTGGCGGAGCGTTACAATATGCCGGTGCTGACTTTCATCGATACACCGGGTGCCTATCCGGGCATCGATTCCGAGGCGCGTGGTATCAATGAAGCCATCGCCGAAAATCTGGCGGTCATGTCGCGCCTGAAAACTCCGATTATCGCCACAGTGACCGGAGAAGGAAATTCCGGTGGAGCAATCGCCATTGGCGTCTGCGATCATCTGAACATGCTGCAGTACTCTACCTATTTCGTCATATCACCCGAAGGCTGTGCGACGATACTGTGGAAGTCGGCCGACCACAAGGCGGATGCCGCCAAGGCAATGGGTGTCACCTCGGAACGGCTCGAGGAGCTGGGGATCGTCGATACCACCATCGAGGAGCCCCTGGGTGGCGCCCACCGGGACATCAAGCTTATGTCGAAACGGATCAAGGAAAAACTTATTGAGCAGATCCAGCAGTTCACGAACATGGAAGCAAACGCGCTCCTCGAGCGTCGTTACAAGCGCCTGATGAGTCACGGCAGCTTCCGCTGACTGTGGCTTTGCAACCCCGGGATCTCCTGCGCTGGCTGCCTGACAAGGCAGCCATGTGTCATGTCGCCTTCAGCGGTGGCATGGATTCCCATGTACTCCTTCACGCCATGACCCGGCTGCGCGACAGCGGCGATTTCACGGGAGACCTGCGTGCCATCCATATCCATCATGGCCTCAGCCCCTACGCCGATATCTGGGCTGCACACTGTCGCAGTGTTTGTGCTGGTCTCGCGGTACCTCTGGATTGTGTCCAGGTCACCGTCATCGAGACGGGACACGGACCCGAACAGGCCGCCCGGGAGGCCCGTTATCAGGCCTTCGGGGAAATCCTGGGAAAAGGGCAGTACCTGCTCACGGCCCATCATCAGGATGACCAGGTAGAAACCCAGTTATTCCGTATGTTGCGGGGCACCGGTATCCGAGGACTGGCCGGTATCCAAAGCCAGCGACCTTTAGCTAACGGTATACTGTTGCGCCCACTGCTTGGTTACACACGGGACTTGTTGTTGGCTTATGCAAAAAAAGAAGGACTCCAGTGGATCGAGGATGAGAGCAATACCGACGAAAGCCTCGACCGCAATTATCTGCGTCGACTTATCGTGCCAGCCTTGCGAGAGCGCTGGCCTGGGTTCCAGAAAAGCTTGCTGCGACTGTCGAAACTGGCGCAAGAGGGACAAGCGTTGTCCGAGGAAATCGGTGCCGACGACCTGTCCCAGGCTATGGATTCCTTGCATCGCATCGATATTCCCCGCCTACTGGCGTTCAGCCCCGCACGCCAGCGTAACTTGCTGCGGTATTGGTTCCTGGTCTTGGAATCTAGGCACGGTATCCCGTCGCCGGACCACTACGTGATCGACCGGATTTTTTCGGAGCTGATCCCGGCTGCTGTGGATGCAAAGCCCATGATCGAGTGGAACAAGGGCGGGAAGCAGGTGTTCATCCGTCGTTATTCAGACCGTATTTACCTTGTACTCGGTACGTCGGCAGAAGTCCCGGTAAACACCATTTGGACGCTGGATACGCCGTTGCAATTGCCAGGCATGGGGACCCTGTTTCTGGTGGAAACGGCGGAAGACGGCTTTCTGGCACCGCCGGGCGGGACGTTGGAAGTGCGTTTTCGCCAGGGTGGTGAAACAGCCAAGCCGGCAGGGCGCAAGACCCGGTCCCTGAAGAAAATCCTGCAGGATTATGGTGTGCCACCATGGGTGCGGAAAAAAATGCCGCTGTTCTACCTGGACGGAGAATTGTTGGCCGTTGGAGACCTTTTTATTACTGACCGCTGGCGCGTAAGCAACCGTGACGCACAGGGCGAAAAAATCCACCAGATTCGTTGGTACAGGGCAGATTTACATTGTGGCTACTGAGCCATTCCGATAGACTGTAGCTCCATCAGAAACATTGACTACGACTGATGGTTTGTTAATGACACGGTTTATTTTTATTACCGGTGGTGTTGTCTCCTCCCTTGGCAAGGGAATAACTTCAGCCTCCCTCGCCGCAATCCTTGAAGCCCGCGGGCTCAAAGTTACGATGCTCAAACTGGATCCCTATATCAACGTGGATCCGGGAACCATGAGCCCGTTCCAGCACGGCGAAGTGTTCGTGACCGAGGACGGCGCGGAGACGGATCTAGACCTTGGCCACTACGAGCGCTTCATCCGCACCACCATGTCACAGAAGAACAACTTCACGGCAGGACGTATCTACGAGGAAGTGATCAAGAAGGAACGCCGCGGGGATTACCTCGGGGCCACCATCCAAGTCATCCCCCATATCACAGACGAAATCAAAGCGCGTGTTCTGGACGGTGCCGGTGATGCAGACGTGGCGCTGGTAGAAATCGGCGGTACGGTAGGTGACATCGAGTCCCAGCCGTTCCTAGAAGCCGTGCGCCAGCTCAAGGTCGAACTGGGCTCCGACAGGGCCATATTCCTGCACCTGACCCTGGTGCCCTATATCAGTACGGCCGGTGAAACCAAGACCAAGCCCACACAGCACTCTGTGCGTGACCTGCGCTCCATAGGTATCCAGCCGGATATCCTGGTATGCCGCGCCGATCATGAGTTGCCAGAGTCCGCCCGTCGCAAGATCGCCCTGTTCACTAACGTGGACATGCAGGCCGTTGTTTCCCTGCAGGATACCGCCACCATTTACTCTGCGCCGCTGATTTTGCACCAAACCGGAATCGATGAATACATCCTCAGGCGTTTCCACCTGGAATGCCCGCCCGCCGACCTGTCGGAATGGGAGAAGGTGGTGGAAGCTACAATGAAACCGGACCGCGAGGTGAATGTCGCCATGGTCGGCAAGTACATGGATCTGCTGGACGCCTACAAATCGCTGATCGAGGCCATCAAGCATGCCGGCATCCAGACCCGCACGCGGGTGAAGATCAAGTACATCGATTCTGAAACCATCGATACCGAGGGGCTCGAGGCCCTGAAGGGCATGGATGCCATCGTCGTGCCCGGTGGTTTCGGCGAGCGCGGCATCGAGGGCATGATCACCACCGCGCAGTATGCCCGTGAAAACAATATTCCCTACCTGGGCATCTGCCTGGGCCTGCACGTGGCCGTCATCGAATATGCCCGTCATGTGCTTGAACCTCAAAGGGGCCCACAGCACCGAGTTTGAAAGTGGTGTGCCGATCCGGTGATCGGCTGATCACAGAATGGACCAATGCCAAGGGCAACATCGAAGTGCGTGATGAAAACTCCGACCTGGGCGGCACCATGCGCCTGGGTGGCCAGGAATGCCGTCTCAAGGAGGGCTCCCTGGCGAAGGAGTGTTACCAGAAAGATGTCATTGTTGAGCGCCACCGTCACCGCTACGAGGTCAACAACAATTACGTCGACAGGCTCGAGGCGGCCGGCCTGCATTTCACCGGAGAATCCATGGACGGCAACCTGATGGAGGTCCTGGAAGTGGAAGGGCACCCGTGGTTCCTGGCTTGCCAGTTCCATCCGGAGTTCACGTCCACGCCGCGCGACGGCCATCCGCTGTTTACCGGTTTTGTCACTGCGGCCATCCAGCAGAACCAGCGTCAGCACGAGCAACAGCAAAACCAGCCGGTCCAGGCAGCCGTTCCGCCTACCGCTGCCAACAGCTGACGGGCTGTTGCTTCCATGACCATTATCAAGGCAGGCGATATAAGCATAGCCAATGATGCCCCGATGGTGCTGGTCGGCGGCCTCAATGTGCTCGAGGACGATATCCTGGCGCTGGAAGTGGCCCAGACCTTCGCCGAAGTCTGCAAGAAATTGGGCGTGCCTTACATATTCAAGGCCTCCTTCGACAAGGCCAATCGCTCTTCCATCAAATCCTATCGCGGTCCCGGTCTGTCGAAAGGTCTGAACATCCTCGCCAGCGTAAAATCCCGGTTCGGCATGCCGGTCATCACCGATATCCATGAACCGGGGCAGGCCGTGCCGGTGGGCGAAGTGGCGGACATTCTCCAGTTACCGGCTTTCCTGTCGCGCCAGACCGATCTCGTGCAGGCCATGGCGCAAACCGGCAAGATCATCAATATCAAGAAGGCGCAATTCCTGTCGCCGGCCGAGATGGGCAATATCCTGCAGAAGTTCGAGGAAGCGGGCAATCGCCAGCTCATCCTGTGCGAGCGGGGCACCAGCTTCGGCTACAACAACCTTGTCGTCGACATGCTGGGCTTTCCCATCATGAAGAGTTTTGGCTATCCGGTGCTGTTCGACGTCACCCATTCACTGCAGTTGCCGGGCGGGCAGGCCAGCAGCGCCGGTGGGCGGCGCAAGGATGTCACTGCCCTGGCTAAATCCGGCATCGCCCAGAAAATCGCCGGGCTGTTCCTGGAAGCCCATCCGGATCCATCCCGGGCCCTGTGTGATGGTCCCTGTGCATTGCCGCTTGCAAAGTTGGAAGCCTTTCTGGCTCAGATAAAAGCGGTGGATGATCTCGTCAAGGCGCAGGAAGACATCGACACCGCCTGAATCGCCAAATCCTCAAACAGCAGTTACGTTAATTTTTTCATAAAGCAGGTAGACCATGTCAGAAATCGCAGTAATCCGTGCCCGTGAAGTGCTCGACTCACGGGGCAATCCCACCGTTCAGGCGGATGTGACCCTGGCAAGCGGGGAAACCGGTTCGGCTTGTGCGCCGTCAGGCGCTTCCACCGGCTCCCGCGAAGCGCTGGAGCTCCGTGACAAGGATCCCGGCCGCTACAATGGCAAGGGCGTACTCAAGGCGGTGGCTGCGGCCAACGGCCCGATCCTGGACACCCTGAAGGGCATGAATGCTCTCGACCAGGCCGCCATCGACCAGGCGATGATCACGCTGGACGGCACGCCGAACAAGGGCAGCCTCGGTGCCAACGCGATCCTCGCGGTATCCCTGGCCACGGCCAAGGCGGCGGCCCTGCACAGCAAGCTGCCCCTGTATGCCTATATCGCCGGACTGCCCGAAGCCAACCCATCGGGAACTTACACGATGCCGGTACCGATGATGAATATCATCAACGGCGGCGAGCATGCGGACAACAATGTCGATATCCAGGAATTCATGATACAGCCGGTGGGCGCCCCGACTTTCCGGGAAGCCCTGCGTTACGGTGCTGAAGTCTTTCACGCCCTGAAATCCGTGCTCGGTGCCAAGGACCTGAATACCGCAGTCGGTGATGAAGGCGGTTTCGCGCCGAACCTGCCATCCAACGCTGCCGCCCTCGACGCCATCCTGTCAGCGGTGGAAAAGACCGGCCTGAAGATGGGCAAGGATATTTCACTGGCGCTGGACTGTGCTTCCTCGGAATTCTACCGGGACGGCAAGTACGATCTCAGCGGCGAGGGCCGCGCGTTCACCAGCGACGAATTTGCCGATTACCTGGCCGGCCTCAGCGGCAATTACCCGATCCTGTCCATCGAGGACGGCATGGATGAAAGCGACTGGGAAGGCTGGGCAATCCTGACACGCAAGCTTGGCGACAAGGTGCAGCTGGTGGGCGATGACCTATTCGTCACCAATACCAGCATCCTGGAGCGCGGTATACGAGAACATATCGCCAACTCCATCCTCATCAAGTTCAACCAGATCGGCTCGCTGACGGAGACCCTGGCCGCCATCAACATGGCCAAGGCCGCCGGCTATACTGCGGTGATTTCACACCGCTCCGGGGAAACCGAGGACACCACCATTGCCGACCTTGCCGTGGCTACGGCGGCCGGCCAGATAAAGACGGGCTCCTTGTGCCGTTCGGACAGGGTGGCAAAATACAACAGGCTCCTCGTCATCGAGGAAGAGCTGGGTAACGCCGCCGCCTACCGCGGCAGGGCGGAATTTTCACGCCAGTAGGAACGCGGCCTGCCTGAGCATGCCGAGGGCAGCTGGCAACCGGAAACAACATGCGCATACTGCAAGTACTGCTGATACTGATCATCCTGGGGCTGCAGGTACGGCTCTGGATCGGGCCCGGGAGCCTGACGGAGATTGACCAGATCGACGCAGCCATCAGCACACAGGAAACTGAAAATGCCTCCCTGGAGACCCGTAACCAGTCCCTGCTGACGGAAGTGGAAGAGCTGAAAAACGGCACCGACGGTATCGAGGAAATGGCCCGTGAAGACCTTGGGCTGATCAAGGAAGGGGAAACCTTCTACATGATCGTGGAGCCGGAGAAGCCCGGCAAACCCGATGGCGCTGACCAGGAGTAGGCATGGATCGGGTGACGGATGGCATGGGGGAAAGGCAGGCGCTCTACTGGGCGGTGGTACCGGCAGCGGGCGTCGGCAAGCGCATGCAGTCGGCGACACTGACGAGGCCCAAGCAATACCTGGAAATTCGCGGCCACAGTATCCTGGAATACACCCTGATGCGGCTGGACCAGCTCGATGTACTTTCAGGGATCTTGCTGGTACTGCACCCTGACGACAGCTGGTTCCCGCAACTGGATATCACGCTGCACAGCGGACTGGATACCACGGCCGGAGGTGCCGAGCGCGCCATTTCTGTCTATAACGGGCTCAAGGCACTGGCGGCACGCGCCGACGACAATGACTGGGTGCTTGTCCATGATGTGGTCAGGCCCTGCGTGTCAGTAGCAGACCTGGACAGGCTGGTCAGCACATTGTCCGATGATCCTGTCGGCGGCCTGCTCGCCTTGCCGGTCACCGAAACGCTGAAAAAGGTCGCCCCGGACGGTGCGGTGGCATGCACCGTGCCCCGGGATGACTATCGCCTTGCGGGGACGCCGCAGATGTTCCGTTATGGCCTGCTCAGGGCAGCACTGGCGGATGCACTGGAGCAGCGGGCGACAGTCACCGATGAAGCCCAGGCCATGGAGCGCATGGGACATCCGGTAAAACTGGTTCCGGGTGGTGCGGACAACATCAAGATCACCCACCCCGAAGACCTGGTGCTGGCGGAATTCATACTCAAGGGGCAGGGGGTCTTATGAGCGAAGGGCCATTCCGGATAGGTAACGGCATCGATGTGCACCGTTTCGATGAGTCAGTTTCGGCCGATGCCAGGGTTATCCTCGGCGGCGTCGCCATACCCAGTGACCGCAACCTGCTCGCCCACTCCGATGGCGACGTGCTAACCCATGCACTGATGGATGCCCTGCTCGGCGCCCTCACACTGGGGGATATCGGCAGGCTCTTTCCCGACACGGAGGCGAGTTACAAGGGTGCTGACAGCCTGGTGTTGCTGGCCGATGTCTACCGGCGGGTCACTGCCAAGGGCTGGCAGCTGGGTAACGCGGATATTACGGTGGTTGCGCAGGCGCCGAAACTCGCACCACATGTGGATGCCATACGGGCACGGCTGGCTGAAACCCTGGCAGTCGATATGGGATGCATCGGCGTCAAGGCTACGACCAGCGAGGGCCTCGGTTTTACGGGGCGCGGTGAAGGCATTGCCGTGTTCGCCACCGTCCTGGTCAGAGGCGCCAGCTGACTATCGCCATGACGATGTCCCGACAGGACTGGCCCTGCGCCCTGGGCCTGCCCAGATTGCCGGCAGTATTAAGGCAGCAGCCTGAAGATTTCCGGGTCGAGGAACTCCTTGGCTTCGAGCCCGACGGGGCGGGGGAGCACTTGTGGCTGCAAGTGGAAAAGACCGGCGTCAACACGAACGATGTCGCCAGGACCCTGGCCCGGCTTGCCGGTGTGAAGGAGCGTGACATCGGTTATGCAGGGCTCAAGGATAAACAGGCGGTTGCGATACAGTGGTTCAGCCTCCCGGTTGCCGAATCGATAACTGCGGATCCGGGAAGCGGCATTCGCTTACTGCGGCAGGAGCGGAATTCGCGCAAGCTGCGCCGGGGCAGTCATCGCGGCAACCGGTTCAGGATCACGTTGCGCGAAGTACAAACCGCGTATGCCGACCTGGCCAAATGGACAGCACTGGTGAGCCAGGCGGGGGTGCCGAATTATTTCGGTCCGCAGCGTTTCGGTTTCGACGGCGGCAACCTCGACAAAGCCGGTCGTTATTTTGCCGGCGACTTACAACGGGTGCCGCGTCACCAGCGCGGCCTGTATCTCTCGGCGGCGCGCGCCTGGCTGTTCAACAGGGTGCTGGCCGGGCGCGTGCAGCAGGGAAACTGGAACCGGATTTTGCCGGGTGAGGTCGTGGCCCTGGACGGATCAAACAGTGTGTTTCGTGCCGATCCGTCTGATAACGGGTTGCGGGCACGACTGGCGGAAGGCGATATCCACCCGACGGGGCCCCTGTGGGGCAAGGGTGACCTGGCCACGGGGGGTGAGGTGAAAATGCTGGAAGCAGCCGTTGTCGAACAGCATGCGGATTTTGCCGCAGGCCTGGTCAAGGCAGGTCTGGACCAGGAACGCCGGCCCCTGCGGATCATGCCCTGCCAGTTGGTGATGAACCCTGCTGGACCGGATGCGGTAATGATAGAATTCAGCCTGCCTCGCGGCGCCTTTGCCACGAGCGTGCTGCGGGAAATGGTGATTGCAGTCGGCTTATGAGTATCCTCCTTTCCAATGATGACGGGGTTCGTGCACCCGGATTGACGGCGCTGGCCAGCGCCCTGGCCGAGTACGCCGAACTACAGGTCATCGCACCCACCTATGACCGCTCGGGCGTCAGCAACTGCCTTACCCTGGATCGCCCCCTGCATGTCGAAAAACTGAGCAACCATTACATCGGCGTTGACGGTACGCCCACTGACTGCATTCATCTGGGCACATCGGGTTTGTACTGTCCGGTCCCGCAAAGAGTCATCTCCGGTATCAATTACGGCGCCAACATGGGTGATGACGTCCTCTATTCCGGCACCGTGGCCGCAGCCATGGAAGGGCGCTTCCTGGAAAAAACGGCCATTGCCGTATCGCTGGCCACCGACAAGGGGCGTGAAGCCAACGTGGATTTTGCCACCGCCGCGCAGATTTTTGTCACGCTGTACCCCTGGCTCGACAGTCTCGAGCTGCCCGAAGCCACGGTGCTGAACGTCAATATTCCGGATCTGCAGGCACACGCGATCCAGGGTGTGAAATTTACCACCCTGGGACGCCGGCTGAAGAGCGAGAATCCTGTGCGCACGGAAAACCCCCGCGGCAAGACCGTGTACTGGATCGGACGTGCCGGCGGCCCGGTGGAAAACCGGCCGGGCACGGATTTCTATGAAGTGGCCAGCGGTTATATTTCGATTACGCCCATCCATGCCGACATGACCCAGGAACGGGCGCTGGCGGCCCTGTCCTCAAAAGACACGGGCGACGTGGCGGCAAGCATTGCGAAACTGAACCCGGGGAGATAAGCGAATTTGAATTCGATCAGGCATGAAGGCATCGGCATGACGTCGCTGCGCACCCGCGAGCGGCTGGTCACCCGGCTCATCGAACAGGGGATCCAGCGCATCGATGTGCTGGAAGCCATCCGTACGACGCCCCGGCACCTGTTCATCGATGAGGCGCTCGCCCACCGGGCCTACGAGGATGTGGCGCTGCCGATCGGCTACAACCAGACTATCAGTCAGCCCTATATCGTGGCGCGCATGACTGAAGCCATCCTCAATGGCGCCCCTGATGACGCAGTCGTACTCGAGATCGGCACCGGCTGCGGTTACCAGACCGCCATCCTGGCGGGCTCGGTCAAGCATGTGTACAGCATCGAGCGCGTCCGGCCGCTGCTGGAACGCACACGCAACCGCCTGCGCGAACAGAAGATACGCAACGTCAGTGTCAAGTGCGGCGATGGCAACCTGGGCTGGCCCCAGCATGCGCCCTACGACTGCATCATTACCACCTGCGCCGCCTCGGAGGTGCCGCCGCCACTGCTGGAGCAATTGAAGGAAGGCGGTGTGCTGGTCATTCCGGTGGGTGGCCGCGACCAGCAGAAACTCAAGCTGTATCGAAAGACCGACGGCGAGGTCAGCGCGCAAACCCTCGAGGCCGTCCGCTTCGTGCCCCTCTTGGGCGGCGTGGAGAATTAGCGGCCTGGCGCGGTCCAATACTGTCATGACCATCAATCGCCACACCATCATATTGTTCCTCAAGGGCATGGCCATGGGTGCGGCCGATTCCGTACCCGGCGTTTCCGGGGGCACCGTTGCCCTGATCACCAATATCTACGAAGAACTGGTGGATGCCAGCAAGTCGCTGGGCTGGCATGTGCTGGTCGTCTGGAAGCATGAGGGATTTCTGGCGGCCTGGCGCTATATCAACGGCCGGTTCCTGCTCACTCTGGGTACCGGCATCCTGACGTCGCTGTTGTTGTTCGGCAATCTCGTCCTCTCCCTGATGGACAGTTCTCTGCCATATCTGCTGGCCTTTTTTGCGGGACTGGTCATGGCGTCCATCCGCTATGTCGCCATGGGTGTCTCCGGGTGGAACATGCAGCGCTGGGTGCTGCTCGTTGCGGGTGCCGTTTTTGCCATTGCGATGGCCTTCTTGCCATTGCGTGAAAGCGGGGGCGGGCTGGTGTATTACTTCTTTTGCGGTGCCATCGCCATCTGCGCCATGATCCTGCCCGGCATATCCGGCGCCTTCATCCTGCTGCTGCTTGGCGCCTATGCGCCCGTGCTGGAGGCATTAACCAGTTTCGACGTACCGGTTATCGTGATATTTGGGGCGGGGTGCCTGAGCGGACTGATGCTGTTTACACGCCTTCTGTCATGGTTGCTCCATCATCACCACGAAAACACGCTGGCCGTCCTGACCGGGATGCTGGCGGGTTCGCTCTACCTGCTGTGGCCCTGGCGTGTGGCCGTCGACGTCTCACTGGAAGGTTTCGATTTCACGCGCTACCAGCATGTATTGCCGGACACGTATCTCGCGGCAACCGGGCAGGGGTTCTCCCCACCGGCCTGTACCGGACTGGTCGTGTTTGGAGTGGTACTCGTCTTGTTCCTGGAAACGTTGGCAGGCAACAATAACCCCGAGAAATCCTCAATCACTGATCCCTCGCCATGACGCGCACTGCCCCCATCGTCCTGCTTGGCCTGGTCATCGCCCTGACGGGATGCTTCAGCGCCTACCAGTCGCCGGTGGCGGAGATCGACGAGCCGCGCTTCCTGGATTCGGACCGCATTCATCGCGTCAACGCCGGTGAAACCCTGTACGCCGTGGCGTGGATCTACGACCTCGACTTCATGCATATCGCCAGGGCGAACGGTCTGTCTTCTCCCTACACGATTATTCCCGGCCAGATTCTCAACGTGGATCCACGGGCGCGCCCGCTGGCCACGACCACCCCGGCGGGCCCAGGCCAGGCCGTTGCGACGCCCACAAGGCAACAGCCCGCATTGACGCGCCAGTCCCTCCCGTCCGGCTCCTCCACTTCGCCGTCCCCCCGATCGGGCCAGTCGGCACCGACGCCTGCTCCTGCGCCAGTACCGGCGAACCCGGTCCAGATCCAGCAGGGGCCAATCAACTGGGACTGGCCGTACCGCGGCACTCTCGTCGGGCGCTTCGATGCGGCGGGCGTGGAAAGCAAGGGCATCGATATCGCCGGCCGCAAGGGGGATGCGATCCTGGCCGCTGCGGACGGGGAGGTGGTCTATGCGGGTAGCGGATTGTTGCGCTACGGGGAACTGCTCATCATCAAGCATAACGATTTGTTCCTGAGCGCCTATGCCCACAACGATGCACTCCTGGTCAGGGAAGGGGAGCGTGTAACCCGCGGGCAGAAGATTGCGGAGCTGGGTTCCACGGGCGTGGACAGGGATATGCTGCACTTCGAGATCCGCCAGGAAGGCCAGTCCGTGGATCCCCTGACATACCTCCCACCCGGTTCCTGAGCAGCGGGTCGACAGCCGCCGGAGTTGGTGTATACTGAGCCCCAGGCCCCAGATTTGCGGAAGGTATTAAAAGAATACATGTTCCACTAAACCTGTTTGCGATATTTAAAAGGATTTGAATATGCGTAATGGCAAACCCATCGCGTTAATTCCCGTTATTACTCTCCCTGCGAATTCCAGTGCCGGTCCGGCTGCGGACAGCACCACCTTGTACCTGAATGATATCGGCTGCAAGCGCCTCCTCAACACCGAGGAGGAGATGGTATTGGCGCGTCGCGTGGCTTCCGGCGACAGGGCCAACAAGAACCGGATGATCGAAGCCAACCTGCGCCTGGTCGTCACCATTGCCAAGCGATACCAGAAAGGTGGACTCGGGCTGCTCGACCTGATCGAGGAAGCCAATCTCGGGCTCATCCGGGCAGTGGAAAAATTCGACCCGGAACTCGGCTATCGTTTTTCCACCTATGCAACCTAGTGGATCAAGCAGAACATCGACCGCGCATTGATGAACCATACCCGGACCATACGCCTGCCTATCCACGTGATGAAGGAACTCAATGCCTGCCTGAAGGTGACCGGTGAACTGGCCGAGGAACTCGACCGCCTGCCCACGGAGAGAAATAGCCAAACGTTGGCCCAAGCCCGAGAAAAAGATTCGCTAACTGCTGCGCCATGATGCGTAAACCAGTGCAGCGGACAACAATATCAGCGGTATCGGCGAAGGCACGGATATGTCACTGCTGGAAGTGCTGCCGGATAAGGCAGACAGTGACCCGGCCATTTTTTACCAGGAACAGAACATGCTGCAGCACTTGGAGGCATGGCTCGAGCGGCTCACACCGAAGGAGGCCGATATCCTCGCGCGCCGCTTCGGCTTGCGGGGACATGAAGCGGTGACATTGGAAGAAGTCGGCGGGGAGATCGGCCTGACCCGGGAACGGGTCAGGCAAATCCAGATAGAGGCGTTGAAAAAATTGCGGCAGATGATCGAGCAGGAAGGGCTCAGCCTGGAAGCGATGACCAGGATAGACTAACGTTCAGTATTTACCAGGTCTTATACAAACACGTTTACCAGTCCTTCTGCAGGTGCTCGCGCTTGCCGGGCTTGTTGGCCCATTCCTCGGCGTCGGGCAGGGCGTCCTTCATCTCAGTGATGACTTCCCACTTCTCGCTTAATTCAGCGTTAAGTTGCAGGAAATCCTTCTGGTCATCGGGCAACTCGTCATCGGCATAGATGGCGTCGACGGGACATTCCGGCTCGCACAGCGCACAGTCGATACACTCGTCCGGGTTGATGACCAGCATATTCGGGCCTTCATAGAAACAGTCGACCGGGCAAACTTCCACACAGTCAGTGTGCTTGCATTTGATACAGTTTTCGCCAACAACAAAGGTCATCGTATACCCCCGATAAGCCTCGGACCCAAGCGGTCCTGAAATGGAACAAAAGCGCCATTCTACTCAAGGGTGGCGCGTGTGACAATCAAGCTCAATCCCCGGAATCCAGCAGTTCCCGCAGCCTGTAGAGCATGTCCAGGGCCTGTTTCGGTGACAGGTCATCGGGCCGGATTTCGGCCAGCATGTCCAGGGCCGGGCTGCGGATTAGTTCGGCGAACAATTCGGCCTGTGACGAGGCGCCGGGAGCCCCAGTCTTGACCTGGCGATCGTCCTGCTCCAGTTGCCCGAGTTTGCGCCGGGCCCGGGCGATAACCTCGGGCGGGATACCGGCGAGCTGGGCCACCTGCAACCCGTAGCTCTGGTTGGCAGGGCCGGGCTCCACCGCATGCAGGAAAACTATCCCCTTGTCGTGCTCGGTGGCGTTGAGGTGCACGTTGCGGATGCCGGGGTAGAGGTCGGGCAGGGCCGTGAGCTCGAAATAGTGGGTGGCGAACAGGGTATACGCCTTGATCTCGGCGGCGATGTACACGGCGCTGGCCCAGGCGAGGGACAGGCCGTCGAACGTGCTGGTGCCGCGGCCGATCTCGTCCATCAGGACCAGGCTGCTGGACGTGGCGTTGTGCAGGATGTTCGCCGTTTCCGTCATTTCCACCATGAAGGTCGAGCGGCCACCGGCCAGGTCGTCCGAGGAACCGATGCGGGTGAAGATGCGGTCGACCGGTCCGATGCATGCCGCGGCCGCCGGAATGAAGCAGCCGGTGTGGGCCAGCAGCACGATCAGGGCCGTCTGCCGCATGTAGGTGGATTTGCCACCCATGTTCGGGCCGGTGATGATCAGCATCGTGTTGCCGTCATCGAGGCTGATGTCGTTGGCGACGAAGGTTTCCTCCATGACGTGCTCGACGACCGGGTGCCGGCCCTGGGTGATGCTTATGCCGGGCTTGTCGGCCAGTTCAGGGCAGCTCAAGTTGAGTGCATTGGCGCGTTCGGCAAAATTGGCCAGTACGTCCAGTTCGCTCAGGGCAAAGGCGGTTTGTTGTAGCGCCGGCAGGTCGGTGGCGATGGTTTCCAGGAGATCGTCGTAAAGCTGTTTTTCCCGGGCCAGGGCCTTGGTACGGGCGGTCAGTACTTTTTCCTCGAATTCCTTCAACTGCGGTGTGATGAAGCGCTCGGCATTCTTGAGAGTCTGGCGACGAATGTAATCACCGGGCACATCTTCCGATTGCAGGCGGCTGATCTCGATGTAGTAACCATGTACGCGGTTATAGCCGACCTTGAGGGTGGAGAAGCCGGTACGCGCCTTTTCCTCGGTTTCCAGTTTCGTCAGGAAGTCGCCGGCATTGGTACTCAATTGGCGCAGTTCATCGAGCTCGGCATCGAAGCCGTCAGCAATGACGCCGCCCTCTCGGATGACGACTGGCGGATTCTCGAAGACGGCCCGCACCAGCAGGTCGGCGAGTTCGGGATAGGGCTGTATGTTTCCGGCAAGTGCC
The DNA here is from genome assembly GCA_038147195.1 of Candidatus Eutrophocola salsuginis. Taxonomy (GTDB): domain Bacteria; phylum Pseudomonadota; class Gammaproteobacteria; order Pseudomonadales; family Pseudohongiellaceae; genus Eutrophocola; species Eutrophocola salsuginis. Next base: position 708,066 of record JAYQTB010000004.1, read on the forward strand.
TGCAAACGGGGTGCATCAATGGATGCTACAGCCTTGGACAGGTTTGGCAGCAGGGCCAGGGCTTCACGCAGGTGGGCAAGGTCGCGCGGACGGCCGCTGCGCAGGGCGATGCGGGACAGAATCCTTTCCATGTCCCCGACGGACTTGAGCGAGTCGTGTAGGTTTTCAAAACGGTAATCGGTGATCAGCGCCGACACGGCATTTTGGCGCTGGCGGATTTCGCCGTGGTCGCGCACCGGCCGGTGCAGCCAGCGCGCCAGGAGCCGTGTGCCCATGGGCGTGGCACAGCGTGACAGGATGCTGAGCAGGGTGTTGTCGCTGCCACCTGCCAGGTTGCGGTCGATCTCCAGGTTGCGACGGCTGATGCTGTCCAGCACCAGGCTGTCGGTAAGCTGCTCAACACGTAGGGACCGGATATGCGGCAACTCGGCCTGCTGGGTTTCCCGGGCGTAAGCCAGCAGGCATCCTGCAGCCTGTATAGCGGTGTCCATGTTGGCACAACCGAAGCCTTCCATGGAGTCGGTAGCAAACTGCTTGCACAGTGTTCTGGTGGCGGAATCGAGGTCGAATTCCCACCCGGGCCTCTGCCGTAAACCGCGATGCCTGGCCAGGTCTGCGGGTAACTCCAGAGCGTCGGGCGCCAGTATCTCGGCAGGCCCGATGCGGTGGACTTCACTGGACAGCGCTGTTGCATCAGGTACTTCCAGGATGAAGAAGCGGCCGCTCGAGATGTCGAGAGTGGCGATACCGAATTGCTTGCCGTCGCCGAAAATGGCAAGCAGGAGGTTGTCGCTGGTTTCGGTGAGCAACGCATCGTCGCTCAGCGTTCCCGGTGTGATCAGGCGCACCACTTTGCGTTCCACCGGGCCCTTGCTCGTGGCCGGGTCACCGATTTGTTCGCAAACGGCGACGGACACTCCTGCATCCACCAGCTTGGCCAGGTAGCGATCGGCGGCATGGAAGGGGATACCGCACATGGGAATCGGTGTACCGGCGGACTTGCCGCGGGCGGTTAGGGTGATGTCGAGGAGCTTCGAGGCCTTTTCCGCGTCCCGGTAAAACAGTTCGTAGAAATCCCCCATGCGATAGAACAACAGCTCATCCGGATGCTCAGCCTTGACTTTGAGGTACTGCTGCATCATGGGAGTGTGCTGGGTGTAGGACTGGCTCAAAGGGCTGGCTCGAATACTGCTGGAATGATGGTTTTTATTGAGCAAAAGATTCTACGTGATTAGGCCGGACGCCTCCAATTATTTGCGCCTGGGTGTCCCTGATCGGGTATTTCCGTATGGAAAAAAACGTGCTTTTCTGCTTTAATGAAGAGCCATCAAATTGCAGTGGATTCCGGCCCGTCCAGGGCCCCAAAATACCGACAGGCCAGTGCAATTTTCCGGTACGACACGCTTAAGAAAACACTTCAGAACAGGACCCTTTCCGGCAATGGCAGCAGAAAAAGATTCCATAAAAGACACAAATAAAGAGAAAGCATTATCCGCGGCACTGGCTCAGATCGAGCGGCAGTTCGGCAAGGGCTCTATGATGCGCCTGGGCGACTCCGAGACCATCGCCATCCCGGCCATATCCACCGGCTCCCTGGGTCTGGACATCGCCCTGGGTATCGGCGGCCTGCCCAAGGGCCGCGTCGTCGAGATCTACGGGCCTGAATCCTCGGGTAAAACCACGCTGGCCCTGCAGGTCATCGCCGAAGCCCAGAAGAAGGGCGGCACCTGTGCTTTCATCGACGCCGAGCACGCCCTGGACCCCATCTATGCCGAAGCACTTGGCGTGGATGTGGACAACCTGCTGGTGAGCCAGCCGGATACCGGTGAGCAGGCGCTGGAAATCTGCGACATGGTCGTGCGTTCCAGCGCCGTTGACGTGGTCGTCATCGACTCAGTGGCAGCCCTGACGCCCCGGGCGGAAATCGAGGGTGACATGGGTGACTCCCACATGGGCCTGCAGGCTCGCCTGATGTCCCAGGCACTCAGGAAGATGACCGGCAACATCAAGACGTCCAATACCCTGGTCATCTTCATCAACCAGATCCGCATGAAGATCGGCGTCATGTTCGGTTCACCCGAAACCACCACCGGTGGCAACGCGCTCAAGTTCTACGCCTCCGTGCGCCTGGATATCCGCCGCATCGGCTCCATCAAGGAAGGCGATGAAGTGGTCGGTAACGAGACCCGCGTCAAGGTCGTGAAGAACAAGGTGGCACCCCCGTTCAAGCAGACCGAATTCCAGATCTATTACGGGCAGGGTACCTCACGACTGGGCGAGATCATCGATATGGGCGTGGCCCATGACCTAGTCGAAAAGGCCGGCGCTTGGTACTCCTATAACAGGGAGAAGATCGGCCAGGGCAAGAAGAACGCCATGACTTGGCTCGAGGAGAATCCGGAAGCGGCGGAAACCATCGAAAAAGCCCTGCGCGAAAAACTGCTGGCCAAGCCGAAAAAACGCGGTGACAAGGCCGCGGAAGCCGAAGCGGGCGACGCGCGAGTGGCAGAGGTTGCCGAGGCCAAGTAGTCCCGGAGACTGGTCAGCCGACTGGGCTAACCCAATCCATGAAAAAGCCCCGAGCGGACGAAAATACCCTCATCAGCGTGCGACGGGCGGCCATGAACCTGCTGGCCCGTCGCGAACAGTCCTTTGCGGAACTCCAGCAGAAGCTGGCCCAGAAATTCCCCGACCTGGACCGGGACAAGGTCATTCTGCCAGCCCTGCAGCGTCTGCGTGAAGAAAAGCTGCAATCGGATGCCAGGTTTCTCGAATCCTACGTGCGCTACCGAATGCATGCCGGCATGGGCCCGCTCAGGATCGACATGGAACTGGGAAAGAAGGGTGTCAACAGCAGCGAGGCCAGGGCGACGATCTACCATGAGGACAACAACTGGCCAGCCCTGTGCAGGGAGGCCATGGTAAAACGTTTTTCCGAAGCACCCCCGAAGGACATGGCGGAAAAACAGAAGCGCTACCGGTTCCTGCAGCAGCGGGGCTTCCACAGTGAACAGATACGGCAGGTGCTGGGTTAAACCGGGATTACTGACATCCCCTAAAATAATTATAAGCTATTAAAAAACATATAAAATAATGATGCTTGATGCCGCGCATCGGGCCTATAACGTTGATTCCTATGCAGCACTGGCACCTACTCATGACCAAGCCCCGGGAGGACGAACGGGCGGAAACCCACCTCCTAAACCAGGGCTATGAGATTTTTCGGCCTCTGCTGAAAAAATACCGCATTCGCGGGGGCAAACAGGTCGCTGTCGTTGAGCCGATGTTTCCCCGTTATATCTTTATTCACCTGGATGACGTCATCAGCAACTGGGCCAGGATTCGCTCAACCCGCGGCGTTTCGGGGTTCGTGCGATTCTCGGAACTGCCCGCCAAGGTGCCCGAAGACCTGATAAACCTGCTCCAGGCTCAGTGCGATGAAGGCTGCATCGTCGACCTGACCGGCAAGGAGCCCCACGTGTTCAGAAAGGGGGATGGCGTTGAGATCACCGAAGGCAGTTTCCGGGGTATCCAGGCCATGATCAAGGAGCAAAAAGGCGAGGATCGCGTGGTCCTGCTCCTCAACCTGATGGGCCAGGAACGCGCCATGGAAATGCCGATACACCAGGTCAAACCCTCCTGAACTGTCCGTATTCCGGGCATTTTAGCGTAGTGACACAGATACCCGAAACTGCCTATTCTTATCGCTTCACCATGAATACGTTCAAATCGTGAACACAAGAAAAAAAGTCTTGTTCATCGCTTGAACATGCCTTATACTCACTTTCGTTCACAGCGTGAACATGCTTCTGTAAAAGCTCTGTAATAGTAGTTATATCTCTCCTTGATCATGCTGCCGCCCTGCAACAGTAGGGCGGTAGCGTGTTTTACATAACAACAAGAAGCCTCCCGCCATGCCTGTTCTCAACGACGAAAACCGTTACAAGCTCCTCAAACTCCTCCACGACAACCCCGACATGAACCAGCGCCAGATCGCCTCAACTCTGGGGCTGAGCCTGGGCAAGGCCAATTTCTGTTTGAAGGCCCTTGTCGAGAAAGGCTGGGTGAAGGTAGTCAATTTCAGCCGTAGTCCCAATAAGAAGGCATACGTCTACCTGCTCACGCTTCGTGGTATTGAGGAAAAAGCGGCGGTGACTAAAGACTTCCTTGAGCGTAAACAAAAGGAATATGAAGATCTCAAAGCCGAAATAGAAGAGCTCAAGAATGAGGCGCGCACACTCCATCAGGACTCCTAACCAGTAACATGCGTTTTATGAGAGAACCTGGCGGCTGTTTTATCCTCAATAATATTGATAAGCCTAAAGATGTCAGAAACGATAACTAGACACGCAGTTTTGAGTCAACTCAGTTGCTTGTTCCGGCACGTAAGCAGCAGAAGAAAAGCCCAATTCGTGTTTTTGATCGTCCTCACTGCAATGAGTTCCGTTGCTGAGATAGCAAGTTTAGGGGCCGTAGTACCGTTTATTGGGATACTTACGCAGCCAGAAAGAGTTTTCCAACAACCAAATCTTCAATGGGCCGTAGATCTCTTCAATATCGAGTCTGCCGACCAATTGGTGCTACCTTTAACTATCGGCTTCGCTATTGCGGCAATAATCGCGGGAATATTGCGGTTAGTGCTTCTTTGGGTAGGAATCAGACTAGGAAATGCGGCTGGTGTAGATTTGGGCATCCAGATCTTCCAAAAAACGTTATACCAGCCATACAAGGTCCATATTTCTCGTCACAGTAGTGAAATTATTAGCGTAATTACTCAAAAAGTGGGGGCGGCCACGATAATACTGATATCTACAGTTACCTTTTCTACATCATTAATACTTTTCGGAGCTATTCTGGTTACTCTTCTGATTGTGGACCCTTTAGTAGCGATAATAGCAAGTTTCAGTTTCGGTACAACTTATATGGTAATCGCGCGCATGACGCGAAGCAGAATTGTTTCCAATAGTCACCAAATCGCGACAGAGCAAACAAATGTCGTCCGTTCATTGCAAGAAGGATTGGGTGCCATCCGTGATGTATTACTAAACAATGCGCAGTCTTTCTATTCCAACCTTTACCATCAGTCAGTTGTTAAGTTATACAAGGCGCAAAGTGAAAATACGTTTGTAAACCAGGCACCCCGTTTCGCGATGGAGGCTATCGGATTGGTATTGATAGCGCTTCTTGCGTTTGTATTAAGTAAGAGAGATGGCGGCGTTGGTGAGGCATTACCGGCACTGGGATTATTGGCGTTGGGAGCGCAAAGATTAATTCCGCTAATGCAACAGATCTATGGGAATTGGTCCTTGTTGGCAGGAAGTAAAGCATCGCTCCAGGACGTCTTGGAATACCTCGATCAACCGGTAGCCGAACTGGAAGTAAACAGAGCCGTTGCTTTCCAGCCCTTCAGGGAGAAAATCGTATTCAAGAATGTGGCATTTCGATATGGTGACTCGCAGCCAGACGTATTAAGAAATATAGATCTTGAGATTCGTAGAGGGGAACGAGTAGGTTTTATCGGTACTACTGGAAGTGGAAAAAGCACGCTCCTCGATTTGTTAATGGGCCTTCTCGAGCCAACCGGCGGCAAGATTTTTGTAGATGGAATAGAAATTGAATCTGGTAATCGGCAAGCCTGGCAAAACAATATAGCTCATGTCCCCCAGCATATATTTTTGGCAGACACATCCTTTTTGGAAAACATTGGATTTGGATTTGGAAAATCGAATATTGACGTTTCGCGAGTAAAAAAAGCTGCAAAACAGGCAAATGTTGACAAGCTAATAGAGTCCAGGCCAGGGGGGTACAATCAGCTCGTTGGAGAGCGCGGCGTACAGCTAAGTGGCGGCGAGCGTCAGCGCATTGGTATAGCCAGGGCTCTATACAGAAATGCCGACATCCTCGTTTTTGATGAGGCAACCAGTGCTCTCGATACTGACACTGAAGCTGAGGTGATGACGGCGATTGAAGATTTAAGTTCGGATCTAACGGTATTAATTATAGCTCATCGCCTCACTACCCTTAAAAGCTGCGACAAGATTGTCGAACTCGATAAATCCACAATTTACAGAATCGGAACCTATAAAGAATTGATTGGATCCAGTGCTTGAAGTGTCGCTAGGAGAAATATTCTGAAAAAATTACTTGTCACTGGGGCTGATGGTTTTATCGGTTCACATCTCACTGAAAGTCTCGTAAGGGCAGGCTATGATGTTCGAGCGTTCGTCCAGTATAACTCATTTAATTCATGGGGGTGGTTAGACCAGTCAGAAGCAGAAATTCGCGATAACCTTGATGTGTTTTCGGGGGACATCAGAGATCCATTCGGTGTAAAGAAAGCGCTGAATGGATGCGATGTCGTGTTGCATCTAGCCGCCCTGATTGCAATCCCGTATTCGTATCACTCTCCTGGCACTTATATAGATACTAACGTCAAAGGCACATTGAATATTCTCCAGGCCGCAAGAGAGCTAGATACTGCCCGGGTGATACACACTTCTACCAGCGAGGTTTATGGGTCTGCTCAGTATGTTCCTATTGATGAGGCGCATCCGATACGTGGTCAATCACCGTATTCGGCGTCGAAAATTGCAGCTGACCAACTAGCCTATTCCTTTTTTTCTTCATTCAATCTCCCGGTCATTACTATAAGGCCTTTTAATACATATGGACCTAGACAATCCGCCCGGGCAGTAATACCCACAATTGTTACTCAAATCGCCAACGGCTTGGAGGAAATATCCCTGGGATCGGTTTCCCCCACCAGGGACTTTAACTATGTCAGCGATACAGTTCGGGGATTTATGCGCGCAATTGAGGCAGAAAATTGTTTTGGTGAAGTAATCAATCTGGGCAGTAATTTTGAAATCTCTATTGCTGATTTGGCGCTACTAATAGCTGAATTAATGGGTGTCAATGTCAGAATTATTACCGAAGATGAAAGACTTCGGCCTGATTCGTCCGAGGTTGACAGATTACTCGCCTCCAATGAAAAAGCTCATAAATTTTTGAATTGGCAGCCTGAATGTCCGGGTATCGATGGTTTAAAAGCCGGTCTCAGGAAAACGATTGATTGGTTTTCGAAAGAAGAGAACCTGAGGCAATACAAGTCAGATATTTATAATGTATGAGTCCTGAAATTCGCTCGCTTTTGCCAACGCAGATCGTCGATGCCTTGCAACGTGCTATTGGGCCAGGGCCTGCAAATCTTCATGAGCCGGTCTTCAATCACAACGAGTGGCACTATCTCAAGGACTGCCTGGACAGCACATACGTTTCTTCGGTCGGTAAGTATGTAGATAAATTTGAAAGTGGATTGGTTGAATTTACAGGCGCAAAGTTTGTTGTGGCTGTAGTTAACGGAACCGCTGCGCTACATACCGCTTTGCTGCTTGCGGCTGTTGAGACTAGCGATGAGGTTCTTATGCCGGCCCTGACCTTTGTCGCAACAGCAAATGCAGTCGCCTATTGCAATGCTCATCCCCATTTTGTTGATAGCGGAATAGATACACTCGGAGTACACCCTGGCAGGTTGCGTGAATACCTGTCAACCAAAGCAGAAATGAGGAACGGTATTTGTGTCAATCGGCAGACCGGCAGGAAGATTAGCGCCCTGATAGCCATGCATACATTCGGACACCCGGCAGATATGGAGGGATTGTGCAAGGTTTGCAGGGATTTCAATTTGATTCTGATAGAGGATGCAGCCGAATCGTTAGGAAGTTTCTATCATGGGCGCCACACAGGTGTTATCGGTGATATAGGCATATTGAGTTTCAACGGCAATAAAATTATTACGACTGGTGGCGGTGGTGCAGTTCTGGTTAATGATCCATGTCTAGCAAAGCACGCAAAGCACATTACAACAACCGCCAAAATTCCTCATCCATGGCGATATAGACATGACCAGGTAGGCTATAACTACAGGTTGCCGAATATTAATGCGGCACTCGGATGCGCACAGTTAGAAACCCTTGGCCAGAGACTTGATAGTAAAAGAGCGCTTTTCAATAAATATCAGCTTGCGCTGGACGAATTGGATGGTGTTAGTCTGTTTGAAGAACCGTTTGGATGCAAAAGTAATTACTGGCTACAGACGATAATTCTGGAAAATCCTGAGTTGAGGAATTCCGTACTGGAAGAGACTAACGCCGCTGGTTACGGTACTCGCCCTTGCTGGGACTTATTGAATACGCTTCCACATTTTATGAAAAATCAAACCATGAATCTCGAGGGCGCAGAATTCCTGGCAGAGAGAATAATAAACCTGCCAAGTAGTTCTTTTTTGGCCGATGGCTAATAGCACTAACGGTATTTTGTTACTAGGCGCAGGGGGGCATGCCATATCCTGCATTGAAGTCATAGAAGCCGGAGGCAAGTACTGTGTCGTCGGGCTCATCGGAATCGAGGAAGAAGTCGGTAATACTGTCGATAATTACGAGGTGTTAGGCACTGATGCCAATATCATGGACTTGGCGGGCACTGTCAAATACGCGCATATTTCAGTGGGGCAGATCAAGTCCGCCGCCTTACGCATGAAGTTATATCAACAGGCGATTCGTTCGGGAATGAGCCTGCCTACACTGATCTCTCCCCATGCTCATGTTTCAGGTAAAGCTGAAATAGGCGCGGGGAGTATCGTTATGGCGGGAGCAGTGGTTAATGCAGGCGTCAAGATTGGTGATAACTGTATTATCAATACTTCCGCCGTGATAGATCACGGAGTGATGATAGGCGATTTTTCGCACATATCCACTGGTGTCATATTGAATGGAGATGCCGAAGTAGGTAAGGAATCCTTTGTTGGAAGTGGTACCACTGTTAAGGAAAACGTAAAGATAGGTAGCAGTTGTGTCGTTGGCATGGGGCTGGCAATCAAGAACAATGTGCCTGCCGGCACTTTATTGCGGGAAAACTGCTAACCGTGCCCCACCGGACAACAATAATCGCTGAGGCAGGAGTAAATCACAATGGGGAGTTAAGCCTCGCCAAAAATCTCGTTGATGCAGCATCAAAGGCGGGCGCAGATTACGTCAAATTCCAGACATTCAAGGCAGACAGGATCGTCACCAGATCCGCTTCCAAGGCCTCCTACCAAAAGACCGGACTTACTGACAATGAAAGTCAGTACGAAATGCTCAAGAAAATTGAGTTGAGCGAAGAGGATCATCTGGAATTACTAAAGTACTCTGAATCCAGAAATGTAAAATTTCTGTCGACAGCTTTTGACCTTGAAAGCCTGGATTTTCTGAAGCGCCTTGGCCTTAAGCTATTCAAGATTCCATCCGGTGAAATAACCAACCGCCCTTTTCTCGAACGGGTAGGTGCCTTCAGGCAAAAAGTTATCTTGTCTACTGGTATATCATCAATGGAAGAAATCCGGGAAGCTCTGGACGTATTGATTACAGCGGGAACGAAAAAAACTGATATAACTATCTTACATTGTACATCGGAATATCCTGCACCTATGAGCGAAGTAAATCTTCGAGCGATGCTATCTATAAGAGATACTTTTGATGTGGACGTAGGTTATTCAGACCATACCATGGGTATCGAAATACCAATTGCTGCGGTCGCACAAGGTGCTTCAGTCATCGAAAAGCATTTTACCCTGGATAGAAAGATGCCCGGGCCTGATCACCTGGCGAGCCTGGTGCCTGATGAACTGTACCAAATGGTCGCCGCCATACGTAATGTCGAATCTGCAATGGGAGATGGTATCAAGAAGCCTGCTCCAAGCGAGATGAGGAACAGGGATATTGTTAGAAAGTCCATTGTGGCCAGTCGGGACATTACGAAGGGTGAGCTATTTAGCTCCGAAAATCTGACAACTAAACGACCGGGCACCGGGATTTCCCCGATGAAGCTTCCTCATATTCTGGGCACACCATCACCCAGGAGTTTTAGTAAAGACGAATTGATCGTTTTGTGATGATGAAAATTTGTGTAGTTACAGGATCGCGAGCTGACTATGGTTTGCTTAAGAATGTTATGTATACGATCTGTGATGATGAATCGCTGGAGTTGCAAATCATTTCTACCGGGATGCACCAATCTCCATCATATGGGCTTACCTTCAGGGAAATCGAGAAGGACGGTTTCACAATCGATAAAAAAGTTGAAATGCTGGTCAGTTCTGACACGGCTACGGGAATTACTAACTCTATAGGACTTGGGGTAATTGGAATGGGGGAGGCGCTGGGGAGTTTGCGTCCTAACCTGGTTCTCCTGCTCGGCGACAGGTTCGAGATACTTGCTGCGAGTGTGGCTGCAATGATTGCCAGGATACCGATTGTGCACTTGCATGGCGGTGAAACGACAATTGGCGCATTCGATGAATCTATAAGACATGCGATAACAAAAATGGCGAGTCTGCATTTCGTAGCTGCTGAAGACTATAGGCGCAGAGTGTTGCAACTGGGTGAGGATCCGGACCGGGTTTTTAATGTGGGCGGATTAGGTATTGATAGCTTAAACCGACTCGAGTTGTATCCGAAGTCGAAGGTCGAGGAACTTTTAGGCATCGAATTTCTTCAAAAAGCGCTGCTGGTTACGTTCCATCCTGTAACTCTCGATGTTGTCGACATCGGAAAACAGGTAGATGAATTATTGAGCGCGCTCGATTGTATTGCGGATACGACGCTTATTTTTACATTTCCAAATGCGGATACCGGTAGTTCAGGTATCGTTGACCCGATCAAAAAATTCGTCGCAAGGCGAAACAATTCCTATATATATCAATCACTTGGCCAGAAGTTATATTTTTCCTGTGTATCATGCTGTGACGGCGTGATCGGTAACTCGTCTAGTGGGTTGCTCGAAGTGCCCAGTTTAAAAAAGGGGACAGTAAATATCGGGGATCGCCAGGAAGGCCGGTTGAAAGCAAGTAGCGTTATCGACTGTGAACCTGAAAAGAGTGAAATACTTGCCGCTATCAATCGTCTGTATTCCAGTGAATTTCAGGCTGAGTTGGAAAATGTGCAGAATCCTTATGGGGCAGGTGGTGCAGTTAATAAAATTGTAGAAACTATAAAAGAACTGGGTGCCGAGATTTCTGTAAAAAAGACTTTTTTCGATATCCCCGGGAAAGCTGAGTAATAAATGAGTATTAGTGACGCTATTTGGAAAAGCGCGACATTATTCGTCGATGCCACTATCGAGGAAGCCATTTCGAATCTTGATAAGGTTGGAATCCGAATTATTCTGGTAACGAATCGAGACAATACTTTTGTCGGAACAGTCTCTGACGGCGATATCAGGAGGGGGTTGCTGAAAGGAATGCTGCTTAAGGATCCAATAGAGCCAGTAGTCAATGTCAATGCCCTCGTTGTTCCGCCGCAGATGGATAGGGATATGGTCATGCAGTTGATGCTGGCAAACAAGGTCCAGCAAATTCCGATTATCGGCAAAGATGAATCGATCACGGGTTTACATCTCTGGGACGACGTTTCCGTGGCAAGCCCCAAGGAAAACATCATGGTAATCATGGCTGGTGGTAAGGGAACCAGGCTTAATCCACACACTGTGAATTGCCCGAAACCAATGCTTGAGGTAGAAGGCAAGCCGATGCTCAAGCATATCGTTGAACGTGCCCAATCCGAAGGGTTTAACAATTTCTTTTTTGCAATACATTACCTGGGCGAAATGATCGAAGCCTATTTTGGTACTGGAGAGAAGTTCGACATCTCAGTTGGATACATTAAAGAGGAAACGCCGCTTGGCACGGCCGGAGCGCTATCTTTGTTGGAGCCCCAATCCACATTACCATTCGTGGTAACCAACGGCGACGTCATTACGGACGTCAGTTACCGGGGCATACTTGATTTCCATAATAGACATAAAGCGGATGCCACAATGGCGGTAAGGGTGTACGAGTGGCAGCATCCGTTTGGTGTTGTGGAAACTGACGGCATCGAGATTACTGGATTTGACGAAAAGCCAGTTATAAAAAACTATATAAATGCTGGTGTCTACGTGCTTGAACCAGGCTGTCTTGGTTTGCTTCAGAAAAACCAGGTCTGTGATATGCCGGAACTATTCGAAAGGCTCAAGAATGCCGGAAAGAAAGTGCTTGCCTATCCGATGCATGAGCCCTGGCTTGATGTCGGAAGGCCAGAAGATCTGGACAAGTTGCGTAATAATGAAAAGACATAGTACCAACGCCAGCGTTTTGTTACCGTCAAATGGGGCTTCCGCCTATGAATGTTAGTGCATTCATTTTCGCCCGTGGAGGATCCAAGGGTGTGCCTGACAAAAATATCAGGATGTTGCAGGGTAAACCGTTAATTGGTTGGGCTATAGAACAGGCAAGGGCGGCTAAGAGTGTGGAGCGGGTAATCGTTTCTACCGATTCCGGAAAAATTTCCGACATTGCAAGAGAGTTTGGCGCCGAAGTGCCATTTGTTAGACCTGAGTACCTGGCTCGAGATGATAGTCCGGAGTGGGCAGCCTGGCAGCATGCATTGCAGTTCCTGAAGGATACAGAAGGCAGATTGCCAGACTGTATGTTGTCGGTACCAACGACCAGCCCACTGCGCTTGCCGCAAGATCTGGATCTTTGCGTAAACGAGTTTTCCAAAGGACATGCAGACGTTGTCGTTACGATTGCTGAGCCCCACAGGAACCCCTATTTCAATATGGTCAGCATTGCACCTTCGGGAGAGGCCAAATTGGTCATATCCCCTGATAATGACGTATCACGCAGGCAGGATGCAAAAGCGGTATATGATCTTACGACGGTGGCCTACGCTGTAAAACCAGCATTTGTCATGTCAAAGAGCTCGCTTTTTCAGGGTGTTGTATACCCGGTCCAGATACCATTGGAACGCGCAATGGATATTGATACCGAACTGGATTTCGAAATTGCGAACTTTCTTATGGGTAAGCGTTTGGCTTCTGCATGAATATCACTCCTGACTTACTAGTCAACAAATTCGATATGAAAGGTCGGGTCGTTCTGGTTACAGGAGGCGCGGGAATACTGGGTTCAGTTTTCTGCGAGAGCCTCGCACAATCTGGTGCCAGCGTCATCGTCGCCGATATCAATGAAAAGCTTGTTGTTGACTGCGCCGATTTCCTCATTGACAGGTATGGATGTAACGCATTACCAATAAAATGCGATGTTTCAAATCCGGCATCGGTCGATGCGATGGTTGCAGCGGCAGTAGAAAAGTTCGGTGAAATTCACGTCTTGCTGAATAACGCAGCTGGAAAATCCGCAAATCTTGAAGAATTTTTCAAGCCATTTGAGGAATACAGCCTGGAGCAGTGGCGCAATATCATGTCTGTAAACATCGACGGGATGTTTCTCGTTGCAAAAGCTGTAGGTAAGCAGATGATCAAACAGCAGAAAGGAGGGAGCATTATCCAGACTGCGTCAATTTATGGTGTAGTAGCACCTGACCAGAGAATTTACGAGGGTTCCTACTACCTGGATATGGAAATCAATACCCCGGCCGTATATTCGACATCCAAAGCTGCTGTAATTGGTCTTTCCAAATACCTTGCTGCATATTGGGCAAAGCATGGCATTAGGGTTAATACCTTGACGCCTGGCGGCGTAGAAAGCGGGCAGAACGAAGTATTCAAGAAAAATTACTCCGCACGTGTACCGTTGGGTAGGATGGCGAACTCCAATGAGATGGCTGGTGCGATTCTCTTTCTGGCTTCCGATGCCTCAAGTTATGTGACTGGTCAAAATATTATCGTGGATGGCGGTTTGAGTTGTTGGTAGAGGATTCAGCATTGATAAGAGAATCGGTAATAAAAGTTCTAGATAAACTGATGTGCCCGCACTGTGGGAACAACGGGCTGCGCCAGGAGAAGGAAAGTTTGTTTTGCATTTCCTGCCAGGAAACAATTACGACCAACAGCCATGGGCAAGTAATTTTCACTGAGAATTTTATTGATCAGTCAGCGTGGGAAAATGAAAGCGAAGATTTCAATTTGTTCGGTGGAAAAATCCGTCCCGTCAAGTCCACTAAAATAAGCGGTCCAAGGATTTCCGAACTGATAGATATGTTAAGTGTGCAGGGGATAGCAATAAATCTCGGGTCTGGACAGGATAAACATGAAGGTTACATCAACGTTGATTTGGGAAATTATGCTCCCGTTGATATCGTCGCCGACCTGCGAAAAATTCCGTTTTGTACCGGCAGTGTCGAACTCGTGGCTTCAAATAGCGTGCTGGAGCATATATACGATTATGAAAAAGTCGTGGTAGAAGCTGCAAGAATATTGAAACAGGGAGGCTATTTTTATCTGTGTGTTCCCAACGTGTGTCTCAGGCACCATAAACTTGACTACCATCGATGGACGTCAATGGGGCTTAGCAAACTGCTTGAAGGAAAATTTGAAATAGTTGATTCCGGACCTTGCAGAGGAGCAGCATATACTCTGACTATCCTGGTGGATGCGTTAATAGCCAATAAGATTACCAACAGAATTCTATCTGGATGTTTGCGAGCAATTTGGAGCGTTGTAAGCAAGCCGCTTTTTTGGATGAATGACGAGAAGTCTGAAGAATACCAGGCTTTGTCTCAGACCATATACGTTTTAGCTAAACGAATTTAACTAGGTCATTGGCCTAGTTCGTCACGTAGTACCCCTTTTCAATTCTTGAATCCTATTCTATACCAGAATCAAAACTTCATTGCATGAACTACAAGACGCTTTACATAGTGCACTGTATCGATACAGAAGGCCCGCTTAACGAGACGATAGAGGCGACCTTTGAGCGATTAGAGAATTTGTTCGGTATCAAAATGGCACCGAGCAAAAAACACTTGGAAAAGATCCAGAATATGGAATTCGATTTCAACGGAAAGGAGGCTGCCATCGCCAAATGCTTCTCGCCCGAGCTTCTGAACTATAACAGAAATTGGGGTGACATTGAGTTTATGCTAGATCGTGCATTGTCATCAGACTTTCGCAATCAAATGCTAGATGACTGGGAGCAGGGTTGGATTTACTCCTGGCACTGTATGGATCATGTTGATTATCTGGATAATCCACGGGAAAAGCCTATAGGTTATAACGTAGTTTTCGATTTTTATAGGCAGAAATTGAATGAAACAGGTAGTCATCAGGACGAAATAAACTGGCATTACCATCCGTTATCGTTATCGCGACGTCCCATGTACTCTGCGACCAGTTATGCGAACAACTATTACCACCTATTGCAAATCCTTTGCAGAAGAATATTGGATAGAGGCTGGTTTCCAGTTGTAAACCGTCCCGGATTTCATGCAGAACGACCTGATTCACATGCCTTCCTGGAGCAATGGATTCCATTTGATTATGCCAATCAGCAGTATATAGAACCCACGGAACAGCCCGATCTTCAAGGTGGTCGATTCGGGGACTGGAGGAGGTCGCCGGCAACATGGAGAGGCTATCATCCAAGTCATGATGACTACCAGGTACCTGGTAATTGCAGACGCACCATATTCAGGTGTCTAAACATTGGGACGCGTTTTAACAAGCTAACGGTGGCGCATGTAAGGGAAGCATTCGCAGAAGCTTATGATAAAGGTAAAGCGATACTGGCATTTGCAAATCATGATTATCGTGATATTTGCAAGGACGTTGACCACGTTAGGGAGCTCTTAGGGATTGCTGGGAAGGATTTCCCCGACGTAAAAATCAAGTTTTCCGGAGCAGAAGCTGCGGCGCAAGCTTTGAGCGAAAGTAATTATATAGATCCACTAGAGATGGTTCTTAAAGTCGAAGAACGTGAAGTGAATGTTAGTGTCAGTAAAGGGCGGATATTTGGCCCACAGCCGTTTTTGGCGATCAAATCACGTGACGGAAACTACTACCATGACAACTTCGACGAGGTTATACCGGGAGAAAAGTGGCGCTACGTATTGGATGAACAGACTATTCCAATCAGAGATATCGCCGAAATCGGTGTTGGCAGTGCTGGTTTGCTTGGGCATTACGATGTCCAGAAGGTTACGGTTGACCAGCATAATTCCGAGGTTATTAGTAATGGAGATTAAGAGCGAAATATTATCGTTTGAAGAGCGAGTTATGCAGCTTTGCGAACAAGACACCAGAAAAATGGTTCTTCAATTCCATGACCAATTTCGTTCCACCTCATGTCCCGTATGTTTTTCCGGCCATTCAACGCTATTTGCAAATAAGTGGGATCTGCAATATCAACGTTGTGAGTCGTGTAGATTGATATATTTGTCGCCGTTTCCGGAAGAGGAAATCAGAAATTGGTATTTCAAAAATAGCGCTGGCCTGAAGTACTGGCGCGAAGAAATGCCAGCGGATTTCGTACTTTCTCGTGAGACGATTTATTCTGATCGTGTAGATTACATCGAAGACATGATGGAAAAAAGCCACTGTGGTAAGTATCGATTTCTGGAAATAGGCGCGGGTAATGGCGAGCTTGCCCAACTTTTGGGAAAGCGAGAATTATTTGAATCTATCGTACTGGTTGAGCCCCAGCCATTAGAATTGAATATACCTAAATGTGAAGTCATGCATTGTACATTTAGTGAGGCTGGACAGTTGTTGCAGATAAAAGCAAATGTCGTTGCTGCCTTCGAAGTGCTGGAGCATATAAACGACCCCGGAAACTTTATCGATCAAGTGTACGGTCTTCTTGATAAAGATGGTGTATTCATTTTGTCAACGCCAAATATCGAAAGTTTGGAAATCGAACTACTCAAGGGACATTCCCCTACATTGATGTTTGACCATGTTCGACTCTTTGGCCCAACGTCAATTCAGGAGCTGTTTTCGGGCGATAAGTGGGAGATCCTTGACATGCGAACCCCTGGCTCAAAAGATGTGCGTACACTCGCAAGTGCGTATTTTTCTGGAAATTTGGATTTGACTGACAATCCAGCATTGAAATTTGTCTGCGAAGCAGAAGGATCGATTCAGGATGCGTTCCAGAAGTATATCAGCCGTACGCTTCAATCGAGCCACATGAAGATCGCGGTCCGGAAGCGCTGATGAAGAAAGTCATACGACCGTTGTTCAGGAAATGCGAACATCAGTATTACCGAAAACTTATAAGAAAAAACGAACACCTCAAGGACCGACATAAAGGTGAGCCGGCACATATTTTTGCTACGGGAACATCCTTGTTAAACGAGGACATTTCGTCGCTAAAGAGTTCGCTCACGATAGGATGTAATTACATCTTCAGGCATCCACAGTTTAAAGATCTTAATCTGGATTACTATGTTGTGGGTGTACCCTTTCGACGATGGAGACAAACTTCACAAAGGTTTACCCATAAGGATTTCGACGATTTTCATCTCGAAGTGAATGACTGTCTCGCTGAGTCATCGACAGCATTATTCATGCATGCAACTCTTGAGGCGTATCTTAAAAATCGAAATATTCTACAGAAAAACGACAAGTACTATTTTGTGCAACGGCGTCCATTCGGTGAAAGCAAAGGGCAGGAAGACTTGAACTTGTCACTACCCATCAGTCTTGCGGATGGGTCAATGCATTTGATGATTGCGTTGGCTATTTACATGGGATCTAAGGAAATATTCTTACATGGTTTCGGTTATTCATATTCGCCAGTTCAAGCATTTCATTTCTATGATTGTTTGCTTGTCAATGAAAGTGACGTCGAATCGGGCCTGAAACCTGCTATAGCCGAGTTCGCTCACTCACATCCTGAGTCTGATATTACCCAAATGGAACATAAATTGGTGAAAGTGGGTGATGGTAAATATTTAGTCGACTTCTTTTATTTTCCTGAAAATATGCCAGGCTACAAAAATTTGGATTTTTACCGGAAAGACAAACTCCTAAAACAGCTGTCAGAAAATATTGGTGTTAAAATACAAAACGTTATCCCCGCAGGCTACGAAAGTATGGTCTTCTGACACTCTCAGCTATCCCTATTCCCATAAAAATATCCACGGAAATCCAGAATTTATGAACTTATTAGTCCCTTACGGTAAACATTATATTGAACAGGCAGATATTGATGCAGTGGTTGATGTCCTGAGAAGTGAACAAATAACCCAGGGGCCGGCCATCGCTGCTTTCGAAGATGCTGTTGCCAAATATGTGGGCGCGCGTTTCGCGGTGGCCGTATCAAGCGGTACCGCCGGATTACACTTGGCCTACCTTGCTGCGGGTGTGGCCCCAGGAAATTCAATAGTTACTTCCGCGATTACATTTGTCGCATCCTCAAACGCGGCCTATTACTGTGGAGGTAGTGCGCACTTTGTAGACATCGACCGCGCATCCATAAACATGTCGCCAGAGTCTTTAGAACGAGAATTGTCTGTGTTAGGGAACGTACAGGTTGTTACGCCAGTTCACTTTGCAGGGCTTCCCTGTGATATGAGTTCAATACGTGCGATCGCAAATAAATATAATGCACATGTTATCGAGGATGCGGCGCACGCGCTTGGCGCTGTTTATGAGAGTGGCAATCGTGTCGGGTCTTGTGAGCACTCACTAATGACCGTTTTTTCATTTCATCCGGTAAAAGCTATCGCTGCTGGCGAAGGAGGAATGATTACAACCAACGATGAGGCGGTTTACCGCAAGCTAATTAGGTTGCGTAGTCATGGCATTAACAAATTAGATGACCCGTTCGATTGTCCTGAACAAACGACTGTTAATGGAGTAATTGACCCATGGTATTACGAAATGCAGGAATTAGGATTCAATTATCGAATTACTGACATCCAATGTGCGTTGGCATTATCTCAGTTAAAAAAACTTGGAAAATTTATTCAGCGGCGCCGCGAGCTTGCTGAACGTTACGATAAAGCGTTCGAGGATATTGACGTTTGTCAGCCGGCACAAAAAAATAAAATGAGTACAAGTGCGCATCATTTGTATGTGCTCAATATCGACTTTGGCTCATTAAAATTGAGCAGAGGTGAGATGATTCGCGAATTAAATAGTCGTGGCATTGGTTGTCAGGTTCATTATATACCTGTGCCGTCCCATCCCTTTTACCGAAAGCTTGGATTTTTGCCTGATGATTACCCTAATGCCAGCCGATATTACCAACAGGGTTTGAGTATTCCGCTCTTCTATTCGCTGTCAGATAGTGACCAAGATAAGGTAATTACAGAAATAAAGAGACTCCTCCGTTGAAATTGGCTATTGGAACAGTGCAGTTCGGGATGAACTACGGAGTCGCAAACAAGACAGGACAAGTAGACCGGTTAAGCGCAAAAAAAATACTAGCACTTGCAAAAGACTATGGTATTAACACAGTTGATACAGCTATTGGATATGGTTCGAGTGAAAAGTGCCTAGGAGACGTTTGTCCCTCAGATTTCAACGTAATTTCAAAATTGCCACTGGTGCCAGAGTCGGCGACCGACATTGCTGGCTGGGCAATAGAACAAGTAAAAAGCTCACTACGAAGACTAAATAGAACTAGTCTTTCTGGCTTGTTGCTGCATAGACCCGATCAGCTACTTGAAGGGTCTGGCGGTGAACTTTTCAATGCCTTAAGAAATTTGAAAGAAAATGGGCTAGTCAAGAAAATCGGTATATCAATATATTCCCCAGAGTTGCTAGATGAAATAGTTAAGTTCTATCGTTTCGATATTGTCCAGGCTCCTCTGAATATTTTTGATCGTCGACTAGTTAGATCAGGTTGGCTTGAAAGGGCTAAAAGCATGGGTATCGAGATTCATACACGTTCCACATTTTTGCAGGGGGTCCTGCTATTGCCCCTTAACCAAATGCCGGACTATTTCAGCAAATGGCACCAATTGTTCAAAACCTGGCATATATGGCTCAAAAAAGCGGGAGTGACGGCTGTAGATGCATGCCTCTCTTACCCGATGTCATTTGAAAACGTCGATAAAGTTGTTATTGGCGTTGATAGTGTTAGCCATCTACAGCAAATTTTGAGCTACCAGACAAAATGGAAGGCAACTGATCTTCCTGATATCGAAAGTGAGGATGAAGAATTGATCAATCCTTCGTGCTGGGTTCTAGATTGATGCCCGGCTTTTTAAAAAGTCATTTTGACAATTCATAAAGTGTACAGATTCTTAATGTCAGCTAGTATTAGATTTTTTAATCTAATATGAACTGCGGAAGTCTCTGTAATTTATCAAAGCCCGCTTTGTATAAATCTACTTTTCTAGCATGAATTTTCAAAAAAATGATTATTAGTTCAGGTATTTTATATTGAATGTAGTAGCGATAGTGCAAGCTAGGCTTGGCTCATTGAGATTGCCTGGAAAAGTTTTGCGGCGGATTGGAGAAGACACTGTCATCGGACTCCTAACAGACAGGTTGTTGCGGGCAAAAAATGTAGATGCCGTTGTTCTTGCCATTCCAGACAGTCCAGCAAACAAGCCTCTTGTCGACTATGCTCGAAGCAAAAATTTGCTCGTCATTCTCGGGGACGAACAAAATGTTCTAAGCAGATTCTATAAGGCTGCGACGGAAGTTGCCGCTGATGTGGTTGTAAGGATTACCGGGGATTGTCCGCTAGTTGATCCTGAACTTGTAGATCAGTGCATTCACGAATTTCTAGACAGGCAAGTCGATTACCTATCGAATGTCAATCCACCGACATTTCCGGACGGCCTTGATATAGAGGTATTTTCGTATTCAGCTTTATCGAGGGCGAATGAGCTTGCGTCCCGACAGTTCGAATTTGAACATGTGACACCATTTTTGAGGGAGTCGGGTCTTTTTAAATTGCACAATGTTTCCAATGAAGAAGACCTTTCACACTTGCGTTGGACAGTAGATGAAGAGTGTGACCTGTTGGTTCTTGATGCTGTTGTTAAATATTTCGAGCCTGACAGATACTTTTCCTGGAAACAGGTGCTGAATCTGCAAAAATTGAATCCTCATCTGTTCAAGTACAATTCTTCGCTTGTTCGCAATGAAGGTTCGGCAGTGGGCTCAGGTCAAAAGTTATGGAAACGTGCAAAGAGGATAATTCCTGGTGGCAACATGCTCTTGTCAAAAAGGGCGGAGATGTTTTTACCTGAGAGGTGGCCTGCCTATTATTCAAAGTCAAAAGGGTGCAAGGTATGGGACCTTGATGGCGTTGAATATTTGGATATGTCTATTATGGGAATAGGCACAAATATTCTCGGTTATGGACATCCGGAGGTAGATGCATCCGTAACTGAGGTCGTATCACATGGCAACATGTCGACATTCAATTGCCCTGAAGAGGTGCTCCTCGCTGAAAAGCTGATCGAATTGCACCCCTGGGCGGACATGGTGAGATTGGGAAGAACCGGCGGAGAGTCCAACGCAATTGCTATACGTATTGCCAGGGCCGCGTCCGGAAAGGATAAAGTAGCGATCTGTGGGTACCATGGCTGGCATGACTGGTACTTGTCGGCGAACCTCAGCGATGATGCTAGTCTTGATGGTCATCTGTTGCCAGGCCTTGAGCCGAAAGGTGTGCCTCGAAATCTCAGGGAAACCGTTTTCCCATTTTCCTATAACAACTTTCAGGAACTCGAGGGACTCGTCAGAGAGCATGATATCGGTGTAATAAAGATGGAGGTTTCCAGAAACTTCGGTCCGGAAGATAACTTCCTCGGTAAAGTCAGAAAATTGGCAACCGACAGAAATATCGTCCTCGTATTCGATGAGTGTACGTCCGGGTTCAGAGAAACCTATGGAGGACTACATAAAAAGTATGGAGTCGATCCGGATATAGCAATTTTTGGCAAGGCGCTGGGAAACGGTTATGCGATAACGGCAATTATTGGGCGCCGTGAAGTAATGGATGCAGCTCAATCGACATTCATCAGTAGTACTTTCTGGACCGAGCGAATTGGTCCCGCTGCCGCGCTTAAGACCCTGGAAGTAATGAACGACATTAAATCCTGGGAGACTATTACCAGAACTGGCCTGGAGATCACCCAAAGGTGGAATCAAATGGCCTTGATGCACGGGGTTTCAATTGAAACGTGGGGGCTGCCAGCACTTACCGGATTCACCATAAAAAGTGAAAACTCACTGGCATACAAAACATATATAACCCAGGAAATGCTTAAAAAAGGTATCTTGGCGAGTAACTGCGTTTATGTTTGCACTGAGCATACGCCTGAAATCGTGGAACATTATTTCAACGAACTCGAAAACCTGTTCAAAACTGTAGCCGAATGCGAGTCGGGGCGAAATATTTGGGAACTCCTTGATGGGCCGGTTTGCCATGGCGGGTTCAGGCGGCTGAACTGAGTATAGCGGTTGTATTCAGGATAAATGCGTCCAGAATTCTTGGTGGTAGCAAAATTGTAAGTAATAAAAACACACTGAAGACCTAAAAAAAGCTTGTAAGCAGAAATTTGCTAAAAATATTTTTTCATAGATCTGACAGTGATAGCTATTATTCCAGAATTAGATATTTTAAGAATCATGCTTGGCATGGATTTGTCATCTAGTCATTTCGATTCACTGCTGACTTAAATACCGTAGAAGTCAGAAAAACGTGATATTACTGCTTCATTCGAAATCTTCAAAAAAATATCCTGAAATAAGATAAACACTAATTCGATGAGTACTCTCTCCTTGTTTCTTGCTACAACAATTAATAAGCGTACCACAGAGCTCCACGAATCTGTCCTCTTAATGGGTCAGTAGCGCCTTATATGACAGGTCGTAGATATGGACAGGTTATAACTATGTATTGTCGGAATGATACTGGGATGATCAAAAAATATCGTATTACGATTATCACTACTTGAACGACCTCAACTTAAAAATTATTTCCTGCAGTAGCGGAATCGCTTAACAAAATTCATGCATTATGATCACCAGTCATTTTGCTTGAGTTTGACAATTTCTCCTGAATTAAATTATTCGTTTTACCTATGAATATACAGCCTACTAAAGTTTTTCTTTGTCTTACTGCTGATGAAAGGACCTGGAAATTTGATGAACCGGTGTTGTTCTTGGGCAACTGGTGTCTGAAAAATGACCGAAAGCATGTCTGGAGACGGATGGAATATTCCTTAGTAGAGCCTTACGGTTTGAATCACGAACAGCGGGTGCAAGACAATAAAAAAATTCAAAATCTATATGAAATACTTTTGGAGATCTTGACGTCTGCGCTGAACGACTTTCATGGAGTAGAGAATTCTACTAGGTACTGGGAAATCCTGTTGGGTCACTGGCTTAAATTGTGGCTAAGCGTGATATTAAATAGATATTATGTGTTAACTAATATTTTTGGAATATCAAATAATTATAAAATCAATCTCTATGATACTACCTCTTATAATTTTTCTACGAATGATACATTGGAATTTATCAAGGCGTGCAATGATCCATCTTGGAACCACCACTTATTTTCACGACTAATATCTCTTTTGAAACCTGCCCACTGTGAATTTGATATAGTTAGTGAAATTGATGACAAGAAATTTGTAATGGCCCGAGGAGATCTTAATCCTACATCTCTAAGATCAAGAATTAAGGAAAAATTAGGTCTCTTTTTGCATATTTTCTCAGGAGAGTCCTACAGTGTCATTAGGAACAGCTATTTACCATTGCAAGAAGAATTAAAACTGCAGGTTATGCTGGGACAAGTTCCGCAATTTTGGCAGGTCCCAGATTGTCCAATTAATTTTGAATCAGAACCAGATCGGGATAATTTTTCCGTCAATTTTTCTGTTTCAAGTGAATTCGAAAAAATTGTTTTAGACCTTATTGCAGATTTTATCCCAGACTGCTTTATGGAGAATTACCAGAATCTTGTATCACTCTCAAAACATGCGAAGCTACCTAAAAGTCCAAAGTTCATATTCACATCAAATGACTTTATGTTTAATGAGGTTTTTAAGGAGTGGACCGCAAGAAAATGTGAAAATGGCACCAAATATTTTGTTGGGCAGCATGGAAATAACTATGGGACATATATAGGAAATACTGAATTAACGGAGATAAGGACTTGTGACGGATTTATTAGCTGGGGTTCCTGGAAGAATAAGTACAACATACTCCCTGGATTTGTGCTTAAAACCGCTGGCAAGACATGGGGACACGATTCCAAAGGATATTTGCTATTTATACATGCAGCGGAAACACCAATGGTAATGACATGGGACACGAGCTTCGAAAGAAAACAGTATATGAACTCTATTTTTGACTTTGCTGCATCAGTAAGTGAACCTGTTTCAAAGAATATGGTGGTTCGGTTTCCACCAGGACATTTGAATGTTCGTACGAATGATCAAGAAGAATGGTATGACAAATTTCCCGAATTATCCTATGAGCTAGGCAAATTGCCGATTAGGAAACTAATTGATGGTGCAAGGATTGTGGTGTATTCCTATGACTCAACTGGGTTATTAGAAAACTTTAGCATGAATATACCGACTATCGGTTTCTGGAGGAGTGGCCTGGATCATGTTGAAGACGGCGTACTGTGTGAATATGAATATTTGAAAGATGCTGGTTTAATTTTTTTTGATGAGGTAAATGCAGCACAACATATAAACAAATGGTGGGAGAATATAGGAGATTGGTGGCTTTCAGATCACGTTCAGGCCGCTAGGAAAAGATTTTGTTCGTTGTTCGCCAGAACCGAGAAAGCGCCGATTCGGACGATTAAGAATTTAATATCTGTAAATTAGGGTTAGGATTGATGATTAAATCTATATTAACAATATCTCAGTTAGCTTTATGAGTAAATGCGTGCGAAAGAAAGTCCTAGATCTTGGGTGTGGGAAGAGCAAAAGAGAAGGAGCAATAGGCGTCGATTTCTCAGATCGACACCATGCTGATGTCATACATGACCTTAATACGTTTCCGTATCCTTTCGATGAAGCTAGTGTAGACGAAGTTTACATGGATAATGTTCTTGAACATCTGGATGAACCTATGTCTGTAATGGCAGAGATCCATCGTATCCTTAAACCTGGTGGAGAAGTCAAAGTTATCGTGCCATATTTCCGTTCTGTCTGGGCATTTATCGACCCGACGCACAAGCGATTTTTTTCCGTAAATTCGTTTTCCTATTATGACCCAGATCACATCATTTGTCAGCAATATGACTACGTTGATACACGGTTCAAGGTGAAACGTATTGCATTCAATGAAGCATATGAGAACGGCTGGTTGAGGCGGGTTGTAGTTAAACTGGCAAATAAGTGGCCGGAACGCTACGAGTACTATCTTAGTCATATATTCCCACTGGATGAAATTACGTTCTATTTGTATAAGATTTAGATACTTTTAGCATTTATGGTGAAGTTGTCCGTTTGTATTCCCACTTTCAACCGTTCCAGGCAGCTTGAAAACTGTCTATATTCAATTTTTATTGCCACAGAACAGTCAAAAATAGACTTTGAAATATGCGTGTCAGACAACAATTCGACCGATGACACCGAACAAGTGGTTCGGCATATGCAGGGGAAGCTTCCGATTAGCTATAGCAAGAATGTTGAAAACATCGGTATACCAAGAAACTTTTTGAAAGTGGTTTCAATGGCGACTGGTGAATTTGCATGGCTGCTTGGTGATGATGATCTTGTTATGCCCGACGGTATTCAGAGACTCATTCAATTGATAAATGAAAACCCTGACGTAGATTTTATCTATGCCAATTCGTACCATCTTGACAATAATTTAATAGAGCAATATGAACATCCCTTTAATACATGCAACCTACCGCTTTCCATGGTTCGTTTTTCCGATTATGACGTGGAGGGCAGGCTACCATTCCTTGATCTGATAAATCCGAAGATTTCCTTTGATTTTCTTGGAGGGATGTTTCTATCTGTATTTAGGAAGTCCTTGTGGGACGAGCATAAACATGTTCTAGACGTTGACGCAATTAAAGATAACCGAACGTTCTCACACTTTGATAATACTTTTCCCCATGTGAAGATATTTGCCATGGCATTCGCTGATTCACAGGCATACTTTAATCCTCGACCCTTAAGTATTTGCTTAGCAGGGGTTAGGGAATGGATTGCTATGTACCCCCTTGTTAGAAGTGTGAGGCTAATTCAAGCGCTAGAAATTTACAGAGAAATTGGTCTTTCCTTTTGCAGTTATTATGTTTGCAGGAATTTTGCTTTGAAATACTTCGCTCAAGATTTGTATTTTCTTATTCGCAACAGCAAAGTTTCAGGATTTTCCTATATAAGTCCATTCAAATTGATACTAACTAATTCATTTTATCCCAATTTTTACTATTCAATCTTTTCGGCATTGGCAAAAAGAATTGCCAAGATATTCAAATAAAATGAGGGTAAGTCTTGACTGAAACGCTACATGAAATATCTGATTGCGAGGTCTGTGGGAACAGAGTCCTGGTGCCTGTACTTGATCTTGGGTTGCACCCGATGTGCGATGACCTCATAAGAAATGGCGATTCCAGGGTATGTGAGGAATATCCAATTGAAATTCTTTATTGCGAAGATTGTTGTACAGCGCATCAGAGATTCCAGATACCGAAACGTGTTTTATTTCCCCGAGAATACCATTATCGCGCCAGATTCACCGGAGATGTCCTGAAAGGTATGGAAAGCCTGGTAGCCTCATATGTGGAGAAGTTTGGTTCTTTATCCGGTAAAACCGTTCTTGATATTGGCTGCAATGACGGCAGTCTTCTCGGGTTTTTTAGGAATCATGGAGCAATTACCATTGGCGTGGAGCCAACGGGTGCCGCAAGTGATGCTGAAGGCAAGGGACATTGTATTGTCAATGATTATTTTACCGAAGCTTTAGCAGAAGAACTGCTTATTGAACATGGCAAACCTGACGTTATCACTTTTACCAATGTTTTTGCCCATATAGAGGATTTGCGTGGCTTAATTCGCGCACTGGCCAAACTGGTTGGTAAAAACACGGTGCTCGTAATCGAAAACCATTATCTAGGATCCGTTTTGTCTGGTATGCAGTTTGACACTTTTTACCATGAACATCCGAGAACTTACAGCCTGAATTCCTTTGCCATTATTTCCCGGAAGCTGGGTATGGATTTAATAAATTGTGAATTTCCATCCAGATACGGAGGAAATATCCGTGTTTTCATCGCCGATGCCACTAGTAAGCATGCTGGAATAGGTGGGAATTTAACCGCTAGGCTCGAGCAGGAGAAAGAATTCTCTCGACTTTTTTCCGCCCAGCGGAACAATATACTGCGCTGGCATAATAAAAAGTCCTCTGTCATATACAAGCTTGTCTCACAATATGGAAAACTCAGGGCCAAGGCCTTTCCCGGGAGAGCTGCCATTTTAGTCAAGCTCCTAGGCTTAGATGAAACTTCTATTTCTGCAGTTTATGAAAAACCTGGTTCCCTAAAATTGGGCAATTATATTCCGGGGACAAAAATACCAATTTTTTCTGATACCGATTTATTTGCGGAATCCAATAAAGATCTTCCAATCCTAAATTTTGCCTGGCATATAGCAGATGAGATAGCAGTATATCTCCGTGATGCCGGGTATAAGGGCGAAATCGTTAATATCCTTGAGCGCTCTGATTTCGTGGAGCATGAGTAAGGGCACACTAAGTTTTGATTACAGACACAGTCTTCCCCGATAACATTGTGATTATCGGAGGAGGCAGATGGGCAAGAGTCTACTTGCATATCCTGGCAGATATTTTGCCAAGTTCTACTACGATTCATGTTTGTTCACGACATAATCATAGATTCATGTCTGACTGGGTACAAAACAATATCCATGGGATAGCAGTGTCCGTGTCAGAAGATTTCCAATCAATTTCGGAAGGCAACAATAACGCCGTATTTGTCGTTAACCGTGCTGACGATCACTATATGGCAGCATGCCAGGTTATTTCCAGAGGGTGGCCGGTATTGATTGAGAAGCCTGTTGTACCGGATTCCATATCGGGTGCTAGTCTTAGTGAGCTGGCGGCATTCAGAGCCAGTAACATAGCGGTTTCGAATGTTTTTTTATTTACACGGTACATCAATAATTTTGCCGTAAGAATAAGCCAGGGTATGGCGTTAAAATCAATTTTGATCAATTGGGCTGACAGAGAGGAAGAAATTCGCCACGGCGAAAAATCACACTTTGATCCTCGGTTGAAACTTATTACTGATAGCCTCCCGCATATCCTCGCGATTATTTCCAGGTTGTTAGTGGTAAAGATGATTGAGTGCAGAGACGTTCGGCTTTCCCGGGGAGGGGCAGCTGTCAGTATCGACTATAATGTGAATCGTCAGGTACCTTGCAGCATTAATATTAAACGTAATCACAGCGAGCGTGTTCGCAAAATAGATGTTCAGTTACAAAATGAAAATATCACATTGGATTTTTCAAATGAACCTGGAATTATCCAGGTAAACGGGGGTGCGAAGATCACTGCTGATGCGGAGTGGAGTATAGCCCTAAGTCCTCTGACATCTATGATCGATACTTTCTTGACCGGCTGCATTTCCAACAATCTGGATAAGAGATTTTCCCTATCGACAGCAATGTGGAATATGGAAGTCATTTGGATTACTGAAAAACTATATAACAAATCTTTTCATGACTGGATTATGGAGCATGTAAGGTCAGTTTCAGCATGGACTTCGGATCTAGAGTATGCATTAACTGAACTTTGTTGGCAGCAGAAGGGTGCCAGTGAAGAAAAAGTCCGGAAGTGTATGTATGAGTTCTTCGAATTGGTCCGCAGTGCCATTGCGAACGATCCGTTATCTGAACATCGTGAACAGTTACGCTCACAACTCAGTCAAATGCTTTCTAATTTATAGACACTATCATCAGCTACAGGCCGACTCATGCCAGAAAATAGATTGAAGAATTTATTTAAAGAGAAACGTGTATTTATTACCGGCCATACAGGGTTCAAGGGGTCTTGGCTTGCTAGCTTATTGAATTTGTGCGGTGCTGATGTGCTCGGCTATGCCCTTGAACCAGCTACGGAAATTAGTCACTTTGACCTACTTGGGCTAAGGAAACAGATTAGACATGTCATAGGCGATATACGGGACTTATCACATCTGACGGAGACCTTGACAGATTTCGAGCCTGACTTCGTGTTTCACATGGCGGCTCAGGCGCTAGTACGGCCATCTTATGAGGATCCGATTTCCACCTTTTCTACGAACATCCTTGGCTCGGCTAATCTGCTAGAAGCTTGTAGGCACTGTGATTCAATTAAGTCTTTGGTCTACATTACTTCAGACAAGTGTTATGAAAATGTTGAATGGGTGTGGGGATATAAGGAAACGGACAAGCTCGGCGGTCGGGATCCTTACAGTGCTTCCAAAGCTGCTGCTGAAATAGTTTTTTCATCATATCTGCGCTCATTTTACGAAGACAGGCTAGGGACAGGGTTGGCCAGTGTGCGGGCAGGCAATGTGATAGGCGGGGGAGATTGGGCGGTCGACCGCATCATACCCGATTGTATCCGCGCAGTTCAGGCGGGTGTGCCCTTAGAATTGCGTAGCCCGAATGCTACGCGACCCTGGCAGCATGTATTAGAACCTTTATCAGGGTATCTTCTCCTTGCAGAAAAACTATATGAGGATGGTCTAAAATACCGGGGGGCATGGAATTTTGGCCCTAGTACAAATGTTGTGAAAACAGTGAAGGAAGTGGCCGATACACTTATAAAACATCTGGAACAGGGTGAAGTGATCAATGCAGATGCAGCTTCTAGTGTACATGAGGCGACGCTACTTCAGCTAAATTGTGAGAAGGCTCATCATGTTCTTGGCTGGGCACCCAGATGGGGTGTAGAAAAAAGTGTTGAACAAACTGCTTTGTGGTACAAGGATTATTTTGAAGGTAAGTCGGTAAAAGAGATAACAAAAGGGCAAATTCTAGAATTTTTTCCGGAGCTATCATGATTGATGGTGTGATATTAACTCCCCTTAAGCAAATATTCGATGAAAGGGGAAAAGTTATGCACATGATACGCGAAGATTCTCCAGTTTTTTCCAGGTTTGGAGAGGTGTATTTCTCCAGCACGCACCCAGGCGTAATAAAAGCTTGGCATTTGCATAAGAAAATGACTTTAAATTATGCCGTAATTTTTGGAGAAATAAAGTTCGTACTATTTGACGACAGAGAAGACAGTCCAACAAAGGGGCAAATACAAGAATTTTTTATTTCTCCTGAAAATTATATGTTGGTCACTGTTCCGCCACTAATCTGGAATGGATTTAAATGTGTAGGTACCAAGACGGCAATAGTCGCTAATTGCTCTACTTTGCCTCATAGTCCGGACGAAATAATAAGGCGCTCAGCTTTTGATTCATATATACCGTATAACTGGGAAATCAAGCATCGCTGATTACAAGTAAAAGGGTTAGTAATGAAAGTAATAATTCTTGCGGGTGGATTTGGAACCCGCCTATCGGAATATACAGAAGTCATTCCCAAGCCCATGATACCGGTGGGGGGGAAACCTATCCTTTGGCACATAATGAACATTTATTCTCATTATGATATGAAAGACTTTTATGTTGCACTTGGTTACAAAGCGGAGGTTATTAAAGAATTTTTCTTGAATTATCATTCACTGTCCTCCGATTTTACTGTGGAA
Organism: Candidatus Eutrophocola salsuginis; assembly: GCA_038147195.1. Lineage (GTDB taxonomy): Bacteria > Pseudomonadota > Gammaproteobacteria > Pseudomonadales > Pseudohongiellaceae > Eutrophocola > Eutrophocola salsuginis. The sequence goes on from JAYQTB010000004.1 coordinate 738,540, forward strand.
TTGTCAAAGGGAACTATCACGCCTCACCAAATAAATTCAGTAGATTGGAAGGTGACGCTTGTCCATACTGGTGACGAGACTATGACTGGAGGCAGGGTAAAACGCATGAGAGACTTTATCGGTGATGAGCCTTTCATGCTTACCTATGGTGATGGAGTCTCTGATATAAATCTGAGTGAACTGCTAAAATTCCATCACTCACACGGTAAAATGGTTACTATGACTGCTGTCCGTCCAGCCGCAAGATTTGGTGAACTAGAATTAGCCGGCAATCAGATAACAAGGTTTGTTGAAAAGCCACAACTTCATGACGGCTGGATCAATGGGGGTTTTTTTGTAATCGAGCCAGCGTTTTTTGACTATATAGATGGCGATAATATTATGCTTGAAAGAGAACCCTTAACTAGAATCACAGAAGCTGGGCAACTTATGGCTTATAAGCATAACGGATTTTGGCACTGTATGGATACGAAGCGTGATCATGATTTGCTGGAAAAGCTCTGGCAAGATGGTGCGCCCTGGGCGATGTAAATGTCATCATGAAAATCCTGATCGTTGGCGGATTCGGCTTTCTCGGCGGCAGGTTAGCTAGGTTTTTTTTTGAAGCAGGTCATTCCATCGCTTTGGGTAGTGCTCGACATCGTGATGCACCGGAATGGTTGCCGGAAGCGGAAGTGGTCCCTGTCACCTGGAACGACTACGAAGATTTGAATCGAATTTGTGCGACTGTTGATGTCCTGATCCATGCGGCTGGTCTTAACGCTCGAGATTGTCAAAAAAACCCATCCTTTGCGCTGGAGTACAACGGAGTTTTCTCATCAAATTTGGCGAGGGCTGCGGCAAACTCAGGTGTAAAAAAATTTATCTATTTGTCTACCGCTCACGTTTACTCTGATCTTCTGTCCGGGCATATCACCGATGACACGTGTCCAATGAATCTTCATCCATATGCTACTACTCATTTGGCTGGGGAACAGGCTTCGCTACATGCCTGTTCGAAATCTTATACATCAGGTATTGTACTTCGTCTGACCAATTGTTTCGGCAGCCCCGTACATAAAGATGCAAATTGTTGGACTCTACTTGCAAACGATCTCTGCAAGCAGGCCGTTGTTAACGGCTCCCTAAAACTAACAAGTAATGGATGCCAACTACGGGATTTTGTTAGCGTCGATAAGCTTTGTAAGGACATAGAAGTTCTTATTCAACCAAGTTTTAAAATTCAAGGTGCCTTTAACCTCTCTGAAGGCAAGTCCTTGTCAGTTCTTCAATTCGCAGAACAGATTCAGGTAGTATGTGAAAAGCTGAACGGATTTATACCTCAAATCCATGTCAACAAACATGACGAGGCGGAATATGCTCGTGACCTTAAGATAGTTCCTTCAGATATGATTCGGCAATTAGGCAACATGTCCGATTATAAACAGGAATTGACTAAGTTATTGAAATATTGCAAAACAATGTTCGGTAAAAAATAAGAGCGTCAATTGATTGTCAGGAATGGGCTGGTTTCAATAATCATGCCTTCTTATAACTGCGCTTCTTTTTTAGCGCAGGCTATTGAATCTGTTTTGTCACAGTCTTACCCTCATTGGGAATTACTGATTGTTGACAATAACTCGACTGACAATACCCAAGAAGTTGTGACTGGCTACGACGATAGCCGAATTTCATTTTTTGCGACAGAAAACAACGGAATAATAGCAGCATCCCGAAATCTAGGTATCAAGCACAGCCGGGGAGAATGGTTAGCGTTTCTGGATGCCGACGACTATTGGGAATCAACGAAAATCGAGTCTTGCTTGCAAATGGGCAGGCAAGGATATGATGTGATTTATCATCCGATGGTTATCTTACGATCTAAGCATGATTATTTCTCACGCAAACTTACCAAAAGCTGGCAGGTATCTACCCCCGTATTTCGTGACCTGCTTGTTAGGGGGAACCCTATTATAAATTCATCAGTGTTTGTCAGTAAGAAAGTAATACAGAAAGCGGGCTTTATAAGTGAGGACAAGGATCTGGTTACAGCCGAGGATTACAATACATGGTTGGCATTGTCACAAATAACGGAAAAATTCTACTGCATAAAAACTTGTCTTGGCACATATAGAATTCATAATTCGAATATGTCGGAATCCGTAGATCGAACCATTCCACTGGAAAATGTTCTGAATAAGTATCTCCAAAGAGTGCCAGTCAGTGACCGTAGAAAGGCTAAGGCGTTACTGGCATATATAAAAGGTAAGGCTAACTACAAAAATAATGAATTCACACTAACTATAAAGTATCTGAAAGCTGCCGTTCACCATCTAGATATTTCATTTCTTTTTCCATGCGTTATGTTAATCATTTTTGCTCTATTGAAACTTTTTTTAACTACTCGTTATAAGTAAAAATGAAAATATTGGTTAATGCCATCTCTGCGCGGCTTGGTGGGGGGCAAACCTATATCAGGAACCTGCTGGATGGTGAAATCGACCCTGCTATAGAGACAATATATTTCCTCAAAAGTGCCAATTTCGAATTGCCTGAGCGTGACCGCGTCATTCCGATCGAAGTAGATGAGCGAGTCGTTAATAATCCCTACTTGCGTTATTTCTGGGAAAAGCGCCATGTCGTTGAATTGATTGCCAAATACGGCATCGACATCTACTTTTGTCCTGGTGGTTCCATCAATATCAATCCGGGGACGAAAATCGGAAAGCAGGTCAGGACGGTCATGACATTCCAGAACATGCTGCCTTTCGATGGTCTGCAATTAAGGAAATACGGAATCTCGGCGATGCGTCTCAGGAATATGCTCCTGAAACGTGTATTTGTTAATAGCATGGTATCTGCGGACCTGGTAATTTTTCTTTCGGAATTTGCTCGCGATACCGCTATCCGAATTTGCCGTGGAAAAATAAAAAGGGCTGTCCTGATCCCCCATGGCATCCAATTCGTGCAGCAAGTCGGGCTGAAAGAACAAGTCACGAATTCAGTAAAATACCTTTTGTACGTTTCGACGCTGGACGTTTACAAATCGCAATTGGAAGTAATCAAGGCCTTTGCGCTGTTGAAAACAAAGCTTAAAGTGCCTTACCAGCTTTTCCTGGTTGGATCGTCCTATGACCCGTATGAGAACAAGGTGAGGCGGCTTATTGAAGAATTGAGCTTGCAGGAAGATGTAGTGCTGACTGGTCAAGTTGGAAAGCAGCAGTTGGCGACCCTGTATGCAGGAGCCGAAATCAACATTTTTGCATCCCAGACGGAAAACTGCCCGTTTATCCTCCTGGAAGCCATGGCGGCAGGTCAGCCCATTGCATGTTCAAAGTGTCCTCCCATGCCGGAGGTTGCGGGCGATGCCGTGCTATATTTTGACCCAAATGACCCCGAAGATATTTGCAGTGCGCTATGTGAATTGCTGGCAAAAGAAGATTTACGAGCAAAGATTTCTCGATTGGCTCAGGAGCGCATAAAATACTTCGATCTGGCCAAATCCTCAGCCGAGACCTGGACATCTATCGCCAGTCTAGGCAATGCCTGAAATGTTTTATAAGTGTGGAACAAGAAAATATGTATGACTTCAAAGACAAGAGCTTGCTGATTACCGGAGGAACCGGTTCATTCGGAAATGCCGTACTGAACAGGCTGATTGATGCCGGCGCCCGGGAAATCCGCATTTTTAGTCGCGATGAGAAAAAACAGGATGATTTGCGGAAAAAACTGAATAATAAAATATTCAAATTTTATATTGGGGATGTTCGGGACAAGATGAGTCTTTTGTCAGCGACGGAAAGCGTTGACTACATATTCCATGCGGCAGCATTAAAACAAGTGCCTTCGTGTGAGTTTTTCCCTACTGAAGCAGTAAAGACGAATATACTGGGTACCGAGAATCTCCTGGACTGCGCAATCCAGAACAAGGTAGGCAAAGTAGTCTGCCTGAGCACCGATAAAGCCGTATACCCGATAAATGCCATGGGAATATCAAAGGCAATGATGGAAAAGATTCTGATTGCAAAGATCAGAAATCTAGATTCCAGTAATACAACTGGTTGTTGTACTCGTTATGGCAATGTCATGGCTTCACGAAATTCGGTAATACCGCTTTTTGTAAACCAGATACAGTCAGGAGAGCCAATTACAATAACAGACCCTGATATGACCCGTTTCATGATGTCACTGGAGGATTCCGTAGACTTGGTACTTTTTGCCCTGAAAAACGGCGGTAATGGCGAAATATTTGTCCAGAAAGCTCCTGCAGTCACAATCAAAACGCTGGTCGATGCCATCAAGAGCGTGTTCGGCTGTCCTGATCATCCGGTAAAAATTATAGGTACGAGACACGGAGAAAAGCTATACGAAACATTGCTATCGCGGGAAGAAATGGACATTGCGCTCGATCTGGAGAATTATTATTGTGTAAAACCGGATACAAGGGATCTTAATTATTCTTCTTATGTCGAAGAAGGCATCGGGAAAATATCGGAACAACAGGATTATACGTCCCATAATACCAAGCGACTTGACGTCGAAGAAATGAAAGCACTGCTGTTAACCCTGCCTTACATACAGGACACCTTGGGCGGCAGCAACCCGCAACCTGAAGAATAACCGATGAAAGTATTGATTACTGGGGCCAATGGCTTTATCGGCAAAAACCTGATTTGTCGATTAAGTACCATCCCTGGTCTGGAAATCCTGTCTTTTACGCGTGAGGATGATGAAGGAAACCTCGCATACAAGATCGCGGTTGCAGATGCGATCGTGCACCTGGCAGGCGTAAACCGCCCGAAAAATGAAGATGAATTTCAAGCCGGTAACAAGGACCTGACTGCAACTATCTGCCAAATCGCAGCAGAAAGCGGGAGGTCCTTGCCTATACTTTTCACATCATCAATCCAGGCTGCAAATGACTCTCCTTATGGGAAAAGCAAAAAAGATGCGGAGGATGTGCTGGCCTCTTACGCGAATGCGACAGATAGCGCTGTAACGATTTTCCGCTTGCCAAATATTATGGGCAAGTGGTGTCGACCAAATTACAATTCAGTAGTGGCTACCTTTTGTCACAACATTAGTCACGGTCTGCCAATTCGGGTAGACGACGAGGAAGCAGTTATTCGGCTCAATTATATTGACGACCTTGTAGACAGTTTTGTGACGTATCTTACTGGAGGAAGCGCAAATCGCGGCCAGGCAGTATTTGTCAATGTAGAGCCTGTTTATGAAGTTACGCTGAAAACCCTGGTCGAACTGCTGAAAGGGTTTGCGAGCAGTCGGACCAGTTTGCAAGTGGATGCAGTGGGGACGGGCTTTAAGCGGGCCCTTTATGCAACCTATACCAGCTATCTTGACGAGTCGGATTTTTCATATCCCCTTGTCTCAAACACCGATACACGGGGAAATTTTGTCGAGTTCATCAAGACCGGGGATAGCGGCCAGGTATCGTATTTCACCGCCAAGCCCGGTGCAACACGTGGCCAACACTACCATCACACCAAAACAGAGAAGTTTCTGGTTGTCCAGGGGACTGCACGATTCAGGTATCGGCATTTGCTGAATGACAAATACCATGAGCTTGAAATTTCTGCCAGCAAACATTCAGTGGTGGAGTCGATACCTGGCTGGACACATGATGTCACTAATATCGGGAATGAATTACTTGTCGTCCTGCTCTGGTCAAGTGAAGTATTCGACAAGAATCGACCGGACACAATTCCAGGGGAGATTTGATCGATATGGCAAAACTCAAGGTAATGACTTCTTTCGGGACGCGACCGGAAATCATTCGCTTGTCCAGGGTGCTGGCCAGGCTTGATGAGTATTGCAACCATGTCATGGTGCATACAGGACAGAACTATGATTATGAGCTCAATCAGATTTTTTTTGATGACCTGGATCTCAGGAAACCTGATCATTTTCTCGAGGCTGCTGGTGAATCTGCTCTTGAAACGATAGGAAATTGTATTATCAGGGCAGACAAGGTTCTGGATGAAGAGTCTCCTGACGCTCTCCTGGTATTGGGTGATACCAACAGCGCACTCGTGGCGCTGGCTGCCAAGCGCAAAAAGATACCGGTTTTCCACATGGAGGCAGGCAATCGTTGTTTCGATCAACGGGTACCCGAAGAAATTAATCGCAAGATTGTAGACCACCTGGCGGACATCAATCTCACTTACAGTACCATTGCCCGGGATTACCTCATACGTGAAGGCATTCCGGCAGACCAGGTCATTAAAACCGGCAGCCCAATGGCTGAAGTGCTGACGTACTACAGGCCCCGGATCGAGAAATCAGGAGTGCTGAAGGATCTGTCTCTTGGAAATGGACGTTACTTCCTCGTCAGCTGCCATCGTGAAGAAAATATTGATGCCGAAGTCAACTTTGCCGCTTTCGCCAATGTGCTGAATCACCTTGTCGAGGAATACGATATGCCGGTTATCGTGTCCACACATCCAAGGACACGTAAAAAAATCGAGTCTAGCGGGCTACAATTCTCAAAAAATATTCAATTTCTCAAACCGCTGGGTTTCACCGACTACGTGCACCTCCAGATGCATGCCAGGGCTGTGCTTTCGGACAGCGGCACCATCACTGAAGAATCCTCCATACTTAACTTTCCGGGACTGAATATCAGGGAGGCGCATGAGCGTCCGGAAGGCATGGAAGAGGGGGCCGTGATGATGACCGGCATGAACTGGACGCGCATCAGGCAGTCACTCGACATCCTTGCCGACCAGGGCAGGGGGGATGAACGTCAGTTGCAAGTAGTGCGCGATTACCAGGATACCAACGTTTCCGACAAGGTGCTGAGGATCATTCACAGTTATACCGATTATGTGAACCGGAAGGTTTGGCAGAAGCGCTGACATACACGCGCAAGTTTTCCCTTTAAATCCGATATATGTCCAAAATACTTCTTACCGGGGGTGCCGGTTATATTGGCACTCATATAGCCGTATGTGCCCAAGCGGCGGGGCACGAATGCATACTTCTGGACAACTTCTCCAACAGTGACCGTGGCGCCCTCGTTAATCTGGGGAAAATCATCGGCTCAGATCCCGTCTGTATCACAGGGGATGTGCGCGATTCCGGGTTGGTTGAGGAGGTAATCACGAAACATGACATTAATGCCGTGATTCACCTGGCCGGCCTGAAGAGCGTAGAGGAGTCCGTCAGCAACCCGGAGCTGTACTTCGACAATAACGTGGAAGGCAGCCGCAGCCTACTGGACGGCATGGAGAAAGCAGGAATCTTCAGACTGGTATTCAGCAGTAGTGCAACCGTTTATGGAGAGCCTGAGTACCTTCCACTGGATGAAGAGCACCCGATCCGTTCCGTCAATCCTTATGCGGACAGCAAGATACAGGTGGAAAAACTGCTCGCCAAAAAATGTGAAACGGACGAGCGGTGGCAAGTAGCCTGTCTTCGTTACTTCAACCCCGTGGGTTCACATCCGTCCGGACTGCTCGGCGACAACCCCAAAGCCTTGCGGGCCAACCTTATGCCCATGATTGCCAGGGTACTGACCAGAAAACGGGAGTTTCTGGAAATATACGGGAATGATTACGATACACCCGACGGTACCTGCCTACGGGACTATATCCACATAATGGATCTTGCAGAAGGTCACATCAATACACTCAATTACCTTGAAGAAAACAGTGGCTGTACTGCTATTAACCTCGCTACCGGGCATGGTGTGAGCGTGCTCGATCTGGTCAGGACATTCGAACAGGTGATAGATGGTGAAATACCGTTGCGCATGGCCCCGAGAAGACCGGGAGACGTTCCGGCATGTTATGCCAACTGCGATAAAGCGAAGGCAATCATGAATTGGGAAGCAACCCGTAACCTTGCCACCATGTGTGAAAGCACGTGGGAGTGGTGCAAGCGCATCGAAGCCTGACATGCATATCGCCCTGGTCGCTGACGCGTACCCCCCCATGAAAACATCCGGCGCGGTCCAGATCAGGGACCTCGTCGCCGAAATCCTTAATCAGGGCCACCAGGTGACCGTTTTGTTGCCGGATGCCTCGCTCGCCAAACCCTGGTCCCTGCAGCAGGATGGCAAACTCGGAATCCTGCGGCTTCGCGCCATGGAAACCAAGGATGTCAGCTATTCCCGCCGCGCCCTGGCCGAGCACCTGCTGTCTTCTTTCATGGTCCGCAACCTGCGCAAATCCCCCCTGAGCGACAGGAAATACGATGGTGTCGTCTGGTATTCCCCATCCATCTTCTTCGGGGGGCTGGTGGAAAAACTGAAGCAGGCCTCAGGCTGCCGGTCCTATCTCATCCTGCGCGATATTTTCCCCGAATGGGCGGTCGACATGGGCCTGATAGGCCGCGGCATGATTTATCGCTATTTCAAGGGCAAGGAAAAATTCCAGTACCGCCAGGCTGATGTCATCGGCGTGCAGACATTGTCCAACTTGGGCTACTTCCAGCATGAACATGCTGACCTGCCGGGCAGGGTAGAGGTGCTGAGCAACTGGCTGGCGCCACAGATGGCGGAAAACTGTAGTATCGACATTGCCCTTACGCCTCTGGCAGGACGCCGGATCTTCGTCTACACGGGCAATATCGGCATAGCGCAGGGCATGGATATTCTCATCCGCCTGGCCGAATCGTATCGACAGGATGCGACCGTCGGTTTCCTGGTCGTGGGCAGGGGAACTGCAGTTGCCCGGTTGCGCAAACAAGTCGCCGATCTGGGCCTCGACAACATCCTGTTCCGGGACGAAATTGCACCAGAAGAAATCGCGCCGCTGTTACACCAGTGCCATGTCGGCCTGATTGCTCTCGATCCCCGCCATCGCAATGACAACATCCCCGGCAAGTTCCTTGCCTACATGCAGGCCGGTTTGCCGGTGCTGGCGACGATCAACCCGGGCAACGACCTGGAGAAGATGATTGTCGAACACAAGGTGGGAGAGGTGATCTCTGACAATTCGGTCGAGACCCTCAGGCAAAAGGCCGACCGCCTGCTGGGTATGACTCTGCCCGATGCTGCGCTCAGCCAGCGTTGCAAGGAACTGGCACTCAGTACCTTCTCACCGTCTGCCGCGGTCTCGCAGATAACAGACGCTCTCCGCGCTTCCTCCTGAAGCGCAATTCCTTCTCTATTTAATCCCTTTCCTTCCCGCTAACCTGATGCCCGCACTGTAAAGGGCAAACAGGGCCAGGAAGACATACAGGGACACCATTTCCAGTGCCGGAACGGCAAAGACCACCAGGCCGACCAGTCCCAGCACTATTCCTGCGAGATACATCACCAGCACGACTTTCGTACGTGACCAGCCGAGGCTGGCCAGCAGGTGGTGCAGGTGGTCGGTACCGGGTGCAAACGGCGATTTTCCGCTTAGCGGGCGGGCAATGAACAGATACACGGTGTCCATCAGCGGGATGGCCAGGAACCACAGGGCCACGGTAGCAGGAAACACCTGTGCGCCGGTGGCGGTAGCTTGCGAGCTCTCGATCAGCAGCCACGCCATGATGAAACCCAGGGTGGTGCTGCCGGAGTCACCCAGGTAGATCAGTGCCGGCTTCTTCTGCCAGAAGCGGAAATTGAGCACCAGGAAAGCAGCAACGGAGGCCATTAGGAGCAAGGTGAATGCCAGCAACTCGGGATTGGCGCCGGTGATGCCCGCCGTAATGGCCAGGAAGGCCAGGCAGATCATCAGCATGCCACCGGAAAGGCCGTCCATGCCGTCGATCATGTTCAGTGCGTTGATGACTCCCACGGTGGCAAAGACAGTCATGAGTAAAGACCAGTGTCCGAGAAACATTTCCCAGTCGCCCACCAGTTTGCCCAGGGTGATGAGCTGGTTGTTGCCGAAGTGCACCATCAGCCATGCCGCGAGGATCTGGATGCCCAGTCGTACCACGGCAGGCAGGGGGAAGTAATCATCCACCAGTCCTGTCAGTACAAGCAGCAAGGCGATTAACATGAGCAGGTGATAGCGGGCATACTGGTCGGGTAACAGCAGCACGGCAACAAGCAGTCCCAGTGTGATGCCGAGGCCACCGATCAGGGGAGTATGGCGTGTATGTGTTTTGCGGCCACCGGGTGCATCCATGAGACCCAGCTTGCGCGCGAGCGGACGCAGGAGAAGGATGGCGACCAGCGTGGCAAAAAAGATAATCAGCAGTATCAGGATATTCATCGATCCGGGCTGGACTGGTCGCGGGAATCGACCAAAAACAGCTTGTAATTCAGATTGTTATAAGCGCCAACAAAACAGGGCGCGCATTCTAACACCGAATGCCGGGCTGGCCTAAATATTCTTCCTGCCAAGCCTGGTTTGCAGTTCGACGAGTTGTGTAAAACGGGCGCAATACCGCGCCCTGTGTATAACTTATTGATGTGTTTGGCGGGTGAATCAGATAAACTTCTTGTAGATTTTTTGTTCTTCCTAAACGCTGTCAGGGTATTCGCAATCAATGCGACTAAAAAGCATTAAACTCGCAGGATTCAAGTCGTTCGTAGACCCGACCACAGTCAACCTCCCCAGTAATCTCTGCGCCGTCGTCGGCCCCAATGGCTGCGGCAAATCCAACATCATTGATGCCGTGCGCTGGGTCATGGGCGAGAGCTCGGCCAGCAAGCTGCGTGGCGAAAATCTCACCGACGTCATCTTCAACGGCTCCACCAACCGCAAACCTGTGGGCCAGGCCTCCGTTGAACTCATCTTCGACAATTCCGACCACACCGTAAAGGGTGAATACGCCGCCTTCAACGAAATCTCGGCCAAGCGTATTGTCAACTCGGAAGCGCAATCCACCTACATGCTCAACGGCACCAAGTGCCGGCGTCGCGATATCCAGGATGTCTTTCTCGGCACCGGTCTCGGTCCGCGCAGCTACTCGATTATCGAGCAGGGCATGGTGTCCAACCTGATCGAATCCAAGCCGGAAGAACTGCGTGTCTTCATCGAGGAAGCCGCTGGTATTTCGAAGTACAAGGAACGCCGCCGGGAAACGGAAAACCGTATCAAGCGCACCCGCGAAAACCTCGAGCGCCTCACTGACATTCGTGAAGAACTCGAGCGCCAGTTGCAGCACCTGCAACGGCAGGCCCGCGCTGCCGAGCGCTACAAGGATTACAAGCAGCAGGAACGAGATACCACGGCCAACCTGCAGGCCCTGCGCTGGCAGCGACTGAACGAAACAGTCAGCAATGCCCAGCAAAAGATCGCCGAGCTGGGTGTGAAACTCGAAGCCAGCGTCGCCAAGACCCGCTCACTGGAAGCGGACATGGAGAAAATGCGCGAAGAGGGCATCGAGGCCAATGATGCTTACCAGGAAATCCAGAGCACCTACTATTCCCTGGGCAGCGAGATCACCCGTATCGAGCAGAACATCGAGTACCAGGGCCAGCGCAAGCAACAGCTGGAACTGGACCTGGGCGAAATTAAGGAGTCCCTGGAACACTTCCAGAAGGAACTGGCCCTGGACCTGGACAAGATCGCTACCCTGAAAAGCCAAGTCGATGAAGTGGAACCGCAGTTGCAGGCCGCCACCTCGTGCGAGCAGGCATCCATCGCCGCCCTGACCAGGGCCGAAGAAAAGATGGCCAACTGGCAGCTCGAATGGGACCGCTTCAACGAAGATGCCTCCGAAACGTCCCAGAAAGCGGAAGTGGAACAGGAGCGCATCAACCACCTGGAGAATATCGTCGACCGGGGCAAGCAGCGCCGCAATTCGCTGCGCCATGAGCTGGAAAACCTGGAAACGCCGGATGACACCGACCTGCAGGACCTGGAAGAGCGCCTGCGTGACATGATGTCACGCCAGGAAGCCCAGGAAGCCAGCCGCCAGGCACTCAATGAAAAGATCGACCGTGCCAGGCAGTCCATCCGCAACAGCAACAATGAATTGAATGACAAGCGCAGCAGGCTGCAGTCCATGCTGGGCCAGAAATCCTCGCTGGAGGCCCTGCAGAAGGCCGCCCTGGGTCGTAATGACAAGAGTGCGATCAGCTGGCTCGAGCGCAACAACCTGGCCGGTAGGCCCAGGTTGGGCGACAACCTCCAGGTCGAGGAGAAGTGGCAGGCCGCCATGGAAATGGTCCTGGGTGAAAGCCTGCAGGCCGTTTGCATTGACAGCTTCGATGCCGTCAGTGCCGTGCTGGGTGGGTTTGCAGGCGGCAACCTGCAACTCATAGACACGTCCTGGCAAGGCACAAGCACCGACGCCAGTGGCCGCCTGCAAGCCACTCCCTTACAGGAAAAGATTCGCTCCTCCCAGAATCTCAGTGCTCTATTGTCCGGCATCTACTGCGTCGAATCGTTGGCAGATGCCATGGCCCAGCGGGGCAACCTGGTTGCCGGGGAATCCCTGGTCACGCCTGAAGGCATCTGGCTGGGCCCTTCCTGGCTGCGTGTAGCCAGGGGCTTCGACGAGAAAGCCGGCGTGATCCAGCGCCAGCAGGAGCTGGAAGCCCTGGAAGGCAGCATTGCCGATGCCGAGGCACAAATCGCCCAGACCGCGGAAAAACTGAAGAACGAAGAAGCCCTGCTGCAGACGCTCGAGGCTGACCGGGATGGCCTGCTGAAAGAACTGACCGTGGTCAACCGTGATCTCACCGAGCTGAGCGCCGATAAATCTGCCCGGTTGACCAAGATCGAACAGGCCGAAAAACGCCGCGAGCGCCTGACCGTCGAAATCGAGGAGCTGGGAAAGCAGCTCGAGACCGAGAAAGAAAATATCCGCAAATCTCGTGAAAACCTGGAATTCATCCTCGACAAGATGGAGCAGCATACCGTGCGCCGCGAAGTGCTGATCGAGAGTCGTGACGAATACCGCACCGCCCTGGACACGGCGCGTGACCAGGCGGTCAAGGACAAGGACGAAGCACACCGGCTGGCATTGCAGCACCAGACACTGACCGCAAAGCGTGAATCCCTGCAGCACAACATGGATCGCCTCTCGACCCAGGTGGAATCCTACAAGAACCGCGAACAGCAGCTGTCGGAATACCTGCAGCAGGCCGATGTGCCCATCCCGGCCCTGAAGCAAGAGCTGGAGCAGAAACTGGAAAAACGCCTAGGCCTGGAAAGCGGTCTCGGTGAAGCCAAGGCACGCGTGGATGATATCGACCACCAGAAGCGGGAACTGGAAACCGCCCGTAATGCCTCCCAGGAAGCATCGCAGGCCATTCGTGACGAACTCAGCAACAAGCGTCTCAGTATCGAAGGCGATACCGTGAAGCGCGCGGCCCTCGAGCAACAGTTGTCCGACAGCGGTTATGACAGGGAGCAGGTGCTCAAGCGCATCGCCGATCAGAAAGGTGAACAGGAAAGTGGCCAGGAAAACGAGATTACGGAAAAGACCTGCGAGGAAGAACTGGAGAAGCTTGGTAACCGTATCAACCGGTTAGGTCCGATCAACCTGGCGGCCATCGATGAATACGACACCCAGTCAGAACGCAAGGTATACCTGGATGAACAGAACGAGGACCTGGAGCGGGCGCTGAAAACCCTGCAGAACGCCATCCGCAAGATCGACAAGGAAACACGTACCCGGTTCAAGGAAACCTTCGACAAGATCAACAACGGCCTGCAGGAACTCTTTCCCAAGGTATTCGGCGGTGGCCATGCCTATCTGAACATGGTGGGGGAGGACCTGCTCGATACCGGCGTCGAGATCATGGCGCGGCCACCGGGCAAGAAGAACAGCACGATTCACCTGTTGTCCGGTGGCGAAAAGGCCATGACGGCAATCTCCCTGGTGTTCTCCATATTCCGGCTCAACCCGTCACCGTTCTGTATGCTCGATGAGGTCGATGCACCGCTGGACGATGCCAACGTCGGCCGTTACATTGATATGGTCAAGGAAATGTCTTCCATGGTGCAGTTCATTTTCATCACGCACAACCGTATCACTATGGAGCATGCGCACCAGTTGATGGGGGTCACCATGCATGAGCCCGGCGTTTCCAGGCTGGTGGCTGTTGATATTGATGAAGCGGCGGAAATGGTGACCGTATAATAACCGGTGCGGGGCATCACCCCTATCGTAAGAAGAATAACAACACAGCAACACGCAGTTAACCCGACCAGGTACGACGAAGACGCGACTAGAGAAAAAGCATGGGTATCAGAGACTGGTTAGCCATCATAGTCATCATCTTTATCGTGCTGATCCTGCTCGATGGCTTCAGGCGCAAATGGCAGGAACGCAAGACCCGCATTCGCGTCAAGCTCGACAAGAATATCCCCCCCGATGATGGCCAGGATGACAGCGAAATCCTGACCAAGTCTGAACTGCCCAACGGCGGCGCCCGAATCAAAACCCGATCCGGCGGCGAAGTCCCCGTGCTGATGGATTCTGTGGATATCGACAGCGACGATATCGAGGAATACGCGGATTCAAACGAAGACGACGACGCGGACAGCAAAGAAGACTGGGAAGATGACTGGGACGAAGATGAACCAGCCCAGGATGAGGCGGAAGACCTCCCTCCCTCGCAATCTGCAAGCCTGGACACCGTCGACGAGAACGAATTCGAACTGCCGGACCTGGATGATGACGACGAACCCTGGTCTGCCACCGATGACTTCGACGATGATGGCATCGGTAAAACCAAGGTGGTCTCCAGGAAGCCGGAATCCCTCAAGAGCCGAGACAGCGGTGAGAGGATCGAGCCCACGTTCGGCAATGCCGACCTGACCTTTGGCCGGGATGACCAGGGAGAACTCGACCTGGAGCATAACGACCTTGTTGACCATGAGGATGAAGGAGAAGCCGAGGATGACGCCGGGCAGGGAGTTGCGGCACAGGTCATCATCATCAATGTCATGGCGAAACCGGGAGCCGAAATGGCAGGCAGCCGGATGCTGCCTGTACTGATGAAACACGGCATGCGGCTGGGCGACATGAGCATTTTCCATCGTCACGCCGACAACTCCGGCAAGGGCCCGGTGATGTTCAGCATGGCCAACATGCTCAAACCCGGCACCTTCTCCATGAGCGACATGGATACTTTCACCACGCCGGGCGTGAGTTTTTTCATGCAGTTGCCCAACAAGCTTGGCAACATGCAATGTTTTGACCAGATGCTGAAGACTGCCCAGGCCGTCAAGGAAGAGCTTGATGCCGTGCTCAAGGACGAAAATCGCAGTGTCTTTACCCGCCAGACCATTGAACACAGCCGCCAGCGCATCCGGGATTTCGAGCTGGAGATGCTGGCCCGTAAATAATCCCGGACCGGCAGGTAATTTCGAATGACTGCTCCCTCCAAAGCAATAGCTAGGGAACTCGCCGAACTGCGTCGGCAGATCGAGCACCACAACCGCCTGTACTATCGTCACGACAGTCCGGAAATTCCCGACCAGGAATATGATCGCCTGTTCGATCGCCTGCTCGAGATCGAGCGGGAATGGCCCGACCTGGTCACCCCGGATTCCCCCAGCCAGCGCGTCGGCAGTGAACCGCTCAGCGGCTTCGTCCAGGTCACCCATGAAATTCCCATGTTGTCGCTGGACAAGGTCACCAGTGAAGAGGAACTGGCCCGTTTTGAAAGCCGTATCCAGAAGCGACTGGAAGATGAAGCTCCGCTGGAATACAGCTGCGAACCCAAGGTCGACGGTGTGGCCGTGAGCCTGCTTTACGAGAATGGGCTCCTGGTGCGTGGCGCCACCCGTGGCGACGGTACCACCGGCGAGGACATCACCCACAACGTGCGCACCATCGATGAGATCCCGCTCAGGCTGGATGGCAAGGGTTTTCCGAAACGCCTGGAGGTGCGCGGCGAAATCTATATGACCAGAAGCGGTTTCGCGAAAATGAATGCCGCGGCCGAGAAGACAGGGGAAAAGGTGTTCGTCAATCCACGTAATGCCGCTGCCGGAACGCTCAGGCAACTGAACTCCAGGATCACGGCCAGGCGTCCCCTCAAAATGTTTTGCTACAGCTACGGCCAGGTCGATGGGGGCAGACTGCCGGCTACCCTGAGCGACGTATTTGATAAATTCGAAGGTTGGGGTTTGCCGGTTAATCCTGACAGGCAGTCTAGCATTGGTGTGTCCGGTTGCTATAAGTACTGTGAAAAACTGCTGGGTAAGCGTAAAGACCTGGACTACGAGATAGATGGCGTTGTCATCAAGGTCAACCGGTTCGACCTGCAGGAAGACCTGGGCATGAACACACGCACGCCGCGCTGGGCGATTGCCTACAAGTTTCCCGCTGAGGAAGTGGTCACCGTGCTCAACGATGTCGAATTCCAGGTAGGCCGGACCGGGACTATTACCCCAGTCGCCCGGCTGGAACCGGTATTCGTCGGTGGTGTCACTGTCAGCAATGCCACCCTGCACAACATGGATGAAGTGGTCCGGCTCGGCCTGAAGATTGGTGATGCCGTGATCATCAGGCGGGCAGGGGACGTGATTCCCAAGATTGTCTCAGTTGTCTTTCATAGGCGGTCGAAAAAGGTCCGTGCGATCGTAGCGCCCTCATCCTGCCCGATCTGTAGTTCGGATATCGAGCATGTCGAGGACGGAGTGATAATGCGCTGTACGGGCGGACTCTTCTGCCTTGCCCAGCGCACGCAATCGATCATTCATTTCGCCTCGCGTGCCGCCATGGATATCGACGGCCTGGGCATCAAGATTATCGAGCAACTGGTCGACCAGGAACTGGTGACATCGGTGGCGGATATTTTCGCCCTTGACGTGGCAACCCTGGCCGGACTCGAGCGCATGGGGAAAAAATCTGCCGGCAACCTTGTGGATGCCATCGAGAAAAGCAAGCAGGTGACCCTGGCCCGCTTCCTTTTTGCCCTCGGCATCCGGGAAGTGGGTGAGGCCACTGCCCATTCCCTGGCAACGCATTTCGGCACCCTGGCCGCAGTGATGGCGGCAACCGAAGAGGATCTCGTCGCCATACCCGATATCGGCCATGTCATGGCCCACCATATCGGCGCGTTCTTTGCCGAGGATCACAACCGGACGGTGATACAGGCGCTGCTGGATGCCGGGGTGAGCCCGGCCGAAACGGTACCGGTGAATGCCGACGCCTTGCCCCTGAATGGCCAGACCTGGGTGGTTACCGGCACCCTGGAAGCCATGGGCCGCAGTGAGGCCAGGGAAAAGTTGCAAAAGCTGGGTGCGAAAGTGGCGGGCAGTGTTTCCAAAAACACGGACTGCGTCATTGCTGGCCCGGGCGCCGGCTCCAAGCTCGACAAGGCCGAGGAACTGGGTATCCGGGTCATCGATGAGGCCGCATTCTTGTCACTGCTCAAGCAGCATGACATTCCTGTTTAAAACCGGGTAAAGTACCCCCTGGAATCCGAAATCCGTGCTTTTGGCCTTATTGCCTACAATTTGCCCCCGCGTTGCCCCATTTTTGCCATAAAGATGATTCAGGATATGCCATTTCCTCTCGGAACCAGCAGGTAGTCGGCTATGAGGCCGTTTTTATTCAGAAGCATTGTGTTGCTGTCGGCACTTGTCGTGGCCTCGTGCGCCTCGACACCCCCGCAAAACACCACGAACATCTGCAGCATGTTCGAGGAGCGCCGCAGCTGGTACAAGGCCGCCGTGAAAACGGAAAAGCGCTGGAAGACACCCGTGTATGTCTCCATGGCCATCATCCAGCAGGAATCCTCCTTCCAGTCCCGAGCCAAGCCGGAGCGCACGCAACTGCTCGGTTTTATTCCCTGGCGGCGACCGTCATCGGCCTTCGGTTATGCCCAGGTGCTGGATGGCACCTGGACGGAATACAAGGAAGATGCCGGCAACTGGGGCGCCAGGCGCTCCAACTTTGCCGACGCCATGGATTTCATCGGCTGGTACACCAACAATTCGACCCAGGTCAACGGTATCGCCCGCGAGGAT
Organism: Candidatus Eutrophocola salsuginis; assembly: GCA_038147195.1. Classification (GTDB taxonomy): domain Bacteria; phylum Pseudomonadota; class Gammaproteobacteria; order Pseudomonadales; family Pseudohongiellaceae; genus Eutrophocola; species Eutrophocola salsuginis. The sequence goes on from JAYQTB010000004.1 coordinate 756,362, forward strand.
GCCTACAACCATTACCTTGCCTACCACGAGGGTAACGGCGGTTTCGCTCGTCGCAGCTACAACAACAACCCGCAACTGCTCGATATCAGTCGCCGGGTACAAGCCAATGCCAATCTCTACCAGCGCCAGTATGCCCAGTGTGAAAGGGAGCTTGGTCGCAACTGGTTCATGAGGCTGATTTTCTGAGCTGGTGGGGCAAAATCATCGGGGGCGGCCTGGGCTTCATGCTGGGCGGCCCGATCGGTGCAGCGATGGGCGCTGCCCTTGGGCACAATTTCGACCATGGTCTGGGGCAGGTCGGCACCGGCGGGTTTGCCGGGGATGTCGAGCGCATCCAGACCGCCTTCTTTACCGCCACCTTCGCCACCATGGGGCATGTCGCCAAGGCCGACGGCCAGGTTTCCCCGCAGGAGATCATTGTTGCCGAGGATGTCATGCGGCAGATGCGGCTGAGCCCGCAGCAAAAGCAGGTGGCACAGGGGCTGTTCAACGAGGGAAAGAAGGGAAACATTCCCATCAGCGATTTGTTGCACCAGTTTCGCATTGAATGCCATCGCCGGCGCAACCTGCTGCAGATGTTCATGGAAATCCAGGTGGCCGTTGCCCTCTCAGACGGTACGCTTGATGCCAGTGAAAGCCGGATCCTGGAAAACGCGGCCGATATCCTCGGTTTCAGCAGGGCGGAATACCAGGCCATCCTGCAACGCATGCAGGCGCACCGGCATGCCCAGGCCTCGGGACAGGCAGGCATGGCCCTGCAGGGCGCCTACAAGCTCCTGGGGATCGACAAAGGTACCAGTGACCTAGGAGGTGAAGAAGGCCTACCGCAGGCAGATGAACCAGCATCATCCGGACAAGCTGGTGTCCAAGGGCTTGCCAGAGGAGATGATGGAAATGGCGAACAAGAAGGTCCAGGAAATCCGGACGGCTTACGAGACCATCAAGGCATCCCGTAATAGTTGACCCTACCGAGCCATGAAATATCTTTAATAAATTATTAAGAGTATGTTCTAATTCACTGATTAATATTTAAATATCTGCCTCCACCTGGTTTTCCAGGTAGTGCAGTCCCACCAGTTTCACGGCGCCTTCGGGCAGGGCATCCCGCCAGCGCGCATGTAAGAGCTTTTCCACTTCAGCCCTTAAAGGCAGGTCCAGGTGAGTCGTGACGTTTCTCCTACCCGGTTCCGGGTCGATATGGATGACTATATCGGTGATCTCGGGAAAGGCCTGTTTGAGTGACGCATTGATCCTGTCAGCGAGGTAATTCCCCTCGGAGACTGAAACCCGGTCATTCACCTGGACATACAGGTCCACGAAGATCCGGCCACCATACAGGGGTGTTCGTAATTCATGTACGCTCAGCATGGCTTGCTGCCGAAGGGCCTCGACCTTGGCGGTAGCCAGTGCCGTGTCGACCAGTTCGCTCAGGCTGTTGCTGATCAGTTGACAGGCGATTTTGCCGATCATCAGGGCGACGAATACGGCTGCCAGTACGTCCATGACCGGGTATCCGAGCCTTGCGCCGAGAATGCCGATCAGCACGGCGATAGAGGACAGGGCATCAGTCCGGCTGTGCCAGGCATTCGCGAGCAAAAGGGCGGAATTCTGATCATAGGCCACCGCTTTGGTATAGCGGTAGATTTACTCCTTCGAGCCGATACTGGCGATGGCTACCAGGATGCCGGCCCAGTCTGGCACAGGCAGCACTTCAAGATCGGCCAGCCTGAGCAGACTGTCGTAGCAGATGATGCCTGCTACGGCGAACAGAACGATACCGAGAATGATGTTGCCCAAGGTCTCGAAGCGCCGATGGCCTTAGGGGTGTTCCTTGTCGGGTTCGGCATTGGAGAAGTGGGCAATGGCATCAACGAAGATATCGTTGACCAGGTCGGTGAGAGGGAGTGAATGTCGTCGGATATGAGGGCCAGGGAGGACGAGGCAATGCCGATGGCGGCCCAATACCAGGTCGAGAATCGAGCCGATCAGCGTCACCCTATTGCTTTTTTCAGTTCTTCCTGTCTGCAGGATGTCGCGATGCCTGGCAATTATGCAGAAAAAAAGCCTGGCTTACGCCAGGCTTATGCTAATTGATTGCGAATCAGGAGATGCCTGGTACAGTTACCACATCCATGCAACTCTTCTGTTTAGAGATGCGGCTCGGCAAATAGTTCCCCGGATTTACCATGAGTGTCAGAACTGGTGGATATCCATGTTCAGGGCTTCCAGTTCACTGCTGCGCGAGCGGCTGGTGATAATGCCCAAGCTGGGTTCCTGGTTGGCTATGTACTTGTTTGTAACGGTTTTCAGTTCTTCTAAGCTTACCTGCAGAATTCTTTGGCGAAACTTTGAACGCTGGTCGCGATCACGGCCGAACAACTCATTATAGAACGCCTGCTTCGCAGTACCTGCCGGCGAGGAGGGTTTGTCGAGACTGGAAATAACCCCAAGCACCGCTTCTTCGAGTGCCCGGATGTCGTGGCTCGCTGTCATTAACCAGTCGATGGCACGCCGGTAATCCTCAAGCGTTTCGGTCAGGCGTGGATCGCGGTAAGAAAAGAAACGGAAGGTCGCCGTGCCCGAATCCTGGCTGGCGCCACCGCCATAGGCACCGCCCTGTTCGCGTATGGCGCGATGCAGGAAACCGTTGCGCAGGAACCCGCCCAGTACCGTCAGTGCCGCGGCATCTGCGTGTCCCACGGGCACTGTCGGGAAGGCCATGGCGCAGAAGCTGACCTGGGTATTGGTCAGCCAGGCTTCGCGTACGGTATCCCGGCAACCGGGCAGGGTGAAAGGCTTTGCGGCCGGAGTAACGGCGTTACCCTGCCAGGTTTTTTCCAGCGCAGTGAGCAGGGCGTCACGCTCACTATCTTCACTGATCAGCAGGAACTGCTTGTCGGTATTCACCAGCATGTCATGCAGCGTGGTGAAATCGCCGGCGAATTTCGCCAGGGTATCGCCTTCACCAAAGTCTGCTGTGAGCTGTTTCAGTTGCTGGATGCCGGCCATGCCGGAACTCTGGTAGTTCATGGCGGCTATCGGGCTCAATTTGCTGCATGCGACGCCGACCGCTAGGCTATGGCCCTGGCTGGTGATGCTCTGTTCACGCCGGGAGGATATTTGTTCTATGATTTCGCGAATACGCTGGTGCTCGTCGAAACGGCATCCGTTCAGTGTGTCACGCAACAGGTTCGCTACCTGTTGCTGATTTGTGTACAGGGATTTGCTGGACAGGACCAGATAGCCCGCTAGTTTTTGCTCGTCATCAACCTGGCTGCGCAGGGTGCTGTACATGTTGATGCCGCCGCTGATCGCTGATTGCAGGGCCTGGATTTCCAGGTAGTCCCGCGTGCCGATACCCAGTTCCGGTACACAGCTGGTGTAGTATGGCAAAAGGTCCGCAAAATGCTCTTTCATTTCGGGCAACATCAGTACGACCTGCTGGTAGCTGATGCCGTTGGTGCCCTGAGCATAGTACCGGGCTTGAGCCTTATCCTTGCCGAGCGAGATGACATGCGTTGAAGAATCGGGCCAGTGGATATCGGCCGGCACGTCCTCGAGGGTGACTCTTGGTAGGATGGCTGGGTCGTCTTCCTGTTCCTGACGTACTTTCAGCTGCGCGGCACGGTCCAGCAGATTCTTCACGGCGCCATCATCGAGACCCTTCCTGATTTCAGCCAGGCGGGCCTTCTCTGCCTGTGCCATGTGATCTGACTGGCCGATATCCGGCCTGACCGTTAGCGTGATACGGTGCGGATTGTCGAGGAGGTATTCTCTGATCAGCGCCGGCACGTACCCCGGGTCTTGAATATCTTTTTTCAACTGGTCCAGTACCGGGTCGATATCGAGAAGTTCAATGGGATCGCCGCGGTGCGTGGCCGTGGATAGGGCAGCCAGGATGAGTTGCAGGCCATAGGGATAGGTATCACCACTGATTTCGCGCTGGCTCAATTCCAGCGAGTGCAATGCCGCTTCCACCTTGTCCTGGGCTATGCCGTTGGCCGCGATTTCCTCTAGCGTTGAGAGTACCAGGGCCTCGATTGCATCGGTGCTGTCCGTTGCGCAGCCTTCGAGGCCGCACATAAAACTCATCTCGCGATGGGAATCTTCGAGCCCGCAAAGGGGGGACGGCGAGCGCCCCATGGGAGTGGTCTCCAGGGCATGGAGCAGGGGGCTGGCGCTGTTATCCAGCAGGACCCCTGTCAGGAGCTGCGCTTTGTACATGTCGCCGAGGTCGGTGCTCTTTCCCAGTAGCCAGCCCATGATGACGTGAGTCTTGGCGGTGGAATCATCTTCATCCAGCGGGTAGGTTTCCTCGACCCTGCGCGGCGCATTAAAACGCTGTTCGTCACCCACTGCGATATGCACATCGAGACGACTGAATTCATGTAGAGCCAGTTTCTCGAAACGTGCCTGGTGCTCGCAGGCGGGAATGTCGCCATAGGTCATGAAGATGGCATTGCTAGGGTGGTAGTGGGTCTTGTAAAAGGCCTTCAGCTGCTCGTAGCTCAGGTTGGGTATGTCCGCGGGATCACCACCGCTGTTGTAATGGTAGGTGGTGGTCGGAAACAGGTGCTTGCACAACTGTTGCCAGATCAGGGATGTCGGTGCGCTCATGGCACCTTTCATCTCGTTGTAGACGACACCCTTGTATTCGAGCGGTGATTCCGGATTGTCCGGTTCGGCGAATTCCAGGCGATGGCCTTCCTGGGCAAAGTCCAGCTCATTCAGCGTCGAGAAGAAGACGGCGTCAAGATAGACCTCCAGTAGGTTGTCGAAATCCTTGCGATTCTGGCTGGCAAAGGGATAGGCGGTCCAGTCACTGCTGGTGAAGGCGTTCATGAACGTGTTCAGGGAGCGGCGGATCATCATGAAGAAGGGATCCCGTACCGGGAACTTGCGGCTGCCACACAGTGCCGTGTGTTCCAGTATGTGGGCCACCCCGGTGGAATCCATGGGCACTGTGCGCAGGGCAACTAGGAAAACATTTTCATCGTTGTCGCTGGACAGGTGGTAATGCATGGCCCCGGTTTCCCGGTGCTCATATTCCTCGACGGTCAGGTTAAGGGTGTCGAGTAACTGGCTGCGTTTGTAGATGAAGGTCGGGTAGGCGGTTTCCTGGCCGGGGGCTTGCTTGGATGCTGATTTGGCGCTTTCTGATAACTGCATTTCGCGGGGGGTTCACTGCGTGGCAAATAGGGCTTGGTAAGAGGCGAAGTATAGCCCGAACAGCCGGGTTTGTAGAGTGACACTCCCCATAAAGTCTGCTAGTGTCGGCGGGCGTTGCGCGCCGGGCTGGAACCGTCCGAATAACAATAAAACCAGGCCTTTTAGGGGGATTCATGAGCATCAATAACGTGCAGAAAACCGTGCTGGTTGTAGGGATACTGGCTGCCAATTTTAGCCTAGCACAGGGTGACAGCTACGTGCCGGTCACCGACGACATGCTGCGTGATCCTGATCCACAGGACTGGTTGATGTTCCGTCGCAGCTACGATGCCTGGGGTTACAGTCCACTGGACCAGGTCAATCGCGACAATGTCGCCACTCTGGAACTGGTCTGGTCTGCCGAGCTGCATGAAGGCGTCATCAACAGTATGCCGATCCAAGAAGGTACACCCCTGGTCCATGACGGCATGATGTTCCTACCCAACCCGGGCGACGTCATCCAGGCACGCGATGCCGTTACGGGAGAAATGCGCTGGGAATATGTCCGGCAAACGCCTGAAGACCTGAACGATTACCTGGTATTCAACAAGACCAACCGCAACGTCGCCATCTACGACGACCTCATAATCTACACGACCAATGACTCCCACATTCTCGCGCTGGATGTCCTTACGGGAGCGATTCGCTGGGATACGCGAATACTGGATTATCGGACCCACCCCTCGTTTCACAGCAGTGGCCCGGTGGTCATAAACGGTCTTGCCATCTCAGGACGCAACTGTGAGCCGCCTGCTGGCCCTGAAGCGTGTTTCATCGCAGCTCATGACGCGAAGACAGGGAGTGAGGTCTGGCGGCTGAACCTCATCCAGGCACCGACAGGGGATGACTCGGATACCTGGGGTGGCATCCCCTGGGAGCAGCGCTGGCATGTGGGAGCGTGGATGGTGCCCAGTTATGATCCGGACCTAGACCTCATTTACATGGGGAACGTCAGTAACGGCCCCTGCTCCCAAGTTCCTGTTGGCGGGTGACGACAGAGAATATCTCTACCACAACTCCACACTTGCGATACATCCCGCTAATGGTCAACTTGCCTGGCATTATCAGCACCTAGTCGATCACTGGGACCTGGATCATCCTTTCGAGCGGTTACTGGTCAATACCCGGGTGGCGCCGAACCCCGATGCCGTGCCATGGATAAATCCCGGTATCGATCCCAACAGGGAGTACAAGGTGATAACCGGTATTCCCGGCAAGACAGGTGTTGTCTATACCCTTGACCGGGAAACGGGCGAATTCCTCTGGGCAAGGCCCACTGTCTACCAGAATGTGCTTCAGGAAATCGAAGGTGCCACCGGTAAGGCGACCGTCAATCCTGGCGCGGTATTCTCGGAAACCGGCCAACAGCTGGAAATCTGCCCGGCCATTGCAGGCGGTAAGAACTGGTGGGAGGGTACTTACAGTCCTCTAACCAACGCCATGTATTACGGATTGCAGAATACCTGCATGGATCTTACCGTGACGGCGGAAAAGGATTTCCAGGATCCCGATGAACTTTACGGCTTTTTCAGTCGGGAAAAACTGGCCCCTGGGCGGGAAAATGTAGGTACCTACCATGCCATTTCAGCCGAAACCGGGGAGACTTTGTGGACCTATGAGGCTGCAGGCACCGCCTTGTCGCTCGTGTCGACCGGTGGGGGACTGGTGTTTGGTGGGGACATCGAGGGCAATTTCAGGGCATTCGACCAGGTGACGGGTGAGGTGCTCTGGGAAGTGAATCTGGGTTCGTCCGTCACGGGCTACCCGATCACTTTTGCCGTGGATGGAAAACAGTATATTTCGGTAGGGACGGGGACATCCGTGACCACCGCGGGGCAAGTCCAATACCTCAAGGGAACGCCGCCGGGAACGGAAGGGCGCCAGTACGTCTTTGCCCTGCCATAACCTGCCCAGAATAAGGAAAATCGTAGTATTGGAGGGCCGGAGCCTGCTTGATTCCTTCCCTTGAACTTCATATTATCGGCAACCTGTATAAGGTAAGTGAAGCATTGTGCAGGACTTGCGTTTAGGCAGTCAGACACATTTTATTGACCGGTATCAATTGGATGTCGGTTGAAAACTGCCTAGACTCAGCTCTCACACCAAACCGGCACAAGCACCGGTATTTAGCCCAAACTAAGGGATGTATCCTACTAAGGGGAAATCTATGAGCTATAAAACTATGGTGGGGTCCCTCGACTCCTATAATAAGGGCAGCATCGAGCTCAACGATGATCTGAAGCATTACGCTTTTTCAAATATCTTTGAAATCTGCAACAACTCCAAGCCCTTTGAGCGCATCATGGTGGCATCAAATCTGGAATACTGCGCCGAGGTTGCCCGTGCTGAGGGCACTTCTCCTTGGTACAGGTGTCCACACGATGAATTCGCCATCGTCATGGACGGTGAAGTTGAATTCGAGTTTTACCAACTGACTGAAGACGAGAAACCGGCTCATGAAGCTGGCGCCGAAATCATGCCGGGTAATCCCAAGGGCAAGCGCATGGGCAAAGTGACTGCGCGTCGCGGCCACGAAGTCTTGTTGCCAAAGGGTTCTGCGTACCAGCTTAAGGCTTCCAAACCAAGTGTCGTACTTATCCAGACCTCGGCCGGGCCTGTCAGTGTGGAAAAATGGTCTGAAATCTGCGTCCTGAAATAACGGATACAACCGCTTACTGCTTATTACTACTGCATACTACAAAGAGAGGAATGACCTCATGAATAGTGAAGTGACATCGGAAAAAGTTTCCGTCATTGCATCCGAGCCAGATCCCGTACTGGGGTACCGGAGTTTCCAGTTCGGCGGATTTACATTCACCCGCGACGCTTATTTCGTGCACGTGCACTGGCCGAAGGGTACCCACACCATCGAAGTGGACCGTTTCCTGCGTGCCATGGTGCGTGATATCGGTTGGGGCTTCTTCTACGGCTGGATATTCTTCGATGATGTATTCGGCACGCAAAACCATTACGGTACAGTCGATATCTATGCCGGTACCTACAGCAAGGGGCATCGTGACACAGGTGTGGATTACCTGGAAACCTTTAACACCGACGACGTGCGTGTTGCCTTTGAAACAATTTCCAAGAACTGGATCAATGAAGGCTATGACCCGTTGAGCGCACCGCTTGAAACTGGTTCACCCCTGGGCGCCAAGCAGCAGGAGGCTGCCGGCCCGCTGATTCGCGGTTTCGAGCCGGCCCGTCGTATGCTGGGTCTGCCCGGTGACGTGCAACCGCGTTCGGATGAAACCGGTCACCCGATCAACCGTGCCTTTGCCGACCTGGAGTTTGACCAACCGGATATCGAAGTCGAGCCCGGTTTCGAAGACCAGGTACATGCCTTCAACTTGTTTGATCATATCGCCCGTGCAGATGTCACCTGGAATCCGTCGTTCACCTCGATCACCCGCGCCTGTATCTGCTGTGTGACCAGCGAGGAACATATGCTGCCGGTTATCCATGGCAACGACCGCAATGAGTGGTTCATCCAGCTGACCGACGAAATCCACTGGAATATCCAGGACAAGAACACAGGTAACCCTCGTGGCCGTATCGTCATGAAGTCAGGGGACGTTTGTGCCATGCCGGCCGATATTCGTCACCAGGGTTATTCACCGAAGCGTTGCATGCTGATGGTGCTGGAAAACGGCACCCCCGGCCTGGATGAAAAATACGCCAAGGGTGAACTGGAACCGTTCCCGATTACCGCCAGCCGCTGGTAATCCCATGGAAAAAACCGGTGCCGTACTCTTTAAGGAGGGCGACACCAAATCCGAATCCGGCCTGTCTATTACAGGCCGGATTTGTTTCTGGAGCTAGATCCGCAACAAACGCAAGGTAACCGCATTATGGCCGAAGCAAAATTCCCCACACAGCTTTTCATCAACAACGAATTCGTCGACGCCGCCGATGGCGGAACCTTTGAAGTATTCAATCCCTATGACAACTCCCTGCTGGCCAATGTCAGTGAAGCCAAGCACGAGGACATCGACCGGGCCGTAAAAGCTGCCCGCGATGCATTTCCGGCCTGGGCTAACATGTCGCCCTCTGACCGCGGCGTCCTGATTGGCAAGCTTGCCGATGCCATTGAGAAGGATCGTGACAACATCGCTCTGATAGAATCTCTGGACACCGGCCACCCGATTCGCGATACACACAATCTGGATGTCATGCGCACTGTGGCCACCTATCGATACTTTGCCGGCATGCCTGACAAGAACGAGGGCACGGTGATACCGGTAGATACCGGGTTCCTGAACTACGTACAACGTGTACCGATCGGTGTGGTGGGGCAGATCGTGCCCTGGAACTTCCCGCTGATGTTCACCAGCTGGAAATTAGGGCCTGCGCTGGCCGCAGGCAATACTGTTGTCATGAAGCAAGCGGAACTGACACCGCTGTCGACATTGCGTGTGGCAGAACTGGCCCGTGAAGCTGGTTTTCCGCCGGGTGTCATTAATGTCGTGCCGGGTTTTGGACATACAGCCGGCCAGTACATGGCGGAACACCCGGGAATAGATAAGATTTCATTCACCGGATCGACAGTGACCGGCCGCAAAATCGTCGAAGCCTCGGCGGGCAACCTAAAACGCCTGCAACTGGAACTTGGCGGCAAGGGCGCCAATATCGTCTTCGAGGACGCCAACATCGACGCCGCCGTAGGTGGCTCAGCCTTTGCCATCTTTCACAATCAGGGCCAGGCCTGTATTGCTGGTTCCCGCCTGATGCTGCACGAAAGCATTGCGGAACAATTCCTGGAGAAATTCAGGGCGCTGGCGGCATCCATAAAGCAGGGGAATCCGCTGGATCCGACCACCGAGATGGGTCCGCTGACCTCGAAGATGCACCAGGAGCGCGTGCTCAGTTTCTGCGACGTTGCGAAGGAGCAGGGCGGTGAGATTCTTCTCGGTGGCAGGCAGCCGGACGACCCGGCGTTGCAGAAAGGTTGCTTCGTGTTACCGACAATCGTCAAGGCCAAGACTTCCTCGGACCGGGTTTGCCGGGAAGAAGTGTTCGGTCCCTTCGTCGTGGTTTCCACCTTCAAGTCTGACGATGAAGTACTGGCACAGGCCAATGACAGTATTTATGGATTGGGTGGCGGATTATGGACTAACAACCTGTCCCGCGCCCATAAGGTAGCACGGGCCATGGAATCCGGGATGGTGTGGATCAACTGCTACAAGCGTTTCCATCCAGGTTCTCCCTTCGGCGGTATTAAAGATTCTGGCTACGGTCGTGAAATGGGTCACTTTGCCATGCATGAGTACACCGAACCGAAATCTGTTTGGGTGAATTTCGACGCCAAGATTCCACCTTTCTATCCCCGTTGAGCAGTCGCGCATGGGCCTGAAAGTTATCGGGGCGGGTCTTGGGCGAACCGGGACGATGTCACTGAAAATCGCCCTGGAAAAACTGCTGGGGGGTCCGTGTTACCACATGGCGGAACTGTTCGGGCATCTCGAGGCACATACGCCCCTGTGGCGTGCCGCTGCCCGGGGAGAAGCTGTCGACTGGGGCAAGGTATTTGATGGCTATGTCGCCGCAGTAGATGAGCCGGCATCCACCCAGTGGCAATCCATCACACGCTTTTACCCGGATGCCCTGGTCATCCTGTCCGTACGTGATCCCGAGAAGTGGTGGAAGAGCGCCAGTGATACTATTTTCCAGGTGACCGGTCAGTCCCGAGAGGGGTTGAGTCCGGCCCGGCTTGCCTGGCTAGATATGATCGATGAGATCTATAAGACACTTTATCCAATGGGTAATACAAACGCCGAATCGGCCAAGGCGGCTTTCGAAGCACATATCGATCGTGTGAAGTCAGTAATTCCCGCGGCGCGACTCCTCGTGTGGGACGTCAGCCAGGGCTGGGATCCAATTTGTGCCGCACTTGGGTTGCCGGTTCCGGACGAGCCATTCCCTGCCACTAATTCCACGGCGGAGTTCAAAGCCCGCCCGCGCAAGTCGATTTGACCCGATGATCGCCTTCTTGGATATTTCCCTGCTGGATTTCTGCCTGGCTGTTTTCATTGTTGCCATCGGTACGGCCATCCAGGCATCCATTGGTTTCGGTGTGGCCCTGGTGGCAGCCCCCATACTGCTTCTGATTAATCGGAATCTGGTGCCCGGTCCATTGATTGCCGCAGCGCTCTTCTTGGTGATCTGGATGGCGTATTCGGACCGGCATGCCATCAACATGAGCCATTTCAAGGTGGCGATCATAGGCAGGATAGTTGGCACCATACCAGCGGCCTTTCTTATCGGCTCGGTATCGGCAGTGACTTTCGACATAGTCTTCGGCAGCCTGGTACTGATGGCGGTGGTCATGAGCCTTATCCATACCAATATTCAGGTAACACCGCGCAATTTATTTCTAGCCACCATCGCTGCGGGGTTCATGAGCACCATTTCGTCGATCGGCGGACCACCTCAGGCGCTGGTTTACCAGAATGCTCTGGGCGCGGAATTACGTGCGAATCTCTCGGTATTGTTTGCCATGGGCTGCGCCATCTCACTGTTAGCCCTGTCACTGGTCGGTCGTTTTCATTTGCAGGACATCCTGTACAGCCTCATGCTGTTCGTGGGCGTGGTGATTGGAAAGGTTTGTTCAGGTCCCCTGAAACGCCAGATCGACCGCCACACCGCACGACCTTTTCTGCTGGGGTTATGTGGCTTGTCGTCCCTGCTGGTACTGATCAGGGCAGCGCTTAGTCTGTGATGTCTATATTTGGCAGAGACGATTCCTGTACAGGAATGTCTTCGGGTATCTCCAGAGTAAGCAATCCCAGCTTACCTGAGCGCAGGTCACTCAGCAGCACTTCCCCGGCCTTGTTGTAATCGACGCCCCCCCTGACTAGGCAGCCGCGTCGACTGCCGATCTGTTCAAGAATTTGCAAGGGTTCGGCTTCCAGTGAATCCAGTTGGTAACGGGAGAGCAGGGAATCGGGGTAGCGTTTCCTGAGGAAGGCGATGACAAACAGGGCGATATCCTCAAACTCGATCGCAGTGTTCTTGATGGCGCCCGTGACTGCTAGGCGATAGGCAGATTCCTGGTTCTCTATTTTCGGCCAGAGGATGCCCGGGGTATCGAGGATGGTGATATTGTCATCCAGCATAATCTGCTGCTGGCCCTTGGTGACAGCCGGCTCGTTACCCGTTTTGGCAATTTTTCTACCAGCTAGGACATTGATAAGCGTTGATTTGCCGGCGTTGGGAATACCGACTGTCATTAGTCGAAACGGTGGCCGTGTGTTAGCCTGCAGCGACGAAAAATGGTGAATGACCTGCTGGCGCAGGTTGCCTGGGTCCTTGCCGCAAACTGCCATGGCCGAAGTACCCTGGTCGGCGTAGTACTGCAGCCATACTCGGTTCAATTTAGGGTCGGCTAGGTCGGATTTGTTCAGCAGTTTCAGGATCGGCTTGTCATCGGCCAGTTCGTGGAGCAGGGGATTTTCACTGGAATAGGGCAGGCGAGCGTCTACCACTTCCAGTATGGCGTGGACTTTTTTCAGTGCGTGTATAATCTCTTTTCGGGCCTTGTTCATGTGGCCCGGATACCAGCCAATAACCATGACGACTCCTTGTAGCAGGTCGTCATTGTCTCAGAAAAGGAGTACGGCGTCGTCGTGAGCGTCGAGAGTGACATTAAGGAGAAACTGTCTGAGGCTTTCCGGCCTGTGCACCTGGAGCTCTTCAACGAGAGCCACATGCATGCTGGACCGGCCACAGATTCCCATTTCAAACTGGTGCTGGTCGCCGGTCAGCTTGACGGCTTGACTGCGGTAAAACGGCACCGGGCTGTGTATAGGGTTCTGTCCGACGAACTGGCCGGACCGGTGCACGCACTGGCCTTGCACCTGTATTCCCCGGCTGAATGGGAACGGCACCAGGGTGTACCTGCTTCTCCGTTATGTTCCGGCAAAAACAAGTGAAAACAATAAGATAAGGAATTTAGGAGGCTCCCCGACCGATTACCGGAAATTTATAGTTGCTGAAGCGGGTCAATCTCCTGTGTTAATATTTCACCGCTGGAATCGAGCATCTAATCTATGAAAACAGACTGGAAATCAGCCAATCCCCCCATCACCCTCTGCCTCATCCTGTTTCTCGTTTTTCTGCCGGCGCTGTTCCTGACAAAAAAGCATATCGTTGAACCAATCATCGATATTCCCGAAATCAAAGAGCCAGTGCCGAACGAAATGCCGGACTTTGGCAGCATCCTTAATATTGATCAAAAGAAGCAGGAATTTTTTGACTTCGTCGAACCCTACATCGATGAGGTGAACGCCCAGATCATGGAACAACGCAGTCGCATTGAGGAAATCCGGGAGAAGGTGATTGTAGGCGAGGCGCTCAGCGGCAGTGATTTACGCTACCTGTCCTCGATGGCGGAGCAGTACGAGATGGAAGTTGACGATTATACCAGCATGGAGTTTCTCAACGTTCTACTGCGTCGAGTAGACAAGATTCCTGCCTCACTGGCCCTGGCACAAGCCGCCAACGAATCGGCCTGGGGAACTTCCCGTTTTGCCCAGGATGGCAACAACTTCTTCGGTCAGTGGTGTTATTCCGATGGGTGCGGCATTGTGCCGAGCCAGCGCAGGGAGGGGGACAGTCATGAAGTGAAGAGTTTCGAGTCGGTCCGGGATTCTGTCCAGGCCTATATCCACAATCTCAATACCTTCCCGAGTTATCAGATGCTGCGCCGGATCAGGCAGCAATTGCGCCAGCAGAACCGCCCGATCGACGGGGTAGCACTAGCAGACGGACTGGAAAGCTACTCTTCGCGTGGACTGGATTACATCGAGGAGGTGCGAAACATGATCTACTCGAATAACCTGCTGGCCCGGGACAACCACGCCCTCTGATTATTCCCCGATTGTGGGATTCACCCAGGGAATCGAATACCAGTAATAACGCCCGTTCCTGCCGGGTGCCGTACAGTTGTAGCGAAAGCGGCGACTGCGGTTATCGATGTGCGTGCTTACCCTGAATATTTTTTCTGCCCTGTCTTCGTTGGCCACATTGATGGCTTCGTTGTTGTTGAAACATACAAGTTGGTCGATGCCCTCCTGATCGTTGGCGAAATCCAGCGCGGCGCTTGGCATTGATGAATTCGTAACAGGGTTGTCAGGCTGTCGAGCATCCAGGGTGAATGCCAGGCTCTGGACTTTGGTCGGGTAAGTATTCATGGAGGCGTAGATACCAGAGAGGGGGAACCGCGGCAGGGCGCTGAAGTCCGAACTGGCGTTGATGGGTCCCGAGTGCTGGGCGATACCTGTGAAACCTAATTCGCGAACCAGCGCTTGGATCTGTGAATTGTATTCACCATAAGGGTAGGCCAGAAGGCGGTGATTTTGCCCGGTTTGCTCCAAGATCATACGTTCGGCATCAACGATTTCCCGGCGCACACCATCGAGCCATGCATTGTCGGATTGTTCCGGCGTCCGTTCCAGCAGGTAGGGGTGGCTCACCGTATGATTGGCAATTGTTGCTCCTGCTTCTGCCATCTCTCTGATCTGTTGCCAGGTTGCATAGAGGCGATCATTGCTACCGACAAGCCCCGTTGTCACGAATACCGTGAAAGGCCAGCCATGGTCTCGGAGCACCGGCAGGGCGACTTCGTAAACGGAGGTATAGCCATCATCGAAGGTGATGACGGCGCTGCGATTCGGCAATGAGGACCCCGTCGATAATGCCGCAACCACCTGTTCCAGGGGCAGGATGGTGAAACCGTTGTCAGCTAGGTAGCGCATATGGGTTGTGAAAGCCTCGGGGCTTAGGCTGGTTACCGGAGGCGTCGAGGTGCTGACGTGGTGATACTGAAGTATGACCGCCTGGTTTTCATTCTGGGCTAGGGCGGCAGGGGCGAAAACTAGGGTAAATAATATGGCCGGCAGGATGCGAAAAAATGCGGGAAATTGCACGAGGGCGCTCAATGGCAATTAGACAAGCCAAGAATTATACTGTCGACCTTTTCGCCAGACCACTAACTCCATGACTGATTTACGCAAGAAAGCCTTTAACCTGAGTCGCCTGCAGAAGAACCTGCGGCGCGAAACCGGGCGAGCCATTGCCGATTACAAGATGATTAGGGACGGTGACTTGGTCATGGCGTGCCTGTCCGGGGGCAAGGATTCGTATGTCATGCTAGATATACTGCGCAACATGCAGAAGCATGCGCCGATCCGCTTTGACCTCGTGGCTGTAAATCTCGACCAGAAGCAGCCTGGCTTTCCCGAACATGTACTACCCGAGTACCTGTCATCGATCGGCGTCGACTACCACATCTTGGAGAAGGATACGTATTCCGTCGTCCTGGAGAAGACCGAGCCCGGCAAAACCTATTGCGGACTCTGTTCCAGGTTGCGCCGTGGCAACCTCTATTCCTTCGCTGAAAAAATCGGTGCCACCAAGATCGCGCTCGGTCATCACCGCAACGACATCATGGAAACCCTGTTTCTGAACATGTTCTTCGGTGGCAAGATGAAAGCCATGCCGCCTAAACTGTTAAGCGATGACAGGAAGCACATCGTTATACGACCGCTGGCGTATTGCAAAGAAGAGGAAATCGCCAAGTTCGCCGAATTGAAGCAGTTCCCGATCATTCCTTGTAATCTTTGCGGTACCCAGGAAAACATGCAGCGGCAGGCAATTAAGAAGATGCTGAACGATTGGGGCAGGCAGTATCCGGGTCGTCTTGACGTGCTTTTCAGGAGCATTACCAACGTGGCTCCTTCTCACTTGCTGGATACCGGGCTTTACGATTTCCATTCTCTGGAAGAGCAGCGTGAGGCAGTATCTTCTCCGATAGACCGAGTCAATGTCATCAATCTGTGAAACGGGTTGATTGACACATCGGCAATAACTAGCGGTCAGAGAAATGAATAAGAACAACAGCAATACAGAACACCTGCTTGATGCGCGAGGCCTGTTCTGTCCCGAACCCGTCATGCTGCTACACAAGAAAATCCGCGAGATAGCCGGTGGTGAAATTCTGGTCCTGATTGCGACGGATCCCTCCACTACACGTGATGTTCCCAAGTTCTGTCACTTTCTCGGCCACGAGCTGCTGAGTTGTTCCGAGGATGACAAAATCTTTCGTTATTCCATTCGCAAGTCTGCCGAGGCCTAAGCCAGGAGCTGGCCAGCACTCATACATATCATGAAAATCGTCGCCGACAAGGATATACCCGGGGTCGAAAAGGCTTTTGCGCATTTTGGCGAGCTGCTACTGCTACCTGGCAGGAGAATTCGCCAGGACGATGTCAGGGACGCTGACGCCTTGGTAGTCAGGACGGTGACACGTGTCGACGAAGCCCTGGTCAACGGCACAGCACTGCAATTTATCGGTAGCGCAACGAGCGGCACCGACCATGTAGATACAGAGCAGCTGGAAAAGCGTGGCATCCAGTTTTGTCACGCGCCCGGATGCAATGCCGATGCCGTGGTTGATTACGTGCTGGCTGCGCTGTCCCTGCTGGCAGAGCAGTGTGGAGAACACTGGCGACTTAAACATGTTGGCATCATTGGCGCAGGTAATGTCGGTAGCCGTTTGGCATGGGTGTTTTTGCGCCTGGGAATGCCGGTCACGATATATGATCCACTGCTCGAACCAACCCACAAGCTCGCCGACTATTTTGGTACGTTTGAAGAAGTGGTTTCCTGTGACATTGTTACATTGCATGTTCCACTGACAAAAACTGGTCCGCATCCGACCTTTCACATGCTGGATGCCAAAACGCTAGAATTGCTGAAAAACGGTGCCGTACTGATCAATGCCTCCAGAGGGGAGGTTGTGGATAATCCTGCGCTTTCGGAGCACCTTAAAGCGCATCCGGATTTGCAGGTTGTGCTAGACACCTGGGAAAACGAACCGGCCATCCATTCAGTGCTGCTGGGACAGGTTGCTATCGCCACGCCACATATTGCCGGTTATAGTCGCAAGGGCAAAAGTAACGGCACGGCGGCGATACTCAAGTTGTTTTGTGAATATTTCGGCTTGCAGTTATCAGATCTGCCCGTGTCAGACCCTGGTAACATACTCATGCTCCGGGAAACTGACAGCTATCTCCACAATCTGGATCGGGCCATACTTCAGGCTTATCCGATAGCGAGTGATCAACTCGATCGCCATGACCCTAAAGTGGTCTATAATTTTGAATCACGGCGCAATAACTACGCTTTTCGAAAGGAGTTCGGCGAATTCTCTTTCCAGGCTGACAAGGTCACCACAGCCCTGGCTGCGGACCTGTCAGCGCTGCGATTCCTTTACGTGTGAATTACTGGCTGTAGCCATCCAGGAACATCGCCAGTTTGACCATGGCATCTTTCAGCACGTCTTCACGAGGCAGGAAAACGATGCGGAAATGGTTCTTGTCCGGAATATTGAACCCGCTGCCCTGGACCATCAGGACATGTTCCTGCAACAGGAAGTCAAGAATGAACTGCTCGTCATCGAAAATTTTGTATTTCTTCGGGTCCAGACTGGGGAATAGGTAGATGGCGCCTTTTGGCAGCACGCAGCTTACACCGGGAATTTCGTTGAGCAGTTTCCAGGCAGCATCGCGCTGTTCGCACAGGCGGCCACCGGGAATGATGAGTTCATTGATGCTCTGGTAACCGCCCAGCGCGGTCTGAATTGCCTGCTGTGCCGGTACGTTAGAACAAAGACGCATGTTCGACAAAATATCCAGCCCCTGGATGTAGTCGGTGGCACGATCCTTGGCGCCACTGAGGAACAACCAGCCGGAACGGAAACCTGCCAGGCGATAAGACTTGGACAGGCCGTTGAACGTTACAGTCAGGATATCCTCGGACAACGAGGCGAGTGAAATGTGTTTTGCATCGTCATATAGAATCTTGTCGTATATTTCATCGGCGAACAGGATGAGGTCGTGCTCCTGTGCCAGCTTGATGATGCCTGCTAGGAGCTCACGGGAATAAACCGCGCCGGTGGGGTTGTTAGGGTTGATGACCACTATGCCTTTGGTGCGACTGGTGATCTTGTTGCGCATGTCTTCCAGGTCCGGGTACCAGTCGGCAGACTCATCACAAATGTAGTGCACGGCCTTTCCGCCACTGAGTGTCACCGCGGCGGTCCAGAGGGGATAATCCGGTGCCGGGATCAGAATTTCATCGCCGTCGTTCAGGAGGGCTTGCATGGCCATTACGATCAATTCGCTGACACCGTTGCCGAGGTAGATATCCTCAATGCCCACACCTGTGATCTTCAAACGCTGGGTTTCGTGCATTACGGCTTTGCGCGCCGAGAAAAGCCCCTTGGAGTCGGAATAAGCCTGTGATTCAGGCAGGTTCAGTATCACATCACGCAGGATCTCGTCAGGTGCTTCAAAACCGAAGGCGCCGGGATTTCCGATATTGAGCTTCGTGATGCGATGACCTTCTTCTTCCATGCGCCTGGCTTCCTGCAGGGCGGGGCCCCTAATTTCATAGCAGACGTGTCGCAGCTTTTCGCTCTGATAGATGGATTTCATTGTCAGTTATTCCGGCATCTGGCCAGGCATTTTTCCGGCGGGATATGTTATATTTCACTGCTCCTAAGGGCAGCGCATTTTACTTAATCAGTACTCGAAAATACAGTTATGTCAAAGATCAACAAAAGCGAAGACGAATGGAAGAAAATTCTGTCAGATGAGGAATTTCGCATCTGCCGTAAAAAAGGCACCGAGTGTGCGTTTACAGGCGAATACTGGCAGGTGACGGACGACAAGGGCACCTATGCCTGCAGGGCCTGTGGTGAACCCCTATTCAATTCAGAGACCAAGTATGACTCCGGTTCTGGCTGGCCGAGCTTCTATATGCCTGTCAACGAGGAAAGCATCACTGAAATACAGGATATCAGCATCGGAATGAAGCGCACGGAAGTCATTTGCAGTAAGTGTGAATCACACCTTGGTCATGTCTTCAACGATGGACCTGAACCAACTGGTTTGCGTTACTGTATCAATTCAGCTTCATTAAGGTTCGTTTATAACGACTAGGCACAGTTCAGTTGTGAGATCACTTTGCCTGAGACATTTCTTACTTCATATTAAAACCTTAATGAACTTAACCCCGGCATGGTATGCCGAGGCATTCCTTAAAACTGGCTCAACAGACGATTTTGGTTTTTTACTCTGTTAGACGCGTTGAAATCGATTTTGCTATCGTTGTCCGTCTAGGTGATGTGAGTCGTGATATTGGTATTGCGCTCGAGCTGCCAGATCCAGTCTAGTGAGGTCGAGAAGATGTCGTGCTCGAGGTCGACGTTAAATACGTGGCGACGTTCTTATTTTCTCTCTTGTTGAAAGAAATATATTAGCCCCTTCTTCAACTGGAACTGTTCTGGGGAGATAAGCATGTTCATCTGGCTGACCGAGGTGCTGTCTTTCTGGGCAGATACCCAGTTACCAAACAGTATTGTTTAAAGCAGTGCTGACAGGGTAACGAGGATCTGCCTGGGGAGCATTTACTGCCAGTGGGGGTATTAGCTGCCTTTCTATTTGGGTGAAATGGGTAAAGCGATGCGTCCATAACCAATAAATTTATTAACGGCTAACACCAAAACTTGCGATATTCTTAATAAAAATACCATGAATTCTGCGCCCTAACGGTTGACGTGGGAAAATTTCCCTCATAAACTTGTTGACGTGTTAATCCACAACACGCAATGGAGGTGATGACTATTAATCATAATCAGATTTTGAAAATAGTTCGTACCTTTACTCTATAGGTGCACGCTGTATAGTCGGGTAATGGCAATTAGGCCTGCCCGTTAACAAACTTAGTAGCTTCTGTATGTTAGCAATTACCCGAATAGAGCACCTGTAGAGGGTACGGCCTATCCTAGATCGGTAGAATCGCCGCATGAATTATCCAACCTTTCGTTTCCGTGCATTCAGCTTCCTCGCATTATTCTTAGCCTGTTCGGTGCTTTTACTACCCCAATCAAGTACGGCCCAGGATCCGCCCTCAGAAATCACGCAAAAGTTCACGATGGGAACTTACTTCAGTAGCGGTGATTACGGCGCCGACAGAGATACTGAAATTATCTACTACCCGCTGAGCTACGAAGTGGCTCGGTTTCCATGGGTGCTTTCCTTGACGGTGCCATACCTGAGCCTGTCCGGTCCCGGCGATGTTTTCCTGGAAACCGGTAATATCGGACGGGGCAGGGGGGGCACGAATGCCGTGGTCGATGAGCAGGGCCTAGGTGACGTATTCCTGGCAGGTACTTACCAGATGAATCCGGTTTTGAACGGGTGGGTATTTGTCGATATCAGTCTGCAGGCGAAGCTGCCAACTGCAGATGAAACACGTGATTTGGGCACCGGTGAAACGGATTACAGCGCCCAACTGGATTTTTATAGCACGCTGGGTCGAAACACCTGGTTTTCCACAATCGGCTATCGTTGGCGCGGTAAAACACCCCTGTATGACCTCGAGGATTCGCCTTTTGCCTCTATCGGCATGATGCGCCAGTACGGCGAGAACACCTATTTTGGCTTGATTTATGATTACCGGGAGAGGGCATCCAGCAACAGTTTCGAAAGCCATGAACTGATGCCCTTCGTATCATGGAATTTAGCTGAACGCTGGAACATGATGGTCTACACAATCGTAGGTTTTACGGATAGCAGTGCCGACAAAACGGCTGGTTTCCAGATTTCCTATACCTTGCCTTGAACTACTTTGGTTTTCGCAAAAAGCCCGATCACGTTTTAGTGCCAGGGCGTTTTGTATTTGGCTTATGTCTTGGTCTAATTAACCGCTAATGGCTCAATAAGGTGGAAAGGGTCCGCATTGGACGTACCGGTGGGGGTTTGATGACATCGACACGCTGGATCGGGGCAATACGGGTCGGTATGACGAAGCGATCCGGACGTTCAGGGCGAATAGGAACAGCTACCCGGTGACGGATTGTGACATCCGATGTGCTGCTATCAGCCAGAATAGTTTCATTAACCTGCAGGGCTGCTTCTGTTTCGGCAACTATGAGAATATTCAGGATATCCAGGCTGGCGACCAGTGTATCAGCGGCAACGTCGCCACGGTCGCTCTTGAGAATGGCGTTTATCTGATTTTCGGAGACATCAAGGTTCACGCTGGCAACCAGTTCGTTAATGACTACCTGTTCGGTGTTGTCGAGGATAGTGAAAGTTGTCAGTGGCATTTCAGGGGAGAATCGCAAGACGCTGATATCAAAATCGGGTATTGGCGTTGCAGCAAGGCTGGCGATCTGGGTAGGGCTAGAGGCATCCATCGCGCCATCTAGTTTCAGCTGGCTGCGGAGAATTTCCAGGGGCGTAAGTGTGTCTTTATCATGATCGGAGTCATTGGCGCCAAGTTTAAGTCCTGAGCCATCATTAGGTGATTTGCCTGTTCCGCCGAAGCCGCTCTCACCGGGGAGTTTGCCGGTTCCGCCAAAACCGCTGCCGCCGTCGCTACCAGGTCCAGTCAGAAATAAGTTGATGGCAAACGTCAAGCAGACAGCAGCAAGAAGGGTGGCCAGCAGAGAATGATTCTCCACTAGAGCAGCCGCCCTGGCTGTCAAATGTCCTGATATGTACTGACGGTGCTTTATCATCGATGGTATTTTACCGTGTTTTTTTGGGAAATGCCTCACAAATTCAACAAGTTCCAGAAGTCTGAATTTGAGTCATTACCCGCTCTTTCCTCAGGTGGCTGGTGACTGTTTAGAACCGGTAATATCTTGGTTTACGCTGTCGCTTTCCGCAGCCGGATTGTATTGCTGGTTGAAGTTGAAAATACCGAAATTCATGCGGTAATGGTTGTCGGGCGCCTTCTTGTCAGCCTTCTGTAAGGCAAGGGCTCGTTCGTTGATTCTCACAAGCGCTTCCATGCCCAGCTTGTTGGCCATCTCGGTTAGTTCCCGAATGGATTTCTGGCTCAGTTCATCGTAATAGACACTTCTGTCGAAGAAGGGGGGCTTTTCCCCGGCCAGGTTATGCACGCCGGCATTCAAGTGGTCCTGTATATTCTTACCAAAGAAATAAAGCTTTTCTTCCTGGCCTTTGTCAGGCGTGAAAGTAGAGGTTTTCAAGATGACACGGTGATCGGGGTCAAGCTCGACCATGTCTAGTCGCATGAGCTCGTCAAGAACGACGCGGGGGCGGATATCACCCTTGGCGATATTTGCGACCAGGCCCTCAAAGGAGTCATTGCTGAACTCATCATGGTCCTGCAAGGGTAATATTTTCGGGGTGCCGTCCGGATTCTGCAGTTGCTTGTCGCCTACCCAGCGGGCCACGATCTGAGAACCAACGGATATATTCATCGGGCGGGTTTCAGTAATGTCTTCTTCCGCGCGCAAGCGTTTTACGTCCTTGCGATGGACACCGGTCAGCAGGTTGATACGACTGTCGGTCTGTTTTTTGTGTGGTACCGGGAAATCTTTTTCCGCCACATCAACATAGACCGATTTCAGCATGTTGATCAGGAACGGGTAGGTCACCTGGTTCGCGACCATGAACTTTACCAGCGGACGCAGGATCTTCCTGAGCGCCAAAACGACGGCAATACTGCCCTGTTGGAGGGATGAATTGTCAGGCATAGATTACATTATAATCCTTAGCGGGAAAAAATCCCACATTTTTTCAGCCGGCGTCATGGATACTCACAAAATTAAAGAATGCATGTAATTCAGACGTTTACAGCCAGGTCTGGTGCTATACTGAGTCGTCTGTCAGTCCGAGATTAGGAAGGATTCTATCCCCAGCATGTTTCTGGATAAATACATCAACATTGTGCTGCGCTGGCCCCTGGCTGTTTTAGTTTGTGTCTCTGTGGTAACGGCCGGGTTGGGCTGGTATGCGCAGCAATTTCGCATGGATGCTTCGGCTGATTCGCTGGTGGTTGAAGGCGATGCTGACCTGGAATATTCCAGGGTGATCAATTCCCGCTACGGCACGGGTGACTTCGTCTTTGTCACCTATACACCTGACGGACCCTTGTTTACTGCAGATTCTCTGACTGCTTTGCGTGGTTTGCGGGCGGAATTGCTGGCGCTGCCTAGCGTCAAATCCGTGGACAGCATTTTCGACGTACCTTTATTTAGGGTCGCCGGTGTTTCACTGAGCGAAGTGGCCGACAAGATCATTACCCTCGATTCCCCGGGCGTCGACCTGGCCGACGCCCGTGATGACCTTGCCAGCAGCGAGGCGTATCGTGATGTCCTGCTCAGTGCCGACGGTGAGACAACGGCACTGATCGTCAACTTCGCTTCCAATACAACTTTGGAGGATTTACTGTCTCAACGCACAAGCCTGCGAGATGCTGCCCGGACCGGCGCGCTGTCTGCTGCGGGCCAGAAAAACCTGGTCGGCATCGAGGCACGCTATACGGAGGCGGCCGTCGCCGATGCGCGCCAGCTGCACGAGGATATCGCCGCCATCAGGGATATCCTGAACAAGTACCGAACATTAGCCATCATCTATCTTGGCGGTGTGCCCATGATTGCAGACGATCTTGTGACCTTCGTCAGAAATGATCTTGTGATGTTCGGCTCCGCCATCCTGCTCTTTATAATTGCGGCTCTGGCTTATCTTTTTCACAAGGTGCGCTATGTCCTCATCCCGCTTGCCTGTGGTGTTGTGATAGCCACTTGTGTCATTGGCCTGCTCGGGCTGCTTGATTGGCCCGTGACGGTGATATCCTCCAACTTTATCTCCCTGTTGCTGATCATCACCATATCACTGACGGTACACCTTATCGTGAGGTATCGTGAACTTGAAGCAGAGCAACCCCGCCTGGCGCATCATGAGCGTATCCGGCTCACCCTTAAGAACATGTCCAAACCCTGTGCCTACACCAGTCTCACGACTATTGTCGCTTTCGGCTCGCTTGTAGTCAGTGATATTCCCCCGATCATTGATTTTGGCTGGATGATGGTCATGGGAATTTGCTGCGCTTTCCTGCTTACCTTTCTGATGTTTCCAGCGATCCTAGGCCTGCTGCCGGCAAACCCCTCAGCTACGCGCAGCAAGTCAATCGATATAACGCCGGCGCTTGCCCGTTTTACCGATCATCATGGCATTTTAATCTTGGCTGTAGCCGTTCTTCTTTTTGTGTTCAGCGTCACGGGGATTTTGCGCCTGAAGGTAGAAAACAGTTTTATAGACTATTTCGATGAAAACACCGATATCTATAAGGGCATGGTGGCTATCGACAGGAATATGGGAGGAACGACGCCACTCGATGTCATTGTCGATATGAGCAAGCCGAATCCCTTCGACAATGATGATGGTAATGAATTGTATGGGAACGCTTTCTTTGATGAAGGTTTTGACAACAATTTTGATAATGATTTTGATGCCGGATTTGAAGAATTCGATGGTGGTTACACAGACCATGAAGATGCCTACTGGTTCACCAGTGACAAGATGGCAGAAATCATCTCGATTCATGAATACCTGGAAAGCCTGCCTCAAACCGGCAAGGTGCTTTCCCTGGCAACCCTGCTGGGTATCGCCTACGAACTGAACGATGGTGAGCCGTTGAACAGCATTGAGTTGGGCGTACTCTACAATCGCATTCCGGTGGACTATAAAGAAAGCCTGTTGCGACCTTACGTTTCCGTGCCGGACGACCAGGTTCGCTTTTCTATACGTGTACTGGAAACGTCCCCGGACCTGGTACGTGCCGATTTGCTGGAAACCATACGAAGGGGGCTAAGAGACCAGTTCGGTTTTGCCGAAGAACAGATACATCTCACCGGCATGCTGGTGTTATACAACAACATGCTGCAAAGCCTGTTCGAGTCCCAGATCCTGACCCTCGGACTGGTACTGTTGGTCATAATGGGAATGTTCTTGGTACTGTTCCGTTCCTGGAAACTGGCGCTGATCGGCATCGTACCTAATATCCTGGCCGCTCTGGCGGTGCTGGGCCTGATGGGCTGGCTGGGTATACCGCTTGACATGATGACCATCACTATTGCTGCCATTTCGGTCGGCATTGGCGTGGACAATACAATTCACTATATTCATCGCTTTAAGCAGAGTTACCCAGATTTCAATAATTACCGCCAGACCATGGCATATTGCCACGGTAGTATTGGGCGGGCTATGTACTACACGGGGTTTACGATCGTTGCCGGGTTCTCCCTCCTAGTCTTGTCCAATTTCATTCCGACGATATATTTTGGCCTGCTGACGAGCCTGGCCATGTGTCTAGCCCTGGCTGGATCGCTCACACTCTTACCACAACTGCTTATCTTGTTTAGGCCGTTGGGAAGAGAGGGGAATTGATGCGGATGCTGTAGTGAGGGAGTGGTCTTCGTTAGCCCGAGGCGATTGTCCGGTTTTACGTTGTTATTGTTGAATGCCTGTGGTCGACATATGGTTTTTCGCCTCGGGCTAACGAGTGACAAAAAAGATAATCAGAAACCCGCTCCTGAAACAGGCCGCAATAAGCATGCCAGAATGAAGGTGACCAATTGCCAACAATGTAACCGATGACATTTTGCAACCATCGAAAAATCAACAATTTAGCACACGGAATTCCAAATTCTGGGTTTAATTTTATACTTGCTATTCAATAAGATATAATCCAACCTTAAAGTAAAAAAATGTGCAAAATTTGATCAGTGGCATGCGCGCTTTTTTCACTTACGTATAGAGTTTGTTAAAAATTTACTTAACCGATAAGAACTTACAAAAAAATAAAAATATTTTTTGTTAAGATCACTGACCCATCCTTAGGCCAGTATTCATCCGGTATCAGGAAAAACGATGTAACCTACTGAAAAAAATGATGAATAGGGTCAGTTTGGATACAGTTTAGCTTGTGTTTGTAATATCCTGGAAAATGACAAGTGCTGGTCCGTGAATTACCCCAGATTGGGTGACCCGTGGACCGCCCGGAGCGGCTATTGAATAAGCGTATTTGATGTGGCACAATCCCGGCCTGCTTCAGAAATAATATTTGTAACTAATTGATTTTTAAACGGTATTTTTACCGTGGTACTATCCGCCCGAGACCGGATTTTGACTGCCGGCAACGAGCGAATTCCCCTTAACCCCGACCGGCTTTAATGTCACCTTGCGGTGAGAAGCAGTCTTTCGAACGGGGCAGGAAAACGTTAACCAAGACAACAAGAATTAGGAACACACCATGCAAGTTTCAATGGAAACCCTTGCCGGCCTGGAAAGGCGTATGACTATAGAAGTACCGGCAGAAACCGTGGAAAGCCGCGTCAAAAGCCGGCTCCTGGAAGCCGCTAAGAACGTTCACATGAAAGGGTTCAGGAAAGGCAAGGTACCCGTCAAAGTTATCAAGGCCCGTTATGGTGCGGGCGTGCGGCAGGAAGTCTTGGGAGAGGTCATGAGCCACTCTTGGGTGGAAGCCGTAACTCAGGAAAATGTAAAGCCGGCCGGTCAGCCCAGGATCGAGCCAAAGAACCTCGAGGAGGGCCAGAACCTGGAGTTTACCGCGACCTTCGAGGTTTACCCTGAGATCGAATTGCAGGACTTTTCAGGCATCATCATTGAAAAAAAGAGTGCTGATATCACCGACACTGATATCGACAAGATGGTTGAAACCCTACGCGAACAACGCAAGACATATGCCGAAACTGACAGGGCAAGCCAGAATGGCGACCAGGTAAATATCGATTTCACAGGCACCATTGAGGGCGAAAAATTTGAAGGCGGCGAGGCCAAGAGCAGCAACCTGGTCCTGGGATCCAAGCGAATGATCCCGGGTTTCGAGGATGGCCTGGTCGGCCTGTCCAAGGATGATGAGAAAGCTCTTTCCCTGACCTTTCCTGAGGATTACCACAACAAGGAACTGGCGGGAAAAGACACGGTGTTCGCCGTAAAGATAAATAGTGTCAAAGAACCTGTGCTGCCCGAACTGAATGATGAATTTTTCACTTCCTTTGATGTTGCCGATGGCGGCCTTGTCGCGTTCAGGAAAGAAGTTTCGGCGAACATGGCGCGCGAGTTGAAAAACGCCTCCCGCAACAATGTCAAGAACCAGGTGATCGAAGGTCTGCTGAAAATCCATACCGTGGATGTGCCTAAGGCCCTGGTAAAGAATGAAATCGGTGTCCTGCGCAAGCAAGCCATGCAGCGATTCGGTGGTGGCCGAAATATCGATCCTTCCATGCTTCCTGATGATCTGTTCTCAGCACAAGCTGAACGGCGTATCTTACTCAGCCTGATCATGAACGAGGTCGTCAACAAAAATGACCTAAAGCCGGAAGCCGATGCTGTGCGCAAACTCATCGAAGAAATGGCGGAAAGCTATGAAAAGCCGGAAGAAGTCATCAAGTGGTATTACGGTGACAAGGAACAACTTGCCAATATTGAGGCTATGGCGCTTGAAGAAGCTGTCATTGACCTGATCCTGGATTCGGCCAAAATTACTGAGACGAACGTCAGTTACGAAGAAGCTCTGAAGCCGACAGCAGAGGCTGATGCCGACACTGCAGAAGATTAATGGCGGGATATCAACAAACACTGCTGCACCTGTAACAGGAATCGAGATGAAGAAATACGAAAAAGAATTAGTAGAGGAATATGCCAGCCTGGTACCGATCGTTGTCGAGCAGACTGCCCGTGGTGAGCGCTCCTATGACATCTACTCTCGGCTCCTCAAGGACAGGATCATCTTCATGGTTGGCCAGGTTGAGGATCACATGGCCAACCTGGTCGTCGCCCAATTGCTTTTCCTGGAGTCTGAAAATCCAGACAAGGATATCCATCTTTATATCAACTCTCCGGGCGGCTCAGTAACCGCCGGCCTGTCCATATACGACACCATGCAGTTCATCAAACCTGATGTCAGCACCATGTGTATCGGCCAGGCGGCCAGTATGGGTGCGCTGCTGCTGACCGGTGGCCATAAAGGCAAGCGGTTCGCGCTTCCGCACTCGCGCATGATGATTCACCAGCCCAGTGGCGGCGCCCAGGGCCAGGCATCTGATATCCACATCCAGGCTCAGGAAATATTGAAAGTCCGGGAGCGGATGAACGAGATCATGTCTCACCATACTGGCCAGCCTGTCGACGTCATCGCCCGGGATACAGATCGTGATAACTTCATGAGTGGCGAGGAGGCGGTCTGCTACGGCCTGATCGACAAAGTCATGGAAAAACGTGTCCTACCAGGACCGCCCCCAGGCGGGGAAGCCTGACAGCGTGTTCATGTCAGGTTCTACTTGTAAAATAGGTCAAATGCCTTAATCTAGCGCTATCGATATACAGCGGGCTGTACTGTTTGATTATCAGGAACTGCTCCGCATTTGGTTAAAAGGTATTTAAGGGTAATCCGGAACCGGCACATGGCAGACGACAAGAAAGACGACGATAGCGGCAAGCTGCTTTATTGTTCTTTTTGCGGCAAAAGCCAGCACGAAGTCAGGAAGCTAATCGCAGGTCCTTCCGTGTTTGTCTGTGACGAATGCGTCGATCTCTGCAACGATATTATCCGGGAAGAGATCCAGGAAAAGTCAGTCGACAAGAAAGACCATAAACTGCCTACTCCGGAGGAAATCCGGGACACCCTCGACGAATATGTAATAGGCCAGGACAAGGCGAAAAAGACTCTGTCCGTTGCCGTCTACAACCACTACAAGCGTCTCAATTTTGAAAAGAAGAACGACGATGTAGAACTCGGTAAGAGCAACATCCTAATCATCGGACCGACAGGTACCGGCAAGACCCTTCTGGCCGAAACTCTGGCTCGCCTGCTGGATGTTCCGTTCACCATCGCTGACGCCACTACGCTAACCGAAGCGGGTTATGTCGGTGAGGACGTTGAGAACATCATTCAGAAACTCCTGCAGAAGTGTGAGTACGACGTTGAGAAGGCCCAGATTGGGATCGTCTATATCGACGAGATAGACAAGATTTCCCGCAAGTCCGATAACCCGTCAATTACTCGCGATGTTTCCGGCGAGGGTGTGCAGCAAGCATTGCTGAAACTTATCGAAGGTACCATAGCTTCCGTTCCCCCGCAGGGAGGCAGGAAGCACCCACAACAGGAATTCCTACAGATAGACACCTCCAATATCCTGTTCATCTGTGGCGGCGCCTTTGCCGGCGTCGACAAGATTATTCGCGACCGCTCCGACAAGAGCGGTATCGGCTTTTCTGCCGAGGTACGTAGCCCAGAAGCGGAAAAACTCGTCGGTGAGACCCTCCAGGATGTTGAACCGGAAGACCTCGTGAAGTATGGCCTGATTCCTGAATTTGTCGGTCGTTTGCCAATGATCGCGACCCTGAACGAGTTGAACGAAGAAGCCCTAGTACAGATTCTCAAGGAGCCAAAGAACTCACTGACCAAGCAGTATGCTAAGCTCTTTGAGATGGAAGGGGTAGAGATCCAGTTCCGCGATGATGCCCTCAGAGCAATTGCCCGCAAGGCACAGCAGCGGAAAACCGGTGCCCGCGGCCTTCGTTCCATCATGGAATCTGTACTCCTAGATACAATGTACAACATTCCGTCCCAGGATGGAGTGACCAAGGTAGTTATTGATGAAGCCGTCATAAATGGTGAATCAGAGCCATTGTTGATGTACGAAACAGGCGACGTCCCACAAAGCAAGGCCGCCAACAAGGACCCCGCCTGAGTAAATCCTTTCCCGAATTGTTTTCACTGGCCGGTCTTGAAAATGCCTGAGCAGGCCTTATATTTATAACAGGAAATATGTTACCTAGCAGCCGCCCTCTGAAGCTTTCCGGGCAGTATTACCAATCCCTTGCTGCCTCTAGCATTGCTGCTTAATTTGTATTTCAATGTCACTATCCAGTCACGCCATAGGTCCGATCAATCACTATGCCAACCCAGGATGCACCCAACACCGATAACCTACTGCCATTTCTCCCGCTGAGAGGCGTTGTTGTCTATCCGCAAATCGTCCACCCGCTGTTTGTTGCACGAGAAAAATCTATACGCGCATTAAAGGCGGCTATGGCCAATGACAAAAAGGTCGTCCTAGCCGCACAGAAACAGCACTCGAAAGACGACCCTGGTAAGGATGATGTATTCACCATCGGTACCTTAGCCTCTGTGCTCCAGCTGATGCATGTGAACGACGGTACGGTCAAGGTGCTAGTCGAAGGCGTGGAGCGTGTGCAGATCAAGAAACTCCAGATAGATGGCGATTATACCAGGGCCGAGATCACCAGCCTGATTGGCAGCACTGTGGAAGAAAAAGACAACGAAATTCTGATGCGGTCACTGTTGTCACAATTCGATCAGTACGTGCAGCTCAGCAAGAAAATTTCTTCGGAGGTTTTAACTTCAATTACCAGTATCGACGAACAGAGTCGGCTGGTGGATACCATTGCCACGCATATGCCCCTGCAGTTGCAGGAAAAACAGAATATTCTCGAGCTGGTAAATCTGAAGCCTCGCATCGAACACCTGATGTCGCTGATCGAAGCCGAAATCGACATTTTCCAGGTGGAAAAGCGTATTCGCGGACGGGTGAAAAAGCAGATGGAGAAAAGTCAGCGCGAGTACTACCTAAATGAACAGATGAAGGCCATCCAGAAGGAAATGGGTGAACTGGACGATGTGCCCAACGAGGCAGAAGAGTTAAAGCGGAAGATCGACGAAGCAGGTATGTCCAAGGAGGCCAAGGAAAAGGCGTCTGCCGAACTGAACAAACTGAAGATGATGTCACCGATGTCATCAGAGGCATCTGTGGTGCGCACCTATATAGACTGGATGATCAACGTACCCTGGAAGAAGAAATCCAAGATACGTACCGATCTGAAGAGTGCGGAGGAAATTCTCGATCATGACCACTATGGACTGAAAGAGGTCAAGGAGCGCATCGTCGAGTACCTAGCTGTTCAGAAACGGGTGAAAAAACTAAAAGGTCCAATCCTTTGCCTGGTCGGTCCGCCCGGCGTGGGCAAGACTTCGCTAGGCGAATCCGTGGCCCGGGCAACCGGTCGGAAATTCGTCAGGATGGCCCTGGGCGGCGTTCGTGACGAAGCAGAGATTCGCGGCCACAGGCGTACTTATATCGGTTCGCTGCCGGGTAAGGTATTGCAGAAGATGGCCAAGGTCGGGGTCCGTAATCCCTTGGTCCTCCTCGACGAAGTAGACAAGATGGGTATGGATCATCGCGGCGATCCTGCGGCCGCATTGCTTGAGGTGCTCGATCCCGAACAGAACCACAGCTTCAATGATCATTACCTGGAAGTAGATTACGACCTAAGTAATGTGCTTTTCATCTGTACATCCAATTCCATGAACATACCCGAGCCGTTGCTCGACAGGATGGAAGTGATTCGCTTGCCGGGTTACATGGAGGACGAAAAGCGCAACATCGCCAGTCGCTATCTCTTGCCGAAGCAGAAAGAAAATAATGGCCTTAACGTCGACGAGGTGACTTTCACCGATAAAGCGATCGTCAACCTGATCCGTCATTATACCCGTGAAGCAGGTGTGCGTGGACTCGAACGCGAGATTGCTAAGATATGTCGCAAAATCGTCAAGGAACATGCGCTCAATAACAAGGCGACCAGGATCTCGGTCACCGAAAATGATCTTGAAAAATATCTGGGCGTTCAGAAATACGATTTCGGACGTGCAGAAGAGAAAGATGCCATTGGCCAAGTCAACGGACTTGCATGGACACAGGCGGGTGGCGAATTGCTGACCATAGAAGCCGTGGCAACACCGGGTAAGGGCAAGACCACCATGACCGGTTCACTGGGCGACATCATGAAGGAATCTATCCAGGCAGCGCTCACTGTTCTCAGGAGTCGTTCTACGACGCTGGGCCTCAAAGAAAACTTTCATGAAAACAATGATTTACATATACACGTGCCGGAGGGAGCTACACCTAAGGATGGCCCCAGCGCTGGTATTGGCATGTGCACGGCACTGATTTCCGTGCTCACCGGCATACCGGTTCGCAAGGACGTGGCGATGACTGGCGAGATCACCCTTCGTGGCCAGGTGCTGCCCATCGGTGGTCTCAAGGAAAAGTTGCTTGCGGCTCACCGCGGTGACATCAAGATCGTGATCATCCCAAAAGAGAACGAAAGAGATCTGAAGGAAATTCCTGATAACATCAAGGTTGATTTGCAAATCAAGCCTGTAAAGTGGATTGACGAAGTATTGGAAATCGCACTTCAGTACATGCCAGAGCCGACGGAAGATATTAAATCTCAAGCACTTGAAAAAGGTTCCTCAGAATCGACTGAAAACGAAGAAAATGACACCAGCAAAAAATCTATTAATACGCACTAAAAGCCTCGAATTTCTTGACATTCTTCCGAGTCAGTTGATATAAAGTTGTTGTATTAGAAGCCGGCTAACTGCTCCGGCACTACTGCCAGTTACTACTAATCAGGATCCGTTCCTGTGGATATTTTTAGAAGTTACACTTGCAGTGATGTTTACAAAATTAGTAGTTACAAAATTCCACATTAACTTGAACCTACAAGCATAAGAAGGGGATAACGTGAACAAATCAGAATTAATTGACGCTGTTGCTGTAACCGCCGATTTACCAAAAGCCGCTGCTGCCCGTGCTATTGATGCTATGACTGATGCAATAGCAGCATCGCTGAAATCAGGCAATTCTGTATCACTGGTCGGTTTCGGCTCGTTTAATGTCAAGGATCGCCCGGCCCGCACCGGCCGTAATCCGCAGACTGGTGCTCCGATCAAGATTGCAGCTGCACGTGTACCCTCTTTCAAGGCTGGCAAAGCACTGAAAGACGCAGTCAATTCCTGATATAATTCGGTTCCTTCTGTAGGGGCCGATTCTAGAAAGACGCTAGAGCAAGTTCCTTGAGAGGGCGCATCATTGATGCGCCTTCTGTTTTTAGTAAAGACCAGTTTTTGGATTACCCATGTTGCGAGTGGTTTCCAGTAACCGGTTTGTTAAATAAAAAACGGATTTGCAGCATTGCCGACATGCCTGCTGCGGGTTTGAAAAATAGATTTGTTAATACCTGGATTTGGGAAATGCTGCAAAAAATTCGTGATAACAGTCAGGGCGTGGGCGCTAAGATTTTTGTCTGGTTTATCATCGTCGTTTTCGGTGCTTGGGGTGCCAGCACTATCGTTTCCAGCGTGCTGACTTCTAATCCAGCAGTGTCGGTAAACGGCGTGGATATCGATGAGCTCCAGGTGGAGCAGAACACCCAGCGTCGGATCCAGCAAGAGATTGAGGCCCTAGGTCCGGATGCCGACCTCTCCAGTATCGACGAGGATGCAATCAGAGCCACTGCCATGGATGAACTGATCCAGCGCGAACTCGTTCTGCAGGCTGCCGAACGCGCCGGCATGGTGGTTTCTTCCCGTACCATCGATCGCGGCATAGCCCAGACCTCTGACTTTCAGATTGATGGCGTATTCAATGCCGAGCGGGCGCAACTGGTCCTGCAGAGTATTGGTTATACGCCCAATTCCTACCGGTCCGCCCTGGCTTCAGAGGGTCTGGTCAACCAGACCACCTTCACCCTGGGTCTGTCAAGTTTCGTTACCCCTAATGAAATTCTCCAGCTTGCTCGCCTCCTCAATGAAACCCGCGATATCCGATACCTCCTTATCAACATGGATGACCAGCTCACAAGCATGGAAGTTACAGACGAGGAGATCCTGGCGTACTACGAGACTAACCAGGCGCGTTTCATGAAAGAAGAACAGGTGTCCCTTGCGTATGTGGAAATTGACAAGGACACCATCTTTGATGAGGTCAGCGTCACTGACGAACAGATCAGCCAGCGTTACGAGGAAGAGCAATTGGAGTTCCAGTCGCAGGTCGAACGCCGTGCATCTCACATACTGCTGGAAGCCTTTGATGAAGATGGCTATGGCGAGGCGCTCATCCTAGCTGAGGATCTCAAGGCCCGAATCGACAGCGGAGAGAGTTTCGAAGACCTCGCCGCCGCATATTCCAATGACCTCGGCTCTGCAGAAATCGGTGGTGACGTTGGTTATACCACCGGCCAGAACTTCGTCGAGGAATTTGAGCAGGCACTCAGAGAACTGGAAGTAGGGCAGATTTCGGGCCCCGTGAGGACAGAGTTCGGTATCCACTTGATTAAGCTGACCGAGCAGAATCAATCAACACTGGAGTCCCTTGCAGACAGTCGAGAACGCATCGAACGTGATCTTAAAACCACTCAGGTAGACACTATTTTCCTGGAGCGTTTCGAGGAACTTGGCAACCTAGCCTTTGAATCTTTTGACTTGCAGGATCCTGCCGAAATCATGGGTCTGGAAATTAAGACAACCGGGCTATTCGGTCGCAGTGGGGGCACCGGTATTGCTGCGAATCGGGATGTTATCAATGCCGCATTCGGTTCGGAAGTGCTGCTGGATGGCCTGAACAGCAACCTGATTTCTCTGACACCATCCAGAAGCGTAGTGGTCCGCCTGGTGGAACACAACCAGCCGGCACTGGAAGCCCTGGAAGACGTACGCGGTGAGATCCGTATCGAACTGCAGTTTGCAAAGGTAAGCGAGCGCGCTGCTGAACTGGGTCAGTCCATTTCGGACAGCCTACAAAATGGTGGCAATATCGATACGATCCTGGAAGCCCAGAATCTTACTTGGAACCAGCTTAATGAACTGGAGCGCAACAACCAGCTGTTACCCCCAGAGCTGGTGAACAATATCTTCAGCATGGTTGAACCGGCTGATGGCAGCGTGAATGTGGAAGGTTTCCAGCTCGCTTCAGGCGCCTACGTGGTTGTCGAACTGCAGCAGGTCAACCCGGGTACCATCGAGGATTTCGAGGAGGCCGAACTGGCCAGCCTGAAGAATTTCCTGGAACAGCAGCAGGCAGACAGCGAACTTAGTGCGCTGATCATTGGCCTGCAAAACCGCGCCGACATCCAGCGCTGATCACTGCACATCAGGCCTGATTTCGCATTAAGCCGGGCTTTTTAGTTGCCTCCTTCATCACCGCCTGAAATGCGACTCAGCGTAATGTTCAGCCCAATCCCGGTAGACTTGAGTGGAAATGGGGATTATTCTTAATTCCTTGTTATTTCGGGAATATTCCATCCAAGAACTCTGACAGGCCACAGCAAAACGTCTTTCGTTTCGCATACAGCAACCCTGAACCAGCTAAGTTTTCAATGAGAATTTCAATCATGATGCCCATCCCAGCCCAAATTATGACATTGTCCCTGATCCTGTTGCTCTCGGCGTGCGGTGGGGGCAGCGGTGCAGGTACACGAGTTGAGGTTGGTAACAGGGATGGCGTGATGCATTTTGGTAACGGCACCGAGCCCCAAGGTTTAGATCCCCACCTCGTCACCGGCGTTCCCGAGCACCACATCATCACATCGATTTTCGAAGGTCTGGTGACCAAAAATCCCTACACATTAGAGCCGGAACCGGGCGTAGCTGAGAGTTGGGATATTAGTGAAGACGGCCGTGTGTACACATTCCATTTCCACGAAAACGCCAGGTGGAGCAATGGCGATCCTGTCACAGCCGAGGATTTCCGCTGGTCCTGGGAGAGGGCACTGCACCCCGCCTTGGGCAGTCTTTACAATTACATGTTTTTCCCGATCCTTAACGCTGAAGCTTATGCCACTGGCAACCTCAAGGATTTCAGTCAAGTTGGTGTAAAGGTCATTAATGACCTGACCCTGGAAGTGACGCTCAGGGAGCCAACACCTTACATTCTTCAGCTCTTCGATCACTACAGTACATTTCCTGTACATCCGGCTACTGTCCTTGCGCACGGGGCACCCACCGATCGATTTTCACAGTGGTCACGTGAGGACAATATTGTCACCAATGGTGCCTTCGTATTGAAAGAGTGGCGCGTCAATGACGTAATCCGTGTCGAGAAGTCGACGTATTACTGGGATGCCGACAATGTCAACCTGAATGGCATCGCCTTTTATCCAACTGAAAATATCGTCACGGAAGAACGCATGTTCCGCGATGGTCAGTTGCATTACACGCAGGATGTTCCTCTCGACAAGATTCCCGTATACCTGGCGGAACGCCCGGAACTGATCCACATTGCCCCTTATCTCGGCACCTACTATTACCTAATCAACACCAAACGCGAGCCTTTCAACGATGTGCGAGTAAGGAAAGCGCTGGCCATGGCTATAGACAGGCAGTTGCTATCAGAAACCGTCCTGGAAGGTATCGTATTTCCTGCCTATGCCCTCGTGCCCCCTGGCACCCTGGGCTACCAGCCGCCCAAGACGTTCGACTTCGATCCTGAACAGGCCAGGCGCCTGCTGGCAGAGGCCGGTTACCCAGAAGGTAGAGACTTTCCCGCCTTTGACATTCTCTACAACACTCAGGAAAGCCACCAGAAAATCGCCGTGGCGATACAGCAAATGTGGCGTGATGTCCTTGGCATTGGAGCTACCCCAATGAACCAGGAATGGAAGGTCTACCTGGATTCCACGGACAATTCCAATTATTCAGTGGCCCGTCGTGGCTGGATCGGTGATTATGTTGATCCCAATTCATTTCTAGACATGATGATTACCAATGGAGGCAACAACAAGACCGGGTTTAGTGACCTGCGCTATGATGAGTTGATTCTCCGCGAGGCGCCGAAACAGCTAAGCCAGGAAAAACGTAACGCCATGTACCTAGATGCGGAAACCATTCTCATGGATGCCATGCCGATCATTCCGATCTATACGTACCAGAGTAAACACCTAGTGGATCAGTCCGTTAAGGGCATGCCGGGTAACATCATGGATTACACCAACTGGAAATACGTGTCCCTGGAATCCTCAAACTAGACACGGGCAGAAGTCGCATGTGGCGTTTCATCGGTCTTCGCAGTTTACAGGCCATTCCGGTCATACTCGGGGTGATCACCATAACCTTCTTCCTGGTCAGGGCAGCCCCTGGCGGCCCATTCTCCAACGAAAAAGCCGTATCACCACAGGTACAGGCCGCGCTGGAAGCGCAATACCGCCTGGACCAGCCACCCCTGCAGCAATACTTGGCCTACCTGACCGACCTGGCTCACGGTGACATGGGACCGTCCTTTTATTACCCAGGCAGGCGCGTTAACGAACTGATTTTGCAAGGCCTCCCTATCACAGCGGAACTGGGTCTTTATGCCTTGTTGATTGCCCTGGTCATTGGCACAGCGGCGGGGGTCATCGCCGCACTGAAACCGAATACCCTGCAGGATTACGCCCCCATGACGCTGGCCATGGTCGGAATCTGCATGCCGTCTTTCCTACTGGGTCCGACCCTGGTGCTAGTCTTTGCCATCTGGCTGGATTGGCTCCCAGTCAGTGGTTGGGGTGCCAGCTATGGCGACAAAATCCTGCCCTGCATCACACTCGGTGCCATGTATGCGGCTTACATTGCCCGGCTCAGCCGCTCAGGCATGCTGGAAGTGATGTCTCAGGATTACCTGCGCACCGCGCGTGCGAAAGGTCTACCGGAGTATGTGGTCGTGTTGAAGCATGGCCTGCGCGGGGGGTTGTTGCCTGTGATCAGTTACCTGGGGCCCGCTTTCGCGGCCCTGCTGAGCGGCTCGTTCGTGGTGGAAACCGTATACCAGATCCCCGGTATTGGTCGTTTCTATATTCAGGCGGCCTTCAACCGCGATTACACGATGATCCTGGGCACCACGGTGTTTCTATCGACACTTATCGTCGCCTTCAACCTCCTCTCGGATATCATCGCGGCCTGGCTGAATCCCCGGTTGCGTTACCAGTTCAGGAAATGATGTGACGCCATGAACGAGACTGCAACCATAGGCAACATCACGAAGCCGGTTCAGCGCGGCACTTCCCTTTGGGAAGATGCAGTCGTCAGGCTGCGCAAGAACCGGCTCGCCATGATCGGTCTCAGTTATCTGGTGGTGGTTTTGATTCTTTGCCTGCTAACACCATTGATTGCGCCTTATGGTTATGAAGAGCAAAATCTAAGACTGGGTGCCAGCCCGCCCTCGGCCGAACACTGGCTTGGTACCGACACCTTCGGCCGCGATTTGATGACGCGCATTCTCTACGGTGGCAGGATCTCCCTGCTGGTCGGTTTTATCGCCACTGCTGTGGCGCTCGTTATCGGTGTGACCTACGGCGCGATAGCGGGTTACGCGGGCGGAAAGATCGACGCGTTCATGATGAGGCTGGTGGATATCTTATATGCCCTGCCTTTCATGATTTTCATCATCCTGCTCATGGTGGTGTTCGGTCGTAACCTGCTTTTGTTGTTCCTGGCGATCGGCGCGGTTGAATGGCTGGTGATGGCGAGGATCGTACGAGGCCAGGTCCAGAGTCTGCGCCAGCAGGAATTTGTCGAGGCGGCCGTGTCCCTGGGCCTGTCGCCACCGGCAATAATTTTCAGGCACCTGATTCCCAATGCATTGGGTCCCGTGATCGTTTACACGACGCTGACCATACCCAACGTCATGTTGCTTGAGGCTTTCCTCAGCTTCCTCGGGCTGGGCATCCAGCCACCAGAGTCCTCTTGGGGCCTATTGATATCCTACGGGGTAGAAACCATGGAGGAATATCCATGGTTGCTCGTATTTCCAGGTCTGGCACTCACCCTGACGCTGTTCGCCCTCAATTTCG
Organism: Candidatus Eutrophocola salsuginis; assembly: GCA_038147195.1. Taxonomy (GTDB): domain Bacteria; phylum Pseudomonadota; class Gammaproteobacteria; order Pseudomonadales; family Pseudohongiellaceae; genus Eutrophocola; species Eutrophocola salsuginis. Next base: position 795,103 of record JAYQTB010000004.1, read on the forward strand.
TCGGTGACGGTCTGCGTGACGCCCTGGATCCCAAGGCATCCAAGGACTAAGGTGCTGAGTATGCCTTTGCTTTCAGCCAGGGACCTGTCCATCTATTTCCACACCCGTAACGGCATAGTGAAAGCCGTTGATGGTATCAATTTCGACGTGGAAGCCGGCAAGACGCTGGCGATTATCGGCGAGTCGGGTTCAGGCAAGTCGGTGGCCTGTTACAGCATGCTAGGCCTGGTACCCATGCCACCCGGGCGAGTGGAGTCTGGTCAAGTTATGTTTGGTGGTCGCAATCTGCTGACACTATCTGAGCGCGAGCTGCGCAAGGTAAGAGGAAAGGGAATATCCATCATATTTCAGGACCCCATGACCAGTCTTAATCCCTACCTGAGAATCGGTGACCAGCTCATCGAACCCCTGAGGCTGCATTTCGGCATGAGCAGGAAGGACGCCTGGCAGAAAGGAATCGAGATTCTCGAGGAAGTGGGTATCAAGAATGCCACCCAGCGCATGAATGCGTGGCCGTTCGAATTCTCGGGCGGCATGCGACAGCGCGTGGTGATCGCCATGGCGCTGGTTACCGAGCCGGATGTCATCATTGCCGACGAACCTACCACCGCACTGGATGTCACCGTCCAGGCGCAAATCCTTAGACTGCTCAAGGAGCTCCAGGTGCGTCGTAATATCGGCGTTATTTTCATCAGCCACGACCTTAGCGTGGTAGCTGATATCGCCGACGAGATAGCGGTGATGCAAAACGGCAAGTTCGTGGAGCAGGGCGATCATAATGCCATCTTCAAAAATGCCACCAACGACTATACGAAGAAACTGCTGGCTGCAGTCCCAAATTCGCAGAAAACAGCAACCGCAGGCCTGGCAGAGCCGCTGGTCAGCGTGCGAGACGTCGTAATCGAGTTTCCGGGCGGCAAGGTCGGAGATGCCGTAAGGGCCGTGGACAATGTCAGTATCGATATTTATCGCCACGAAATTCTTGGGCTGGTTGGAGAGTCCGGGTCGGGTAAATCGACACTGGGTCGTACCATCCTTGCGCCTGCTGGAACCGACCAGCGGGTCGGTAACTTTTGCCGGCAAAGATATCAGCCACTATTCCCATGCACGCATGAAACCATTGCGGCGCCAGATGCAGATGATCTTCCAGGACCCCTATGCCAGTCTCAATCCGCGCATGACCGTTTATGACACGCTGTCCGAGCCGCTCCTAGTGCACAAGATATGCAATCGCAAGACCCTGGATAATGAGGTGTATGCCCTTATGGACTCGGTTGGGCTGGCCCGCGAAAGCGTACTGCGTTATCCCCACGAATTTTCCGGAGGTCAGCGCCAGCGCATCGCCATCGGAAGGGCGATCGCCACGAAACCTGCATTCATCGTCGCCGATGAACCGGTATCTGCACTGGATGTCACTATCCAGTCTCAGATCCTCGATTTACTCTTAGCACTTGTTGACCGTTTCAATCTGACCATGCTGTTCATTTCGCACGACCTGGGAGTGGTTCGTTACTTATCGGACCGGATCGTGGTCATGAAAGGAGGCTGCCTGGTAGAAAGCGGTAGCGTGAGTGATGTTTTCGACAATCCTGCACAGGAATACACGCGCAATCTGCTCAGTGCCATTCCCGGCAAGGATCTCTTTACTTCAGAAACTATCGATTCACCAGGCTAGACCTTTAGTCCTTTTCCTTAAAAAGAATCCTTCCAGCTCCTGATTATTCCAAATACCTCATCGGGTGCGCTGACAAGGCGTCCGCTCTGGCCATGCGCCGCTGCAATGATGTCTGCGTCTGTGCAGCGCAGGAAGGGATTAGTCTCCAATTCCGCCCTGATTGTGGTGGGTACTGTCGGCATATCCTGTTCCCGTCGCACCTTCTCGCGGCTCATCCGGTCGGCCAGGGGTGCGCTGTCGGGCGTTACCACGTGCGCGAACGCCAGGTTGGCCAACGTATATTCATGGGCGCAGTAAACCATGGTGTCAGGGGGGAGGACTGCCAGTTTCTGCAACGAGCCGTACATCATGCGGTGTGTGCCTTCGAACACACGCCCGCAGCCGCCGGCGAACAGGGTGTCGCCGCAGAACAGGATAGGGGGATTGCCCTCTGCAAAATAGGCGATGTGATCGAGAGTATGGCCGGGGATCTCAAGCACCCTGAAAGTCTCACCGAAGATGTTTACTGTATCGCCCTGGCCGAGTTTGCGAGTGACCGCATGGATATTGGAAGAATCAGGTCCGTATACTGGCACGTCAAATGCCTGCAGTAATTTGCCAATGCCGCCGGTGTGGTCACCGTGGTGGTGGGTAATAAAAATCACGGCCAGTTCGAGGTCGTAGTCCGTAAGGTGACGCAGAACAGGCTCGGCATCGCCGGGATCGACAATACCGCACTGCCTACTACCTTCTGCATGAAACAGCCACAGGTAATTGTCATTGAAGGCGGGGATTGGTGTGACATTGAGCATGGTGTTCTCCTGCAGAGGGCGGGGTCTGTCGCATGTCCCCGGGGTCTCCGGTATGATATCTAAATTCTTCGCACGCTGCTGGAGCGATAAGCAGGTAGATCATGATCTGGAAAACCCACAGAGACACTCTTGACAGCCCGGGCTTCTACGATGCGATGAATGGCTGGTACCAGACACCGCTCGGCGAGCGCCTGCTGCAGGCCGAACAATCTCTCCTGGAACATTACCTGCCTCGGCGTTTCGGCTACCACCTGCTGCAGATCAGTTGCGCCAACCTGCCGCTGGTGAAAAGCAGCCCGATGGGCCACAAATTTTTCATTTCTCACAGCGCAGACGGGCATAATTACAAAGGCGAAGGCACACGTTCGAGTATCGTGGCTAAGGGCGAAGCCATTCCGCTGGCTAGCGAGTCCGTCGATCTCGTTCTCCTGCACCATGCATTGGACTACTCGTCGTACCAGCACCAGTTACTGCGCGAAGTGTCGCGGGTGCTCATCGCGGGCGGGCACATCGTCATCATCGGTTTCAACCCGATCAGCAGCTGGGGTATCCGTATGCATTTTCCCGGACGCAAGAAGGCTCCCTGGCATGGCAAACTACTCAGCAAGTTGAGGATCACCGATTGGCTGAAGCTGCTCGACTTCCAGGTTGAACAGGTTCAATACGGGGCTTATTCCCTACCGATAAATTCCCCCGGGGTTATCCGCTATTCCGGCATGCTTGAGAAACTGGCGACCAGATTGAACTGGCCCACGGGCGGTATTTACATGATTTCTGCCCGCAAGCAGGTATTGCCGTTAACACCTATCCAGACATCATGGCATGCGTTGGCCAGCCCCCATGTCGGCCTGTCCATCGCTGAGAACATCACCCGCGTTTCCCGTGACCTGCAACCCGCCAGCAATGAGGAAACCTGACTATAGTTTTCCCATGGCTGACGAAGTACTGATCTACACGGATGGCGCTTGTCGCGGTAATCCTGGTCCCGGCGGCTGGGGCGCGGTCCTGCGCTACGGTGACAAAGAAAAACGCTTATATGGCGGCGAATCAGAGACCACCAACAACCGCATGGAATTGATCGCGGTGATCCGGGCTCTTGAATGCCTGAAGAACAACAAGCGACGGATCAGGATCACCACCGATTCGAAATATGTCCTGAAGGGCATAACGGAATGGATCGAAGGCTGGAAGGCCAAGGGTTGGCGCACAGCTAGCAAGAAGCCCGTCATGAACGCCGATTTGTGGCAGGCGCTCGATAAGCTTGTTCTGGAATATGATATCGACTGGCACTGGGTCAAGGGCCACAGCGGGCATCCTGAAAATGAACTGGCCGACGAGCTGGCCAATCGCGGCATCGACGAACTAGGCATTTTATAGAAGGAGGCTCGCCAGGATATGCGCCAGATAGTACTGGATACCGAAACCACCGGACTGGACCCTAGCCAGGGTCACAAGATCATCGAAATCGGTTGTGTCGAATTGCTTAATCGTCGTCTCACCGGCAATCACCTACACGTGTATATCAATCCACAGCGCGAGGTGGAAGCCGCGGCCATGGAGGTGCATGGCATCACCAATGAATTCCTGGCCGACAAGCCCTTGTTTTCCGATGTAGCCCAGAGTTTCATCGATTTTGTCGATGGCGCTGAGTTGATCATCCACAATGCGCCTTTCGATATCGGTTTTCTGGACCACGAACTGGCCGCTCTCAGGCGCGGATACAAGCCCATGACTGATTACTGCTCGGTGCTGGATTCACTGGTCATGGCGCGGAAGAAACATCCCGGCCAGAAAAACAACCTGGATGCCCTATGCAAGCGCTACATGGTGGACAACACCCAACGCGAACTGCACGGTGCGCTCCTGGACGCGGAGATCCTGGCCGATGTCTACCTAATGATGACAGGCGGTCAGTCGAGCTTCTCACTGGGATATCAAGAAAGTGCCCAGAAGGACAACGGAGTGGCGTCGCAGAAACTCGATAGCCGGCGCAAGCCCCTGAAAGTGATACGTGCCACGCCGGAAGAAATGGCGGCACACGAAGCGCGCCTGAAAGAAATCGATGATGCGGCGGAAAATGGCTGTTTGTGGCTTAAGAATTGAGGTGAATCTAGCTCAGTATTTCTTGAAGTGCCATTACCCCCTGCATATAATCCCAAAATTCAAGAGTCCAATAAACCTTTTAATTCAAGACGTTAATAATCTAAGGATTTCCTATGGAAGTGCTAGTCATGGATACCCCGATGTTGGTTTCCGGCATCATTCTTGTCATTACCTTCATCGGTATCTTTACTGAAGGTGTGCATGGTTTTCATCGAGCCAAGTTCGCCCTGGGTGGCGCAGGCGCCATGGTGCTGGCGGGCCAGTATTTCGGATTCTACAGTCCTGAACTGGCTATCGAGTCCATTGACTGGAATGTGATCTTCCTCCTCGGTGCGATGATGACCATTGTTGCTATCATGATTCCCACCGGCGGTTTTCAGATGTTGGCCTACCGGATTGCCGACCTCAGCAAGGGTCGCCTTTTCCTGCTGCTGGCGATGATGGGCACCCTGGTTACCGTGTTGTCGCTGTTGCTCGATAACGTGACTACGGTAGTGATCTTCGGGCCGCTTATCATTCTTATTTGCCGTTCCATGAACGTCAGCCCGATTCCCTACCTACTGGCTGCTGCACTGCTGTCGGACACAGGTGGCGTGGCTACCCTGGTCGGTGACCCGCCCAACCTGATGATAGGCTCTGCTGCAGGTATTGGGTTCAACACATTCTTCTACCACATGGGTGGCATCGTGTTCCTGGCCTGGGTTGCGACCCTCTTCGCCATGAAAGTTATCTTCAAGAAAGAACTGGCGGTCAAACCGCAACTGCAGGACTTCAGTCAGCAGGAAGAGTTACATGACCCCTACACCTGGAAAGTGTCCCTGATCGTACTCGGCATCATGGTACTCGGCTTCATAATGCACCGCACCCTGCACTGGGAAGCCTGGTTTGTCGCAGGACTTGGCCTGACTCTCCTGGTCTTCTTTGGCAAGGATGTAGACATGGATGAACACTTTGCCGACGTCGAGCTGACCCTTCTCATGTTCTTCATGGCGCTGTTCATCATCGTGGGCGGTGTCGAACACAGCCATTTCCTGGAATACATCGGACAGTTCATTCTGCCGTTCGTGCGTGACGACCTGCTTACAGCCTGTATCCTTTTGATGTGGGTAGCCGCACTCCTGTCTGCCTTCATCGACAACATTCCCTTTACCGCCGCCATGATCCCGATCATCCTGGGCCTTGAGCAGCAGGGTGTGAACGTGAACGCATTGTGGTGGGCCCTAGCCGCCGGCGTAGGCATGGGCGGAAACGGAAGTCATCTAGGTTCCACCGCCAACGTATTCATAGTCACCATCTCCGAAAAACTGGCGAAGGACGAGGGCAGACCGGAACTGGCCATAACCCCGGGTCTGTGGATTCGCAAAGGATCGCCGGTGATGATCCTGACTTTGATCATTTGCTCCATCGTCATGGCAACCTTCTTCGACTTCTATGCCAACCCTGAAGCCAATATCGGCAACGAGCCTGGTGAAGTCATCGAGCTGACCGAGTAAGAAGTTATCGAACGGCCCGCAATAGCGGGCCTTTCCTTTTCAAGCCCCATAACTTTGATTGAATTACGCTTCACTTGACCATCACTGAATAAGGCGGAGTCACATTGGAATTTCTGTCTGAGTACGGCCTGTTCCTGGCCAAAACTGTCACCATCGTAGCCGCCATCCTGATCGTGATGGCAGCCGCCGTGGCCAATGCCATCCGCCCAAAAAAGGAAGGTAAGGGTAGTATTGTGGTCACCCACCTTAACGAGGAGTTTGACCAGTACCGAAACGAGATACGAAAGGCGGTAGAGGATGAGCATGCCCTCAAGCAGGCATCCAAGGCCGAGCGTAAGAAACACAAACAGGAACAAAAGGCGAAAAAAAAAGCCGGCGATGGCGATGAAGCGCGCAAGCGCCTCTATGTCATCGATTTCAACGGTGATCCGAAAGCCAGCCAGACCGACGAGCTGCGTCACGCCATCACGGCCGTGTTGTCCATGGTTCGCAAGGGCAAGGATGAAGTGCTGCTAAGGCTCGAAAGTCCCGGGGGTATGGTGCACGCTTATGGCCTTGCCGCTTCCCAGTTGCACAGGATTCGCAGCCACGATATTCCACTGACCATCTGCATCGACAAGGTTGCCGCCAGCGGCGGCTACATGATGGCCTGTGTCGGCAATACACTGGTCGCGGCACCGTTCGCCTATATCGGCTCCATTGGTGTTCTTCTCCAGATGCCGAATTTCAATCGCTTCCTGAAACAGAAGAATGTTGACTTCGAAATGGTCACCGCCGGGGAATACAAGCGGACGCTAACCATGTTCGGAGAAAATACCGATAAAGGACGCGCGAAAATCCAGGAAGAGATCCAGGAAGTACATGAGCTGTTTAAGGATTTCATCAGGCAGTCACGCCCAGGTATGGATATCGACAAGCTAGCTACCGGGGAAACCTGGCAAGGAACGCGCGCGAAGGAGTTCGGGCTTGTGGATGAGATCGGGACGAGTGACGAGCGTATTGTCAGCGCATGCAATGAGGCCGATGTCTACCTGGTGGCCTGGGAAAAGAAGAAGAATCTTACTGACAAGCTGTCTAGTGTGGTGGAGTCTGCACTTGATAATACCCTGATACGCTGGCTGGGTCGGTCAAGCAACAAGAATGAAATGATTTCCTGATCAGGTAGCGCCGCCGCTGCATTTATTGGAGGATCAGCGACGCCTGAACAGCGGCGTGGGTTCCGTAACCGTGCTCTGGTAACCGGTGTGGAAATCACTGAAAGCACTCAGCGCATCTTCCGTTTTGACACCATCGCTTAATTCGAAACTGTCGAATCCGCATTTCTGCATGTAATACAATTGGTCGCGCAATACGTCACCGATGGCACGCAGCTCGCCTTTAAAGTGCAGTCTTGACCTGAGAATCGCCGCGGACGAATAGGCACGACCGTCCCGGAAGCTCGGAAATTTCAGGGCGATCAACGGCAGGGTGGCAATATCGTTCGCTACGCTGTAGGGATCATCTTCGCTATCCAGCCATACACCGATTGTCCTACCGCTACGGGTCAGCGTCTCCTTTTCCGTTAGCCACATGGCCAGGGGTACGATGACATTGGACATGGTGTCAGTGCCTTCGATCTTGTCCAGCCCGGCATCTACGCTTATTAGTTGCCAGTCGTTTACGACGTTTTGGCCGTTTCTAATCAGCATTGGCATAGACGCGCTCCTTGTAGGGTTCGATGCCGATGCGGTTGTACGTGGCTAGGAAGTTTTCGCCTGTCTGGCGGTTTTCCATATAAACGTCGACGATCTTTGAAATCACATCTGGCATGACTTCCTGGGCAAAGGATGGCCCAAGTACAGAGCCGAGTGCAGCATTGCGATTCGCCGAGCCACCCAGGGTCACCTGGTAGAATTCCTCGCCTTTTTTGTCCACACCCAGGATGCCGATATTGCCCACGTGATGGTGGCCGCAGGCATTCATACAGCCGGAGATGTTCAGCGTGATGTCTCCTATCGCCCTTTGAGTGTCGTAATCCTCGAAGCGACGCTGTATGGCTTCGGCAATAGGAATCGACTTGGCGTTTGCCAGTGAACAGTAATCACCGCCCGGGCAGCATACTATATCGTTGATGAGGCCAAGGTAAGGCGTTGCCAGGGATTCGGTTGTACAGGCACGATACAGTTCATACAGGTCCTTCAGCCGGACATCGGCAAGTACCACGTTCTGTTCGTGCGTGACGCGGACCTCCCCAAAACTGAAACGGTCAGCCAGGTCGGCGATGAAATCCATCTGCCGGTCGGTAACATCACCGGGAGCGACACCAGTTTCTTTCAGGCAGAGCGTCACGATGCGGTACCCAGGTTTCTTGTGGGCGGCGACGTTACGTTCCAGCCAATGGCTAAAGATGAGGTCCTTGCCGGCGTGTGCCTCGATTTCGGCATCGCTGTCTATCAGAATCTCATAATTGGGATCAGTAAAGAAGGCCTTGCAACGATCGACTTCCTGCTGCGTAAGGGTCCCGGGGCCGTCCTTGTCGTGTTGCCATTCTGCTTCCACGCGCTTGCGGTATTCTTCCGGACCGATTTCCTTCATTAGGATCTTTATGCGGGCCTTGTACTTGTTGTCCCTGCGGCCAAAGCGGTTGTACACGCGCATGATGGCATCAAGATACGTGAGCAGGTGAGGCCAAGGTAGGAAATCACAGATTTCGACACCGATGACAGGTGTGCGGCCGAGACCACCGCCGACCAGGACCTGAAAGCCTATTTCACCCTGGTCATTTTTCTTCAGGTAAAGGCCAATGTCATGGACCTGGGTAGCTGCCTGGTCTTGGATCGTACCGCAAACGGCAATCTTGAATTTTCGCGGCAGGTAGGCGAATTCCGGGTGGAAGGTTGACCATTGGCGAATGATTTCACACCAGGGGCGGGCATCCTCGATTTCGTCCGGGGCGACGCCTGCAAATTGGTCAGTCGTGGTGTTGCGAATGCAGTTGCCACTCGTCTGGATAGCATGCATTTCCACTTCCGCCAGTTCCGCTAACAGGTCGGGCACCTGTTCCAATTGTGGCCAGTTGTATTGGATGTTCTGGCGCGTCGAGAAATGTGCATAACCTTTGTCGTAATCACGGGCGATGGAGGCAAGCTTGCGCAACTGTTTCGAGGATAAAAGACCATAGGGAATGGCGACGCGCAGCATGTGGGCCAGGCGCTGCATGTACAGACCATTCTGAAGCCTGAGCGGCAGGAACTGCTCGTTGCTCAGGTCTCCTGCTAGAAAGCGCCGGGTCTGGTCCCGAAACTGGGTGACGCGATCTTGCAACATCTGGTTGTCGTACTGATCGTAAATATACATTCACTAAATCCGGAAGAAGTCTGTTGGGCCCGTTGACCGGCAAAAACGGATTGCCGGGGATGACACTCGAGGTGGGCGATGATACTACGCCACATCAATGAGTACCATGGGCAACCCTATGATTCTCCTGAATAAACTTACTGCTTGTATGGTCTTGCTTTGATTTATTTGGGAACTTGGCCGACAATGCACTTCGACCTTGATCCCATGACGTCCCGCCACCATGTAAAGGGCGTAGAGCAGGACGAATCATGCCGTTCTCAAGGCCCATTCACCGCAACCTGGACACCTTCATCCATGATCGAAATAACTGAATCCGGACAAACCTATCTCAAGCAACTGCTCGACAAGCAGGACTGCGAGGGTATCGCCATTCGTGTTTTCGTCCTCGACGGTGGTACTCCCAAGGCCGAGACCTGCATTGCTTTCTGTCGTCCAGGCGAAGAGCAGGCAGACGACGAGGTGCATGAATACGCAGGTTTTCGGGCCTTCATTGAAAAGAAGAGTAAGCAGTACTTAGAAGAAGCCAAGGTCGATTATGCCAAGGACAGCATGGGTGGCCAGCTCACCATCAGGGCGCCGAACTCGCGCATGCCAAGAATCACCGATGACAGTCCCCTCGAAGATCGCATCAATTACATCCTGTATAACGAAATCAACCCTGGCCTTGCCGCACACGGCGGCTTTATCAGCCTGGAAGAGGTCAGCGAGGACGGCATTGTTGTCTTGCGCTTCGGCGGCGGTTGCCAGGGCTGCGGCATGGTGGATGTCACGCTGAAAGAAGGTGTCGAGTCGACTTTGAAGGCCCAGTTGCCGCAAATAAAGGAAGTCCGTGATGTCACCGACCACAGCTACCAGGAAAACGCCTATTACAAATAGGCTCATTCGGCATGCCATCCGTCACTGGAATTATTGGAGGAAGCGGTTTCTACACCATGAGTGGCGAGACCGAGTCTGTCGTCAGCACGGTCCAGACGCCTTTTAGCGAATACCCAGTTCTCATATACCGCTCCATGGTTGGTGAATGCCCTGTTGTCTTCCTGCCGCGTCATGGCAGCGAGCATGGCATTCCCCCGCATCGCGTCAATTACCGGGCCAATCTCTGGGCTATTCAGCAGAGTGGTGCCACGGCCATCCTTGCCGTCAATGTTGTCGGGGGAATTCGTGAGAGCCTTGACCCGGGTATTCTGCTTGTTCCCGACCAGATCATCGATTACACCTCGAATCGCGACCATACCTTCTTCGATGTCCTCGACGGCGTGGATAACCACATCGACTTCACCTGGCCTTATAACGAAAACCTGCGAAAGGCATTACTTGCCGCATCCGACGAACTGGGCTTGGCGTGTAATGATGGCGGGGTTTATGGCTGTACCCAGGGACCGCGCCTCGAAACAGCCGCGGAAATTCGCAGGATGCAGGCGGATGGTTGTGACATTGTCGGCATGACCGGGATGCCGGAAGCGGCACTGGCTAGGGAACTGGGCATTGCCTATGCCTGTATAGCGCTCGTGGTGAATCGTGCTGCGGGACTCACGGAGGATGTCATCTCATTCGCCGATATCGCCACGACACTTGATAGAGGTATTGAGACCATACGCCGGTTGTTGCAGGCGGCGCTCCCGAAACTGCCTTAAGGTAGTTCACTCAAACGAAAATTCAACCGGTCGTGGCAACTCGTAGGGTCGGATCTGCACCAGCATGCCCATATCCGGGTGATCGATATAGTGCAACTCGTTGCTGATCATAGGGCGGACCTCGTTCATGTAGCCAAGCCTGATAACGGGCGTGTTCAGTGTGAGGGAACTGTCTCCTGACTGGAAAGGCGGCTCGGGCAACAGCCAGGGTGTTTTGCTGGCAGCGGCTGCAGGAATGGCGGAAAAAGTAGCCTTCCACAAGTTGGTTTCCACATCCACGCGATTGACATTGAAACTGAAGCGCAGGCTACCCTCGAGCTCATGGTGCAGACCATACTGGTTGCCGCCTGCGACTAAGATGGCCGTTGCCTTAACACGGTTCAGCACCGGCTGACGCCAGACGGCATGGTAAAGCAGTCGATGATCGGGAGAGTTGTCGATGCGTTGGTTGTAACGGATGAATCCTGCTGCATCACTGCCCAGCGCAATGAAGGGCTCACGCCGGAAATCGGTCATCCTGTAATTGCTGCCTTGGGGTGCAGGTTCCGGTCCGATCATGACGGGCTCGTCAATAATCTCGGTAAGCAGTCCGACTTCGGCCGGAAAGGACGCATCAAGGGCTTCCTGATCCAGTTCTGCCTCGTCATCGTCGAAGTTCACGAGGAAACTGTTAATGGCAGGTTCCAGTTGCAGGATGGGTTGCGGATAAGCGAGCGGGGTTTTATCCGGCATGACCAGCTCGGGACTGGTGTCCGCATTCTCATTACTGAAGATGCTGACCTCTATTTCGTACCAGCGGTTGCCGTCGTAACTGAAAGTTTGGGCAACGGCACCAGATGTAGCCAGGCAGGTTGCCAGTAGGATCGGACGCAGAGCGGGATTCGACATGCCGTCAGGCTACCTGAAGCGTCCCGGGAGTTAAAGCGCCGAGCACGTCGCGGACAAAGTCGAGGCGCTCCCGCGTTTCTGCTAATTCGTGGCGAAATTTCAGTTCGGTGGCGCTGCCCAGTGAAAACACCTGGGGTTGTTCCTGCACAAGCCTCACTACGGCATAGGGTTCGACAGCGGTATCGGTATCAAAGATTACTTTGCCTAAACGTGCATTGGCCTCCACCTTCCGAATACCAAGCCCCTGCGCAATCAGTTTCAGTTGCGTGACCTCGAACAGCAGTTTCGTGGGCTCGGGCAAAAGACCAAAACGATCGATCATCTCCACCTTCAGGTCATCCAGTTCATGCCTGCTGCCGGCATTCGCGATGCGCTTGTACATCATCAGGCGTGTATGCACATCGGGCAGGTAATCTTCGCGGATAAGGGCGGGAATATGAAGGTTGATCTCTGAACCTGTATGGATCGGGCGGTTTAGGTCGGGGTGTTTGCCCTGCTTCATGAGCTTGACGGTATGCTCGAGCATTTCGCTGTACAGTGTAAAGCCGATGGTCTGGATGTGGCCGCTCTGTTCATCACCGAGCAGTTCGCCCGCGCCTCGGATTTCCAGGTCATGGCTGGCTAGTACGAAGCCAGCTCCAAGCGTGTCCGCGGCACCTATGGCATCAATCCGCTTGAGCGCATCCGCGTTCATGGATTTCGGATTGGGTGTCAGGAGGTAGGCATAAGCCTGGTGATGGGAGCGTCCAACGCGACCACGCAACTGGTGCAACTGAGCCAGGCCGAACTTATCCGCGCGTTCGACGATGATAGTGTTGGCGGTCGGAATATCGATTCCGGTCTCGATGATGGTGGAGCAGACCAGTACGTTGTAACGTCTGTGGTAGAAATCCGACATGACCTTTTCAAGTCGGCTTTCCCGCAACTGGCCGTGTCCAATACAGACGCGCGCCTCGGGCACAAGTTTACGTATCTCATCCGCGGCATTCTCGATGGTCTTCACCTCGTTGTGCAGGTAAAACACCTGGCCACCTCGCAGAAGCTCTCGTTGTATGGCTTCACGGATGAGTGCGGGCGAAGACTGCCGGACGAAGGTCTTGATCGACAGGCGCCGGGCAGGCGGCGTGGCGATGATGGACAGGTCGCGGATTCCCGACATCGCCATGTTTAGTGTGCGCGGGATGGGTGTTGCCGTCAGTGTTAGGATATCGACGTTGGCGCGCAGTGACTTCAGGCGTTCCTTCTGGCGCACGCCGAAGCGGTGCTCCTCGTCGATGATGAGTAATCCCAGGCTCTTGTATTTCACGTCCGCCTGCAGCAGCTTGTGTGTACCGATTACGATATCGATCTTGCCCTCGGCAAGTTGTGCCATGTTCGCGTTGTGTTGTTTGCCGGACACGAACCGAGACATCAGGGCGATGTTCACCGGCCAGTCGGCGAAACGGTTCTTGAAATTGTCGTAATGCTGCTGGGCTAGCAGAGTGGTCGGTACCAAAATGGCCACCTGTGTATTGTTGCTGACCGCAATGAAGGCGGCGCGCAGGGCCACCTCGGTCTTGCCGAAGCCGACATCGCCACACACCAGTCTGTCCATGGACTTTTCCTGCTGCAGGTCGGCGAGCACTTCATTGATGGTTTCCTGCTGGTCCTCGGTCTCCTCGAACGGAAAATCTTTCACGAACAAACGGTAGTCGTCTTCCGGCAACCTAAACTGCATGCCTTTCTGGGCCTCACGGCGAGCATAGACATCAAGTAATTCGGCGGCAACGTCGATGATCTTTTCTGCGGCCTTGCGCTTAGCCTTTTCCCACTGGTCGCTGCCGAGCTTGTTAAGTGGTGCATGGTCGGCGTCGGCACCACTGTAACGGTTAATAAGGTGCAGTGAGGATACCGGGACATAAAGCTTTGCCGCATCGGCGTATTCCAGTACCAGGAACTCGGTGAGTTGACCCTCGACATCGAAGGTCTGTAAGCCCTTGTAGCGACCGATGCCGTGATCGATGTGCACGACCGGCGCATCGAGGTGCAGCTCGGTTAGGCTCTTGATGATGAAGTCGGTGTTATCCGTGAACTTGCCACGCCGGCGAGGCTGGCTTACATGATCGGCAAAGAGCTGGCTTTCCGTGATCAACACCATATTCGGTGATTCCAGCCAGAGTCCCGATTCGATTGGTGCCACGGTAATGGCCAGCAGCGGACGGGTTTCCGTAAAGACTTGCCAGTCATCTACCGCCTGCAGTCGAATGCCTGCGCCAGCGAGCAGGTCGATCAGAGCTTCCCGGCGCCCGGGCGAGTCGGCACAGAACAGGACAGGTGTTGTACGCACCTGGTCGAGAAAACGCTGCAGATTGTCCAGCGGGTTGTCACGCCGGTGTTCCACGTCCAGTTCGGGAAGGTTTTTTGTGGGCAGGTGAGCCTGGTCAGTTTGGCTCTGGACCGCGGCCAGGTTGATCTGGGGATAATCATTGATCGCTGCAAAAAAACTGTCGGTTTGCATGAACAATTCCTCAGGTGGCAGGAGCGGACGCTCAGGATCTACTTTCCTGTCCTCGTAGCGCAGGCGAATATCGTGCCAAAACAGGTCGGCAGCATCGGCCACGTGGCCGACGGTAAAGAAGGTAGTATTTGCGGGCAGGTAGTCGAATAGGGTGCTCAGGCCCTCAAAAAACAACGGCAGATAGTACTCGATGCCAGCGACAGCGACACCACGGGTAATGTCTTCGTACAACGGGCATTTGCGAACGTCGATATCGAACTTTTCGCGGAAGTTCTGCCGGAAGGTGGTGATGCCAACCTCGGTCAGCGGAAATTCCTTACCGGGCAACAGGTCAACACTGCTGATGGTATCGCGGGACAATTGGGTTTCTGCATCGAAATAACGCAGGCTTTCGATCTCCTCATCGAACAATTCGATGCGTACCGGTTGCGTCCCACCCATTGGAAAGATATCCATGATGGAGCCACGCACGGCGAACTCACCATGCTCGTTCACCGATTCCACGCACAGGTAGCCGGCTGCTTCCAGGTCCCGGCGCATTTTCGCCATGTCCAGTTGCTGACCCACTGCCAGACTCAGGCTCATGCCGCGGATATAGTTTGAGGGAACCAGCCGATGCAGCAGGGTGCTGACGGGAATGATCAGGATGGCGTCCCGGGTGCCAGGTAGTTCCGACAGTGTGGTCAGGCGACGTGAAATGATGTCCTGATGTGGTGAAAAATTGTCGTAGGGCAGGATTTCCCAGTCCGGAAATTCCATAAGGGTAATGCCCTGGTTGCTGAAAAAGGCTGTTTCCGTCTGCAGGCGTTCGGCCTGATGGCTACTCTCGGTGACGACAACGGTGAGCCCGCCATGCTGGCGCGTGTAATTGGCCAGCAGGAGACTGGCGCCGGACCCTGCCACACCGTACCAGCGCCGGCGGTCACCGGGCTCGATGATTCGGGGCAGGTTATTGAGTTGTAGTGTATTCATTAATGGTGGGTTTGAGTGAGCCCGGGACTGGGTTTTCGGATTTCCTGTTACAGCCTTGTCGAATCGGATTCAAGCACCGGGGATAGACGGTCATGAATCGCTTTGACGTGGACTTCTAAGAGACATCCTTGGATAATACGCGCCTTCTCGAAAACCGTAATTTTACAGGAATTTATAACGTGGAACGACCGAGTGTAGACGACTATTTTGGAGACTGGAAAGCCAGGGAAGCGCTTGCCCAAGAAATTTTGCCTATCATTGGAAAACTGGAGAACGAGAAGGGTGTCCAGATATTTCTTTATGGCAGAACCCTGAACAACCGCTCTGTCGCCAATATCATGAAATCCCATCGTCGCGTTCGCGAGGTTGCCCGTAACGAACTATCTGAATTCGAAAGCAGTATGGTCCTGAAATCCATCGCTAAACTGGATTTGTGTGCCTGCCAGATTGATCTCGGCAAACTGACCGTCAAGTACATGGAAGCCTTAGAGGAAGATCCCAAGGTGGACCTCGACGCCCTGGTCGCGGGCGAGCTGGCCCACCTGATCGGGATTAACCACAAACCCATCGACAAACCGACTGATGTCATCCTCTACGGATTTGGTCGTATCGGCCGCCTGGTGGCCCGTCTGCTGCTGGAGCAGACAGGCAACGGCCAGGTCATGCGCTTGCGCGCCGTGGTCGTCAGGAAGGGAGGTGACGGCGATCTCATAAAACGCGTCAATCTGCTTCGCAACGACTCCGTTCACGGCACCTTCTCGGGTACCGTCCGCGTGGAAGAGGAAAACAACCGCATTATCGCTAACGGCAACGTCATTGATTTCATCTACGCTGACAGCCCGGACAGCATCGACTATACGCAGTACGGCATTGAGAGCGGCCTTGTCATCGACAACACCGGCCGCTGGCGCGATGCTGAAGGTCTCGGCCTGCACCTGAAATCAAAAGGTGTCAGCAAGGTCATGCTGACCGCGCCGGGCAAGGGTGACATGAAGAATATAGTCATGGGCATCAACCACGGCACCATCACCCCTGACGACAAGATCATTTCAGCGGCTTCCTGCACCACTAACGCGATTGCGCCGGTGCTTAAGTTGATCCAAGACAAGTACGGCATTGTTCACGGTCACGTGGAAACCGTGCATGCCTATACCAACGACCAGAACCTGATCGATAACTACCATAAGGCCGATCGTCGTGGGCGCAGTGCGCCATTGAACATGGTGCTGACTGAAACCGGCGCTGCCAAAGCGGTCTCCAAGGCTGTACCGGAACTCGAAGGCAAGCTGAGCGGTAACGCGGTGCGGGTACCTGTTGCCAACGTGTCCATCGCCATCCTCAATCTGACCCTCCTCACTAGCAGCAGCAAGGAAGAGATTAACGAATACCTACGCGAAATCGCACTGCACTCCCCCTTGCAGAACCAGATCGGCTACACCGAATCCCCGGATGCGGTGTCTAGCGATTTCATCGGCTCACGTGAGGCATGCACCGTGGACGCCAAGGCGACTATCGTGAACGGCAAGAACATGATCCTGTATCTCTGGTACGACAACGAGTTTGGTTACAGTGCCCAGGTGGTGCGCATGGTGAACATGATGGCTGGCGTACAGTACCTGTCCTATCCGGAAGATGAGTCCATGGCCTACTAACATGCCACTCAGGCGCAGCGACAACGGTAAACTGTTGTTGCCGCTCCTGGCCCTTGGCGTGCTGCTCGCGGTGCTGGGCCTGCTGCTGAAGCATCCCTCGCTAGCTCCCGAACAAGGCGCTGGCGACGTCATGGAGCTTCTCGGTACGACAATGGGCACCCGTTACCGGGTGCTCGTACCGCAGGGCAGTGTCAGTCCACTTCAGGCTGAAGCACTCGGTCAGCAGATCAGTGCCAGGCTGGACTACCTGGATACGGGCTTGTTTTCTACTTATACCCCCAATTCCCAGCTATCTCACATCAATCGCCTGGATCCGGGTCAGTCTATCCACGTTGCAGAAGAAATGGCTGCTGTGCTGGAAACTGCGTTCGCAATCTCGGCGGATTCGAACGGGGCTTTCGAAATCACGATAAAACCCCTGGTTGATCTTTGGGGTTTTGGTCCCGGGTTCACATTCGGTTCAATTCCTGATCCCGACAGTATCACTTTCGCGCTTGCCGAAACGGGAATGGCGCGTTTCACGCTGGATTCCGCATCGGGCAGCGTGAGGAAGCTAGAAACCGTTACACTGGACCTGTCTGCCATCGCTAAAGGTTTTGCGGTCGATGATATTTCCGGCCTGTTGATCCGGGAAGGCATCACCGATTTCCTGGTCGAAATCGGCGGGGAAGTGCGCCTGGGCGGATCGAGACCCGGTGGTGATCCCTGGCAGGTGGGCATCGAGAGTCCCGTGCCAGGAGAGGCGGGCCTGTTCCAGGCGTTGTCCACCGGTAATGAAAGCCTGGCCATCGCCACCTCCGGCAATTACCGGAACTACTTTGATATTGATGGTGTACGTTATTCCCATACCCTCGACCCACTCACCGGTTGGCCCGTCACCAATGACCTGGTGTCCGTTACAGTCATCACCGACTCCGCCATGGAAGCCGATGCCTGGGCGACGGCAATGACTGTCCTGGGGATAGAAGCGGGCATGAAACGGGCAAATGAATTACAATTGGCCGTCTACTTCATTGTTGACGGCGCCAGTGGTTTCAACGCGCTTCATTCGGTCGCATTCAACCGCTTTCTGTAACCTGTCCGGCATTTCCGCCTGAGGATCATTAATGGTCAAAGCAAAGACCACCCGCAGCAAGCCTCGGGATGCCTTCGATCTGATTGTCATTGGCAGCGGGCCGGCTGGCGAGGCTGCGGCCATGAATGCCTCTAAAAACGGCAAGAAGGTCGCCGTAATCAGCGACAAAGACAGGCCGGGCGGTAACTGCACATACCTGGGCACGATTCCCTCGAAGGCTATCCGTTATTCCGTAAAGCAGGTCATTCATTTCCACACCAACCCCCTGCTCAGGGAGCTCGGCGACTTGAAAAAGCTGACCTTCCCTTTGGCTCTCCAGCAGGCGAAACGCGTCATGTACGAGCAGGGCAAGTCCCGCAGTGATGTCTATGAACGCAACAATGTGCAGATATTCAACGGCACGGCACAATTTATCGATAAAAACCACATCCAGGTCGAGATTGGAAAAAGTAAAACCGTCCTCAAGTCGAAGAATTTCATCATAGCCACCGGTTCAAGGCCATACCGGCCCGAGGAAGTGAACTTCGACCATGCCTGCGTCTTCGATAGTGATACGATCCTGCAGCTGAAACACCAGCCCCGCAAGGTCACCATCTACGGCGCGGGCGTCATCGGCTGTGAATACGCTTCCATGCTGGCCGGCATGAAGATGAAGGTGGAACTGATAAACCCGGCCGAATCACTGCTGTCCTACCTAGATACCGAAATCACGGATGCCCTGAGTTATCACCTGCAGAACATGGGTGTGCGAATTCGTCACCAAGAGTATTTCAAGAAGCTGGAATACCACAAGGATCACGTGGTTACCTACCTGGAATCCGGCAAGAAGATCAAGAGCGACATTCTGCTGTGGGCCAATGGCCGTACGGGTAACACTGACCGCCTTAATCTGGCTGCTGTCGGCTTGGAAGCCGACAGCCGGGGGCGCGTGGCCGTGGACAATA
The DNA here is from genome assembly GCA_038147195.1 of Candidatus Eutrophocola salsuginis. Classification (GTDB taxonomy): domain Bacteria; phylum Pseudomonadota; class Gammaproteobacteria; order Pseudomonadales; family Pseudohongiellaceae; genus Eutrophocola; species Eutrophocola salsuginis. The sequence continues at coordinate 814,166 of JAYQTB010000004.1, forward strand.
AATACCAGACCGCCGTGTCTAATATCTCGGCCGCCGGCGACGTCATCGGCTGGCCATCACTAGCCAGTGCCGCCTATGACCAGGGCAGGGCGGCCTGCAATGCCATTCTCAACCCCGGGGAATTCCATTACGTTAACGATGTCGCGACCGGTATCTATACAATTCCGGAGATCAGCACCGTGGGCTACACCGAGCAGGAATTGACAGAAAAGAAGATCCCTTACGAGGTCGGCAAGGCCTTCTTTCGCAATATCGCCCGCGCCCAGATTACCGGTGACGAGGTGGGTATGCTCAAGATCATCTTTCACTTTGACACGCTGGAAATCCTCGGCATCCACTGCTTCGGTGACCAGGCCTCGGAGATCGTCCACATCGGGCAGGCCATCATGAACCAGCGCGGCAAGGCCAATAACCTGAAATATTTCATCAACACGACATTCAACTACCCGACCATGGCGGAGGCCTACAAAGTCGCTGCGTTAAATGGCATAAACAGATTATTCTAATCAAAACACAGTGGTGCTGAAGCCAAGTAAACAAGAACCGTTCCCGTTTGGGGAAATTCCTCTGAACCCCTTGATTTAAGCGGGTATTACGGGAAAAAACACTTGAATGAAAATCGCTGAAAGTGTAAATTGGCACTCCGCTTGAAGCAGTGAAATTTTTGCCTTTTTATAGGCTTTTTAAAAGAATTTTCCTGCCCGCATTAATGCCTGTCCCCGACAGGACATTACTGATAGAGAAGCACTGCACAGGGACCGGTCTACTGGCCGGCACCGATGTCCAGAACGACACACCATTAAGACAGAGGTAACAGGCTAGTGAGCTGTTAACCGCTTTGTATACAAGGTGCAAACAAGACAAGGTTGGCAGGTTTGAATATCGATTTATTTCCCTTGGTAGTATACGGCAGCATTGTCGTGGCCGCGATCATCAGCCTTCTGGTTGCCTCCGCACTGCTCGGACAGAAGCGCAACGACCATGCCACCCAGGATGTCTACGAGTCTGGCGTGGTACCCACCGGTTCCCCCAATATCAAAATCAACGTTCCGTTCTACCTGACAGCTATCCTATTCATCATCTTCGACCTGGAAGCGGTATTCCTGTTTGCCTGGGCCATTTCCATACGCGAGGCCGGCTGGGTCGGTTTCATCGAAGTGTCCATCTTCATTGCCATTCTTATCGCCGGCCTGATCTACCTATGGCGCAGTGGCGCTCTGGAATGGCGCACGGCCCGCCAGCAGCATGACCTGCAAGCTATGAAAGGAGAGGGCGGTGTTGTGAATATCAGGAACGGTCGAAAAATTACCGAAGAAGCCAAGGCAGACCATGGCCCCGGAGGTCACCACTAATGAGCTGGGAACTCGTCCGTCCTGAAGAAGTCGCCGGCCCAAGCCCGGGCATGGGGCAGTTTGACGATTACATCCGCAAGAACGTCATCATGACCACCCTGGAAGACATGCTGGCCTGGAGCCGCAAAAATTCCCTGTGGCCCTACAACTTTGGCCTGTCCTGCTGTTACGTGGAGGCGGCCACCGCCATCTCCAATCGCCACGACATTTCCCGTTTCGGCGCCGAGGTGTTTCGCGCTACTCCGCGCCAGGCTGACATGATCATTATCGCCGGCACCGTGTTCCGCAAAGTGGCCCCGGTCGTGCAGCGTCTGTATGAGCAGATGATGGAGCCGCGCTGGGTGATCTGCATGGGATCCTGCGCTAACTCTGGCGGCATGTACGACATATATTCCGTGGTCCAGGGCGTGGACAAGTTCCTACCGGTGGACGTGTACGTATCGGGTTGCCCGCCGCGCCCGGAGGCGCTGCTGCAGGGTCTGACCCTGCTGCAGGATTCCATCGGCAAGAAACGCCGCCCGGTGAGCTGGGTCATCAGTGACCAAGGCATATACGAGCGCGAGAAGGTAGAGATTCAGCGTGAAAAGCGCCTTAAAAATCGTATTTCCGCAACCGAATTGGTCAGCCCGGATGAAACCAGTCCGAGTTACTGGGACGTGGTGGAAGGAAATAAAGGCGTACACGACCAGGACTACAAGAATAAATAACTACATGTTGAATTGGCCTGCTTTTTATTGACAGGGGCCCGGCAAGAGACTGATTTTGAATACCACTAGTGAACAAGCAGCACAGGCAACCCAGGCGCCGTTCCCCGCGGAAATCGATGCCCTGTACCGTAAATTCGGTGAATCTAACTTTGTTCGCCAGCATACCGCTGAAGGCATGTCGACCCTATGGGTGCCTCGAGATAAGATCATGGACGTGTTGCGTTACTTGCGCGACGATTTCCGTCCGCGTTTTGAGATGCTGCTGGACGTCACCGCCATCGACGAACGAGTCAGGGTCAACCGCCAGGGTCAGCCCGACAGCGACTTCACCGTCGTTTACCATCTCATCTCTTTCTCGGGCAACCGCGATATTCGGCTGAAAGTCGCCCTGAAGGAATCCGATCTTAATATTCCCACCGTGATCTCCCTGTGGCCGGCGGCCAACTGGCACGAGCGGGAAATGTGGGACATGTTCGGCATCAACGTCGAAGGCCACCCTAACCAGAAGCGCATCTACACACCGCCCACCTGGGTCGGCCATCCGCTGCGCAAGGACCACCCGGCACGCGCCACGGAAATGGACTGGTTCCAGATGAGCGACGAGATCCAGGACCGCGAACAGCATGCCATGCAGTTCGACCCGAAGGAGTGGGGGCTGACAGACCATTCCAACACGTCCGAGTACATGTTCTTGAACTTCGGCCCTAATCATCCAGCCGCCCACGGTATCATCCGCTTCGTCCTACAGCTGGACGGCGAGTACGTTATCAATTGCGTGCCAGACGTCGGTTACCACCACCGCGGCGCCGAGAAGATGGGCGAACGCCAGAGCTGGCACACCTATATTCCCTATACCGATCGCATCGACTATCTCGGCGGTGTCATGAACAACCTGCCGTATGTCATGGCGGTCGAGAAGATGGCCGGTATCGAAGTGCCTGACCGCGTAAAGACCATCCGCGTCATGCTGGCCGAGTTCTTCCGCATCTGCAGCCACCTGTTGTTCTACGGTACCTGGGCTGTCGACCTGGGCCAGCTGTCGCCGCTGTTCTACTGTTTCGAGGACCGCGAGAAAGCCTTCAACATAATCGAGTCCATCACCGGTGGCCGTATGCACCCGAGCTGGTTCCGCATCGGCGGCGTTGCCCAGGATCTACCGAATGGCTGGGACAAGCTGATCCGTGAATTCGTCGAGCTGTTTCCGAAACGCCTGGCCGAATACGACAAGATGATCATGGCCAACACCACCATTCGCCAGCGTACCCGCGGCGTCGGTGTGATGAACACCCAGGATGCCTTTGACTGGGGCATGACCGGCGCTGCGCTGCGCGCCACCGGCCTGGAATGGGATTACCGCAAGAACCGCCCATACAGCGGCTATGAAAACTTCGAGTTCGACGTACCCATCGCCGTCAACGGCGACTGCTATGACCGCGCCGCCGTGCGCGTGGAAGAGATGCGCCAGAGCTGTCGCATCATCAAGCAGTGTCTGGAGAACATGCCATCTGGTCCTTACAAGTCCGACCATCCGCTGACCACTCCGCCGATCAAGGAAAAGAGCAAGCTCGATATCGAGACCCTGATCGACCACTTCCTGAGTGTGAGCTGGGGACCGATCATAGACCCGACCGAAGTTTCCATGACAATCGAGGCCACTAAGGGCCTGAACATGTACTACCTGGTCAACGACGGTGGCAGCGGTGCCTACCGGACACGTATTCGTACTCCCTCGTTCATTCATATCCAGGCCATTCCTTTTTTGAGCAAGGGCCTGATGCTGGCGGACTTCACCGCGGTGGTTGCGACCACCGACTTCGTGATGGCCGATGTCGACAAATAGGGGATTGCGAAAAGTTTTTAGGGTGGAAGCATCCAAGGGCGTAAAAGCCCAGCGAAATCCGGCATCATGTAAACAGAAGAAACGATGAACAACATAATAGCAAGTACAGCCATCAAGGCGCGCCAGTTAACGGATGAGGAAATTCATGACATTGAGCATGAAAAGACTCATTACCCGTATACCCAGGCCGTGGGCCTGGAAGCCCTGAAAATCGTCCAGAAATACCAGGGATGGGTATCCGACGAGAGCCTGCTGGCCGTGTCCGAATATCTGGATATCCCGCCGGATGAACTGGAAGGGGTGGCAACCTTCTTCAACATGATTTTCCGTCGCCCGGTCGGTAAGAACGTTATCCTGCTGTGCGATTCCGTTGCCTGCTGGATGCTTGGTTGTGACGACCTCGAAGCACACTTCACCAACACGCTTGGCATCAAGTACGGCGAGACCACCAAGGACGACATGTTCACCCTGATCCCCGTGCCGTGCCTGGGCGCCATGTGACAAGGCCCCGGTAATGATGGTGAACCGTAAGACCTACCGCAACGTGACACTGAAGAAGATTGACCAGATTATTGCCCATTACCGTGACGGCAGCCCCGTCGAGCTGGATGGTTAACGACTCACACTATGGCCACTGACAAACCCTTAACAAAGAACATCGAGATCGGCCGGGCGCCGTTCACCTTCCAGCAGTATGAAGCTGCCGGCGGTTACAAGAGTGTGCGCAAGGCCCTGACCATGGAGCCCAAGGACCTCGTCAACATGGTGAAGGACGCGGGCCTGGGTGGTCGCGGTGGTGCCGGTTTCAACACGGGCCTGAAGTGGAGCTTCGTGCCGCCACCTGATGGCGAGCCCCGATACCTGGTCATCAACGGCGACGAAATGGAGCCGGGCACCTTTAAGGATCGCCTCCTCATCGAGCACGATCCGCACCTCTTGATTGAAGGCATGATCACTACTTGCTGGGCACTTCAGGCTACTACGGGTTATATATTCCTGCGCGGCGAATATGTCGAATGCGAGCAGCGCCTGCTGAAGGCCATCGACGAGGCCTATGACGCCGGCATGCTCGGTAAGAACATCCTCGGCAAGGAATTTGACCTCGATATTTATCTGCACACGAGTGCCGGTCGTTACATCTGCGGCGAGGAAACTGCCCTGATAAACGCTCTGGAAGGCAAGCGCGCCAACCCGCGCGCCAAGCCGCCATTCCCCCAGGTCAGCGGTTTGTGGGGTCGTCCGACCGTGGTCAACAACGTCGAGACTATCTGCAATATTCCGGGCATCGTCGCCAACGGCGTCGACTGGTATAAGGCGCTGGGCAAGGGCGATTTTGTCGGCACCCGCATCTCCGGTGTCAGCGGTCGTGTGAAGAACCCTGGTTGTTGGGAAGTGCCGGTCGGCATCACCTTCCGCGAACTGCTGGAAGATTACGCTGGCGGCATGCAGGACGGGTATGAACTGAAGGGCTTCCTGCCAGGCGGCGGTTCCACCGACTTCCTGCTGCCAGAACACCTGGATCTCGTCATGGACCCGGGCGCGGTGCAGAAGGCGGGCAGCCGCCTTGGCACCTCCCTCATCATGGTTTTGGACGACAAGACCTGTCCGGTTGGCTGTGTGCGTAACCTGATCAAGTTTTTTGCCCATGAAAGCTGTGGTTGGTGCACGCCTTGCCGTGACGGCCTGCCATGGGTGGAGCACATCCTCAACAAGATGGAAGAAGGCTTGGGCGAGATGAAGGATATCGACATCCTGCAGGAAATGACGACCTATATGGGTCCAGGCAACACCTTTTGCGCCTTGGCGCCCGGTGCCGCGGAACCACTGCAGAGTGCCCTAAAGCATTTCCGGGGCGAGTTTGAAGACCACGTGAGCCATGGTTGTAGCTATAAAAAACATTAATTAATCGATACAAATAACTGATATATAAGGTTTTATCGAGGTAATAAAGTGGTAAAGATTACCGTTGATGGCAAAGTCCTGGAAGTGGACGAAAACAATAACCTGCTGGAGGAAATCCTCTCGGCGGGCGAGGACCTGCCATATTTCTGCTGGCACCCGAGCATGGGCTCCGTGGGTTCCTGTCGCCAGTGCGCGGTAATCGAGTACGCCAACGAGGAAGACCAGCGCGGCCGCCTCAACATGGCCTGCATGACGGCACCGAGAGAGGGTGCCCGCTATTCCATCGAGAAAGCCGCCACCTTCCGCGCCCAGGCCATCGAAAGCATCATGATCAATCACCCGCACGACTGCCCGGTCTGCGAGGAGGGCGGAGAGTGCCACCTGCAGGACATGACCGTCATGTCCGGCCACAATTACCGCCGCTATGACGGCAAGAAGAAAACCCATACCAACCAGTACCTGGGTCCCTTCATCGGCCACGAGATGAACCGCTGTATCACCTGTTACCGGTGCGTGCGTTTCTACAAGGATTACGCCGGCGGCACCGACTTCGGCCCGCAGGCGTCCCATGACAACACCTATTTTGGCCGCTGGCAGGAAGGTCCACTGGAAAGCGAGTTTTCCGGCAACCTGGCTGAGGTTTGCCCGACCGGTGTTTTCACCGACAAGCCTTTCAGCAAGCACTACGTGCGCAAGTGGGATCTGCAGACCGCACCGTCCGTATGTGCCGGCTGCAGTGTCGGTTGCAACACCAACCCGGGTGAGCGTTACGGCACGCTGCGACGCGTGGTTAACCGCTTCAACGATGAGGTGAATGGCTATTTCCTCTGTGACCGCGGCCGCTTCGGCACCGGTTACGTGAATTCCGACGAGCGCATCACCGTCAGCATGACGCGGACCGCGCATGATGCGAACCCCGTCCTGGCCAAGACTGACGATGCCCGCGCCAAACTCCAGAGCATGTCCGGTGCAATCGGTATCGGCTCGCCGCGCGCCTCCATGGAAGCCAACTTCGCCCTTAGGGAAAAGGTCGGGACCGACAAGTTCTATGCCGGCGTTTCCAGCGCTGATCTCGGCATGCTGAAACAGATCCTGGACATCTACGCTACGCGTCCGGTGAATGTTGCAAACATCAAGGACATCGAGAATTCCGACGCCGTTGTCATCCTGGGCGAGGACGTCACCAATACCGCCGCGCGAATTTCCCTTGCCCTGCGCCAGTCGGTACGCAACCTGGGCAAGGATATGGCCCGCGCCATGAAATTCCCGGACTGGCAGGATGCCGCCATCCGTCAGCTGACCATGAACCGCAAGAGCCCGCTGTTCATCCTGAGTCCTCATGCCACGCGCCTCGATGACATTGCTGCCGAGGTGCATATCGCATCCGCTGCAGAAAGCGCAAAGATCGGTTATGCCATCGCCACCGCGATCGATGGCAATGCGCCCGGTGTCACCGGACTGAAAAAGGACGAGCAAACATTGGTGAAGACCATCGCCGACGCTCTGAAGAATGCAAAACACCCGCTGATCGTTTCCGGCACCGGAAGCTTCAGCCCGGCACTGATCGATGCAGCCGCCAATATTGCGACTGCGCTGTCGGCTGGTGAGAAGAAAGCCAACCTAGCCCTGGTGGTCCCCGAAGCAAACAGTCTTGGCCTGGCCCTGCTGATGGACGGCAGCGACAACGCCCTGGATCAAGCCATGGCTTCAGGCACTAAATCCGCTATCGTGCTGGAAAACGACCTGTACCGTCGCACCGCCAGCGCCGATGTCGACGCCTTCATCAAGGGCCTCGGCAACCTGGCCGTGCTGGACAGCGTGAAAACCAGGACGGGCGAAGCCGCCAATCTGGTGCTGGCCGCCGGTACCTTTGCCGAAACATCCGGTACCTATGTCAACTATGAAACCCGCGCCCAGCATTTCTATTCCGTCTTCAAGCCGGCCGAGCCTATTCGTTCCAGCGTGTTCTGGCTCAGTGACAAAAAACTGGCTGACCTGACACAGGCCTGCGCAGACAGCGTTGCCAACTGTGCCGGTATGGCCGGTCTCACACCCGGCGCCGGGTTCATGCGTGTCCCGCGCCAGCAGCATCGTTATTCCGGTCGCACCGCCATGCGCGCCAACATCAGCGTGCATGAACCCAAGCAGGAACAGGATGAGGAGGGCATCCTGTCCTACTCCATGGAAGGCATGCCGCCGATGAAGGATTCCACCGTGTTCAACACCGCCTGGGCCGGTGGCTGGAACTCCAACCAGAGCATCTTCAAGTTCCAGACCCATACCGGCGAAGCATTGAAGATGGCTGGCCATGGCCACTGCCTAGTGTCCAGCAGCACGTCTGACAAAACCTATGCGCCATTCGCCAAGAGCGATACCGCCAACGGTGACTTCCAGGTCTTCCCGCTGTATCACCTGTTCGGCAGTGAAGAACTGACTTCAAAAACTCCAGCCATCCAGGAAAAGGCCACAGGTGCCTATATTGCCATCAACGAGGCCGATGCAGCCAAACTTGGCCTGCAGTCCAGCGATGGTGTGGCCGTGGAACATAACGGGAGCGTGCCATACATAATCCGCAGTTCGGTAAAGCCGGGTACCGTGGGTGTCCCTGTTGGTCTAACCGGGCTCAACTTCCGCAACCTGCCGGGCGCCATCGCCCTAGAGAAGGCGGACAGCTGGTCGACCCCGGCCGACTGGGAAGCGTCCAACATCATTGTCAGTGACAAAACTGTCGTCAAGAACGGAGGTAATGCCTGATGTTTACCTTCGAAGTCGGTTCACTGCTCAATGTCGCGCTGATCCTGGGCACTATCCTGACCTTTGCCGCGCTGCTCATCTGGGTGGAACGCCGCCTGCTGGGATTCTTCAATGACCGCCTGGGCCCGAACCGGGTGGGTCCCTGGGGCATCCTGCAATCGGTGGCCGACGTCATCAAGCTGATCACCAAGGAAGACTGGGTGCCGCCGTTCGCCGACAAGTTCACGTTCGTCGTGGCGCCGATCATCATCCCGATCGTCATGCTGCTCAGCTTCGCGATGATTCCGTTCGCACCTGGCGTCGGCATCATCGATCTCAATATCGGGTTGCTCTTCATTTTTGCCATGGCGGGCCTGGCGTCCTATTCCGCCATGCTCGGCGGTATCGCCTCCAACAACAAGTTCTCGCTGCTGGGTGGCCTGCGTGCCGCCGGGCAGATGATTTCCTATGAAGTCTTCATGGGTATTTCCATTCTCGGCGTGGTCATCCTGTCCGACAGTTTCGTGTTGCGTGACATAGTCGAAGCCCAGAGTGAGCGCTGGTTTGTAATACCGCAGATCCTCGGTTTCATCGTATTCATGGTGGCAGCGCTGGCCGAATCCCATCGCTGGCCTTTCGACTTGCCGGAAGGCGAGTCTGAAATCATTTCCGGTTTCAACACCGAGTACTCCGGGATGAAGTTCGGTCTATTTTTCGTTGGTGAATACATCGGCATGTTCTTCATGGCGGCCCTGATCCCCGTGCTGTTCTTCGGTGGCTGGCACGCCCCGTTCGGACTGGAATTCGGCAACGAAATCATTTCCGGTGTTTTCTGGATGGGGGTCAAGACAGGCGCCTTCGTGGTGTTCTTCATCCTGGTCCGTGCGGCGCTGGCGCGTCCCCGTTATGACCAGCTCATGAATTACGGCTGGCTGGTCATGTTGCCTTTGTCACTCATCAATCTGCTGATTACCGGCGCGATCGTACTGGCGCAGGGGAGCTGAGCGTGTTGAAAGAATTGCTGCATCAATTAAATATCATCTGGTCGCATCTGGTGTCCCTGTGGCTGGTGTTCCTGCATCTGTTCCATAAGGCGGACACCGTTGAATACCCGGACGAGAAACCCTTCACGTTCCCCCGCTGGCGTGGCCGCATTATCCTGACCCGCGACCCCGACGGTGAGGAGCGCTGCGTCGCCTGCAACCTGTGTGCCGTGGCTTGCCCCGTGGACTGTATCGCCCTGCAGAAGACCGAGGACGAAAACGGCCGTTGGTACCCGGAATTTTTCCGCATTAATTTTTCCCGTTGCATCATGTGCGGATTCTGCGAGGAAGCCTGCCCGACCCACGCGATCCAGCTGACACCGGACTTTGAAATGGCGGAATACGTGCGCCAGGACATGGTCTGGGAAAAGGAACACATGCTAATCAACGGCACCGGCAAGTACCACGATTACAACTTCTACAAGATCGCCGGCAAGGCTATCGGCGGCAAGGGCAAGGGGGAGGCGCGTAACGAACTGCCGCCAACAGACCGCAGGAGCCTGCTGCCATGAGCGTGATGTTCTACGGTTCCGCAATTATTGCCATCCTCGCCACCCTCAAGGTGATCACGAGAACGAACATCGTACATGCCTTGCTGTACTTCATCGTTTCGTTGCTCGCTATCGCCGTAATTTTTTACACCTTGGGCGCGCCGTTTGCCGCCGCTCTGGAAGTCATCGTTTACGCTGGGGCCATCATGGTGATGTTCCTGTTCGTTGTGATGATGCTGAACCTGGGCCAGGTGACACAGGACCAGGAAAAGGCGTGGCTGGTGCCATCCATCTGGATCGGCCCGACCATCATGGCCATCCTGTTGCTGATTGCTGTCGTGTACGCGATCAACATGAACCAGGAAGTCATGGCGCACACCGAGGTCACCGCAAAGGATATCGGCGCCGCTCTGTTTGGCCCCTACGTACTGGCGGTCGAACTGGCGTCCATGCTGTTGCTGGCAGGACTGGTCGGCGCTTACCACCTGGCCCGGAAATAACAGGATAAAAGAGGAATAACACCCGTGTTCGAGCTGCCACAAATCACGATGCAACCCATCCCGATGGAACATGGCCTGTTGCTGGCAGCCATCCTGTTCATCCTGGGACTGGTGGGCGTGCTGACGCGGCGCAACCTGGTGTTTGTCCTGATGTCCCTAGAGATAATGCTCAATGCCACCGGCCTTGCATTCATTGTGGCTTCGTCGCGCTGGGGGCAGGTGGACGGTCAGATCATGTTCCTCATGATTATCAGCCTGGCTGCAGCGGAAGTTGCCGTGGCACTGGGCCTCGTATTGCAGTTGTTCCACAAACGCAAGACCCTGGATATCAACATCCTGGGTGACATGAAGGGCTGAACAACGCCAGAGACAAGATGCAAGAGACAAGAGACAAGGTAATCAACTAGATGCTCGACTTACTGTGGCTAGTGCCAGTAATACCCTTTATCGGGTTTTTGATTTTGACGTTGACTTTCGGCAAGTTGCCCCAGCTGCCGGCCGGTATCATCGGCGCAGGCTCCATTGGCCTGTCCTTCATTTTTGCCCTGCTGGCGGGCAGCAATTTCATGGCCGCCGATATCAATTCCTATTCCCAGTCCCTGTGGACCTGGATGTCGGTCGGTGATTTCGAGGTCGGCTTTAATCTCTACCTGGATGGCGTATCGCTGACGATGATGTACGTCATTACTGGTATCGGCTTCCTGATCCATGTCTATGCCACTGGTTACATGAGCGGCGATCCCAGTTTCGCACGCTTCTTCTCCTACATGAACCTGTTCGTATCCGCCATGCTCATCCTGGTGCTGGCGGACAACCTGGCCCTCCTGTTCATGGGCTGGGAAGGCGTGGGCCTATGTTCATACCTGCTGATCGGTTTCTGGTACACGGATCCGCATAACGGCTACTGCGCGCGCAAGGCCTTCGTCATGACCAGGGTAGGGGACGCCTTCATGGCGCTTGGCCTGTTTACCCTGTTCGTCAGCACCGGCACTCTCAACATGCAGGAAGCCATGCTCAATGCCGAGGCAGAATGGGAAGTGGGTTCCGGTATCGCCACCGCCGTCACCCTGCTGATCCTTGGTGGGGCCGTCGGTAAATCCGCCCAGCTGCCGCTGCAGACCTGGTTGCCGGACGCCATGGCTGGCCCGACTCCGATCTCCGCGTTGATCCACGCGGCCACCATGGTGACCGCCGGCGTCTACCTGATTGCCCGTACCCATGTCCTGTACATGCTGGCCCCGGAAGTGCAGTACCTGGTCGGTGTCATCGGCGCCATAACCTTGCTCATGGCAGGCTTCACTGCCCTGACGCAGAACGACATCAAGAAAGTGCTGGCGTTCTCAACGGTCAGCCAGATCGGTTACATGTTCCTCGCCCTCGGCGTAGGTGCCTGGAGTAGTGCGATTTTCCACCTCATGACCCACGCCTTCTTCAAGGCGCTGTTGTTCCTCACCGCGGGCTCTATCATCCTGGCTATGCACCATGAGCAGGATATCTTCAAGATGGGCGGCCTGCGCAAGGACCTGCCATGGTCACATGGCCTGTTCCTGATCGGTACATTGGGGCTCGTGGCGTTCCCGGGCTTCTCCGGCTTCTGGTCCAAGGAAGAAATTCTCTCCTCTGCCATGGAACATCATGAAGGCGGCTACATCCTGTTCCTCGCCGGCATGCTGGGCGCGGTCATGACCTATCTCTACAGTTTCCGCCTGTATTTCCTCGTGTTCTACGGTAAGAAGACCCATGACGGACACGAGGTCATGGGCATGCACCTGCAGGGTCCGCTGGTGCTCCTTGCCATTGGTGCCGTGTTCTCCGGCTACCTGCACATCCCGGTGGATGCGGTGTTCCCTGAAATGGAAGAGCACCATCCATCGTTGATGGCACAAGCCGCCATGATTGGGCTTCCCATGCTTGGTTTCGTCCTCGCCTGGTGGGTGTTCATCAAGGGCAAGATCGATACGGACAAGCTGGCAGGGAAGGGCATTGGCGCCGCGTTGCACCGTTTCTGGTACACCCAGTGGGGCATGGACTGGCTTTACAACATCATCATCTGCAAACCCTACATGTGGCTGGCGGAGTTCAACAAAAAGGACTTTATCGATTTCTTCTACAACGGTTCGGCCAGGGTCGTGCGGTTCTGCCATGACGTCATGAGTGAAACCCAGACTGGCCAGTTGCGCTGGTATGCCATCAGTGTCGCTTACGGCTTGCTGATACTGGTAGTCATTGGAGTATTGCTGTGATCCTTGCCTGGTTAATCACTATCCTGTTCGCCGGTGGTATCGGCGCCTGGCTTGCCGAGAAGAGCAACCCTGAACTGCCACGCTTCATTGCCCTGGCAACATTGCTTCTGGACCTGTTCCTCGTCGTACTCATGCTTTTCGTTCCCGGAGTCCTTGGACTGGATGCTCCCGCCCAGGCCGATCTCGGCCAGCCGGGCGAGTGGCTTGTGCTTTTCAGTGCCGACTGGATTCCTCGCTTCGGTATCTCCTTTATCTTCGGCGCCGATGGGCTGGGGCTCCTGCTGATCACCCTGACAGTATTCCTGGGCCTCATGTCCCTGGGCTCAGCTTGGCATGAAATCAAGGATCGTACCGGCTTCTTCTATTTCAATCTGCTTTGGACACTGGCCGGCGTGATTGGTGTGTTCACCGCGCTCGATTTATTCCTGTTTTTCTTCTTCTGGGAAGTCATGCTCATCCCGATGTATTTCATCATTGCCATTTGGGGCCATGAGAACAAGGAATACGCGGCGATGAAATTCTTCATATTCACCCAGGTGAGCGGCATGCTGATGCTGCTAGCCATCCTGCTGCTGGTTTTCTTCCATCACGAGGGAACCGGCGAGGTCACCTTCAGTTATTTCGGCCTGCTGGGCACTGATATACCCGATGCCTTCGGCTTCTGGGTTATGCTCGGCTTCTTCCTGGCGTTTGCGACCAAGTTGCCGTCGGTCCCGATTCATAACTGGCTGCCCGATGCGCATTCACAGGCGCCCACGGCCGGCTCCGTAATCCTGGCGGGCATCCTGCTGAAGACCGGTGCCTATGGCCTGATCCGTTTCACCATCCCGCTGTTCCCGGTGGAAAGCTCTGCGTTTGCTCCCACCGCCATGCTGCTGGGTGTTATCAGTATCCTGTATACCGCCAAGGTCGCGTTTGCTCAGAACGATCTCAAGCGCCTGATCGCCTATACCTCGGTCAGCCACATGGGCTTCGTCATGCTGGGTGTCTATGCCTGGACGGCACAGGCGGTGCAGGGCGCTGTCATGACCATGCTGGCCCACGGTTTCAGTGCCGCGGCACTGTTCATGCTGGCCGGCGGCCTGCAGCACCGCATCCATACCCGCGCCATGGACCAGATGGGCGGCTTGTGGGGCGTGGCACCGAAGATGGGCTTCATGGCCGTGTTCTTCACTGTTGCCGCGGTGGGCATGCCGGGCCTGGGCAACTTCATCGGTGAATTCTTGGTGCTGCTTGGCAGCTTCCGGATCAGCGTTGCCGCTGCCGCGGCAGCCGCCATAGGTATGGTGGTTGCGGCAGTCTACTCGCTGATCGTCATCCAGAAAGTATTCCATGGGGAGAACAAGCACAATCTCGAGGTGCAGGATCTGACCCGTGTGGAGATGTTCTGTTTCGGCCTGATGATGATCGGGTTGTTCTGGATGGGCATGTATCCCCAGTCAATGCTGGATATGTCTGAACTGACCCTGCGCAGCCTAGGTGTGATGTTCTTCCAGTAAGAATCAATGATTAAATGAAAAACGTTTGAAGGAAACCGCGAGTCACCATGTATAGCAATCTTGTAATCGACTTGATGCAGATCATCATGCTCACGCTGGGTTCGGTCGTGGTCATGTTCACTGCCGCCTTCAAACGTGACCATGCAGTGGTTTGCGGTCTCACCGTGTTCAGCCTGTTTGCCGCTCTGCTGACTTTCGTGTTCATCAAGCCAGTGCTGCCGCTGGAAGCTACTCAGTTGTTAATTATCGACGAATACAGCCTGTTCTTCTGCAACCTGATCATTGTCGGCGCTATAGCGGTAGCGCTCCTGGCATACCCGTATTTCCAGACCCATAACATCCAGAACGAGGAGTTCTACATCCTTCTGATGATCGCCACCCTCGGAGCGGTCGTTCTCGCCTGCAGCAACCATTTCGTATCTTTCCTGCTTGGCATGGAAATGCTGGGGGTAAGCCTGTACGCCATGATCGCTTATCCTGTGCATGCCAGTGCTATCGCCAAGTTCCCCCTGGAAGCCGGCATCAAGTATCTCATTCTGTCGGCACTGACCGGCGGCATCACCCTGTTCGGTATCGCACTGGTGTACGCCTACATCGGCACCCTCGGTTTTGACGAGATACCCTCAGCCCTTGAGGCAGCCGATGATCTTGGTCCGGTCTTCGTGATTGGAGTGTTGATGATCGTGGCCGGTGCCGCGTTCAAGCTGTCGCTGGTGCCGTTCCATATCTGGACGCCAGATGTCTATGAAGGCGCCCCGGTACCGGTCACCGCCTACCTGGCCACGGTATCCAAGGCTGCCATGCTGGCCGTGACCATGCGGTTGTTGCTGACATCCAATGCCCTCGAATTCAATGCGGTCACCGTCGTTCTGACCATCATGGCCGCTGCCTCGATGATTATCGGCAACCTACTGGCCGTACTGCAGGACAACGTCAAACGCCTGTTTGCCTATTCCTCCATTGCCCACCTGGGTTACCTGCTGGTGGTGGTCATCGCTGCGGCCAGCGTGGAGACAAGTCTGTCCATGGAAAGCATGGGTTTCTATATTCTGGCGTACTTCATTATGTCATTGGCAGGCTTCGCCGTGGTCAGTGCCATCTCGAACAGTGAAAAGGAACTGGACGCGCTAGCTGATTTCCGCGGCCTGTTCTGGCGCAATAGCTGGTTATCCGCCGTCCTGATTACCGTCCTTCTTTCACTGGCCGGCATTCCGTTGACCGCCGGTTTCATTGGCAAGTTCTATATCTTCACCACGGGTGTGGAAGGAGAGCTCTGGTTCCTGCTTTCTATGCTCATCGTGGGCAGTGCCATCGGCTTGTATTACTACCTACGTTTGATCTACCTTATGCTGCAACCGGCTGACCAGGCTGGTATTGATCCTGCCACCGCCGGTTTGCCGGTGAGTGTGCACGTGGTCATGGCCGCCATGACTCTGGCAATCATCTACCTAGGTATCTACCCGACACCCATGATCAGCACACTGCAGGGTCTCGCCAGCGCCTTTTAACCTTTTCTGATCCTTTTCCCTGAATAGAGGGCACTCACGGCTAGACGCTTGAACAATGCTTTGTTCAAAGAGCGGTGTTTTCGCCCGACTTTGCTCACTTTCTGTTCACATATTACCCGGTACCGCGATAACGCCCTGAAATCAGTGTTTTTTTTTGTCAATGCTTGCATTGGCAAATACAGAGTGATTACAATCCCACCCCCGGCCGGATAATCGTGCGTACAGAGACACATTCCACCCATGCCGTGCGGGCAGGCAGCTACACAGCCTGAGAGCAAAAATCACTAGATAGTTTCAAAAAAATAAACAATAAAACGTTACGCAGTAATAAACATTAACTGGCCAGAACGTCGCATCGCAGACGACATCAGGCACACCCGGAGCCCCGTTATGTCGGTTTACAGCTACACACGCACCTCGCAAATCGAATGCCTGGAGTCCTCCCAGGATCTTGAAACCATCCTCGAGAAGGAAGATTTACGCTTGCAGACCTACGCCCTCGGCGATGGCATGAGGGTCAATGATCGTTTCATCGATCAAAATCAGAAGTGGAATGTCAGTTTCATGAAACGACCCCAGGCCGTCATCTTGATGAACAGCCTGGTAGCCGGTGACATCATACTCGTGTGTACGTTGGAACGCATTTTCAGTAACTGCAATGACATGGTGAACACGCTCGCCGAATTCCGAAAACGCAAGGTCAGGCTTGTGGTTGTCGAACTGGATGGTGATGTCACTGACATGGCACTGTCACCCCGGTTTACTGACATGCTGAAAATTTTTCACAACCTGGAAAAACGTCGTTCTACCGAACGAATCAAGACTGTCAAGCAGAGCCAGCGCAAGAAAGGGCGCTTTTTGGGCGGCAGTCGTCCGTTTGGTTACATGATCCACTCCAACGGTCGTCTCTTAGAAAACCCGATGGAACAGCGTGTCCTGAAGAAAATCTTGGAAATGAAGAAACAGGGTAAATCCCTGCGGTGTATTTCAGCCGAAGTTAGCACGCCAATCATGCCGGTAAGCTTCAAGACCGTGCAGCGCCTTATCAAACGCCACGACAGCGAGATGAGCGCCAGGCAGGAAATCTAGGTAAACTTCGACAGGAGGTAATCAAATCCTGGGATCGGTTGCCTCTTTGTCCGGAAGCTGTCCTGAGTCTTCCCGTCTAAGCCGGTGATGATTTGTGCTCTAATGCCTCCATGTTCAAATCCACGCCTTTCCTAATAGGACTTCGCTACATCCTTGCCCGCAAGGACAACCGCTTCATCTCCTTTACTTCCCTGATCTCCATGGCAGGTCTCACACTCGGCGTAATGGCCATTATTGTCGTGCTGTCCGTCTTCAACGGTTCCCAGCGCATAATGCGCGAACGCACCTTGATTACGGTTCCTCATGGCGATATTGGCGCAATCGATGCTTTTCCCGACTGGCGAGAAGCTTTAATCCTGCTGAAAAATCACCCGGATATTGCCGGTGTGGCACCTTATATCGGGCTTGAAGCCATGCTCAGCCGGCAAGGCTATCACCAGGTCACCGAGATCAAGGCCATCTCTCCTGAAGATGAGGTGAGCGTGTCGCGTATCGCGGAGAGCATGGTGCAAGGAAGCCTCGATGCACTAGTTTCCGGCAACAACGCAATTATTCTGGGCCGGGTACTGGCGGGAAACCTGCGCCTGAATGCCGGTGACTCGGTGAACCTGATTGTGCCGGCCGTCAACGACAACGACCGATTGGCGCTGAACATGCATCGTTTCACTGTAGCAGGTATTTTCGATCCTCAGTTCACTATCGGTAACGAACTCGCTCTGATTCACATCAATGACAGCCTGCCGCTGCTTAATATCGAGGATATTGCCGATGCCGTACAATTGCGCTTGCGCGTGGCGGATGTTGACGCCGCCGGTGATATTGTCGCCAACAGCATTGCATTAATGGAAACGGGATTTCCTGGAACAGCGTTCACCGGACGGGATTGGAGCGTCACCGAGGCCAGTCTTTTCAATGCCCTGAAAATGGAAAAGCTCATGACCTGGTTCATGCTTATGATGATCGTGGCAATTGGTGCCTTCAACATCATCTCTACGCTGGTCATGGTGGTTTCCGAGAAGAAGGCTGACATTGCCATCCTGCGTACAATGGGCGCCAGCGAGAGCGCCATTATGGGAATATTTGTGGTGCAGGGTACGCTGGTGGGCATCCTGGGCACCTTAATCGGTGCAGTTGCCGGCATCCTAGTAGCCGTTAATTTTTCCGCCATCTCGGGCAGCCTAGAAAACCTGCTGGCGCAGGCTAACCTCTACGTAATCACGGTATTACCGTCAGTATTGCACGCTTCCGATGTCTGGGTAACCTGCAGCGCGGCATTGTCCATCAGTTTCATTGCTACGCTGTACCCCGCATGGAAGGCGTCGCAGGTGCTGCCTGCCGAGGTCCTTCGTTATGAGTAACGCCGTACTGCAATGTACCGAACTGGCGCGGACCTATCATGAAGGTGGTAACGCGGTCGAAGTACTCAAGGGGGCCAACCTCGCTGTTGCAGCTGGCGAGACGGTGGCCATCACGGGCACATCCGGTTCCGGCAAGACCACCTTGCTCAACCTGCTTGGCGGTATCGACAAGCCCAGTAACGGGCATGTCAGTATCCTCGGGCAGGACCTGGCGTTGCTCGATGGCAGGGAGCTTGACCGCCTGCGAAACCAGACCCTCGGTTTTGTCTACCAGTTTCATCACCTGCTGGGAGAGTTCACCGCACAGGAAAATACGGCCATGCCGCTCATCATCAGCAAGCGTCCCTATGCCGAGTGCATGGCACGGTCTGCCGAAATCCTTGACCAGGTCGGTTTGCAGGATCGCCTAACCCATAAACCGTCACAATTATCGGGCGGTGAGCGCCAGCGCGTGGCCATCGCCAGGGCACTGGTGAACAATCCCGCCTGCGTACTGATGGATGAGCCCACGGGCAACCTCGACGGCAACACGGCGGCCGGCATTCACCAGTTGATGCATGCACTGCAATCGCAACTGACCACCAGCTTCATCGTTGTTACCCATGACCCTGGCTTTGCCGCGCAGATGGACAAGATCTACCATCTGGCTGACGGTCGGCTCGAATTACAGGCCGTCAGGGGAGTCGCCTGACATGCAGTTGCCCCTGGCACTTTACATCGGCAAGCGTTACACCTCGATCCGTTCGCGCAACCAGCTCATCGGGTTCATATCCCTGTTATCGATACTGGGTCTGGGCCTGGGTGTGGCTATCCTGATCACGGTACTTTCTGTCATCAACGGCTTCGACCGGGAACTACAGAACCGAATTCTCGCCATGGTCCCACATATTACCCTTTACAGTGCCCGCAGCGATTCACTCAGGGATATGCAGCAATGGGCGGACGTAGAAATGGAGCTTGCCGACGTCGACGGTGTTACCGGGACGGCGCCTTTCTTGCAGGTGGAAGGCATGCTGGTGGCCAACGGCAAGACCAAGGGAGTCGTGCTCAGTGGTGTCGACCCTGCTGCAGAGCGCAATGTCTCGATCATTGAGGAATTTATCAGCGCAGGTGATTTTGATTCACTCGCTGATCGTGAATACAACCTTGTAGTCGGGGCGGAACTGGCAGCAACCCTTGGCGTCGCACCCGGGGATAAGGTCACACTGGTGTCTACCGTGGTGCCGATAACTCCCCTGGGTGAATTCACCCGGCAGAAACAGTTCACGGTCAGCGGTATCTTCCAGGTCGGTTCCCAGCTCGATAGCAGTCTGGCCGTTGCCCATCTTGGCGACGTGCAACGGGTCTACCGTCTGGGGGAGACCATTCACGGCCTGCGCATCCAGGTGGACGACCTCTTCGATGTCCAGACCATCAGCGAACGCATTCGCGCACGGGTTGACGACAGGTTCATGATCTCCAACTGGACGTGGGACTATGGCAATATCTACGAGAATATCCGGCTATCAAAGGCTTTGGTGGGCCTCTTGCTGTCGCTGCTGGTGGCTGTGGCTGCGTTCAACGTTGTAGTTAGTCTTGTAATGGTGGTCAAGGAAAAGCAGGGCGATATCGCCATCCTGCGGACCATGGGAACTTCGCTGGGCAGCATCCGCAATATTTTCCTGGTGCAAGGACTTGGGATCGGCCTCATCGGCACGGGTATCGGAATTATTCTTGGCCTCTTTCTCTCGCTTACGATCAGTGACATCGTCGGCTGGCTGGAAGGCATAATGGGTATCCAGTTCCTCAGCGCCGATATCTATCCGGTCAACTACCTGCCATCGCAACTGCAAGTCCATGACCTGCTAATTGTCACTGCTATCGCGCTTGCCCTGACACTCCTGGCCACTTTACTGCCAGCGCGCTCAGCGGCGAAAACCGATCCAGCGGAAGTCCTGCGCTACGAATAAACCGGCCAGAGGCCTAATATTTGCCGTCGGCCAGACCCCGGTTAGAATCCTGGCAGGTGGGCCAGACTTGGCAATGGGATGGTGTTCATTTCTGGGTACTGCCACTTTGGTAGAAGGGCAGAGATGCGAATTACGCGTACCGTGTGCTTATCCGGTTCGGGCACAGTCCCTAAAAGGGTCCCAGCTAGGAGGCGTATTACCGTGAAACCATTCCAGGTTCTGGTTCGCAAAGCTCTGAATCGGGGATTTAGCAGTTCTTCTAAGCACCCGTATTATGGTACATTGACGGGCATCTAAGGCGTTGTAAATACGCCTGTTTTTCATTACCTGAGGGATTGCCTAGCGTGTTTGAGATTGTACAGGCCGGCGGTTGGCTAATGCTGCCAATCATCCTCTGCTCAATTATTGCCATCGCCATCGTCATCGAACGGTTCTGGACCCTCAACCCTGCCCGCATTGCCCCGCGCAACGTCCTCGCTGACGTCTGGAGTAAGATCAAGCATAACCAGTTCGATGCAGCCCAGTTGCGTGAGCTGCGCATATCCTGCCCTCTGGGACTGATCCTGGCGGCGGGTCTAGTCAATTCCAAGGCTGGGCGCAGCATCATGACCGAAAGTATCGAACAGGCGGCCAGCCACGTGGTGCACGACCTGGAACGCTACCTGAGTACGCTGGGCACTATCGCGGCCATCACCCCGCTGCTGGGCTTGCTGGGTACCGTCATGGGAATGATTGGTGTGTTCAGCGAGATCATGGCGCAGGGTACCGGTAACGCCAATGCACTGGCCGGGGGTATTTCCGAGGCGCTGATCACCACCGCCGCAGGCTTGTGCGTGGGCATTCCTGCCCTCATGTTCTATCGCATGTTCTTACGCCGGGTGGAAAGCCTGGTCGTCGACCTGGAGCGGGAATCTATCAAGCTCGTGGACGCATTGCATTCGTCACGCGGCGTGGAAATTAGGGAAAATTGAGAGGCGGGGCAAAGCGAAGTGAAATTCCAGCGCAGCCTGAAAGAAGAAGTCAGCGTTAACATAACGCCGTTGATCGACGTGGTGTTCCTGCTGCTAATCTTTTTCATGGTTACCACCACGTTTTCGCGCAACACCAACCTCCTTATCAAACTGCCGGAAGCGAACGGTCAGCTGACAGAACAGGAAACTGTTGAGATCGAAATACTTATTGCTCAGAACGGTACCTACTCGGTTAACGGCCGCCGGCTCATTAACACCGAGCGCGAAACCCTGATGCGCAACATCGCGGATGTCTCTGGCGGTGATACGAGCATACCCCTGATCATTACTGCCGATGCCAGCACTACACACCAGGCAGTAGTAACCGCCATGGATGCGGTAGCTCAGCTCGGCTTTTCCAGTCTCTATATCGCCACGCGGGAACCCGGTACGGAATAATTGCGACAATGGATACAGGCACGACAGACTTGGTGGCTAAAACCGCATCAGCCGCACCATCGAACAGTGCAGCGCTATATGCGCGCCTATTGGGTTACGTCAAGCCCCTGCGCAGTTTCTTCCTGCTGGGGATCCTCGGCTTCGTCTTGTATTCGGCATCCAGTATCCTGTTTTTCGACCTTTTGCAAGAACTGGTTGACACTATTGGCGCCAATGCAGCGGTCTCGGCCAACCAGCGCCTGTTCATTCCTCTGACCTTAATCGTGATCGTCGCTTTCCGTGGGTGCGGTGGTTTTCTGGGCACCTATTACCTAGCATATATTGCTTATCACGTCGTGCATCGCCTGCGTGTGGAGTTGCTGAATCGATTCATTGGGCTGCCAAGCGCCTGGTTCGACCGAAATACAGTCGGCCATCTGGTCTCCACCGTTACCTTCAATGTCAGCCAGGTTAGTACGGCAGTTAGCGATGCGCTGACGGTCATACTTCGAGAAGGCCTCTTTCTATTGGGCCTGTTCGGTTTCCTTCTATACGTCAACTGGAAACTAACGCTGTTGTTTGTGGCAGTTACGCCGGTTATTTCAATTGTCGTGCTGTATGCGTCGAAAAAATTCCGCAAGCACTCCAGCCGTATCCAGATTTCTATGGGTGACGTCACTCACATCCTGTCCGAAACGCTGAAAGGCATGAAAGTGGTAAAAACCTTCGGGGCCGAGAAACAGGTTCAGGGTCGCTTCGAGGAAAGCAGCGAACGCAATCTCAGGCAGAATCTCAAACTGGCAATGGTGGATGCCATCAGTACACCGGTTGTACAGGTAGTTGTCGCCTCGTCGCTTTCCTTGTTGTTGTGGCTGGCAATGTCGCCGGACATCCTGGCGCAGATGTCGCCGGGTGATTTCGTGGCTTATGTAAGCGCGGCGGGTTCCATGCTTAAACCGATTCGCCAGCTCACCAAGATCAATGCCGCGGTCCAGAAAGGCCTTACCGCTGCACAATCAATCTTCGTCCTGCTGGATGAGGAGCAGGAAGCGGACACCGGTACACACTCTGTCGAAAGGGCAGTTGGGCGGGTCGAATTTCGCGACGTCAGTTTCGCCTACGCCAATGAGAAACCGGTTCTCGCCGGTATTTCCTTTACCTGTGAACCCGGAGAGGCCATCGCCATCGTGGGCAAATCCGGTGCCGGCAAAAGCACTTTAGTGAACCTGATTTCGCGCTTCTACCAGCACAGTAGCGGCGATATTCTGCTGGACGGTATCTCGCTCAGCGAACTGACCTTGCAAAGCCTGCGGCGGCAGATCGCCCTTGTTAGCCAGCAAGTCGTTTTGTTCAACGGTACGGTACGGGAAAATATTGCCTATGGTGATATGCAGGGCGCCAGTGATAATGACATTCTCGAGGCACTGGCGAGCGCCAACGCACAAGAGTTTGTCGACAAACTGGACAACGGGCTGGAGACCCTGATCGGTGATGATGGTTTCCTGCTATCGGGTGGTCAACGCCAGCGGCTTGCCATTGCTAGAGCGCTGCTAAAGAATGCCCCGATCCTGATTTTTGATGAAGCCACCTCTGCGCTAGATTCCGAATCGGAAAAGGCAATCCAGCAGGCACTGGAGCATCTTATGGCGGGTCGCACCACGTTCGTTATTGCCCATCGACTGTCCACAATCGAGTCCGCTTCACGAATCCTGGTACTGGAGCAGGGCAGGATCGTGGAATGTGGCACTCACGCTGAACTGTTGGCAGTCGGCGGCCATTACCAACAATTGCACGCCCTGCAGTTTTCGCAGTGAATGTAACTTCATGAGTTTGCTTGCCAATGCCTGGTACAAGAATAAGCGCTGGATCCAGTGCCTGCGTCCCCTGAGCGCTCTGTTTGCCCTAGTGTCGGCAGTGCGCCGAACTCTTTATTGCAAAACTTCCCGCGCGTATTCCAGCAAGTACCCGGTCATCGTTATCGGCAACATCACTGCCGGGGGCACGGGCAAGACTCCACTGGTTATCTATCTCGCAGAGAAGCTGGTCGAAAAGGGATACCGGCCGGGAATTGTCAGCCGAGGTTATGGTTCAAAGGCCGAAGAGTATCCCTTCATTGTGACACCTAACACATGCTTTCGTGAAGCTGGGGAGGAGCCCCTGATGATTGCCCTCCATACAGGCTGCCCGGTCATCATCGATCCCGACCGAGTCGCCGCCGTAAAGAAACTGGAAAATGAATTTGATATCAACGTCATCATCAGCGATGACGGCATGCAGCATTACCAGCTCAACCGCACGCTGGAAATAGCCTTGGTCGATGGCCAACGCGGGTTCGGCAATGGTTACCTACTGCCTGCTGGACCCTTGCGAGAAAAGCCCGCCCGCCTATCCTCGGTGGATCTCGTGGTCTGTAATGGTGAAACCAGACATGAGCTACCCGAAGGTACCTTACGGATGGACCTCGAACCAACCCACATGGTTCGCCTGGCTGACGACAAGAGATTGTCCGTGCATGATGCTTTTCTCAGTTCGCTGACCGCTCGCAAGGTGCATGCCGTCGCCGGTATCGGCAATCCCGAACGCTTCTTCAACTCTCTTTGCAGTTGCGGGTTTGATATCATTACCCATATTTTCCGCGACCATCACCTGTACCGGGTGCAGGACATTACTTTCGACGACGACCTTACCGTGGTCATGACTGAGAAGGATGCGGTCAAGTGCCGACAGATCTGTTCCGATCATCACTGGTATCTAAAGGTCGCAGCTCGGTTGCCGGAAGTATTTATGCAACAAGTGTTCGAAAAATTGCAAACTGCAACCTGATAAGTTGCACAAACATACTAGTGTTACCAGGACCAACCATGGATAAAAAGCTGCTTACTATACTTGCCTGCCCGCTGTGCAAGGGTGAACTGGTCTACAACGAGCAGGCCCAGGAACTGATCTGTTATCCGGACAGCATGGCCTATCCCGTTCGTGATGGCATTCCTATCATGCTGGAAGACGAGGCGCGGGCCCTGACCCCGGAAGAAAAGGCGAACAGGAAAAAGCAGTGAGTTTTATCGTTGTCATTCCGGCGCGTTACCAGTCAACGCGACTGCCCGGTAAACCACTGCTGGATATTGCGGGCAAACCTATGCTCCATCATGTTGTTGAGCGCGCATCCATGAGTGCCGCAGAGGCCGTCTATGTAGCTACCGATGACGAGCGCATCAAGTCCAGTTGCGAATTCATGGGTGATCGCGTCGTCATGACGTCCTCCGAGCACCAGTCCGGCACTGACCGTATTGAGGAGGTGGCACGCAAGTTAGCGCTCCCTGATGAGGCCCTCGTCGTCAATGTCCAGGGTGATGAGCCTTTGATTCCGCCGGAAGTGATTAACCAGGTTGCCGCAGACTTGGAAAATCATCCCGATGCCGAAATCTGCACACTTTACGAGGATTTCGAGTATGACGAGGATGTGCTGGATCCAAACATCGTCAAAGTGGTAGCCGATAACCGGGGTTATGCCCTGTATTTTTCCCGTGCGCAAATCCCTTTTCCCCGGGGTAATACAACGAATACTAATCTAAGGGTTTACAAGCGTCATGTAGGTCTCTATGCCTACCGTGTAAAAGTACTGCACGATTTCGTCAGATGGCCCTCTAACGAACTAGAGAAGACCGAACATCTTGAACAGTTGCGGGCATTGGCCAACGACATCCGCATCCATGTCCAGAAAGCCTGCGCGCCCATCCCTGCAGGCATAGATACACCAGAAGATCTAGAAAAAGTTCGGAAATTGCTGGGAGCTGCCTGAACCTATGCCTGGCAAACCGGTAAAAGTCCTCATGGTGTGCCTTGGTAATATCTGTCGCTCGCCGACTGCAGAAGCCGTGTTCAGGCAGCATTTGCATCTACATGGCCTGGACAAGCAAATTCATGTCGATTCCGCCGGGACCGGTTCCTGGCACATTGGCAATCCACCAGATTCACGTTCTATGGCTGCTGCTCTGAAACGCAACTATGACATGTCGGCACTGCGTGCCCGCCAAGTGGTGGCACAGGACATGGTTGAGTTCGATTACATTTTCGCCATGGACCGGCAAAACCTGCATGATCTGCTCGACATTTGCCCTGATGCATGCCGGGACAAGCTGTCCCTGTTTCTTCATCATGGCAACAGTGATGTTGAGGAAGTCCCCGATCCCTATTATTCCGGTCCCGATGGCTTTGAACTGGTACTGGACCTGGTGGAGGACACCTCGGCCAGTTTAGTTGGCAAACTTTCCGCCAGGCATAAACTGGTAAGAGACAAGCATTAGCGCATGGAAATCCTCGAACACTTCAACCTGAAAAACTTCAACACGTTCCATGTATCTGCGCATGCCCGTTATTTCGTGAACGTGCCCGATTTGGCCTGCCTGCGCGAGGCTCTGGCATTCGTCCGAGAGAGGGACACACCCTTCATGCTGATCGGGCAGGGCAGCAACCTACTGTTCCGGCAAGACTATCCCGGGCTTATCATCGAAATGAACATTCGCGGCAAGAAGTTGATCAGAGAAGACGACAGCCACTGGCATGTGAAGGCCCGCTCCGGCGAAAACTGGCACGCCTTCGTTCAGTGGTGCCTAGACAATAAATATTACGGGTTGGAGAACCTCTCCCTGATTCCCGGCACAGTAGGAGCAGCCCCTGTGCAGAATATTGGTGCCTATGGCGTAGAACTGAAGGATGTCATGCTGTCGCTCGATGCGTTGGAAATCGCTACCGGTGAACTGGTGACTTTTAGTAATAATGATTGCGGTTTCACTTACCGGCACTCCGTGTTCAAGGGGGACAATCGCGATCAGTACATTATTTACAGTGTGACCTTCGCGTTAAGCAAGGAGCCTATCGTCAACATTAGCTACCCTTCACTGGCGAGGGCCCTGGAAGAGACACCTGATAATGACATTACCCCGGAACTTGTCGGCAGGACAGTTTGCGATATTCGCCGAAGCAAACTGCCTAGCCCGAACAGGCTTGGCAATGCGGGAAGTTTTTTCTGGAATCCAGTGATTTCCCGGGAGCACTTTGACGCAATGCAAGCGGATTTTCAGGATATCGTCGGCTACCCCGACGGAGATCAGGTCAAGCTCGCCGCCGCCTGGCTCATCGAGAAGGCCGGCTGGAAGGGGTACCGACAAGGGGATGTTGGAGTACACAGCGAACACGCCCTTGTACTAGTCAACCATGGTCATGCCACAGGCGCGGAACTTGTTGACCTGTCCGAGCGTATCCAACATTCCGTGCAGGAAAAGTTTGGTATTCATCTGACGCCCGAAGTACGAATTATTTGAAATGATGTTTAAAGTGTCTCCATGCCCGACACCGTCTTTGATCATAAAAATTTCCTGAAGAACACCAGTACGCGCCCGGGCGTCTACAGAATGCTCGATGTCGACGGGGATGTGCTGTATGTGGGCAAGGCAAAGAACCTGAGAAACCGCCTTAGAAGTTATTTTCGCACCTCCGGACTTGACAAAAAGACCATCGCCCTAGTCAATCACATTCACGATATCGAGATCACCATTACCGGCAGTGAAACCGAAGCCCTGCTGCTAGAACAGAACCTGATCAAGGAAAAACGGCCCCCGTACAATATCCTCCTGCGTGACGACAAGTCCTACCCCTACATTTACCTGTCTTCCAAGGACGATTATCCTAGACTCGCATTCCACCGCGGCGCAAAAAAGCGGAGAGGGCGCTACTTCGGTCCCTATCCGAGTGCCGGTGCTGTACGTGAAAGTCTTGCACTGCTGCAAAAGATCTTCCTTGTGCGCCAGTGCGAGGATTCCTACTTTAGGAACCGGACCCGGCCCTGCCTGCAATACCAGATCAAGCGCTGCTCAGGCCCCTGTGTAAACCTGGCAACCGTGGAGGAATATGCTGGAGCCGTTCGCCATTCCGTCATGTTTCTCGAGGGCCGTAACGATCAGATTCGCGATGAACTCAATGCAACAATGGAAAAGCTATCCGCCGAACTCCGTTTCGAAGAGGCGTCGAAAGTTCGTGATCAGATCCGCGACCTGCGCCTGATTCAGGAAACACAGGTAGTCGCCGGGGAGAAGGGCGATGTCGATGTCATTGCCATGGCACAGGATGCCGGCGCAGTATGTGTCCACGTAATTTTCATCCGTGCGGGGCGTATTATCGGTAACAAAAATTACTATCCGCGATTCGTGCTAGAGAAAGAGCCAAGTGACATTCTTATGGCCTTCATTGCCCAGTACTATCTCAGCGAGGCGCACCGGCAGAGTATTCCTCGTGAAATCCTCTGTAATTTTGAGCCCCAGGACAGGGTGCAGCTGGCCAAGGCATTGACCTACCTGGCAGGACGTAATGTTAGTATCAGGCACCAGGTCAGGGCGCATCGCCACCAGTGGCTGGAGCTGGCCGCCGTCAATGCCGGCCATGGACTGATGAGCAAACTCAACAATAAGCGCACCATGCAGCAGCGCATCGATGCATTGAGTTCTGCATTGAAACTCGAACAAAATCCCATGCGCCTAGAATGTTTCGATATCAGTCACAGCTCCGGGGAAGCCACCGTAGCTTCCTGTGTGGTGTTTGATGCGAATGGCCCGCTCAAGGCCGATTACCGGCGCTTCAATATCGACAACATCACCCCCGGCGATGATTATGCCGCCATGGAACAGGCCCTGAAGCGGCGCTACAACCGGCTCAAACAGGGTGAGGCAAAAATACCGGACGTGCTGGTCATCGATGGCGGGCTTGGCCAGCTTGGTCAGGCAGAGAAGGTTATGGCCGAGCTTGATGTCGAGGGTGTCCAACTGCTGGGAATCGCCAAGGGTATCAGTCGAAGGGCAGGGCAGGAGACCCTCATCCTGGGCGGCAGCCACAGGGAGGTTGTCTTACCACCGGAGTCACCGGCCCTGCACCTCCTGCAACATATACGCGATGAGTCACACCGGTTTGCTATTACCGCCCACCGCCAGCGGCGGGGGAAAAAACGTACCAGCTCCTTCCTTGACGATATTCCGGGTATCGGCCCTGCAAGGCGTCGTGACCTAATCCGTTATTTCGGCGGGCTAAAGGAAATTCGTCGTGCCAATCTCCAGGACCTGCAAAAGGTCAACGGCATCAGCAAAACGCTGGCCAGGGACATCTACGAGTATCTACATTCATCGTAACCCCTCAAAAAGCAAAGATATTCTGCTCCCGAAAGGCTATCTCAGGTACAATGGGAAACCATGAATCTTGCCAATTTCATGACCTTCCTGCGTATTCTAGCCATCCCGGTCTTTATTGGCGTTTATTACGCCGATTTTCGCGGCCATTACCTGGTCTCCTCCCTGATTTTCATTCTCGCCTGTATCACGGACTGGCTGGACGGCTACCTGGCACGCAAGCTGGACCAGTGCACGCCTTTTGGCGCATTTCTCGATCCGGTCGCTGACAAGATCCTGGTCACCGTGGCCTTAGTCATGCTGGCCGCCAATTTTGCCAGCCCCTGGTTCGTAATTCCTGCAGCGATCATGGTAGCGAGGGAAGTGCTGATATCCGCACTGCGGGAATGGATGGCCGAGCAAAACAAGCGCAATCTAGTCGCGGTGGGATGGCTGGGTAAGGTCAAAACAACGGTCCAGATGATTGCCGTTATCGTATTGCTGGCCAGCGACCCGAACGGTTCCGTCTGGCTCTGGGGACCCGGCTATGTCCTAATCTATACCGCCGCCATCCTCACACTCTGGTCTATGTTTTTGTATCTTAGGAGTGCCTGGTCCGTGCTAGGTGCCCAGCTCAAATAATGACTGCTGAAACACTCCCTAAATGCCTGATTACCCTTGACTTGCGGCCCAGTCTGATTAGAATAGCCACCTCTTTGAAACACCCTGTTCCCCTAGTGATCCGGGTGGTGTCAGCAAGGCCCGTAAACCTCGTTTTCAGGCAAAGCTGAAGGCCAAAGAGCATGAAATAGTGAAGCTCTGGCCGGGATTGAAAATCGCTTGAAAGCATCGTTTGACAAGCTATAAAAGGTCCTGCGTAAAGAGACAATTTGGCTGTCATCGGCAATAGAAAGATATAAAGCGGGAATAGCTCAGTTGGTAGAGCACGACCTTGCCAAGGTCGGGGTCGCGAGTTCGAGTCTCGTTTCCCGCTCCAAATTGCCGGGTTGTCAGAAATTCCTTAAGGCCGGATGGCAGAGTGGTTATGCAGCGGACTGCAACTCCGTGTACGCCGGTTCGATTCCGACTCCGGCCTCCAATTTCTCCAGCTAATTTCATTTCTTTAGTCGTGCCTTTGCAGCACGCATGCATGGATTATCTTTACACTGTTTATAGATTTATACTGGTGACTTACCTATACAAGTAATTACCCACTGAAAGCCGCCCGGGTGGCGAAATTGGTAGACGCAAGGGACTTAAAATCCCTCGGTGGTAACACCGTGCCGGTTCAAGTCCGGCCCCGGGCACCATTAAAATCAATCACTTAGCGCTCCTGCGCCATCTAGCATGGTTTGCTGTGGGACAATTCTGGGACACTAAGTACGTTTTTTAATTGATGACACGGGAAAAGGGCAGTGCTATTGTTCTGTCTGGAGACGTGCTCAGCCCACGTAA
The DNA here is from genome assembly GCA_038147195.1 of Candidatus Eutrophocola salsuginis. Classification (GTDB taxonomy): domain Bacteria; phylum Pseudomonadota; class Gammaproteobacteria; order Pseudomonadales; family Pseudohongiellaceae; genus Eutrophocola; species Eutrophocola salsuginis. Next base: position 844,374 of record JAYQTB010000004.1, read on the forward strand.
AAAATAGCTTGCGAAAAATTAACTCTCCATCCTATTTGGTGCTCAAAGTACCAAGGAGTTTTTCGCATGGCTACTATCGAAACCCGCAATTCCGGTTCTATTACATCCTATCGTGCTCGAGTCCGTATTAAGGGCTACCCAGAAATTACCGCTACTTTCTCCCGCAAGACCGATGCTAAGCGCTGGGCTGCTGGTATTGAAGCTCAGATTCGCTCTGGCAGATATTTTCCTGAAACACACCACACGCTGTCTGACGCTATCAGGCGGTATTCTGATCACCACCTATGCGAATTGAAAGATGCGGCAAAACGTTCTCAACATCTTACATGGTGGTGTAATCAAATCGGCCATATGAGGTTGGCAGATATAAGATCGGGCACAATTAGTAAATACCGGGCTATATTACAAGCAGAACCTTCAAATTTTGGACGCCATAAAGGGCGCTTCAGATCAAATGCAACCGTTAATCGCTATATGGCGAGCCTCAGTGCGATGTTCAGCTATGCAGTTAACGAGTGGGAGTGGGTAGAAAAAAATCCTTGCTCTAAAATCAAAAAACTCCGCGAAAGTAGGGGCCGAACGCGTTTCTTATCACATGACGAACTATCGTCGCTTCTGAGTTCATGTAAGAAAGATATTGAGCATCCTGAACTGGAAGTCATCGTGTTGATTGCTGTGACCACTGGTATGCGCCGTGGTGAGATTCTGGAGTTGCGACAGTCTGATATTGATCGTAAACGTGGACGCATTGTGATCCGTGACTCAAAAAATAGAGAATCGAGAAGCGTTGCGCTTGTAAGTTATGTTCTATCCGCTCTCAACGCCCTAAATACGGTGACTTCAATAAGGCGAGACGCACTACTTTTTCCTCAACCCGGGACCGATTCAGGAAAACCACTTGATATTGAGAGTTTATGGAAAAAAGCAAGAGCGAGAGCGGGGCTTGCAGACTTTAAATTCCATGACCTGCGTCATACAGCTGCGAGCTACTTAGCAATGGAAGGTGCAGGACTAATAGAAATAGCAGACATCATTGGACACAAGACATTAGAAATGGTGAAACGGTATAGCCATCTTACAGAAGACCATAAGCACCAAACGGTTTCTCGCATGGCTGACCGCGTTTTGGGAGGTGCTAAATGATTGACCTTCATGACTGGTGGAAAGTGGTTGACGATTTGTCGAAGAAACATGACCTGAATGAGCGTCGGAAAGCAGAGCTCGAAAGGCAAATAATAGTAGCGCTTTTTCAAGGCTGGATTCCGCCCTTAGATAAACATGGCAAGTTAATTTCACATGCTTTGACTTTATCGAGGGATAAGCAGTGCGTCTGGGTCCGTGTTTCTGACGTGAATAAATACTTATTCGACGTTAATCCTAAATTTGTCTGGGAGCCTCGCAAGAAACAAGGACGGCCAGTTAGCACTTGCAGTCTCGAAGCCCATCGTGCCTCTGGCAAGCTCAAAATAGACGCCATTAAGGCAGCATCTCAATTTAAGGGTAATACGGGCAGAATCCCCCACCGATTTCATGTGGCGAACAGGCTAGCTAAGAATTTTCCTGACTACGGTAATTACAAGGCGAGCTACATTGAGAAAAAACTGCGTACCGGCTGGTGGAATTAATTTGTGACCTTAAATATGGGGGCTAGTTTATGTCCGTTCTATCTATTTGAAATATATATAATTATTACGGATTAGCTCCCATAAATCCCATCATTTTTAAATGACTAAACTTGGCGGAGGATAACAGTAAATCAACAGTGCCGACATGAGGCGAGGATTACTGAGATGAAAAACCAAGAAGCTGTTTCTGAAAATGAGTCAGTTAACTTCAAGAGCGTAAACCAGTTCTGCCAGGACAATACAGCATTTCCTAAAGGTGGCGTCCGCCACATGATTTTTCTTCATGGCCCCGAACTTATTGCCGAGGGAGCAGTGCATAAATATGGTGACAGGATAATCATCAACCAAAAAAGATGGTTCGAGTTGCTTGAGAATGGTTTTTTCTCTAGCCGAAAAGGGAGGAGTGCGCCATGAGCTATGAATGGATGTTATCCGCAAAAGGGAACCAATATACAAAGATTGATGACAGATTATGCGTGATAGGAAAGTCAAAATATGGATGGTGGGTCCTCGTTGAAGACCAATTCCTAGAGGGTAACTTTGGTACTGAAGAGGATGCAAAGAATGCTGGTATTAAGGCATTGACTAGAAAGCTCGTGTTTGATGCGGAGTCAGCTAATCATGCAGATAACTAACATATTGAAAATCACAAGCGCTGACATGGAGGCCGAAGCCAAGAATAACTGGGCGCTTTTCCAATCAGACGTTCCTCTTCTTGAGATACGCTCCTTTAACCCTTTCACACGGGCGGTATTTTCTAAAATATTTTTTAGGAAGGAGTTTCATAGCATGGAGGAATTTTGCGCTGCAATCGAAACGTATGCAATTCATATAAACCTTCAGGGCTTCAATATCTACATAAATATTAACCCCGCCCTCCCAAGCTTCAAAGGTAAGTATCTAACCGACGAGGACATTGACTACCGTGATCTATTATTTATTGACATTGACAGAGCTGGAACCCACAAGGTTCCCGCTACAGACGAAGAACTACAAGCCGCATTAGATTTAGGAGATGATGTTTCAGCGTCGCTTTCAGCTGAAGGATGGGGAAAGCCTTTAAAAACATGTAGCGGTAATGGATGCCATTTGTACTACATACTTGAAAATTTTGGTAATCAACAAGAAGAAAAAGAACTTATAAGGCAGGCGTTGAACGTTCTCGCAAAGGAGTTTGATACCACCACAACCAAAATCGACCCTATAGTCTACAATGCCTCCCGTATAACGAAATTTTTAGGAACAATCGCCCGCAAGGGCGATGAAACTGCCATGCGACCCTATCGAATGGCTAGGCTACTATCATGAACACTAGGGTGAAGATATCTCGTAATGCGTTAGTGGCTGTAGTCAATAAATATCAAAAGGGACCGGAGTCGATATCGCATACTCCGGCCAAAGTCCCTCAAATGAAAGATCAGTATGGCGGCATTTTTACGAAATGTTTCTACCCGAAATCAGTAGAAATAGACCTACTCGTCAAGGCGCTCGGCAAAATCTCACCCGATGACAAGCGTGGCGATGGTACGTTCAAAGACGGTGCTTCATGGCTGGCAACGGTCTTAGCTGGCGCAAGCATTGGTGAGGTTGCTAGAGAGCCATTACGCCAATGGTCAATGCAATCTGATAAGTACGATCAAAAGGATTTTGATACAACCTTCAATAGCTATAACCCCTCTAAAGTTGGCCGTAACGGGGGGCCGCTGACCGTCGCTTCCTTACACAGTTACGTAAACTCGCTCAAAAATAGACCAAACGTCTACCTAGGCGATATCGGTAATGCGATTCGTTTAGCGGATTTATATAGAGGGAGTATGTTATTCGTGCGAGACAGCTCTCTGGTGCTTAATTATGACTCTGTAATTGGTTGGGTAAGGGGTAACGCTGAAGACCCTTACAGAGCAGCTCAGGCGCTTGTGAGAGCCATGTCGGAAGAGGCGGCTAAAAACTTCGCTGATAACCCCTCCGATAGCAACGCGCTGAAGCAACTAACGGAGGTCAGGCGAGCAAGTAAGAAGCCCGCAATTGACGCGATGATCGCGCTCGCTAAGGCTGAAGATGGTATGTCCGTTGATATGGCCGAATGTGATGCTGACTCCTATCTTATTGGTGTTCAGAACGGCGTTGTTGATCTTAAAAGCGGCCAGCTGCTACCCCCTGACCCGGGCCGGCTTGTTACAAAGCGCGTAAACGTCCATTTCGATCCAGAGGCTGAATGTCCTCTTTACGAGAAATTCTTGCGGGAAGCCGTTCCAGATGGCGCTGAACGAGAGTTTCTCATCCGCTTCAGCGGATATTGCCTCAGTGGCGAGGTGTCCGAGCAGGTTTTGCTTTTTTTGCTAGGCACGGGGGCTAACGGCAAAACGGTCTGGATCGAAACGATGAAGGCAATCCTCGGTGACTACGCTGACAAGATACAGACCGAGATGCTCATGCAGCATTTTCGCAATACCCAAGCCGCATCCCCGGACTTGGTGCAACTTCAGGGGCGACGTTTCATTTACGCTAATGAGACAACCGAGGGACGGTTTCTCGACGATGCCCGCGTAAAAGACCTGACGGGCGGGGACACTATCACTGGAAGGCTTCCCTATGCTAAAGCTGCCATAAGCTTTGAGCCGACCCACAAACTTGTAATCGCCGGAAATCATGCCCCAATAGTCACTGACGACTCTGATGGATTATGGCGGAGGATGATCCTATTGAAATTTACACAGAAATTTGAAGGCAAGGATCGTGACCCAGACCTTCCTGCCAAGCTACGTACGGAATCCGCTGGGATATTCAACCTCTGGCTTAAAGGTTTCGCTGACTGGTACAAGAGAAGCTTGATGATACCTGACAGTTTGCTAAGAGCGACCAACGGGTACAGAAACGAACAGGACTTACTGGAACAGTTTATTAAGGAAGAGTGCGTAGTAGGTCCAGACGAAAGCTGTACTAACCAAACGCTTAAACACCGTTATTTCGCTTGGTGTGAGGACAATAATTCCAAAGCCCTATCGGGCCATCGTTTCAGCCGAAAACTTACTGAACGGGGTTTTCGTATCGACGATAGCAAACGGACGCGGCAGGGTATTTCGGTCCGCCCTTATGGGAGTATTTTTGAGTCCTTTTGATCTGCGCAATTGCGCAAAGTAACACCTATTTACTAAACTTTTTCTATATAAAGCTCGTAAGAGAAGTTTCTGAAATTATGCTTATATCGCGCAAATGCGCACTTTAATCAACGCCCGTTCAAGAGGTGAGTGGAAAATTACTTGATCGGGATCTGTTCGGGTGCAGAAAAGTAATTAAAGTGACAAAGCAGCGTTATCTAGTAAACAACCTTACAAAAAGCGATTGAACTACAGCATAGATACACTAAGCATTCCGAAAGCAGGTTTCGCGTGTACACACTGCTTAAGACCCGGGCTTCCTGCCCGGTGTCCTCTTTGTTCCTTCTGGGAACATACCAAGGGCGAACATCTGTTCTTCTAGATAACGTAGTTCAGCCATACCAGCTCTGTATTCGGCCCTTTTGGCCTTTGTTTCCCTTCCATGCAACGTATTTGCCGCAGATATCCTAGCCCGTCCCTCGGCCGTTCTGGGCCCCGTAGAGCACCCTCCGTGAAACCGGCACTTGGTCTTGCCCTTGACCGCAGGAGCCCTACAGCGTGTTTTGGTGCGTTTTGAGAGCGCATTACATTGTATGCAGGTGACCCGCCCACCCAATGTCGAGAATAGATCGATAGTCATCTTTAGCTCCATATCCATTCTGCGGTAATTATTTGTTTACAAAATAATAAGTTATATTAGAATCTGGAATCCAATTTCGCATATTTAGATTAAAATATTAACTGCGAGGTAACTTTCCGTACGCTTTTAATCAGCTCAAATATGGTGTATGCCTTTAAAACTAAATTGAGACCATTAATATCAAGGTTAATATCTATAGTTCTATCATTTTCTTTTTTTTCTTTTAGTAACTTCTTAGTTGGCGATTAAGCAGATGAGAAGTTTAAATCGACTTAGCGCTGCTGTAAGGTGTGTTTGTCTTATTCTAGCCGGTGGTGCCTCTAAAGGTGTTCAGGCTCAGCTACCTGTCGATCCAGAAGTCGTCTCTGGCCTTGTTGACTTCACTTCACCCGATCAGAAACTCCTCAACATACACCAGCAATCTCCGTCAGCGTTCATCAACTGGAAAGACTTTAGCATCGGACAGGATTCGATAGTTAACTTCATCCAGCCCGGTAGCTCTTCCGTGGCTATCAATTTTGTTAGGGGTGACCTTAGATCTGAAATTTTTGGGACCTTGGCGGCCAACGGTGGACTGTACCTGATCAACCCCAACGGGATCTTCATTGGGCCGACAGGCAAAATCGATACAGGTGCCTTGACCCTGTCAACACACAAACAGGTCAACTTTGATGGCGACAGGGTCGTCCTCGAAGAGCTTGGATCCGGGGCTCTTATCAATAAGGGTGTGATAAATTCCACCTCTATCCTGACCGGTCAGACCATCGAACAAAATGGGAGTGTCATCGCCAATGAGGGTGATGTACTCATCGGTGCCGCAGAAAAAATTTCAATACCACTCAACAGAAGCGGGAGCATTACCGCCAACATAAATTTTGCTCCAGATTCCTTAGTCAACGGTGCCAAGATACTGACAAGCTCAACTATAAACCTCTCAAGAGAGAACGCTGGTCAGATTAACGTCTCTGGTGAGATCAGTGCACAAAATATCTTGTTAGATGCTGGTGCGGAGGGCAAATTAGAGATCTCTGCTGACCTTAGCGTTGACAGCGAAGACTCAATAGCAGGAAATATTTGGGCAACGGGTAAGGTTATAAATATCTTATCCGGTTCTGAGTTATCTGCAGTAGGTCAACAAGGTGGCGGGGAGATTCTTGTTGGTGGGGACTGGCAGGGAGGTGGATCTCTTCCACAGTCTACATTAGTTGATTTTCAATCAGGTGCTTTGATCGATGTTAGTGCTAAAAATAATGGGAATGGCGGTAAGTCTGTTATTTGGTCTGATGTCACTAACAAACAGTCCATCACCAGAGTATCTGGAGAAATTTATGCAAATGGTGGAATTCAAACCGGTGACGGTGGGCAAATAGAAACCTCAGGGGCGACACTCTTCACTGATGGCGTGTCAGGTTCAGCTTCTGCGTCTAAAGGACAATCGGGATTATGGCTTTTTGATCCAACAAATATCACCATTTCTAATGCAGGAGCAACTAGTATTACTGGTGACTCTAGCGCATCAAGCATTCTGGCTTCGTCCGTAGAAGCAATACTAAATTCAGGTACAAGTGTTTCTATTACAACTGCTGCTGCCGGTGCGGGTGAAGGTGATATAACTTTGAGTGCAGATATCAGAAAAACTGGGGGATCTGACGCTACTTTAAACCTGAAAGCTATCGATAGCATAATTTTTTCAGCGGATGCAGACATTACTTCAACCTCGGGTAAACTTAATTTAACGCTTAATTCGCATTACACATCTGATGCCGGAACAGGGCATGTTGTTTTTCTTGGCAATAACCAAATTTCTACTAACGGCGGGAACATAGTAATTGGTGGTGGAAGTGACCCATCAACAATGCCGGCAAGGGGGCGTGATACAGCAGGTCCAGTTCAAGACAAAAAAGGAATATTTATTGCCTCTGGATTATCCATGGATGCAGGTGGCGGTAACATAAGTTTAATTGGTGAAGGCTCAGATACAGGCGTTTTTGAAGGAATCAGGTTAGGAGGGGGTGTAATAACGACATCTGGTTCTGGAAATATCACTCTTAAGGGTATGAATGGCGGATCACCTAGTCGACATTTGGTTTTTGAAAATGGTGTAACTGTAAGTAATACCGGCAGCGGTGACGTCAACCTTTTAGCGCAGGGAAGTGTAACTTTCTCCGAAAATAATATTTCAATTTCTTCGAGTAATGGAAATGTTTATCTAACAACTGATGGATTTGCTACGGATAAATCACCTAGCTTATTGGCACCCAATGGAACAGTTTTTATAGAAAGCTATCAGAGCAGTTCCGCTTGGACATTCTCCACTGCTATTGCTGAAATGATAGAGAAATCTTTAGAAGGAGGTAGCGATGTCGACTTCTATATTTATGGTAGTCTCGATGATGCTGCAGGGGTTGATATTGACGCAACTCTGAGCGGTGTAAGTACTCTTTCCATTCGTTCAAAGGAAGGAATTGCATTTAATTCCAACCCCATAATTACAGCTCGAGGTGACAAGCTCAATGTGATTTTTACTTCTGATGTAGATCAAACCCTAGGCGATGAAAAGATCTATTGGAATGGAAATATCACAACGAATGGCGGCGGGATTTTTTTTGGAGGTGGTGCCGGTGTGCTTACTTGGACTCCTTATTCCGGGGCCTCATCAATTAATGTGGCCGGAGGGTATGCATCGGGTGCAGGTACACAGGGCGTTCTTATTAAGGAGGATGCTAACCTTATCACAGGAGGGGGCAATGTTGATATCAGGGGCAGGTCGTCTGGTGGGAATGGGGTAGCCATAGATTATTCTGTCATTAATGCTGGTGCTGGTAACGTATCAATCTACGGATCTGATGATGGTGCAGGTAGAAGTATTTGGTTTGCAAGGTTAGGTGGTGTTAATACTACCACCATCACAGGAGCTGATATCACGCTCAGTGGCGATAAGGCAGTCTACATACAAAATGGTACGACTTTTACGCCATCTGGAAATTTTTCAATAACGGGAACAGATATCACTTTTGAAAATTCTTCTCCGGTCATAAGTATTGGAGCTGGAAAAAACCTTACCTTCGATTTATCGGGAACGGGAACGCTCCCACAGGCAATTACTGGTGCTGGTAACGTTATTAAAAGTGGTGCAGGTACTTTAAATATTGATGTCAATCAAACCTACACAGGTACGACAGCAATTAATAAGGGCACCTTTGATCGTACAGGTGTTACATTAGCAAGTTCCAGTGTGACCACCGCAGTGGGGGCCTCTCACGTAGGTATGAGTGCAACAACAATTAATTTTGCTGGGAATGTTTCTAAAGACTATGTAGACAAAAATTACACGCAGACAGGAACACCAGACAATGAACCGGCACGCACTGTTACCTACTCAACGAGTGATGCTAATGTTGCCACTGTTAATACTTCTACAGGGGAAGTATCCATTGTTGGAGCTGGAGTGGCGACGATCAGTGGGTCAGTCTCTGATGGTGTGAACTACGCCTCCTCGACGGGCTCGTACACTTTAACGGTTTCCAAATCACCGCTTAACATCAGGCTAGTTGATGGTAGTTATCGCTACTCAGGCGGAGCATTCTCTGGAGGTTTTGGATTTGCTGCCGATGGATTTAGGACTGGGGAGACATCTTCAGTACTTGGGGGTACCTTAAATTATGGAGGCACTTCACAAGGGGCCGTGACCGGAGGGACTTACACCATTACAGGTTCAGGTTTAACGTCAAACAACTATACATTCAACTACTTTCCCGCGACGCTCACCATCACTAAAGCCCCATTGCAGATATCTTTTAACTCAGACTCTAAGGTATATGATGGAAACCCATTCACTGGAGGCTTTGGATACAGCATTTCCGGATTTGTTGGCGGTGATTCCGAATCTGACCTAGGCGGCACGATTAATTATGGCGGCTCCGCACAGGGTGCACAATCTGCCGGCACTTATTCTCTCACTGGTAGTGGTTTTAATTCCCTTAATTACGATTTTACCTATTTGCCCGCGACGCTCACCATCACTAAAGCCCCATTGCAGATATCTTTTAACTCAGACTCTAAGGTATATGATGGAAACCCATTCACTGGAGGCTTTGGATACAGCGTTTCCGGATTTGTTGGCGGTGATTCCGAATCTGACCTAGGCGGCACGATTAATTATGGCGGCTCCGCACAGGGTGCACAATCTGCCGGCACTTATTCTCTCACTGGTAGTGGTTTTAATTCCCTTAATTACGATTTTACCTATTTGCCCGCGACGCTCACCATCACTAAAGCCCCATTGCAGATATCTTTTAACTCAGACTCTAAGGTATATGATGGAAACCCATTCACTGGAGGCTTTGGATACAGCGTTTCCGGATTTGTTGGCGGTGATTCCGAATCTGACCTAGGCGGCACGATTAATTATGGCGGCTCCGCACAGGGTGCACAATCTGCCGGCACTTATTCTCTCACTGGTAGTGGTTTTAATTCCCTTAATTACGATTTTACCTATTTGCCCGCGACGCTCACCATCACTAAAGCCCCGCTTTCTATCTTAGCTAATTCTGGTTCCGCATCTTCAGGCTCACCTTTTTTAGGAGGTTTTGGATACAGCATTTCCGGATTTGTTGGCGGTGATTCCGAATCTGACCTAGGCGGCTCGCTTAGTTATGGCGGCGATAGTCAAGGAGCAATAGATTCCGGTAATTACTCTATCGATATATTTGGTTTAACTTCAGAGAATTACGAAATCTCTTTTAGTCCTGGAAATTTGACCTTATTTCAATCACCGGAAAATACTATTGCTTCAATTCTTTCTTCTAATGCGGCTGGTGGGGCTAATTTAGTTCAGCAAGTTTCAAAAAATTCTGTAGCACAAAACCCTAACTCTAATTTAGGTAGAACAAAATCTGGCTCAAATCAAATTGCTAGTTCAATAAACACAGGTACTGGTAATCAGAATATTCAGTCCTTAGCTTTGAACGAATCTGAGGTAAATGATGAAGATGAATTATCAGATGAAGTCAATGAAGTAAACAACGGTGACCGAGAAGCTGGTGCAGGTGGTTCTGACGAAGAAAATAATGATCAGAATGTATCAGGTGAGTTAGGGAATCAGGGTAATGATAAGGATGTGGGTAATGCTGGTGGTGGACGAGGTAACTCAGAGAACCTTGCTGCAGCGGAAGATGAGCCAGCACCGGAAGACAATCCTGAACAACCTGTCATGCCACCAGAAGAGGGGGATCCGACCTTAGAAAACAACGGTGACCGAGAAGCTGGTGCAGGTGGTTCTGACGAAGAAAATAATGATCAGAATGTATCAGGTGAGTTAGGGAATCAGGGTAATGATAAGGATGTGGGTAATGCTGGTGGTGGACGAGGTAACTCAGAGAACCTTGCTGCAGCGGAAGATGAGCCAGCACCGGAAGACAATCCTGAACAACCTGTCATGCCACCAGAAGAGGGGGATCCGACCTTAGAAAACAACGGTGACCGAGAAGCTGGTGCAGGTGGTTCTGACGAAGAAAATAATGATCAGAATGTATCAGGTGAGTTAGGGAATCAGGGTAATGATAAGGATGTGGGTAATGCTGGTGGTGGACGAGGTAACTCAGAGAACCTTGCTGCAGCGGAAGATGAGCCAGCACCGGAAGACAATCCTGAACAACCTGTCATGCCACCAGAAGAGGGGGATCCGACCTTAGAAAACAACGGTGACCGAGAAGCTGGTGCAGGTGGTTCTGACGAAGAAAATAATGATCAGAATGTATCAGGTGAGTTAGGGAATCAGGGTAATGATAGGATGTGGGTAATGCTGGGGTGGACGAGGTAACTCAGAGAACCTTGCTGCAGCGGAAGATGAGCCAGCACCGGAAGAGCCACCAGAAGAGGGGGAAAAAATAACGATAGGTGGTTCTATAGAACCTGAACCTGAACCTGAACTGGTGGTGGGAGCCTGAACCCGGAACCCGAGCCTGAACCTGAGCGGAGCCTGAACCTGAGCCTGAGCCTGAACCTGAGCCGGAACCTGAGCCGGAGCCGGAACCTGAGCCGAGCCGGAACCTGAGGGAGCCGGAACCTGAACCCGAGCCGGAACCTGAGCCCGAACCTGAGCCTGAGCCGGAACCTGAGCCTGAGCCTGAGCCGGAACCTGAACCCGAGCCGGAACCTGAACCCGAGCCTGAGCCCGAGCCGGAACCTGAGCCCGAGCCTGAACCTGAGCCGAGCCTGAACCGGAGCCTGAACCGGAGCCTGAACCTGAGCCGGAACCTGAGCCTGAGCCTGAACCTGAGCCAGAACCTGAGCCTGAGCCGGAGCCTGAACCTGAGCCCGAGCCTGAACCGGACCGGAGCCTGAACCGGAGCCTGAACCTGAGCCTGAACCTGAGCCTGAGCCTGAGCCGGAACCGGAACCGGAGCCTGAACCGGAGCCTGAACCTGAGCCGGAGCCTGAACCTGAGCCGGAGCCTGGAGCCTGAACCTGAGCCTGAGCCGGAGCCTGAACCTGAACCTGAGCCTGAACCGGAGCCTGAGCCTGAACCTGAGCCTGAACCTGAGCCTGAACCTGAGCCGGAGCCTGAACCTGAGCCTGAGCCTGAGCCTGAACCGGAACCCGAGCCGGAACCGGAGCCCGAGCCTGAACCGGAGCCCGAGCCTGAACCGGAACCCGAGCCGGAACCGGAGCCCGAGCCTGAACCGGAGCCCGAGCCTGAACCTGAGCCGGAGCCTGAACCGGAGCCTGAACCTGAACCGGAGCCTGAACCTGAGCCTGAGCCTGGAGCCTGAACCTGAGCCCGAGCCTGAACCGGAGCCGGAACCTGAACCCGAGCCGGAACCTGAGCCTGAGCCTGAGCCGGAACCTGAATCAGATGCTTTGGTCATTGATCAAGAAGTCGAGCTATCTCTTGATGGTGACGATGGGTTGATCACGGATAGGATAATTGCCAGAAAGCTTGATGATGTATTGATTACTGAGGTTACCAATACTTTCTCCTATGAGATTGAAGGGGATACCTTTGTCCACACAAATCCTGAGGCAGTAATAAGTATTGAAGTGAAGATGGAAAATGGTAGTGAATTGCCAGACTACATCGTTTATGACGAAGACTCAGGTATGATTTCAGGAACTATGAGTGAAGGAGGCATAAGCTTCATTTTGATTGGACGTGATCAAAAAGATCTAACAGCAACCACCTCTTTAAGAATATTAAAAGACCAAGAAGATGAAGAATAAATACTTTTTAATTTTAATATTCCTATTTTCATCGATAGTTCAAGCAGCATCGATTGAGACAATTAATCTTATTGAAAATCAGGTTGAGTTAAATAACGATATATTAGAAGAGTTAGTTTCCTCGTTTGTAGACAAAGAATTAACTAATCTAAATATTTCTGAACTTATAGATCAGATAGGGACATACTACATATCTCAGGATGAGTGGGCAGGAGTTATTTTGCGGTCTGAACTAGATAATCCAAATGTGGAATTTGAAGTTGTCAGAGCTGTATTCGGTGAATTTGAGTTATATAATTTATCTAATAGGTCAAGAATAGATTTCGATGAAGAACTCGACAAGCTCTATCAATATCTTCCAGTCGGAGATTATTTAAGCCTTCAAGGTTTAGAAGATACAGTGCAATATATAGAAAGATACGCTGGTATTAACGTTGTTGCAGAATTGAAGCCTGGAAACTCCTATGGTTTTACAGATGTACTTTTAACCTTAACTGATGAAAAAATCTTCACAGGAGAAGTTTCATTAGATAATTTTGGTCCTGCGGGGAATAGAAACCAATTTAATTTTCGAGGCGGAGTTTTAAGTGCCCTTGGTTATGGTGAGGAATTTGATTTTGTTTACACAAGAAATAATATCATCGATACCATAGGCGGCCGGATAACGTTACCCATAGGGTTTCAAGAATCTAATTTAGAAATAGAGTATGCAAAGATTGGATATGCCTTGGATGGTGATCTTAAAAAATATGGCCTGGAGGGCAACGTGAAGAATAAGGCCATCGGATTTTCAAGAATAAATCTACTAAAGAACAAAAAATATAATATTCTTTATGGTATTCAATATAGTGCCAGAGAAGGTGAAGACAGGGCTCTTGAAATAAGGATTTCAAACAAAAATGTAAAATCACTTTCTAACCTGTTTGATCTCTCATTTACCGATAATCTGTTTGGTGGCGGACAAAACTCTATAAACTTCGCCTATATTAAGGGCAAACAGAGATTATTTTTGTTTGATGGAAGTATTAAAGACGAGTCTATAAAAAGAAAATTGCTTAGATACAGGCGTGTGCAAAAAATTAGGAATAACGTCAACGCTACGTTTATGATTTCTTCACAGCGCTCTGGCGGTTTGTTAGAAACGGGCAGTAAATTTGTATTATCCGGTCAAAATTCTTTCAAGGGACTAGATCAGGGATCGATACTAGCCGACCGAGGTACTATGTACGATCTTTCCTTAAATAAATATTTTGAAAACATGGTAGTCAATGTTGGTTACCAATTTGCCAAATATCGGAACCAAGAACCTGAAGGGTATATCGGATTAGATAAAGAAATTTTCGAAAATAAAAAACTCAAGGGGATTTATATCAGTTTAGATGCACAGCTGAGTACACCTTTTACCTTGAGTATGAGTGCTGGAAAAACGAAGTTGGACAGCGGTGAGTCTGATACTAACTTATGGTTTAGATTAAGCTATCTCTATTAGAAAAAAGTAAGTCATTTCATTATTGAGAGAAATTTTCTAAATACTCTAACATACAATCCAATCACGTTCGTCAGAAATACAATATAACACACCAACATGGAACCGCTTTTGGAACGGGGAGGCACCCCGGGGGTGGGGTCAGCTGAGGAGCGATTTTGAAATTGATAGGGGGGCGGGTGCTTCTATGGGACACCTGTGGGACACTAACACACAAAACTACACGATAAACCCCAAATACAGCTGAACAATAAATTGTTATAATAGAGTCACTTAGGTTTCGTAAGCTGTTGTAAATTGCTGCGTGATTTGGTCTAAGAGGGACTTAAAATCCCTCGATGGCAACATCGTGCCGGTTCAAGTCCGGCCCCGGGCACCAAATCGTAGTTACATCACGTAACTACCCATAACCCTCCAACATAAAAATACAATAAAAATGCTGGTTCATGAGGGGTATAGCTAGTTCTGCCGGGTTTGCCACCACTTTCTTTAAATTTTTAAAAAATTGGTAAGTAAATAGAGATAGGGAAAAACTAACTTAAATTAGGTGGCATTGGTGGCAGTTATGGCTACCCCCGTTCATGGGGTGAAGAGAAAAATACTAAATCGGTGTCTGTTTGGGTGGAAAAGTAATTTAAGTGACAAAGCAGCGCTATCTAGTAAACAACCTTACAAAAAGCGATTGAACTACAGCATAGATACACTAAGCATTGCGAAAGCAGGTTTCGCGTGCACACACCGCTTAAGACCCGGGCTTCCTGCTCGGCGTCCTCTTCGTTCCTTCCGGAAACATACCAAGGGCAAACATCATGTCCTCTAGATAACGTAGTTCAGCCATACCAGCTCTGTATTCGGCCCTTTTAAGTCTCGTTTTCCTGCCACATAAGGTATTTGCCTCAGCTATCCTAGCCCGTCCCTCGACCGTTTTAGGCCCCGTAGAGTGCCCTCCATGAAACCGTTGGTCTTACCCTTGACCGCAGGAGCCCTACAGCGCGTTTTAGAGCGTTTTGAGAGGGCATTACACTGTATGCAGGTGACCCGACCGCCCAATGTCGAGAATAGATCGGTAGTCATTTTTTATAAGGCACCTTAAATTCAGTGTGTAAAGTCCGTACTAAAAGTGACTATTGTCGAAAAATGGCCTTTTTCGTAAAAATGATAATCGGCGAATAAAGAATGAAGGAAATATACGGACTAGGCACAGTTATTGACTCTTGCTATAACTCTTTAGTTTGAACAAAAGAGAATTTAAGTCCGTCAGTTCAAGAATAAAGTCATACAATCTACCACCCACGTCAATGCGATTTAACTCTAATTCCCTCGAGCCTGAATAATACTTTCCATACGGTTCATTAAACATAAAGATCGGATCTAGTGGCTCTCCCAAGAAAAAATGGTCATAGAGGTTAATTCTATATGGTATGTTACTTACAATTTTTAGTGCTACATCATCGTCGAGTCTGTGTCTAAAATAGCGCAGGAGTACCCATGCAGCCATAGATTCGGCATTGTCCTCTCTGTTTTCGACTTCCCATGCATATATTGAGATATGCTCTCGATCAAGGTATCTAGCCCTAGAATAAAGTGCATGAGTCTCCAGTGGCTTGGAATCATCGTAATAGCGTTGCAGAAAATATCTGTCAAAACCTATGTGAATAGCTTCGTGTAAGAAAACTTCCTCCATAAAATCGACATGTTTGTGACTTTCATGGTTAATATCATATACCAACCTTGATTCTTCGCTAAACCCAAATGCGTTGGCTGGTTGCATATTACACCTCTCTCTATATCGGCCGGAACTGGGTCCATCTTATCGCCTAAGGTTATATCCACGGTCGGAATCGTCTCTAAAATGAACCAAGGAAGTCGGCCGATGGCCAAGGCGTATTGCTCAATTAACCTCTGTATCTCGTCTTCTTTGAAAAAGGGCTCTTCAAAATTAAACCACACAGAGCGAGTCATATCGTTGTTCGTGAATTGAACTTCCCATCTTTGAATGTCCGCATTAGAGCCGTCTCGCCATCGACAAAACGGCTCATCACTATGTGCACCTAAATAGCGCTTTTCAAAATTAAAACTATTATCGTCTGGCGTCATAATGTTGGGGCTAATCCATACAGTACCACTCCAATAAGTCTTTCCGAAGACAGATTGGCTCAAGAAAATAAGTACTAGGATCATGTCTCTTAACAAGGATCTATATCTGCATGCCATATTAAGTTCTCATATGTGTTCTTGATGATGGAATTTTTAGTTTTCATTTTGGGGAATTTTGCTAGAAATTAAAATTACTTTAACAAAATTCTGTACATGTGCATCATGGAACCATTTTGGAAAAGGGGGTGTACCCCCGGGGGTGGGTCTCCTATAGGGGCGATTTGGAAATTTAGGGGGGTGAGGGTAGATATGGTTAATTGTTATAAGACATCTATATCATAATAGAAAAAAATACTGAGCACTCTTCTTAAAGTGCTAATTCAAGATGTCCAAAATTACATTTAATGCAATCTTATGGTGGGTATTAAGGTGGGTAAAATCATAAAAACCTCATAAGTTATTGATAAATAATGCTTATAAAGTCCGGCTTTTGTTCCAGGTGTATCGGGCTTGTCTTTCACTGGGAAACTCCTGTGACCTGCGATTAGTTGGCAAGGTCTTTAACGAAAACGAACAGGCAGGATAAATGCCGTTTTCTACAGATTCTTGCCAGAGAGACTGTCTTGCTGGCCTAGGTTGTTTGTCCCTATACTGGCCTGCGATGACGCATACACTAATTCGTAATTAAAACACCGGCCATGGACGAGGAGATACCAACATGCGTAGCACATTTTTATACCTTCTTTTAATAACCGGCTTACTTGCGGGCTGTTCTGGTGACCAGGATTCATCCGCATCAACCACCACTGGCAGCGCAGAAATATCGGGAACGGCACCCACTATAGATGAGGTATCCACCGCAATGGGGCTCGATGGCGTCGATTCGGTCATGCTGACCGGGACGGCCTGGCGCATCCGGAACAGTTTTCGGCAGACCCTCACCGCAAGTCCTCCCTGGCCGGAACGTGACCGGATCAGCAATTGGACTCAGGCCATTGACCTACAGACGCCGGCCATGTTTGGTAGCGGCGATACATTTGCCTCAAATCTCTTCCTGGATCCACCGGTAGCCGGAACCCACATGCTTAACGTGCCGGTAGACACTACACGCTGGAGCCAGCAGATGGAAATCTGGCTGAGCCCCTGGGGCTTTGTTAAAGGCGCCCAATTATTCGGGACTCAGGCCAGCCGGGTCGTCATGGACGGTATGACCTATACCAGATTCAGTTTCCAATCACCCGAGTCCATGACATCGCCTTCCGGCATGCGATACACCGTCAACGGATACATCGATATTAACAATCTGGTGGTAAGAACGGAAACGTGGGTGGAAGATACTTTCATGGGTGACATGCATGTCGTCGGCGTGTTTGATGACTACATCAGCTATAATGGCCTGATGGTGCCGCTTGCAATCGAACAGCAACGTGGCGGTGGTGGTATTTTCGGCATTTCTGTGTCCAGCGCCGGATCCAATCCTGCCAACCTGGCTGAGTTGCTGGCTGCACCGCCTGCTGCGGGTGCTCCTGGTGGTGGCGGTCCCGCCGGCGGCAGTACACCGCCTGCAAACCTGACCGAGCAGATTGGTAAGGGCGCTTGGCTGGTTACCGGCGGCTATGTCGCCATGGTTGTGGAGTACGCAGATTACCTGGTGGTCTTCGAAGCAGGCCAGTCCGAAGCCCGCGGCGAACAGATCATCCAGCAGATCCGGGATAATATTTCCGACAAGGAAATTCGTTTTATCGTCAATTCCCACCCGCATTCCGACCATACTGCCGGCCTTGTGCCCTTCATGCGAGAAGGTGCCACGCTGGTGACTCACATCAACAACGTGGCTTTCCTCGATATGGCCCTGAATACCCCCAGGACTCTGCTCGGCGAGGATCCACTCAATGCCGAAGTGATGGGCGTGGAAGGTGTCGGTATTTTCGAGGATGGAACGAACCGGCTTGAACTGCATTCCGTCCCCAACCTGCATACCGATGGCATGCTGGTCGCGGTCCTGCCAGCACAGGGAGTGATGTTTGAAGCCGACTTTACGCTCCCGCAACCGGGCGCCGTGGCCAATCCCTTCGTCAAGACTCTGGCCCGATACGTAGTGGAAAACGATGTGCAGTTCGACCGTTATCTCGCAGTGCATGCAGCCAATGTTGCGCAGTCGCGTGTCGACTTGGTGTCGACCATCGCCGGCGAGTAGGGTGACATTAATATCCCGTTATACGGACTTTAGACCTGGCTCGAAAAGACGGGTTTCTTTTGAAGTTATAATGCTGTACTTGATGTCCTCTTCAGAAATAATGTACCGATGACCACCCTGAGCGTCAATCTGAACAAGATCGCACTGCTGCGCAATTCACGGGGGAGAGATTATCCAAATGTCGTCGGCTTTGCTGAAAAGTTTATCCAACTCGGCGTTGAGGGTATTACCATACACCCGCGGCCTGACGAGAGGCATGTGAGGCGACGGGATGCCTATGAACTGGGTGAATTCCTCAGAGACCAATCCGGCATCGAACTGAACATTGAAGGTTATCCCGGAGAGGACTTCCTGAAGATCATTGGCGAGGTCAGGCCGGACCAGTGCACCCTGGTGCCGGATGCAGATAACCAGCTTACTTCCGACCATGGATGGAATTTCCAAGAACAGGGCACGTTTATAACGGATATACTTGCCCGCATTAATGACTGGGGTGTTCGTACCGCGATTTTCCTCGATCCGGATCCCGTGCAGATTGAACCAGCCGCTGCTGCTGGCAGCCAGCGTATCGAGCTTTACACGGAAGCCTATGCGAAGGCATGGGGAAGTCCTCAACAGGCGGAAGTGCTCGCCGCTTACCGGGAGGTGGCACTGCTTGCTCAGTCGGCCGGTCTCGGTGTCAATGCCGGCCACGATCTCGATCTGAACAATCTGCCTGACTTCCTTGCTATCCCTGGCATCCTCGAAGTCTCGATCGGTCATGCCCTGACTATCGAATGTCTGCAGCAGGGCATGCCGGCCGTGGTTCAGCGCTACCTGGATATCTGTCGTGGCTGAACAGGGAATACGTGAAAGTCTCCTGTGTCGCCTTCAGGCAATACTTGCCCCGCAATACATCCTCACCACGGAAGAACAGCTCAAACCTTTTGAATGCGACGGGCTATCGGTATATCGCGAGGTGCCCATGTTGGCAGTACTTCCCGGTACCACCGATGAGGTGAAAGAGATCCTGGCACTGTGTCACGAATTTGCTGTGCCCGTCGTCACTCGCGGAGCAGGAACAGGATTATCCGCTGGTGCCAAACCGCATCCGCAAGGGTTACTGCTGGTTCTGACCCGACTCAACCGAATACTGGACGTCGATCCTGATGCCATGACTGCCCGAGTACAACCTGGCGTCAGAAACCTGGCCATCTCCGAAGCTGCCGCGGATCATGGCCTGTTTTATGCCCCCGATCCTTCCTCCCAGATTGCCTGTTCCATTGGCGGCAACATCGCCGAGAATGCCGGTGGCGTACACTGCCTGAAATACGGATTGACCGTCCATAATGTCCTGCAATTGCAAGGCTTCACGGCCGCTGGTGAACCGGTCACGGTCGGCAGTGGCGGACTCGACAGTCCCGGATTCAACCTGCAGTCGCTGGTCATAGGTTCCGAAGGAATGTTGTTGGTGGTGACCGAAATCACCGTCAAGCTGCTGCCGCTGCCACAACACGTGGAAGTCATACTCGCCGCTTTCGACAGCGTCGAAGCCGCGAGCCAGGCAGTCAGTAATATCATAGCCGCAGGCGTTATTCCCGGTGGCCTGGAAATGATGGACAACTATGCCATTCGTGCTGCCGAGGATTATGCCCGGGCAGGTTATCCCCGTGACGCTGCAGCCATCCTGCTCATCGAGATCGATGGTTCTGCAGCTAATGTCGAGGAGCAGTTGCAAGCGACACGCAACGTACTGGAGGCTTCAGGTGTGGCCTCGTTGAAAATTGCCGGTAGTGCCGAAGAGCGCGCCCTGTTCTGGAAGGGACGCAAAAGCGCCTTCCCTGCAGTGGGACGCATCTCACCCGATTACTATTGCATGGATGGCACCATTCCGCGCAACTCGCTAGCCGAAGTTCTCAGTTACATCGACAGCCTGTCCCAAGAATACGGCTTCGCCGTAGCCAATGTTTTTCATGCCGGTGACGGCAACCTGCACCCGCTGATCCTGTTCGACGCCAATATCGAAGGGCAACTTGAGGACGTGGAGGAAATGGGTGGACGTATTTTAGAGAAATGCATCGCCGTTGGCGGCACCATTACTGGTGAGCATGGTGTTGGCCTAGAAAAAATACGTCAGATGCCCCTACAGTTCACAGATGCCGAGATCGCGCAATTTCATCGGGTAAAGGAAGCGCTGGATCCCGACAACCTGCTCAACCCGGGCAAGAATATTCCGCTGCTCAAGTATTGCCAGGAATATCGTGCACTGGCCGGGAACATTGAGCCTAACCGGATGTTGCCGCGGCAGGAAAATTAGCCATGCAGGACAGCACCTACATTCTCCAGGATCAGGTTAATGATGCCACCCGTGAAAAGCGGCCACTGACGATTTGTGGCGGCGGCAGCAAGCATTTTTATGGCCGCCCGGTTAGCTATGATCGTCTGGATACGCGTATTCATTCAGGCATTACAGAGTACGTGCCGACGGAGCTTGTACTAACGGCGCGGGCTGGCACGCCGCTGGTGGAAATCGAAAACAGGCTCCAGGAAAATGACCAGATGCTGGGCTGTGAGCCACCTCAATTTAGCGAATATGCAACGTTCGGCGGCATGCTGGCGGCCGGGTTGTCCGGTCCTTCACGACCATACCGTGCCGCTGTCCAGGATACCGTGCTGGGTTGCACCATACTTAACGGTAAGGGAGAGGTCCTGCATTTCGGTGGCAAGGTCATGAAGAATGTTGCCGGTTACGACATATCCCGACTTATGGTGGGTTCGCTCGGCTGCCTTGGTATCATCCTGGAAGCGACCGTGAAGGTCATACCGCGTGCGCGGGCAGAACTCACCGTGACTTTTGTCATCGGCAGGGACAAGGCCGGTGCGCTGGTAAACGACATGCGCCGGAATGGTCTGCCTGTAACCGCCGATTGCCATGACGGAGACCGTCTCCTCGTCCGATTTTCGGCGGGTGAGAGGGAAATTTCCGGCTTGCCGGGACAGTTGGAGCAGCATTACAGCTACATCGACTGGCATGTACTTGAAGACATTGCTTTCTGGAGTCAGCTGAAAAACCATGCACTGCCTTTTTTTACCAATGACTGTGACATTTGGCGCCTTTCAGTGCCGGCATCTGCCGATATAAAGAATCTGGTTAGCGGTGTGCATGACATACTGTCGGAGTGGGGTGGTTGCCTGCACTGGCTGAAAACGGAGGCGTCCCCGGAAGTCGTATTTTCTGCCATGGCAGCCTGTAACGGGCATGCCAGCCTGTTTCGGCACGAGAAGCTTCGCGAAACAGGCCAGGTTTTCCAGCCGTTACCGGAATGGCATATGAACTGGCATCGTCAATTGAAAACCGCTTTCGATCCCGTGGGGATTCTCAATCCCGGCCGGATGTACGACGGTTTCTGATATGCAGACGAATTTATCACCATCATTGCTTGCCACGGACGCCGGACGCGAAGCAGACCGAATCCTGCGTTCGTGCGTACACTGCGGTTTTTGCACTGCGACGTGCCCGACGTTTCTGCTGACAGGAAACGAGCTGGACAGCCCCCGAGGGCGCATCTACCTGTTGAAGGAATACCTGGAATCCGCCAAGGCAACCCATATCACGCGCACGCACCTAGACAGGTGCCTGGCCTGCCAGTCCTGTGAAACCACCTGTCCCTCCAACGTGCAGTACCATCGACTGCTGGGGATCGGGCAGGCCATGCTAGATAAGGATGTGGCGCTGCCCGTGACGACACGAATTTACCGTGGTTTACTGCTTACGTTGCTGGGGTCACCGGCGTTATTTGCTTTCTTGGTGCGCGTGGGCGTTATGTTCCGTTTCCTGTTACCCGACTCATTGGCTCGCCAGCTTCCGGGGCAGCAACGGTTCCGGGTATGTGTTTCCCTCGGCAACAAGCCCGAACGCAAGGTTGTTCTGCTCCAGGGCTGTGTCCAGAGCAGCCTCTCACCCGATACGGTCAACGCTACCGCTGTGGTGTTACACGAGTTGAACATCAGCAGTACGAGGATCACCCAAGAAAGTTGCTGTGGCGGCATGCATTTTCATAGTGGCAATCAGGGAGAGGGGCTGGCCAGGGCGCGCCGACTGGTGGACCAGATTGTTGCCGAGCTGGATGCCGGTGTCGAAGCTGTCATCAGTACGGCCAGCGGTTGCGGCAATTTCATCAGGGATTACACCAGCCTGTTCAATGGGGAAGACCCTTACCGTGTGAAAGCAGAACGCGTTGTCTCGGTTATGCAGGACATTGGCGAGTTCCTGTCCAGGGAGGATGTGTCCCCCCTGAATGGACCAGCCAATGAGTCCCTCGCGTTTCACAGCCCCTGTACTTTGCAGCATGGTCAGAAACTTGCCGGTGTGACAGAGGCCTTGCTGCGAAAACTGGGATTCATCCTGACCCCGGTGCGGGACAGTCATCTTTGCTGTGGTTCGGCAGGGACCTATTCGCTGTTCCAGCCGGTAATGGCAAAAAATCTGCGCGTACAAAAACTCCATGCTCTTGAAGCCGGCGGTGCAGGCAGTATCGCTACCGCTAATATCGGTTGCCAGTGTCATCTTGCAGGCGGCACCGGCAAACCGGTCAGGCACTGGATTGAATACGTGGCAGAAGTTCTGAGAAGAAAACATCAGGATTAGTGAACGATGATTTTCAGATTGCGTTTGCCCAGTATTAGCCAATCCTCCCTGATGCGGCAAAAACCGACTTCCTTGAGTGTGTCTTCGGTATGATTGCCCCGGGCTGTCGGGCAGAATAGGAAATATTCATGTTATTCAATTAATTACGGAACAATGTCATGTCATTTCTGGATGCTTTGGTGAAAAATGATTTGGACCGGCAAACCTTGGTGTCCCAAGACCATGCATTGCCGGGCCGGGATAAGCCCCTGCAGATGCCCAAAACCCACTATGTAAACGGCAACCGTATCCTGCCGCCGTTTCCAGGCCATTTGCAAAAGGCGGTTTTCGGCATGGGCTGTTTCTGGGGTGCGGAGCGGCGATTCTGGCAATTTTCGGGTGTATACACTACGGCAGCCGGCTATGCCGGCGGCTATACACCCAATCCCACTTACAAGGAGGTCTGCAGCGGTCTGACCGGGCATAGCGAGGTGATTCTCGTAGTATTCGATCCTGCCCGGATCTCCTACGACGAACTGTTGAAGGCATTCTGGGAAGCCCATGACCCCACGCAGGGTATGCGACAGGGAAATGACCGCGGCACCCAGTATCGTTCCTGTATCTACACGACGGACAACTCCCAGGTGGATGTTGCACAAATCAGCCTTGCCTTTTACCAGCAGGCATTGAAGGCATCTGGTTACGGCACCATCACCACCGAAATAAAACCCCTGGAGCAGTTCTATTATGCCGAGGAATATCACCAGCAGTACCTGGCCAAGAATCCGACAGGCTATTGCGGCCTGGGCGGTACCGGTGTCGCCTGTGGCTGAAACCGATCTCCATGGGCCGGTTAGTTTCAGCTAAAATACTCCTATGAAAGACGTTGCTACCCAGACACTAGTCGTCGCTATTTCCTCAAGGGCCCTGTTCAACCTGGACGAAAGTCACAGGGTCTATGTCAGTGAGGGGGTCGAAGCTTACCGCAAGTACCAGATCGACCACGAGGATGAAGTCCTAGAACCGGGTGACGCCTTCAGCCTGGTCAAGAAACTGCTCAACCTGAATACATTGATAGGCAAGCAGCGTGTGGAAGTCATCTTGTTGTCAAGAAACTCCGCCGACACGGGGCTGCGCATCTTCAATTCCATTGAACAGCATGGCCTTGACATTCAGAAGGCTGCTTTCTGTGGCGGTTCCAGTCCGTACCGTTACATTTCGGCATTCAATTCCCACTTGTTCTTGTCGACCGATGGACAGGACGTGCGTAAGGCATTAGAAAACGGAATAGCGGCAGCAACTATCCTGAATTCTCGGCAGGCAAACGTGGATGACTACAAATTGCGTTTCGCCTTCGATGGCGATGCTGTACTTTTTTCGGATGAGGCGGAGAGGATCTACAAGACCCAGGGTCTAGAAGAATTCACTCGTAGCGAAAAATTGGCCGCTAAGGATCCGTTGACGGGAGGGCCGTTTCGTCATTTTTTGGCCGCGCTTCACATGTTGCAGCAGGAATTCGACCCAAACGATTCACCGATTCGGACTTGCCTAGTAACCGCGCGAGCGGCCCCAGCCCACGAGCGCGTCGTGCGAACGTTACGTGAGTGGAAAATCAACATCGATGAATCCCTGTTCCTCGGTGGTGAGGACAAGGGTGCTTTCCTGCGCGCCTACGATGCGGACGTCTTCTTCGATGACCAACAGGGCCATTGTGAATCCGCCCGCGAACACGTGGCGACTGGCCATGTGCCTCACGGTATCGCAAATCTGGCTGCAGGAGAATCCTGACACAGATACTTCTCAATGCAGTACAGCGAAATATATCCCTAGCACCAGGAGAGCGCTGACAAGGATGGCTCTCATTACCTTGTCGGAAAAAAGCGAACCAATATGCGTACCCAGATAGATCCCTGGCAGTGAGCCTGCCAACAGACTTGCAAGCAGCTTGAGGTCTACCAGCCCATTAGCCAGATAACCCAGTCCCGCTACCAATGTAAGCGGCACGGCATGGGCTATCCCGGTGCCAACAACTGACGATGCTTTCCATTGGGGATAAAGAAGGAACAGGATGGCTGCGCCGATGGCGCCGGCACCGACAGATGCCATGGTTACGCAGAAACCAAGAATCAGGCCAAGAATGAAGGTCATGATGGCGGTGTGCTTCTGGGGATAACCGTAGAATGGCGGATCGATGCCGTGATGCACGCCCGGTATCTCACCTGGTGTCAGGCGTCGCTGGATATGTTTCTGAAACCCGATTACCAGCGCGGTGAGTACCAGCATGGCCCCCAGTAAAGTTGTTAGCAGGGATTCGTAGTTCTCACTTTCCCCAAGCCCCTGTTTCATAACTAACAGCATAAGTGCCATGGAAACCGGAATGCTACCGCCAGCCAGTAGGAACATAGCTTTCCAGTTCACATTCTGCTTGCGGTGATGAAAAAGTGCACCGCTGCTTTTGGTGATGGCTGCGTAAAGCAGGTCGGTCCCGATGGCTACGGGCGCTGGGTAACCCATTAGGAGCAGAATTGGCGTCATCAGAGACCCACCGCCGACACCGGTAAGGCCAATGGCAAAGCCAACCAGGCCACCGGAAAAGGTGAGAATTATTAGGTCTAGCATGCGGTAGGGGAAGTCCCGATTTATGCGGCAAAAATGTCACTTTAGTGGAAAAGTTATATTCTAAAAAATAATATTTTGCTATATTTATATAATAAATAATTATATATAATCAGAAAGACATTCCCCATGAAACTCCAGCAATTACGCTCCTTTTTGGAAGTCGCCCGACAGGACTGCAATATCAGTCGGGCCGCGCAGAACCTCTTTACCTCGCAGCCCGGGATTAGCAAGCAGCTCAAAACCCTTGAGGAGGAGCTCGGCACCGACCTGTTTATTCGCCATGGCAAGTATTTGAGCGAACTGACACCGGCTGGGGAGAAGATCGCCAAAGAGGCCCGCAATATCCTGCAGAGGGTGGAAACGATAGGGGCAATTGCTCAGGAATACACCGCCGAAAACGCCGGCTCGCTGGGCATTGCCACGACACATACCCAGTCCCGATACATCCTGCCCAAGGTCATCAAAGCGTTCATCGAACGATACCCGGACGTCAGCCTGCACATGCATCAGGGGTCACCAATTCAGATTTCCCAGCTGGCGGCGGACGGCACAGCCGATTTCGCCATTGCTACAGAAGCACTTGAGCTGTTCAGCGACCTGGTGATGATGCCCTGTTTTCACTGGAACCGTTCAATCCTGGTGCCACGCCACCATCCCCTTTGCCAGGTTTCCCGACTGAGCCTTGCCGATATTGCCGCGCATCCCATCGTGACTTATGTCTATGGCTTTACCGGACGCTCGAAGCTAGACGAGGCCTTTCGCAAGGCCAGGCTGGAGCCACGGGTGGTGTTTACAGCGGTGGATGCCGACGTCATCAAGACCTACGTGCGCCTTGGGTTGGGTATCGGTATCCTGGCTAGCATGGCCATAGAGAAGCGCGACGAAGACCTGGTGAGCTTGGATGCGAGCCATCTGTTCGATTACAGCACCACCAGCATCGGTTTTCGCCGGGAATCCTTTCTCCGGGGATACATGCTTGAATTCATGGAAATGTTTGCTCCGCATCTGACCCGTGAACGGGTCGAGGCGGCCGTACAAAGTCGTGACAGGGAGAGCTTACAGGCGGTCTTTGCAGACCTGGAAATTCCGTTAAAGTAGAGTGCTTATTCGCCGTTGCTCGCGATGACATTGCCCCGGTGAAGGCCGCATTCCTTGGAGGTGGCTTCCTCCCACCACCAGCGACCCTCACGTTCGTGTTGTGCTGGGCCTATTGGACGTGTGCAGGGCTCGCAACCGATACTGACGAAACCGCGGTCATGGAGAGGGTTGTAGGGTACGTCAAACACCCGTATATAGTCCCAGACCTGTTTCGAGGTCCAGTTCGCCAGGGGATTGAATTTCACCAGTATCTTGTCCTGCCCGAAAGTCGGGTCCAGTTCTGCCACGGGAACCTGTTTTCGAGTGTTGGGGCTTTGGTCCCTTCGTTGTCCGGTAATCCAGGCATCTAGGGTCGCCAGCCTACGCTTCAGGGGTGCGATTTTGCGGATGCTGCAGCATTCTGTGTGGTCGGTCTCGTAGAAGCTGAAAAGTCCTTTTTCCCGAACAAAGGCTTCAAGTGTGGCCGTATCAGGGCTTAGGATGTCGATGTTGAGGTCGTAATGCTTCTGGACACGGTCGATGAACTGGTAGGTTTCTGGATGGAGACGGCCGGTATCCAGCGTGAAGACATGGACGGGCTTGTTCAGCTTGCTAGCGGCCTTGGTAGCCAGTTCGATCAGGATAACATCTTCCGCACCGCTGAAGGATATCGCAAGCTGGTCAAATTCCTGCAGGGCCAGACTGATCAGGTCCTTCGGGTCCTTATCTTCATAATCCTTTGCCAGGGCGCTGATCTGTTCGACGGATAAAGTCACGGGAGCTATGTCGGTGCGTCTCGGTTTTTGCAAAGGGCACATTGTACAACGCAGCCAGGGGACATGAAATCGCTATTTTTTACAGGCACTTAGGCTATAAAGTTGAATAGTGTCTCAGACAATGTTCTATGCAGAAAAATTCTTCAAAATTAATGGCTTAAAATACTGCTGTCGCAGTGACATACAAAATATAGGTGTTTATGCGCGCCTTGGTCACCAACTATGGTGTAGTTATGGTACAAGCCAAGCCCTTTGCGTTGCGCCCCTGGTTTGAAACAGGGAGAATGGCGCTTTTTTAGCGCAAGGCCTTGCAGTACGCATTAAGGAGAACGACTTGGAAATAGCCTGTCTCGACCTTGAAGGGGTCCTTATTCCGGAAATCTGGATCAATTTTGCCGAGAGGACCGGCATCGATGCCCTCAGTGCCACCACACGCGACGTTCCCAATTACGACCAACTTATGCAGCAACGCCTACGGTTGCTCGATCAACACAAGCTCGGTTTCCATGAAATCCAGGAAGTTATCAGTGCCATGGCGCCGCTGGACGGCGCGGTCGAGTTCATCGACTGGCTAAAGGAGCGTTTCCAGGTAGTGATCCTGTCCGATACCTTCTACGAGTTTTCCCAGCCCCTGATGCGGCAACTGGGTTTTCCCACCTTGCTTTGCCATCGCCTAGAAATTGCCGACGACGGCAGGGTGGTTGATTACAAGATCCGCCAGAAAGATCCCAAGCGACAATCAGTGAAAGCCTTTCACGCGCTCAATTACCGAGTTATCGCGGCCGGCGATTCGTACAATGACACCACTATGCTGAGCGAAGCAGACCAGGGCATTCTGTTCATGGCACCCGATAACGTGGTTGAGGAGTTTCCGCAGTTTCCCGCAGTATTTAGCTATCAAGACCTGAAACAAGAATTCATCAAGGCCAGCAACAGAGCATTAACACCCTGAGCCATCCTGCAGCAGCCTGGCCAGATTCCTGAGCATCTTGGCCGTGGCACCCCAAATGTAATAATCCCCATAATTTAGGTAGTAAAACTGCCTTCGTATGCCGTCCCGTTCAAGAGAGTCCTCCCTGTAAAGTGATAGATCGCTAACGATGGATATCGGTATGGAGAAGATCTCATCCACTTCATCTGGATTGGGTTGCAGGACCGGTTGTCGGTCTGACACGGCTAGGACAGGGGCAACCGCAAAGCCTGAAGGCAGCAATGTCACTTCCAGGATTCCCAGAATGTCGATTTCGTTGTCATTAAGGTTGATCTCTTCTCGTGCCTCACGCAAGGCGGTATGCACAGGATCACGATCGTCGGCCTCAATACTGCCACCGGGAAAACTGATCTGGCCGGCGTGAGTGGGCAGATGTTGCGTACGTCGTGTCAAAACGATGTGGGATTCAAGCTCACTAGGATAGGCAAGAATCAGCACAGAGGCCAATCGGTGGTCGGCGCGGTAGTCATTGAGTGTATGATCGGTATTGAGGCGGGCCCCCAGTTCGCGCAGTCTTGCAATCGAGTAATCGCCCATAGACTTCGGTTCAAATCCCGGCACGTAAGGCATCCAGGAACAGGGAAATCTTGTCCAATGATTCCTGGTATTCCTGCT
This sequence comes from Candidatus Eutrophocola salsuginis, assembly GCA_038147195.1. Classification (GTDB taxonomy): domain Bacteria; phylum Pseudomonadota; class Gammaproteobacteria; order Pseudomonadales; family Pseudohongiellaceae; genus Eutrophocola; species Eutrophocola salsuginis. The sequence continues at coordinate 873,422 of JAYQTB010000004.1, forward strand.
CACCCACTGAGTCGGCTACGACTCCGCCACCGCCCCAGCAATGGATTTTTCTGCCATCTTTGACGAGAGTGCGAATGCAGATGTTGCTGTCCATGTTGCCGCCGAAATCTATCCAGGCGAATGCCCCGCAATAGACGGAACGCACAACGGTTTCAAGCTCGTTGATGATTTCCATGGCGCGGATTTTTGGGGTGCCCGTAATAGAGCCACCCGGGAATCCCGCTTGCAGGAGGTTAAATACTTCCCGGGCATCGGCGAGCATACCAGTAATGGTACTGACGAGGTGGTGTACGTTGGTGAAGCTCTGAGTTTCGAAAAGGTTAGAAACTGAAATGCTGCCAGTTCTGCAGACGCGCCCAAGGTCATTACGCAGCAGGTCCACGATCATCAGATTTTCCGCACGGTCCTTAAGGCTGGTTTCGAGCTCAGTTTTGTTTTGTAGGTCGATCGCGGGATTAGGATTGCGAGGCCGCGTGCCTTTGATGGGCTGTGTCATCACCTGGCGATCTTTCACATGCAGAAACCGCTCCGGGGAAAATGACAGGACCGCGTTGTCACCATCTTCCATGAATGCAGCAAAAGGTGCTTTGGCGATAGTCTGGAGCCGCGTGAAGGCTGTATAGGGATCGCCGTGACAGTCTGCAGTGAAGCGTTGAGTCAAGTTTACCTGGTAGCAGTCACCGGCAAGTATGTAATCGATGACACGCTGGTAGGCAGCCTGATAGGCAGCGCGGCTGTAATTGGAGGTGAAATCTCCGTCCAGAGTAAAACTTTCGGAAACCTTGCCTGCGCCGGCCAGAGACTCGGCAATTTCGTCCCGAGTAGTTTGCGGACACGCATCACGGATGACCAGGCTGGTCACCTGCTTCTCATGATCAATGACGATGACCCAGGAATAAATGCCGACCAGCATGTCTGGGAGGGAAATATCCCGGGCGCGTTCGTCAGTAATGCGGTAATTACCATGCAACAGCTCGTAACCGAAATAACCTATAGCACCACCGGTAAACGGCATGTCGGCGGTGGCATGCGATCTTGCTTCCAGTGGAAAGTGATCAGACAGTACTGCAAAAGGATTACCGTCTATGTTCGATTCTGTGCCTGACTGGTTGGCCCGGGTGGAATAGCCGTGTGTCCTTAATATTGTATCAGGTGCCGCGGTCAGGTATTCAAAGCGGGTATCCTTTCGTGAACGGTCGTTGCCGCTTGCAAGCAGGACCGGTAGGGGCAAATGCCGCAGTTTCTTGAATAGAGGATACGGTGTCGGTTCGTAGGGCAGGGGCGTCACCGAGTAGGGGATACCGTCTGCCTGCCTGAGTGCTTTAGTGTTCAATGGCAGGGGTCAGGGGCAATGGGTTGGTCTAGGCAGTCCGGCTATTTTACTGGCAATCAAAGCCGGATACTCGGGAAATAGCGTCATCAGGTACATACTGGTGCCTTTGTCGGCCCCGAAGCGGGTTTTCATCTGCCTGACCAGTACACGCATCATCGGCGATAGGCCATGTTCGGCATGGAATTCACGCAGCAAGTTGATGACTTCCCAGTGCGCGGTAGTCAGGACGATGTTCTCCCGGGTGGCCAGGATATCAGCGACTGCAGGCGTCCAGTCGGCCAAGTCTTCGAGATAGCCTTCCTTGTCGAGGCGGATGTCCTTGTCGGGAATTCGTAAAGTGTCGGGCATGGTAGGCAATGGATTAAGTATCAGCCCCAGCTGATAACCTTTTCGGCTGCTGCGGCCAGCGCGACGAAATTCTGCCAGTTAACGGCCTTGAATTCTGGCAGCATTGTCGCAGACAGCCCGCGGACCGCCAAATCATCTTCAAGTACACAAAGGTTATACCCGTCGAATTCCTCCCAATGCCTGGCAGACTCACTTACAACGGCGGCGTAGGCGGCCTCTTCTATCAACAGTATCGTATCGCCCGGAGTGGCCAGCGCCATGCACCTGGCAAGGCATGGGGCGATCTTGTTTACAGTATGAAGGATCATTAGAACACCAGTACCTGATCGGCGTGATTTACCAGCTCACTCAGTTTGGCATCATCGATGGTGGTTACCGTAACAGGCACAGTGGCTGCATCGATACCAAAACGTCGTGCGGAATCCTCATGCAGGTAAACATTCTTCACTTCGTAAAGGGCCAGGGCAGGAATCATTTTACCCACATTCTTGGGGCCGTCGTGGACACTTTCCTGTCCGGGCTGCAATTGCAGGACACCGGCATCGACAAAAACCATGCTGACGACCTTTTCGAAGGCGGCAGCGGTTAGGGCAACATCCATCGCGGCACGGGCCGACTGACTGGCATATGGTGCACTGGAAGAAAGAACGAGCAGGTAGCGGCAATCGGACATGGTTGAGAATCAGGAAACAAAGTTAACGACACGATCTGCCTGGTTTAGCGCATCAACTAACTGGCCGATACCGCTGATTTTGAAGCTGGGCAGCAGATTGTGTCCATCCTTGTCATAACGGACAGCCTCACCGGCATCGAGCAGGCCGTGCTTTAGCGCCGATGCGGCACAGACCACCGCGTCAAGCTGGTGCTTGTCGATCAGGGCCAGCCAGCGTTTCGGTATATCGATTTCATCCTGTGGTGCCACGGCGAAGGCGGAAGCGTTATGAACACCATCCTGGAAAAAGAATAATCGGTATATATCATGGCCGCTGTCGACTACAGCCTCGGCAAATTTCAATGCGGTCAAGGATGCCGTGGAAGACCAGGGTGCGCCGTTGATGATAATGAAAAATTTCATTTGCCAAATAAAAAAGCCCTACAGGTCATGCAGGGCTTTTCCGATTATATCCTGGCAGGTTCAGTCACGGTTGCCGGACAGTACGCTTAGCAGGTGAAGCAGGTGAACGAACAGGTTGTAAATGTCCAGGTACAGACTAACGGTGGCACGGATATAGTTTGTCTCGCCGCCATGAATGATACGGCTAGTATCAAATAGGATCAGGCCTGAAAAAATCATGACAGCCGCGGCTGATATTGCCAGGGAAAGCGCCGGTATTTGAAAAAATAAATTAGCAAGCATGGCGACGACGATCACGATCAGGCCGGTGAACAGAAACCCGCGCATGAAAGAAAAGTCTTTGCGTGTGGTCAACACGTAGCCTGACAGGGTCAGGAAGATTAGGCCAGTACCACCCAGCGCCTGTGCGACAATCTGCCCGCCATTTGGAATTGCTGTTAAGTAGAAACTCAACATAGGGCCGAGTATGAATCCCATTAGGCCAGTGAAGGCAAACACAGCCACGATTCCCATGGCCGAATTGGCGCTGGCATTGACCCAGAATAACAGACCAAAGCTGACGAAAAACAGGACCCAGTGCATCATCGGGGGCAGTATGACGAACATACCTACGGTTGCTGTAACAACACTGAACAGTAAGGTCATGGACAGAAGCATGTAGGTATTTTTCAGAACCTTATTGGTCGCCAGTATCGCTTCCTGGCTTCTGCCGGCTATAGCGTATTGACCTTCTGTCCTGAAACCATAATCACTCATTCTCTTTCTCCGTTTACTTTCTGTTTACATGAATTGGTGTTTAGTAAAACAGGTTTCCCGGGTAACAATATGGGGATAATCCCCGGAAAATCAATGCTTTCATCATACTTAGACCGCCTTTCAAAAGCAAGAAGTTTCGGGGCAGCAAACCGCGCTATACCGCAGGTTGACTGGCGCGGGGATTCGGGTAAGATGCTCCCCTTCCCCGGAGGGGTGGCAGAGCGGTTGAATGCACCGGTCTTGAAAACCGGCGTAGGTGAGAGCCTACCGTGAGTTCGAATCTCACCCCCTCCGCCATAAATAAAATACCCGGTCAATGGCCGGGTATTTCATTTTTAGTCCCGCCGTCACTGACTGAACGCCATCGTTAATCCCTCGCGCTGCAGGTAAATCAGGTCCAGCAGGATTTTACCGCTTTCCACCAGGTATGGGTCGGCGTTGTCATCACCTTCGACCATTCGCTCATCCCGCTCAATGGGATCGATGCCGGCATTGTTCAGCACAACTTCGTCGTCAATTTCTTCATTTTCGGTATCCATATCCTCGACGCTATCCCAGGGCTCCTCGCCCTTAGCAATGCGTCGAGCGTTGGAAATTTGAAGGCGCCACTGATCGGCTTCCTCCCGCTCAGCAATCAGTTTTGCCTCGTTCAGCGTCAGCTGGTTCTTCTCCTTATTTTCCTGGGCACGCTTGATCTGCGCTTCGATGAAATTGAAATCGGGGTCAGCCTTCAGGCGTTCATCATGCCGACTTATGAGAGTCGGCAAGACCGATTTCAGGTCGGAATAGGGGCGGTAGTAGTTTGGATCGATGGTGTCCCAGGGCAGGGCGGTGGGCAGGGCGCTTTCACCTATGTCTTCCGCGGTGTCGTAAAGGTCTGGGAACTTGATGTCTGGGGTAACGCCCTTATGCTGGGTGCTTTCACCAGAAATACGGTAAAACTTGGCGCGCGTGATTTTCATCTGGCCATCACCCAGACCGACAAGTTCCTGGACGGTACCTTTGCCGAAGGTCTGGCTGCCGAGCACGAGACCACGCTGATAGTCTTGAATAGCGCCTGCGAAAATTTCTGATGCCGAAGCACTCAGACGATTAACGAGCACGGCGAGAGGGCCGTCGTAGACCATTTCAGGATCTGAATCGCCTTGCACTATATTGTTACCGTCGGCGTCGCGTACCTGTACGGTCGGGCCGCGGCGAATGAACAGCCCGACGAGCGAGTTGGCCTCGGTCAATGACCCACCACCGTTGCGTCGCAGGTCGACGACCACCGCATCCACGTTTTCCGCTTTAAGTTCTTCCAGTAGGTTGCGCACATCACGCGTACTACTGCGATAGTTGGGATCGCGACGCTGCAGCGCCTCGAAATCGATATAGAAAGTGGGTAATTCGATCACGCCGATCTTATGGGTTTCGCCATCGTACTGAACTTCAACGATTTCCTTACGAGCTGATTGTTCTTCCAATTTCACGGTATCACGAGTAATGCTAATTTCCCTTCTTTCCAATCCAGCTTCGGAAGATGCAGGAATGACGTTCAGCCTAACAACAGTGCCTTTTTCGCCACGAATGAGCTGGACCACGTCATCGACACGCCAGCCAACCACGTCAACGTAAGGTTGGTCGCCCTGGGCCACGGAAATGATTCGATCTGAAGGCTGCAGTTCGCCACTCATGTCGGCAGGACCACCACTGACGATGCTTACCACCTTGGTGTATTCATCCTCGGTCGTCAGGACTGCTCCGATGCCTTCCAGGGAGAGGCGCATGCTCATGTTGAAGTTTTCGGCGGCACGCGGCGCGTAATATTGCGTATGTGGATCGAAGGTCATGGTCATCGCATCCATATAGCGCTGGTAAACGTCAAGACCGTTTGTTTTCAATACCTGGCTTAACTGGGACCGAAACCGGTCGCTGAGCTCCTCACGAATTTGCGACAAATCCATTTCCTCGTCGTCGAGTTTCATGGAAAGGACGTTGCTCTTGATACGCTTACGCCAGAGTTCCTCGAGTTCGGCTTCATCTGCCGGCCAGGGTTCCTCGGCGCGGTCGACGATTAGATATTCATCTTCGTTGAAATCAAAATCACTGCCATCTAGTTCCAGGCGCTTCAGCGAGAATACTAGTCTTTCCATTAGGCGTTGCCGGTAACGGTTGAAGATCAGGTATCCAAAGCCAACGTCACCCTCAGTAAGCAGATCATCCAGACGGCTGCGATAAGCTTCAAATTCATCAATATCCGACTTGGTGAAATAAATCTTCGAGCCGTCAAGGTTCTTGATGAAACTATCGAGTAGTTTGCCCGAGAACTCGTCGTTGAAGTTGATTTCTGAATAATGGTTGTTGACGAGGTGATCGATGATGCGCTTGGTTATATCTCCATAATCGGCTTCAGGCATCAGTTCCTGGTAAATGGCCTGAACATCAAGTGGAATGTCCCCAGGTAGGTACAGCGGCTGCTGGGCGCGCAGGCTGCCTAATCCCAGTGCAAAGGTGAACCCCAGGATCAGTACTGATTTGGTGATTTGCCGTAAAACGCGTGCTTTCATAATTCTGCCTTGTTTTCTGATACTGCTGCGCACAATACAAGTTACTGAATGTGCATCATGCGAGCTTCATCTTACTATCTTACGGGCAAAAATTGGCAAAAAAATGCATCCTCCCATGTCCCCGTGATGCCTTTAACTATTGCATTTCCAGGCTGACTGGCAATTGAACCAGGCGCCAGCTAATCCGGTTTGATTCGCTTCTTGCGGGCAGACGCATGGCGCTCAGTGAGCTGCACATCGATGTAGCGGTCCGTTATGGCACTTGAACCATGCCCGGCATCATCCCTGACATGCTCGCGGGGCCGGTGCTTCACATCTTCTGAAATGCCGGTATGTCGCAGCCAGTGCACGGTCGCGGCGGTCAGGGCCTCCGCTTCCTCAGTGAAACCCTCCTGGCGCATGGTATGTTCGGCATCGTCAAAACAGGCTTGCACGATGCCACGTATCTGTCTCGTGCTGCTAATATTGCCTTTGCCACGGGCCTTGTGAACCAGCGGCGTATATTCTCCTGGAGAGGGCAGTTCCGGGAGTCCTCGGGACTTGCGGTAGCGCTTGAGGGCGTCGAGCATGGCATCACTGACTGAAATCTGGCGCTCCTTGTTACCCTTACCAACGGTTCTGAACCACCAGTTTCCCTCCAGATCGCGCTCGAAATCGCCCATTTTCGGGCTCCAGCGTTCGGTTTCCACCAGTTCCGAAATACGCAGGTACATACCGAAGAGGGCGTTCATAATAAACAATGTACGTTCGTGCAGTAGGTCCTTTTTGGCCATTTTTTCAGCTGTTTCAAGTACATAGGACCATTGTAGCTGGGAAAGCCGGCGAATAGGGCGGCTGGCCTGCGATTTGCGCAGGAATTTGCCCTTTTGGCGTATTTGGGCCACCGGGTTGAATTCTAAGTATTCCTCTTGGATCAGGAAGTTACAAAAGCTGCTCAGAACCGCAAAGATGCTTTGTATGGCGCTTTGGGACAGGAAATATGAGGTTTCCTGCGGATTTTTGCCTTGCTGGACGTAGGGCCGCCATTCCGGGTTTGGCACCCTTTCTCCACCAGTTACTGTGTACCTGGCTACGTTCTTGGCTCCGATCCAGGTATTCGGCGGATTTCGGGCAAATTCGATATAGGCCTCGATATCTTCACGGCGGATGTTTTGCAACGATTTTTTTTCTATCAGCCAGCACCAGTGCAGAAAATGCTCGATTTCACGCCGATACGTGGAAAAAGTGTCCGGACTGCCTCGGTAGGAATAAAGGAACTCGCTCGCGTATTGGTAATCATCTACGGCATTGGGCGGCTCATGATCGAGCAGGTGTTTAAGCGATGTGATGCGTTGTTTGTAAGGATTGGTCATTTCCTCGAGCGTGTCAAAAAAGGGCACCGGTGATTTGGGTTGGCTCATAAAGAAGGGATAGCCTTGTTGAAGTAAATATTGTCTTTGCCTATAACTAGAAAAATCTGAGAAATAGCTAATATATAATTGATAAATATATAAATATATGTGAAAAATTACCATTCCGAGCATTCATATTATTTCCGGTAATAAAGATTACCGGAAATAATATAGGCGTATTGCAACACGGAAACAGTATTTCTTCAAGCCCCTATTACATGAAGTTATAGACGTTAGGAATGTCACTGCGATTGGTCAATATGAGTTTATGTCTCGCCATGGAAATACGAAGTAATCAGAACCGTTTCATCAAGCCGTCCCTGGCCGTACGCATGGTGACAAATTCTTCGGCTGCAGTCGGATGAATGCCGATTGTGCTGTCCAGTTGAGCCTTGGTGACACCGCACTGCATAGCTGCGGCAAAACCCTGGATTATTTCGCCCGCATCAGCTCCCACCATGTGCATGCCAATGACCTGGTCGGTCGCCTTGTTGGTGATAATTTTCATGTAGGTGCGCTCGGGATTGCCGGACAAGGTATGTTTCAGGTGCCTGAATTCACTTTCATATACGACTATTTCCCCGTATTTTTTCCTCGCGCCCTCTTCGGACAAGCCGACGGTTCCCACATTCGGGTGGCTAAAAACGGCTGTGGCGATATTGTCGTAATCCACGGCTTTGCGTGTACCTTTGAACAGATTTGCCGCTAGGACCATGCCTTCTGCGGTCGCTACGGGAGTCAAGGAAGCGCGTCCGACCACGTCGCCAATGGCATATATGCCGTGTTCGTCCGTCTCAAAGAATTCATCGACGCTGATGGCTCCGTTTTTACCCGTTTTGATGCGGGTATTTTCTAGCCCAAGTCCCATGGTATTTGCGTTCCTGCCAGTGGCATATAGTACGCAATCGACAGTCAGGGGTTCGCCCTCCTCGAATGCCACTACTAAGCCATCGTCGCCTTTGCGTATATCAGAAACATTGCTATTCATGCGCATGCTGATATGCCTCTTGCTCTCATTAAACAATTTTTCTCGGATGTCCTTGTCAAAATTCTTTAAGGGAATCTCGCCGCGATAGGACAAGGTTGTGCTGGCGCCAAGGCCAGAAAAGATGCCGGCAAATTCCAGGGCGATATAACCCCCACCCACAACTAGTATGCGCTCGGGCAATTTGGGTAGATCAAAGATTTCGTTGGAAGTAAGCACCAGGTCGCTTCCCGGAAAGATCGGAACAAAGGGCCAGCCACCGGTAGCGATCAGGATATTGCGTGCCGTGACCGTCCTACCGCCAACTCTTACTGTACTCTTGTCGATTATCTTCGCCCGGGCGTTGAAGACCGTTACGCCTGAATTTAATAGAAGATTGTCATATATACCGTTTAGTCGTTCGATTTCTGCTGTTTTATTGTCTCGCAAAACCTGCCAGTTGAAAGCGGGCACCTCTCCAGTCCAGCCAAATCCCCTACTGTCTCTGCATGATTGGCTGAAATAAGCCGCATATGTATATAGTTTTTTGGGCACGCAGCCAACGTTGACGCAGGTTCCGCCCATATAACGATCCTCAGCAATAGCAACGCTTGCTCCATAGCCAGCCGACGTACGAGCTGCCCTAACGCCGCCGGATCCGGCACCTATGACAAATAAATCGAAATCAAACATTGGCCAATTCGCTAAATTTTGGATTGTGAATATTGTTTTGCAGAAAATATTTATCTCTTACAAATCATAAATAACAATAAAAATGATTGTGCAGGGTTTTACACTTTGGGAGATAAACTGATGCTCCTAGAATGCTCTAGTATATTATTAAGCTGAAATGTAGAGATTGGAAGGTATGTACTATGATTGACTATACCTGCAATTGCCAAAGCTATATTTAACAGCCTTCGTGATAGGCAAAAATCTAAGTGAATTATCGTTTTACGCCAAACTTTATAGCTTTCGACGGTTATACGATTGAGCTTTTTAAAAATTTCATAGGTATCGAGGAATCCCGCAAAGTTTACGAGAAGCTCCTAAGTACCATCGATTGGAGGCAAGATTTTCTGAACTTTGGGGGAAAGAGAGTCCCAATTCCCCGACTTCAAGCTTGGCACGGCGATGCAGACGCCTCTTACTCCTATTCTGGCCTAGCGCTGAAACCAGCCCCTTGGACTAAAACTCTTCTGTCATTGAAGGCTCAAGTTGAAAATCACTCTGGGCATAAATTCAATTCTGTTCTACTTAACTATTACAGAGACGGCAGGGACAGCATGTCCTGGCATAGCGATAATGAGAAAGAACTTGGCCAAGACCCTGTTATAGCTTCTTTAAGTTTTGGGCAAACAAGAAGATTTTCATTACGCCATAATCAAAATAAAGCTAATAAAATTAATATATCTCTGGATGATGGATGTTTATTAATTATGCCAAAAGGCCTTCAAAGGGTTTGTATGCATCAACTCCCAAAACAGCCGGAAATAACATCAGGCAGGCTCAATCTAACTTTTCGTATGATTTATCGGGCATAGGCCAATCTAGACCACAATCTCACGCAAATAAGGTAGTTTTGGTACAATCTTATCTAGTTTGACCAACTTTAGGGTTGAATATGAAGCGTTTTGTCATTTTCTTATCGATTCTTTTTCTGGGAATTGATTGTGTTTTTGCGGAATATCTAAGAGCCACGCACGGAATGGTCTCTTCACGCTCGGATATTGCTTCTGAAGTTGGTAGTGAAATTATGGCCCAAGGAGGGAACGCCATTGATGCCGCCGTTGCCACAGGCTTTGCCCTGGCGGTGACCTACCCATCAGCTGGAAACCTTGGTGGTGGCGGATTCATGGTGATCCAACTTGCAGATGGTGATGTGCTGGCCCTGGATTACAGGGAAAAAGCCCCAGCAAACGCATATCGGGATATGTTTCTTGACGAAGAAGGAAACGTCGACAGGCGCCTTGCCTTGAACAGTCATCAGTCATCCGGTGTACCTGGTTCCGTAGCCGGCATGCTCGAAGCTCTCTCCAGATACGGTAGCATGTCGCCGGCTCAGGTTATTGAGCCAGCCATTCACCTTGCCGAGAATGGTTTTATACTCAATGAAGATCTTTCTAGTCAGTTTCGCGGGAACTTTAACAGCTTCAGGAACTACCCTGCTTCGCTGGCCGCATTCTCTAATGATGGAATTCCATACTCCAGCGGTGACCTCTGGCGCCAGCCCGATCTGGCAAAAACTCTGAAAGCAATTGCAGAACAGGGGCGTGACGGTTTCTATAAAGGGCCTGTTGCTGATCTCATTGTCTCCGACATGAGAGCAAATGATGGCCTGATAAGTCATGCTGACCTGGAAAGCTATGAGGCCGTCTGGCGATCACCTTTGCACGGGACTTATCGCGGTTATGATATCTGGTCAATGCCGGCCCCCTCTTCCGGCGGCATATTGCTTGTGCAGATGCTGAATATGCTGGAGCCCTATGCTATTGGCGACCTTGGCTGGGGCAGTAGCGAAACTTTGCACCTAATGATCGAGGCACAGCGGCGCGCCTATGCTGACAGAGCCGAATATCTGGGTGATCCCGACTTCGTGGAAGTACCAGCGGCAACGTTAATATCAAAGGATTATGCGAAGCGCAGGTTCGCAAATTTCGACCCAGCTCATGCTAGCAATAGTGAAGAAATTGTGGCCGGAGCTTGGCCGGAAGAAAGTCCTCAAACCACCCATTACTCTGTAATGGATGCGATGGGTAATGCGGTAGCTGTAACCACTACACTCAATCGTTCTTATGGAAACAAAATTGTCGTGCCCGGAGCTGGGTTTCTGCTAAATAATGAGATGGATGATTTTTCTAGCAAACCAGGCATTCCTAACTCATATGGACTAATTGGCCGTGTATCTAATGAGATCCAGCCAGGCAAACGTATGCTGAGTTCAATGACTCCCACTATAGTCTCGCGTGACGGCACCCCTATTTTACTTACCGGGTCGCCCGGAGGCTCTACCATCATCAATACAGTGCTACAGGTGGTCATTAATGTTATTGACCACAAAATGTCAGTGGATCGTGCTGTCAGCAGCCCCCGCATACACCACCAGTGGTTGCCGGATGTAGTGCGATATGAGACTGGCGCTATGAGCGAAGCCGTAGAAGCGGAGCTGCAGGCCATGGGCCACAAGGGTCTGAATGGTTCGCCCTTCCCAATCGGAGATGCAAACAGCATCGGGTATGATAATGGCTTGCTAGAAGGTGTATCGGATCCGCGCAATGAAGGTGGAGTTGCCGGCTTTTAGACATTGCTGTCAGGAGCAAAATGACTTGATATCTAAGAATTGTTAGATTTTGAGCTGCAAGAAAATAAATATCATGGATTTTTAAGAAGATTTAGGGAAGGGGATAATCCTGTTATTAGTTAACGGTTCTGGACCAGTTAAAAAACAGAGACTCCAGAATCAGCAGCCCGTTTGGATTAGATTTGCTTTTCACAGCTTGCCTGGCCTTTAGCAGTTGTCTATAAAAGTCGTGCAGCTTCCTCAGACTAGCGGGGCTGCGAAAATTTGCAGCCAGCGAATCCAGATCATGATCGAGGATGGCACTGGTTGAATCACTGGGCAGCGTCTGGTTATGTGCTAGGATGTCGGATGTGCACAACATCATTGCCTCGATATTATCTTCAAGATCATAGCTTTCACATGCTGCGGCCGCTTCGGCAATGCCGATTTCATCACGCATGAGTTTTTCTAGGACATCATGCAATACCGCTCGATCATGCACGGCATCCTCGTCGGCCAGAGCCAGCGCCCGCAGAGGGACATTGTTCGCCATGCGTAGCAATTCCGGGGCAGATACACGAATATTCTTTGTCCCCAGCCAGGGAATAACAACGGCTGGAGTTGGTCGATTGAAACTGATGCTGTGGCAGCGGCTGCGGATAGTGGCCATCAATAATGCGGGCTGGTGTGAAACGAGGATCAGTAAGGTATTGCGGGATGGTTCTTCCAGGACCTTGAGCAAGGCATTGGCGCTGCTGATATTCATGGCTTCAGCGGGTCTTATCAGAACAATCTTGTAGCCACCCCGCTGCGAAGTTTTATTTATAAATTCAATGGTTTCACGAATCTGGTCAATCTTGATTTCACTGGAGTCCACCGGCTGAATAAGCTTCATGTCCGGGTGAGTGCCGGCTGCCAGTAACTGGCATTCACGACAGTGGCCGCAGGGTTGATCTTCGTGCTTCTCGGTGCACAAAAGGTAATGGGCGAAATGCCGTGCAAGCGCCAGTTTGCCAAGACCCTCCTGGCCTCCGAAAAGATAGGCATGGGCAAGCTTTTCGTTCGTGTTAAGTGCCAGGAGGTGACTATATTTCTCCTTCATCCAGGGCAGCAATTCTGTGACGTGTTCACTCATGGGTCGATTCTTTATGCCGGCAATGTCAGAGCCAGGTTGAAATGGGCATTCACCCTGTTCAGTATTGCCTGACTGACATTTACCATGCTACCTGACGCATCGATCAGCACGCGTGAATCCGGTGAAGCGCTTGCTAATTGCCGAAAACCGTCCCTGACCCTGGCTTGGTAATCGAGGCCTTTCTGCTCAAAACGGTCTTCGTGGCTGCCGCGTGCATCAGCCCGTTCCAGCGAGACCGCCGGATCGAGATCAAGAATTAGTGTCAGGTCAGGACTGAAATCACCTACGACCTTGTTATGGATGCTTTCCACTGTGTCCAGGCCAAGTCCACCGGCTACTCCCTGGAAGGCCCTTGAGGAATCAGCGAACCGGTCGGAAATAACCCAGATACCTTGATTTAATGCTGGCCAGATGGTTTCCACCAGGTGTGAACGACGTGCAGCATAGATCAACAGCAATTCTGTCATGTCATCCCAGCGTCCCACATCACCCTCGACGATCAGGCGCCGGATCTCCTCAGCCCCGGCTGAACCGCCAGGTTCGCGGGTAAGAAGCACTGGCAGTCCGGCTGCTTCCATGGCGTAGAGCAACATCCTACTCTGGACTCCCTTACCGGCTCCATCCACACCTTCGAACACGATGAATCCCGCTGTTGCGGAACTAGACTGGGTTGTCATTGATCCTACTGCCTGCCTAACTGGTACTGCTGAACGGCACGCTCATGTTCCTCCAGGGTGGAGGAAAACTGGTGACTGCCGTCACCTCGCGCAACAAAGTAGAGTGTATCACCTTGGTTGGGATGCAGGCTCGCATGAATGGACTCCCTACCCGGCAAAGCGATTGGTGTCGGCGGCAGTCCTGCATTGAGATATGTATTGTATGGTGTCTGCCGGCGCAGGTCGGCGCGGGTCAGGTCGCCGGTATAGCTTTCGCCCATTCCATATATCACCGTGGGATCTGTCTGTAGGCGCATGCCCTGCTGCAGCCTCCGGACAAAGACGCCGGCTATCTGTTGACGTTCCGATGCCAGTGCGGTTTCCTTTTCAATGATCGATGCCATGATCAGTGCGTCATACTCGCTATCATAGGGTAGGCCGTCATCACGCCCGGGCCATTCGGCAGCAAGAACTTCCTGCATTTTCCGAAAGGCCCGTCGCAGCAAATCACTGTCCGTCATACCGGAACTGAAGTTGTAGGTGTCGGGAAAAATCATACCCTCCGGGTATGCAGATGTGCCCAGGAGTGACTGCAGGCCCTCATGATCTGCAGGATCGAGCGATGGCGTAATGACCGGGTGGGACTGGATAGCGTCCAGCGCCTGTGCGAGGGTCCAACCTTCAAGCACGACAATCTGGTGTACGATAACATCCCCGTTGACCAACTTAGCCAGCAGGTCGCGTGACGTCATGCCGGGCGTAAGGGCATATTCCCCAGCCTTGATATCGTTGGCACCGCCACTGAGCCGGGCATACAGCCGGATATCGAACGGGTATGCAATGATGCCGGCGTTGGCCAGCCGTGTAACAAGCCGATTGAAAGTGACTCCGGCACTGACGTCAATCGTGTCACTCTCTGCAAGAACAAGCGGTGCATTGACTTGCTGCATGAAAAAGACAACCCGCAACACAGCACAGGCGATGATGATCCATCCCCAGAACAGCAGCTGTTTTTTGCTGACTCGCACCTTGCGTCCACCTTGCATTAATTTACGGCTTTCGGTTTACGTAGTTTCACTAGTCCTGGTTATCAAGTAGCTTCTCGAACAGTTCCGCACAGGAATTGCAAAATCGGCGATTCACGGGGTCGAATCGCACGCGTTTATCCCCGGAAACTAGGGTATTAACCGGCCAAATACCGTTGATGCTATTGCAGAAGAATACCTCCTCTGCATGACAAAGCCTGTCCAGGGTACATTCTTCCACTTCGGAGACTATACCAAGTACTTCCATGATGTAATTGCGTAGTGTGCCCGCCACTCCTGCCTGGGAGAGTGCCGGTGTCATGAGTTGGCCCGATTCTGCCCAGAAAACGTTGCTGCGAGTACCTTCGATCACATGGTCCAATGTATCCAGCATGAGCCCTTCCATAAATCCGTCATCAGGCCACTCAAGGGAAGCCAATACCTGTTCCAGTCGATTGAGATGCTTGATGCCAGCCAGTGCAGGCTGCATCGCTAGGCGCTGTTGGCAAACGAAAACATCAATGCCAATACTGGGTTGTGTCGCGCTGTAATCAGGCAGTTCATGAAGGCTGACAATGCGTGTTGGTACCGTTATGCCAGTAGGCATATAGCCCCTGCCCCCGCTACCGCGTGTGACGATGATTTTCAGGATACCCTGCGCTGGTAATTTGGGTATCAGCTGTGCGACATGCTGATCGAGCAGCGTGCGTTCGAGGGAAATCTTAAGGCGACGGGTTCCCAGTAGCAGGCGTTCGAGATGCCGGTCCAGCAGCACGGGCTTGTGATTACTGATTCGGATGGTTTCAAAAACGCCGTCACCGTATGCCAGCCCACGGTCACTGATGGTGATGGTATCCTGGGGTTCTCCGTTTACGGGCATGGGAGTGCTCAGACTCGGGTAAAGATCAGGCTGCCGTTGGTGCCACCAAAGCCGAAGGAGTTGCTCATGACAGCATCCATCGACATGTCTCGTGCCGTATTTGGCACGTAATCGAGATCACAGCCAGCACCGGGATTGTCCAGGTTGATGGTGGGCGGCGCGACACTGTCACGCATGCTGAGGATGGAAAAGATCGCTTCCACGGCGCCTGTGGCGCCCAGAGAATGACCGATCATTGACTTGATGGAACTGATGGCAAGCTTGTCGGCGTGATGGCCAAAAACTTTCCTGATAGCCATAGTCTCCGCCAAGTCACCTGCCATAGTAGATGTGCCATGGGCGTTAATGTACTGTACTTGTTCAGGATTCAGGCCAGCATCGTTCAGGGCGTTCTGCATGCACTGGGCTGCACCAGCCCCGTCTTCGGATGGTGATGTGATGTGGTAGGCGTCGCCGCTCATACCAAACCCGGAAACTTCAGCATAAATGGTTGCACCGCGTTTCCTCGCGGCTTCATATTCTTCCAGCACCAGGATGCCGGCACCGTCGCTGAGGACAAAACCGTCACGGTCAGTGTCCCATGGCCTGCTGGCAGCAGTTGGGTCATCGTTGCGCGTAGACAATGCTCTAGCGGCGCAGAAACCGCCAAGTCCAGCTTTGGACAGGGGTTTTTCCGCACCGCCGGCCACCATGGCATCGGCATCGCCGTACGCAATCATGCGAGCGGCTAGTCCTATGCAGTGGGTTCCGGTGGTGCAGGCCGTGGAAATAGCAAGGTTGGGCCCTTTCAAGTCGAATTCGATGGAAAGCGTTCCGGATACCATGTTGATGATAGAACCTGGTACGAAATAGGGGGAAATCTTGCGAGGCCCCTTGTCCTTGATCAGTTCGACCGTGTTCTCGATGTTGGTCAGGCCACCAATACCAGAGCCGATGGCGACACCGACCTTAAGGGGGGAATAACCAGCACCTTTAAATCCCGCGTCTGCCATAGCTTGCTTGCCTGCTGCGATGCCGTAATGCAGGAACTCGTCCATGCGACGGGCTTCGCGCTGCGGCATGTAATCCTCGACATTAAAGTCCCTAATCAGGCCGCCGAAGCGAGTGCTGAAGGCAGATGCATCGAACTCATCGATGGCTGAAATACCGCTTTTACCGGCCTTTAGACTTTCCCAGGTCGCCTGTACGTTGCTCGCAAGCGGCGTTATGGCGCCCATGCCAGTGACAACTACTCTTCTTCTGGACAAAAAGTGGTTCCTCGATGCTATTGCCGGCTAAATATACTGAATTACCTTGCCATTAAACAACGTGGATTGCGGTACCAAGCTGATTACTTTCGGGAGTTACACCCGCGGCAATAAAAAAGCTACTTTCGGGCTGCCGAAAGTAGCTTTGGATTGGGTGTTCTATTTTTCTTACAGGTGTTCGTTGACGTAGTTGATGGCCAGTTGAACAGTGGTGATCTTTTCGGCTTCTTCGTCTGGAATTTCGGTTTCGAATTCTTCTTCCAGGGCCATGACCAGTTCTACGGTGTCCAGGGAGTCTGCTCCGAGGTCCTCTACGAAAGATGATGTGCTTTTAACTTCTTCTTCTTTGACTCCGAGTTGTTCTGCGACAATCTTCTTCACTCGTTCTTCAACGCTACTCATATTATTCTTAGCTCCTGTGGCTCCTAATAAACAAATACTAGATAAAAGTGTGAATTCTTAATTAATTCGTATAACTGGGCTCGGGGTCCTGCCAGATAATCAGAGCAGTTTACCGTAACTTAATTAATTATGTAATCTTAAAAATTCGTTAATTTACGGCTGAAAAAATATTTGTATTTCAATATCCTACGGGATATTTAACGTACATTTTTTGGTTATCAGCCCATATACATTCCACCGTTTACGTGCACGGTTTCACCGGTTATGTAACCAGCCTGATCTGACGCTAGAAATGCCACCACGGCGGCAATTTCATTGGGTTGTCCGTAACGCGCCAGCGGAATCTTTGACAGCAGCAAGTTGGTCTGTTCTTCACTGAGTTCCCTTGTCATGTCGGTATCGATGAAACCAGGCGCTACCGTATTGACAGTAATACCCCGAGAACCAATTTCAATCGCCAACGCGCGGGAAAATCCTTCCAGTCCTGCCTTGGCAGCCGCATAGTTCGACTGCCCGATGTTCCCGCTTGAAGCAACCACTGAACTGATGCTGATGATGCGTCCCCAGCGCGCTTTAGTCATGCTCCTGACCATTGCTTTGGACATGCGGTAAATCGATCCCAGGTTGGTGTTTATGACCTGGCCCCATTCATCGCTTTTCATGCGTATGAGGATATTGTCACGTGTGATGCCGGCATTGTTCACCAGGATGGCAACCGGTCCGTAATTTTCCTGCACGGCATCGGCAAATGCTTCGACTGAAGCATCCGACTCCACGTCCAAGCGAAAGCCCTGCCCTTCGATCCCGTTTTCAGCCAGGTAATCGGAGATTCCTTGAGCACCATGGTCGGTAGTCGCCGTACCAATGACGGTGGCATTCTGGCCAAGTGCCAGGGCAATCGACTTCCCAATGCCCCTGGAGGCTCCGGTCACGACGGCAATTTTTTTCACTGAATCATTCATGGGAATTTCCTTGCTTGATCAGGCGGCGCCGGTCTCTGCCAGTGCTGCTTCGAGGGTGGCATGATCATTAACCGTCATGGCGCTCATTTCGGCGTTGATGCGTTTGTTTAGGCTGCTAAGTACGCGTCCTGGCCCGATTTCCAGAACATTGGAAATGCCAGCTTCGGCGAAGCGGTTGATGGTATCCACCCAGAGCACGGGATTGTATATTTGGCTGACGAGGTTGTTACGAATGGCGTCGGGATCAGAGGGTGTCTCAAGGCCGAAATTCTGCAGTACGGGTACCCGGGGCACTTGGAAACTGACGGCAGCCAAATCCGCGGCAAAATTCTCGGCAGCAGGCTTCATGAGTCGAGAATGGAATGGCGCGGAAACCGGCAATGGCAAGGCGCGCTTGGCGCCGACAGCCTTGCATAGTTCAGAGGCCCTGGCTACTGCTTCGGCATGTCCGGCAATAACTACCTGGCCGGGGGAATTGAAATTCACCGCGGCCACTTCCTGTGATTGCCGGGCTTCGTCACAGGCCGCAATAGCCTTCTCATCGTCAAGACCGACTATAGCCGCCATCGCACCAACACCCACGGGTACGGCTGACTGCATGTACTGACCACGTTTTTGTACCAGCTCCACGGCATCGGTAAAGGCAATAGCACCGGCACACGTGAGCGCGGAATATTCGCCGAGGCTGTGACCAGCCATGATGGCCGGATCGGCACCGCCCTGCTCCTGCCATAGGCGCCAGATTGCGACGGAGGCGGTTAGAATGGCAGGTTGCGTGATATGGGTTAGTGCGAGTTCTTCTTCCGGACCCGACTGGACGAGCGCCCAGAGATTATATCCGAGAACTTCACTGGCCTCGTCAAACGTCGCCTGAACACCGCTGAAGGCTTCTGCCAGTTCACTCAGCATGCCCACTTTCTGTGAGCCCTGCCCTGGGAAAATGAATCCGGTATTGCCCATTTTCATAACGTGTAATTCCCCCGCGGATGAATATCTATAAAACGGAAAGCAGCCCGTCATGAGCTGCTTTCAGAATGATAAATCACCCAGGGGCCTTGACTCCTGGTTTCAGATTCAGTCGTCGCTGTTGCGAACTATCTGCCTGCCCTTATAAAAGCCATCCGGTGTCATGTGATGACGGCGATGTCTTTCACCCGTTTCCGCGTCAGTGGATACTGTCGCGGATTTTAGTGAATCATGCGCACGGCGCATGTTGCGTCTGGAGCGTGATACCTTGCTCTTTTGTACGGCCATGGTTGTTACCTCGGTTTTACCTATGCCTAATCGTTACCAGTCAGTCGTTGCCTATCTTGCTGTTCTTACTGCGCGTCTTGTTGAGCTGCTTACCATCCATGTGCAACTCTTGTCTAAGCTTTTCGAGGACGTCAATGCCCTTGATGTTAGCCTGTCCTGTTAGGACTACCTCCTGCGCCTTAGCATGTAATCTGTTCCAGGTTTCACTGCACTGTTCGTCGGCATGGCTTGCCACTATGGGCAAGCTCATGATCAGTTCATCCTCGATCACTGACAGAAGATTCAATTCGCCTTCATCGCAGACTATGATCTCCAGCCTGTCCAGTGGGTTAGCGGCGCTTTCGGCTATCCTGGCGGAATCCGCATCATTGGCGGCCACCTTTATATCCAGCGCCGATTCCAGGTCTACCGTGACCGGTTTCAGGCAGCGCTGGCATTCCAGGCTGACCCGGGCTGTCACTGTGCCGGTCAGGCAGCATGTGCCACTGGCATCCCTGTCAAAGCTTAAACATACCTTCGCCTGGCTATGATTTTCATCCAGGTACTCACTTAAACGCAGGAGTTTGCCAAGAGGTATGGAGCTGTTTATCGTTCCCTTTCTATCGCACCATTTTCGCGGTGAAACACGCTCCGGGAAGGGGTCAATCGACATAGGCGCGCATAATATGCATGAAGGGCCTCGCTGTCAAAGAAATTTGCCGTTTTTGGCCACAAAGCCATTGATTATACTTGGATTGTTATGAAGCTCGTTCTTGCCTCCTCATCACCCTACCGGGTCAAAATGCTCGCCCAGTTAAACTTGCCGTTTGAAATCAGTGTACCCGCCATCGATGAAAAGCCCCACGCAGATGAACGAGTCGATGATTACGTGCTCAGACTGGCACGGGCAAAGGCGCAGGCTGTGGCGGCGAGCCATCCGAACAGCCTGGTCATCGGTTCCGATCAGGCGTGTACGCTGAACGGATTGATCCTGGGCAAGCCGGCGGATGCCGAGGCTGCCCGCAAACATCTGAAACTGTGCAGCGGGGCCTGGGTGGAGTTTCGTACCGGCCTTGCACTTCTGAACACAGGAACTGGCAAGATACATTTCTGCGTGGAAGGTTACCGGGTGAAGTTTCGTGTGCTGACTGATGCCGAAATCCTGGGCTACATCCAGCTGGACAATCCCCTTGATTGTGCCGGGTGTTTCAAGGTGGAGGCTGCAGGAATTGCCCTTTTTGAGGCACTTGATGGCCGGGATTACCACACCCTTCTCGGCCTCCCGATGATAGCGCTGGTCGATATGCTGCGGGAAGAAGGCCTCAACCCACTGCTTGCCCCAAGATCATTAGAGCCCGACTGAAAGCCTCATCATAGGGTGCTTTAGTGCGCAGCGCCTTTCCAGTACAGGGATGCTGGAAGATCAGTTCCGCAGCATGCAGGCATAGGCGGCGAATACCCATGTCTAAAAAATGTTTGCGTGATGGTTCTGTCGCGTATTTTTCATCACCGAGTATCGGGTGCCCGGCTAGTTGGGCATGAACACGTATCTGGTGTGTCCTTCCGGTCACGGGCTGGGCGGCAACGAGGGTCGCACCCCGGAAGCGTTCGCGCACCGTGAACCGGGTCATAGCGGATTTTCCTTCACGACTCACGGCAACGAAGCGTTCTCCGCCCTGTGGTTGTAGCCTTTTCAAGGCAGCGCTGACTTCCCTGATGTCTTCGGGCCAGTCACCTTCCACCAG
Organism: Candidatus Eutrophocola salsuginis; assembly: GCA_038147195.1. Lineage (GTDB taxonomy): Bacteria > Pseudomonadota > Gammaproteobacteria > Pseudomonadales > Pseudohongiellaceae > Eutrophocola > Eutrophocola salsuginis. Next base: position 894,403 of record JAYQTB010000004.1, read on the forward strand.
GGCATGGTAGGTTTTGCGGACGCTGCTTTCCTTGAATTGGGAAGACAGGGCCTTGAGGGATCTGCCAGTCTTGGCCAGCAACAAACAACCCGAGGTCCCCTTGTCCAGCCGGTGCGCTAGTTCCAGATAATCCAGTTCTGGCAACATGGCCCGCATGGCCTCTATGAGGCCGGTTTTTACACCGGTACCGCCGTGAACTGGCAGCCCTGATGGCTTGTTGATAATTATGAGCTCGTCATCGCTGTACAGGACAGAGGATTTCAACAGTGCAATCAGAGCTTTGGCCGGTGGCTGCTGCACCTCGGGTTCGGCGACACGCACCGGGGGAATGCGGATAATGTCACCTGCGCACAGTTTGTATTCGGGTTTTTCTCGTTTCTTGTTTACCCGCACCTCTCCCTTGCGGATGATCCGGTAAATGCGTGACTTCGGCACTCCCTTCAAACGTGCCATGAGAAAATTGTCCAGGCGCTGACCGGCATGATGCTCGCCGACTTCCTGAAAAATCACGCCATTGTCACGTGAGAGACTGTTGGTAGGTTTTTTACTGCTCAAAGGGATTCTCACTAGCAACGAGTCACGAGTATAGCGTCTTTTCCTGGCGATCTCGCTGCGAACTGGCGGTTCGGGTGAGTTTCAGTGACACTGCAATTAGACTACGTAAACCATTGAAGCCCTTATAATTTACTGATATATTCTAAGTTTGATTGCTGCACTGCCCAAGGGCAAGACCCCAGGCCAGACCTCAAGCAAGTGAGATACGCTCAATCAGAAAGCCCGTAAGCCGCCTGCCCGGTGCCCAAAGCTACCCAGCTCCGGTTTACCATGACAAGCTTTACCAGTTTTAAGTATGTAAAAACAACCAGTTACCATATAAGGAAACAGAACAAGCAACAAAACCAAGAATTTAGCCAGGCCTTGAACGCCAACTCCCCAGGGACAAGACGAACAGGTCATGGCCTGCTGACAGCGGAGAACCCGCAAAACAGCATTAAATGCTCGCAAGGGCCAGATTAATCCCGGGACTGCCGGGTAAAAGAGAGAACAACACGCTTAGACAGATTAAGTACCGCACAGCGGTCGGGAGCACAAGTTAAGCACGAACAAATATGAGAGATTGATTGTCTGCGGAGTTAAGCCACCAATACTGGCAGCGCGATAAGTAAGCAACAACATTTGCAAGGCAACGAAAGGCAAACAGCACATTGACAGTAGCACGCTGCCCCATGTCATCAAGACGGACCCTTTAACAGGCTTCCATCGATACCGACAGGAAACGCAGGAGCAGCAATCCACCGCGAGAAGATACCGGCGGAGACAGATGCGCGACAAGACAAAGGCCTGAAATATTGATCCCCGGGTGAACAAGCTCCCGGCGGAGTAAAGTTAACAGAGCATACAGTAGCTACGGATCTTCCGCCTGCTGTCCAATAAACCTGGCTTTGCTAGCCCTTTAAATGCTCCATTGCCTTGTTGTAGCCAATGCCGAAGCCTATCGCACAACGTAACGCATAATAAATATATTTCTTATACTTCAAATGCTTATAACAAAAACTTAATACATTCTGTCAAGCATCTTTTACCCTGCTACTCCCCTGTACGGAGAAGTAAACGGTAATGAAAAGAATGCTTATCAATGCAACTCAAAAAGAAGAGTTGCGAGTAGCACTGGTCGATGGCCAACGTTTATACGACCTGGACATCGAAAACCGCGCCAGAGTCCAGAAAAAGGCCAATATCTATAAGGGCCGGATCACCCGAATCGAACCCAGCCTCGAGGCGGCTTTCGTCAATTTTGGCGCAGACCGCCATGGCTTCCTGCCTCTGAAAGAAATTTCCAAGGAGTATTTTTCTAAGCAACCTAATGAAATTAGCGGTCGGGTCAACATCAAGGACGTTGTTCAGGAAGGTATCGAAGTAATCGTCCAGGTGGACAAGGAAGAACGTGGTAATAAAGGTGCCGCCCTGACCACCATGATCTCCCTGGCCGGTCGGTACCTGGTCCTGATGCCGAATAATCCGCGTGCCGGCGGTATTTCTCGCCGAATCGAAGGCGACGATCGCGCCGAGCTGCGCGACGCCCTGGATAGCATCACCATTCCGGACGGCATGGGCGTCATCGTCCGTACTGCCGGTGTGGGCAAGGCACCCGAAGAACTGCAGTGGGATCTAGATTATCTTCTGCAACTCTGGTCATCCATCAAGACCGCCTCGAAGGAACGTGAAGCTCCCTTCCTGATCTTCCAGGAAAGTAATGTCATCCTGCGCGCCATACGCGATTATCTGCGCAACGATATAGGTGAAGTCATCCTGGATACACCGCAAGCCTGCGAGGAGGCCAAGAGCTTCATTCGCCAGGTCATGCCCCAGTTCGAGGATCGGGTCGTATTATACGAAGGCAAGGTGCCGCTGTTTACCAATTTCCAGATTGAGACCCAGATCGAGACTGCTTTCAAGCGTGAAGTAAAGCTACCTTCCGGCGGTTCCATTGTCATAGACCCGACCGAGGCCCTTATCTCCATTGATATCAACTCCTCGCGAGCCACCCGTGGCGCCGATATCGAGGAAACCGCCCTGCTGACCAATCTCGAGGCGGCCGATGAAATAGCCCGCCAGATGCGCTTACGTGACCTGGGCGGCCTGGCGGTCATCGACTTTATCGACATGATGTCGCAGAAAAATCAGCGTGAAGTGGAAAACCGCATGCGTGATGCCCTTGCCATGGACCGGGCTCGTGTGCAGATTGGTCGCATTTCACGATTCGGCCTACTAGAAATGTCCAGGCAGCGTCTGCGCCCGTCACTAGGTGAAACCAGTGCCATCGTCTGCCCACGCTGTAACGGCCAGGGCACTATCCGCGACATCGAGTCCCTTGCCCTCTCCATCCTCAGGCTGCTTGAAGAAGAGGCTAACAAGAAAAACTCCCGTGAAGTCCGTGCCATCGTGCCAATCAGTGTTTCCTCTTACTTGCTTAACGAGAAGCGCGACGTCATCGGCGCGATCGAACTTCAGAGCAAGACCAAGGTCTTGGTGATTCCCAACCCAAACATGGATACCCCGCACTACGAGGTCCAGAACATCGCTGATGATACCGGAGAACGCAGCTATGACATTCATCCGGATGATGAAGAGGAAATAAGCGAATTCATGCCGAAAAAGCCGGAAGTGGCCATGCAGGCCGCTGTCCGGGCACCGCATATTACACCGACGAAGCCACAAGCTGCTCCGGCTACAGAACCAAAAAGCCGCGGCGGCCTGCTGTCCAGTATCAGCGCTGCTATCGGCAGCCTGTTCAGTTCAGCCCCTAGTGACAGCAGTAAAGATAATGTGGCAGCCGAGGCAAAGAGCAACGACAAATCCGCCAGGAAAGGAGAGCGTTCCCGCAAGCGCACCGCTCGAGGTGAACGCAGTGAAGGTGGCCGGAAAAAGTCTGCCCGCAATAAGTCAGACGGTGGTCGCGATGGCGCCAGTAAAGAGAGAAGCCAGACGCGTGATTCCACCAGCAGGGGGGGCGTCAAAGAGTCGAACAGCGAACAGGTTAAACGAGAAACCCGCGGATCCAGAGAAGGTAGTGAAGAACGAGAAGAACACGAAAGTCGTAAAGGCGGTCGTAAGCGTTCACGCGGTAAGGGTAGTCAGTCTGCTGCAGGCAACCAGCAAAAGGCTGATCAGCAAAACACGGCAAAATCTCCAAATAATGACGTAGCCAGCAGTCAGGTAAATGCCGAAAACCAGGACAAGCCTCGTAAACGACCGGCAGACCAGCGCCAGCGCCAGCCCAGGCAGCGTCGCCGTGGAAACCAGGAAGACATGTCACAGCAGGAAGTTGCCCAGTTCATTGTCTCTAACAATGTAGGAACCATGAATAGTGATGCCATTATTGTCGATTCGCAGTCGACATCAGAGCAGCAGCCGGTAATGAATGTTAGCGAGCCAGTACTGCAAGGTGAGACTTTTCAGCAACCTCCACAGGAATCAATAAAACTGGAACCTGAAATTACGCAGGGTGTACAGATCGCGCATGCTAGTGAGCCTTCAATACTGGTTGAGCAGGCTAATCTGCCTACTGAGAAACCAGCGCTTTCGCCCATGCCGGTTTTAGAGCAGGCTCAACCGCCAAAGCGTGAACGTCAGCGTGCTCCAAACGACCCGCGCAATCGTATGCAAGCTGAAACGGACTCTCCGGCAAGTGAGGGCAGCCAGGGAAAAAATGAGCCGGCTAGTCCGGTACCAGACATGTACGTTCCGCCCGTCTCTGAGCAATCGTCACCGTCACAGGCTCCAGATACACATGAAACTAATAGTGACCTGGGTAATGGATCCTTAGATCCTGCAATCCCGGCACCCAGAGAGGGAACTGCGGAACTCGACAAGGTCGGGTCAGAGGATTAATCGGCGTCGAACTGTAGTGTAAAGTCGACGACCACGTTGTTGTTGATACTCGGCAGTCCAGCGATTTCCCGTAACTGCTCCACTCCGTCGGCAAATCCAAAACTGGTGGCATTCAGAATAAGGGGACGGGCCAGGTCAACCTGGAGCCCGCCTCCTTTCAATCCGGTAACAACCACGTCCAGTGAGAGGGTCTGCACCATGCCGTGCAGGTCCAATATTGCCTCATAAGTTGTCCTGATGCTGTCACCTGCAGACAGGTTGTTCAACTCCATCGCATCCGCTGACAGTGACACCGTGGCTAGAGGATAAGTCGCTACCTGGAAAACGATCTCCCGCATCCGCTGATTGCGGATATCTATTGCCGTATCGACACTGCCCAGCAAGATGGAAACACTGGCACTGCCATCATCGGCGATATTGCCTGAAAGCTCCTCGAAGGAATTCAGTTCCGAAACCGCGGCAGCCTTACTGGTCACGTAGTAAAGACTTGAGGCGGCGCCATCCAGGGTCCAGCCAGCTTGAACATGTTGGCTATAGATCAAGGGCAGGACAATCAGGGAGGCAATGACGGAAAGGTTGGGCTTGGGCATGGTGTACTCCTGTAATCAATGGGAGCCGGGTGAAACGTACCGGTACGAGTGACCCGATTATAGGGTCATTACAGGGCAAACCTGAAGCCGGGGGTACCGGATAGTGATCAAAGCAGGGATTCGAGTTCCGGCAGCACCTGGAACAGGTCCGCCACCAGTCCGTAATCCGCCACCTGGAAAATGGGGGCGTCGGCATCATTATTGATAGCGACGATGACCTTGCTGTCTTTCATGCCTGCAAGGTGTTGGATGGCGCCGGAAATACCCACGGCAATATAGAGATCCGGGGCGACAATCTTGCCGGTCTGGCCGACCTGCAGGTCGTTGCCGACAAATCCGGCATCCACGGCAGCACGTGATGCACCGATCGCGGCGCCGAGTTTGTCAGCGATTTTTTCCAGGAGCTGGAAGTTCTCAGCGCTGCCAAGACCACGACCACCCGAAATCACGATATTCGCCGAAGCCAGTTCCGGGCGATTGCTCGTGCTGAGATTTTCACTGACAAACACACTCTTGTCCTGGGCTATTACTGTGTCCAGTATTGCCTGTTCGGCGGTGTTGCCGGTCGCTGCCGGGTCAAAGGCTGAGGTACGAACGGTCAACACTTTTACCGGGTCAGACGATTTCACCGTGGCCAGGGCATTGCCTGCATAGATCGGGCGGATGAAGGTGTCTGCCGACTCGATGCCCACGATATCGGATAACTGACCGACATCGAGCAGTGCAGCCACGCGCGGCATCAGGTTCTTGCCTGTGGTGCCGGCGGCGGCGAGGATCGCCGCGTAATTGGCGGCAATACCGCTCACCAGCGGGGCGACCGCTTCGGGCAGTTGGTGTGCATAGGCCACGTTGTCAGCGACAAGCACCCTGCTCACCCCCAGGTATTGGCTGGCTGAAGCGGCCGCTGCACCACAGTCACTGCCGGCAACCAGTACATGGATGTCACTGTCGAGTTGCGCGGCGGCAGCGATCACGCTACCGGTGACCGGATTGAGTGTTACATTATTGTGTTCGGCGATGACCAGTACGCTCATGTCTTATCCTGTCTTCTCGTGCAGCCTCAGGAAATGACCCTGGCTTCATTACGGAGTTTGTCCACCAGTTCACTGGTGCTGCCGACGATAATGCCGGCCTTGCGTCCGGGGGGTTCATGCACAGCCAGGACGGAAAGGCTATTGTTCACGGTCACGCCGAGGTCGACGGGTGTTACCTTGTCCAGTGGCTTCTTTTTCGCCTTCATGATATCCGGCAGCTTGGCGTAGCGTGGCTCGTTCAGACGCAGGTCGGTGGTGACCACGGCAGGCAGTGACAGGCTGACGACCTGCTCTCCTCCGTCGACTTCACGACTGACCAGTGCCTTGCCGTTTTCGATGGACAGCCTGAAGGCGAACGTGCCCTGCGGCATGTCACACAGTGCCGCCAACATCTGCCCCACCTGGTTGTTGTCGCCATCGATGCTTTGCTTGCCAAGAATCACCAGGTCAGGCGATTCCCGTTCGACGACGGCTTTCAGCAGTTTTGCAACAGTGAGTGACTCGACGGCCCCCGCCTGCTCCACCCAGATGCTGCGATCGGCGCCCAATGCCATGGCGGTACGCAGTTGTTCCTGGCTTTTCTCGTCCCCGACGGTGACGGCCACGATCTCGGTTGCCACGCCCTGCTCTTTCAGGCGTACGGCTTCCTCCACCGCGATTTCACAAAAGGGATTCATCGCCATTTTGACGTTGCTGAGATCGACCGAGGACTGATCGGCTGCGACGCGTACCTTGACATTGGCGTCGACGACACGCTTTACGGGAACGAGGATTTTCATGGATTTGTACAGATCTGTTGCGGCAGGTGGGCCCGGTAATACTGAGATTCTTGTGTAATTGGCAAAGGGGCCAATTATAATGGGGCAAAGAATAAAAGTCTCTTGAACGGAAGAAATCATCTTGTCACACCGCGAAGTCATGCCCTTCGATGTGGTCATCGTGGGCGGCGGCCCTGCCGGCCTCGCCACGGCCTGCAAACTGGCCCAGCTCTGCCTGGAGCATGAGGTCTCTCTCGACATCTGCCTTATTGAAAAAGGCTCTGAAATCGGCGCCCATATCCTTTCCGGCGCCGTGCTCGACGCTCGCGCACTCGATGAACTCTTTCCCGACTGGCAAGCCATGGGCGCCCCGGTCACGGTGCCTGTCATGGATGAGGAAGTGCACTTCCTGTTCAACGCCTCGGGATCCATGAAGCTGCCCGATTTTTTCATCCCCGGGGACCTGCACAACAAGGGCAATCATGTCATCAGCCTCGGCAACCTGTGCCGCTGGCTTGGTGAGCAGGCGGAAAGCCTGGGTGTGCAGGTATTCGCCGGTTTTGCCGCCGCCGAAATTCTTTACGACGAACAGGGTGCCGTTGCCGGTGTCGCCACCGGTGACATGGGTCGTGACAAAGCGGGTAATGAAAAGTCCGGTTTCGAGGCTGGCTATGAATTGCAGGCGAAGTACACGGTATTCGCTGAAGGCTGCCGCGGCCACCTGGGCAAGCAGCTGATCGAAAAATTCGGCCTCGACAGGAACCGGCAGCCACAGCATTACGGGCTGGGCATCAAGGAATTGTGGGAGATTGCCCCTGAGGCACATGAACCCGGCAAGATCATTCACGGACTCGGTTGGCCGCTAGGTATGGGTAAAACGACCGGTGGCAGTTTCCTGTACCACCTCGACAACAACCAGGTTGCTGTTGGCCTGATCACGGACCTCAATTACAGCAACCCCTGGCTTAGCCCGTTCGAGGAATTCCAGCGCATGAAACATCACCCGTTGTACAGTCGCGTGCTCGCGGGCGGCAAACGCATTTCCTACGGGGCCCGTGCGCTCACCAAGGGTGGCCTGCAATCCCTGCCGGCCCTCGCCTTTCCCGGCGGTGTCCTGGCCGGCGATGATGCGGGTTTTCTCAATTTCCTGAAACTGAAGGGTACCCATACGGCGATGAAATCCGGCATGCTCGCCGCAGAAAGCATATTCGGCGCGCTGCAGGGTGACCGCAATCCCGAGGACGGAGTGCTGGTCACCTATCCGGGCAACGTGCGCCGCTCCTGGCTATATGCAGAACTGGATCGGGCGCGTAACGTGGCACCGGCCATGCATCGTTTCGGTACCCTGTTTGGCTCGGCATTCAGCTTCATCGACCAGGTGCTGTTCCGCGGTCGCCTGCCGTTCACCCTGAAGGACAGCACGCCCGACCACGCCTCGCTGAGTCCCGCCGAGGACAGTCCGCGTATTCGCTATCCGAAACCCGACAACACCCTCAGTTTCGACCGGCTCAGCTCGGTTTACCTGTCCAACACCAACCACGAGGAAGACCAGCCCTGCCACCTGCTACTGGCGGATCCCGACACCCCCCTGACCTTCAATCTCGCGGAATTCGACGAACCCGCCCAGCGCTATTGCCCCGCCGGGGTGTACGAAATCGTACGCAGCGACGGCGACACCCGTTTCCAGATCAACGCCCAGAACTGTGTTCACTGCAAAACCTGCGACATCAAGGATCCCACCCAGAACATCACCTGGGTTGCCCCTGAAGGCAGCGGCGGACCCAATTACCCCAATATGTAACCCGTGACAGGCTAAACCACACAAATCCCGGCACATGGCATTTAAGCCCGACATCTTTTCTCCGGTCATGGAGGCAATGCACTCGGGCAGCCTGGTGCTGACACCCAACCACCGGACCCGCCTGCAACTCCAGTCCGTATACGGGCAATGGCGCCAGCAACGGGACCTGTCTCCCGTTTGCGCTACACCCAGGGTATTTCCCGTCGATATCTGGTTGCGCGATCTCTGGAGTCACGCGCCAGGCACGCGTGCAGGTATTCTTGAACCCGCACTCGAGGGACTTGTCTGGCAGGACATCGTCAGGGATTCGGATGCCGGCGCAGGCCTGGTCAACCAAGGCGCCACAGCCCGCGCCGTCCAGGAAGCCTGGCGTCTTGCCCACCTCTGGTGTATCGACATGGCGACTGTCCGCAAGTTTGCCCATTTCCAGAAATCCGGCGGCATACCCGATGACCTGAGTGCATTCCTGTCCTGGGTCGATACTTTCGAAACCTTCTGCCGTCGCCAGGACCTCATCAGCCTTTCACCCATGGTCGAATCCGTCATCAGTGGTCTGGCCGATGGTCTGCTGGCGGTACCGGATCACGTGGTACTGGCGGGATTCGACAATCCACCGCCCCTGTACGCCCGCTTGTTCGACGTACTTATAAATAGCAGCAAGACCGTCGAGCGCTTCGACCTGCCGCCCCTGTCCCCGGTTACCCGCCTGCAGGACTGCAGCGACAGCGAACAGGAGATACGGCAGGCGGCAACCTGGGCCGCTACTATCATGGCGAATGACGGCCAGGCACGCATCGGCATCATCTGTCCCGACCTGCAACGGCGAACCGATGCCATCCGGCGGCAATTCCGGGACATCCTGTACCCCGAATCAGTAACCCGCTTCGATTCCGTCGATATGCCCGGGGTCAACGTTTCCTCGACACGGTCGCTGGCCGACTGTCCGTTGCTCGCCAGCGCCCTGGATATCCTCTCCCTGAATACACCCTGGGTCGAAACCCTGGCGTTCTGTCGTCTTCTCAGGTCGCCGTTCATTCACGGTAGCCAGGCCGAGGAAAGTGGTCGCGCCCACCTGGAATGGCGTTTGAGAGAAACCGGCGAGATGAAGATCCAGATGGCATGGGTACGCGACCTGGCCAATTCACCCGATGCCGACTACCACTGTGAACAGCTGGCGTCAGCCTTGCTGGCACTCGACTCCCAGCGCCGTGCACTTCCGAACACTGCCATGCTGCATGACTGGAGCAACCTGTTCGAAGCCCAGCTTGACGCCCTGGGCTGGCCGGGCCAGCGCCAACCCGACCCGGTTGAATATGACCAGCTCAAGGGCTGGTCCGGAGCGCTCAGGTCTTTTGCCCGGGTATCGTCCTGGCATGGCAAGGTTTCGCTCGGGCAGGCTCTGGGCATCCTGTGGCAGATTCTTGCCGGCAGCCATGCCCGCAGTGGTGATGATCTCGCACCGATACAGGTGCTTTCACCCACTGAAGCTGATGGCCTGGTCTTCACCCATACCTGGATGATGGGCATGACGGAACAGCAATGGCCTCCGCCTGCCCGACCGGTGCCCTTCATTCCCATGTCGTTGCAGCGTGACAAAAGTATGCCGGGAAGTGACGCACAGGCGATGACCGAAAATGCCCGGCGCCAGATCAGCCGTTTCATCGGCCATACGGATACCGAAATGGTCTTCAGCTGGCCACGCCAGGAAGAAGACCTTGCCCTGAAGCCGGCAGGCATGCTGCCCGGCGTCAGCTCACTGACCTCGAGTGATCCCGCCATACCTGCTGTTTTTCCTGGTTATGGCGACAGTGCACACGTTGCCCTGGATACGCTCCTGGAAATGCCGTTTATCCCGCTCAACGACATTGAACAGCCCGCCGGGGGTATTTCTCTCATGGCGCACCAGGCAGACTGCCCTTTCAAGGCTTTCGCCATGCATCGCCTGGGCGCCGATGCGTTGCCTGCGCCAGTCATCGGCCTGCCTGGCCATGTACTCGGAAGCATCCTGCATGAAGCACTCGAAGGCTTCTGGCGCATCCTGAAGACCCAGGACAACCTGTTAGCCGCCACGACCGAGGAAGTGTCGAATGCCATCGACCAGGCAGTCACCAGTGCCGTGCAGGGCAAGGCACGCTTCTATCGCCACACCATGACGGCCAGGTTCAACGCCATGGAAATTCAACGACTCTCGGGTCTGCTGGCAGCCTGGCTGGAAGAAGAAAAGAGACGTGGCACTTTCGCAGTAATAGAAAGTGAGTACCGGACACAATGGCAACATGGGGAACTTACCCTGAACCTACGGATCGACAGGCTGGACGCAACGCCCTCCGGGAAAAAGATCATCGTCGATTACAAGTCACGGAAAAACACCGAGATCAACTGGTTCGACCCGCGCCAGACAGAACCCCAGCTCATGCTGTACATGTTGGCCGTTGAAGCGGAAGCCCCTGGCAGTGTCGACGGTTTGTTTATTGCCCAGGTCAATGTCGAGGAAACGAAATACAAGGGAATCAGCAGCGACAACACCATCTATCCGGACAGTTTTTTCGGCAGCAAGCGTAACGTCGATCCGGATAGTGACTGGCAAGCCATTCTGCTGTCCTGGCAGGATTCACTGTCGGCGATCGCCAACGAATTCCTGTCCGGGTATGCGGCGGTCGATCCCAAGTCCGTCAACAGCAGCTGCACCTGGTGTCACCTGGGTCCTCTCTGCCGTATCGGAGAAAGGGTCGACACATGAGCAAGGTGACAGCGGATATCAGGGAAAGACAACTCGCACTCGAACTTGGTCGATCTTTCTGCGTGCAGGCGCCTGCCGGTTCCGGCAAGACCGAACTGTTGACGCAGCGCTACCTGGGCCTGCTTGCCACCTGTGAACGGCCTGAAGAAATTCTCGCAATTACCTTCACGCGCAAAGCCGCAGCAGAAATGCGCAACCGCATCCTCGAGAACATGGCACAGGCATCGACGTTATCCACGGCAGACCTGTCCGCCCTGCCGGAACACCGTCGTTTCACCGTCGAGCTGGCGCAGCGTGTCCTTGCCCGCGATGCTGAGCAACAGTGGCAACTCCTGGAAAATTCGACACGCCTGCGCATTTCCACCATCGACAGTTTTAACGCGTTCCTGTGCGCACAGTTGCCGGTAGTTTCGGAACTGGGTGTCATGCCGGACATCGTGGACGATCCGTCGGTACTGTACGAAGCCGCCATCCAGGACCTGCTCACCGAACTCGATGGCGATACTCCCCTGGCAGATGCACTCGCTGTCCTCCTCGCCCATGTCAATAACCAGTGGCGGACGCTGTCGGGACTGCTGTCGGCCATGCTTGGCAAGCGCGACCAGTGGCTGGCCAATATCCTGGACATCAAGTCTCATCCTGAAGATACCCGCGCTATTCTCGAAGGCAACCTCCAGGCCCTCATAGAAGAAAAACTGTCAAAAGCCGCCAGGCTCCTTTCGCCATACTCGGAGTCTTTGTTGCCACTCGTACAGTTCGCTTCGATGCACCTCGAACATCAAACGGATAGTATGCTGGGAAGTTGTGATTTCGAAAACGGCATGCCGCAGGCTCTGAGCGCAGACCTGTCCAAATGGCAGGCAATACGCCAAATGTTGTTTACAGACAAGAATGCTTTTCGCAAAACGGTCAACAAGAACAACGGATTTCCTTCAGCCGGTAAATCAGCGAGCGATAAACCGATTGCCGATAGCAAGGCTGCGATGCTTGCCCTGCTTGAAACAATGGCTCCGGATGAAAACCTGCGGGAAATTTTCGAGGAAATACGCTTTCTGCCTGAAGCCGGCTATCCCGGTCAGCAGTGGCGTGTCATGGAAAGCCTGACGCTCGTATTGCCAGCCCTCGTCTCACACCTGACGCTGGCCTTCCGGAATTTCGGGCAGGCCGACCATACCCAGGTCAGTATTGCAGCATTGAGTGCTCTTGGCGCCGACGAGGCGCCCACCGACCTGGCACTGCGCCTGGATTATCGTCTCAGGCACATCCTGGTGGATGAATTCCAGGACACGTCCTGGTTGCAGAAGAAACTCCTGGAAAAGCTCACTTTCGACTGGCAACCCGGTGACGGCAGGACCCTGTTTATCGTTGGCGATGGCATGCAGAGCTGTTACGGGTTTCGCAACGCCAACGTCGGGCTGTTCCTGGCTGTCCGCGACAAGGGTATTGGACAGGTCAGTCTTGACAGCCTGAAACTGCGCGTCAATTTCCGTAGCCAGGCCAACATTGTCGACTGGGTGAACCGCCATTTTGCCCCTGCCTTTCCACGCGAGGATGATATCGGGCGCGGTGGTGTCAGCTTCAGCGCAGCAGATAGCATCAACGACGCGTTGCCCGGGCTTGGCGTTAACCTGCTCCTGCTGACGGCTGAAAAGGACATGGAGGATGCACGTTACCTGTTGCGCCGTCACGAGGCCGAACGGGTGGCGGATGCCGTAGCATCCTTGCAGTCAGCCAACCCCGGTGATCGTATTGCCCTGCTCGTGCGCACTCGTAATCACCTGGCCGACATCATTCCGGCACTGCGTCGACGCGGTATTGCCTGGCATGCGGCCGATATCGATCCCCTGGATTCCTATCCCGTGATACAGGATTTGCTCACCCTGTTACGCGCGTTGTTGAACCCGGCAGACGTGACAGCCTGGTATGCCCTGCTGAGAACACCCTGGCTGGGTCTGCCGATGACGGACATCCTTTTGCTGTCCAGGTATGCCAGGAGTCTGGGAGCTTCCCCCTGGCGGGCATTGCAGGATTTTGAACATGTGCCCGGGTTATCCACCGATACCTGCAATATCCTGCGTCGTGTATTACCCGTTCTGCTACTTGCCCGGTCCGAACGCCGGCGCTTGTCTTTGCGGGAGTGGCTGGAAAAGACCTGGCTGGCCCTGGGCGGCCCTGCGGCGCTCGTGGACGAACATCTGTTGGTCAGCATTACGCATTTCCTTGACCTGGTACAGGAATTCGATGACCAGGGGGATATCAGCGATATCCACCGCTTCGAGAACAAGGTTGCCAGCCAGTTTGCCGATGGCCTGAATCCCCAGGCAACGCTAACCATCATGACCCTCCACAAGGCCAAAGGCCTGGAATTCGAGCATGTCATCCTGCCGGGACTGGAACGCAAGCCACGTTCCGACGACAACCCGTTGCTGCGGTGGCGTGAACATATCAACGCCAATGGTGATTCGGTGCTGGTCATGAGTATGCCGGCGCAACGGGGTCAACAGCAGGATCCTACCTACCAGCATCTGAAATACGAGGCCGCCATTCAGCAGCGTCTCGAAGGCACACGGCTGTTCTACATCGGTGTAACCCGTGCCATAAAAAGTGCACTCCTTATCGGTAGTATCACCGGCCAGGATGATACCTGGCAGGCGCCGGACAGCAATTCCCTGCTGGCTGCACTCTGGCCGCAACTGGAAGCGGACCCTTCAGCTCTGGCAACCCTGGAAGCCGTAACGGATGACGATGCAGGTGATGCCGTGCCTGAAACCGCTAACCAACTCGTAATCAGCCGCCTGCCACCGGCATGGCAACCACCTCCGCTGTTGCAAATCGTCAGGCCACTGGAAGATGCCGAACCCACGGAGATCGAGTTACCCGAGAACGTGCACGACAATCTCGTCGAGCGAACCCTGGGCGACATTCTTCACGAATATCTTTGCCGTATCGGCGAGGGCCTTCTCGATATCCATGATGACCACGCACTGGCGGAATGTAAGGCGGCCTGGCGCCAGATACTGGCACCTCTGACCCCGGCACCCGACCAGGCCATCGCTGAAATCCACCGACAACTATTACAGTGTCGGGATGATGAAGCGTTTCGCTGGCTGCTGCAGGCTGATCACCGGGAAGCAGCCAGCGAGCTCAGTCTCAGTGATTACCGCCACGGGCGACAACGCATCGCGGTGATCGACCGCACCTTTGTCGATACAGACAATGTGCGCTGGATCATCGATTTCAAGAGCGCCACCCCGGCACCGGGTGAGGACGAAAACGCTTTTCTTGCCCGGCAGGCTGCCCACTACCAGCCCCAACTGGCCCGCTATGCGGACCTGTTTCGTGTCATGGAATCCCGCGACATTCGCACCGCGCTGTATTTCACGGCCCTGCCCCGGCTGCATATCCTCGATCTGCAAGTCACAGGTAACGACCCGCAGGCGACGCTGTTCTGAGGCCGTAACGCGAATTTGGCGCCAATAACGGTGTTTCACGCGCTTTTTAGCCGATATAATGCGCGCCATTTTCACTACCCCAAAAGCAGGGCAACCCGGAATCGACATGGCAATCCCGAGTACTGAAAACGTCAATATCAGTGAATACCAGACGCTGATCACCCCAATGGCGCTGAAAGAACGCCTGCCGTTGCATGGCGATACCGCGGATATCGTGATGAAGAACCGCCAGGTGATCCGCGACATCCTCGATCACAAGGACCATCGCCTTTTCATGGTGGTTGGCCCCTGCTCCATTCACGATGTGGACGCCGCACTGGATTACGCGGAGCGCCTGAAGGCACTGGCCCATGAAGTCCAGGACACCTTCGTCCTGGTCATGCGGGTGTATTTCGAAAAGCCGCGTACTTCAACAGGCTGGAAGGGACTGATCAACGATCCCGACATGAATGACAGCTTCCGCATCGAGGAAGGCCTGCATACCGGGCGCCGTCTGCTGTTGAAACTGTCGGCGATGGGCCTGCCTACCTCCACCGAAGCACTGGACCCTATTTCCCCACAGTACCTGCACGACATCATCACCTGGTCGGCAATCGGCGCACGTACCACCGAGTCGCAGACACACCGCGAAATGTCCAGCGGCCTGTCATGCCCGGTAGGTTTCAAGAACGGCACCGACGGCGGCCTGGAAGTAGCCATCAATGCGATGAAGGCGGTCAGCAGTCCACATCGCTTCCTCGGTATCGATCCCGAGGGCAAGGTAAGTATCGTGCATACGAAAGGCAATCCCTATGCCCACGTTGTCCTGCGCGGTGGGAATGGCATGCAGAATTACGATGCCGAGAGTGTTGCGCGTTGCGAGGCCATGTGTGCGAAAGCCGGCGTATCCACCAACATCATGATCGACTGCAGCCACGCCAACTCCAACAAGGACTATAATCGCCAGCCCGTTGTCCTGAAGAATGTCGTGGACCAGATCGTGGCCGGCAATAAATCCATCATCGGGGTCATGATCGAGAGTAACATCAACGCCGGCCGCCAGGACATTCCTGCTGACCATGCCCAACTGCTGTACGGGGTCTCCGTCACCGATGCCTGCATCGATTGGGAAACCACCGCCGCTTGTATTCGCCAGGCCAGGGACCGGTTCAAGGATGTCCTGCCGTCACGCTGAGTGCTGATACAAAAAACCGGGCAAAGCCCGGTTTTTTATTGCCAGTTATTAGCCTAGCGTGGTCTTAAAGCCAGTAATACGTTGCCGGGTACCCCCATCAGGCCATAGCCGGATTGCACATACAGCGTACCGTTGGCGGCCCAGATGGAGAAGTTGTCGATGGCACCACCCTTGCCCGGAACACCGTTCAGCGTATCGAACGGGCGTGCGGTATCGAAGGTGAAAATCGGTTCACCGGTGCCACTGTCAAAAACCTTTACGAAGCCATCATTGCTGCCCTGAACCACGGCGCTGTCCACCAGCAGTGTCGCAGCCGACATTCCCCAGTTCGTGTCGCAGCTGCGCAGGTTGCCGCGGCGATCGCCGGAACAATCCGGCTGGTGATGGTATTCCCAGGTGATGTTGCCGGTGTCGACATCCAGGGCGAACAGACCGGAATCGACACCATCTGCCGTGGAATCCGTGGTCATGTTGTTTGCGGCAAAGACGGTGTTGCCGTCGAATGCCATGCCCCAGTGAATGCCGCCTGAAGCGCCTCCGGGACCTACCCGGGTATTCCAGACCAATTCACCGGTATCCGGGTCTAATGCCCAGACGTCGCCGCTCTTCTGTCCAGCAAGGACTATATCGGTACCGTCACTGCGAGTCGCCAGCATGACGGCAGCACCGAAATCGACGTCGCGATTGATACTATCGGGTGGAGGGCAATTGGGACCATCGGGAACACGTGTACATCCGCTTAGGAAGATGTCGTTGGCGGTGGCCTGGAATTTCCAGGCTAGGGAGCCGTCCTCGAGCCGGATAGCGAGGATGGCGTCACTTGTATCGGTGGCAGGAGCCGAGGTATTTTCACCGGTGCCGACGTATAACACGCCGCGGGTTTCATCAATGGCAGCGGCCGTCCAAATCGGTGCGCCGGAAGGGCCCCACTGCTGGGTACCGACACTGCTGATAGTGGTCGGGCGAGCCTCTTCCATGGTGTGGTATTCCCAGACACGCTCCCCGGTGGCCACATCGAGAGCCACCACGGCACCGTGACTAGTACAGCATTCGTACTCAGGTGCTGCACCCATCAGCAATTCACCGGAGGAGATCGGCACGTAGACACGGTCACCATAAAGAACTGGCATGGCAGTGACATTGGAAACACTAGAGGCCTGGACGCTGGCGTCCCAGAGAATTTCGGTGGTGACGGCATCCATTAGGATTGTGTGGGCGGAAACATCGGCAAAGACCAGCACTGGCCTGCCATTGGTTAGCGTGTGATAACCGATCGTGGTGCGCAGCGGTATGTCATGCTGGTACACCCATTTCACGCAAGGTACATCACCGCCAATATCCAGGGCAAACAACTGTCCGGAATCCACGATGGGATAATACATGGTGTTGCCCACAACTGCGGGCTGCGAACGCATGTTGGCGGTGCCGGGAAAACCGATTGACCACGCCAGTTCCAGGTTGCCCATGTCGCGCGTGGTCAGGCCAACCTGTTCCGTGGTCAGGTGACGGCGATTCCTGCGGTCGAAACCCTGGGTCCAGATGGTGGCGGCACCGGTGTCAACATCCATACGTTCGGCCGGACATTGCATTCCGGTGATCCAGCTATTGTCTATTTCAGCGGTGGCAGACAGGAAGGCGACCACGTCATCGATCCCCTCCTCGCCCAAGGGCTGTGCCTGGACTTTCATTTTGCCGTGGGACAACGCGTACCTGACAGCCCGTGCACCCATCCGTTTCAGGGCTTCCAGTGAGGGTGAACGTGTTTCCTCTGGCATGTTATGGCAGTTGGCGCAGGTTTCGTTGTAAAGGGCCTCCCCGTTGGTATTAGTCTCGGCGCGAATGACCGTATCCTGGGCATGTGCAAGTATGGTGGCCAGACAAAGAACGGACAGCAGCGCGGAGCGACGTTTGGTGTGGAGCATGCAGAAAATTCCCCGGTATTCTGATTTGCACAAAGTATAAGGATGGTTCGTGCCCGGCACCAGAGGCTTTAAAACATTTGCAGTCCGAAGCAACCGAGATTGATAGCCAGAGTCACGATGATGTAGCCGGTTTCAACCTTTTGTTTCCTGGCGGGGACTCGGTACTCCCGATCAGGTCCAGCACCGCTCGGCGCACCAGTGAGGATTACAGCGTGAAATGTAGGAACGGCGTAACATGTAAGGCAAGCGGATAATCGCCGATCTCCCGGCTGCTCAGATCCAGAATCCAGCCCACCTAGGCGCAGAGACCCAGCAGTCCTAACAGGGCGTTGAGAAACATACATTTCACCTCGTCCACGCCGAACGTACCGAGGGAGAAAATCGTGTAAACCAGTATGGGGTTACCGCCATAGGCATAGAGAAAGTTGATGTCGGGCCGAGCGGGAATCCGGTTATGAGGCCCCTATTTTCAGGGTATCCAGAGTGCGTGTTGGGAAGGCGATATCAGCATCATGCGCGTGGATGATATCGATGATCTTAAGCAGCACATCCTGCTTAATTTCGTGGAATTTCACCCACTCTGTGGTTTTTGTGAATGTGTAAATGAAGAAATCCAGGCTAGAATCCGACAGGGTATTGAAATTAACGATAAGGGTTTGCCCGGTATCGATTTCAGGGTGATTTTCAAGCATCTGCCTTACGGCAGCGACGATCTCGCCCATTTTGGCGGAATCACAATAGCGCAGGCCGAAAGTTTCGTTTATGCGCCGGTTGGACATCCTGGAGGGATTTTCTAGTATGATCGTGTTGAACATGGAGTTCGGAATGTACAGCGGGCGTTTGTCAAATGTGCGGATCTTGGTCAACCGCCAGCCGATATCCTCCACTGTGCCCTCAATGTTGCGGTCAGGAGAACGAACCCAGTCGCCGATAGAAAACGGCCGGTCCAGATAGACCATCAGGCTACCAAAAAAGTTTGCTAGCAGGTCCTTGGCTGCGAAGCCGACGGCAATGCCGCCAATACCGCCGAATGCAAGTACGCCGCTTACACTGATACCCAGAGTTTGCAGGATGACCAGTGCACCGGTAAT
Source organism: Candidatus Eutrophocola salsuginis (assembly GCA_038147195.1). Classification (GTDB taxonomy): domain Bacteria; phylum Pseudomonadota; class Gammaproteobacteria; order Pseudomonadales; family Pseudohongiellaceae; genus Eutrophocola; species Eutrophocola salsuginis. Next base: position 913,357 of record JAYQTB010000004.1, read on the forward strand.
CATGACCGAAATACGCAACAGGCGGCCAATCACCTTGACGGTGACCTCATCCGTATCGACTTCACTGAGTTCGCGTCTGGCGATGATGCTGTCTTCCACGTTACGGATGAGTCTTGCCAGGAACATCATGAGCAGGATGATGATAGCGATATGACGCGCAAGGGTGTTGTACTGGAATATCTCGTTATCGGAAACCTTTTCGACGATCTCAGCCGCTATTGACAAGCCGATGACCCACACGAGAAGCAATAGTGGACGCCTGCAGGCATCCACCAGGGCATCATCCCAAACATTCTTGGAATATTTCGCCCTGTCCATGAAACGACGCAGGACGATGCGCACTATGAAATTAATTAATACCGTGGCAACAACAATACCGAATACGTGCAGTATCCAGTTGTTGTTTTCTATCCAGGCGAAGAGTGCTTCCATGGGTGAGTGCCAGTATCAGGGAGCTCAGGCAGACTTTGCGATTTCGCTTTCCTTGCCGTCTTCGATCCAGCGGCCCTTGCGGTAGAACGCTTTCCAGCCTGTGGGTTTCTTGTCGATTTCGCTCTGTATGTACTGCTCCTTGTTCTTGCGACTGAATTTCACGACGGTCATGTTGCCGTCTGGATCTTCGATCGGCGCTTTCATGATGAAGGCATACTTGGGATCGATCTCGTCCTTGTGGGGCAGCAACTCTTTCACAAAAGGAGCGCGCGTTTCCCGATTTTTGGGAAACTGACTGGCAGCTAGGAAGAGACCTGCAGCACCGTCGCGCAATACATAGGTGTCATCGACTTTCTCGCACCGCAGCTCGGGCATCGGTACCGGGTCCATCTTGGGGGGCGCGGCTTCACCGTTACGCAGCAGTTTGCGCGTATTTTTACAGGCATCACTGGTACAGCCAAAATACTTGCCGAAGCGGCCATTCTTGAGCTGCATATCGGCACCGCACTTATCGCATTCGAGGATCGGTCCATCATAGCCCTTTAGCTTGAACTTGCCCTCTTCCACCTCGAAACCTGAACAGCTTGGATTGTTGCCGCAAACATGGAGCTTGCGATATTCATCGATTAGGTAGGAATCCATCGCAGTATCGCAGTTCTTGCAGCGATGCTTGTGCAGGAGCAGGCGCGACTCGGCTTCATCATCTGCATCCACGCTGATGGCCTCATCACCCGGGGTGAGGTTCATGGTGCTCTTGCAACGCTCTTTCGGCTGCAGATTGTACCCTGAACAGCCAAGGAAGACCCCGGTAGAACCGGTGCGGATTTGCAAATTCCTTCCACAAGTATGGCACTTGATGTCAGTTTCCGTAGGATTATTCTCGCGCATGCCATTGGCATCGGACTGCGCCGCCTCAAGCTGCTTGGTGAAGTCGGCATAGAAGTTGTTGAGGACTTCAATCCATTCCTTATTGCCCTGCGCGATGTCGTCGAGGTTTTCTTCCATGCGCGCAGTGAATTCGTAGTCCATTAGATCCGTGAAATTTTCTACTAGGCGGTCGGTGACGATGTCTCCCATCTTCTGGGCATAGAAACGGCGATTTTCGAGTTTCACATAACCGCGATCCTGGATAGTGGAAATAATAGAGGCATAGGTGGAGGGACGACCAATATCGCGTTTTTCGAGTTCCTTGACCAGGCTTGCCTCCGTGTACCGGGGTGGCGGCTTGGTGAAGTGCTGCATGGGTTCCAGGTTGGCCAACGGAAGTGTCTCGCCCACTTTCATGTCCGGCAGTTCCACGTCGCCGTCCTTGTTGGCCGGCAGCACCCGGGTATAACCGTCAAACTCCATGATACGGCCCTTGATGCGCAGCTCGTATCCGGCAGCGTTTACCTTCACGGTCGAGCTCTTGTAGCGGGCCGGTGTCATCTGGCATGCCAGGAACTGCTGCCAGATCAGGTTGTAGAGACGTACAGCATCTCTGTCGAGTCCGTCGAGGCGCGAGGAATTTTCACGCACCTCCACGTCGGAGGGCCGGATCGCCTCGTGGGCCTCCTGAGCCCCTTCACGGCTGGAATAACGGTTTGGCGATTCGGGCAGGTACTTGTCACCGAATTTGGTCTTAATGAATTCCCGCGCCATGGTCAGAGCATCATTGCTGAGCGCCGTGGAGTCAGTTCGCATGTAGGTGATGAAACCGGCTTCATAGAGGCGCTGGGCCATGGTCATGGTCTTCTTCACGGTAAAGCCAAGGCGCGTTGAGGCGGCTTGTTGCAGGGTCGATGTAATAAAAGGAGCGCGTGGCTTGGAGGATGTTGGCTTGTCGTCACGTTCAGCAACGACATAGGAGGCCGCTTCGAGTTCTATTATGGCAGCCTTAATATCCACTTCGTTCTTCGGCTTGAAATCACTGCCCCTGCATTTAGCAACTTCGAATCGCAAGGGCTCTATACCAGCCTTGCCCTGCATGCTATCAATCAGGAGGTTGGCATATAATTCCCAGTATTCCTCGGGTACGAATGCGCGGATTTCCTGCTCTCTCTCAACCAGGAGACGCACAGCCACGGATTGTACACGGCCGGCGGAAAGGCCCCTGGCCACCTTGGCCCAGAGCAGCGGCGATACCATGAAGCCCACCACTCGATCGAGGAAACGGCGAGCCTGCTGCGCCTGGACATGCTTCATATCCACTTCCCCGGGGTGGGAAAAAGCTTCGGCGATAGCCTTCTTGGTAATCTCGTTGAATACAACGCGCTTGTAACGTGAATCATCACCACCAATGGCCTCACGTAGGTGCCAAGCGATGGCTTCACCTTCGCGGTCAAGATCGGTCGCTAGATAGATTGTATTGGCATCCTTGGCGAACTTCTTAAGTTCGCTAACGACCTTTTCCTTACCGGGCAGAATTTTGTAGTTGGCCTTCCATCCATGTTCTGGATCGATTCCCATGCGGGCAATTAGCTGTTCACGGGCCTTTTTTGCTTTGTGGATACGTTTCTTTTCCGGATCCATCTTGCGAGTTTCGGCTGCGGCCTTGGCACGTGCCTTAGCATCCACTGCGTCTTTGGAACCACTGGTGGGCAGGTCTCGAATATGACCTACGGATGACTTTACTATAAAGTCATTGCCGAGGTATTTGTTAATTGTCTTGGCCTTAGCTGGCGACTCAACAATAACCAACGATTTACTCATGAAGACTTTGTCTACCGAAATTTTGTTTTATTAAATGAAAATATTTGCCATTGGTTAAGCAAAAACAGGCGACATGATTAATGACATTTCCTGTCAGGGTCAATAGTCGACAATAAAATTCTTGTCTCTACTGTATTACTGCACACAATCAGAATGCGAAATATGGGGTATTTATTGGTGTTTTACATATCGCTGTTTGCTTTATGCGAAAAATTTTCCGACTGAGCGCTAAAAAAAGCCGGCATTAAACCAGAGGAAATCAAAAAAAGGAAGGGGCGGGATCATTCACGAGTTACAAGTACCAGGTCGAAAAGAGGTGCAACGTGATTGGCTGGCCAGAAGAATTTCCGACACTTTAGGCATATAAAAATACTGAATAATCAATTTACTTAGGCAAGCTGCCCGGGATTCCAGTTGTGTTATCTGGGACTTCAAACTTCTACAGTCCAGCCATAGGTGTCCGCCCTTTCACCGCTCTGAATCTGGCGCAACAGGTCATACAGTTGCTGCATTACGGGACCGACTTCTTCTCCGTTGCCGTAGAAACTGTGCCAGATATCATCGAACCAGATCTTACCTACAGGCGACAGGACCGCGGCTGTTCCGCAAGCAGCCACCTCAACAAAAGAGTCGATTTCTACACGCAGTTCGATGGGCCGTTCTTCAGTAGCAAGGCCAAGGTCATTAGCGGCGATATCCATGATAGAACGCCGGGTGATGCTGGGCAGGATCGCCTTGGATTTTGGGGTAATCAGCGTATTGTCGCTGGTGTAGATGAGGATGTTCGCCGATCCTGCTTCTTCTATATATCTTCTTTCTGCCGCATCCAGGTACAGCGCCTCGTTGGCGCCTTTCTCCTGGGCCTTGCGCGTGGCATACAACCCGCCTGGATAATTGGCACCGGCCTTGACATCACCGGTGCCTTGGGGTGCGGCGCGGTCGAAATCCGACACCGCCAGCTTGATGACAGGCAAACCACCACTCTTGTAATAAGGACCAACCGGAGAAACCATAACCCTGAACTCATATTCCTTGGCCGGGCGCAATCCCATGTTCTCGCCGATGCCGATAAGCAGTGGACGTATATACAGTGAGGCGCCAGTCCCGTAAGGCGGTACCCAGGCGGCATTGGCACGAACCGCTTCCTTCACACCACGCAGAAACAACTCCTCCGGAACAACCGGCATCGATAAGCGTTCAGCGGTATTGCGCATACGCTGGAAGTTGAGTTCTGGACGAAAGAGCAGGATTCGGCCGTCTTCGGCAGTCTGAGCCTTCATACCCTCGAAACACTGCTGGGCGTAATGCAGCGCCGGCGATCCTTCATGAATGTGCATAATTTCGTCGTTGGTCAGCTCACCCTCGGACCACTCACCTTTGCGCCAGCGAGCGACAAAGCGATGATCAGTGCGGGTGTATTCAAAACCCAGGCTCTTCCAATCGATGGGCTTTTTCTCTTGCGCGTTCATAACCAAAAATCAGAATCCAGAAATCTAAAAGGGCGCTATTATAACTGGCAAATTCCTTTTTCTCTCTTTTTTTCACGAGTAAAGAGCAAGGAGTATTAGTTCGATTTAACTCATTGCACTTTGTTTCTTGCGCCTTCTCTCTTGGGTTACCATACCGGTGAATGTTTCGCAGTATTTCCCCACGCCCATGACTTCAAATTCTACCTATCCACTGATCGATATCGGCGCAAACCTCAGCCATGAAAGCTTCAGCCACGACCTAGATAGGGTGCTCGATGATGCCCGGGCAGCGGGAATCGAACAGATACTAGTTACCGGCACCTCAGTACTAGCCAGTACTGAGGCAGCCAGCCTGGCTGAACATTTCCCGGGATTCCTCTATAGCACCGCAGGTATCCATCCCCATGATGCCGTCCATGAGGATATCGCAGCCATCGCAAGCCTTGAAAACCTGGCCACCAAACCCTGTGTCAAAGCGGTAGGCGAAACCGGTCTAGATTATTTTCGGGACTTTTCTCCACGGGAGCGCCAGCGCGAGGCCTTCACAGACCAACTGGCTCTGGCTGTGAAACTCGGTATGCCTGTCTTCCTGCACCAGCGTGACGGGCACGCCGACTTCATGGCCCTTCTCAGGAAATACCGCAACGCCCTGCCCAGTGGTGTCGTACATTGTTTCACTGGAACGGAAGCTGAGCTGCGTGATTACCTGGACCTCGACATGCACATCGGTATTACCGGCTGGATCTGCGACGAGCGGCGAGGCCATCACCTGCACGAGATCGTCAAACTGATTCCCGCCAACCGACTCATGCTCGAAACCGACTCTCCGTATCTGATGCCGCGTACGATCAGGCCAAAGCCCAAAACTCGTCGCAATGAACCCGCCAACCTGGTTCATGTGCTAGAGCGTGTTGCTGAGTGCCTGGGTAAATCCGATAAATCCATAGCCGAGCAGACTACCCAAACGGCCAGGGATTTTTTCGGCATATAATCTTTGTTACATTTTGCGAGATATAAAAAAAGAGATTTTCTGACAGCCGTTATAGCAGTGGGGGTATCACCTTTCTTAGTGATTTTCCAACACGCAAGAATTCAATCGCCTGCTCAGTCTCGGTTTCGAAGATACCTGCTATATCGACACAAATTGTTATGGCGTGCAATAAGAAGCCTGGCACATCTAGATCATATAATCTCTCGCCGCTACGAAACCGAGAAACGCTTCCTCGGTGAACGGCCAACCCAGTTCCGCTTCTCCGTTTGCAAACCGAATTACCGGTATCCGGATTCCGTACTTGTCCAGTAGGGCATCCGAGTTACTGATATCCACCTCCTCGATGACCAGGCCCAAGCGGGCCAGATGAGGTGTCATAAGCCCATGCGCGGTCTCGCAAAGGTGGCAGGCCGGCGTCGAATACAAAATCAGTGTGGAATCCGGGGCTGGCATGGGCAAATAGGGTCCTTTCAAGGGTTTGCAGGTGGCTGGCGAGGTAGTCAATTTTCACTATATAAGCCATCGGAAAGCTCCACAAGTAACATTTTCAATGCATTGGGATTCACTATAGAATCGGTTTTTTGTTCGTACCGGCATCCTTGGGGGGTAGCCTTTTGAGGCGCTATTCAGGCGCGACAGCCATGTCCGGGCAGCAGAAGAGACGCAGTAAACCTGTAGTAAAGGAAGAGAATCCATACATGACGCAAATCGAAGTAATCACCTCGCTGAAAAACTGGATGTCACAGCACATCATTGGACAGGAAAAACTGATCGACCGCCTGCTGATCGCCCTATTGGCCGATGGTCATTTGCTGGTAGAGGGCGCACCAGGGCTGGCCAAGACCAAGGCCATCAAGAACCTTTCCGAGGGCATCGAAGGTGATTTTCACCGTATCCAGTTCACACCTGACTTACTGCCGAGCGATATCACCGGCACCGAGGTCTACCATGCCGAGGATGGCAGCTTCCGCTTCCAGCAGGGCCCAATTTTCCATAACCTGGTCCTTGCAGACGAGATCAACCGTGCTCCTGCCAAGGTACAGTCCGCCCTCCTCGAAGCCATGGCTGAACACCAGGTGAGTGTTGGTCGCGAGACTTTCCAGTTGCCGAAACTGTTTCTCGTCATGGCCACGCAGAATCCCATCGAGCAGGAAGGCACATATCCCTTGCCCGAAGCCCAACTCGACCGTTTCCTCATGCACGTGACCGTGGATTACCCAGATACAGATTCGGAGCGACAAATCCTACACCTAGTCAGGGACGAAGCACGCAATATTGGCACTACGCCACCGTCAATCGTGGTCCAGTCCATCCTGTTCGAGGCGCGCCAGGAAGTGCTCAACATGCATATGGCCGACACCGTCGAGGAGTACATCCTGCAGCTGGTCATGGCCACGCGTAACCCGGCGCCATACAGCGAAGACCTTGCAAAGTGGATTGAGTTCGGCGCAAGTCCGCGAGGGACCATCTCACTCGACCTGTGCTCACGCGCCCATGCCTGGCTCAAGGGCAAGGAATTCGTTAGTCCAGAAGACATCCATGAAGTGTTCCATGATGTCCTACGCCATCGCGTGTTGCTCAGCTTCGAGGCAGAAGCCGCCGGTGTTGATCCCGACCAGGTTCTCACCCGCATCCTGGAACTGGTGCCAGCCGCCTGACCAAGGAATTCCCTTGTCCCACAAACGCCAGTTAAATGTTCGCCAGGACCAGTACCGCAGCCGCGGCGCCTTTGTCACCCTCGAACAATTGTTCGACCAGCGGCACGTGGCAAAAACTCTCGAATTGGATTACCAGTCGCGCAGTCGCCTGGGTATGTCGGGTTCACACATCTCTAAACACAAGGGGCGCGGTGTAGACTTTGAGGAATTTCGTGCCTACCAGCCTGGTGACGATATCCGACAAATCGACTGGCGGGTAACGGCCAGGACCGGCCGCCCCTTCACCAAGGTATTTCGCGAAGAACGCGAGCGCCCCGTTATTATCGGCTGTGACCAGAGCCACAACATGTTTTTCGGCAGCCAGGTGGCATTCAAGTCCGTAGTTGCTGCAGAGGCAGCCGCCATCATCTGCTGGACCACTGTGGATAATGGCGACCGCGTCGGCGGTGTTGTATTCAGTGACGGAGAACAGGAACTCATCAAGCCCCGCCGGAGCAAACGCTCCGCCTTGCGCTTTCTTGACATCCTGGCTCGATACAACCAGGATCTCGTCCAGCACCACACCGATGAGCCGGTCACCGGAAAAAACTACCTTCTTCAGGCCCTGGAGCAGATGTATCGTATCACTCGTCCCGGCTCCAACGTCTACTTGATGAGCGACTTCCAGACGTTCGACGACCGCTGCCGGCAGTACCTGCACCAGCTGGCGATTCACAACAGCGTCACGTGCATTTTTGTATATGACGGTCTGGAGGAAAACTTGCCAATTCCCGGTGTCTACAGTATCACTGATGGACATAGGCGCAGCACCATCAATACCTACAAGAAGTCGGTACGCTCGCTTTACCACGACCAGTTCACCGATCGTCAGGCCATGCTGATCAACGAGTTCAACAAGATGAAGGTTCCCCTGATACCCCTGCGCACCGACCAGGTGGTTCTGGACCAGCTGGAAACATGGAAGCAGAAGACCCTCTAAGCCAACTTCGGGACATCCATCTTCCGGACCCGGTGTCCTTCTGGCCACCCGCCCCGGGCTGGTGGATCCTGCTACTCTGCGTGCTCATTGGCCTGGCCTTCTTGGCGCGGCACGCCTTCGTAGCGATGATTCGGCGCCGCAGGCTAGAAAGCGTGATGCACGAACTGGACCAGGCATATGTCCGCTTTACCAAACAATCGGCTTTCGAAAACACACGCAACCAGGCCGGCCTGGACTTTCTGGCTACGGTAAATGTCCTATTGAAACGGGTGGCACAGGTTATGTATCCGGACAGCACCTCTTCTAGGCTGACCGGGCGAGATTGGCTCCACTTCCTCGATGCCTGTGACCAGGGCAGCGCTTTCAGCCAGGGGCCCGGGTCGGTGCTTGCCGACGGAGCCTATAAACCCACCTTCAATGCCGACGGTAATGCGCTCTACCAGGCCGCCAGCACGTGGATCGAAAACCGCTACAAGGCGCCACCACAGCAAAAACACATCGCAGGAGTGGAGGCATGATCCAGTTCCTCTGGCCCTGGGTATTCGTCCTACTGCCGCTGCCCTGGCTTTGCCATACGTCGCTGCCCCGTGCGGCAAATCGAGATGCCTCCTTGTTCGTGCCGTTCTTCAAAACCATGTCACAGATCGAAGCTGTTGCGCCAAAGGTTGGGGTGAGAAATCGTCTGATCGCAGTGATCGCCATCTTAGCCTGGTTGTTACTGGTACTAGCCGCCAGTCGCCCACAATGGGTGGGCGACCCCGTTCAATTGCCGACCATGGGTAGGGACCTAATGCTCGCAGTAGATATCTCCGGTTCCATGGAAGCCCAGGACATTCAGCTTAATGGGCAGAATGCCACACGCTTGCAAGTGGTGAAATCCGTCGTCGGCGATTTCGTGGAAAGACGTACAGGTGACCGGCTAGGCCTCATATTATTCGCCGCCAGAGCCTATACGCAGTCACCTTTGACATTTGACCGTGAAACGGTCCAGACCCTGCTCGTTGAGGCAGAGATCGGTATCATCGAGGAAAACGCTACGGCGATTGGTGACGCCATCGGATTAGGTGTAAAACATCTGCGCGAACGCCCGGAGGCCAGCCGAATTCTCATTCTGCTAACGGACGGTGTGAATAATGCAGGGGAAGTAACGCCCGTACAGGCCGGCGAACTGGCTATGCGTGAGCGCATCAAGATCTACACCATCGGTATCGGTGCCGACGCCTCCACCACCAATTCCTTGTTTGGACCGCGCACCATCAATCCTTCGGCCGACCTCGACGAGGACACTCTCACTCGCATCGCCGTTAGCACCGGCGGTCGTTATTTTCGTGCTCGGGACCGCGCGGAACTCGAGGAGATCTACGGTATTCTGGATGAGCTCGAACCCGTCGACCAGGAAGCTGAAACATTCCGACCCACATCGGCACTATTCTTTTACCCGCTCGGTGCGGCCATGGCTTTCAGTTTCCTGATCGCGCTGCTACGGATTCCGTGGGGCATCCTCTTCAGCATTAGGCGTGAACTACGGACCACTATACCGGCCGATACGAGCCTAGCGGAGGTGGAAGCCTGATGCCATTTTTGTCCGCTGAATTCTTGGAGAACTTCCATTTTCTCCGGCCCGGTTTCCTGTACTGCCTGATACCCGCATTCCTGCTAGTCTGTCTTGTATTGTTCATACAAAGCAATCGCAGCACCTGGACACGCGCCATCGAGCCGGCTCTGTTACCCTTCCTGCTCGACAAGGATTCATCCCCAAAAGCGACCTACCCCGTTTTCGGTCTGCTGCTCCTGTGGAGCCTCGGCCTGATAGCGCTTGCCGGACCGGTGTGGCAACAGATTCCGGTGCCTGTCCAAGAACGCGAGGATGCCCTCGTAATCGTGGCGGACATGTCGTTGTCAATGTATGCCAACGATGTAGCACCCAACCGCGCCGTGCGCACACAGCGTAAAATCATCGACGTACTCAATACACGGCGCGAGGAAGGGCAAACCGCCCTGGTGGTTTATGCAGGCGATGCGCACGCCGTAACCCCTCTGACCGATGATGTAGAAACGATAAACAACCTCGTGCCGTCACTCCAGCCGAATATTATGCCTATCGAGGGCAGCAGACCGGCAACAGGTATCGAACTGGCCATCAGCCTGCTGGAAAACGCCAACCTGCCCCAGGCACAGATTCTGCTGATCACTGACGGTATCAACAACGATGACATCGGCGCCATTAGCAACCTGTTGAATGGTACTGCTCACACACTCTCGGTACTCGGTGTCGGAACCGAGGATGGTGCACCCATCCCCATGGCTGAGGGTGGCTTCCTGCGTGACAGCGCCAACGCTATAGTCATTCCCCGCCTCGAACGAGGCCTGCTGCAGGAACTGGCGTCATCCATTGGTGGTCGTTATGCCGATGCACTCCTCACAGACCAAGACATCGAGTTCCTTCTCGACCAGAGCATTTTCGATGAGAATGAAAACCTAGTCGACGTGGAGCGCGAATTCGATATCTGGTACGAGTCCGGACCTTGGTTGCTCCTACTGGCGTTGCCCCTAGCGGCACTGGCTTTCCGTCGAGGCTGGGTCCTCGGCCTCTTCCTATCCTTCATGTTCGCTCCCGACCGGGCAACCTATGCCTGGGAAATGAGGGATCTGTGGGTCAGCAAGGACACGCAGGGTACCGAAGCCTTTGCCGGCGAGGATTACTCGGAAGCAGCCACGCTTTTCCGGGATGACGCATGGCGCGCCTCGGCCAACTACAAGGCCGGCAACTATGAAACTGCCCTGGCGGACCTCTCCCTACTGGAAGATGTCGAGTCCCTTTATAATCGCGGCAACGCGCTGGCCAGGCTGAACCGTTACCCGGAAGCCATTGCAGCCTACGACCAGGTCCTGGCGCTGTTGCCGGATCACGAAGACGCCGCCTACAACAAGGAACTGCTCGAAAACATCATGGAAGAGCAGGAAAAACAGCAACAGCAACAACAGCAGCAGGACGGTGAAAACCAGGACCAGCAACAGCAGGAAGGCGAACAGCAGCAGGACCAGCAGCAGGAGCAACAGAACCAGGACCAGCAGGACCAGTCTGAGCAGGATCAGCAGCAACAGGAAGACCAGCAGAACCAGGACGAGCAGCAGTCTGAACAGGAAAGTGAGTCCGAGCCCCAGGAGCAGGAAATGCCTGAACCGCAGGAAGGCGAGGAACCCGACTCCGAGGAAGAACAGGCCATGCAGCAATGGTTACGCCGAATTCCGGATGACCCGGGTGAATTGTTAAGGCGCAAGTTCCAATACCAGGCTGCACGCAGGCGCTTCGAGGAAATACAGAACCCTAACCTAGCGGAACAGGAAGGAAACGAACAGAAATGGTAAAACGCCTACTGACAACTCTGGGTCTAGCGCTGGGACTTATGTGCCAGCCGCTGTTTGCGCAGAACGATGCCCAAAACCTGAGCGCCTTTGTTGACCGCAACGAGGTTACGCTCAATGAAATCATCACGCTAACCATTCGTGTGGACAACAGCCTGGGCAATTCCAGGCCGTCCCTGTCAGGGCTCAACCGCGACTTCGAGCAGATCGGCAATGTGAGCACGCGCAGTTCCTACACCAACATCAACGGTACTGTGCAGTCATTCGTGGACTACATCGTTAGGCTACGACCTCTATCTACTGGTGCACTGACCATACCCGCCTTTCGCATCAACAACGAGGCGACAGCACCTATTCGCATAAATGTAGGCGAAGCCGACCAGGTGACCAGCGCCGTCGACTCTGAAATCTTCATCGAGTCGACCGTCAGCAAGGAGCAGATCTATGTACAGGAGCAGCTGCTTTATACCATCAAGCTATATTACTCGATCAGTTTCGACCAGGGTGCCCAACTGACTTCCCCGCAGGTCGCCGATGCCGTGGTGCAGCAATTGGGAAGCGACGAAACCTATTCTGAAATCGTCAGCGGTATTCGCTACAACGTTACGGAACGTAAATTCGTCATCTTCCCGCAAAGCAGCGGTCAACTCACTATACCGCCGGTGTATTTCACCGCTACCGTGGGTCGCCGAGGCGGCCTTACCCGTTTCTTCAACAACCGCACCAGCGTGAGGGAAATCAACCTAGCAAGCGATACTCATGCTATCGATGTCCAGGGGAAGCCGGCAAGCTTCCCGGGTCAGACCTGGCTCCCTGCTGCCAATATTAGTATCGAGGAAAGCTGGAGCGGCCCGGTTGAGAACCTGGCCATTGGTGATTCGGTGACACGCAATATTCGGCTCACCGCTTCGGGTCTAAGCAGCTCTCTCCTTCCTGGCATCATCTACAAAGACATTGATGGTCTCAAGTTTTATTCCGACCAGCCCGTGCGTGAGGACTTCGCCAACGATGTCGGCATCACCGGCTCGCGCTCAGAAGGTACCGCAATTGTTCCGTCAGAAGCCGGTGAGTTCGTGATTCCTGAAGTTGTCGTACCCTGGTGGAACACTACTACCGATACACTGGAACGCGCAGTGATTCCAGCCCGTACCCTGAGCGTGGTACCAGGTACGACTGCAGCACAACCCGCCGCGCCCGATTTCATTAGCCTCAATCGCAATGTCCCCGCTGGCAATAACGGACCCCTGTCGATGTCGCCACAGACATCTGGTCTTTACCTGTTCTGGATCACCGCAACTGCTGTGTTCGCCGTAGCCTGGCTATTTTCCACGACCATGTGGATGCGCAATCGGCGCCTGCTAGCCTTTTTGACAACAGCAACACCGGCCATGATACCTCGCAAGTCTGAAACAACCCGAGCGCCCGCATCGTTGAATGCGGACAGCGCACTAAAAGTCCTGCGCACGGCATTGTCAGAGGGTAGCGGCAGCGATATCAAACGTTGCCTCATTGCCTGGGGCAAGGCTTTGTACCAAGACGATACTTTGCTCACCCTCGGCCAGTTAATTCAGCAAAGCGATGATACCGAGTTAGCTGGCTTGCTGGCGAAACTAGAAAAATCACTATACAGTGTTGATACGGCTGACGCACTCGACCGCAATAGCCTTGAATTAGTAGTCAACCGAATTCATCGCCTTGGACGCGGTAACAGGAAAACGGGCAATAATTACAGTCTTCCTCCTCTTTATAAGAACTAGACATTAAAAAACTTAAACAAGAGAAGGAATGCGTGAGCTATGTCATGGGGGCGAATATTGCAATCTTCATCAAGGCAGCAGATGCAATGTTGGCATATAACGTAATATAAGCTTTACTTTTTTAAACTCATAAAAAAGCCCGCTATTTAGCGGGCTTTTTGGTTGACTGAAGTTAATTATGCAGACTTGAGCAGGCGTTTGCTCTTGCCGTTCACGGCAATCTGGCGAGGCTTCATCGCTTCCGGGATCTCGCGCACGAGATCTATATGCAGTAAGCCGTTTTCCATCTGCGCACTGGTGACCTTGATGTGGTCGGCCAGCTTGAACTGACGGCGGAAGTTGCGCTCGGCAATGCCACGATGCAGGTAGTTTTTGCTGGATTCGTCTTTACCCTCATCGCGTTCTGAAGCGACTGTCAATGTATTATTTTCTACCTCCACAGTGATGTCATCATCTGAAAAACCTGCGACTGCCATGGTAATCCGGTAGTTATCGTCATCGACGAGTTCTATGTTGTAAGGTGGGTAACCAGTTGCTGTTCGGTCACTGGTATTTATGCTGTCCAGCATGGAGGCCAGGCGGTCGAATCCGATACCGGAGCGATACAGGGGAGCAAAATCAAAAGATGTCATGAGCTTATCCTCTTCTTTAGGCAATAGTCATAATCAGCTTTACAGCCTGTTCCGCAGAACCAGGCCAGCTGGGCGAAGCTCATCGAGCCTTCGCCCTTAAGAGATAGGGTCAGAGGATATTTTTTCAAGGATGACCAAGTAAATTTTTCTAACGGTTGACCCGTCCGAGCCAGTAAACCAGGAGGCTCAGGACGGAAATAATATGGAGCACTGGAGAGTAGCCTAGGCAACCATGCAATCGGGACACTTGGCGTCCTAGTTATGGCCATGCCGCTGTACCTGGCCGGCCTGATGATGAAAACTACCGCAAGACCTGCTATGAAGCGTAACCGTCGATCACCAGCCTGCGAGGTCAGGAAAAATGACGGTGTTAATCACCAGGCTAAGCAGGAAGATGGGTAACTAGACATCCATGCTTTGGTGGTCAGATCAGCGGGAATCCGAGCGCGGTATTGACGGAATTTTTTACCATACCAAGCCCAGAGTTTATAGCCTGCTCCACTTTCAGCAGCCCGGAGCCTTCGCGAGACATCATGACACCGCGGGCGGCATTCTTCTGCATTTCCAGGATGACAAGCGCCTCGTTTTCGCCGACTTGTTCACTGGCTATAAGGTCGCGAATCTGCAGGATGGTCAGGGCCAATTTATTGAATTCCGGCACCGCAAAAGCTTCCATGAAGAGCCACTGGTCCTTGAAAATGCTTCTGGCTGCTCCCGCCATTTCCTCGCTTAGCGCTTCTGTAGTCATTCCCGGCATTGCATCGTCTCCTCGGTGGCCTATCGGTCTTTCCTGATTTCTCAGAAGAGACTTTACCTGCTCAGGCTCACTTCAGCCATCACTGATTTCATAGAAGTTATTCGCTCCTTCGAAATGCCGTACAGTAGGCGACTACGGCTTTATTGGTGTCCGTTAGGATGACCTAGGTGCATATCTAATAATCCCATGCAGCGTTGTGCGCCAGCAGATAGAGCAGTTGCATTGAGTCACCTTGTAGTGGAGGGTTGACACCTTCCAGGACAACCGGCTGCAGTGGCGTTGGCCATGATATTCACTGTTCATGTTTCTTGTCTGACTTCACTTATGGTTTTTGCAGATCATCCTGCCAGTAACCGATATCCAGCCACTGGCCAAACTGGTAGCCCACGTTTTCTAAGTGCGCGACTTTGTTCAAACCCATTTCTGGCGCAGGACCACGCTGGCCGAGTTGGGGAATTCGATACCCCCAATAGCTAGACACACATCTGTCTGTCTGAGGACATCGAACAGGGCCTGGAAAAGCTGAGTACCAAGCCCCCTACTCATCATATCCTGGAGCGGGTAAATGACTATCTCAGTGCTATGGCTGCATTGCCATGCTTGGACTCCACTGGTAGGCAAAGAAATAATCGATCACCTCGCCCGCTTCTTATGCAACCAATCAGGGATAACCGGCACCGAGGACCCGCATCAGCAGGCCAGCCATGTCTGTTCGGGACAGGGATTTTTACTCGTAACTGACCAAGGTTTTCCCGATATTAGTTGTAAATGCCTGTGATGGCATGGAGATTCTCATCAGTGGTGGTGCGAATCAAGGCGTTTTCCTGCCGGCATTGGCTATATCGGAAACCGGTGCAAAGCGTGGAACCTCCCTACCATCTAAGCTGACGGTTTCGGTAAACATGGCCAGCGGTCGCACCCAGTACTCCCGATCGGATTCGTTACCGTACAGAGGGTGATACAGCACCAATGCTTCCTCGTTTTCGCTATGTCGGGCAGAGCCAATGACCTGGTAATCATACCCTTTGTAATGTCGATATATGCCAGGTTTAATTAATGTTTTCATATATTTATCTTAATTATCTAAATAGTTCATTAGCCCGAAAAGGATCGTCGGAAACTGTCGGAATTAACCGTAAATACCTGCCAACACCCTTGTCCGGAGTAGTTCATCACCCTGAATTTACGGATTGCCTTCCTAAGCCTGTCGATCTTTTCAACCTGTGAGATAACAGTGTTCCAGCAAAGGCCAAGTCCATGGAGATGGCGGTAATTTCTTCCGCTTACCCTTCACATTGAGACTGGAAAGAGGTGACGCGCTGACTCTAATGCATCAGCATCTCCCCGGACTTGCGACTGATACCTTTATTAGAAAGGAAACGACAGAATTTCAGATATAGGGCATTGACTCCCTGGTGCTTGAGCGTGGAAAAAACCTCGTCCTCAAGGAAATTTTCATCTTCCTAGAGTACAAACTGGCTACGCAATTCGATACGTCCAGGAAGTCCGGTGGCGGTCGCCTCTAACCTTACACATTCACGGTCCTCAAGCCTGGTTCCCGACCTTGCGCGGGCATCGTACTGCCGCACCATGAGCATACTGTTTGGTTTGTTGAATTCACCGCCCTGGTAGTCCAGCACTTAGTGCCTTTGCTTCCCAGGATGTCGACATAGTTACACTAGGGATCCAGTCTTAGTTCCGTATTCGTACTGGAAATGTCGAAATTAGACAGCGTTGTGCAATTCCAGAATTTCTTCGTCTTCCGTATTGCCGAAATCTCCAGCCGCTGCGGTCTGGCGTTTGCGCTTGGCGTAATCGTTGCGCTTTTCCTCCAGTTTGGCCAGATAGGTGTCGCTGACGTCGCTGGTCACATATTCGCCGTTGAATACGGAGCACTCGAAGTCCATAGGGATGATGCTGCCCTCGGCGCATGAGGAGACCAGGTCATCAAGATCCTGGAAGATCAGCCAGTCCGCGCCGATGGCTTCCCGAACCTCTTCCACGGTCTTGCCATGGGCGATCAGCTCGCTGACAGCTGGCATATCGATGCCGTAGACATTCGGAAAACGTACGGGCGGTGCCGCTGAGCAGAAGTAGACCTTCCTGGCGCCGGCATCCCGTGCCATCTCGATAATCTGCTTGCAGGTCGTACCACGTACAATCGAGTCATCAACCAGCAGTACATTCTTGTCCTGGAATTCTAGCGGTGTCGCATTGAGCTTCTGTTTCACCGACTTCTTGCGCTGGCTCTGACCCGGCATGATGAACGTGCGACCGATATAACGGTTTTTCACGAAACCTTCTCGGTACTTCACTCCCAGCGAATTGGCCAATTCTACGGCGGCGGTACGGGATGTATCTGGGATGGGTATCACAACATCAATATCGTGGTCGGGACGTACCCGAAGAATTTTCTGCGCCAGTTTCTCGCCCATTCGCAGGCGCGACTTGTAAACGGAAATTCCGTCAATCATAGAATCGGGGCGGGCGAAATATACGTGCTCGAAAATGCAAGGGGTAAGCTTGCTGTCTGCGGCACAGATGCGGGTCTCGATATTACCTTCCTGGTCGATGTACACTGCTTCACCGGGTGCCACGTCCCTGATCAGCTTGAAGCCCTGGGAGTCGAGGGCCACACTCTCGGAGGCGATCATATATTCATCCCCTTTGCGTGTGCGTTTCTTGCCAAAAACCAATGGACGAATCCCGAACTTGTCACGGAACCCAACGATACCGTAGCCCACAAGCATAGCGATGGCCGCATAGGCGCCGCGGCATCGACGATGCACACCTTCCACCGCGGTAAAAACATCGTCGGCAGTTGGCTTGATCTTGTTCAGCACCTGCAGTTCGTGGGCGAACACATTAAGCAGGACCTCTGAATCGGAATCTGTATTCAGGTGACGCAGATCGTCTCGGAAAATGTCTTCACTGAGGTCTTCAGAGTTAGTGAGGTTGCCGTTATGGGCGAGGCTAATACCGTAGGGGGAATTGACGTAGAGGGGTTGGGCCTGGGCCGGGCCACTGCTACCGGCAGTGGGATAGCGTACATGCCCTATTCCCATGTTACCAGTCAGTCCGCGCATGTGGCTGGTCCTGAACACGTCACGCACCAGGCCGTTGTCCTTACGCAGGTTTAGCTTGCCCTTGTCGCTCGTCACGATGCCTGCTGCATCCTGGCCCCGGTGCTGAAGGACAGTCAGGCCGTCGTATAGCGCCAGGTTCACGTTGGATTTACCCACTATGCCAATAATGCCGCACATGCTTGAAGCCTGTGTTAGTCGTTATCTGTTAACCAGGGTTACCTGCCTGATCATCAGGCGGAAACACTCCGGGCTGTTTCTGCTGCTGGCTATCGAATACCGAAAAAGCCTTGTAGGTAATCGATCATGGCCTGTGCGTAGGGCACCAGGACCGAACTGCCGAACCAGTTCCTTGAGAGATCCACCTGACTGCCTACCAGCACGATTACCAGTACAATTATGACCCCGCGTAGTATGCCAAATAGGCCGCCCAGTGTCCTGTCTGCTCCCTTGAGTCCCGCCGCCTGCGTCAGCTTCGAAACCAGGTTGCTGATTACGGTTCCTGCGAAAATGACGACGATAAACAGGATGACGAAGGCGGTTATTCTGCGTAAGCTCCCATTATCAATCAAATTCACCATCAAATCAGCAAGTTGCGCACTAAAAAGGGTGCCGGCGACGATGGCTGCAAACCAGCTGGCGAGCGATAGGGCTTCCTTGACGAGGCCCCTGAAGACACCGATCACGGACGATATGCCGATGATTACCAGAATGATGATGTCTATGAGGGCCAAGTTGCGAGCCTATGCTGGTTGGTGCCGCCGTTACTGGAGTTCGTCGATGCTGAACTGGATCACGACCCCTTCCAGATCAAAAGATTGTGTTAGTTGCTGTTGCAGGCTTTCCGCCTCGGTTTTAGTTAGGACGGGTCCGACGTAGACACCGGTCAATGGTCCACGACTTGTTCGCAGAGGCCTGCTGAAGCCCTTGTAACCATTTGTCTGTAGGCGCCCGACCAAGGCCTCTGCATTGGCCGCTTCACCGAATGAGCCCAGACGTACCACCCAAGTGGCTGGAACGCCCGCACTGGTCAGCTGTGGTCGCTCAGGTGCCGGTGGCGGTGCATTGGCAGCACCCTGTTCATCTGCACTGTCTTTTGAGACATTCGGTTCTGTCCCTGTGCTGGTAGTGTCCGCCATAATTTGTGGACGTTCCGGTTCGATCTCTGGGACGACCGGCATGGGAGGTGCCTCTGGGATATTGGTGGTCAGTGCTGGGATGTAGACGCCTTCTCCATCGAGCATGATGGGGATGAAAATGATGGCCAGTGAACCGATGACGATCGTACCGACCAGCCTTTGTTTCATCACTGATTTCAAAGCAACTCCATTACCGCGGCGACGGTAAAGAATGAACCCGTAACCAGGAGGACCGGTGCATTCTCCTGCTGTTTATCTGTATCCGCTGCCAGCGCCTTGCAGGCCTGATCGGCGGCGGTGAAAGCCTCAGCTGCCGTCGTGAAGCAATGCACGTCGGCCTCCCCTGAATCAGAGAGGCAATTATATAGCATTTTTCCCTGCAGGCCCCGTTCTTCGTGTATTCCAGCTACATACCATCGTGGCCGCAGTGACCGGTACACTGACAAAACACCCCGGTAATCCTTGTCTGCCAACATGGCGATGACCACGCTCACCTGATGGTTAGGAAAGCGCACAGAAACCAACTCTGCCACACGCCGAGCTGCATGCGGATTGTGCCCCACATCCAGGACCAGAGGATAGCCCCTGTCGAACACCTGGAAGCGCCCCGGCAACATGGCATGGTTGAGACCTTTGACGATTTGGTCAGTCGTGACCTCTGGCGTAAGTAATCTAATCGCCTGGACGGTAACGGCGCAGTTATCTAGGGGGTAATCGTTAAAAGGCAGGGCCGTGTAAGTGATCGTCTTGCCAGCGGTGTCTATACCCCGCCAGCACCAGGTACCGTCACCGTTGTCCGTTGCCTCGTATTCCTTACCGTTGGCATAGAGGCTAGCACCGATCCGCGTCACCTGCTCCAGCACGCTGGCCGGCATGTCCTTTTCACCGTACAGGGCCGGTTTGCCGGTACGGATAAATACCGGCTTTTTCAAACCCGATGGCTTCCCGGGTGTCGCCCAGCCAGTCGGTATGGTCAAGATCTACGTTGGTGACGATGGCGATATCCGAATCCAGAATGTTGACAGCATCGAGGCGTCCACCCAGACCGACTTCCAGTATGGCGACATTCGGGGCGTAGTCGGAAAACAGTTGCAGGGCCGCCAATGTCCCAAATTCAAAGTAGGTTAGCTGAATGTCACCGCGTTCGGCTTCAACCTTGGCAAAAGACTCGCACAGTTCCTCATCAGTAGCGTAACGATCACCCAGCCGAACCCGTTCGTTGTATTGCAGTATGTGGGGCGAGGTATAACAAGCCGTGCGCATGCCGGCGGCTTCCAGGATGGCGGACAACATGGTTACCGTCGAGCCCTTGCCGTTGGTGCCGCCCACGGTGATAACCCGGATGCCTGAAAAATCTATGGGTAGTTTGCTGGCAACCTTGTTGATGCGATCGAGACCGAGCTCAATGGTACTGGGATGCAGTCGCTCAAGGTATTCAAGCCATTTCGGAAGATTCATAGACCGCAACTCCGGATAATGCAAGCAAGCTGGCGCAGCAGTTTCAGACCAGCTCCTGCTGGTCGGGTCGACCTGAGAATCGGTACATGAATTTGCCGATAAGGGCACCAACGCGATCACGGATGGCCTTCCGGTGAACGATCATGTCGATCGCGCCGTGTTCCAGCAGGAATTCACTGCGCTGGAAACCATCCGGCAGTTTCTCGCGCACGGTCTGGCGGATGACATCCTGGCCGGCGAAGCCGATAAAAGCATTGGGTTCAGCGATATTGACGTCACCGAGCATGGCGAGGCTGGCCGAGACGCCCCCGTAGACAGGATCTACAAGCACGGATACATATAACAGGCCGCGTTGTTTCATTTTCTCGAGTGCCGCCGCGGTTTTCGCCATCTGCATCAGGGAGATCAGAGCTTCCTGCATGCGGGCACCGCCACTTGTGGCAAAGCACACTAGCGGCAGATCGTCTGCTAGGCACCGGTTGACTGCCAGGGTGAATTTTTCTCCGACCACGGCTCCCATGGAGCCGCCGATGAAACCGAACTCAAACGCGGCGGTCACGACCTGCTGGCCTTTCACCTTGCCTTTCATGACCACCAAGGCATCGTTTTCACCGGTCGCCTTGGCGGCAGCCGATAGACGGTCCTTGTATTTCTTCAGGTCGCGAAACTTGAGCAGGTCGTTGGGCACGATACCCTTGCCCAGTTCCTCCCTGCCCTCCTTGTCCAGGAACAGGTCCAGGCGGCGGCGGGCGGAAATGCGCATGTGGTGATCGCACTTGGGACACACATCGAGGTTTTCCTGCAGGTTGTCCCGGTACAGCACAGCCTCGCATCGCGGGCATTTTTTCCATAAGCCTTCGGGGATACTACGACTGCGATTGCTGTCACTCTTGCGACCTATGGAAGGCAGAAGCTTATTTATCCAGCTCATCTTTCCTATCGCTTATCCGGTATTCATTACCATTGTGTGAAACGCAAATTCAAGCTGCATCAATGGCCTCGCGCATTTCACGGATTAGGCTAATGCGAGATTGTAACTCGTCCTGCTCCCAGGATTTGCCTGGCTCTAGTTCAGCGATCAGGCTCACCAACGCACTGCCGACGACGACTGCGTCGGATATACCAGCGATCTTGTGGGCACTGCCAGCATCCTTGATACCAAAACCGACGCCTACCGGCAGATCGGTGCATGCCCTAATCCGCTCCAGGTTTTTCCCTACCGAGGCGATATCGATATGGCCGGCACCGGTCACGCCCTTAAGGGAAACATAATAGACATACCCCTTGCTCTGTTCGCAAATGCGTTTGGCTCGGGCTTCGGATGTAGTGGGAGCCACCAGGAAGATGCTGTCGAGGTTGGTAGCATTGAGGATAACCATGAGGTCATGGGACTCTTCCGGCGGCATGTCGACGATCAGCACACCATCCACGCCTGCGGCCACGGCGGCATCGGTGAAGGCCTGATAGCCCATGCATTCGACTGGATTGAGATAGCCCATGAGCACCACGGGTGTATCGGTGTTGGTCTTACGGAATGCCGACACAATGCCCAGCGTATCGCGAAGGCTAGTATTGTTTTTCAGGGCGCGTTCGACAGCTCTCTGGATAACCGGGCCATCTGAAGTGGGATCAGTAAAGGGATAGCCCAGTTCGATGATATCTGCGCCATTGGCAACCAGCGCATGCATCAGGACAAGGGTTGTGGCGCTATCGGGATCGCCTGCAGTGAGATAAGGTATCAGCGCCTTACGCCCGTTCGTTTTCAGTTTGTCGAAACAGCCTGTAATCCTGCTCATTCTGCTAAACCTTGATGCCTTCGATTTCCGCGACCGTATGCATGTCCTTGTCACCGCGGCCCGACATGTTGATGATGACTATATGGTCCTTAGGTAACTTGCCGGCTTCTTTCATTGCCCAGGCAACCGCGTGGCTGGATTCCAGGGCAGGAATGATCCCTTCCATCCGTGTCAGGTACTTGAACGCGGCGAGAGCTTCTTCGTCTGTGACGGCCGTGTAGGTGGCGCGCTTGAGATCCTTCAGCCAGGAATGTTCCGGACCCACACCCGGATAGTCGAGACCGGCGGAAATCGAATGGGTATCGAGAATCTGGCCGTTCTCATCATTCATCAGGTAGGTGCGGTTACCGTGCAGGACACCCGGCTTGCCGGAACTCAGCGGTGCAGCATGCTTGCCGGTCGCTAGGCCGAATCCACCCGCTTCCACCCCGATCATGGCCACACTGGCGTCGGGAATGAAGGGATAGAACAAGCCGATTGCATTGGAACCACCACCAACACAGGCGACCAAGGTATCCGGCAGCCTACCCGTGATTTCTAGGCACTGCTCACGGGCCTCACGCCCGATAACGCTCTGAAAGTCTCGCACCAGCATCGGATACGGATGGGGGCCGGCAACCGTGCCAATGATGTAATAGGTATTGTCGATGTTGGTGGCCCAGTCACGCAGGGCCTCGTTCATGGCATCCTTGAGCGTGCAGGAACCTGAATCGACACCGATGACATTGGCACCGAGCATTTTCATGCGGTAGACGTTGGCGGACTGGCGCCGAATATCTTCCGTGCCCATGTAAACGTGACATTCCAGCCCCAGGCGCGCG
Source organism: Candidatus Eutrophocola salsuginis (assembly GCA_038147195.1). Classification (GTDB taxonomy): domain Bacteria; phylum Pseudomonadota; class Gammaproteobacteria; order Pseudomonadales; family Pseudohongiellaceae; genus Eutrophocola; species Eutrophocola salsuginis. Next base: position 936,386 of record JAYQTB010000004.1, read on the forward strand.
GCTACCGTAGCAGAGGCCACACCGTGTTGACCGGCGCCGGTCTCGGCGATTATACGCGTCTTGCCCATAGCCTTAGCCAGAAGGGCCTGGCCAATAGTGTTGTTTACCTTATGCGCGCCGGTGTGATTAAGATCCTCGCGTTTTAGATAAATCCGGGCGCCGCCGAGGTTGTCGCTCATGCGTTCAGCGTAATACAGCGGCGAAGGCCTGCCCACGTAATGCTTGAGATCGTAGTTAAACTCCGCCCAGAACGCGGGGTCCTGTTTCAGCTCAAAATATTTCTTTTCTAGTTCCTCCAGGGCAGGGATGAGCGTCTCGCCCACGAAGATGCCGCCATAGGGACCAAAATGGCCATGTTCGTCCGGACCGCTGTATTCGATGGCCGGCTGCTTTATTTCAGACACGTATTACCTCGTTAATAAATTGTTGCATGAGTTGTTCGGATTTGATTCCTGGACTTTCTTCCACACCGGAGCAGACGTCCACCGCCCACGGTTGAACCTGATCGACGGCTGCCCGGACATTACCCGGGTTGAGCCCTCCCGCCAGGATCAGATGCTGTGTTATACACAGCCCATCCAGTATCGACCAGTCGAATGTCTCCCCCGTACCGCCCGCTTTAGTCGGGTGCCAGGTATCGAGCAGGATGCCATCGGCTTCGGTGTACTGCGCTGCGAGCCCCGGCAGACTGTCAGCGTCTTTTGCCCGCAGCGTTTTCCAGTAAGGCAACCCGAAGCTTGCACAATACGCTGCCGGTTCACTGCCATGAAACTGCAGAATATCCAAAGCTACGGCATCCAGGACTTCCCAGACGGTATTGCTGTCTGCATCAACGAACAACCCGACCTTCAGACCTCGCGAAGGCACGGCTTTCGCTATGGCTGCCGCCTGTCGGATAGTCACGAAACGCGAACTCTTCTCATAGAACAGCATGCCAATTGCATGCGCACCCAGCTCTATAGCCAGGACAGCATCCGCTTCCCGGGTCATGCCGCAGATCTTGATCAGCGAGCTAACATGTTCTGCCATAGCAGAATACCTGTTCAGGATGCATCCGGCTTGAACCTGTCTGCACGCCTGATCATTGGAGCTTTATGTGTGAATTCAAAAAGCGACTGAAAGAACATAGCCTGGTGGGAACAATCAGAAAACATATTCTACCAAACAGGCGGGCTTTCGCCTACTTCAATGCCCTATTCCCGGTCGCAGTCGGATAGAGGAAAACCGGGCCTTCCGGGGTATGAGGCAGCTCAAAGGATGCCGGGTAGCTGACGCCGGCCAGGTACAGGCCGTCCGGAGCCGCCGTGATACCGCCCCGAGTCCTATCATGCAACTCCAGGAGCTCGCCGGCCCAGCTTACAGGCTGTTTCCCTTCACCGATTTCTATGAGCACGCCCACTATATTGCGCACCATGTGCAGCAGGAACGCGTTCGCTTGAATTTCAATAAAAACCAGTTCACCCTGGCGTGCCACATTTAAGGCTATGACGTTGCGCATAGGCGTCTTCGACTGGCAGGCAGCGCCCCGATAAGAGGAGAAATCCTGCTCACCTAGCAGGGCTTGCCCTGCTTCATGCATTCGTTGTGTATCCAGGGGAGTATGGTAGTGACTGACCATGCCGCTAAGGATTGCCGGTTTGACCGGGTGATTGTATATCACGTAACGGTAGCGCCGGGCTGTGGCGCTGAAGCGGGCATGAAAATCCTTATCCACATGCCTGGCCCAGCGAATCGCTACCTCAGGCGGAAGAATTGAATTGCCGCCCCGCAACCAGGCTGACTCAGGGCGGTTGAACCGATAATCGAAATGCACCACCTGACCTGTGGCATGGACACCGGCATCGGTACGTCCGGCACAGGTCAATGAAACGGGATGATCTGCAACCTCGGTAAGGGCTTTTTCCAGGGTTTCCTGGACAGTTCTAGTTCTGGGAGATTTCTGGCTTTGCCAGCCGTTGAAAAAGGCGCCGTTGTATTCAATGCAGAGTGCTGCCCTGCCTGCTATTGCCTCACTCACTGGCGAATCGATCATTAGATGTTGACTGGCGGTTCCTGCCGCTACCGTCTAGCCCCACTTCTCCAGCAGTTCCTTTGCCCTGGTTACCTGGTGCTCACTGCCTTCGGCAATGACTTCATTTAGAATTTCCCTGGCGCCATCCAAATCACCCATAGCCTCGTAGGCTACTGCCAAGTCCAGCTTGGTGGCTGATTCGTCCTGCGGAGTGTAGCCGGCATCGTCTTCATCCGCATCGAAGAGGCTGTCGTCAATTTCGATATCGCTAAGGTCCAGGATATCGTTGTCTTCTATTTCCTTCTCCTCGGCAGCCACTTCGCCCAGAGCCGCCGCCGATGAATCGACTTCATCTGATGAATCATTGCCACCTCTTTTGAAATCAAACGTTTCAACTTCTTCTTCGGGCTCTTCAGCTATAGCAGGTGCTTCCTTATTTTCGAATGAAGATACCAACCCTGGTCCACCGGCCACGGCTAATTCATCTGTGTCATCTTGGATAGCATCGCGGCGCCAGACGAGTAAACCGAGCACCAGCACGATAACTGCAACGAAGCTACCAACCAGCACCATGGTGTTTTCCAGCAAGGCACTCAGCTGTCCCATGATCGAATAGTCCTGTGGGGCTTGCACCTGCTGGGCCGGAGTGGGAGTCTCGGCCAGTGCAGGTTGGGATTCGGGCTCTGAGTCCTGCGCTGTAGCCAGGTCAGCCTGCAACTGGGCAAGACGGGCATCCTGCATGGCGATTATGTTCTGCAGAATATCGATTTGTTCTTCGAGTTCAACGAAGCGGGCGCGCAATACCTGGTTTTCCAGCCTGGCACGATCTAGGTTCTCCTCGCTAATCATCAACTGGTTTTCCAGGGCAGCAATAGTAGCCGCCATGTCTTCGTCACCGGACAGTGAAGCAGTGCCCTCGTTTCCGCTGAGAATAGTCAGTTCGTCGTTTCCCTGTTGCCCCCCCGCTGCATTGTTATTGCTGAAAGCAAGGGGCTGGGTTGTTAAAGCTTGATTCTGCAGGGCGATCTGGCTGACGGCCTGGCTCTGGTCTACGCTCTGGATTTCCAGCAGTGAGGGAATGCGCAGTACGCGACCGGCGCGAATACGGTTGATGTTGTTGTCGATGAAGGCATCCGGGTTGGACCGTTGGATGGCCAGCATGGTCTGTTCTATGGAAACATTACCGGAAGGCCTGTTGGCGGCTGCGATTTTATACAAAGTGTCGCCGGCTTCAACAGACACTTCACCTTCGATCGATAGGTGCGGGGCTGGTTCGGTGACCGGGGCTGTCGCAATAGGAGTGGGTGCTTCCGGCGCTTCATCATCCCCATCATCAGCCAGGAACTGTGAACCCCGGGGTTCGGACTGGGGGGGCGGTGACGGAGTTTCCGGCACATCCAGCGGCACAGCCTGGGACTCATCGCTGAAAAAGACAGGCAGGTCGATAAGGGCGGTGTACTCACGCACCAGGCGACCGTTGGGCCAGCTTATGATGAAGACCATGGTCAGGGAAGGTTCGGTGACCACTTGGTCCGTGGTCAGATGGATAATGCCTGTTTCGCGGTTAAGGACATCGATTTCTGGGGAAATGTCGTCAATCAGGCCAACACGGGCGATATTGGCACGCTGGAAGTCCGCCAGGTTGCCCAGGCTGACGTTGATCTGGTTTTCAGTCAGCCCGTCAAGTCCGAGCACCTGGATGTCGGCGTCAAGTGGCTGGTTCAGGCTTGAATTGACCGTGAGCTCGCCGAGCTCCACCGCAAAGATATTTCCCGTGTTAAAAGTTCCTGTGAATAGGGCTAGCAGGGCGATTATTTTTTTACATCTGGCTAGCATAAATCTTCTCGTCAATTCCCATTCACGACTATCGACGCAAATGCAGAAACTTTTTTTAAGATTACGCTGCAAGTATCCATTATAGATAGTCTTTTATCAAGACTTCAGCAATCTGTATTGAGTTCAAAGCTGCACCTTTTCGCAAATTATCTGACACAATCCACATATTCATGCCCAAAGGGTGAGATATATCACGGCGAATGCGGCCCACCCACACCTCGTCGTGGTCTGTACCCTGTCCGATTGGGGTTGGATAACCGCCGTTTTCACGGGAATCCATAAGCTTGACCCCGGGGGCTTTGGCCAGAAGCGCCCTAACCTCGTCCTCACTGATCTTTTTTCGGGTTTCGATGTGCACCGCCTCAGAGTGGGAATAGAACACTGGGACCCTGACACACGTGGGATTTACCAGTATCTCCTTGTCCTCCATGATTTTTTGGGTTTCCCACACCATTTTCATCTCTTCCTTGGTATAGCCATTGTCCATAAATACGTCGATTTGGGGCAGCACGTTGAAGGCTATCTGTTTCGGATAGACCTTGGGTGTTACCTCCTTGCCGTTCATAAGCTTGGCAGTCTGCTCGGCGAGTTCATCGATGGCCTCCTTGCCGGTGCCGGATACGGACTGATAGGTGGCGACGTTGATACGGGCAATACCTACGGCATCCTGAATCGGCTTCAGAGCCACTAGCATCTGTATGGTCGAGCAGTTCGGATTCGCAATGATGTTCCGGTTGGTGTATTGCGCAATGGCATGGGCATTCACTTCTGGTACGATGAGGGGGATGTCTTCCTCGTAGCGGAACTGAGAGGTGTTGTCGATGACAACGCAACCGGCAGCGCCGGCTTTTGGGGCATAGACGGCAGACACGCTGGCGCCCGGCGAGAATAGTCCGATCTGGGCCTTGCTGAAATCGAAATCGGTCAAGTTTTCAACAAGATATTGCTTGTTGTTAAACGTGATCTTCTCCCCAGCACTACGCTCGCTGGCCAGCGGGTACAGGTTGTCAACGGGGAACTTGCGCTGTTCGAGAATGCTCAGCATAGTTTTGCCGACAGCGCCAGTGGCACCGACAACGGCCACATTGTATTTCTTGCTCATAATCTACCTTCAGTTGCCCCACCGGGGCGAAAAATTCTCGAAAAATCAGGATGTCAGGCGCTGCGCTGGCCAAACAGCCAGGGCGCCTTCTGCTGCCAGCCGCTTTCGAATACCTGGATATCCTTCTGGTTTTGCAGGGTCAGTGAGATGTCGTCCAGACCATTGAGCAGCACGTTCTTGCGGGAATCCTCGATGTCGAAGGCGATGGTCGTACCATCGGGTTTCGTGATCTTCTGTGATGGTAAATCCACCGCCAAGCGGTAGCCCTCCGTCGAGAAGGTTTCCTGGAACAGTTGGTTTACAGTTTTATCATCTAAAACAATAAGTAAAATTCCATTCTTAATGCAGTTGTTGAAGAATATGTCGGCATAACTCGGGGCGATGATACAGCGAAAGCCGTAGTCATCCAGAGCCCAGGGCGCGTGTTCACGGCTGGATCCACAGCCAAAGTTTTCCCTGGCCAACAGAATGTTGGCACCCGCGTAGCGAGGCTGGTTCATGACAAATTCCGGGTTCAGCGGGCGTTTGCTGCAGTCCGCATCCGGCAGGCCCTTATCGAGGTAACGTGCCTCGTCAAATAGGTTCTTGCCGAAGCCGGTGCGCTTGATGGACTTCAGGAACTGCTTAGGAATGATGTAATCGGTATCCACGTTAGCCCGGTCGAGCGGGAGCACGATGCCTTCTTCTGCGATGAACTTATTCATGTTTCTACTCTAAATCGTTAATCTCAAAGCACTTTCAGTGCAGTTCCAATTCCCGGACATCAACGAAATGTCCGTGTACGGCCGCCGCAGCCGCCATAGCCGGGCTGACCAGGTGGGTGCGCCCGCCAAAGCCCTGCCGGCCCTCGAAATTTCGGTTGGAGGTCGAGGCGCAGTGTTCGCCTTCTCCCAGCTGGTCGGCATTCATGGCCAGGCACATGGAACAGCCCGGCTCCCGCCACTGTAAACCGGCCTCGGTAAAGATCTTGTCCAGACCTTCCATTTCCGCCTGGGCCTTTACTAGGCCGGAACCCGGCACTACTAGCGCTTCCTTGATATTGGCGGCTACCTTGCGACCCTTGACCACGGCAGCCGCCGCTCGCAGGTCCTCAATTCGGGAATTTGTACAGGATCCAATAAAGACACGGTCCAGCTTGATGGCCTGAATGGGCGTGCCCGGTTCCAGTCCCATGTATTTCAGGGCCTGGGCGTAGTTGTTGCGCTTGGTGTCGTTAGCTGCGTCTTCAGGGTTTGGGACATTGCCGGTAACCGGCGCCACCATTTCCGGGGATGTGCCCCAACTCACCTGCGGCACGATGTCCCTGGCATTCAGTTCCACGACCTTATCAAAAACGGCGTCCGCATCGCTTTGCAGGTCAAGCCAGGCTGTTTCCGCCTGGCTCCAGAGCTCGCCGGCCGGGGCAAAGGGACGTCCCCTGACGTAGTCGATTGTCTTGTCGTCAACCGCCACAATGCCGGCACGTGCTCCGGCCTCGATGGCCATGTTGCAGACGGTCATGCGGCCCTCGATGGACAGAGACTGGATTGCTTCTCCACCAAATTCGATGGTATAGCCCGTACCGCCAGCCGTGCCGATATGGCCGATGATAGCCAGTACCACGTCCTTGGCGGTGACCCCGGGGTTCAGGGATCCGTTGACCCGGATCAGCATGTTTTTCGCCTTTTTCTGAACCAGGCACTGAGTCGCCAGTACGTGTTCCACCTCAGAGGTGCCAATACCGTGGGCAAGTGAGCCCAGGGCGCCGTGGGTGGAGGTATGAGAGTCACCGCAGACAATGGTCATGCCTGGCAGAGTCCTACCCTGTTCCGGCCCAATCACGTGCACGATGCCGTGGCGCGGATCGTCGATCTGGAACTCGTTGATGCCGAATTCACTGCAGTTGCTGTCCAGGGACTTCACCTGGATCTTGGACACGGGATCGATGATGCCTTCCACGCCGCGGGAACGCTCGTCCCGGGTGGTAGGCACGTTGTGGTCAGGGGTGGCCATGTTGGCATCCGCACGCCAGGGTTTGCGGCCGGCCAGGCGCAGGCCCTCAAAGGCCTGCGGGGAGGTCACTTCGTGCAGAAAGTGCAGATCGATATAAATCAAGGAAGTGCCGTCATCGAGGTTTTTCACCAGGTGGCTGTTCCACAATTTATCGTATAAGGTTAACCCTGCCATAGTCTTTCTCTTTTAAAATATATATTAAACAGTTAGTTACTAATTTTAGTTAAAGTGGAAAATTGGCTATTTCTGCGCCGGAATTCGCGGCGTTCGTGAATTGACCCGGCCATTTTGAGCCCGATGCCGGAGCAGGTGATCCATCAGGACGATGGCCATCATCGCCTCGGCGATGGGTGTTGCACGAATACCTACACAGGGGTCGTGGCGGCCGGTAGTGACCACTTCTGCCGGGTTGCCATTGATATCAACGGTTTCACCGGGGATACGGATGCTGGATGTGGGTTTCAGAGCGATATGGGCCACGATATCCTGCCCTGAGCTGATACCCCCCAGCACGCCACCGGCGTTGTTGGTATGAAATCCCTCGAGGCTGATCAAGTCGCGATGCTCCGTGCCCTTTTGCGCCACCGAGGCAAATCCAGCACCGATTTCCACCCCTTTCACGGCATTGATGCTCATGAGCGCATGGGCTAGGTCGGCGTCTAGACGGTCAAAAACCGGCTCTCCTAGTCCTGGAGGTGCCCCTTCCGCGACAACAGTAATACGGGCGCCGATGGAATTACCTTCCTTGCCCAGGGCGGCCATGTATGCTTCCATCTCCGGCACTCTGGTCGGGTCCGGGCAGAAAAACGGGTTTTTGCTGACTTCCTCCCAGTCCACTAGGTCGACCGTGATGGGGCCCAGCTGGGACAGGTAACCCCTCACCCGGATACCTTCGCTTTCCATCAAGTATTTCTTGGCGATGGCTCCTGCCGCTACTCGCATGGCGGTTTCCCGTGCCGAGGAACGTCCACCGCCCCGGTAATCACGGATACCGTATTTTTGCTGGTAGGTGTAGTCCGCATGGGCGGGCCGGAACAGGTCCTTGATGTTGCTATAGTCCTTGCTCTTCTGGTCCTCGTTCTCGATCAGCATACCTATGGGTGTGCCAGTGGTGAGGCCCTCGAAAACTCCGGACAGGATCTTCACTTGGTCGCCTTCCTTGCGCTGGGTCGTATAGCGATTTGAACCGGGCTTGCGCCGGTCGAGATCCGCTTGCAGGTCGGCTTCAGAAAGGGCCATGCCGGGCGGGCAACCATCGACAATGCAGCCGAGCGCAGGCCCGTGACTTTCACCGAATGAAGTCACTGTGAAAAGCTTGCCGATGCTGTTGCCGGACATGGAAAGGTTCCCAAGGATCAGCGGCAAAAAATGGCCGCTAAAAAAGGCGCGCATTATAACGCATCGCCTCCGGCAATGTTACTGAAAAATCCAGTCAAACCGGCGTGTTAGGCAGGTTTTTCCAATTTGCTTCGGGTCTTTGCTCCTTTGCAGTAAAGTGGTGGCGAAGTTGCTGCGCAGTCAGCGCACAGACTCCCTCGCCGCCATTTTCGAACTCGAGCCACAACAGGGGTACATCCGGCAGGGCCTTATCTAGTGCCGGCCAGTTGTAGCCAGTTTCCAGGATGAGCAGGCCGTGATCTTCAAGGTGCCTGCCCGTTTGCTCAAGCACCCTAAGGGGAATGTCCAATCCAGCCTGCTTACTGATCAGGCCCATGACCGGTTCGCGATGGTACTCAGGCGGCAGTTCACGAAATTCCTCTTCGGGCACATACGGAGGATTACACACGACCAGATCGAAGGTGCCGGTGACCCGGTCATAGAGATCGGAGCTACACGGCGTCACCCGGTTACCCAGGCTGAACTGGTCGATATTGATCTGCGCCACGGCCAGAGCATCTTCGGAGAGGTCTGCCAGGACGACCTCGCTGTCAGGAAATGCTAGAGCACAGGATATCCCGATGCAGCCGCTACCGCAGCACAGGTCCAAGATGCGTTCCGGGGGCTGCTGCAGCAACGGTTCGAAGCCGCAATCCACGAGTTCGGCAACGGGTGAGCGCGGCACCAATACCCGCTCGTCTACATAGAAACAGTGCCCCGCAAACCAGGCTTCCCGGAGCAGGTAGGCCAGTGGTAATCGCTCGATGATGCGCAGACTGGCCAGGTCAGCCATGCGAGATTGCTGGACCGGTGATATAGGCGTATTTTCAGTGATCCCGGTAACGCCATCCTGCGTGAGGACTGCTGTGACCAGCCACTGGGCCTCCATACCGGCATTGTCGGTGCCATGGCCATAAAACAGGTCGGCGTTACCGAAGCATTCAGCCAGCACATCAACACAGGCACCAGCGTTGGATGGCAGATCAATTTTCACAGTTACACTTTACCCGATCGGCAGTTTCGCGTAGGGTGCGCAATTGATTTTCCTCGGGTCTGCTCGGGATAACAGGAACAACAATTTTTCAAGAAATTAACTCTCATGTAGGAAAGGCAGCCCTCATGCAGGACAGGATATTACAAGAGGCGTTCGCCGCCATCATTGAAAACGTAGGTGAAGACCTGAGTCGCCCTGGTCTTAAAGACACCCCGAGTCGTGCCGCCAAAGCCATGCAATTCCTCACCCGCGGCTACACCCAGGATGTGAACAAGATCGTCAACGGTGCGCTGTTTCCCACCACCTCCAACGAAATGGTCATAGTCAAGAATATTGAATTGTATTCCCTGTGTGAACATCACTTGCTGCCTTTTATCGGTAAATGCCACGTCGCTTACTTGCCATCAAATACCGTGATTGGCCTGTCCAAGATTGCACGCATTGTCGACATGTTCGCTAGCCGTCTGCAAATACAGGAACACCTGACCCAGCAGATCGCAGAAACCATTTTGGAGATCACCAGCGCGCGCGGTGTTGGAGTAATTATCGAATCTCAACACATGTGCATGATGATGCGGGGCGTTGAAAAACAGAATTCCGTTATGACCACATCGTGTATGCTTGGTGCTTTCCGCGAGAAGCAGACCACCCGTTCTGAATTCCTCTCGCTGATCGACCGTTAGGCCGCGTCAAAAAATACCCTGACAAGCTCCGCCATGGCTTCCGCCTGCTCCTCAAGGTGCTGGTGGTGGCCGCCGTCAAGATGCTCCACTCTAATATTCTTCACCAGCGCCGAACGTTGACGTATCACTTCCTCACGCAGCACTGCCTCACGAGATGCCACAAGAAGAACCGGGCAAGTGATGGCACTGAGAAAGGCTGCCACCTGGTCGTCGGTCAGGCTCACCAGGGTTTTAAGTGTCAGCCGCTGGTCGTGACACCAGGAATATCCGTGACTGTGTTCGGCAATGCCGCGTTCACCCAGCAAGGCAGCGGCCTCTGCAGTGATACCCTTCTTCGCCCGAGCATCGATGGCAGCTTCTCTCGTCGGGTAGATACCGGGTTTTCGCAAGGCTTTACCAACTCGCTGTTCGATGCCATCTCGCAACTGGACAGGACTCTTGTTCGCTTGGGTGGTAATCGTACCAATAACATCGAGGAGTACCAGTTTTATTACGCGCTCAGGGAACAACCCGGCGAGCATGCTCGCGATACCGCCACCCATAGAATGCCCTACGAGGGTAAACGAATCGAGATTGTAGATTTCTGCAAGTGCCATGACCTCCACGCTGTAATTCCAGATGGTGTATTCGGCACCCTTGCCGCGGTGTTCAGAACGGCCATGACCCGGCAGATCGGGAATCACCCAGAAATAATCTGGAAAGTATGGCGCAAGACGATCGAAAGTGGCGGCGTTGTCCTGCCAGCCATGCAGCGCAATGATCGGCGAGTTGCCGAAATCGCCCCACGTGCGAACAGCCAGTGACAGGTCGCCGGCGGTGATGGTGGTTTCAGCGGGTTGCATAATGCCGAATTAGGATGAGGCCACCCTGGCCGGATCTGATTCTAGTATAAAAGCTAAGTCACCCATACCCAGTCCGACAATGTCTAGTGACAGGCAGGCAAGGTTCCCTGTTTCCAAGATGCGCATGTGATCGATATTGCCATCGGTCAGGAGCGCAAGCAGTTCGGAAAGCAAGGGGTTGTGACTCACTAGCAGGATGTTGCCAACTTTCTTGGTGTCAACATCATCGAGCGCGCGCATTGCATCAGCGGCTCTGCAAGTGGTGTCGAGGGCATCCAGTGTTTCAGGAACAGGCGCATGAAAGATCTGAGCCAGGAATGTTGCGGCCGTCTGTTGCGCCCTGAGTGCGGGACTGACAAAGCAGCGATCGATGGATAGATGAAGGCCGACAAATTGGCGTGCCACGTTTTCAACTTCCTCGTGCCCCGCTTCCGTCAACCGGCGTTCGGCGTTGGCAGTGGCCACGGATTCGGCTTCACCGTGGCGCAATAAAAACAAATTCATCAAGCAAGCATCATGGATAATACTCGGCGGGATATACCAGCCGGTTACATGGGATCCTTGTTATCACCTTCAGGGTTGGCATCATTGCCTTGTGTATAGTCGACACCATCATCGGATGCCCTCCCCTGCTTCTGTTCACCGGTGAAACTAATATCGTCAAAAACATCGTCACTGCTCGCGGGTGCAGCGCACGGACCTGGCTTTTCATTTTCAGTCTGATTATTGACGTCATCACCATCGTCATCAAACGCTTCGCCCAGATCTTCGCCTTCAGAGAACGGCCAGGGCTTGTCGTCAGTAGCATAAACGAGGTAATTCATGGCCTGGTGGAAATAATCGGACAGTGTCCTGCCAAAATCACGCAGGTTGCTATTTTTATCTCCTGTGATGAGGCTGATGATTATCTGACATATGATAACCACCGGCAGGACAATTAACAGGACCCAGCAGGCCACGGCGTAAAACACCATGTAGAGAATGCGTATCCACTGGTAAGGAGATAGTATGTTTTTTTTAAGCTCTTCGGCCTTGTCGTCGCTCATGGTGGATCCTCCTGGCAAACGGAAATAGCGTTTTGCCGTGTCTACGGTCGTGCTGTCGCAAACTCGACGTCGAGCCCCTGCTCCTCTAACATCAAGGAGCTTATTATATGGTCAACAGTTTGATTGTTGTAGACAATCTCATAGAGACCGCTGACCAGAGGCATCTTGACACCCAGTTCATCGGCCTTGTCCTTGACCTGCTTAAGTGTGTTCACTCCTTCCGCCACCTGGTCCATCTCGCTAATCACGGCATCGATGTCCTTGCCTTCACCTAACGCCTTGCCGACACGAAAGTTCCGTGACAACGGTGAGGAACAGGTCACGATAAGATCGCCGACCCCGGACAGGCCCAGGAATGTCATGGGATCGGCGCCCAGTTCCACACCAAATCGAGCCATTTCCGTCAGGCTACGTGTCACCAGCATGGCGTTGGTGTTGTGACCCATACCGACCGACTCGGCTAGGCCGGCGATGATGGCATAGATATTCTTTAGGGAACCGCCGAGTTCGACACCCAGCATGTCAGAGTTGGAATAGACACGAAAACTCTCGGAACGCAGGACATCCTGCACGGCGGTCACAACATCAGGATCCTTGCTGGCCACCACGGCACCCGTCGGGCTGTTGACCGCAATTTCTTTGGCCAGGTTCGGGCCACTCAGAACAGCGATATGTTTATTATTGGTTTCCTCTGCGAGGATTTGGCTCATGAGGGCGAAGGTTTTGGGTTCGATACCCTTGGTCAGGCTGACCAGGGTTACGCTGTCGTGAATGAGCGGCGTCATTTGCCTGACCACTTCGCGGAAACTGCTACTGGGCACCGCTACAAAGATCAGGTCGACATCTTTCACTGCCGCTTCTAGGTTATCGGTAGCCACGACATCCTTGTGCATCTTGTAACCTGGCAGATAATTTACGTTTTCATGGAGCTTGTTGAGGGAAGCCACCTGCTCCGCATCGCGCATCCAGAGCAGTGTCTTGTGTCCGCTATTCGCGATGATGTTGGCGATCACGGTGCCGAAACTGCCGCCACCGAGAACCGCTACATTTTTTACTGACATATCTGGGTTTCCTGCATACAGCCGGAGGCCTGTTCCTACCCGCCCGCCAATAAGCGCGGAAAGATAGCAAGGATACCAGGGCAACTCCAGCGGCAGGTATTCCGCGGGCTCTGGCACTCCTGAAACACATACTATAGAATCGCAGGCCCTTCAGATACAGGTACTTGCATCATGGACACGGATCTCTGGGCGACAATCCGGCAGGAGATTAGCGACCAACTGCTCAGCGAGCCCGACATGGGGACTTACCTAAGCAGGCGCATCCTAGCCCATAACGATCTGGCTTCCGCACTGAGCGAATTGCTTTCCCGCAAGCTGGCTACGGAAGACATGCCTCTGTCCACCTTGAAAGCGGTATTCGATGAGGCGTTGCGCCGCGACACCTCTATCATAGAGTCAACCACCAAGGACCTGTTGGCCGTGCGCCAGCGCGACCCGGCCGTGAAGTGCTATTCCACTGCTTTGCTTTACTTCAAGGGTTTTCAGGCATTACAAGCTTACCGCGTATCACACTGGTTGTGGCACCAGGACCGCAGCTGCATGTCCCTGTACATCCAGAGTCGGGTGTCCGAAGTGTTCGCCGTGGATATTCACCCTGCGGCAAAGATCGGCTCCGGCATACTGTTGGACCATGGCACCGGCATCGTCATTGGGGAAACCAGCGTGCTGGATGACAATATTTCCATCCTACAGGGCGTGACACTCGGCGGCACTGGCAAGGAAGGTGGCGACCGCCACCCGAAAATCCGCACAGGTGTACTCATTGGCGCCGGTGCCAGTGTGCTAGGAAATGTAGTTGTCGGAGAAGGCGCATGGATAGGTTCTGGTGCGGTAGTGCTCAACGATGTCGAGGCCCACACAACCGTAGTCGGCATCCCGGCCAAGGTAGCCGGTCGGCCCCGTAGCGAGCAACCTGCCCTGGAGATGGACCACTACCTCAATGACAAGGACTGAGCCCTGAACCATCCCGATATCGTGCTCGTGCACGGTGCCTGGCACGATGCCACATGTTGGCAACCCCTGGTTCCCTTTCTCGAAAAACACGGCCATCAGGTACATACACCAGACCTGCCCGGTCAGGGTAAGAATCCCGCAGATCCGGCCTCGATCAGTCTTAAGACATATTCTCGATATGTATCTCAAATTATTGATAAAATAGAAAATAATGTCTTTCTGGTAGGCCACAGCATGAGCGGTATGGTGATTTCCCAGGTGGCCGAGGCGCTCCCGGACAGGCTAGACCGACTTGTGTTCCTGTCCGCCTACCTCCCCGGTGACGGGCAGAGCCTATTTGACCTAATAGCCGCCAACCGGGGGGATGAGCCACCCACGGCGATCGAATCCGCCATGACGCTGTCGCCGGACAAGCGTACATGCACGATAGAGCCCGACCAGATCGCCCCACTCTTTTATAACCGGTGCCCGGACGAAAAAAGGAACCTGGTTCCCATCTCTTTCATTCCCCAGGCATCCCTGCCCCTCTCAGGCAGGGTGCAGCTCACCGAGGAGAACTTCGGGCGCGTACCGAAGACCTACTTGTGCTGCCTGGATGACCGCGTCATTCCCATTCATCACCAGCGGCGCATGATGAACCGCCAACGTTGCGACGAGATGGTGCAGCTCGATGCGGATCACAGCCCCTTCCTGTCGTGCCCGAAAACCCTGGCCGCGGTCCTACATTCCATTACATTGACTGATTGTGCGCTATGAAAAAGCCCGCACTAGGCGGGCTTTTTCATCACATCATTCTAGTTTTTCTTTCTATAGGAGACACTTGTCGCCGAGGTAGCCGCCGCCACCACAGTAACTGGTGTCCTGAACCTGCATGAGGATGCCATCCGGGTCGGTGAAATAGACTTCGGGCGTTCCCCCCTCAACTCCGCCGCGTGCCGGCATGCGCAGGCTGATGTAATGCATCAGTGGCCCCAACTGGCGATCGCCGCGCGCCGTTATGCCGCGCTGCTTAAATTTCTGCAGTACGTCATCGACGATGAAACCGTCCAGGTTGAAGCTGACATGGTGGATATTGGCCGGCACCTTGTTGGCGCTCAGGTCCGCCCGCATACATCACAAACTGTTTACCATCTCCAATACCGGTGACGGGTGCACCCGGGCCCTGGAAGGCCTGGATGTCGAGGTCGAAGAATTCCTGGTAAAAGACGTTGGCCGTAGCACCGTCGTTGACGAATGATGTAAAGTGGTTGATTTCTCCCAGGCTGATCAGACCAGGTGCCACTTCCTCTGGGGTGCCGCACTCACTACCGAGTGCTCCCGTACCACCACACCAGGAAGTGTCCGTCAGTTGCACAATCAGTCCGCGTGCATCTGAGAAATACAGGGTTGGGGTATCATCACCGTGCACCTTTACCCACGTGCACATGGGATTGTCGATACCTGGCAAGGCAATGTCGGGGGCATCAATTTCCCGGAATCCACCTGCCTTGAGTGCGGCCAGGTTATCCTCCAGGTCGTAATTGGCCACCGAATAGCCCAGTTGCGTGATGGCTGGAGCTTCGTTACTACCTGCCTGGCGAACCGCCATGTACTGCCTGTTCTCACCGATCTTCAGGAATACCCGGCCTTCGCGACCGCGAAACTGGACCGGCATACCGAACAATCCCTGGTAGAAAGACAGGCTTGTGCCCGGATCTCTTACCCGGATTTCGAAGTAGTTTAGTTTTTCCAGGCGGATGCCGGACTGGGCCAGCAGGCGTGACGACAACAGGAGTGAACCGGTCACACCAGCGGTGCTGGCAAGGAAGCGGCGGCGATTCAGCATTGAAGTTCCCCCCTGGGCAAATAGGTTAATCTTTTTTTAAGACTAATCATGCCCCACTCCCCAAAACGAGTCCAGCAGGAACTGGACTCGCCGGAAACCGTGTTCACGATACTTGCACACTTTGTTGCTATTAATGGTGGCTGGCCTCAAACTGCAAGGCCAACACAAATCATAAGAACTGATATCCAATAAGGGGGAACCCATGAAAATGAAAAAACTGGCAATCGCAGGCGCTCTTCTTGCCTGTTGCACCGCTCATGTCATAGCCCAGCCCGGCAGCCAAGCCGAGCAGGACACCAGCATGAGCTTTTTTATCACCAGCCGCGGACCCGGTGACGGCGCCAATCTCGGCGGCCTGGCAGGTGCAGATGCCCATTGTGCGGCTCTTGCGGAAGCCGCGGGCACTACCGGTAAAACCTGGCGCGCTTACCTGAGCACGATCGGTCCGGATGGTGAATTCGCCCGTGATCGCATTGGCAATGGTCCCTGGTACAACGCTAACGGTGAATTGGTCGGACGTAGTGTCATGGATATCCATTACAGCAACGCCAACCTCAACAAGCAGCGTTCGGTTACGGAAAACGGCGACACGGTAAATGGTGTCGGCGATACTCCCAACATGCACGACATCCTGACGGGCTCCAATGCTGATGGCACGGCTTCCGACACGACCTGTAACAACTGGACCAGCAATACCGACGCATCCCGCGCCATGGTTGGTCATTTCGACCGCGTTGGTGGTGGCGCCATGGCAGAGTCATGGAATGCCGCACACACTTCCAGGGGTTGCAGCCAGGAGCAGTTGCAAGCCTCAGGTGGTAATGGCTTCTTCTATTGTTTTGCCACTGGCGAGTAATCCTTTCGCAAGCATTCAAGGCAAGCAACAAAAAAGGCGCCATCAGGCGCCTTTTTTCTCGATGAGTTATGCAATGCCCTTCTCCCTTAAGGAATGGGGGCTAACTGCCAACGAACTGAGCCTGGCCACCATCGCCACGCTGATCAGCATCTTCGTTGCGCTTCACTACTAGGTTTTCTTGGCAACCGCTATGGTCGCAAGAATTTCATCATCAGCCGTTGCCTGATTTACGATATCGCCACACTTGTTATTGCCCAGGCTACCACTCCGAATGACATCGCCTTTTTCAGCATGCCGGTTGGGCTCGGCATATGAAGCATCATACCCAACAGTATTGCGCTGAATTCAGCCCCACCAAACGTTACCGTGCCACCCTGATTATGCTACCCGTTTGTGTTATAAATGTTTAAATTGCTTTCAACTCGACGACATACCCGTCGTAAATGACTGACATCGTTATGTACAAAAAAGGTTATTTCCCATTCCTTCTTGCTTTACTACTATTAGTAAATCCCGTCCTCCGAGCACAAGAAGCACCCGTACTCCGCGAGGAACTGCCAGTCCTATCGCAAGATTACGCGGCATTTCGCCGGCAACAGGTCAGCAATGTCGAATACGACCTTTCCATAACCCTGGATGCAGCCAGCGATATTTTTGATGGTACCGTCGAGATCAGTCTGGATCTGGATCCTGACAATATATCCCCGCTGACTATCGACTTTGAGGCAGGTGAAATCTTGTCACTGACCATTAATGGCCAGGAAGCAGACTGGGAATACGAACACTGGTTTCTCACAATCGGCGCCGGGCAATTATCGTCCGGTCACAACGACATCATCATCGATTTCCGTCGCCCCTTCACAACCGATGGTGATGGATTACACAAGTTCACCGATCCTGAAAATGGCGAGGTATACCTGTATACGAATTTCGAGCCTTACAACGCTAACCGCATGTTTCCGCATTTTGACCAGCCCAACCTTAAGGCCTCCTTCACCCTGGATGTGATAGCTCCTGCAACCTGGCAGGTCATTTCGAACTGGCGTGAAACGGCGATCACGGACCAGGGTGATGTCAGGCACTGGCAATTTCCCGCCACACCGCCACTTTCGTCTTACCTATATGCCCTTCATGCCGGCCCATTCACCGTCTGGGAAGCGCCAGCCGAAGATATACTGATGCGCCTGTTCGTGCGTAATTCCCTGGCGCGGTATGTCGATACGGAAGAATGGTTCGAACCAACACGCAGCTTCCTCGCTTTTTACCAGAAGTACTACGATGTGCCATATCCGGTCGACAAGTATGACCAGATCATCGTGCCCGACTTCAACCCTGGTGCGATGGAAAATATGGGCGCCGTCACTTTCAACGAGGCCTATGTCAGTCGCGGCGTGAAGACATACAGGGAGCGTGCCGCGCTTGCCTATGTCATTGCCCACGAGATGGCGCATATGTGGTTCGGCGATCTGGTTACCATGAACTGGTGGAACGACCTCTGGCTGAACGAAAGCTTCGCTACCTACATGGGTTATCTCGCCATGGGCGAGGCCAGCGAATTCTCGGACGCCTGGGATATCTTTTATTCCAGCGGCAAGTCTGTCGCTTACCAGGCGGATGCCCGCGCAACTACACATCCGGTTGCCCCTGAGAGTGTTCCCTCCACTGCAGATGCCTTCGCCAGTTTCGACGCCATAACCTACCAGAAAGGCAGCTCGGTCCTGAAACAGTTGCCCTACTTCATTGGGGAAGAGAATTTCCGTCTTGGTGTCAGCAACTACCTGAAGGATCACCGGTACAACAATGCCACGCTGGATGATTTCGTTTCCGCCCTGGCCGAAAGTGCCGGTATGGATCTTGGCACATGGAAAAAACAATGGCTGCAGGAGTCCGGCGCCAATTCCCTCCGTACCGAGTTCAGTTGTGAGAACAATCTCGTGTCATCCCTGCGCCTAGTTCAGTCCGTACCCGAAAATCCCGCAGCAGACAAGGTATTACGCAGCCAGCGTACGCAACTTGGCCTGTATCGTTATACCGATAATGCCATGGTGCTTGGCAACGCCATCCCTGTCACGTACCAGGGCGTCATAACCTGGGTGCCCGAAGCAATAGGTAGCCCCTGCCCTGATCTGGTACTCCCCAACGAAGGCGATCACGCCTATGTCGATATCAAGCTGGATCCGGTGTCACGGGCCACGTTAGCGGATCATATAAACGACTTCTCGAATATCACTACCCGCCTCATGCTCTGGGTGTCCCTCTGGTCCGATGTGAGGGATGCGCGCCTGTCACTGGACAATTTCCTGGACTTTGTCTTTACCAATCTACCCGGCGAACAGGAAGCCATCGTAGTGCGCCAGGTTGTCGGTAACCTGTCAGCCTCTTTCAACTACTACACATCTTTTGGTGATTACGATGACAGGCGAGACAGGATAGAGGCCTTTATCTTGGAGAGCCTGGAGGCCGCAGAGCCAGGCTCCGAAATCCAACGCATCTGGTTCACGTATTTCCTTAACCTGGCACATACGGAACCCGCCCTGGACATGCTGATGTCCCTGCTCGACGGTTCACTTACCATTGAAGGCATCGAAATAGACCAGGACATGCGCTGGGATATGGTCCTCGCCGCAAATCGTTATACCCATGGTGATTACGAGGCCCTGCTAGTTGCAGAAAGTGCCCGCGACCCGTCCGACCAGGGCGAAAATTCCGCCTTGGCGGTTAAGGCCATACGACCGGACCCTGCCGTCAAGGTCGAATTCCTCGACGACGTTCTGGATGCTCCGGAGACGTACAAGTTGGCTAGCCTGCGTTATATCGTTAGCTACCTGTTTCCGGCCGAACAACATTCCCTGCATGAACCTCATGCCAACAGGATTCTAGCTGCCCTGTCCGCAGTCAGCGCAAGTGAAGACCAGCGCTACATGTCTGCCTTTACCGCCCTGATTCCCGACAACTGCACACCGGCCAGTGTTGCGCGGCTGGAAGCAGCTCGCGATGCGACCCGTGACCTGAACCCTGTTATAACCCAGGCCATCCTCGTTAACCTGCAGGAAGACCAGCGCTGTGTGAACCTGAAATCCTTCCTCGCTGAGTAGGGAAACCCTGTTCTGACACGCCCGCGGCCTTTAGTGTAAAATGCCGCGTTTTCAGCAGCACCAGCCCGTTCATGAATCTCAAGCAAGAACTCGATACCCGGATCAGCGCGGCCCTTTCATCAGTGACTGGCAGTGAAGACTGCAAGGCGCTGATAAATTACGCCCGTGAAGAAAAATTCGGTGATTACCAGGCCAATGGCGTCATGGGCATGGCCAAGCAGCTTAAGCGCAATCCGCGTGAACTCGGTGAAGCCGTGCTCGCCACGCTTGAACTGGCAGGCATCGCCGACAAAGTGGAACTGGCCGGTCCTGGTTTCATCAATATTTTCATTGCACCGGACTACCTGGCGCAACAGCTCAACAATCTGCTTACTGCAGAACGGCTGATCGATCCTGCAACAAGCCCCCAAACCGTAGTGGTGGATTACTCCTCTCCGAATCTTGCCAAGGAAATGCATGTGGGTCACTTGCGCGGCACCATCATCGGTGATGCCTTGGCCCGTATTTTTGAATACCTGGGGCACCAGGTGATACGCCAGAATCACTTCGGCGACTGGGGCACCCAGTTCGGCATGCTTATAACGTGGATGCAGGCGCTGGAAAACAAATCCAGCCTGCAGAATGAACTCGCCGACCTCGAAGTGTTCTACCGGCACGCCAAGGAAAAATTCGATAGCGATCCAGACTTTGCCCGCACCAGCCGCGACAATGTTGTGAAACTGCAGGCAGGCGATCCGGAATACCTGGCCCTCTGGCAGAAATTCATCGATGTGTCGATTACCCATTGCCAGGAGTTGTACGAGAAACTCGGGATCACGCTTACCCCAGGTGACATACGTGCAGAAAGTTTCTACAACGACAAGTTGCAGGACATTATCACCGACCTGGATAACAAAGGCCTGCTTACACAGGACGCCGGGGCCCAGTGCGTATTTCTGGATGATTTCCAAGGCAAGGACGGTACACCCCTGCCGGTGATCGTGCAGAAATCCGACGGCGGCTTCCTGTATGCCACCACCGACATCGCCGCCATCCGTTACCGCAGCGATACCCTGCATGCGGACCGCGTGTTGTATGTCGTCGATGCCCGCCAAAGCCTGCATTTTCAGCAGGTTTTCCGCGTTGCCGAACTGGCGGGGTTCAGTAATCCTGGCTGCTCTCTCGAACACCTGGCATACGGCACCATGATGGGTAGCGACGGCAAACCCTTCAAGACCCGCACGGGTGGTACCGTCAAGCTGATGGACCTGATGACCGAGAGTGTCAGCCGTGCCTATGATCTGGTTACTGAAAAGAACCCGGACCTTGATGAAATGGAACGCCGCGCCATCTCGGACGTGGTCGGCATAGCCGCCATCAAGTATTTCGAGCTGAGCAAGAACCGCAACAGTGACTATGTCTTCGACTGGGACACCATGCTGTCCTTTGACGGCAACACGGCACCCTACCTGCTGTATGCCTATGCACGCATCCGCAGTATTTTCCGTCGTGAGGATGCAACAGACGAAAACTTCTCCATAGCTATTACCGAGTCTGCCGAGAAACAGCTCGCACTGAAACTTCTGCAATTTGCGGAGATGGTAAACCAGGTGGCCGATGACTGTTTCCCCAACCAGCTCTGTCTCTATCTTTACGATCTGGCCGGCACCTACATGCGTTTCTATGAAGCATGCCCGGTTTTAAAAGCAGAACCGGTCCTGCGTAATTCACGCCTCGGTCTGTGCCACCTGACTGCGCGCACGATCAGGCAGGGTCTGGCACTACTCGGTATCGAAACGCTGGAAAAGATGTAACGTATCCGGCCATGTTGCTATAATGCGCGCCGCATGATGCTCGGGCTTCGGTCCGTTATTCAGCATTAAAATCAACTAGTTATATAAACTGACCAGGAACAGCATGTCCGAGAAACCGACCATAATCTATACCCTGACCGACGAAGCCCCTGCGTTAGCCACCTATTCACTGCTGCCAGTGATCAAGGCCTTTACCGCCTCATCCGGCATCCATGTCGAGACCCGTGACATTTCCCTGGCCGGACGCATTATCGCCGTATTCCCGGATTACCTACCGAAGGACAAGGTTCAGTCCGACGACCTGGCCTACCTGGGCCAGCTGGCGCTGAAACCGGAGGCCAACATCATCAAGCTGCCAAATATCAGCGCTTCCCTGCCGCAAATGACGGCGACCATCAAGGAATTGCAGGCCAAGGGTTATACCCTGCCTGATTACCCTGAAAACCCGCAAAACGACGAAGAGCGCGACATCAAGGAGCGCTATGACCGCGTCAAGGGCAGTGCCGTCAACCCAGTGCTACGTGAAGGCAACTCCGACCGCCGTGCACCCGGCGCGGTCAAGCAGTACGCCAGACAAAATCCGCATTCCATGGGGACCTGGTCTGCCGACTCGAAGACACGTGTTGCGCACATGGATGAAGGCGACTTCTATGGCAGTGAAATTTCCCGCACAATGGACACTGCCGATACCTTCCGCATCGAATTCATCGATGCCACCGGCAAGGTGACCATCCTGAAAAAAGATGCGCCGCTCCAGCCCGGAGAGGTTATCGACGCCTGCGTGATGCGCAGTAAGGCCCTGCGTAAATTCCTAGCCAGGGCCATCGACGAAGCCAGGGCCAGCGGTGTGCTGCTTTCCCTGCACCTGAAAGCCACCATGATGAAGGTGTCAGACCCCATCCTGTTCGGCCATGCCGTATCCGTGTTTTTTAGCGACGTGTTTGAAAAACATGCCGACACCTTTGCCGAACTTGGCGTCAACCCGAATAATGGCTTTGGTGCCGTGTTGTCACTGATAGATACCCTGCCCGCTGACAAGAAGGCGGAAATCAATGCCGACATCCAGGCCTGCTATGATGCCCGCCCGCCGCTGGCCATGGTGAATTCCGACAAGGGCATCACCAACCTGCATGTACCGAGCGATATCATCATCGACGCCTCCATGCCGGCCGCAATTCGTGCATCCGGCAAGATGTGGGGGCCAGATGGGAAACTGCATGACACCCTGGCTGTCATCCCTGACCGCTGCTATGCCGACGTCTACCAGGAAACCATCGATTTCTGCAAAAAGAACGGCGCCTTCGATCCGCGCACCATGGGCTCCATTCCCAACGTTGGCCTGATGGCCCAGAAGGCCGAGGAATACGGTTCACACGACAAGACCTTTGAATTGACGAAGGCCGGTACCATCCGCGTGGTCAACGGCAAGGGCGACATACTGCTGTCCCACGACGTGGATGCCGGCGACATCTGGCGCATGTGCCAGGTGAAGGACCCGGCGATCCAGGACTGGGTGAAGCTGGCCGTCAACCGTGCCCGCTTGTCGAACACCCCTGCCGTGTTCTGGCTTAACCCGGCACGCGCCCATGACGCGGAACTTATCAAGAAGGTGAATACCTACCTGGCCGATCATGACACCAAAGGCCTGGAGATCCATATCATGTCCCCAGTGGAAGCGACACGTTTTTCACTCGAGCGCATGAAGGAAGGCAAGGACACGATTTCTGTCACCGGCAACGTCCTAAGGGACTACCTGACCGACCTATTCCCCATTCTCGAACTGGGCACCAGCGCCAAAATGCTGTCCATCGTGCCACTCATGAACGGGGGCAGCATGTTCGAAACCGGCGCCGGCGGTTCGGCGCCCAAGCACGTTCAGCAATTCGAGGCAGAAAATCACCTGCGCTGGGATTCCCTGGGAGAATTCCTGGCTCTGGCCGCCTCCCTGGAACACCTTGGGCAGACTACGGGAAACAGCAAGGCACTGGTGCTGGCAAAGACCCTGGATGAAGCGACCGGCAAACTGTTGATGGAAAATCGCAGCCCGATGCGCGACGTGGGGGAGCTGGATAACCGCGGCAGCCATTTCTACCTGGCGCTTTACTGGGCGCAGGCACTGGCAGAGCAATCAGAAAATGCCGAACTCAAGTCTGCCTTCACTGCCATCGCGAAAACACTGACAAGCGGAGAAGATGCTATAGTGAATGAACTGAACACCATTCAGGGCAAGCCGGTTGAACTGGGCGGCTACTACAAGCCCGACCCGGCCCTCTGTGCCAGCGCCATGTGTCCGAGCACACTGTTCAACCAGGCCCAGGCGTCACTTGCCGGCTGACCTCTCCGTTCAGCCATTATTGAAAGTGCCGGGAAATACCCGGCACCTTTATTAAATCCTGCCTTAATCTTATCGCCCTGCTTCTGGCAGGCGTCGTAATGTCAGGGCTTGCGGAAAATCAGAACAGCGCGATCAGTATCGCCACGCATAGCAAAGACCCTGCTGGAGTGATCATCCTCCGGATGGGCCAGGATGTCACTGTCGGTCGCCAGCTCGAATCCGGCGCCGGTCACCTCATCAATGATCACGCTTTTTTCGATGCGATGAATGGTGCCGGCCACGTCCCAACCTGAACCCGCAGCCGCGGCATGGTCAACCACCACGTAACGTCCACCGGATTTGAGAGCATTGAAGACACGGCCATTCAAGGTGGCCGGGTCCACTCCCATGGCCGGGAAGTCATGGTACGAGAGAATGTTGAACACGATATCCAGGTCAGTTGGCAGGTTGATACTGTTGTATTCCGTAATGGTGTAGTTGGCATTTGCGTGGGCATCCGCGAAAGCCTGTCCAGCTCTGCCTACGCCTCCTTCCTGAAATGCGGCCAGTGCAGGCAGGTCGTACATTTCAACCATGCCGGATGGCCCGACGGCCTCGACTAGCATGGGCGTGTAATACTGGCCGAAACTGGTCAGTTCAGCGACGTGGTCACCTTCCCCGATACCTGCCAGCGCCAGGATATGGGCTGGTTTACGACCGGCATCTCGCGCGCGCGCTGCATCAGCGCGATCGGTAGCTTCCACAGCACGACGAATATTGGCGGGCGTATCGGCTGGTACCATGTAGGACTGGGCAATGACCGCAGCGGTAGCAAAAAAGGCAACAAGGCCGGTAATCGTTCTCATAATGGGTTTGTTCATGATGTTCCCCTCAAGGCTGTATAGGCTTCCCGGCCAATGATTGTATAGAGCGGCATGAACGGAATGCAACTATCGTGGTGAGAAGGCCGGCTAGATAAGGTCGGCTGGTAGAGGGCGCGCCGGCTGGCACGCCCTGCCATGCTGCAGCTTACTGCCCACTCAGGTCGAGCAGGAGCTTGTTAAGCCTGCGGATATAACTGGCCGGGTCATCCAGTTGCCCGCCTTCTGCCAGGCTGGCCTGGTCGAACAGGATGGTAGCCAGATCGTTGAAGCGGGCCTCATCGGCTTCGGCATCCAGCTTCGCCACCAGTGGGTGGGTTGGGTTAATTTCAAAGATGGGTTTGAAATCTGGCATCTTCTGGCCGGCAGCTTCCATGATCTTGCGCATCTGGGCGCCCATGTCATGTTCTGCAATGGAAAGGCAGGCAGGGGAATCCGTCAGCCTGTGAGTGGTGCGTACTTCTGAGACAGCATCGCCCAGGCTCTCCTTGAGGCGTTTGAGCAACGGCTCTGCCTGTTTGTCCATTTCATCAAATTGTTTTTTCTCCTCTTCGGAATCCAACTTGCCCAGGTCCAGTTCACCACGGGTGACGTCCTGGAAGGACTTACCGTCAAACTCCATCAGGTGGCTGATGAACCATTCATCGACACGGTCTGACAGCAGGAACACCTCGATACCTTTCTTGCGGAACACTTCCAGGTGCGGACTGTTCTTTGCCGTGTTGAAAGATTCGGCAGCAATATAATAGATCTTGTTCTGGCCTTCCTGCATGCGGGAAACGTAATCCTCAAGCGACTGATCCTGGAGTGATGTATCCGTATGAGTCGTGGCAAACAGCAGCAGTTTGGCAATCTTTTCCCGGTTTGCGTAATCCTCGGCCGGACCTTCCTTGAGTACCTGACCGAATTCATTCCAGAATTTCTGGTAGGCATCCTTGTCCTTCTTTTTTAGCTTCGCCAGCATATCCAGGACACGCTTGGTTAGTGCACTCTTCATAGAGTCCACGGCGGGGTCCTTCTGCAGGATTTCTCGGCTCACGTTCAAGGATATATCGTTGGAATCGACCACGCCCTTAACAAAACGCAGGTACAGCGGTAGGAATTGCTCGGCATCGTCCATGATGAACACACGCTGTACGTAAAGCTTCAGGCCTCGGGATGCATCCCGGTTCCACATATCATAAGGGGCACGTGCCGGTAGGTATAACAAGCTGCTGTATTCCAGTTTGCCTTCGACCTTGTTGTGGCTCCAGTCCAGCGGATCCTCGAAATCGTGACTAATGTATTTGTAGAACTCCTTGTATTCCTCATCCTTGAGTTCGGTGCGTGGGCGTGTCCAGAGCGCCTGGGCCGTGTTGACCGCTTCGTATTCCGCCGTCTTTTTGTCCGCCTTCTTTTTATCCTCGCCATATTCTTCCTTCACCATCATTACAGGGATGGAAATATGGTCGGCATATTTTCTAACGATGCTACGCAGGCGATAGCTCTCGGCAAATTCCTTCTCTTCCTTCTTAAGGTATAGAACGATGCGGGTACCCCTGTCCACCTTTTCAACTGATTCCACGTTGAAATCGGCTTCCCCTGCTGACTCCCATTTCACGCCTTGCGTGGCAGGTTCGCCGGCCTTGCGACTGAATACTTCCACCTTGTCGGCAACGATGAAGGCTGAATAGAAGCCCACACCGAACTGGCCTATCAGGCGTGAATCCTTTTTCTCATCACCGGTGAGGGATTCGAGAAACTGGGCTGTACCCGACTTGGCGATGGTACCCAGATTATCAATGACATCGTCCCGGTTCATACCGATACCGTTATCACTGATGGTTATGGTTTTCTTCTTCGGGTCGTAATCGACGGTAATTTTTAGGTCAGGATCGTCTTCCAAAAATTCAGGTTTTGCCAGGGCAGCAAAACGCAATTTGTCGGCCGCATCTGAGGCATTGGATATAAGTTCGCGGAGGAAAATTTCCTTGTTTGAATACAAGGAATGGATCATCAGCTGCAGTAATTGCCTGGCTTCCGTTTGGAAACCCAGTGTTTCTTTTTTGGCTTCAATACCCATGTTGGCTGGTCTCATGTCAGTAATACCACCCCCATAAGTATGGGCGTTTAAAGCTTTTTCAAGGCCAAAAAAAAACGCATCCTTAGATGCGTTTTTCACTACTTACTGCTTTATTGTTATTGTTGTTAGGTATGTCTTTGTCGCGGATTAACGGAAGAATTCAGCCAGTTCCCGGCGCTGACGCTGGATAGTCTCGTAACGTTCCTTTTCACGGGTCAGTACGGTTACCCATGTGCGGGCAGTGTCTCTGCTACGTTCATCACGCTGGGCCGCACGTGCCGCTTCAAGACCTTCGTCGTAGCGATTAAGCTCCATAAAGGCGCGGGCCATTGACAGGTAGGCCTGATCCGGACGATCAAGATCACCCTTATCCATGGCTTGGCGGAAAGCGTCGATAGCCTTATCCCACTCGGTCATGGTGGAGTAGATCCTGCCAAGGCGGGCATACAATTCTCCGTCATCGGACATGGCGGCCGCCCTTTCAAGCGGCGGCGCAGCTTTTTCATCCTCGCGTGCGATCTGATAACAGGTGGACAGGAAGGACAGGTTGCCTTCATCCTGCTCGATGATGCCGTCAGCCATACCGCGTTCGATAATGCGGGCACAGCCATAGGGGTAATCATTGTTATACAGCTGTGCGGCAAGATTGATCAACTGCGCGTCTGAATCCAGGTGCCCCAAGGCATCGTTCACGTAGTAGGACCTAGCCTGCTCCTGGAAACGCTCTATCTGGCCTAAAACGGCTGGCAACAGCACCCAGTCATCCTGATCGTCAAAAAGTACGACGGACTCACGCAGGACCTGGTAAGCCTTCTCGTAGTCTTCAACGTTGAAGTACAGGGCTCGCAGCAGATCGTATGTATTTTTGGGTACCGCTTCGTTATTTGAACGCAGAATTTCCATGTTTCGCAGGATGAACGGGATGGCTTCCGGGAACTGTTCCAACTGGTAATGTGCCGTGCCAATACGGAAATACACATCATCGTTGGGCGTCAGCGCCACGCGATTATATTCGGTGAACTGCTGGATGGCCTGTTCAAACTTTTCCTGCACATAATACAGGGAGCCCAGGTAGAACAGAGTCTGCTCGAGCTGCTCTTGTGTCAGGTTGGGCAGAAGCATGATCTGCTCGTAGGCCTCGATGGCCTGGTCGTAGTTCTCCTGGATCTGGAAGATATTGGCGAAAAACTGCCACATGACAAATTTTTCACGGTCATTCAACCGATCACGATCGAACAATTCTCTGACCTCGCCCAGAACCTGAAGCGCTTCCACGTAATTTTCCATATCACGAAGCTCCATTACCTCGTTGATGCGGGTGAACACCTGGCGGCTAAGCGTCTGGGAAGAACGAGCTTCAGGTGGTGCGCGGCGACCGTTGTCATCGTCCTGGGCATATACAAACGGCAGTGCCATTATCATGAATGCGGCGAAGACATACTTCACCAGGTTCGGCAGCAGCTGTGGAAAAATAATCTGTCTCATCAATTTTCTCTCTTGTGTGTCTGCCTTAGTTGTCTGCTAGGTTGTAGCGAAACAGGTATCTCACGCCAGGTACCGGTACGGCCACACCGTCTGATACACGAGGATTGAACTTGAATCGGGAAACGGCGCGACGGGAAGAGGAGTCGAAGATATTTTCCGGATCCGCATCTACAACCTCGATACTATTCTCATCAACTGTACCCTGTGCAGTAACAGTGAACTGCACCAGGCACCAGCCTTCAATACCTCTGGAGGCGGCTCTCTGCGGATATTGCGGCTCGATGGTCACAATCGGCAGCATCTCAGAGTCGCTGGCAGAGATGGAGGCACTGTTGTCGAGGCCGCCCATGTCCACTTCTACACGCGCCAGGTTCAGCCCTTCACCGGTAGGCGCGTCGAGCGACAAATCGGGCTCAGGCAAGTCGGGAATTTCTTCCGGCACGTCAGGTTCTTCCGGTTTCGGTTCCTGGCGCTGAACTGTCAGTTCAATTTCAGGCATGGTGATGTCGGCAATCTTGCGGACTTCGCCCTGCTCAGGTTCGGACTGGTCCATCGAGATCAAAAACTGCATCAGGAAGAACAGTGAAAAGGTTACTGCTGAAGCAAATACTACGGCAAATCCAATATTAAATAATCTGACCATGTCTTATTCCTCTGCAGCTATCTGGGTGCATCCAGATTCGGCTTCCCGTGCTGCATTCATGATCATCAGCACGAATTCATTGGTCGCCGCCTGGTCTGCCTGGATGACTACACAGGCATTGGGCGATTCGGCCAATCGCTGCTCAAGCCTGAGTCTCAGATTACGCGGCGGGATAATATCCTTGTCCATCCAGATTTCACCCAGCGGGGAGACGGCGATAAGGATCGGGTCACCCGAGGTGGGCTCTACAGTGGAGGCTTCCGGGTACAGCACTTCGTAGCCGGCTTCCTTCACAAATACTGAAGTAACAATAAAGAAGATAAGCAGGATAAAAACCACATCCAGCATCGGGGTAAGGTCGATCTCCCCTGCTTGCTCGTCTGCTTTTTCTTTGGCAAAACCTTTCATATAAATTCCTTTCCGACAACCTATTCAGTCTTATAGTAAGTGTCAGATTTAACTGGCATGCTTGATTTCAAGGTGATCTTCAAGCAGCTGCAGTTCACGGTTGGTCCGCACTTTAAGAATATTGCTGGCAAAGATACCTGACAGCGCACCGACCATCCCTGCCATAGTAGGTATGGTTGCCCGGGCTACACCACCGGACATCTGCTTGGCGTCACCGCCACCTGTCACAGCCATGACATAGAACACCTCAATCATGCCGGTTACCGTACCCAGCAGACCGAAGAGCGGGCATACAACAACCAGCACTTCGATCAGCGGCAGGGTGGACCTGAGGTCCAGGGTAACGCGGGAGATGAGTTCCTGACGGATGGCGTGGGCATTCCAGGATTTCTTGTCATTCCTGGCTTCCCATTCTGACAGGGCCTTGACCACATTTTTCTTGTGCACTGTTCTCAGGAACCAGAAGCGTTCAATCATCAGGCTCCATTTCACAAACAGCAATAAGGCGATGAAATTGAGAACGGGGCCACCGCGTTCCATGAAAACGTCGATGGCCTCAAAACTCAAACTCAATGTTTCTAACATAAGCTATTCTCCAGCTTCAGATTGGCTTTTCGTTTAGCTTATGATGCCTTGGCTGTCGCTTCCGCCCTTCTGGCGATAATGCCAGTGGCCTGTTCTTCCAGAATGTGAATCACATTGTCACTGCGTGACTTCACTATGGTGTGGAACAGGATGGTCGGGATCGCGACTACGATACCCAGTACAGTGGTTACCAGGGCGCCAGAGATACCGCCCGCCATGATTTGCGGGTCACCGGTACCGAACAGGGTGATGGCCTGGAACACAGTGATCATACCGGTCACCGTACCCAGCAGGCCGCCCAGCGGGGCTACCGTGGCGATAATTTTAAGCAGGGTCAGGAAGCGCTCCAGCGGCGGTGTTTCCAGCAGGATGGCTTCTCCGAGCTTCAGTTCGAGGGTTTCAATATCCATATTCTTGTCTGCCTCATAAACCATAAGCACACGACCCAGAGGGTTGTTCTTGCTTGGACGATCCGGGTTTTTCAGCTGGCGCTTAACCTTGGAGTTGACCAAGGTCAGGGTGATCATCCTTTCCACAGCCAGCAGGGCTGCGAACAGACCGACAAAGATAATGATCTGGCCGATGGTACGACCCTGTTCCCAGTACCTTTCACGGAAGGAAGGTGAGCTGATCAGGGCTGCCAGGTAGGAGCCACCCTGGGCACCAGTCGGGTCAACACCCACCATGGTGAAGCCGCCGGTAGCAGCCTGGATAGAGGCAGCAGAGTCAGTGTAATTGGCTGGCTGGCTGGGCAGCACGCTCAGACGCTTAGTGTTGGCGTCATATTCCAGATACTGGCCGCTGGAAACAATCTGGTAGGAACCTATACGTACCACGTCCTGGCTGGCCTGGGTGCCGTCAGGCTGGGCGACGCTGGCAGTGAAACTGGCAACGTTGGCAGATTCTGTCATTTCCTGCAGCAGGTAGAACCACAGTCTTTCCAGTTGTTCTATGCTAGGCAGCTGGGAATCACTACCCATGATCGCGGCCAGTTCGGTCAGGAACTCTTCACGGCCGGGGTACTGGGCTGAAATCAGGGAAACCTCAAACTGGCTGCGGGTATCACCCACGACACCAGCGATAGTGCCAAAAAGTTCGTCCAGGTCACCGAGACGTTCCTGCAGAGTTTCGAACAGCTGCGCTTTGGTGATTTCGTTCTGGTTGTAGGTGTTTTCCAGGTCAACAGAAATACGTTCCTCGGTTTCGCGGCGCTGTACCATCTCGTTGAGCAGGGACTGGCGCTGGTTAACATTCTGCTGGAACTGTTGTGTACGCTGGCGGCTTTCTTCGGTTTCACTCAGGCGGCGCTGCTCAACCAATTCGAGAAGGTTGCTCAGGTTGGCTGCTTGCTGCTGGCCGAAGGCCAGGGTAGAAGTTACACAAATCAGTGAAACTATAACTGGCTTAATAATCTTTGCGAATTTCATTATTGCTTACTCCGGCGCGTGAATCGGTAATTCAAGAATTTCCATGCTGGCCAGGTCCTGCGCCATTCTGATGGCGTTGGCCACGGGGCGACGATAACTATCTTCCAGGGTTACCCACTGGTTGGAGTTTTTGTCCCACACACCTGTCTGGGTCTGGTCGCTGGTTTGATACAGCAGTGCGATTCGGCCAACGCGCAGAATATCCACGTCACGCTCGACACCGCCCAGTTCCAGGGTATCGGTGTAGTGCTGCATGACCCTGCCGTAGTTGATTTCCTGCTGGTATGCAGCAAGTACAAGACGGAACTTTTCTGCAACGTTTACACTGGAATCGCTGAAGGTGTCGCGGATCAGATCAAGACGGGCCTGCCTTTCGTCTACCAGGAACGGCATGTCCAGTTCAACGAACTGCTCAAGGGCAACCATCATCCTTTCCATCAGCGGCGGCACCTGCCTCTGCAGGGCAGCGGCATCTTCGATTGACTGGTTGTACTCAGCGATGCGTTTTTCCTGTTCTGCGATGGTCCTGCGGTAACCGGCGTTGTAAACCTCAAGACCATCCACGATCTTGGCGACCTCGCCGTATTCCTGGATCAGTTCATCAGCCTGGTCTGACAGCTGGTTGATCCTGATTTGGGCTTCAGCAGCTGCGGCTATGGCTTCGCCTGCCGCATCATTTGCCCTGTCCAGAATGCTGGTGTCGATGACAGTATCCTGTGCTGAAACTGAACCGATACCGAGCAAGACCGGTAACATTAATAAAGGAACAAGAATCCCTTGCTTGAAACGATGGTAGATCATGTGTAATCCCACTTGTTTAAGAAAATCTAATGATGAGTAGACCACCGGGTACTCACCTGACATCCAACGACTTTCCAACTTTTATATGTTGGTTATTTCTTTGGACGCAGGAAAAGTCCCAAAAGTCTATTCGAAAGGTAATTCCCCTCACCTAACGAACCGGCTCCAGAATTTGGAGCACCGTATTATTCGTAAAAATTTCTGCTTAATCGCCTTCCCTAAGTACTATCGTTCATCCCTGAGGCAGGTGAGCATATCAAATACTCGTGCCAGATTGAACACTTTAATCCCTAAAAAATTAAAGGATTTCTGCCCAAAACTAGGGTGCTTTCAGAAGTGTTTTCTGGTCTTAAAAAAACGTTTTTCCGCCCTGGAAAATGGCGGTAATCACGGGTCTTTTGAATAGCGGGAAATTACTATCTGGCCAGTTACCAGCCTGCCGCTTTTTTCAGTCCATCGCCGATTTCAGCCAGACTACGGACGGTCGTGACGCCTGCATCATTGAGAGCAGCGAATTTTTCCTCAGCAGTACCCTTGCCGCCGGAAATGATTGCCCCCGCATGCCCCATACGCTTACCGGCCGGCGCGGTGACACCCGCAATGTAGGAGACCACCGGTTTACTGACGTTGGCCTTGATGAACCTGGCAGCCTCTTCTTCCGCGGTGCCGCCGATCTCGCCGATCATGACGATCGCCTCTGTCTGCGGGTCCTCTTCGAGGAGGCCCAGTATATCGATGAAATTGGAGCCAGGAATGGGATCACCGCCGATGCCTACGCAGGTGGACTGGCCAAAACCGTAGTCTGTTGTCTGCTTGACTGCCTCGTAGGTAAGCGTACCGGACCGGGACACAATGCCGACTTTGCCCGGCAAGTGAATATGGCCAGGCATGATGCCGATCTTGGATTCTCCCGGTGTGATTACCCCCGGGCAGTTCGGACCTATAAGGCGTACGCCTAGTTCATCACATTTCACTTTCACCGTCAGCATATCCAACGTAGGGATACCCTCGGTGATGCAGACGATGAGCTTGATACCGGCAAAGGCTGCCTCGAGTATCGAATCCTTGCAGAACGGTGCAGGGACGTAGATGACCGAGGCCTCGGCACCGGTTTCACCGACCGCCTCACTGACCGTGTTGAACACCGGCAGGTCGAGATGGGTCTGCCCGCCCTTGCCCGGTGTTACACCACCGACCATGTTGGTGCCATATTCTATAGCATGCTTGGAGTGGTACGTACCCTGTGAACCCGTGAAGCCTTGGCAGATAACCTTGGTGTTCTTGTTGATCAGAATGCTCATTTCGCACCTCCTGCGGCTTTCACGGCAGCTTGTGCGGCTTCTGTCAGGCTCGAGGCGGCGATGATGTTCAGCCCACTGTCCTTAAGCACCTTGCTGCCTAGTTCAGCATTGTTGCCTTCTAGCCTGACGACTACTGGTACTTTTACGCCGACTTCTTCCACGGCGCCGACGATGCCCTCTGCGATGAGGTCACAACGCACGATGCCGCCGAATATATTCACAAGCACCGCTTTCACCTTTTCGTCTGACAGGATGATCTTGAATGCTTCGGAAACGCGTTCCTTGGTAGCACCGCCGCCCACATCGAGGAAGTTGGCCGGTTCACCACCATAAAGTTTGACGATATCCATGGTACCCATAGCGAGCCCTGCCCCGTTCACCATGCAGCCAATACTGCCGTCCAGTGCGACGTAGTTCAGATCCCAGTTGGCAGCGTGCACTTCGCGTTCGTCGTCCTGGGTGGGGTCGTGCATTTCTTTCAGTTTCGGCTGGCGGTAGAGCGCATTGCCGTCGATATTCAGTTTTGCGTCCAGACAGTGCAGGTCACCGGTCTTGGTGATGACCAGTGGGTTGATTTCCAGCAGAGACAGGTCGCACTCCACAAACATTCTCGCGAGGCCGAGGAAGATCTTCGTGAATTGTTTTATCTGGTCCCCCGACAAGCCCAACCTGAAGGCCATTTCCCTGCCTTGAAAGGGTTGCGGACCGACAAGCGGGTCGATGGTGGCGCGCAATATTTTTTCCGGCGTTTCATGGGCCACTTTCTCGATTTCGACACCACCCTCCGTGGACGCCATAAACACGATGCGACGCGAACCACGGTCAACCACTGCACCCAGGTATAACTCTTTATCAATGTCGGTGCATTCCTCGACCAAAATCTTATAAACCGGCTGGCCTTCCTTGTCGGTCTGGTAGGTCACTAGGCGGTTGCCCAACCACTGATTGGCGAAGGCCTCGATCTCTTCTTTGCTGGAAACAAGCTTAACGCCGCCAGCCTTACCGCGACCACCGGCATGCACCTGGGCCTTGACTACCCACTTGTCACCACCTATTCGATGAGATGCATCCACGGCTTCCTGGGCATTGCCGCAGGCAAAGCCTTTCGACACCGGCAACCCGTAATCGGCAAAAATTTTCTTGGCCTGGTATTCGTGTAAATTCATGGGTCAGGTTTCTTCCTTGTATTGTTAACCAACGCTGCTGATTTGAGTTGCTATTTGTTCTTGCGATTGGCGATATGGATGGCATGACCATTCACGGCCAGCGCAGCTTCATGGACAGCCTCGCACAAGGCCGGGTGCGAAAATACTGTCATGCCGATGTCCTCGGCACTGGTGCTGAATTCCATCGCCACAACGACCGCTTGTGCCAGGTCGGCAGCGGATGGACCAATGATGTGGCAACCCAGCACGCGGTCGGTCTTGGCATCCGCCAGCATCTTCACCATGCCGTCGGCATCGTTTGCGGCAAGGGCGCGACCTGAGGCGGCAAACGGGAACACGCCTGATTTATACTCAACGCCATCGGCCTTGAGTTGTTCCTCAGTCTTACCAACCGCGGCGATTTCCGGGTGAGTATAAATAACGGAGGGAATAAGGCCATAATTCATCGAGGCTTTTTGACCAGCGATGTATTCTGCCGCCATGACGCCCTCTTCCGACGCCTTGTGTGCCAGCATCGGCCCGCGCACGATATCGCCGATAGCATAGACACCTGGCACACCGGTGCCGCAATGATCGTCCACCTCGATAAATCCACGCTGGTCTCGCTTCACACCGCAATCGTCACTGAGCAGGCCTTCTGTCTGCGGTTTTCGGCCGACACAGACGATCAGCTTGTCGAAATTCTCTTCTTTTATACCATCCTTGTCCTCGTAGGTAACTTTCACACCTCTGGCCTTGCCTTTCTTCAGTTCACTGCCGGTGACCTTGGCACCAAGCCGGATGTCTAGACCCTGCTTGGTCAGGATCTTCATGGCCTCCTTGGCAATCTGCTGGTCGATCATGGGCAGAAAGCTGTTCATCGCTTCAAGGACGACTACTTCAGCGCCCAGGCGCGACCAGACGGAACCGAGTTCCAGTCCGATGACGCCGGCACCGATGACGCCGAGCCGTTTCGGTACGGCCCTGAACTCCAGGGCGCCGGTGGAGTCGACGATAGTGTCTCCGTCCAGCGGTGTCGGCGGGATCTCGATAGGCACGGAACCCGCGGCGAGGATTATGTTATCGGCCGTCAACGTCTGTTTCTTGCCGTCTTTGTCAGTGATCTCGACCTTGCGATCCTTAAGCAGCTTACCGGTACCTGAAATACCTTCCACTTTGTTGGCACGAAATAGTCCGGCAATGCCGCCCGTCAGTTGTTTGACCACTTTTTCCTTGCGCGCGATCATGGCAGGGACGTCCATGTCGATTTTACCGACCTTAATCCCGTGCACGTCGAAGGCATGGCTGGCCTCGTGGTATTTGTGTGAGGAATCGAGCAACGCCTTCGATGGAATACAGCCGACGTTAAGACAGACACCACCATAGACCGGCTTGCTGTCGGCATCGATCCATTTCTCCACACAGGCGGTCTTCATACCAAGCTGTGCGGCACGAATCGCGGCAACGTAACCGCCGGGGCCTGCGCCGATAACTATCACATCATAATCTGCCATGGTTGAATCCTGTGTTCTCAAAACTCTCTTTTGTGCAATATAGGTTGTACCGCGATGCTGCTGTTGGCTTCTAGACCTCCAGAAAGATACGCGCGGGATCTTCCAGCAAGTCCTTGATAGTCACCAAGAACTGAACGGCTTCCTTGCCATCGATCATTCGGTGGTCGTAGGACAGTGCCAGGTACATCATGGGCAGCACTTTCACCTCGCCCTTAACAGCCATTGGTCGCTCCTGAATCTTGTGCATGCCGAGTATCGCCGTCTGCGGCGGGTTGAGAATCGGCGTCGATAACAACGAGCCAAATACACCACCGTTGGAAATCGTGAAGGTGCCGCCAGTCATCTCTTCAATGGACAGCTTGCCGTCTCGGGCCTTGAGACCATAGTCGCGAATGGATTTCTCGATATCCGCCAGGCTCATGGCATCGGCGTCGCGCAGAACCGGAACGACCAGGCCGCGATCAGAAGACACTGCCACACCAATGTCCTGGTAACCGTGATATATGATGTCGTTACCGTCGATGGAGGCATTAACGGCAGGGAATCGCTTCAGGGCCTCCACGCTTGCCCTGACAAAGAAGGACATGAAGCCAAGGCGCGTGCCGTCATGCTGTTTCTCAAAGGCATCTTTGTACCTATTGCGAAGTTCCATCACAGCCGACATGTCTACCTCGTTGAATGTGGTCAGCATGGCGGTGGTCTGGGTGGCCTGAAGCAGGCGTTCGGCGACCTTGGCGCGCAGACGAGTCATTGGAACACGCTCTTCGGCACGACCGCTTGATGGCGCAATGACATGTGCGGGCGCCGGTTTCGGTGCTGACGGAACGTTAGCAGGCGCCGGTTGAGCTTTCGCAGCCGGCGCCTTTAGGTGGTTGAGTACGTCTTCTTTGGTGAGGCGACCATCTTTGCCAGTGCTCGTAATCTGCTCGGGGTCGAGCTTATTCTCTTCGACCAGCTTACGCGCCGCAGGACTCATCAGCACGGCCTCAGAACTCTTGTCTTCTTCCTCTTCTACAACAACGGCTGGCGCAACTACGGCGGCCGCAGGCGACGCAGTTATCGCAGCGTCCTTGCTGATTTCACCCTCGGCAAACACAGCGAGTACTTCGTTACTGACAATAGTGTCGCCCTCACCTTTTTTAATATCCTGCAGGACGCCGTCAGCCGGCGCCACCACTTCCAGGACCACCTTGTCGGTTTCGATATCAACCAGCAGCTCATCGCGTGCAACACTTTCACCCGGTTTTTTATACCAGGTGGCAATCGTGCCGTCGGGAACCGATTCGGGTAACGTGGGCGCTTTGATTTCTATGGTCATGTGACTTTCCTTTTCTCACCTGGCGGCGAGCTCAGTTATTTCTTCGCCAGCGATTATTCGTTCTCGGCCAGTCCGAGCGCCTGTTTCACCAGCAGGTCCTGGCGAGCATTGTGCAAGGCCATGTAACCGCCCGCGGGGGCGGCTGAACCTGGACGGCCGGCATATTCGAGCTGGAAGCTCGGGCGGTCGCGATTGATTACTTTCTTCATGTGGTGCTGACTCGGGTACCAGGCACCCATGTTCTGCGGTTCTTCCTGGCACCAGACAACTTTCTCGTAATTCTTGTACTGCTTGAGCACCTCATACAACATGTCTTCCGGAAACGGGTACAGCTGCTCAAGACGAATGATGGCGACATCCTTGAGGCCTTCCTCGCGACGCTTCTTACGCAGCTCGTAGTACACCTTGCCACTACACATCACCACACGCTTCACTTTCAACGGATCAATATCCTCATCAGTTTCCGGAATGACCAGCTGGAACGCTCCTTCGGACAACTCTGTCAGGTTGGATACTGCCTCAGGATGACGCAGCAGACTCTTCGGAGTCATAACGATCAGAGGCTTGCGCAGCGGGCGGATCACCTGGCGGCGCAGCATATGGAAAACCTGGGCCGGCGTGGTGGGAA
Source organism: Candidatus Eutrophocola salsuginis (assembly GCA_038147195.1). Classification (GTDB taxonomy): domain Bacteria; phylum Pseudomonadota; class Gammaproteobacteria; order Pseudomonadales; family Pseudohongiellaceae; genus Eutrophocola; species Eutrophocola salsuginis. The sequence goes on from JAYQTB010000004.1 coordinate 974,365, forward strand.
CGCAGACCTGGATATTGTGTTCAGCACACAGCTGCAGGAATCGTTCCAGGCGTGCAGAGGAGTGCTCCGGCCCCTGCCCTTCATAGCCGTGCGGCAACAGCAAGGTGAGCCCGCACAGGCGACCCCACTTGTATTCACAACTGGTAACAAACTGGTCGATCACGACCTGGGCGCCATTGGCGAAGTCACCGAACTGGGCTTCCCAGATCACCAGTGCATCGGGCCGTGTGCTTGCATAACCGAATTCGAATGCCAATACCGCTTCTTCGGACAGTAATGAATCGAAGATCACAAATTTGCGTTGTGATGGCGAGATATGGCTTAGGGGCACATAGCTCCTACCACTGATCTGGTCACGCATAAGCGCGTGGCGATGCGAGAACGTACCGCGGCAGACATCCTGCCCTGTTATACGCACTTTGTAGTTATTGGCCACGATGCTGGCATAGGCCAGGCACTCGGCAAAACCCCAGTCGATGGCCTGTTCGCCTTTCGCCATTTTGGTGCGGTCTTCCATCAGCTTCTGCACCTGGCGATTGAGTTTGAAGTCCTCAGGCATTGTAACAAGCCGTTCCGCCAGGGCTTTCAGGTGCGCAATGTCAATATTCGTTTCGCAGGGCATGTCCCAGGAATGACCGATGTATGGACGCCAGTCGACAAACAACTCTGTGTTTGGCACGCTCACAAGTGACTTCACTACGTGAGTGCCTTCATCCAGGGACTTGCGGTAGTTCGAATTTATTTCCTCGGCCTTTTCCGCGGAAACCAGCCCTTCGTCGATAAGTTTCTGTGCGTAGAGTGCACGTGTTGTCGGCAACGCCCTGATCTTCTGGTACATCAGCGGCTGCGTGGTGCTAGGCTCATCGGTTTCGTTGTGACCGCGGCGACGATAACACACAAGGTCTACGACGACGTCCTTGTGGAATTTGTTCCGGTAATCTAGGGCGAGCCGGGACACGAAGAGCACCGCTTCAGGATCGTCACCGTTCACATGAAAGATGGGCGCCTGCACCATTTTGGCGATATCTGTGCAATATTCGGTTGACCTAGCGTCGTTCTGGCGCGAGGTGGTGAAACCCACCTGGTTGTTCAAGATGATGTGGACAGTGCCCCCGGTCTTGTAGGCACGTGTCTGTGACATCTGGAACGTTTCCATGACTACGCCCTGGCCGGCAAAGGCGGCATCGCCATGGATAAGGATGGGCAGCACGGTGTCACCCTCGGGGTCCGTCCTGCGATCCTGGCGTGCTCGCACGGAACCTTCCACCACGGGATTAACGATCTCCAGGTGCGAGGGATTGAAGGCTAGGCTGCAGTGTACTTCGCCGCCCGGCGTCATGATGTTTGATGAAAAACCGGAGTGGTATTTCACGTCGCCAGAAGTCTTGTACACCTTCTTGCCTTCGAATTCGGCAAAGAGCTCTTCCGGGTTCTTGCCCATGATATTCACGAGCACATTGAGCCTGCCACGATGCGCCATGCCTAAGACGATTTCCTTGGCACCGTCCTCGCCTGCATGCTGGATGATATCGTCGAGGGCATGAATCATGCTCTCTCCGCCTTCCAGACCGAAACGCTTGGTGCCGGGGTACTTGCCGTCGAGATGTTTTTCCAGGCCTTCAGCGGCGCTCAGGCGCTCCAGGATATGCAGTCGCTGTTCTTTACTGAATTTGGGTTTACCACGATTAGGCTCGATATGTTGCTGGATCCATTGCCGCTCTGCCATGTTGATGATGCCCATGTATTCGTAGCCGATGGAGGAGCAGTAGATGCTATCGAGCACTTCAATGATGCTGGAAAGAGTCGCTCGCGGTTCTTCCATATACAGCGACTCGGTGAGAAATTCGGTGTTGAGGTCTGCTGCCGAAAGATTGTGATAACTGTATTCAAGGTCGGGCACTACCTCGCGCTTCATCATCTCTAGGGGATCCAGGTTGGCGTGCTGGTGGCCACGCACGCGGTAAGCGGCAATGAGCTGCTCGACGCTGACCTGCTTGGCTGCATGGGCAACACTGCCCAGCTGGTTACCGTTGACGATTTGTACTGGGGCGGTGCCGCGTTTCGGCAGACCTCGAAACTGGTTCAGGATGGTCTCGTGGGAAACATCATGGCCGTTGCCGCCCTCCACCTGTGGCAGGCTGGAGAAATAAATCTGCCACTCGTCCGATATGGATGTCGGATCCTGCAGCCAGGACTCGTATAATCCCTCCACGTAGTCCAAATTACCGCCAGAGATATGACCCGAACCGAGCATCAACTCGCGAAAATTATCCAGCATGATCTCTTTTCCCCTAATGAAACGCTGGTCAGTAGTAAGTGCAATTACCCGTGACTAATGTGGGTCAGGTGCCCCTTTCCATGAGCATGGAACGGATATGACCGATCGCCCGTGTCGGGTTGAGCCCCTTAGGGCACACAGCAACACAGTTCATGATGCCTCTGCAACGGAACACACTGAAAGGATCCTCGAGGTCAGCCAGGCGCTCGTCGGTGTGTGTGTCACGGCTGTCGGCCAGGAAGCGATAGGCCTGCAGCAATCCGGCAGGTCCCACGAACTTGTCGGGGTTCCACCAGAAGGACGGGCAGTTCGTCGAACAGCAGGCGCACAGAATACATTCGTAGAGACCATCCAGCTTGGCGCGGTCCTCTGGAGACTGCAGGCGCTCGATAGCAGGCACTGGATCATCGTTTTGCAGGTAAGGCTTGATGCGCTCGTATTGCTTGTAGAAGGCTGACATGTCAACAACGAGATCGCGGATAACCGGTAGCCCTGGCAAGGGGCGCAACACCAGCTTGTCGTTTTTTACCACTTCGGAAATATGGGTAATGCAGGCAAGCCCGTTGACCCCGTTCATATTCATGCCGTCTGAACCACAAACGCCTTCACGACAGGACCGACGATAGACAACGCTGTCGTCCTGCTCCTTCACCAGTGCCAGCACGTCCAGCACCATGATGTCCTTGCCTTCAGGTATTTCCACCTGGAAATCCTGCATTGTCGGCTTCAGGTCTTTTTCCGGATTGTATCTGTATACGCTAACTTTCACGTCTGCTTCTCATTCTAGTCACCAGCGACTAGTTACTAGTAAGTCCTGATCTTAGGCTCGAAAGTGGGGACGATCTTCGGCGTAAAATTCACGCTGCGCTTACCCAGCGTCTTGCTTTTCGGGTAATACATGGAATGACACAGCCAGTTTTTGTCGTCGCGATCGGGAAAATCCTCCCGGGCATGAGCCCCACGACTTTCATTTCGACCTTCGGCGGCGATGGCGGTAGCTTCGGCCACCTCGTAAAGGTTCTGCAGTTCCAGGGCTTCGATACGCGCCGTATTGAAGATGTCGCTCTTATCTTCAAGGTGCACGTTGTCGATGCGCTCACGCAAATCTTGCAGCTTCTTGATACCCTCTTGCATGTAATCACCCCGGCGGAACACACCGAAGTGATTCTGCATGATGTTCTGCAATTCCTTGCGCAAGGCGGCAGTCTTCTCGCCGCTGGAGGAATCGTTTAAGCGCTGCAGGCGAGCCATTGCAGCATCGATATCGCTCTCACTGGCTTCTTGCTGCTCTACCCCCCCACTAAGCATCTTCTCGATATGGATACCGGCGGCGCGACCAAAGACCACCAGGTCCAGGAGAGAGTTACCACCCAGGCGATTGGCACCGTGCACGGACACGCAAGCGGCTTCGCCACAGGAGAACAACCCTTCAATGACTGAGTCATTGCCAGCACCATCGGTAGTCAGGGCCTGACCCCAGATGCTGGTCGGTATCCCACCCATCATATAATGGCAGGTCGGGATCACGGGAATCGGCTCTTTAACCGGGTCAACGTGAGCGAAGGTGCGGGACAGCTCGAGAATACCCGGCAGTTTTTCGTTCAGTACTTTTTCGCCCAGGTGGTCCAGTTTAAGCAGAACATGGTCCGCCTCTGGGCCGACACCACGTCCTTCGATAATTTCGATAATCATGGACCGGGCAACGACATCGCGGCCGGCCAGGTCTTTGGCGTTAGGTGCATAGCGTTCCATGAAACGCTCTCCGTCCTTGTTGATCAGGTAGCCACCCTCACCACGACAACCTTCGGTAACAAGCGTGCCGGCGCCATAGATACCTGTGGGATGAAACTGCCACATCTCCATGTCCTGCATGGGGAAACCGGCACGCATTGCCATGCCGATACCGTCACCTGTATTGATCAGGGCATTGGTTGTGGAGGCATAGATGCGCCCTGCACCGCCAGTCGCAAGCACGGTAGCCTTGGATTTGACGAAAACCACCTCGCCGTTTTCTATACATATGGCAATCAGGCCAACGACGTGTCCGGACTGGTTTTTCACAAGATCGATGGCATACCACTCGTTAAGAAAATGAGTTTCGTTCTTTAGATTGGCCTGGTACAGGGTATGGAGCAATGCATGGCCGGTGCGGTCTGCCGCGGCACACGTACGCGCCGCCTGCCCGCCTTTGCCGTATTCACGACTTTGGCCACCGAAGGGGCGTTGGTAGATGCGCCCGTCTGGGTTGCGCGAGAATGGCAGGCCCATGTGTTCTAGTTCGAACACGGCCTGGGGGCCCTCGCTACACATGTATTCGATGGCATCCTGGTCGCCTATATAATCGGAGCCCTTCACCGTGTCGTACATGTGCCAGCGCCAGTCGTCATCTGGATCTGTGCTGGCGATGGCGCAGGTGATGCCACCCTGGGCGGACACAGTATGGGAACGGGTCGGAAAGACCTTGGATATGACGGCCGTCTTGTAGCCGGACTGGCTCAACTCGAGTGCTGCACGCAGACCGGACCCGCCGCCACCGACGATGAGTCCATCAAAGGTCATGGTTCTGATATTAGCCAATGCTTACACGCTCCATAAAATCATGATGCCCCAGAGGAAATAGACCACGAGCACGCCGATGCAAATAACCAGGAAGAGGAAGCGGATGAAAGTCGCCTTCTCGCCAAGCATGCGCGTGGTGAGATAGTCGGTAGCCACTGTCCACATACCGATCCAGGCATGGGCAGACAGGGCTACCAGGGTGACCAGGCTGAATATTTTCATGACAGGATCAGCAAACAGGGCGCGCCATTGCAGGTAATCCATGTCGGGTGCATTGATAATGATAGCGGCATGACAGATCACATACATGAGGATAATTACCGCACTGACACGCTGAACAAGCCAGTCGGAAAGACCGCTACGGCCAAAAGACGTTACATTGGTTACCACAGCCACACCCCCAAGGCGATAATGAGGACGGCACTTACTACAATGACAATCTTAGCGCCGCGGGGGGCCGCTTCCTTACTTTCGCCGAAACCCAGATCCATAAGCAGATGCTTCACGCCCGCTACTATGTGGTATGCCAATGCCGACAACACGCCCCACACGATAAAGGTAACAAATGGTGAAGCCAGAGTTTTCTGCAGGCCATTGAAGCCATCGAGGCTGGACAGTGACCTGTCGAGCATCCACAACAGGAAGCCGATACCGACGAACAGGATGACGCCCGAGATGCGATGGGTGATGGAAGTAATGGCTGCCAGGGGCAGGCGGATAGTACTGATAACGAGATTTACCGGCCGCTCGTTTTTCGAGGTTGGTTTCACTGCGCCCTCATTAAATGCCTTAAGAGAATCATTTTTTATAAATAGTCTATCAACTAATAAAATACTAATAGACTTAATATATCAGTCTTTTGTTGCATTGCGGAAGCGGACGCTATTATGCCTTAATTCGTGTTTCCAATTGAATCTTTTTTCGTGTTTTTTCTCGAAGTTTGCACGATTTCGTTCGTGTCAACTTTCCGTTGTATTTTGGCGTGTTATGAGAACTTTTAGCAGAGTTGCCCACATATTTCTGTAGCGCGGACCTGGTGTAGAACAAGAGCCTTTTTCGGGGCATCCTCAATTGACAATTTTCGACTCAACCGATAGTGTTGCCAGTCCGAACAGCGCGCAGTTTTCCCTGCAGTTCGTCGCCGAAATTCAATCACTTCCAGAGGAAACCTTATGGCTGAGAAAAAAGCTCAGTTGACCGTGGATGGAATAGACGAAACCATCGAATTACCTGTCTATGAGGGCACAACCGGACCCGACGTCGTTGATGTCCGTAGCCTGGTTTCTAAGGGGATTTTCACCTACGACCCCGGCTTTATGTCAACAGCCTCTTGTGATTCGGCCATTACCTATATCGACGGTGGCAAGGGCGTCCTTCTGTACCGCGGGTATCCCATCGAACAGCTCGCGGAAAAATCCGACTTCATGGAGTGCTGTTATTTACTGCTGAACGGCGAACTGCCCAACGCTACAGAAAAAGAAACATTCATCGATAATATCAAGCACCATACCATGGTGCACGAGCAGATCAGCAACCTCTTCATCAGTTTTCCCCGCCACGCTCACCCGATGGCAGTCATGATTGGCGCCGTAAGCGCCCTATCAGCTTTCTACCACAAGGACCTCAAGATCGAATCGGTAGAAGAACGCAAGGTGGTGGCTGAGCGCCTCATTGCCAAGATCCCGACGCTGGCAGCGATGACTTACAAATACTCCATCGGCCAGCCGTTCATGTACCCGCGCAATGACCTGAGCTTTTCCGAGAACTTCCTGCACATGATGTTCGCCACGCCCTGCGAAGAGTATGTTCCGAGCCCTACCCTGGCAGACGCCATGGACAAGATCTTCCTGCTGCATGCCGACCATGAGCAAAATGCCTCCACCTCCACAGTGCGGCTGGCTGGATCGACCGGCGCCAACCCATATGCCTGTATCTCCAGCGGTATCACCGCCCTGTGGGGGCCAGCTCACGGCGGCGCCAACGAGGCGGTACTGACCATGCTAGAGGAAATCGGCGACGTGAAGAACATCCCGACGTACATCGAGCGCGTGAAGGACAAGAATGACCCAGTCAAGCTCATGGGCTTCGGCCATCGTGTATACAAGAACTTCGACCCGCGAGCCCATGTACTGCGCGATGCTGCCAAGAACGTGCTCGAAGAACTGGGCCATGACAACGACCCGCTGTTGAAAATCGCCAAGGAACTGGAGCGCATCGCACTGGAAGACGACTACTTCGTCAGCCGCAATCTTTACCCGAACGTGGATTTCTACTCCGGCATCATCCTGAAGGCCATAGGCATCCCGACCAACCTGTTCACTGTAATCTTTGCCACCGGCAGGACCCCTGGCTGGGTCGCCCACTGGCACGAGATGATCTCCAATCCTTTCAAGATCGGCAGGCCGCGCCAGCTATACACCGGCCCGACCTTCCGGGATTACCCGAAGAAATAAAAAAATGGGGACAAAAAAAAGCAGGCCTTAGCCTGCTTTTTTTATAGCTCGCAAAACGATTACTTTACGGCGGTAATCTGCTCAGCCTGGGGACCTTTTTGGCCCTGGCCAATTACGAATTCGACTTTCTGGCCTTCTTTCAAGGTCTTGAAACCGTCACCTTGAATAGCGCTGAAATGGGCAAATACGTCTGGTCCGGATTCCTGTGAAATGAAACCGTAACCTTTGCTTTCGTTGAACCATTTAACGGTTCCGCTAACTTTCTCTGACATGGATAAATTCCTGTATCGATATAAATTAAATCCGCCTGAGCGGCGGGCCTTGCACCAGTGCACTTGATTTGGCGCCTTCAGGACGTGAATTACAGGAATTCCGACGTGACATGTAGCGCAAACTCGGTGGAACACGTTGCTGCGCGCACATTAAGACTCTTGAAAAGTCTTGTCAATGGGTTTTTTATGATATGGGTCAATGAGTTAGAAGGTGTTTCTAGCGGAATCCGCTCTTTTTGGGCGGTTTTCCGGCGCAGGCATAAAATGAAATGCAGGCTGTTGCCAGCCTGCCTTACTTCATATCACGCAAATCGCGCCCTTATAGGGCGGTGATCTGTGATGCCTGGGGACCTTTCTGGCCCGGGGTTACTAGAAATTCTACGCGCTGGCCCTCGGCCAGGGTCTTGAACCCGTCACCTATGATTTCGCTGAAATGGGCGAAAACATCCTTGCCGGATTCTTGCTCGATAAAACCATAACCCTTGGATTCGTTGAACCACTTGACGGTTCCCTTGACTTTGCTTGACATGCAAAAGACTCCTATAAATTACAAACAATAAAAATAAACCCCGATTGGGGCGACTGAGCACAAAAGAGACTTAAATTTGGATCTTACAGAACGGAGTGAATCGCTAATCGCTGCGTACGGGAAGGGACAAACTATGACCAACTTGTAGCTTGGCCGGCACGGTACAGGGTATGCGTACCCTGGTCAATGTATATTTTTAGCCAGAATGCCGCCTTAATAGCACCTGTGCCAGACACGGCTGTTGACCTGTTATCTGAAACGGAGCACCTTTTCAGCCTCTGCACGGGCATCATCCACAACGACGCCAGTCAGTTCGTCCTCCTCGATAATGTCCAGCACCCGCTTCGCTGCTGCAACTCTATCCTCTGACGTGGAGGCATTCTTCATAGCCTGCTCGGCCTCGCGCAAGTCATCAAGGATGCCCTTGGGCTTCCTTCGGAACAGGAAAAACCAGGTGAGGAACCAGCACAGAAAGATCAGGGCAAACAGAAACGGCATGGCTTGTCCTTAGGGCATCGCCTTGGCTTCTTCCAGAGCAGAATAGTCAATGAAAAGTGCCAGTTCTTCGCGGGTACGCGGTTCGCGATCCCGCTCCTTCGCTACCCACACTTCCTCGGTTTCAAGCACGTCTAGCATGTCGGGAATGATGTCCACCGGGAATTCCATTTCAGGCCAGCCGCTGGCAATCTGTTCTTCGTTGTAGCCAATCACTTCAGCCACGTGCGGCCAGTATAGCTCCGCGTCTTCATTCAGGGCGTCGGTGGCATCCAGCAGTGCGCGCAAGAATGTGACGATCGCGCGGCGTTTTTCTGGATCGGCAAGGTCCGGCGCTCTTGCATGCAAGTTGAATACCTCTCGGTAAACACTGCGGTCCTGCAGCACGATGGCGTCATCGCCAAGCTGCGCGATGGCGTCGTCGGGCTCGGGTTCCCAGATGGAAATCACGTCAGCCTCGCCGGCGACCAGCGCATCAGACATCAGATCCATGGAAGCCTTGGTGTCGTCGGCCGGTGGCAGCGGCACCAGGATGACGTCGTCCTCGGTCAGACCCACCCTGTCTAGCATGGCCACCAGATAATAGTTGGCGGAGGTGTTGCGGGGGAGCATCACACGCTTGCCGGCCAGGTCTGCAAGGGTTTCGATGCCGGCGGAACGACGACCCACCAGGCGGTAGAAACTTTCGGTAACCGTGGCAATGATGCGCAGGTCCGGGTTTATCAGGGATTCCCTAAGTAGTTGGGTCTCGGCATTGGTAGCGATATCGGCCTCACCGGAAGTAATGCGGGTAATACCGCCCTCGCCCACAGGTAAGACGACAGGGTAAAAACTGTTGGCGGCGGTGATGACCGGAGACAGCTCTATCCAGTAGGAGCCGGATATCTTAAGGTCAGCTAGTGAACCACCAGCAGAATCTGACATGGCTGGTTCAGGAACAGCTTCGGCCAGAACACGGCCTTCAGTAGAGTCGGCTGAACCGCCACAGGCGGCAAGGAAAAGCAGGGTTACAGTAGCGAAAAGCGATTTTAGAGTAGACATAATCCATGTTCTTGTTATACGTAGCTGGTTGGCGGGACTCCTAGTCAAGACCCGCAATGAGACTAACATTTGCTCGTACAAGCGTCAGTAGTTTCTTCGGCGCAGAAACTGGCAGGCACAGGGCCCTTTACATATACTCTGGCCAGCCTAAAACAATGACAGGGAAAAGGGAAACATGAAATCGCACCTGTATCTGATCACCGCGGCAGTTATCCTAGTACTTTCTGCACAGACGGTGTCAGGCCCGCTCTATGCACACCATTCCTTCGCTATGTACAACCGAGACATAACCTATGTCTTCACCGGCGTCGTCGACGGTATCAATCCGGACGCCAGCCACCTGCAGATCAATTTCGTGCCACTGAACGATGCCCGTGAAGCCCTGATCCGCGATGGTGCCGGCAACCGGGTCACCTGGAACGTGGAAATGGAAGGCGCCGCTTTCAGCGCGCGCGAAGGAGTGTCAGCCAGCACTTTCCCACGCGGTACGGTCTTCAGTGTCGCCCTCACCCCGCTGCGCAACGGCGAGCCGGGGGGCTCCCGCGTCGGTGGCCTGTTCAAATGCCCTGAAGGCAAACCACCCGCCGCCGGCATGCATTGTGATTCGGTTGATAGTGCCGTGCACATTGGTGAGCAACCACTGGGTACTGCCACCGCCACCTGGGCACCGTAAAAAACAACAAGAGAACAATCATGCCAACATCACACCGATATACCTTATTGATAATCGCCTTGAAGCTGATTACCGCGTGCGCACCCGAGGCGGAAATGCCGCCAGTCCAGGACAGCACCTCCGTTATGGCGCTACCTGCCGCGCCTGCACAAACCCCGTCCCGCGGCCATCCCGTGCCGGTCGAACTCGATCTATTCGACGGCTACCCCGAAGCGGACATGGTCGGTGCGGTAACACCCTGGTACTGGGAAGACGACCCGGTGACAAGTGGCGGTCAAGTTCCTGCAGGTGTCACGCCCCTCGGCCGCGATGCCTTCACCTCGAACGATTTCTACCTCGACAAGGACCTGTGGCTCGACCCGCGCTACTGGCGCTGCAACAGTCCCATTTCACTCGATTCCATGCATGGCGATTACACCTCCGGACCTAGTGCCATTGCCAATGGTGACCCGGCCACCGCCGGCTGGGGCCATTGCGATCGCGATTACCCACGCGAGGCTATCGTCAGCCCCTACCCCTATAGATCGGCTGAAGACCACTACGCGGCACTTTTGGCGGAGGCGCGATCCCGAGGCGGTCCGGCACAGCATACCGCGACTACCCTGCCTAACTGGAACGGGCGTTACTCACGCAACCTCGACCTGGCCTTTGCCACAGGTCGCCGCGGCAGTGCCAATGCCAACCTCTCTCAGGACTTCATCGAACCGCCGCAATGGATGATGGGCTGGGCCAACCAGATGCCCACCGTCTTATCGCTGCTGACACCGGAATACCAGCAGCGCTTCGTGCAGCAGATGTATCACAAGGTAAAAACCAACGCCGCGCAATTCTCTCTCATGTTCTGTCGGCCCGAGGGCATCATGCGTTGGTGGTCAGGTCCCGGCGGACCGCGTCCGCTCGATGTGATGCTGGTTCCTGGCCGGGTGCAGTTTATGGGTGGCACCGGTAACGCCCTGCGCCAGGTGCAAGTGGATAGTAGTTTTAACATGGATGGTGTCGTACCCCGACTGGGCGCCGACGTGCGTCAGTGGATGGGGGAGACCATAGGTTTCTGGGATGGTGACGTGCTCATTTCATGGACTTCCAATATCCAGGGCTGGTTTAATCACTCGAGCTGGGAGTATTCCAGCAACCTGCAGATCATCGAGATCTGGTCAGAACGCAACGATGACGACGGTAATTTCATCGGTCTCAACCATGAATCGGTTTTCTATGACCCGGACGTGTTCGTAACACCGGTAAGAGACCTCGCCTTCTTTTCCCGCCAGGGTGATTTCGCCGACTTCGCACCAATTAACTATTCCCATTGCAACCAAACCATCTTCCTGGGCAAAGATGGCCGTGCCACCCAGGTATCACCGGGCAGTACCATCGACTACACGGTGTACGATCTGTTCGACCGACCATGGGCAAGGATCTGGGAGGACTATTTCGAGCAGGATATGCAACGACCTGTAGAGGATGACTCACTGGGTGGGTTCCGCTGATATAAAATTTGGAACATAAAAAACCCGACAATTGGCGGGTTTTTTATCGGTTGGAATCCGATAAATACAGGCTGTCAGGAATACAGCAGGCAACAGATATTCCTTGGTATTTCCCCTTTCTTCGGATTTCCCGGTCATGGTATTACTTGCTATTCTTAAACAATCTTACTGCCTGCATGATACGGGGGAAGCACCATGACAAGAACTGCCCGAAAGACAATGGGACTGATGATTGGCCTAGCCACAATGGGTGCAGCAACAGTAGCAACGGCCCATCATGGCTTTGGCCGCTTTGACCGCGCCAATGACGCGATCATTTCAGGCACCATAACCGACATCGACTTCGTCAATCCGCACGCCTACCTGTACTTCGACCAGGTCACCGCCTCCGGCGAGGTTATCGAGATGCGCTGTGAGATGCGCGCCGCTACCCTGATGCGCCGCTCCGGCTGGACAAGGGAAATGTTTGCCACCGGCGCCAAGGTCACGATTTACGGTTTCATGCATCGGGAAGACCCGGGTTCCTGCTACGTCGAGGACATCACCATCGGTGACACCATCAGCCTGAACCGCAACGACCAGATCGAACTCCCCAAGGTGGATACATCCAATCGCCCCTACCGACTGCCTAACGGCCAGGTAAACATCAGCGGTGACTGGGCCCAGGAACAGTACGTGGTGGCGCGCCCACCTTCAGGCGCCTCGATTGGCCTGGTCCCGGCAAGCATGAAACCCGGTATCGAGGCGGGCACCATCGATCCCTCGGAGGTCCCGAATTCCGGCTGGGGCCCGCGCCCGGTGACGCTGACTTCGCGTGGTCAGCAGGAAGCGGATGCCTTTGTACAGTGGTCGGTGGAAGACAACCCGCGCCTGCGTTGCCGCCCCACTTCCATTATTTTTGACTGGGTGTTCGACGGCCCGGTAAACCGCATTACGCAGGAAGACGACCGTATCGTGATCAATTACGGGCTGTATTCCTTCGAGCGCGTGATTTACCTCAACATGGGTGAACATCCGGCAAATATCCCACCGTCGTACTCCGGGCATTCGATCGGGCACTGGGAAGGCGATACGTTGATCGTGGATACAGTCGGGTTCGAACCTGGAGTAATGGCAACACCGGTCAAGCATTCAGATCAGCTGCATATCGTGGAACGGTATACACTGGATCCGGAGACTTTCCTGTTAAGGCGGGAGTTCGTGGCCACCGACCCAATTTACTGGCAAGGCGAATACAAGGGCGACGACGTGGTGATGCTAGCTTCCGTTCCCTTTGAAGCGCATGCGTGTGAAGAGCTGACGTTTGAATTTGGAGGAAAGAAGCTTTAATGGATCGGCATAAATGTAAACTAATCACATGCGATTAGAAATTAATGAAGAGGGAACGCAGCCTACAAAAAAATATTAGCTCGATTTACTATAGCTCCATAATAAATGGAATATATGGCCCCTCAATCTTGTAAATGTAGATCCCTCAATTAGATAAGAGTGAACCTCTGGGTCCCTCGCCTCTCCAGAGTTCTTCGCCATCTGGCCCCCTCACAACTCCATCTACATTTCTAGAATTTGTATTCCTAGCCTTACTACCCTTGAAACTAACGAGAGTTCCTAAAGCTACAGAATCCTTATTCCAGCCTTGTCGGTAAAGGCTTATTGGTGCGCCAATGATTATCCGATAAGTTACTGAAGTTCCATCGTCATTGGTTACATCAACCTGCATGAACCCATGAGGGTTCACCCACTCGATGGCCCTTACGGTGCCTGTAAATTCAATCGGACTGTCTGCATCAAATTCAGCCTCAAATGAGTGATGTGCAAAAGTAGCTTTTGCTCCAAAAAGGAAACAGATACCAACCACCAAGGCATGACATAAGAATATTCTCATTTTTTTCACTCGTGCTTTGATTTACAGCTATAGCTTAAAAGCTTAAATTCTCTGTTATTAGCATTGACTGCAGACTATCACGGAGGACAGACTTGAAGTCAATAACTTGGCCACTTACGCATTGCGAAATCTATCCAAGAAGGGTTTTGATTTAAAATAATACGACAATTAATAAGCGTATTAAAATCAGAGCGTTAGATCCAGCAAGGGAGAAATACAGTGAAAAAATCATTTTTAAAGGGAATTGTTGCTACTACTCTAGCTAGTCTATTTTTTATATCGACCTACAGTACCGCTCAGGAGAGGGCCCAAATAACGACAGTCGATGGATGGTATAAGTATGGCGTGCCATTTCCAAATATGGATGGCCCCGTGCCGCGTCTAGCAAGCGGTAAACCTGATATGTCTGGACAATGGGATACAACACGTCGATCTGATATCACAGATACACGAATTCCCGGCTACATTGAGACTATGCCATACACGGCGTGGGGACAGCGGCAGTGGGATAACTACGATCCAGTCAATCAGGGTGATTATGCCGGTAGTTGCCTACCCTTTGGGTGGTCGCGTACTGTGCATGGTCCCAGGTTAGTGAGGTTTGTACACACTGAAGACTTATTGGTCGTTCTAGCAGAGCAGGATACTTGGTTTCATCCAGTGTATCTGGACGAGCGTCCGCATGATCCGAACATGTTTCCCACCTGGTGGGGTGACTCAATAGGCTATTGGGATGAAGATACGCTGGTCGTTGAAACGACCAATATGAATGGCTACATTAAGCTCGACACAATAGGTCACCCCATCAGTAGCCAGGCTAAATTTACTCAGACTTTCAAACGCACTAACTTTGGGACGATGGAGCACACATTCACGGTAGAAGATCCAAAAACTTACACAAAACCCTTCACAATTTATAATACATGGCCACTCGAACCGCTACAGATTAAGATGCTGGAGTACTCATGCATGGAAGGAAATCTAGAGAATCTCGCAACGGGCTCAATCAAGCCATGGATCCCACCTGAAGGAGAGGATGCTCCCTAGGGTCATACCCTTGGCTTTTGACCATTCCCCAGAAGATTTTGAGCTTGTAAGCGATGTTTCTAGAGAAAACCACTTATTGAGGTAAGAATTTTAGACACCAGTTACTAACAAGGCGAAATACCAACAAACGATATGGCGGCGGACAATCACAAGATGAGGTGTGACAAGTTAGTTCAGGATTAGTCCATATTCAGGGTTTAGTCCCTTAAACCCTTGATTTATATGGCGTCCCCTAGGGGTTTCGAACCCCTGTTGCCGGGATGAAAACCCGGTGTCCTAGGCCTCTAGACGAAGGGGACTAAAGCTTGAAATGTTCGTGAATGGTGGAGCCAAGCGGGATCGAACCGCTGACCTCAACACTGCCAGTGTTGCGCTCTCCCAGCTGAGCTATGGCCCCGCTTTCATTCACAAACCTGCCTGAAATTTGTCCAGCTTTTTAGGCAGCTGCCGTCACGGAACGGCAAAGGAGCGCATTGTAGGGGGGCCCCCCTGCCCTGTCAACAATTTCAGGGATTCCGCGGCTTTGCGCCGGTTTTGACCCAAAAATCCGGGGCTTACTCTTTGCCGCCGGCCGCCTCCACCAGCTTGGTATTGAGATTGATTGCCCTGTAATCGGTTTCCAGTTTCTTGGCACTTTTTTTCGATACGCCACCCAGGAGTTCGATGGCATAACGCAGCCTGGCACGCGTCATGTCCTTACCGATAATGGCAATGGAATCGATCACCGAGACCGATACTGATGTCCCGGCAATAGCGATAAATACAGGAAACAGGAAGTCGCGTATCTTAATACACATCTGGTCTGCCATACCCATCAGCAGGCCTTCGATTCGATCGCGGTGCCATTCGGGCAGCGTTTCGATAGCCCAGGCGATGAACTGGAGGATCTTCACGCTGTCTTCTCGGCTAATCACCTTATGGGAGAAACTATCTGCCGTGATGGCTGGCATGCCACTGGCGAAGAAACCGGCAAGCGAAGCCACGTCCGTGAAGCGCTCTACCCTGGGCTTGATCAGCGGAACGATACGATTCAGGACTTCCGGGTTAAAGGCCCATTCGCCAAATCGCTGCATGAATTCCTCATCAGACAACTTTTCCCGCAAGTAGCGGCCGTTTAGCCAGTCCAGCTTCTTCGTGTCAAATACCGGACCACCCAGGGACACGCGGTTAATATCGAAGTTGGCGATCATGTCTTCAACAGAAAACAGCTCTTCGCCATCAGGCATACTCCAGCCCATCATGCCGAGGTAATTCACCACCGCCTCGCTCAAGTAACCCATCTTTTGGTAATACCCGATGGAGGTCGGATTCTTGCGTTTGCTCAGCTTGCTCTTGTCTGCATTTCTTAACAGCGGCATGTGGATGAAAACTGGTGGTTCCCAGCCGAAGTATTCATAAAGCTTGAGGTGCTTGGGGGCTGAGTTGATCCACTCCTCACCACGGATTATATGGGTGATACCCATCAGATGATCGTCCACCACGTTGGCTAGGTGGTAGGTCGGCATGCCGTCGGATTTCATCAGTACCTGCATGTCCACCTGCGCCCAGTCGATCTCTATATCGCCGCGTAGCATATCTTTAACCACGCAGGTGCCCCGGTGCGGCTTGCGCATGCGGATGACGTGAGGAATGTTCTTGTTCAGGTTTGCCTGGACATCGTCCAGCGTCAGCGCCTGGCACAGTCCATCGTAGCCGGGCTGAATCTTCTTTTCTTGCTGCTCTTTGCGCAAGGCATCCAGGCGCTCTTCAGTACAGAAACAGTAAAAGGCGCTGCCGTTGTCGATCAGCTTGTGAACATGTTCCTTGTAGATGTCGCTACGCTCACTCTGGCGATAAGGGCCATATGGGCCACCCTTGTCCGGACCCTCGTCCCAGTCCAGATGTAGCCAGCGCAGGGAATCCAGTATGTCTTGCTCGGACTGGCGCGTGCTGCGCGCCTGGTCGGTGTCCTCGATGCGAAGAATGAACTTTCCTCCCATCTGGCGGGCAAAGCACATGTTGAACAGCGCGATGTAAGCTGTGCCGACGTGGGGATCCCCGGTGGGTGACGGAGCGATTCTGGTTCTGACTTCTGGCATGCGGTTTTGTTCTTCGTTTTACATGAATCGACTTTTCGCTAACGCCGGAAAACTGCTTTGCGAACCTCTTCCGGCCTATGGCTTCGACAAGCCCTGCCTTGCCGAAAAAACTAGCGATTATACGCGTTGGGGCACCGGAGTGCACCGCATTGGATCACAGATAGCGAACGGGCTTGCGCAACTGTTTTACCTGTCCACGCTGGGTCTTGCTGTCCAGGCGTTTCTTCACGGCCGACTTTTTCGGCCTGGTCGCGACACGCTTCTTCGGCACCTTCAGGGCCGCCTGGATGATTTGTTTAAGGCGCAGAAGAGCGTGTTCACGGTTACGGATCTGGCTGCGCTCTTCCTTAGCCTTGATGATGATAACGCCCTGCTTACTAATGCGGTTATCGTGAGTGGCCAGGAGGCGTTGCTTTACACTCCAGGGCAACGAGGAAGCCTGGACATCGAAGCGCAGGTGGATGGCTGTGCTGGTCTTGTTGATGTTCTGCCCGCCGGGTCCGGAAGATCGAATGGCCTCGAACTCGATTTCGTCATCTGCGAGATGAATATGTGGAGAAATCGGGATCATCGCTTATAGAACGTGCACAGCCTCAGCTATACGCATCAATAAAACGTTTCAGCACAGGCGCCAGTTGGTCCCCTTCCAGCCCAAGGAACAATGCCGGAGACAGGTGGTTATGGCCTAGCATGGTCACCTCCCATGGTAGTTCCCCATGCTTGCCCAGCCAGGCATTGAGAAACTGCAAGGTCTGCGCCTGGAACTTGGCAGGGTCAAACTCAGCCACGCTGACCAACAGCGGGATATTCGTTTCCAGCAAACCGTCCAGCGACGATTTTTGATAATAGGTTGACTCATCAATACCCAGGTATGCCTGCTCCATGGGCGTAGTCGGCATGGAAACGAAGTCAAAGACCGCCGACAGCAGGATTATCCCTTTCAGGCCATGGGGTGCATTGCCATAGACTTCCGGATGGGCCAGATACCCGGCCGAGTGGGCACCACCGGCAGACTGCCCCATCAGGAATATCCGGGTCGCATCGAGCCCGTGATCTGCGCCACAGAAATAGATGAATTCCACGGCGCGGCGAATATCCTCTATACCCGCCGGCCAGGGGCTGGCTGGAGCCAGGCGGTAGGTCATGCAGACACCGGCGAACCCGTTTCTTGCCGCCCATGCACCGATGTTGGAATAAAAGGGACTGCCCTCGGTGTGCTTGTCGCCGGCGATGAAGCCCCCGCCATGCACGAACAAAAGCACAGGTTTGAGTTCCACGGTGCCCTCCGCCTGGAATATGTCGAGTCGATGGCGTTCGTCATCGCCGTAGGCAATGTCGCGCACAACAGTGATACCTTCCAGGAAATTCGCCGGCAACATCGGTGTAACAATTTCCCGTGTACCGCCCAGCAGTTGCGGGCTGAGCTCACGGCCCAGGCTTTTGATCCTTTCAGCAAATTCTGGAAATGTCATGCCTTTCTCTCCTTGAACCATTCCTTAACTGTCGGCCAGCTTTTTCAGGGCATCACCTGTCACACGGTAGATGCGCCACTCGCTCATCTCAATTGCGCCCAACGACTTATAAAATTCGATGCTCGGGGTGTTCCAGTCCAGTACACTCCATTCAAAACGACCACAGTCATTATCCAGCGCGATGCCTGCGATATGCACCAGCAAAGCCTTACCGCCCCCCTTGCCGCGATGCTCGGGCAACACATAGAGGTCTTCAAGATAAATCCCATATTTGCCCAGCCACGTAGAGTAATTATAAAAGTAGATTGCGAAGCCGACTGGTTCGCCGTCGATTTCGCAAATCAGGCAATGACTTTTAGGGTTCGGCCCAAACAGCGTCTTTTCGATCATTGCCTCGTTGGTCTTCACCTGGTGGGCAAGTTTCTCGTATACCGCTAACTCAAAAATGAAATGCAGGATCAGGCCAATATCGTCAGTCGTGGCCTCACGGATAATTGGTGCCGTCATGCCTGGGCTGCTTTCCGTTCAAGGGGTTTCTCTTCCATCAGGCCAACCAGGTTGCTGTCCGGGTCACGGATGAAGCCGACCCACAACTCGAGATCGGGCATCTTGGCCACCATACCCGGGGCACGTTCGATATCCACCTGCAGCGCCTTAAGCTCATCGAAGATCTGCTCGATATTGCTGACCTTATAGTAGATCACGGAAGTATGGTGATCATGCTCAGGTCCCTGTAGGGTCGTCAGCATCAGGCGCACATCGCCGCAATCAAAGAAAGCCATGTTCGGCGGCACGTCGAAGATCTTGTTGAGTTTGAGAATCTTCTCGTAAAAGTAGACGCTCTTGTCGAGATTGGAAATAGCGATTGCGATCTGGCCAATCGCCGATATGTTCATGGAATCGGACATGGATCGACCCCCACCGTGAAACGAATGTACTTCTATTATATGCAGCGCCCGGCTTTTACTGCCATTTCAGCGTGTCGTGCAATTTCACGACTTCGCCAACGATGATCAGGGTCGGGGCTTTCACTTCGCTGCGCGCAATGATAGCCGGCAGAGTGACCAGGGTACCGGTATAAACTCGCTGATGAGGTGTGGTGCCCTGCTGGATGAGGGCGATGGGCATGTCATGCGACATGCCGTGGTTGATGAGTTCCTTGCAAATGATGGGCAGGCTGATCAGGCCCATGTAAAACACCAGGGTCTGGCCGTCCTGCACTAGGTTGGGCCAGTTGAGATCGCAGGTATCGTCCTTCAGGTGAGCGGTAACAAAGCGAACCGACTGGGAGTAATCACGATGGGTCAGTGGAATACCGGCATAGCTGGCGCAACCCGAAGCCGCGGTAATGCCCGGCACCACCTGGAAAGGTATACGTGCCGTGGCCAGCTCGGCGATTTCCTCGCCACCACGTCCGAAGATGAAAGGGTCGCCGCCTTTCAGGCGCAGGACACGCTTCCCCTGCTTCGCCAGGTCTACCAGCAACCGGCTGATATCCCCCTGCGGCATGGTGTGCTGCTTACGCTGTTTGCCGACATGGATCCTTTCGGCGTCCTGCCGGCACATGTTGATGATTTCTTCTGCTACCAGGCGGTCATACAGCACGACGTCGGCCTGCTGCATCAGGCGCAGTGCCCGAAAAGTTAGCAGGTCGGGATCGCCCGGGCCAGCGCCGACGAGATAGGCCTCGCCCTGCACAGTCGTGTCGATATCTGTTAGCGCTTCGTCGAGAAGCTGTTTCGCCTCGTCTTCCTTGCCGGCCATCATCTGCTCGGCCACAGGACCGCTCAGCACCTTTTCCCAAAACCGCATACGCACGCCCATGTCGGGAATCAGCCATTTCACTTTCCGACGTGCTTCGCCCAGCAGGCTGGCTAGGCGGCCGTATCCTGAAGGAATGAAGGTTTCCAGGCGCGCCCGTAACTGGCGTGCCAGCATGGGCGACTGACCACTGGAAGATACCGCGACAACCACGGGTGAGCGGTCGACGATCGACGGAAAAATGAAATCACAAAGATCGGGGTTATCCACCACGTTCACCGGCAATTGCCGCGCGTGGGCGAGTTCGTAGATGTTCCTGTTCAGATTCTCGTCATCGGTAGCGGCAATGACCAGCGTGACCCCATCGAGGTCGTGCACCTCAAAATCACGTTCAGTGATGCTATGGGAGTCATCAGCCAGCAGGCTGCGCAGTGCAGGATCGACGCTTTTGGCGACAAGGCGCACATGGGCGTCGGCTCGCAACAGCATGGTGACCTTGCGGACGGCCACCTGCCCGCCACCCACCACCAGCACCGGGCGGTCCTGGATGCGAATGAAGATGGGCAGGAAATGCATAAAGACTTAAGTTTTAAGTATCGACTTGGCCCCGCCCATGTAAGGCTGCAGGGCTTCAGGTACGGACACGCTGCCATCGGCATTCTGGTAATTCTCGAGTACCGCAATCAGTGTGCGCCCCACCGCCAGGCCGGAGCCGTTGATGGTGTGCAGGAGTTCTGGCTTGCCGGTTTCCGGATTGCGGAAACGTGCCTGCATGCGCCGAGCCTGGAAGTCACCGAAATTGGAACAGGAAGAGATTTCACGGTAAGCATCCTGCCCGGGCAACCACACCTCGATGTCATAAGTGATCTCGGCGGAGAAACCGAGATCGCCACCACAAAGTACGACGACACGATACGGCAAGTCGAGTTTCTGCAGGATGATTTCGGCATGCCTCGTCAGGTCCTCGTGCGCCTGCCTTGACTCCTCGGGTTTCACCAGC
This sequence comes from Candidatus Eutrophocola salsuginis, assembly GCA_038147195.1. Taxonomy (GTDB): domain Bacteria; phylum Pseudomonadota; class Gammaproteobacteria; order Pseudomonadales; family Pseudohongiellaceae; genus Eutrophocola; species Eutrophocola salsuginis. The sequence goes on from JAYQTB010000004.1 coordinate 995,395, forward strand.
TGCACCAGTTCCACTTTTTCAAACTGGTGCTGGCGAATCATGCCTCGGGTGTCTTTGCCGTAGCTGCCCGCCTCACTGCGGAAGCAGGGTGAATGGCAGGCAAATTTCAGCGGCAGCGCATCGGCGTTGACGATCTCGTCGCGCATAAAGTTGGTGACGGGAACCTCTGCGGTCGGGATAAGATAGAACTCGCGCTCATCTGTGAGCTTGAACAGGTCGGCTGAGAACTTGGGCAACTGGCCGGTGCCAAAGGCGGAATCGGCATTCACCATGTTCGGCACGTTCACTTCCAGGTAACCGTGCTCTGTCGTGTGGGTATCAAGCATCAATTGCACGATGGCGCGATGAAGCCTGGCCACCTCGCCCTTCATGATGACGAAGCGTGAACCGGTGATCTTGGTGGCGGTGGAAAAATCGAGGCCGTCACCGGCTTCGCCCAATTCGACGTGATCCTTCGGCGCGAATTCGAATTTGCGTGGCGTACCCCATTTGCGTACTTCTTGGTTATCAGCTTCACTGGTGCCGGCAGGCACCCGCTCGTCCGGCACGTTGGGTATACCATGTAACAGGGATTCAAGTTCGTCAGACACGCCTTCCAGGGCGACTTCCTTTTCCTTGAGGGCATCCTTGAGGTTCTCTACCTCGGCCAGCAATGGTGCGATGTCCTCGCCGGCGGCTTTTGCCTTACCGATGTTCTTGGACTTCGTGTTGCGCTCGTTCTGCAGCGTTTCGGTGTCCACCTGCAAAGTCTTGCGACGAGCCTCCAGTGCCTTGAATGTCTCCACGTCCAGGTTGTAACCCTTCTTTTTCAGCAATACGGCAACCTTTTCCGGCTCCGTGCGTACCCACTTCGGATCAAGCATTGTTCTAACCAGTAATATCTTTCAGGATTGATTTAAATGAGGATTTTGGCCAATGACAGACCAAGCCAGGCGGCAATTATACAGACCATGACGCTCGACAGCACATACATTATCGCCTGGGAAAACTGGCCTTGTTCCAGCAAGGCGATGACGTCCATGGAGAAGGTGGAGAACGTGGTGAAGGCACCGAGGAAACCGACCGTGACGATACCGCGCCAGTATGGCCCCATGTCCATGCGCTCGGTGATCAGGATGAAGGCAATGCCGATTAGGAAGGAACCAACGACATTGACGGTAAACGTCGCCCACGGGTAGGTGCTCTTTGTCGCATGCGCGAATGCATTGTAGACAAAGAGTCGGGACACGGCGCCCAGCGCCCCACCAAAAGCTACGGCTAGATAGGTCATGCAGTGTTCCTGGATTGGTCGTTCGCGACTAACTGTACCTTTTCTCGACGCTGGCTGCATCCAGGCTGCGCAGGTACTCCAGTTTTTCTCTGATCTTCTGTTCCATGCCGCGATCGGTGGGCTCATAGAAACGTGTATCCTTGAGTTCCTCAGGAAAATAATTTTCTCCGGCAGCATAGGCGTTGGGTTCGTCGTGGGCGTAGCGGTATTCGGCGCCGTAATCAAGATTCTTCATGAGAGTCGCTGGAGCGTTACGCAAGTGTATGGGTACCTCGAAAGCCGGGGTCGCCTTGACGGTATCCATGGCCTGGTTTAAGGCGGTGTATAGGGCGTTGCTCTTCGGGGCGCAAGCCAGGTATACCAGGGCCTGGGCGATTGCCAGTTCGCCCTCAGGGCTGCCGAGGCGTTGTTGTACATCCCAGGCATTGAGTGCAATCTGGATACCACGCGGGTCGGCGTTACCAATATCTTCGGAGGCCATACGCACCACACGCCTGGCGATGTACAGCGGATCACATCCACCGTCGAGCATCCGGCACAACCAGTACAGTGCGGCATCCGGTGACGAGCCACGCACCGCTTTGTGCAACACGGAGATCTGCTCGTAAAAGGAATCCCCACCCTTATCAAAACGCTTGGCGCTGCCCTGCACTAACTGCGCCAAGGAATCATCAGACAGGGTTCGCTGACCTGCCACGTTTTCCTCGAGCAGGTCGAGCGCGACTTCGAGAAAATTGAGCACACGCCGGGCATCGCCATCGGCAGCCGTGGCAATGAGCTGTTTCTGCTTGTCGGTGAGAGCGATGTTGAGGCTGCCCACTCCACGCTCCCTGTCGATGAGAGCCTGCTCCAGGATACTCAACAAGGCATCGTCAGAGAGGCTCTTCAGCACATAGACCCGGGCACGGGAAAGCAATGCGTTGTTCAGCTCGAACGAGGGGTTCTCCGTGGTAGCACCAATGAAGATTATGGTACCGTCCTCAATTTGTGGCAAAAAGGCGTCTTGCTGCGATTTATTGAACCGGTGCACTTCATCGACGAACAGGATGGTCTTGCGCCCGCGGACTTCTCGCGCCTCTTTGGCCCTAGCAATGGCTTCACGGATTTCCTTCACCCCGGACAACACGGCAGAAATAGTTTCTAGGTGGGCATCGCAGGCACTGGCGATGATCTTCGCCAGGGTGGTTTTACCGGTGCCTGGCGGTCCCCACAGAATCATGGAATGGGGAATGCCGGCGCTCACCGCTTCATAGAGGGGCGTACCGGGAGCAATGATGTGTTCCTGCCCGGCGAAATCTTCAAGGGTGCGTGGTCGCATGGCTGCCGCCAGTGGCTGGTAGCTGACGGCGCCGGACTGGAACAGGGACAGGGTCATTTTAGGAGTTATTGCGTATTGTCGATAATTTCCACGTCTTTCGGCATGTGGAATTCAAACGTGGCGGGATCGATGGTGGTGTTAGCCTGGAGGCCGGAAAACGTCAGGCTGGTCTTCTGGCCCAGGCTGTCCTCGAATTGCATTTCCTGTATGGTCTTGCCGGAGAAGGTGAGACTCAGGCGGGTGAACAGGCTGTCATTGGCCCTTGGGTATAGGATGAACCGCGCCAGAGCCCCGGCATCCATGTCGGCGGATGAGATGGTGAAGGATTCGGCGATATCGGCCACTTCACCGTTGAGCAGCATGACCGGTGTATGATTGATGTCGTTATTGAAATACTCAACGGTGACCTGCTCCAGGTCCGGCTCGAAACGCCAGATGCGCTCGCCATTGGTCAGCATGGTCTCGGAATACGGGCTGAGGATTTCCCAGTAGAAATGATCAGGTTTCTGTATGACCAGCAAAGCCGTGGATTCCTGGATTTCGCGGCCATCCTGGTCAAGGGTCAGCACATCCACGTCCGCGCGCAGGGTCCGCGTCTGCTCGAGGATGGTGGCCAGCTGGGAAGCCGCCGCCAGGTTACCGACAGATGATGCCTCCTGGGCTGAGGCCAGGAAGGAACAAAGGATCAGCAAACTCAGTCCAAGCGTCTTCATGAGCTGATTATACTCACGCAGCAGCGAAAATAATTCACTTTAATTAAATAACACAAATTATTGATATTATTATAAATCTCTAGGTGGCGGTGGCGCGATTACCTCTCGGTTGCCGTTGGCGCCCATTTCAGATACCACGCCGGCCATCTCCATGGCCTCGATCATGCGCGCGGCCCGATTGTAGCCAATGCGTAATTTGCGCTGGACGGCGGATATGGAGGCCTTGCGCGACTCGGTCACGAACCGCACCGCCTCATCATAGAGGGCATCATCCTCCTCGGAGTTCCCCTCACCGCCTTCCGGCGGTGTGAGGCCTGGAACACCGTCCCCGGAGGAATCGGAGGTGATGCTTTCGATGTAAAGGGGTTCCCCCCGCTGCTTCCAGGCAGCGGCCACACGGTGCACCTCATCGTCAGACACGAAGGCGCCATGTACACGCTGGGCGATACCGCCACCGGGCGGCAGATACAGCATGTCACCATGCCCCAGGAGTTGCTCGGCGCCGCCCTCCCCAAGAATGGTGCGCGAGTCCACCTTGGACTGCACCATGAAGGACAGACGGGTGGGTATATTGGCCTTGATCAGTCCGGTAAGTACATCCACGGACGGACGCTGGGTGGCCAGGATGAGGTGAATGCCTGCCGCCCTAGCCTTCTGGGCGATACGTGCGATGAGCTCTTCCACTTTTTTGCCAACTACCATCATCATGTCAGCCAACTCGTCGACGATAACAACGATCTGAGGCAATTCCACCAGGTCTTCGGGTATCTGGTCCGCCTCGTCCACTTCAGACAGCGGATCCGGTTTCCACAGTGGATCCGGTATGGGCTTGCCAGCCTTGGCAGCATCACCGACCTTCTTGTTGAAGCCGGCAAGATTTCGCACGCCCATGGCGGACATCAGCTTGTAGCGCCGCTCCATTTCTGCGACACACCAGCGCAGGCCATTGGCCGCATCCTTCATGTCAGTAATTACAGGTGTAAGCAAATGTGGAATTCCATCGTATACCGAGAGTTCCAACATCTTCGGGTCGATCATGATCATGCGTACGTCTTTTGGCGACGACTTGAACAGGATCGAAAGGATCATCGCATTGATGCCTACGGACTTACCGGAACCGGTGGTACCGGCAACCAGTAGGTGCGGCATCTTGGCCAGGTCCACTACCACCGGGTTGCCGCCGATGTCGTGACCGAGCGCCATGGAAATGGGTGAACGGGCATTGTCGAATTCGCCTGAGGACAACACCTGGCCAAGCTGGATCAGTTCCTTCGATTCGTTGGGGATCTCGATGCCGATCACGGTCTTGCCGGGTATGACCTCTACTACACGTACGCTGGGCACGGCCAGCGAGCGAGCCAAGTCCTTCACTAGGTTGGTGATGCGACTAACTTTCACACCAGGGGCCGGCTGCACTTCGAACCGGGTGATTACCGGGCCCGGACTGATGGCCTCCACTTCGATCTCGATGCCGAAGTCTCGCAGCTTGATTTCTAGCAGCTTTGACATAGCCTCCAGGGCCTCGGTGGAATAGCCGAGCTTGGGCTGGTTTCCCCAATCGTCGAGGAGCGAGATCGGCGGCAGTTCACCAACGGAGATGGTGTCGAACAACTTGCCCTGTTTTTCCTTCTGTACGCGTTTGCTCAGCTCTTTCGGTAACTCGCGCACCGGCGCAATCTCGATGGGCTTCTTGCGTTTCCTTTCCTTTTCAACGAAGTGGTCGAGAGATTCCTTACGCTGTCGCACGATGCGCTCGGTTTCCGCCTTTTCACGCTGCGCCTCGCGCCAGTGCGCCCAGCGTTCGGAAGCATACTCTAAACTGTTCAGGCACAGCCGCCCGGTAGCATCCACCACTGCCAGCCAGGACAGGCCCGTGGCCAGGGTAATACCAAGTATGAACATGGTCAGAAAAATCAGAGTCGAGCCTGTGAGGTCGAATGCCGGCAATGCCATGTCGGCGATGCTGTTACCGAGGATACCGCCCGCTGAATTAGGCAGGCTTGTGCCGAAATGCATGGTCGCCAGCGTGACAGCACCCAGCAGGGTCAGGACTACTCCAGTACCACGCAACCCGAACAACTCCCACGACCAGGGCTGGGATTGCTTGCGCGTGCGGAACAGGATCACTGCCCGGTACACCAGCAGAAGCGGGAACAGGTAGGACAGGTAGCCAAAAAGCAGCAAAAGGACGTCGGATATCCAGGCGCCTGAGCGGCCCACCGTATTATTGATAAGGTTGCCTTCACCCGTCCGCGACCAGCCCGGGTCAAGCGGCGAATAGGAGCTGATAGCTAGGAACAAGTACAGACCGATGGCTATGAAGAGAATCATTAGCCCTTCTTTCAGGAACAGCGCCTTCAGGTTGACTGCATGCTCTTCGGCGGGCGGTTTCTTGGCGTTTTTCTTGGTTGCTTTGCTCAAAAAATTGGCTCGAATGATGTCGGGCTAGTTTTGTCACCGAAACGACCGGTTGCTATTACTGGCCAAATCGCTATTGTAACCGGTTTTCCTGGCGTTGTGACACTCTTTGTATAGGGCCTCACCCCCATATCTTGGGCACTTTAGGGTGGTTATTTACAAGATACGGTATGCAGTAAAGTTTTGCCCCTGTTACCCCCGCAGGATTCTGCTAACATATCTTCCCTTGAAAAGAGGCCCTGCCACCCTGACCTTAGCAGGAAAGTAACAGCAACACAGGCAGACCCCGGGTCGTGCCAACAACCATAACCAGCCAGGAAGCTGTACACTCATGAGCGAAGTCCAACACCACCGCCTGATCATTCTCGGATCCGGCCCCGCAGGCTATACCGCTGCTGTCTATGCAGCCAGGGCAAACCTCAACCCCGTCGTGATCACCGGCATGCAGGCCGGCGGCCAGCTGACTACCACCACCGACGTAGATAACTGGCCAGGCGATGTCGAGGGCCTCCAGGGTCCCGACCTGATGTTGCGTATGCAGAAACACGCCGAACGTTTCGACACCGAAATCATCTTCGACCATATCGACAGTGTCGACCTGTCGGAAAAACCCTTTGCTCTGAAAGGCAACGTGAGCGAGTACACCTGCGACGCCCTGATCATTGCCACCGGCGCATCCGCTCAGTATCTCGGGCTGCCGTCGGAGGAAAAATACATGGGTAGCGGTGTCAGCGCCTGTGCCACGTGCGATGGATTCTTCTACAAGGGCCAGAAAGTGGCAGTCATCGGTGGGGGCAATACCGCGGTCGAGGAAGCACTTTACCTGTCCAACATCGCCAGCGAGGTAGTTCTGGTACATCGCCGCGATACGCTGCGTGCGGAAAAAATCCTGCAGGACAAACTGTTTGAAAAAGCCGAGAACGGCAACATCACCCTCCAGTGGAATCACACCCTGGAAGAAGTACTTGGTGATGGCGGGGAAGTTTCCGGTATGCGCATCAAGGGCACGACGGATGGCTGCACGCAGGATATCGATCTTTCAGCTGTGTTCATCGCCGTTGGCCACAAGCCGAACACAGAAATCTTTGCCGGCCAGCTCGAAATGGCCAGCGGTTACCTTAAGATCAAAACCGGTCTTGATGGTGGTGCCACTCAGACCAGCGTCCCAGGCGTGTTTGCCGCCGGAGATGTGGCAGATCACATCTATCGCCAGGCAGTGACCTCCGCCGGGTTCGGTTGCATGGCGGCCTTAGATGCGGAAAAGTACCTGGATTCGTTCGAAGGCGCGGCTTCGTGATATGAGCTCCCTGCCCTGGCTGCACGATGAGGATTTTACCTTTCCGGATCCCACGTCAGCCCTGGTTGAACCCAACGGTCTGCTGGCGGCCGGCGGCAATCTTGCACCTGAACGCCTGATCGAGGCCTACAGCAAGGGCATATTCCCCTGGTTCGAGGCATCCCAGCCGATCCTATGGTGGACTCCAGATCCACGCATGGTGCTCTTGCCGAAGGAGCTGCACATCAGCCGCACACTGGCTAAACTGATCCGCAATAACGATTGCAGCATAAGCTCTGACAAAGCCTTTCGTGACGTTATAACCGCCTGCGCCGGCAAGCGTCACAGTGCCCGGGACACCTGGATCACCCCGGAAATGATCGATGCCTATTGCACCCTGCATGTACTCGGCGCCGCCCATTCCGTCGAAGTTTGGGAAGGGGAAACACTGGTCGGCGGTCTTTACGGAATAGCCATGGGTGACGTATTTTTTGGCGAGTCGATGTTCAGCCGCCGGCCTAATGCCTCCAAGCTCGCCTTTGCCTGGCTGGTGCCGCGACTGGAGAAACTCGGCTACCGGCTGATCGATTGCCAGATCAGCAGTGACTTCCTCGCCGGGTTCGGTGCCCGCGAAATTCCCAGAGCTGAGTTTCTCAAACTGTTACCCGGGTCTACTGAATACGGTCGCAATAAGGCACACTGGGCTTTACAATAATGCCTTCACCGACTGAATTCACTGCCTACCGGCAGCCAACCGTTTAACAACAGATAACCATCGAGAGTAATTTGAGCGGAACACAGTCTCAGTAATGACCTCGCTAAAAGACATCAAACTGTTCACAACGCAAACACATCCCTGCAGCTACCTGCCGGGTGAAGAGGCGCGTACCCTGTTTATCGACCCGGAATATCCGGTCTCCACCGAATTCCACACACACCTGTCCGAAATAGGCTTTCGCCGCAGCGGCGCCCACATGTACCGTCCCCATTGTTCCAACTGCAAGCACTGTGTCGCCTGCCGCGTGGTTGTGGATCGTTTCCAGCCGAACAAGCGCTATCGTCGCATCATGCACCGCAACGAAGGCCTGAATGTAGAGCAGGTGGGTAATATTAATGGCGAGGAGTACTACCAGCTTTACGAAAATTACATCAATACGCGTCATCGGGACGGTGACATGTATCCCGCCACACGTGAGCAATTCGCATCCTTTCTGGTGCAGCGCTGTGAGTCCACCCTGTTTTACCGGGTCAGTGACGGCGACCGCCTCTTGGCGGTGATGATCACCGATCTGCTCAGCAATGGTCTTTCAGCTGTGTACACCTTCTACGACGTGCACGAACAAAAACGTTCGCTTGGTAACTACGCTATACTCTGGCAGATCGGGGAAGCCGCCCGCCGCGGGCTGGCCTATGTATATCTGGGCTACTGGATTCGCGACTGCGAGAAGATGAATTATAAGCTGCAGTACCGCCCCATCGAACTTTTGCTCAACCAGCGCTGGATCCGGTTGACCTGATCCCTGCAGGTCGGGTTGTTTGGCCGGCTATTCCTCACCGATTGTTTTGCGAACTGGCCCGAATTAAGGCACAATTGCGCGCTTTCAGAGCTTTCTACAGAGGAATGAATGGCAAAAGAAGACCAGATTGAAATGGACGGCGAAGTTATCGATACGCTGCCCAACACCATGTTCCGTGTGAAATTGGAAAACGGACACGTGGTCACCGCGCATATCTCCGGCAAGATGCGCAAGAACTACATTCGCATACTCACCGGTGACAAGGTGAAGGTGGAAATGACACCTTACGACCTCTCCAAAGGCCGCATCACTTACCGCGCCCGATAAAAGATAAAGCGGCAGGCCATGTCAGCCCTACCGCTCCTTTCTAATCACAACCAAACTAATTCTTGCAACTAGTGACTCTTTTGATGTTTTGCTTCACTACGCATCCGCGTCCGCGCCTTCCTTCCTGGCGGAATGGTTACCATCGGGTTCTTCTATGTCCAGGTGAATATCGCCGCCCATGACCGTGACGTTGACATCACCGCCGTTGATCAACTTGCCAAACAGGATATCCTCGGCGAGGGGTTTCTTAATCCGCGTCTGGATCAGGCGCAGCATCGGGCGAGCGCCCATGGATTTGTCATAACCGTTATCGACAAACCAGTCGATAGCGTCATCATCCACTTGAAGGGCCACCTTTTTGTCATCGAGCTGTACCTGCAGCTCCACCAGGAACTTGTCGACCACGGTACGGATGATATTTTTGTCAAGAGCGGCGAACTGGATAATGGAATCCAGGCGATTGCGGAATTCCGGTGAGAAGATGCGCTTGATGACTTCCATGGCGTCCGTAGTATGATCCTGGTTCGAAAAACCAATAGACGCACGACTCATTTCATGGGCGCCGGCATTCGTGGTCATGATCAGGATGACGTTGCGAAAATCCGCCTTGCGACCGTTGTTGTCGGTCAATGTGCCATGGTCCATTACTTGCAGCAGCAGGTTGAATACATCCGGGTGCGCTTTCTCGATTTCATCAAGCAGCAGCACGCTGTGCGGGTTCTTGGCAATCGCCTCGGTAAGCAGGCCACCCTGGTCGAAACCAATATAGCCGGGAGGCGCACCGATCAGGCGTGACACCGTGTGGCGTTCCATGTATTCGGACATGTCGAAGCGCACCAATTCTACACCGAGGATCTTTGCCAGCTGGCGGCTGACCTCGGTCTTGCCCACTCCAGTGGGACCTGCAAACAGGTAGGAGCCGATAGGTTTTTCGCCTTCTTTCAAGCCGGCTCGCGACAGCTTAATGGATGATGCCAGCGCGTCGATGGCCGCATCCTGGCCGAATACTACCAGCTTCAGGTTCTTTTCCAGGTCCTTCAGCAGCGTCTTGTCAGATAAGGACACGTTCTTCGGGGGAATGCGTGCGATCTGGGAAATAACGCGCTCGATATCGCCAACTTGGATCTGCTTCTTGCGCTTGCTCTCCGGTTGCAGGCGCTGGTATGCACCAGCCTCGTCGATGACATCGATGGCCTTGTCCGGCAAGTAGCGGTCGTTGATGTAGCGACTGGCCATTTCAGCGGCAGCCTTCAGTGCCTTGTCGGTAAAACGCAGGTCGTGATGTTCCTCGTACCGGGTCTTCAGACCCTTGAGTATCTGGTACGTGGTTTCAACGTCCGGTTCCTCGATATCGATCTTCTGGAAACGCCGTGACAATGCACGATCCTTTTCGAAGATGCCGCGGTATTCGTTGTAGGTAGTTGAACCGATACAGCGCAGCTTTCCCGAGGCCAGGATCGGTTTCAGCAGGTTGGAGGCATCCATGACGCCTCCAGATGCGGCGCCCGCACCGATGATGGTGTGGATCTCGTCGATGAACAGGATCGCATGCTGCTTCCTGTCGAGTTCAGCCAGCAGCGACTTGAGGCGCTTTTCGAAATCTCCACGGTATTTTGTGCCGGCAAGCAATGCCCCCATGTCGAGCGAGTAGATGACGCTGTCCTTGAGCACCTCTGGAACATTGCCGTCGATGATGTGCTTGGCCAGGCCCTCGGCGATAGCGGTCTTGCCGACGCCGGATTCACCGACGAACAGCGGGTTGTTCTTACGACGACGCGAAAGTACCTGGATGAGCCGGGTAATTTCCTTTTCGCGGCCTATCAACGGGTCGATACGACCGGCCTTGGCTTCCTCATTCAGGTTTGTGGCAAAACTTTCCAGCGGAGACGGCGCCTTCTCCCCTTCCTGGGTCTCGGCCTGGGCCTCATGTTCCTGATCGTCGGTCAGCCCGGGCGCCTTGGGCGTGCCATGGGTGATGAAATTGACGACATCACCGCGACTAACGCCCTGCTTGCGCAGGAAATAAACTGCCTGGCTTTCCTTTTCCCCGAAGATGGCGACCAGCACGTTGGCGCCGGTAACTTCCCGTTTACCCGAAGACTGCACATGGAAGACCGCGCGCTGGATAACGCGCTGGAAGCCCAGGGTCTGGTCCACTTCAGGATTGATCTCGGGTTCGGCAATAATGGGAATCTGGGTGTCGACGTACTCGATCAGGTCGATGCGCAGGTCATCGAGATCGGCTTTGCACGCCAATAGGATTTCTCGGGCAGACGGATCGTCGATGAGGGCCAGAAGCAGGTGTTCCACAGTAATGAATTCATGCAGTTTGCTGCGCGCGGTATTCGCTGCAATATTCAGCGTGTTTTCAAATTCTCTGCTAAACATATACTGACTCTCTGCCCCTCTTTAACGGGTATTCAGTTAGGTAATATGGGTCCTGCGTCGAATATTTGCAATGCTGCGGGAACGTGAAAAGCCACATTCCCTGCTGGCATGGGACCCCCTGCATTCCCTATTCGTCTACCTCGATGTCGCACAACAGGGGATGCTCGGCTTCGCGGGCGTAGTCATTGACTTGTACCGCTTTGGTTTCTGCAATTTCGCGGGGAAACACACCGCAGACACCCTTGCCCTCGGTATGCACCTTAAGCATGACACGCGTAGCCGTTTCGATGCCCATGCCAAAGAATCTACGCAACACCTCCACCACGAATTCCATGGGGGTGTAGTCGTCGTTGAGCAGGATGACACGATACAGGGGGGGCGGCTTGAGCTTGACTTCCTCGGGTGCCAGGGCTTCCCGGAGCCCGCCAGAACGGTGGGCACCATCTTCGTTTTCGTTGCTGCCGTGGCCGCGAATTATTAGGAGATACTGATCTTTCATGCTTACTTTATTGTGATTTGGAAAATGAACCTATTGCTATTTTTATACCTTCGCTTGATTGAATTTCATCCGTGTAATCAATTAATTGGTCAATCTTAATTAGTTGATGATCAGTGCGTTTAATTTGACTTACAGTCCAGGGTTCAGCCGAGTAACCGGCCTGTGCGCCGGTCGGCGAAAGGTGCGTTTACTATAACATGTTTCTCACAGGTGACAGACAACCACACCCCAAAAAATATTGCAGGCTGTTCAATCGAAAATAAGGAATTGCGGGGCTTGCAGCCGCATTCCACCCCGCCCCAAATAATTTGACAAGGCAAATAAAAGGGTTTATATGTTTTCTACTCTAAACCGGAATTTGATCGAATTCTGATTGCCGAATTGCAGAAGGGGTAAAAAGCAGATGAGTACCGGTCAAGTGAAGTGGTTCAATAATGCCAAAGGGTTTGGCTTTATTTTACCAGATGATGGTGGTGACGACCTGTTCGCACACTACTCTTCAATATCCATGGAAGGATATAAAACATTAAAGGCGGGGCAGGCAGTTTCATTTGATGTCATAGAAGGTCCGAAGGGATTGCACGCAGCCAACATTTTTCTGTTAGGTGACGAGAATAATCCGGCTGTAAAACCGGAAGCCACAGCCGCGACAGGTGCCGAAGCTGCTAAACTGAATAACGATGGGGATAACGACGCGGAAGACAATTCCGCTGCTGCAACCTGAGAATTACATCACTCTTAGCTATCCGGTATTACAAGGGTAGTCTTCTTGATCAGTAGTTTTCTCATCTGGCCCCAATCCTCTCTTCCAACTTTTATTGGTGCGGAATCCTTATTTCTTTTCGCCGCCCATCCCGTTTTATTTCTGCCCTGGTCTATCCATGCCCTTACCTGAGACTAGGCTGATCCTCTTCAACAAGCCGTTTGATGTGCTAAGCCAGTTCACCGACGGGGATAACAGGCGCACGCTGGCGGAATTTATTACGATAAAGGATGTCTACCCGGCCGGACGCCTAGACAGGGATTCCGAAGGCCTGCTCCTGTTGACCAGCAATGGTAGGCTGCAACACAGCATAAGTGATCCGAAAAACAGGATGGTCAAAACCTACCTGGTGCAGGTGGAGGGAGAGATAAGCGATGAAGCGATTGCTTCCCTGGGTGCCGGTGTCACCCTGAAGGATGGCCCAACCCAGCCCGCTAATGCCAGGAGGATCGAAGTTCCAGGACTCTGGGACAGGGTGCCTCCGATTCGGCAACGCAAGCACATCCCCACCAGCTGGTTGGAACTCTCGATCAATGAAGGTCGCAACAGGCAGGTAAGAAGAATGACTGCTGCGACAGGCTTCCCAACACTACGCCTTGTGAGAATACGCATAGGTCCCTGGTCGCTGGAAGATGTTGGCCCGGGTGAGTACCGAATACTGGAACTGGGCGCAAAGGAACTGGCAAATTACTCCCAGCGCTGACTGGCCTCGATGTCGGACACTTTCGCCTCTACCCAGCTTTCGCCTTTTTCATCGCGACATTTTTTCCAGAAGGGCGCGCGGGTTTTCAGATAATCCATGATGAATTCGCAGGCGGAGAATGCCGCTTGGCGGTGCAGGCTGGCAACGGCGACGAAAACAATTTGTTCGCCGGTCCTAAGCTCGCCGATGCGGTGAATGACAGTGACATCAAGAATGGGCCATCGATCATCTGCCTGGTGAATGATTTTTTCCAGGCTCGATTCCGTCATGCCCGGGTAATGCTCCAGGATCAGGGATTCCACGTGACGACCCTGCTCCAAGTCACGGACCAGCCCGCTGAAAGTCACCAGCGCGCCGCACTCCGGGTTGGACTGGCGCAGGCTGTTGCACTCATCGTCAACAGAGAAGTCTTCAGCCTGGATCGATATTTTCATCTGCCTCAGCCTCCGGTTACCGGCGGGAAGAATCCCACTTCATCTCCATCGGTGAGACTGGCGGAGCGATCCACCATTTCATGGTTAAGCGCGATCATTAGCGAACGCTCACCGAGAACACCCTGCCAGTTGCTGCCGTGTTTTTTTACCAGGTGATCAATAAGCCCTGCTATCGTGGTGACACCGGCCGGCAATTCGAGTTTGTCGAGGTCCCGCCCTAGGCTTTCCCGGACACTGGCAAAATAATGAACCGCAATCATGAAAAGGCTACTCAGGTGTCGGCGCGATAGTGACCGGACTTGCCTCCGGATTTTTCCAGCAGGCGTACGCTATGGATGACCATTCCGCGATCAACGGACTTGCACATGTCGTAAATGGTGAGCGCCGCCACCGAGGCGGTTGTCAGGGCTTCCATTTCCACACCCGTCTGCCCAGCCAACTTGCAGGTTGCGGTAATACGCACCTGGCTGGCTGCAGCATCGGCGTTGAGGTCCACATTGACCGAACTCAGCATCAACGGATGACACAGCGGGATAAGGTCGGCGCATTTCTTAGCCGCCTGGATTCCGGCGATACGGGCAACCGCAAAGACGTCCCCTTTCTTATGGCCACCTTCGATGATCAGCTTTAGGGTTTCCGGCTGCATGCCGACAATGGCTTCCGCGATAGCAACACGTTCGGTTACGGACTTGGCGCCGACATCCACCATCTGCGCCTGACCGGCGGCATCGATATGGGTTAATTTAGACATTCGCTATATAGATTCAAGTTAAAACCCTATTATCCTCGCTAATCTGCATTTTATGAAGTTTATTGATCCGTGCTTTTCCGGTAGGATGCGCGGTTTTTCACGGATACTGTTACCGGCCATGCAAGAGACAACGATCTGGTCAGCCCACAGCACAGTCGCCACCGTCGTTGAGAAAGATGGCGGCTTCCTCATGGTCGAGGAAACCGATGGCGGCAGGACCGTGTTCAACCAACCCGCCGGCCATCTCAATGAAGGGGAAACGCTGTTAGAAGCAGCTGTTCGTGAAACTCTGGAAGAAACCGCCTGGCACGTTACCCTGACCGACTTTCTTGGCACCTATGTGTACTGTGCACCCAATGACGTTACTTATATTCGTCACTGTTTCGTCGCCTTCCCTGACAGCCATGAACCCGATCGCGTCCTGGATGACGGCATTATTGCCGCCCACTGGCTGGATGCAGCCACTATTCTCGACCCTGGATTCAACGCACGTAGTCCACTGGTGATCAAGACGATCCAGGATTACCTGGCAGGCAGGCGCCTCCCGCTAAATTCGATATACCATCACCTGTAATTCATGAACTCGCACGCGCAAACCAAAGTCATCGTCGGCATGTCCGGAGGCGTCGATTCCTCCGTGGCTGCCCTGTTGCTCCTGGAAAAGGGCTACCAGGTGGAAGGCCTGTTCATGAAGAACTGGGACGAGGACGACGGCACCGAGTACTGTACTGCGAAGGAAGACCTGGCTGACGCCATGGCAGTCTGCAAAAAGATCGGCATCAGGTTGCACAGTGCCAACTTCGCCGCTGAATACTGGGATAACGTATTCGAGCATTTCCTGACCGAGTACCGTGCAGGCCGCACACCCAATCCCGACATTCTGTGCAACAGGGAGATCAAGTTCAGGGCCTTCCTTGATTACGCCATGCATCTTGGAGCCGACCTTATTGCCACGGGGCACTATGTCCGCCGCTGTGATGAAAATGGTCATTCACTGCTGCTCAAGGGCCTGGACCCAAACAAGGACCAGAGTTATTTCCTCTGCGCCGTCAGTGAGGCGCAGATTGCCCGCACATTGTTCCCGGTCGGCGATCTCGAAAAAGAACGGGTACGAGCCATCGCCGAAGCACATGGCCTCGTGACCCACGACAAGAAAGACAGCACCGGTATCTGCTTCATCGGTGAACGCCGGTTCAAGGATTTCCTGGAAACCTATATTTCCGCACAGCCCGGTAATATTGAAACACCCGAAGGCGAAGTACTCGGCCAGCACAGCGGACTGATGTTTCACACCCTCGGTCAGCGCCAGGGCTTGAGGATCGGTGGCCTGAAGGACCGGCCGGAAGAACCCTGGTACGTGGCGGACAAGGACCTCGATCGCAACGTGCTGGTGGTCGTGCAGGGCAACGAGCATCCCCTGCTCTTTGCCAGGGGCCTGTATTGCGGCCCAGTAGACTGGGTCAGCAGCGAACCACCTGCACTACCCCTGGCATGCAAGGCCAAGGTGCGTTACCGCCAGGCCGACCAGGAGTGCGTGCTGACACCGGAAAACAATCGCCATGTGGTATCGTTTTCAACACCACAGCGCGCAGTAACACCTGGCCAGTCCATCGTATTCTACCAAGATGACGTGTGCCTGGGCGGTGCGATCATCGAAGCACAGATTCACTGACATTAACCGAGCGAAAGATGGATAAAAAACTGCGTCAGTGCCTTGCCCTATCCGGTGTTGCCCAGTCTGCCTACATGGTGAGGCAGTTGGCCCATCACGGCATGGTCGGCCAGGACAAGCTCAACACGCTGGTCCGCAGCCTATTCATCACCTCGCCGCAAACCACCATTGACGTTTATGGCTCGGTGAACCGGCTTAACCTCGGTATGCAGGTCCTGCAGGAAATCGTCAGGAATGAAGACAGCAATGACAGCCTTAAAAGTCCGGAAGTCATGCGCTACTTCCTCGGTATCCTGCACTTGGAACGCAAACTGGCCGCACGCCAGGACCTACTGCGCATCATTGGTAAACGCCTCGACAAGCTGGAACATGACACCCTGGACAGTCATGACCTCGCCTCCTTAATGCTCCTCAAGCAGCTGGCAGAGCTTTACCAGGATACATTGAGCACACTGCCGTACCGCATACAGGTGTCTGGTGAGGTGAGCTTTCTCAAGAATGTTGAAGTGGCGGACAAAATACGCGCCGTGCTGCTGGCAGGAATTCGTTCAGCCGTGCTCTGGCAGCAATCCGGTGGCAGACGCTGGCAATTATTGTTTACACGCCAAAAGATAAACCGCAACCTACACCTGCTACTCAACAAGTTGCACGAAATTCACTAGGTAAAAAAGTTTAATCCTGGGACCATGTCTCGAGGGCGAGCCCGTCGATGCCGGCGAAGGTTTTGCTGTTAAGCGTCAGCAGGGTAGCCTGCAGGCTGAGGGCGTGGGCGGCAACCATTGCATCGTTCATGTTAAGAGCATGACCCGTCCTCATTGCCTGCTGCTGGATCGCCGTATAGCTATCCACCGCCTCGCGGTTCCAGGGCACCACTTCTTCCAGCCTTTCACAGAATTCCTCCACCAGGCTCATATGGGCAGACTGGTTTTTCGTCAGCAGGACGCCGGCGATAAGTTCGGCATAAGTAATGGCGGAGATCACCACTTCGTCCCCTTCCGTTGACCAGACCTGTAACCTTGATAACAGCGCGGCGGGCTGCTGCTTCATGACCAGGCGGCAGATATCGGCAGAGAGCATGATGATCATGATTTGACCAGCCTGGGTCGAATGACCATGAAATCCTCCTCGGCTGCCGGAAATTCAGCGAAGGACTCCCAGGTTTTACGGGCGGGCGTTAGAATGACGGCGTTGCCACGCTTTACCACGTTCACCGCGTCAATGCCCGTGAAGGCAAGCTCCTTGGGAATGCGGACAGCCTGGCTGCGACCATTAATGAAGAGCTTGGCTTTGATTGTGCCAGCCCTGGAATCGGCAGATTTGCTCATGGCACCCTCCATCAGGGGAAGATCTGGAAAGTATATTCCGCATTTTTAATATATCAAGCATATACCAGTTTTCAAAAACAGTCTTTATACCAGTAAAAATAAAGGCTTAGGACTGCCGTTTACGGGGTCATTGGCGTATAATGACGCGCTTTTCAGAGCCCTGGCGGACACCCTCCATGATCCTGACATCGCTGAATGCCATTTCCCCGGTCGACGGCCGTTATCACAACAAAACCACCGCCCTGCAACCCTATTTCAGCGAGTTCGGTCTTATCCGCTATCGCGTGATCGTAGAAATACGCTGGTTGCAGCGCCTGGCGGAAAACCCGGGCATACATGAAGTCCACACCCTTTCCGCTGCGGCCAACAGATTCCTCGACCAGCTGATCGCCAATTTTGATGAAAAAGAAGCTGCGATCGTCAAGGAGCGAGAAAAAATCACCAATCACGACGTAAAAGCGGTCGAGTACTACATCAAGGACAAACTGGCGGCCAACAAGGAACTGGCCGATGCCCTGGAATTCGTGCACTTCGCGTGTACCTCTGAGGATATCAACAACCTGTCCTACGCCCTGATGCTCAAGGAAAGCCTGGAAGCAGTCATCGCCCCGATGATGGAAGAAGTCATCAGCGCAATCCGAGAAAAGGCCCACGACTACGCCGGCGCCCCACTGCTCTCGCGCACCCATGGCCAGACGGCAACCCCCTCCACCATGGGTAAGGAATTCGCCAACACGGTTGCCCGGTTGAAACGCCAGCTCAACATCATCAGGAAGACGGAATTCCTCGGCAAGATTAACGGTGCCGTCGGGAATTACAACGCCCATATCGCCGCCTATCCCGACGTAGATTGGGAAGCCAATGCCAAAACCTTCGTTAATAATCTTGGTTTGACCTGGAACCCGTACACCACGCAGATCGAGCCCCATGATTTCATCGCCGAGTACTTCGACGCCGTGGCTCGCTTCAACACCATCCTGATCGATTTCGATCGCGACGTCTGGGGTTATATCTCGCTCGGCTATTTCCGCCAGCAGACAGTCGCCGGTGAAGTGGGCTCCTCCACCATGCCGCACAAAGTCAACCCGATCGACTTTGAAAACTCCGAAGGCAACCTCGGTGTCGCCAACGCACTGATGCAGCACCTCGCCCAGAAACTGCCCATCTCCCGCTGGCAGCGGGACCTGACAGATTCCACAGTGCTGCGTACCATCGGTGTTGGCCTGGCCCATAGCATGATTGCCTATCAGGCAAGCCTGAAAGGCATAGGCAAACTACTGATCAACATGGACAGGCTGCTGGCAGACCTTAACAAAAGCTGGGAAGTCCTGGCCGAACCATTCCAGACCGTCATGCGCCGTTACGGCATCGATGAACCCTACGAGAAACTGAAGGAACTCACACGTGGCCAAGCCATCACCGCAGAAACGCTGGCCGCCTTTGTGGATACCCTGGACCTGCCAGAGGCCGTGCGTGATGATCTGAAAAAAATGCGTCCTGACACCTATCTCGGTAACGCCGCTGCCCAGGCCAAGAAGATCTGATGCAACTGGGCATCGACCTGGCCACGTTCCTTGCCGAGTATTGGCAAAAGAAACCGCTGCTGGTCAAGGCCGCCCTACCCGGTTTTACTGATTTTCTCAGCCCTGAGGAACTGGCGGGGCTTGCCTGTGAAGACGGTGTGGAATCACGGCTGGTGTTCAACGATGCCATTGCCTGGACCATGAAGTCCGGGCCCTTCAGCGAAAAAGACTTCACCTTTCTTCCCGATAACAACTGGACCCTCTTGGTACAGTCGGTCGATCACTGGCTGCCGGAAGTGAAGACCTTGTTAGGGGAAGTCCCTTTCATTCCGGCATGGCGGCTCGACGATGTCATGGTCAGCTATGCAGCTCGCCACGGCGGCGTTGGCCCGCATTTCGATTATTACGATGTCTTCCTTGTACAAGGCGAGGGCTCGCGCCAATGGCAACTTGGTGCCGCTTGCGACAGCACCACGCCCTTGAATATTGAGTCTGGCCTGAAGATCCTGCAAAACTTTACTCCTGAACAGACTGTTGAACTCACTGCCGGTGATGTCCTGTATATTCCCGCCGGCATCGCCCACTGGGGCACCGCCATCGAGGCAGGCCTGTGTTATTCCATTGGTTTCCGCGCGCCCGACCTGGCCGAATTACTGACCGCATACAGTATCGAGGCTTCCCTCGCGCAAAACCCGGACATGCGCTTCCGCGATCCTTCATTGCCGGCGACACAGCGGGCCGGTGAAATCAGCAGTGACGCCTTACAGCAAGTCAGGGCCCTGTTGCAGCATGCTCTGGCAGATGAGCAACTGTTGCTTAAGAGTTTCGGCAATCTCATGACCGAACCGCGCCTGCCCGAATTACTGGAAGAACCGAAAACGCCGATCACGCCGAGACAGTTGGCAGTTCTGCTCCAGAAAGGCATGAACCTGGCCAGGCATCCGGCCTCGCGCCTTGCCTGCCATCACCAGGGAGTCAGACTTGTGCTGTTCGTGAACGGGGAAACTCTTATACTGTTCCCCCTCAATGACAAATTGCTCGGTCTCAATGAGGAACTGCAGTCTGCCCTAGGCCGCCCGCTCGACCTGAAGGGCTTCCAGCGCAATGAAAGCTGCCTGAACCTGCTCGCACAACTGTTCAACCAGGGCGCACTAATTCAATCCTGACAGGAGGACTTTGCCATAACTCCACGACTCGGCATCCTGCATCCGGGCGAAATGGGTACCGCGCTTGCGGCTTCTGCAATGAACAGCGGCATGGACGTGTATTGGTGTCGCGAAAATCGGAGCGAGGCCTCCCGATCACGGGCAAACAAACTCGGCCTTCAGGCTGCGGGAACGCTTGAGGATCTTTGTGATACCTGCGACATCCTGGTCTCTGTCTGTCCACCCCATGCCGCTGTTGCCCAGGCTGACGCCGTCATTGGCTGCGGTTTCAGGGGCCTGTATGCAGATGTCAACGCGATAGCCCCGGCCACTGTTCGGGAAATCGCCACCCGCATGGCAAAGGCCAGTGTAAATTTTGTCGACGGTGGCATTATCGGGCTGCCGCCGAAAGAACCTGGCACGACCTGGTTGTACCTGTCCGGCCCTGAAGCTGGCACGATTGCAGCATGTTTCAATAAAGGGCCACTTGAAACCAGTATCCTCGGGGACGACATCGGGCAGGCTTCCGGGCTGAAAATGTGTTTTGCGGCCAACAGCAAGGGCACCGCCGCCCTGCACACCGCCATCCTCGGCGCCGCCGAGGCCATGGGTGTACGCGATGCCCTGGAACAACAGTGGGATGTCTACAACCCCGGTTACACCGTGAAAAGCCATGCCCGAATCCGCCAGGTTGCACGCAAGTCCTGGCGCTTTGTCGGCGAGATGGAAGAAATTGCCGTCACGCTGGGCGACTGTGGCATGCCGCCGGACTTTCACCAGGGAGCGGCGGAAATCTACAGGAGACAGGAAAAGTTCAAGGATGTGGGGGAGGATCCCCCTATAGAGGGCATCCTGACAGCGGTGCAGAAGAAACGCTGACCACTGCCAGGCAGTTCAGGCGAGTATTACTGGCGAACACCCTCGATGGCAAGCACCAGTTCGACCGGTCCGGCATTGATGCCATAGTCACCGGTTTCGAGGACCAGTTCCCCTTCGAAACCGACACGGTAATCACCGAACGGTGTTTCTCCCTCACCAGTGCGCACCGCCTCGAAGCTAACGTCCTTGGTAACTCCATGCAAAGTGAATGTGCCATTGACATGGACGCGGCCATTACCCAGGTCCTCGACGGATGTGCTAGTAAAAGAGGCCGTCGGGAAATTATCCACGTATAAATAGTCGCTGGTGCTTAAATGCGTATCCCGTGCATCGTGGTTGGTATCGATGCTGCCCGGATTGATGTTCACCGCGATGGTAGAGGCGCCGATGTCATCAGCGTCATAGGTGAAGGTACCACTGACCTCGTTGAAACGGCCCCACAGTGAACTTATACCCACGTGACTGGCCTTGAAATGGATGGAACTGTGCATGCCCCCACCGGTGCCATCTATAATGTAATCATCGGCATGGGCAACAGGAACTGTCAGGGCAGGAAGCAGGGCCAGGTGGGCAATATGTTTCATGGGTAATCTCCTTAATCAGAATGGCGTGCAACATACACTATTCGGGCAAGGGAAGTCCACTTGCCGCCCATACCCCCCCATTCGGGCGCACATTTTTATATAATGCGTACCTGGACAACATGACATGAATTCGCCGGAAAACTTACACCGCTTTTGCGTTGCCCCCATGATGGAGTGGACCGACCGCCACTGCCGTTATTTCCTGCGACTGTTTTCCCGGCACACCCTACTGTACACGGAAATGATAACCAGCGGCGCCCTGCTCCATGGCGACGCCGCCCGCTTTCTACTTTTCAACCCGGAAGAACAGCCCGTCGCCCTGCAGGTGGGCGGCAGCGATCCTGCGGAATTGGCCAGGGCGGCCAAAATGGGTGAATTGGCGGGTTACCGGGAGATCAACCTGAATGCCGGTTGCCCCAGTGACCGGGTTCAGCGTGGCAAGATCGGCGCCTGCCTTATGGCAGAGCCCTCCCTGGTGGCGGATTGCATGCGCGCTATGGCCGGTGCCGTAGCAATTCCCGTGACCATCAAGTGCCGTATCGGCATCGACAGACTCGACTCTCTAGAACACCTGACCGACTTTGTCGGAAAGGTCAGTGAATCGGGTTGCAAGACTTTCATCATCCACGCCCGCATCGCCGTACTCGAGGGCCTAAGCCCGAAAGAAAACCGGGAAATCCCACCGCTCAATTACGAACGTGTGTTCGCCATCAAGCAACGCTTCCCCGACCTGGAAATCGTCATCAACGGCGGCATACGCTCTCTCGAACAGGCCAGCGACCTGCTGACCCGGGTGGATGGTGTCATGGTAGGACGCGAGGCTTACCAGAACCCGACCATGCTTTCTTACGTCGACCGTGACATTTTTGACGATGTATCACCCATCATCAGCCAGGAAGAGGTGCTCGAGCGTTTTCACGACTATGTAAAACAGGAACTGGCTTACGGCACCGCACTCAAGCACATGACCCGGCACATTCTTGGCCTCTTCCAGGGTATGCCGGGTGCCAAGCAGTTTCGGCGTCATCTTAGCGAGAATGCCCACAAGGCGGATGCCGGGATCGCGGTACTCGAACAGGCTAGCAACTGCATTCGCCAACGTGGTCGCCATCCCATGCAACCGATCCAAATTCTCGAGCGCACGCCGGGGCCCACATGCTGAAGGCTATCTCCAAGTTCTTTGACAGCCATTTCGGCGCCGGCGATGATGACATTCACTCCGTCGACCAGTTGCAACTGGCCAGTGCCGCCCTGTTGATCGAGCTGACCAGGGCCGACAACCAAGTGGACCAAAGTGAAACTAGGAAGTTGCTGGCGATCCTGCAACAACGCTTTAACCTGCCTGAGACTGAACTCGAGGAACTTGTAACCCTAGCCGGCCAGCAAAACCAGGAGGCCACGTCCCTTTACGAGTTCACCAGTTTGATCAACGAGAATTTCGATGTGCGGGAAAAATCACAATTGATCCTGAACATGTGGGAGGTGGCGTTTGCCGATGGGCGCGTCGACCGCTACGAGGAATACCTGATACGCAAGGTCAGCGATCTTCTGCACTTGTCACACAAGGATTTCATCACCGGCAAGCAGGTTGCCCGGGCCAGGGCTGAAAACACCGCCGACAACTGATTCGTTAGCGATTGGCTTTTAAAGCGGACACCAAGTCCTGGAACTCGATCCGGTTTTCTTCGCTTAGTGTCATCAGAGTCTGGTGTGCTTCGATGACCTTTTGCCTGACCGAATCTTCACTCTCCGCGTTTTCCTTGAGTTCACTGTAGACCGTCTTGCGCGATTGTGGCTCCTCAACGATGTCGCAGATAAGATCAAAGCTCATGCTCTTCAGAATGCGGGTGATGTCAGGCTGGGTTGAAATGATCGTGGGGCTGACATTGAAACGGTTGCGCAACTGGATAGCCATTTTCGCGGTCAGGCCCAGGGCCGTACTGTCGATACCCTTTGTCTCAGTCATGTCAACGATCATACTGTCGAGAATCGCCCGGTTATAGAGGGACGAAAAATAACTATCCATCGTGCCGCTCATGAGAACCCGGACATCGCCGACGAATTTCAGGATTGGAACGTTGTTTACAATCGCGACTAAAATTCTTCCGCTATTCATAGCCTAGTAGCACTTAACACCGCAATATCATCAGGTACCTTTATATCCCGGTGCAAGTTTAAACCGGTTTTCACCTCATTAAAATTACCCTTGCACGATCCGATAACGGACAGCAAACGTTCCTCCTTGTCCTGCATGGTCTTGCCCGGAGAGGTGTTCCAGGATGCCGTCAGAGAAAAGGAATAGGGCGAAATCTGCCGGCAGTTCGATTTTATCGTTGAAATACTCCGCATCCTCAATCAGCCCGATGGGAAAACTGCGTTTTTGCGCTTCTATGAAGTGCGCCTTACCCTGTGTATACAAAATAGGCAGTGGATGGTGGCCCGCTATGCTATACATAAGTGAATTGTCACTGTCATCGAGGATGCCCATGCAAACGGTGATATGCTTGTCGAGGCTGGTGGCGAGCAGATCCCGATTCAGCAGGCCAAGGATATAGGCAGGCGAAAACTCGCTGCGAAACCGACCCTGGATATGTTCCCTGAGCATTTGCGCGATTCGAAACCTGAGCAGTACAGTGACGAAAGCCGACGATGATCCATGACCGGAGACATCGCCGATGTAAAACAACACCTTGTTACGGGAAATGGGCTTGTAATCTACCGAATCACCGCTTAGATAGAGCGAGGGGATGACGCGATGGTCAAAATGGAAGCGATTAATGTCCTGGGGCGGTATTGGCAGCATGCGCATCTGTACCGCCCTGCCCGCCTGTTGATCGGTTTGGAATATTTCAACACGCTCTTCAAGTTCGCGATTGATTTCTTCGAGGTTTTTCCGGTAACGGGTATTTTCTTCAATGAGTCGTGACCGGTTACGGGCATTCTCAATAGAAATACTCAGCATTTCCATGTCATCGAGAGGTTTGAAGAGGTAATCGCTGACACCCAGGCGCATGGCGCGAATGACATCCTCGGTGTTGCCAACATCGGAAAGTATGATGCTGGCTTGGGTGGGGTTCTGGGTAAAAATGGTGGTCAGTGTTTCAAAGCCTTTCTTGTCCGGCATATTGATATCGCAGATGACGATATTCGGGCAACAGGAGTGGTAGGCATCGATGCCTTCCTCGCTATTGGCAGCAAGAACCGCCCGATATCCTTCATTTGAGAGGTAAGCAGCGATACTTTCCCTGACAACGGCATCGTCGTCTATTACCAGAATTACAATATTTGCCCCAGTTTTCATTGACCTGGTTATCTGACTTGCTTGCGGACTTACTTTTTACTCCCTTCTTCCACGCCCTGCAAGATCGAACCGTTAGAGGAAACTCATTTTGCCTACCTTTAGCACACAAACGCATCGAATTGAGGCAGAGTTAAGCGAATCCGGTCCAGTTTCAGGTTGGACGATGGTGAATGCATACCAAAAGCGTGATTTCGATCGTGAGAATGTCAACACTGCGGACAAAGTGTACTGCG
This sequence comes from Candidatus Eutrophocola salsuginis, assembly GCA_038147195.1. Lineage (GTDB taxonomy): Bacteria > Pseudomonadota > Gammaproteobacteria > Pseudomonadales > Pseudohongiellaceae > Eutrophocola > Eutrophocola salsuginis. The sequence continues at coordinate 1,020,434 of JAYQTB010000004.1, forward strand.
ATTACCAGCATAAGGTCGGCGAGGGTGTCTGCTTGGATCTCAGTGACAGCGGTTTCGGACTACGACTGTAAGCGGTTTTGCCCACCTGCGAGGAATGTCCGTCAAGTTCTAAGACGACTTGCAGAGCCATAAGTCCTTCCAGGCACTGATCGAGGTAAAGTACATAGCGCCTATGAAAAATGACCGGTGCCGCGTTGCCACACTGGAAATATTCTTACGCGCTATGACGCTCTATAAATACCTCAGAAATTATCCCATTCATCGTATATCTGGCCATCAGCGACCAGGTACTCCCGGCGCTGCAGGTAGGCATCACGCACAAACACATACTCATCACCGGTAATCATCGCCTCTGCAGCCATGTAATTAAGCCGCGTATCGATATTGTCCACGGTATAGAGAGTAAAGCGGGTCTCGCTGTCACTGATCAAGAACACCGGGTTTAACATGTAGTCGGGAATCATGCCAATGGTATCCCTAACCGTCGATGTACCCAGGAATGGAAGGACAAGGTAAGCTCCGGAATCCATTCCCCAATAGCCGAGCGTCTGGCCAAAGTCTTCATAGTTCTTGTACAGTCCCATTCCTGACGCTACGTCGATTAAACCGGCAATACCTATAGTGGTATTTAGGGCGAATCGACCGGAATCGTGCATGGCATTGCCGATTTTAAGCTGCAACAGATCATTGACCACGACATTGATGTCATCAAGATTATTGAAAAAATTTGACACACAGCGCTTAGCGAATTCAGGCATGAAAAAGTCATAAGATTTCGCGACTGGTTTGATCACCACTGCATCCAGCGCCTCATCGAAATCGTAGATACTACGATTAATAGTGATGAACGGGTCAATGTCTTTATTTTTGGAATAGCTTTGTGCCAAGGCAGCCACCGGCAGCCAGCTCAGCACTGCTGTAAGCAAGATGCAGACTGTGTTGAGAAATTTTTGCAAAAGTATACGTTCCATCACGAGGTATTTTACAAAAACAATTGCAAGAAAGCGTGCGCTGTTCAAAAAGAATGGTAATAATTCACTGGCTTTCGCTCAAGTAATATCCTGCCAGGCTTTTTCCAGGCGTTTCTCAGATACCGGGTAACGTGTTCCCAGGGCCTGAGCAAATAATGATACCCGAAGTTCTTCAAGCATCCAGCGAAACGATTCCAGTGCTTCACTACTCTTGTGCTGGTTTTGGAACAACTGACACTTTTCCTGGTAACGCTGCCACCATACCTGCATCAGGTTGCTCCACTGGCTGTCTTTGACACGCTGGCGTGGATATTTTTCTAGGCGCTGCTCGATGGCCTGAAAATAGCGAGGGTATTCCCTGAGTTGTTCCACGGATGTCTGAGCCAGGAAACCTTCATGGACCAGTGCATCGACCTGGGCGCTAACATCCTGTTGTAGGATCAAATCGGCAGGTGCGTTGATTTTTTTCAGCTCCTTGATGATTCCCGCATGACTGGACAGTATCCTGTAAAGCAACGACTCGAGTTTCTCGGATGTCTCGATCAGCCTGGCCCGTCCTTCTTCGTAGATAAAGTCGAAATCTGCACGGCTAGCCGGTAGGCAATCAAAAAGACGAAACGCCGATTGATAGCAGCCCATGATGAGGTCCTCAGCCAGGGCATCACGCCCCCCGAAGGGTTTCATGGCCGGCAACCTGGTTGCATCCTGTAGCAGGTTTTTCTGCAGGTGCTTGTGCAACTGCCGATTACGCAAAATGTACAGCCGGACAACGCCGGCACGAGTATTCAGTTTGGCTTTGTAGGGTGAGTCCAGCAACCTCAAGGCCACGCTGTCACCTTCATCTACAAGCGCCGGCCAGGATTTAAGTTTCAGGCTACCGTGGATGAGAGTCTGCTCATACTCAAGCCGGTCGAAAGTCCAGTCAGTCAACCGGGTCTGCTCGACCGTGGATTGTGACAACTGCGCCATGGCTTTTTGCGACGCAGCGGCGAACTGTTGTTTCAGTGCCGCCAACTCCCTGCCCTCGCCGAGTCGCCTGCCGCTGTCATCGATAACGTTGATCCGCATCCTCAGGTGATCTGGCAGTGCGAAGTCATTCCAGTTGTCCAGGGGAATCGCCCTCCCGGTAAGCCTCTGCAATTGGTGCGCAAGGACAGATTTGAGGTCACCATCGCCCCGCCTGATGGCAGGCAGCAGCCGGTCTACGTAATCCGGCACGGGAACGAAATGCTTGCGCAGGGGTTTGGGCAGCGCTTTTAGCAGGACTATGCATTTTTCCCGAAGCATTCCGGGAACCAGCCAGTCCAGCTCTTCCTCCTGTAATTGCATCAGCGCCGACACCGGCACGTTGACCGACACACCGTCCGCGGATTGTCCGGGTTCAAACTGGTAATCGAGGTCGAGCGTCAGGTGGCCTGCCGAAATCTGGTCCGGGAAGTCCTCGAGCCGGGGCACATCGGTGCCCTGCCTGACCAGGTCTTCCCGGCTGAACTGGAGCCTGGCCGCCTGCGCCGGTTTCAATTTGCAATACCAGCGTTCCAGGCTGGCCTGGTCGTTGACCTCGGCCGGGATCAGCTGGTCATACAGCCGGTACAGATCCTCGTCCCGAACCAGGATGTCCTTGCGTCGTGTCCTATCCTCCAGGTTTTCGATTTCGCGACACAGCTCGGTGTTATGGCGGTAGAACGCCAGGGTTGTATTGACCTCGGAAGCAACCAGGCCTTCCCGAATAAATATCTCGCGACTGGCGACGGGATCAATCTTGCTGTAGGGCACCTTGCGGTTTTCCACCAGGACCAGGCCATACAGTGTCACTTTCTCTGAAGCCATTACCCTGCCCGGCCGTTTTTCCCAGTGAGGCTCGGCATACTGGTATTTCAGAAGGTATCCTGCCTGTTTCTCGATCCAGGCCGGTTCGATACGCGCATTCATGCGGGCATAAAGTTGCGTGGTCTCCACCAGTTCCGCCGCCAGAATCCACGGAAATTTCTTGCCGTGCAGGTTGGAACCGGGAAACACTCGGAACTTGCGGTTGCGGGCACCCAGGTAGGTATTTTCATCCAGCCGGTTCGCCACGTTGCTCACCAGGCCGGACAGCAGTGCCTGGTGTACCTGCTCGTAGCTGGCTGGTTGTGTATTTTCACTGAGCTTCAGTTCATGTGAGGCCAAGTGCAATTGGCGATGCACATCGCGCCACTCCCCCATGCGCAGGTAGGACAGGAACTGCTGGTGACAGAACTTGACTAGGCGGTTGCGAGTCAGTTCTTGGCGCCGGGCATCGAAAAATTCCCACAGCGCCGTCCATGACAGGAAGTCCGATTCAGGATGATGGTAGCGGGCATGGGCTTCATCGGCAGCCTGTTGCTTGTCTAGCGGCCGCTCGCGCGGGTCCTGGATACTCAGGGCACTGATAATGATGAGGATTTCGTGCAGGCAATCGAATTCGGCGCCTGCAAGCAGGATGCGCGCCAGGCGCGGATCGACTGGAAACCTGGCCATCTGACTGCCGCGCTGTTTTATCTGACCTGCCTGGGTGACGGCACCAAGTTCCTCGAGTAAGCGAAAGCCGTCGCGCACAGCATTGCTGTCCGGCGGCTCGACAAAGGGAAAGGTGGCGATATCGCCCAGTTTGAGTACAAGCATCTGCAGGATGACCGAAGCCAGATTGGTTCTAGTAATCTCGGTATCGGTGAAAGCCGGCCTGTTGTCGAAATCCTCTTTACTGTAAAGGCGTATGCAGCTACCGGGACACAACCTGCCGCAACGGCCGGCGCGCTGGTTGGCGCTGGCTTGGGAGACAGGCTCGATGGGCAGGCGCTGTATCTTGCTGCGGACACTGTAGCGACTGATACGCGCAAGACCAGGGTCGATCACGTACCCTATGTCCGGCACCGTCAGCGAGGTTTCTGCCACGTTGGTGGCCAGAACCACCCGCTGTCTGCTGTGGCTCTGGAACACACGGTTCTGCTCCCGGTTGCTCAGGCGCGCATATAAAGGAAGCACGTCCAGGTCTAGGGACTTGTCCCGGCGAATGGCATCGGCGGCGTCGCGAATTTCCTTTTCGCCGCTCAGAAATACCAGAATGTCACGGTGCGGAATGGGTTTCTTCCGGTCCAGAGTGCGAATTTCCTGAATCGCCCTGATGACCTGGTCATTCAGGTTGTCGTCGCCGGTATCTTGGGGCGGCCTGTACAACAGTGTCACCGGATAAGTCCTACCGGAAACCTCGATGATTGGCGCATCATCGAAATGGGCAGAGAATTTCTCAACGTCGATGGTGGCCGACGTAATGATAAGTTTCAGGTCTTTGCGCCGGGGCAGCAGCCGTTTCAAGTAACCGAGCAAGAAATCGATGTTGAGACTGCGCTCATGCGCCTCGTCGATGATGATCGTGTCGTACTTGTTGAGAAAGGGATCATCCCGGGTTTCCGACAGCAGGATGCCGTCAGTCATCAACTTGATATAGGTATTCTCATCAGTGTAGTCCTGGAAACGGACCTGGTAGGCGACGGCACTGGTATTCACCACGCCCAGTTCCTCGCCGATACGGCTGCAGACACTGCGAGCCGCCAGGCGTCGGGGTTGCGTATGCCCGATCATGCCATGGATCCCCCGCCCCAGGTCGAGACAGATCTTGGGCAGCTGCGTAGTCTTGCCTGAACCGGTCTCCCCGGCCACGATCACCACCTGATTTTCGGTCAGTGCCCGCTTGATGTCTTCCACCTTGCCGGCCAGGGGCAATTCGGGCGGATAGGAAATTGCTGGTACTGCCTGGCGCCGACGTTCTACCGACGCGGCTGATTCCGCGATCTTAGCTCCCAGGACCTCCAGACGTTTGTCGGCCTCGCTGCCCGATTGGCGCTTGAGGGCGTGCAACTGCCGGCGAAAGGCATACTGGTCCCTGGCCAGGCAAGTGCTGGTCAACTTTAGCAATTGAGAAATGGAAGCAGGCACGGCGGGCGTCAATCAAAAAGCGGTATTATACTCGCTTTGCTGGCTCAACCCCGTACGCAAAAAAATGGCGCCATGATCTTTTTATGACGCCATCCAAGCGAGGAGCATCAGGCCGCTTCATCATGGCCTGCTACACTAACTGATGCTTTTCGGTGTACCAGGCGTCCGACCAGCTCCTAGAAATCGGCCAACATTAGGTACAGGATCGGCACCAGCAGCAAGGTAAACGTGCTGGCGAACAATACAGCGAAGGCGACACCACAGTCGGGATCAGGAACTGCACCTGCACTCTGGTTTCCTCCATCAGTGGCAACAAGCCGACAAATGTGGTGAACGATCTCAGGAAGATGAAACGGAAGCGTTCCTCCGCCGACTTCTCTAGCGCCTTGATCGCGGTATAACCCTGGTCACGCAGTTTGTTGATGTAGTCTCACAGTCCCTGCTTGTCGTTAATGACCACACCGGTGGCCGCCACCATACCCAGGATGGAGTATATGCAGAGATCCAGCCCCAGCAGCAGGTGACCGACAATGGCCCCATGTAGCCAGACGGAATGGCGGTCATAATGATCACCGGCTGGCTTTAGGACGGAACGCGATCGCCAACAGGAAGAAGATGGCTAAGATGCGGTTGCGCATCAGGGAATTCAGGAATACGAAAAGGATATTTTGCGTGAGGCACCTAAACAGTGCCAGTTCAACCAGCGCAAAACGGCGAAGCTGCTTGACTTAAATTACGACCAGTTTCACGGTTACCTGCGCAACTACGGCCTGAATACCTAGGTCTCCTGCCCCCCCTTCCTAGATGACATTCATGAGCTGGCGCCGTCGTCGGATGCGGTAGATGACACTCAGTATGATCGTGACAATGACGCCCGTGAGCATAGCCATCACCAGTGGTATCAGGGCACGGATGCTGGTGGTTGCATCAATGGTGACCAAGTCAAGCATGAAGATGATGACGGCAGGTGCCAGGAGCTCCTCTTCCGGCAAAACGTACCATGGCGTGAAAATGATGGCTAACAACAGGCACTGAAGCAGGTAGGCCAGTTCACGCCATAACATGGGCTTCAAGACCTTCCAGCTTATCACGCTGAAGGCTATGCCGGTGACCAGGTAGACCCCCCAGGCGCTGTAATATTCACCGGGTTCCATAACAGCCGTCAGTCCGCCCAGTCAATGAGATAATCCTCGTACGCATCCACGTGCACGAATTTCTCCGAGATCACCTTGCCGGTGATCGTGTTGTCGGTGGCAATAATGTCATCCCTGCTGCCGGTTAGCAAAGGATGCCAGTCCGGCAGCGGCTTGCCCTCTTTTACCAGGCGATAGGCGCAGGTGCCAGGTGCCCAGTCAAGGTCTTCCATAGTGTCTGGCGTTAGCACCAAGCAATCGGGCACAAGGGTCTTGCGCTTGCGGTAGACGGTGCAACGACATTTGTTCTGATCGAGATGCTGGCAGACCACACTGGTATAGAACACCTCGCGAGTATACATGTCTTCTAGTTTGTGCAGGCAGCATTTTGCGCAGCCATCGCACAATGACTCCCATTCCCTGCGCGTCATCTCGGTGAGGGATTTTGTTTCCCAGAACGGTTTTGTTTTGGACTTCGCCATGACAACCATCAGTTTATTTCCTAGTCACCGTCGAACAGCACCTGCCCGCCAATCTCCGGCGGCAACTGCAGGTAGTAGCCTTTTTCATTAATATCCTTCAGTACGTTTTCGGCCCTGGCGCGTGCCAGTTTTTTATCGGGCCCGATCATGATCGTCATGACCTCTCTGAGTTCGCCCATACGCTTTTGCAGGTCGCTGGGAATATTCGCCTTTCCTGCCTGCCAGGGCACGTAGACGTAGAGTTCAGGTTCGCGCTTGCCCTTGAAAATGGTGCAGCAGATGGTGTCAGTGTCTGCCATGTTCAGGCCATTGCTTCCAGCAGGCCGGGCAGCAGGTAGGGTTTGCGCCACCCCAGTAACTCGGGCGGCAAGGCATTTTCCGCATTGCCAGACGGCTCTTGCAGCACGCTGATCAACCAACGCTTCCTCGCGAGTACCTCGACGGGCAGGTCCAGAACACCGGCCTGATTCTCGACATACTGCTGACCTTTTTTCAGCCGCGACTTGGCTCGACCATCAAGTGGCCTTGGCAGCATTTCAGGCCAGTCCGATTGAGGCATTTCAGTAGCCTCCATCACCAAGGACAGGATCTCCTTGCCTTCATAGCGCAAGAAGTTTTTGCCCAACTCATCGGTCCGGGCAAGTGCCTCCATGTTATCGGGACAATTCCTGGCGATCTCGATTAGGCTCTTATCCTTTATGATCCAGTTGCGGGGCTTGTCCCGTTTGCGAGCACGCTGTTCCCGCCACGCAGCAAGGCGTTTGAGGATAGCCAATTGTTTGCGATTAAGTTGCCAGGCCCCCTTGATATTCAGGTATAAGTTGGAAAAATCGCCGGCCATTTCTGTCCGGTATTGGTTAAGCAGAGTTTCGCACTCTTCTTCCACCCAGCTCAGCCTCTGTTTTACAGCTAATTGCCGGCTTTGTTCGAGATAGATTGCCGGCAAGCAGGCGACATCAAGGGACGCATACTGCAGCTGGGTTTCTGACAGAGGACGTTGCAGCCAGTCGGAACGCGTTTCCCCCTTGGGCAGATCGATTCCCTGCATGAGACTGACCAGGTTCTGGTAACTGATACCAAATCCCTGGCTCAGGAACGCGGCGGCTATCTGTGTATCAAATATCGGTGCAGGAACGAGATCGAGGGCTGCCATAAAGACCTGCAAGTCTTCGGAGCAGGAGTGGAAGATCTTCATCACTCCCGAATCGAGCATCAATGCGCGAAAGGCACTCCAGTCGGTAATAGTCAGCGGATCCACCAGGTAACTGGTATCACCCCCGTCATTGACCTGGATCAGGCCGACATTGGGAAAAAAGGTAGTGGTGCGGATGAACTCGGTATCCATGGCCAGGTAGTCGGATTGATGCAAGCGCGCGCAAAGCGCATTGAGTGCGGCATCATTGGTGATCATTTCATGGGCAGTGTTGCCTGGAATTTTCTGAGCAGGGGTAGGCTCGGTCATGATCATTTCCGTCGTCAGTTTTCAATGGCCCGGCGACCGGCGATGGAATGCACGAGCGTACCACCGTCGATATATTCCAGCTCACCGCCCACCGGGACGCCATGCGCAATTCGGGAAATTTTCAGCCCACGTTCTTTCAGGTCGGGGGACCTGAGATGTTCGGCAATGTAGTAAGCTGTAGCTTCACCTTCAACCGTCGGGTTCGTGGCCAGTATGACCTCGGTGATAGCGGAACCAGTAACCATGTCCACAAGTCCGTTAATTCCAATCTCGTCAGGACCGATGCCGTCGATGGGCGACAGGTGGCCCATGAGCACGTAGTACAGCCCCTTATAGGATGCCGTCTGTTCCACGGCAAAAACATCGGCGGGTGTCTCTACCACACACAGCGTGTTCTGGTCGCGGGCAGGATTCTGACAAATGCGGCACAACTCCTCTTCCGCCAGTGTTCGACAACGCTGACAATGACCGACACCATCCATCGCTGCAACAAGAGCCTCCGCTAGCGCCTTGCCTCCCGACCTGTCGCGCTCAAGAAAATACAGGGCCATGCGCTGGGCGGATTTTTGTCCGACACCAGGCAGGCGCCTGAACGCGTCGATCAATTGGTCAATAAGGGGGCTGTAATTCATCGGCACTTATTGGAACGGAAACTTAAAACCTTCAGGCAGATTGAAACCCGGCACCATGCCGGCAAACTGGTTGCGATTGTTTTCCGTCACCTTCCTCACGGCATCGTTCACGGCTGCCGCGATCAGGTCCTCCACAAGGGACCGCTCTTCTTGCATGAGTGATGGATCGAGAGTAACCCGCTTCGCTTCGTGCTTACCGTTCATAGTTACGCGCACCAAACCAGCTCCGGATTCGCCGGTCACTTCCTTCTGGGCAATTTCCTTCTGCGCCTTTTGCATCTGCTCCTGCATCTGCTGTACCTGTTTCATCAGGTCACTGAAATCTGTCATGTCGTCCTCTTATCAATATATTGTCTGGGGCTGGTGGGTTCAATGCTGTCAGGTTGGATAGCGCCGGAAAAGGCTTCCACTATAGCCTTCACCGTCTCGTCGTTTTCAAAAGTCTTCTTTGCTGCCTCCAACCGTTCATTGTCTATCCGTGTACGCGATGCCGCGGGTGTTTCCGCATCAATCGGTCCTAGTGCAATCGAGAGCTGAATTTCCTGATCGAAATAACTGTTCACCGCGGCATTGATGCGGCGCTGATGTTCCTCGTTAAACACGGACAGCTGGCCTTCATCGAGCACCAGTGAAATCCAGTCACCCCTGACCTCGCCGACCAGACAATTGGCGGCTATATTGCGGGTAATACCATCCAGTTGCAGCTGGCTGAAGACCTCGATCCAATGCACGGGCCTGAATGCCTTAAGGGTAACCTTCTCTACCGCGGACGTATCTTCTCGGTCAGGTTGCGGCGCCGATTTGACCGCGGATTTCTCTACTGATGCCGGGACCGCAGGTTCAGACGTTCTGGCGACGGGCTTTTCCGGTGCTGGGGCGGGTGCCGCAGGTTTGCGACTACACTGACGAACGGCTACAGGCGCTTCGGTGACTGTCGGTGGTGCATTAATATATTTCGCCGCGGTCTGCTTTACCTCCGTCGCAGGCGCTTCTGTTTCCGCCGTGGGGCGCTCAATCAGTGGTGACTTTTTTTTTACGGATTCTCCGGGGTTGCCTGCGGCCGGTATATTCAAGGCTGAGCCAGCCGGGGCAAAGGCAAGCATCCTGAGGAGGGCCATTTCCAGGCCTGAGCGGGCGTCGATGGCATAGGGTATGTCTTCCCTGCCCTTGAGTGCCACCTGGTAAAAAAGCTGCACAGTTTCTGCGGGTATCAGGCCGGCATGGGCCAGCACCCTGTCCCTGTCGCCCTGGGCATTGTCAATACCTTCAGGAACGGCCTGCGCAATGGCGACCCGATGCAGATAGGACTGCAGATCGGCCAAGACGGCGGCAAAATCCGGCGAATGGTCGGCTGCACTTTCGATGATACCAAGCACCGCTGCAGCATCCTGGGCGGCCAGGGCATCAACTAGTTCATGAATTACGTCCTGGTCGATGGTTCCGAGGAAGGCACGCACCTCGGTATCGGTGATATTACCATCGCAATAACCGATGGCCTGGTCCAGCAGGGTCAGGCAGTCACGCACACTGCCCTGGGCGGCACGGCCAAGCTGCCAGAGTGCCGACTCTTCGTAAGAGATCTCTTCCTCATCGAGAATATGTTTGACGTGCTCAACCAGGCGCTCTGGACTAATATTCTTTAGGTTGAACTGCAGACAGCGTGAGAGCACCGTAACCGGCAACTTCTGAGGGTCAGTGGTTGCCAATAGGAACTTCACATGCGGCGGCGGTTCCTCGAGTGTCTTTAACAGTGCATTAAAACTGTGCCCGGACAGCATGTGTACTTCGTCGATCAAGTATACCTTGTAGCGGCCGCGAGTGGGTGAATACTGCACGTTGTCGAGCAGTTCACGCGTATCCTCGACCTTAGTGCGCGAGGCGGCATCCACTTCGATCAGGTCAATAAAACGACCCTCATCAATTTCCCGGCAAGCGCTGCATTGCCCGCAGGGTTCCGAGGTAACACTCTCCTCGCAGTTCAGGCAACGGGCAAGGATACGAGCGATTGTGGTTTTACCAACACCGCGGGTACCGGTAAAGAGGTAGGCATGGTGCAGGCGGTCGTTGTCGAGGGAATTAATGAGGGTCTTTAGAACATGTCCCTGGCCGGCCATCTCGCGAAAATTCCGGGGACGCCATTTTCTTGCCAGTACCTGATATGTCATAGGATGCGTCTTGCCGTTGCCCTGCGTGCCGGTAACGCCGCCTGGTGAGGTGAATGGCGGGCGACGTCTCTTGTCGATCTTTATTTGAACTCTTTTTGCTGTGTTATGGAATGCTGGAGGTACCTCTCGCCAGCCACACCCCGGCACATGAATCAGCCGCTACCGCTGCTCCCTTCCGGGCCTGACGGGGTTCACAACCTATCATTGCGAGGGGACCGACAAGAGATACCATTTAACATGAAAAAAAAAAGCATGTCCCTGGTAAAACCCGGAAAAAGCACCGGATTCAGGGATGGTAAACGGTTTGACTGGCCTTGCAAAGCCCGCCGCACAAACCAGCAGCGCATTATGGGGAAATCACTGAGAGGAATCAACCGCAGGCAATTCAGGGCTTTCAGGGGTTAAGTCACTGTGACCAGGAATTCCTCTACGGTGAGCGTCAACAGCACCATGAGATAGGCGAGTAATAACACACCGCTATCAGCCCGGTGCTAATGCCTGTTGAACCAAGGCTTCCTGCTTGAATAACTGTGCCGTCATGTACCGCCGTCTCTGGTATATAGCCAGATTTGCTGTAATGCCAAAGAGTCCGAGTTTCTTAAATACGCCAAAACCAGATCCAAACGCATTAAATGCTGTGGTTGGTTTTTTGCCATCTGTGTTATTATTTCGTCTTTATTAGGAACTAATTTTCGGGAAGATATGAAGAATTTTGCCCACCTCATTCTCCTGCTGAGCGCGGTGATCCTAGCCGGCCAGCCCTTGGCACATCATTCATTCGCTATCTACGATTTTGAAACCAAGGTCCCCTTTGATGGTGTTGTGGAATCCGTCAAGTTCCGCAACCCGCACATCGAGCTCACCCTGAAAGTGATGAACACCGAAGGCGAGGAAGAAATCATTCATTTTATCGAAGGCGCTCCCGCAAATATGATGGTGCGCGGCGGTATCAAACCTGACATGCTAAAGCCAGGCTCAAGGCTGCACACAGAAGGTTCTCCCCTGATCGAGGATCCAACAAAGTTTTTTCTGCGCAGCGTCCGCACAGAAGACGGCACGGAATACTCCAACTGAATGTAACCTCCCCCAAACTCCAGCAACAAAAAACGCGTTATAAAACCAACAAATACCATCCATACTGAAATTCAGAAGTACAGGAATCCAGCATGACTAGCATGAACAAACCCAACCAGGCATGGGGCAACACGGTCGATGTTGAATTCGAAGACGGTATCGCCTTCGTCTATTTCAACCGTCCAGAAAAGAAAAACTGCATGAGTCCCACCCTCAATCGGGAAATGTACGCCACCCTGCACGCACTTGAACTGGATGACCGCTGCAAGATTCTTGTCCTGACAGGCAAAGGCGAAGCCTGGTCCGCCGGCATGGACCTTAAGGAATATTTCCGCGAAACCGATAACGAAGACGATATCTTCAAGATGCGTATCCGCGAGGAATCCGCTGCGTGGCAGCAGGTGAAACTGCGTTACTACTCCAAGCCGACCATCGCCATGGTCAACGGCTGGGTATTCGGCGGCGGCTTCACACCTCTGGTTTCTTGTGACCTTGCCATATCCTCCGATGATGCCACCTTCGGCCTGTCCGAGATCAACTGGGGCATCCTGCCCGGCGGCAACGTCACCAAGTCGGTAGCCGACACAATGGGCCAGCGCAACGCGCTGTACTACATTATGACCGGTAAAACCTTCAAGGGCCAAAAAGCCGCCGAGATGGGCTTGGTTAACGAATCAGTCCCACATGAGCAGCTCAAGGCGCGGGTAGTCGAACTCGCACAGGAACTAATGAAGAAGGATCCGGTTGTGCTACGTTCTGCCAAGGAAGTATTCAAGCGCGTACGTTTCATGGATTACGAAACCGCCAACGATTACATTTACGCCAAGTCAGATGGCTCGCTACACCGCAGCGGTGGTGAATTCCGTAGCGGCGCCATGAAGGCCTTCCTGGACGACAAGAAACTGAAACCTGGACTGGATACCTACGACAAGAAAAAATAAGCGGCAAAGCGCAAAACTAAACAAAAAACCGGCCCAAGGCCGGTTTTTTTGTTCATGAAAAAATGCTTTTACAGGGTGACTACCCCGAAGCTGACCATGGAAGTGATCACCACGACCGTAGTGAAGAGCAGGACGAACTTGAAAATGCCGACGCGCGGGCGCTTGCGTAGCTCGTACTCATCATGAATGATCAGGTGCTTGGGAATTTTTCTGGTCCTGAATACCATCGCAGTACCTCAGTAGACATTGCCCATTAAAGCAGGACAAGATGCCTTTTCACGGTCACAATCATGGCAAAAACCTGGCATTTGTCTTGCCCCGCCGCTGTGCTATGTTTCTTCATTCGAAGGAGATAAAAATGAACGCTCTGTACAGATCGTTGTTATTGCTCTTGCCGGCCAGCCTGGCGTTGACGGCACATGCTCAGTTGGCCGACACGGTAATGGTTAATGGCAAGATCCTTACCGTGGATGCTGATTTCAGCATCGTACAAGCCCTGGCGATCTCGGGTGAACGGATTGTGGCCACTGGCAGCAGTGACGATATGATGGCAATCGCCGGTGAAGGTACTACGGTCATCAATCTCGACGGCGCCACCGTGATACCGGGTCTTATCGACAATCACTTTCATTTCCTGCGTGCCGTGCAGCGCTGGCATCGCCAGCCGCGGCTGGACGGCATCAACTCCCGAACCATGGCCCTGCAGATCCTGGCGAACAAGGTCACCGAATTCGCACCGGGAGAATGGATCCTGACCCAGGGTGGCTGGTACCCGGAACAGTTTGCCGATGCCCCCGGTGGTTTCACACTAGAAGAACTGGACCGTGTGGCACCCGCCAATCCCCTATTTCTGCAGGAACGTTACAACATGGTATATGCAAATACATTGGCACTCGAAGCCGTGGGTATTGACCCCGCCACCGGCGCGCGCCATCCTGCTTCCGGCCTGGCTACCTTCAATCCTCCATACGGCAGCCTCATACAGCAGATCGCACCTACCAGCGAGGTGCAGCTAGAGCAGAACCTCACCGATTTCATTCACACACTTAACGGTTATGGCCTGACTGCGCTTTACAGTCTTGGCCGTGGACCCGAGGGGGAAGATTACGTGCTGGAACGCAGGGCCGAGTCAGGCCCCCTGTCTCTGCGCATCTGGCATACTTTGACCTACGAAGCCAACGATCCGGCTGGTGCACGGGCAGCAGTTGACCTCATCAGGGCCAGCACACCCAATACCTTCGACGGTGACTATGGTCAGTTCGGGCTTGGCGAACATATCTATCTACCGTTCTTCGATTTCCCCTCACAAGCCGGGCCCTGGGATGAGGCAATAATGGCCAGCCTGATGGAAATCGCCACCGCGGCGGCTGAAGGCGACTGGCACATCCATGAACACACCATGAGCAACTGGTCAGTACAAGACCTGCTAAACCGTTTCGAACGACTCAACCGTGTCATTAGGATGGACGACCTACGCTGGACGCTCGCTCACGTCTACGACATCTCGCCTGACAGCATCGATCGCGCCAAGAACCTGGGTATGACCCTTGCCGTGCATGGGGCGGCAATGAACGGCGGTGTCTCCATTCCCTTCCGCGATATCGCCGACAGCGGCATCATTTTTGGGCTCGGCACCGACGCGACCATCGTCTCCCATTACCAGCCATTCATCACGCTGGGCTGGGCAGTAAGCGGCATGGACATCGCCGGCAACCAGGTGCTCGAGCAAACCCTCACTCGCGAAGAGGCGCTCATTGCCCATACTCGCAACAACGCATTAATGTTTTTCCAGGAAGACAACCTGGGCACTCTCGAGTCGGGAAAATTTGCCGATCTCGTCGTACTCGACCGGGATTATATGAACATCCCCGAAGACGAGATATTCTGGATACAGCCTACACTGACCATGGTGGGCGGTCGCGTCGTGTTCGAGAAGGAATAAGCCTCGATGTTGAACATGGATTTCGCCCAACGGGTGGCTATAGATTCCATCGCCATGGACTGGGTCGCCAGTCCAGCACCCGGGGTCTGGCGCAAACCGCTGGCACGAAAAGAAGCCGAACGCGGCCACGCCACCAGCATTGTGAAATACGATCCCGGCGCCAGCTTCAAGGGTCACAACCATCCCCAGGGCGAGGAGATCCTGGTTCTCGACGGCACCTTTTCCGATGAAACCGGTGACTTCAAGGCCGGCACCTATTTTCGCAACCCTAAAGGTTTCATCCATGCACCCTTCAGCAAGGAAGGCTGCATTATACTGGTCAAGCTGCACCAGATGTCGCCAGATGACACCGCGCGACTGGCTATCGAAACCAACAAGGCAAAATGGACAACGATTGATCGCGGCGTGCGCGTGCTGATCCTGCATAAGTTCGGCACGGAGCGTGTGGTCATGATGGATCTGCCTAAAGGCACGTCAGGCCCCCAACATGCACATCCGGGCGGCGAGGAAATTTACATCATTAAGGGTGGATTCCACGACGAATTCGGCAACTACGGCCCTGGTACCTGGCTACGCTTGCCCCCGGACAGTGAACACTGCCCGGTCATAGATGAAGACTCCCTACTCTGGGTGAAATCGGGCCACCTGGTCTAGAGGACCAGTGCGTTCTCCCGGATCATAGCCTCGTTAAGGTTAATGCCAAATCCCGGAGAATCCGGCACAATGATTCGGCCATCAATAAATCGCTCCGCAGGTACCAATGCCTCGCTGCGCCAGTCCACTTCTCCGTACTGCAGTTCTAGGTAGTTACAATTCGCCATGACCGAGCCGACCTGTACTCCTGCCGCGGTGGACACCGGGCCACTCGGGTTGTGCGGAGCTACTTGTATACCTTGAGTCTGAGCAAGTGCTGCGATATGCAACATTTCCTGCAGGCCACCGCAATGTTTTACATCAGGCATGATGACGTCAAATACATGACGCTCGATGAGCGGCCTGAAACCTTCAAGTCCGAATAACAGTTCACCGCCAGCCATGGGCTGGCTGACCCCATCATGGATCGCAAGTGTGGCATCGATTTCCGCTGGCGGTACAGGTTCTTCGTACCAGGCAAGGTTGACAGCTTTCAGGCGCCTGGCTATCGCAATGGCCTGGGGAATGCTGAAGAAGCTATGGCAATCGACCATCAGGGCCACAGCTGGACCAACGACTTCACGCATGGCAACCAGAGCATCGATACCCTGATCTACGTGGGCGCTGATCTCAGCGTTGGTACCGTTCACTGGATAATTGTCGAAGGGCGCCGCCTTCATGGCGCGAAAGCCATCGGCATACGCGCGCCTGGCAGTGGCCGCGAAATCATCCGGGGTCCGTGGGCTGGTGGCGCGGTTGATGTTGGCATAAACAGGAATACTGTTACGCAGTTTGCCGCCCATCAGTGCATGCACCGGTAAGTCCAGCAACTTGCCCGACAGGTCCCATAGGCACTGCTCGATGGCCGAATAAGCCGTGGCGGATACGAGGCCCTGTTCAGCCCTGGCCCTGCCCCGTTCGCAATATTGCTGGATCGCCAGAGGTGATTCGCCCACGACCATGGCAAAGAACTCCGCCAGTTCGCAGTGCATGGTATCGGTATTGGTCCTCGTTGTATTGGCAAAGCCGAAGGCATCTGAGGCTTCCCCGATACCACTCAGACCGGTCGAGGTATGTAGCCTTACGAAAAGCCAGACGGTGCGATAGGTGGCGCGCACGGGCAACAACTCAAACCCCGTGATGCGAATATCTCCCGCAATTTTATCACCGGCATTTGCACAGCCAAGTAAAGGCGCCAACCCAATTCCGGCTCCCGCGTGCAGCAACGCCCTGCGTTTCATGGCCGGGACGTAGCAGGCGCCGATCTCGGCGTCCAGGGGGCGACCCAGATCAGTAAAACCATACCAGGGATGGCCAAGAGGAAACAGAACAGAAAGAAATAGAAGTAGCCGACCGCCTCAATGATGAATCCTGTGGTTGCTGTGGCAAAGGTGCGGGCTACTGTGACCACACTAAACAACAACGCCAGCTGGGTCACGGAAAAGCGCTTGTTAGTTTGTTGGGCCATGAAGGCTGCTATAGCCGCAGAACCAAGGCCAACGCCAAAATATTCATAGGACGTTGTGATAAACAGGATGTAGATGTTAGCGTCGATCGTCGATAGGTAGGCGTAGCCGAGGATAGAAGTCATCTGCACGACGCCGAAAATCCATAATGCCCTGTTAATGGATATTTTCAGCATTAGGATTCCACCCACGAAGGCGCCAACGATTGACGCACCTAGGTTGGCAAATTTGGCAACGGTGCCTATCTGCGTCAGCGTATAGCCCATGTCCTGGAAAAACGGCGTCTGCAGTGCCACCGCCATATTATCCCCGAGCTTGTAGAGCATGATGAATAGCAGCACCAGAATCGCAGAACGTAGCGTGTCACGGGTGAAGAATTCCACGAAGGGTTCGACAATAGCGGCCTTCAGGGACATTGGTGCTTGCGCCTCCGAACTTGTTTCCGGCATGAACAGCGTCGACACCATGCCAACCAGCATGAAGGCAGCGACAACCAGGAACACGCTGCCCCAGGCCATGTGATCAGCCAGTACAAAAGCCAGCGATCCCGGCACTAGGCTGGAAATCCGGTATGCGTTGACATGGATGGAATTACCAAGGCCCAGCTCACTGTCTGGCAGTAATTCACGCCGGTAACCGTCGATCACGATGTCTTGAGTTGCACTGAACAGCGACGTCGCTAACACGAACCAGATGACCGGCCTAATATTGACGGCGGGATCGATTGTGCCGAAGCCGGCGATGCTCAGGAGTAACAATGCTTGCATGAGGAAAATCCAACCTCGACGCCTGCCAAAAATCGGCAGACTATACCGATCGATCAACGGCGCCCACAGGAATTTCCAGTTGTACGGAAGCGTCAGAATGGCAAACAGGCCAATGGTGCTTAAATCTACTGACTGGTTACGCAGCCAACCCGGTACCAGTTGGATCAAGACGTATAGCGGCAATCCCGACGACATCCCAAGGAACACGCAGATCAACATGCGCTTGTTCAGTAGCACCTGCTTCCAGAGTGGCAGCTCAAGATCTGCCGGGGGAGATTCGGAGATTATTGCCACGTATCAGAGAGCGGGAGTGATCTCGATCGCCAGCTCACCCAGGCCATCGATTGTAGCGACAAGTCGGTCCCCTGGCACAACGGGTCCCACCCCCGCTGGTGTACCGGTGAAAATGAGATCACCCGGTTGGAGGTAAAACAGTTTCGACAATGCTGCCACGATCTCGGGACTTTTCCAGATCAGGTCGGACAGGTCAGCGTCCTGGCGCACTTCACCGTTGACCTCCAGGGCAATTCGCCCATGATCGAGATGCCCTACAGTGCTGGCAGGCACGATGGGTGACAATGGTGCAGAGTAATCGAAACCCTTACCGGCATCCCAAGGGTGACCGATGCCGCCCGAGGCCATCTGCAGGTCACGACGCGTCATGTCGAAACCGATTGCGTAACCATAGACATGCTCCAGCGCGTTCCCGGCTGGGATATTGCGCCCTGACTTGCCGATGGCGAGGACCAGCTCGGTTTCATAGTGGTAGTTCGTTGTTCCGGAGGGGTACGGCACCTTGCTGTCGAGCGAGACTGCATCGGCAGGTTTCATGAAGAAACAGGGCGGATCCCGATCAGGAGTCGAGCCCATTTCACGAACATGGGCCGCGTAATTCTTGCCGACGCAATACACGCGGTGAACAGGAAATGTCTGGTCGGTTCCGGAAATGGGCACAGTGATGAGGGGTGCCGGTTGATGACTGTAGCTCACGTTGATTACCTGCCAGTTGATGCAAAATAGAATACGGTTTTGATCGGCATTCTAGCTTAGAATATCCAAATCATCGAACAGGTCTTAAAATAGGCCAGACACAGGAAATTCGACTTACCCATGAAAGCAGTCTCGATCAAGAACCTTATCAGGAAACTTTCCAGCCTCGGCCTCGAGTCACTGGGCAATTTGTACGGCAACAACGTACCAAAAAGCGAGCATATTGGTAACCTGTGCGAAGCCCTGCTCGGCCTGAAAGGCGAGGCGTCTTCGGTAGCTCTGGCGGAAGAGATCCTTGCCGCTTACAACCATTTCAACAATGAAGAAAAGAAAGAATTCTTCAAGTTCCTCGAGACCAACCTTTCACCCGATATCCACAAGGTAAGCAGAGCGATTGCCAGCTTTCAAGAAAGGCCCTCCCAGCAAGCCATACAGGCCTTGCATGCGGCTAGCGAATCCCGCCGGCTTGAATTGTTCCGTGCCCTGAACATGGCGACTGACGGCACTCGTGCCTTGATTACCATGCGCGAGGACATTGCCGATGCGCTCGATGACACACCGGGCCTGCATGCAGTCGACAACGACCTGCTGCACCTGTTCCGCTCCTGGTTCAACCGCGGCTTCCTCGACATCAAGCGCATAGACTGGGAAACTCCGGCCGTGGTGCTAGAAAAACTCATCGAATATGAATCCGTCCACGAGATCGAAGGCTGGGATGACCTACGCCGGAGGCTGGAAATGGATCGTCGCTGCTACGGCTTCTTTCACCCTGTCATGCCTTATGAGCCGCTGATCTTTGTTGAAGTAGCCCTGACCAACAACATTTCTACCAACGTGGCGGAGCTGATCAAGGAAGACGTCAACGACGACAAGGAAGCCAGTTACAACACGGCGATATTCTATTCCATCAATAACTGTCTCGACGGCCTGCGCGGCGTATCCTTCGGCAACCTCCTCATCAAGCAGGTGGTGGAAAAACTACAGCGGGAAATACCGGGCCTGAAGACCTTTTCCACTTTGTCGCCTATACCCCGCTTCAGCACCTGGCTAAAAAAGGAACTGGACAACCTGGAATTCCTCGACAAAAAAGAAAAAAACCAAGTCAGCGCCGTACTAAATTTTCCAACACCTGAGATTCTCGAGGATGCGGAACTGGAGCGGATCATGACCCGGATCTGCTCCTATTACCTAGTCAACGAAAAAAGCCGGGAAAAACCCGCCTGCCCCGTTGCTCGCTTTCACCTTGGCAACGGTGCCATACTGGGCAAGATCAACTGGCGTGCCGATATTTCCGAGAACGGCCTAATGCAAAGCGCCGGCATGATGGTCAACTACATTTATGATAAGACCAGACTAGCCAAGAACCATGAAGCCTACGAGCAGAACAACACCGTGGTTTTTTCGTCGGAAGTGAAACAACTGCTACCGAGAAAAAAGGCCACCGCCTAAAAAAACGGGGCCAATGGCCCCGTTTTTAATGAAACATCTGTAGTTTGTATTGCGGTTACGGAACGATCGGGCTGCTTCTGTCGACGGTGTCGGATTCCTGGCCAACCATCAGTTCCGCAGCGTAATTCGCTTGTTGGCAAACATACTCGAACAATTCCTGATCTTCCTGCCAGCCGAGGTTGAAGCCGCCCGTATACGGGGCGGTGTAGGCACCCGGGTCGTCTACTGTGATCTTGTAGTCGATGCGGTCGGAATTGTAGCGGTTGAAACGCTCAATAATGTGCAACTGATCGGTATGCGGAAGTCCGCGCCTGCCGAACCAAAAGTCCTCGTTGAAACCCACCGAATCGATTACCAGGGTATCTCCTTCCCACCAGCCAATCGAATGCCCGTAATTACTGGGCTCCGGATTTGCCGGATGGGAACTTCCGTCCATATACACAATCCGGTAGGTATGCGGGCCGCCGATATCGAAGATATAGAGTTTCTGCAATGCCGGGATCTCGACGAACTCCACTCCGTAGGGGGTTAGAAACTGACGTGAACCACCAGAAGCCTTGCACCGGGCATGAGGTTCCAGCTCATGCAACTGTCTTTCATCGTACAGCGCTTTCGCCCAGGGCTTAAACGGGACGACGTCCACAGGTGCAACGGGATCGAAAATACTGAACCGTGGTGTCCACACTCCTTTTATGTCAGGCGTAGCGCCTCCCAGTACTACACGGCCATCCGCATTCCGTGGCGCCGGGCCGAATTCATCGCCGTTTTCCGGCATGGGTTGCCCCTGAATCGATACATTTATGCCAGCTACTAGTGATAGCAGTGCCATTGCCAATGTTGCCTTTCTCAATCTCACGTTCAAACCTCCGCGGACTAATTCTCTCTGCCGTACTTACTGCTGGCCGCTGCCTATGCTGGAATCAGCGTCCAGGGTTTGACCCGGAGAACTGCCGGTAGCAGTTAGGGTAACGCTGCGGGCATTGACGCGCGCGCTGCCGTTCCTAGCGAGGAAGCCGTCAACAGTAATCGGAGTGCCGATATTCAGTGTGGTCCTTCTCCAGCCGCGACGCTGCAAGCCATGGGGTGGGCCCAGCTCTGCACCCCAATTGGTCACTTGTCCGGTTTCCTCATCCTTCACGTTCAGGTAGATCCAGACGTGTGGGTTGGTCCATTCAACCTTGGTTACGATACCTTGTAACTGTTTGGGCTTGTTAGAGTCGAATTCGGCCACGAAGGAGTGATGAGCGAAGACGCTGCCGGCAAACACTACGGAGCCGGCAAGTATGAGTTTGATCAGATGTTTCATGGTTGTTTACCTCGTTTATTGCCTGTTGTGCTGGCACAGAGAAAATGGAAGCTCCGCGCCCCCGACCCAGCTGAGATCCCAGCTGGCTTTCCAGGGTCTGGTGTAGGCTCCCGGGTCATCGATAGTTACTTCATAATGCAATGTATCGAAATCGTTGCGGGTGAATTTTTCCACCATGGATAACCGGTCAGTGTGCGGCAAACCGCCGTTGGTGAACCAGAATCCTTCGTTGAATCCTTCGGTGTCGACAACCAGGGTATCCCCGTCCCAGTGACCAACTGAACGGCCGTAGAAAAGAGGGTTGTCATCATCGCCGCCGACAAGGCCGACAGGATCACGACCATCCATGTGGATGATGCGGAAATTCCTGTTGCCGCTGCCAAGCAAGACGAAAATACGCTGGTTCTGCTTGTCTTCGATAAGTTGCAGGCCAAGATCGGACTGGTACTGGCGTGGTCCACCGGGCGGTTTGCAATCAAGATACATCGGGTCATCGCGCAGATCGCGTTCTTGGCGGTGAATGTAGCGGGCAAGTGCCCAATCATGCATCGGTGCAACCTCTGCAGCATCATCTATGTTATCAAGCAGTCCGTATTCATTCATCGCGACATCAACGCCGTCCTCAACCAGGGCGGTCTTGGTGGGATAGCTCCAGATACCGTCTGCGCCACTGGGTACTGCGCCCAGTACCGGGCGGTTGTCTTCGGACCAGCGAGGTACGGGACGCGGTGACAGCGGTTTGTCAGGGCTGGTGTCGGTTACGGTGTAGACCAGTCGTCCGTTATCGGTTAGGGAAACTTGTTCGCCCCACACCTGCCTGCTGCCGTTGCGTGCCCGGATACCAGAAACGCTCACGGCATCGCCGGGTTGGAGGGAGTCTTCACTCCAGCCGTTATTGACGAGAATGTAAGGGTTTTCCAATTCAATGGCCCAGTTCACCACACTGTTGCCCTCGCGCACGTTAATGAATACATGCACATGCGGGCTGCGCCAGTCCACCTTGGTGACGGTACCCGAAAAAGCGACATCAGCTGCCGGGTCGAACTTGCCCTGGATCGGGTGGTGGGCGACAGCAGTGCTGACGGAGAAAGCAGCCACAAGTCCGGCAAGCAGTTTCACTGCAGTCGGCATTCTGTTCTGTTTAAAATCTTGCTTCATATCTTGCATATCCAATCTATACGCGCCAATTCACGATGTAACCGCGAACTACTGTCTGACGATCTCGAAATCGCCGCGTCCGTTCCTGCTGCTCCAGGTACCTGTTAGGGAGCGAGAAGGCAGTTCCAGGTTTTCGATGGAGGCATCAATGGTGTAATCACCAGCCTTGATTTCCACGGACCAATCTGACGGGTCGAGATCGACGCTATCGATCGCCAGGTTGTCGGTGCCCGGATTGATCATCCCGGATACATTTTCACCATCCCAGTCCATGACGACGAGAACGAATTCTCCCAAGGCAGTATTTCCGGACCATTCACCGATCCAAGAGCCCTTCAGGGGATGGCCTTCCTGGGCTTTTGCAGTACCGGCCAGCATGACCAGACCCAGGGCGATTGTCAGACCTTTAATTAAGCGTTGATACATTTATGATGACTCCAACCAAACATATAGCGCTTTTTTTGGCGCTATTATTTTTTAAACTATAAACCGGCAGGATAGAGGTCGCTGAAACAAAGCCCATGAGTGACTTTTTGCCGCTCTTTTGCCCTGACCTCCCCTACTTTCCGAAAGCAGGATCAATCTAGCAAATTTCAGGTATTTATCCTAATAGTCCGTGCAAAAAAATTGACTTTTCACAATTAATGCACAGCCCAGAAAACATCGGCCCGGCGCTGTTTTCACAGCCCGGGCCGGTGATACTTGTAGAAACTGCCATTACTGGACGATAAAGCAGTGACTGTCGTCAGACCGACTGCTCCCTGTGGTAGGCATTATTATTCGGCGTGTGGTCGCCGGCCAGCCAGCGCCTGAGCTCGCTGCCTGCTTTGGGCGCCACTTCCGCATTAATCTTGTCCACATCGGGATGATCAGTGCAGAACTCCACGATGAGTCCGTCCGGGTCAATCATGTACAATGAGTGGCAATAACCATGCTCGAGAAAGTAATACTTGTCTGCCGGATAACCCGAATCCTTCACTTTCTGCATCATGGCATCTTGCTGGTCCTGTTCCACTTTCAAGGCTATATGACGGAAGCCTGACAGTGGCAATTCCGGACCGAACTGGGCCTGGTCTTCTGCATCGGCAAACTGAAAGAAGGCAAGTGAACTTTCGTCAGCAATGGTGAAGAAACAGTGACAATAGGTCCTTTCCTTGCCGAACAGGTCGGTTTTTTCGCACCAGGTGGCCGTATGTTTGAAACCCAGTAGATCCTCGTAAAACTGTCGGGTCTTTTCAAGATCCTTCACCACGTAAGCGTTGTGGTGCAACCGGGAAGGCAGGTTACTTTTAGCATTCATGGCAATTCCTCGTTAAATCTCAGACGAATTTTGGTTCAACCCGCTATATTATTCAAAAACGTTTCACAAAATCCATACCGTAACGCGCAGGCAGTGCTTTAAACACGAATCCGCCTGTGGAGTACTCGGTGTTGTACTCCTCGTCCAGGGCATTCTTGCCCCAGGCTGTTACCGTCCAGTCGTCGGGCAATTCTACCCCAAAACGAAAATCCAGGAGGTGTACGTCGTCACGGTTGTTGGTACCCGCTTGATTATTGTCAAAAAACGCCGTATCGCCGAGGATCTGGTAGTCCATGCGGACAAAAGCCTCAAGCCCCTCGCCAAAGGCTTGAATCGGGTAGTGGTAATCAAAACCAGCATTGAGGGTGAACTTGGAAACGTTGGGCGCACGGTCGCCGATATCCCTAGGCGTCTCGGAATCGGTGATTTCACTGTCTGTGTAGCCATAACCAAAATTCAGGTTGAGATTATCAGTGAGCCGAGCTGCCAGGTCGAATTCGAAACCCTGGTATTCGACTTCATTGAAATTACCCAGATTCTGTGTGGAGTTGGCCGCAAGGAAGATGAAGAAATAGGTCCCTTCTGCCTCTGACCTGAACACGGTGAAATTCGAACGCACCCTGCCGTCCATGAACTGGCCTTTTACACCCGCTTCGATGGTATCTACCACTTCGGCATCGTAGGTATCACCCACACCCAGGAAGCCGTTGGCGAAAGCCACGGCACCCACGCCGGTCTGATTGAATCCGCCGCTGCGGAATCCGCGGCTTAGCGAGGCGTAGTAACTCAGGGTGTCGGTGGGTTTGTAACGCCATGTCAGTTTCGGCTGCCATTCATCCCAGCTCTGAGTCCTTACTTCACCGGTGAAACCTTCCGGGAAGCCGGCAATGTTGGGCAGGAAGGCCGTCGGGGTCAATGTAGTGTTGTCGCGTTCGTCATCGTCATAGCGCAATGAAAAAGCCACCTCGGTAGCATCACTGATGTCATAGGCCACTTCACCAAACACCGCCCAGGCGAAATTATCCTGGGAGTCCGCCAGGTAGGTTACCTGCGGGTTAATTGAATCAGTGGCAAAATCGAAGGGGAAGTTACCGCGCGGGGCCCGGTAAACGGGGAATACACCCTGCCCTGTGTCCACCATGTTACCGGTGGAGATAAACCGGTCCGTCTGCACGGCATAAGCGCCAACGATCCAGCGGAGGCGATCTTCTGAAGGTGAAGTGAACCGGATTTCCTGGCTCAGTGCATCAACCTCCAGGTACTGGCTCTGGTTCTGGTCCGGAAAGCCGAAAAACGTCGGGATCACGGCTTCATCGGTGGGCAGGAAATCCCAGGCGTCGCCAGTCAAAACTTCTTCCAAGGTGTCATACGACGTAATCGCAGTCAGTGTGCCGTTGCCCAGTTCCCAGTCGAGTTTAAGGGAAATATTACTCAGGTCACGCTCATTGACGCCCGGGTTGTTGACCCGGATAGGCAGGCTGGTGTCATTGACCGAGTTCGGATATCCGTTATCCCGGCCAAAGGCTGATGGCGCTCCTGGGAACGGCGCAGCTGCAGACTCGCGGATATTGTAGTACAGCGCCTGGGTGTCGAGTTTCGAGGTATAAAATCGGAGGTCGCCTCTGAATGTGTCGCTGGGGTCCCAGATGAAACGCAGGCGCGCGGAAGTATCTTCATATGGGTCAGCTTTTTCACCAAGGTATGGGTTGTCGAGATAACCGTCAACATCCTTGCGTGAAACTGCTGCGCGGAATTTCAGGGTATCGGAATTGGCGACCGGCCCGCTGATATAGGCATCGGCGGCATAGCCATCACCGGAGTCATAGCCGACACGAACTGCACCTTCCATGAAGTCTGATGGTTCACGTGAATTGACAACGATGGCTCCGCCTATGGCATTACGTCCATACAGGGCGCCCTGGGGCCCCTTCAACACTTCGATTTGCTGTATATCGAACAACTCCTGGTTGAATTGGGCTGGGTTCACCATCAACACACCGTCCATCAGCACCGCCACTGACATCTCTGTATTGCGGTTCTGGGATATACCGCGTGCCGTGACGAATGAGTTGCCGGCATTCTGGACCTGCACCAGGGTCACGTTCGGTGTCAGGGCGATGAAATCGGCCGGCGTTTCTATGCCCGCGGCTTCGACCTCGGTTTCCGTGAATACGGTGACGGCTACCGGGACATCGACATAGGATTCTTCACGTTTGCGTGAAGTGACTACGATCTCCTCGATGGCGGCTTCCCCACCCGTTTGAGCAAAGAGCGGGCCGGCTGGCGACATGGTGGCAGCAGCAATGGCAGCGGCCAGAATTGTTTTCCTAGTTTGCATAGATTTCCCCAGGGAGTATTAAGTGGTATTACAGTTTTCTTTTTACTGTTTATACGTGATTACAGTAGAAAAGGATTAACTGGCATTGATTTCAAATATCGGAATTAATGTGGCGATGCAAGTTGCTAGCATACATCACAAGCAAGAAATATTCCAATAAAATCATTTTGTTAGCTCTCAAATGAGACTTAATAAGATGACAGCCAATCCCGTATCAGCTTACTGACGGCATCGGGCTGGTCCAACGGTACCATGTGGCCCGCATCGGGAACGACGGCCAGCGTGGCATCGGGAATCTGGCGCCGAATATTTTCATGCTGGCTGACCGGGCTCCAGGCGTCCTTCTCACCAACAACCAACAGAACGGGAATACCGATACCGGGCAAGTATTGTGCCTGGTCAGCCCGGCCCAGGCCGGCAGTGATGTGAGCGATGAAATCATCCAGGCTCTGCCGCCTGGCCATGGTTTCGATGATGTTTCGCACATCGGGATTGTCTTCATCGCGAAAACTTAGCATAAGATCAGCCCAGCTGGTCGCATAACGATCCATGCCGATACTCGCGGCCTCCTCGACCAGGCTGCTGCGCTGCTCGCATTCCTCATCGGTTACAGCATGCGCGCCGACACTGAGCAGGATGAGATGTGAAATCCGTTCCGGCGCCCTATGGATGAGTTCAAGAGCGACGCGCCCGCCCATCGAATGACCGGCAACCGTAAAACGCGAAGGTGCTTCTTCCAGTATCTGCGCCGCCATGGCGGATAGGGAATCCACATTCCGGTATTCCGGAATCCGGACCTCGCAGACCTCATTTAGTGCACTGGCCTGGAACTGCCAAACATCACGGTCGCATAACAGGCCTGGCAGAAGGTAAATGACGGGAATGTCAGCCATTAGGAGAATCTGGATTGTTTATGGGAATGCGCACTAGGAGGTGCAAGGCGGGGCATTATAGAGAGATTAAATTATAGTACAACGACACGGGCTTCTGGGACCTTCAGAAATACATGAAATGCCGCTCCAAAGTCATTATGATGCCCCGGTAACCACACTGAAGCCGAATCGAAGGAGCAAATAATGAGCAAGATCCTGGTGTTGTACTACTCAATGTACGGTCATATGGAAGTCATGGCCAACGCTGTCGCCGAAGGCGCGAAAAAGGTGGCAGGTACAGAGGTGACCCTTAAGCGTGTCCCCGAACTGATGCCCGAAGATGCAGCCAAGGCCGCCGGCGTGAAACTGGATCAGGATGCCCCGATCGCCAGCCCGGGCGAACTCGGCGACTACGACGCCATCATCTTTGGCGCGCCCACGCGCTTTGGCAACATGGCAGCACAGATGCGTAATTTCTTGGACCAGACTGGAGGCCTATGGATGGAAGGCAAACTGGTGGGCAAACCAGGCAGTGTCTTCACGTCAACGGCTTCACAGCATGGCGGACAGGAAACCACAATCACGTCATTCCACACCACCTTGCTCCATCACGGAATGATTATCGTCGGTGTGCCATACGCTATTCCCCAGATGACTAACATGGCGGAAATTTCCGGCGGTACTCCTTACGGCGCCTCCACCATCACCGGCAGCGACGGTGCCCGCATGCCGTCCGAGGATGAACTCACGATCGCCCGTTTCCAAGGTGAGCACGTGGCGAAAATTACCGCCAAACTGGCCTGAAAAGCCTGATCAGGCCGCCCGGGGTTCGTGTTTACGCACCCCGGGCTGGCACATTACAATAAGTACCTCGTAAAGAAAGTTAATCAGATCTTGCTCCTAATACTTGCTGGTTTGTTACCGATTTTTTCTAAATTACCTAGTACCCTAACACCATGAATAAATTCGACACCAGACCCGGATCCTTACAAGTCCTCGCCCTGACAATCACCACCCTGCTCGCACTCACACCAGCTACTGTCGCCTTTGCTCAGCAAACATCAGACTTCGCCGCTATGGCCAACGGAGACGAGCATTGGAATTTTCTTAACGAGTACTGCACTGAGTGCCACAACTTCGAGGATTATTCCGGTGGTGTCGATTTCACTACCATGTTTGTGGATGAAGTGCCGCAGCATACCGAAACCTGGGAAAAGGCCGTCATGAAACTAAACGGCCGCATGATGCCACCTGCCGGCCAGAAAAAGCCCTCGGAAGAGTCCCTGACCGAATTCGTCACCTGGCTGGAAGGCTACCTTGATGAAGCGGCTAAAAAAGTCCCTGTCTACCACAGCGTGCCTATTCATCGTCTCAACAGGAAGGAATATTCCAACGCCATTCGTGACCTCACCGGCATCGAAATTGAACCGGCCGATATCCTGCCCGAAGACAATTCGCTCGACGGCTTTGACAATATCGCCGAGGCCCTTAATGTGACACCGGCTTTCATCAACCAGTACGTCCTGGCCGCCCGCTCCATCATGGAACAGGCCATCGGTGACAAGTCACCGGCCACTGGCAGCACCACCTACTTCCCGGAAGAGGCACTTCCCATCCGCATGCAGGGTGGCGGCTCACAGCAGCAACATATCGCCGGCCTACCTCTCGGCACCCGCGGTGGCATGCTGGTAGAGCACTGGTTTCCTGCAGACGGTGAATATGCAATCAACGTTGGCGACTTCAACCTGTTCGCCTGGATGTTCAATATCGAATTCGAGAACACCATGATCGTGACCGTCGACGGCCAGAAGGTCTACCAGACCGTGCTCGGTGGCGACAAAGACCGTATAGCGCTCGACCTCGACCAGGCTGCCCCGATGGATGATATCAACGGTCGAACCAAGGACATTCGTTTCTCCACCACAGCAGGACCGCACAAGATTGGCGTGACCTTCATCCGCCGCACCTTTGCCGAATCCGATGACAGGCTTGAACCCCCTATCCCCGGCACCCTGCAGGATCGCATTCTCTCGATCCCGTCCGTGGAAATTCGCGGTCCTTACAACCCCACCGGTATCAGCAGCACTCCAAGTCGGAACAAGATCTTCAGCTGTTATCCCGAGAACCCCAGCCAGGAACTGGACTGTGCAGAACAAATCATCGATGAATTCGTTACATTGGCATACCGTCGTCCGCTAACTGATGTGGACATTGCGCCGCTGCTTGCTTTTTATGAACAAGGGCATGCCATCGGCGGTTTCGAGGAAGGTGTTCGTCGAGCACTGACGCGGGCCATAGCCAGCCCAAACTTTCTATACCGTATCCATGTTGCGCCAGAGAATCTCGAACCCGGTGAAGTCTATGCCCTGGATGACCTGGAGCTGGCCACGCGGCTGTCCTTCTTCCTCTGGAGCAGTATTCCGGACCGCGAACTCCTTGACCTGGCCATTAGTGGAGACTTGTCCAGGCCTGCCGTGTTCGAATCCCAGATCGAACGCATGATAGCCGACCCGCGTTCCGAAACACTGGCATCCAATTTTGCTTACCAGTGGCTGGAATTGTCCAAATTAGATGAAATCAACCCTGACGGCGGCATCTTCCCCTACGCCTTTGGCGCTGGTGACTTGCGCCCGGACTTCAAACGCGAACTCGAGATGTTCATAGACAGCGTGATTCGTGATGACCTGGGTGTTCACGCCCTGCTGACCGCGAACTACTCCTTCCTGAACGAACGCCTCGCCCTGCATTACGGCATCCGGAACGTCAAGGGCAATCGCTTTCGCCGCGTCGAACTTGAGAACTCCACCCGCTGGGGTCTTATGGGCAAAGGTGGCATACTGATGTCAGCTGCCTACCCCAACCGAACCTCACCGGTACTGCGCGGCGCCTGGATTCTCGAAAACATCATGGGCACTCCCCCGCCGGTGCCACCGCCCGACGTCGAAGACTTGGCAGAAAACGAAGTCGGCAAACCGGCCACTACCGTGCGAGACAGACTGGAACAGCATCGTCAGAACCCCACCTGCTTCGCCTGCCACGGCGTGATGGATCCGCTAGGGTTTGCCCTGGAAAATTTCGATGCGGTTGGCCATTGGCGCGACATCGACCGCTTCTCCCGAGATGCCATCGATGCGTCCGGTGTTCTGCCCAGCGGCAAGCCTGTGAACGGCCCGGATGACCTGCGTGATGCGCTCACTGCCAACCCAGACATGTTTGCCCGGACTGTCACCACCCGCCTAATGACATTCGCCTTGGGCCGCCCGGTCGAAGCTGACGATATGCCACTGGTACGTGAGCTGGTCAGGGAAGCCGCAAACGAGGACTACCGTTTCTCTGCCCTTATAAAGGGCATCGCCAACAGTTATGCTTTCCGCTACAGCATCGCTCCAAAGAATGACGAACACATGGTCGCCGGAAACTGATCCTGATTTCTCCATGATCCACTAAAAGGCCCGGCTCAACACCGGGCCTTTTTATTTGTGAAGAAAATATGCAACTTTCCATTTACAACGAGGTAATGCTACGGCGTTGGTATTTCAAATATCGACAATTATCTCGAAAATTAGTATTCCAGACTTCCCATATTGATGTCTTGCCTGTATTGGAAGTAAGGTAAGGCATCAATAACCAATACCGTCACCCTTTACCGAGTAGTAAACTGCGGGTACAAAAAAGCCGGTGATAATACCGGCTTTTTGTACCCTTTGCTTTTCAGCTGGACATCAAATCACACTGCTGACGATATCGCGGAATTCATCTTCGGTGATAATGGTCTTCTTCTGGATACCAAGCGCTTTCACCTGGGACAAGATCTCGGTAACGGATTCATCGCTGTAATCACTGATACCCATTCGCTCCAGGCTATAGGTCACAGAGCGCTTGCCGCTCTTCTTTCCCAATACGATATCCCCGTGGCGGCCGGTAAGGGCCGGGTGCGTGCCGAACATGGCTAGAGGCTCTTCCAATACCAGGTCAACACCGATGCCGGATTCCCGGGTGAAGTTACGGGAACCGCCCACCGGTTTGTTGGCTGCCAGCGGGATATTACTGAGTTTTGAAACTAGGTCGAACAGTTCCGGGAATTTCTTCATGTCATAACCCATCGGAATGCCGTACAGCACTTCCAGAGCCAGGACCAGTTCTTCCATGGCGGCATTACCGGTTCTCTCACCCAGTCCATTTACGCAGGAATGCACAACGGTGGCACCAGCTTCCACGCCGGCCAGTTCAGTGGCGACGCCCATACCGAAGTCGTTGTGGGTATGTACTTCCACCGGTAGGCCCGTCAGCCCTTTAACCTTGCGCACCATATACTTGATTGCTTCAGGCAGTGCACAGCCCATGGTGTCCACCACGCCGACTGAATCCGGGGCGCAGTTGTCCATGACGGCCTTGAGCAAATTTTCCAGGTCTTCCTCGCGGGCACGGGTGGTGTCGTAGGGGAAAAAGACAGTGTGCAGACCGTGGTCCTTGGCGTATTTGATTATTGGCGCACTCTTCTTGAATACATCTTCCCAGGTCCACTTAAACTGGTATTTCAGTTTTGGATAACCGATTGGCACCTCGATGATGACGCCGTCAGCACCGCACTCGATGGCGGAATCGATATCGGATTCCATAGCACGGGCAAAGGTATAGACCTTGGATTTCAAGCCAAGCGAGCAGATCTGCTTGATTGCCTTGTAATCGTCCGGGGACACGGCAGGCATGCCGGCCTCAATGCGGTTGACACCCACCTCGCTCATTTTCTCGGCGATGGCGATCTTGTCTTCGGGACTGAACACCACGCCGGGTGTCTGTTCGCCGTCGCGCAGGGTGGCGTCGTGGATTTCCACTTTTTCAGGAAGGTCGAAATTTTTGGTGACTTCGTCGATGACGTTGTAGGGACTGACCCACCATTCGCCTTCTTTGAAATATTCAGCTGTCATGTAATTACCTTTAAGTGTGGCCTCAAAATGAAGGGGCCCAGCATAAGACCGGGTCGAAAAGGAGTCAATTATACAACGGCCCGCAGGGCAGGCATACCTGTCCATAGATCGCTTTACTTGGACGCCCTCCCCCGAAGGATATTTCTTTATCAGGCGACTTCAGTATAATCCGGGGCTTCGTTTATAAGGGAGAAACAACAACACCATGACAAAAATTCGCACAGCCCTCGTTGGCAGCTATGCTCAGCCGGAATGGCTGATTGACCGTGAAGCCCTGCGCAACCGCCTACCCGCACGCATCATGTCCGGCGACATGTGGCGAATTGCTCCCGAACTACTAAAGGAGGCCATGGACGACGCAGTGCTCAGCGTCCTTGAAGACCAGGAAGAGGCGGGCATCGATATTGTCACCGACGGCGAGGTGCGTCGGGAAAGCTATTCAGCGCCCCTGGCTAATGCGCCAGAAGGCATCGACCGCATGCGGGTAGAAACTCTGGTTGGCCGCGCCGGCAAGCCCAACAAGGTGCCCCTGATTAGTGGACCCCTCAAACGCGTGGCGCCTGTGCATGTAGACGATGTGAAGTTCATGAAAGCTCACACTAACAGAACCGTCAAGATAACCATCCCTGGCCCGTTCACCCTCTCTCAGCTGGCTGTCAGCGAGTACTACAAGACACCAGAAGAAATCGCCATGGCATACGCCGAGGTCGTCAATGAGGAAATCAAGGACCTGTTTGCCGCCGGGGCGGATATCGTCCAGTTCGACGAACCCTACCTGCAAGCCCGTTTTGATGACGCTAAGGCATACGGTGCCAATGCCATCAACAAGGCGCTGGAAGGTGTGAAAGGCACCACCGCCTTGCACGTCTGTTTCGGGTATGCCGCCATGGTGACTGACAAGTCCGGCATGGATGGTTACTCCTGTCTGCCACTAGTCAACGACATCAACGTTGACCAGGTCTCTATTGAGGCAGCCCAGCCGAAACTGAACCTAGGCGCAGCTCTGGGCGCCCTTTCCAGTAAAACCATTATGGTTGGCGTGTTGAACCTTGGCGATGAAACACCAGAAACGCCGGAAATGGTCGCTGACCGCCTGCGTGCCGCGCTCGAATTCGTCCCACCGGAGCGAATCATCGCTGCCCCGGACTGCGGCCTGAAATACCTGCCCCGTGCATCAGCGCGCGCCAAGCTCAAAGCCATGGTAAAGGGCACTGCTATTGTGAACGACGAACTGAAGTAAGACATGAAATCAAAAGAACCTCGTGCTGGCATAAAAGCCGGCCCGAGGTTTTTTTGTTGTCGGCAAAATCAGGACATGATGGAGTGCGCCAGCATGGGTGAACGGCGTAACTGGAATTCAATGTCCCTCGCGGCGTCACGGAGTTCGGGTACGATCTGCTCGATCATTTCCCTCTCTGACAGGCGCGCCGACGCCGTGGAGCATGACACCGAAGCGATCACCTTGTTTTCCTCGTTGAATACAGGGACCGCCACCGACACGACCCCGAAGTCCAGTTGCCCGTCGGTTGAGGCATACATGTTCTTGCGCACTTCGTTAAGTACATTCTTGAAATTCTTTTTGGTGGTCACCGTTTTCTCGGTCAGCGGCTCCAAATGGACCTCGCTAAGATAGGCATCCAGCTTGGCCTTGTCCTCGAAGGCGAGGATCGCCATGCCGGCGGCGGTTGCGTATGCCGGAAAGCGGGTACCGACACCGGCTACGATTCGGGTTAGCTGTTTGGTGGACACGTATACGAGGAACAAGACGTCGAGGTCGGACAGAACACTCAGGGCAACACTGTTATCGGTCTTGTCCCTGACACGTTGCAGCGAGGGCCTGACCACCTCTGCCAGGTTCATGGACTCGCTGTAGGCGGAGCCCAGCTTGAAGACCTCGGGGCGCAGCAGGAACAGCTTGTCCTTCTTTCCCACGTAACCCAGGTGCTGCAGAGTGTTCAGACAGCGCCTGACCACGGCCGGATTCAGTTGGGTCTGTGCGGCGATTTCACTCAGAGTCATTTCCGGTTTATCGCGGGTAAACGCCCTTAAAACGGCCAAGCCGCGCGCCAGAGAATTGAGGTATTCCCCGTCGCTTCTCGGATTTTTTTCCACCATGCTGTGTTTCCCTAGTGCGCCCTTGGCCCTGCCCTCAGGCAGGCTTCTCGGCGCTGACTATCGAATAATAGCCGTAGGTGTTCAGACTGCTCACCTTGACGAATCCTGCCGATTGCAGGGTGTCTTGCAGCTGGGGCAGGGTAAACTGCTGCCCCATGGTACCGATCGCCATCAGCAATGAAAAATTGATAGCGGGATACGGAGAATGGCCACTGTCATGCAGCAGCATTTCGTGCAGCAGTATTTTTCCGCCCGGCTCCAGCGCCTCGAAGCTGCTTTTTGCCAGCTGACGACAGGTATCAAAACTCCAGTCATGGAAAATATTGGAAAAGAAGTGGGCATCGTAGCCTGTCGGCCATTTTGCGCGGAACATGTCCACCGTGACGGTATCGACGCGTTCACTGACTCCGGCTTCTGCTATATATTCTTCGGCCAGCTCACAGATGGCCGGCAATTCCATGACCGTGCAACGTATATCCGGTAACGCCTGGGCAAGCGCAATCACGAAACACCCGGAACCACCACCAACATCCAGCACACGGGATATGTTGCTGAAATCCATACTGTGTGTCATACCTACGGCCGCCGCCATGGAATGACTATGCATGAAGGCGGTGATTTCCCGCGCCATGGCCATATCGACCTGTCCACTTTCCCAGCTTTCAGCCGGCCTGTCACGGCCCTCGTGCTTTTCACGCTCGCCGGTAATGGTTTCGATCAGCAGTTTGTGCCTGACAAGCATACGGCCTTCGCGACGAAACACACCTCCCCAGAAAAAGTTGCTGTCCTCGAGCATGTATTGCCGAGCCATAGGTGAAAGCTGCCAGCTGCCGTTGTAATCATTCAGGAAACCCAGGTGACACAACACAGGTAACAGCGCTTTCAGCGCCCGCTCCTGATATCCCAGCCGCCTGGCCAGTTCCAGCGCGGAGGCGGGTTCTTTATTCAAGGATTCGAAAATGCCAAGTTCGAGGGAAGCCGAGATCGCCGGCACATTCAGCATCGTCATCCAGGCATTCCAGATGCCGGTATCATCTACAACAGGGAGTTCCATAAATATATTCTTCATGAGGAAAAACCAGAGGCAGACTCTACTTCTTCCGGGGCCAGAAAGGAACCGTTGCGGATACTGCGCGTGTTATCATTCCGTTTCGCCTGAAGGCGGGATCACACCAGGTCAATACGTGCTGAAGGGGGACGTCATGGTAGAACCGGGTTTCGAATTCATATTTGCCGCGGAAGGTGCGCTGGCCGACCCGATCCAGTTCGGGGAAACCTACGAGGGCGCCCGACGCATGATCCCCATCCTGGATGGCCATTTCGAGGGACCGAATATCCGCGGCACCTTCATTCCCACCGGGGCAGCCGACTGGCAATATACCCGGCCCGATGGCGTGACCCAGGCTGAGGCAACCTACGCCATCAAAACCGACGATGGCGTCATCATCCAGATCCAGAATTATGGACTGCGTTTTGGTCCCGATGCCGTCATGAAGCGCCTCGCTGCCGGCGAGGATGTGGATCCCTCAGAGTACTATTTCCGGACCAACCCTCGCTTCAAGGCACCTGTGGGCAAGTACGACTGGCTCAATCGCGGTATTTTCATCGCTACCGGAGCCCGCGCTCCTAACGGCATCAAACTTTGGTTCTATAAAGTTATATAATTCATATAGTTATAATTAATACTTAAAGTGATCTGAGGACGCGAAATGGCCCTGAACCTGATGGAACACTACCTGGTACTGACGGATGACATCGATGCCACGCGGGCCTTCTACATCGACATTCTTGGCCTGGAAGACGGCTTCCGCCCCCCCCTGGAATTTCCCGGTTACTGGCTCTACTTGAAAGGAACGCCGGTTTTGCATATTGCCGAATGGGAAACCTACACGACTCATTCCAACCGGTTAGGGATTCCCGTGACCACGCGTGCAGAGGGTACCGGTGCATTCGATCACATCGCTTTCAACGGCACAGTTCCTGAGGACATGATTGCAAAGCTCGAGGGGGGTTCCATTCGGTACGACCGCAATGATGTCCCGCACGCGAAGCTGGTGCAGTTATTCCTGAACGACCCCAACGGGATCAAGATCGAATTGAATTTCACGACCTGATCAGGTCGTAAAGATAATGCGCCCGCCCTGCCTAGCGATTTTCCAGCCTTCCACGGTCCGCCGGAAATCCATCTCGAACTCGCCAATAAACTGCGAGGCGCCGGCCTTCACCCCGAACATGGCCGGTTCGGCATCCACAGGTGCCATGAACAGCGTGGCGTAACACGTGCCCCTGGCCCGGGCAGCATCTATCACATCGATCACGATATTGGTGATCAGGTGCCTGGTGATACGGTCGTTCGGCCGTGCCTTGAACGCCGCCAAGATATTGTTCCTGCCGGTGATGTAATTTTCCGGGTCAGTGGGACGAGCGAAAGCACCATCTTCCGTAAATAGGGAGCAGAGCGCATCGAAATCCCTTTTATCGTTGTAATTGGAGAATTGCGTGACCACCCGGGCGCAAGCCAGTTCGATCTGCAGCCTTTCCGTCTCAGTCATGTTGTTCCCCTTTGCACCCTTTCTTAACCGGAACGCTGCCGTTATTACACAAAGAACAGGAAGAGTATGCCGCCAAGCAGAAGCCTGTAAAGGACGAATGGCATGAAGCCTAGCCTGTTGATGGTCTGCAGGAAGAAATGAATACAGGCATAAGCCATTGCCCCAGCAACCACCATGCCGTAGCCAATCTCCAGCCATTTCGTATAGGGTTGTTTCAGCAGGTCCAGTACCAGCAACAGCGCCGCACCGGCGATGACGGGAATCGATAGCAGGAACGAAAATCGGCTGCTGCTGTGCCGATCCAGCCGACAAAAAAGTGCTGCTGTCATGGTAATGCCTGACCTTGAGGTACCGGGTACCAGTGCCAGCACCTGTGCAAGACCGATGAAGATGGCAGTTTTCCAGTTGATGGAGGCCAGGTCACGGTGTCCGTCTGAATGTCTGTCCGCCCACCAGAGCACCAGACCGAAAAATGTTGTCGTGAAAGCGATGACCACTGTTTCCCGCAGGTATTCATCAACGTAATTCTTCACCACGAAGCCCACGATGATGACCGGTATGGTGGCAATCAGTAATTGCCAGCCCAGAGCGCTGTCCTGAGAAGCACGCCCCGTGAATAGTTGAATACTGCAATCCCTGATGATGCGAATCACATCGCCACGGAAATAAATCAGCACCGCAGACAGCGTACCGAGGTGTACGGCGACATCGAAAGCAAGTCCCTGGTCATCCCACCCGAGCAGTGCCGAGGGCAGGATGAGGTGTGCCGAACTGGAAATCGGTAGGAATTCGGTCAGCCCCTGGATCAGGGCGAGGAAGGTAGCGCGTAAGACATCAAAATCCAAGGTATAAGGCTCCGGTCAGGCGTGGGTGACGTTGTCCCGCAGATAAACCGGCGTCACCTCTTCCGGCAACTGGACCTTGCCCTGTTGCAATAGGCCCACGGCGAGCTCCGCCATGATCCCTGCCCGCGGGTGCAGGTCGGACCGGTGCAGGCTAATACCATCGCGGTAAATGGCCGGCATGCGTTCGAGGTAATCGAGCCCGGTGCCTGCGGCAAGAACGGACCCTGGTTGAGCGGGTAACGCGACAGGTAAGGATTCCGGCTTGCAAAGCCCCTCTTCACCCAGCAACACCACCGTATTGTCCATCAGCTTATAGAACCCCCAGTAAACCTCGTCGATGCGTGCATCCAGCGTACTAAAAACCAGCGCTGTGCCCGATTCTGAACGCATTTGCAGCGCAAGCGATGCCAGTGACGACACGGGCACAACGGGCAAATTCGCCCCCATTGCAATGCCCTGGGCAACGCCGGCAGCAATGCGCAGCCCGGTAAACGACCCAGGGCCCTGGCCATAGGCCACGGCGTCGAGATCGCTGAAGCCTATACCGTAACAATTGAGCAAGCCGGATATCATCGGCAACAGTTTCGCCGCATGTTGCTTCGGGATCAGCTCGAATATTTCGTCGATATCACCATCCCTGTTCAATGCGCAGGAGCAGGCATGGGTCGAGGTATCTATGGCAAGAATGACGGACATGGCAGGTTTTTTAAAATATTCCCCTCTGATAATGCCGAGAATCAATTATAAGTGATGCATCCGGGGGGTTATAGCTTGGTGTGACTCACGTGAATGGATGGCTTGCTATCATTATTTCTTTTTTCGGGATTTTTTTAGAACTTTTCTTGTGACATCTTTCTTTGCTTTCCTGACCGCTTTTTTAGCCGCCTTCTTGGACGCCAGTCTTAGAGCTTTCCTGGCTTCGCGTTTTGCCGCCTTCTTGGCCCTAGTGGCAACCTCACGCGCCTTTTTTCTGGCCTTACTAGCAGCCTTACGTTCCTCGGCACGCATCATGAAGGCGAGCTTTTTCGCAGCCGCCTTAGCCTTGGCTTCAGCCTTACGCTTAGCGACTGCGGCTTTCCAGGCTTCCTTTCTCAGTTTGGTTGCCAATTTCTTGGCATCCGCCTTGGCTCGCTTGCGTATCCAGGACGCCTCGAATTTTTTCAGTGCTTTTCTCAGATCCTGCCTGGACTTTTTCTGGAGGGTATTCTTGTAAATGGCGACCGCCTTAGCCTGTTCAGCGACCTTGGCCTTGGAGTCATCAAGCGCCTGCGCCTTGACCAGATCTTGCTTGGCTTTTAGCACTTGCTTTTTGGCCGCGCTCAGGCTGGATGTGGATTTGAGGATGTTGGATTTGGCGGTTGATGCTTCTTGTTTGGTTTTTGCGGCAGAAACTTTTTCCCTGGCTAAACTGAGTGCTTTCGCATGTCTGGCCAGTTCACGCTGAGCTTGGTTCAGGGAAGTTTTTGCTCTAGTGGTGGCTGATACCATCCGTCGCCTGGCGGTTAGTGAAACAACGCGTGTTGTGCCGCTCACTAATTTTCTTTTCACGCCGACAACGCTCATTTACCACTCTCCTCAGACGTAAAAAATATCATCCTGCTTAGAATTCGAGCAATCTGTTTTGTACGTTTCGGGATTCAACCTATCACATAAATTTCTGTCCTTACAACAGGGAAAAATTTATTCTTCACTCATATTTTGAAGGGCAAAAAACGATCTGCTATCGTG
This sequence comes from Candidatus Eutrophocola salsuginis, assembly GCA_038147195.1. Taxonomy (GTDB): domain Bacteria; phylum Pseudomonadota; class Gammaproteobacteria; order Pseudomonadales; family Pseudohongiellaceae; genus Eutrophocola; species Eutrophocola salsuginis. Next base: position 1,059,637 of record JAYQTB010000004.1, read on the forward strand.
AAAAAGCAGATCGCTTTATAACTGTTGGAATGAAATCGGCCAAAATGTCAAAAGTAAGGTCCACAGCCCTAGAGTCCTAGGCTTTGTCTTATGCCTGCAACAATGTCGTTGATAGCGCTTGTGCCATCGATACGGATGTACTTTACGGCACCTGTGTTTTTTTCCATGTCACTGTAGAAATCAATCAAAGGTTTGGTCTGCTCATGGTAGACAGACAATCGTTTCCTAACGGTCTCCTCCTTGTCGTCATCACGCTGGATTAGTGGCTCACCTGTGATATCGTCCTTGCCTGCTTCAGCCGGCGGATTGAATTCCACGTGGTACACACGGCCAGAATCCAGGTGTACCCTGCGACCGCTCAGGCGCCTGACGATTTCATCATCGGGGACATCTATCTCGAGCACCACGTCAATTGGCACACTAGCATCGCGCATGGCTTCTGCCTGCGGAATGGTGCGTGGAAAGCCGTCAAAGAGAAAGCCGTCCTTGCAGTCCGGATGGGTAATACGGTCCTTGACCAGCGCAATGATGATATCGTCAGTCACCAGGCCGCCCGCATCCATAACTGACTTGGCTTTCAAGCCAACTTCACTACCGGCTTTGACCGCTGCCCGCAACATATCCCCGGTCGAGATCTGGGGGATGCCGTACGCTTCGGTCAGGAATTTTGCCTGTGTGCCTTTACCGGCACCCGGGGCGCCTAGCAGGATCATTCTCATTATTGCTACTCCTGATCAAAAGAAATCAACGATACACGCTTGCCGAAATCGCTACAAGAAACGCGATCAGCATTCCAGCAGAGCTATTCCTCCTCCTTGATGGCCTGCCAGTAGGCCTCCATTTCCTCCAATAACAATGCTTCGATGGCCTTGCCGTCTGCTGATACCTGTTGTTCCAGTTTTCTAAAACGCTTCTCGAACTTGGAGTTTGCCCTGCGCAGGCTGGATTCTGCATCTATTTTCAGGTGCCGTGACAGATTGACCAGACTGAAGAAAAGATCACCCAGCTCTTCCTCCATATGCGCTTTGTCGCCGCTTGCCATGGCCTCGTCCAGTTCCCCGAGTTCCTCGCGGATCTTGGCCATGACTCCTGTGGCGTCTGGCCAGTCAAATCCAGTTGTGGCCGCTCGCTTTTGAATCTTGCGTGCTCGCATCAGGGCGGGAAAAGCCACCGGAATATCATCAAGGAGACTGCCTGGCCTTTTACTTTTTTCTGCACGTTCAGTCTGTTTGATGGCCTCCCAATTACCTTCTACCTGTTCGGAAGTGATATCCCCACGCGAACCGAAACTCTCCATAGTGCCGGCAGGAAAAACATGAGGGTGGCGGGTGAGCAACTTAGTAGCAATCTCGTTCACCACATCATGGAAGTCGAAGTGCCCTGCTTCCTTGCCAAGCTGGGCGTAAAACACGATCTGGAACAACAGGTCGCCGAGCTCATTGGCAAGATGGGCATAATCTTCCCGCTCGATGGTATCCGCCACTTCGTACACCTCTTCCAGTGTATGCGGGACGATAGTCTGGAAAGTCTGCTTGCGGTCCCAGGGACATCCGTATTTTTCATCCCTTAGCATAGCCATGATCCTGAGCAGTTCGTCAAGAGTCATGACGCTTTGGCCTTTTTCATCCAAGAATCAACAAACAAAGCCATGGCCTCTACATGAGCAGTTTGCGGAAACATATCCATGGCCCCAGCCCGCGTCAGCGTATAGCCGTTGCCAGCCAGGTACTCGGCATCCCGCGCCAGGGTGGCCGGGTTGCAGGAAACATAGACGATGCGTGACGGCCTTAGCAGAATGATGTCGGGAAGGATTTCCCAGGCACCAGAACGAGGCGGATCAAGGAGTATTTTGGTAAAACCATTCGCCATCCATTCGGCACCCTGCATGGTTTTGGTCAGGTCGGCACAATGAAAGGCTGTGTTGGCTAGGCCATTGCGATTGGCATTTTCCTGACCGCGTTCCACCATAACATTGGCGCCCTCGATGCCCGTGACATGCCCAGCAACCCGGGCCAGCGGTAAAGTAAAATTACCCAGGCCGCAAAACAGGTCCAGAACACGATCATCCACTGTCGGTTCAAGCAATGCCAGCGCCTGCACGATCATACGGCGGTTGATCTCACCGTTGACCTGCGTGAAATCGGTAGGATGAAACGCCATAGCGAGATCATGTTCCGGCAAGCGGTAGTACAGCCTGTCCTCACCCGTTTTCGGGTAAATCCTGTGAACGGATTCCATACCGCCCGGCTGCAGGTATATCGCCACTTGATGCCCACGACCGAATGCCAGCAACTGCTCGGCATCCTTTTCCGGCAAGGGCTGCAGGTGCCTGAAGACCAGTGCACTGGTACAGCCATCACTATCGGGGTCTCCACACGCCACCTCTATTTGGGGAATATGGCGAAAGCTCTGCAGGTTACCGATTAGCGCAGCGAGCACTGGCAATAGACATGACAACCGAGGATCCAGTACGGCGCAACTGTCCATGTGGGTGATGAAAGACGAGTGTTTTTCCCGGAACCCGACCAGCACCTGTTCCTTCTTGTGAACATAACGCACCGCCAGCCTGGCCTTCCGCCGGTAGCCTAGTGTCGGTCCCTCCAGCGACGGAATAACTTCAAATTCAGTACCAGGGACTGCATGAGCCAATTTTTCAAGAAGCATCTCCTGCTTGAATGTCATCTGGGCTTTCGCATCGAAATGCAGGAGACTACATCCGCCACAGATGCCGGCATACTGGCATGCCGGCTCAACCCGGTCTGGTGACTGCTTTTCTATGACTGATAATTTGGCCTCGTCGAAACTGTCCCGACGCGAAGTGAAAAGGGCCTCCACGGTCTCATCGGGCAATGCGCCTTCAACGAACACCACCTTGCCTTCATGGTGGGCGATTCCCCGCCCTTCATGGCTTAGCTTTTCGATTTCCAGGACAACAGGTGAAGTCGGCAGGTTTCTAGTGCGGCGGCCACGTTTCATGTGCAGAGCGTGCCTATTTGACCGAAAACAGTCCGGAAGAAAGGTAACGGTCACCGCGGTCACAAATAATGGCGACGATAACCGCGTTTTCGACCTGCCTCGATAATTCCAAGGCGGCAAACACGTTCCCGCCGGATGAGATGCCACAGCATATACCTTCCTCTCTAGCCAGGGCTAGGGTGGTACGTTCGGCATCTTCCTGGCTGATATTGATGATGCGATCGACGCGTTCGCGTTCGAATATCTTTGGCAGGTAAGCCTGCGGCCAGCGCCGGATACCGGGTATCTTTGCTCCCTCGGTCGGCTGCAACCCGATGATCTCGATTTCTGGATTTTGCGACTTCAGGAAACGGGAGACCCCCATGATGGTGCCCGTGGTACCCATGGAGCTGACAAAATGCGTAATTGAGCCCTTTGTGTCACGCCAGATTTCGGGGCCCGTATGTTCGACGTGGGCAGCAAAGTTATCCGGGTTGGCAAACTGGTCGAGCACTTTGCCCCTGCCTTCGGCCTGCATCTTTTCGGCCAGGTCTCTGGCCCCTTCCATGCCCTCCTCGGCTGATACTTCAATCAACTGGGCACCATAGGCTGTCATTGAATCCTTGCGCTCCTGCGTGGAGCTTTCCGGCATGATGAGAATCATTCTGTAGCCTTTGATTGCCGCGACCATGGCTAGTGCAATACCGGTATTGCCGCTGGTCGCCTCGATCAGCGTGTCGCCTGGCTTGATATCCCCGCGAGCTTCTGCCTTGCTGATCATACTCAGCACAGGCCTGTCCTTGACCGAACCGGCGGGGTTATTACCTTCCAGTTTGACCAATACGGTATTGCTGGTCTCGCCTGGCAAGCGCTGCAGGCGTATCAGGGGCGTGTTGCCAACCGTGTCTTCTATTGTCGGGAACTGCATACGGGGTCCTGTCCAATGGGGTTCAGGGCACAAAAAAAGGAGTAATTCTATCGTGTGGGGCCCGCAATGCCCACACCTGGCCCTAGCGGCCTCGGAACAGGGAACGCGAGCGCAATGGCGACGGGCCCAGGTGGTTGGCCAGAATGCCTCGAATGACCAGCTTTGCGGTCTTGCGCGTGGTGTCATCGCTAAAGTCACGCTCATTGATGTGAAGGAGGTCGCGGCCTCTGAAGATATTCGCGGCGGATTTGTCGGCTGAACCCAAGGCTTCGGGGTCCTGCACCTGTACGAAGCCGCTGTAATCCTGGAAGTAATACCAGCTTTCCGGGGACAGGGGTTGGCTCGTCCTAGCCTCGGCACTGAAATCGACGCCATACCCGAGGATATCCAGCAGGGTGAGTTCAAAATTGCGTAAAACAGGTTCTGTAGATTCACCGCTGCTCAGTTGCATGAGAGCATCCTCGTAATACTGGAAGAACCCGGGATCCGCCTCATGGCTCTGCAACAGACGGACGATGATCTCGTTCATGTACATGGCGCTGAACAGGCGCTCCCCTTTCAGGCTCAAAAGTCCGCGACGCACTTCAATACTGCGCAGCGTTTTTAGTTCGTTATTGCCTGACAGGGATATGGTGACAGGGATAAATGGCTGAAGCAGACTTTTAGATTTCGAACTAGCACTGCGCCCCCCGCGGGAAATTGCGCTGATGCGTCCGAATTCCGGTGTCAGGAAATCCAGGATAAGGCTGTTATCCCGGAATGGCCTGCTGTGGAGCAGATACGCCGGCTGCAATTCAATGAGCGTTGACAAGGCTACCTGCCCGATCAGAACAAATCATCATAACCGAGACTTTTCAATGCCCGTTCGTCATCAGACCAGCCGCTCTTCACCTTCACCCAGAGGTTGAGCATGACCTTACAGCCGACCAGATTCTCGATATCTTTCCTGGCCTCTGTACCGATTAGTTTAAGGCGGCTGCCACTATCTCCAATAATGATTCTCTTCTGACCGGACTTCTCGACCAGGATCAGCGCACTGATATGAGCCACGTTGGCATCCTGGCGAAATTCCTCAATCTCAACCGTTACCTCGTATGGCAGCTCATCGCCGATCTGCCGGGTAATCTTTTCACGAATGAATTCGGCGGCGAAGAAGCGCGCATTGCGATCCGTGAGCTGGTCTTCTGGATAATAGAAATCCCCTTCTGGGAGATACCTGGTGATAGTAGCCTCGAGATTCTCAATGTTGTGTTCCTTCAATGCCGACAGTGGGAATATTTCCTTGAACGGCAACCGGGCTTTCAGCTCGTCGATATAGGGCAGCAGCATGCGCTTGTCCTCGATCAGGTCCACCTTGTTGATCAGCAGGAACACCGGAGTATCACCCTGCTTCAGCTGCTGCAGGACCAGCTCGTCCTCGTCGTCCCATTTCATGCGATCCACCACGAACAGGATGAGGTCGACATCCCGGATAACGCTTTGAACGGTTTTGTTCATGTACCGGTTGATGGCCTTGTCCTGGCCGCTATGCACGCCAGGCGTATCCACGAAAATAATCTGCGTATTTCTTACGGCCTTGATGCCGAGAAGGCGGTGTCGGGTGGTTTGAGGCTTGCGCGAGGTGATGCTGAGCTTTTGCCCCATCACGTAATTCAACAGGGTGGATTTACCTACATTGGGCTTGCCGACGATGGCCACGAGTCCACACCGGGACATTGCGGTATCCGACTGTGCATCTTGCGGGGAAGTCATAACAGTGAATGATAGCAGGTATTACTGCTCCAGCGCCCTGAGTACCGCCTCGGCGGCTTCCTGCTCCGCCTCGCGGCGGGTTGAGCCATAACCCGCCAGCGGCTCGGCCAGCATGCTGACATGGCAAAGTACCGCGAAAGTCTGCTCGTGATCCTTGCCGACCACTTCCATGACCTCGTAATCAGGCAACTCGGCCTTTATGGCCTGCAGGTGCTCCTGGAGGCGCGTCTTGGCATCCTTGGTCTGCGCATCCAGGTCCAGACTATCGAGCCGGGATTCAAACCAGCCAATGACTATTTTGCGGCAGTTATCGAGACCGCCATCGAGACAGATCGCCGATATCACGGCTTCCAGCGTGTCTGCCAGAATAGAGTCACGCTCACGTCCACCACTCTTGTGCTCACCAGTGCCCAATTTTAGTGCAGGCCCAATCTCGAGCTCTCTTGCCATTTCGGCCAGTGTGCCACGCTGGACTAGGTCCGCCCGCAGGCGGCTGAGTTGACCTTCCCGGGCCTGGGGAAACCGTCGATAGAGTTCGTCGGCTATGAAGAAGCCAAGGATCGAATCGCCGAGAAATTCCAGGCGCTCGTTATTGTCCTGGCCAGTACTGCAATGGCTCAGGGCAAGGCGTAACAACGATTCGTCGTTGAAGGTGTATTCGAGTCTGGGTGCTTTGGGATACAAGGTCAGGCGGGAGTTATGTTATTCGGAACAACCATCCGAGTAATTATTCGATTTGTAAACCCGGTAATCGAAATTGACGACCGCATCGATGTTCCAGAACATCGGCATTTGTTATTCATATTTCACCAGGATGTAATCGACGCCGTTTTCCTTAACCCTGTCGATGCTGTCACTGCCCCAGGAACTGCCGTTAGCTATCATCGTGCGACTGATGCTGGTTCGAATATTCCGAAGGGACATGGTGCTCAGCTCAACTGACTTTCATTATGCTGTTAAGGGCGTTGGCAATGATCTGGTCATCGATATACGCAGAAGAAATCTTCAGTCCACCTAAAATGATTTTGGCCAGCAAGGTCATAGCAACGATAGTTGTTGTCAGGGATTTTGTATGATCCGATTCTGGCTGAAACTTGGAAGACTGAACCCTGGCTCCTTGTGCATCCAGACGGCAACTGCCTTGCCTACGATCTTGTCTTCCGAAGCCGGGCCCCAGACCCGACTGTCGCTGCTGTTGTCCCGGTTGTCCCCCATCATGAAGTAATGCCCTTCCGGAATTACCCTGCCCTCCGGCCACAACCAGTTATCCGGCCTGACGTAGGAGGGTGACGGAGAGGTATAAATCTCATGTGTTATACCCCCGATATTCTCCAGAGAATATACCACCGGTGGCCTCCTGTCGTTGATAAAGTCCACATATTCCTGATCCAGTGGCACCCCATTAATATAAATAGTCTTGTTTTCGTAGCGGACATGGTCTCCCGGCAGGCCGATTACCCGCTTGATATAGTAATTCGGGTCATGAGGCGGAATAAACACCATGACGTCGCCCCGGGCGGGCTCACCCACATCGATGATTTTGGTGCCCACGACTGGCAGGCGCACCCCGTAGGCATACTTGTTGACGACGATGAAATCGCCCACGTTAAGAGTCGGAATCATGGAACCGGTTGGAATCTGGAAAGGCTCGAACAGAAATGAGCGCAGGACCAGCACGGCGAAAATGATGGGGAAAAAGGATTTCGCATAATCGACAAAAATAGGGTCACTGTACTCGGCGTAGGCTTTCTCCATAGCAGCCTGATTCTGAAAACGGGCACTCTCACCTACCCTGTCGGCTTGATCGCGGCCTTCCTGCTCTTTGTTTTCCAAGTACCGCACAAACAAGTCGAAATCCTCTCGGGATATCTTGCTGGCCGCCAGGAGGTCGGCAACTTTTTTAAGTCGCGGCTTTTTTAGCACAAGGATGTCGATCAGCCAGATCACACCAGTGACGGCAGAGAAAAAAAGCAGGATCAGAGAAAAGTCAAAACTCATACTGGCGTTTACCGGACTAGGCGTATGGGAATCATGTTACGTGTTCGTGAAACCATTTGATTTAACGTTATTTATCAACCTTCAGGATAGCAAGGAAGGCTTCCTGCGGTACTTCCACGTTGCCTACCTGCTTCATGCGTTTCTTGCCCGCCTTCTGTTTTTCGAGGAGCTTTTTCTTGCGGGTAATGTCACCGCCGTAACACTTGGCGGTGACGTTCTTGCGCAACGCCTTTACGGTTGTGCGCGCTATAATCTGTCCGCCGATGGCTGCCTGGATCGCCACATCATACAGTTGTCTCGGGATCAGTTCCTTCATCTTTTCGGTAAGGACGCGACCCTTGGCCTGGGCCTGGTCCCTGTGCACGATTAAGGCAAGAGCGTCTACTGTATCACCATTGATCAAAACATCCAGTTTCACTAGTTTTGCAGGCTGGAAACGGATGAAGTGGTAATCAAGCGAAGCATAACCGCGACTGACTGATTTGAGGCGGTCGAAGAAGTCTAGCACCACTTCATTCATGGGCAGTTCGTACTTTATAGACACCTGCTGGCCGACGAACTGCATGTCCTTTTGTACACCGCGTTTTTCAACGCATAGGCTCAGGACGCTACCGACGTGCTCCTGTGGTACCAGGATGTTAGCTTCTACCATTGGCTCGCGCATTTCTTCGATGAGGTTGGATGCTGGCAGGCGGGATGGGCTGTCCACTTTGATGATTTCGCCTTTTGTAGTGAGCACTTCATACACTACGGTGGGCGCCGATGTGATCAAGTCGAGATCGTATTCCCGCTCGAGGCGTTCCTGGACGATCTCCATGTGCAGCATGCCAAGGAAGCCACAACGGAAACCTACACCGAGCGCGTCGGAATTTTCCGGCTCGTAGATCAAGGCGGCATCGTTCAGGGTCAGTTTTTCAAGAGCATCGCGAAAGCTGTCGTAGTCGTCACTGGAGACCGGGAACATACCGGCATATACCTGGGCCTGCACTTTCTTGAATCCAGGAAGGGACGGCACGTTCGGAGTCGACGAATGGGTGATCGTATCGCCCACCGGTGCACCCTTGATCTCCTTGATACTGGCTTCGACGAAGCCCACTTCCCCGGCACGCAATTCGTTCTTGACCTTGCGCTTGGGCGTGAAAATACCGACGTTATCTACCACGTGCACACGGCCTGTGGACTTGGTGATGATCTTGTCACCCTTGCGCAAAACGCCTTCCCTGACTCGCACCAGCGATATAACGCCCAAGTAATTATCGAACCAGGAATCGATGATTAGTGCCTGCAGATTGGTATCCACGTTGCCTTTGGGCGGCGGCACGTCGTGGATGATTTTTTCGAGGATGTCGTGCACACCCATGCCGGTCTTGGCACTTGCAAGAACAGCGCCGTCGGCACTGATACCGATGATTTCCTCGATCTCGCGCCTGACTTTATCCGGCTCTGCCTGCGGCAGGTCCATCTTGTTTAGCACGGGCAGGACCTCAAGGCCCTGGTCGATGGCGGTGTAGCAGTTGGCGACCGACTGCGCTTCGACCCCCTGGGCGGCATCGACGACCAGGAGCGCGCCTTCACAGGCCGCAAGGGAACGTGAAACCTCATAGGTAAAATCCACATGGCCGGGCGTGTCGATGAAATTCAGCTGGTAAGTTTTGCCATCGTCCGCCGTGTAATCTAGCGTGACGCTTTGCGCCTTGATGGTGATGCCACGTTCACGTTCGATATCCAAGGAATCGAGAACCTGCTCCTGCATCTCGCGGGCGGTTAGACCACCACACTGCTGAATGAAGCGGTCGGCTACCGTGGATTTGCCATGATCGATGTGGGCGATGATGGAAAAATTGCGTATATGGTCTAGGTTACTCACCGGGGCAGCAAGCTACGTGTCAGAAATTGGGCGAACCGTGTTCGGGGTGGCCGGAAAAAAGGCGCAAGTCTACAGCAAGATGTGCAATACCGCCATGTCATCTGGTGTCTGGCTTACTCGGGAATATTGATGGTCAGGAAGAACTGCGTGCCGTCGCGCTCCACCAAGGCAGGCAGCACACGGTTTCTGGGTAGGCCGGCGATCACGCTGTTGAAGGCATCTACGGAGGGCGATTCCTGCCCGTTGATACTCAGCAGGATATCACCGGAGGCGAAACCGGCTTTCCGGCCGACTTCACCAATAACCCGAACTACAAGTACGCCGGGCTCTTCATCGTCGCGTTCCGAATCCGTCACCATCAGCCCCAACGGGTTCCGGTCTGCCTGGTTACCGCTGAGCTCTACCAGGTTATCCGAAGCCAGCTTGCCGACAATCATCATAATTGTCGTGGCCTCCCCGTCACGAATGACATCAACGACAGCCTCAGTGTCGGGTGCGGTCAGGCCGACGTGGAAAGGCAGGTCACCACTGCTGACAATCGCGCTGCCGTTGAAACGCGTAATAATGTCTCCGTTCTGGAAGCCGGCACGCTCGGCGGGACTGCCTTCGATCACCTGATTGACCAGGGCCCCAGCAGGGCTTGACATACCGGCTTCGTCTGCCAACTCCTGACTAACTTCGTTGATACCCACACCCATCCAGCCGCGCTCGACAACCCCCTTGTCTTTGAGCTGGCCAACCACGTTCTTGGCTACGTCAACGGGAATGGCGAAGGACAGGCCCATCGAGCCGCCGGTACTGGTAAAGATCTGGGAATTGATCCCGATCACCTCACCACGAAGGTTGAACAGTGGACCACCGGAATTACCCGGGTTGATAGCGACATCCGTCTGGATAAAAGAGACATAGTTACCGCCGCTGCCATTGGGAATATTGCGACCCATGTAACTTATGATGCCGGCAGCCACGGAAAAGCGCAGCCCCATCGGGGAGCCGATGGCCAGCACCCATTCCCCAACTTTCAGGCTGGCTGAATCCCCCAGTTTTACGGGCTTGAGATTGACCCCGTCTATCTTGAGCAGCGCAAGGTCCGAGCTGACGTCGGAGCCGATAATGCGCGCCGCAAATTCACGTCGGTCGTTGAGGGTGATGACTATCTCTTCGGCGTTTTCCACCACATGATGGTTGGTGATGATGTAACCATCGGCGGAAATAATGAACCCCGAACCCAGGAAGGGCTGCTCCTGGAACTGGCGCATTTGCTCTTCAGGAAGGTCTGGCACCCGGTCACCGAAGTAATAGCGCAGGATGTCGTCGAGGCGCTCGTCGTTGTTCGCATCGGGGCTGGCCCGTCGTACGGCATTGACGTTGACGATGGCATCGGCATTGTCCTCGACAAGACGCGTGAAATCCGGAAGCACCTGAGCATGCACACTCAAGCAGGCAATAAGGGCCAGTATGCTGCCGAATAATGGAATCGTTCGGTTAGTCGACTTCATGCAAATTCCCGGGTTATGGCCTTAATTGCCCAGTTGATATTGGCTGCTGCGCATTTCGAGCAGCACGGAGGGGTTCATTGTCCTGGTGATTCGTCTGACCAGCAACAGGCCAAATCCAAGTGCAGAAATGGCACTGAAAATCACGCGGCCATCACCTGCCCCTGACGAACTGGCCAGGGTCGTAGCCACCAGCATACATATGACCGGAAGTCCGTATTGCAGGAGGGACAATATCATCAGCCGGCCTTCATCAATGGAAAGCTCAAGCGTATCCCCTGCCTGCACATGACCAAGTCGCTCCTGAGCCAGGGGCAGCTCGAGCTGGTTATTTGTGTTGCTACAAAGGACGTCTGACAACAGTTGTTGGCCACAACCGGTTTTCAGCGAGCACTGGTGGCAGTGCCGGGTAATCCGGGAATGAACGCGTACATGTCCAGGACCGTAATCCAGGATTGTCACTCGTTGAACTGCCATGCAAACACCCTGCGTTTCAGAACCTACAGGGAAGCCATGATAACAGGCGGAGTTTTACCGTGAAAATACGGATTAGCGGTTGGTTTCGGGATTGAAGGTGGCGGGTACTTCCCGGGCTTCCAGGGCATCTTCAAGTTCCTGTGAGACGACCTGCTGCAAGCGGTTCATTTCTTCCGGATTCAGCCCATTCTGTACAGCAACACGCGTGGTGGTCGTCGGGTTGAGGTCACCGGTCAGGCCGGGAAACTGGTTTGTAGCTGCGTTGTCAGCAATCTGCGCACTGGCTTCGGTACCGACATTATTATCGGCGACCATGGCCAGGTCTGCGGTAAACAGCACGGCGAATGCGACTGAAGCAGCGATGGCGCCCTTACCGATCGTGCGAAAAAAGCTGTTTTGCCTGACCGTGGTTGAAAGGGGTTTGGTGGGAGCGGCGTCCTGTTCCAACTCGGCCTGGATTGCGGCGAGCAGGTTACGTGACGGACTGGTATGGATTTCCTGCTTCAGGCAGGCGCTGACGATATGATAACGATGCCACTTGGACTTCAGCTCAACGAGTTCAATGATTTCCTCGGCCTTGTCACTCTCACCCAGAGACTCCAGGTCTTTCAGAATTCGACGCAGTTCGAGATCATCCGCCTCGTTATCCATCAGTGCAGAAAGTGATTCGTGTAATTTGTTTGCCATGTAGCCCTCGTCAGCTGCTGGTGCACGGCCCCCGCCGTGCCAATACTCGTTCTTATAATTACTTTAGTTAATTTTATCAGTTATTTACCCGAATATTCTCAGGTTGATTATCTTGCTAAATCTGAGCAATTCCAACCACTTTTTGGGTCGCCCTGGTACCCTGAATTAGCAGAAAAAAGCAGTAGATAAATACTAGACAACGCACTTTTTTAAAAATTCCCCGACCTACCCAAAAATTTTCCGATTTTTTCCACAATTCGCTGTTCACTCAATCAACGTCTAGGAGTGGCCGGATCTTCTTGTCCAGGGCCTCCCTCGCACGAAATATACGCGATCTCACGGTCCCTACCGGGCAACCCATGATTTCAGTGATTTCCTCGTAGCTCAGGCCACTGAATTCACGCAAGGTGAAGGCGGTTCGCAAGTCCTCAGGCAATTCATCGATAGCTTCGTAGATAACCCGCTCCAGATCAGCTTTTTCCTGGCTTGCTTCAGGACTCTCAATGTCAGTAAGAGTTGTGTTGTTCTCCATGAACTCGGCATCATCCACGTCGATATCCGTGGATGGCGGCCGCCTGCCCCGGGCTACCAGGTAGTTTTTTGCGGTATTGATGGCTATCCGGTACAACCAGGTATAAAAGGCACTGTCACCACGGAACTTGGGCAATGCACGGTACGCTTTGATGAAAGCTTCCTGCGCAACGTCCTCGACTTCGGCCGGATCGTTGATGAAACGACCTATGAGGCCGAGTATCCGATGCTGGTAACGCAGGACCAGGAGATCAAAGGCATGCTTGTCCCCTCTGAAAACCCTGTCAACCAGTTGCTGATCGGTATTGTTTACTTCTTTTAAGGCCAAAAGCCAGGCTCCACTTTACTCTTGAACAATCAGAAGCCTTGGCTACTAGAGGATAGACAGGCTCCAAAGTCAAAAGTTCGGTTTTTCAAACCAGGGCAACCCCCCGGCATTACTATTTTCTTTTTTATTGTATCCCACAAGGTAGAATAGAGTCAGGATGTAACTGACCAACCCGCACTATGCTAGACAGCCCCCCCTCCAGTCGTGACGCCGATGTCCTGATCATAGGTGGAGGCGCCGCCGGCCTCAGCCTTGCACTTAAAGTCGCAGACCGGACCAAAGTTACTATTCTGTCCAAGAGCTCACTTCAACACGGCTCAACCTATTATGCCCAGGGTGGAATCGCCGCTGTGCTAGATGACCAGGACAGCCTCGAGTCCCATGTCGAAGATACGTTGGTTGCGGGTGATGGTTTGTGCGACAAGCATGTCGTCGAATACACCATATCGCGCGGCAAGGAGTGCATCAACTGGCTGGTCAGCCAGGGGGTGAAGTTCACTCATGAAAAGGACAATGCTGCCCACTACCATCTCAGCAAGGAAGGCGGTCACAGTCATCGCCGCGTTGTCCATGCCGCGGATGCCACCGGACGGGTTGTTTTCGAGGGCCTGGCGGCGAAAGTCATGGACCACCCGAACATTACTTTCCGAATAAATACCGTAGCAGTAGACCTGATCACCACAGCTAAGCTGGGTTTGTCAGGGAACCGATGCGTCGGCGCCTACGTGCTTAATGAAGTCAGCGGCCAGGTCATGGTGTACCGAGCTCGCTTCGTTATTCTTGCAACGGGGGGTGCCAGCAAGGCTTACCTGTACAGCTCCAACCCGGATGGCGCAAGCGGTGACGGCATCGCCATGGCCTGGCGTGCGGGTTGCCGCATTGCCAACATGGAATTCAACCAGTTTCACCCGACTTGCCTGTACCACCCGAAGGCCAAGTCATTTCTTATCACCGAAGCACTGCGTGGTGAAGGCGCCCAATTGAAATTGCCGGATGGCACTCGCTTCATGCAGGACTACGATCCTCGCGGGGAGCTTGCGCCGCGCGACATCGTCGCACGCGCTATCGATTCGGAGATGAAACGGCTGGGCTGCAGTTTCGTTTATCTGGATATCAGTCATAAACCCGACAACTTTATCCTCGAGCATTTCCCGACTATTCATGAAAAATGTCTGGAATACGGCATCGATATCACCCGGGAAAAAATTCCGGTGGTGCCCGCGGCACATTACAGTTGCGGTGGCGTAATGGTAGACCTTAACGGAAAGACCGATGTGGAAAACGTTTACGCCATCGGTGAAACCAGCTGCACCGGCCTGCACGGCGCCAACCGGATGGCAAGCAATTCACTACTCGAATGTTTCGTCTTTGCCTTTGCCGCCGCTGAAGACATCCTGTCACGTCTCGATACGGTGACGTTACACGACACCATACCAACCTGGGACGAAAGCCAAGTAACCGACTCCGACGAGGATGTGGTCATTGCCCATAACTGGGACGAGGTACGCCGCTTTATGTGGGACTATGTCGGTATTGTTAGAACCAACAAGCGATTGCAGCGGGCACAGAACCGCATAGAATTGCTACAACAAGAAATCCGTTGGTATTACAGCCGTTATCGTGTGAGCCGCAACCTGCTCGAGCTTCGCAACCTCGCTCTGGTGGCAGAACTGATCATCCAATCCGCCATGACGCGCAAGGAAAGCCGCGGCCTTCATTACACACTGAACTACCCTACCAAACTGCCGGTGGCAGAAAACACAGTCCTTGTACCCAGCACTTTCGTGCCAAGCGCCAGCAAGTAATGCCATAAACGTTACAATCGCCTTGCTCAGCAGTGTGCGAGGACAGTATCGATGACGGGCTGCAGGCTCGAAATGGGAGCTGGCTGTCTCTTCACCAGCCACTGAAAAAGGTCTTGGTCTTCTTCATTGAGCAACTCGGCGTAAGCCCGCTGCATGGCTTCGGGCAATCCCGGCAAAACAGTTTCAGCAAAGGGTACAAGGATGAGGTCGAGCTCCAGCATGCCGCGACGGCTGTGCCAGTACATTTTTTTCAGTTTAGGGTTTTCGTTCACGGCTTCTTTCCGAATGACAGCATCATGCAACCAAATCAAGTTTATTCTGCCTTAAATAGTATTTATTACTGAAGTGCTAGTCCGTATACTTGGCAGCACCTTTGTCGGTCTTTCCGATATTTGAATCCTTTCGGAACCCCTCCTTGCATGCAAAGCTACTACACATCGCTTGATGATCAAGAGCTGCTTGAAATCAGCGGAGAGGATAGCGAAAAATTCCTCCAGGGTCAGCTTACCTGCGACCTTAGCGATATTGACAATGACCAGCTGACACTGGGCGCCCTATGCAATAACAAGGGACGTGTCTATGCTAGTTTTCGCTTGCTGAGGCATGCCTACGCCTTTTATTTGTCACTGCCGATTGGATTGCTAGATCCAACACGGTCCAACCTTAAGAAATACATTCCCTTCTACAAGGCGACAATGGCGGATGCCAGCACACGGTTCAAACGCTTCGGGCTTGTCGGCACCGCTGCTCAGGATTACCTGTCCCGCAACTTGCCGAGTATGCCTGAATTCGGTCATGCCCGGGCCTCAGGCGAAGACTTGGTGCTGAACCTGGACGGTAGTACGCCGCGATACGAGATCTGGTCTGCTACCGGTGATTCCGGCCTGGTCACTGGCCTGAGGGACCTGCACAAGGGAACGATGGCGGACTGGAAAGCCCTGGACATGCAAGCTGGGTTATTTCTGGTCGAAACCGCCGATATCGACCAGTACACGCCTGAGGAGGTCAACATGGATCTCGCCGGGTTCGTCAGTTTCGATAAGGGTTGCTATACCGGACAGGAGATCGTGGCCCGCATGCATTACCGGGGCAAGGCCGCCAAACGTCTGTTTCTCGTGACCTTTAAGGCGGCTACCCAAATCACGGATTTTAACCTGAAAAATGATACAGGTAAGACTTTAGGAATGACCTTCAATATATTGTATCTAAATAATATTTCTATTGGATTTATTGTCCTCAGAACGGACACGGATCTATCACAGCCCCTATTCCTAACCACGGAGCAGGGACCGGTGGCCGTTACCGTTACGCACCCCTCCTCTTCCTGACCAGTTCGGAAAATCCGTAGTTTTAACAAGCTAGCCATGAATAAACGGTAAAACAGTTGAAAAATTGCGGACACTTTCCCGGAATACCGCATCACTGCTCATAAAATCAGGAATAATCCCCGGATTTTCGATCACTAGCATATTAAGTTTTAGCCTTACGACTCTACGCCCGATAGACACAAAATCAGTATTCATAGATCGTATTTTGTTATCGGCGGTAAAACCGGGGCTAGCAACGAACAGAGCCTGAACAATGCTTTCAAGGTTAACGATGGTGTTGAAACTAGCGGCACCACACCAACGCCAGGCGGCAATACTCATAAGAACATCAACTGCGTACAGGACACCCGCACTACCAGCAATTTTGATAACACCACAGATGACATGACGTGCAGCAATATGAATGGAATTTTTACCTGAAGAGGTCCTAGCATTCAGAGTTTTACCAGAAGCTTCTCACTTATCGACACTACTGATACTAGCTCAACCATGAATTACCTGAATAGCGAGAGCGTATCAGGCAACAACGATGCACTCGAAGAATAACCTGCAGGGTTTGAGCAAGCGTCACTAAGCAAAGAGCCGGCTTCCATTAATAGTGGAGGACGGCTTTTTATGTTGTAGATGGTCGGAGTGGCCGGATTTGAACCGACGACCACTTGACCCCCAGTCAAGTGCGCTACCAGGCTGCGCTACACTCCGATGCGATGCGAATGATATCAGGTTCGGGGGATTGGATGAATCAGGATCGTCCAGCAAATTACGGCGTGGTGGCAATTAAGACAGATCTCTAAGCGCTTCTTCCACGTCACTGATCAAATCCTTTACCACTTGTTTATTCACTGCAGGTTTCTCTTCGGCAATATCGGTGTCAGCCATACGTTGTCTTGCCCCACCGATGGTAAAGCCCTGCTCATAGAGCAATTCACGGATTTGGCGAATCAGCATAACATCCTGGCGCTGGTAGTATCGACGATTGCCGCGACGCTTGACGGGCTTCAACTGAGTGAATTCTTGCTCCCAGTAACGCAGTACATGGGGTTTTACATCACACAGATCACTGACTTCACCAATGGTGAAATAGCGTTTAGCAGGTATTTCCGGCAGTTCAGCGTTATGACTTGGTTCCAGCATAATTCTCTACTCGTGACTTGAGTTTCTGGCCCGGCCTGAAGGTGACCACACGACGGGCCTGGATTGGAATTTCTTCGCCGGTTTTGGGGTTCCTGCCCGGACGCTGGCGCTTGTCACGCAAGTCAAAATTACCGAAACCTGATAGTTTTACCTGCTCGTTGCTTTCCAGTGACTGCCTGATCTCCTCGAAGAACTGCTCGACGAGCTCCTTTGCTTCGCGCTTGTTGAGCCCCATTTCATCAAAGAGGCGTTCAGCCATTTCAGCTTTGGTCAGTGCACCACCGGTCATAATTTCGTACCTTTCTCAATAACCCGGGTGAAACCCGTTACTCGATTGTTTTTATTCTTGTCTCGCCCTGTTGCGACCTGGGCCTGATCATTTTTGGGAATATCCGGTCTGCCGCAAACTTTTTGAGTGTCTCTTTGAAATCTATTAGATGCCGCTTTACATCCTTAATTCTGCATTAAATTGTGCTTCTAGGGCCTTGATACAGTTGTTAATTATGGCGACTATGTCTTCATCCGTAAGAGTGCGGGAAGGATGCTGGAAGGTCAAGCCCATTGCAAGACTTTTTTTAGTTTTTTCAATATTTTGGCCTTGATATACGTCGAAAATCACGACCTCCTGCAGCAACCCCCCGGCTGCTTCCCGAATCAGGTTACGAATAGCGCCGGTTTCCTGAGCGGCATCGACGATAACCGCCAGGTCCCTTCTGACCGACGGAAAACGCGACAGGGCATGGTAGACGGGCAAACGGGACGGCATAATAGCTTCCTGGTCCAGTTCCATTATGTATATTTTTCCCGTTATATCAATAGTTTGCTGAACTATCGGAGACAGTGCACCGAGCCACCCGACGAGCTGCCCTTGCCTCAGGATCTGCGCTGACTGCCCGGATTGCAGGGCCGGATGGGTTGCTGCCTCGAAGGCGAAATCCTTGCCAGCCAGAGTTAGGGCCAACAAGGCTTCCGCATCACCCTTGATGTCAAAGAAATCCACGGCGCTACCGTTGGTGCCCCACTGCTCGGGAAACTGCTCCCCCCAGATAATAGAAGATATTTTAGGTTTCTGATCTATCCCATTGTTATTTAATGTAAATACTAATCCTGTTTCGAAGATTTTTCCACGCCCCTGCTGGCGGTGGAGATTATGCTTCAGGGCGAGGAGGAGGCCTGGCCACAGGCTCGTGCGCATGACATCCATATCCTGGGAAATGGGATTGGCCAGAGGCAGCAATTGGCTCTCTGCAGTACCCAGCAGGGACTCGAGCTTGCTGTCGACGAAACTATAGGTAATGACCTCCTGGTATCCCAGGGCAGTCAGGCGATCACGGATTGGATTCAGGCCCACAGCATTTTCGCTGTTAGGTTTAAGGCTTAAACGACCCAGCGCCTCGGTAACCGGAAGTTTGTCATAGCCGTATATACGGGCCAGTTCCTCCACCAGGTCCTCTTCGATGGCGATATCGAAACGCCAGGACGGCACACTGAAGGTCCAGCTTTCGGCATCCCTGGCATCCAGTACCAGGCCAAGCCCGGTCAGGATAGTCTCGACCTGACCGGCTTCAAGCGAAATACCCAGAATGCGCTGGATCCGTGCAGCCCTCAGGGTAAGGGTGCGTGGCAGTGGCAGGCAGTCGGTTGCCTCGATAATGGGGCCGGCTTCCCCGCCGACGATGGCCAGCAGCAACTGGGTTGCCCGTTCCATGGCTAGGCGCGGCAGGTTGTAATCCACACCACGCTCGAAACGGTGCGCCGCATCCGTCTGCAGGCCGTAGGAGCGGGCTTTACCGGCAATGATAGCTGGCGAGAAGTGCGCGCTTTCTAAAAAAATATGCCTGGTATATGCTTGTACACTGCAGTCCAGTCCGCCCATGACCCCGGCAATGGCCAGAGCCTGTTTTTTATCCGCGATAACCAGGGTATCGTCGGTCAGTTCGACTTCCTTTCCGTCCAGGAGGGTCAGTTTCTCCTGCTTGGCGGCGTAACGGACATGGATGCCCCCTGCCAACTTGTCGAAATCGAAGGCATGCATGGGCTGGCCCAGTTCCATCAGGACGTAATTGGTGACATCCACGACAGGATCGATGCACTTGATACCGCTGCGGCGTAGTTTTTCCTGCATCCATTGCGGCGATTCGGCATGCTGGTTGATATTGCGGATGATACGGCCCAGATAACGCGGGCAGCCATCGGGGGCATCGAGTGTGATCGGGAAAGTATCATTGATGGAAGCGGCAATTTGGGGAATATCCGGGCGGGTCACTGGCTGGTTATGCAATACACCAACTTCACGGGCAATACCGTTGATGCTCAGGCAATCACCCCTGTTCGGCGTTAGGTCCACGTCGATCAAGGTATCGTCCAGTTGCAGGTATTCCCTGACATTAGCACCTAACGGCGCATCGAAGGGAAGTATCATGATCCCGTCAGATTTTTCCACCAGGCCCAGTTCTTGCCCGGAGCAGATCATGCCCTGGGATTCAACACCGCGCAGCTTGGCTTTCTTGATCTTGAAGTCGGAGCCCAGCACCGCGCCCACTTCGGCAAAAGGAATCTTCTGGCCGGCGGCGACATTGGGTGCACCACAGACGACCTGGCAAGTATCTGTGCCGGTGTTTACCTGGCAGACACGCAGCTTGTCGGCATTCGGGTGTTGTTCAGCGCTGATGACTTCGGCAACGATGACGCCGTTAAATGGTGATGCGGCAGCACTGACGCTATCAACCTCGAGCCCGGCCATGGACAGCCTGGCAACCAGTTCATCGGTATCGGCGTCGGGGTTCACCCATTCGCGCAGCCATTTTTCAGAAATTTGCATGCTGCCCCCTACCCTTCACTGAACTGGCGCAGGAAGCGCAGGTCGTTTTCAAACAACAGGCGCAGGTCGTTGATCTGGTAACGCAGCATAGCCAGGCGATCTACGCCCATGCCGAAGGCAAACCCGGTGTACTTCTCAGTATCCACGCTGGATGCCTTCAGCACGTTCGGGTGCACCATACCGCAGCCGCCGACTTCCAGCCACCCGGTCTGGCTGCAGACACGGCAGCCCTCTCCCTTGCAGGAAACGCACTGTACGTCGATTTCGGCAGACGGCTCCGTAAACGGGAAATAGGAAGGCCGGAAGCGAACAGCCAGGTCAGCTTCGAAAAATACCTGCAGGAATTCAACCAGCAGGCCTTTCAGGTTAGCCATGGTGACATGCTCATCGACCAGCATACCTTCCACCTGGTGAAACATCGGGGTATGCGTCAGGTCGGAATCGCAGCGGTAGACTCGTCCCGGGCAGATGAACCGGAACGGCGCTTGCCCGGTTTCCATGACACGCACCTGTACCGTGGAAGTATGAGTACGCAGCAACAGGCCGCTGTCAAAATAGAAGGTGTCGTGCATGGCCCGCGCCGGGTGATGGGCGGGAATATTCAGTGCCTCGAAGTTGTGGTAGTCATCCTCGATTTCCGGCCCCTGGACCACGTCGTACCCGGCCGAGGTGAAAATCGCCTCGATGCGCTGGAGGGTACGGGTGACAGGATGCAGGCCACCAACACTCTGGCGCCTGCCTGGCAGGGTGACATCCACAGCTTCGGCAAGCTGCCTGCTCGAGGCTGCTTCTGAGGCCAGGATGGTTTTGCGTGCCTCCAGGGCATCCTTGACACGGGTCTTGGCCGCATTGATCGCAGCGCCGGCCTGTGGGCGTTCCTCGGCAGACAGCTTGCCGAGCCCCTTCAACAGCTCGGTCAGGCTGCCTTTCTTGCCTAGGAACTGCACACGCAATTGCTCAAGTCCCGGAATATCCTGGGCCTGTGCAATTGCCGCGAGGGCGTCACTGGTCAGTGCGTCGAGATTATCCATGCTTGCCGGGCCCTGTGAGGGGATCACAAGGGGAGCTGCTCTCTTCGACGGGTTATACGTTGAAGAAGAACAGCCCGAACAAGTCCGTTAACCCAGGGCCAACTTGGCCTGGTTGACGACAGCGGCAAAAGCCTCCTTGTCGTTTATTGCCAGGTCAGCCAGGACCCTACGGTCCATTTCGATATTGGCTTTTTTTAGCCCGTCAACTAGACGGCTATAGGACATGCCAAGCTCGCGTGCCTGTGCATTGATACGGGTGATCCATAGGGCGCGGAACACGCGTTTCTTCACACGACGGTCACGGAAGGCATACTGTCCTGCCTTTGTGACAGCCTGTTTGGCGACGCGGAATACACGGCTTCTGGCACCGTAGTAGCCCTTGGCCTGATCCAATACTTTCTTGTGTCTACGACGGGCAACAACGCCACGTTTTACTCTAGCCATTTTTCATTTCCTCCAGGATTAAACGAGACGCAGCATGCGTTTGACGTTACCGAGATCAGCATGGTCAACGATCTGTGTCCCGCGCAACTGACGCTTGCGCTTGGTTGTCATCTTGGTGAGGATGTGGCTTTTGTAAGCGCTTTTACGCTTGATACCGGCGCCCGTTTTCTTGAAACGTTTCGACGCGCCGCTATGTACTTTCTGTTTCGGCATGATTTAACACTCCGCATTTATGGTTACTCACTGCTCGAGCCCATACGATTAATAAAATGAAACAGCTTAATGCCTACCCTCTGTTACGGGAGAAATCCGTTATCAGGGTGGGGAGTAAGTTGCTACTTCTTTTTCTTTATAGGTGCGAGGACCATGGTTATCTGACGACCTTCCATTTTGGGTTCCTGGTCCACAGTGCCATGCTCTGAGAGATCTTCTTTGATGCGCTGCATCATCTCTGCACCTAACTCCTGATGGGCCATCTCACGACCGCGGAATCTTAACGATACCTTGGCCCTGTCCCCATCATTGAGGAAACGTATCAGGTTGCGCAGTTTTACCTGATAATCTCCTTCCTCCGTCCCTGGACGAAACTTCATTTCTTTAACGTGAATCACCCGCTGCTTTTTCTTATTCGCCGCTTTTTGCTTCTTAAGCTCAAACACGTGTTTGCCGTAATCCATGATCTTGCAAACAGGCGGGTCGGCTTCCGGGGAAATCAAGACAAGATCCAACTTTACTGCTTCGGCTGCAGTCCGGGCATCTGCCAGGGATACAACTCCCTGTTGTGT
This sequence comes from Candidatus Eutrophocola salsuginis, assembly GCA_038147195.1. Taxonomy (GTDB): domain Bacteria; phylum Pseudomonadota; class Gammaproteobacteria; order Pseudomonadales; family Pseudohongiellaceae; genus Eutrophocola; species Eutrophocola salsuginis. Next base: position 1,082,004 of record JAYQTB010000004.1, read on the forward strand.
GCCGTCGGAAAGAATCAAACGCACGGTATCGTTGTTGATCTCGTCGTTAACCAGGGCCTTTCTGGACTTGTCACTATCTCTCTTGTTAATACGAATCTCCGTTTTATTTCACGTTAACTACTGGCTGAAGAACGCTTTCTTCATGAATTATGTTGACGACCCAGCTGATTCACTTACACGCCCAAGTCGATCTACATCCTTCTGCAATAAAACCGAGAATTCATCGATAGTCATTACTCCCAGGTCGTTTCCGGCCCTGTCGCGTACAGCAAGTGATTCCGCTTCGACTTCTTTGTCGCCCACTACCAGCAGGTAGGGAATCCTCTGAAGCGTGTGCTCGCGAATTTTAAAGCCGATTTTTTCATTTCTCAAGTCAGCTTTGACGCGGAACCCCGTGTTTTGCAAAGAATTCACCACTTTTTGCAATATTCGGCCTGTTTGTCAGTGATATTGAGCACCACGGCCTGTTCCGGGGCCAGCCAGGATGGGAAAGCGCCCTCGAAATGTTCGATGAGAATACCGATAAAACGCTCAAAAGAACCGAATATGGCCCGGTGCAGCATGACCGGCGTGGCGCGGTCGTTGTTTTCAGTTACATATTCGGCGCCCAGTCTGCCCGGCATGGAGAAGTCCACCTGTATGGTGCCACATTGCATATTGCGGCCCATGCAATCCTTGAGGGTAAATTCGATCTTCGGACCGTAGAAAGCGCCCTCGCCTGGCTGCAGGTCCCAGGGTTTACCGGTTTCATTCAATGCTACTTCAAGCGCCTTTTCAGCTTCGTCCCAGATTTCATCCGAACCAACACGTTTTTCCGGGCGCGTAGAAAGCTTCAGCAGAACTTCGGTGAAGCCGAAGTCGTTATACACCTGATTAACCAGTTCGATGAATCGCGAGACTTCGGACTGGATCTGGTCACGGGCACAGAATATATGGGCGTCATCCTGGACGAAACTACGCACACGCATCAGGCCGTGCATGGCGCCGGAAGGTTCGTAGCGATGGCAGGAACCAAACTCCGCCAGGCGCAGTGGCAGGTCACGGTAACTCTTGAGCCCCTGGTTGAATACCTGAATATGACACGGGCAGTTCATGGGCTTGATGGCATACATACGGTTGTCAGATTCGACGCTGAACATTTCTTCCGCGAACTTGTCCGCGTGGCCTGATTTTTCCCACAATGAATAATCGACCAATTGCGGCGTGTTGATTTCCTTGTAGCCGTGCTCCTTCCAGAGCTGCCGCATGTAATTACGAATGATTTGGTATATTTCCCAGCCTTTCGGGTGCCAGAACACCATGCCCGGCGCTTCTTCTTGGAAGTGGAATAGCTCCAAGCGTTTGCCGACCTTGCGATGGTCGCGGCGCTCGGCCTCTTCTAGCATGTGCAGATACTGCTTTAAGTCTTTCTTGTCGTTCCAGGCAGTGCCGTAGATACGCTGGAGCATTTCGTTGCGTGAATCACCACGCCAGTAGGCACCGGCAACTGACATGAGCTTAAAGGCCTTGATGGCGCCTGTCGCCGGTACATGGGGGCCGCGGCACAGGTCGATGAAGTCGCCCTGCTTGTAAAAGGACAGCGCTTCGTCTCCGGGAATACTTTCGATTATTTCGACCTTGTATTTCTCACCCATCTTATCGAACAGGGCGACTGCATCGGGTCGACTCAGTACTGAACGCTCAACCGGAATGTTTTCCCTAGTCAGGCGCTCCATCTCCTTCTCGATAGCTTCCAGGTCTTCAGTGGTGAACGGGCGCTCATAGGCGAAATCGTAATAGAAACCGTTTTCGATCACGGGGCCAATGGTGACCTGGGCTTGGGGGAACAGATTCTGCACAGCATTGGCCATCAGGTGCGCACAGGAGTGACGGATTATTTCGAGACCATCGTCATCGCGACCGGTAATGATCGACAGTTCACTGTCTGCCTTGATAATGTGACTGACATCTACCAATTTGCCACCGACCCGGCCGGCAAGCGCTGCCTTGGCCAGGCCCGGACCAATAGACTCGGCAACCTGGAATACGTTGACAGGTGAGTCGAATATTTTCTTACTGCCGTCAGGCAGAGTGATGGTTACCATTAATCTTTAAACTGTGTTGCGCTTGTTCAGTGCTGTTTTCCAGCATTACCTTGCGGAAGGAAGTCACGTGTCATCCCTTACTGATAAGTCATCTGGGGATTGGTAGGCACGACCAGATTCGAACTGGTGACCTCTTCCATGTCAAGGAAGCGCTCTAACCAACTGAGCTACGCGCCTAGGTCTTCTGTGAAATAGGCCTTTGCGGCCTGATTTTCCTTTCACTCTTTTTTCCAATTTACCCGCCCTAACCACTAGGGGTTCCCGAACTGGTTTGAGGCCGACAAAGGAGGTGGCGATTATAGAGACAAGGGTCAAAAACTACAAGGATTACAGCGGTCTGGGCCCGTTTTGCGGCCATGACAGAAGCCCACTAACTGAGCACATAGTGATCGTTGATGGTGTTGATCTGGTCGCGCAATCTGGCCGCCTCTTCGAACTCGAGATTACGGGCATGTTCGTACATCTTCTCCTGCAACGTATTGATTTCTTTAGCCAGCTCTGCGGCGCTCATGTGAGCGAGCCGGTCCTGGTAATTCCCGCCTTTTTCGGCCACCTTCCCAAGGTCGCGGTAGCTACGCCTGGACATCCCCGGGGCATGGGAGGCACCTTCCATGATATCGGCCACCGCCTTGCGGATACCGGCCGGCGTGATGCCATGTTCCTTGTTGAAGGCAATCTGGATACGACGCCTTTCTTCCGTCGTATCGATGGTCCGTTGCATGGAACCTGTCACGACGTCGGCATAGAGTATAGCCTTGCCGTGCAGGTTGCGCGCCGCTCTGCCTACGGTCTGCACCAGCGAGCGCTCGGAGCGCAGGAAGCCTTCCTTGTCGGCATCGATCACCGCCACGAGGGATACTTCGGGAATATCCAGCCCCTCACGCAGCAGGTTGATACCAACCAGCACATCGAATACGCCCAGGCGCAGGTCGCGGATGATCTCCACACGCTCGACCGTTTCGATATCGGAGTGCAGGTACCTGACCCGCACACCGTTCTCTGCCAAGTAATCGGTTAGATCCTCGGCCATGCGCTTGGTCAGCACGGTGACAAGCACACGTTCTTCCTTTTCCACTCGCGCTTTAATCTCGGACAACAGGTCATCCACCTGATGCAGGGCCGGACGTACTTCAAGTTCCGGATCCACGAGCCCGGTCGGACGCACTACCTGTCGCACCAGTTGCCCCTGCTTCTCTCCCTCGTAAGGCCCCGGTGTTGCTGACACGAAAATCAGCTGCGGCACCAGTGACTCCCACTCCTCGAATCGTAGGGGCCTGTTATCGAGCGCTGAAGGTAACCTAAAACCGTACTCGACCAAAGTTTCCTTGCGTGACCTGTCTCCCTTGAACATGGCACCGATCTGGGGAATGGCGACGTGGGACTCATCCACGACCACAAAGGCATCTTTCGGCAGATAGTCGAACAGCGTTGGTGGCGGCTGGCCTTCCTGGCGACCCGACAGGTAGCGGGAATAGTTTTCAATGCCGGTGCAGTAGCCGAGTTCACGAATCATTTCCAGGTCGAACTGGGTACGCTGGGCCAGGCGCTGTGCCTCGACCAAGCGATTGTTTTTCTCGAGTAAGGCAAGACGTTCCTGCAATTCAACCTTGATCTCGTCGACAGCGTTCTGCAGGCGTTCGCGTGAAGTCACGTAATGGGATTTCGGGAACACGGTCAGCCGCGGAACACGCTGCACCACCTCGCCGGTCAGCGGATCGAACCAGGCCAGGCTCTCGATCTCATCGTCAAACAGCTCGATACGAATCGCGTTTACGTCGGACTCCGCCGGGTAAATATCGATCACATCACCGCGAACCCGATAGGAAGAACGATGCAGCTCCATATCGTTGCGACTGTACTGCAGTTCCGTGAGGCGCCTGAGTAGCGCACGCTGGTCCAGCTTGCCGCCGATATTAAGGTGCAGCACCATATTAAGGTACATCGTCGGGTCGCCCAGTCCGTAGATGGACGACACGGTTGCTACCACGACCACATCACGCCGCTCCAGCAGGGACTTGGTCGCGGAAAGACGCATCTGCTCGATGTGGTCGTTGATGGAAGCGTCTTTCTCGATATAAGTGTCGGAAGACGGGACGTAGGCTTCTGGTTGGTAGTAATCGTAATAGGAAACGAAATATTCGACGGCGTTGTCCGGGAAGAATTCCTTGTACTCACCGTATAACTGGGCAGCCAGGGTCTTGTTCGGCGCCATTATCAGAGTCGGACGTTGCGACTCGGCAATCACATTGGCGATGGTGAAGGTTTTTCCCGAGCCGGTGACGCCAAGCAGAGTTTGCGCAGCCAGACCGTCCTCGAGTCCCTCGAGCAACCGGGCGATGGCCTCCGGCTGGTCCCCGGCGGGCTTGAACTTTGCTTGAAGGCGGAATGGTTTGTCCATGTATCAGGCACGATTTGACTCAAACAGTGCATTGTACGAAGAATGGTGGCAAAGGGAAAAATCCCGTGTGTATCAGGGGTTTTTTGGCGTCCAGTATTGACCGGCAGGGGATAAATAATTAGTATGCGCGTTCTTTTAAAAACCGAGTCGCTGCCCAATAGCTCAATGGTAGAGTAGGTGACTGTTAATCACTTGGTTCCTGGTTCGAGTCCAGGTTGGGCAGCCAATTTCTTCCCGCCCCCATTCACCTGATTCCTCTGTTTTTTTAGAGGTAAATTCCTGCTTTCGCCGGCTTGTGTGTCACTGGTTGACAACACTCATTAGGTTCACAATTGCAGTTTCCCTGTCTCTCGCCGCCCGCTCCCAGTTTTCCACCAGCACAGGTTTGACGGGTCGCGGCCCGGCACTGGCTGGATTTACCGAAGTAACCTCCAGCAGGGTATGGCGCACGAGCCCCTGATCCATCAACTGGCACGCCTCTTCCAAGCGCTGTAGAAGGGCCGACAACACCGGCCAGGTGAGGAATGACTCTTTGGCACTGAGTATTCCTGGGTGTCCAGTACGACTGATAACCAGTTTTGTCGACAGTTCCTCGGACAATTTTTCGCCAGGACGCAAACCAGTGAATTCAATGCGAATGCCGCGATCACAACGGCAGGTTTTCGTCACGCAGGTATCGCATACCTCGAAACCCATCAGGGCTACCAGTTTCCTGGCCATGTCCGCGATAGGCAGCGGCTCATGCATGTCCAGCACATGTACTTCTCCGCCTTTTGCCATGGCACCGGATTGGATAACCAGCTGGGCGGCTTCACTTGCGGTCATGAAGAAACGACTCACCTCAGGATGGGTCACCGTAACCGGCCCACCACGGAGAATCTGTTCGTGGAAAAGGGGAAAGGCGGAGCCCGAGGAACCCACTACATTGCCGAACCTGACCATGGAAAAACAGGTACTGCTACCGGCATGATCGAGAGCCTGCAGTACTTGCTCTGCCAGGCGCTTCGTAGCGCCCATCACGCTTGCCGGGCAGGCCGCCTTGTCGGTGGAAATAAAAATGAACTGCCCTACCTCGTGTTGTTTCGCTGCTCGTGCCAGCGACAATGTGCCAAAAACGTTATTGCGCAACGCCGCAATCACGTTTTGCTCGAGCATTGGAACATGCTTGTAAGCAGCGGCATGATATATAGTGTCTATACGGTGTGCGGTAAGGACTCTATTCACGAGTTTGTCATCAAGGACAGAGCCAAGCACAGGCACAATTTTGGTGCAGATTTGGCCTTCTGGTGCACTATTCATGGCACGCAAAGTTTTTTCGATAGTATAAAGAGCGTTTTCGGATCGTTCCAACAGGATGAGGGTTGCCGGCAGGTATGAAATAAGCTGGCGACAGAGTTCCGAACCAATGAAACCACCCGCCCCGCTCACCAGAATCGTCTTTCCACGGACCACCGCTGTCATCAAGTTTTCATCGGGGGGCACGACATCACGGTCCAATAACGATTGGAAGAGATATTGCGGATCTATCATAGCGTTGGTTCCTTCTGTTTGCAGGCACTCATACCTAGACGCTGAATAATTCCGGCTGTGTCTTTTAGCATGCCGACTTTGTTGCAATGTAATTTCGCTGTACGCCCGTTTTGAGATAAGACCGGCACTTTGCCCTTCTTTCAGGAAAGCAACTACTTGGCCCTAAGAGAATAGCTTACCGGCGAGATGTAAATACTGGATAAAGAATCTTGGAAAAAATTCAGGCCGTCTGCGCGGCGATCGACCGCCTGGCTAGGAGGTGTACAATCAGCACCAGGGGCAACCAAGCAATAAGGGTCAATAAGGCAGCATAGCTTGGCAAATTCAAGCTCAACCAGGCCAGGGGCAGCAGCCAGCAACAGTTAATCAGGAATACCGATATGACTACCTTGCCATGGCTGCCAAGTAGTATGGCAGCCCGCTGGTAGGCGTGACTGCGATGGGCGTGGTACCAAGTTTTCCCGTTTAGCGCCCTCGACAATAGCGTCATCGTGGCATCGACAAAGAACACACCGGCCAGGATGAGCCAGGTCCACGGCGTAGTATCACCCGTGGTCGTACTGGACAAAGCCAGCACGCCGAGCAAGAAGCCGAGGTAGTTGCTCCCCACGTCACCCATGAACAGCCGTGCCGGCGCCAGGTTTAGCAGTAGAAAACCGCTGGTTGCCGCCATCAGCAACAGGTTGAACTGATCGAACCCCGAATTATGGTCGTGCACGGTCAACAGAAAAACCCCAGCACAGATAAAAAGTGTTTCCATCGCTGCTATCCCGTCTATGCCGTCCATAAAGTTGAAGAGGTTGATGAACCAGACAAACAACAATGTCGCAATCAGGTATCCCGTGATACCAGGCTGCAGAGTCATTGAGAATATCTGAACTGACGGAATACCAAACAAGGCTAGCGCACAGATGACAACCAGTAGTTGCACACCAATGCGCGACCAGACACCCAGACTCAGCACATCATCCGCCAATCCCAGCAATGCAATGACGATTCCTGAACCAAGCACCACATAGTGATTGAAGCCCGGTGACCCACCTGAGAAGGCGATTAGGACAGCCACGCTGAATACGATGACTAGGGCAAACCCGCCGCTGGTGGGTGTGGGTGTGACATGGGAACTGCGGTTGTTGGGGCGATCCAGCCATTGGTGCTTTTCGGCCAGAACAACGATCAGACAGCAACCCAGAAAGGCGCAAAGGAAGGTCAGGAACAGTAGCAGGTACTCAGTCATCATGGACAGGCAGGTCGGTACACATCAGGGTGAGTGCATTCTGACAAAATTGTGGTTGCGACACAAAATCTCCGACAATAAATAGCGCCTGGCTCTGGCTGTTTTCAGCCTATACGAAATGAATATGCGATTCGTTGTTATACAGAGTAATTTCCCCAACATCCCTGACCATCATCAACTCTTCGAGACTGGCAAAGCTGCCGATTTCCACTCGGTAAGCGAAGATGGCTTCAGCCTTGCTCATGCCAATACCCACCGACATCCTGGCGACAGTAGGGCACATCGACATGGTTGATTTCGATCTGCTCTGCCTCGATACCCGCAGGTCACTTGTTGTTATGCCATCGGCCTGCACCAGGCATAATGGGGACAACGTCAGCCTGGCAATAAAAGCAAATAATTTGGCCGGGTAAAACAAACTTTCAGTAAATTCAGATGTCATGTCTCTGCCTCCTGGAGAGTGACTACTTTTCAGTAGGCAGCCTGGCTGCTGCTGGAATCACTTTAGCAGAGAATTTGGGAATTGATCAGGCGGTGTTTATCTCATCCATGATGGCACGTAGTTTGGCAGTCGGGTCCTTCGCTTGGGTGACCGGGCGGCCAATCACCAGGTAGTTGCTGCCACTGGCAATCGCCATGGCCGGTGTCATGATGCGCTTCTGATCGTCCACGTTATCCCCGGCGGTGCGAATGCCTGGCGTCACCAAGATAAAGTCACTACCCAGTGCCTTGCGCAACTCATGGGTTTCCCGTGCAGAACAGACTACCCCGTCAAGGCCACAATCACGCGTTAGACTCGCCAGGGTCATCACCTGAGCATCTGGCGTGGTCTTTATATTGATTTCGGCTAGGTCCTCCTGACTCATGCTGGTCAACACCGTCACCGCAATTAACAGTGTTTTGCCGTTTTTTGGCAGCGCCTTGCGAGCCGCTTCCATCATGGCTCTGCTACCACTTGCGTGAACATTTACCATCCAGACGCCGAGATCGGCTGCTGCGGATACGGCACCCGCAATCGTATTGGGAATATCGTGGTACTTGAGGTCGAGAAAAACATCAAAACCCTGTGTTCCCAGCTTCCTGACTAGGTCGGGCCCCGCGCGCGTGAAGAGCTCCTTCCCAACCTTCACCCGGCACAACGCCGGATCCAGTTTGTCAGCAAGCTTCATCGCAGCGCCGGCATCGGGAAAATCTAGTGCGACGATTACGGGTTTGTCAGTAGCCATAGTGGTGTTATCTCCGTTATTCCCCAAGTATATCTATCAAATGCTTCACACTTCCCCAATGTGAACAGCTGGGGCAATGCCAGTGCAGTGTTTTCATTTCAAAACCGCAATACTGGCAGCGGTACTGGGCTTTGCTGTCAATATAGTCATTGAGTACACGCCGATAGAGGGCAAACTCTCTAATCGCCGGCATGCCGTCTGATTCCTGTAAATACAAGACCCGCTGCAAGAGACGCAAGGAGGATTTGCTCTCCAGTTTGCGCAATAGGAAGGTCACGGCGGCATGATTGCCTTCCTCTTTCTCCAGAAAACCGGCAAGCCCTAGCAGGACGGTTGCGTTGCTATCGTCTTCACGACAACTTTTGATAAATTTTTTCAGCTCCTTTTCCTTACCGGCTTTACCGTAACACTCCAAGAGCGGAAGAAAGACATCAGCCATGAAGGCCGGATCCTGTTTTCGAACCTGTAGATAGAACTTGATGGCTTTGTCATAATTGCCGCACAGGGCTTCCAGCTTGCCACGCAGTATGCTCACCCGTACATTTGCTTTGTTCATGGATATGGCTTCCTGCAAATATTCCCTAGCCCGGCTTATGTGTTCACCATCCAGCTCCTGCTCCGCTAGTTCACAATAAAAGTGGGAACTCAGATGCTGATATTCCTGCCTTTTTGTAGGTGAACAAACCTTCAGCAGTTCAGTTAGTGCCTTGATGCCTTTTTCCCAATCCCTTTCAAGCTGGTAAACATGGGCAGACTGGACCAGGGCCTTGATTTTGATGCTCCCCTTTTCCTTGCGCAGCTCGCCTAACAAATGTTCAGCCCGATCCAGCAGTCCGGCAGAGATATAGCTCTGTACTAGGTTGATCTTGATTTCCTGCAGTTCATCGGCGAATAAACCGCTGCGTCCCAGCAAGTCATGGTAAACGGCAATGGATCGGTCGACCTTGCCCCGGCGGCGTAGGAGCGTACCGAGCGCCATGTGTGTTTCCAACGTGGATGAATTGATCTCCAGGGAGTCGATAAAGATATCGATGGCATCATCCGGCTCATCATTGAGCAGGTAATTTAGGCCAATGAAGTAGTCCTTTGAAGGCGGTTTACTCACTCCGCGCCGGAATCTACCGGATAAGATGCTGCGCCTGCCAAGCCACCAGCCAAGCGCCAACGCTGCCAGCAACAGCAGGTAAAATAATAAATCAGTGAACTCAGTACCATCCATGTGTGGTGATGTTATGCCTATCGACCAGTGTGTGACCTGTCGTTACCTGTTTTTCTCGACTTGTTCAGTTGCGACCTGAGATGACGGATCTGTAGGATGTATTTTAACTGCATGAAAATCCTCAGACCAAGAACCAGTCCCAGTAGGCCACCCAAGACAAATGTATAGATAATCAGTACGCCGACGCTTAGAGCCGGCAATTGGAGTCCCAGCCACAAGCTGACCTCTATCGTATTGTTCACGGCAAACAGGAATGCCAATAGGATGATGCCGACAAAAACCAAGAATGTAATGAAGTGTACTAACCCTTTCAAGGTGAATGGCCCTGTGAAAAAAAACGGCAGCTTCAGGGCTGCCGTTTTTTATTACTACATTCCCATCTTACTCAGGTAATTGGGTTTGCTCTTGCATACTGCTGTTAACCCTGTCGCGTAACTCCTTGCCTGGCTTGAAATGAGGGACGTACTTGCCACTCAGTTCAACAGGCTGACCGGTCTTAGGATTTCTGCCCACGCGGGGAGCGCGGTAATGTAGGGAAAAGCTGCCGAATCCGCGGATCTCGATTCGGCCGCCATTTGCCAAGACCTCAGACATATAGGAGATAATCGCCTTTACAGCCAGCTCGATATCCTTTGCCGACAACTGAGTTTGCTTTGAGACTATCTTTTCTATCAGTTCTGATTTAGTCATGGCTCATCCTTCACAAAAGTTTACAGTCGGTGCCCGCAAAGCGATGCGCGACTACTCTTTGTCGAGTTGGGACTTAAGCAGGTCCCCGACAGTGGCAGGTGCGACCGCTGAAGCACTCTGTTTTTTATGCTCTGCAATGGAATCTTTTTCTTCGGCAATTTCGCGTGCCTTTATGGACAGGCTGATGACCCGGTTCTTGCGGTCAACACCGATTACTAACAACTCAACTTCCTCACCGACATTAATCACATTGCGGGCATCTTCGACTCGGTCTCGGCTTATTTCAGACGCTTTTAGTATGCCTTCGACACCATCATCTAAGGTAATGATGGCTTCCTTGGCATCCACTTCCTTGACGACACCTTTCACCACGCTGCCTTTCTCATGACCGCCGGCAAAGTTTGCAAACGGGTCATCGGAAAGCTGCTTAATACCCAGAGAAATACGTTCACGCTCAGAGTCGATAGACAGGATAACAGTGTCTAGCTTGTCGCCCTTGGTGTAATGGCGTACAGCCTGTTCACCCGGTTCTTCCCAGCTTATGTCTGAAAGATGTACTAGGCCATCGATCTCGCCTTCCAGTCCAATGAAGATACCGAAGTCAGTGATGGACTTGATGTTGCCGGAGATACGATCGCCTTTATTATACTTTTCGGCAAAGGTATCCCACGGATTTTGCTGGCATTGTTTCAGACCAAGGGAGATGCGGCGACGCTCCTGGTCGATATCCAGGATCATTACTTCCACTTTGTCACCCAGCTGAACCAGCTTGGACGGGTGGATATTCTTGTTGGTCCAATCCATCTCAGATACGTGCACTAGACCTTCCACGCCTTCTTCCAGCTCGGCGAAACAGCCGTAGTCTGTCAGGTTGGTGACAACGGCCTTGACCCGAGTGTTTTCCGGATAACGGTTCTTGATTTCGATCCACGGATCTTCACCCAGCTGCTTAAGACCTAGGGATACGCGGTTGCGTTCACGATCGAACTTCAGCACCTTGACATCGATTTCATCACCAACATTGACGATCTCGCTCGGGTGCTTGATACGCTTCCAGGACATATCTGTAATGTGAAGCAGTCCATCCACGCCACCCAGGTCCACGAAGGCACCGTAATCTGTTAGGTTCTTCACCAGACCTTTGACGTTCTGGCCTTCCAGCAAATTTGCGAGCAATTCGTCGCGCTCTGCAGTATTGACGGATTCGAGAACTGCGCGGCGGCTGACCACGACGTTGTTGCGCTTCTGGTCCAGCTTGATCAGCTTGAACTCCAGTTCCTTGTACATCAGGTGGTCCACTTCACGGACGGGGCGTACGTCTACCAGTGAACCAGGCAGGAAGGCGCGAATGGTGTTCACATCAACTGTGAAGCCGCCCTTAACCTTGCCATTTATGACACCTATGACAGGCTGATCTTTTTCAAAGGCCTGCTCGAGTACCGTCCAGGTTTCCGCACGCTTGGCTTTTTCTCGAGACAGTCGGGTTGCACCGAAACCGTCTTCTACGGTATCAAGAGCTACCTTGACCGAATCGCCAACCTGCAGATTGAATTCACCGTTTTCATCGAGGAATTCCTGGCGGGATATGACTCCCTCTGACTTGAGACCTGCATTCACGGTTACCCATTCTGAATCCACGTCTACAATGGTCCCGGCAACGATTGAACCGGGTTTCATGTCAATATCGTTTAAACTCTGTTCAAAGAGTTCTGCGAAACTTTCGCTCATAAATGTTATCCTGATTACACAGTTAACGGTTTGGTTTCCCTGAACATTCAGGTTCCGTTACCTGTTCTTCCGTAGTCCAGTCCATACGGGCCAAGTAAATGTTGCCGCCTGTGCTGGTTTGACTGGCACCAGTACACGCGAAATTCTTTTGTTGTCACCCCTAGCATGCAGTGCATGCTTAACAGAGCAGACTCAGGCCTTCGTTTCGGGTAGCCGTGCCCTGACTTTTTCTAGGACTGTGTCCAGTACCTGCTGAATGGTCAGCGTCGTGGTATCAATAACGACGGCATCCTCGGCCGGTCTAAGGGGAGAAACCGCTCGGTTGACATCCCGATCATCCCGGCTTGCGATATCCTGCAAAAGGGCGCGCAGGTTAACACTAACTCCCTTATTTATCAACTGCTTATATCGCCTTTGCGCACGTTCATCCGGACTCGCAGTCAGGTAGATTTTGAGTTCGGCATCCGGAAAAACCACGGTCCCCATGTCACGACCGTCGGCAATGAGTCCGGGAGCCCGACGAAAATCCCACTGGCGCTGCAAAAGCACCTGGCGGAGCTCCGGTATGGCAGCCACCTTTGACGCCGCCTCAGCGGTCTCCTCGAGGCGCACCTGACCGGAAATTTCAATGCCGTCGAGGGTGATGGAGCCATCGAATTCGCCGGAAAAATTCACATCCATGGCGGTGACAAAATCACACAACTTTTTGATATTTTTCGATTTAATATATTTTTTAGCGACCCCGACCGCCACGATGCGATACAGCGCCCCGCTGTCCAGCAGGTTCCAGCTCAGCACATCCGCCAGTTTCTGGCTGATGGTACCCTTACCCGTCCCGCTGGGGCCGTCGATGGTGATTACAGGAATCTTTGCGGTCATGGATACCCCTTCAGTTTTCCGTCAGCTGGAGACTGATTCCGACACTGCCGGCCAGCGCACTGAACCCGGGAAAGGAAGTTGCCACGTTATGGCAGTCATGGATGACGATGGGTTGTTCGGCTTTCAGGGCGGCCATGGTGAAGGCCATGGCGATCCGGTGATCACCGTGACTGTTGATCTCACCTCCTACGAAGCCGGTCCCGCCCTCGATAGCAATGCCGTCGGCGCGCACTGCGTGTTTCACACCGAGGATGGCCAGGCCGTCGGCCATGACCTGGATGCGGTCACTTTCCTTCACGCGCAATTCCTCGGCCCCGCTGAGTACCGTGGTGCCTTCGGCACACGCTGCGGCGATGAACAATGCCGGAAATTCATCAATCGCAAGGGGTACCTGATCGACGGGAATATCAATGCCCTTCAATCGAGCATGACGCACACGGATATCCGCAACAGGTTCACCCCCCACTTCGCGCTTGTTTTCCAGTGTGATGTCTGCACCCATGAGATGGAGGATATTGATGACCCCTGTCCTGGTCGGATTGATGCCGACATGGCGGAGCAGAATGTCAGAACCCTCGGCGATGGAAGCCCCAACCAGGAAAAATGCTGTTGAACTGATATCAGCCGGGACGTCGATATGGCATCCGCTAAGGGTACCACCCCCGGTTATACTGATTCGTGCGCCATCGGTCGTCACATCATAGCCGAAACCCCGCAACATGCGCTCGGTATGGTCACGGCAAGGGGCAGGCTCCGAAATCACCGTATTTCCGTCTGCAGGATCCGTGTAAAGAGCCGCCAGTAATAGGCATGACTTGATCTGGGCACTGGCTACGGGCATGTCGTAGACGATGGGGTGCAGTTTGCCCGGCTGGATGTGGATCGGTGCCAGGCCACCCTCGCGCAGGCTGATCTGTGCACCCATTTCCTTCAGGGGATTGGCCACCCGGGCCATGGGTCGACTCGACAGCGACTTGTCACCAATTAATGTACTGGGGAAAGCCTGCCCCGCCAGCAGGCCACACATCAGTCGCATGGCTGTGCCGGAATTTCCCAGGTCTACGGGACCGGCCGCCTCCCGCAAGCCATGCAGGCCGATACCACGGATATGCGTCTTGCCATCAATAACATCATCGATATCGACACCCATGGCGCGAAAAGCCTTCAAGGTAGCCAGGCTATCCTCACCTTCGAGAAAACCCTCGACGGTCGTATCGCCTTCCGCGATGGAACCGAGAATGATTGAACGATGGGAAATGGATTTATCCCCCGGCACGCGGAAATCACCGCTGAGTCGACCGCCGGGCTGTACCGTGAAAACTAGATCTGACATAGATAATGCTGAAAAGTTAAAAGTGGGAGTAGTTATCTTTTACGCGGGATCCGTATCGCCGGAAAGCTTTTTCAGAAATTTATCCCGTGATTTCTTGGCCCGCTTGAACGTATTCATCAGTTCTGCGGAATCTCGCGCCAGTATCGCTTTTTTGAGTCTGTGCAGGTCGTCAATGTATTGATCCAGGACGGTAACCGTCGCTTCACCATTGGTCATGAACACATCGTGCCACATTTGCGGATCACTCGAGGCGATGCGAGTGAAATCGCGAAAGCCTCCTGCCGCGTAGCGGAATATTTCCTCGCTCTCCCCTTGTTGCGACAGCGTATCCACCAGGGCGAAGGCCAGCAAGTGGGGCAAGTGGCTCGTCGCGGCAAGCACGGCATCGTGGCGATCGACACTCATGGTCAACACATCGGCGCCAAGGCTTTCCCAGAGTGCAGTTACAAGATCTACAGCGGATTGCTCGTTGCTGACTAGCGGTGTCAGGATCACTTTCTTACCTTTGAAAAGGTGCGGTGTCGAAGCCGGGTAGCCGCTGTGTTCAGATCCCGCTATCGGGTGGCCCGGCACGAAATTCGGCGGCACCCTGCCGTAGACGCGTGCGGCGGCACGCACGATTTCCCCTTTCACGCTGGCGGAGTCGGTGATGACCGCGCTAGTTTCGCCGATGGCGGCGAGGGTCTTTTCAACCGTGAGACTCGGCACAGCTACGAGGACCAGGTCTGCACCTTCACAGGCCGCGGCAATGTCAGTGCTAGAAGACGTGATATTGCCGTCATCGAGTGCCTGCTGGAGCATGGCTTCCTGCCTGCCGACGCCGACTAACTCACGGCATTGACCCGCGAGACCGCGTGCCACGGAACCGCCGATCAGTCCCAGCCCGATGATGACGATCTTCTTGTCTACCAGCACCCCGCTCATGGCTTACTCGCTCACGGCTGCAGGGTAGGAGCCGAGCACGCGACACTCCAGCGTATGCTGGGAGACTTCGGCCAGCGCGGCTCGGATGTTATTATCCTCGCTGTGCCCGTCGATATCCACGAAAAAAGAATAAGACCAGGCTTCCCTGCGCGACGGGCGCGATTCAAGCTTGATGAGGTTCACTGCATGGTTCTTGAACGGTTCCAGGGCATTAAACAGCGCACCCGGTTCGTTGCGAGTGATGATGATCAGCGAGGACTTGTCCCTGCCAGTGGGCGGGCTTTTCAAGGTTTTACTAATCACCGCAAAACGCGTGGTGTTGTCGTGCACATCCTCGATATTTTCATTGAGAATGTTGAGCCCGTATATGGAAGCTGCGGTCCTGCCGGCAATGGCTGCCACTCCGGTTTCAATCGCTGCAGCTTTCGCGGCGACGGCGTTACTGAACAGCGACACCTTGTCGATTTTCGGGTAATGCTCCTCGAGCCAGTGGCGACATTGTCCGAGGGATTGCTGGTGCGACACGATGCGGCTGATGCCTGCGGCTTCCGTGGCTGCGCTGGCCAGCAGACAGTGCTCAATACGCAGCATCACTTCGCCAATGATGTTGAGGGTGTACTTGCCGAAACAATCGAGTGTCTGGGTGATGGAGCCTTCCGTAGAATTCTCCACGGGCACCAGTCCCAGGGGGGCATCACCGGTATCCACGCAACTGAAGACCGCGGGAATATCATCGACGGGTAGACTGGACTGGTCAGAACCGGAGTACTTGATCAGGGCCGCGTGAGAGTAAGTTCCTTCCGGGCCGAGGTAGGCAACGCGGTCAGCTGGCGTCGACTCACTCATCTTCTTCGGGATCATCCACCGGATCATTCAATGCGTCATCGGCATCTTGCATACTGCCAACATCTACCACGTTATCCAATTCATCAATCGGAGCATTGTCACTAGCTCCATCTTCAGGCACTTCGTCCGGTTCCTCGACACGGGCGACACCCACCAGCGACTCACCTTCCTTCAGCTTGATCAGGCGCACACCCTGAGTCGCCCGACCTTGGGTAGACACTTCATCGCAGCGGGTACGCACCAGTGTGCCCTTATCGCTGATCAGCATGATCTCGTCGCCTTCGAAAACCTGCACGGCACCGACGATGGCGCCGTTGCGAGCACTGGCCTGGATGCCGATGACACCTTTGCCTCCACGGCCCTTGATCGGAAACTCGTCTACAAGCGTGCGTTTGCCGTAACCGTTCTCACTGACCGCGAGAATCTGGCCTTCGGGTTCAGGAATAATCATATCCACCATGGTGTGGTCTTTTTCCAGACGAATCCCACGGACACCGCGGGCAGTCCTGCCCATGGCCCTGACATCACTTTCCTTGAAGCGCACGGTCTTGCCCGAACTGGAGTACAGCATGACGTCCTTGGTCCCGTCGGTAATCGCAGTCTTTACAAGAACATCACCCTCTTCCAGCTCGATGGCGCGCAGGCCAACACTGCGCTGGCGGGCAAAATTATCCAGTGGGGTTTTCTTTACTGTTCCGTTGGCGGTGGCAAAGAAGATGTACTTGCCTTCTTCATATTTGCGGATCGGCAGCATGCTGGTGATGCTTTCATTCTCTTCCAGCGGCAAGATGTTAACGATGGGTTTGCCACGGGAGGTGCGGGACGCCAGTGGAATCTGGAATCCTCTCAACCAGAGAACCTTGCCGGCGCTGGTGAAACACAGGAGCGTGTCGTGGCTGCTCGCCACGAGCAGATGCTCGACATAATCTTCTTCTTTTACCGACGCTGCAGCCTTGCCCATGCCACCACGGCGCTGGGCCTGGTAATCCGACAACGGCTGGCTTTTCGCGTAGCCACCTTTAGAAATGGTAACGACACGGTCTTCCTCGGTGATCAGGTCTTCGACAGTCAGGTCGTGAGTGGAACTGGTGATCTCGGTACGGCGCTCGTCGCCGTACTCCTTCTTGATCTCTTCTAGTTCCTCGCGAATGACCTCCATCAGGCGGGACTGGTTGCCGAGAATTCCCAGGTATTCACCGACCTGCCTGATCAGGTCTGCATAGTCGATAATCAGCTTTTCCTGTTCCAGGCCGGTCAGGCGATGCAGGCGCAATTCGAGAATCGCCTGTGCCTGTTCTGGGGACAGCCGGTAATGGCCGTCGTGCAGGCCCATTTCTTCCGACAGATCTTCCGGCCGGCAGGCATCGGGACCAGCATCGGCCAGCATGGCCTCGACACCAGAGGACACCCAGGTGCGCGCCAGCAGTTTTTCCTTCGCGTCCGCCGCACTGGGCGAGGACTTGATCAGTTCAATCACTTCATCGATGTTGCCAAGCGCCACCGCGAGGCCTTCGAGGATATGACCACGCTCACGGGCCTTCCTTAGAAGGTAGGTGGTCCTGCGTGTCACCACCTCGCGGCGATGACGAATGAATGCCTGCAGCATTTCCTTCAAATTTAGGGTCTTCGGTTCGCCATCGACAAGCGCGACCATGTTTATCCCAAACACCATCTGCATGGAGGTCTGCGCGTAGAGGTTGTTCAGTACCACGTCGGGCATCTCACCCTTACGCAATTCGATGACGATGCGCATCCCATCCTTGTCGGACTCGTCGCGCAATTCCGAGATGCCTTCGAGTTTCTTTTCCTTGACCAGTTCGGCGATACGCTCGATGAGGCGCGCCTTGTTCAACTGGTAAGGAATTTCCGTGACGACAATGCTCTGGCGTCCGCTCTTTTCGTTTTCCTCGATATCGGCGCGGGCACGAATATAAATTTTGCCGCGACCCGACCGATACGCCTGCACAATACCCGCCCTGCCGCTAATCAATGCCGCCGTCGGGAAATCAGGACCGGTGATGTATTGCATCAGGGCATCCACGTCGAGGTCGGGATTTGCCATCAGGGCTATGGTGCCGTTGACCACTTCGGTCAGGTTGTGCGGCGGGATATTAGTGGCCATGCCCACTGCGATACCGGATGAGCCGTTGACGAGCAAATTGGGCAACTTCGTCGGCAGCACATCGGGGATATGCTCGGTGCCGTCGTAGTTTTCCGAGAAATCGACCGTTTCCTTGTCCAGGTCCGCCAGCAATTCATGGGCGATCTTGTCCATGCGGATTTCGGTGTAGCGCATGGCCGCTGCAGAATCACCGTCGACTGAACCGAAGTTACCTTGTCCGTCGACCAGGGTGTAACGCATGGAGAAATTCTGCGCCATGCGTACGATGGTTTCGTACACCGCAGAATCACCGTGTGGATGGTATTTACCGATGACGTCACCGACGACACGGGCAGATTTCTTGTAGGGTTTGTTCCAATCGTTGGACAGTTCGCTCATCGCGAACAAGACTCGGCGGTGTACCGGCTTTAGGCCATCCCTTACATCCGGCAGCGCCCTGCCCACGATCACGCTCATGGCATAATCGAGATAGGACTGCCTCATTTCGCTTTCTATCGCGACCGTCTGTATCGGGTCCTGCTGGTCTGTCATATAGCTTCTGTCCTGTTACCGTCCTGGTACTTTACTGTTACGGCCCTGTTCATCTCCATAACTGTCTCCGGTTCCCTGATAAGGGAGCCTTTGCTGGTCATGGAAACGGGTTACTGCGAGAGAAGCGGTGAATCGAATGAATTACCCGACTTTTTTCCGGTATTTTCAGCGATTTCTTGACGGGATTTTTTTCCCGTTTTTCCGCCGGAATTTTGCCCAAAATACTGATGCTTTTTACCTGCTTTTTAGGGCTGTTTTATAAGCTGAAATTTTAACAAAAAATGCATCCCAATAACAGCAAAACTACCCGTTTCTGGCAATAATCTGTATACTGCGCCTTACGCGAATATTTCATGGAAAATCAGTCAATTATGTCTTTCCCGGCAAGCCCCTTCGACACCTTCGAAGCGGACTTTCTCATGCATCCGAAATGGCTTGTTCCGATGACCAAAAAAGGCCTCATTCTTAGTGGTCACAGCCTGGCAATTGGCCACCATGAAATCGTCGCAATCGGACCTTCGGAAACCCTGAAAAAGTCGTGCTTGGCCAGCCGTGAAATCTCCCTGCCAAACCATGTGCTGATTCCAGGCCTAATCAATGCCCATGGCCATGCACCCATGACCTTGTTCCGCGGCTATGCCGACGACATGCCCCTGCAACCGTGGCTGGAGGAAAGGATCTGGCCGGCGGAAGGTAAATGGGTCAGCGAGAAATTTGTGCGTGACGGCGCCGCACTTGCCATTGCCGAAATGCTGCGTGGTGGCACTACGGCCTTCACCGACATGTACTTTTTTCCGGACGAAGTGGCCAAGGTTGCCATCGAGGCTAATATCCGCGTGCAACTGGCCTCGCCCATTCTCGACTTCCCCACCGTGTTTGCGCAGGACGCCGACGAATACATTCACAAGGCCACCGATCTCAATGACCGCTACAAGAACAACGGCCATGTCCAGGTGGCTTTCGGCCCGCATGCTCCTTACACGGTCTCAGATACACCCTTGACCAAGATCTCGATGCTGGCCAATGAACTGGAAATTCCGATACACATCCACATTCACGAAAATGCCCGGGAAGTCCTTGAATCGGAACAACAAACCGGCATCCGCCCGCTGCAGCGACTGAACAACCTGGGGCTGCTGTCACAGCTGCTTCAATGTGTACATGCAACTCAGCTGAATGACGACGAGATCGCGATGCTTGCCGAGGCCGGTGCCACGGTAGTGCACTGCCCTGCTTCCAATGCCGGCCTGGCCAGTGGCGTCTGCCGCACCCAGTCCCTCCTCGATGCCGGCATCAACCTGTGCCTCGGTACTGATGGCGCTGCCTCGAACAATGAACTCAACATGATCAACGAAATGCGCATGGCCGCCCTGTTTGGCAAGGCCGGCATCGAGAACGCGGCTGCCACTTCCGCCTGGGATGTCCTGGCGATGGCCACAGTCAGCGGCGCACGCGCCTTTGGCCGGGAGGACATGCTTGGCACGCTGGAGACTGGCAAACTGGCGGATTGCGTGGCAGTGGATCTTGGTACTCTCAATTGCCAGCCGGTTTACGATGCCGTTTCCACGCTGGTCTACAGCGCACAGGCCAGCCAGGTCAGTCATGTCTGGGTCAACGGCAAACTCAACGTCGAAAACGGCAGGCTGCTGACCCTGGATACCGCCGCCCTGCTGGAAACGGCCAGCGACTGGGCTCGCAAAATCGGTTAGTCTGCGCGTTATGACCAGTACCACCCTGCACAACGTTGATCGGGCCGAAATCGCCAAGTTCGAGGCACTTGCCAGTCGCTGGTGGGACCGCAATAGTGAATTCAAGCCGTTGCATGATATCAACCCGCTGCGCATGGGATTCATCGATGCGCAGGTTAATCTCGCTGGCTGTAAGATCCTTGATGTGGGCTGCGGCGGTGGCATCCTGGCGGAGGCCATGGCCCACCGCGGCGCCAATGTCACTGGCATCGACATGGGTGAGGCACCCCTGGGGGTAGCCCGGTTACACCTGCTGGAAAGCGGATTGGATATCGATTACCGGCAGGCCAGTGCCGAGGCGTTTGCCGCAGAAAATCCGCAAGCCTTCTCCGTAATAACCTGCCTGGAAATGCTGGAACATGTCCCTGATCCCCAGTCTGTCCTCAGGGCGTGCCACAGCATGCTGGAAACCGGCGGCCATCTATTCCTGTCGACCATCAACCGCAACCCGAAGGCCTACCTTTTCGCCATTCTCGGCGCCGAATACATGCTGGGGCTGCTGCCCCGCGGCACCCATGACTACCGCAAATTCATTCGCCCCTCAGAATTGTCCGCCATGGCACGCCAGGCCGGTTTCAGCCTGCAAAAAATCACCGGCATGAGTTACAACCCGCTGACGCGCAAGTACAGCCTAAGCGGCGATGTCGATGTGAATTACCTCATGTATCTGACACGGGATTGAGCCTTGCTAAAGAGTAGTACGCTGTGACCAGGACCGTATTGTTTGATCTTGACGGTACCCTGCTCGACACCGAGCGGGATTTCACCCAGATACTGAACAACCAGCTGGTCAGTTATGGCCATGCACCGGTCAGCGCACGCCAGGTACGCAACACCGTCAGCAGTGGTGCAAGGGCGCTGGTGAAACTGGGCTTCAAGATCGATGAGTCCCACGAAAACTTCAATGCCCTATTGGAAGAACTGCTCGAGCGATACCAGGTTCGTATTCCTCAGACCGAGTGTTTGCTTTTTCCCGGTATCTCAAGCCTGCTTAAGGCGCTCGACTTAATGAAAGCGCCCTGGGGTATCGTCACCAACAAGCCCAGCTGTTTCACCCTGCCTCTCGTGGAAAATTTCCCGGCCCTGCAACGCAGCCAGGTGCTGATTTGTGCGGATCAGCTCAGAAGGAGCAAGCCGGATCCTGAGGGCATACTGCTCGCGTGCAGCAGGCTCAAATGCGACCCGGGTGACGTGTTGTATGTAGGCGATCATCCCAAGGATGTGCAGGCTGCCGCTGCAGCCGGCTCAATAAGCGTCGGTGTGCGTTGGGGTTATATCCCCGAGGACCAGCCAATCGAAAGCTGGAAAGCCGACCTTGTCATCAACCACCCCGACGACATTCTCGACCACGTGGGCAATTAACCACGTCCGGAGCAATCCCCATGTTTACCTACGATGTGCCCACCGACTTACTGAAAGACAAGGTGATACTCATCACCGGTGCAGGTTCGGGCATCGGTCGCGCAGTTTCACTGGCCTATGCCCGGGCCGGGGCCACGCTGATACTGCTGGGCAGGAACGTGGCGCGACTGGAAGCCGTCTACGATGAAATCGAGGCTGCCGGCGGCCCTGAACCAGCCATTACACCTGTCGACCTGGAAAGCGCCGGAGATGCCCAGTACAACGAACTCGTGAACGGCATCCACGCGGAATTCGGCCACCTCGACGGCCTAGTCAACAATGCCGGCTACATGGGGCCTATGATGCCGTTTCAGTCCTGCACGCTGGAGCAGTGGCAGAAGATCATGCAAATCAACCTTGGTGCCAGCTTTGCCATGACCAAGTACTGCTTTCCCCTATTGCGCGATGCCGACGGGGCATCGGTGATATTCAGCACATCCACGGCGGGCCGCCAGGCCTTTGCCTACTCCGCTGCCTATACGGCGGCGAAGCACGCCGTGGAGGCACTGATGCAGGTGATGTTCCTCGAGCTTGAGAATACCTCCATGATCCGGGTGAATACCGTCAATCCCGGACCCTGTGCCACGGCTCTGCGCCGCACGGCGTTTCCGAATGAAGATCCGTCCACGTTGCCGAAGCCCGAAGATCTTGTGCCGGTGTATCTCTATCTCATGGGTGCGGACAGCCTGCACGAGAACGGTAAGGCCTTTTCTGCCCAGTAGGTTTACTGGTCGTCGCGAATGGCGAACAGCGTCATGATCCGTTCAGACCCGGGTATCAATTCAAAACCGAACTGTTCGTAGAGTCCGTGTGCATCACGCGTGGCCAACATAACCAGGCGCAATCCCTGGATTTCGGGATGGTCGGTGATGGCCTTGAGGAGTTGCCTGGCAATGCCCTTCCCGCGGTGCGGCTCAAGCACAAAGACATCCGCAACGTATCCGAACACCGCATAATCGGTAATGACCCTGGCGAAACCTACCTGTTTACCGTCAAGATAGGCACCGAAACACAGTGAATTGTAGATACTGGTCTGGACACTGGCACGCGGCCTGTTCGTGGCCCAGTATGACTCACTGAGAAAGCCGTAGATCATGTCGACATCCAGCCGCTTGCGATCGGTGGAGATTTCCAGGTCGATCATTTTTTCCGAGGAGGCCTGCGTGCGCTTTTCCTGTCGACGGGTTTGCCTGGTGTCTTACCGCCACCGGTTTTCCTCCGCATCAGTGGTTTCTTCACCGGCCGGTATTCCAGGTTGGCCAGTCTGTACAAGACCTTGGTTTCGCGCTCGCCCAGTTCACAGTACTTGCCGACCTTGACCTCGCTCGGAATGAAGATATTGCCGAAGCGGACCCGTTTCAGCCGGCTGACCTTAACGCCCTGTGATTCCCACAGGCGCCTGACCTCGCGGTTGCGTCCTTCCATCAGTACTACGTGATACCAGTGATTGGCGCCTTCGCCGGCGAAGTACTGGATGTCGGTGAAGCGGGCGATGCCGTCTTCCAGTATTACACCCTTGTGCATGGCCTGGACCATGTCCGGAGAAACGTCACCCAGTACCCTGACGGCGTATTCACGCTCGATCTGCGAGGAGGGATGCATGAGCCGATTGGCCAGTTCGCCGTCAGTGGTGAACAGCAGCAAGCCGCTGGTATTGATATCCAGGCGCCCGATCGCCACCCAGCGTGCGTGCTGTACATCAGGTAGGCTGTCGAAGACCGTCTTGCGGTTTTCCGGGTCGTTACGGGTGCAGACCTCACCGAGTGGCTTGTTGTAAAGCAGGACACGCTGCGGCACCGAAACCGCAGACTGGGCGGCAAGTTTCTTGCCATCTACCTGGATGAGATCGTCGGAAGTGGCCCGGTCACCGAGTTTTGCGACCTGTCCGTTGACCCGAACACGTCCATCGCTGATCCAGGTCTCCATTTGCCGGCGGGAACCATAGCCAGCCCTTGCCAGCACTTTTTGCAGTTTTTCGTCCACGTGGATTTCTCACGAAATGTCCGTCGAGGGTTGGCTCAGGCGGAAGGGTTTTCTAGGTCGTCTTCGTCTAGTTCGGCTGTGTTCATGTCGTCGCTGATGTATGCATCATACTCATCATTGTTGACATCATCTTCGAAAGCGTTGTCCTCGATGGCTACTTCATCCTCGTTTTCTGAAGGGGCCGCATGGATTGCATCGTCAACGTCATTATTAATTTTGTTATCAAAGTCATCATCGTCCCAATCTGCCTCGGGCTCCTGTTCCTGGATGCCGAGGATTTCCTCGATAGGACGGGTACCGATTGCCGCTGCACGTTCTTCCTCCTCGTCGAGGATGTCAAATTCAGCTTCAATGTCTTCGGCAGTGGGGAATTCTAGAACGCGGCTTTCAGGCGCGTCGTCATCGAGTGACAACTCTGGTTCCAGGTCCTCCAGTTCCTTCACGTCGGCCAGGGGCGGCAGTTCTTCGAGACTTCTGAGGTTGAAGTAATCGAGGAACTCACGGGTCGTTGCGTACATCGCAGGACGACCAGGCACGTCACGATGACCAACCACCCTCACCCACTCCCGTTCCATCAGGGTGCGAATGATATTGGTGCTCACCACAACACCGCGGATCTTTTCGATTTCGCCACGGGTGACGGGCTGTCGATAGGCTATAATGGAAATGGTTTCCAGGAGCGCGCGTGAATAACGCTGGGGTTTTTCTTCCCACAGCTTGCCAACCCACTCGCTGAACTGTTGCTTGACCTGGAATCGGTAGCCGGAGGCCACCTGCTTGAGTTCAAATCCGCGCGTTTCACAATCGTGCTCGATTTCCTTTAGGGCAGCTTTCAATTCCTCGGGGTCGGGACGCTCACTGTCCGTGAAAACTTCCGCAATCTTGCTCATGGGCAGGGGCCTGCCGGCGGCCATCAGAAGGCCTTCGATGATCTGCTTGGTGACAGTATTGGACTGGGTGGAATTCTGGGTATCTTCGCTCATGTTGTACGCGCCTTAATATGAATCGGGCCAAAAGGTTCGCTTTGTGCGATATCGATCAATGCTTCCTTGATCAGTTCCATGATCGCGAGGAAGGTTACTACTACACCCATCCTGCCTTCGTCCCGGTGCAACAGGGACAGCATAGGCGTGAACTGGTTGTCGGAGATAGTCAGCAGGATCTGCGACATCTTCTCGCGAGTGGACAGGCTGTCACGCTGGATATGGTGATGCTCAAACAGGTCGGAGCGGCGCAATACCGTCGCGAAAGCCTGGAGGATCTCCTTCAGGTCGACTTCAGGCTTTGGAATTTCTCGTTCCAGTTTAGGTGCCTCGGCACTGGCAAGGTGAATATCGCGTTCGAGACGCGGGTACTCATCTAGCGCCTCGGCGGCCTCGCGGAAGCGTTCATATTCCTGCAGGCGACGAATGAGCTGCGCTCGTGGATCCTCCTCCTCTTCGTCCTCGTCGCTGGTGCGTGGCAATAGGATGCGGGATTTAATTTCGGCCAGCATAGCGGCCATCACCAGGTATTCGGCAGCAAGCTCGAACTGTGCCGCCTCCATCAGTTCAACGTAGGCAATGTACTGGTCAGTGATGTCTGACACATTGATCTCGAGGATATCGATATTCTGGCGTTTGATGAGGTAGAGCAGGAGGTCTAGCGGCCCCTCGAACGCTTCCAGGAACACTTCCAGTGCATCGGGTGGAATGTACAGATCCCTGGGCAGGTCGGTGACCGCCTTGCCGGCGACAAAGGCAAACGGCATTTCCTCCTGGCGCAAGGTGCCCTGCCGACGTGCTTCCACCAGCAAACTGACACGGTCCCCTACTTCCTGCTGCTGTTCGAGCGTCAGCTCTTCCACTGCTTCGCTATCCTGGCCCACGACATTGTCCGCGTTATTGGCATTCCCACCATCATAGTCAGGCAGGTCGTCCTCGTGATCTGTCTCGGTGCCATTGCTCATCTGTAATTCAGTCCCATTGCCTGACGCACATCCGCCATGGTTTCACGCGCCGCTTCCCGAGCCTTTTCAGAGCCGTCATTGATAATCGATCTTACCAAGCCCATATTGTCTTGCAGCTGCTTTGCCTTGATGCGGATCGGCTCCACTTCACTGACCACGGCATCGATGACGGGTTTCTTGCATTCCAGGCAGCCGATGCCAGCACTGCGACAACCCTCTTGTACCCACTCACAAGTCTTCTCATCCGAATAGACCTGGTGGAATTCCCACACCGGGCACTTGTCGGGATCACCAGGATCCGCTAGTCGCACTCGCGCGGGGTCCGTCGGCATGGTCTTGATCTTTTGCGCGATGCTGTCATTTTCCTCGCGCAGGGAAATAATGTTGTCATATGACTTAGACATCTTGCGTCCATCTAGTCCGGGCATCTTCGCGGCCTTCGTAAGGAGGCATTGCGGTTCGGCTAGAATCATCTTGCCACCGCCCTCGAGGTAGCCGAACAAGCGCTCAAGGTCACCCAGTGAAATATTCTGCTGTTCCTTGATCAGTGCCCTGGCACGCTCTAGTGATTCCTGGTCACCAGTTTCCAGATAGGTCTTGCGCAGCTTGTTGTATAGACTTGCCGCTTTCTTGCCCATCTTCTTGATACCGGCCTGAGCATTTTCCTCGAAGTCCGATTCCCGGCCGTACAGGTGATTGAAGCGGCGCGCAACCTCACGGGTCAGTTCGACATGCGCCACCTGGTCGGCGCCAACCGGTACGTGGCCGGCCCGATAAATGAGGATATCAGCGCTCTGCAAGAGGGGGTAACCGAGGAAGCCATAAGTGCTGAGATCCTTGTCCTTAAGATTCTCCTGCATATCCTTGTAGCTAGGTACGCGTTCCAGCCATCCCAGGGGCGTCAACATGGATAGCAACAGGTGCAGCTCGGCGTGCTCGGGAACACGGGACTGAATGAACAGGGTGGCATTGCTGGGATTGACGCCTGCAGCGAGCCAGTCCACGACCATGTCCCAGAGGTTTTTCTCAATGATCAGCGGATCATCATAATGCGTAGTGAGGGCGTGCCAGTCCGCGATGAAGAAAAAACACTCATACTCGTTTTGTAATGTGGTCCAGTTTTTGATGACACCGTGAAGGTGTCCGAGATGAAGGCGCCCGGTTGGGCGCATTCCTGACAGCACTCTCAGCTGCGAATTGACTGAGCTCAATTGTTGCTCCCTGGCTCTTATTTCTAATCATAAATTATACTCGCAAAACCTCCCCCAATGGCAGACCTGTTTGGTTCTGGCGAGGACATTCTCACCTGAATGGTTCGGGGTCCGCCTTGCCCTCTCGGAGTACCTGAGGTACCCCTTCTACCAGGCTTACCACGGTGGTGGCCTCGAGGCCGCAAAAACCGGAATCGATGATGAGATCTACCTGTTTTGCCAGGGTGTCGCGAATATCGTCAATATCCGCCAGAGGTTCGGTTTCACCCGGCAGAATCAACGAGCTGCTGAGTAGTGGCTCGTCCAATTCTGCCAGAAGTGCGGACACCACGGGATGATTCGGTACGCGGATGCCAACACTCTTGCGTTTAGGGTGCAGCATCAGGCGTGGCACCTCCGAGGTGGCGCGCAAGATGAAGGTATATGCACCTGGTGTGAATGCCTTCAGGAGACGGTAATCGCTGTTGTTGACCCTGGCGTAAGTGGCCAATTCGGAGAGATCGCGACACACGAGAGTGAAATTGTGATTATCGTTCAGTTGCCGGATACGGATGATGCGCTGCAGGGCCGCCTTGTCCTGGATATGGCAGCCCAGAGCGTAGGCGGAATCAGTGGGATAGATGATCACCCCGCCACGCCTGAGAATCTCGACAGCTTGCCTGATCAGACGCAGCTGCGGGTTTTCAGGATGTATTTCAAATACCTGCGCCAAGCCACTGTTTCCTGTTGCACCAGCTGAAAAACTGGCAAGCCTAACACAGGGCTGCCAATAACCACGAAATATTTGCAATCGGGCTATAATGGGGCCTTACATCCCCGAGCAACACAAATTTGCTATATGAAACAACTCATTGACTATATTCCCCTAATCGCGTTTCTCATCGTGTACAAGCTGGATGAACGCATCGTGAACATCGCCGGTTACGACTATACTCTGGGCGGCATCTTCAGCGCGACGGAAGTCCTTGTCACGGCATCTATCCTTGTTTACGGCGGCATTTTCCTGAAAAACGGCAAGCTCAGCCGTACCCATACGTTCCTGCTGGTAGCGGTGGTGATTTTCTGTTCCTTTACCCTGTTCTTCCGCGATGAAGCCATCCTTAAATGGAAAGCGCCGGTCGTGAACTGGATTTTTGCGGCCGTGTTCATCGGCAGCCAATACCTGAACAAGGAAAACATGACACAGATGATGCTGGGACACATCGTGTCGCTGCCAGCTGAAAAATGGCAGTGGCTGAATTTTGCTTGGGCTGGCGTTTTCCTTTTCCTTGGCTGCACCAACCTCTTCGTCGCATTTACCTTTCACGAGTACTGGGTGGACTTCAAAGTTTTTGGCAGCATGGCCATCTTGCTGCTGTTCTCTGTGGCACAGATGTTCTACCTGTGGCCATACTTGGAGGAGCAGGAAAAGGAAAACCTAGAAAAGGAAAAAGAAGAACTAGGGACAGATTCCGCCAACGACCATAGCAAGTCGTAATAGTTCACCAGCTAATCAGTCAGCGCAGGTTTCAAGCTCGGGAATTTTTCGTCGAGTATGACATTCCACTGATAAACCCGGTCGGTATTTCTTTCCAAAAACGCCTTGGCGTTACCCTCGATCGTAATCGAATTAATGGTATCGCCGATGCGAACCTGCCGTATCACTTCCCTGCCCGAGTGAATAAGACCAAAAACTGTGTGAAGTCCATTCAGATGCGGTGTGGCCTGGTGAGTGATAAAGAACTGGCTGCCATTTGTATCAGGGCCCGCATTGGCCATGGCCAAAATCCCCATCTGGTTCAGTCGCAGCCTAATTTCATCCTCGAAGCGGTACCCGGGGCCACCAGCCCCGCTCGCGTCAGGATCACCCCCCTGCGCCATAAAATCGTTGATCACGCGGTGGAACGTGAGCCCGTCATAATAGCCGCGGGTTGCCAGGTTCACGAAATTGCTAACCGTGACCGGAGCCACCGCCTTGTACAACAGGAATTCCATAGTGCCACGGTTGGTATCGACAATGGCGTAAAGCTCATTGGGATCCTTGGCGGCAAGCTCCTGCGCACTGGCACCTGGCATTACTAGGCAAAGTAATATCAGGCTGATTACGGAAACTGATTTTTTCAACATGGGCAGATCCTAGTTCCGGCTTGTAGTCAGAGACCAATTATACTGAACCAGGCAGCAACGGCTAATCGACGGTCTCACCAGCGGCAGGGTGCCTGCCAAAATAGCGCATGATTTCGGTTACCAGCGGTTTCATGAAAAAGGCCTGTTCAGGCATGATGTCTGTTTTGATACTCAGCCCGGCCAATTGATCTCTAACAACCGGCCCGACGGCGGCAACACAGCACCTGCCGAGGTCCTTCCTGAGACTCTCTTCCCTGCCGTGCCTGGCCGCAACCTCTATCAGGCGCTTGGCCTGGGCTTGGGAGGTAAAGGCAATCACATCCAGCGCATTGTTTTCGAGCAGTTGTATGAGCTCAAGAACTCGCTTTTCCTCAGCATCATCAGCGTAGATATACGGGGCCACCTTGTCCACTACATTGTCTCGACTGGCCAGGTAGTCCGTTAAGCGCGTGTTCGGATCTTGCCCGTAGAGTTGTACGGCAATCCGCTGCCCCTTCAAGTCCATTTCCTCGAAAGTCACGATTACGCCCTCGGTGGTGGGTGCGCTGGCCTGGATACCCCCTTTAAGACCGACCTCGCGCAGTGCGCGCTCGGGTTTCGGTCCCCGGCACAACAGGCGTGTGCCTGCCATCGCGTCAACTAGGGCGTCCTTCTTGGCGTGCTTGCCTGCCAGGGACAACAGGCGGCGCACGCCCTCACCTGTCAAGATGATAAAGAGGTCGGGGGGGGCGAGAATGAAACGGTCGATCCAGGCCAATACTGGCCCAGGGTCAGGCGCATCATGTATGGCAATCAGAGGTACACGAAATACCTCGGCCCCGCGTCTTTCCAGCAACTGGACCATGGTATCCAGTTGCCTGGATTCCGGCACTGCAGCACGGATACCTTGCAGGTGAGTATTGAGTTCAGTCATGTCTGTACCTGGTTACCGGTCCGAAAGCGGTTGAAAAAGAATCTGCCAACTCTTGAAAAAAAGTGATCCGACCGCATTTTGTTACCGTACTTGTTACCAAAAGGTGTAAAAATGAAAAATTATGCCTGTCACATTCGGTTTTTGAAGCATTTTTTGGTCTTTTCGATCATGGATTACACATTTATCAAAAATATAGTAACAATTATCCAAATAATCACGTTTTTTTCATATTTTTGTTACCATAAAAGGTAACAGTGTGTTACGATAGCCACGCGTTTCCAAAAGAGGCGTGGTTATTCATCTAAACTTTCTTACAAGGAGACATCTGATGACCGTTAGATTCAAGAATGCAGAAGCTGTTGAAGAATTGGCAGTTGGCGCACTGAGTACACTGGCTGTGCTGGCAGTACCTGTGCTGATCATTATCGCTTCCGTGTAACTAAACAGTTCCACGCTGAAAGAGAATCTGGCCTGAATATCTTCCCCAAGTATACAGGCCACCCGATGCAAGACCCCTAACAGACGCAGCCTGAACCCAGGTTTCCCCTAGACCTCGGAAACAGGCTGCGACTCTGGGTGTTAAACAGAATCCCCCTTTATGCAGCCTGGCCACCTCACCCCCCTCCTTCCAGAGAGTCCGGGCTGCATGTTTTTTTCACATTAACCCCTGCTTATAATCCTATCTACAAAATTACAGGGTCTGTGGCGTGCATCGAGTTGCTCGCGGATGATACCTTCCCAGGCGGTTTTGCAAGCGCCCGGTGAACCAGGCATACAGAATACAACCGTGTTTTTGCTCAGGCCGGCAAAAGCCCGGGACTGTATCGTGGAGGATCCTATTTCCTGGTAGGACAGATAACGAAATAGCTCACCGAAACCGTCAATGCTTGATTCTAGCAGAGGCGTAAGAGAAACCACCGTATTGTCCCGTTTCGTGAAACCAGTCCCGCCAGTGACCAGCACCGCATGAATATTTTCGTCTTCGATCAGACCTTTGACCAGGGCGCGCAGGTCGTCCACGTCATCCTTGCAGATATGTTTCTGGTTCAACACATGTCCCTCGCTTTCAAGGGCCTCGGCAAGGTATCGTCCTGACGTGTCCGTTTCCTCTGTCCTAGAATCGGATACGGTGACCACCGCAATCTGCAATGGCACGAATTCTTTTTGGGGTTTGTTACCACTCATACAGGCGGGGGGAGTGAGGCTTTCAGCCTCCGGTCATGTTCATGAAGCGGACCAACTGGGGTTCATCCTTGTCGTAGAAATAATGCCGTTTTGGTTTCAGGTCCATAGCTTCCACGATGTGAGCTTTGAGAATGTCGTCATTGCCCGGGTTCGCTCGAATGACACTGCGCAGGTCCATCGAGTGTTCGTTACCCAGGCACAAAAGCAGTCGCCCTTCCACGGTGACCCGCACACGATTGCAGGTATCACAGAAGTTGTGGCTAACTGGTGATATGAAGCCGACCTTAGTGTTGGTGGATTCGATGCGGTAATAACGGGATGGTCCGGCTGTTGTCATATCGATGGCGGTCATCGTATAGCGTTCGCCGATCGCCGCCATGACTTCATCGTTGCTGACCATGGTGTCCTGCCTGTCGTGGTCTGACACATCGCCCAACGGCATTTCCTCGATGTAGGCGATATTGATACCTAGCGCCATGGCATATTCAAGCAAATCGACAATCTCGTGATCATTGCGTCCACGCAGGATCACCGAATTCAGACGGATACCGTCGAATCCTGTTGCCACGGCTGCTTCGATACCCCGCTTGACCTTGTCCAGTTTGCCTGTCCGGGTCATGTTCCTGAAACGGTCTGCATCCAAACTGTCGAGACTGATATTGATCCGCGTGACACCGGCATCCCTGAGCGGTCCCGCGAGTTTTTCCAGCTGTGAGCCATTGGTGGTCAGCAGCAATTCCTCGAGCCCGGGCAGGTTACCGATATTTTCTACCAAGGTCATGACATTGTTACGCACCAGGGGTTCACCACCAGTCAGGCGGATCTTCTTCACGCCAAGCTCGGTGAAAGCTTTGGCCACCTGGAAAATCTCTTCAAGGCTCAGCACCTGCTGGCGCGGCAAAAAGGTCATGTCTTCAGACATGCAATACACGCAACGGAAATCACAGCGGTCGGTGACCGAAAGACGCACGTAATCGATCAACCGGCCATGCTTGTCGACCAGTTGGGTGTCGTCGGCGCCCTGTGTTTTCGCGCTTGCATTCATCGTGTAGGTATGTAACAAACCCTTGTTTTATGTAAGGAAATACTGCTTCTCGTCCCGCCGGATGATACAGGAATAGCCACATCAACGGAATCGGACACCCTGCAGGGACAGGTCTACTTGATGACGTCCGGCCTGCCGGGGGAGTCCGCGCCTGCTAACCAGGCCTTGCCTTCCGCATACAGTTTTTCAACTTCCGGCCCCTTCAGTCCGGGCAGCCCACCCTTGGCCACGGCATAGCCGATCTGCGACTGCAGGTAAGCTAGGTGACGGTACCCAGCGGGAAACTGCTCCAGGATATCGGTATCCAGCGACAGGGTGGCATTCGGATCAACCACATCCAGGCGGTCCTTTTCATAGATCGGTTGGCGCCGGACCATACCCCACTTCCCTGCCCGTTTTTCCAGGAAGTCATAGAAACGGCCGGTGCAAACCACATCCACGATTACGCCGTGGACCGGTGCCCGCTGGCTAATGGTCATCTTGGTCTGGGCAACGGCCCGGTCACCAACCACATCACAGGTGAAGCCTCCGTGAAAGTGAATGATGCTGACGCCCTTGTCGAAACCCTCCTGGCGCGCCTTGATGAAATCCTGGCATGGTGCCTGGAACCAGGTAGCACACATCCAGCCGTCATCGTGCCAGCATTCGGCGAATCTTTCCCAGTTGCCGGAATCACTGAATATGGCCCAGTTGTCCACCAGCTCCCTGATTTCCCGTTTATCCGCAATTTCCTGCTGACTCATGACTTCATACCCCCAGATCTGTTGTTATTCCACCCGCAGGCGCGGACAGGGTGTGTTTTATTTTACAAGAATTAAATTTTACCTTGCATCCGCCTGTGGGCATACAGCGGGCACCAAATCGCTTGGTTGTTGCAGTTTTCCGACTCCCCGGTAAGTGGTAAATCTGCTATCTTAACCGGCTGAATTAATCTTAAGGACACGGGAAGTATGATTATCGATTGTCATGGCCACTACACTACTTCACCTAACGAACTGGGTAATTACCGCGATTCCCAGAAAGCCGCACTGAAGCAGGACCCTGCACACAAGGGTGAGAAAGGTGTCATCAACATCAGTGACGACCAAATCAGGGAAAGCCTGGAGAACAGCCAGCTCAAACTGCAGCGCAAGCGTGGCACAGATCTCACCATCTTTTCACCTCGCGCTTCCTGGATGGGCCCTCACGTGGGTAATGCCTGGACCAGCAAGTACTGGACCGAGCACACCAACGAACTTATCTACCGGGTCACTCAGTTATACCCGGACAACTTCATTGGTGCCTGCGCATTGCCTCAGAGTCCCGGAACCGACCTGAAAAATTCCGTTTCTGAATTGGAACGTTGCGTGAATGAGTTCGGTTTCGTGGGCTGTAACTTGAACCCGGATCCGTCAGGCGGCAAGTTCGATTCTCCACCCATGGGCGACAAGTACTGGTATCCCATCTACGAAAAGATGGTTGAACTGGAAGTACCCGCCATGGTGCACGTCAGCGGCGCATGTAACCCGGCTTTTCATTCCACAGGCTCTTATTACCTAAGCGCCGATACCACGGCCTTCATGCAATTGATGCAGAGCACAGTGTGCCAAGATTTTCCGACGATCAAATTCATAATCCCCCACGGGGGCGGCGCCGTCCCCTACCACTGGGGGCGCTTCCGCGGATTGGCGGACATGCTTAAACTGCCGTCACTCGACGAACTGCTGATGAACAATGTCTACTTCGACACGTGCGTATACCACCAGAAGGGTATCGACATGCTGCTAAAAGTTATCGACAACA
Organism: Candidatus Eutrophocola salsuginis; assembly: GCA_038147195.1. Classification (GTDB taxonomy): domain Bacteria; phylum Pseudomonadota; class Gammaproteobacteria; order Pseudomonadales; family Pseudohongiellaceae; genus Eutrophocola; species Eutrophocola salsuginis. The sequence goes on from JAYQTB010000004.1 coordinate 1,116,073, forward strand.
AGAACATCCTGTTTGCGTCTGAAATGGTGGGCGCCGTTCGTGGTATTGACCCAGAAACAGGCCACTACTTTGATGATACCAGACGCTACATCGACAACGCCGAAATTTCAGATGAAGAGAAAGCGAATATCTTCGAACATAACATACGCAAGGTGTTTCCGCGCCTCAAGAAATAGTGAACTGTGCAAGGCGTAGCGTTGGAAGCTAGGGCGGTGCATGCCTCTCTGCCTGGCTGGGAGCCCATGCCTTCCACATGAACGGTTAGCGAGAAGCCCCTCCCTTCTGGCATAATTCCGCCGAATGAACATGGCTTTCCCACAACTCAGGCACTTGTTATTTCTTGCTTTTTTTGCAGCGTACGGGCTTATCAGCCCAAGGCTGTTTGCAGGCCAGATTTCTATTGCCGTAGCCAATGATTTCGATTTCACGCTGGAAGAATTGACGCGGGAATTTGAAAGCTATTCTGATCACGACGTAAAAATCGTACCCGGGCCCAGTAGCCGTCACTACGGACAGATAATGAACGGTGCCGGTTACGACATATTTCTGTCCGATGAGACATCACGAACCGAAATACTCGAAACTGAAAATAAAACGATACTAGGCTCACGTTTCACTTATGCAATTAGCCGGCTGGTGCTCTGGAGTGTCGACAACCGTCACCTGGATTCGGAAGTATTGAGAGAAAAAAACTTCCACCTGCTAGCCCTGACGAATCCTCGACTCTCCGCCTACGGCAGAGCGGCACAGGAAACATTGGAAACGCTATCCTTGTGGGACAGCCTGCAGGACAAGTTAGTGTTCGGGGAAAACGTGGGGCAAACCTACCAGTTTGCGATTAGCGGAGATACCGATCTAGCTCTCATAGCCTTATCCCAGATCGTTTATGGACAATACATGCAGGCGGGTAGTTACTGGCTCATTCCTGATGCCTGGTACACCCCCATCGAGCTGCAGGGTGTACTGCTAACCGAAAATCCGGCAGCACGTGAGTTTCTCGACTATATGCAGAGTGACCAGGCCCGCCAGATTATCCAGGGCAACGGTTTTAGCGTACCCTGATGCTCACCGCTACCGACCTAGCCGCTCTATTCCTCACGCTCAGGCTCGCCCTGCTCTCGACATTTTTACTGTTACTGCTTGGCACACCTGCAGCCTGGTGGCTTGCACGTTCTAAGTGGCGCTATAAATTCCTGCTGGAAGCGCTGGTGGCCCTGCCGTTGGTTTTACCCCCCACCGTGCTAGGTTTCTACCTCCTGATTTTTCTTGGGGCTAACGGCCCTTTGGCCATATTTGGAGCCGATACCCTCGCCTTTAGCTTTTCCGGACTGGTTATCGGTTCCGTCGTGTACTCCATGCCGTTCGTCATTCAGCCATTGCAGGACGCTTTCCAAGCGGTCGGCAGACGCCCCCTAGAGGTGGCGGCAACACTCGGCGCCTCGCCCCGGGATCGATTCCTGACTATTGCCCTGCCCCTTGCTAGACCAGGCTTTATCACGGCCGCTGTGCTCGGGTTTGCTCACACCATTGGTGAATTCGGCGTCGTATTAATGATCGGAGGCAATATTCCTGGTCGCACGCAGGTACTCTCTATCGCTATCTACGATCACGTGGAAAGTCTGGAATATGCAAGCGCACATCTACTAGCCGGCGGGCTGATACTGCTGTCGTTCCTGATGCTCGCCGCAGTTTATGGTGCCAATGGCCGATTTAGGGTGGCCAGGTTATGACCATCTCAGCCAGATTCTCTCTCACTCGCGACACCTTCACCCTCAACGTGGATCTCAATTTGCCCGCCAGCGGCATCACGGCAGTATTCGGACCCTCCGGGAGCGGCAAGACTACGCTGCTGCGGGCGATAGCTGGTCTCGAACATATCCCGAATGCGCAAATTAGCTTCCAGGGACATACCTGGCAGGATGACAGGATATTTGTCCCTACGCACCTGCGCCGTCTCGGCTACGTCTTTCAGCAATCAAGCCTATTTCCCCACCTGACAGTACGCGGGAATCTTGAGTTTGGCTTGCGAAGGGTACCGGCAGACAGGAGGCGTATTAATCTTGATGATGCAGTCGACCTGCTAGGTATAGGAACACTCCTAGAGCGTGATCCGCTTACCCTGTCAGGAGGCGAGCAGCAGCGCGTCGCTATCGCGCGCACACTTGTAACCAGCCCACGACTGCTGCTAATGGATGAACCGCTATCTTCACTGGATCAAAAGCGCAAGCTTGAGATACTACCTTATCTAGAAACTCTGCACCGGGAGCTTGCCCTGCCGGTTCTGTATGTCAGTCATGCCACCGATGAGGTGGCACGTCTGGCTGATGAACTCGTGATTTTGCGCAACGGTAGCATCATGGGTAGCGGGCCCATACAGCAAATGCTGACCCGTCTCGATCTGCCACTCGCACACCGAGGCGACGCTGAAACCATTCTCCGCGCAATTGTTAGACGGCTAGATGACAACTTTGGCCTGGCACACCTCCAGGCGAGCGATAACGAGTTCATCGTGGCCAGCGCGGGTCTAAAAGTAGGAGCAGAAGTGCGACTTAGGATATATGCAAACGATGTCAGCCTCACCCTCGAAAGGCAACGGAACACATCCATACAGAATATTTTTCCAGTTACGGTGGCAGAAACCGTGGCAGAAGGCGGCGCCCAAGCCATGGTAAAGGTGATGCTGGGTGACAATCCCCTGCTGGTCAGGGTGACACAAAAATCAGTAACCGAGCTACGTATTGCAGCCGGAAGGCAACTATACGCCCAGGTCAAGGGTGTCGCGGTCCTTGCGTGATTACAATTTTAGAAAATACACAGGCAAAAAAAGGAGGACCTGAGTCCTCCTTTTCTTTTTACCCGTTTTTAGAAGCGGGTTGAGAAAGAAACACCGTACTCACGCGGGCGGTCGACAGTAGCGAAGTCAAACTGCCAAACACCATGCATGAATCCAGAGTTAAAGTTGTACTCATCTGTCAGGTTGTTGCCCCAGAGTGTAATCTGGTAGCTGTCGTCTGCAGGAGTCCATACTGCACGCGCGTTGGTCATCCATATATCACCTGCAGGTGATTCTGACACCAGGCCCTGGAAGTTCTGGCGCAGTTCCAGTGTTGATGCACGCCAGTAGCTGTCCCAGTAGTTAGTCTGGATACGAGCCATCAGGTTGCCACCAAACACGTTGCCAAACTCGTACTCTGCGCTAAACATGTAAGTTTTGTCAGGGGCACGGGCAAACTCTGAATCCTTGGGCAGCGGCGCACCAGGGTTGATGCTGGTGTACTGAGTGTCCAGGAATCCAAGGTTAGCAACCAATGTCAGGCGATCAGTTGGCACATAAGTCAACTCAAACTCTAGACCTTGAGCGTTGCCATTTGCTGTGTTCTGCAATACCAGCTCAGTGGCTTCAGTACCAGAAACACGGTCAATAACCGTGCCGAGGTACTGGATACCAATCCAGTCAGTATCAAAGTAGGTGACGTTGGCACGCAGCGCACCATCCAGCAAATCTGCACGCAGACCCAGTTCCCAGTTCTCGATCATTTCGGGATCATAGAAGATCTCGACAGGACCAAGGCTATCCTCGTACTGTGAAACACCGCCTGAGTTGAACCCTTCACTGTAACCTGCGTAAATCATGACGTTGTCGGCAAGATCATAGGAGGTAGCGAAACGCCATGTGTCGGCTTCGAAGCTGGTCGGGTTAAAGACGTCGAAGGTGCCGGCAACAGCCCTGCCACGATCGGCAAATGCTGTGTTCAGTTCACCCGGATGCCCTTCGATGACGCCAGCGGCCTTCTGTGCAGCAAAATGTGCTGGCGACATAACGATACCGACGTTGTCTTGCTGATGACGACGGAATCCAACAGTCACATCCCATTTGTCGTTTACGTAGTACGTCAGTTCGCCGAAGAACGCATCGCCGTCCTGTGTCTGGCCATTAAGACGGTCTGAGGCGTTACTTGCAGAACCAGGGCCAGCAAACGCGTGTGGCCAACCCCAACCGGCTGCAAAGGGAGCGCCGATAATGTTACCCAGCCAACCACAAGGCTGTGGCCATACATCGCCAGGGAAAGTCAGGCCACGGTCAGATGGCTTGTCATTACATTCCGGATGCGCAAGCACATCATCCCAGTTCAGGGACTGCACGGTGCCGTTATCGTCAGAAGCAAAGCTCCAGTCTGCAGAGCCCCACTCAACACCGCGGTTACGATTTTCTTGTTCCCAAGAATAGTAACCAACTACATAGTCAACCTTGTCATTGAACAAGGTGCCGGTAAGCTGAAGCTCATGGCTGTCCAGATCCAGCTTGGTTACGTTGTAGTTAACGAAGAAGTTGTATTCTGAACCGCCCCAGTCATTGTAAACACCGGCATCATTGATAGTCCTGCCGTACATGTACTTCAGGTGGTGGTTTTCATTAATATCCCAGTCACCATGGAAAGTGGTCTGGGTCAGGTACTGCTCGTTAGGAACGCTGGAGGAAAGGCGACTTTCATAACGTCCAAGCATACCACCCGGGTAACCAGCCTGAGCATATTTAGGGTTAAACTTACCGCCACTGGCTATGTCTACGGCCCGTGCGATACCCATCTGGAAGCCCTGGACATTGGCAACGTTGTAGTCGATACGCGACTGTACACGAGCCTGCTGACCAACCTGGTCATCTTCCTGATGAATCAATCGGAAGCTCAAGGAATCAGTTGGAGTCCAAAGGATGTCACCGCGGAAAACCGCGCTATCCTGCCAGCCGGCATTGATGCCAGTTGTCAATGACTTAACCCAGCCGTCCTGATCGTAGCTGCCTACTGTCCACTTGGTGCGCAGGTTATCACCCAGTGGTATATCTGCGGACAACATCAGGTCGCGGCGGTCCAGGTTGCCGGCACCGACGCTCATGTTCACACCGAATTCTTCAGCTGGCAGCCTTGAATGCATGTGGATAGATCCACCGGTTGAGTCACGACCGTAGAGTGTTCCCTGAGGCCCACGCAGAACTTCTACACGATCTAGCTCGACGAAGTCACGAGTCAGAAGGCCGTTGCTGGAAACCTGCCAGATACCATCGATGTAGACGCCTACATTAGGAATACCGCGCATGTAGAAGGAACCTGATGTAGTGCCACCATTTCCGCCTGCAATGAGAACGTTTGGAACGACACCTGTCAGATCTTCCAGGTTTTCAATGTTTTGGTTCTGAAGGCTCTCGCCAGTCAGTGCCGTAACGGCCAGAGGTACATCCTGGACGTCAGTTTCACGGCGGGTTGCCGTGATGATGATTTCTTCGAGGGCCGATTCACCCTGCGCTATCGCAGACTCGGCGACAAAGCCAGCCTGAGAGGCCAGTGCAGCAAGCATGGCCATTTTCATTTTGGTAAATTTCATGAATTTCCCTTTTTTTGGTATTGAAACAACTAGAAACTAGAACTAATTCATGTCTGTGGTTTATACAGCCAACGTTTATCGAACGTTGCTTAGCTTAATTTTCAGGTAGTAAACCACAAAACAACGCTACACCTTACCCATTTAGTGCACATTGGTCAACCCCAGCCAGCCGTCATTTGTATGCGTAAAGCCGTTGAATTGATAGGGTATTTTATTAATTGATCTTAAGTATTGCTGGATCTGCTATTGATTCTTGGAATCAATCTCTAACAAATCTTCAGCTAATCGTTGCTGGACTATCTGTAATCTTTTATTCGCCAGTGACCAATCTGGCTCGTATTCAAGCGCCAACTGGTATTCTCTTTGAGCAATCAGGTCGTTTCCCAACCTTTCGTATGTCATGCCCATGTTATAGTGAGCAAAATGCAGCTGTTTAAGCCCAAATCCGAGAGATGACTCGTAATCATTTAGCGCCTCGGCATAATTTCGCATCATAAAGTAGGAATTACCCCGATTGATGAAGAATTCCGGGGTTGATGGCCGCAATTCAATAGCCATATTGTAATCATTCATTGCTTCGTCGTAATTATTCAAGGCGGCATGCACGATACCGCGATTGGCAAGGGTAGCCGCCCTGTCCTTTATGCTGAGCCTGCCTGAGTATTCTAGGGTGTAATCACACGCCTCCAGAAGGCTACGGCCTACTCCTGGGAGGTTACTCGCGGCCATTTCCGCGTTCATGTAACATTCCTGGGCCTTCTGACCGCCGCCGAGAACCATCATTGCCTGGGCAAACAGTAACCCCGGTAAGGAACAGCAGATAGTGCAGATAATTTGCGAATTACTAATTTTAATGTCCAGTACCTCTTTTATATAGATACTGCTTTTTAGGGTTTCGACCGGGGCAAGACTTGCAGGCCTTGGAATAGAATGCTAACGCAACCTATAGTAATGACTTTCTATCTCACAGGATAGACCAAAAAAAATGCCGGCAGTCTCACAACTGCCGGCATCCTGTTTCATTACCCTGACGGGTCGCTACTGCTTAGAAGCGAACGGTCAGTGACGCACCGTACTCAGCAGGGCGTGACACGGTAGCGAAGTTGTAACCCCAGATACCGTGGAAGAAGCCCGAGTTCAGCATGTACTCGTCAGTAATGTTGGTGCCGAATACGGATACGGAGTAGTTGCCGTCAGCAGGCTGGTAAGTCATGCGTGCGTTGACAGTACCCCAGTCTCCGGATTCGTCGATACCAGCCGGTACCGGCCCGTTATTCTTAGGACCATACCAGTCCATACGCAGGAACGGCAGTGAGCGCCAGAAGCTATCCGTGTAGGAGTAGTCCACACGGGTAACCAACGAAGCACCACTCTGCATGTCCCAGGTATACTGGGCACCGATGTTGTAGGTCAGGTCTGGTGCCTGAGCAAACTCGGTGCTGGTATCCAGGGAGAAGGTACCTTTGGCGATGTCGTCATAGCTGGTATCCAGCACGCCCACGTTCACGTTAATCATGAGGGCGTCTGTCGGCAGCCAGGTCATCTCAAGCTCGAAGCCGTCGGCGCTGGCCTTACCCACGTTGGTGGTAACCAGCTGCGGCAGCTCAGCACCGGTAGCCGGGTCACGCACGACACCAGCGTTCTGGATGTTCAGCCAGTCGGTCATGAAGTAGGTAGCGTTCACACGCAGCTGACCATCAAGCAGGTCAGCACGGATGCCAACCTCGGTGTTTTCCATGATCTGCGGATCGTACGGGAAGAACACAACACCGACGCTGGTGGTCGTGCTGGATACGCCGCCTGAGTCGAATCCCTCGGAGTAGCTCAGGTAGCCCATGATGTCATCGGTGAACTGATACTGTAGAGCCGCCTTGTAGGTGGTCTCACTAAATGACACGACTGTGGGATTGCCTCTTTTCGAGCCTAGGAACGGATCGCCGTTGGTATACAGGTTACCTTCTGGTGCGAGCGGCGCCGCATTAGGTGAGAGCGTATAATTTTGCGCTGAATTTTCTTGATCGTGGTAACGAATACCCAAAGTCAGATCCAACTTATCAGTAAACGAGTAAGTGGCTTCGGCAAAGTAAGCAATACCATCCTGGTCGCCACCAGTCAGACGGTCATACGAGAAGTTAGGCAGAATGATTGCATTTGCGACTACTTGACATGGTAAGAGACCATTTGGGTTTGTCGCAGGATTCAGCAAGTCAATACAACGTTGCGAAGCAAAAACATCATTTATATCCAGCTCAGGTGCTGCCTGACCGGGCAGTGTGCGGAACTCGTTGATGGCGTAACGCGCATCACGGTTAATTGCCTCCTGGTCCCAGTAGTACACGCCGACCATCCAGTTCAGGCGGTCATCCATCATCACGCCCGTGATTTGAATTTCCTCACTGAATACGTCAAGTTCACCGCGCAGGATATCTTCCACCAGCGTGTAGTCACTGTTTTCCCAGTCGACATTGATCTCGCGATCCTGTTGAGTCTGGGCCGTGATCGACTGGATTGAGATGTTGTCAGTAATATCCCAGGACATGTCGAGGGAGATCTGGCTGCGATCGATGTAGGAAGGCATCGTTGCATTGGAGCGGCTTTCCCACCAACCTACTTTGCCGCCCGGATAACCGGCCTGGAAATTTTCGGGAGTGAACGCATCGTAGTTCAGTGTCACACCCCGCTTGGCGGCGCCCTCAACAGCCAGACCATAGAACTGTGCGGGAATGACACCCCAGGTCTGAACAGGAGCGTTGTTGTTCGCTGGGCCACCTGGTACATAGGCTGTGTCCCAGATACCATTCTGGATACGCGGCTCGTTCATCGCAACGGACTCTTTGTTGACAACGAGTCGAGCGGTGAAGTTATCAGCCGGTGTCCACAGGATGTCACCACGGATGGTGTCCTGATCGAGCATGCCATAGTCGATACCGGTGGTCAGACCGGTGATGAAACCATCACGGTAGAGGCTGGACGCCGTCCACTTGGTCAGGATGTTGTCAGTTATTGGGACATCCACAGAACCCTTGATGTCACGACGGTCGTAGGAACCCATGGTGGCGGTCATGCTGCCGCCCAGCTCCTCGCCAGGGCGGCGGGTCCACATACGAATCGCGCCACCGGTTGAGTCACGACCGTAGGTAGTTCCCTGAGGACCACGCAGTACTTCGATACGGTCCATGTCGACGAAATCGGAGACAAGCATGCCGTCAGTACCGATCTGCCACACACCGTCGATGTAGACGCCGACGTTAGGCAGACCGCGCACGCGGAACTGCGTGCCATAGGTACCGGCACCACCACCCTGGATGTTCAGGTTGGGAATGGTGTTACCGACGTCCTCGAGACTATCGAGGCCCTGTAATTCGAGTGTTTCGCCAGACAAGGCGACTATAGAGACCGGAACTTCCTGCAGATCCTGTTCACGACGCTGAGCCGTTACCACGATCTCCTCAAGTCCTCTTGCCTCCTGTGCCAATGCATACTGGCCGGGAACGGCGATGGCGCCGGTACCAGCAAGTGCGGATAGCACTGCTACCTTCATTTTGGACAGTTTCATTTACTACACCCCTTTTTGATTGGTGATATGAACATACGAAATTTTGCGGTTTCTAAGGACTACTAGTCAGCCTTTGACATACTTCAAAATTTCATTGGGAACTATATGGAAAACAGGTATAACAATGTAACTTTTACACCTGCTTGTCTATTTGGTCAAGTGCATTCTTTTTCTTTTTTTTATTAATATATTCAATATGTTAAAAGATTGTTGAACAGGCAAACTCAATCTTTATTTCGTAAGCTTGCAATTTTGGTGCACATTGTGTGTCTTTATTCTCCACAGCGGTTTCGAGAAAAACTGGAAGATTGTTGCTCAATATGTGGAATTGAGGACTTTTCCGCAGTTTTAGGGAAACACCCGTAATTGTGTCGTTGCAGGGGCAGCTGTCTGACAAAATAGCTTTCGTAGGCTAAATAAAAACCTCTGTTATCCACTTTTCAGCGGAAAAAGATTTACTTTAGCTGCTACGCATTTCGTGGCTCAATATAGCGTCAAAATGTCATAACCCACCGCCAAGCTGACCAATGGATTACGGCCCTCCGTGGCACGATACTCGTGCGCCACAAAATGTTCGTAACCAGAGTCGGCGATCTGCTGAGCTATCCACCGATAATCGAGCTCCTGCGTGCGATCAATTTCGCGTCTTGATGGGACCCCTGCCACGTGCATGTGGGTAATCATAGGCAGATTGTCGCGCATGGTACGCACAACGTCGCCATTGGCGATCTGGACATGGTAGAAGTCATATACGACCGAGATATTGGGTGAGCCCGTACGGCGGCAGACATCAAATCCCCAATGGATGTTATCAAATACTTGGTCCGTGCGATTGTCTGCAGCCACCTTCGAGTTGGTAATCTCCATACATACGTACACACCTTTCTCCTCGGCATAGGGTGCAATCCTGGCCAGCACTTCGGCAGCATTGTCCGCCCCTTCCTCCCGGGACATGCCTCGACGCTCGCCAGGAAAAAGTATCAGGTTTTTGCAACCGGCTTCCACGCAGATGTCTATACCCTTGTGCGTTTCTTCCACGATCTGATCATGCAGTTCACGACGAATAACACCGTTCTGGAAAGAGGTGCCTGAGGTGGCCGTCATCAGCGTTGGTGTCAGGCCAAAATCCTGCAGGACTGGCACCTGCTGGGGCTGCGGAAGATCCATACCGGCAAAACCCATCAGGGACAAAATTTCGCAACGCTCCTCGAGGGTGAAGTCTGTACCGGTCCATACCTGGGGCATGACACTCTGCTTGATCTTGCCCTGGCGCGGGCCAAGGCCATCCGACTGCGCGGCCTGGACACGACTGGCAATCAACGGTGTCGCGGCCAGTGCCTTCAGCAGGTTTCGGCGTTTGATGATGATTTCCATGGACCACCCCCACTAATTAGATTTTCTCTCGGCAGTATACGAGATTTTGTGCTCAACAACCCCATCCGTGGATCAATGAGGATGACTCTGGTAATGCTGACGAAGCAGATCTTTGCCGTAATCATTACCATTGGGCGTGCGCACTATGGAGTGAATATGCTCCCGGTAAGGCACACCCCGCTCATAAATATGTGTCAGACCAACGGGAGTTTGGTGATCGAACTCTATCAGCATCACAGGGCTCTGTATTCGGTAGTAAAACACCGAATCAGTCTCAGTCTCTCCGATCCAGGCGAACCAAGTCTCGTCAAGGTGTGCTTCTATCTCAGCCATACGTATACCCTGATGAGTCTCTCTCATGTTGCCTATATAGATGCCGATCAGCCGCATTAGCTGCTGCTTTTGCGTTGGACTAAATTCCGCAACACGGATTCCGGCATAATCCAATACAACGTTGTCGCTAAATGCCTGAGTCATAATGTTATTGCCCGTTTTGGCGGTCTCCAGTATGGCCCTGGCTCGTTGTGATGCGGTTAAGTTGTTTACCATGGCCAGGCCATAACGCTGCTCGTCTTCCATAATCACGGTGCCCGCATAAGCGCCATTGACTGCAACCGCCGGTTCGGAGCCCCAGAATGCGGGAGTCATAACCACCTGGTCACCTAATATAAAATAGTTAAGGTCAAGGTGGTGCCCATCGAGCTGCCAGCCCCATGGCTCCGTGGTGGATGGTGTACCCATGATAGTGAGCCAGTACTTGCCCTCCCCGAACTCGACAAAGTTATCACCATTGAGTTCACCGAGCGTCGTGTTTAGGCGCATGATGTCCTGCGATAGCTGCAGTCCACGGGCACTTAGCGATTCTTCTAGCAGGGAAAGCGCTGCCTCACGTTGTTCGGTTGTCATTTCCTCGAAAGAAATACCATTTCGGTAATAGATGTGCTGGTTGGCCCACTTGCGCCATTCATCATCATCGATATCAAAACTGATACGTTCGCGCTGATCCCCATTTAGCGTGGCCAGAAACGCATTGGCAGCCGCACCGATCGGTGCCGTTGAGATGCCAGTTGAACGGATCTCGAACAATCCCTGGCGCAAGTTTCCGTCAGTGGTGACGCCGCGGAATTGTTCTGCCAGACCGCGCTCATTCATGGCATTACTGATCTGTATGGAGCGCTGGCGATAGGCATCCGGATCCGGGGGTTGCGCCAGGACACTGGCCACACTCAACATACCCATTACGATGCTCGCCTTGGTTATAAATGTCGCCACAACTCTACCTCGCAAGATAATGTGATTACCATTCTAGCCTTTTTATTGAGGCCAAAGTCACACTTTCAGACATTCCTGTTTTTGGCCATACCGCGAGTCTTGGCGATTCTTAATGTGCTGTGCTAACTCCAAGTCGGTGATGTGTTTTCAGGTAGATCACCTTACGGGATCAATTTCCTGGCCCAGTGAGTTGTTTTTACGAAACCAACCAGTCACCGAATAACGTGGCATGTTTACCTTCAATACTTCATGTGGAAACTCACCGCTGAGGAAAAACACCATATGGCCAAAGCGGGGTTCGATTGTTTCCAGTATCCTGCCCTGGTCGTGTTCATAGATGACCAGTTCGCCACCATCACCGGTTTGCCAGTCCGGGTTCAGGTAGAGCACAGTCGAGATCACACGCGTGTCAGTGCCCTGGAAGGTATCGAGGTGTACCCTGTAAAACGCCCCTTCCGGGTACCAGGCGTAGTGGCATTCATAATCGAACAACCCTAGAAAAAGGCGCTGATTGAGCCCGGTCCTAATGCGTTCCATCCATGCGAAATACTCTCCGGTTGCCGGATGAGTACCTTCCAACCAGTGAATCTGGTCCGTGCGAATAAAGTTATTTACCTGGAAATCCGTCTCCCTGCCGATACCTGCCCGCTTGAACTTAGCTTCGTCCATTGAGCGTACATGCACCAACAAGGCATCCAGCAATTCAGGAGGGAGTAAGTCCCGGGTGACGACATAACCCGTAGCTTCCAGTCCCCCAGCGATGCCATCAAGTACGGCGTCCAGTGCTGGCAGGGCACTGATCGCGAACGATTCACTCATACTGTCGGCCAATAAAAAAGGGGTCGTAATGGCGACCCCTTTCCTGTACGAGTGAATTGTTCATCTCTGTTGGGGATGCTCGTCCATCAGCGTGCGAAGCAGTGCTGCCATTTCGGGTAATTCGCCGATGACATCGAATGCACCTAGGGACTGGGAATCTGCCTTGCCAGTGGCGTAGTCAAGCGGGATAAGGCCATTGTTGTCCCTGGCAAACAGGTCCGCACCGTTCTCCACGAGGAAGGACACAACCGTCTGCCAGTTCATGCGTGCACTTGTGTGCAGGGGCGTTTCACCCCGAACGCCACCATTCTGGTTGATATCGGCACCGGCGGACATTAGTACGTCCAGCGCCTGCATGACGTCTAGTTCCGTCTTCATGTAACCACGGGTGTTTTCGTTGGTGGACCGGCTAGTCAACGCGATCATCGGGGTCACACCGAAGATGTTCGGCTGTTTCCAATCCGCACCGTAGGACAGCAGCAGTTTCATCATCTCGATATCGCCCATGTAGGAGGCCTGCTGGATCGGTGTGGCACCGGTGTTCATGATGTTGAAGTCATTTGCACGGTCGTAGACGATTTCGCGGGCCGGGGGGTACAGTTTAAGGCTTAGGTTCGGGTTGGCGCCCTTTTCCAGCAAGCCTTTAGCCACATCCATGGCGTCATATCCATCGACAGATGGCAGGTCTCCGCGATTACTGCGACCCACCACCAGGTGTGTATCCACGGCAGCGTACAGCGGAGTGCGTCCATAGAAATCCCATTGGTTGATATCGGCACCCCGCTCGATCAGAAGCATGGCAATGTCGTAACGCAGGTTGAGCAGAGCCAGGATCAGTGGAGAAACATTGTCGGGGTCTGGTTTATTGATGTCGGCACCCGCATCCAACAGCGCTTTCACGCAATCGATACAGTTCTCCCGGACGGCATACAACAGCGGCGTCAGGCCGCCGGTTTTCATATCCTTCATGCGCGGTTCGGAGGTCACCTGGCGCTCCCAGTTCCTGTCGATAGCCCGGGCTTCTACGTCCGCCCCTTTGGTGATCAGCAGGTTCACCATGCCGGCATGCTGGCGGGCGGCGGCCCAGTGCAGTGCGGTCTGGCCACCCCAGCCTTCGACCGCATTCACATTGGCTCCGTGGCCGAGCAGTAATTCTGCAGCAGCGAGATTGCCAGTGCGTGCAACCGCCATTAGTGCGGTCTGACCCTCCGGATTGGCGGACTCGACATTCGCCCCGGCTTCCAGCAACAGGGCGATCATGTCGAGATCACCCTTTGCGGCTGCTTCACCCAGCGGCGTTGAACCGTAATCGTTGCGCACATCGGCATCTGCCTCGGCTCGAAGCAGGCGGCGCGCCAGGTCCAGGTTGCCGTAGTAAGCCGCCCAGTGTAACGCGGTCGTGCCGTCTGCCGTGGTTCGACTGACATCGGCACCGGCATCCACAAGCGCGATGGCGCGGTCGAACTGCTTCTGTTCTGCCAGACCAACGAGGGACTCATCTGCAGCTGCAGCTTCACCTGCGGCGGCTGCTACCAGCATCACCAGGGTTGCGCTCAGTTGTTTGACGCGTTTTACCATTGCCTTTCTGTTCATGTGCAGTTGCTGCTTATATATCTTCTATAACCTGATGACTATTATATTTCCGACAGCAGTCCGGAACTGTCGCCGAAATGATCCAGCTCCACGCCTGCCCTGTCGAGCATCGTGTACATCAGGTTTGCCAACGGTGTGTCCTGCGGATACTTAAGGTGACGACCACCCTTAAGACGTCCACCGGCCTTGCCGAGCACAACGGCAGGAACCTTGTCATTGTTGTGCAGGTTGGAGTTGGCCATGCAGCTGCCGTACAGGATCATCGAGTTGTCCAGCACGCTGCCATCGACATCGGGCATTGCCGCCAGCTTTCCAACGAAGCGGGCGAAAGAGGACGCATACCAGGCCTGGACGCGGCTCAACCGCTCCAGCTTGGCCGGGTCATCCTGGTGATGGGACAGTGGATGGAAGGCATCTGCAATACCGATGTGGTTATAGGTACGCATGCTCACTTCTCGGTCGGTCATGAACGTGGCAACCCGGGTCAGGTCAGCCTGGTAAGCCAGTGCCATCAGGTCGTACATAAGGTCCATGTGTGCCGGGAAGGTACTGGGCACACCAACTGGTGCGTCGGGAATGTCGATGCCGGTCATGTCCTGCTCGGCCAGTTTCTGCATCTGCAGTTCAATTTCACGAACGGAATCCAGGTACTCACTCATCAGGACCCTATCGCTGGCACCGAGTTCTCGGTTCAGTGACGCCGCATCTTCCATGACCAGATCGAGCAGTGAATTGGTTTCACCCGCGATGGCATCCCGTTCGTCGGCGGTCTCCCCCTGTCCGAACATGCGAAAATACAGGTTACGCGGATTGCTTTCCATGGGCAGAGGCTGGGTTGGTGTGCGGAAGGCGATAGTGGATGAATAACTGCCGCCGCTGGCGCTGTTGGTGGACAACTCCAATGACGGGAAAGGGGTTTCATTCCCAAGCACACGCGCGGCGAACTGGTCGGCGCTTATGCCGTCTTCCGGGTTGCTGGTGCCGGCCGGGGCCACGCAACGCAGCCAGGTGCCGGCCGTGATGGCATGGGGATCAGGACTTTCGGCCGGTTTGTTACGAAGGTCGCTCACCACGGTCGTGTGGCTCTTGTAATCTGCAAGCGAGGCCAAGATCGTGCTCATCTCGAAATCGGCACCGGTCTTTTCCGGTGTCCAGCTCTGGTACACCGCACCATGAGGAATATAGATGAACCCCATACGCAGCCTCGCCGCCGGCTGTGCGCTGGCCGCCGGGATCATGGCATCCAGCATGGGCAAGGCAATGCCTGCGCCCGCACCTTTGAGGACCTTGCGGCGTGAAAGATGTTTCTTGGTAATGAACATAGGGTATCTCCCCGATTTCACGTTTGATACACGGCTTATCCGTCTACCAGTTAATTCTGCGCCAACCCGACGCCCGCTTCCATGGCGCCCGGCGCCTGCTTATATAGGAACTGGTCTGTGGCGACGATGCCCTGCACGATAGCATAAAAACGGTAACCATCCTGCAGCGCCTGTTCCACGATACCGCGCACGGCGGGCATATCTTCCGCCTCGATTGGACGACCCAGGCCGTAGAGCATGAGTTTTTCCACCAGATTCTGCACGAACATGTTCGGCCTAGCCAGCAAGGCGCTGCGCAGGTCATGCACACCGCTGATGGCGCTACCGTCCGGCAGCACGCCGTAAGTATCGATAGGCGTGCCGATCATGCGGTCAACGCTACGGTTACGGCCGACAGCGTCAAAACCTTCTAGGGCAAAGCCTAGCGGATCGATGATGCCATGGCATCCCTGGCAACTTGGATTTTCGCGGTGCGCTTCCAGCCTGGCGCGCACGGTCTTGGGTAATTCACCTTCACGGTTTTCAGCCAGGGCCTCTACATTTGGCGGCGGGGTTGGTGGCGGCGTGCCAGTAATATGTTCAAGGACATAGGCGCCACGTAGGACAGGCGACGTCCGGTCGGGATAAGCGGAAACCATCAGTACCCCGCCCTTGCCCAGCAGACCGTATCGACGTGAGTCGCGCACGGGCACCTTGCGAAAGGTATCGCCTTTCACGGTCTGGTCAC
This sequence comes from Candidatus Eutrophocola salsuginis, assembly GCA_038147195.1. Lineage (GTDB taxonomy): Bacteria > Pseudomonadota > Gammaproteobacteria > Pseudomonadales > Pseudohongiellaceae > Eutrophocola > Eutrophocola salsuginis. The sequence continues at coordinate 1,132,115 of JAYQTB010000004.1, forward strand.
CGTAGTGCAGGGCCAGGCGCTCATTCATGTACGTGTAATCGGCACTCAGCATTTCGGTGACATCGCGGTTGTTGAGAAAAATGTCACCGACAAACATTTCGATTTCCTGCTTGAATAGGTCGCGAATCCCGTTATCGATGTCACGAAAAATGACCGGGTCCGGATCGATCTCGTCGAGGCCGCCCATATTCAGCCACTGGTAGGCGAAGTTGCTAGCCAGCGTTTCCGCACGCGGGTCATTCAGCATGCGCTCGACCTGCGCCGGCAGGACGGCCGGATCGGAGAGCTGGTTTTCCCTAGCCAGTGCCAACAGTTCGTCATCGGGAATACTGCTCCACAGGAAAAAGGACAGGCGTGTGGCCAGTTCATAGTCGGTGAGTGAGAAAATCTCGCCCGGTGCAGCGCCATCAGGGACCTGCTCGATACGGTATAGGAATTTCGGACTGGCAATAATGGCGGTCAGGGCACGGCGAATACCCATGTCGAAACCTTCCTGCTGGTTGGCGGTGCCAAACACGCGCATCAGCCTGTCAATGTCGCTGTCGGTCACTTCCCCGCGGAATGCCCTGTATGCCACCTCGCCGAGAATTTGCATGGCACAGGTATTAACCTCGGATAAGCTTTCCGGGTAACAGGTAAATATCCTGTTACGGGCCGGCGTTGCGCTGATTCCTGCCGGGTTGTAGGGTCCTTGTATCTCAAAGGAGTCGAGACCAATCACGTTTTCGCCCACAGCCGAGGGCGACTGGCGGTGAAGGCGGCCTTCATACTCTGCGAACGAGCGATGCAAGAAGGTGACGGCTACGGTGTGCGGTCCTGCTTCGGCAACGAACGATACGTTTTTCATCTTGCTGTTGATGGCATCTACGGCCGGATCCCCGATCTGGTCGATGGCTTTCAGGTCTTCCCCGCCACCGATTTCCATTTCAAAGAATTTTTCACCGTCATAGGTAGCGATGACGGTGTGACTAAACTCCTGGTTGAAACCCCACAGTCGGGTGACCAGGTTGCCGATATTGAGCACGTACTCACCGTCTGCCGGAAAATTATGCTCAACCGCAAGACCGCCGCGGGTGCCCAACGGAAGGCCTTCCAGATGAATATATTGGTTTGTACCGCGAGCGGAATAGGTAGTGCCGCCGGTACGAGCATTCGGGTTACCAATCGCCTGCTGTGCGACCACGCGTGCTGAATTCAGCGATTGCTCTAGGAACGCCGGAGAAACGCGCAGGGCCTCTGCCACGTTGTCGAAACCTTCGACGGAATCATCGCTTGGTAACAGACCACTGGCATCTACCTCAATGCCGAGCAGGTCGCGAATAGCGTTGGCGTACTCTTTACGGTTCAGGCGATGGATGCCCACGTGTCCGATCTGCTTGTGCTGTGCCCCGGCATGGTCGAGATAACTTTCCATCCAGGTCACGAAATCATCCGCATCGGCATTGGCAGGACGTACAGCGCCTGCTGGAGGCATAAGGCGGCCGCGCAGTTTCTGGACGACTTTTTCCCAAACCTCGACGTTATCGGCCACCTCTTCCGGTGTCATCAGGTCAAAGGCGATACTGCCTGCCCAGTCCTCGAAATTGTGGCATTCGCTGCAACTACTGGTCAGAAAACCGAAATACTTGTCTGACTCGCCGAAACGATCAAAAGAATGGGCAGTCTCAACTGCCTCTTCCGATGCCGCAGCAAAAGCACACACTGTCGGTACGGACAGCATGATGGCAGCCAGTGGCTTGATCAAATTTTTCAATTTCATAGTTATTACTTGGTTCGTTGTATTACTCACGTTTCTTTTTTATTGGCATTGCCTCAGGGGAAACCTCCGCCGATATGCCGACCGTTGCGTAGGTGACCGTAAAAACTGCGGAAACCCTGGTCGAGGAAATCGGCGGGATCACCCCACTCCGGCTTTAGCCCTTTAGCGGGATTCGCCACGAGCACCTCGTCCGGGCCCCGGCTCTGCCTTAACAGGGCGATCATTTCGGTATTGATTCCCTTGTACATGGCCACTTGTTCATCGAACTCAACCTTACCCATTATTGGGCCACTTGCCGGGATAATAACTGTGTTTTCACCGATCATCCGGCTAAGGCTGTCGTGGGCGTCTATCAACCCGCCGATGAAGCCGTTTGTGGCAACGTCGACCACGGACCAGCCGTCGGAATGTATCGCAGGACCGGTGTACAGGACATCGGCACCGATGACACGCACATAGAGATCACCGTCAGTGTGGGCCTGAGGCAGGTAACCAATCTCAATGCGGTCTCCGCGGAAAGGCACTTCGATTGTGCCCCAGTAAAAAGTTCGGGTAGGCAGCTGCTTTTTGGGCAGTGATGTATGCAGTATTTTTTCGCCGCGCTCGCGTATGGTGGTGCCTAGCCACTGCCGGGTATTTTCGTGAGCGATAATCTCGATGCCCTGCTCGCCAATAATGGCATTTAGACCAGTAATTTCCGGGTGCCAGTGGCTAATAATTAAGGTTTTGATGGTATCGACGCCGGTTTCCTCGCGAACGAAACCGAGGTACTCAAGGGCATATTGTTCAGGAACCCCGTCCACCAGGATCAAACCGTCTGCATCCGCCGCGACCAGGTTGTTGCCGGCTGGACCGGTTACAACGTACAAGTGATCGTCAATGGTCGAGATCGCAAAATTTTCCGAGCCATGCACTGTCCATGACAAAAGCAGCATGCCCAGCATCAACAGGTGTTTTAGTAAGTTCATAAACGCTCTTTTGTCTCTCATACTAGGGCTGGTAGTCGACCAGTCTTGCCAGGATGGCCTGTCATATTAGACAGGACTGCCGGCATTTTATTCTTGTACTGCATCATCAGGATCACAGTTTAAATTTTGGCACAAATATCAGTTATAACTCATTGAATTTCTGTTTTTTTAAAGCCATTTTGCCAAACTTATGCTGATTAATCATGAAGCCAAATTTATGTATATCCTACAATAATTCTGCCATCTCCGTTGCGAAGAACATCAACATACCCCCTGCCCTGTCATCACGTCCCATCAAGGCCTCGCGGTTGAGGTATTTTTCCAGTGAGTCCTGTTTGTTGGTGGATTCACAAACATTCACGAAATACCCCTCGGGGCTGCTGCGCATCAACACACCGCGCCACGCCATATCCACTGCGGGCATGTAGCTGACATCGAGCCAGCCGCGACTGATACCGCGGCGCATGGCTGTGCCGATCATGGCCGTCGAACTTAGCTCGGCAAACGAGCCTGGATAATCGATCACTTCATGCCACATGCCGTCCATGTCCTGGTACTGCAACAGCGTATCAATGTGTGCTTTGTAAATGGCTTTAAGTTCTTCGAAGCCGGGGTGGTCTTCCGGGAATTCACTGAGCGCCAGGGCCATGCCCAGTGCCGGGAAGGCATTGCCCCGGCTCCAGGCGACATCGGTCATTGGCGAATGCCGGTACAGGCCATCCGCACGCTTGACCAGGATTTCCATGTGACGAATATGGCGAATGGCCATGTCGAAATATTTGCGCTCACCGGTAAGTTTGCCTACTTTGGCAAGCAAGGGCGTATCCATGAAAAAGGCGTCGCTCATGTCCCCATGATGGGGCATGACCTCTAGCATGTTACCGCTGGTATCAAAACCCTGGTCCGCGGCGCGTTTCGCAAGGGCCAGGTATTCCGGCAGACCGGTACGCTCTGCCATTTCGGCGAACACCATGTGGCCGGCAGTCACCAGTGAGGAATTGAGAGCAATTGGATTGTCTGCAAGCCAGGGACTGATGATCCCGGCCACGTCATCGAGGTAACCGAGTCGCATCCGGCCAATTAGCGCCATGCCTGGTATATACACTGGCCAGGAAAAGTCGTGGCCATAATGTACTGCCAGCTGCACGGCAAATTCCGAGGGCGAACGCATGAGTCTGGCATCGAGCATGTCGTGGGCAGCCGAGATCGGCAGGTTATCCAGTTCAAGATCCATGATCGTTGCCAGCTCTTCGGGCTCGTCGTATAGGTGCAGAGCTGGTACGTAACCGACACCGGCAACGACTCGGTTGCTAAGGGCATCAGCAAGATCGAAATCCCGTTCGCTTTCGATCAGCACTAGGTCAGGGCCGTGGGTACCGAGCCACCGCCAGAGCGAGAATGAAACCGGATCATCCTCGTACGCCCTACCCTGCGGCGGGAAAGTCAGTGCCTCGCCTTCCGGGTTGGCGTTGGCGATCACGATTAGGTTTACAGGCTGGTTGCTGCGCGGGCGGGCAAGGTAGCGCTCGTATTCCACCAGGACCTTGGCGCTGGATTCGCTGCTGCCGTCCAGACCACCGATCAGCAGTACGGTCGGCCGCTGGTTTTCGTCCACCTGGTAACCGGTAGCCGTTATTAGCGTTCCGCGGGATGACATGCCGACATTCCACTCCTGCGCCGAAGCAGCGGAATAGAAGAATATTGTCAGCAAGAAAGGAACGACCAGGTGGAAGTAGAAACGGGACAACATGTTCAGACGTTGCATGCAGGTGACCTTTTAAAGCCTAAGCGCATGATACACAAAATCCCGCCGCCGTCACCCGCTCAACTTTCGAAGTACGCGCGCATCTTGCGGCGACTGCCCATAAGTAGCAGCAGGCAGATGAAACAGCATACCGCCGCCGCCACGTTGGGCCACATCAGGCCATAGCGATTGCCGAACCAACCGATCAGCAAGACACCCAGGGCAGGCGCGCCGCGAGTGAATGCCGCCCACAGACTGAGTACTCGCCCGCGCATGTCATCATCGATCGTGTTTTGCACCAGGGTCTGTGCTGCAACGCTACCTATGGTGATGGCATATCCGAAGACGAACATCAGTGTCGTGGCAATCCAGACCGTGGTGATCGATGCGAACCCCGCAAGGCACAGGATGGCCACACCAGTCATGATCAGGATTTCGCGCACCAGGCCATGCGTCTTGCCAATCATGGACAATTTTAGCCCCGCCAGTACCGCACCCAGCCCCATGGCCGAGGTAAATAAAGCAAGTGTCAGTTCACCCGCCTCGAACACCCCGCCAACAAATGCTGACAGCATGAACGCCACGGGACGGATGAACAGACTCACTACCGTGAGCAGGACGAACATGGACAACAGGGCCGGCTTCTCCACCACGTAGTTGAAGCCGTCGTGTATGTCGCGGAAGAAGGTTTTCTCCTCAACGCGCTTCATGCGCGCCGGTAATTTGATGAAACGCCAGGCGATGACGATCAGCAGATAGCTAACCGCATTGAAGAGAATGGCGATCGCCGGGCTGGACACCGCAATCACCAGGCCCGCCAGCGCCGGCCCGGCGCAGCGGGCCACGTTAAACGCCACCGCGGTAAAGGCGGCCGCAGCAACCAGGTCTTCCTTGCGCACGAGATTGGGAATAATAGACAGTCGGATGGGTTGGTAGGCGGCCTGCAACACCCCTTCCGCCAATGCCAGCACAAACAGCCACTCGATGGTCAGCAGTTCAAACCAGACCAGAAAGAACAGGATAAAGGCCTGCAGCATCATCAGCACCTGGGTGCTCACAGCCATGGTCTTGCGGTCAAAGCGGTCAGCCCATACCCCGAACAGTGGTGTAATGAAGATCAGCGGCGCGATATCGACGAAGGCTATCACACCGACCCAGAACTCCGATTTCGAGATGAGCCAGGCCAGCCATGACACCGCCAGGCGCTGCATCCAGAAACCAATGAGGGAAATACTGTTGCCGCTCATGTAAATCGCGTAGTTACGATTGGAGAACGCGGAACGCAATGCGGCAAACCTACCGGCAGACATGGGCAGAAAGATTTCCTTCGGGTTAGGGGATGTACAAGTTTACGGGACGATATCCCTGATCGTAAGCAACACCGGCCCATCCTGTTCGGAAAGCACAAAAGGCTCGGAGACCGCCTGGATATCACCGGACTGCGCCGTGGCCTGCCCGGAGCGCGACAGGCGCGCACCCACGATGACATTCGGCGAGGATGACAGCGCCATGTTTTCCAGCATGGCCATGGAATCATCCAGCGTCACGGTGATCGGGAAATCGGGCAGCGCCAGGTTTTGCACAGCCAGCGGCATAGGCATCGCCGGGTTGCGTGCATACACGAATAGGCGCATAGAATCATCCGCCAGGTTCTTTACGGAATCATCGATATCGATCACAAGTGTCACCGAGGCACCCGGCTCATCGTCACTAGGACGCTCTGACGGCGGCAAGAGCGCCTCAACCCTGGCGATGCGGTCGCGCAACACAGCGGCTTCCCGGCTGCCAGCGCCCAGTTGCAGCAACTGCCGTCGCCAGTAGCCCAGTGCAGTCAACACATCCTCGTTGATTAGGGCTTCCATGGCAAGCAGACTCATCACGGCGTATTCATTCGGGTTAAGAGCCAGGGCCTGATCGACGACACTCCTGATCGAGGGGGTCATCACGGAATCGGATGCCAGGAACATCGACTGGGCGAGCTGACCAAGCACGGTTGCCTTGTCCATCCCCTCATCCATGCCATCGGCGAGACCGGTGAACGTGCTGATAGCAGCCGGGTAATTCTCGAGTTCGAGATAGAGCGTACCCAGCATGTAACCGTTCTGGATATCATCACTTTTGCGCTGGTAGCGGTCCTGCAGGAATTCTGCCAGTCTGAGCAGGGCCACCTCCTGCGCCTCGGGCGTATCGACGGTTCTTAGTTCTTCCAGGATGCCGGGCAATGCCAGGTCACGGGCGGAACCAATCACTTCGTACAGCGAGTAACTGAACACGGGAATGAACAGCAGAGACAGCAATGGCAACAACTTGCTGCCCTGCAGGTTGGATTGCTCGCGCCGGTCCGCATCCTGCATGTCGCGCAGGAAGCTGCGCTGCAGTTCGATTTTGAGCTTGTCGCATTCCCCTATGGTTATTAGGCCTTCCGCCAGGTCCCCTTCCAGATCGGCCAGGCTCTGCTCGTATACCTGGATGTTCTTCTGCCGGCGAATGGTATTGTCCCCGGCTTTCGCCTGTGGCTTGTAGCGCAGCACGGGCCAGACCACGAATAACAGGGAAAGAAACAGCAACAGCCCGCTATAGGCAAAAAAAGTGGCCATAATTTATTGGTCCCGGCCGACGTCAAGCAGCTTGCGCAGCTGTGCCTGTTCGGAAGCGTTCAGCGGCGCATCGTTCTCCACCTCGGCCTGTTGGCTGTTGGCGATCATGCGCCTGGCGATGACGAGACCGGCAAGTAACAAAAAGGCTGGTCCGAACCACAGGAAGAACGTGGCAAAGGTGAGACGGGGGCGGTACAGGATGAAGTCTCCGTAGCGGCTGCTCATGAACTCAATGATTTCATCGTTGGTGCGCCCTTCCCGAATCTGATCGTAAATTTCGGCACGCAGGTCGGCGGCAATTGGCGCGTCAGAACCGGCCAAGTTGGAATTCAGGCACTTGGGACAGCGCAGCTCATAAGTAAGTTTCTTGAATCGGCCTTCCTGCTGGTCGGTATCAAAAGCGTATTCCTCAATGGCCGCCATGACAGGCAGCGCCGTCCAGGCGAAAAAGCATACGATTATCGGGACCAGGCGAAACAATTTCATGAGGAATTACCGGATCTGCCTCAACAAAGGAACAAACTTGTCATTCCAGATATCGGCATTAATGGCGCCGATATGGCGATACAAGATCATACCTTGCTGGTCCACCAGGAAGGTTTCCGGCGCTCCGGTCACACCCAGGTCGATACGCAGGGAGCCGTCGAAATCCACGACGTTGTAATCGAACGGGTTACCACGCTCGGCCAGGAATTCACGGTCCTCCACGGTTGAATAATCATAGCTAATACCAATGAAGGTGATGTCGTCCTCGCTGTCGCTGATCTCGAGAAAGAACGGATGCTCTAGGTGACACGGCGGGCACCATGAACCCCATATGTTGAGCAGCAGAATACTGCCAATAAAATCAGTGGAAGAATATTCGCCCAACTCCGGGTACAAGCTCGGTTGCACGAAGTCTGGTAGGGGTTTGTTCACCAGTGCCGAAGGCACGGTGTTGGGATCACGCCCCAGGCCATAAAGCAGGAAGCTGGCTATGACCAGGAACAACGCGACGGGAATAAAAAGTTTGAAACGTTTGTTCATGATGCACCTGTGAGGGACGGATCCATGCCGTCCGGCGTGTCCACCGGCACATCTTTGCTCGCTGTTTCATGCACACGGTATCGGCGGTCACATATCGCGGTTACACCGCCGCCCGCCATTAGGAATGCGCCCAGCCAGATCCAGAATACGAAAGGTTTAAGGTGGATGCGCACCACCCAGGCATCCTCGCCACGGGGGTCTCCCAGGGCGGCAAACAAGTCCCGGGTGAACCCGACGTCGATATCGGCCTCAGTCTGAACGGAACCGGTGGCAAAATAGGTTCGCTTTTCCGGACGCAGGGTCAAGTAGGGGGCGCCGTTTTTCAGCACGCTGACTTCACCTGCATCGGCCTGGTAGTTGGGTCCTTGGACACGCTCGACACCCTGGAAGATGAATTCGTAGCTGCCGATCTCGATGCCCTGCCCCGGCGCCAGCCTGACGTCTCGCTCGACACTGTAGTGGCTGGTCAGGCAGATGCCGAGAATGATCACGGCCATTCCCAGGTGGGCAATTTGCATGCCGTAGTAACTGAGGCTCAGGCTCTTAAGGCCCACCATGAAACTGGCTTTGTTGGAGGTCTTGGTGTGAATATCACGGGCGATACCGAGAATAATCCACAGGGCCAGCGCAACAGCGAAGAAAATGGGCAGGTTCGCTTCTTGTGTAATTGCCAGCGGTATAACGATGCCTAGTATTACGCTGGACACGGCCACTTTCACCAGTTGCTGCTTCAGGTATTCCATGGACGTTTTTTTCCAGCGTGAAATGGAGCCGATAGTCAGGAACATCACCAGCAGCGCCATCAGAGGCAGGAAGATGGTATTGAAGTAAGGCGCACCAACCGATACGTTGGCGTCGCCGGTAACAGCCTCGTGGATGAGCGGATACAGCGTGCCCAGCAGGATACCGGCTGTGGATACCACCAGCAGGATATTGTTTACCAACAGGAACAGCTCACGCGAGGTGATGGTATAGCTGGCCGTCCCTTTCACGACCGGTGCCCGCAACGCGTACAGGAACAATGAAGCGCCGATGACCAAAAGCAGGATGGCTAGCAGCACAAGTCCGCGCTCAGGGTCCACGGCAAAGGCGTGCACTGAGGTGATTAGACCGGAACGGATAATGAAGGTGCCAAGAAGGCTCAAGGAGAATGCCGCGATCGCCAGCAACACGGTCCAGCTTTTGAACACGCCACGCTTTTCCGTCACTGCCAGTGAATGGATGAGCGCGGTGCCCACCAGCCAAGGCATGAAGGCGACGTTTTCGGTGGGATCCCAGAACCACCAACCGCCCCAGCCGAGTTCGTAATAGGCCCACCAGCTGCCCAGAGCGATACCGACGGTCAGGAAAGCCCACGCTGCATTGGTCCATGGGCGCATCCAGCGCGCCCATGCCGCATCAAGGTTGCCGGTCAACAGCGCGGTAATCGCAAAGGCATAGGCGACGGAAAATCCTACATAACCCATGTAGAGCATAGGCGGATGCACGATCAGGCCGAAGTCCTGCAGAAGCGGGTTGAGGTCGGTGCCATCGGCAGGCGGGTTGAGCATAAGCCGGTCGAAGGGGTTGGACGTGAAGAGCATGAACACGAGGAAGCAGACGCTGATGATGCCCATCACAGATAGCACACGGGCCAAGATATCCAGCGGTAGGTTACGGCTGAAAAGGCTGACGGCGTAGGTCCAGGTGGCCACCATCAACACCCACAACAGCAGCGAACCTTCATGGCCGCCCCAGACGCCGGTGAACTTGTAATACACCGGCAGCAAAGAATTGGAGTTGCTTGCCACGTATCGAACGGAGAAATCGTCATTGAGAAAAGCATACGCCAGGCAGCCGAAGCTGAGCACCATAAAGACCCACAGGCCGGCACTAAGCGGGCGTGAAAGGGTCATCAGCAATTGGTTGTTTTGGTACACACCCACCATGGGTATCACGCTCAGCAGTAGAGCGAGGCTGAGCGCGAGGACCAGTGAGAAATTACCCAGCTCGGGAATCATTGGTGACACACCTCGGCATCATGTCCTTCCGCTGCATCGAGTGATGCCTTCACTTCGGCGGACATGTAATTCTCGTCATGCTTGGCCAGGATCTGAGTTGCCTGGAAGGTGCCGCGGTTATCAATGTAACCATCGGCGACAACACCCTGTCCTTCACGAAACAGGTCAGGCAGCGGGCCGGAATAACTCACCAGCACATCGTTGCAGAAATCGGTGGTCAGAAAGTTTACTTCAGCACCTTCCAGTCCGTCCTTGATGACACTGCCCATCTTGACCATACCGCCGATGCGAAAATTCTGGTTCTCGGGTACCAGGCCGGAAGACACTTCCGTCGGCGTGTAAAACACATTGATGCCTTCATCGAGCGCAACCAGCACTAGGCCAACGGCGATGGCCGTGCCAAAAACGATAAAAAGAACGATCGCCAGTCGCTGTTGTCGGTGCGCCAGCATCAGTTTCCACTCTCCTGTTCGGGGATGCTCGAATCCATGCGATCCATGCGTGCATTCAGCTGTTTAATGATTTTTTTGCGACCCAGTTTGGGCGGCAGCACCGTAGTAACAAAAAACAATGCAAACAATATGTAGACCGGCCAGACATAGATGGCGTAGTCACCCATGGCCAGAAAAGCAGCAAAATTGTCGAACTGGAACTCAGGCACGGGTGCCCTCCCTTGCAACGAGATCTCTTACCCACCGAGTGCGGCGCTCGCGTAATAAAATTTCATTCTGGCTGCGCAGGATTAGGCCGATGAAGAACAGGCCGATGAAACCGAACCCGGTGAAGAATGCGGGAATCCAGATTTCTGGCGGGTTGGCGGACGCATCTCGCATGCCGAGCGAACTGGCGCCCTGGTGCAGGGTGTTCCACCATTCCACCGAGTACTCGATGATAGGAATGTTGACGACGCCGACCAAGGTCAGCACGGCACAGGCGCGCGCGGCTGAGTCCTGCGAATCGAAGGCCGAGCGCAACACAATGATGCCCATGTAAATGAAGAACTGCAGGAGAGAGGATGTCAGACGCGCATCCCATATCCACCAAGTACCCCACGTGGGTATGCCCCATAGCGAACCACTTGCCAGCATCAGCAGCGTGGCCATAGCGCCAATAGGAGCGATCGCCTTAGCGACGATATCCGCCATCTTGATTTTCCATATCAGCACGGCCGCACTGCAAATAGCCATCATGTAGAAACAACCTTTCATGAGACCAGCCGACGGTACATGCATATATATGATGCGGTAGTTGTCGCCCATCTGGTAATCGGGAGGGGCAAAGGCCAGGCCCCAGACGACGCCGACCACGAGCAGGAACACGGTAATGCCCCAGAGCCACGGCAGGCACCGGTCACCCAGTTCGTAGAACCACCGGGGGGAACCGAGCTTGTATAACCATTGCCACATTGAAGTTGCTGATTCCTTAAATACCGAGTCGTTAAAAAATTATGTCGCTTCTCAAAGAAGATTTATTGTCGAAGCTATTCACGTATGGAGGTCATGCCGTTTACTAGATACAGAATGGTCAGTTTACGCTTATTCGCAGTGCCGCGACGATTGCCAGGGGGGAGAGGCTGATGGCCAGGGCGAGCATCGCTCCCATCAGAGCCAGCAGACCTGCATAAGCCATGTCATTGATGGCCGCATCTACCACGCCGGTACCGAAAATCAGCACCGGTACATACAACGGCAATATTAGCACAGCGAGCAGCAATCCACTTCTGGAAAGGCCCACGGTCAGCGCCATGCCAATAGCGCCGATAAGCACCAGGATTGGAGTACCAAGGGCAAGGCTGACAACCAGCGCGCTGATACCCGCACCCGGCAGTTTCAGCATAAGCGCTAGTACCGGCGCCAGGATGATAATGGGCAGGCAGGCCATCAGCCAGTGGCCGAGCACCTTTGACAGCACCAGAAAATACAGTGGCTGCGGACTCATGAGCAGCTGCTCCAAGTTGCCGTCCTCGTAATCGGCCCGAAACAGGCTGTCCAAGGACAGCATAACGGCCAGCAGTGCCGTCACCCAGATCACACCCGGGGCGATGGTGGCCAAGAAGGCGTCCTCGACCCCGCCGCTGAGGGGAAATAGTGTGACCGCAATGATGAAGAACATTAGCGGGTTGATTACGTCGCCGGGGGAGCGCATGGCGAGCAGCAGTTCGCGCCGGACGGTGGCGACCATAACGCTGCCAAGTCCGGCAGTCGCTTCGGTAGTCACGCGACTGCCTCCCGGATACGCGCATCGAGGTCGATGACATCGACAGCGCAACCCATTTGCAGTGGATGGTGAGTGGTCAACAGCAGCGACCCCCCGACGCGCACAAAATCCGACAGCATGCCTTCCAGTTCACTGACCCCTTTCTTGTCCAGGGCGGTGAAGGGCTCATCCAGGATCCACAACGCGGCAGGCACCAGTTTCATCCGCGCTAGGCTGACCCGACGCTGCTGACCTGCGGACATCATATAACAGGGCACATCCTCATATCCCTGCAAGCTGAAGGCCGCCAGTGCCTCGGTAATATTGCCGGCGCGCTGGCCGCGAGACGCGCAAAACCAGCGCAGGTTTTCCGCGGCGCTCAGGCGCTTGTTGATGGCCGGGTTATGGCCCAGGTAGAACACCTGCGCACGAAAATCCGTCCGAGCCTTTTCGACCAGCTGACCCCGCCAGCGGATTTCCCCCCGATAGTCGCTATTCAGGCCGCACAGAATGCGCAGCAGCGTGGTCTTGCCGCTGCCGTTGGAGCCCTGGAGCTGGATGGCCTGGCCAGCGAACAGGTTGAAGTCCAGGTGCTGAAACAGCACCCGGTCATCGCGTTCGCAATACAGGTCTTTGGCCTCAAGCATGCCTTGCCCCGGTTTGGTGTTCGGCATCGAAATGCCCGTGATTATATCGATAAATCAAGGAGATAATGCCGTAATGTGTTCAAATATTCAGGACTTGGGTGGCGTCACCCCTGTCTGCCCCATGTATTTGCCGTTGCGGTCCTTGTAGGTTACCTCACACTGCTCGTCGGACTCGTAGAACAACATCTGCGCCACTCCCTCGTTGGCGTAGATCTTGGCGGGCAGCGGCGTGGTGTTGGAGAACTCCAGGGTGACATGGCCTTCCCATTCGGGTTCGAGCGGTGTGACATTGACAATGATACCGCAACGGGCATAGGTGGACTTACCCAGGCATACGGTCAGCACGTTGGGAGGTATGCGGAAGTACTCGACTGTGCGGGCCAGGGCGAAGGAGTTTGGCGGAATGACGCAAAAATCCTCGTTAATACTAACGAAACTGGTTTCATCGAAGTTTTTCGGGTCCACCACGTTGGAGGTATGCACGTTGGTGAAGATCTTGAACTCGCTCGCGCAACGCACATCGTAGCCGTAGCTTGAGGTACCAAAAGAGATGACCCGCCTGCCGCCCACTTCACGGACCTGGTTCGGCTCAAACGGATCCAGCATGCCATGCTCTTCGGCCATTCGGCGGATCCATTTGTCTGACTTGATACTCATCTCTTACGCCCCTTGGAAAAGCGCAAATGATACTGGGGAAAGCCCGCGGAAACCATGCAAAATGCGGGATTTGGCGTATCTCACGGCCTTTAAATTTGGCGCAATGTTGCTATAATCGCGACCCGTTCAGGCAGCAGAGATAAATTACAAAGCAAACTCCCTTCCAGCCTCAGTTTTGCCGCCAAGGGACCCCCGGTTACGGGGTGCGCGTTTCGAAAAAGTCGGCTGTAGTTCAATAAAGTGTCAGTGAGAATTCAGGATTTATTCATTTAACCGGATATTTAATATAGCCACCCAGTAATAGGAGTGACCCCAAATGAAGTTAAAAGCTACAATTGCAATTGCTGCAATATCCCTGCTTGCCACCATTTCTTCTGGTGTTTTTGCCGCCGGTGATGCCGATCGCGGCAAAGCCTACTTCGCGACCTGCGGAGCCTGCCATGGCGCTAACGGCGAGGGTATGGAAGCGCTGAATGCACCTTCCCTGGCAGGCCAGGAAGAATGGTACGTCATCCGCCAGCTGCAGAATTTCAAGAGCGGTGTTCGTGGTGCCAACCCAAAAGACACCTTCGGTATGCAGATGGCCCCGATGGCACAGACCCTGCCGAACGACCAGGCTATAGAAGATGTAGCCGCCTACATCTCGACTCTTAGCAGGTAATTTGATTGCTGAAGCGAAAAACCCGGCACTGGCCGGGTTTTTCTTTTTACGGCTTGATAAAAAAACCGGCACATGCCTGGTTTTCATTGCCTAGAATATTTGTAAGGTTCAGTTCGCGGTGTAACCTAGCACCTGCTCCACCACCAGTTGCGGGTTCACGTTGCCGCGAAATTCGTTGACGTCAAGCCGGTATGCCAGCGCGATGTGTACCAGCTTCCGGTGCAGAATCCTTTCATCGACATTGAAGGCGATGGCGTCTATCAGCGGGCCCTCCTCCGGCACCTGCAATGTCAGTTTCAGGTGCTTTTCCCCGATCACACGGCTATTGATGACCGCAAACTCACCCTGGAACAACGGCTCCGGAAAATGCTGCCCCCAGGGGCCGGCTTCGCGCAGTTCACTGGCAAACGCTAACGAAAAACAATCTGGACTTAGTTCGCCATCGACCCAGGTGGTCTGCAGCAGGGATTCTCTGTCGAGTTCCTTGCTCAGCACCTCTTCGAAGGCTCTGCCGAATGCGGTGAAGTCTTCCTGCCGGATGGCAAGTCCTGCCGCCATGGCATGGCCTCCGAACTTCTGCAGCAAGTGGGGATGGCGTGTGGCAAGCGCATCCAGCGCATCCCTAATATGCAGCCCCTCAATGGAGCGGGCCGAACCCTTAATCACCCTGCTACCTCCCTGCTCCTCGCCGGTATCGGCAAAGACGATGCAGGGCCGATGGAATTTTTCCTTGATGCGCGAGGCGAGGATACCGATTACACCCTGGTGCCAGGATGCATCGTAGAGGCAAATGCCCAGCTGGTCGGAGGCGTGTATATTCAGGTCAGCGAGGACAGCCATAGCCTGCTCCTGCATATCCTGCTCAATCTGCCGCCGGTCGCGATTCAGCCCGTCGAGTTCAACGGCCATCTCATGGGCGCGTGACGGATTTTCCTCGAGCAGGCAGGCTATCCCTAAGGACATGTCATCCAGTCGGCCAGCTGCATTCAGTCGGGGACCCGCGGCGAATGCGAGATCATTGGCAACGACGGTTTTTGAATTCCTGCCCGCCACGCCCAGCAAGGCCAGGATGCCGGGCCTTCCCTTGCCGCTTCGAATGATATTGATCCCGTGCCGGACAAGGCGTCGGTTGTTCTGGTCCAGCGGGACCACGTCGGCCACGGTACCAAGGGCAACCAGGTCGAGAAACTGCGCCAAGTTCGGCTCGGACAGATTCCGGGTGCTGAACCAGTCGCGATCACGCAATTCAGTCCGCAATGCCGAAAGAAGGTAGAACACCACGCCTACACCTGCCAGTGCCTTGCTCGGAAAATCGCAATTCGGCAGGTTGGGATTCAGGATGCAGCAGGCGTCTGGCAAGACGTTGCCGGGTAGGTGATGATCCGTCACCAGCACATCGATGTCGGCGGCATTGGCCGCGGCCACGCCATCGATGCTGGCTATACCGTTGTCGACGGTCACGATCAGGTCGGGCTGCCTCGCCTGCGCGACTGCAACAATTTCAGGTGTCAGTCCATAACCGTATTCAAACCGGTTCGGCACAAGGTAATCGACATAGTTATAACCCATCGCCCGCAAGCCGAGCTTGAACAGCGCGCAACTGGTGGCGCCATCGGCATCGAAATCACCGACCACAAGAATATTTTTGTCCGCAGCCACCGCGTCGGCTAGGATGGAAGCGGCGTTATCGCTGTTCTTCAAGAGACCGGGCGGCAACAGGTCGGCCAGATCTAGGCGGAGCTCACCTTCCCGGAACACGCCACGTGTGGCATAAATACGCCTGAGTACAGGGTGAACTGACGCATCCAGCTGCGACTCGGCTTCGGCCACACGCTCGAGCACTTCTACCATGGTTAGGCTACCTGATCTTTTCGCAACTGACGGCGCAGGATCTTGCCAACGTTGGTGCGCGGCAAGGTGGCGCGAAACTCGACCCTGCTAGGCACCTTGTACGGCGTCAAACCCTGGCGGCAGAACTGGATGACCTCCTCCTCAGTCAAGTCGGGGTTCTCGGAAATGACAAACAGTTTCACCTGCTCGCCTTCTTCTATAGGCACGCCGATGACGGCCGCTTCCCGAATGTCCGGATGCCGAACGACCAGATCCTCGATTTCGGTCGGATAGACATTGAATCCCGAGACCAGGATCAGGTCCTTGATGCGATCCACAACGGTGAGATAGCCATCATTATCAATTACGCCAACATCTCCGGTACTCAGCCAGCCATCGGCCGTAAGGATGTCGGCGGTTTCCTCGGGACGTTTCCAGTAACCTAGCATCACCTGCGGACCGCGTACCTGGATCTCCCCTGCCTCGCCCGGTG
The DNA here is from genome assembly GCA_038147195.1 of Candidatus Eutrophocola salsuginis. Classification (GTDB taxonomy): domain Bacteria; phylum Pseudomonadota; class Gammaproteobacteria; order Pseudomonadales; family Pseudohongiellaceae; genus Eutrophocola; species Eutrophocola salsuginis. The sequence goes on from JAYQTB010000004.1 coordinate 1,148,693, forward strand.
GCAGTACCCTGCCTGTATCGGAGACAATGCGCAGCTCGGTCCAGCGGGTGGCGCGGCCGATCTTGCCTTCCTGGTAGTCGGAGTAACAACCGCTGGCAACCAGCGGTGAGGTTTCGGTCAGTCCGTAGCCTTCGAGAATCCGGCAACCAGTCAGTTTTTCCCAGCGCCGAGCAATCGGCACCGACAAGGCCATGCCGCCGGAGGTACAGACAAGCAAAGAGGAAAAATCCAGCTTGCGAAACTCCGGATGACGGCACAAGACGTTATATAGAGTGGACACCCCGACGATGCCGTTGATCCGGTAACGCTTCATGGATTTCACCAGGCGATCGGTGTTACGCGGATCCGGTATGAGTACACCGTGATAACCCTTGTATAGTGAATAGGCGAAATTCAGGGTAAATGCGTAAATATGGTAGAGTGGTAACGGCGCGACGATGACACTGCCGGGCGGCGGCAAGTGTGTGTTAATCGCCTCATCCATCTGCAGCATGTTGGCGATGATGTTGGCATCGGAGAGCATGGCACCCTTGGCTGTACCCGTGGTACCGCCGGTGTACTGGATGAGACCTAGGTGACCGGATTCCTGGTTATCTTGTTTGACCGGAGATAACCCCACCAGTGCAGGCATGCGCATGAATCGCAAGTAGCGTCTGCCCTTTTTCAATACCTGTTCCAGCTCGATACGAGCGGCAAAACGGATGCGCGGTCCTTTGCGACGGCGCAGCCATTGCGATACGCGGTAAGCTAGTCTCAGGTGCCAGGGATGAAATTCAGCGGCCTGGGTGACAATAACCTTGTCAATCGCCGTTCTCGGCAAGATCTTGTTGGTGACAGGTAACACTTCTTTCAGGGTAACCAGGGCCCTGGCACCTGAATCGATTAACTGGTATTCGGTTTCACCGGCTGTATATAGGGGATTGATATTGACGATTACCATCCCAGCCTTGATGACCCCCAGCGCGGTGATGGGATATTGCAACAGGTTGGGTAACTGAATCGCCACGCGGTCACCTGGCATGAGTGTGGATTCTCTTAGTAACCAGGCGGCGAAGGCATCACTCAGGCGGTCGAGTTCACGATAGGACAGTTTTGCCCCGTCACAACTGAAAGCGACCTGGTCGGCATTCCTGGCCAGGGCATCGATCAACAAGTCCCTCAACGATCCGCAATTCGGAATGTCCGTATCGGGTTGAACCGATATATCCAGGCGGGGTTGATAAGCGTCGGGAGTGTCCATATGTTAGATATAAAGCAGAAGGAACTAATTTTCGGGATCCAGGCCTAATGTAAAGTTCCGGCTATTGTTTTTTTTATACGGAAGCGCTTGGCTCCATAGACAGGTTAGACCATGAAATTCAAAAACGGAATTGCTATTTTACTCTTTTTCCTCGCAGTATCAGGGTGCCTGCTATTACCCGCCATCGATTCCACGGCGGCGGACTACCTGACCTTCCATACCGACGATGAAGCCAACACCATCGACATTTTCAAGAAGGCCAGCCCGGCGGTTGTCTATGTTACAAACAGCGCCTATCGGCGTACCGACTTTTTCTCCTTGAACGTACAGGAAATCCCGCAAGGCACAGGTACCGGATTCGTGTGGAGCGATGAAGGCTACATCGTGACAAATGACCACGTCATCCAGGGTGCCGATCATGTGACCATTACCTTGCAGGACCAGAGCACCTGGGATGCCGAACTGATCGGTCGCGCTCCCGATAAGGACCTGGCGTTGCTGCGTATCGATGCACCGAAGACGTTATTGAATCCTCTCCCTCTGGGTAACTCAGGTGAACTGGAAGTGGGCCGCAAGGTGCTCGCCATCGGTAATCCTTTTGGACTCGACACTACACTGACTGTCGGTGTCGTCAGTGCGCTGGGACGTGAAATTAATTCGCTGACTAACCGCACCATCCGCGACGTCATTCAGACCGACGCGGCAATCAATCCCGGCAATTCCGGCGGCCCCCTTCTCAATTCCCTGGGCCAGCTGATCGGCGTCAATTCGCAGACAATCAATCCGAACAACGGGTCCGGCATCGGCTTCGCCATCCCGGTGAACACCGTGAAGAAAATCGTTCCCCAGTTGCAGATGTACGGCAAGGAAGTCAGACCGCTGCTCGGCGTAATGAATACGCCGGATAATTGGGCGCGCCAACGCGGAATACGCGGCCTGCCCATTTATCAGGTAACCGAGGGCATGCCCGCGGCCAATGCTGGCCTGATCGGCTTCCGTCAGAACGGACGCGGTGAAATCTATCTCGGGGATATCATACTGGAAGTCGACGGTCATGAGATCATGACCACTGATGACCTGCTCAATGCGCTTGAACAGCACCAGCCTGGTGACAAAGTGAAGGTAGTGACATTGCGCGACGAGGAAACACTGGAATTCGAAGTGGAGCTCGCCCCGCCCGGCTGATCCTGCTACAGCGTTTCCTTTATGTAATCTGTAACCGCCGGCAACTCTGCCGGCAACACATTCAGGCGCTCTTCCCTTTCCATGAGATCAGCCAGGTGCGGCGGCAGTGCCGGCGTCTTCAGACCTGCCCGGGTTATGGCCTCGCCGAATTTTGCCGGATGCGCCGTGGCAAGGCAGACCACTGGGATGGAATTGTTATGCAGGCAGACGCGGGCTGCTTTCACGCCAGTGGCGGTATGCGGGTCGAGCAGGTAGTCATTAGCAGCGAATACTTCACTAATGGTGGCGCAAGTCTTGTCATCATCCACACGGCAGCTGTCGAAGATATCCCTTGCGAATTGCCACTGTACATCACTCACCTGCTGGGGATCACGACCAAGCCCTGTTACGAATGCCGTTACCTTTTCAGTATTACCTTGGAAAAGGTCATATAGGAAGCGTTCGAAATTGCTTGAGACCATGATGTCCATGCTCGGTGACAGGCTCGGTTCCAGGTTACCCATATTGTACTGGTTGCTGCTGATGAAGCGATGCAGGATATCGTTCCTGTTGGTCGCGATGATCAGCCGGTCCACCGGCAGCCCCATTTTTTTCGCCAAGTAGCCTGCATAGATGTCACCGAAATTGCCGGTGGGCACTGAGAAAGAAACCGGCTTTTTACCACCAGTGATTTTCAGTGCGGCATAAAAGTAGTACACGATCTGTGCCATGATGCGCGAGAAGTTGATCGAGTTCACCGCAACAAGCTGGTAGCCGGCCGGCAGGAAGCCCTGATCGGCGAACGCCCTCTTGACGATGTTCTGGCAATCGTCGAAGTTGCCCTCGATGGCGATGCTGTTGACGTTATCACCCGGAACGGTGGTCATCTGCCGGCGCTGCACTTCCGATACCCGTTTGTGCGGATAGAGGATGTACATGTCCACCCATTCACAATGCCGGCAGCCTTCCAGCGCAGCCGAGCCGGTGTCACCGGAAGTGGCACCGAGAATGGCGACGTGTTTTTGCCGTCGTGCGAGGAAATAGTCTAGCAACCTGCCAAGCAGTTGCAGGGCAAAATCCTTAAAGGCCAGGGTCGGACCATGGAAGAGCTCGAGCACGTATTCGTTATTACCCAATAGTCTCAGTGGTGCCACTTCAGGATGCGAGAACACTGCATAAGTGTCATTGATGATGGCACGCAGGTCATCCTCGGGCATGCAATTGGCCACGTATAACCTGATGATTTCAAATGCTAACTCAGCATAACCAAGGTCTTTCCAGGTACGCAATTGTTCGGCGCTGACCTGCGGCACCTGCTCGGGAATGAACAAGCCGCCGTCGGGTGCCAGGCCTGTCAGCAAGACCTGCTCGAAATTCTGCGCCGGGCACTTACCACGTGTGCTGATGTACTTCACTTGCTTCCCCTATTCCAGCCGGTCCATGCGGATGCGCGTCACCTTGCCGGACACGGCATCGAGTGACTCGATATTCGCGATCGCGGTGTTCATGGTGCCTTCCTGGATCTCATCGGTAAGGATGATCACGGATAGGACCTGTTCATGGTCATGCACCCGCGGCTCTTTCTGAATCACCGCTTCGATGTTGATTTCATGGTCACCGAGGATTTCGGTAATATCCGACAACACACCAGCCTTGTCCTTCGCCTGCACGCGCAAGTAATAGGCGCTTGCAACAGCCTCGATAGGCAGCACCGGTAGGTCGGACAGACTGTCTTCCTGGAATGCCAGCGCCGGGACGCTGTCTTGTGGATGGGAAATACTGCGCGCCACGTCTATGACATCAGCAACTACGGCAGATGCCGTAGGCAGCGCACCCGCGCCGGCGCCGTAATACATGGTCGGGCCCACGGCATCACTCTGCACCATGACAGCATTCATGACACCGTTGACGTTGGCGATGAGCTTGTCGTCGGCGATCAGGGTCGGGTGAACGCGCAGTTCGATCCCGTCATTTGACCTGCGGGCGATACCCAGATGCTTGATGCGGTAACCCAGTTCGTCCGCATAGCGGATATCCTCGATGGTGATGCCGCCGATGCCTTCGGTGTAGGCTTTCTCAAACTGTAGCGGAATACCGAAGGCGATGGATGCCAAGATGGTGAGCTTGTGTGCAGCGTCTATGCCCTCGACGTCGAAGGTCGGGTCGGCCTCCGCGTAACCGAGCGTCTGTGCTTCTATCAGCACGTCGGCAAACTCGCGGCCTTTTTCCCGCATCTCGGTAAGAATGAAATTGCCGGTACCGTTGATAATGCCAGCCAGCCACTCGATCTGGTTGGCAGCCAGGCCTTCACGAATGGCCTTAATTATAGGAATGCCGCCAGCCACGGCCGCCTCGTAGTCGACCAGGACATTCTTTTTGCGGGCGGCAGCGAAGATTTCGTTGCCGTGCACGGCGATCATCGCCTTGTTGGCGGTCACCACGTGTTTACCGTTGGCAATGGCGCGCAGTACCAGCTCGCGGGCCACATCGTAACCACCGATCAGCTCCAGCACAATATCGACTTCAGGATCATCGGCCACAGCGAACACATCGTTGCTGACCCTGGTGTTGCCAACATCCTGGTGGGGCTTGATGCTACGCGTACCCATGTGGGACACGATCAGTTCGCGACCGACTCTACGGGCGATTTCATCCTTGTTGTTGCTGAGAACGGTATAGGTGCCGTAACCGACAGTCCCAAGTCCGCATATTCCGATTTTGATGGGATCCACGATCATTCACTCAGTGCAGGGTTTCTGCACATAAAAAAAGGGCTAATTATAGAGGGCTGAAGGACGGCAATCCATCGAGATTGCTGCTGGAAAAAGGTTTACTGGGGAGCCGTGCCTAGGAGGTAGCCAGCGAGTGTATCAGCCGGTACGTAGCCGGGAAGAATGGTGCCATCTTCTAGGACCAGAGCCGGCGTTCCCGTCACGCCCACTTCCCTACCGAGCTGGTAATGCGACGCGATTGGATCGTTGCAGGTCGCCTCCGGTACACCACCGCCTCGGGTGGCGCTGGTGAACATGACATTGCGGTCTTCCGCACACCAGGTGGAAGTCATTTTCTTGTGGGTTTCGGTGTTAAGCCCGGTCCGGGGATAAGCCAGGTACCTGACCGCGATGCCCAGTTCGTTGAGGCGATCCATTTCCCCGTGCAGCTGACGGCAGTAAGGACAATCGACATCGGTGAAGACGGTGATGGTCGCCTTGCGGCCATCTTTAGGCTCGAATATGATCATTTCACTTTCCGGCACAGCGGCGATCTTTTTTGCGCGCACCATGTTGCGGCTTTCCTCGCTGCGATTGACGAGGCCTTCGGGCAGTGCCTCGTACATGTCACCTGGGATTAGAAACCGGGCATCACCGGTGACGTAGATGGTCTGACCATTCAGCAGCGTGACCTCGTACATGCCCTCGACAGGACTGGGTACTATGGCCTCGATGATCATGTTCGGCTGGGTGGTTTCGAATACATTCCGGATGGCGACTATAGCCTCATCCGTAGTCTGCGCCTGCAGTGGCGACTGGAATGGCAGGACAAAACAAACAAAAATTAGAATTGCTTTGCCGGCTTTTTGCATAGTCTTCTCTAGGTAGGTGTTAAACAAGCGACCCGCCACAATGTAAATTCATTCCAATGAAAATTTCAACCCGGCCCGGGCATCCTGCTGTCTGGAAGAATCTTACTTGGATTCTTCCTGTTCAGAGACCTCTTGAACGATCGGCTCTTCTGCAACCGCCGCTTCAACCTGTGCAGCTATGGAGACGCCGTCTTCCTGGCCGGAATCGACTTTCTTGCCCAGTTTTTCTGTGATGCGGGCGGCACGACCGGTCAGGTCACGCAGGTAGTACAACTTGGCCTGGCGCACGTCACCGCGACGCTTAAGGGTGATGCTTTCCACCTGGTTGCTGTGGGTCTGGAAAGTACGTTCCACGCCAACGCCGTGTGACATCTTACGCACTGTGAACGCGGAGTTCAGGCCGCGGTTGCGCTTGCCGATAACGACGCCTTCGAAAGCCTGCAGACGCTCACGGTCACCTTCCTTAATGCGCACCTGAACCACCACGGTGTCACCCGGGGAGAATTCAGGCACGTTGGTCTTCATCTGCGCCTTTTCAATTTTTTCAATAATGCTGTTCTTCATTGTTTCCACCACTGATTGCCCGCGGGCATTTAACTTTCAATTCATAAATTGTTACTTCAACTTCCTGATTCGAGTTCTTCGATAAACTCTTTCAGTAAATCTTGCTGCTCTTTCGTCAATTCCAGTTGCTCTAACAACTCCGGCCTCCGCTGCCAGGTTCTGCCCAGGCTTTGCTTGTGCCGCCAGCGCCGTATCGCCTCATGGTCACCGCTCAGGAGCACGCCCGGCACCGACCTCCCAGCGTAATGTTCAGGTCTAGTGTAATGCGGGCAATCCAGCAAACCCTGCATAAACGAGTCCTGGCCGGCGGATTCTTCACTACCCAGCGCGCCCGACTGTAACCGGATGATGGCATCGAGGCAGGCCATAGCCGCTAGTTCCCCGCCACTGAGTACGTAATCGCCCAGTGACCATTCTTCATCCACCTGGGTTTCGATGACTCGCTCATCGATTCCTTCATAACGCCCGCACAACATGATGATGGCTTCTTCGCTAGCCAGCCTGTTTATAGCTGTCTGGTCGAGAACCCTGCCCTGCGGCGTCAGGTAGATTACCTTCGCGTGGGGCAACGCGGCCTTCGCCGCTCCTACCGCCATTTCAATCGGTTCGGTCTTCATCAGCATCCCGGGCCCACCGCCATAAGGCCGGTCATCCACGGTGCGGTGCTTGTCTTCGGTGTAGTCCCGGGGATTCCAGTAACTAACCTCGACGAGGCCATCCCTGATCGCCCGACCAGTGACACCATAGTCACTGACTGCAGTAAACATGTCCGGGAAAAGTGTGACGATTCCTGCCCGCATTGCTGTGCCGTTCAGTAATCCCTTTCCCAATCGACCCGGACGATACCGCCCTCAAGGTCAACCTGCTTTATCACCTGTTCGCGGATCCAGGGGATCAGTCGCTCCTGGTCATCCAGGCTCTGCCCCGTCGGTTTCACCACCAGGACATCGTTTGCCCCGGTCTCCATCAGGTGATGCACGGTTCCGAGGTTTTCATCCTGCAAGTTGATGACCTGCAGACCTTCCAGCTGGAACCAGTAAAAATCGTCCTCTTCCAGGTCAGGCAGCGTGGTCTTTGCCACCAGCAGCTCACGTCCCGTGTACTGCCTGGCCTGTTCCCGGTCATCACAACCGCAGATGTGGCCAATAAACCCCTTGCCCTGGATCCTGCTCTCGTCTATCTCAATCTTTTCAACATCGCCTGGAGCCTTTCCCGTGCCGCCATTTGCGGGGGCCAGGATAAAGTGCCTGTGTTGGAGGATGTTGTCGGCCGGGTCTGTAAACGAGACCAGTCTGACCCAGCCCTTGATGCCGACCGCCGCCCCGATCCTGCCCAGCGTGGTATATCCTTCAGGCTGACCGGAGGGCTGCGTCATCTCGCATTCCGCAGCCTAGCCTTATTAGGCGGCTGTGGTGACTGCCTTTTCGGCATCCTTCAGCAGCTTGGCAACACGGTCGCTGGCAATAGCGCCCTGGCCCTGCCAAAACTTCACCCGTTCCATGTCAACACGCAGCTTTTCTTCCTGGCCACGGGCACCCGGGTTGAAGAAACCGACGCGCTCGATGAATCGGCCGTCACGGGCAAAGCGCTTGTCTGCTACTGTCAGGTGGTAGAATGGACGCTTCTTGGCACCGCTTCTTGAGAGTCTGATTGTTACCATAACTATTTGTTTCCGCTAAGAAAATAAACTATGTACCGGTCACTGGCCCAGGGCCCTGTCATGCACAAAATCCGGGACCGGAAAAAAGGGCGGTATTCTACGGGAAAATTTTTCCGTTTAAAACTGTAAGTTACCAAAAAATTTGGATTTTTTGGTGCGGATATTTTACATCCGCGGGAAGCCACCGGGTGGTTTCATGCCGCCCATTCCGCCAAGACCGCGCATCATGTTGGCCATGCCCCCGCCCTTCATTTTTTTCATCACTTTCTGCATCTGCTTGTGCTGCTTGAGCAGGCGGTTGAGATCCTGGATGGAGGTTCCCGAACCCTGGATGATGCGACGCTTGCGGGAGCCGTTGAGCAGTTCAGGGCGCTGGCGCTCCCGGGCAGTCATGGAATTGATGATCGCTTCCATGCGGCCGAAGGTCTTGTCATCCACTAGGCCGGCGGCGGCTTTCTGGGTACTGCTCAATCCGGGCATCTTATCGAGCATGTTGGCCATGCCGCCCAAATTCTTCATCTGTTCGAGCTGCTCCTTAAAATCCTGCAGGTCGAAGCGCTGGCCACGCTTGATCTTCTTGGCCAGTTTTTCCGCTTTCTCCTTGTCGACCTTCTTCTCGACGTCCTCGATCAGCGACAGGACATCGCCCATGCCAAGGATGCGGGAAGCGATACGATCCGGATGGAACGCTTCGAGGCCGTCTACCTTTTCCCCGATACCAAGGAACTTGATGGGTTTGCCGGTGATATGGCGCACCGACAGCGCGGCACCGCCCCTAGCATCACCATCGGCCTTGGTCAGGATGACACCCGTCAGCGGTAACGCATCGTTGAAGGCCTTGGCGGTATTCGCCGCATCCTGACCGGTCATGGCGTCGACCACGAACAGGGTCTCCACCGGATTGGCCACCGCATGCAAAGCCTTGATCTCGTCCATCATTTCCGTGTCCACGGCAAGGCGGCCCGCGGTATCGATGAACAGTACGTCAATGAACTGCTTTTTCGCCGCGGCGATGGCGTCCCTGGCGATTTGCTCCGGTTTCTGGTCGGAGTTGCTGGGGAAGAAAGTTACACCTACTTCGCCGGCCAGGGTTTCCAGCTGCTTTATGGCGGCCGGACGGTAGATGTCGGCGCTCACCACCATGACGGACTTCTTCTGCGTGTTCTTCAGCCACAGGGACAGTTTCGCCAGCGTGGTGGTCTTACCTGCACCCTGCAGGCCCGCCATCAACATGACCGCCGGCGGTGTTACTTTCAGGTCGAGCGCCTCATTGGCCTCGCCCATCAGCGCCTGCAGTTCGGCCTGCACGATCTTGATGAAGGCCTGGCCCGGGGTAAGGCTCTTGCTGACTTCCTGGCCGACTGCGCGGAACTTAACCTTGTCGACAAATTCCTGCACGACGGGCAGGGCAACGTCGGCTTCCAGCAATGCCCGGCGAACCTCGCGAAGACTTTCCTGGATATTGTCTTCAGTCAGGACGGCCTTGCCGGTAAGGCTGCGCAGAGTATGCGAAAGTCTGTCGGTTAAATTTTCGAACATGCGTCTGTCATTTCCTGCCAGGGTTGATCGAGCTCGTGCAAAGTGCGCCATTCTACAAAATCAGGCGGCATGAACACAGGGCTGCAGGCCAATTAATTCCTGTGCTTCCCGCCGAAAAAGGACTTCAACGCCGGAGCCCGTTATGAGAGACTTTTACCATGATAACTCCCATTCTCAGCACCATGGCCGGCTTGGTTGCGGCAATCAGCTACGGCCTGGGGTCCTTCTTTCAGCGCCAGAATCTTACCACCAACCACCAGGACAGGCGCCGGGTGCAGGCTACCGGCACTGTGGCCGTGATCACCCACCTCGCGGTGATCCTGCTCATTACCCTGGATCCGCGCGGTATAGATTTTAGTTTTTTCAAGGTCGCATCACTGGTGAGCTGGGTCATTGTGGTGGCGGTGCTCGTGAGCAGCTGGAAAAAGCCTCTCGACAATCTTTTCCTGTACCTGTTTCCCCTTGCCCTGGTCTGCCTGCTGGGCTCGGTGCTGCTACCCAGCACCTATGACCCGGTGGAAAACATGTCTGCCGGTGTGGTGCTGCATATCATGCTCGGCATCCTTGCCGTCAGCATTATCACCATCGCGGCATTTCAGGCCCTACTAATCTCGTTCATGAACCGCCTGCTGAAGGAAAAACGCTCCTTCACGCTGGTAAGCCATCTACCACCGCTGGAAACTATGGAAGCGTTGCTGTTCGAAATGCTTTGGCTTGGCTTGATCCTGCTCACCGGAGTTCTCTTGACCGGCGCCATCTTCATGGAAGATTTTTACGGCCAGCACCTGAGCCACAAGGCTGTGCTGTCGACGATTTCCTGGTTCGTGTTCGCTATCCTGCTCTGGGGCCGGCACCAGCTCGGCTGGCGCGGTAAAACCGCCAACCGCTGGATCCTGACCGGCTTCGCTTTCCTGATCATGGCCTATTTCGGCAGCAAGTTCGTCCTCGAAATCATCCTGGACCGCGTATAACCCAATAACTGGTTACTCCTTTGGAAGAAACGTCACTCACTGTCCTGCTGGGCGTCCTGGTATCCCTTATCCTGATGTCCGCCTATTTTTCCAGTTCGGAAACGGCCATGATGGCCCTGAACCGGTACCGCCTGCGCCACCTGATCAAGCACAACCACCGCGGCGCCATCCGCGCCGGCAAATTGCTGGACCAGCCCGACCGCCTTATCGGTCTGATCCTGATCGGCAACAACCTTGTCAACTTCATCGCCGCCTCCGTGGGCACCGCCATCGCCGTGCGCCTTTGGGGCAACCTCGGCTTCATTCTCGCCCCGGTGCTGCTGACGATCATCGTGCTGATCTTTTCCGAAGTAACACCGAAGACCATCGCTGCCCTGTACCCGGAAAAAGTGGCCTACCCGTCCTCCTTGCTGCTGATTGTCCTGATGAAACTGTTTTACCCTGCCGTGTGGACGATCAACAAGGTGTCCAACGGCCTGGTCAGGATGTGCGGCCTGAAAGTGGAAGGCGGCAACTCCCTGCACCTGACCAAGGAAGAACTGCGCACCGTGCTCGACGAAAGCGGCGGCCTCATTCCCCGCAAACGCCATGGCATGCTGCTGAACATCCTCGACCTGGAAAAGGCTACCGTCGAGGACATCATGGTGCCACGCAATGAAGTGATCGGACTCGACTTTGATGACGACATCGATGAGATCATGGAAGCAATTAGCAAGAGCTCACACACCTTGATGCCGGTATTCAAGAAAGACCTCAACGAAGTCATCGGCTTTTTACATATGCGCAACATGACCAAGCTCATCGACCTCGATGAAATCAACAAGGCGGAGTTGATGCAACTGATCGAGGAAGCCTATTTTGTGCCGGAATCGACACCACTGCATACGCAACTGTTTCAAGTTCCAGAACAACAAGAAACGCATGGCGATGGTGGTGGACGAGTATGGCGATGTACAAGGCATCATCACTATCGAGGACATCCTCGAGGAGATCGTCGGCAACTTCACCACCAACCTGTCCGAGGAAACTGACGACATCCACCCCCAGCAGGACGGCAGCTACATCATTGACGGCACCGCAACCATCCGCGAAATCAACAAGGCGCTTGACTGGGACCTACCGTTGGACGGTCCCAAGACCCTCAATGGCCTGCTTACCGAGATGCTCGAGATGATTCCCGAAAAAAATGTCTGCGTGCGGCTGCCCTATCACTGCGTTGAAATCCTTAATGTCCAGGACAATGCCATCAGGACCGTCAAGATGTGGGCACAGGAACCAGCGACAGCTGAAGAACTAAAACAACAGACACTGTTCACCTGAACATTGAAACCTTTGTTTCTTCCTGAAACACTAGCCACATGAAATATTGTCCCGCCTGCGCCGGCGAACTCAGCTTCAGGAAACCGGAAAACGACGACCGGGAGCGTTATATCTGCGACGCCTGCGGTGAAATCCATTACCAGAACCCCCGCATCGTTGTCTGCTCGCTACCCTGCTTTGAAGACAGGGTCCTGTTGTGCAAGCGTTCCATCGAACCCCGTTACGGTTTGTGGACCCTGCCCGGCGGTTTCATGGAGAACGCTGAAACCACCCAGGAGGCCGCCTTGCGGGAAACCCGGGAAGAAGCCTGCGCCCGCATAGACCTGCACGGCCTCTATGCCTATTACAACCTGCCGCATATCAACCAAGTGCAGCTGTTTTACAGGGCGACGTTGCTCGACCTGGATTTTGCCGCCGGCCCCGAAAGCCTGGAGGTCGACCTGTTTAGGCAGGAGGAAATTCCATGGACCAAGATTGCCTTTCCCGCCGTGGGCAATACACTGGAGCACTATTTCAACGACCTGCCTGACGGGGATTTTCCGGTACGGGCAGCCGACGTGATCCTGACGCCTGAACATCAGCGCCTGATCAGGCCGGCCAACTGAGCGCCAATCCGGAAATTGCATGACGGAAGACGGCAAGCCAAACGCCACCATCACCATCACGAGTGTTCGTGCCAGCGAACGCCGTGAAAAAGATGACATCGTGGCGGTCGAGGAACCCTTGGAGATTCGCCTGGGGTATCGCGATGCTCTCAGGGGACGACTCCACAAAAGCATTTCGATCACCATGCGCACACCCGGCGACGATTTCAATCTCGCCTGCGGCTTCCTCTTCAGCGAAAGCATCATTCGCGACATCAACGACATCGAATCCATCGACGACAGCGCCGACAATGTCATTCGCCTGGAACTGCTCAACGAGACCGTTTTCGACATCGCGCGCCTCGACCGGCATTTTTATACGTCCTCCAGTTGCGGCGTGTGCGGCAAGGCATCACTGGAAGCGCTGAGCACCAGCGGCTGCGACGCCCTGCTCGACAACGATTTCACCCTGCCGCGCAAGCTGTTGTTCAAGCTGGGCGAACGGCTCCGTGAAAAACAGTCCTTGTTCCACCAGACAGGCGGCTGCCATGCCACGGCTACGTTCAATGCGCACGGGGAAATCCTGAACATCACCGAGGATGTCGGCCGTCACAACGCCATGGACAAGCTCGTCGGTGGATTGCTCCGCGCCCGCCTGCTGCCTCTCAGGGAGATGGGCATCATTGTCAGCGGTCGCGCCAGTTTCGAACTGATGCAGAAAGCCCTCGTGGCCGGCTGCCCCATGCTCGTCGCTGTCGGTGCCCCCTCCTCCCTCGCTGTCGAACTGGCACAGGAGTTCAATGTCACGCTAGTCGGCTTCCTTGGCGGCAACAGCTTCAACATTTACCACAATCCCAGCGCCATCAGCTAAAAGTCTTTATTAAGGACTATCTATTCCAAAGCCCTTGCCGCTTCGGTTTTTCTTGTTTTGCTTGCGCAATCATCAGAACTATCCCTATGTACCTCATGCAAAGGGAACAGGTATCACTTTCCGCCGATCACTTCTGAATGGAAAGGATCCCTCGTCTCGGCCTCATCAGCTTTGCCTGATCCGTTTTGGAAAAACGCTCAGCGAGGCAATGAATGTCTCCGGATACAGGTCCGGATGAGCTGAAGGACACACATCCCGTCTTTAATTAATGAAGACGTGTTTAAACTAAACAAGGGGAAAATCCATGAAGTTGAGAAATCAGCCCGCATTACCATACATTCATAAAAGGACGCACCTTGCATCCAACACTCTGAAGCTTTCTGCATTCGCACTGGCCACCTCGCTAGCGACGCAGGCGCTTGCCCAGGATGAAATCGAAGAAATTCAGATCACGGGTACGCGCATCCAGCGCGAAGGCATGGAATCACCCACGCCGGTAACCGACCTGGGCCTCGATGAGCTCGCGTTCATAGACCCGGGCCAGCTCGGTGAGTCACTCAGCAAGCTGCCGCAGTTTTTCAATAACCAGCGCCCAAGTCAGGTGGGGTGGAACTCGGCTGGCGCCAACCTGAACCTGCGTGGCGCTGGTTCGCAGCGGTCCCTGATCCTGCTAGACGGGCGGCGCGTCCCGGCCGGCAATCGCTGGGGCATTCCCAACGTAAGCGCGTTGCCTGAAGCGGCTATCCGCAGCGTTCAGGCAGTCACCGGCGGCGCTTCCGCCGCGTACGGCACCGATGCCGTCGCAGGGGTTATCAACTTCATCCTTGATACCGACTACAACGGCACCAAGGTCAAGGCACAGGTCGGGACCTCCTCCCGGGCAGACGGCGACAACACCGAGCTGGGTATTACCCACGGCATGGACATTGGTGCCAACGGCCACCTGCTACTGTCCATCGACTCGTTCCGGCAGGAAGAGATACGCTCCCTCGAGGCCGTGGAAGACAGGGACTGGTACAGGCAACAGGCACGTATCACCAACCCGGACCCCGCTGGTCCCACGCTGATCACCCGCGACTACGTGGTATCCACTGCGGTATCCACCGGCGGCGTCATCAATGCTCCCACTTCTGCCCTGCATCGCTGGGCATTCTCCCGAGACAACAGTGGTAACGTGGTGGCAGGCCCCCAGACATTTTCCGGTGTCGGGAAGTTCATTGGCGGCTGTAACTGCCAGGCACTGACCGAGTCAACTCGAGACTGGCAGAACGATGCGGACAACCAGATTGCCGCCCGCAACGTCAGGGACAACGTGTTCGTCTATTACGACCTCGACGTATCGGACAACCTGAACGTCTATGCCCAGGGTATTTACGGCTTTACTGAAGTGGAAAGCCCATGGTTCTCCACCCCGTTCCTGCCGGCCAACGTCCAGCAGATCATGGATGACGAGGGTCTCGCCTCCTTCAACATGGCCCTGATCGGCGACAACCGGGCAGACAATCCGCTTGGCCAGTACACGATCACCCAGAACGACCGATCCAAGTCCGGCACCGTCGGTTTCAACCTACGCCTGCAGGACGCCGGCTTCTTCACCGACTGGAACGTCAAGGGTTACGCCCAGTACGGCCGCGTCGACCAGCGCCAGCAATTCTTCAACGGCCCCGACCTGCAGTACCTGTTCCCGGCCATGGACGCGGTCGTTGGACCCAATGGGCAGCCTGCCTGTTACGCCGCCATCGTCAATCCCGCGCAATGGGGTGATTGCCGTCCCATCAACCTGCTTGGCGGTGTCCAGAGCGCGGCATCCACACCAGAGGGCATCAATTATGTGATGGATGAAGAGAAATTCATCGAAAGCCTGTACGAACAATCCTTCTTCGAAATCACCCTGGACGGCGAACTGCATGAAGGTTGGGGTGCCGGACCGATCCTGGCCTTTTTCGGGGCTTCCCATCGCGAGGACGACGTCTACCAGTCCGTGAGGGAACTGGAAGATGAATTCGTTTACCTCAATGGCCAGAACACCGGTTTCCGCGGCCTGATCCCGGAGAATTTCCCGGGCGGCATGGCAGGCATCCGGGCAGGCAGTGTACCTCCGGGCTTCCAGGGTGCCGGCAACCTGTCCCGCGTCCTGTTCACCGGATCCATCCAGACGCCGACCACCATCCTGAACGGCGGTTTCGAAGTTGACGAAGTCTTCGGTGAAATCAACGTCCCCCTGATCGCCGATGCCAGCATGATCCAGCAACTCGATGCCAGCCTGGCCTACCGGTACGCTGACTACACCGGTTCCGGCGGTATCGAGTCATGGAAAGTGGGCCTGAGCTGGCAGATCAATGATGACCTCAGGGTAAGAGCCACCAGCTCCCGCGACGTCAGGGCCGCCCTTCTGAGGGAGCGTTATGACGAGACAGCCGGCGGCACCGCCGTGGTCGACCCCTTCCTCGGCAACAGCTTCATCTTCACTGCCAGCCGTAATGCCGGCAACCCGACTGTTAATCCCGAAGAAGCGGATACCCTGACCTTCGGTGCCGTGTACCAACCAAGCTGGCTGCCGGGCTTCTCCATTTCCGGTGACTGGTATGACATCAAGATCGACGGAGCCATGGCCCAGCCGCCCTTCCAGGATATCGTGGACAACTGCTTCGCCGGCGCACAGGAATTGTGCGACCTGATCGAACGCAGTCCTGAAACGGGACAGATCACCCGAATCACCACCATCTACTTCAACCTGGATGAACTGCGCCTGAAAGGCTTCGACCTGGAAATGCGGTACACCACCGACATCAGCCTGTTCGGCGGGGATGAAAGCTTGAGCTGGCGCCTCCTTGGTAGTCACATCGACGAAAGATCCCAGCTGGTACCTGGTGCACCCAGGGACTACCTGAATCGTTCCGACCCCTCTAACCGCTTCCTCACCAACCTGACCTACTCCAGAGGTGATTTCAGAGCCTTCCTGAATGGCCAGTACATCGACAGCTGGATACAGGACTGGTTCAGCCCGCCGGGAGAAAAGGATGACAACACGATCGAATCCGTGTTCATCACCGACCTCACGCTGGGTTACGACTTCTCCGGTGAGGGCGGCAGGACCTACAACATGTTCATGACCATCAACAACCTGTTCGACGAGGCTCCGCCTCTCACCCCGGGTGACGGCGTCGGCTTCCTCGGCGGCACCAGCGGCATCAACGGACTTTACGATGCCATCGGTCGCCGTTATGTGTTCGGGGTGAACATGACGTTCTGATAAACGTTCCGTTTGAACAAAACCCGGTTGCCACCAGTAACCGGGTTTTTTTCAGGCTCGGAAATTTTCCACGCCGGAGCGTGTTCATCTACAATCGGGAAAACCGGAGCATTCCCATGCGGCACCATTCAATCATCGTCATGCTAGCCCTGCTGGCACTGTCGCCATTCGCACACGGGGCTGCCTGCTCCGCAGGCAACAACTTCATGCCCGCAGAACAGGATACCTGGCAGGGCTGGGGCGGCTCTTCAGCCAACACCCGCCACAATGACGACCCCTCCAACCCGATCGACAGCACTACCCTGCCCCGGCTGTCACTGAAATGGGCCTTCGGTTTTGACGGTGTTCGCTCCGTCATCGGCAACCCCGCACTCCTGGGCAACCGGATCTTCATCGGTGACGAAAACGGCAAGGTCTATGCACTGGATCGCGATACTGGCTGTGAAGACTGGGTCTTCCAGGCCGACAACGGTGTCAGGACCAGCCCCCTGGTCGAGCAGGTCAATGAGCGCTGGCTCCTGGTGTTCGGCGATCGCAGCGCCAACGTCTATGCCGTGGATGCCATGACCGGTAGTGAGGTCTGGAAAAACAAGGTGGAGGACCATCGCGCGGCCATCCTGACCGGGGCCCCGCAATTCGTTCAACTGCCGGGCACGGCATCCCCCGACCTGATCGTCATCGGCGTATCCTCAAGCGAGGAAGGGCTTGGTGCGGTACCGACCTACCCCTGTTGTTCGTTCCGCGGCAGTGTTGTGGCACTCGATGCAGCGGATGGCGGTACTGTATGGAAGACTTACACCATCCAGTCTCCGGCAGGAGAAACCGCCGATGGCAAATTCGGTCCGTCCGGCGCTGCCATCTGGAGCGCACCGACTCTTGATGAAGAACTTGGTCAGCTGTATGTGACCACCGGCGATGCCTACAGCGCCCCGGCCGACATCGCCACCGATGCGGTCATGGCGCTTGCCCTCGCCGATGGTGAAATTCGCTGGAGCCACCAGGGCACGCCCGACGATATCTGGACGGTGATCTGCATGACACCCAATGCTTTCGACGAATGCGGCCCGGACCAGGATTACGGCTCCTCCGCGATGCTGGTGTCGACGGCAAATGGCGACATCCTGGTGGCCGGCCAGAAAAGCGGCATGGTGCGTGCCTATGACAGGGCCACAGGCAACGTACTCTGGCAGGCCGCACTCGTGGAAGACACTACCGTATTTGGCGGCAAGATCGTCTGGGGCGGCGCTGCCGATGCGAAGAACAGTTACTGGGGCATGGGTAACAATGACATAGCCGCCGTTCGCCATATTGATGGTGCTGTGGTGTGGCAACGTACTATCCCGCCGGTAGCGGGCATGGAAAACCATCCCGGCCTTGAAGGACCGGTCACGCTGAGTCACGACATCCTGTTTTCACCAAGCTGGGACGGCATGCTGCGCGCCCTGTCCACCACGACCGGCGAGACCCTCTGGGAATACGACACGGCCCGCACGTTCGAGACCATCAACGATGTACCTGCCGAAGGTGGCTCCTTAGGTGCCGTTGGCCAGATCGTCGAGGACGGCTTGCTGCTGGTGACGTCGGGTTACGTGGGCGTGAAGAACGGCGATACCGGCAACGTCCTCCTCGTCTTCGAACTGGCACCGCGGTAGCGCATCGGCCGGGGTTCGATTATTCCCTGCAACTGTGGTTACAATAGGCGGCCCGGGAATCCACAGACCATCCATTTGTGAATGGCAAGCCCGGCATACAGTAAATAGAGGAAACCATCCATGAAGACCCTGACCCGCATTTTTGCATCGCTGCTTATACTGGCCAGTTTTCCACTGCTTGCGCAGGAGCCTGTCGTTGGCGTCGATAATCCCGAATCACTCTTTTCCGACAGCGATCCGGCGCTGCACCGCAACAAGCAGGCCGCCCTCCACATCATGCGCGAGCTGCTGCAGTGCAACCAATGGGACCTTGCCGGCGAATGGCTGACTGACGCCTACATCCAGCACAACCCGAATGCCGCCTCCGGCTTGGCGGGCGTCATCTACTACTTTACCGAGGTCATGAACCGCCCGCGCGTGGACAACTGCGGCGAACTGACCACCGAAGTGGTTTCAGTCACTGCCGAAGACGACCTGGTCACAGTGATGATGCCCCGCCGGTATCCCCATCCCACCAAGGAAGGCGAGTTCTACTACACTACCTGGTTCGACACCTGGCGTTTCGTTGATGGCAAAGCCGACGAGCATTGGGATCCAGCCATGATCAATCCGTAATACGGGATCCAATCCCTGTAAAAAGCCGGCCCAGTGCCGGCTTTTTTCTGCGCGTACCGATTGTTTTTTATACCCGGGCACTGTTATTGACATAAATATTGGGAATGCTTTAATCAATTCAGCGCCTTCATAACCAAGAACAACACCGGCGCCGATCAAGGGGATTTCATGACGAGCATTTTCCACAGCCCAAGCCATTACACACGGCACCTGTTATGCCTGCTTTTCCTGTTCGTGTCACCTTGCGTCCTGCCCCAGCAAGGCTCCCTTGCCGGGGCCACCGGTGCCGACTGGCCCAGCTATGGCGGCAGCCAGGCAGCATGGCGCTATAGCGGTCTCGACCAAGTCAATCGTCAGAACGTCAGTCGATTACGTCCGGCATGGGTCTTCAACACCGACGACTACGGCGATGGCCTGACTGTAACACCCATCGTCATCGACGGCGTCATGTACATCTCCACCAAGAGCAACTGGATCTACGCGCTCGATGCGGCTACCGGGGAAGTGCTGTGGAAGTACGAGCATTCCTTCCGCCCCGATTTCGTCAAACCCGGCAGCGCCGGAGCCTTCGTACAGAACAAGGGCGTAGCCTTGTCCGGCGACAAAGTCATCATGGGCACACTCGACCATGCCCTAGTCGCCGTGAACAAAAACACAGGCGGCGAAGCCTGGAAGGTGTACGTGGATGATTCCCGCCAGTGCGGCTGCAATATCCTCGGCGCACCGCTGATCGTGAAGGACATGGTAGTGGTTGGCCAGAATGGTGGCGATGGCGCCTTCCGCGGCTACCTCACTGCTTTCGACATCGATACCGGTCGCCTGCGCTGGCGATTCTATATCATTCCCGGACCCGGCGAGCCCGGCCATGACAGCTGGAAAGGCGACAGTTGGAAATATGGTGGCGGCGCCCCATGGATGACCGGCTCTTACGACCCCGAACTCGATCTCATTTACTGGGGCACAGGCAATGCTGCCGGAGACTTTTATTCAGGCGATCGTGCCCCGGATGGTCGCGCCGACGAAGATGGCATCAACCTCTATACGGCCAGTGTCATTGCGCTGCATGCCGACACCGGTGAACTGGCCTGGCACTTCCAGGAAATTCCGCGCGATGTCTGGGACTTCGATTCCGCCTACGAAGTGATCCTGATGGATCGTGAAATCAACGGCCAGATGCGCAAGATCCTAGCCCACATGAGCAAGAGCGGCCTGGTGTTTGTGCTCGACCGTACCTCTGGTGAATACCTAGGTGGCTTTGCCGTACCGGAAGTTAACACCTGGATTTCCGGCATCGGCGAAAACGGCCAATTACTCGGCCGCCGTGAACCGAAACTCGGTGAAACTGTTAACGTCTGCCCGACTGCCATCGGTGGCAAGAGCTGGAACCAGAATGCCTACTCCCCGAGAACCGGTCTGCTTTATATACCCGCACTCGAGTTCTGCGCCGACATCTCCGCCACCGACCAGCCTGCCAGCGAAGGCATCTTTTATTCCAGCGGTGGTTTCGTCAACGAATTACCGGAAGGCCGGGAAAGCTACGCGCACCTTGATGCCTGGGATCCAGTTACAAGCGAACGCGTCTGGTCGATCCCGTCCCAGTATGCTCTGATGGCGTCCATCCTCACCACTGCCGGCGACTTGGTATTCACGGGTGACCCCGAAGGCTGGTTCATGGCCTTCGACGCCACCAACGGCGACCTTCTATGGAGTTTCCAGACCGGCGCCGGTCATCGGGGCTCCGCTGTATCTTATGCCGTCGGCGATACCCAGTACATTGCCACGCCCGTGGGCTGGCAGAGCAGCATCACCGGCGGCATGCTCGGTGCACTGTTTCCCAACACGACCTTTCGCTCAGGATCGGCGATCATGGTTTTTACGTTGCCGGAGGAAGAATAAGTCATGAAAGAAAAGAGCTTCCGTATTAATATTCCTCGCAATCAACGTCCACCTGCCATTGATGCAGCCAACCTGGACGACCCGGTGCTGAACCGTGGGGAAGAGATCTACCGCATGACCTGCGCCACCAGTTACTGCCATGGCGTGGGTGGATTGGCGGCTGGCGCGCCCCGGCTAGCAGCGCGTGAATTTGATGCCCTCTACATCGCCAGCGTGACTGCTAACGGTGTTCCTAATACGCCCATGGCCGCCTTCGGCAATGCGCTCTCACCGGAAGACCTCACGGCGGTGCTGACCTATGTCGCCAGCCTGAACGGTATCTTCAATCCGCAGTTCACCAACAATGATCCACTGGCATCCCTGGGTATCGAAGTGGCCGACCCCCGACGCATTCCCCTGGCCGGTGCTGAACAGGAAGGCCGCGAGCTGTTTTTCGATGCCTATGACAAGGGCATCAACCGCTGTTCCACCTGCCACGAAGTGGAAGGCATCGGTATCCCGGTCGCCGCACCCATCCTCAATGTGCCTGGCACTGTCAGGGCATTGCGCAACCTGGAAACACCGGCGGTACAAACCGTCCATCTCGGTGATGAAGACATGCCGGCCGTCATTCTGGCTCAGGGTGTGTCCGGCACACTGTTTTTTGACCTCACGGTCGTCCCGCCGGTACAGCTCACCATTCCCCCGGAGCTATCCCTTTCGATTTCTGAAGGATCGACCTGGGAACACGTGGACTGGATCGGGGCCTATACAACTGATGAACTGGAAAAAGTGCTCGCCTTTTTGCGCGCCATTCGCCGTTAACCATTCTTAATTACGGGAAATCATACGATGAACATCAAACGCCTCTGGCTTACTTATCTGGCAATGATACTGGCTTGTTATTTCACCCCGGCCAGTGCCGCCACCTTGTCCGGCCGTGTGCTGGATGCCAACGGCAATCCTCTGTCCGGAATGCAGGTCATTTATACCCGTGATGCCAATGCCCGGGGCGCCAGCGTCGTCACCGTTTTCAGCGGCGCCGATGGCAGCTTTACCTTTCCCGAGGATTTTTCCGAGCGCATCACCGGCGCTGCTGATATCGGCGCCCGGGGACTCGGCTATGCACAGATTGACCGCATCCAGTCCGGTGATCGTCGTGCCGTCGATGTGACATTCATCATGCAGCCTGTGAACAACCAGGTCGATACGGCGCCCGCCTCCGCCTGGCTGACCCAGCGCGTCCCGGATCGGGCCAAACAGGCCGCCTTCATCATGAACTGCATCGACTGCCACCAGGTACCCGGCCCCGAGGTGCGCGACTACGCCGCTTCCATCGCCGACCTGCATGCCGCCGCACCGGAACAGGCCCTGCGCCAAAGCTGGGACAGTATCGTCAAGTACATGAACTTCCTGTCGGCCTGGGAATTTAGCCGCGGCGCCCGTGGTATAGGGGTCGAACTCGACACGGAAGCGGTCTACGCCGTGGAAAACAGTGCGGACGTGGTCAACCTTATGACCGCCACGTTCAATGACCGCATGGACCACATCAGCGGCTACAAATGGGGCGCGCCCGTCATTACCACACCACAAACCGCGATCTGGGAATACGCAGTTCCCGAGCCTAACAACATTCGCGAGGCTGTCATGCTAGGTGAACCCGCCCGCCTGCTGGCCGCCGATGTCGGCGCCAACCGTATCGTCGGCATCGAGGTACGCACCGGCCGCCAGCGCGACTACCAGGTGCCGACTGATTACACCATCGGGCCACATTCCCTGCACCGCGGCAAGGACGGCACACTGTGGGTCACCCCGTTGTTCAACAACACGGTTGGGAGGCTAAATCCCGATTCCGGTGAATGGGAAACCTGGCAACTTTCTACGCCCGAGGGTGGCGGTGTCGGCATTCACGATCTCAGCTTCAGCGCGGACCATGAACTGCTCACCGATGTCCGCGGCCGCGTCTGGTTCTCCGACATCGGCAATCGCGCCGTCGGCTACTTCGATCCCGCCAACGGTCAGACCCGCATCTGGAATACCCCGGTGGCGGAAAGCCGCGCCAACGACAGCGCCCTCTATGGCACCGCAGCCGTCTACGGGCTGGTCATGACAAGCGACCAGAAGGAAGTGTGGTACAGCCAGCTCGGCAATGGTGTGTTTGGCGGCTTCAATGTCGAGACCGAGCAGTTCATCGGTCCCTTCGTCCTGCCCGATGCCAACGCCGGGCCGCGCCGAATTTCCATCAGTGACGACGACGTCATGTACCTGGCCCTGTACGGCACCGGCCAGATCGCCGAGTTCGATATCAAGACGCGGCAAATGATCGCCATCCATGACCTGCCGGACACCGCCTCCG
This sequence comes from Candidatus Eutrophocola salsuginis, assembly GCA_038147195.1. Classification (GTDB taxonomy): domain Bacteria; phylum Pseudomonadota; class Gammaproteobacteria; order Pseudomonadales; family Pseudohongiellaceae; genus Eutrophocola; species Eutrophocola salsuginis. The sequence goes on from JAYQTB010000004.1 coordinate 1,171,940, forward strand.
CACCTTACGCGGTGACCTGGGACCCGGTCCGCAAGGTGGTCTGGGCGGCAGTATCCAACAATGACGTCATCTACCGCTTCGATCCGGCCACGCGTGAATTCGGTGTACTGCCCCTGCCTCGTCCGCAAACTTTCATTCGAATGATCGATATCGACCCGGCCACCGGGGTGCTGGTGGCATCTACGGCCAATATAGTCGAGGTGGTCAACGGCCCGCGCATGGCCATGATCATCGATCCCGGTGACAGCGCCTACCCTGAGCGCTTTCTAACCGCCACTGCGACCGCGCCGCACCCGGCCAACTGAGCAGGAGAAAGTCCGATGAAACGTTTTAGTTACTTACTCCTTCTACTGGGCCTGCTGCCAGTTGCAACTTTTGCGCAGGATGAGGGCGAAAACCTGGTCACCAGCAAGATGTGTTACGCCTGTCACCAGCTGAACGATGCTTCACTGGGTCCGCCCTGGCGCGCCATCGCTGCCCGCCATGTTGCGCGTCGTGATGTCATGGTCGAGGTTCTCGCAGGCAAGATCATTCGGGGTGGCGGAGGCAACTGGGGCCTAGTGCCCATGGTGCCAAACCAGCGTGTGAGCGAGGTGGAAGCCAGGGTCATGGCGCAATGGATCCTGGGCCTAGCAGAAAACTAATTGGCTAGATAGAGGGCAACCCAATGACTGAGCACAATCGCTATACCCGCCGGCAAGTGCTGGTGCCGGGTCTTGCCGCGGCGACCGCCGCCATGCTGCCGGCTTCGCTGGTGCGGGCTGCTGCCACGGACATCCTGCCGCTGTTCAACGGCGTCATGCAATTCGCCTATATTGTGCCCGATATCCACCAGGCCATGGCGGACTGGACGGCACGCCTGGGCATAGGTCCCTGGTTCCTGAACGAGCCTTTCGATCCGCCGCAGACGTTGTACCGGGGCCAGCCCTCCCGGCCACCCATCAATCTAGCTATGACCTATTCCGGCGCCATGAACATCGAGCTGATCCAGCCGCTGGACGAGACGCCTTCCGTTTATAGGGAAACGTTGCTGAAGAAAGGTTACGGCTTCCACCACTGGGGCCTGGCCGTGGATGACCTGGGCGCAGCACTGCAGGTATATCTCGACGACGGCTACGAGGAGGCCCACCGCGTTGTCCTCGATGGCGGCAACCAGGTGATCTATGTCGACACCACCCGGGACTTGCCCGGCATGATCGAACTGATCGAAATCACCGACGGGGTGCGCGTCGCCTTTGGCAACATGCACCAAATCGCCGAGAACTGGGACGGCAAGGATCTCATTTTTGGTGGCTGAGTTGTCATCCAGCACGCCGCGAGGTGCTGCTACATATTTAATAATTTACTTTAATTATTAAATTTATTTTATTGTTTTAAATAGATTTATATTAATTTTATTCTTGCCTTGCTGACCTCCTACAGCCACTGCATTCGACTAAATTTTCGCTAGTCGAAAATTGCTGGCGATTGCCCATACATGCTAGAATCCGCGCTCCAAATTTGACCAAATTCCAGATCCTAACGACCTGAAAAGGCTGGCAAATCCAAACCCCCGCCGGTCGTTCTATTTTAAGGAATACGCAGCGCAGGAACTAAGCAGGAAAAACAGCCTAATGCAGCAATTAGCAAGACCACTCACCCACCAAGACTGGGACCTCGATAAGGCCCGTGAAGCCGTCCTGGACCTTCAGGGTCGCACCGGCGGCGTCATGATCGCCCTCCACCGGATCCAGGAAATATTCGGCTACATCGATGACAGCGCCATGCCCATGCTGGGCAAGGTCTTCAACCTGTCCCGTGCCGAAGTCCACGGGGTTGCCAGCTTCTACCATGATTTCAAGCGCGAGAAGCCCGGCCGTTATACGGTGAAGGTATGCCAGGCCGAAGCCTGCCAGGCCATGGGTTCGGAGAAACTCACCGAGGAGATCAAGACATTCCTGGGCGCCGGCTTCCATGAAACCTCTGCCGACGGCAACTTCACCCTGGAACCGGTATATTGCCTCGGCAACTGCGCCTGCTCCCCGAACATTATGATCGACACACAGACCCACGGCCGCGTAAGCATCGACGGCTTCAAGGCCCTGGCGGCAAAACTTGCCAAGGAGGCCATGTAATGGTCAAGCTGTATGTCCCCCGCGAAACCACCGCCGATTCCCTCGGCGCCGAAATCCTGGTCAAGGCCATTGAAAATGAGGCGAAATACCGCAAGCTCGACGTGGAGATCGTTCGCAACGGCTCCCGCGGGGCCTGCTGGCTGGAACCACTGATCGAAGTGGATACTGCCGAAGGTCGCGTTGGCTACGGCCCGGTTAGCCTGGAAGACGTACCTGATTTGTTTGATGCCGATTTTCTGATAGGCGGCAAGCACGCCAAACTTCTCGGTGACGTCGAAGCCCTGCCCTGGTTTGCAAATCAAGAACGCCTGACCTTCGCCCGCTGCGGAATCATCGAGGCCACCAGTGTTGCCGCTTATGAAAGCCTGGGCGGTTACGTCGGCCTGAAGAACGCCTTATCCCAAAGTCCCGATGCCATTATTGAAGAGGTGAAGGATTCTGGCCTGCGCGGCCGCGGCGGCGCCGCCTTTCCCACCGCCATCAAGTGGCGCACTGTGGCCGACTGCAAGGCAGACCAGAAATACATTGTCTGCAACGCCGACGAAGGCGACTCCGGCACTTTCTCCGACCGCATGATCATGGAGGGTGACCCCCTGTCTCTCGTAGAAGGCATGACCATCGCCGGTCTCGCCGTGGGCGCAGATAAGGGCTTCATCTACCTGCGATCGGAATACCCACTGACGCAAAAGATTTTGAACGAGGCTATTGCAAACGCCGAGGCGGCTGGCTATCTGGGCGACAACATTCAGGGCTCCGGCAAGCACTTCACCCTAGAAGTCTTCATGGGCGCCGGCGCCTATATCTGCGGCGAAGAAACCTCGCTGCTGGAAAGCCTGGAAGGCAAGCGTGGACAGATCCGCTTCAAGCCACCCCTGCCCGCCATCGAGGGTCTCTTCGGCAAGCCGACCGTGGTGAACAATGTCATCTCACTGGCATCCGTGCCGGTAATCCTGGAAAAAGGCGGCAAGCATTATGCCGGCTATGGCCAGGGCCGTTCGCTCGGCACCATGCCCTTTCCAGCTGGGCGGCAATATTAGGCATGGCGGCCTGGTGGAAAAAGGTTTCGGGTTGACACTTCGTCAGCTCATCGAGGATTTCGGCGGCGGTACCTTCACAGGCAAACCGGTGCGTGCCATCCAGGTAGGCGGACCGCTGGGTGCCTACTTCCCGGAATCCCTCATGGACACGCCGCTGGATTACGAGGAATTTGCCAAAGCCGGCGGTATGCTGGGTCATGGCGGGGTGGTAGTATTTGACGATACCGTCAATATGGCCAAACAGGCCCGTTTCTCCATGGAGTTCTGTTCCGTGGAATCCTGCGGCAAATGCACTCCCTGCCGCATCGGCTCCGTCCGCGGCATGGAAGTGATCGACAGGATCGTCAGCGCCACAAACGCCGAGGAACGCAACGCCGAGCACATCGTCCTCAAGGACCTGTGTGAAACCATGGAATCCGCTTCTCTGTGCGCCATGGGCGGTCTTACTCCCGTACCGGTAATGAGCGCCGTCAAACATTTTGCTCAAGACTTTTGCAATGACAATTAACAAAGATTTTCAGGACTGGTGATCGACATGACTTTATTCAAAGAGATTGATTACGGCACCCCCGCATCCACTTCAACCGAAGAAGTCACCCTGACTATCGACGGCCAGGAAGTTACCGTACCTAAGGGAACCAGCATCATGCGCGCCGCGCAGATGATCGGTACCACAATACCAAAACTCTGTGCCACCGATTCCCTGGAAGCGTTTGGTTCCTGTCGCCTCTGCCTAGTAGAAATCGAAGGCCGCCGTGGCACCCCGGCGTCCTGCACAACACCGGTCGAACAAGGCTTGGTCGTTCATACCGAGAATGCCAAGCTGAACAAGCTGCGCAAGGGCGTGATGGAGCTCTACATCTCCGACCACCCGCTCGACTGCCTCACCTGCTCCGCCAATGGTGACTGCGAACTGCAGGACATGGCCGGTGCCGTGGGCCTGCGCGAAGTCCGTTACGGTTATGAGGGCGCCAACCACCTCGACGCCCCCACCGACACCAGCAACCCCTACTTCCAGTTCGAATCCAGTAAATGCATCGTCTGCTCGCGCTGCGTACGTGCCTGCGAGGAAGTCCAGGGCACTTTCGCACTGACCATCGAAGGCAATGGTTTCCGTTCCAAGGTCAGCGCCGGGGTCTCCGAGGCTTTCATGAATTCCGAGTGCGTCTCCTGCGGCGCTTGTGTCCAGGCCTGCCCGACCGCAACACTGATGGAAAAATCCGTGGTCCAAATCGGCACACCCGAACACAGCGTGGAAACAACCTGTGCCTACTGCGGCGTCGGCTGTACCTTCCGCGCCGAAATGAAAGGTGACCAGGTCGTTCGCATGGTCCCGGCCAAGTCCGGCAAGGCCAACGACGGTCACTCCTGCGTGAAGGGCCGCTTCGCCTTTGGTTACGCTACCCACAGAGACCGCATCACCAGCCCGATGATCCGCGAAAATACCTCCGATCCCTGGCGTGAAGTCAGCTTCGAGGAAGCGGTCGAGTACACCGCCAGCAAGTTCAAGCAGATCCAGGAACAGTATGGTCGCAAATCTATCGGCGGCATAACTTCCTCCCGCTGCACCAACGAAGAAGTTTGGGTCGTGCAAAAGATGATCCGTACCGCCTTCAGGAACAATAACACCGATACCTGCGCCCGCGTCTGCCACTCACCCACTGGTTACGGCCTGAAGCAGACCTTCGGCACCTCTGCTGGCACCCAGGATTTCCGGTCTGTGGAACATACCGACCTGGTCCTTCTGATCGGCGCCAATCCCACCGATGCCCACCCGGTATTCGCGTCTCGCATGAAGCAGCGCCTGCGTGACAATGGTGCCGACCTGATCGTGTGCGACCCGCGCAAGATCGACCTCGTTGAATCGCCGCACATCCGCGCGAATGTCCACATCCCACTGACCCCGGGCGGCAATGTGGCGCTCATCAATGCTCTTTGCCACACCATCGTCACCGAGGACCTGGCCGACTGGGATTACATCGCCGAGCGTTGCGATACTGAAGAATTCAACAAGTGGCTGGAATTCATCCGGGACGAGAAGAACGCCCCGGAAGCCGTGGCCGACTGGCTCGGCGGCGATGCCGAAAAGGTTCGCGAAGCGGCCCGCATGTATGCGAAGGCACCCCGCGCTTCCATTTACTATGGCCTGGGCGTCACCGAACACTCCCAGGGTTCCACCATGGTCATGGGCATGGCCAACCTCGCCATGCTGACCGGTAACGTGGGCAAGGACGGCGCCGGCGTCAACCCGCTGCGCGGCCAGAACAACGTGCAGGGTTCTTGCGACATGGGTTCCTTCCCGCACGAGTTCCCCGGATATCGTCATGTCAGCGACGACAAAACCCGTAGCATCTTCTCACAGGCCTGGGGCGTGGAACAGGATGCCGAGCCTGGTTTTCGCATCCCGAACATGTTCGATGCCGCCATTGCAGGCACCTACAAGGGCATGTTCGTCCAGGGTGAAGACATTGCCCAGTCAGACCCGAACACCCACCATGTGGAAGCTGCCCTTGAAAACCTGGAGTGCCTGGTGGTACAGGACCTGTTTCTGAATGAAACCGCCAAGTTCGCCCACGTGTTCTTCCCCGGCACCTCCTTCCTGGAAAAGGACGGCACTTTCACCAACGCCGAACGCCGCCTGGGTCGCGTGCGCCCCGTAATGGCACCAAAACCCGGCTTCCATGAATGGGAGGTGGCCACCGAGATATCCAAAGCGATGGGCTACAACATGCATTACGACACCAGCGCCGAGATCATGGACGAGATCGCGGCACTAACACCGACCTTCGCCGGCGTCAGTTTCGAACGCCTAGACAACGAGGGCAGTATGCAGTGGCCTGTCACCGATGAAGCCCCCAATGGCACCCCCATCATGCACATCGGCGGATTCGTGCGCGGCAAGGGCAAGTTCGAGGTGACCGAGTTCATCCCTACCGAGGAAAAAGTGACGAAGAAGTTCCCGTTGATCCTCACCACTGGACGTATTCTCAGCCAGTACAACGTCGGCGCACAGACACGACGTACGGAGAACAACCGCTGGTTCCCAGAAGACATCCTGGAAATCCATCCAGAAGATGCCGCCGAGCGGAATATCAGGGATGGTCAGCTGATCAAAATAGCTAGCCGCAAGGGTGAAACCACCATGCATGCAAAAATTTCTGAACGCATGCAGCCTGGCGTGGTCTATACGACATTCCATAATCCGATTTCCGGTGCGAATGTTGTGACTACAGAATACAGCGACTGGGCCACCAGCTGTCCGGAGTACAAGGTCACCGCTGTTCAAGTAACATTGACCGACCATATGTCCGAGTGGCAAAAGCAGTACCAAGCATATAACGAGGAACGCCGTAAACTGGTGGAAACTGTCGAGTAATCAATCCCCCTGGGGGGCTGCCCGGGGGATTCGCATGGAGGCAAGTCTCTGGATTTGTAGACAGCCTTTGCCGCTATTGCGGCATGTCTCAATGTCTTCGCGCCGGCTTTCGGCTAACTGGGCGCCAACTTTCAGCCGGAGAGTGATATCGGCAACTGGATTATCACTTTTACCTTGCTGCTGGGCAGGCTCGAGGTTTACTACGTGTTGGTGTTGCTGACACTCGCCTACTTGCGTTACTGAATACCGGAGACGTACGCCTTCCAGTCCTGGGGATTGTTTAGGTTGAGAAAGGTCGATGACGGAACGGACGCCGCATCCAGGCTGACGGCATTGCCAAATTCCAGCAAGGCCTTCATAGAGCGCTTTCCCCCAAGCTTGGTACTTTCCGCAAGCAGTTCATCAAGATGTTCCAGTAATTCACTGCTGGCCCTGAATATGCAGGGGAAGACTTCATTTTCAAAGCGACAACTGCATGCGTCACTGATGCCTTCTACCAGTTGCGCCAGGGTATTGGCCTGCAAGAGAGGCATGTCGACAGGGATAACCAGCAGGTGTGACTCATCTAGGGAGCCTTGCTCCTGGATGAAATGCAGGGCGGCATGCAGGCCACCCAGGGGACCGCAGCCTGGCACCATGTCATGTATGCAATCGTAGCCCCTGACATCTCCGCTGATGAGAATTTTGTCGGCGCCAGTCACCTCCAGTAACGCAAGCGCCCGCTCCAGAAGAGTCTTCCCCTCATGCTTCAGCTGCCTTTTGTCCTCTCCCATGCGGGATGAATTGCCACCGGCCAATAAGAGGGAATAAAGCATCGAGGTTTACCTTGAGAGTCAGGCCTGGGGCTGGTCGATGATATACACGCCGCGCTGATAGTACGGTATTTCGATATTTTTCTCGGCCAGCGCCTTGACCACTGTCATATTGACCTTAAAGCGGGTCTGGGACATAGATGTCGTCGGCACCCAGTAGCACATACCCATATTGATGCTGCTATCGGCGAATTCATCGATACGTACCTGTGGCACCTTGTACTTGCTGACCTCTGCGAGTGATTCTATGGTGTCTCTGACCACCGCTACTGCTAGTTTGGGGTTAAATAAGGCGAAAATACCGAGAAAACTTTCGACGATTAAGGGTCGCGCCACGATGCTGCCGAGAATCATGATGATGATCGCAGTCAGGATCTGGAAGTTGTACGTATTTAGATAATTGATGATTAGGTTGTAGACTTCCTGGGCCTGTTGTAATTCCTGTTCCAAAAAAATTCGCTCGTTAAACTTCTTATTTCTTAGGATATCGGCCCTTTGGACCTTCTTCCGACCTACATCTCGTTTCTTGTTTATGTGCTTATGCTGGCTCTTCTTCCCTACCGTCGGCATAACGGGCAAAGCGGCCACGGGAGCCATGCACCTGGTCGTTTCTTTCCCAGGGCCAGCCGCCAAACTGGTCGCGCTGGTAGTCGATGAACGCCTGCTGAAGTTCCTGCCGTGTGTTCATCACGAAGGGACCATAATGTGCAACCGGTTCGGCAATGGGTTTACCCTGCAACAGTAGCAACAGAGCCGACTGCTGGCCAGCCTGCAATGTCACGGATACTTCGGACTGCAGCTGGATGCCTTGGCTAGCGGCAATAACCTGGCCGGCCACGTTAAGGCTGTCGCCGTCATAGAAATACAGCACCCGGCTGAGACCAGGCACCGCCACAGGCAGTTCCCACTGGGCACCCGCCGCTAGCTCAATAAGCCAGACCGCCACGTGGTTGGCGGGGTTCGCTGCCCAGGAATCCGGCGGAGGTGCTGGCGCCCTGGCACCAGCATATTCACCGGCAACCACTTCCACACTGACCGCATTACCGTTGATATCGATTTCCTGCTTTATGGGAATATCCTTCTCCCAAAACATAGTGAAATGCGGCTCCACCATCTTGCTAGCCGCCGGCAGGTTGAGCCAGATCTGGAACAGCAGCAGCGGATTGGTCTCGTCTTCTTTCACCAGCGGAAACATTTCACTGTGCTGTACGCCCTTGCCGGCCGTCATCCACTGCACGTCACCGTGGCCATATCGCCCAGCGGCACCGAGGGAGTCGGCATGGTCGACCAGGCCCTTCTGCACGATTGTGATGGTTTCAAAGCCGCGATGGGGGTGGCCGGGGAAACCCGGCACTTGGTCGCCGTGATACATGCGGAAGCCGTCGCGTTTCTCGAAGTCCTGGCCAATGTTTCGGCCGGCCAGGGAAGTCGACGGACCCATGTCGCCGTTGCCCTTGGGAAAATCATCCTGGTGAAAGGCACAGAACAAAAACGGGTCTGCCGTTTGCCAGTGGAAATCGAGGGGCTGGATTGCAAGGATCGGGCTGCTCATAAGTTTTTCGGAATTACCTGTGACCACTTATACGTTTCTATATCAATGATATGAAAGGTATCAACGATATATATATCAGGGCGCCTATCATGACGACATAGGCAAAATAGCGAATAGGATTCTCGCGCGCGATATCAAGAAATGTGCGAGCCTTTCCCGCCGCTTTCATGGCCTGGTATTCACCATGCACACGCTGAAAGCGTTCTTCGGCATAGGAATCCAGCAAGGCCTTCGCATGCTCATACTGCCAGTCATGGCGCAGCCACAGGGCCGGCATGGAGATACCCCAGTTGCCGGCACCAGTTTCATAGACCTCGATGTCATGCTCGGTCATCAGGGCATGGATCTCCTCCAGCTCGTCGGCGGGCATGTGCCTAAGTTTGACCAGTTGGATCGCCATCAATATGTTGTCAATACAGTGTTCGCAGCTGTCAATATTAACCCAGATATCGGACGAATTTCGCGGCCAGCGCACAATCCCTGTACTTTAATTCAATCAGTCACCGGGGTATCTTGGCGCCATCCTCCCACCCCATTCTTGGCCGGCCCGGAACGATATGCTTTAATCTGCGGTCATATTCTGTCTGTTACCACATACTCTGTCATCACACGTATTGCCACCTATAAGGAGTTAAGGATGCTCTCTGCGCGCAAACACCTTGAAACCTCTTACAAAGCACTTATAACGGGCCTCGCACTGCTCATTCTAGCCGCCTGCAGCGAATCCCCTGCACCCGAGGCCTCCGATGCCGGCATGGGCGCCACCCCCCAGGATGCCGGCTATACCCTCATCGAGCGCGTGGCAGCCGACAGCAGCGAGATAGTCATTCCCTACAGCAAGTACGAACTGGACAACGGCCTGACCGTAATCATTCATGAGGACATTTCCGATCCACTGGTGCACGTCGATGTCACCTACCACGTCGGTTCCGCCCGTGAAGAAGTCCGCCGCTCCGGTTTTGCCCATTTCTTTGAGCACATGATGTTCCAGGGTTCTGAACACGTAGCCGATGAACAGCACATCGGTATCGTCACCGAATCCGGCGGTACCATGAACGGCACCACTTCCTTCGACCGCACCAACTATTTTGAAACCGTCCCCAGCAACCAGCTCGAAACCATGCTGTGGCTGGAATCCGATCGCATGGGTTATTTCCTTGATGCGGTCACCGATGAAAAATTTGAAGTACAGCGCGACACCGTGAAGAACGAACGTGGTCAAAGCTACGAGAACCAGCCCTACGGCCTGTGGTCGGAAAAGATCTTCACGGCAATGTTCCCGGTAGAACACCCCTACGCTCACATGCCTATCGGCTTCATTGAAGACCTCGATGCCGCCGATCTGGACGACCTGAAGCATTTCTTCCTTCGCTGGTATGGCCCGAACAATGCCACCCTGACCATTGGCGGCTATGTCGATGAAGAGCAGGTCATGGACCTCGTGGTGAAATATTTCGGTGAAATTCCCCGCGGCCCCGATGTGGAAAGTGACGTCAAACAACCCGCGGTGCTCGATGTGGACCGATACATATCCTACGTCGATCGCAATATACGCTTCCCCGCCCTGTTTATTGCCTTCCCCACTGTGAATTCCGACCATCCGGACAACGTCGCCCTAGAGGCGTTGAACGAAATCATCACGGTGGGACGCAAATCCTTTTTCTACAAGGAATTCGTGCTGACACAGAAAGCCATCCAGGCCAGCGGCTTTAACTTTCCTCAAGAACTGGCCGGTCTGATCACTTTCCTGGTGCTACCCTTCCCCGGCACGCCCTTGGCAGACTTCGAGGCGGATATACGCAATATTCTCGCCAACTTCAGTGAAGACGACATCACCGACGAAGTCCTGCAGATCTACAAGTCCACCAACGAAGCTGCCCTGATCAACTCACTGGCTAGCGTCAGCGGCAAGGTAGGGCAACTGGCAATCAACGAAACGCTGCTGGGCGACCCGAACCAGATCCAGAAGGATCTCGACAAGATACGCTCGCTCACCAAGCAAGACGTGCTGCGCGTCTACAACACCTATATCAAGGACAAGCCCGCCATTTACCTGAGCGTTGTCCCCGAGGGTGGTGAGGACATCGTGGCCAAGCCGGACAACTACACCATCCCGACAACGCCACCACGTGTGGGCAGCTCCACCGACGAACTGGAAATGCGTGATGCGCCAGAGTCCTTCGATCGCAACATACGCCCAACACCATTGCCGAACCCGCTAGTGACCATGCCCGATTTCTGGCGCCAGGATCTCGACAATGGCATCCAGGTCATCGGCACCGCCAATGCAGAAGTCCCCCTGGTCACCATACAGTTGGATTTCGACGGCGGCCACCTGCTCGAATCCCCGGAAAAATACGGTGTCGCCAGCCTGACCGCGCAAATGATGAATGAGGGCACTGAGAACTACAGCGCAGAAGAATTCGAGAATGAACTGGACAAGCTGGGCAGTCGTATTAGCGTCGGTTCCGGCAACGACAGTTTCACCATCACCATGCAGTCGCTGTTGAGAAACGTCGATGCCACCCTGGTACTGCTCGAGGAACGCCTGTTCAATCCCAACTTCACCCAGGCCGACCTCGATCGCCTGCGTCAGCAGCAGATCGAAAACCTGGAAGCAGCCAAGGAGGAACCCTCAGGCATCGCTGGTATCGTCTACCCGAAACTGATCTACGGTGAAGACCATGCCTACTCAGTCTCGGCGGCCGGCACCATCCCGACACTGCAGGGAATCACCCTGGAAGACATCAGGACTTTTGCCCGCCAGAACCTGGTGAGTCAGGCGCTGCAAGTATCCGTCGTCGGCGACCTGACCCAGGAGGAAATGATCGACAAGATCGGTTTTCTGCAGGCCTTGCCGAATGAAGATGTAAATCTGCGTCCGCAGCCAGACGTCACCAACATCGATGAAACAACCATCTACCTGGTGGACAAACCGGGCGCCGCACAATCGGAAATCCGTATCGGCTACCTCAGCGACCTCACCTATGACGCCTACGGCGAGTATTGGGAACGCTTCCTAATGAACTATACGCTGGGCGGCGCTTTCAACAGCCGCATCAACCTGAACCTGCGGGAAGACAAGGGCTACACTTATGGTGCCCGCAGCGGCTTCAGCGCCGGCAAGCTACCCGGCCCCTTCACCGCATCGGCCAGTGTGCGAACAGACACGACCGCCGATTCTATCGTGCAGTTCATGAACGAGATAACCGGTTATCGTGATAACGGCATCACCCCGGAAGAACTGTCGTTCACCAAGGATGCCATCGGCCAGAGCGAAGCCCGCGACTACGAAACTCCGGGACAAAAGGCTCGCTTGCTCGACCAGATCATCACCTATGACCTGCCGGCGGACTTCGTACGCCGCCAACAGGCGGTCATCACCAGTATGACACAGGAACGCGTTCGAGAAATCGCCCGCGAGCACCTGCCTGTTGAAAGGATGAAAATCGTGGTGGTTGGTGACAAGGCCGTGGTCGGAGAATCACTGGCAGCGCTGGGTTACCCGATGGTGGAACTCGACGAGGAAGGTAATCCTGTCAATTAGATGTATAGAATAATGATGACTTCGATGACCGACCGGTGACTTCGTGTAGCCCGCGTCGGTCAGAGAAGAAACATTCCCTCCCCGGGGTACACGACGCTCCCTCACACTTTGATACATTCGACGATTTATTTTTGAATTCGGTGCTGAACCGGGCTGCTCAGGCGGCGACCGCGGGAGGCGAATGCCCCCTCTGAGCTGAGAGGGGTTGCGGCTAAGACAGCCTAGAAACCAGGTCCATCCCAGCCGTGCCCGACATTAAAATAAGAGAGAGTATTTCGCATGGACATGGGTAAAAAGGGCGTTTATGCTCACCCTTCACTTGAACGGTCATGCTGCAAATACATGAAAAATTTGTACGTTATATTCTATTTCCTGCTTTGCCTGCCAGGCGCTCTCATTGCCCAGACTGCCGGAAATGTCACCCACGAACGCCTAATGAATGATGCCGACGGCAAGAACTGGCTGTCTTGGGGTCGCACCTATAAAGAACAACGTTTCAGCCCGCTTACAGAAATCAACGACACCAATATCGACGAACTCGGCTTGGCCTGGTACTTCGATCTCGACACCTTTCGCGGCGTGGAAGGAACACCCATCGTCGTCGACGGCGTCATGTACCTCACCAGCGCCTGGACCATGACCTACGCGCTGGATGCGAAGACCGGCGAATTGTTGTGGCAGTACGATCCCCAGACTCCCCGCGAATGGGGCCGTTACGCTTGCTGTGGTCCGGTCAGTCGAGGACTGGCGGTGTGGGAAGGAGTCGTCATCATCGGCACGCTTGATGGCCGGCTCATCGGCCTCGATGCCGCTACCGGCGATGAGATCTGGATATCGCAGACCACCGATATGGAATGGCCCTACACCATCACCGGCGCTCCACGCGTCTTCAACGGCACGGTAGTCGTCGGTAATGGCGGCGCCGACTTCGGCGTCCGCGGGATGGTCACTGCCTGGGATGCCCACACCGGCGCCTTCAAGTGGCGCTTCTACACCGTGCCCGGCAATCCCGCCGACGGATTTGAAAACGACGCCATGCGCATGGCCGCCGAAACCTGGAACGGCGAATGGTGGTCACTCGGTGGCGGCGGCACTGTTTGGGATTCTATTATTTACGATCCCGACCTGAATCTAGTCTATATCGGGACAGGCAACGGCTCGCCCCTGGCTGTGGAATTTCGCAGCCCTGGGGGTGGCGACAACCTTTTCCTGGCGTCCATCGTCGCTCTCGATCTCGATACCGGCGATTACGTGTGGCATTACCAGGAAGTGCCGGGCGAGAAATGGGATTACACTGCTACGCAACCCATGATGCTGGCCGAACTTGAGCTGTTCGGCGAGGAGCGCAAGGTCATCATGCAGGCGCCGAAGAACGGATTCTTCTATGTGCTCGACCGCGCCACCGGCGAACTATTATCTGCCCGTGAATTCGTGCCGAACACCTGGGCCAGCCACATCGATATGCTCACCGGCCGCCCTGTTATCAACCCAGATGCTGACTTTGATACTGAAACTGCCTTCTTTACCCCCGGTCCAGGTGGCGGCCACAACTGGGAGCCGATGTCCTATTCTCCGATTACGGGCCTGGTGTATTTCACTGTGCAGGAAGACTGGATTTCCCTGTCGGTAGCCCGCGAATTCACCCCAAAGAAATTTCGCTCCAACCCGGCCTGGGGTTTCGAAACAGACCCAGCGAAGCGAGCCGAGTACAACCGACTGATGATTGAACGCCGCGAGGCCTGGCTGACGGCCTGGGACCCGGTGCGCCAGCGTGAAGCCTGGCGCGTGCCCCACTCCGACGTCGGCTCCGGCGGTGCACTGGCCACGGCCGGCAACATAGTAGTCCAGGGCAGCATCGACCGCGACTTCGTCATCTATCGCGCCACCGACGGCGAAAAACTCTGGAGCATGCCGATCCAGACCGTCGCCCTGGCAGGCCCGATTAGCTATGAAGTGGATGGTGAACAGTATATCGCCGTGAATGCCGGCTGGGGAGGCGGCCGCGCCATCGTCGCTCGCGCCTCGGGCAACAACTTCCCGATCAGTCCGGCCCGCACCCTGGTGTTTAAGCTGGGCGCCACCGGACAATTACCGCCAATGGAAACCCTGACACAGCAGATGCCGGAGCAACCGCCCCCCGTGACGGCGTCCGAAGATGACATTCAGGCCGGCGCCCGCCTATTCAACGAGACCTGTGCACGCTGCCATGGCCAGGATGCCGTAGGTGGCCAGAAGGACCTACGTTTTCTGACAGCCGAATCCCACCGCAACTTCAACATGGTGGTCCTGGAAGGCACGCTGGTCGAAAAAGGCATGGCTGCATTCGACGACATCCTGTCCACGAGTGATGTAAATGCCATCCATGCTTATGTAATTGCCCGTGCCAATGAAAGCTGGGGGATCGACATGCCGCCGCAAGAGGACGGCGAGTAACACAGAAGCACTTACGCGAACCACTGCTACAATGGATTGAGGCACACGGCGTTACCGACCAGTGCCGGGAGGCAGTCATCAGTACCTTTTATATCCTGACGGGACCGGAATCCAGCGGCAAGACCACGCTGGCCACCGGGCTCAGCAATGCGCTTGGCCTGCCGCTGGTGAGCGAGGCGAGTCGCGACTATCTAGACCAGAAGTTGTCAGTCGACTGCAACTTCCGTTACAAAGAAAGCCACCTACTGGAAATCGCTAGCCAGCAAGACAGGGCAGAGCAACTGATGCTGGCCGGCAGGCCCGACCGGGTGATCTGCGATACCGACCTGCTTGTGATCATTGTCTGGAGCCAGGTGCGCTTTGGCCACTGCCATCCCTTGATCTTGGAAACCTTCGCCCGCCGCATCGACCTTCGTGATCGTCATTATCTCTTGTGCGACTCTGAGATTCCCTGGCAGCCGGACCCGCAGCGTGAAAGCCCGGACAGCCGCTCCGAGCTGTTCGCTCTGTATCAGCAGAAACTGGATTATTTCCGCTTGCCCTACACTGTTATGCGTGGAGACCAGCCTTCACGCCTTAAACATGCCTTGAATGTTCTGGAAAATAGCCGTCCTCACTAACCGCTTGTTCCTTATACCTTGTTCCTTGTTCAAGCCTCTGTTAGAGTGGCGCCCTTCCTAAGGGGTGGCTGCGGCCTGAGATCAAACCCTTTGAACCTGATCCGGTTAGTACTGGCGGAGGAATAGGAACAGGAAACACGTTCGCGTTTCCTACTGTTAGCACTCAACTATTCCGGATCATAAATTGAACAGAACCGGAGTGTTACATGACCTTTCACCGATTCGTCGCCCTCTTGTGGTTGCAACTTGCCGGTCTCCCCGTTTTCGCCCAAACCGTGACCGCTCACTCCACCTTGGAAGAGATCATCGTAACGGCAGATTATCGCCAGTCGGCACAGGATGACATCGCGGCCAGCATCAACGTCATCGACGTGGACACCATGACGCATAAGAACGCACAGCATCTGGAGGATGTCCTACTCAACGCCCCGAACGTGAACTTTGCTTCCGGCGCCTCACGCGCGCGGTTCATCCAGGTGCGCGGCATCGGCGAGCGCGGCCAGTTCATGGAACCGCTGAACCCGTCCGTCGGCCTGATGATCGACGGCGTGGACTTTTCCGGCATCGGCAGCGCCGCCATGCTGTACGACATGGAGCAGGTGGAGATCCTGATGGGCCCGCAGGGCACGCGTTACGGCTCCAACGCCCTGGCCGGCCTCATCAACCTGCAGAGCAAGGCGCCGGCGACCGAACCGGCCTGGGGCATGCAGGTGCAGGCGGCCAATGCCAATGAACACGGCCTCGCCGGCTTCATCACCGGCCCGGCCACGGATGACCTGTTCTACCGGTTGTCCGTGCAGGAACTGAAGAGCGACGGCTTCGGTACCAACAAGTATTTCGACAGGCCCACCAACCAGCGCGAGGAAACCACGCTGCGCGCCAAGTTGCGCTGGCTGGTATCGGACACCGAGCAGATCGACTTCACCACGGCCATGATCGACCTGAACAACGGGTACGACGCCTTTTCCCTGGATAACGTGCGCGATACGCTTTCCGACGAACCGGGTTTCGACCGCCAGGATTCGAAGCTCGCGAGCCTGCAGTTCACCACCAGCCGTTTCGATGCCTTCGACCTGGAAATCATCGGCGGCTATGCCAGCTCGGACATTGCCTACGGTTACGATGAGGACTGGGTCTATGCCGGCTTTCATCCCTGGGAATATTCTTCAACCGATCATTACTTCCGCGACCGCGAAACCGTCAGTGGCGAAGTGCGCCTGGTCTCCGGCGATGCCGGCGCCCTCTTCGACGCCCGCACGTCCTGGGTGGCGGGCATCTACAACCTGCACCAGGACGTGGACCTGGCGCGTAACTACACCTTCCTGCCGGACGTATTTGCCAGCCGCTACATCATCGCCCGCTTTGCCGTGTATGCCGACACCACCACCAGCCTGACCGACCGCTGGTCACTGGACGCCGGTTTGCGCAGCGAGCGCTTCAGTGCCTCCTACAGGGACAGCAACGGCCTCGCCTTCACACCGGATGACGACCTGTTCGGCGGCAAGCTTGGTATCAATTACCGCACTGACAATGACAACCTGCTGTATGCCAGCGTCTCCCGCGGCTACAAGAGCGCGGGCTTCAATACCGATGGCAGCCTGGATGCCGACCTGCGTGAATTCGATGCGGAAACGCTATGGAATCTCGAAGCGGGTTTCAAGGGCGACATTCTCGACAACCTGCAGCTGCGCTTCGCCGTATTCCGAATGGAACGGGACGATGTGCAAATATCCAGTTCCCTTGTCCGTGTACGCGCCGACGGCAGTTCGGAATTCATCGACTACATCGGCAATGCAGCGGCCGGCACCAACAGCGGCCTGGAAGTGAGCGGCCAGTGGCTGGCCTCTGACTCTTTACGCATCTACGGCTCGCTGGGCCTGCTCGATGCGAAGTACGACGACTTCATCAATGCCGCCGGTGACAACCTCGACAGCCGCCAGCAGGCGCATGCGCCGGATTACCAGTTCACGCTGGGCATGGGGCTGGCCCTGTCGGCGAACCTGGCGCTGGACGTGAACGTGCAGGGGCGTGACGCCTTCTACTTCTCGGACAGCCACGCGGTCAGATCCGACAGCTATGCCCTCCTCAACGCCAGCCTGCGTTATACACGCGGCGACCTCAACCTGACCCTGTGGGGTCGTAACCTGACGGATGAGGATTATTTCGTGCGCGGATTCTATTTCGGTAACGACCCACGGGACGGTTATACGCCGAAGGGATATATGCAGCTCGGGGAGCCTGTGCGTTATGGACTGACGCTCAATGTGGAGTTTTAAGGTAGACGTAGGCTTCGATGGTTAAGCGGGTTGTCGTTTTGCCCGCCTCGGTCAGAAGAAGTGACATTCCCTCTGCGGGCAAAACCGCACCCCCCTCTCCCTTCGAAAAGATTCGGGAACTGATCCGGAATTCAGCGCTGGTCCAGGCTGACCTGGCGGCGACCCCGAGCAGCGAATGTCCCTCCTCTGAGCTGAGAGGGGTTGGGGCCAGGTCAGCCGTGAAAAGCTGTAACCTCAGGTATCGAATCAAAACCTGGCGGCGACCCCGAGCAGCGAATGTCCCTCCTCTGAGCTGAGAGGGGTTGGGGCCAGGTCAGCCGGAAAGAATCAGCCTATAGCTTTAATGCCAGGCGCCGATGATCAGTCCCATCAACGTGAAGACAATGCTCCAATATCCCCCATTGATCAGCATGTACTTCAGCGGCTTCTGCTCGAACAGCGCGTTGATGGCGAACGCCAGCGCCACCCAGCCGAACCCGGTGGCAAAACCGTATGCCGCGCCCATGCCGGCATTGATTTCAGTGCCGAGGAACATTGCCAGGTTGATCGCCATGATCAGCTGCAGCACGAAACAGATCCCGTAGACCTTGGCCATGTTGACCTTGCCCGCGTCCTCTTCCGTCAGGCCGACCAGGCCCATCCAGACCTTGCCGAATACCGGGCCGTACCAGATCGCCCCCACAACAAAACCCACCAGTGATGCAGCCAGGACGGCAAGCCAGTTGATTTCCATTACACGCCCCCTCTCTTGTTGTTTAACGAAGAAAATAGCTCAATTAAATGAGAGATGGGAAGTGTTTTATGGTGGGAAGAATACGTCGCGCAGGTAGCGTCGCGAGCGAAGCCCAGGCAAGGCAAAAGATTTTTTGGAGACCGGGCACAGTACTGGTAGTACGGGCCCGGCCCCGAAAAATCTTTTAACGCCGCATGGGCGAGTGCAGCAGCTACTACTGACCTAGAGGACCTTGCCGATACTATCGGCAAGGTAATCAATATTGGCCTTGTTGATGCCGGCCACGTTGATACGTGACGAACCGACGAGATAGATGCTGTATTCCTTCACCAGCTTCTCCACCTTGTCCTTCGGCAGGCCGAGGAAGGAGAACAGGCCCTTCTCGTTCTGGATATAGGAGAAGTCCTGGCTCACGCCGATGGCCTTCAGCTTGGCGACCAGGTCACGGCGCAGGCCGTTGATGCGGTCGCGCATCTCGGTCAGCTCGTCGTTCCATTCCTTCGTCAGCTCGGCATCGTCCAGGATCATGGCGACCAGGTAGGCGCCATGGGCCGGCGGTACGGAGTAGATCTGGCGTGCTGTGGCCACTACCTGGCTGCCGACTGCCTGTGCCACCTTACTATTCGAGGTGATGATGGTGACGGCGCCGACTCGGTCACGGTACAGACCGAAGTTCTTCGAATAGCTGTTGGCGATGATTAGTTCCGGCAGCTTCTCCGCCATCAAGCGGGCGCCATAAGCGTCCTCGTCCAGGCCATCGCCCAGGCCCTGGTAGGCCATGTCGATGAACGGGGTGAAACCGTTTTTCAGCGCGAGATCCGTGACTTCTTCCCACTGGGAGGTGCTCAGGTCGGCACCGCACGGGTTATGGCAGCAGCCGTGCAGCAATACCAGGTCGCCCTTCTTGGCAGTCTTCAGCGAACCCATCATAGCATCGAAATCCAGGCTGTGATTCACGTAGTCGTAGTACGGGTACTCTTCCAGGGTCAGGCCTGCAGAGGACAGCAGCGGCACGTGGTTAGGCCAACTCGGGTTGCTGACATAAATTTTGCTACCCGGAGCGGCACTGTTGATGAATTCGGCCGCCAGACGCAGTGAACCGGAGCCGCCGGGTGCCAGCACACAGCTGGTGCGGCCGTCGCGGATGACAGGGTGGGCGTTGCCCAGCACCAGGTCCAGGGTGTGTTTGATAAAAGGCTCCGGGCCTGCCTGCGCAATGTAAGCCTTGGAATCTTCCTCGTTGCATTTTCGAAGTTCGGCCGTCTTCACCGCCTTCATGACAGGACAGTTGCTGCTTTCGTCCTTGTACACACCAACACCCAAATCAATCTTGTTGGGGTTTGTGTCTTTTTGGTAAGCCGCTGAAAGTCCGAGAATGGGATCGGGTGGCCGTGCTTCGATTGCATCAAACATTGCTGTGTCCAGGGTTGCGGTTGATTGGAAAAAAACGGCGCGGATTATATCAGCATGTTTCGGGCAGCGCCGATAATAAATCAGTTACTTGCGCTAAAATCTTCCAGTTCACTGGCGATGGTGCCAGCGATCTCGGTGTAACCTGTCTGGCTGGGGTGCAGGGTATCGGATTTCTTGGTCGGCCGGGGCAACAAATCAATAATCACATCCGGAGTGAAGGTAACGAAGGTAGAGCCTGCTGTTGTCGACTAGACTGCCTCGTTGCTCAGGAAGATAACGGGCGCCTGCACTCCAAGCAGCAAAATACCGGTCAACAACCAGGCTAGCCGTTTCATGATGGATTGTCGTGCATAAGCAGGCCCTTGGCCTCCTCGTACGTCAGGCCGCCGATGCCGGCCATGTCCATGGACAGGCCAAGCGACTTGCCCAGGATGTAGGCGAGGATACGGCTGTTGTAGCCCAGCGCCTCCTCGAATACTGGCAGTACGTCCGCCACGGTTTCCGCTTTTTCTAGTGCCTCCTGCAGCATGTCCTGTTCCGCCGCTATCCCAGCCATGAACTCCTTGTCATGCGCCATCGCGGGATCGAGGGCCATGGACCACGTACGGTCGCTATGCAGGATGCATTCGCCGATATAACGCCCCCGGTATGGCGTACTCCACTCGTTGGGAGCGACCATCAAAAGTTTGTAGCGACCATCAGTCTGGTAGAGGAAATACTGCTGACCCGGAACAGGATTGAAGCGGATGTCGCTTTTCAGTACGAACATCGAGGTGAACAGCTCCATCTGCACCTGGTCGATCTTTTTTGGTGGCAGCAGGCGGTCGAGGCGATGGCGGTCTATACCCTGGAGGATGGGAACTACGCCCTTGCCTTGTGGATTAGGATTTTCCGGCATGCGTGAATTATAACGGATAAAAAACTTCGTGGCTGGAAGCCTGCCCCCGTCTTTCGTATCATGTGCGGGTGCTATATTGAGGGAAGTGCAGTGGATCCAGCTTATTTATTCCAGACCATCATCATTCCGTTCGGCTTGTTCCTGGTAATGATGGGCCTCGGCCTGACGCTTTCTGTCGATGACATCCTACGCGTTGTGATCATGCCTAAAGCGGTGTTGGTGGGTCTCGCCGGCCAGTTAATGCTCTTGCCTGTTGTAGCCTTCGCCCTCGCCTTCATAATGAACCCCGCGCCCGTGATCGCCATCGGCCTGGTCCTGCTGGCGGCCTGCCCCGGGGGGATCACTTCCAATGCCTATGTGTTTGCCAGTCGTGGGGACATTGCCTTGTCGGTGACGCTCACCACCGTCGCCAGTCTGTTCACCGTGGTCACCATGCCCCTGCTGGCATGGTTGGCCCTGACCACCTTTGCCGAAAGCAGTGACCTAGTCAGTGTACCTGTTGCCGGCATGATGAAGAGCCTGGCCCAACTCACCCTGCTGCCAATCGCCATCGGCATGATTATCCGAAAATTCAAAGCTGTATTTGCTGAAAAGATGGTGGAGCCGGTGCGCAAGATGGCGATCGCCATCCTCATCATGGTGATTATCACCAATTCGTACTTCAGCCTGGACACGCTGAAACAATACTATGTGCAGGCCGGTCTCGCCGCCTTATTGCTTAATATCACTTGCATGGCACTGGGATACGGCTTGGCACGACTTACACGGCTCAATGCTGACCAAACCATTTCCATCACCTACGAGGTGGGGATTCAGAATTTATCGCTGGCTCTGGTACTGGCCAACACCCTGCTGAACGTGCCCGACTATGCTGCAGTGACGCTGATCTATGGTTTTTGCATGAAGATAACCGCGCTGAGCTTTATGGCTTACGCACGGAAACTTAAGGGTATGGAAAAGACGGCTGTCGAAGCTGCGTCTGTCTAAACCTCATAAGTCGTCGTTCATCCGTTTGACCTTAGCTTTTAGCTTTTCCTTATAGGCCCCAAGCTTTTTTGCGACGTCAGCATCGAACGCCCCGATCATTTCCGCCGCCAGGATGCCGGCATTCTTGGCGCCATTCAGCGCCACTGTAGCTACGGGAACGCCGCCGGGCATTTGCAAGATGGACAGCACCGAATCCCAGCCGTCTATCGAGTTGGATGATAGGATCGGCACGCCAATCACAGGCAGCGTGGTTAGGGAAGCCACCATGCCCGGCAGGTGCGCAGCGCCGCCGGCGCCGGCAATTATGCAACGCAGGCCTCGGTTGGCTGCGGTCTTGCCATACTCCACCATGGCTTCGGGTGTGCGATGGGCGGATACCACGGCAATTTCCGTCTCAATTCCAAACTCGTTCAGCATGTCAGCGGCCTGTTGCATAACCGACAGGTCTGAACTGCTGCCCATGATGATGCCTACCTTGTGTACTTGTTCATTCATGCGATTACCCTGATTGCTTTTTTTACCTGCTCCACCTTGGCACGCAGGCTGCTCATGTCGTTGTCGACAATGGTGATATGACCCATTTTCCGGTGCGGGCGGGTTTGCAACTTGCCGTAGAGGAAGATACTGGCGCCGTCAATGCTAAGCAATTCATCCAAACCTTCGTAAATGGCAGCCCCAGTATAGCCCGCTTCTCCAAGCAGGTTCACCATGGCGGACGGCATCATGATGGCCGTCGAACCCAGTGGCAGGCCTAAAATGGCACGCAGGTGCTGTTCGTACTGGGACGTGACGTTGGCATTAATTGTCTGGTGGCCGCTGTTGTGCGGACGCGGCGCCACTTCATTGACTAGCACATCGCCGTCCCTGGTCACAAACATTTCCACGGCCAGCAAACCAACGATGCCAAAGGCTTCCACCACCTGCCGAGCGATATTTTCGACCTTCTCTTCGATCTCTGGAGAAACATGGCTGGGGGAAATCAGATAGTCCACTAGGTTGTGCTCGGGATGGAACACACATTCCACTGCCGGAAACATCCTTACCTCACCCCTGCTGTTGCGGGCGGCGATGACGGAGACCTCGCAGTCGAAATCAATCAGTTTTTCCAGCAGGCCGGGTGCATCGAATGCCTTGTCGAGATCCCCTGCTCCATTTAAACGCTGCACCCCACCACCGTCATAGCCACCTGTACCAAGCTTGTTAAAGGCTGGCAGGAAATCCTGGTGCTTGCCGATGCTTGCGCGGTCCGCAACCAGCACGAAATCGGCAGTGGGTATGCCGTGATCACGATAGAACTCTTTCTGGGTACGCTTGTCCTTAATTATCGCGACAATATCTGGCTGGGGATATACAACCACGCCTTCGGACTCGAGTTTGCGCAGGGCATCCACGTTGACGTTCTCGATTTCGATGGTGAGCATGTCCATCGATTTACCGAACTGGTAGACAGTATCAAAATCCGTGATGTCACCGACGCAGAAGGCGCTGGCCACTTCGGCGCAGGGTGCGCCGGCGTCCCGGTCCATGACCGTGGAATGGATATTGAAGTTGGTGCTGGCCTGGATCAGCATGCGGCCGAGTTGTCCGCCGCCGAGTATGCCGAGTTTCAGGTCCTGGTAGAACGCCTTCATGAATGCCTTGATGACACCGCAAACCGGGTGTTTTCGTCAGGAAAGCGGCGCATCATACCATTAGAACAGAGGGAAGGAAACCACTAAAAGCCATTGATTTTTCGAGTTTTTATTGCGTAGTTACAGTGCAAATTCGCCGATTTCAGACAGGTCGATGCGAAACAGGTCGCGCTGCTCGTTCGAGAGGATCAGGGTGGTGTCATCGTCCCATATGACGGTCTCTACCTGCCTGAGGGTACGGGTGTCAAGCGGATAGCGACGGGCTGTGGACGAAAGCCAGGCATCCCCGCTGGCGGGCCGGTCGAAAATCCACAGGTCTTCGTAGGAAATGACCGCCAGGCGCTGCCCGTTCGGAGACAGCTCTGCCCCGGTAGCGGCCAGGATATCGGGATTGTTGTCGAGGAGGACTAGGTCATTGGGCCGGTCGGTTAATTGGGTATCGAGTCGGTACAGGTTGGCACCGGCCTGGTAACGGCCAAAACTATCGCGATGCTTGGTAACCAGGTAAAGCTTGCCATCGGCGCTGAACAGCGCCTCACTGTCGTAGTAGTGCTCACCGCCCGCGGGGGGAAAAGACCCCTGCTCGGGGTAGCGCACCGGCATAGCCTTGATGGAGGCAGACTGTGTGGATGCCCTAGGGTCGATCTCGCTCAGGGCGTAGATGACGAGGTCGCGGCGATTGTTGGCGTTGTTGCCGGTATCGGCCACGTAGAGATAGTTATCGTCGACGGACATGTCTTCCCAGTCGACGTTGGTGGTGTAAAGCACGCGGAAACCCGGCCAGGGATCCTTGCCTCGCTCTCGCTCTTCCCCGTAGTAGGAAAATTTCGAGAAGGTCGGAATCAATGTCTGGCCGTCGCGATTGATGGCGAACAGGCGAGCATCGTTGCCGGAATCATTCACCACCCAGTAGGTGTCGGGATAGGAGCGACTCTTCACCATGCCACTGACCTCAGTGAGCCCTTGTGCTGTCATGCGGCCAGCCACCGCGGGCGCCAGGCGGCCAGCCGGCTGGCTGTGCGCCTGCAGGAACGCGAAGGCGGCAATAATGCCGACGACGGACAGTGCTGTGTAGGCGAGCTTGATCATGTGAGTTTAAAGAATTAACAAGAACGGAAAGCAAGAAAGGGTGCTTCCAACTTTCGGAAACACCCCTTAACTACCTTGCTACGAGTAAGTTTACTCGTGCAACTCTGCCTCTTCCTCCTCATCCTCCTCAGGAGGCGCCGGCGGTGGCCTGAAGCCGAACTGTGGTGGATTTTCCTTTTCGTAATTCGATAGGCTCACCACATAGGCACGAATAGCATCGGCGTCATCTGCACCCAGGAACTCCCGAAACGACACCATGCCGTTGTTCTGCAACGCGCCATCTATGACGATAGCGCTGAACAACTCTGCACTATTCAGTGCCGGTGAGTACTTCAGGTCTGGGAACAGGCTGCTGACGCGGCCGTTATTGCCATGGCAGCTGGCGCAGTGCTCGTTGTAGTGCTGCTCGCCCGCCGCCAGCATGGTTTCATCACCGAAGTTGGCCGGTGGGCTTAGTTCCGGCGGCGTGTAGCTGATCATCTCCGGCAGCACAGCATCCCCGTCCAGCGTGTATACAAGTAGGCGTGAATATGTCGGCGCCCGGTAGGCATTGGGGCCGAAGCCGCCGCCCTGCCCTGCTACGACGGCGATGTACTGCTTGCCGTCGATGGCATAACTCGCGGCGGCGCCAACGATGCCCGCTTGGGTTTCGGTGGTCCAGATCTTGTCACCGGTATCGGCACGGAACGCGGAGAAGGTGCGATCCGCGGTGCCCTGGAACACCAGGTTGCCGGCAGTAGTCAGTATACCCGAACGGGAACCGCCCAGGCGCTGCTGCCATACCGGTGCCCTAGCGACCGGATCCCAGGCCAGCAGGTAGGAGCCAGCCCCTTCCAGTTCCGGCGCTGGGTCCTGCGGACGCTTGCCAACGTTTATGGACAGCAACTGGTTGCCCATTTTCGCTCCGGCCTCGGCGACCAGTGGGAAACTGCCGTAGTTGGTGGGAATATACATGTAGCCCGTGTTCGGGTTGAACGCCATCGGGTGCCAGCTGTGTGCACCACCGGCAGATGGTACGACGTGGAAGCCGCGGTCACCGAAGGCGCCATAGTTTGCTTCTGGGTTGATGACTGGACGGAAGTTCTCGTCGAAGCCCAGCATCCAGTTTGCAGTTGGCACGTAAAGGTCAGCCGAAATGACTTCGCCGGTCGCGACCTCGATGACATAGAACACACCGTTTTTCGGTGCCTGCATCACCACGTGACGCTCGACACCGTCAATCATGAGA
This sequence comes from Candidatus Eutrophocola salsuginis, assembly GCA_038147195.1. GTDB lineage: Bacteria > Pseudomonadota > Gammaproteobacteria > Pseudomonadales > Pseudohongiellaceae > Eutrophocola > Eutrophocola salsuginis. The sequence goes on from JAYQTB010000004.1 coordinate 1,197,686, forward strand.
TCCGCAGTAGTCAGTTGCTGCGTGTTGTCAAAGTCCCAGCTGTCCATGGGCGTGGCCTGGTAATGCCAGCGGTATTCACCGGTGGATGCATCCAGCGCCACGATGGAGGCTGTAAAGAGGTTATCTCCACCGCCCGGTGAACGGATTTCGGCCGGCCAAGGTGCACCGTTGCCGGTACCAATTATGACCATGTCGGTTTCCGGGTCATAAAGGATGCCGTCCCACGGTGTGCCTCCACCGCCGGTTTCCCACCAGTCACCATTCCAGGTATCGGCAGCCCAGGCCAGTTCCGGTTGTTCGAACCCGAGCTCGGGATTGCCGGGCACCGCCCACCAGCGCCATAGCTCCTCGCCCGTGTAGGCATCGTAGGAGGCTAGATAGCCACGCATGTGGAATTCAGAGCCGGCTTCGCCGATGAAGATTTTACCGTTGGCGATGCGCGGCGCGCCGGTTATGGACAACTGCTTGCTGCGGTCTGTGGCCTGCACCTGCCAAACAAGTTCGCCGGTTTCAGCGTTTACGGCAAGGAGGCGACCGTCCAGTGTGCCCCAGATAACCATGCCGTCCCAGGTGGCTACACCGCGGTTAACGATGCCGCAGCACAGGTTCACCGCCCATTCACCCGGCACTTCCGGATCGTACTTCCATAATTGCTCGCCGGTGGCAGCGTCGAAGGCATACACCTTGCTCCAGGGTGCTGAGACATAGATACGCCCGTCATAGACTACCGGCGTAGTTTCGTAAGCGCCGCCCTTCTCCGCGAGATCCGCATACCAGCCCAGGCTTAGCGCATCGATATTGTCAGCGTTTATCAAGTCGAGCGGACTGTAGCGTTGCTCTGAATAGTCGCGTCCGTAGGCCGGCCACTGCCCAGGATCGGCCATGGCTTCGGCGGTAGCTGGCGACGTACTCGCCAGTATGGGTGATGAGCCCTCTGCAGCAGGGTTTGCTATGGTAGCGGCTGGTGTGCCGGATTCACTGCAGCCGGCAAGTACGGTTGCTAGCAAGGTAGTGGAGACAAAACGTAAATCTTTCCGGTAACGCATGGGTGAACCCCCTTGAGCGTACATTAGCGTGTGACAGCGCCCAATGTTACCCTCTGGTGAAGTGAGCGAAAAGTACTGACACCTATTGCTACAGTAAATCGCGGCGGCGTCATCCGGCCGGGCGTTGCTGGACGCCACGTGAACAGCCGTTTATTCTCATCTGGCGCACTCGAGGCAGTGATAAGCGAGTCATGGATATTGCCATTACCAAACTGTCGGACGCGGAGCATCGCGTCAGCATTACCCGCCGGGACGGCAGCACGGATGCCGAAACCATGGTCACCCGCGAATTCCTGCGCCATGATTTTGCGCACTATGCTGTGGAAACCGAGGTGCCCGTGGCTCTCGGTTACTGGGGCTGCGTAGCAGCGGGTGCTTCATTGACTGGTGAGGGTCCCGGCGGCAATGATATGGCCTTTGCCGAGACACTCGCCGGTCCGGTGCAAACTCTGATGCGGCTCGAGGCGAAGCCTGACAAGTATCTGGACTTACTTGAACGCATCCAGCCACAGATTGCATCCCCGGAGCTTGCCCGGCGCATTTTCGAGCGAGCGCGCCAACTTACAGGGCACTGGCGGGCGACATCTTTCGGTGAGACGATGCGCATCATATGGCAGGAACATGATTAACCCATCCGGCGAAGACAGTAACGGCTGGGAAGACATCGCCATCGACTTCATCAACAGACGCAGTTCGAGTATCGGTCTCACCGAAATCGTTAACTGGGCTAACGCATTTTTCTCTGGCAACCACGTGCTCGATATCGGCTGCGGTTTCGGAGGACCCTATACTCACACACTGCTGGACTGGGGCATTACCCTGTATGGCATTGATGCCTCCCCTACCCTGGTTGCGGAATACCAACGTCGCTACCCGCAGGCAATTGCTGCCTGTGAAAGCGCAGAAAAATCTACGCTGTTCGACCGACACTTTGACGGCATTCTCGCTATTGGCGTGTTGTTCCTGCTACCCGGTGAGGCACAGCTGGCTCTGCTCAACAAGATGGGCAGCGCGCTCTGGCCCGGCGGCCGACTGCTGTTCACCGCACCCTGGCAGGTGTGTGAATGGGATGATTTTTTAACCGGGCGCCGTTCCCGCTCCCTGGGTCGGGACGTCTATCTAAAAACACTGGCGAACCATGATCTCACCCTGAAGGACGAATTCACAGATGAAGGTGAGAATCACTACTTCAGTTTTATTCGCAGTCGGGGCATCAAGCAAGAGACACCGCATTAAAGTTGACCAACCTGCTTAACATGCAGGGCAAGGTGTACTTCCAGGAGGGACTCCATTTGCGTATCCAGCGCGGTCGTGACGGCGATGACATCGGGGGAGGTCAGCACCAGGCTTTCGTCAAGATCGGACTGGGCATAAACAATAAGTAATAATGGGAAGGTGCTTAACAGGAACAACAGGCGGGTAATCATGGATGTCCCTCGACAACGAATGAAATAACCCTTCTCCTTTTACAGGTAGAGAAGGACTAATTTGGAGTTGCTTAACAGGCTTCAATCCCGTGTCAGGCATCAAGACCGCGCAGGACAAAGTCTATGTGCGCTTCGCAGTATTTATTGATGTCGAGGGGTGAGTGTGCATCGAACTGCAGACGCCAGAGAGCGCTGATCATGGCGGGGGCAATCAGGATCTGGGTGAACTCCTTGGGAAAGGTTTCACGGAACTCGCCGCTGGTCACACCTTTTTTAATCACATTCCTGAGCATTTCCTGGTTGCGGCTGACCATTTCGCGAAAGAAGAAGTCGGCCAGTGTGGGAAACCGAGTTGCTTCGCTCATGATAAGGGCAACCAACTGGGGCATGTTGTCTTTGTTGAGCGATGTATACATACGGCGGAAATGCATGGTCAGCAGTTCCGTTGCCGTGCCCTGGAATTCGGCGGAAAAGTGTTCCGCCTCGTCGCGTTCCGGAAACAGGTTCTTGCGGATGACTTCCTCGAACAGTCTTTCCTTGCTGTCGAAGTACAGGTAGATGGTGCCCTTGCCGATGCCTGCACGAACGGCGACATCGTCTAGTTTGGTGGCGGTAAAGCCCTGCAGGATGAATTCCTGGAAACCAGCATCGATGATTGCGTTGCGACGGGCTTCCTTCTGGAGTTCACGCTTGCTCGGTATGCGCTCTTTTACTGCTCCCACCGGGGTAAAACCTTTTTTTGTGACCAAAATATATCAAAAAATTATAGAACTGACTGACTAGTCAGTCAAAGATTTGTCTATCTTGAACTCCGGAAACCCCCGTAGCACCTGGGGTTAAGCTCTTCCACTTTAGACAATTTTTACTAGGTGCAATCGCGATATTTTGATAATATGACTGGCCAGTCACTTTTTCGTGGTCATTTCCCCCATGTATTCAACCTCCAAAAACTCGCGGATAGTCTATCCTGCCAGATCGACTATTATTTTATCCTTACTCGTTTCGACCTGCTGCATTCCCTTGCACACTCTTTTCGCACAACCGCCCTCCCCAGCCGCAGCGAACAATGATGCGGCACTAACAATCAATGTTGCGAAAGTGGAGTTACAGGACTTCACTCGTTTCCTCAGCGTCAACGGTACGATCAATGCCTGGCAGGAAGTCATTATCGCTGCTGAAGTCGGCGGCTACCGGGTGGAAGAAGTACAGGTCGATGTCGGCGATTACGTCAACAAGGGCCAGCAACTGGTGCGCCTGTCCACTGCCCTGCTCGAAACCGAAGTGGCATCCCGTGAAGCCGCGCTGAAACAGCGAGAGGCGGAAGCAACCAACGCCAGGCTTGCACTGGAACGCGGCCGCACCGTCGCCAGCCGGGAACTGCTTTCACAATCTGAAATAGACCGCCTCGAAAGTGATTCCATTGGTGCCGATGGTCGAGTTGATGCAGCCAGGGCCGAACTGGAAGCGGCACGCGTACGCCTGCGTTTTGCCTATGTGGAAGCACCCGATGACGGCGTCATCAGTGCCCGCAACGTTTCTGTAGGACAGATCGCCCAGGCCGGCGTCGAACTGCTGCGCCTCGTGCGGCAGAACCGCGTCGAGTGGCGCGGTGAGGTGCCTGAAAGCGACCTGCCCAACCTGCACCTCGGCCAGACCGTCACCATATCCAGCGTGGACGGCCGCCAGCATCTCGGCACGATTCGCATCGTTTCACCCGTCGTGAACCCGAATACACACAACGGCACCGTGTATGTGGACGTGCCTGCCGATGACGCCCTGCGCCCCGGCATGTTTGCGCGCGGCCGCGTCGAACTAAGCCAGGGCAAATCGCTGATGGTGCCGCTCAGTAGCCTCGTCACCAGCGATGGCTACCACTATGTATTTGTCGTGAATCCCGACATGACCGTGACCCGGCAGATGATCGAATCGGGAGCCATCCAAGGTGACAACATCGAAGTCAGGTCTGGCCTGGATGCCGGAATCAATATAGTGACCAGCGGTGCGGGGTTCCTGAAAAACGGCGACCGAGTCAATGTAGTGGGAGACTTCTGAGATGAACTTCGTTACCTGGTCCATCCGCAACCCCGTGCCGGTGGTGATGCTATTCATCGCACTCACCGTCGGCGGTCTGCAGAGCTTTCCACAACTGCCGGTTCTAGATCGTCCGGATATCGAATTTCCCGCCATAACTGTCACGGTGAGTTACGCCGGTGTCGCTCCATCTCAGATGGAATCGGAAGTCACCCGCAAGGTTGAGGACGCTGTAGCCACCATCGCCGGCATCGATGAAATGCGCTCCACGGTCAACGAGGGCAGTTCCAGCACCAATATCCAGTTTCTATTCGGCACCAACATGCAGCAGGCTACCGACGAAGTTCGCGATGCTATGACCCGCATACGCGCCGACCTACCCCAGGACGCCGATGAGCCCATCGTGTCACGCAACACCATCGCTGGCGGCGCGATCGTTACCTGGACGGTCAGCTCCAATCGTATGACCGACACCGAACTGTCTTGGTTCGTCGACCTCACACTGGCCCGTGAGCTCACCGCCATACCAGGCGTCGGCCGTTTCACCCGTGTCGGCGGCGTCGATCGCGAGATCCGTGTTGACCTCGACCCTAACCGGCTGGCGGCGATGCAGATCACCGCCACAGATGTGTCAAGACAACTGCGCCAGATCCAGGCCGAATTCCCCGGTGGCGAAGCCCGCCTCGGCGGTCTCGAACAGACAGTCAGAACGACCGGCCTGATCAAAACCGTCGAAGACCTGCGATCCCTGCCAATCTCCCTGCCCGATGGCCGCAGCGTACGCCTCGATACCCTCGCCGACGTGAATGACCAGCCCAGCGAACAACGCCAGATGGCCCTGCTCGACGGCAAACCAGTGGTCGGCTTCCAAATCGTACGTGCCTTCGGCGCCAGCGCCCTCGGTGTTGCCAAGGATGCCCGCGCCAAGGTCGAGGAACTGAAACTGAAATACCCCGATGTCACTTTTGCGGAAGCAACGAACACCGTGGAATACATCCAGACCTCCTTCGATGCCTCTATGGAGATGCTGATCGAGGGCGCCATACTTGCCGTGATCGTGGTAATGGTGTTCCTGAAAGACTGGCGCGCCACCCTTATTTCGGCCGCCGCCCTGCCCCTGTCCATCATCCCGACGTTCTGGCTGATCCATCTGTTTGGTTTCTCGCTCAACATTTTGACCCTCGTGGCACTGACCCTGGTGGTGGGAATTCTTGTGGACGATGCCATCGTCGAAGTAGAAAACATCGTGCGCCACTTGCGCCAGGGCAAACCTCCCCGCCAGGCAGCCATGGATGCCGCTATCGAGATCGGCCTGGCCGTGGTGGCAACAACTTTCACCATCTGCGCCGTATTCATCCCGGTAGCCTTCATGGACGGCATACCAGGTCAGTTTTTCCGCCCGTTCGGCTTTACCGTGGCGATCGCCGTGCTTTTCTCCCTGCTGGTCGCGCGTATGTTGACGCCGATGATGGCGGCCTACTTCCTCAAGCCCCATGCGGAAGTAGAACACACGAGCAGGGTAGTAGACTGGTACATCCAGAAAGTACGCTGGTGCCTGAAGCATCGTCTCATCGTGGTTGTTGTATCCTCGGTGACCATGCTGTTCATGCTCTCCCTTTTCCGCTTACTGCCGACGGGATTTGCCCCGGCTTCGGATAATGGTTTTACCCAATTATCTGTTGAGCTACCCCCAGGAACGAAGATCGATGACACCCTCGCCGCCGCAGAACAGGCGCGCCGGATCGTGATGGAATTCCCCGAGGTCACCACGGTGTTCACCACCATCGGTGCCGGCTCCTCCGGCAACGGCTTTGGCCAGGGCGGGTCCGTTGGTGCCGTGCGCAATGCCAGCCTCACCATTCAGCTAGACAACCCGAGCGGCGCCACCGGGGTGCAGCAGACCTTTGAACGCGAGGCAGCAGCCCGCCTGCGCAATATTCCCGGTGCCCGTGTGCGCTTCCAGGGCGCCAACACTGACTCTGTCGAAGTGACACTGGTCGGCGACGATTCCGCCGCGCTGAATTCCGTCGCCGCCGCCATGGAACGCGAAATGCGCAGTATCGAGGGTCTGGGCGCTATCAACAGCAGCGCCGCATTGCAGAAGCCGGAGATTGTTATCGAAGTTGACCAGGATCGCGCTTCACAATTGGGTGTGACCACACAGCAGATCAGCCTGGTGACACGCATCGCGACCTCCGGCGATATCAGCAACTCGCTGGCCAAGTTCAACCTGGACAGCCGCCAGCTGCCCATACGGGTAAGATTGAACGATGATTCACGCACCGACCTCGAACGCATTAGCGAACTCACCGTGATGAGCAAGAACGGTCCGGTGCCGCTGGTCAATGTCGCTGATATTCGCCTCGGCGCCGGACCATCTGAAATCACGCGCGTCAATCGCAGCCGCAACATCACCCTCAGTGCCAACCTCAGCGGTCTGCCTCTGGGCAATGTATTGCAGCGGCTGGCGACGTCGTCAACCATGCGCAACATGCCGGAAGGTGTCGAATGGCTACGCACCGGCACTTCCCGCTTCATCACAGAGATCTTTGGCCAGTTTGCCAACGCCATGATCATCGGCATCTTCGCCATCTACGCGGTGCTGGTGATCCTGTTCCACAAGTTCGTGCAGCCGCTGACGATCCTGTCCGCCCTGCCCCCGTCGGCGGCAGGCGCCATCGTGGCCCTGCTGTTCTGGAACTACGCCCTGGCGATCAACTCACTGATTGGACTCTTAATGCTTATGGGCATTGTGACCAAGAACTCCATCCTGCTGGTGGAATACGCCATCATGGCGCAGCGCGACCATGGCATGACTCGCCTGGAAGCGATGCTCGACTCTTGCGCCAAGCGCGCCCGCCCCATTGTGATGACCTCCATCGCAATGAGCGCAGGCATGCTGCCGGTGGCCATGGGCTGGGCAGGCGACCCAAGCTTTCGTGCCCCTATGGGTGTGGCGGTGATGGGCGGCCTGATCATATCGACAGTAGTGAGCCTGTTTATCGTGCCGGTGTTCTACACGCTGGTGGATGACATGCAGCTGGGAACCAGTAAGTGGATCGGCAAGTTGATAGGTCTGTTTTCAGGCGTGAAGCGCGGAGCGGCCAGCTCGGTTGCGGCCAAATAGCGGGCTGTTAACTTAATCCATTGCAGTTTTTCGCTTCAGCAACAAAAACCTGCATCCAGGATGGGCTTTCTTTTATTGCCGAAGAGGCAATAGACTTTATAGCCTGAGATGCTCATCCAGAAAGTCGATAAGCTTCTCCCAAGCGTTCTCACTGACTTCCTCGTTATAGCGTTCCGGCATGGGAAAATTCTGGAATGCGTGCCCTACCCCTTCGTACTGATGGAATTGGTGGCTGATGCCGGCGACCGATAATGCCTCGCTGTAATCATCCACGTCTTCCGGCGACGGGTTGGTGTCGTTGTTGCCGAAGAAGCCGATCACTGGGCACGAAATGTTAGCGGCAAGATCGATAGGTGGGTTCGCCCCCTCGCCCAATCCCCTCTTGATATTACCGCCGTAGAACACGGCGAGCGCGCGAAACTGGCGGATGTGGCAAGCGGCCAGCCAGGCCACGCGGCCGCCCCAGCAGTGACCGACCATGGCGATGCGCTCACGATCGGCATAGTCCTGTTCAGCAAGGACATTGAATGCCGCACTGATGTCCTCGAGGGTCCAGTCGTCACGGCTTTCCGTTTTCTTGATATCCATGGATTCGCTTTTTGGCCACCAGTGAAATATGAATGGCACCGCCACGGCGTAACCGTTGTCCGCTAGACGCTGAGCGGTGGTCAGCGTAAAGGTGTCCTTCTCGATGCCCGTATGACCAAAGGGGATATGCTGCGCAAGTACAATTCCAGGAAAGGTGCCCTCGCCTTCCGGGCGGAACAGGAACACTTCCATGGGCGATCCCAGCACCTCGATCGTTTCCAGTGTGTAATTGAAATCACTCACTAGCGAATATCCTTTTCGGTGACAGCATTGAGCAATGGCTGTCCTATGGTTATCCGCCGCAGGTTTTCAATGAACAAGTCATCGCTGCGCCGGCGCATACCGCTGCCACCATTGGAGCAGTGCGGCGTCAGGCAAACCTTCGGGTGATGCCAAAACCACGAATCCGCCGGCAGGGGCTCCTGTCGAAAAACATCGAGAATGGCGTAGCCTGGTTTTCCTTTATCAAGCGCCTGTCTGAGATCGTCTTCCAGCACGATGTCACCGCGGGCAACATTCACCAGAGCCGCCCCCTCTTTCATACCAGCCATAAAGTCCTTGTCCACCAGATTGCGTGTGGTGTCGTTGGAGGCACAGGCCAGCACTACAACATCCGCTCCTGCCAGTGCCTCCACCATGGAATCGAGCGAACAGACGGCATCCGCCAGGCCTTCGCTGGATATGCCCCGGCGTACCGCAGTGATATGCGCACCGAAAGGTTTGATGCGGCTGGCGATCTCGCGGCTGATATGACCAAAGCCGATGAAGAGCCAGCGACTGCCGCCAATCTCGCGGAACGGCTTGTATTGCCAGCAGCGCTGATCCTGCTGCGCTGCGTAACCTGGCAGATCTTGGAAATAAGAAAGCACTCTCGCAATCGTGTATTCGGCGATAGCGATGGCCTGGGAATGGTTGTTGCTGATAGCCAGACCCTGGCGCAGCAGTTGCAGGAACGGGCCTTTCTCCAGGCCGGTCATGATGGTATGCAGCCAGCGCGCTGTCGGAAAGCTGCCGATCATATCGAGGTAATCGCGAAACAGTGCCGACTTGAACAGCTCCGAATGTATCCAGAAATACGTGGGCTGGATGTCCTTTTCCTGGACCGTCTTGCCGGCACGGGTCAAGCGCCCTCTCTCGTCGATCAGCACAATATCTAGCCCGGGTGCGGCTTGCTCGATGCGCTCCCGAAGGCGTTCAAAGGAAGGTTGGTAAAACAGCGCCTGAGTCATGTGTAGAAACAGCCGCCGGCATTACTGCAGACGGACTGTTTACGAGTGAGGTTAAGGCAGTACGAAGGTATAGTCCAGGGTGTAGAACGGCTTGCCTGTACCTTTAGCGGCTATCTCGTCGGCATCGCTGTGTTCTTCAATGTCCACGCGGAAGTCCTTAACAGAAAATATGGTGTCGGAGTCCACGTAGGGAGAGCGATTGAAATACATCATGGTGGTGAACTCGTCGTGACCTTCGGCCCAGATCTTGTAATGTATATGGGCGGCGCGGTAACCATGGCGACCCAGCTGGTCGAGCATGGTGCCAGTCGGTCCTTCCAAGGGTACAGGGTAGTCGCCCGGTGCCACGGTGCCAACATCGAACTCGCCATTCTCATCTGTGATGAAACGCCCATAGAAGTTCCATTCCGGTAGGTACTCGCGCTGAACGAAATAGTAACCTTCTCCGTTAGGCTGCCAGATATCCACCTTGGCTCCGGCGACAGGTTTGCCGTCCTTGTCGACCACTTTGTGCTGGATGAACAGGGGGTCGTCGCAATCCTCGATCTTGCCAATCACTTCGCCGGACTTGCGTTCAGGCAGGCCGGGTATGTACAGCGGCCCTTCCACGTTCATCTCTGTGGTCTTATGGTTGGCGGCGTCCTCGAGCAGTACCGCTATCTCGGAAATACCCAGGCAGTCGCTCATAAGATGGATCTCGCCCATGGGGAAATCCTGGTTCGGTTGTGCAAGCTTAAACAAGAACTGACGACCGATTTCCAGCTCCTCAGTTGTCAGGTTGACCTCTTTCTGGAAGGCGTGCAGATGCCTGATCAGCGCCGAATAGATTTCATGCAGGCGAGGATTCTTCTTGCCGCCGTCACCATGATTGATTACGGCATCGGTGATGTTTTGCAGGTTGATGGCTGTCATGTGATGGTTCCCCTAAATAGCTATAATTATTATCGGCGTTTGATCGATCAGCAAAGAACAGAAAAGGCATGATACCGCTTCGCGGTAATTTTGCCAGTATCCTAATCATCCCTAAAACTGAGTCTTCAATTCAACAGCGACAGATTATCAATCACCTTTTGGGCGTTGCTGTCATCTACCAGTGAGGCACACAGGTTAACGGCCTGAAGCGTTACAGCGGACTTTTGTTTAAGCAGGTTCAGCGCCTCTCCCCCGCCGGCCACCAGGTCAGCAGCTACCAACGGGCTGATGGCGCCGACCTGCGGCAGGAGGTCAAAGGCATACAACGAGTGCAACGCCGACAACAACTTTGGACCAACCATCTGCGGCGCAATATGACATGCATCAACCCTCTTGATGATAGAGGCCACTGTCTCGGCAACAAAGGGCAGCACGACACAACCACGCCGAAATAGGCACACGGCGTTATGAACGTTACGACGAGCTTTCAACAGACCACCCACTTCCTGTATCCAGGTTTCCTGACCGAAGGCACAGGTGCCTTCGCATGCCAAGCCCATGCTCTTGTCAATGACAAAGACATCGGCATCACACCAGATGGCCTGGTCGTATTCCTGCTTGTCCAGGGCGGCCTGAATCAGTAGGAGGCGCGCTAAATCTGTAGCGATGGGGCCGCGACCGCTCTTGGCCAAGTACCAGTCGGGCACGGAATCAAATATCTCGTCGCCAAAGAACCGGTAGTCAAACCCACTCGCTTCGCTCCAGGCGTGTACGGAGGACATGCAGATAACTAACCAGTCGGGCACCTGGTCAGTGCGAAAGGACTGTATGACAAGCGTGCGCAAAACCCTTATTTCACAAGGCCATGGAGATTCTCGGGAACATGCCTGCGCACCTGCGGCAAAAAGCGCAGCCAGAACGGCGACTCGAGATTGTCGAGCCGGTAGTCGATCACGGCAGGCACATTTTTAGCGACCAGCTCCCTTAGGGCAGCCCTCATCTCTTGCGTGTTTGCGACTCGTCTTGCCTCGACACCAAAGCTTTCGGCAAATGCAACGAAATCGGGATTTTTTAGTGTCGTCGCTATGGCCCTGCCACCGTAGGCATTGTTGAGGATACCTTCGACGTTCTTGTATGAATTGTTGTTGATAATCAGCATGATCACCGGGATATTGAACTGCACCGCTGTCGCCAGTTCCTGTGCGGCATACATGAAGCCGCCGTCGCCGGTCAGGCACACCACCGGCACATCTGGTCTGCCTACCTTCATGCCCATGGCCGTGCACGGACCGAACCCCAGCGCGCCCTGGTAGCCGGAAGAAACATAGGTATGCGGCTGATGTACTGGCAATAGTTCCAAACAGGCATGATTGATCTGTGTGACGTCCACGACTACGATGCCATCTTCACCAATTTCCTGGCGAATCGCACCGAGAATATCTCCAGCCTGCTGCTGCGGCGCCATGGCCTCCTGCACGTCGCGGCGCACTTTGTCACAGGCAACTGATAGGTCCTTCTTTTTATCAAGGTATTTTGGCACCCGTTTCAGCAAGGCATCCACCACCTGCCCGATATCCCCGAGCACGCCCTCGATCGGCGCCGGCAGGCGATCCAGTTCGGCGGGGTCGATGTCCACCTTTATAATGTGCAATTCGTCATCCCAGCCCCAGTTGTATATCGGCGCATACAGGCGAGTACCTAGGGCCAACACCACGTCGGCCTGCCCCCATAACTTGTTAGAACCCAGCTGATTGAAGGCAAGTTCATGCCGGCAATCGATCGTGCCCATCCCGTTTTCCGACATACCGACCGGCGCGCCCAGCAACTCCGCCAGTTGTTGGATAGATTTACCGAATGCAGACGTACCACCGCCGGCGATCAACAAAGGGAATTTCGCCTGAGCCAGTCGTTGGGCGACGCCTTCGATGCAGTCTAGATCGATCTCCGGCAGGTGCCTGCCGGTGTCAGCGAAAATGCTGTCGCGGTAGTCCAGCTCCATGCGTACGATATCCGACGGCAGCTCCAGGTAGACTGGACGCTGCCGTCCTCGCTGAGCCTCGGACAAGGCCATAGCAATCTTCGGCGCGATGTGACTCGGGTCCTCCACACGGCTGGCCCACTTGGTAAGGCTGCGGGCGATGCCGATCTGGTTGTCGAGTTCGTGCAGGACACCGACGCCTGAACCGATGAACATGCGTTCGGACTGGCCGGCAAGGCATAGCACAGGCGTATTGCAGGCATGTGCCACCAGCATGCCGGTAGTGGCGTTGAGAAATCCAGGTCCAGGTACGACCAGCAATGTGCCGGGACGCCCGGAGGCATGGGCATAACCGAAGGCCATAAGTGCGGCGCCCTGTTCATGCCGGGGATGGATGACGCATAACTGATTCTTAACATCATGCAAGCCAGCAAAGATCGGGTCGAGCTGAACGCCGGGAATGCCAAACAGCGTGGAGATGCCGTTGGCAACAAGGGACTGGGCGACGACTTCTCCGCCGGACAGGATAGTCATACTGTCTTTCCGTTACTGCTCATCACCCGTGGACACCGGGTGCGTAGGATCGGTGATCCATTCGCTCCAAGAACCAGGATACAACGGCGGCGTATCCAAGCCGGCGATTTTCATTGCGAGTATGTTGTGGGCGGCAGTGACGCCGGAACCGCAATAACAGACTATCGGTTTGCCCGACGCCATCACGGGCGCGAATTTCTCTTTCAACGCGGCCGAAGGAAGGAACTTTTTATATCGGTCCAGGTTAGCTGAAAAAGGTGAACAGGCGGCGCCGGGAATATGCCCGGCTACCGGATCCAACGGCTCGGTATCACCCCTATAACGGGGCAGGTCGCGCGCATCCACCAGTTGCTGGCTGAGGCCATCGATCTCCTTGGCGGTGACGATGGCAACTAGTGAAGGTTTGATGGGATAAGCAGCAATAATGGCGGCTTTAGGCAGCTCGATATTTTCCGGTTGGCTGGCATCCTGCCATGCCTGCCAGCCACCATCGAGCAGCGCCACATCTTCGTGACCTATCCAGCGCATCATCCACCACATGCGTGCCGCAATGGCACCACCGGCGTCGTCATATATGACTACCTGATTGCGCGGCTGAATGCCAAGCGAGCCCGCAAACTTGCGCCAGTCGTCGATCGCCGGCAGTGGATGCCGCCCGGTCTTGCCCGGAACATGTGGAGCACTAAGGTGCTCGTCGAGGCTGACATACCTGGCGCGGGGAATATGGCCTGCATCGTATGCCTTTTTGCCAGCCGCGGTATCCATCAAGGAAAATCGGCAGTCCACGACCACCCAGTGGGGATCATCCAGTTTTGCCGCCAACGCATCAACACTGACCAAAGTATCCATCTTGCTACTCCTTGTTTAACTAATTATTTACTACAATTGGCAGGATTCAACCGGTCAACCGCGTTAAGCCTTTTGCGTTATAGAAACCAAAGCAATGTAGCAAACCTGGAGAACAACATGAAAACCTTTTTGGTCAAATCTAGCCTGGCGGCTGCAGGTTTCCTGCTGACAACCGGCCTGCTGTCATCCCCCGTATTTAGCCAGGATAGCCGCGATGACGAGCGTCGTGCCCGCATGGAAGAACGTCGCGCGGAAATGGAGCAACGCCGGGCCGAATACCTCGAAGCAAACCCTGACGAGGCCGAGCGTATGGAAAACCGGCGCCGCGAACGCGAGGAATTTCTCGCCAATAATCCCGAGGCTGCCGCCCGCATGGAGGAGCGTCGCCAAGAGATGCGAGAGCGCTTTGAGAACGGTGAAGGCAGGCCTCGAGGGCCAGGCTTTGACGGACGTGGTCCCGGGCCAGGAGGCTTTGGAGGTCTCCGGGCTGGTCCACCACGTGGTGAGTTCGGCGGTCGACGTCCTCCTGGCTTTGAGGGCGAAGGAGGTCCGCGTAGACGTCCACCTGCTGGCGAAGACGAGTGAAACCTACTAACAAAAAAAAGCGGGGCAATTGCCCCGCTTAGTTTGGGTTTATAAGTTAGAAATTATAATTAACGTTCAAGGCATAACGACGACCAAAGACATCATAGTCGTTGGAAATCGTCTGAGAACCGCCGCGTGAACTGAAACTTGGGATGATCGGTGGGTTCCTGTCAAACAGGTTCTGAACATTCAACCCCAAATCCCATGTGTGTCCGCCAGCTGTCTCGCCCTGATAACCAATGCGGCCATTCCACCAGGTGGACGACGGCACGGTGTTATCATCAACATCCCTACCCTCGACCCAGTTTCTAGTACGCAGCACATCCGCGTAGTACCTGCCCTGCAACTGCACAGACCACGGTCCCACGGAGTACGTCGCGGTGATGTTGGCCGTCAGGTCAGGGTTACCAAGCGACCCCTCAAAGTTGTCTTCGTTGCCGTTAGAGGAAACGTTTACACGCTCTATGATGTAGCCCGCCAACGCACGAACACTGAAGTTCTCAAACTCACTGTCAAAGAAGTTAGGCTCCGTACGATAGGCCACCTCAAGGTCAACACCCTCCACACGCGCCTGCGCAACGTTCTGGAAATAGTTGAACACACGACCAATGTTGTTAGTGACTGGATCACGGGTGATGTTGCCACACTGCTCCGTTACACCGGCAGCACACAAGTCCACAATCGTCTGCAGACCCAACTGCCCGACCGCATCACCAATCTTGATTTCATACCAGTCGGCTGACATCTGGAAACCATCTAACCAGTTAGGTTCATACACCAAGCCAGCCACAACGGTATCACCTATCTCCGGACGCAGGTTCGGGTTACCACCGGCTACCGACGTAATCTGTACCTGAGCGTTGCCGAACTGCGGATCATTCACGGCACCACCACCCCCCTGGGCGTCGAATCGCTCCCTGAAGGTTGGCTCACGCACGTCGCGGGACTTGGTCGCACGGAATCTCAGCTCTTCGTTCAGTTCAAACTCCAAACCCAGCTTCCAGCTGTCAATCTCACCGGTGCGCGAATAATCGGAACGACGGAATGCCGCCGAACCACCCAGACGTTGCTGACCGGACGCGGACTCCCAGAACGGTGCCTGGACCTCAGCGAACCACTCCCACACGTCATACTGACCGGCGATATTCGGCACAGTGGAGAACTGGTGCAGGTTCGGTGAGCCTCCCGTGTATCCCGGCGGGATACCCTGGATACCCAAGGCTGGATCATTCAGGGGCGGCCCCAACGCATCCACCGACTCTGGTTGAGCATTGTCAGTCATTTGCTATCACGATAGGTGAGACCGGCCGCGAATGACACCGCACCATAGCCCCAGCCCTCAAAGATTTCACCCTGAACCAATACTTCAGCAAAATCCTGATCGATGTTACCCACACCCTTCTTTAGGCTGCCGGCATAAGCAATGGCCTCAGCAGTCATGTTGCCATTACCCATCACGTTATACGGCACACAGTCACGCACAGTGCTATCCAGGCCGATGGGTGAGGCCAGCGGGGCACCAGTACCGCCTGCGACAGCCTCCGGGCTCGAGCGTGAGTTCACGCGACCCTGCACGGCGGGTGACGCCGCCAGCTGTGCCGGTGTCGGGTTATACAGCTGGACTCGGCAAACAATGGCTCCGGTGTCCGGGTCTCTGACCGCGTCAGCACCCAGGAACATGCGGTCAACACGAATCTTGTTGTACACCTGACTGAGTTTCTGTGACTCACCACTCTGCCAGCTGGCCCTGAGGTCCCAACCATTAGGTAATACGGCATTAAAGCCAGCAGACCATGAATAATTGGTTAAAACGTTGTGATCTCTTTCGTTATATCCAATTTCAGGCGTATTCAAAAAGGAACCCAACTTATGTACTTGGATCTGTGTGATGCCCTCGCGGTCCATAATCTCAGCAACACTGTCAGGTAGGTAGGCATTGTCCCGATAGACGGTGGCATACCACAGGTCCTGCATGGAGTAACCACTGCGACCGTCCGGGTTATCGTTGGACTCGGAACGCCCCGCCATCACCTGGGCAAAACCGGTGAAGTTATCACTGAACTGGTACTGGATGCCCGTGAAGAAGTTTCTGCCGACGACCTCTTGGCCGTTAGGGCCTCCACCAAAGGCGCGGTTGTGAATCTGACCCTCCGGACCACCGGCCATGGAGCGGGTCGAGCCGGCGCCACCCAGGGTGTAGTGATCGCCCAGTACGAACGGCGTGATGTCCGATCCGTCTGGCGTGAACCTCATGTAGTAGAGGTCAGACTTAGATCCAACCTGTCCGCCACGGATCAACCCATACGGCGAGTGCTGAGAAGAGCTGACCCACGGATAGGTACACTGGCGGGGTCCAGTGCGATCTTTCTGATATTGATCGCAGGTTACATAGCCCCAGCGCTGGTACCAGCTGGCATCCAAGTCCTCAGGGTTGCGATCGATTTGATCGATGAATTTCATATCAACAGACGCAATCACATTCAGGTTGTCACCGAACTGACGCCCGCCTGCGATGCTCACGTTGTAACGTTCACCGTCACCCCACTCCGTGCGGCCTGTACCTGCCTGAATTTTAAGGCCCTCAAATTCACGGTCGATAACAAAGTTAGTCACACCACCCAGGGCGTCTGCGCCATAGGCGGCAGAGGCGCCACCGGTCACCACGTCAACCGTCCTGATTAGCGCCGTTGGGAAGGTGTCTACGTTGACCGAGCCACCCTTATCGGCAGGCACAACACGCGATCCGTCCAAAAGGACCAGTGTCCTGTTGGCACCCAGGCTTCTCATATTCAGGAAGGAACCGCCAGCCGATCCAAACAGGGCACCGCCACCGCGCTGGGCGGACTGTGTCCCAAAGAACTGCGGCAACGCGTCGAGCTGTTCGGCCACAGTCGCACCAGGCTCAAAGTTGGTCAGTTCGTTGGTGGTTATGGCTGTGACCGGCGTGGGCGTCGCCATACCATCAGTCACCCTGATGCGGCTGCCCGTGACAGAAATTTCTTCGATGTCCGATGCAGTATCCTGCGCATAAAGAACTGGTCCCAAAATCAGCGAGGCTGAAATTGCAGAAACCGACGCGGCAAGGATATTTAAATGAAATTTCTTGGCTTTCTTTTTCATTATCTTCCCCCTTATTCAATTTTTTGAAACCATCCAACGATGTGGAAGTGAAAAGCGGGAAAATTCAGAAATAATTTGCTAAAAGCTATAGCCAAAAGAAACAGCAAATTGATTAAAAAATTAGAAATTAGAAACAGATATTTCCTATTTTTTACCCCGCGTCCTCTGATTCAAAAAGAGAAACTACTAAGTGGTCAATAGAAAATATGCGAAATGATAATATTTCTTAATTTACATTTGTATAAATCATTAATTCAATAATAATTTAATTTATCTATAAGATAATATTATATTTTTTATTTAATATATTTATTGATTATATATATTTATTATGATGAATTGCATAATGATTTCTCATAATTATGCCTTTTCAGATGAATGATAATTTATGATTAATTAGAACAATTTTTTGTCTGATTTAGAACGTCCAAATTCGGATAGAAATAAGAATATAAGATAAAACTTCGTAAATTAATTTTAGTAAGTATTAAAATTGTAGTGAGTATAAATCGGTCTCACATTGCATATCTTGGAGGATTCTTAATCACTAATCACATTACGATACGCCTCAGGATAAATTATCTTGGCTATGCAATTCATCCAAACTCTCCATTCTCTACATTCTATGTATTAATACGCCACTCTATATAAAAAACGGGGCCTTAGTTAAGGCCCCGTCTCCAAGAGTTGAAAGTTAATTAGAAATTATAATTAACGTTCAAGGCATAACGACGACCAAAGACATCATAGTCGTTGGATACCGTCTGAGAACCGCCGCGTGAACTGAAACTTGGGATGATCGGTGGGTTCCTGTCAAACAGGTTCTGAACATTCAACCCCAAATCCCATGTGTGTCCGCCAGCTGTCTCGCCCTGATAACCAATGCGGCCATTCCACCAGGTGGACGACGGCACGGTGTTATCATCAACATCCACGCCCTCGACCCAGTTTCTAGTACGCAGCACATCCGCGTAGTACCTGCCCTGCAACTGCACAGACCACGGTCCCACGGAGTACGTCGCGGTGATGTTGGCCGTCAGGTCAGGGTTACCAAGCGACCCCTCAAAGTTGTCTTCGTTGCCGTTAGAGGAAACGTTTACACGCTCTATGATGTAGCCCGCCAACGCACGAACACTGAAGTTCTCAAACTCACTGTCAAAGAAGTTAGGCTCCGTACGATAGGCCACCTCAAGGTCAACACCCTCCACACGCGCCTGCGCAACGTTCTGGAAATAGTTGAACACACGACCAATGTTGTTAGTGACCGGATCACGGGTGATGTTGCCACACTGCTCCGTTACACCGGCAGCACACAAGTCCACAATCGTCTGCAGACCCAACTGCCCGACCGCATCACCAATCTTGATTTCATACCAGTCGGCTGACATCTGGAAACCATCTAACCAGTTAGGTTCATACACCAAGCCAGCCACAACGGTATCACCAATCTCCGGACGCAGATCCGGGTTACCACCGGCTACCGACGTAATCTGTACCTGAGCGTTGCCGAACTGCGGATCATTCACGGCACCACCACCCCCCTGGGCGTCGAATCGCTCCCTGAAGGTTGGCTCACGCACGTCGCGGGACTTGGTCGCACGGAATCTCAGCTCTTCGTTCAGTTCAAACTCCAAACCCAGCTTCCAGCTGTCAATCTCACCGGTGCGCGAATAATCGGAACGGCGGAATGCCGCCGAACCACCCAGACGTTGCTGACCGGACGCGGACTCCCAGAACGGTGCCTGGACCTCAGCGAACCACTCCCACACATCATACTGACCGGCGATATTCGGCACAGTGGAGAATTGGTGTAAGTTGGCGCTGCCTCCCGTGTATCCCGGCGGGATGCCCTGGATACCCAAGGCTGGATCGTTTAGCGGTGGTCCTAGTGCGTCAACTTCTTCAGGCTGTGCATTATCGGTCATCACCTGATCACGATAGGTGAGACCGGCCGCGAATGACACCGCACCATAGCCCCAGCCCTCAAAGATTTCACCCTGGACCAATACTTCAGCAAAATCCTGGTCGATGTTACCGACACCCTTCTTGAGAGTGCCCATGTAATCAAGAGCTTCCTGGCTAATGTTGCCGTTACCCATCACGTTATACGGCACACAGTCACGCACAGTGTTATCCAGGCCGATGGGTGAGGCTAACGGCGACCCGGTACCACCCGCAATAGCTTCTGGGCTAGATCGCGAATTAACATATCCTTTTATCGCAGGCGATGCAGCCAGCTGTGCCGGTGTCGGGTTATACAGCTGGACTCGGCAAACAATGGCTCCGGTGTCCGGGTCTCTGACCGCGTCAGCACCCAGGAACATGCGGTCAACACGAATCTTGTTGTACACCTGACTGAGTTTCTGTGACTCACCACTCTGCCAGCTGGCCCTGAGGTCCCAACCATTAGGTAATACGGCATTAAAGCCAGCAGACCATGAATAATTGGTTAAAACGTTGTGATCTCTTTCGTTATATCCAATTTCAGGCGTATTCAAAAAGGAACCCAACTTATGTACTTGGATCTGTGTGATGCCCTCGCGGTCCATAATCTCAGCAACACTGTCAGGTAGGTAGGCATTGTCCCGATAGACGGTGGCATACCACAGGTCCTGCATGGAGTAACCACTGCGACCGTCCGGGTTATCGTTGGACTCGGAACGCCCCGCCATCACCTGGGCAAAACCGGTGAAGTTATCACTGAACTGGTACTGGATGCCCGTGAAGAAGTTTCTGCCGACGACCTCTTGGCCGTTAGGGCCTCCACCAAAGGCGCGGTTGTGAATCTGACCCTCCGGACCACCGGCCATGGAGCGGGTCGAGCCGGCGCCACCCAGGGTGTAGTGATCGCCCAGTACGAACGGCGTGATGTCCGATCCGTCTGGCGTGAACCTCATGTAGTAGAGGTCAGACTTAGATCCAACCTGTCCGCCACGGATCAACCCATACGGCGAGTGCTGAGAAGAGCTGACCCACGGATAGGTACACTGGCGGGGTCCAGTGCGATCTTTCTGATATTGATCGCAGGTTACATAGCCCCAGCGCTGGTACCAGCTGGCATCCAAGTCCTCAGGGTTGCGATCGATTTGATCGATGAATTTCATATCAACAGACGCAATCACATTCAGGTTGTCACCGAACTGACGCCCGCCTGCGATGCTCACGTTGTAACGTTCACCGTCACCCCACTCCGTGCGGCCTGTACCTGCCTGAATTTTAAGGCCCTCAAATTCACGGTCGATAACAAAGTTAGTCACACCACCCAGGGCGTCTGCGCCATAGGCGGCAGAGGCGCCACCGGTCACCACGTCAACCGTCCTGATTAGCGCCGTTGGGAAGGTGTCTACGTTGACCGAGCCACCCTTATCGGCAGGCACAACACGCGATCCGTCCAAAAGGACCAGTGTCCTATTGGCACCCAGGCTTCTCATGTCAAGGAAGGAACCGCCAGCCGATCCAAACAGGGCACCGCCACCGCGCTGGGCGGACTGTGTCCCAAAGAACTGCGGCAACGCGTCGAGCTGTTCGGCCACAGTCGCACCAGGCTCAAAGTTGGTCAGTTCGTTGGTGGTTATGGCTGTGACCGGCGTGGGCGTCGCCATACCATCAGTCACCCTGATGCGGCTGCCCGTGACAGAAATTTCTTCGATGTCCGATGCAGTATCCTGCGCATAAAGAACTGGTCCCGAAATCAGCGAGGCTGAAATTGCAGAAACCGACGCGGCAAGGATATTTAAATGAAATTTCTTGGCTTTCTTTTTCATTATCTTCCCCCTTATTTATTTTCAATTACAGAACAAATAAATTTTTATGAAAGTAGGGAGAAATGAATAAGAAACGAACGCTTTAAAGATTTCGCCACAAATTTAATTTACAAATTAATTTATAAATTAATCTTAGGGCTAGTAAATATTTTTTTAATCTCCCTTTTTTGATTGAAATTTAAGAAAAAGGACAGGTCAAATAAAAAAAACGAAAAAATGCTAATTTCTTTTTTTTAATAAAATTAAATTGTTAAATTGATTAAATTATATTTAAACAAAAAATAAATATATCCTTTTCTGTTCAAAATACTAATCGATTTGTTTTATTTATTTTAACGAGTTACGGATCAATATTACTAAGATGGAATCATGAATGTAGCAGCCCTATAAAAAACGGGGCCTTAATAAAGGCCCCGTCTCCAAGAGTTGAAAGTTAATTAGAAATTATAATTAACGTTCAAGGCGTATCGACGACCAAAGACATCATAGTCGTTGGAAAGGGTCTGAGAACCGCCGCGTGAACTGAAACTTGGGATGATCGGTGGGTTCCTGTCAAACAGGTTCTGAACATTCAACCCCAAATCCCATGTGTGTCCGCCAGCTGTCTCGCCCTGATAACCAATGCGGCCATTCCACCAGGTGGACGACGGCACGGTGTTATCATCAACATCCCTACCCTCGACCCAGTTTCTATTGCGTAATACATCCGCGTAGTACCTGCCCTGCAACTGCACAGACCACGGTCCCACGGAGTACGTCGCGGTGATGTTGGCCGTCAGGTCAGGGTTACCATAAGACCCTTCAAAGTTGTCTTCGTTGCCGTTAGAGGAAACGTTTACACGCTCTATGATGTAGCCCGCCAACGCACGAACACTGAAGTTCTCAAACTCACTGTCAAAGAAGTTAGGCTCCGTACGATAGGCCACCTCAAGGTCAACACCCTCCACACGCGCCTGCGCAACGTTCTGGAAATAGTTGAACACACGACCAATGTTGTTAGTGACCGGATCACGGGTGATGTTGCCACACTGCTCCGTTACACCGGCAGCACACAAGTCCACAATCGTCTGCAGACCCAACTGCCCGACCGCATCACCAATCTTGATTTCATACCAGTCGGCTGACATCTGGAAACCATCTAACCAGTTAGGTTCATACACCAAGCCAGCCACAACGGTATCACCTATCTCCGGACGCAGGTTCGGGTTACCACCGGCTACCGACGTAATCTGTACCTGAGCGTTGCCGAACTGCGGATCATTCACGGCACCACCACCCCCCTGGGCGTCGAATCGCTCCCTGAAGGTTGGCTCACGCACGTCGCGGGACTTGGTCGCACGGAATCTCAGCTCTTCGTTCAGTTCAAACTCCAAACCCAGCTTCCAGCTGTCAATCTCACCGGTGCGCGAATAATCGGAACGACGGAATGCCGCCGAACCACCCAGACGTTGCTGACCGGACGCGGACTCCCAGAACGGTGCCTGGACCTCAGCGAACCACTCCCACACGTCATACTGACCGGCGATATTCGGCACAGTGGAGAACTGGTGCAGGTTCGGTGAGCCTCCCGTGTATCCCGGCGGGATACCCTGGATACCCAAGGCTGGATCATTCAGGGGCGGCCCCAACGCATCCACCGACTCTGGTTGAGCATTGTCAGTCATTTGCTGATCACGATAGGTGAGACCGGCCGCGAATGACACCGCACCATAGCCCCAGCCCTCAAAGATTTCACCCTGAACCAATACTTCAGCAAAATCCTGATCGATGTTACCCACACCCTTCTTTAGGCTGCCGGCATAAGCAATGGCCTCAGCAGTCATGTTGCCATTACCCATCACGTTATACGGCACACAGTCACGCACAGTGCTATCCAGGCCGATGGGTGAGGCCAGCGGGGCACCAGTACCGCCTGCGACAGCCTCCGGGCTCGAGCGTGAGTTCACGCGACCCTGCACGGCGGGTGACGCCGCCAGCTGTGCCGGTGTCGGGTTATACAGCTGGACTCGGCAAACAATGGCTCCGGTGTCCGGGTCTCTGACCGCGTCAGCACCCAGGAACATGCGGTCAACACGAATCTTGTTGTACACCTGACTGAGTTTCTGTGACTCACCACTCTGCCAGCTGGCCCTGAGGTCCCAGCCGTTGGGCAGAACTGCGTCAAATCCTACCTGGTAAGAGTAGTTGGTCAGGACGTTGTGATCGTACTGCAGATTGCCGATCTCAGGTGTGTCGAGGAAAGATCCGAGTTTATGCAGCTGGAATGAGCTTAAACCCTCACGATCCATAATCTCTGCAACACTGTCAGGTAGGAAGGCATTGTCCCGATAGACGGTGACATACCACAGGTCCTGCATGGAGTAGCCACTTCTGCCGACGGCGGGCTGGTTCGACTCCGAACGCCCCGCCATCACCTGCGCAAAACCGGTGAAGTTATCACTGAACTGGTACTGGATGCCCGTGAAGAAGTTTCTGCCGACGACCTCCTGGCCGTTAGGGCCTCCACCAAAGGCGCGGTTGTGAATTTGACCCTCCGGACCACCGGCCATGGAGCGGGTCGAGCCGGATCCACCCAGGGTGTAGTGATCGCCCAACACGAACGGCGTGATGTCCGATCCGTCTGGCGTAAATTTCATGTAGTAAAGATCAGAACTTGGACCTACCCCACCCCCTCTAATTAGGCCGTACGGCGAGTGCTGAGAAGAGCTGACCCACGGATAGGTACACTGGCGGGGTCCAGAACGATCGATCTGCCATTGATCGCAGGTTACATAGCCCCAGCGCTGAAACCAGCTGGCATCCAAATCCTCAGGGTTACGGTCAATAGAATCAATAAATTTGAGGTCCACTGAGGCGATCACATTGAGGTTGTCACCGAACTGACGCCCGCCTGCGATGCTCACGTTGTAACGATCACCATCGCCCCACTCAGTGACACCGGTACCTGCCTGAATTTTAAGACCCTCAAATTCACGGTCGATAACAAAGTTAGTCACACCACCCAGGGCGTCTGCGCCATAGGCGGCAGAGGCGCCACCGGTCACCACGTCAACCGTCCTGATTAGCGCCGTTGGGAAGGTGTCTACGTTGACCGAGCCACCCTTATCGGCAGGCACAACACGCGATCCGTCCAAAAGGACCAGTGTCCTGTTGGCACCCAGGCTTCTCATATTCAGGAAGGAACCGCCAGCCGATCCAAACAGGGCACCGCCACCGCGCTGGGCGGACTGTGTCCCAAAGAACTGCGGCAACGCGTCGAGCTGTTCGGCCACAGTCGCACCAGGCTCAAAGTTGGTCAGTTCGTTGGTGGTTATGGCTGTGACCGGCGTGGGCGTCGCCATACCATCAGTCACCCTGATGCGGCTGCCCGTGACAGAAATTTCTTCGATGTCCGATGCAGTATCCTGTGCTAATACCATGCCACCTCCAATGGTGGATGAAGCAACAGCTATCATCAGACATAAAGACTTCTTTTTAAAAGATCTATTTTTTTTCAGATACTTCATGCAATTTCTCCCCTTAATATAAGTTGAGTTTGTTATTTAATTACCTCACATTTAGTTAGGTTAGGAGCTGGCACCTGGAATATAGAAATAGAGGCCAATAACCCAGTCATTCCGACTTCATAAATCCTATTGATAAGAAATATTTATCGTTTCGATATTTATTTCAATGACATAATGTCTTTTTTTATTGATTCAATTCAATATATTTTTATTTATTATTTTTATAAATATTTTTAAGCATTTTTACATATTTTGTACGCAAGAACTTGAGCATCCTGAGGAAGAAAGCAAAAGCACCGCTTAGTGCCTAAAACCGAGACATTTTTGTTGAGTTGCAATATGCTTAAACTATTGATTTTTTGAAAAAAATGGGCGAACAAAGAAGATGTTTTTAGACCCCTCTTCACTCAACAACAAGGAAATGTACAAATTCCTCATCGGCGGGGTCGCCCCAAGACCCATCGCCTGGGCAGGTACTCGAAGCCGGGAGGGAGTTAACAATCTGGCACCCTTCTCATTTTTTAACGCTTTCAGTTCGACGCCACCAATTGTGGGCTTTTCTACAATCCCTAGGCTTGATGGACGAAAGAAGGACACCCTGCAAAACGTCATCGACAGCAAATGCTTTACCCTGAGCACAGTCAGCCACAAGCTGGTCACACAGATGAGCAAGTCGGCCGCCCTGCTCGAGCCGGAAGAGGATGAGTTCAGCTATGCCGGACTGGAACCTGCAGAGGCACAGAGCATCTGTGCGCCGTACGTGAAAGGCGCCCTCCTCGTCTTTGAATGCGAGCTCAATCAGATTGTCAGCTTTGGCGAGGTCGAGGGCTCCGGCAACCTAATCCTCGGACAGATCAAGCACATCATGATTGATGACGACATTTACCAGGATGGCTACGTGGATTTCGAGAAACTCGACCCTGTCGGCCGCCTGGCTGGCAACTGGTACGCGACCATTCGTGATAAGTTCGAATTGAAACGGGGGTAAAAATGAAGCGTATTTTTATAACGGCGCTCTTCCTAGTGTTAACTTCACTAGCTGCTGCACAGGAAATTGATGACACCTCCATATCCACGCGCGTCAACTTTGCGCTGCAAAATAGCAAGGCGCTAACCGGTTCGGATTTCCTGGCAGTCAGTGTTAATGGATACGTTCTACTGGCGGGACAGGTTTTAAGCGAAGAGCAGCGCAACGCTGCTGCCGCAGCTGCCGCGTTTGCCTCGAAAGACATCAGGCGCCTCATAAACGAGCTCGAGGTGGTTGACGAGCTGGATTATTCGTTCGATGCTCCAGATAGGCAAATCCTGGCGCAGTTCGAGGCCGTCATACCCGCCATGTCGTCAGCTACGGTTCCAGTTATACACAACGGCATGGTTTTCCTACTGGGCCGCGTCAGCCGCGCTGAAGGCAACGATGTTGCTCAGCAGATTAGCCGCATGGATGGCGTCAAGGGAGTGAAAATCAGCTACGAGTACATCGATTAATAATTGTTGATAATAAAAAAAGGGCCGCAATGGCGGCCCTTTTACTTAAACGTACTATTTTTAGTGATCGAGCGGTGTCTCTCGGATCTGGAACTGTACCATCTTGCCGGTTGTTCCCTTTCCACCTTCGGTGTGCCAGATGAGGTGGTTGCCGTAATTTGCCCAAAGTGAGCGGCCCTTCCAGCCTAGGTCTGGATCGTCGATACGACCGTCCAGACCGCGATGGTAGAAGCCCATCGGGTACGGTACACGCAGGTAGGTCCAGTCGCCGGATTCCGGATCCAGAGCGATTAGCGAATCAGAGTTGGAGCCGGTGATGATCGGCGTATCTTTGCCGAAACCGCTGACATTGTGCTGGTCTACCCAACCAAAGTAATGGAAGTCGGCAGGAACGTCGCTATTGCCCATCTTTGGACCTGGGGTCTGGTAGAGCGTCCAGCCAGCCTCACAATGGGTGCCGGTTTCAGTGCCCGGACCGTTCAGGACCGGACACGCGCTGCGATCAAGTTTGGCCCAGTGCGAGGAGCCTGCCAAAGACACCCAGGGATTGCCCTTGCTGTCCAGGTCCATGCCGCGCGGGTCGAAGCCGGGATCAGGAATCGCATAGACTTCGGCGATACAGGTTTCCGGCGGATTGCTGCCGCGATCTAGGCGGATGATGGAACCGAACGGGAAGTCCGCTCCGCTGTCCTCATTAGCGCCCCAAACGATGTTGCTGTTGTTCGGGTCAGGTATGACGGTGTACATGTTGTTGCGGATTTCGGTATCAAGGTTTGGATCCTTTTCATCGGCACCCCACGCATTCCACGGACGGGTAATGACGCCGTCACCGTTGGTATCGATGATCTGCGGACACCAGCCCTGAGACAGCTCCTCGTCATGAGTCTGGTCCCAGATGCGGGTATTGACCCAACCGAAGGCCGGTCCCAGGAGCTCATTAAAGTACAGGGTGTTGTCTGGGTCGGTGCCAAATTGCAGGTGATGCGTGGCGAAACAGGTGTCAATCAGCTCAAACTTTCCGGTCACAGGATCGAACACGGACGCCTGTCTGTTGCTAAACGTCAACGGGTAGTACTGGGCAAACTTGTTGTCGGAATCACGACCGCAGAATGCCGGCTGGTCGTTTCGCACCTTGGAGGTCATCCATACGCGGCCATCCGGGCCGATCATCGGGTTATGTGGGTCTGCAGGATTGTAGTCCGGTCCCCAAAGGTGCTCAAAACCCCAGAAATTGGACGGGTTTCCGGGCGCCGGGAAGCGTCCGCGCACAACACGCGGGTCTTCCTTGGTGGGAATGGTATAGAAGTAGGAATCGTTGGTGATCGGATCCACCACTGCCAGTGTACCGTGACCGGAGGAGACTGCGTAGGTCGGCCCGTAGGCATTGACCGTGGGGTTGTTCTTGTCGGTCGTGATTTCATCGTGCATGAAGTCATGGTCGCCGCCGATATCACGCAGCGTTACAACCACATTGCGCTCGACGCCTGACGGGCGCGGAGGCTGAGGGGGCACCGCGCCTGCTTCGATCTTGCGGGTCCAGTTGGCCAACATGTCGACCATACCGTTCATGCCAATGCCGGCCAGGTTGGCCGCCATGGAACCGCCTCGTACACCAAGCGTGGTGCGATACCGCCAGGCTTCCTCGTGGGAGTCAAAGCCGAGATGATCCATGTGGTCGAGTGAGCGGGTAACCTGGTTACCCAGCTGGTGGCAGAATTCGCAGTCGCTCTTGAATTCGTGGAGCATTTTTCTTCTGGCTAGTTATGGCCGGCATGAAACCGTTGTCGCCGGTGCCGGGAAAACTTTCATCGCCAGGAATTTCGATCAGGGACAGCCAGTAATCAGGCGGGTAGACTTTGGCAGCGTCAGCAGGCGTCGGAGCAACTCTGGTGGTTAGAGCCACGTCGCGGTCGCCCGGCCGGCCCTCGGTGGTCTCGGAATCGAGGAGACCGTAACCGCGTACCCAAAGGTTGTAGGTGACATCTGGCAACTGTGGCATGACCCAATGGCCCTGGTCGTCGGTGACAACGATCTTGATGAAGCCGGTATTCAGCTCGTTGGTCTCTGCGATCACCCAGACGCCCGCTTCCGGGCCGTTTTCGCTGGTGACGGTGCCGGTGATATAACCATCCGGATATTTGCGTTCACTGAACCCGGGAACCTGGGCCATCAATGCCGTGCTGACGACCAGCAGGCCAAGCGCCATGGCTCTAAAAAAAGTCTTCATAGATCCTCCTGAGGTAATCCCTGGGATTTGGAAAGTGGATATGCGGTCAAAACCGGACTAAAAATTTGCAGGAATTCTTGGTCTGATTCCTTCTTCTTAAAGGCCGAAGAGTATACCCGAACTCCATTTTGGACATAAAGCCTTTATCCGCTGAAATCCCTGATTTTCCAAGGTTTCTGCAGGGTTCCGTTTTGGGGGTATACACAATACAATCTTTGGCCTTCCAGCCGTAACTGCAAGCGCCTGCCAGCGTAGTTGTCGGCCCCCGTTTTCGGTCGCGCCTCACGAAAACCGCCAGCAAGAGGAACCCATGTCCAACAATATCGCCGCCAACAGCCTGCAGATCAGCCAGGTACTATACGATTTCATCGAAAAGGAGGCTGCTCCCTACACGGGCATCACCCCTGATCATTTCTGGAAGTCGCTGTCCCGGATCGTGGCGGATTTTGCCCCAGAAACAGGGAGTTACTGGCGAAACGCGATGCCTTGCAAAAGCAAATCGACGCCTGGCACAAAAAACACGACATGGCGTACTACCTGGCCCACTTTGAGGAGTACAAGACATTCTTGCAGGACATCGGCTACCTCGTACCCGAGGGGCCCGACTTCAAGGTCAGCACCTGGAATTCCGACTTCGAGATCTCCATCGTGTCCGGCCCGCAACTGGTCGTTCCCGTCATGAACGCCCGTTATGCCCTCAATGCCGCCAATGCGCGCTGGGGCAGCCTGTACGACGCACTCTACGGCACCGATGTCATTCCCTTCACCGGCAACGAGAAGAAAGGCTACGATCTCGACCGCGGCCAGAAGGTCATCGACTGGGCCGACGATTTCCTTGACCAGGCCATTCCCCTGGAAAACGGCCGCCACGCCCAGGTGCGTGAGTACACCCTGATCAACCAGGATGGCCATATCGTCCTGAAAGTGGAACTGGAGGACGGCACCTATTCGCAGCTGACCAACCAGGACAAGCTGGTCGGCTGGCAGGGTTTCTCCGAGGCGCCCGAAGCTCTACTCTTCGTCAACCACGGCATGCATATCGAAATGCAGATCGACGGCGATCACTTCATCGGCAAACAACACCATGCCAACATCCGGGATATCGTAATGGAATCGGCAATGACGACGATCCAGGACTGTGAGGACTCTGTGGCTGCCGTTGACGGCAGCGACAAGGTGGACGTCTACCGCAACTGGCTCGGCCTAATGCGCGGCACACTGCAGGCGAATTTTCAGAAGCGCGAAAAAACCTACACGCGCGTGCTCAACCAGGACCGCTTCTACAAGGGCACCAGTGGTGAAACCGTTTCCATGCAGGGCCGCAGCCTGCTGCTGGTGCGCAACGTCGGCCACCTGATGACAACCGATGCGGTGCTGGACAGGCAGGGCAACGAAATTCCCGAGGGCATTCTCGATGCCATGGTCACCACCCTGTGCGGCATCCACGACCTACAGCGCAACAGCCCCTACCGCAACAGCCGCAACGGCAACATCTACATCGTGAAGCCGAAGATGCATGGTCCTGAAGAAGCGGCGTTCACCAATGATCTTTTCAACGCCGTCGAGGACGCCCTCGGCCTCAAGCGCAACACCATCAAGGTAGGCGTCATGGATGAGGAGCGCCGCACTAGCGTTAACCTTAAGGAATGCATTCGCGCCGTGAAGGAACGCGTATTCTTCATCAACACCGGTTTCCTCGACCGTACCGGCGACGAAATCCACACCAGCATGCATGCCGGCCCCTTCCTGCCCAAATCGGCCGTCAAAGGTGAACCCTGGATCAGCGCCTATGAAGATTCCAACGTCGATATCGGCATCCGCTGTGGTTTCATCGGCAAGGCCCAGATCGGCAAGGGCATGTGGGCGATACCCGACAAGATGGCGGACATGATGATGCAGAAAGTGGCCCACCCGAACGTCGGCGCGAGCTGCGCCTGGGTGCCCTCGCCCACTGCCGCCACCCTGCACGCCATTCACTATCACCAGATCAACGTCACCCGGACGCAGCGCCGGCTCGCCACACGCAATCCCGCCAGCGTGGATGACATTCTGCGCATTCCGCTAATGGTAAATAACACACTCGTGCCAGAGCAGATACAGAAGGAAATTGACAATAATGCCCAGGGCATCCTCGGCTACGTGGTGCGCTGGATCGACCAGGGTGTCGGTTGCTCCAAGGTCCCGGACATAAACAATGTCGGCCTCATGGAGGACCGCGCCACCTGCCGCATTTCCAGTCAGCACATCGCTAACTGGCTGTGCCATGGCATCTGCACGCAGGAACAGGTGATGGAAAGCATGAAACGTATGGCAAAGATCGTCGATGAACAGAATGCCGGCGACCCCGAATACATGCCGATGGCGCCCGGATACGACGGTGTCGCCTTCAAGGCGGCTTGCGACCTCGTGTTTAAGGGTAAAGAGCAGCCCAACGGGTATACCGAGCCGGTCCTGCATTCACGACGTAAGGAACTGAAGGTAAAGCTGGCCGACTGACCAGAATTAATAACAGGGGATAACCATGAAAACCACTTTACTCAAACTGTTACCCATACTGGCCGCAGCCTCTTTTTACCAATCCTCCTTAGCACAGACAGCGGCACCAAATACCACAGGCATAAGTGCCGGGCATACCCACTTGATCGTGCCGGATGTGGCGAAGCACCGAGCAATCTGGAAGACCCTTGGTGGCATCGAACGCTCTTCTGGTCGCCTGCAGCCTTTAATGTTTCCTGGCATGTTCATCCTACTGCGCGAAGGCGAGCCAACAACAGCCTCCATCAATACCACGGCCAACCATATCGGATTCACGGTAAATGACTATGGGGCCTACAAAGCCAAGCTGGAGTCCATTGGCGCCAGCATCTTCTATGATGACGGTAGCAGCCAGGTGCTCGCAGATCTGCCTGATGGTGTACGCTTCGAGTTTGCGGTCGATCCTGAACAGGTCGAACCCATCAAATTTCATCACACACACCTGTCACCCGTCGATGCCGAAGGCCTACGCCAATGGTACGTGGATGTGTTTGGTGCCGAGGTCGGCGAACGCCGCAATTTACCCTCTGCAGTAGTTCCCGGAGGTCGAGTTGACTTTATACCAAATCGAACAGGGGAACCGATGTCAACTCAAGGATCAGCGATTGACCATATTGGATTTGAAGTGTCAAATCTTCAGGATTTCGCAGTTAGGTTAGAACAGATGGGGATTACCTTCGATCGCACTCCCGAGTGCATAGAGGGAATAAATCTTTGTATTGCATTTATTAGCGATCCCTCAGGCACCTACATCGAACTTACAGAAGGTCTTTCTAAAATAAATTAGTGTGCCTGTTGAATTAAAATTAATTTAGATTCGAAATTCATAAGACAAAATGTAACCAGACTTGTATATCTCGCCTTAGCAAAGTAACTAAAAACTATATGGAAATAATAGATTTATTCCCACAAACAATAGCACACTCTGAACTTAAGAGTCTTACGCCGGAAGTCATAGTCAAAGCAATAAATTTAATTGACTTAGATTCTCAAGAAGGCCTTGAGGGTGATGGCACCTGGACGCATGAGCAACAAATCCTAAATAATCCTTTGTTCCATGAGGTCAAAAAGGAAATTATCGAGATTTGTTTGGAATACGCTCTGACACTACAGCATGACGTCAGACGAATCGGAATTTGTAATTCATGGGGAAATGTCGTTCGTCTAAATGAAAGTATACGTTACCACAGTCACGATAATAGTTACGTCAGTGGTGTTTTTTACCTAACTGAAGGATCGCAACTCAACATTCTTAAACCTACCGGTAGTGAGATATTTGGTTGTTTTGCACCAAACAAACTCAAAAAGGAAATTCCGGAAGAAAACTTTCGATCTTGGGACTCCTTTAATGTGCCACCAAAACCAGGGAGGATTGTTATTTTCCCCTCCGGCCTAAAACACTCCGTCTTAAAATCAGGAAGTCCAGAAAAAAGATATTCCATCGCTTTTAATGCAATCCCGCTTGGAGAGTTTGGCATTCCATCAAGTAGAATACGCATAGAAATTCCAGACTAGTCTCTATCTCCAATCGCAACGGCGACCCGCGGCCACCCGGGGCACGGACATCGATCATTTCGGGTTCGAAGTTGTGAACCTTCAGGCCTTTGCTGCCCGGCGGGCATAACATTTGACCTCGCCCCAGAATGCAAAGAGGCAATTAACCTGTGCATCGCCTTTATCACTGGCCCCAAAGGCACATATTTCGAGCTCACCCAGGGGGTGGCCAACATTAAGGAACCGGTACCACGGTAAATAAATTACATTAAGTATTTAATATAAATTATTAATTTATTAATTTATTAATTATCCGGCAAGGCAAAGACGTACAGGTTGTTGCCGGACCCGTTATCGATGTTCAGGCGCACCGGACCCATGGTGCCGTTGCTGATGCCGGGAGCCGACAGGTTATTGCCTGTAATCACGGCTATGTACTGACGACCATCAACACTGTAGGTGATATTGCTGGTCGAGATCGGCCCGCCGAGCACCGTTTCCCACAGAACCTCCCCGGTATCCAGGTCTTGGGCCCGGAAGCGACGGTTGACGTCACCCCAGAACAACAGGTCCCCGCCGGTCGTAAGGATGGATGCCGTGGTCGGGATCATCCCGGTATGCCAGTAGTCGATTTCCCCGGTTTCCATGTTGACCTTCGCCATACCGTTCAATTCGTCAGGCGAAGTTCCCGGCGCACTGATGCCGATCCGGCTCTGCGGCATTGCCGGCAGGCTTTCAGAGGCCGGCATGGCGGAGGTCATGTTGAGGCAGTTGCGCACGAAGGGTACATACATGGCATTGCGTTCTGGGTTGTAGGAGCTGGGCCAGTACGAGCGGGTGTTGAAGTAACAGATTATGCGGTGGGCGCCGGGTTCGGTCAGCAGCAGGTCGCGGTTGATGGTGGTCAGTCCTGTGTTGACGTCGATATCCTCGATCAGGAAGTTCTCATGTTCTTCCGGGAATGGCAGCGCCCATAGAAATTCACCAGTGTGCTTGTCCAGTACCCATAAGCCACCCCCTTCCCCGACGTTGACCACCACGTCGCGCTCCTGGCCGACCACTGCCGGGTTGATCCATTTCACGTGCTCCGGGTCCGGATTGACTCGCGTGTGAAAAATGATCCGCTCCTCGTTCATGTCCTCGTCCCAGTCGTCACCCGGAAGGTGCTGGTAGTACCATGCCAAGTTGCCTGTGTCCGGGTCGATGGCCACGGTGGAATTACTGTACAGCTCGGCCGGCGCCTGCAGGGGTACGGCGAAGGAATCTCCACCATGGCGATCGTAACGGGTATAGGGTGACGGGTTGGCGATGCCCCAGTAAATAAGGTCAGATTCGGGATCGTAGGAACCGGGCAATCCCCAGGCGGAGGCTCTGCGGTCGTCCAGCGGTACACCGGCCCAGGTATCGTAGCCCGGCGGCTGGTCAGGCGACTGGGTTGTAAAGAATGTCCATTGCAGTTCGCCGGTCAGGGCATCATGGGCGGTGATCACGCAATCGGCGCGGGTACGGCAGGTGCCGGCAGACAAGACCTTGCCATCAGCCACGAAGGTGCCGGAAGTGATGTCGCGGCCGTTACTCTCGCTGCGCCAACGTTGCTCTCCGGTGACCGCGTCGATGGCGATGATCGAGCCATCGGAAGCGCCGAAATAAACCATATCCTGGTAGATGGACATGGTCTTTGAACGGCCCGCCCGACCGGCCTGGATTTCCGGCGTATGGCGCCAGATAAGGTCACCCGTCGTGGCATCCAGGGCAACGATGGTGGCATCCGGCATGGTCAGGTACATGACCCCGTCATAGACAGTTGGAATGGTTTCAGTCACGCCATCGGGCAAACCCAGGGACCACGCCAGGCCGAGTTCCCCGACATTGTTCCGGTTGACCTGGTCCAACGGGCTGAAGCGCTGGGCGTCGAAGGTGCGGCTGAACATGAGCCAGTCGGCTGGATCGGGATTGGCCAGCATGGCGTCTGTCACAGGGCGGTAATTCTCGATGGAAGACATGGAGGCCAATGGATTGAAGGAAGTAGCGTTTTCCATCGAGGAAGGGCTGAAATTGACGGCTAGGAATCGCACGTAGTCCACCAGTGCTGGCATCTGCCCGTCATCAATTACTACAGGCGGCATACCCTTTTCCGGGTTGC
Source organism: Candidatus Eutrophocola salsuginis (assembly GCA_038147195.1). Classification (GTDB taxonomy): domain Bacteria; phylum Pseudomonadota; class Gammaproteobacteria; order Pseudomonadales; family Pseudohongiellaceae; genus Eutrophocola; species Eutrophocola salsuginis. The sequence goes on from JAYQTB010000004.1 coordinate 1,232,266, forward strand.
CGGTGCGCAGGAAGGCGATCAACGCCTGGTCGTCCTCGCTGCCCACGCGTTCGAGAATACTGGGGCCCAGCGTACCGCCGGAGCCGTTTGAACCATGGCAGTGGGCGCATATGCCGTTGAAGACTTCGGCGCCTTCGGCCAACTCCTGGGCGGGTGCGACAGCGGTATACAGGCTGGTCAGTACTAAGAAGGAGAGGCATAGCTGTTTCATGGTGATCTTCCGTCTGAAATCGAGGTTGGGATTATGGCATTGTTTTTCACGGGCAGCACAGTGTACACCTTAGCTTCTCATTCCATCTGCCAGTCGTTGATCATCCTGTATCTGACCGTTCTTTTCCGTTTGAATTTACCATCATCGATGTTATAGATGCCCCAGCTGATAATGCGCATCACCTACACTATCTTCAGCGGCAGGCCCCAGAAGCTGTCGTCCCAGTCCCTGATCACCTCGAAGATTGTGGGGATTTCCCCGGCAAGCTAGTTGCCGTCCCTGATGAAGGTCAGGTCGTTAATATTAAAGAATCAGAGGGACTCGTTTTAAGCCTTGCGGCTCATGCCGGCTTCCGCGGTAAAGACTGTAATAGGTAATATCAGCAGCAGACACAGCACTGCGTCATGCCATATTTTTATGATTATTCGTACCATCCAGAATCCCTTCACCCGTGCCTAACCACTGTAAATACTCACTGACAAGCATACTGCAGACAGATCGACGCCAGAACTTGCGGGCTTCTGCCGGCAATAGACTTTGCTGACGCGTATGGCTATTCTTGGTTGCGAATAATAGCGGCAATCTCATCCGCCCAACAAAAAAAACCACACTGCAGACTATTTAAGGGGATTCACCATGTGTGACGAAAGAACCTGGAAAGAAAATCAGGCCCACCTGGGCAAGAAGAAACTCAGCCGCCGCCAGTTTAACCGCTTCACCGCCGGAGCATCAGTTGCCATGATGCTGCCGCCGGTGGCCAACGCCCAGCAGGTGACCTCCAGTCATGTCGAGATCACCACACCAGACGGCGTTGCCGACTGCTTTTATGTTCACCCTGCATCAGGTAAGCACCCCGCCGTGCTGGTGTGGCCAGACATCTTCGGCCTGCGCGATGCCTTTGAAACCATGGGCACACGCCTGGCGCAATCCGGTTATTCCGTGCTGGTGGTGAATCCGTTCTACCGCATCCAGCCCGCGCCAACCTCTGAACCAGGCGCCGACTTCAACGACCCGGATACACGCAATCGCCTGTTCTCCCTTATGGGCTCTCTGACGGCTCAGACCCACTTCACGGATGCGGAAGCCTTCCTCGGCTGGCTCGACCAGCAGGATGAAGTCGACACCAGTCGCGGTGCCGGCACTACCGGTTACTGCATGGGCGGCCCGATGGTGATGCGCACCGTGGCGGCCGTTCCTGATCGTTTCAAGGCCGGCGCCACCTTCCACGGCGGCGGCCTGGCCACCGATGCTGCCGACAGCCCGCACCTGCTGATTCCGCAGACTCAGGCCAGCATGCTGCACGCCATCGCCGCCAACGACGACGAGGCGAGCCCGACGGTCAAGGATACCCTGCGCGATGCGTACGCCGCGGCCGGCATCGATGCCGAGATCGAGGTTTACACTGACACGCTGCATGGCTGGTGTGCCATCGATTCACAGGTCTACAACATGGCCCAGGCTGAACACGCCTGGGGTCGTTTACTGGCGTTGTTTGAAACAGCACTCGCCTGAACCTGACCAGGACCTAAATATGAAGACTCGATTGACGATTCTGGCAGCCGCCCTGCTACCGATTTTTGTGTCGGCACAAACCGGCTATGAAGGTGTCTGGAGCGGTGCCATGACCACGCCAAATGATGAACACTGGAAGGTCGAGGACGTCACCCACTGTTGGGCTGGATGCCCCCTAGTCCCCTACCGGCAATTTGGCGTCATGATCGACGACCCCTCGAATGACGATCTGTCCTGGGAGGAACTGGAAGGCCGTTACTATGGCAGCATGGCCCAACACTTGCGCAGTATTTCCACGGAAGCGGGCCTCGAGATTCTCAACGGTAGCACTGCCGCCAGCAACCCTTCCATACATTGTCATGACTACGGCTACATGCGCCAGTCGCTCAACCCACTGCCGATGGCCATCATTAACAACGGTGACCATTTGACCTTCAAGTACGAGGAATGGAATCAGCAGCGTACTGTCTACACTGACGGCAGGGATTTTCCGGCTAATCTGACACCCTCCCAGTTCGGTTACTCCATTGGGCACATCGATAACGGCGACCTCGTCATCGAGACCCGCGGCATCGCCGCCGATATCTACAATCCCTTCTCAGGTGGTGGCGGTTACAGCGACCAGGTGGTCGGCATGGAACGTTATTCACTTTCAGGGAGCCCGCCCGTGCTGAGCGTGGTGATGACACTAACCGATCCAGTGACTCTCAAGGAGCCCTATCGTTTCCATAAGGAGTGGATAGCCACACCCAATCTCGTTTTGCTAGAAGACAGCTGCAACGACGTCCCCGGAGAATTCTAATATGAAAAAAAGACTAACAATGCTGCTCGCTGTGGCGGTTAGTTCAGTCGCCAGTGCACACCACTCGCCGGCGGTGTTCTACAAAATGGACGAGAAAGTTACGTTGTCCGGCAAGGTCACCGAGTTTCGCATGGGCAATCCTCACCTGCGGATTTATTTCGACCTAGTGAATGCGGATGGCGAAACTGAGAGTTGGATGGCCGAGGGCGGCTCACGCACAGTATTGCTAAGGCATAACTGGACCGGTAATGAAATCAAGGAGGGTGACGTAATCTCAATGACAGGCAATCCGTCAAGGGATGAGAATTCAAACATCATTCACGTGATCAATATCGCGCTGGCGGACGGCCGGGAAATGTTCGCCGAGGACCTCAATCCCGACAACGCCACTCGTCTGCTGGAAGAGCGCCGCCGTCGGGAATAATTCCTGCCAATCTATCTGTCGACTTCCAGACCTCGGTAAATTACGGAACGAATCTGCCGGGTATTGGTAATGTCATCCAGCGGATTGCCGTTGAGCACGATGAAGTCCGCACTCATGCCAGGAGACAGAGTACCCGCATCCTGTATCCCAAGAAATTCTGCTGCGCTTGATGTCGCCGCCACGATAGCCTGCATAGGCGTCATGCCGGCGACCACCATGTCCTCGATCTCCACGTGTGCGGCATAGGGCACGTTGCCATCTGTACCCAGGGCCACTTTCATCCCGGCACGAGTAAGCTTGTAAAGGTTACGCGCCTGGATGGCCCAGGCCTCAGCAGCGGCTTCGTTCGCTTCCTGAGCCTGTAAACGCTCCAGTTCGTCGGTCGGTACCAACCCGGTCAACCAGTCATAGCTGGTAGGCACACCACGGTAAGGCATATTCGGCACCAGCACCACGTCAGGACGGGCTTCCACCATGTCGACAAATTCCGCATCAACATCCATGTCCCTGACGCCGTGCGCGAACGCGTCGAGACCTGCGGCGAGCAGCCCCTTGGCGTCGGACAGGTTGAAGATGTGCGCGGTAACCCTCAGACCGTTGGCGTGCGCTTCATCGATGACGGCGCCGTAGAGCTCCGGTGTCAGTTTTTCGTACTGGCCATTGCGGTCATCCACCCAGACCTTGATGATGTCGACCCCGCGGGCGGCCTCTTCTGCTGCGGCGGCCCTGGCCTCTTCTGGAGTATTCACCCAGTGAGGCACGTCAGTACGACCGGGTTCGGGTCGGGTGATGCCACGACCTGCAGCCAAGTAACGGGCAGCGCCGGTGATGGTCTCATCGCGGATCGCCAGAATCTCGTCATCGTCATCCATGCCCAAGCTCATGGCTGCGCCAACACCGAACACGACGCGGTTACGCAGGTCTTGTATCAGTGCTTCACGGGTAGTGCTCAGGTGCACATGGGTATCCAGCATCATCGGCATCACGGTCGCGCCGACAAGACTCACCCGCTGAGCACCGGCAGGAATTGCCATCGCGGCGGCCTGACCCACCATGGTAATCTGACCACCATCGACCACGATGGCCCCGTTTTCAATTGGGGCGCTGCCGTCACCAATGATAATGCGTGCCCCTTCATAGATAACAGCCGAGGATGTCGGCGCTTCCTCGCCCTGCTCGTCCGGGGAGCAGGCACCCAGGAATACCGTTGCTAACAACAGCACCAGAAGTTGCAGCTTGTGAAGGTTAAAGGTTTTTAAATCAAACATGTTTCCCCCTTAGTAATGTTCCTAACCTTTCCGTTTAAGTATTTTTTACATGCGTTGCATTATGGCAACCGCGAGTAGGTGTAGTCACCGGATACATGGGAAAGAACAAAAGACTCTACCTCTCCGTCATCGTTGACGACGAACCGATAGGATAGACCCAGGCCGTCGAACAGGGTCTCTGACAGCGGCACCAGCGTACGCGGTACACCCTGCTCCAGCCCCGCCGCCCCAAGTCCGAGTGCACTGTAGTTACCGACGATCTTCGCGATCAGTTCATTGCCTGACAGGGTTACTTCGTAGGTTCGCGGGCCGTCGGTATAGATGCCGCGATACGAACCCACGTACCGCTCCAGGATATCCGGCGACACCGTGACACCCTTGTCAGCCGCATCGGTGAGCCGACCCTCCCAGGCTTCACTGCCACGCTCGCAGACCGACTCCAGCATACCGGTATCCGCCTGAAGGCGCATGGCCGAGGTGTATCCCCAGGACCTGGTAAAGGCTTCAGGGTCGGTGAAGGTGGTTTCGATTTGTAGATGGCCGAAATCAGACCGCGTGATTCGCTCGGTCACACGTAGTGCCTCCGTATGCGAAACACCGTAGCGACTCACCCAGGTCTGGTCATTGAAGCCGTTGGTGTCGATCACGAGTGTGTTGCCTTCCCAGTGCCCGACGGAGTGACCCGCAAAACTAGGAAAGGGATTGGCTTCGAGTTCGCGCCCGTCGAGGTGGATGACCCGCCAGGTCAGGTCTTCATTCAGGATTACCAACATGTCCGATGTTTGCACATAACGTTTCCAGCCGCCGGCACTTTCGGTCTCGGGACCGTTCGGCAGGCAGGTGAACAGAGGGCGAGCCTTGTAATACTCCACCTGACGCTCACGGGCGAGGTCGGCGACCCATGGCTGCAGGATGGCAGGATCGAGATCTGCGACAGGAGGCGGACCATTCCACAAGCCGGTAAAATCGGGTTTTCCGTCGACCATCCGGGGAGCCGGGGCCGCAAGATCAGGAGCGCCGTCAGAGGTACGCGGAATACCCTGCCAGGGCAAATCCAGCCACTGGGCTGCAACAGGCAGCGACAGGATCAACAGTATGAAAATCGTGAAGACATGTTTCATGGATACCCTCCCCTGGGTGCCATCTTAGCGCAGGTATCAGACCTGCGAAGAATTCATAACCAGTTCATTCACCATTGCCAGGAATTCCCTGGAGTGGTTGCGGGCGCTGATGGATTTCTGCCACTCACCGAATATCGGCAGCTTTACCAGCAGTTCCAGGGAGCGCCTGCGGGCGTCCCACTCCTCTTCTTTCAGGTAACCTTCACGCAACTGGAAGAACCGGTTTTCAGATTCACAGAGCAGCATGTTGAAAAGGATGATGGCCTGGCGTAATTCCACATCATTATCGAAGGGCAATCCTTTGACGGCCTTGTTCCAGGTGCCGGCATGGTCGGCCACCTTGCCAGCCAGCACCATTTCGAATTCCCAGGTGGTTTGCACGGCATTGATGCGTGCAGCCTTGTTGGCGTCGCGCACCTGGAAGCCGACAAAGATCAGGGACAGGATCATGGCGACGGACGCGATGATCTCCGCCAGCGCGGCTCCCTGCTCCAGGGTCACGCGCCCATCCCATCAAACATCCAGGCGGCACATTCGGCGCCCAGTTCCTTCACCGCCAGGTCAACATATTCCTGGTAGTCTGCCTCGGTCAGCACATCCTTCCAGCGATTGTTAGTGCCCTTGTTGATGAATGCCTTCGCACCATGAACAAAGGCTCCTCCCCCCATCGGTGTGACCAGTTCGGCATGCGACTTCATCCAGTCGAAACTGCAGTACTCGATGATAGCAGGCCATCGGCTTGCCTCGACATCGATCTCCAGGAAGTTCGCGATGGCACGCATTTCACCTGGCAGGTCACGCTTGAGATCGTTGTAATGCAACAGCTTCATGTTGGACAGGTCACGATAATGCCACCAGGTGCGTATGTTTTCCCAGAACGACCACATGGGATAACCATCTTCTCGCAACATGCGGTACCAGAAAGCCTTGACGTCCTCTGAAGGCCGATCGAGAGGCGGACCCACCAGTCCCGGCGTGTCGTTGAACATGCTGTAGGCCTCGTCGGTAAAATTGAGCAGGTGATTGTGTAAGCTCCAGACGATGTCGGGAAAATTGCGGGTGACGTAGAGATATTTACAGGAAGGATTGAAGACGAGCGCGTCGAGCGGCAAATGGGTCTTGATAAACCGGCGTTTAGTCTGTGCTTCCAGGATTTCTAGCTTGATCTCTTTCGGCATGATGCGAATATCCAACCAGGGGGTCAGCTGCTCGGTAGGCAGGTTCGGGTCGCCACCATAGATCAACTGCCCGACGATTTGTTGCGTCCAGGTGGTCCCTGCCTTGGCGTAGGTGCCGATGATGATGTCATCGTCGCGAAATGGGAAATCATTCCAGATGGTGGAATCCATGTGGTGGTTATAGAGTTCCCGGGTCTTGGTCGGCATTTGCATGGCTTCGCTCATGGTTTTCTTTTTTATTATTTTGTAATTCACCCTTGCAACTGAATAATTTAAACGGAAAAGTCGTTCGAAGACAATTTACTTATCGGGTTAGGATTTCCTATGCTTGCTGTATAAAAATGATGGCAGCAATGCTATGAACACGTAATTACTTGAGCAGCTGAGCTACCTAGCGGAAATAATCTCTGGTCTGGCGATAGTCATTTCGCTGATCAATATCAGCATATAGTTCAAGCAGAATACCCGTGCGATCAAAAGCAGAGCAATGCGGTAGATCCCGGAAGTCCAGCATAATATTCACGCACTCATCACTGCCAATGGCGACCTGGCGGATATCATTTTCAGTGGGGCTTAGGGCACAGGAAGCGGTATGGGCGTAGACAAGTTACGTCTTACCCCTTGGATACACATGCCTGTGCGCTTCCGGGAAAATGCCTACTAGTAGCGGTCAAGTAAACGCGGAACACAACGAACCGGTAATTCTGTGTGCATTCGGCAGAACAACTTATTATTATTTGATACTAATTCAACCTAGGGGGGGTTGTTACCATGTACAGCAAATTGCTCCCGTGCCTGGCCCTGCTCGGCTTCTTGCACACATCCCATGCGCAGGCACACCACAGTTTCGCCGCCGAATTCAGCTACGACGACTTCGGCACGATCGAGGGCGAGGTGATCGAGGTTCTGTTCGTCAATCCGCACGCCCGATTCTTTGTCGCCGTTATCAACGAGAACGATGAGGAGGAGATTTGGGATACTCAGACATCCAGCAGCGTCGGGCTCACACGTTTCGGCTGGGTAAAGGATTCCCTGCAGGTGGGTGACAAGGTGGTCATGGAAGGCAATCTCGGCCGCAACAATACACGCAAGCTTTGGATTCGCCAGGTCACCTTCGAGGATGGCCGGGTGATTACACCGACACCGGGAGGGGCAGCCAGTGAAAAGGATTGATGCCATGCTGCGATTTACAATACTTATCTCCTGCGTGTTGCTGGCTCCTGCCTCTAGCGCCCAAATCACCGGCCAGTGGTTCCTGACCATCACTCACGGCGGCGAACGCCTGGGCATTCTCACAGTGGAGGAAAATCAGGGCAACCTGGCAGGCTTCATCGACGGCGGCCCCATTGATCTCACCCTGGATGGCAATGTCATAGAGATGGTTGTTGATTACCGCGATGGCGGTGGTAGGCTACTCAGCCGCCACCTAACCGGCAGCGTGGCCAATGACATGATGAACGGCACACTGGTTGCCGCTCATGACGGTTCCACCGGCACCTGGCGCGCTGAACCCTGGCATGGCACGTCATCATCGACGCCCCCTGCCCCGGTCGACCTGACCGGCATCTGGTCGCGGATCTCAGCCGGTACCGAGAAAGTCCATCTGGATTACACCGCTGCTGCGGATGCCCGCATCGGCGATTACCATTACCTGGATGACCCTGCCCTGCGCTGTATCTCACCCGGCCTGGTGCGCGTTTCCGGCTGGCCCTATCCGTTGGAGATAGTCCAGAACGACAGGCAGGTCACGGTCCTCTATGAAAGCTTCCACGAAGTCAGGCGCATATATACCGACGGCCGAGTTTTTCCCGACGATCTGCCCTCCACCGCGATGGGTTATTCCATCGGCCACTGGGAAGGCAGCACCCTGGTCGTGGAAACGCGCCAGCTGAAACCTGGTTACGTGGACCTGGCCGGGCAGCCCTTGTCGGAAAACGCCATGGTCACCGAACACATCTCTCTGGTCGATAACGGCAACGTATTGCGGAGCCTGCTGACACTGCACGATCCCGAGTTCTACGAACGTCCCATTACCCGCTACCGGCAGTGGCGCCGCACACCGGATACCGCCATCCTGGAATACGACTGCGATCCCTACCCCTTCTTTCGCGGCCTGGAACTGGAGGGTACGCTGGACGAGTACTGGCAACGTATGCGCCAGGCTGCGCGCAGGCGCTGAACTGAGCGTGAATCGAAGGTCCGATGAAATGGACTTTTACCAGGCCGTTTCTTATTCTTTTAACTAATCACAATCAATCGGCACCTGTAATGAAAACGTTATTTCTGCTCCTCTCCCTGATCACATCTGCTGTTGCCTTCGCCCAGTCAGGTAGTGTCATCTACGTTACCAATGAGGATTCCAACACGGTTTCCGTGATATCCGGAGACACCCACGAAGTCATCGCCACCATTCCGGTTGGCAAGCGCCCGCGCGGCATCAAGGTGAGCCCGGATGGCAGCGTCTTCTATGTCGCGCTCAGCGGTTCACCCAAGTGTCCACCAACCATGGATGACGAGGAATGCGAAGAGATGGTGGCCGACAAGTCCGCCGACGGCATCGCCGAAGTCAATGCCGTGACGCATAAAGTGGTGCGCATACTGCCTAGCGGCTCTGATCCCGAGCAGTTCGATGTGAACTGGGAAACAGGCCGGCTATATGTATCTAACGAGGACACTCACACCTCGAGCATCCTCGATCTCAACAGCGGTACGCTCTTGATGACTATACCCACCGGTCTCGAGCCCGAAGGAGTACGCCTGACGCCCGACGGCAACCGGTTCTACGTAACAGGTGAAGTCGCCAGCGATATAACTGTTATCGATGCCAACAGCGGTGAAGAAATCACTCGCATCGGCGTCGGCCTGCGCCCGCGCGACATCATGTTTACTGCCGACAGCTCGACGGCCTTCATCTCCGCCGAATTCGGCGCCCTGATAAATATCATTGATGTTGCCAGTAATGCCGTGACTGGTGAAATATCGCTACCTGAAGGATCACTGCCCATGGGCCTTGTGCTATCGCCTGATGAATCCATGTTGTACGTGGCCAACGGTCGTGGCCAGACCGTGGTGGCCATCGACCTTGCCAGCAGGCAGGTGGTGCAATCGGTAGTCGTCGGCCCGCGTCCATGGGGGCTGGCCATGAGTCCTGACGGCACAACGCTCTATTCCGCCAACGGCCCTTCCGACGATATCTCGGTTATAGATATCGCTAGCTTTCAGGTAGTGAAGAAGATCCAGGTGGGTGAAACACCCTGGGGTGTCGTGGCAGGTCCCGCACCCCGCTGACAGCTGGCGAAGTCCTTACCCGAAACTCGCGGCCAACCGGATAACAGATTGCGGCTGGCCGTCGATCCTGTACATATCCTCAATCTCGCACAATTGCTCGAAACCGGCACCCCGGTACAGTGCCAGGGCCGGGGTATTGCCACCAAGGACCTCGATGTCAATCCACTCGATGCTGTCGCTGTGCCTAACCCACTGGCAGACATGATCCAGCAGTAACCGTGACAATCCCTGTTGCCGGAAGGCTTTGCCTACACCCATCCCCAGCATTGCCCTGTGGGTGATAGCACTGTCTACATGAGCGCGCAGGTCTACGTGACCCATGATGTCTTCTGCTAAGCTGCAGATAACCCAGACGCGCCGCCACCCCGGCTGACCGATGGATTTGGACAGGCCGGCAACAAAGGTCGATTCCTTTTCCGAGGTTAATTTCATTACGTCGCGGGACACCGGTTGGAACAGGGGGTAGCCATCCTTGCCGTTGATGGCCAGTTGGGAGTTCAGGTAGGCAAAAAATTCCGGATAATCTGCCGTAACCAGTAGGCGAATGTGGGCTTCCATGACATCCAGGGCTGTAAGCCCTTAAGCATATTCACCGGCAAGTTTCGCCCTAGTCCGCTCAAGCAGGGCCTTGGTTAACCGGATACCCTCGACATCCTCGATGGTGCGGCCCTCGTACTCCACACCGACATAGCCGCGGTAACCAGCATCGAGGACGATGCGCATCATACGCTCGAAGTCCGTGAAGGTCTCAAAACCGTCGGCATCGAAGTCGTAGGTCTTGGCGCTGACACCCCGCGCATAGGGCATTAGTTCCTGCACGCCCAGGTAGTGGTCATACATTTCCTCTGGCGTGATGCGAAAGTTACCAAAATCCGGCAGCGTGCCGCAGTTGTCGGCATCGAGCATCTCCATGACACCGGCCAGCCACTTGCCGTTGCTGGACAGTCCGCCGTGGTTTTCCACGATAACGTTGATACCGTAATTGCCGGCGAATTCACACAGGCGCTGCAGGCCGTCGGCGGCCAGCTTCTGCTGCTCGGTATAGTTGCCACTTGACTGCGCGTTGACGCGAATTGAATGACAGCCAAGCCAGGCTGCTGCCGCGACCCACTTGTAATGATTGGTGACAGCAACGGTGCGCGCGGCATTGTCAGGATCTCCCAGGGCACCTTCCCTGTCGCACATGATTAGGACACTGCGGACACCGTTGTCATCGCAGCGTTTTTTTAGCTCCACTAGGTAATTCTTGTCTTCGGCCTTGTCCATCCAGAACTGGTTGACGTACTCCACCGCGGCAATGCCGAATTCGTTGCGGGCATAGGCGGGAAAATCAAGATTGGTAAGCTCGCCGCCGAACAGGCGCCGGTATAGAGACCACTCAGCAAGTGATATATCGAAAAGCTCATGGTCCTGCCCGAAAGCCAGCGTAGACAGGCATGAGCCCTTGACCAGGCCGCTGCCGACCACCGCGGTCGTTTTCAGGAATTTTCGGCGATTTGTCATACTCCCCCCCTACCCAGATCCGGTTTGTTCTTCGTTTATCGTTCCTTGCCGTAAGGTCCCAATAGTGCCATATTCTGTGCCTGGTCTGCCAAAAATTTAAACACAAAGCCAGCATAATAAAAGCAAGGGGATGAAATGAATTTCGCTATTAGATCGAAGCTCTCGATCATGATGTTTCTGCAATTCTTCATCTGGGGTTCCTGGAACGTCACCATGGGCACATATCTGCTCAATATCGGTTTTGACGGTATTTCTGTCGGCGCTTCCTATAGCACCATGAACTGGGGCGCTATTTTCGCTCCTGTCATCGTCGGCATGCTGGCTGACCGCTTCTTTCCGGCCCAGAAAGTCATGGCAATCCTGCACCTGTTTGGCGCCTTCCTGCTGTTCCGGATCTCATCAATCATGGATCCTACGGCGTTTTTCTGGTCCCTTTTTGCCTACGCACTGTGCTACATGCCCACACTGGCACTGGCTAACTCCGTGTCTTTCAACCAAATGGACGATCCTGGCAAACAGTTCCCGGGAATTCGCGTCATGGGCACACTCGGCTGGATCGCCGTGGGACTGATTATTGGCGTCGTCGTACCCAGGGTCACGGGCAACTCCATCGAGGCGACGAATATTCCGCTGCGTATCGGGGCAGCCAGTTCGCTGGTGATGGGTCTGTACTGCTTTGCCCTACCCGACACCCCACCCAGCCACGGGGATCGCAAACCCTCCATTGCCGAACTACTGGGTCTGGAAACCATTTCTCTGATGAAGGACCGCTCTTTTGCCATCTTCATCGTTGGCTCGCTACTGATTTCGATTCCGCTTACGTTTTATTACAACTTTGCCAACGCCTTCCTGAATGAAACCGGCATGGGAAATGCCGCCGGTAAGATGACCATGGGGCAGATGTCGGAAGTGATCTTTCTGGTGCTGATCCCGTTCTTTTTTGTCCGCCTTGGCGTCAAGAAAATGTTGCTGGTAGGCATGGCGGCCTGGGTGTTGCGCTACGTGATGTTCGCTTTTGGCAACAACGACTCTCTCGTCTTCATGCTGTACGTCGGCATCATTTTGCACGGCGTCTGTTTCGACTTCTTTTTCGTCACGGGCCAGATTTATGTTGACAAGTTTGCCCCTGCACACCTCCGCTCTAGTGCCCAGGGTTTCGTTCACGTCGCCACCTACGGTGTTGGCATGGTGATAGGCTCCTGGGCTTCCGGCGCGATCGTTGACAGTTATATTGTTTCAGGCAGCCTGCATGATTGGAATACCATCTGGCTGATACCGGCGGGCATGGCTTTTGTAGTCATGCTTGGCTTTATGTTCTTTTTCCGGGAGCCGGACAACATTCCGAAGTAACAATCAGAATCCACTACCATGAGAGATAGCTATGATACGCCGCATTGAAATTATCCTGCCGACCCTGCTGGCATTTACATGGTGCTCTGCCTCATTTCCGCAGGCACAAAACATGAACCATGACATGAGCCACGATATGGCCAGCAACATGGGCGAGCACATGGCCCTCTTACAGCGTATGGCGGATCGCGAGGAGATCGAGAACCTGATGTGGCGTTACACGCGCGCCCTCGATTCATTCGACCCTGATGCCTACGTGGCTGTGTTCACAGATGATGGCGCCTTCGGCAACATCAAGGGCCGGGAGGCACTCTACAAAATGATCGCCGACCTGCGTGATTCCCGTGCAAAACAGGCAGCTGAAGGTAACTCGCCCGCACCAATGTACCATGCCACCGAAAATTACTGGACAGAGTTCGTCAGTGCGGATCATGCCCGTCACCATGCCTATTGGGTGACCTACTTCGGCGCCAATGGCACGGACTCACCCGCCCGCATGGTTTCCGTTGGCCGTAGTGTCGATGAACTTGTTCGAGTAAACGGAGAATGGCGCATACAACTGCGGGATATCGCCCCGCAAGATTGAGGCAAATGGCGCCCCTTCTTAAATCCATGTCTTAACCAAGCAGGCACGCGCACTAGGCGGCAACCTGGTCAGGGTACTCGAGGAGTGGCGCGGTATCGAACGTGACATGGTCGCCATATACCAGCCCCTCCGTCACTTATCTGCCAAGGTGAAACTAATCTTTGATTACCCGAAAGAACGTTTCGCCACACAACGCCCCTGGCAAACTGGGAGCTCAGTCTAGTCCCAGAATCTTACGATTGCCTGCGGCATCTAAGCCGGAGGCTGCGAAATCATCAAATGTCTTGTCCGTCACACGGATCATGTGATCGCGGATAAAGGACGCTCCTTCCCGAGCACCATCTTCGGGATGTTTAAGACAGCATTCCCATTCCAGCACCGCCCAACCCTCGTACCCGCATTGTGCGAACTTGCTGAACACCTGGCGAAAATCGATTTGACCATCACCCAGTGAACGGAAACGGCCCGGCCGGTCCACCCAGCCCTGGTAGCCACCATACACACCTGATCTGCCGTTTGGTCTGAATTCCGCATCCTTAACGTGAAAGGCCTTGATACGGTCGTGGTACAGGTCGATAAACTGCAGGTAGTCCAGTTGTTGCAGTATGAAGTGACTAGGATCGTAAAGAATGTTCGCCGCTGCATGCCCGTTCAGTGCGTCCAGAAAGCGCTCGAACGTGGCGCCATCATGCAGATCCTCGCCCGGATGGATTTCATAGCAGCAAGCAACGCCGTTTTCAGCGAAGGCATTCAGTACAGGTAGCCAGCGTCTGGCCAGCTCCGCAAAGCCGGCTTCTACCAGGCCAGCGGGTCGCTGCGGCCAGGGATACATTGTGTGCCACAATAGGGCGCCGGAAAACGTCGCGTGGGCAGACAAACCCAGCCGCTTGCTGGCCTTTGCCGCAGCAATGAGTTGCCCGGTTGCCCATTCGGGCCAGGCCTTCGGATTGTCCCGTACTTCCGGCGCAGCAAAACCCACAAACATCTGTTCGTACGCGGGATGCACAGCCAGTAACTGGCCCTGCAGATGCGTCGACAGCTCAGTGATCTGTATACCATGCTGCCCGACCTTGCCCGTAACCTCGTCACAGTAGTCCTGGCTATCAGCGGCGATGGACAGGTCAAACAGAGCCGGGTCCGTGGGTACCTGGATACCAATATAGCCAAGGTCGGCCGCCCACTTCGCCATGTGCTCCAGGGAATCAAACGGTGGCTCGGAGCCCGCAAACTGTGCCAGGAAAATCGCCGGTCCCTTCATTTTGCTTACCTCAGATAACTTGCTACAGGTTTTGAATTAATCAAAGTTTGGGCATGTCCAACCAGCTACAGCCTTTTTCCGATGAAGCCACCGTAGTCTCGATGAACGCCATACCGCGAAGGGCTTCCTGGATGCCGGGGATGGTCCTGTCGATGACCACCCCGTCCCGAAAGGCAATGATCTCCCCGGCAAAGGTGCGGTAGAGGTTGGCGAAGGCCTCGATGTATCCTTCCGGGTGACCCGGCGGAATTCGCGTATTGGCTGCCGCATCGGGTCCGGTGGCGGGTGTACCGGTACGGATCATCTGCGCAGGCTCACTATTTGATTTCAGCCATAAGGTATTGGGCTCCATCTGCTGCCAGTCTAGGCTCGCCTTGTCTCCGTAGATTCGCAAGCGCAGGTTGTTTTCGTCGCCAACACATACCTGGCTGGCGACCAGCGTACCGCGGGCGCCGTTATCGAAATGCATCAGCACCGTGCCGTCGTCATCTAGCTGGCGTCCGTCGACGATGATGTTGAGTTCAGCCGCAAGCTTTGTCACCGACAGGCCGGAAACAAACTCTGCCAGGTTGAAGGCATGAACACCGATATCACCCATGCAGCAACTGATACCCGCCTTGGCTGGGTCCTGTCTCCAGGCGGCCTGGGAGTTGCCGCGGGTTTCCTCGCGTACGGCCAGCCAGCCCTGTGTGTATTCGACCAGTATCTTCCGCACAGCGCCCAGCTGTCCTGCCACCACCCGCGATCGAGCCTCGCGTATCATTGGGTAGCCTGTGTAGGTATGAGTGAGCCCATACAGCAGGTTGGAATCTTCCAGCATCCTGGACAGATGCTCGCACTCTTTCAGTGTTGCGGTCGCCGGCTTATCCGACATGACATGGAAACCATGCTCCAGAGCGGTGGAGGCGATATCGTAATGAGTGTGATTGGGCGTCACGATGACGACGCATTCCATGCGCTTATCGATGGGCAAAGAAGCCTCGATCTCGCACATGGTGAAGTAATCGGAATAACAGCGGTGTTCATCCAGTCCAAGTGCCTTGCCGGCACTCATGGAACGATGCTCATCGCTCGAGAACGCGCCACACACCAGTTCGAAGCTGTCGTCCAGGCGGGCGGCCATGCGATGCACTTCGCCTATGAAGGCTCCCTCTCCACCGCCGACCATGCCGTAACGTACTCTGTTCACGTTTTTCCCTAATACATCACAAATGCGAACAGCGTATCGCGTACTGCCGCCAGCAGATATTGCCTACCATCAATCAGATAGGTCTGGGGACCGTTGGAAATGTTGCCGATGCGACTGTGCCACAACAAGTCACCGTTGGCTCCATCAAAGGCTACAAGATTGCCGCTGCTGTCGCCTGTGAAGACAAGCCCGCTGGCCGTCGTGAGTACACCCGCGCCGACGGGTGCACCCCCCGGCCATTCGTGGCGCCATACTGCCTCGCCCGTACGGTAATCCAGTGCGTTGAAGGCATTGCCGTCGGTGCCCACGATCGCGACGCGTTTACCCCCGAGCCCCATGGAGCCACGGGGATCCGGGTCGGTCAGGTAGACGATATTGAAGCCGTTGTTTTCGTGGGTATAGAACAACCCGAAATCCGGGTTGAAGGCCGGCGGCTGCCAGTTGGCCACGCCGCCCTCGATAGGCGATACCAGAGCGCCGGGGATGATGGCCTCTTTCTGCGGATTGGGAATGGGCGAGCCGTCTTCGCGAATGCCAAGGTCCCAGTTTGACTTGGTGCCGTACTTTTTCGTCGCCACCGATTCGCCGGTAATACGGTCGATAGTAAAGAAGTAGCCGTTGCGCGCCGCGGTGGATACCAGCTTGCGCGGCTGACCGTCGATCACGCCATCGATCAGGACTGGTGTCTGCGCCGAATCCCAGTCGTGGGTGTCGTGGGGTGAAGTCTGGTGATACCAGACCATCTCGCCGGTATCGACGTTCACTGCCATCAGCGTGCAGGTGAACAGGTTGTCACCCGGACGTGCGACGCCGGTATAACCGGGCGTGGGATTACCGGTACCGAATATGTAATAGCGAGTCTCGGGATCAAACACGCCGGGTACCCACACCTGCCCGCCGCCGTTGCGCGCGGCTTCCAGGTTGGGCCAGGTATCAATACCCGGGTCGCCGGGATTCTGCGGTACCGTATAGAACTTCCACTGCAAATCGCCGGTGGCGGGATCGAACGACTGCAGGAACCCGGGGCTATCCAGGTCGTTTCCGGTACCTACTAGCAGGTGGTCATCCACCACGATGGGCGCCATCGTCGAGAAGTATTGCTGCTCTAGCGGCGCGATCTGCTCATGCCAGTTTTCTTCGCCCGTGTGAATATTCAGGGACACCAGGTAGTTGTCCGGCGTTTCGAAAAAGAGAGAGTCATTCCAGATGGCCGGTCCGCGGTTGCCGATGTGAATGCCGCCGCGGGAATGCCAGAAATAATGCCAGAGCTCGGTACCGTCGCGGGCATCCATGGCCCAGACATGGTCGGGGGATGTGACATAAAGGATACCGTCAACCATCAGGAAGTTGCCCTTCAGGTTGGCACCAGGCGGTAGGTAGTTGCCATCCCCTTCACCACCCTGCCGTGTGACGATATTGCCCTGGGTACGGACATTGGTATTCATGCGCACGGTCCACGCCAGGGTCAGATGCTGGACGTTTTCCCGGGTGACCTGTGTCAGGCGGCTGTAGCGCTGGCCGGTGTAATCACCGGAATAGGACGGCCACTCTTCCGCCAGCGGCCCATAGAGTTCGGCAGGGTCCACTCCCTGAGAGGATCCGATTACCGGCAGGAACAGCGACAGTAAAAACAGTTTCTTCATCGATAAGCTCATTTTCATTGCTGTGTCACCAGGTAGGCGGTCACATTGTGCATGATCTCGTTGGTGATTTGCGACAGCAGGTCGCGGTGGGCCTTCAGCGGATCGTCGACGACTACGTTCGTCACTCGCGGATTGGTATTTTCGTGCAGAGTGAAGCTGCGGTATTCACCTAAGTCGGTGGCCAGGCTGATGACGAAATCATCGCGCCGGTTAAGACGGCCGGATACCGACTGCCCGTTACTTAACGTGACTGTCACCCTTACTTGCCTGCGGGACTGATCGGCATTAGGGTCGGGCGCCCCCCAGCGACGACCGGCCACCCAGGAGTTCTGCAGGTTTTCCGGATCGGGAATCCTGCCCGCGATGCCGGCCAGGTCACCGGCTAACGAATGACAGCTCGAACACTGTGCATCGAAATATGCCTCTCCTGCGGCTGCATCACCCACCACGATATTGAGTTCGACTTCTTCACCCGGGGGTGGACCGCCCTGCCCGGACTGGCGCGACCACACGCTGTGGATGTATTCGGCTACCGCGACACCGTCCTGCACCGATACCTGCAGCGGTGGCATTTCGGGCATGCCCGGTGTACTGCGCCCGTTCTGAATGACCTCGCCGATTAGTTCGCCGTGCTGATCATTTAGAACGATCTGGGAACGCAACAGGTTAGGCCCGCCATCCCCACCACGCAAATCCATACCATGGCAGGCACGGCACAGGCCTTCATAGACGGTCTCACCGCGGGTAAGAACTTCCGGTGCAGCTAGTTCCCGCACCTGGGAGGGAAAGATGGCGAATGGAATCGCCTGGGGCGCAGAGCCTGCAGGGGCAGCTACTGTGTTGGTTTCAGCGGGGACACTTGCAGTCTCCTGCTGACCACAGGCAACCAGCGCTAGCATGCAAATCAACAGCGCTGGCCTAGTTCGGGAATTTGGCATTGATACTCCGACTGTTATTAATCGTGCCGGATCATATTTACCGGCCAATGATCACTGCGGTATGAGAGCAATGAGGATACAAGCATAGGAAAAACAGCCGAAAATTGACAGCCAAAGAGTATTCCTAATGCATGGCGATGACAGCGGCAGTTTTTTTGGGTAGCCTGTGCCGAAAAACCCAGGGAAGTACTACCATGGCCATCACCCGCCGCACACTATCCAAGTCGATTGCCGCTACAGCCATGCTGCCGGCCGGCACCGCGCTGGCGCAGGCAAAGCCGCGACTCGGAATGATTTTTCCTGTCATCGACCGCGACGTGCCCGAAGAGGCCATTCGCATGTACGGTGACCGCATCGAGTACGTGGTGGAAAACCTCGATCTGCAGACCATGACTCCGGAGGGATACGACGCCGTCATCGGTAACATTCCCACCCTGGCACAAAAACTGGTCGAACAGGACGTTGACGCCATCATGGTGATGGGTACCTCTCTGACCTTCTACCAGGGCCGCGAATACAACGACCGCCTGACAAAGACCCTAGCGGATGCAACCGGGTTGCCTGTGTCCACCATGAGCAATGGCATAATCAATGGGCTGACCGCTGTCGGAGGCAAAAACATTGCCTGCGCCACAGCCTATAATGACGTGGTGAACGACCGCCTGGTGCATTTTCTGACACAGCACGGATTTACAGTGACAAATATCGAGGGGCTGGGTATCGAGGCTGTCGGTGATATTTTTTCCGTGACACAACCCCAGTTGATCGATTTCTGCAGCAGTGTCGGCGGCGCCGTCGCTGAGGCTGATGCTATCCTCATCAGTTGCGGGGGCCTGATTACGCTCGACGTTCTGGAGCCGGTGGAAAGCCGTACTGGCCGCCCTGCGGTCTCCAGCACGCCTCATGCATTGTACGAGGGTGCCCGGCTATTGGGCATAGATGCGAAGGTGCCGGGCTATGGCACCCTCCTGTCCGCCTAAAAGATCTCCATCGCCTAATTGCCGGGCCCGACGATATGCTCCAGGTCAAGATTGTTGTCCTGGCAGAAATATTCCGCCATCGGGAACTTTGACCAGGGAACATCCCAGCTGGCGGTCCACGGCCGCGTGTAGGCACCGGGATCGTCGATGGTCACTTCGTAATGCAGGGTGTCGTGATCCGGGCGTGAGATTCTTTCTGTCAAATGCAGCTGCTCGGTGTGCGGCATACCGGTCGGACGACGCGCGAACCAGAAGCGCTCATTGAAGCCCACACTGTCCACGACCAGGGTATCTCCTTCCCAGTGCCCGACCGAGTGTCCAAAGAACGTCGGTGTATAGGTATCCATGTCCGGGTGCTCACGACCGTCCATCCAGATTTCACGCCAACTGCGGTTGGCTCCACCGGACATGACCAGGATCCTGCCCAGGGCCTTGTCATGGACTATTTCCAGGCCCCACGGAGTATGAAACTGGCGCGGGCCGCCGGGCGGCATGCAGCGTGGATGGGGATCATCACGCCCCAGGGTGGCCAGGCGCTCCTTGACCAGTTCCAGGGCCCAGGGCTGAAACGGCGCCACCTTGTCGATCTCTTCCGGGTGGACGAGGAAGGCGCCTTCCATCTCGACAAAATTTTCCGACAGGTTACCAACCCCACTGTTCCAGTGACCGGTCTCGCCCGATGCTGCGCCCAGGTTCACGGAACCGTCTTCGAAGCGAGGTGTTGGTGCCTGGGCAAGAAGGTCTGATGCTGCCAGCACAAGGAATGCTATAGCCAAGTGCTTACGGGAAAACAAAAACTCAGTCACTGCTGCCATCCTCACGGGAGCTGCCCGTAAACAGGCGTCTGCCGCTGTCGGCCATGGTGACCGAGTTCGCATTAACCAGCATGCTACCATCCCGCGCCAGGCTACCCTCCACTTCTAGGATATCTCCCACCTTGACCGAGTTGCGAGTCCAGCCGTTGCGTTCCATGGCGATCGGCGAGCCCATTTCGAAAGCCCATTCTTCGATTTCGCCGTCTTCCGTTTCCACTTCAAGGAAGAAATAGACGTGCGGGTTGCGCCAATCCATCTTGACCAGGTAGCCGGACAGGTTGATTGGACTGTCGGCATCGTACTGGGCAGTAAAGGAATGATGGCTCGAGGCCCACGGTGCTATGAAGGCCGTCAAAACAGGCACGAGCCCTGGCAATAATTTTAGTAAGATGCGCGGTGACATGACTTTCCCCTTCTGTGCAGCCTCCGGGGAAAGATTATGCCGGTTAAGCGGAAATGTCCACGCACACGACCGTGAGACCGGACTTTACGCGCTCTGGGTATAGTAGGCAGTACCTGCCATCAACAACCGGGCAGTGCGCATGATAGCTACACTCTTCGGTGCCGGGTCGGCGGGATCATCGCTGGGCTCCACTTCCACGGCCAGCGCACCGGTGGGGTGTTCGACATAGCACAGTTTGCGCTCTCCACGAGGTATAGTCGCCAGGTCATGGCCGACGGCGCCCGGTGTGGTCGCTGCCACCGCGACACTGGCGGCTGCGAGCACGCCTACCGCATCATGGACACGGTGGGGAATGAAACTTCGGGTATTAATTAGGCCGCCATTCTGCGCCGCCGACACGATGGTCATTTTCGGCACGGTCTTGTTCTTGACATCGCCCAGGTTCATCTTCGGCCCAACCTTCAGGCGAATGGCTTCCACGCGCTCTTTCAACGTCGCGTTGGCTTCCAGTGCCTCGATACTTTCGTTGCCTCTCAGCCCAAGATCGGGGGCTGACATCATCACCACGGGCATGCCATTGTCGACCAGCGTCACCTTGATGCCGTCGATTTCGTCAGCCACGTTGCCCGTGGGAAACAGTGCGCCGCAACTGGATCCGGCGACGTCGACAAATTCGATCATGATGGGTGCATGGGTGCCAGGTACGCCGTCAATAGCGGCATCGCCGTCATACTGAACCTTCCTGCCCGGTGTCAGGATACGCTGGCGAGCAATGCTGTCGGTGTTTTCCATAAAGACGGTGACGACGGTTTCACCATCGTTTGCCTCGACTAGACCGTTCTCGATGGCAAAGGGACCAACGCCGGCCAGGATGTTACCGCAGTTCTGCGCGGTGGAGGTAAGCGCCTCATCCACGACAACCTGGACGAACAAATAATCAACATCGACGCCTTCGCGCGCCGATTTCTTGATGATGGCCACCTTGCTGGTCAGCGGGTGTGCGCCGCCTACACCGTCGATTTGGCGCGGATCGGGCGAGCCCATGACGCGCAGCAACACCTCCTCCCGGGCCGCCGGATCTGCTGGCAGGTCGCTGTCCAGGTAATAGGTGCCCTTGGACGTGCCGCCGCGCATCAGCATGCATGGAATGGCTTTCTGCATCATTTACCCCTAATCACTGCAATGACGAACGGCATTATCGGTGTTTAGCCCTGTGATTGGAACTATCGTGGTTCTCGACGGGCAGTTGAACAGCCTTCCTTTACCGGCGTCTGAATGCCTGAAAATCCGGGAAATCCGATTTGAGCGAGGCCGGCATGCTTCATATAATGGGCGCCTTTTCAGCCATCCCGGAAGTCATACATGCATAAACCCGTAGCAGTCAGAAAAATTTCCCGTGCCGACCAGTCCGTCATCGACGACCTGGGCAACATGGGCGTCGCCACCGTTCACGAAGCACAGGGCCGCATCGGCCTGATGAAACCTTATATGCGACCCGTATACAGCGACGTTAGACTGGCCGGCAGTGCCGTCACCATCCTGGCTCAGCCCGGTGACAACTGGATGGTGCACGTGGCCATCGAACTGTGCCAGCCCGGTGACGTCATCGTCTGCGCCATCACCGCCGACAGCACAGACGGCTTTTTTGGCGATTTGCTCGCCCACTCCTGTATGGCCCGCGGCGTCAAGGCGTTGGTGATCGACGCCGGCGTGCGTGACACTAAAGATCTCAAGGAAATGGGGTTCCCGGTCTGGTCTCGCGCCATCCATTCCAAGGGCACCGTCAAGGAAACCCTGGGCTCGGTGAATATCCCGATTGTCTGTGCCGGTGCACTGGTCAATCCTGGTGACATCATTGTCGCCGATGATGATGGTATCTGCGTAGTCGAACGCGCATCCGCCGAAGTCGTGCGAGACAAAGCCAGGGCTCGTGAGGATGCGGAAGTAGCCAAGCGTGAACGTCTGCAGAAAGGCGAACTGGGTCTCGACATCTATAACATGCGCGGCCGCCTAAAAGAGGCCGGCCTGGTTTATGTGGATTCTCTGGAAGACCTCGGCAAATAAATCTTAACTTTTTCTTTTATCTTTTAACTCTTTCAGGGGAATCCAATGAAAGTACTGATGATCGGGCATGGCGCCTTTGCCCAGAAACACATGGACGGCATCGACAAGATTGACGGAGCGGAAGTCGTCTCCATCATGGGTCGCCGCGACGACGCAACTAAAGCGGCGGCCGAAAAACGCGGCATCAAGCACTGGTCCACCAATCTCGATGATTGTCTCGCCCAGGACATCGATTGCGCCATCATCACCTCCGCAACCCAGGTGCATGCCGAGCAGGCCATCAAGTGCCTGGAAGCGGGCGTTCACGTGGAAGTGGAAATTCCCATGGCCGACACCCTGACCGATGCCCGCGCCATCGATGCGGCGCAGAAGAAATCCGGCAAAATCGCGATGGCCGGCCACACCCGCCGCTTCAATCCCTCACACCAGTGGGTGCACAATAAGATCTCTGCCGGCGAACTGAACGTCCTGCAGATGGATGTACAGACTTACTTCTTCCGCCGCACCAACATGAATGCCGCCGGCGAACCGCGCAGCTGGGTCGACCACCTGCTATGGCACCATGCCTGCCACACCGTGGACCTGTTCCAGTACCAGACCGGTGAAACCGTTTCCGAGTGCTATGCACTGGAAGGCCCGCACCACCCCGAACTCGGCATAGCCATGGACATGTCCATCGGCATGAAGGTGCCGTCAGGTGCCATCTGTACCCTGTCCCTGTCCTTCAACAACGACGGCCCACTGGGTACCTTCTTCCGCTACATCGGCGACAACGGCACCTACATCGCCCGTTACGACGACCTGTTTAACGGCAAGGAAGAACAGATCGACGTCAGTAAGGTCGATGTCAGCATGAACGGTATCGAATTACAGGATCGCGAATTCTTTGCCGCCATCGAGGAAAGCCGCGAGCCCAATGCCAGTGTCGCGCAGTGTCTGCCCGCCATGGAGACGCTCGACCGGCTTGAGAAATGCCTGCAGGGGCAGAAATAATCGTCATGCAAACCCGAAACGTCGGACCTTTTGAAGTACACGCCATTGGCCTGGGCTGCATGAGTATGTCGCATGCCTACGGCACACCGGATGTGGCTGAAGCCGAAGTTGCCCTGCACAAGGCGCTGGATATCGGCTACAACTTTCTCGACACCGCCGCACTTTATGGTTTCGGCAAGAATGAGGAACTGCTCGGCCGCATACTCAAAGATCGCCGCAGGGAATACGTGCTGGCCAGCAAGTGCGGCATCTTTAAGGATCCCGAAGGCGGCAAGCGCAAGATAGACGGTCGCCCGGCGGTTATCCGGCAGACATGCGAAGACGCCCTCAAGCGCCTCAACACTGATGTCATCGACCTGTATTACCTGCACCGCTGGGACAAGAACGTACCCATCGAGGAAAGCATCGGTGAAATGTCCCGCCTGGTCGAGGAAGGCAAGGTGCAGACCATAGGTTTATCGGAAGTCTCCGCCGACACTTTGCGCAAGGCGCATGCCACGCACCCGCTGACCGCATTGCAGACCGAGTATTCCCTGTGGAGTCGTAACGCGGAGATTGCCGTACTGGATGCCTGTAAGGAACTGGGCATCACCTTCGTCGCGTTCAGTCCCCTCGCCCGCGGCTTCCTCACCGGCAAACTGACCGACCCCGACACCCAGCTCGAGGACGGCGACCTGCGCAAGAACATGCCTCGCTTCCATAAGGAAAACTGGGACAGGAACATGATGTTGTACGCCGAGTACAAAAAGGTAGCAGATAATGTCGGTTGCACGCCGGCCCAACTCGCCATTGCTTGGACGCTCGCCAAGGCGCCGCATATCGTGCCCATACCCGGCACGCGCCATACCGCCTACGTAGAGGAGAATTTCGGTGCCATCGACGTGATACTGGATACCGCTACCGTAGCGAAGCTCGATGACCTGATCAACCAGGACACCGTTGCCGGCCCACGTTATCCCGCCGGCGTGCAAGTGGAAATCGATACCGAAGAGTTCTGACGGGCTGCCCAGCCACTTATCAGCGTTGCGCCGGCGCTTCAGTTCTTATTGGTCATTGCTGATATCGACCAGAGCATCTTCGACACACTGGGCACGGTCTGATTTTTTCTGTTTGGCTTTTTTTTCGCTACGGTATTCCCATGCCTTTTCGCATGCCGCTAATGATTTCTTCGGCGTTTTACTCGTAATGATTGAACATCTCCTGCTTTTCTTTCGGTAGCTGGCACTTCTCTTCTGTGGTGAGGTGATGCTCTTCAGGCAAGCTGGCACCGCAATATATGCAGCGATTGGAAACACTCTGCATGATCTTGCAATTAAAATGCGGACAATTGGGTTTTTCATTTGGTATGGTTCTCGCCCCCAATGCCTGTGCGATAATTCATCCCTTCCTGCTAGACCAGCCTGCCAAAAGCCCTCGGTTTTTCGCACTTTCACCCCCTAGGACGATGTGGGTATACTGCCACGGAAGAGGGAATATCATGAAAGTATTACTGAAATTTACCGTCCTGTGCGCGTCTGTAATTTGCTTTGCGCACACATTACTTTATCCGCAGCAGGGGCTGGCGCAACGTCCCAACCGCGACCTGCTGCCGCTTACAGCCTACTCGCTTGACGGCTACGAGGCAGTCGAAGTCACCGAAACCCTGAACCTGCCCGCCGGCTTTGCCTTTTCCCGTGTATCCAGTGTCGTCACCGCCGATGACGGCCACATGATCATCCTGCATCGCGGCGAAGACCCCCTGCTAGAATTCGATGCAGATGGGAATTTCGTGAAAGCCTTCGGACCACGCGATACCTGGACCTTTGCTCACGGACTGCGCCTCGACCCCGACGGCAATATCTGGGTAACTGATATCGGCACCCACACTGTGGTTAAGATGGATCGTGCCGGCAACACCTTGCTCACGCTGGGCACCGCAGGCCAGAATGGCCTGTGGGACGAGGCTTCCGGCGCACGTATCTTCGACCAGCCCAACGATATCGCCTTCGACAACCAGGGCAATTTCTACATAGCACAGGGACATGTTCGTGGTGAACCCCGCATCCTCAAATTCGACGCCGATGGCAATTTCATCACCATGTGGGGAACGCGCGGCAGTGGCGATGGCGAACTGGCCGTCGCCCATGCCATCGAAATAGATTCTGCGGATCGCCTCTACGTTGCTGACCGGGAAAACATGCGCGTGGTGATCTATGACACCGAAGGCCAGGTCCTCAACGAATGGCATTTCGACGCCATGGTGTGCGCCGTCTATCTACATGATGACGGCACAATGTACATGACAACCGGTTTTGACGGGGAATGGGCCATCCTAGATGGCGATGGCAAAGTGGTTGGCTCACTGGGGCACCCTGGCGACGGCCTGGGCGGCTTCGGCGAAGGTCACTTCATGACCGTCGATACCCGCGGTGATGTTTATATCGCCGACGCGGTCAGCAGCAAGGTGCACCTGTTCCGCAAAAAATAATTACCTGACGCGGTAGATCTGCACAAACACCATGCCCGGACGTTCCGGTTTTACCACCAGGTTGCTGAGAAACACGTTCTTGTTGAGCCAGTCGTACTTGCCGACCGGCGCCGTGAACCTCGGCGTGGTACGAATGTAAGGGGCTCCGCCTGCCGCTGCCGGAGGTACGATGATGCCGTCGTTGACGACATTGATAAGCGCCCCGTCATCCGTGCGGATCATGTAGACCGCGTGCACTTCCGTCACACCGTCAGCCCTCACCAACTGGTAGTCCGCACCACCTGCCAACACCTCACCGCGAATATCCTCTCCTGTGAAATCACCGCCCGTTATGGGGATGGCCAGGCGCCGGCCGTCGCTGGTCTCACCATTGACGATCGCGGGTGACAGCTCGGCGCGGACTTCGAAGACGAATTCCGCCTGCAGCGTGTCGGGTGCATCCTGCGCCAATACGGCGGTAGTGATAAAAGCCAGAGTGGCGATAAACATTACTATCAGTGTTTTCATTATCAGGGCTCCTGGCAACTGTAATTGGCTGCGTCATCGATGCTGCCGCTACCGTTGTAATGCGGGTGGGATGGCCAGGCGCACAGGGGGCGGCTGACGCCGGGCATGCTCCTGCCGGTTGCCGTGACGGCATCCGGTGCCGGCCCATTTTCTACCCACTCCACCAGTCCGGTGAGCAGGTCAAAAGTATCCAGCGACTGCTGACCACCCGCGCAATGGGCCATACCCGGCACGTAAAACAGTCGGCTCCAGTCCTTCACCGTGGCCAGACCGCCATTGAAGTCGGCCATTTCCTCGTAGTAACGGATGGTTTCGTTGACGGAGAACCAAGGATCTGCGGCACCATGGAAAAAAACCTGCTTGCCGCCGTTGTCGGCAAACGAACTCATCAGCACGGAGAGAGTTTCACCCATCACCAGGTGCTGGCGACTGGCGGCGATGACCGCCGCATCGACATCCATTTCCAGCACGCCGGTTGACCCCGCCCCTTCCGGTGGATTATTGGTGCTGGCCAGGATGCCAGGCAAGCGGCCGGCATCATCGATACCCGGATCGTATTCGAAACCTGGATAAACCTGGATGCCGCGCGAATCTCGCGGTCCCTGCATGGCCATGTGTATGGCGTCAGCCTTGGCCGGCGGCAGGCAGGATGCCGAGGGGTCGCCGCTGTCACAGGCGATGACACGAGGATCGAAATCGCAGGCCCTGGGATTGAAAAGCAGGCCGTCGACGGCCCCGTCCAGCCCGTCGCAACGAGTCATCAGTGCGTCGATAACCAGCTCACGCTCGGCTTCGGACAGCATTGGGCCGGGTTGCGGTCGGCCGTTGTCATCCGGTAGTGCAGCCTGGTTGAGTTGCACACCCACCCAGCGAATACCGATATTAGACAGGCTGGTGCGCATGGCAGGCGCACCGGAAATGATGCCGTCGTAGTACAGCGGATACCGCTGTGCCATAAGCATGCCTTCTCTGCCGCCCGTGGAACAGCCGGTAAAATAACTGTAGTCGATATCGCGGCCATAATAACGACTGACCAGCGGCTTGGTGATTTCGGTAACTTTCGGGTTAGCCTTGTAATAAAAGTTGAGACTGGCTTCCTGGTCAGCAAAAAAACTACCATCGAACGGTCCTCTTGCCTGGTGCCCTGTATCGTTGCTTACCACAGCGAAACCGCGCATCAGGGCCGGGGCATTGCCTGCAGCAGTGCCGCCAAGCGGTTCACCCACAGCACCGTTGAGCCCGCCGCCACCCTGGAACAGGAAGCGGCCATTCCATTCACGCGGCAAGTTGACCGCGAAGCGAATGGCGTATTCCACGTCATTGACCCCGATTCGGCGGTCGATCGCACCCTCCACATGACAATGCGGCGGCAGCGTAACATCTGGCCCGCCGAAAGGACTGGTCAGAGTGCGGTCATCGAACCACTGGGCGCTGGTGACCTCGACGTTGTAGCCATCCAGGCTGAAAGCAGTCAATGCCGCGCAGATTTCCGCCTGCTGTGCCATGGCCTGGCCCGTACTTATTACGAGCAACAGGGTGCCGAAGTGTTTATTAATACTAAGCATGTTTAGTCCCCTTTTCGAATTCTGCCCGTAAAGCAACTGCGCTTACAGGTCGATGTCGTCATTGCGCTTGTGTGACCGTGAACGCCAGGTGTTGTAGCGGGCATGGACGCCGCGCGTGAAGAGTGATGAATAATTTTCCAGTTCATCGACAAGATAGAGAATGGCCAACACGATAACGGCCAGCTTGATCGCCGGTGCATTGCCCGCAACCGGTATGGTGACGCCGATAGCCGCCAGCGCCCAGATGGTCGCGGCCGATGTCACGCCAAGTATCACACCGTCCTTCGTCAGCATCACACCGGCGCCCAGAAAGCCGATACCGGTGACGACCTGGCCGATGATACGGGTCGGATCGGTGGCTTCGGTATCCACCACCATGGAGATACTGAGGAAGATATAGGTACCCAGGACGATCAGCGACGAGGTTCTTATCCCAACGGGCTTGCCGCGCAACTGGCGTTCAAGCCCGACGATGGTGCCGCAGAATATGGCCGTGCCCACTGAAGACCAGTGGAACGGCTCGATCGATAGCAGTTCCTGGAACATGAGGCAGTTCCGGTCAGGCCGGCATCTGCCACTCCGGCACCCACCAGCCGTGGATCTGACCGGTGGCTCGAATCGGCAAGTGAACTACCGCCACGGGGCCATCTTCGAGATGCTCTGCATCGAGAATCACCAG
Source organism: Candidatus Eutrophocola salsuginis (assembly GCA_038147195.1). Classification (GTDB taxonomy): domain Bacteria; phylum Pseudomonadota; class Gammaproteobacteria; order Pseudomonadales; family Pseudohongiellaceae; genus Eutrophocola; species Eutrophocola salsuginis. The sequence goes on from JAYQTB010000004.1 coordinate 1,261,010, forward strand.
GTCGCCGCGGCCGTTTTCATTCTGCCGCGTGGCGACGCCCATGAGGTAGCCTGCCCCTTCGGGCGCATCAGGACTCTTGGGCGCAAAGCAGCATTCCGCCAGGGAGGTGCCGGGGCCGGCATCCCAGAACACGGTGGTGCGGGTGGCGTTGTCCATGCGGATATAGCCGGCATTGGCCTGGCGCGGGTTGGGTGCATCCTTGTCGCGGGTGCCGAGGAAGCCGTAACGGTAATTTTCCGTGTTGTAACGGTCGTCCTGCCGCGGCAGCGCGCCGGTGTAATCGTACAGGCGTTCGATCTCGTACCCGTTCACGCTGCGATCGTTCATGTTCGCGGACAGGCGCGTCATATAGCTGGTGCCGCGCACGGGATCCCACTGCTTGCCACCTTGCATCGGCATGAACGGGAACGGGTTAGACTGAGACATTTCCACGTCCACGTAGATGCGGCCGTTATCCTCAAATGTACCCATGACGTGGGTGGCGCTGCGGGTCGGGCCTTCAAACCAGCGCATGTCAGAACCGTCGCCATCACGGCGAACGGCGCCGAACCAGGTGCGGCCCGAGTCGTTCCAGGCCCAGTGAATGCCGCCTTCCTGGATCTGCTGTCGGTCGATAACCATGGGAATGACATACAGGATGATGTAGTTCTCGGTTACAGCGAAGTCATGCAGCATGCCCACGTAGGGCACCTTCACCATGGCATTCCAGACCAGTTCTCCCTGTGGCGTGTATTCGAACAGGGATACGTCGTCGCTACCGAAACCGGTGGCTTCGTACCCGAAGGCGACGATGTTGCCGGTGCGTGAATCCACCTTCGGGTGAGCCGTGAAAGTCTGACTGGGCAGCGTACCGTCGAAGGTATAGTTCGGGATAACAGTTTCCAAGGTCAGCAGGTCCATGGCGGCGGGCGGGCTGTCCTCTTTCAGAGCCAGCAGGTAGTTCTTGTGGTTGATGATATGGGTATTGGCCGTGCTGCGGCTGAGACCGGCTACGCTGGGGTCGTCCATATACGGGTTGCGGTACATCGGGAACAGAATGCGGCCGGCCTCATTCTGGGCTTTCCATCGATCGTTTTTCACGAAGCGGGTGCGATAGTCGACGCGCCCGTCCTTAATACGGAACATGCCGACATGCCCTTCCCCGTCGAAGGGGATATTGCCAGCTCGCATTGGATATTGCGCATCGGGTCCTACCCGGTAGAACGCACCGTTAAGGTCATCCGGTATTTTACCGGTCACCTGGCAGTCACTGACATCGGCTTCCAGCCTGAACAGGTTCGAGCCTTGGGGCGCGCCTGCGCCAGGACCACCCTGACCGCCCGGAGGCTGCGCCTGGGCATTGGAGATGAATCCAGCACCAGCTGCAGCGCCGGCAAGACAGATGGCGCTACCGAGCACTTGGCGGCGGTTGAAAGTGTGTTCGTCGGTGTTCTTCTTGTCACTCATCGCGGTTTTCCTGAAACATCGTTTTTAGTCGAATTCGGTTCTTGTTATTGGTCCTAGTTTACTACTCCGTCGGCCGGGACTACATCTTCTTATTGGCTACCAGATGATCGAGGGCAAGGCCGGATCCTGCCATGGCGAAGCCATGCCGTAGGGTACGGACACGAACACCGCCTCGATCTGGCGGATTTTGCCGTCCTCGATACGAAACAGCTCCAGCAGGTAAAAGGAGTGAGGGTAGCGCAGCGGTGAATTGATGACCCTGCCGTCCGTCAGGGTATATTCCCCCAGCCGGCCGGAATGATCGATGAAGCCCGAAGCCAGTACCAGCCCACGTTCCTCGTCCACCAGCGGAAAGCGGCGTGCGCGCAGGCGGTCATCGTAACGGTAGTTGCCCTGGCGAAACTGCTCCTCGCAGCCCAGCGCACCGACCGAGGTGAATTCCACCGCGGCATTGTTGGTGGTCTTGGTGCCGTTTTCGACACGATTGCAGTCTTCATGAAAGGCGGTAAACAGGGTGCCGTCGTTGAGCTGCAGGGTATTGAAATAACCGTCTGCGATCGCGATTAGGCGGTCGCGGGGGCGGCGCTGAGATTCGGGCAGGATGTCATAAAACAACGGCTTGTGTTCCAGCACCGGCTGCGGCCAGATGATGCTTTTCGGTTCGGTCTCCGTGCGCAACACCACGGTTTCCACCTCCGCGATACGCCCCTTCTTAGCACGAATGCGCATGGCGTACAGGGAGGAGAAACGCGGCTCGTCGACGACGCCGAAAAATGCCGCTTGCCCGTTTATCTCATCGGCCACACGCAGGTCGTACTCACCCATCCCGGTAATGGTGCCCCACAGGCCGTCACCGATGCGCAGCGGCACGTTGTTTTCCGTGAACATGACCCTGTCCGCCCAGGGCACACTGTCCGGGTCATTCGAGGTCAGACCGGCTAGGTAGGCATCGACCAGGCCGAACAGGCAAGCCCTGTCACACTCGCTGTTGTTAATAGCGTTCGGATAGGATTGCTGTGCGCCGGCCGGCAGGCAGACGCAACAAGCAAGGATTGCGAAGTGCAGTATCTTGGACATGGAATTCTGGCTGTAATGAAGAGTTGTTATTGCCCGTTGGCGGGTGCACCAAGTAAAACAACATTGAATAGCCAAAGCAAGTGAGCCCACTGCCTTGTTCCTGCTAACAATACAGGGGATACTTGGACAATAAACATACTCGCATTGATAACACACAAAACCAGGGTGCCCCATGCAAAAAACAGTACTGGCTTTGATCTTTTCGTTCACCCTGCCCGCCGTGGCGGCGCAGCCCGAATCACCCAATAACACGCTGGTCTCACCTGAGATTGCCAACGGCGCGGTGACCCTGTCCATCTACGCTCCCGAAGCATCGGCAGTAACCGTCATCGGCGACTGGATGCACCCTTTTGCTCCCCTCGCCCTAGACAAGGCCGATAACGGCGTCTGGTCCGTGACCCTGGGCAGCCTGAAGCCCGATTACTACAGCTATTCACTGTACGTGGATGGCGTAAAGACACTCGACCCGAAGAACCCGGAAATCAAACAGGGTATTCGCGGTGTCGATAACATGTTTTACCTGAACGGGATGCAGACTGCCTTCGAGGACAACCGCCCGGTACCGCACGGGCAGGTGCGCAAGCACTGGTACTGGTCCGACACCCTGGGTATGCAACGACGCATGCATGTCTACACGCCGCCCGGTTATGACGACAGCAATGAAGAATATCCAGTGTTTTACCTTCTGCACGGTGGCGGTGACGAAGATTCCGGCTGGAGCACCATTGGCCGCGCAGGCTTCATCCTCGACAATCTGATCGCCGAGGGCAAGGCTGTGCCAATGATAGTGGTCATGCCCAACGGCAGCCTCCCCAGCCGCGAGGCAAGCTTCGAGCGTGAGCTAATGACCGATGTTATACCCGAGGTGGAGCAGCATTTTCGGGTTCGCGCCAACGCGGAAAACCGAGCCATCGCTGGCCTGTCCATGGGCGGCGGCCACACCACCCAGGTCTTCGGCCTAAATACTGAGCAGTTCGATTACGTGAGCATCTGGAGTGCCGGCCTGTTCAACGGCTCGGCCGAAGACTATGAAGCCACCTACCCGGAATTCATCAGCAAGGCCGGTTGGATCAATGACAACGTAGATTATTTCTCGGTGGTGGTCGGTACCGACGACTTTGCCCACTCGGGTTCGAAACTGTTGAGTGAAACGCTCGACAAGCACGGCATCGAGCATGAGTTCATCGAGACCGGTGGTGGCCACACCTGGATCAACTGGCGAGCCTACCTGGCAGATTTCGCACCTCGCCTGTTCAGGTAAAGGTCGTGAATTAATAATGATGCCGCCCGCCTGCCATTGATGAAGACAGATATCAGCTTGGATACCGGTTAAATACTTGCCGGCAACCTGGGTTAAGCTAACCGCCTGAATTACACCGTGATCGGCGACAGCGTGTATCCGGCATCGCGACTGGAAGCACTGACTGAGCAGCATGGCGTGGGCATACTGGTAAGCGAGGACACGCACAGCAGGGAACCGGTCAACGTCAGGGGTCAAGGGCAAGGCGAAAGCCATTCGTATATAAGAAATGCTGGACGGGTGAATGGTTGACACCCAAACACTCGCGACGAGCGAACAGTTCGAAAAGGCCCTGGTTTGCTACCGCCGGTGTAAATGGGAGGCGGCTGAGTCACTTCTCGTGTCTTTACTCGACGCCCACCCCGATGATGCGCTTTACAGTCTCTACCTCGACCCCATGAGTTATTACTGCGAGCCCCGCGCCAGACAGGGACGGTATTTACATCTTTACGTCAAAGTAGCTAATAAAAAAGGGCGCCGAAGCGCCCTTTTTGTTACACCTTCAGATCACTTAATACTGGTTTTCTAGTACCAGCACTCCGGCGCCAGTATTGGAGATAGGCGCGTGGTAATGCTTGTGAATGACCTTGGCATCGTCCTGCAGGGCACCGCGCATCACCATCCACATAATCGTTTCGATCCCTTCGGTTCCGGCACGACGCATGATCTCGGTATTGGAGAACTGGGTGAACCATTCCGGTTCAGAGGCAATCTTTTCCATGCACTCGATGTCAAAGTCCACGTTGATCAGACCGGCACGCTCACCCTGTAGCTGGTGAGACAGACCGCCGGTTCCGAATATCACAATTCGCATGTCTTCCGGATAAGACTCGATGGCCTTGCCCAGTGCCTTTCCCAACTTGTAGCATCGAGCAGCGGTAGGCACAGGATGCTGTACCACGTTAACGGCGATGGGCATAGTCTTGACCGGCCACTCCTTCAGCGTGCCGTACAGGGCACGGATTGGGTTCACGAACCCGTGGTCCACCAGCATTTCCTGGCAGGTACAGATATCGAATTCCTGCTCTATGAGGGACTCGGCAATATGCCAAGAGAACTGGGCATCACCGGGGAAAGGAGACTGCGGCTTTAGCCCCCAGCCTTCATCGGCATTGTGATAGATATCGGCACAGCCGAGGGCAAAGGTCGGCATCTTGTCGAGGAAGAAATTCAGGCCATGGTCGTTGTAGACGACAATGATTAGATCCGGGTTCGCCTGCTTCAGCCACTGCTTTGCCGGTTCATAGCCGTCAAAGAAACGTTTCCAATAGGGTTCCTGCTGCAGATTGTGCTCGATTGCGTTGCCAACCGCGGGAATATGGGAGGATGTGAGTCCACCAATCAGTTTAGCCATTCCAGTATCCTCCGACTTTAGCCAGTTTTTCTTCCAGACCTTCACGATTCTTGAGCAACTTGGCCTGGAACTCCTCGGTGGTGATGCCCTGGAAGGCAGCGCCGGCATCCTGCACGGAAGTGCCGCGGGGGATGGCGATTTTTGCCATGAAGTAGATGTTGCAGCCCAGCCTAAGCATCTTCAGGAAGTCCTTGTTAACCACACAATCCTTAAAATCACCTGTGACATTGAACTTGTCACAATAGGCAGAGGGATTGTGATCGAATTCCGAGCGGCACTCTTCTGAATTGAAGGTAAAGAGCATCTTGTTGATGTTATAGGACGCATGGGCAGTTTCACCGTCGAAGACATAGGTGCCCGGAATATCGTCGTAGTCGTGTTTTTTCCAAACCATAAGGGAATACCCTGTATTGCTTTTTGAAAATATTTAGCTTTTATTTCAATCAGATAAGCGATAAAAAAACCGCAGGCGCGGTTTCAGGAAACGCTATTATAGTAAAAGATATCCAAGCCGTCCTGATATATGACAAGTTTTCCGCGAAACCTGCTCAAACAGGCGCTTTTCGACTCCGAAATTTATTCCGCGTCCTTGCTTCGGAAGGCGGCGAGCGCCGTGTTGAAGGCTTCCGCCCTGGCCTGCAGGTCTTCGACCATGCTGTTATATAGGTAATTGATCACCGCGATTTCATTTATAGTAGCTTCTTCACCCCATCCTGCCTCCACTTCTTCAAGGCAGCCGAGATACTCGTTACCCACTTCCAGATAGGTTTTCAGGGCACCTTGTGCCGTGACCATTTCTGCCTGGGTGGCGGTGGCGCCATTGGGCATCACTGGTCCCATGGGCATCATGCAGGTTTCGTGGACACCATCGGCGATGCCGCGAATTTCAGCTTCCTGCTCTTGCGCAAGATCTTCATCCTGGGCGACAGTGATACTGGCACATATACAAGGGATTAATGCAAAAAACGAAACAAAGGTTTTGCTTTTCATATCATCAAGCACCTGCTTTTAATAAATAGTTAATCGCCGACCCTAAGGGAGGGATCATCAGCAGTGCGCGACCACATGGATGCCGCCTCCAACTCGCATTTGTAATCGTACATGGGTGTACTGTCCGCCACCCGCACCAGGTCCACGCTGTCACTGTAGGGTTCCGCCAGGTAGATCGGGTCGCTGATGGTATATGCGTAATGCAGAGTGTTGCCATCGGCGCTGACTGAAAATCGCTCCACCAGGGTCTTGCGAGCACTGGACGGCATATCCCTACCCCCGCCAAGTTTCTGAGTCGCAGAACCGATACCCCATAGAGAAGGAATATAACCGCCGCTTTCCAGCACAAGGGTCTCACCCTCAACGTGTGCGCGCACCACTCCAAAGAGGCCATCCAGCCTTGGTCGTACCGGGCTGCCATCGAGAGGAATTCGACGCTCCACTTCCCAGGCCTGGTTGTAGATGACGGCAACACCGTCTTCGATGCGCAGGTCAGCTAGGTACGGTGCGTTGAACATGTCTGGGAAATTCATCGGCTCACAGGTGTTGGCCGGGGATAATTTATCCTCGTAGCCTTCCCACACCTGCCTGCCCTGATCCGTCAGCGGTAGGATCATTTGGTTTCCAAAACCGCCTCGGGAACTCCAGCGTCCCGCAAGCCTGTCGATACCCTGCAGGCCGCTAATAGCACCCTCTCCGGCCTCCTGGTAGGGTTCGCTCGCCCGGAAATTGTAGATGCTCCCATCCGCGAGGGTGAAGTTGGAGGAATTGATAAAGCGGAACTCCGGCTGGCGATTGGGATTGCCGAGGATGGTGATGGCCTCTCCGGGCTTGAACGTGTTACCCGTAACACCCATACGGCGCATGCCGGCGGTAGCCATTGATTCGATCTCCCAGCGCTGCGGCATATCATCCTGCGCCACGCCATCAACATAGCTGATGGCATCGACCACCATGGACGAATGCGGGCTGCGTAACTTGAAATCCACAACAGTGCCGCGTAATTCGATCTGCCGCGACATGTCAAAATTGGCGGTAAAGGAGTGATGCGCCTGTGCTGGCATGGCCAGCAGTCCAGCTAGAGTAAAAGCCGCTGAAATCGTCTTCATCTTTACTCCCCTTGTTTCTTGTTGCTTACCAACCCCCACGCCCCGGACCATACTCGGCTTCCCAGACACCGGGCACCGCATCCGGCAGGTTGTACAGTACCGCGTGTACTTCCTGGATCATGCCGTTCTTCACCTGGAAGAACTCTGCCACCAGGCGGTCGTTGGAGGTGGCAACACTCTGGCTTTCCATTCCGTCCTTCAGCCCGAAACGCACCATGGACAGCACGATGCCCCGCTCCTCGTCCACAACGGGATAGCGGCGATCCCAGAGGTTGCGGCCGATGAAGCGCCCGGTATCGAAGCCGTCCGGCGCGGAGCGGAAGGAACCGTCCAGCATCAGGCCGGTGGTCTGCAAGCCGTTCTCGAAACGCAGGGCGTCATAAAGTAGGTCCGCGTGATGATACTCCTCGGTGCCGTTAGTCTGGAAGGCGCGCCAATAGCTTTCCGCGGCTGCTATAAGGCGGTAGTAGGAATCCCGGTCGGCAATGCGGATGGACTTGTTCAGGTTGATCGACAGCGGCTGGGAAACCAGTCGCTCGGGTCCCCAGAGGCGGTCGGCGTCACCCTCGTTGGCGCGTACAACTTCCACTTCGGTGATGGCGTTATCGGCGACCTTGAGGCGCACGGCAATAATGGTCAATGAACCGTCACTGTTGCGTATCACCGCTTCACCGGCCACATCACCCAAGCGCGGGTTGGCAATGTCCCAGCGATAGACGACTTCTTCGGCTTCCGGCCAGAACGCATCGCGCAAGGAAACAAGGTTGTTGTTGTCGGAAATCTTCGCGTTGGCCGCCAGCGGCACCATATTCGGCATGTTGGTGTTCAGTGCGTTGTAGTAGGTGGTCATATGCCCTTCCAGGCAGGCACGATCGCAACCGATCTGGGCTGTTGCCTGAAGAGAAATCAACAGAGCAACACTGGATGCTATTTTGATTAAGTTTTTCATTACTTATTCCCTCTTCATAAAAGTGCGTAATAACGCAAAATATTGCCTGCTTCCTTTCGCCGGCCTATACCCACGATGACATGGCGCATCAGCCAGTCGTGCTTACCCTTTTCCACTTCGAAGGTCGGGAAGGCGCGCAGATAGTATTCCTCTTCCGGTACGACGGGGCCGTTGTCGAAGATCCAAGCCTGGATCTTGGCGATGGTATCCGGGAAGCGTCCCCAGAGATAGCCGTTGTTGCGCAGCAGGATCAGGGTGCCGTCGTTTTCCTCGAGCATATAGCGGGCATCGAAGGCGAGCACGTCGTCGGGACGAAACAGCGCCCAGTCACCGCCGGAGTCCGGCACCGCCCTACCATTCAGGTGCGGGCCAGAGACCTTGCCGCTGTCCAGGTACACGGCACCGCGGCCTGCCCCGGTGGGCATGTTGGTGATGTTCTGTACGCGGGTGAAATCGAGGTCGATCTCGAACACAAATTCTAGCTTCGGATTGTCGAAACTGGAAACACCGTCGAAGGGGCTTGTCCAGTTTTCATTCTTGGCAGGAGCAGCCGCGGAGTTACTGTCCTGCGCATTAGCGACAGCGGGCGCTGCCGCCATCGCAGCCATACCCAGTTTGCTCATATCACTGATGAAGGTTCTTCTATCCATTATGACTTCCTATTTATCGTGCTGGCTCAGGCAATGAGCCAGCTGAATAACGTGCGGCTGTTTGTTTGGCACTGCCCACCCGCAAGATGTTTTTTCGCCAGGACCTCGATGGCATCGGTTCCACCCTGCAGTTGCAGGTAGTCGATTGCCAGGACGGCAGACCAGTTATTACTGCCGGGCTGTTCGGCGACATGCTTCATCACCAGTTGCACGCGCTTGCGGTGTTCCCGGGCCATGCCACTGAGGAGCAGGTAATCCGGCCAGCTGGTCAGTCCCAGCACCGGTAAACCCGCTCTCCCTGCCTCGCTACCCAGACCATCGCGCCACTGGCGCACTGGATCATCGCCAAGCAGCCTGGGCTGCAAACCCGCCTTGTCCAGGATGTCAGCAAAAGCGGCGGCATGGGGCTCATCGTCTCGAAATACCACCAAGCCGTCCCGCCGCCGTAGGCCGTCCAGCGTAGACTGAAATTCCACGGCGTTGGCTGTCAGGTAGACCGGTAATGTACTCAGCGCTACCAGGCTACCTGTGCCCTGCAGGAGGCGCCGGCGATCACCAAAGAAAGAGTAATCGTCGTTCATATTCAGTCTTCCTTCGCCAGGTAGTCGATAATTGCGACTAATTGTGGGTCGCTCACTTCACCACGACTGATGGGCAACATCACACCTAACCCACCACGTACGACAGTTTTGATAAAGGTACCCTGCAGGTCGTCACGGCTTTCCAGCAGCGCCTGTTCAGCCGGCATGCGACGCCCGAGTATGCCGGTGCCCATGCCCATGGCATCGCCATGGCACATGCCGCACTTTTCCCTGAACAATTCAGAGCCACTGGTTTTTTCGAGAGTGATCCAGCCGTCCTGTGCAAGCACTCCAGCACTGGTTATGAACAGCATCGGGAATAACCACTTACGCACAGGCTTCATGCGTCACTCCTCCTGTTGCGGTAGGTAGCAGGCCAGATGCCGCTCTTGCCAGGCGCAATGATTCCGTTTGGGTCCAGTGCATCCTTTACCTTTTCATTTAGACGGCGTTGGGCGTGGTTGTTGAAATCATAGGAATCGGCGATGAGATCCATGTACTCGATGTGCGCGCGGTATTCGCCGTAACGTTGGACATTGGCATCCCCGACCATGGAACGAAAGAAGCGGTCGACGCGATCAACCATGTCCGGGTCGTCGCGATTGAATAGCACCTGATTGACGTTCGTAATGTGCCGTTCCGCCAACGCGAACGAGCCATGGTAATCCATACCGAACTCGTTGTAGCGATCGAAGGTGCGGCGGAACTGCGCCAGCGCCGTATCCCCCGACTGCGGCAATGCCGGCGAGAAGCCCACATGAGCGCCGCGGCCGCCATGCCAGCGTGAATTCATCAGCGGAAAAGTGATGGGCACGCCAGCGAAAGGTTGTATTTCCCGCGGCCGCCCTTCAGTCCAGACGCCCTGGCGCATTTCGTAGGAGGTCCTGGCGGCAAACAGGCTCTTGATCTTGTCGGCCGTGGCAAGCGCGATCTCCTGATAGCCATATAAACGCAGATTAATGCTCCACCAGCCGAGATTGAAGGCCCCGCGAATGGCATCGATAACACTTTCGGGCAAGGCCCCTTCCCCGTCATACCAGTCTGTTCTCGCGGTCAGGACGGCGGCGGCGCGCAGCCAGTTACCGATGGAGGGAGACTGCTGCAGTAGGCCTGAGCGTCGCATTGGCGCAAGCGTATCAATGGCCCACCCAAGGTCGTCCATCCTGTCGAGCTCCATGTCGAGGCTAATGATGGCTTCAGGTTTTGGCATCAGCCACATACCGGCCTTCGTGACGATGCCAAAGTTGGACTGCATGAACATCTGCTGCCAGCCGGGACCGAACCCGTAGGGATGCAGGTTCCAGCTCGGGGAGTCCGACATAGCACCCATACCCGTGCGTAACAGGTCGCCATCCGGCAAGACCACCTCCATGCCGCAGACACGCGAGGCATGGTCACCGTACGGCGTATAACCCACGCCGCGATCGAGGGCATTGCCTATTACCGAACCCCAAGAATTGCCGATGGGAGAAATCCAGTAGGGTATATCGTTGACTTCGACATAATCGAACAAGTCATAGAAACCAACGCCGGGTTCTAGCAGAACAACCCCGTTGTCCACGTCCATCTGTATCTTTTTCATGCGTGACATGTCCAAGATGACGGAACCAGACATCACCGGCGCGGCACTGCCGTAGCCGAAATTCTTGCCGCGACTAATCGGCCAAAGCGGAATCTTGTGCTGATTGGCCAGTCGTACTATTGCCTGAACCTCTTCCGCCGTCTTTGGAGCAACGGCGGCAGCGGCGACATGGGCGGCCTGGTCGAAGGCAAAGTGATCAAGGTAGGTATCACGATCCTGGTCCGTGGCGAAAACCCATTCGTCGCCAACGACCGCACGAAAATCACTCAGCGCCGAATCGAATGCACTGGCACTGACGCCTGGTGGTAGGACAAGCTGCATGGGAGCTCCTTATTGACTAAGGTATTGTTTTATTTCGGCTAGGGAGCCTAGTCTTCAAGAATAAACAGCCGGCTCCCCTATGTCCATGCCACTCGACCTCGCTTAGTGGCCTGCCAAAGTTAGCCGGTTGGCGGCACCCAGCAGACCAAGGTCCTGCCGGGTGACAACGCGCACGGGAATGCGGGCTAGGTAATCACGGAACCTTCCCTTGTGCTCGAAACGTGCACGAAATTCGCTGGATTGAAAAAAGTCTAGTATAGCGGGCACAATGCCACCGGTGATATAGACCCCACCGAGAGCTCCGGCGGTTAACGCCAGGTTACCGGCAACTGATCCGAGCACTCGACAAAACAGGTGCAGCGCGTGCCTTGCCAAGACATCAGAGTCGTCCATCCCGGCTTTCGAGACGGCCTCGGGTGTAGTATGCATCGGCTCTATTTGCTGGATGCTGCCGAGTGCCTGGTAAATGTTGACCAAACCGTTGCCACACAAAAGGCGTTCAACAGACACGCGGCCAAATCGGGCTGCCAAGATTTCTAGGACTTGGTATTCCTCTTTTGTTATAGGCGCAAAATCAACGTGGCCGCCCTCACCATCTAGGACCACATAACTCTGGTCTGTCGGCACCACGATACTGATGCCCAGGCCTGTTCCGGGACCTATAATGCCGACGGGTTTGCCTGGTAAGGGATCCGTACCGCCAAACTGCTGCCAGTCTTCGTGTGTCAACTCGGATATGCCGTAACCCTTGGCGGCAAAATCGTTGATCAGTTCCAGATGGATACCGCCCAGCATCTCTGACACCTCTAATCTATTGAAAACCCAGGAACTGTTGGTAAAACGAATCTCTTCATCATCAATACGTGTGGCGACTGCAAAGCAGGCGGCAGTTGGCAAGGCATCCCACTCCCCACCATTACTTTCCCTCAGGTATTCGGCAAGCGCTCTGTAAAAATGCTCATGTCCAGACACTCTGACGGAGGCAATTTCAAAAAGCTTGTTGCTGCGATCCTGTTTTTTTGCAAACCGGGCATGCGTGCCGCCGATATCCGCGACCAGCTGCCAGGATTTAGGAGAAATCATTTCAGCCATGGTTACGCCATAGCTCCAGTTTTTTGCCAAGTGCTAATTCTAGATTCGCTATCTCAGGTTCAAGGACGGCGTATAGCCATGCCCGGTCTTCACTCTCCATGGGGTTGTCATACTCCTGTGCGTTTATAGTGCGATCACCAATGATTGGGAACGGGTTTATGCCTAAGAACTCACTGATTTGTGCCAGCACGTTCGCCGAAGAATGGCGCAGGTCCTCATTAAAGACCACCAGGACATGCTCCCTACCGAAAAGGGACCATAGCACTTGCAACTGTCGCAAGTATCTGCCGCGATCGATGTAGGAATATATTCGACAGTGATCAGCATTTCCTTGTTGTAAGCGTGTAGCCTCTTGTCGAACCGCCTTGCCAAAAGGAAGCGTCTCGTGCCCGCGATGGAACTCCATTTGCCATTGAGAATAAGCACGTTCCACCGGGTCCCGCAAAATGACGATCAGGCGAATATCGGGATTGTAAGCGTGAATGCGAGCCGGTGCGTCCGGCCAGTACATGTATATAGGCGTAGCCTCTCCCCGCAGCTTGCCCACCTCATGTGACGGGAAGTGCTGATGATATAACCGGTAATCGGGCTTTCCTTTACAAAATAGTGACTCGTCATCAAAGAAATGGACTTCCTTAGCATCTGCCATGAGCAAATCCTGGTGATGACGACAATAGGCATCCAGGGCAGAGGTACCACCTTTCTGGGCACCGCAAATCAGAAAATCGATTGGCGCGGAATTTTGATCTGGCAACTGCTACTCCGAGTTTCCAAACGGCGCTGGACCTGTTACCTGCGCAGCATTGGATAGATGAATTGGAATGAAATTAAAAATATCGGTGAATTTTTATTTATATTAATCAGTATGTTATAAGATATTTTTGTCCACTTATTCTACTCATTTTTTGCACAATTAACCTATCATTTTTAATCCTGAATAGTAAACTTACTGGTCTGTTAGAAAAAATTCAGGGAGCAATTAATGCCAGTTTTATCGCGAAATTCATGGTGCTCTGCCTTTTTTGTTGCAGGTCTGGCAATAGCTACAACCTGCCTTGCCGGCGGAGAAGCAGGTATTCTCAGCCTGCGCGATCAGGGGCATTTCTATGTCGGCGGTGAAACCAGCGAGCCCGCAGAAAATGGGTCCGTGCAAATTTATAATCAGATGTATGTCGGTTATCAGCTTCCGGCTGAGAAAACCCACAGCTATCCGCTCGTTCTTGTGCACGGCGGCGGCGGGCAGGCAACCGATTGGTTCACGACACCCGATGGCCGTGATGGCTGGCGCGATTTTTTCCTGGCTGCTGGATTCGATGTGTATTGGGTGGATCGACCTGGTTATGGCCGTTCGCCTACCAGCAACCGCTATGGTGAACTGTCAGACAGCGCCACATCTAGCATCATCAACTTCCTCGCCAACTCCAATCACTGGCCTGGTGATTCTAAAAATCCTACCGATGAAAACATACTAAACTGGCTTGCGAGTTCACCGCCCGGACCATATGCCGGTGACACTGTCGCCGCCGTTGGAATCAGCAAACTACTCGACCGTATTGGCCCTGCCATTCTGGTGACTCACTCTGCAGGCGCGGCCAGCGGCTGGCTTGCAGCCGACCTCAACCCTGCAAATGTAGCAGGTATCATTGCTTTTGAGCCTGGTGCTAGCAACATGACCAGCAGCATACGTACTGGACTCACATTCGACCCACCACTGACTGAGGCATTCGAAACATGGACTGATGCTGAAGGCTGCGAAATGCAACCGCAGGCAGCACCTAGCAGGCTGTCTAATTTCACGCGGATACCCGTTCACCTGGTTGGTTCCGAACTAGGACTTATTGCCGGTCTGCCCTGTGCAGTCAAGGTATTTAACCAGGCCGGTGTCAGCGTGCAATACACCTTCCTGCCCGATATCGGGATCACTGGCAATGGTCATTTCATGATGGCTGAAACAAACAATGCCGAAACCGCGCAAGTCTTCATCGACCTAGCCGCATCCATAAAGTGACATAAGAGTTTTTGTGATGACCAGCTTCAAACGCACGCTGACTATACTGGTCGGGCTTAGTGCCATCGTTTTTACCCTGGCCGTCGTTCGCGCGGATCATGCAGGCAATGACGATCCAGACGTTACGAGCCTGGCTGTACAGATGGCAACAACTGCAAATGCGATTCTCGCAACGATGGCTGACGGACCAACCGGAATAGAAAGTGCAGTCGGATATGATCGCCGGGAATTACTACAACTGAATTTTACCGATGACGCACGTACCAACTATGTGTACTGGCCCTACTTGCGCAAGGGTCTACCACTGGAGTACATGACATCGCAGCAAAAAATCCTTACCCATGGACTGCTCAACACTGCGTTGAGTGCCAAGGGATACCTCAGCGCTATCCAAGTTATGCAGCTTGAGAAACTCCTCGCAGATGCCGAAGTCGTCGGCTTCCCACGCGGCCCTGAAAACTATACCCTGGCCATCTTCGGTTCGCCCGGTGTGGACAGTAACTGGGGCTGGCGTTTTGAGGGACACCACCTATCCCTAAACTTCGCCGTCGCTTATGGTGAAATTAGCGTCACACCCACCTTCTTCGGCGCTTCACCGGCCGCCATTCGGACCGGAACGCTGGCGGGATTTCGCAGCCAGAATTATATACACGACGCGGGCCTGGCACTGATCAATGCACTTAGGAATGAACAACGCGAGCGAGCCATTGAAGACGGCACCCCCCCGTTCGATATCATCTCAGGCACACTCAACCGTCCGCGCGGCAGCTGGGATGACTGGAAATCATTGCCACAGACCGGCATTGCCATCGACTCCCTCGATGCCCAGCAAAAACAACTTGCTCAACATATTCTCGATGAAGTCGTAACCGTCTACCGCCCTGAAATATCCCGCGCTTACCTGGCACAAGTAGACGTCAATGAACTGCATTTCACATGGTACGGCAGTACCCTTGGAAACGAGCCACATTACTGGCGCCTGGACGGCCCCGACTTTTTCTTTGAATACGATCTCGTGCAGGGGGATGGCAACCACGTTCACGCCGTCTGGCGTAGCAAAGAAGGCGATTTTGGGGCTGATCTGCTCCTGCAGCATCGAACAGATAGCCACTAACGTCAAACAAGTTTTACCCGGCTTCGATTGAACGCCGAATTCGACTATAATATTTGAAAATTTAAACTATATTTACAGGTCCTGATCCACTCAGGACCGCACGAAATTCAAACTGGAGCATGCGGAACTCAACATGACTCTAAGTAGACTTCATATTAATAGCGCATGCATCAATCATCGTCGTGTTGTGCCGACGTTGCTCTTTTCGCTGACTTTTTCCATGCCTGCCTGGGCACAAACTTTTTCACAGATTGACCGCCTAATCTTCGACCCCGTTTTGATTGAACCAGTTACAGGGCGAGAGATGCCCGCCTACAACCTGCCCCTTCAGTTACTACCCATAGATGAGGATGATCTAAACAACCACGCTAATACCCATGAAGAAGACGATTTAGGCGCCCTGGATATTCTGCGGAACATAGACGCCTACCTGGAATCAATCACCGAACTCGAAACAGAATTAGGGCCTTTCTCTCCTGAGCTAATTGAGTTTCTTATTGACCTTGGTAGCCAGTATCAACAGGCAGGCGACCATGCCAAGGCAATCGAAATTTTTCAGCGTGCGGAACATATCAGCAGGGTAAATAACGGTCTTTACCACCCAGATCAATACACAAGTATCGAGAAAATGATCGACAGCTACATGGCCATGGGCGACGTAGCGACTGCAAATGAAAAACAGCGCTATCTGGTCTACCTTACCATGCAGCACCACGGGGATTCCTCTCCCGAAGCACTGCCCTATGTGGTCAACCTCGCTGATACCGGCTTGGCACAGTTCAACAAAGTCATGTCCATGCCAAAACAGCCCGTGTTCTCTTTTTCATCTGGCACGGGTTCCGGTCCTTCCAGGCGGGCTCCGACCCCGAGGGAAATGGCGTTTGGCAGCCTGTTCATGGCCCAGCAAAACTACCAGCGGGCAATCTCGACCATGCTCGACAACCGTCAGTATTTCGATCCTGTACTGCTGGACCTTGAGTATCGCTTTCTGGAAACGCTATTTCTACAAGCATTCCGCCAGGCCATTCTCAACGATCCCGACTATTACCTAAGTGAGCGCAGCACGACTACCGGCTCGTTGTTGAGGAAAGATTATGCAGGAAGGTTCGCTTCCTACAACTTCAACAGCGGCAAGAACACCTTCGAGCGCATCTTGATCTATATTCGCAACAATCCGGAGGCGCGTGTGTACCAGCTGATCAACGCCCTCATGGAATATGGTGACTGGTGCATGCTATTCGGCAAGACACAATCAGCCATGAGAAAATATCGGGAAGCCTATGAGTTGGTACATGAGATAGGAGTTGAGCAGGCTTCAATTGAGCATCTTTTCCGTCCTACCATGCCTGTACATTTACCGCTGATCACGGCCAAGCCTAATAGCCGAGAAAAGTTTGGCATCCATGACGAAGCCGAACTTGAGTATGAGGGCTACATCGACATCGCCTTCACCGTGTCGAAATACGGCAAGGCAAGAAGATTTGAAACACTGGGAGCCACTGAGAACGTGACCCGGCAAATCGAGCGCCGCCTTATACGCTATCTAAGGAACTCTCCTTTCCGCCCTAGACTCGAAAGCGACAATCGTTTTGAATCTCAAAGGGTGGAAGTGCGCTACTACTTTACCTACGCAGACAACGTTATCTAAATCACCTCTTCGTAGGGTAGCCCAACATATTGCTCGGCTATGACACTCAGGCCGTCATCTGTTCCAGTATAGTAATCAAGTTCTGAATCCATCAGCTTACGATCGAACTTGTCACCAAAATCATGAAGCATCCTGGTCATCCACCAAGAAAAACGCTCCGCGTGCCAGATGCGTCGAAGGCATAGAGCCGAATACTGGGCAACGGCGTCGGGTCGGTTTTCTCTAAAAACCTTAAGAAAAATCCGGTAAAGATAGTTAACGTCGCCACTGGCGAGGTTCAGCCCCTTGGCACCGGTTGGCGGAACAATATGTGCTGCATCACCGACCAGAAAGAGTCTACCGAACTGCATCGGTTCGCAGATGAAGCTGCGTAGGGGTGCGATACTTTTTTCCAGCGAGGGCCCGGTCACCAGGTTAGCTCGAATGGATTCCGGTAACCTGTTAGACAGCTCCTCCCAGAACCGATCGTCAGACCAGTCCTCGATTTTTTCATCGAGACTCACATCAACATAGTAGCGGCTGCGTGACTGCGAGCGCATACTGCATAGGAAAAACCCCCTGTCACTCACGCCATAGATCAGCTCCTCATCAATAGGCGGAGTATCTGACAGCAAGCCAAGCCACCCAAAAGGGTAGACCTTTTCATATTCGGTGCGCAGGGTTTCTGGGATGGTCTTGCGAGTGACTCCGTGAAAGCCGTCACAACCGGCTATGTAATCGCAGTCGATGCGATGCTGCTGCCCACCTTTTTCGTATGTCACGAAAGGTCTGTCCGATTTCGGATCGTGAATTTTCACATTCTCCACTTCGTAGTGGATCGGGGCTCCACATTCCCTGCGTGACTCCATCAGGTCAGCTGTAATTTCAGTTTGGCCATAAACCAAGACCTGCTTACCTTTGGCGTATTTGTGGAAATCTATGCGTCGAATCTCACCATTGAAGGCAATTTGCACACCGGTGTGTGGCAAGCCTTCCCGATCCATGCGTTCAGAAACACCGGCCTCACGCACCATGCCTACCAAGCCCTCCTCGAGCACGCCAGCACGAATACGCCCTAGGACATAGTCAGGCGTGACACGTTCAAGGATGATATTGTCGATGCCGGCGTTGTGTAGCAACTGGCCAAGTAGCAACCCAGAAGGCCCTGCTCCAATAATGACTACCTGTGTTTTCATAAGATGTTTTTTGAAGATAGGTATTGCGCAAGGACATTGCTTGGCAGTATTTTTTCCGCAAGGCAATTATATCAATACCGCCCCGAAGCACAAAATGCACCACATCAAAGAATAATTACATCAGCAACTAATTCAAGCTTTTGATCAGCGGGCATTCATATCATGTCACTAGGAGCATTTGGATCAACTAAATGACGATGTAGTTTTCTGGCGCAGCCCGCTAGGCGCGACAATTCTCGCTGTTGTTACGCAAATCTACGCCTACTTAGAGATTCTCCTAAGGGACGAGGACAATGGTCCAGCATTAGGTAGATCGGGAGGAAATTGAATCAAAAATTCATTTCGTGGCACATACTCACAAAAAAGTCGTCGCTTTAGTCTTAGATATACACACATAAAAAAACCCAGCACAAGCTGGGTTTTTTTAGCCATATTCTTCTGTTAGAAGAATCTGTAGCGAGCGCTCAACCTCATTGATCTTGGAGGCTGATAACCTGTTGGCAAGCCATAGAATGGAGTATCGTCCTCATAGACTTCCCTGATTTTCTGCTGATTAATGACATTGAAAATGTCTGCGGACAGAACCAGCTGAGCGTTTGTCAAATCTATGGTGTACTGGGCATTTAAATCAAGATTCCACCAAGTACTAGTTTCTCCCTTGCTGGCGCGAGGAACTGGCTGCCCGTCACAGTAGAAGGAGGCGTTGTCGTATGCTGCGGCAAATGTATCTGTAGGATGCACGCCGAAGCAACCGATCGGTCTGCCCGTCTGCGCCATAAAGTTGGCACCAAATCTGATGCCATTATCCAGCTGGTATCTTCCCTGTAATTTAACTGTATGCCTTCTGTCGTTAGGCAGATTTCCAAAGCCATAATCAGTTAAACCGGGCTGGTCGAAGTTTGTTGTCAAACCTGCGTCGTCTTGGCCATTGTCAGACCTGACATAACCCTCATTGTTACCATAGCTGTGTGCCCAGGTATATGACCCTGATAGCCCCCACTTTCCATCGAAGGGCCTATCCATGGTTATTTCGAAGGCATGATAGGTACGACTCGCCTCGGGGTAATTCAGCTGATCCGATGAAAGAGTAATGAATTCAGATTGCTCTGGTATGTACACCGTCATCGGGGCACCAGGATTGGCTAGTACATACTGATGGAACCCAGTGAATACATCCGCGACTTCAGGCCAACTACCAGCATAGTATTTGATCACGGCTGCATCGATGGCAACGTCTTCGATAGAAGTTGCAAGGTCACGATAAATGTACTTAGCACCCCAGGTGATTCCATTATCGGCGATCATCTGGCCACCCAGAATGATTTCGTTCTGGTACATAGCCTCGAGGTTCTGATCAACAAGTCCTCTTGTATCAGGGACCGCGCCAGTAGAATAGGTCTGCGTTCTAAATGAACCACCCTTCACTTGTGGTGTGCCATCTGCATTTTTGGATACACCGTCCCAGTCAAAGTATTCCTGAATATAGGTCTCGCCGCCGGCCAAGCGGATATTGGTATTGGCAGCCACTGGCAGATAGTACCTTCCGTAGTTTGCAAAGAACTGATAGTTAGGCATGTTTGATGGTTGCCATAGGGCACTTATTCTCGGCGCCCACTGGTTATCAAGTGCAACAAACTCCTTACCCTCGGCGTTGTAGTTTATAAACTCATCATTTCGCAAACCCAGTTCAAGAGTTATGTCATCGTTAAATTGCCAAGTATCCTCTATGTAGTAAGCCTTTGACTCTACATCGAAGGAACCACCATTGTTGTAGGTTCTACGTCTCGCATCCGCACCACTGGGGCATTCGGTAGCGACATCACAAATGTAGGGGCCGTAGTCATTTGTTGGATGCAGAAGCCAGTAGACTCCTCCTGAGTTGATAGTTGATGATACGGAGTTATTTGTCTCTTCGTCGTATCCAACCCTGATGGTGTGGTTATTGAGTGAGTAGGTAAAGTCGAAACGATTCGACTCCCTCTTATCCTCACCAACATCTATCAAGAATTCAGTCCAATCACCCAATGCTTGAAAGCCGTTTGCCGCTGTAACCTCATATAATACTGGGGCAGAAGCAGTGGCTGGGTTTGTTGTCCTCGCAGCCTCGTTTTCACCAGTGGATGCAGAAAAGACCAGGTTGTCGGTTAACTGGCCGGTGTAGGTCGCTATCCAGTTCATGCCACCCCTTTCATAGAAAGTGTCACCAATAAAGGCACCCGTCTGTTTTGTGTCAGAGTCATATTCGTAGGCGCCTTCTATGCCTGTCCTCTCATCTGTGAACGCCGTAACTTCTATGCGGTGGTTATCAGTTAGGTAACCATCGAGCTTTACACCCCAGAAGTCTTGACCAAGTGAGTATTTATAACCACGACCTGACTGAATACCATAATATTCATCAGAGGAGTCCACATCAGAGTAAAGCGCGTAGTAAAATAGGCGATCCTTGATGATTGGACCTGACGCCCATATGTCGTAAGTAGTCGATGAGGACTCATCTTGACCATTGTCTGCGGCAAAGGTGTTGGGCGAAGTTTCAATCAACTTATCGTAGTAGGTATTCACCCCGAACTGGAAGTCATTCGAACCAGACTTTGATCTTGCATTAAGAACACCACCGGTAGATCTACCGAAGGCAGCAGAGTATCCGCCAGTCTTTACCTGCAAAGTTTCGTAAAATTCGAATGGTACCCGCGAGTAACCCAGGCCATTCCTGAAGTTAGTAGTATTTAGACCATTAATATAAGAGGTATTCTCGGCTACGGAGGACCCGGAGAAACTTACGTTCGTGCCGAATGCCGTATCGCCAATGGTAGTTCCCGGTGCCATGAGTGCAACCGAGTCAAAGTTTCTTGGCACTGGCAGCTCGGTCAATGCACCAGCATCAACGATCATTCCAGATTCAGCGATACTAGTTTCGACAGAAGATCGGTTGGAACCAAGCACGATCAACTCCTGGACACCAGCCTGTGAGGTTGCAAGATTAACTACAGTCTCACTATCGAGTCTGACACTGACTGTTTCTGTGTCAACATTGTTGCCGTTCTGAACAACAACAACTTCATATTGCCCTGGCGGCAAAGAATTAAAGGCAAAGCTCCCGTCTGGGTTTACTTGGACAGAGATAGAGACGTTCCTTGAAATATCGGTAGCAGTAACAGTCTCGCTCCCCGAGGCTCCGTTGACACTACCTGCTATTGCACCAGTAGTAGACTGGGCGAATGAACCAGAAGCACCTAGAATCAGAGCCGATGCAACAACGGAGCCAGTCAAAAAGTGACTAGCACTATTGATAGCAATAGCTAATTTTTTAATTTGTGTCATTTTTTTAATCTCCTAAACATTTTCAACTCAGAGAAGGCGCCCCGCTATCCCGGGTGTTCTTCCTATGCTTCTCAAACAACCCAGCAATTTGAATAACGCGACAGGTCTAAAGTTTGTATCTAAAACTTTTATTGATCGAAATTTAATCAATAATATACAATCAAATACTATACACTGTTCAATTAGTTTGTAAAGATTTTTAGAAAAAATAAGATTTTGTATTTAAAGGGGTTTTTGGGAAAGTGGGACGCAGATCCGACCACACTAGGAGAGAATTAAAAGAGCTTATCGTTACGGCCAGCATCAAGCTCATCAGCGAAATCGGACCCAGTGCCTTCGGTACCCGGGCGATAGCTAAGGAGATCGGCTATTCCTTTGGTACCATCTATCACATATTCGGTGACCTCGAAACCCTGCGCTACCACGTCAAGGGCCGGATACTCGATAACTGGTATGAAGATCTGGCCGCCGGCATGAATCAAGTCGAAGCTAAAACCGAATACCTCGTCGATGCCTATATCGATCTGTCAGAGCAGCAACGCTTCCTCTGGGCCTTCGTCTTTGCCCTACCCAGTGACCCCAAAGAGAATGCCCCGCCTTGGTACATTGAGAAAGTTGAAAATCTGTTTTCTCTCGTCATGCGGTCTTTCTCAACCATTACCCAGAATAAGAAGGAAACGGAAATCGCCGCGCGTGCCATCTGGGCAAGCATTCACGGCATCTGTGTACTGGCGATGGCAGGCAAGCTGGATATGGTTAGCTCGGAAAGCCCCAAGGAACTGGCTCACCTCCAGCTCGGAATTTATATGAAGGGCCTGAGTAGCCTCGATAATGACTTGTACATGTTCAATGCAGTAGCGGCAGGTAACATCTAGCGATTGAATCCCAGCCCAGGGGTTCCACGAACCTGGCCGCTGCCTCGCGCATCATTTCGGCTTTTTCAGGACTGGCAAGCAGGCTTTCAATGGCGTCACAGATGGCGTCGTAGTCATCGAGTATTAATGCTTCCCTGCCATGGGTCACAGGAATACCTTCTATCCCCTTCGCCGTACTGATCACCGGAACACCGGCTGCAAAGTAATCCAAAATCTTCATGCGCGTCCCGCCGCCTTCGAGCAAAGGAATGACGGCAAGATCAGCAGCAGGCAACACCTGGCTCAGGTCAGCCACGCTACCGGCGAATATTACTTTTGCATGCAACGGGAAATCAGGCGGCTTGCTGCCGATGGCTAGCACAGTGACATTGATCCCTCTCGCGTCGAGGCGTGGGAGGATTTCCACTGACATGACATTGATGGCCTCCAGGTTGGGGGCATAGCTATAGGTGCCGTGATAGACAAGCACCTTGTCCTGCGACGGAATCTTGTAATGTTTCCTGATATCCATGGGGGCGGACTGCTGAAAGGCTTGGAGGTCGACGCCATGGGGAACCACATGAATCTTTTGCGGCGCAACGCCATCGGCAACCATCCTATCGCGGTCGTTGGTTGATACCGCCACGATCTTGTCTGAATCCGCGCACATTTTTAATTCGACATCCTTCAGGGTCTGATAATTCTTTTCCGTCAGCTCGGGAAGCTGGTTGCGAATGCGCTCGTATTCCACATTGTGCTGAACCAGCAGGATCTTCCCGCCAAAGAGTGACCTGGCGTTATGACATGGCTTCACGTATGCCGGGAATTCGGCCTGGTAGGCACCGACGGGTTTACGGCTGGCCAGGTAGATTGTTCTTACGGTATAGCTCATATCCGTAAGCGGCAGGTACAGAAAGCTGTTGCTCCAGGGGAAGCCGCGCCTGTGAAGTTTTAAGAAGGCAGCAGAACTGGGCAGGCAAAAGTACCTGACCCACAGGGGAAACCTGTGCGTCTTCATCTTACCTTGGTTAAATTGGTAGTAATTCTTGCGGTTATGGGTTGTCAGCCATACATCCCTTCCCAGCCTTGAAAGGGCCTCCGCAGTGCGTATGATTTTTACCGCGGCCCCATGATCGACGGGAAACAGGTCTGCCCTTGTGACCATAAGGATATCTGGTCTTGAATCGGGCCTTGCTGGGCATAGAAAACGCTTGAATATATTTGCGAGAAGGATCTTTAAAGTAAACGGATGGCCCTGTTGGGAAGCTGGCTCTTTAACCAGCTTGTCTTCTTCTACCTTTTTAACGCTTTCTTTCACTTCATTTTTTGCTCGATATTTGAAGAGATGTGCCGTTTTCCGAGGCGCATTAATAAAGTTAAGTAACGGCGTAATGGTAGTTGAATAATTCAGTGCTGTTCCGGCTAGCTTCCGGGCCCCTGCCCGTTTCTTCTCCAGTACGGCAGGGTCGGCTAAAACATCTGCAAGGAGATTTTCGAGTTGGCTAGGCGAATCTATGACCCATCCAGCATCGTATTGCCGGACGAACTCGGACAGTTGCAACCAGGGATTGATGATGATGGGCAGTCCGCACTCGAGGTATTCAAGCGCCCTGAACGAATGGCTGAATTCGCGCTCTGTATTGCGCTCACCCAGCTCCAGCCCGATATGCGAGCGCTTTAGCTCCTCCTGCATACCGGCATAACTGAGCAGATTTGATTTCGCTTCACTATCGGAAAAGCCGGGATACTTGCCCGAAAGCTCTAAGAACGCCAGATTTTTATTGCCCACGGCCAGTCTGTTGAGTTCCAGCCTGTAGGCTGAAAAATCACGCCAGGGCCAGTCGACACCTGCATTGACCAGCCGCACTGGAAGTTCAAGAACAGCCTTGTTCGATGTCTTGCCACGGGCGGATATCGGTAGCACAGAAATTGGCGTACTATCACGACAATCGATACCGGCCTGCAAAAGATATGGCAGCAGAAGAGCAGCCTGCGACTTGTTGCCGACAAGAAAATGATCACCCCTACTCAACATACGTATGATGTTGTCAGTATCCCCCGTAATAGTTTCGGGCTCCTGGTACATCTGTTCCAGTACACGCGGCGCGACGAAATCTAGCACCACAGGAAGGTCGGATTCGGGCAGGTGGTCGAGGATGGTCCAGAAACCGGCTATGAGCAGCCGGGGGTTCTGTTCATTGATAAGCTGCTGCAATTCATCAGGCGTGTGAAAATAAAAACATCCGCCGGAGTCAAGACGAGAATTTTCCGTTGTGTAGGTCGCCTGAATAACTTCGACACCGGCCACCTCAAGTGCATCGCGAATTCCCTGCGCCCTGACCTGGTTGCCCGTGGCAACCTTGTACTGATCCATTGGCGGATCAAGAGTGATATAAAGAACTTTCATTTAAAATTACGTTAAATTGCAAGCGGGCATATTGCTGTGCTGGCCAGGTAGTGTCAAGGTGGATAAACCGTCGTC
Organism: Candidatus Eutrophocola salsuginis; assembly: GCA_038147195.1. Taxonomy (GTDB): domain Bacteria; phylum Pseudomonadota; class Gammaproteobacteria; order Pseudomonadales; family Pseudohongiellaceae; genus Eutrophocola; species Eutrophocola salsuginis. The sequence goes on from JAYQTB010000004.1 coordinate 1,286,063, forward strand.
TTCTATGAAATTTTTTAATGAATTTTAAATGCCGAAACTTTATAAAGCAGTCTTATCTACACCAACCTAAATGAAAATTTCATGAACTTTTCACTCGGTGATTTGATCTGGGTCTTACTACTGATAATGGTGGGTATTTACTGGTGGCGCAGTCGCGGGCACCACGGCATCGCCCTTGCCTCTGCCAAAAAATACTGTTTTGAGCGGGATATTCAGCTTTTAGATGAAACCCTGGTCTTTAGTAAGTTCGCGATAACCCGTGCCGCCAACCGAAAGCGATATTTCACCCGCATATACACATTCGATTTCTGCCGGGACGGCATGGACAGGCACAAAGGAGAGATCATTATGCACGGTTACCTTGTATTGCGCGTCATGCTCGAAGGCGATGCGTTAGAGATTACCGAATACCATTAAATGCCAGTTAGCATGAAGTCTCAGCGGGTTTCTGCCTGCCAGCCGCCTCCAAGCGCCTGAAATAGGCCGACCATTGCATTGAGCTGCAGCAGCTTGTTGTCGAGATAGCTGTTGCGGGTGGAGAACAAAGTATTTTGAGAAGTCAGCACGGTCTGGAAATCCGCCACACCCTCCTCATACCTGACCTGCGCGATACGAAAAGACTCCTCGGCCGCCTCCAAGTTTTGAAACGCCACCACACCCTGCGCCTGCAGCAGTTGTATATTGCTTAGTAGAACCTCTACTTCGTTGAAGGCCCCGATCACCGCCCGGCGATAATTATTTAGACTGTTCTCCATCGTGATCGTAGCCTGGTCAATATTTCGTAGACGCTGGCCATTATCCAGGAGAGTCTGCACAAGATTTGCATTTACTGTGAGGAAGGTGTCGGGGTCACTCACCAGTTCGGTCAATGACGCACTTGAGCTACTAGCCGCACCAGTCAGTGAAATCTGCGGAAACAGGTCGGTTTTGACGATATCAACGCTTGCGCGGGCACTCCGCAGATTGGCCTCAGCCTGGACAAGATCAGGACGCCTTACCAGCAACTCCGATGGCAGGCCGGGCTGCACCACGGGAACCTGAATCTGCTGAAGCGTCTGACCGTCGATATTAAAATCCTGCACAGAGCGGCCCGCAAGTAAAGCCAGAGATGAACGCGTGGCAAGGTCGTTCTGAATAAATCCGCGCAAATTATTGCGCTCCCGCTCCATAGCTATCTGCTGCTGCAATGCCTCGATGGGTACTGCGACCCCCGCATCGACACGCGCCTGGGCTATACGGTAAATAGCTTCCGCGTTTTCTACGTTCTGCATTGCAGCCTCGATTTTGTCCCGTGTCAGCAGCAACTGGAAATAAGTGGAAGCCGTGGTACCCAAAGTGTTGAGTGCCACGTCGGCGACCTGTGCCACGCGAAAATCATAATCAGCCACAGCCCTATCATAGGCTGCCGGCTTGCTTAGAATATCGGTGTAAGTAAAAGACGCCGAGAGGTCAAAGGGTTCGTTTGGTGATCCGGAGTTATCTACACCGTCAATTCGAGTCTCGATAAAAGATGAACCAGTTCCAAGGCTGACGATCGGTGTGGGCAGAAGGTTGAAACCTGCCTCGCGCAGGGCAATCTGCGCCGATTCAAGATTGCGGCGGTTGTTGTCGAGGTCTAGATTATTTTCCTGCACCAGAGTGATGGTATTGCTCAGTTCTTCATCACTAAAAGCGTTCCACCAGTCAGTATCTGGCCACACGTCGGCATCCTCGACGATAGGACCCTGCCATTGTTCTGGTACATCCAGGTCCGCGAGTTCTGGCATCTCCGTCAGACTGCAACCTGATAGGGATAATAAACCTGGAACTAATAGAGAAAAGAAATAAGGGTGCCTAGACATCTTCTTACTCGTTAGCCAATGCGACTACCGGATCCAAGCGAGCCGCCTTTCGGGCCGGGGCAAATCCGAAAACAAGGCCCGTTGCGGTTGCGCAACAAAACGCCAGGATCATCGGCATGGAAGTGAATTTGATCGACACCTCGAAAGCAATAAGGATGTAGCCTACTGCAACGCCAGTTAGCACGCCGATGATACCGCCAATACCAGAGACAACGATCGCCTCAGACAGAAACTGAGACATGATGTCGGTCTGTCGCGCACCAGTGGCCATTCGGATGCCTATCTCCCGGGTACGCTCGGTGACAGACACCAGCATGATATTCATAACACCTATGCCACCAACCAGCAGGGAAATAGCGGCCACAGAACCGAGCAAAATGGTGAAGGTGTCCTGAGAAGCAGATACAGTTTCAAGCAACTCGGCACTGTTGAAGATCCGAAAATCCTCTGTCCCGTGCCGGGCGATCATATACTCAATGAGATTACGCTCTGTTTGCTCTATCTGATCTATGTCATCTACAAATACCGAAATATTGTTAGCATAGTTCTGGCCCATCAGACGCAGGGCCCCCGTCTTGAAAGGCACAAAGACCGCGTCATCCTGATCGCCTCCGTTGAAGCCTCCAGATCCACCCTTTGAAGTAAGAACGCCAATTACCTGGAATGGAATATTTTTGATCAGGATATACTCGCCTAGCGGGTTCTCGCCGTTTGGAAATATCTCGTTCGCTACCGTCGAACCCAATACGGCAACAGGCGTATAGTCCACGCTATCCTCTCGTGTATAAAAAACACCACTAGCAAGAGGCCAGTTGTTCACTTCCGGCATATTGTGCGTTACTGCAGTGACACTGGTAGAGTAATCCTGCCTTTGGAATCGTACGGTGTAATTACCCTGCAACTGCGGCAAAGTACCTAGAATATTTGGCAGGTCGTCGGATATAGCCTCGGCGTCCTCAAGTGTGAGCGTGGACGGCATGCTGCGTCTTTGCCCAGATATTCTGGCTGGCTGAAGTGTTAGGCGGTTGGTACCGATTTGACTTATTCGATCGACTATATCCTGCCGCGCACCTTCCCCAATCGCCAGCATGGCTACCACAGAGGCTACGCCGATCACTATGCCCAGCAGGGTGAGAATAGTTCTGAAAATATTGGCCCTAAGTGAGCGTAATGCCATACGCAAGGCTTCACTCACACCCGCCAGCGGCGATGTGATTTTGCGGCTGAGAAAAAGGTCGCGCAATTCGCGGTTCTTTTCAGGATTCACCACTCCTTCAGCAGGGCCGGTATCGCTAATAATTTCTCCATCGCGGAATTCTATGATGCGATCGGCATGTGCCGCGACTTCGCTATCGTGAGTGATAAGGATGACTGTATGCCCCTCCCTGGCCAGACTCTCCAGCAGTGCCATAACCTCTACGCCACTCTGGGAATCAAGGGCACCAGTCGGTTCGTCCGCTAGGATGACCTGACCGCCATTCATCATGGCACGGGCGATCGAAACACGCTGCTGCTGTCCGCCGGATAGTTGTGTTGGCCGATGGTCCAGACGCTCACCAAGACCTAGAGATGTCAGCAGTGCCTCGCCGCGAACACGTCTTTCCTTATGACTTAGCCCGGCATATACAGCAGGTACCTCAACATTCTCCTCAGCCGTGGCATTGCCAAGCAGGTTGTAACTTTGAAACACGAAACCAAACGCCTCACGGCGAAGCCAAGCAAGCCCGTCGGCATCGAAGCTCTTTATATCTCTACCAGCAAATAGATATGTACCTTCGGTTGGTCGATCGAGACATCCGAGGAGATTCATTAGGGTAGATTTACCGGAACCAGACTGACCCACGATGGCCAGGAATTCACCGGGATATATTTTAAGATCGATACCCCTCAGCGCATGCACTTCCACTCCGCCATCAGTGGTAAAGGTGCGATGAATTTTACGCAGCTCGATTAGAGGAATAGCAATCTCGCCGCTGGTGACTGTCGTTTGTTTGTTGACAGCAGCGGCTTCGTTGATTGGAAAGTTAGGATTGAGCGCTTGTGTGCTCAACGGAACCCGCCCATTGCACGAAACATTTCGCGCCTGTCAAACTCAGGCTGCTGACCATTAGTCTGTCCGACCTGGACTATTCCTGCGACAACCTTATCCCCGGCTTGCAGCCCAGAGATGACCTCGGCAGCAATACGGCTGGTGACCCCAATCATCACTTCGCGTTCGGTTTGCACGCCGTCCTCACCAATAACCTTAACTTTAGCGAGACGCCTGGCGGGGGCTTCCTGACCACCTCCCTGACGGGCAGCAGCTTGGGGTGTAAAACCACCCTGGCCACCCCCAAAACCCTGACCAGATGCCATTCGTTCTCGAATACGCTCGCGCATCTCATCAGTCAAGCCTCCCGGTGGAGCACCCGGAAATCCCCCCTGTCCGGCTCCGGCAAACGAGGCATCGCGGCTTCCACCTTGTGCTCGGGGTCGCGCGGCAGCCAGGCCTGCCGACCCTGCCTGCTGATCGATAAAACTCAGCGCACCTACAGGAACTGTTAATACATTGCTAGCAGAGGAGGTTACAAAATAGACTTGGGCAGTCATGTCAGACAGTAGCGAACTATCGCTGTTGTCGATGTCGAACAAGCCAGTGTATAGCACCACATTATTTTCTATTACGGGCGTTGGCAGGATTTGACGCAGCTCACTGTACCAGCGACGGTTACCGCCTCCAAGGGTTGTAAAGTACACCTGCATACCCTTCTTAATTCGCCCAATATCTGCCTCGGATATTTCTGTCTCCACTGTCATAGTGTCAAGATCGGCGATGCGGAGGATGGTTGGCGCCTGTTGGTTTGCATTTATAGTGCGACCTTCGTTCATCTCGATCGACACGATGGTGCCCGACCGTGGTGCGTAGATCCGGGAAAATTCGAGCTGAGTCTTGTCGCTCTCCAAACTGGCTCGACTCTGTAAAATTTGTTTTTCCAATTGAACCAGACTGGCCTGCGCCGATGCCAGGTTGGTTATAGCGTTGTCATAGTCAAGCTGGCTGGTTGCGTCGGCGGCCATCAATCTTTCTTGCCGCTCGGCATTTGCCTGTGCAAGGTCTAACGCCGCCCGACGGGCCTCGACCTGAGCTTCCAGTGCCTCGATGCTCGCCTGGCTGGCCTCAACCCTAGCCTCCTGTATACGTGCATCAATCTCAGCCAGCAGCTGACCTTCCTGGACCACATCGCCCACATCCACTAGCAGTGCCTGAAGGATGCCGTTTACCTGGGCACCAACATCGACAAATTCGTAGGGTTGTAGACTGCCGGCGGCAGTAATGGTGTTCTCAATATTACCAATCTCGACGGTTGCTATCAGCGGCTGGTCTGCTGACTCCTGCTCTTGGTCAGCTTTCCAGTAATACCAGCCGGCGGCGGAGGCCGCCACGACAATGACGAGGCTTATCAAAGATAAACGCCTGCTGCGATACGGGCCCTTGCTAGTGAAAGAATCAGAGTCTTGTTTGTTCATAATTCAGATCTTCTACCCTGCGGATGAACGTCTGCCGTTTTCAAAGTTAAACGCAGTTGCAATGATCAAGTTTACTTCGTTTAAATACTTGCACATTTAGTTACGTTATTCGTTAGAAAACGGATGGTGAATACTACGCTTTTTGGAGGGAATAAATAAGGATTAATAAAGGAAATAGCAAAGGTATTTCAGTTAGTTACAGAAACTACCAGGGATATTTCGGAACTTTAGTTCTGTTCTTCCAATGACTATTTTTTTTGATCGTTGGTGATAGCGGAAAGCCGATCCAAGGCTTCTTTAGCACTACCGCTATCGATTGCTTTTGCTGCCATGTCTACCCCTGCCTTAAGGTCTTTAACCTTGCCGACGATTTGCAATGCCGCAGCGGTACCGAACAACACAATATCCCGGTAAGCATCCCGCTGGCCATCAAGCAGGGACCGTAGGCGAGATGCATTATATTCCGCGTCACCCCCCTTAAGATCAACGAGTTCTGCCAATGGCAAGCCAGCGTCTTCAGGTGAAATGTTCTTTTCTGTGACCTCGCCGTTAGACACTTCACAGATATAGTTTTCTCCAGTGGTAGAAAGCTCATCAAGACCATCGGCACCATGCAAGACCCAGGCTCTCTCACAACCAAGACGAGAAAGTACCTGGGCCATAGGCTTGACCCATTGCCTAGCAAAGACCCCGATAAGGTAGTGTTTTACACCGGCGGGGTTGCACAGTGGCCCAAGTATGTTGAAGACCGTGCGAATACCCAATTCCACTCGGACCGGTCCGACATGTTTGAAGGACTGGTGGTGACGGGGCGCCATCATGAAACCGATGCCCGCTTTCGCGATGGCTTGCTCGATCACCGAAATCTCGGCGTCAAGATTCACGCCGAGGGCGGTCAGAACATCCGCAGCACCTGATTTTGAAGATAGTGCCCGGTTACCATGTTTAGCAACCGGAACGCCACAACCCGCTGTAACGATAGCAGTTGCAGTAGAAATATTGAGAGTACCTGAGCCATCACCACCGGTACCGACAATGTCTATTGCACCGGCCGGTGCACTCACAGGCAGCGCCTTATGTCGAATAACATCTACCGCTGCACTGATTTCATTCACGTCTTCCCCGCGCATACGAAGGGCTACAAGAAAGCTTGCAATTTGAGCTGGCGTGGCACGGCCAGACATGATGATTTCAAATGCTGCCCGGGCATCATCGAACGACAGGATCTTGCCGTCTGCGACAATGCCCAGGAAGGGTTTGAGCTCTGTCAGGGCGTCAGTCATCTTCTACTTCATGCTGATTGCGTTAAGCGTATTTTGCATTAGGGACGCAATTGTCATCGGGCCTACACCCCCGGGGACCGGTGTGATCCAGCTGCACTTGTCCTTCACACCGTCAAAGTCGACATCGCCTGTCAGGCGCCAGCCGCGGTCGCGTGTGTCATCTGGAACTCTTGTGGTGCCTACATCAATGACTACCGCGCCTTCTTTCACCATGTCGGGGGTGACAAATTCCGGCTTGCCAATGGCGACGATGAGTATGTCTGCACTGGCGCAAATCTCCTTCATATTAGTGGTGCGGCTATGCACGACGGTGACGGTGCAGTTACCAGGACTGGCGTTACGAGACATCAGTACAGACATCGGCGTGCCGACAATATTGCTGCGGCCAACGACGACACAATGCTTGCCGCTGGTTTCGATGTCGTTGCGCTTAAGCAGTTCGACGATACCGTTAGGCGTCGCGGAAATGTGCGTCGGCAGGCCCAGCATCATGCGACCCAGGTTCTGCGGATGGAACCCGTCAACATCCTTGTTGGGATCGATGGCCAGGGTCACCTTGTCTTCATCGATCTGCTTGGGCAGCGGCACCTGGACGATGAAGCCGTCGATGTTATCGTCGTTGTTCAGCTTATCTACGATGGCCAGCAGCTCTGCCTCGGAGGTTTCCTCTGGCAGCTCGATTAGAGTGGAATCAAAACCGACTTCCTTGCAGGCCAGTACCTTGTTGTTGACGTAGGTCTTGCTGCCGCCGTCGTTACCGACAAGCACCGCAGCCAGGTGTGGCACCTTGCCACCAGCCGCTTTGATTTCTGTGACCTTGGCGGCGATATCCTCTTTTAATGCCTTGGCGGTTGCCTTGCCATCCAGTAATTGCATAGTGTCCTCTGCTTGCACTTCAAAAAAGCGGGATTCTACAGAAACTGCCCGCAGAAGTGGAGAAAAGGGCGCGGCAAATAACGCCCAGGCTCAGATGCGCGCGATGGCGTCGAGAATTATATTTTCGGTGAGGATCTGCGGCAGGACTTCTGCCGGTTGGGACGGGTCGGACGGATACATCAGGTACAACGGCACACCGCTGGTCTGGTAACGCTTGAGCACCTCAGTGATAGCCGGATCGTTGTTAGTCCAATCGCCCTTGAGGTAGGTGACATCTTTGTCGGCCATTGCCCGCGTGACGGTATCCGAACTCAGCGCCACGCGTTCATTGACCAGGCAGGTAATACACCACGATGCGGTCATGTTGACGAAGACCGGCCTGCCCTGCTGGCGCAACACGTTCAGGCGTGCATCGCTGTAATCCTCGTATCCTTCCCCTGCACTTTCAGCACCTGCAACCACGCCACGGGTTTCCAGCAGCGGCGAGGTCAGCAGTCCCAGCACAGCAACGATGCAGGCTACGCCGATACCTATTTCAAGATATCGCCAGTTCGACTGCGACTGACGCTGGTACAACCATGCCGCCAGACCAATGAACACACAACTTGCCATGACCAGGGCCATGGCATCGGGACTAGTCTGTCGTCCCAGCACCCACAACAACCACACCGCGGTAACGTAGAGCGGAAACGCCAGGAACTGGCGGAACGTGAGCATCCAGCTGCCCGGGCGCGGCAGCATCCCGGCCAGTGCCGGCACAAAGGAAAACAGAAGGAACGGCAATGCCATGCCAAAACCGAGCGCGATGAAGACGGTCAATGCCACGGGCATCGACTGGGTAAAGGCGAAACCGAGCGCGGCGCCCATGAACGGCGCGGTGCAGGGACTGGCCACCACGCTTGCCAGCACGCCTGTGAAGAATGAGCCGGTATAACCTTCCTTCTCGGCCATACTGGAACCCAGGCCCATGATGCCCGCGCCAATTTCGACCACGCCGGACATTGCCAAGCCCATCAGGAAAAACAGATAAACTAGGACAGCCACGAACCAGGGTGACTGCAACTGGAAACCCCAGCCGATTAGCGCACCACCAGCCTGCAACGTCAGCAGGACACCTGCAAGTACGACGAATGACAAGATGACGCCTGAAGCATAAGCGATACCATGCAGGCGCTGTTCACGCACCGGCGCCGAGGCATTGCTGGCCAGGCTCAAGGCTTTCAATGAAAGTACCGGGAACACGCAAGGCATCAGGTTGAGGATAAGACCACCGGCCATAGCGAACAGGAACACCATCAGCAGGCTCATGTTGTTTGCCGGTTGTACTCTTGCCGGTACGTCGCCCTCGAGTGCTGCCATGGTGACGCCTTCAGGTGCCGCCTCGATAGCATATGAAACAATGTCCCCCGCCCCGTCCTCGACGATCAGCAAACCACCCATTCGACCGGGCGGCTCCCTCAGTGCACGTGAATGGGCTTTCTGCGACAGCTGCATGCTGGACAACTGGTTGGTGATGTGTTGGTCAGCGATGTAGTCGAGTACTCGGTGGGTATCGGGAATGAAGGTGATGCGTTGGGCATTTTCAAACACGGGCTCGGTGGCCTGCACCAGCAGATTGATGTCTTCCCCGCTGATGGAAAACATGGCGTCGAAGGTAACATCGGTGCGTGGCAGGTAAGCGCGCGTATTGGCAAAACCATCTGACCAGCGTGTATCGATGCGTGCCGGCGGTTCGCCAATGGGGATCTGCAGGGTGACCGAGGCACCGCCGGGTATGCAGATCTCCTCGCATTCAAGCCACTGGGCATCAGCAATGATTTGCAGGCTGTCGCCCTCCAGGGAGGACGGAATAGTGAGTTCAGTCAGCAGGTAGATTTCGCCGGTATACCCAAAGTCGACCAGGTCGGCGGGCAACTCAAAACGTTCGGGCAGCGGCCAGACGATCTCGCCCGCCGTCACACCCTCGGGCAATTGCCAGCGGACCTCGGTGGGCTTGCCGGCATCACCTGGATTCATCCAGTAGGTGTGCCAGTCATCCACGTGCACGAGCCGCAGGGCCACCCACAGCGATTCGCCCGGGATCGCCGCCTCGGTTTCCGCGACTAGCTGTGCGTCCACGTGGGTACCGGAGCCGGGCACCAGCTCGGAGACACCCTGGCCGTAAGCGGGGAGCAGCCAGGTCGTCAGGAACGCAATTATTGCCAGTGATTTGAGGAAGTTATTCGTCATTGTCTTTCATCCAATCCGGTGGATTGTACTAACTTCGCCTCTTTTTACCATGAAATCCATGGCGTTACCGAAGCCAGCGACTGTATTTTGGTACCCCACTCCAGACCGGCTGGCGGTGCATTTCGTTCAGGCGGTCAACCGCCCTGAGCAAGGATTTCCGGTTTCGTCTCGCGCAGGATGCTGGTTATGGCCTCCCTCATCCCGCTGTCTAGGTGGGCGAAGGCGGCATCCTGCAATTCTCCCAACAGCACGCGGCGAATGTCATTATACAGGTGAGCTTTCACCGGCTGTGGCAAGGCGTTGACGGCTTCGGAGTAGACCAGATAACTGAGCGGGTATTCGAAGATGCGCGTTGCCAGGTTGAGATCGCGAAGCGAACGCCCCTGGCTATCCTGCGGTCCCCGCGCCTGGAAGTTGTCGGCAAATCCCGACGACCCGGTGATCGTGTCCACCAGCGCCACCTCATGAACAAAGAACAGGGATTCGAGCAGAGGTCGGGTCAGTTCGGCAAGCTCTTCCGGGGACAGGCTGCCGTTCTCATGCAGGCGCGTACGGCTTTCGAAACTCAGTCGTGTGAGCGCGTTTTGCACCTCGATCTGGTGCTCCACTATCATAAGAGCGACAATGTCACTGCCACCGGTTATGTAGGAAGCGGTATCCAGGTACCCAGCAAGGTCGACCTTGTTTCCATTCGGGGTGAGATTCAGTTCGCGCAACTTAGCCACATCATCAACGATGAAGTTGCCCATGATGTCCTGGCTGCCATGCATGCCTGTGACATACATGCCCCCCCAGCGCCGGTTCAACGGCGTCGACGTATCCGTGACGATGCTGATTTCGTGCGTCACGATTTCTCCTTCGGGATTGGCGATCACCGAAGTGAGCAGGAAGCGCGGCACTCCACCACCCGTCATCGAATAACTGTCGTGGCAGCGCAGGCAGCGGTTCATTTCCCGCTCGATACCGGGCGCATCGGGATCCTGGCTGAAATCGAAGAAAACCGGACCCAGCATCGGGTCCATCACGGCGATCTCCAGTGTACGGCTGTTCTGGATAAAACCGACATATGTGTCATCATTGAAATACAGTGCGCGCGGGGTTTGTGCAGTGACGAAACGGGTCTTCGCCGCGGTCTTGGAAAACACCAGGAACTGCGAATTCGGGTCGATATCCAGTGCCGCCAAAAGGGAATCGAGATAGCCACGCTGTTCGGCATCATATTCAAGCGTAACGCGGCCGGTTTCGATCTCCGTCATCAATCGGGTGACGCGATCTGTGAGAGGACCGGAGGCGTAATCGACACCGGGATAGGCCGTCTCGTAGGAAAAAAACTGGGCACTGGCCATGGTGCTTGCCAGGCACAGACAGCCGGCACAGAACTGCCGGCGTGCTTTGCGAGCACTGCTGGTTAGTGTCGTGAAAAGACGTCTTATCCCCATTCCGTCATTATAGTTTGTTCCACGTGCCTGTTGGGCTATGAGCGCAAAATCCTCAGTGTTTCCACAAGGTGAAATTTAATCCCGAGTTGGGGCTACCAGCGGTTAAATTTCATGGACAAAGGTGCTAAAATCGCCCGCCTTTGCCGGCAACAGTCTGTATTTACAGGCTTTTTAAGAACAATTAAAGACCAGCACAACATCGAGTCAAACTGCTAATCACCAAGGAAATTCATCCTATGTCCCAACCCTCAGATATCCAGATTGCCCAGAAAGCCACGCCCCAGCCGATCAGCGAAATCGGCGACAAACTGGGCATCCCTTCAGACTCCCTGTTCCAGTACGGTCCCTACAAGGCCAAAATCGATTACAACTTCCTACGCAAGAAGAGCAAGGGCAAGAACGGCAAATTGATTCTGGTGACCGCGATCTCACCGACTCCGGCCGGTGAAGGCAAAACTACCACCACCGTAGGCCTCGGTGACGCCCTGAGCCGTATCGGCAAGAAAACCGCCATCTGCCTGCGCGAGCCCAGCCTGGGTCCATGTTTCGGAATGAAGGGTGGTGCAGCGGGCGGCGGTTACGCCCAAGTGATTCCGATGGAGGACATCAACCTGCACTTCACTGGTGACTTTCACGCCATTGGCGCAGCCCATAACCTGCTGTCCGCCATGCTGGACAACCATATTCACCACTCCAATTCACTGGGCATAGACGTACGCCGCATCACTTGGCGCCGCGTGGTTGACATGAACGACCGTGCCCTGCGTGATATCACCGTTGCCCTCGGTGGTCCCGGCAACGGTTTCCCGCGCCAGACCGGTTTCGACATCACCGTGGCTTCCGAAATCATGGCCATCTTCTGCCTGGCCACCGACCTGGAAGACTTACGCAAGCGCCTGGCCAACATCGTCGTTGGTTACACCCGCGACATGAAGCCCATCACCTGTAAGGACATCAAGGCCGACGGCGCCATGACCGCCCTGCTAAAGGACGCCATGATGCCGAATTTGGTACAGACCCTGGAAGGCACACCCGCCATCGTGCACGGTGGTCCGTTCGCAAATATCGCCCACGGTTGTAACTCAGTCATGGCCACCAACGCCGGCCTTAAGCTGGCCGACTATGTCGTGACCGAAGCCGGCTTCGGCGCCGACCTGGGTGCTCAGAAATTCTTCGACATCAAGTGCCGCAAGACCGGCCTGAAACCGGATGTTGTTACCATCGTTGCCACCATTCGCGCGCTGAAGATGCACGGCGGCGTGCCCAAAACCGAACTGAAAGGTGAAAACCTGAAAGCCCTCAAGAAAGGCATGGCCAACCTAGAACGCCATTTGAGTAATATTCAGAAGTACGGCGTCCCGGCCGTAGTTGCCATCAACCGCTTCACTGACGATACAAAGGCCGAAGTCGCCCTGGTTCGCAAAGCCTGCAAGGCCCTGGGCGCCGAAGTCATCGAATGTACCCACTGGGCCGATGGCGGCGCCGGTACCGAGCAGTTGGCGAAAACCGTTGTCGGCATCATTGAAAAGGGCAAGAGCAAGTTCAAGGTACTCTACCCCGATAACATGAGCCTGTGGGAAAAGACTCGCACCATCGCCCAGAAGATCTACGGCGCCGACGACATTATCGCCGACGACAAGGTGCGCAAGCAGTATGCCGACCTGCAGAACCGGTACCCGAACTTCCCTATCTGCATGGCGAAAACCCAATACAGCTTCTCCACCGACCCCGGCCTTATGGGCGCCCCGACGGGTCACGTGGTGCCTGTACGTGAACTGCGCCTGTCTGCAGGTGCCGAGTTCATCGTGGCCGTTTGCGGCGACATCATGATCATGCCTGGTCTGCCCAAGGTACCAGCCGCGGAAAGTATCTCCGTGAACAAGCAGGGGCAGATCGAAGGCTTGTTCTAAACGCCCATAAAACAAGAGGCCGGCCGCCCCCTGGGGCCGCCGGCTTTTTTGTGGCCGGCATTTGTATAATTCTGGAGATGGGAAATTTCCCAACATTACAGCCACAAACTTTAGTAGATATTAATTGTTGACTCCTCTACCGCCCTTTGCTTAACTTGGGCAAAACTACAAAAAACACAGGTCCCAGCCTGCAATCGGGGATGCCATGGCCGATATCGACTCACTAATCGAGGAAATCGAGTCTTACTGCAATCGGCAGAAAATATCCAAGTCCACGTTCGGCCTGCGAGTGGTCAACGACGGCAAGCTGGTCAACCGCCTGCGCGATGGCAAGGGCATCACGCTCAGAACCATCAACAGGATCCAGAAATTCCTGGACAGCCAGGCAGTAAACAACAATGACAATTACAAGGGGATCACCATGTCTGCAGCGAAAACTGCCAAAAAGACAGTCAAGAAAGCCAAACCCGGCAAAACCAAGATCAGCAAGGCCGTAGCCGCGCCAGCGGCCGTGAACAACAAGAAAGATACGAAGAACAACACGCCGTTCCGTTTTTACGATAACCGGCAAAACTACCTGGCGTTCATCAATACCTGTAACGAAAAATCCGCCATCTCCCAGCGCATCTCCAAGGAGTTCCAGTACATCCAGCCCGGTCCGCCCGCCCTGCGCCTGTTCGACGCCGGCATGGGCGATGCCACCGTGCTGTCCAACATCATGCGCTACCTGCACCACAAGCACCCCACCGTGCCCCATTTCATCGTGGCGAAGGAAATTAGCATGGAGGATGTTCGCATAGGTCTCGACAAGATGATCGACCGTTTCAGTGAACACCCGGCCACCATCCTCGTGCTGACCAACCTTAACTATGCCGAGGCGCCGAAACTTATGCCGCGCGATGTGCTAACCGCCAACGCCATGAACTGGCGCGAAGTGAAGCTGGAAGGCAGCCACGCCTACAACTACCGTGAACAGCTCGAAGGCCTGCATGACATGTTCGCCGAGGGCTGGGAGACCCAGACCAGCAAGGTTTCCGGCAACCCCGTATTCAAGCGCCCATCCGTGGTGGTGATCTACCGTGAAGATCACCAGATCCTACTCGATTCCGTCATTCCCCGCCCCGGCATCCAGAACTGGGACTACGATTTCATCCTGGCCTCGCAGCCATGGCGTGCATCCACCTCGGCGAAGTTCAAGGCGGAAAAGATCATCGTGCCGCTGGCCCGCTCACTGGCACCCGGCGGTCGCCTGCTCGCAATCCAGTCCTGCGGCAAGGACCCGGCCCAGGAGCTAATCCAGCAGTACTGGCCGGATATCAATCCCTTCCCGGTGACGCGTCATCACATTCTCAAGGAAGTAAAAAGAATTCTGGGCCGTGAAGCGCGCGATTACAATATCAAGGAACAGTCCGACACCCGCGCCATGTTCAAGTACCGCATGCACGCCCTGCCCTCGGAGATCGGCGGTACCAGCATTGGCACCTCGACTCTTTTCGCCGCATGGAACGCATCGGTATACGTTAACCAAATCGAGGATGAACGCGTCGAGCAAGTCATCGCCGACGGGACTTATTTAAAGGCCACTTCAAAGATACTTAACAAGTATGGTGGGCTCTGGTTTAACGACGAAACCTTCGTTATATCCAAGACTAAATAGCATCCAGCAGCAGGTACTTGCGGTTGTGACAGGTATTCATAGCCGGTAAAATTCACGCCTTCAATTTGAAGACTTGAGCTTCCCGTGAGCAACCGCAAGATTCTCGTCACCAACGCCCTGCCGTTCGCCAATGGCCCAATTCATCTGGGTCATTTACTGGGCTATGTCCAGGCCGACATCTGGGTACGTTTCCAGCGAATGCTGGGCAACGACGTTGCCTACGTCTGCGCGGATGACACCCACGGCACCGCCATCATGCTAAATGCCGAGAAACGCGGTATTACGGCTGAAGAACTCATAGCCGGCGTCAACAAGGAACACCAGCGCGACTTCGCCGGCTTCCATGTCAATTTCGATATCTACTACACCACGCATTCGCCGGAAAACCGGGAACTGGCCAACCTCATCTACGGCCGCCTGAAGGCCGCTGACAGGATCGCCAGTCGCGAGATCACCCAGCTCTACGATCCGGAAAAGGAAATGTTCCTGGCCGACCGCTTCATCAAGGGTGAATGTCCAAAGTGTGGCGCGGCAGACCAGTACGGCGACAACTGCGAAGTGTGCTCATCCACGTATAATGCGCTCGACCTGAGAAATCCCTACTCCGCTATCTCCGGCGCCACCCCCGTAAAGAAAGCCAGCACACACCTCTTTTTCCGGCTGCCAGAGTTCACTGAAATGCTCAAAGAGTGGACGCGCTGCGGCGTCCTCGTGCCGCAGGTCGCCAACAAGCTGGCGGAATGGCTCGACGCCGGGCTGCAGGAATGGGACATCAGCCGCGATGAACCCTACTTCGGCTTCGAAATTCCCAACGAACCAGGCAAGTTCTTCTACGTTTGGCTTGATGCACCAATAGGCTACATGGCCAGCTTCAAAAAGTTATGCGACAGCCGCGATGATCTCGATTTCGATAATTACTGGCTGGAAGGTACAGGCACCGAGCTGTATCACTTCATCGGCAAGGACATCATCAACTTCCACGCCCTCTTCTGGCCGTCCATGCTGGAGACCGCCGGCTACAAGAAACCCGACCTGATCAGCGTCAACGGCTTCCTTACGGTGAATGGCCAAAAGATGTCCAAGTCCCGCGGCACCTTCATCATGGCAGACACGTATTTGAAACATCTCAACCCGGAGTACCTGCGTTATTACTTCGCGGCCAAGCTCGGCAGCACGCCAGAGGATCTCGACCTCAACCTGGATGATTTCGCGCAGCGCGTGAATGCAGATGTGGTCGGCAAGGTAGTCAACCTGGCCAGCCGAAGCGCCGGGTTCATCAACAAAAATTTCGACAGTGACCTGGGTAGTACGCTGGAAGTGCCGGAATTACTCAAGGAATTCGCCACAGCTGGAGACGAGATCGCCGGCTTATACGAAAACCGGGAATTCGCCAAGGCCGTGCGCCTCATCATGACCATGGCTGACAAGGCCAATCAGTACATCGCAGAAAAGCAGCCGTGGGTCCTAGCCAGATCGAACCCGCAGGACCCTGCCGTGCAGGCCATCTGTGCAACAGGCATCAACCTGTTCCGCATATTGATTGTTTACCTGAAACCGATCTTGCCGGAGATCGCCGTCAACGTGGAAAGCTTCCTCAACGTGGCGCCGCTCACATGGCAGGATTCACAAACGCTGCTAACCAACCACACAATTGGCAAATTCCAGCCGCTGATGACACGTGTCGAGGCCGACAAGGTCGAGCAGATGGTGGAAGCCAGCAAGGAAAGTTTTATGACTGAAAAACCAGATTTCCCTGAGGCTAAGCCTGCCGATACACCGCTTGGCTGTGACCCGGTGAGCCCAGAAATCGAATTCCCTGATTTCGCCAAGGTGGACCTGCGCATCGTTAAAATAGTCAATGCCGAGCACGTGGAAGGCGCCGACAAATTACTCAAACTCACACTCAGCCTGGGCCGGGGTGAGGATGGTAATGAAGTATTACGTACCGTGTTCTCCGGCATCAAGGCCGCCTACGCCCCGGAAAAACTGCTTGGTCAGTACACGGTGATGGTGGCCAACCTGAAACCGCGCCAGATGAAATTCGGCTTGTCCGAAGGCATGATCCTGGCCACTGGCGAAGGCGACAAGGTGTATCTGCTGGAACCCCACGCAGGTGCCCAGCCCGGCACGCGCGTTACCTGATTGCGCTAACGCTAAAAACTAGCCACAGGCAGTATCAGCGGCCTGAACTCTCCCATCGGCATACCCATTCTAGGTTTCAGCGCGTAGGGCTGGCCTGATTTATCATTCACGGCCACTGAAAGGCGGAAGGTGCCGGGTGCATCCAGCAGCCAGAATTGCCAGTGTGCGGGGTTGTCCTCGATGGCGCCGGAAAAATCGACGGTTATTTCCTGCTCACCAAAAGAAAAACTGAAATCGCGCAAAGGTGTCGTCAGGCCCGTGCCACAGGCTTTCAGGTAGGCTTCCTTCAACGTCCAAAGGTCGTAAAAGCGCTGGCTCCATGCTTCTGCAGGCAAACGGTACAACGCACTGTTTTCCTCATCGGAAAAATACCGGCTGGCCAGCTTCGGGATGCCTGCCTGCCGGTTGAGGTATTCCACGTCGATGCCCACCGGTGCCTGCGTCGTCACCGCCAAGGCGATAAGGCCGTTAGTGTGGGTGAGGTTGAATTGCAGTCCGATGTCGGAAACCAGCTCCGGTCTGCCATGCTTGCTGTGGCGGAATTCGACGGCGGCAGGTTCCATACCGAGGTAGTGGCCCAGCACGCAGCGGACGAGCGCCCGGGAAACCAGGAACTGATGACGATGACGTGAAAAGACGAAGCGCTGGTGACGCCCGGTTTCCTCGAGATTGAGTAGTTGCCGATATGCGTCCAGCAGGTCGGGATCTGCAACTTCCCTGTCATCTACAAGCCAGATGTCGATATCGATTTGTGCAGGTCCTAGCATGGCGGGAGTCTCGCATTATTGGCATAATTCCGCTACTCAAACTCAGACCTCATATCAGGGTAATACCATGCGAATTCTCCACACCATGATCCGTGTCACCGATCTGAACAAGTCCATCGATTTCTATACCAATGTCTTCGGCATGAGCCTTCTGCGCAAAAAGGATTTTCCCGATGGCAAGTTCACCCTGGCCTTTGTCGGCTATGGCAGCGAGGAGGACAACGCAGTAATCGAACTTACCCACAACTGGGAAACCGACAAGTATGACATGGGTAACGCCTTTGGCCACATCGCCATCAGCGTAGATGATGCCTATAGGGCGTGCGACCAGATCGCTGACAAGGGCGGCAACGTGGTGCGCCCGGCCGGCCCCATGAAACATGGCGGCGGCGTCATTGCTTTCGTGAAGGATCCCGACGGTTACATGATCGAGCTGATCGAGAGCAAGTAACGCGCAAACCATGGTCGACATCTTCCTCGTACTGGTCGGCGCCGTCCTAGTCAACAACTTCGTCCTGACACAGTTCCTGGGTCTCTGCCCGTTCATGGGCGTCTCGGG
Source organism: Candidatus Eutrophocola salsuginis (assembly GCA_038147195.1). Lineage (GTDB taxonomy): Bacteria > Pseudomonadota > Gammaproteobacteria > Pseudomonadales > Pseudohongiellaceae > Eutrophocola > Eutrophocola salsuginis. Next base: position 1,304,273 of record JAYQTB010000004.1, read on the forward strand.
GCGGGTGGAAACCGCCGTTGGAATGTCGGCGGCCACGATGTTCGTACTGACGCTCGCTTCCGCCTGCAGCTACCTCGTGTTTAACTACCTGCTGGTACCGTTTGGTGTGGAATACCTGCGCACCATCGCCTTCATCGTAGTCATCGCCGCAGTAGTGAGCGCCACGGAAATGATCATGCGCAAAACCAGCCCCCTGCTCCATCGCGTGCTGGGTATTTTCCTTCCACTTATAACTTCGAACTGCGCCGTGCTGGGTGTGGCGCTACTCAACATCAACCAGTCCCGCAGTTTTGCCGAGTCGGTGTTCTACGGTTTTGGCGCCGCTGCCGGTTTTTCGCTGGTACTCATACTGTTCGCCGCCATGCGCGAGAAACTCCATACAAGCGACATACCTGAACCCTTTCGGGGTCCCGCCATCGCCATGATCACTGCGGGACTGATGTCCCTGGCCTTCATGGGTTTTACCGGCATGGTTTGATGGCCCTAACTTTGCCCGCCCTCTTGACGCCCCTGTTATCTCTGCTTGGTATGGGCATCGGTATCGGCGCCCTGCTCGGTTACACAGCCAGGCGCTTTCGCGTGGATGGCGATCCGGTCATAGAACAGATCAACGACCTCTTGCCGCAAACACAATGCGGGCAGTGCGGTTACCCGGGTTGCCGGCCCTATGCCGAAGCAATAGCGGCGGGCGATGCCATCAACAAGTGTCCTCCCGGGGGCGATGAAACCATTGCCTCTCTCGCCGGTTTACTCAATGTCAACGCACTTCCACTGAATACTGAATACGGCCAGATGGAAACACGCAAGTTGGCCTTCATCCGCGAAGCCGAATGCATCGGTTGCGCCAAGTGCATTCCGGCTTGTCCGGTGGACGCCATACTCGGCGCCCCGAAGTTTACCCACACGGTGATCGCCAGCGAGTGCACGGGCTGTGATCTGTGTGTTGAGCCCTGCCCGGTGGACTGCATCGACATGATCTCCGTCGACGACGAGCCGCTTGCATCGGCTCCTACCGATCAACTCCTTTCACGCCTAGCCTGCATCAACTGTGGACTCTGTGTGCCTGTGTGCCCGGTGGATATACAGCCACATGAACTCTATTTTGCCTGTCGCGAAAAAGATCTGGACCAGGCTGAATCACTCAACCTCACGCACTGCATCGAATGTTACAAGTGCGAAAAGGCATGCCCTAGCAATCTGCCGCTGGTCGAGCATTACCAGGCTGCAAAAGCAAATCTCGCCAGGCAGCAGCAAGAACGGGAGCGGGCGCTTAGGGCAAAACGCCGATTCGAGCTGCACCATGAGCGCATGACTCGTCTGACGGAAGAGGAAGAAGCACGTCGAAGGAAACGTGCCGAACTGGCCGACAATCGCAAAAAAATATCGGCCGAGAATATCCAGGCGGCGTTGGCGCGGGTCAAGGCCAAGAAGGCAGAAAAAGAATAAGCGCGTTTGAACCACGTTCAGCGTAGCAATCGAATGCAGCTTGTGCCAGGGGGCTTGATGCGGCCAGGCCAAGGCCGGCTGACTGGAGGAAACGACGCCTTTGCATTAGCTCAATCCTGTTCTGTTGTCCTGTTGGGAATCCGGGCTCAGATGACACCATAGTACAGCAGGAGGAAGTAGGAAAGCCCCAGGGCATGGGCGGAAACTAGGGTGACGAAAAGGCCTTTTTCGAAAAGTGCGGGTCGATCCACAGATTCCGGATCAGCGTCCCTGGTAATCAAATAGATATAAGCAAAGCCGGCGACAAACCCACCCAGGTGATTAACATAATCCACGTTTTCCACGATGAAGATTTCAGCAATCACTTCCAGACACAATATCAGGTAAAATCTGCCGGCAGGGACAGGATTAATACTTCCCGGCAATATCCCGTCATACCTGTTTTTAAAGCAGGTATACCCGCCCCAAAGCCCGAAGATTCCCCCGGATGCACCAATGCTTGCCTCAAAAGGGCGCAATAATGCACTGAATAAAACCCCTGCAACGTTTGCCAGAAGAAACACATTGGCAAACCTGGTTTGCCCAAGCGGCTTTTCCAGGTATTGGCTGAATATGCCCAGCATCAACAGGTTTAAAAGCAGGTGGGGTACAGAAGTATGCAAAAACACTGAAGAAGCAAACCTGTAAATTTCACCACCGAAGATGGTCGCTCCGGTGTTTGCCCCGGCGTACATGAAACGCATGTACTCCGAATCTGAAGCAGTTCCTACTATGCCGATGCAATAAACCACCGCAGCGATTAGGCAAATCACATAAGTGGCCAGCAATGTGTTCGTTTGTTGTTTTGCGAGAATGACGCCAATCTGCTGCCGGCTTGCAGCACCCATGTTTGCGTGAGCCATCCTGGAAAATGCCGCGAATGCCAGGGCAAAGTCTTTTGGGTCAGCGAAGCGACCCACATCCAGGGCATAAGCAGTTTTGTTTCTTATTCCCAGGCTTAAACCAACGATTTCATTATTAGCTACAAGCTTCTCGACCGAGAAGACCTCGTCATTCCTGATTATTTTTTCGCCCAGATAATAGGTAGGAATAACGGTGACACTGCCAAGCACGCAGAATATTCGGCCTGTAATGAAGGAAGAAAGATATCTTTTGACCAGAAGAAGGATGCAGCCGAAATAACCGGCACCCAGCAATAGACATGCAACCCGGTAGCCAGCCAGACCGCTAGAGAATGTGTTTTCGGTAAAGACAAGTAAGCTGATTAAAATAAATGACGACATGGTGAATATGACAATGGTTTGCCTGGCCTTCCCGAGATTGAAGTCATATTCAATTGCAGAACCCATCAGCAACAATCCTTGTCGCCAAAAAAAAAAGAAGGTTTGCAATATTGCAAACCTTCCTCGCTCAGCACCTAGTCCTGGAGCAGCTGATAGCCACCATAAAATGCCAGCCCCACCATGGTAAACGCAGCCACCGGGGCTACACCGAGTGCGGTTAAAGCCGCAACGGTTCCCCAACTACTACCGTAGGTAACAGACCCGATACCCAGGGCAGTTGCCCAGGCCGTTGCCGCTTCTGACAACCCTGCCCCGCTTACCTGTTCCAACTCGTCCGATGTCAGTTCTCTCATTGTTAACCTCCCTGTTAACGTTTTTGCACTATTGCCCCCACAGGTTTAGTACGTCTTTGCCTTTTTCGCCACTATTACAGGCTGTGCCGGCTGAAGAATTCCCAGATCAGTTCACTGGCACTGATGTCCTGCACCGCCCCACGCTGTGGGGCGCCCGGCCACGTGTGGCCACCTGTGATGGTCTGGTAGAACAGGATCTCCCCGCCCCCACCGCATTCCGTCCAGGCGTAAACGCGCATGTTATAGGCCACCTGCTCATGCGTGTTCGCCAGCGTGCAGCCGTTCGCCTGGCGCCACCGGTCCAGGGCGGTTTCCACGCCCATGCGCCAGTACGGTCGCGAATTGGCCTGCACTTCATAGTTGTTCACGGGGTCGTCTTCCGCATGGAAGGTGATGATGGGGATCGGGCGCTTCAGTGTGCAGTCGTCTGGATACTGCAGGCCGGCAACGGGCGCCGCCGCTGCCAGCACGTCGGACAATGCGCAGGCCAGCCGGCTGCTGATGCGGCCGCCGCCGGAGAAGCCGGAGGTATAGATGCGGGAAGCGTCGATGGCCAGCTGGCCGCTGATCTCATCGATCATGTCGCGGGTGAACTGCACATCGTCCACGCCGGCCTCGACGTTGGCGTTCCAGCTGCGCGCGGATACCGAGTTGGTGAATTCACCCGCGGGAAACACGGCAATGAAACCATGCTCCTCGGCCAGCCTGTCAAAGCCGCTGGTATCCACCTGGTTCTGCGGATAACTGCCTGAGCCGTGAAAACTGAACACCAGGGCTGCCGGTTGCCCGCTGTAGCTTTGCGGAACGTACAGCAGGTAGCTGCGCTGCGCGCCGGCGGAGGTCATACTGTGTTCGGAAAACCCGACCTGCGGTTGTGCATACACGCCCGTCGTATGCATCCCGCCAAATATCATCAGTAAAAATACAGTCCATGCATGTCGATTCATTGTCGTCCCCTTGTTCCTTGTTCCTTGTTCCTTGGTTCTTGTACCTTTTACCTTGTACCTTTCCGGCCATCATACGTGGAATCCGCCACCCGGCCAATTTGGGTGATGCCTCACGGGCAAGCTGGTAACATGCGCGGGCATGACACTGGCCACCCTGCTGTTCTCCCGTAAAGCGCCCATGACTACGCCGCAAATCATGGCGCTGGTACTGGCAGCCGCTGTACCGGGCATCATTGCCATGACCCTCTGGTTCGGCGCGGGCACCCTGGTCAATATCGCCTGGCTCATCCTCTGCGCCCTCATACTGGAAGCCGCCGTCCTCAAAATGCGTCACCGCCCTGTGATGCCCGCCCTGAAAGATTGCAGCGCCGCGGTCACTGCCCTGCTGCTTGCCCTGTCAATGCCGCCCGCCACCCCCTGGTGGGCTGGTCTCATCGGCGTCTTTTTCGCCATCGTCATCGCCAAGCACCTGTACGGCGGTCTCGGCAGCAACCCCTTCAATCCCGCCATGGTCGGTTACGCGGTCCTGCTCATCGCCTTTCCACACACCATGACCAGCTGGCTCCTGCCGCACAATGGCGCTGGCTTCGCCGATACCCTGGCCCGCTTCCTCGGCAATGCGACGGATACCATGGACGCCTTGACCGGTGCCACTGCCCTCGACAGCTTCAAGCTGGAACGCGGCGGCATGACCGTCAGTGAATTCGTTGCTGGCAATCCTCTTTATGGCACGCTGTCGGGTGCCGGCTGGGAATGGGTGAACGTCGCTTTCCTCGGCGGCGGACTTTACCTGCTGTACCGACGCATCATCACATGGCACATCCCGGTTACCCTGCTGGCCGCCATGACATTGCTGTCTCTCGTCTTCTACGACGGCGGCAGTTCGGCCAGCCACGGCTCCCCGGTCTTTCACCTGTTCGGCGGCGCCGCCATGCTCGGCGCCTTCTTCATCGCCACCGATCCCGTATCGGGCCCATCAACCACTACCGGCAAGCTCTGGTACGGCGCCCTCATCGGCATACTTCTGTATTGCATTCGCGTTTGGGGCAGTTATCCCGACGGGGTTGCCTTCGCCGTGCTGCTGGCCAACTTCGCCGCACCGGCCATCGATCAGATCGTGCACATCGCGCAAAGGGGCAGCAGCCATGCCGGATAGGCCAGCGGTCATCCTGAAGAGCAGTCTCGTGCTGGGCGGTTTTGCGCTGGTGGTCGCTGTGGTGCTGGCACTCGTAAACCTGGCCACGGCGGATCGCATCCTGGAGCAGCAGCTGGCCGCCGAGCGGCGGGCGCTGGCAGAGGTATTTCCGGCCACACTGCATGACAACGATTTGCTGGCCGATGCCTTCACGCTGGCAACCGGCACTGCCATGCTGGAACTGACCAACTACCGCCCCGGCTATCTCGCCACCAGGGATGGTCTTTTCGCGGGCGTCATCCTGCCGGTGGAGGCCCACGACGGCTACAGCGGTGACATCCGCCTGCTGGTCGGTATACTGGCCAGCGGCAGCGTGACCGGCGTGCGTGTTCTCGAACACCGCGAGACTCCCGGACTCGGCGACAAGATCGATATCGATGTCGATGACTGGATTCTCGCCTTCAATGGCAGGACGCTTGGCAACCCGCCGCTCCCGCGCTGGCAGGTGTTGAGGGACGGCGGTGAATTCGACCAGCTCACCGGTGCCACGGTGACGCCACGCGCTGTCGTCAATGCCGTGCGCAGGGCGCTGCAATTTTTTGAACAGAACCGGGCTCTTTGGGCAAACCGCGATGCAGACTGTCTTCAGGCAGATCACTTACCAGGGGCTGTGGGGCAACAACGCCGCACTGGCGCAGCTGCTGGGCCTGTGTCCCCTGCTGGCGGTGAGCAACTCGGCCGTCAACGCGCTTGGACTCGGGCTTGCCACCATCCTGGTGCTGGCAGGATCCAACACCCCGGTATCCACTGGGTCGGCATGCCCTGGTACCGGCCATCCGCCTGCCGGTGTTCGTGCTCATCGTGCGGGTTTCACCACCTGCGCCGAATTTTCTGCTGCGTGCCTATGCCATCGAGCTGTACCAGGCGCTGGGCATTTTCATTCCACTGATCGTCACCAACTGCACTATCCTCGGGCGCGCTGAAGCCTTTTTTGCCTCGCCATCCCCCTTTACCCCTCTACTTGATGGCCTGATGACCGGGTTTGGATTCGCCATTGTCCTGTTCGTCCTCGGCATGTGAGAAACACCGGTACTGGCGCTGTATTCGCCAACATGGATCGGCTGCTGCCGTTCGCCGGCAACTGGGAACTGTTGACCATTTATTCACCCGGACTCGCCCTTCCTGCTGGCCATTTTGCCGCCGGGCCTTTTTCTTCATGGGCCTCCTGATCGCCCTGAAAACGTGCTGGACAAACAACTGGCCAGGCCCATTGCACGCCGGAACCGTCGCACCGGGCCAAGCGTAGCAAACGCGTCAGGATGTCACTGGATGAACAAGCAAAAACGTCGCCGATATTTTCATCCTGCGTGACGAAAACCCCGCCCCACCGACAGAACTCAAATACAGCTCGCCATTTTGAGCTATTAATCGCCGTCATGCTGTCTGACCACCGACGTCAGCGTCAACAAAGCCACGGAAAAACTGTTCCCCGTCGCCAACACGCCGCAAGCCATTTATGCCCTGGGGTGAAAGGGTTGCGGGATTTCATCAAGACCATTGGCCTGTTCAACACCAAGGCCAAAATGTCATCAAGACATGCAGGATTCTGATGGAAGAGCACGACTCAAAAGTGCCAACACACCCGCGAAGCCCTTGAGGCCTGCCGGCGTCGGCCGCAAAACCGCCAACGTGGTGCTCAATACCGCTTTCCGGAAAAGGCCATGGCGGTGGACACCCACATCTTCCGCGTCTCAAACCGCACCGGTATAGCGCCAGGCAAGAATGTGCTGGAAGTGGAGAAAAACTGATGAAGTTCGTGCCTGACGAATTTCTGCTGGACGCTCATCACTGGCTCATCCTGCATGGCCGCTACACCTGCATCGCCCGCAAACCAAATGCGCCTGCCTGCGTGATTTCAGACCTGTGTGAATACAAAAAGAAGAACTGGATTAACACATCTGCCCTGCTATTGACCGCCTTATCCGTGCCGAGTTCTTTGCGCGCAATGGGAAGCTTTGGGAGAAGCGTCTTTAAATGACACTCTGCATTGATTCAGGACTAAGCCCCCTACAATGTCTCCGCAGTCGGGCATAAGAAGGTCTTGTCTAATCCCTGGAGAATAAACGTTAGGCATAAAACCGGGTGCCAACTGTACAAAAGTATGAACAGACGGTTTTTACGTCCACTGGCCGGACGCTGAGTGACAGCGATAAAACTTACTTACGTCTGCCTGCCTGCATCCTGAGACGCAAGGCGTTGAGCTTGATGAAGCCTTCCGCATCCTTCTGGTTGTAGGCACCGGCATCATCTTCAAAAGTGGCAATCTTTTCATCAAACAGTGAATCAGCAGATTCACGACCGACGACGATCACGTTGCCTTTGTGAGCTTGACCCGAACCTTGCCGTTTACAAAGGCCTGGGACTCATCGATCAGACCCTGAAGCGCTTCACGCTCTGCTGACCACCAGTAGCCGTTGTAGACCAGTGAAGCATAACGGGGCATCAGGTCATCCTTGAGATGCGCCAGTTCCCGATCCAGGGTGAGGGACTCGATGGCCCGGTGCGCCTTGAGCATGATGGTGCCGCCCGGTGTCTCGTAACAGCCGCGGGACTTCATGCCGACGTAGCGGTTTTCCACGATATCGGCCCGACCTATGCCGTTGGCGCCGGCTACCTGGTTCAGTCTGGTCAAGACCTGGGCGGGACTCAGGCTCTCGCCGTCGATACCCACGATATCGCCTTTCACGTAGTCCAGTTCGATATAGCTTGGCTGATCGGGTGCTTCTTCGGGGGATACCGACCACAGCCACATGGGCTCTTCCGGTTCCGCCGCCGGATCCTCCAGGTTGTCACCCTCGTAGGAGATGTGTAGCAGGTTGGCATCCATGGAGTAAGGCGACTTGTTGCCCTTCTTCTTCTCCACCGAGATGCCGTGCTCATCACAGTACGCCAGCAACTTGTCACGGGAGTTCAGATCCCATTCCCGCCAGGGTGCAATAACCTTGATGCCGGGGCTCAGTGCATAGGCACCCAGCTCGAATCGCACCTGGTCGTTGCCCTTGCCGGTGGCACCGTGGGAGATAGCATCGGCACCGGTCTCGGCGGCGATTTCCACCAGGCGCTTGGCAATCCAGCGGGCGGGCAATCGATGTACCCAGCAGGTACTCACCTTCGTATATGGTGTTGGCGCGGAACATCGGGAACACGTAGTCGCGAACAAAATTCTTCACGAACATCCTCGACATAAATCTCCTTCACGCCAGGGCTTCGGCTTTGGCGCGTGCGACTCAACTTGCCCCTGCCCTGATCGGCAGTAAACGTCACCACTTCACGCGGTGGTAGGTATCCATCAAGCCATTTCACAATTGCGGTGATCCAGGTGTCGGAGTCTTGAAACCACTTTTTTGATATCGGACATCGGTTTTTTCCTGCTGTTTGCACCTGATAAGCCGGACTGCTCGGGACGCGTAAAAGGCCGGTATTGTACCGCGCGGGCCATTGCCGAAATAGCCCAATTTCCGTGGGCCCGGCGGCGCCATGCTGATATAATCTGCCGCCATTGACAGCCAGGAACACAACAACCATTTACTCAGGGAAATCACCTGGCCGACGGACGACTGGCATCTGCATTGCGGGACGGTGCCGCGCAGCACCACAGTCCCCTCCACAGCGCCAGGTGCATGGGCCGCGCGATTGTCATGCCCAACCTGGTGCCGCCGGTGACCACCACAGCCCAGGCACTGGCGTACCAGGGATCATACTCGAACAGGTACCAGCGAGGCAGCGCATTTCCCAGCCATGATGACCCTCTACTACCTGACAATTGAAAGGTGGCGGCCTCCAGGAATTGATCTGGGCCAAGCAAGCGGCCATGTCCATACCAAATCAAACCTGTATCCGGCGGGTGCCCTACAATTCAATTCAGGGTCGCAATCTGGAAAATACCTACGCTGTACTGGAGAAAATGGCTGAAACCGGCATGCCCTTACTGGTGCATGGCGAGAATCCGCGTGCTGAAGTGGATATTATTTTGACCGGGAAAAAACCTTTATTGATGAAGTGCTCGTGCCGCTACAACGCTTTGCTTTCCACATAATCGTCTTTGAACATATCACCGGATGCGGCAGACTAAACCTGAACAGCCCGGCCCAATATCGCGCCACCATTACTCCCCAGCATTTGATGTATAACCGCAACCATATGCTGGTGGGAGGAATACAGCCGCATTATTACTGCCTGCCCATCCTGAAACGCCGCATTCACCAGCAGGCACTCCAAGGATGCCGTGGCCAGCGGGGACCCCCAAAATTTTCCTTGGCACCGACTCGGCCCCCACGCCCGGGACATACAAGGAAAACCCCTGCGGCTGCCGGTTGTTTTACCTGCCCACGCCGCGCTGGAGCTGTATGCCGACGTGTTCGACGAACCCTCGGCATCCTGGACAAGCTGGAAGCCTTCGCCATTTCCAATGGTCCGGATTTTTACAACCTGCCGCGCAACACCGATACGACCCTGCGCCAGGAAACCCTGGCTGGTGCCAGACGGCTATCCTGGCCACAAACATGATGGTGCCATTGAATGCCGGCATCCACAATGAAATGGTCAGTAACCTGATGCAAACACCTCCATGCCTGACAAAAGACTGAAGAGACAACCAGCGAGGCAAAGCCGATTCACCACTGGCCGGTCGTTTTCGCGGTTTCTGCCCGTCGTTGTGGACGTTGAATGCGGCGGCTTCAACAACCAGACCGACGCCATTCTGGAAATTGCCGCTGTCACCGTCGGCATGGATGAAAACGGTCTCCTGAAGCCCGAGGACACACCTGTTTTCCGCGTCAGCCTTTCGGGCGCCAACCTGGAAAGTCTGCCCTGAGGATTCACCGGCATCGACCCGCATCATCCGCTGCGCATCGCCCACCGGAGCCCGAAGTGTTCAGGAGCTGTTTAAAACATCCGCAAGAAAATGAAAGCGGAAAACTGCACCCGCGCCATTCTCGTCGGCCATAATGCCCATTTCGATCACGGTTTGTCAATGCCGCCGCCGAGCGCAACAGCATGAAGCGGCCTTCCACCCCTTTTCCAGCCTTGACACCGCCTCCATGAGCGCCCTCGCTTTCGGCCAGACCGTGCTTTCCCGCGCCTGCGAAGCAGCGGGCATCGATTTCAGCAACGAAGAGGCGCATTCGGCACGCTACGATGCCGAAAAACCGCCGAGCTGTTCTGCATTATCGTCAACCGCTGGCACGCCCTCGGCGGCTGGCCTCCTCGACGCGGCACCCGCGCACGAAAATAACATCGAAATCCGCCCTTTCTTCTGGTGATCCTTTTGGTTTGATCAAGGTCAAGGTAACTTTCCTCCAGCACATAGTGGAACCATCAAATCCACTTAAGGAGTCCGCCATGGCAGCAGGCGAAAAGTACTGGTCATCATCGAGCAACACAGGAAAAACACCTGCCCCTTGAACGTGCCCTTATTACATCCGAGATCAAAGGAGCCCGGCTCCCATGTACATCTTCATTTCCGTTGATGCCGAGAACACCAGCCTTGCCGCCAGCAATGATAATCTCTACGGGACGGACAATGGCTTGCTTCCATTACCGAAAACTCGAGGCCGCCGGTGCCAGCCAGTTTCGAACTGTGCTGGTCAAACGAATGGGCAGCAGGCGGTGCTTAAAGTGCGCAACGCTTCCAGCCGGACACACATATTCATGCCCTACACCGGTGACGGCAAGAAATCCCTGTTCAGCAATCAGCAGTGGGCATTGCTGCGTACTTCCAATAGCCCCGGTTTCCATCATCCGCTCCAGTGATATCAAACCCCGGAAGAAGCTTTTGGCAGCCATAAACATTCAGAAGCAGGATGAACCCGAGTATGCCCGTTTGAATGAAAAAATCCTGAATCAGGGCCAGGATATTGCCAGACATTATGATGCCGAGTTTTATGTCATCAATGCCTACAAGGACAGCATGCATTTCCCGACCGCCAGAGGATCATGAACTGTCCGGTTTACCCACTGATCGGGTCCATGTTGAAGAAGGATCCTGCCAGTGTAATTCCCCGATACGCCAGGGAGATCGGCGCAGACACTGTACTCATCGGCACCATGGCCAGACAGGGAGCCTCTGCGCTCATGAAAGGCAATACGTCGGAAAAGGTGCTCAGCAAGCTGGATCTGGATGTCATAGCCTATTCCTGACCCCATTCACAAACTATCCGAAAACCGGGCCGTATACTCCCCAGATACGCCCGGTTTTTTTGCCTTACTCCCAAACAGTCAGCTAGGTAGCGCCTTCAGGCAGATACATAATATGATTGTGACGTTATGCTTTATCGCGGCAGTAAATTCTTGAATCAGCACTTTTTGACTAAAGCAATCGGATGTATCAGTTTCTGACGACAATACCTTTGAATCCTGGATGAATTTTCTTCTGGGCACCAGCCATCCCTGGGGAGCATTGGGTAGAAACGTCATTACGCGCAGGCGACCCCGTGGTACTGGTGGACAGCATGGGTACTTCGCTGACTGCCCGTCGAGCCGGCCGTTCGCTGATGCTATCCCGGCGTATCGCTGCACAAAGTCCTGAACAAAATGTTGGCATGTGCTGCCCACCAGCAGGAGGCCTGCTCACGAGCATGGCCGCCATGGTGCTGGGAAAACCCTGGTTCCACTGAATTACACTGCCCCCTGGACACCATCATCTCGGCTGTCGAACAGGCAGAATTAAAGCGGTATACCTCGTCCCGGTTTCTGGAAAAACTTGAACAGCGCGGCATCAATCTGTCTCCCCTTAAGGACAGGGTTGCACTGGTCATGCTTGAAGACGTACAGGCAGGAATATCAACCTGGGAAAAGCTGCTGACTCTCGCCAAGTGCAAACTGTTTTCAGCCAGACAGATCAGGAAAGGATATTGTCGGCACACTCCGGTCGACGATACGGCTGTTATCCTGTTTTCCAGCGCAGTGAGGGCGAGCCCAAGGGCGTGATGCTGAGTCATCGCAACATCCTGGCGAATATCAAGCAGGTCATGAAGATCCTGGATGTCACCGACAATGACGTCATCATGGCAAACCTGCCCATTTTCCATTCCTTCGGGATGACAGCCTGCCTTTTCTCCCCTATTTTGAAAGTCAAGGTGGTCTGCCATATGGACCCCACTGACGTCACGGTTAATGCCCAAAACATTCGCCAGCATAAGGCAACCATGCTGTTTGGCACCTCCAGTTTCTTCAGACTGTATGTTCGCAATCACAAAGTGACCCCGGAGGATATGGCATCTTTGCGCCTGACAATAGCTGGCGCTGAGAAATTGCAGTCTGAAATCAGTGTTTCATTTCAAGCAGCGTTTAACCTTTACTTCATCTATGAAGGCTATGGTCGCACCGAGTTATCCCCCGTCGCCACCGTGAATACACCGTTCGACAACCCCGACAGCCCTCTGAAGGACAGCAACAAGCCAGGCACCGTGGGTAAGGCCCCTGGTACATCGTGCGTATTGCCGACCCGGAGTCCCTTCAACCCCTGCCGCTGGGCACTGCGGGCATGATCATGGTGGCCGGTCCTCAGGTGATGCAGGGCTACCTGGAAAAATGACCAGCTTAATCAGAAGGTCGTGCCTGAAATGGACAACCTGCGCTGGTATGTCACCGGCGACAAGGGCTCACTGGATGAAGACGGATTCTGACCATCCAAGACCGCTACGCCCGTTTCGCCAAAATCAGTGGCGAAATGATCGGTCTCGGAAACGTCGAGGAAGCACTGCGCAAAGCCATCAGGCGACCGGATATTGAAGTCATGGCGGTCAGCATCCCCGATCCGAAGAAAGGCGAGATGATCGTCATCCTACGACCCAGACACTGGACGAAAAGAAACTGAGGCCGAAATTCTCGCCCATGGCCTGAACAACCTGGCCTTGCCGGCCGCATATATCACCGTGGATAACATCCCCAAGCTGGGATCCGGAAAGGCGGATTACGCCACGGCCAAGGAAGTCGCCAGATCCAGGCCGTCCTGAGCCAGTCTTGATTCAGATCACAAGGGCTGGATTCGATGCCCTAAATCAACATTTGATAATGTTCATCGGCGCTGTCCTGGTTGCTCGTATCTCGTATCTCGAATCTCCTTCCTGTTGATCCATATCATGGGGCCAATTGACCCGAAAAAGGCAAAATTCTCCTCCGTAACACACTGAATTTATTTATAATTTTCTTGTTTGACAATGATTCTCATTTAGCTTAGCATTCTCATTCATCAGGCCTCCTCACGGAATTTATCGACCCATGTACGTCTGTCTTTGCAAAGCTGTCACCGATCGCCAGATCAAGGAATTTGTGAATGGCGGTGCCGGGTCTTTCGAGGAAGTCTGCAAACAGCTGGGTGTCGCCACCCAGTGCGGCAAGTGCAGCCAGCTGGCCCAGAACATCGTTGAAGCGACCGTCAAGAAGAATGTTCGTCGAAGCCTCCAGCTAGTTTCCCCTTCTCCACTTACTCCACAGAATAAATACAAATACGAGCAATACGCATTCGTATTCATTGTTTTATGCAGGAAAATTAGGCACTTATCCCCTGCGCAAAGTGGACAATCTGCAGTCAGCGGCCACAATAGCCCCTGCCTCAATCCTGAGAATCCAGATCTGAATTACGGGAATCCCATGAAAGGTGACAGCAAGGTAATCGAACATCTCAACAAGGTTCTGGGCAATGAACTGATTGCCATCAACCAGTATTTTCTCCATGCCAAAATGTTCGAGGACTGGGGCTTGCAGGAGCTGGCTGAATACACCCGACACGAATCCATCGATGAAATGAAGCACGCGGACGAGATCATCGACCGCATCCTCTTCCTCGAGGGCTTTCCCAACCTGCAGGACCTGGGCAGCTGCACATCGGCGAGGACACCGAGGAAATGCTGCGCTGCGACCCTCGACCTGGAGATGCGCGCGATCCCCGACCTGCGCGAAGCCGTCGCCTATTGCGAGTCCGTAGAAGGACTTTCCAGCCGCGACCTGTTCCAGGGCATCCTCAATGACGAGGAAAACCACGTGGACTGGCTGGAGACGCAGCTTGGCCTGATCGAGAAGATGGGCATCCAGAACTACCTGGCCGAGAAGATGGACGAAGGCGGCAACTGATCCGCCCCGCATTGAAAAAGCAGCCCCCCCGGCTGCTTTTTTTATGCCAGCGATTCCACCTGCTGGCGATACAACAGTCGCCAGTGCAGGTAGCCGAACACCACGATGACCACGTACGCGGCAAACAGCAGCGCGGTCAGTGTGAGTCCTCGGTCTATATAAAGGAAGATAGACAGGCCGTCGATGACGAACCAGTACAGCCAGTTCTCCAGCACCTTCCACACGACCAGGAAGGTGGTGAGCACGCTGGCCCAGGTGGTAAACGCATCCAGGTACGGCCAGGCCGCCTGGGTATAGCTGGCCATGAACCAGCCGTTGATAGCGGCCGCCAGTACCAGCGCAAGCGCCATGGCGGCATGTTGCCAGGGCTGCAAGGTGCGGATATGCACTCCCTGGTGTTCCCTGCCCCCGTAACGCCACTCGTACCAGCCGACCACCGCCATCACCACATAGAACACATTGAGGGCGGACTCCATCAGCAGGCTGACGTCCCAGAAGACGACGGTAAAGATGGCGGAACTGGCAAAGGCGCAGTACCAGCAGGCGATGTGTTCGCGCGCCGCCAGCAGCAGGTAGGCGATGGCCAGGATGACGGCCACAGCTTCGAGGGTGAACATCGGTCAGGTCAGCTCGTGACCGGGAATAAACTTGGCAACGAACACTTCACGGCCATGTTTGCCATAACTCCAGGCAAACAGCTCCTTGAGAGAGTCTCCATAACGTGACCATATTCGCCGTGGATCATGGTCGAGGTGACTGAAGTCTTCACCACCAGGCCTTCGCGTTTATTCAGCTCGGCGATGAAATCCTTGATGAGGGTTTTGTAATCGGTGTTGAAGGGGTGCAGGCTGAGTTCTACCGTGAGTTGCATTGTGGTTGTCCCGGGAAGTGTGAGCGCCGGATGTCGGCCCTGCGTGGATAGAGCCACAGCTTAATCAGCCACCGGGACCTTGGCAACCACCGCCGCCCGGGATCACGAGGCGGTGGACAGGCGCCTTCCTGAAACCCAGAAAATCCGATATGGACAAAAGCGAACCTGTTTGAACGACCCTGGTCAAGGTGTTGCTTGGCTATGTGCCGCCGTCATCTGGCTGCCTGATCTGTCGAGAAAGATCCCGGGCAGATCTACCTGATCGTTGCCATCTGATTCCGGTTGTCGGCTGGCTCTCGGACCAGGACACCGCCCAGGCCCGAAAGCAACTGCAGGCTCTGTTCGATTTGCCCTGATTGCTACTGCGCCTTGACGATAAAGTAGGTGATGTCCTCGCCTTCCCGCACGATCACGTAATGGGGAACGGTGGCGGGAATATGCACGATATCGCCCTTGCTCAGTTGCCGGCTGGTGCCGCCTGTGATGCCGGTGCCGCGGATTTCACCGGGTGAATCCATGCGCGGATTCGTGATGGTGCCGCCGGTGACCAGCGTAGCCCTGCCGTCGGTCACGAAATAGATATCCGCCCACTCGTCATGGGACTCGAAGCTCGGGCCCCGTTTCCTGGTGCACCATGGCGCCGTAATGCCGCCTAATCCTCGAAGACACGGTCCAGTACGCCGCATTGTTTGGCCCCCAGATTTGTCCGCCAGTTCCTCGCTCCATGGTCGCCAGGTCCTGGCAGAGAGGTGAATTCTGGGGCCGTGGCCGGTGCACACCGTACATGGCGACAAGCAGCACGATCAGTTTTTTCATAATGATTTCCTGTTAGGTTACTGCCCGTCCCGGGCTTCGATGGCGGCCCCGTAGCGGGGATCGCATTCGCAGGGCCACACGTATTCAATTGTAGGAACTCGCTTTCCTGCCTGTAAAGCGCTGACTGTATATAACTGCTCCTAACCGTGTTCAGGGCTTTACTGAAAGCGGTTTGCACTGAGAATAGTACCTTCATTGCAACAAAACGCATGCCATGGAAGAACACTACCAGCCACCCGCCAGGTTAACGTGCAAAAACTGCTCGACCGAGCTGGCCGGTGAAAAACTACCACCCTGTCTGCGGCCAGAAAGGCGACACCATGTGTTTTCATCACATGCTCGCGAGCTCCTGGAGGAAAACTCGCCGACGGCCTGTTCAACATGGATTCACGCCTCTGGCGCTCGCTGCTCCCCTGGCGCTGATTCCCGGCAGGCTGACCCTAGAACACCTGCGGCGCGGTCGGCGCATGTATTACCTGCCGCCATTTCGTCTGTACTTGATCCTGAGCGTACTGTTTTCCTCATTCCGTCCGGCAACGGCACACTGGGCAGCAATCTCGGGACGGTTTATCGGATTAGTCCGAGGATACAAATATCGTCACGTTGTCTGATGTGATGCAGGAATCGGATATCGGCACTGAGGGTGCAGGTTCGCGCGCCAGGTCCGGGAGGAAATCGCCCGGGAACTGGCGGCGGCGCGAGAAGAGGATCCCGAGGGCTTTTATCGAGACAGACGGCGAGATCTGCTCCATTGGTGACTTGCCCACATCGCTGTTTACCATCGTGATCCGGGACTGCCTGAAATTCAGAACGACCCGGAACAGTTAAAAGGAAGTCGTGGACATGGTGCCCATTGATGATGATCCTGGGCATCCCGCTGGTCGCACTGTTCATGCACGTGGTGTATGCGTTTTCCGGTCGCTACTATGTCGAACACGTTATCTTTCTTTTCCACACCCATGCCTTTTTCTTCCTGATCAGCATCACCATGTCGCTGTCGTCGATTATCGGGCAGCGTTACGGAATCTTGCTAGACGTAATGGACTGGTTCAGGGTGATCGCCGGCTGGTACATCCCCATCTACATCTTCATGGCGATGATGAAGGTATACGGCGACAGTTGTAAGACCTTTTGAGAACTAGTTCGTGATAGTCGGACACGTCATCAGATCATCGTCGCCGGCTTAGGCATTCTCTACACTGCAGTGAATGCCTGACAACCGGATGCTATCCGGCAATCAGTAGCGTTCCAGGCACTCGTAGGGATGCACTAACATCTCGGGTACCAGACGAAATAGCGCAGGAGAGCGTAAACGGTTCGCCGAAATTCACCGGGTCGGTAACCGTGATCTCGTAATCCAGGCGACTGTAGTCGGCGTTGGGCATGAAGCGTTCCACGGTGCGGATCTGGTCGCTCTGACGCACGCCCGCGGGGTCAAATGCAACCGGCGGCGATGGTCGGTTTCCACCACCAGAACATTCCCGTCAATGCCTCGGAAAAACCGAACATGGTGTGCTCGGCAGGCGCTAGCGCGTTCGGGTCCATGTGGATCAGGCGGCGCGCGCATCGTACTCTTCCAGCCGCATCAGGATGTCGTCACCCTGGCGGCTAAAATCCATCTTGACCCAGCGTGATGTGATCAGCGGCTGGCCCTGTTGCCGCACAGCAGGAGGCTATTGCTGTTGGGATCCCAGGCAGACAACGCGCGCTGGCCTTCTTCGGTCAGCGGTAACCGCCCTTGAACATGGGGAAGGCGGCTGGGTCACTATGATGGTGCTCCACACGCGGAAGATGCCATCGGCGGCGGCGATGGCGGCGGACGCATCGACGTCGAGGATGTCATAGCCCGATGTTGCCATTCTTGCCGGCGGGAAAATACGCGTTGCCGGAACCGAAATCGAATTCGTAGCCGCCGGGCAGCAGCACATTGGTACCAAGCATGATCGGCAAACCGCGGCGCGACGGCTGGCCCGCCATGGTGACCGTGTCACCGACAGCGATGACATCATCGCGCACCTTGCGGTTGCGCAACACGGTGTTGGAGGCCACTTCCGCCTCCCATTCGGTGAGGTTACCGTTTTCATCGGCGACTCCAGGGTGATGCGGCCATGGGGATTACGCCAGAGATGGCCGTGACTTGCCGATCACTTCGATGCGTTCGAGGCATCGTCAGATGGCGATGTGGTGCTGTGGTGGGCAAACACCACCGAAGGTATGACGTCGTAAACAAAGCGCGGCTTGAGCGTGATGCAGTTCATGCTGACCCCTGTAAACCCTTCTGGTTTATCGCGGCGATCTACCGCCGGGTAGGGTCAGTGCCATCGGGTAATTGGGGCGCTTTCACGCTGGCTTGAAGAGCACATTGAGACCCACGCCCGCCAGCACCAGTGCCATACCGGCATAGGCCAGCAGATTGAAACCTTTCCCGAACAGGATGAAGCCAAGGATAATGGCGTAAGATGGATGCCGGTGTAGATGACGATGGATACCGTGGATATCTCGGTGAGCTGGTAGGCGCGCCGCAGTACCGCGCCACCTGGCTGCTGATGCCCAACAACACCAACATGGTGAAACCAGCACGCCCATCTCGCATTGCACCCGAACAGCAGGCACCAGATGCCGGTCACCGGCAGGCAGACAAAGGAAAGTAGAAGATGATAACGCGGTGCTCGCTGGTGGAGGCTGCGCACAGTTGTAGGCGATGCCCGCGAAGAGCGAGGTGACGTGCCGACGCCGAGATGAAAGGGACACGCGCGCATCGAAGCCCTGGATGACCAGCGATGCCGGCAAGCTGACGGCAAAGAACAGGAACTGCAGCAGGCTCACCTTCTCTTTCACGAACCAGATGCCGATCAGGGTGGTGGAAATTGGCGCCAGGTAGGTCAGGGTCGAGGCCGTGGCCGGGGATTTCGTGGATGAGGTAGAAGTTGAGCGTCAGGGCCAGCACCCCACGGCGATGCCGCGCAGGATGAGCAAGGGCTTGTTGTTGCCGAAAATGGGTACCCGCGCCCTTTTCAGGCCCCAGTAGCACAGCGTCACGGAAATGATGGCGCGGAAAAGATGATTTCCAACGCTGCGATTTCGGCACCAGCTTGACGAAACCGTCACCAGCGCGAACAGAGTGCCAGCGCCATGTACCTCGATGCCTTTAAGGGGTTATCGCCTGCGGAAAACTTCAGGCAAAAGAAAGGCGGATTAAAAGGAATCCGCCTTCAGGTCTCAAAGAAATGTAGGCCGAATCAAGGGTCAAGCGATAACGCACCCCCACCGTTGCCGTGCGCGCCTGCTTGTTGGGGCGCGCGCCATGGGGATGGCGACCGAGAATGTCCGCCTCGTCGGTGAGGTTTTCCACCCTGCCGTACAGGTTGAGCATGTCGTTCACCTGGTAGTTGGCGGACAGATCCACGGTGAAGGTGTCATCGGTCTGCTGGTAGGCGCCGCAGGGCCACCACCACGAACTTCATCCACGTGGTAGCACTTAGGTTACCCCATGCCATGGTTTCGTACCCGATGGAGGCGCGGTACTGGTGTTCAGGATATAGGAATCGGATCGCCCGCCCGCTCACATCGCAAAGAACTCGGTGTCGGCGATATCGGTATCAGATTCACCGTAATCAAATTATGGGTCAGCATGAACGGCACGGAATAGCTGGTCGCTGCGGCCAGGTCGGTGCTAACCAGCAGTTCCAGCCCCTTCACCGTGGCTGCATCGCCATTGAAGGCGTCACCGATATCGCAGCCGGTACCGGACGAGGCCGTGCACGCCGGGCAGGTTTTCATAATCACTGGAAAGCAATGGCCTCGGCGCAGTTTGTCACTGTTGAAGCGGAAGGCCGAATTCATAGTTGATAACTCCTCTTCGTTTAACACTGGCGACACACCCGGTGCCGTAAAGCCCTTGTGCACACCGGCCAGCAGCGTCAGTTCTCATCAAACCAAGTAGCTTACGCCCATACCTGGCAGCCACACCTGCACGTCGTTTTCGCGCGAACCGCTGAGCACGCGGTTGGCGCCGCCGGCGTAATCCATGCGATCGAGCTGGATGTCTTCATAGCGCAGTCCGGGGGTCAGTATCCAGTTACCGAATTCGATCTGGTCGTAGACATGAATGGCCACTGCCTCTGCTTCGACCACCCGGTTGCCCGCGGCGCCAAGTACGCCGATGTCATTCAGGACCATTCGCCCATCCAACTGCTGGTATGACGCGTCGTATTGCAGCCGGTCTTCCTGGTCGCGGTGAATACGCACGCCCGCCTGCAGGGTGTGAGACATGGCACCTGTGGTGCCGGTCCAGTTCAGCCCGAATTGCACGCCGCGCGAATAATATTCGCGATTGTTGGAACGCACGTCGATACTGCCTGCGGGCGTGTCCAGTGTGCCATCGAGAATGGTCTGCAGCTGGTCGACACTGTAGCCACCCCTGCCCTGCCCGGCATTGATGTCCCCGATAATGTCTGTCCAGCCGGTTCGGCTGAGGCTATCCGCAGTCGAACTGCCGTCGAGATCGATGCCTTCTGTTTTATACCAGTTACGCGCGTGCTCGTTGTTGTAGGCTGTCGCCTTCAACGTCAGGTTGTCGGAGGCGGCGAACTCGTAACGCAGGATGGCCTGTTCGTGTTCGGTATGGATATTGTCCAGGGTTGAAACCCCGTAGCGACGCCAGGGATCAGCGGCAAAGTCGGCGTCTGTCAGGCCGAGGTAGCTCTGGTTGGAGTCCTGCTCGGCGTACTGCAGCTTAAGCTCAACCCTGTGCCGTGAATCCGCCGGTGCCCAGGCCAGCTTGGCGGTGTAGTCCGCCACATCCAGGCCGGTGTCGTTGCCGCCACGATCGATGGACTGGAACCCGTCGGACTGCCACTGGTGTGTTTCCAGCAGGAAACCGAGGCCATCAGTATTGAATCCACCGTAGGTGGCATGGACACGGTACGTGGCATCCTCGCCACCTTCCATCAGCAGGTTGCCCTGCACGCTTTGGGGAATCGGGGTGGAGATCATGTTCAGCGCCCCACCAATTGTGTACGGACCCTGGGTGATGGCTGACGGACCCTTCACTACTTCAAAGCCCGCCATGCGGCCGGCGGTCGGAAAGTAATAGGCGCTTGAAGCGGCATAAGGGGCAGGTGCAATCAGTACATTATCCTCGAGCAGCGTGATGCGGCTGGAACGCTCGCTGGTTACACCGCGAATGCTGATGTTGGGACGCAGTCCATAGCCATCCTCCACCTGAATCGAGACACCGGGAATTTCCCGGGCGATGCGCTGCACGTCCGAATAGGCAAACCGGGCCAGGGCGTCACTGTCGATGAAGTGGGCTGAACCGGGCAGGCGCTGGATGCGCTCGGTGCCGCCGGTGATGAGAATCTCTTCCAGAAAGGGGGTACTGGCTTCCTGGGCCTGGGCCAGAGTGGCCCCGGCGGCCGCAACGGCCACTGCCAGGCGACAG
Organism: Candidatus Eutrophocola salsuginis; assembly: GCA_038147195.1. Taxonomy (GTDB): domain Bacteria; phylum Pseudomonadota; class Gammaproteobacteria; order Pseudomonadales; family Pseudohongiellaceae; genus Eutrophocola; species Eutrophocola salsuginis. The sequence goes on from JAYQTB010000004.1 coordinate 1,325,699, forward strand.
ACTGCGCGGGTTTTCATGCTGAATACTGCTCCAAACTGTTAGCGGGATGACTATCTGGAGCGTAATCTAATCTAAATGAGAATCATTATCAATACTATTTGTATTCTGCTTGCGCTAAATCAAACAGGCATAAAAAAAGCCGGAGCTAGCCGGCTTTTCTCACGAATTCCTGTAATCAGGCACTGGCCTCACCTGCCGCTTCCTCGCGCTTCGCCGCGGAGGCATCCAGCAGGGTCTTCAGTTCCCCGCTCTGGTACATGTCGGTCATGATGTCGCATCCACCAACCAGCTCGCCGTCGACGAACAGCTGCGGAAAGGTTGGCCAGTCGGACACCTTCGGCAGGTTGGCGCGGATTTCCGGGTTGGACAGGATGTCTACGTAGGCGAACTTCTGGCCGCAGGCCATCAGGATCTGCACCGACTGGGCGGAGAAGCCGCACTGGGGCGCGTTGGGGTTGCCCTTCATGTAGATGATGATGGGATTGTTGGCAATCTGGTCCTTGATGATGGATTCGATGTTGCTGCTTGCTGTGTTCTGGTCGCTCATGGAAATTCCGGATATATATGGGCTTGAAATGAATAAGTAAGCGCATTTTACCCGAAATCAATTGGGGAAACAGCGCGATTGTCCTGTGAAATCAGGAAATTAGACCATGGAAACAGTGGGGTTTTAGAGGCTTTGTTAATCCGGCTCCAGGATGCGCTGGGCGATGTCCACGCATTCCCCAAGACCGGGAGATCCCGCACCGAAGACTGAGAAATCCGGATTCGTCCGCACCACCTGGTCCAGGAAAATCGCCATGGCCGACGCCAGCCTGGCATCACTGATCACCCCCTGCTGGTACTGGAAACAAGCCAGATCAGCATGGCGCATCACGCTGACGACATATCTGAAATATCGGCCGGCATCATTCCGGCTATCCCGTTCACCCATTGGATCGATTTCACCAGCCTGCCCACGCTGGATCAGATTCATCAGCACAGGATCAGCCATGACATCCCTGTTGATATCGATGATCTGACCGATCAGGTCCTGGTAGGCTGCCGTCTCGATGGCGCGTGTATTCATTTCCGCCTGCGCTGTACTCTGACGTATCTCCAGGCCGACGAATACCAGGCCAGCCACAACGGCAAGGGCGGATATGATCTCGGCGATGAGGGCGTATTCCTGGAGTTTTTCTTTCATGTTGAATTTCTTAAATACTTACTTGGCTCAGGTGCACCAGTAACAATAGTTCGAAAGAAGACCTATTTGCTTCCCTGCTCTGTTTCGAGCCCCACACAATCCCGGCAAATCTGCTGATAGCTTTCCAGCCAGTCGGCTTCCTGCTGCAACATCATTTCACCAGCGCGAGGCCCGAAGTAGATATCCGGATTGGCGACTCCATCCGGGACTGCGTTTTGCTCCCTGAAGGCTTGCAGGGATTCCAGCAAGCGGCGCCGGGTCATGATGATCATCTTGTCACTGGCACCCAGGTGCTCCTGTGTCCTGTCAACGATGGCCCATGCTTTCCGTAATGGCCTGATCCTGCATGTGTACACCGTCGATTCCCGTGTAGCTGCCATCCTGCTGGACCATGCGATCGATACCGTAATCGTTTTGGGCATTGTCGCGGTAGTACGGTACCGGCCCAGCCAGTCGCTGGTGCCGTACTGACCTTCGTCCAGCTTGAAATGGACGCCGATCAAACCCTTGCCCTGCTTGTCGGCCAAAGCGATGGGGGGGCGATCCGGAATGGGTGCAGATATATGCCAGAACATGGTGTTTTCGTCATCCACTGGCACCCAGGCCCTGGCAATGATGTTTTTCTGCAAGGGTCCTCCTGGTGGCATCGTCCAGAACGGCATGAGGAAATGGGCGATGCGCCAGTAATACTCGCCGGCATCACCCGGGCGGTAGGCGCCGTACATGGTGCCGTAAGCGGTTTCCTCCACCTCGAAATGTGGCGCCCTGTCTTTCTGGAAATAATAGGCGGGACTTCCCGGGGGGAAATGCTTTTCATCAAGGGCGCCGAGATGCAGGAAAGACAGGTGCGCCGTATCGATATCACCCTCAAGCGCCTGAAGTACCAGTTGCACTCGCGCAATCCGGCCCGGATCCAGCGCTTGCCCTCGGGCAATAGGTTGGCTTCGAATTTTGGCAGGTCCGGCGGCGTATCAGCGTTGCCCATGTAGACCCAGACAATGTCACCCCGTTCGCGGACAGCTTACGCCGTTGCACTGACCTGGTCCTTGATACCACTATCAGGACTTTCTGTCGGTGTTTCCAGGCATTTGCCCGTGACGTCAAACTTCCAGCGCGTGGTAGACGCAACGAAGACCGTCTCTTCGTTGCGGCCGTAATACAACGATGCGCAGCGGTGGGGACAATGGTGCTCAAAGATTCCGACCTTGCCGGATGTCGTCCGAAAGGCGATGAGATTCTCCCCCAGAATTCGCAACCTGACCGGCGGCGCATCGGGCTTCAGTTCTTCCGAATGCAGCGCGGGAATCCAGTACTGACGCATCAGGTCACCCATGGGTGTTCCCGGCCCGGTCTGTGTCAGCAAATCATTGTCCTGTTTTCTCATAAGTCGGCCGGGTCGCCGTGGACAATGTTTCCGCCCACCAGCGTAAGCAACGAACGAACCTGTTTGATTTCTTCATCACTGACTGCGACCTCATCAGTAATCACGATCCAGCACCACCAGGTCGGCGCGGGCGCCGGTCTCTCGATGGAACCGAGGTCATCCTCGCGCAGGAACCAGCGGTTGGCGGCGGTATACAAGCGCAGCGCCTCGTCACGCGGCAGAGTCTGGTCGCCATTGATCAGCTCGCCGCGGCGTTCAAACCGGTGACGACATAGTAAAGACCGAGCCAGGGATTCATCGGCGAAATCTGCATGCCGTCCGAACTCATGCACCCATGGGGATGCCGTTTTCCGCCAGCATGCGAAACGGCGGGCCGTTCTGTTCCGCGGTACCGGAGATATAGCGCCAACCGCCCAGCACGCTGACGCCGCCGCCCATGTTCTTCAGTTTGGTCGCATATTCGTCGGTAATAAAAGGCACATGCGCCAGCACCCAGCCCGAGGTTGCTGATGCCGTCGCCGCCGATTTCATTGTGCACCTGTTCAGCCATCGATGATGGCCCTGGTAGTCGTTGCCGAACAGGCTGTGGTTTTCGTTGCCGCCGGCCGGCCACGCGCCGCGTGCCGTTGAGCCAGGGCTCGAGGCGCCGAAGATGACCGGGCTGGAACCGGCGGTGAATTCGCCGATGCCGGTGATGCGCAGCATGGCGTCGCCGAATTCAGGGAATACGTTGTTCAGGCGCGCCTGCAACTGCGGCGTGGCCGGGTCGTCCTCCATGTGCAGGAAGTTGATGCGGATGCGCGTCAGCAGCTGCCCTTCATTGTGCAATGCCTCGATGGCGTCGTAGGCGCTGTAGGGTCCATGTTGGCGCCGTCGGCATCGGTGCCGGTGATTGAAAACCGCCCTGGTCGAGATGGGTGGTCAGGCCAAGACTCACGGCGTAGCGCATGGCATCGACCGTGCCGCGCTTCTGGTCTTCCTGGGTCTGGATGCCGCGCAAGGCAAACAGCGTCTGCGTGGCCGGGTTGCTGCCTGCCCGTGGCGACCTCGCCATTTTCGCCAGCCGGCGATGCCACGCTCTTCCAGCCAGGCCTTGCCGAGCGATTGGTGACACCGGGTCCGGCGAAACTTTCCTGATGTAGACAGGATGGATTTCGGGGTGACCGCATCGAGTTCCGCCAGGGTCGGGAAGCGCGGCGCGTCCGGCGCGGGCGTGAACTGGTTGCGGTGGAAGCCGCCGATGGCGGTGATCCATTCCCCCTCGGAACAGCCGCCGCGCGGGGCGCCGATGGTGGCGACCACTTCCTCGATGGAGATGGCATTTTCCAGGCGGGTGTCATGACCGGGCCGCAGGCCCAGCAGGATGATGTGGTTGTGGTTGTCGATGAGACCCGGGACGACCGTGCGGCCTTCAGGTCGATCACCTCGCCGCAACCGGACGCCTGCAGGCCGTTGCCGGTTTCTTTGATTCGGCCGCTGGCGATGCGTGCCGAATCAACGACGGTGCCGGCATCGTCCATGGTGTGGATGACGCCATTGGTGACCAGCACCTCGCCTACGTCCAGGCATACCGGTGCGGACATTGCCGTCGTTGTCGACGCCTGCTCCTGAGAACACCCTGCGAGCAAAACGGCAAGAAAAAGTAAAGACCGCTTTTGCAAATTGATGGTTCATGATTAAGATTTGAATGTTTGATTCTTTTTCGTCGTTTTCTCTTTTTCGGCATTTTCAGGATTTACCCTTCGGAATGGGGCATCCGACTTACTACGCCCTTTCCCCCTTTCCTTTCCTTTTTCCTCTTTCCTCTTATCCTTGCCTTACCTCCCGCCGCCACCCGGCGTCTCGATGGTAAGGCAATCGCCCTCGTGCACAGCGATGACGGTTTTGCCCGGCAGGGGCTTGCCGTTGAGATAATTGTGGCCAGGCTGACCCGGACTCCCCGCCTCGCAATCCCCATGGCCCGTGCCGACGGCGTTCCGTCAGCAGGCTCACCTGCGCCGGCTTGAGAAATTCGTATTCACGTACCAGGCCGTCACCGCCCCGATGCTCACCGGCGCCGCCGCTGCCGTCGCGCAGGCCGTAACGGCGAATGCGGATGGGGTAATGCATTTCAGGCTTTCACTGGCGTGTTTCAGGGTATTGGTCGTATGGGAATGGCGCGCGCTCAGGCCCTCAGTGCGGCCCGCCCCCGTGTCCCCGGCCAGGGTTTCATAATAATCCCAGTGATTGTCCGCGTGCCTTGCCCCCATCGCAATGTTGTTCATGCTGCCCTGGCTCGCCGCGGGGATGCGATCGGGTAATGCCTGTTCCAGTGCTCCCAGGACAACATCGACGATGCGCGTGGAGGTTTCCACGTTGCCTGCCGCCACAGCGGGCCGGCGGGTTTGGCATTCACCAGCGTTCCTCTGGTGCACTGGTGAATGGGCCGGAACAGTCCGGCGCAGGCAGGCGCGTAATCAGGCATCAGGCAGCGAAAGGCGTAGTACACCGCCGCGGCCACGACCGGCAACGGGCAGTTGATGTTGCCGCTGACCTGGAAGTCGGTGCCGGCAAAGTCGACGCTGATTTCCTGTTCGCCCACATCCAGTTTCGCGCGAATGGCGATATTGCTGTTGCCCAGTCCGTCATCGTCCATGACATCGGAAAATACATACGTGCCTTGCGGGATCTCCGACAGGCGACAGCGCCACGCGTTCACCAGGCATTCAGCTCATTGAGACCGTCCCTGAATTTTGCCGCGCCCAGCTGGCTCACCAGGGCCTTCATCCGTTTAACGCCAGTAATTGCTGAACTGACCTGTGCCGCAAAATCGCCGTTAAGAGAAGCACCACTGAGATGAAAATTGCCAGTCTGGCCGTGAATGGGGCCTGAGGGTTTACCACAGCTCGGTGTTGAGTTTGCCGCCGCGCAGCAGGTATTGCGGCGAGATGATGATGCCCTCTTCCTCGAGCCGGTGCGTGATTGGCATGGAGCCCGGGGAGTCCGAGCCGATGTTGGCGTGGTGGGCGCGATTGACGGCAAGGCCTGCAACTCGCCCGCGACAAACACCGGGGCAAACCGGTGACGTCAGGCAGATGTGCCGCCGAGGAAGGGATCGTTGAGCACGACGGCATCGCCCTCGGCCCAGTCGAAGCGCGCGACGATATCAGCCATGGCGTAGGCCATGCTGCCGAGGTGCACAGGTATGTGGGCGGCCTGGGCGCAGAGCTCGCCCTGGCAATCGAACGAGCAGCGCAGGAGAAATCGAGCCGATCCTGATGTTGGGCGAAAGGCCGTGCGCCGCAGACACGCCCATCTCGTCGCAGACGGCCTCCATGCGACTGACGAACAAACTGAGCTCGATTGGGTTCATAAAAATTCCAGACAACAAGACGGCGAATTACATCCGGTATACCAGGCACAAGATACAAGGTACCGGGTACAAGCCAAAAGTCGGAATTTAGGCCTTTTTAGGTGCCAACCCTTGTATCTTGTACCTTGTGCCTTGTGTCTCCTAATCCGTTTCTTTAAAATTTCTCCTTCCTCAAGCAGCAACCGCTGCCATTTTTATTTTAAGGCCCAGAAAAGCCCGAAAAAGGCGAAAATCGCAGGTACTGATGAATACCTACAACCGCATTCCCGTGGATTTTGTGCGCGGCGAAGGCTCTTGGGTGATCGATGCCGAGGGCAAGCGCTACCTGGACGCCATCAGCGGCATCGCCGTGTGCGCACTGGGCCACAGCCATCCCGGTTTCATCAAGGCGGTCCAGGACCAGGTGGCGACCCTGGTGCATACCTCGAACCTGTATGGCGTACCCCTGCAGAAACAGCTTGCGGAGAAACTCTGCGAAGCATGTCCGGCATGGAGCGCGTGTTTTCTGCAATTCCGGCGCCGAGGCCAACGAGGCCCAGATCAAGCTGAAGCGCATGTTCGGTCACAGCAAGGGCATCAATGTACCCGGCATCATCGTCATGGAAGGCGCTTTCCACGGACGCACCATGGGTGCCCTGACCGCCACGCACAGCAACCGCCACCAGGACGGCTTCGCGCCCTTTCTCGATGGCTTTTACCGTGTGCCGTTCAACGATGTCGCTGCTAGTCGCGAAGATGATCAACAGCCATGACAACGTTGTGGCCGTGCTGGTCGAGCCCATCCAGGGTGAAGGCGGCGTGGTCATGCCGTCCGCGGATTACCTGACCGACCTGCGCCGCCTTTGCGACGAAAACGACATGCTGCTGATGCTGGACGAAGTGCAAACCGGTAATGGCAGGACCGGCAAGGTATTTCGCCTACCAGCACAACAATATCCTGCCGGACGTCGCTTTCCACGGCGAAGGGCCTGGGGAATGGTTTTCCCATCGGCGCCTGCCTGGCACAAGGCCGCGCGGCCGAAATCTTCCAGCCCGGCCACCACGCCACAACCTTTGGCGGCAGCCCGCTGGCTGCGCCGCGGGCTGGCGGTGATCGATGCCATCCTGGCGGAAAACCTGCTGGAAAACGCCACCGTCATGGGTGACCGCATCAAGTTCGGTCTCAGCCTGCGCCTTAAAGATGCCGCCCACGTGAAGGCGGTGCGCGGCAAGGGCCTGATGATCGGCATCGAATTGGATTCACCCTGCGGCGATCTGGTCGGCCAAGCCAGGGACAGAGGCATTCTCATCAACGTGGCCTCGGGTAAAGTCGTCAGACTGGTGCCGCCGCTTAACATCAACGAGGCCGACAGCGACCTCATCATCGACACGATCAGTGAGCTGGTCTGTGCCTTTACATAAACGGAGAGGGTCAATGAGCACGAGACACTTCCTCACCCTGCTGGACATCACACACGACGAATTCCGGGACATCATCAACCGCGCCTGCGAACTGAAAAAAATGCTGGCCAACCGCGTCAGCCACGCCCTGCTCAAGGATCGCGTGCTGGCGATGATCTTCGAAAAGTCCTCCACACGTACTCGTGTCTCCTTTGAAGCCGGCATGGCCCAGATGGGCGGCTCTGCCTTGTTCCTGTCACCACAAGACACGCAGCTTGGCCGCGGCGAACCGGTGGAAGACACCGCCAGGGTCCTCTCCAGGCATGGTGGACGCCATCATGGTGCGCACCTTCGAACACAAAAAGATCGAGCGCTTTGCCGACTACTCGACGGTACCGGTGATCAACGCCCTGACCGACGACTACCACCCGTGCCAGTTGCTTGCCGACATGCAGACCTACTTCGAGCATCGCGGCGACATCCAGGGCAGCACGGTGGTATGGGTCGGCGACGGTAACAACATGTGCAACTCCTATATCAATGCCGCCAGGCAACTGGATTTCGAACTGGTGATCGCCTGTCCGAAAGGCTATGAGCCGATGGCATCCCTGCTTGAGAAGAACAAGGACCGGGTGAAACTGGTGCGCACCCCGGAAGAAGCCATACCGGGCGCCGCGCTTGTGGTGACCGACGTGTGGGCCTCGATGGGCCAGGAAGACGAGCGCGTCCGCCGCATGAAGGACTTTGACGGCTTTGAAGTGACTCGCGAGCTGATGGCCCTGGCAAAGGACGACGCCCTGTTCATGCATTGCCTGCCCGCCCATCGTGGCGAGGAAGTCAGTGCCAATGTGCTGGATGCGCCAGATTCGGTGGTCTGGGAAGAAGCCGAGAACCGCCTGCACGCACAGAAGGCCCTGCTCGAATTTCTCCTGTGCTAAAGTAGTCGGGCTTTTGCAACCGGCCGGACCACAATGTCAGCACTGCTGGAAATCAACAATATCAACTGTCGCTACGACGACCAGGTCATAATCGATGACCTGAGTTTTACCGTGGCGCGAGAGCAGATTGTCAGCCTGCTGGGCCCCAGCGGCTGTGGCAAGACCACCGCCCTGCGCGCCATCGCGGGCCTGGAAGATATCCACGCCGGGCAGATCCGCCTCGATGGTGTCGTTCTCAGCGCACCCGGCAATACCCTGCCACCCGAACAACGCCATGTGGGCATGGTGTTCCAGGATTACGCCCTGTTTCCCCACCTGACCGTGAGCAGGAACATCGCATTTGGCCTGCACGGCCGCGACAAAGCCGAAATAAAGGACAGCGTAGCGCAGCTGTTGAAACTGGTGCGCCTGGAAGACCATGCCATGAAATTCCCCCACCAGCTTTCGGGCGGCCAGCAGCAACGCGTTGCCCTGGCCCGCGCCTTGGCACCCAATCCCCGCATCCTGTTGATGGACGAGCCGTTTTCTAACCTCGATACGGAAATGCGCCGCAGCCTCAGTCGGGAGGTCCGGGACATCCTTAATGCCCGACAGACCAGCGCCATCCTGGTGACCCACGACCAGGACGAGGCCTTCACCGTAGCTGACGTCACCGGCATCATGCTGGATGGCAAGCTTCAGCAGTGGGGCAGCGCCGATGAGTTGCAGCATCAGCCGGCCAATGACTTCGTCGCCCGTTTCGTCGGCCGCGATACCCTCTGACCCCATTTCCCGGATTTCTTGACCCGGTTTTACCCATTTTATGAACACAAGATCTAGTGTTTCGTGATTTCCCGATTTTTGCTCTTTTTTGGTGCGCACAGGCCCTACGGTTTGCTTTCACCCCGGTAATTGTCGACTGAAAAGCATCTGACAAATTGTGTATAACTTGCCCCCTGTTGGTGCACCGTCACAAATAGGCCTATCAAGGCCTGGCAATTGCCACATAAACTCCCATGCTATGTACATTTTATCCACATCAAATACACACATTATTGGCTTGCAAGGGGAAAAAAATACCTGATATAGTGCGTGTTCAGGTTTTTTACACAATATATTGTGCTTTTACATTCCTTTGATTAGACTAGCTTAGAATCGTCCAACGGCAAAAAATCAATAACAATCATTGGTTAGAAATAGGACTTAAAGCAGTCTGAAACTAAGGTAAATGTGAATTTTGGGGATAACGGACTCCAGCAGAACACGGTCAAAAATACCCTTTTTCGTCGCTGAAAACAGTCAAGAAATGCGCTGCTGACCTCCTGCCCCCAGCTTCCGAAGGCTTATCTACAGCCCCTCGGATTAAAAAGAGGGATTTCGCCCAACCACTACATGTTGTGTTTGGGAAATCCGGGCCAAACCGGCCCAATCTCAGGGCTAACCATGCCGCCATGACCAGAAAATACTGTACAGGCAGAACACAAACCCGCACTCGCAGGATATGAGTACTCATTACGAACAAGTAACACCCAATAAGAAAAAAGGGCAAATCCCGGAGTCACCACCATGCACACAGAAGTAAAATCATCCACCTCAGCCTCCCCAGCTGCACCGCGTCAGCAGGACACCACCGACAGCTCCATCGCCGCCATGGCTCCGGGCACTTTGCGCGTGATAAAGCGTAATGGTGCGGTGGTCGGCTTTGATGCGTCCAAGATTTCCGTAGCCATCACCAAGGCATTCATTGCGGAGGAAGGCGGCAATGCTGCCGGCTCCAGCCGCATCCACGAAACTGTGCAGAAGATGACCGACGAGATCATGGCAACCTTCAAGCGGCGCATGCCTTCCGGAGGCAGTATCCACATCGAGGAAATCCAGGACCAGGTGGAACTGATGCTGATGCGCTCCGGCGAACACAAAGTGGCCAGGAGCTACGTGATCTACCGTGCCGAGCGTGCCCGCGAGCGTGAGCGTGAACGTGCCCAGAACCCCCAGGCGGAAGCACCCAAATCCGACATCATGGTGACCATGTTGGACGGCTCCTCCAAGCCGCTAGATACCGCGCGCCTGCAGACCATCATTTCCGAGGCCTGCGAAGGCCTGGAAGACGTCAACGGGGAAGCCATTTATGTCGAGACGCTGAAGAACCTCTATTCCGGCGTGAAACACAGCGATGTGCAGGTATCCCTGGTGATGACAGCACGCACCATGGTGGAAAAAGAGCCCAACTACAGCTATGTTGCTGCCCGCCTCCTACTCGACACCCTGCGCAGTGAAGCCCTGGGTTTCCTGGGCGTCGCCGACAGCGCCACTCAGAGTGAGATGCATTACAAGTACGCCACCGCCCTGCGCCCCTATATCGAGCGCGGCGTGGAACTGGAACTGTTGTCCCCCCACCTGCTTGAATACGACTTGGAGCGCCTGGGTCAGGCCCTGAAAGCGGACCGTGACGACCAGTTCACCTACCTTGGCCTGCAGACCCTGTATGACCGCTACTTCATACACAGCGAAGGCACGCGTTTCGAGCTGCCGCAGATCTTCTTTATGCGCGTGGCTATGGGTCTTGCCTCCAACGAGGCAAACCGCGAAGACCGCGCCATCGAGTTCTACAACCTGCTCTCGAGCTTCGACTACATGGTATCCACGCCGCAGCTGTTTAACTCCGGCACCATGCGCCCACAGCTGTCTTCCTGCTTTCTGACCACGGTGCCCGACGATCTCAGCGGCATCTACAACGCCATCCACGACAATGCCATGCTGTCCAAGTGGGCCGGCGGTCTCGGCAACGACTGGACCCCAGTGCGCGCGCTGGGTGCCTACATCAAGGGCACCAACGGTAAGTCACAGGGCGTGGTGCCGTTCCTGAAAGTGGTCAACGACACCGCGGTTGCCGTCAACCAGGGCGGCAAGCGTAAGGGCGCCGTGTGTTCCTACCTGGAAACCTGGCACCTGGACATTGAAGAATTCCTGGAACTACGCAAGAACACCGGTGACGACCGTCGCCGTGCACACGACATGAATACCGCCAACTGGATTCCGGACCTGTTCATGAAACGTGTGTTTGAAGACCAGGAGTGGACGCTTTTTTCGCCAAATGAGGTCCCTGACCTGCACGATCTTCATGGCAAGGCCTTCGAAGAACGCTATGTGCACTACGAAAAAATCGCCAAGGAGGGCTCGCTCTACGTGTACAAGACCGTGCGGGCCAAGGACCTCTGGCGAAAAATGCTGTCTATGCTGTTTGAAACCGGGCATCCCTGGATCACGTTCAAGGATGCCTGCAACATCCGCTCACCGCAGCAGCATGTCGGCACCGTGCATTCCTCCAACCTGTGTACAGAGATCACCCTAAACACCAGCTATGACAGGAAGAATCCCTCTAATAGTGAAATTGCGGTCTGTAACCTAGGCTCCATCAATATGGTCAACCACGTGACCGCCGATGGACTGGACAAAGAAAAACTGCGCAAGACCGTGCACACCGCGGTTCGCATGCTCGATAACGTCATCGACATCAACTACTACTCGGTGGAAGCGGCGCGTAATTCCAACATGAAGCACCGTCCCGTCGGTCTCGGCATGATGGGTTTCCAGGATTCACTATACGTCCAGCAGATCCCCTACTCCTCAGAAGCCGCCGTCGGTTTCGCCGACAGCTCCATGGAAGCCATCAGCTATTACGCTATCGAGGCCTCCACCATGCTGGCCGATGAACGCGGACCCTACGAGAGCTTCCAAGGTTCTCTGTGGAGCCAAGGCATCCTGCCAATCGACTCGCTGAAGAAACTGCAGGCCGAGCGTGGCGAGGGTTACATGGAAGTCGATTTCAGCGCCACTATGGACTGGGACGCCATGCGCGAACGGGTGAAGGCAGTCGGCATGCGCAACTCCAACGTCATGGCCATTGCGCCGACCGCTACCATCGCCAACATCACCGGCGTTTCGCAGTCCATCGAACCCACATACCAGAACCTGTACGTGAAATCGAACCTGTCCGGCGAGTTCACCGTGGTCAACCCGTACCTGATCCACGACCTGAAAGCGGAAGGCCTGTGGGACAGCGTCATGATCAACGACCTGAAGTACTACGACGGCAGCGTGCAGAAGATCGACCGCATTCCGCAGCGCCTGAAGACGCTGTATGCCACCGCATTCGAGATCAACCCGCGCTGGCTCGTCGACGCCGCCAGCCGCCGGCAGAAATGGATCGACCAGGCGCAGTCGCTGAACCTTTACATCAGTGAGGCCAACGGCAAGAAGCTGGACGTGACCTACCGCATGGCCTGGTACCGTGGCCTTAAGACCACCTACTACCTGCGCGCCATGGCGGCTACAAGCACCGAGAAGTCCACGGTATCTTCCGGCACGCTGAACAAGGTCTCCGCCAACATCGACCAGACGATGATGATGCATGAAGAAGCCGGCCCGGCCGAAGTACCCAAGGCCTGCTCACTGGATGATCCGGATTGCGAGGCTTGCCAGTAACCGGGGCAACCAACTAACGAAAGAGTCATTGAAAAGTTAAGACACAGGGGAATCACTATGCTGTCATGGGATGAGTTCAACAACGAGGACACCGCACCTGCCAAGGCACCGATGCGCTACAGCGAGCCTGCGGCAAATGAAGTGCAAGAGACGATGGCTGTCGAAGCACCACAGGCCTTCCAGGATGAAGCTGTATTTACAAAGGGAGAGCCCTCTCCTGCCATTCAGGAAATGTCCCCGGCACAGGAAACGGCCTTCCCAGCGTGGGTGATGTCCCCACTGCCGCCTCCGTTGAGCCAGACAGCGACCTGACCGCCGTTGAGCAGGCCATGAAGACCGTGGCCGAGATGGACTACACCGACGGGCAGGAAGAACTGGCCGGCAGCGCCGAGCGCGTCACCGTCGACCAGAAGCGCATGATCAACTGCCGCGCCGACCTCAACCAGCTGGTGCCTTTCAAATACGAATGGGCCTGGCAGAAATACCTTGATGGTTGCGCCAACCACTGGATGCCGCAGGAAATCAACATGAACGCTGACATCGCGCTCTGGAAACGACCCGACGGCCTGACCGACGACGAGCGCATCATCGTCAAGCGCAACCTGGGCTTCTTCTCCACCGCCGACTCCCTTGTCGCCAACAACCTGGTGCTGGCCATCTACCGCCTCATCACCAACCCCGAATGCCGCCAGTACATCCTGCGCCAGGCCTTCGAGGAAGCCATTCACACCCACGCCTACCAGTACTGTATCGAGTCGCTGGGCATGGATGAAGGCGAGATTTTCAACATGTACCACGAGATTCCCTCGGTGGCGAAGAAGGCCTCCTGGGGCCTGAAGTACACCAAGGAGATTTCAGACCCGACCTTCCATACCGGCACACCCGAGACGGACAAGCAGCTACTGAAGAATCTGATCGCGTTCTACTGCTGCTTGGAAGGTATCTTCTTCTATTGCGGCTTCACCCAGATCCTGTCCATGGGCCGCCGCAACAAGATGACCGGCACTTCCGAGCAGTTCCAGTACATCCTGCGCGACGAATCCATGCATCTGAACTTCGGCATCGACATGATCAATCAGATCAAGCTGGAAAATCCGAAACTGTGGGATGCAGATATGAAACAGCAGGCCACCCAGATGATCCTGGAAGCCACGCAGCTGGAAATCGAATATGCCCGCGACACCATGCCGCGCGGCGTACTCGGCATGAATGCCGCCATGATGGAGGATTACCTAAAGTTCATCGCCAACCGCCGTCTCGCCCAGATCGGCCTGCCGGAGCAGTTCCCCGGCACGCAGAATCCATTCCCGTGGATGAGCGAGATCATGGACCTGCGCAAGGAGAAGAACTTCTTTGAGACTCGAGTAATTGAGTATCAAACAGGTGGAGCACTCACCTGGGATTAACTGGGACCAAAAATTGGAGACGATGTGCAATAAAGAATCAGAGAAGCACTACAACAAATGGACAAGCTGAAATAACCCGCTGGCAATAGAAGGAATCATTCCTATGGCCGATAAAAAAGACGTGGAGCAGAACGCGGAACAGACACTCATCACACTGGATCAGTTGAGCCAGACGCTGGAAGTGATGACTTGTGTTGTGGACCGTCTCAAAAAACATTTGACTCGCCAGATGTCATTGAACGCCGAAATGTTTGATGACGGCAAGAAAGTGGCCCAGGCTGAGGCTGAGGAACGGGTGCAAGCCACTCGCCAGCTGCAGCAGGAAAGCTTTGTGGTGGAAATCAGTCAGAGGGACCTAGAGGAAGGCAGCGACCCCAAGAAAATCGTGCACTGAAACAACCATACAACACCCCATAGGGGTTGAGCGCCGATTGAGACCTGAAATCGGAAACGTTTTTTGCAGTACGTTTCAGGTTTTTTTTCTGCCCAAAAACCACCGCACATGGATAATTCTTGCACGGCGCAGCAACTAACGAAATGCGTTTAGATGTCCGATTACGATGATTTAAAAGTACTGGTTGAGTCGAAGACGCCGATCATCGTTATCGATTCCCGGAAAGAGCGGACCATCATTCTGGCCTTCCATACTCTTGTCGGCTAGGTACACAAGGCACTGTACAGCTATTCCATCATCTCGGGCTTCAAACGTCTAGAAATCGGCCTAGAACCGCAGAAATTCAATGACGATCCCTACGTGGTGCTTAACCATATCAATTCCACAACCCATCCAGGCTTATTCATCCTACCCGACTTTCATCCCTACCTGAGCAACCCCAAGGTCACGCGCATGCTCAAAGAAGTGGCGCAGATGGGGCAAAATGTAAGCCACCACACCTAGTACTGATCAACCACAAGATTTCCCTGACTCGCTCGATTTCGGCAATAGGCCGATGCCAGAGCGATCAAAGTGGATAAGGGATATGCTAGACTCACCTTCATGACCGCCGTCAAAAAAATCAAGAATGAGTAGGAGTTGCTAAGCAAAGCCATCCGTATCGGCTGTGCCAGCTGTGAGAAACGAGGTGCAGGCAAGTTCGATGCTCTCCTGGTGAGGGATAACATGATCCAGACTCTAGCAAAGAACCAAGGAGACGTCGTACACATGAAACACAAGCTGCTCATCTGGATGGGGCGCACCTTGCCAACAGATCACCCACTCAACGCCGTCTGACCCGTAGTTATGACCCGACTGACCCGTTTCCTGTTTTGCCTGCTGTTCACGCCAGTCGTTTATAGCCAGCCGATCACGACCGGAGAACTCGTTCTGCCACAGGTCGGGGAAACATCCCCCGCGGTCAACGTCACCCTTGAAACCTCCAGTCAGCCTACACCGACTGTCTCCGCCTTTTTCAGCCGCGAAGACTTCAACAATCCCGTGGTTGAAATTCGCACGAATATGGGGTCGATGTTCCTGGAACTTTTCCCGGAAGAGGCGCCGCTGACGGTGGAAACCTTTCTTGGCCTTGCCGAAGGCACTCGTCCATGGATCGATCCCAACACCGGTCTGGAATTACTTGTGCCGCTGTATGACGGCCTGATATTTCACCGCGTCATTGACGGCTTCATGATCCAGGGTGGCAGCCCTAACGGGCGCGGCGACGGCACTCCGGGTTTCAGTTTCCGTGACGAAATAAATGCGCGCAGTCTCGGCCTGGACAAGATGCTAGTGCTTGACGACACGGGTGCTGCTCATCCCCTGCTCGCCATCGGCAACCAGCAGGATTTCCAGAACAAAATCCTAAAACCCCTGTATAACAAACTCGGCATCACCAGCCAGGCTCAACTGGAAACGCGCATCGACGAGGTTAACCGTATCGTGCGGGGCATGACCGTGAAGGAAAGTTTTGAGAACCTGGGCTACCAGTACAGCGAACGCTATATCTCGCGCATGCCGCTACGAGGAGTTATCGCCATGGCCAACAGCGGCCCGAACAGCAACGGTTCGCAGTTTTTCATCAGCTTAGTCGATACAGACTGGCTCGCCGGCAAGCACACCGTGTTCGGTAAGGTCCGTCTTGGCTTGGAAGTGCTTGACGCCATCGGCCGCGTGCCCGTAGACAACCAAAACCGACCTTTGCAGCCTGTAGTCATCCAGAGTATTCGTCGTGTCCAAATTTAATAATTACTAACTTTAAAAAAAGAAGTGAACCGTATGACATCCAAGAAAAGTTCGAACATCGTCTGGCATGAGGGTCGGGTTGACCGCGCCAGGCGTGAAGAAGTCTTCTGCCAGAAAGGCGCCACCTTGTGGTTCACCGGTCTTAGCGGCTCCGGTAAGAGCACACTGGCCTTCACCATGGAACACCTGCTCACAGACAAGGGTTTCAAGTGTTACGTGCTTGATGGCGACAATGTGCGCCACGGCCTGAACAATAACCTCGGTTTCTCCGATGCCGACCGCGAAGAAAATATCCGCCGCGTCGGCGAAGTTTCCAAGCTTTTCGCCGATGCCGGCATGATCGTGCTATCCAGTTTTATCTCACCGTTCCGACGTGACCGCCATCTCGTACGGGAAATGCATGCTGCGGGTGCGCTGCCCTTCATCGAGGTGTTTATGGATACGCCGCTGGACGTCTGCGAAGATCGCGATCCGAAGCAACTTTACGAAAAAGCCAGGCGGGGCGAGATTAAAAATTTCACCGGTATCGATTCGCCCTATGAAGTCCCCGATCAATCAGAACTGGTGATTACGCCGAGTACATCTCCCAAAAACAGCGCACGGCTTATATACGATTACCTGGTTGACCAGAACCTACTGTCAGAGAGAAGCTAGTTACCCTGGCGGGCGTTTCACAGAGAGTATTCGTGTATGTGACCTACCTCAAATACGTTTACCGCCTCGTGCTTCCACCTTGTCCTGGGTGTTGTTAAAGAAATCGTCGGCGTGGTGGCGCTCCCTTAGCTGCCCTTCCAGCGGGCCAAGGCCCCGATTGACCATTTTGCCGCGCTTCACCGCTTCCCTGGCACCGATCTGGTCAGTCCAGCGGCGCACGTTTGTGTATTGCTCAACCGACAGAAATTCTCCCCCATTGTAGGCGTCATTCATCATGGAGCCATACCAGGGCCAGTTGGCAATATCGGCGATGGTGTATGTATCACCTGCCAGATATTCGTGGTCGGCCAAGTGTAGGTCGAGCACGTGCATCAGGCGCTTGGTTTCCATGGTGTAACGATCGATGGGGTATTCCATCTTGTAGGGGGCGTAGGCGTAGAAATGGCCGAACCCGCCGCCAAGAAATGGAGCCGAGGCCATTTGCCACATCAGCCAATTCATGGTCTCGGCCCGGGCCGGCTGTGTCGTGGGCAGAAACTCCCCGAACTTCTCTGCCAGATAGAAAAGCATCGAGCCGCTTTCAAACAGACGCGTGGGGGGATTGGTGGAATGATCCATCATAGCCGGAATCTTGGCATTGGGATTGACCGCCGTGAAACCCGTGCTGAACTGATCGCCGCTGATGATGTTGATATACCAGGCATCGTATTCTACCCCGCTGTGTCCCAGCGCCAGTAACTCCTCCAGCATGATGGTGACCTTCTGCCCGTTGGGTGTTCCCAGCGAATAAAGTTGGAATGGATGTTCCCCCACCGGCAGATCCTTTTCGTGGGTCGGTGTGGCGATGGGCCGGTTGATACTGGTCCATTCACCACCATCCTGCCCGGCCCACTTCCAGACTTTTGGGGGTTCGTATCCGGGCGGCTGATTCTTGTTGGAGTCACTCATTGTTTGCTTCCTGTAAAGTACAACGTGTTAAGTGGAATACCCATTTATAGGGAGACATCATCCTCAATTACGGCTGATTCGAAAGTTTCTAGGCGATACGGCGGCAACGAACCGATGATGCCCCTGCCATAATGCTTTTTCAGTAGGCGCTCATCGAGGATGGTGATACGGCCGGCATCACTCTCCGTGCGCAGCAAACGGCCGCTGGCCTGGATCAGACGCATGGAGGCTTCGGGTACTGAGATTTCCATGAAGGGATTCTTGCCCTGGGCTTTGATCCAGTCTCCAAGCGTCGCTTCCACAGGGTCGTTAGGCACAGAGAAAGGGATCTTGGCAATGATGACGTGGGTGCAATAACCACCCGGCAGGTCGATGCCCTCAGTAAGGCTGGCAAGGCCGAAGATGATGCTGGTCTGTCCTTTGTCAACGCGTTCCTTGTGCAACCGGATTAGCTCCTGCTTGGCGTGGTCATCCTGCGAAAGAATGTTGAACTGGAACTCCTCCGGTAGGCCCTGCAGGACATTCTGCATTTGCCGCCTGGAGGAAAACAGCACAAGATTGCCCTCGTTTTCATTCACCAGTGACGGCAACACGTCGATGATGGCCTGCGTATGCGCTTCCGAGCTCGACGGATCAAAGCCCGTTTTTGGGATGTGGAGGCTGGCGCGATTTGGAAAATCGAAGGGACTGCTGATTTGTCGGTAGAAGGTATCCTCATGCAGGCCGGAGCGCATGCTGAGGAAATCGAAACTGCCCAGGGCGGTCAGGGTCGCCGAGGTCAGCACCGCGGCAAAGCAGTCCTGCCACAGGTATTCAATAAGCGCATCGGCGGCTAGCACCGGGCTAGAGGAAACGGTAATTTCTTGCTCGTTCCCTAAAGGCCGAAATGTCAGCCAGCGGGCGTTAGGCGAATATCCGGCATGGTCCTCGATGGCAAAACTGCGCCAGAGCTGGATAGAGCCTTCCGCGCGCGCCTGCATGATTCCGAAGACGGGGTACCAGTTCTCCGCGGTCTGGCGGTCGATATCCCCGGCGTCGTTTTCCATGCATTCCTTGAGCCTATCAGCGATGAGTTTGAGGCGGTCATCGAGTTCACGGAACTCGCCCATGATGTTGCTGCTGACCTCGCGCAGTGCATCGGGCACCACGCCCTGATCGAAAGTGAACTGAGTGACGTCTCCTTCGGCGTTGGCGAATTCGGCCCGGTCGGAGAATTCCTGGAACAGCGGCAAATGTTGGTGCAGTACCGCCCGGGTCTGCTCGGCGGCCTTTTGGGCTTTGCCCAGCTGGGTGGCAAGTTCGGCATCGTTGCCGAGCTCTATGGTGACGCCCTTGAAGATCGCAGTGATTCGATCAAGCCAAGTCATCGTGGTGCGCAGGCGAATGAAGTGGGAAAAATGCGACACGCCTTTAAGGGGCAGGTGATGCGCCTCGTCGAAGATGTAGATGCAGTCTTCCGGCGGCGGTAAGATGACGCCCCCGCCCAGTGCCAGGTCCGCCAGCACCAGATCGTGGTTGGCGACGATGCAATCCGCTTTTTGCATGTTGTTGCGGCTGCGGAAGAAACAACAGTTGCTGAAATTGGAGCAGCGATTGCCTGAGCACTGGCCCTTTTCCACCGCCACGTTGCGCCACTGATTTTCGGTTAGCACGGTTTTCCAGTCATCCCGGTCGCCCTTCCACTTGCCACCGATGAGCGCATCGAGCATGGCCTGGTACAGCTCCTTGTCGGCCGTGGTTGGGTCTTCCAGTTCCAGGCCATACAGATCGAGCATGGCTTCCTGGCTGCTGCCGGTTCTCAGGGTATTGTCGAGCTTGGACAGACACAGGTAGCGTCCGCGCCCTTTGGCCAGCGAATAGGAAAACTGCATTCCACTATGCTTAAGCAGGTCAGGAATATCCTTGATCATGACCTGTTCCTGCAAAGCGACCGTGGCCGTGGCGAGGATGACCTTCTTGTCCATGGCCCTGGCTATGGGAATAACGGATAACAGGTAGGCGATGGTTTTGCCGATGCCGGTTCCCGCCTCGATGACGCAGATGGGAGGTTGCGGGGAAATCCGATTGCCGTCTTCACCGATTTCCACGCTGGACAGGCAATTGGCGATGTCAGCGATCATCAGTTTCTGACCGGGTCGATTCTGCAGGTTCCTGTTTTTGACCAGCGTGGAGTAATGGTGCTGGATGGTTTGCTTGAGTTCGTCAGAAAGCATCAGGAAAAAAGCCTACCGCGGGAATACAACGTGCTTTCAATATAGTGTGTGGATTCCGCTTTGCCAAATTGAGGTCATGATCTCCCAATTTCGGTTTTGCGGATGACCGGGTTGGCATACATGTTCAGTACATAGGGTTGCAAGTTCTTCGGCATGCTGCCGAGGCGTTTTTTGAACTCGCGGCGTTTGCCGCTGATCTCGCCGGTACTGATGCCGAGGATTGCAGGCAGTTTGTCGAAATCGATGAAGTCGGCCTGCACCATCTCCATGGCGATGTAGTTCACGGCATGTAGGCGATAGTTGCTAATGATCCTTTCGTCTAGCTGCCTGGCCACGCTTTCCGCGGTGACCGCGTCGCCGAATTGCATAGGACTGCCGAAGGTGACATGTACGTCGCCCTTGTCACCGATCATGCCTTTCAGGATGCTGCGCACGTCGGAGTTTTCATCCTTTTCGTACTTGCCGGCAGTGTCAATGGTGTAGAGCTCCTCGGCCTTGAGACGGTCACAGGGATCGTACTCGAAGGAAATGGATACCGGCACGATATTCAGCGAGTTCATGGATTCCTGCAGGCTGAGCTTGAGCGTGGATTCACGGTCAGCCATGTGCAGCATCTTGATGATGGCGGTCTCGGTTTTGTCTATACCATCCTTGGCGCGGCCCTCGCGCTGGGCGATCCAGACATTTTCGCCACTTTTGATGCAGTGGTGAATGTAGGCCGATAGTTGCTTGCTGGCTTTGAGCAAGTCCCTGCCCTGCACCGAGCGCTTGACAATGAAACTCTTGTTCAGCTTCATCAGGTCGGTCAGGAATGGTCGCTTGAGCAGGTTATCACCGATGGCGATCTGCAGGGTTTTCAGCCCGTGGTGATAGATCATGTAGTTCACCAGCGCTGGATCCATGGTGATGTCGCGATGATTGCTCATGAACAGGTAGGGCTGGCTGTCATCGAGGGCGTCGAGACCTTCGGAAGACAGGCCCGTGGTAGTGTGCTCGATGAGCTTGTCCAGGTATTTCTCGATCACCTGCTGTACATCGCTGATGTTCTGCACATGGGCGGTTTCCGCGGCCAGCGCAGCCTGCGCCTTGCCTGTCACCCATCCGGGTAGCAAACGGAACAGCAAGGGGTGCCTGAACCTGGCCAGGGCCCTAGACAGGGACTCATCCTCTAGCAGCCTGTCGATAACAGGCCGGACCTCCTCATCGCGATAAGGCCTTATGTCCTCAAAATCATGCATAGGGGGGAGTTACTGTTTTAATAGAAGGCGCAATTTTAAAGGTTTACCCGAGAAATTGGAAAAGAATCGCCAATCCCTTTCAGGCAGTTAGACGGCTCAACAATTCCAGGATCAGCAGATAGCCGAAAATCAGCAGGCTGACGCCTAGGAACAGCTTGCTGGGCCAGCTGTTGGCATGCTCGCCAAGCCAGGACCGGCACGAATTCATGTACAACAACAGGGCCGCCAGCAGAGGCATGAAGATGGCTCCGGTTACCGCGTAGGTGATAACGATCCACACCGGACGCTCCAGCAGTAACAAGGACATGGGCAGGATGGCCAGGTAAGCCAGATAACCGCGGTAGGCCGGGGTCCTGGAAATGCTGGCGTGGGATTCCAGCAGGTGCGTATGCTGGGTGAAATGGTAGAGGAAGTTGGCGAACAGGAACGGCACACCATGCCAGACGCCGATCATAGAGCTGAACACCGCTCCCCAGAAACCGAACAGGAATATCCACTTGCCGGTCTCCCCCATTACCGGCACCAGCTGGTCCGCAACTGCCAGTGCCATGTTGTTACCGGAAACCACTTCCGGGTGCACCCCGGCGGAAATGATGATGATGGCCACGCCAAAGGCTGCGGTCAGACCGTAGGCAACGGCTAGGTCGACTCGCATCAACGGCATCATATCCTTGCCTTCCCAGCCCGCTTCCCGCATCCAGTAGCCATAGCTCATAATGGTGATGCTGCCTCCCACTCCCCCAATTACGCCCAATACCAGCGCCATACCGGCTTCGGGTACGCGCGGTATCAACATCCCGGAAATGATGCCACCCATGTCTGGCAGCACGCGGATGGCACAATACAGCACGGTAATGAACATCAGGCCGATGAAGAATTTCATCGCCGCTTCCAGCATCTGGTAGCGACCGATCCAGACGATCACCAGGGCCACGACTGCGTGGATCGCACCCCAGGCACCCACGGACAGGCCGGGAAAGAATGCATAGGCCGCCAGGCCACAGGCGGCCATCATTGCGGCCGCCACCATGAAGGTCCACAGGAAGAGATAGGCGACGAAGTACCAGCTGAAGAACCGGGGCAGCCTGTCGATCCAGCCCTCCAGTAATGTGGTATCGGTGGTCAGTTGCCAGCGGCCAATGCCTTCTGTGATTACGAACTTGAGGACGCCACCGAAGATTACCGCCCACAACAGCACGGTGCCAAACTGGGCGCCTGCGGCAGAGGCTGCCACGATATCGCCGGCACCCAGGCCCGTCGCTGCCACGATGATACCGGGGCCGGTACGCTTGAGCAGGTTCAGGCACCTCATAACGCAACCCCCATAAGAGTGCAAATACTCTGGCCGTAAGAACGCAGTTCAGCGAGGAATTGTGCCGCCTCGGGTTTTTCCTGCACCAGTTCATCCAGGATCGAGAAATATGACTTCGCTTCCAGGCCGACGCCATTGGGATTATGCGTGAGCTGATCTGCACACCAGGCCTGCCAGCGCTCCTGCTCTCCCGCGTCCAACGTGTCGGGATAATTCCTGGCCCGGTAGCGGAACAGCATTTCGGCCAGGCGCGGGTCCTGGAACGGCAATGACAGTGAGTGCAGTGCTTCGGGCGGCGAGTTGCGAATATCATCCATAAGATTCCTGTCCTGGTCGGAAAAGAAACCGCCGCTGTATAGCATTTGGTCGGGGTCAGTCAACTCCGCATGTTCCGGCTCGGCGAATACCCGGCGCAACTTGTCCTGGAGCGTCGCATCCGCCAGCAACTTTTCCCGGTGCCGTTCGCATGTGGCAAGGTCGACGCACCAGGTATTCCGGGCATGCTCATCAAGCGTGGCCAGTGGGGCCAGCGCCGGGCACTTGTTGATATGCACCGTTTTCAGGGCGATCCGCTCTTCACCCTCAGCTAGATTACCGCTGCGGGTGAACAGCATTTGGCGGATGGCATCGGGCTCAAGGTCGAGCCAAGTCTCGGGATCTTGCGCCAAGTCAAACACGATGATCCCATTCTGGTTAGTCGGGTGCAGCATCAGCGGCATGATCACGGCCAGGCAACCACGGCTGGCGGGAAACATGCCAGAGACGTGCAGCACCATGTCTTTTTTTTTCAGGTCGAGGAGTGGTTTGACCTTGTTCTTGTTGCGCAGCTGGTAAAGCCAGTCATAGAGCTTGGGCTGTGATGTCTTCACCAGTTTTGCCATATCGATGGTGGCGCGCACATCCGCCAGCGCATCGTGCGCGCCGACATGCGCGATACCGTTGCTGGCGGTGAGATTTTCCAGGCGAAAACTGGCGGTGCCGTCTTCCTTCCTTGGCCATTCGATTCCGCCGGGTCTAAGGGCATGGGTCATGCGTACAAGGTCGATGATGTCCCAGCGTGAGTTGCCGTTTTTCCACTCGCGTTCGTAGGGATCATAGAAGCAGCGGTAGAGCATGTGGCGGGTAACCTCGTCGTCAAAGCGTATACTGTTGTAGCCGGCGACACAGGTATTGGGCTGGACGAACTGCTCGGCGATGCGATAGCAGAACTCGGCTTCATCAAGCCCCTTTCCCAAGGCTACTGCGGGACTGATGCCGGTCACGAGACAGGCATTGGGATGGGGCAGGTATTCAGGTGTGGGTTTGCAGAAGATCACAACGGGATCGTCGATGATATTGAGATCCTCGTCGGTCCTAATGCCCGCAAACTGGCAGGGTCTATCCTTGCGCGGCTCGGCGCCCCAGGTCTCATAATCGTGCCAGAATATACTGCGTGTGTTGGACAATCCGTTCGCCTATGCGTGTTACAAAGTTGAAGCATCCCACATTCGGCACTTCATAGTAAGGGATGAATGCTTGTATGGCCGTCACCGATCAAGCGCGGAAAGCGCAGACGTACATCCCTATCCGCTCGCCCTAAGCATCCTGCCTCGGACGTTTCCTTGGTCTTGTCATCGGCACCGGCCAGTTACAGAGCAAGTACAAACTTTAATCCCGTACAGGCATGGGCTATATTGGAAGGCACACAACACCAGGAGAATAATGATGAAAAAACTGGTTCCGAATGGCTGCTCCTTCCTAAAATTTCTCGCCACCCTGCTGCTGTTGTCATTTGCAGGCACTGTGCTTTCTCAGCAAATAGGCCCCAGTGTCCTCAATCTCGATGACGTGACAGCGCAATACCCCCGCCCGTGGGATCGCGAGGCGCTGGTGGTCCTGGACTTTACCGTGAAGAGCGACGGCAGCATCGATGATATTGCCGTAGTCGACGGCTTCTTTGAAGACCGCTTTGTTGATGCCGCCATCGCCGCGGCTCGTCAGCTGCGATTCAAACCAGCCAGCGAGCGCGGCGAAGCCGTGGACTGGCCCGGCTTTCGCCTGAGCACGCGATTCGTTATCCGCAACATGTTCCATACGATGGGTCCCAACCCCAATTCCGAACTGACGCGCGCAGAAGAACTGATGCGGGAAAACAAGGCCGACGAGGCCGAAGCCCTGCTCAAAAAAGCCCTAGAAGAGAACACCCGCCTGTATTTCGAAGACGCCGTTTTCCACCTGAGGCTCGGTGAAATCTACCTGGCTACCAACCGCGCGGTACAGGCCGTGCATGCGCTGGACAGGGCTTCACAGACCTACCTGCCGGGCGAGCACAACGATTTCAACCTTGAAACGGCGATTACTCACAACCGCATCTTCGTCGTCAACATCCCGGAAATTTTTACTGACGATTTCATGAGCACACGGCTGCAGGCACACCACCAGGACAACGTCCCGCGCGCGGCGACTCCTGCCCCACTTCGTTCTGGCGCGCAGCGCGGCCAGGGCACACGGTCGGCCGGCGGCGTGCAACGCCCCAAGGCAACCCTGGAAGTACTGAACAACACCCTGCTCGAATCTGCATACCAACGCGGCTATGTCGCTAACATCTCGTCCGGCAATGTGAAGGCTGTACTCAATGTGTTCGACAACCTGCTGAATCTCAACGAGGATGCTGTCAGCGAACAGATGGAAGCCCAGGCCGGCCAGGTCAGGCAGCTGATGAATGCCGGCCAGCGCCTAACCTCTGCCAAGGTCATCGAGCGAGGTGAGACCCTCCACTACCCCGTCCACCGCATTCTCGCGGCGGTCAATGTGACCGGTGACATCGAGACGCTGGATTTCCAGTGCGGCGACCGCGTAATACGCCTGGCCTTTCAGGCAGAAGTGGAGTGGAACATGCCGGAAAGCTGGGGTGAGTGCGCCATGCGTTTTCGGGGTGATGATGGAGCAACCTTCAATATCGTGGAGTTTCCGGAATAGCACCGGTGGCCTATAATCTGCGCATATGAAGCGTGCCACCCTGCTCCTGCTCTCATCCCTGCTGGTCACCGCACCGGCCCTGGCCCAGTTCGGTCGTGGCTATCGCATCTTTCAGAACGACCCGCCGGTACGTGAATTCACTGCCGCGCGCTGGCACTTCGGCACCAACGGCGACATCGGGCACATGGGTTGGTCACACAACTACCCGGATTCCGATATCAACCTGAATGAATTCTTAGAACGTGCGACGCTGATAAGCATGGATATCAATTCCTATCGTATCATCGAGCTCGGTGAACCCGACGTCTTCGAGTATCCCTTCGCGTACGTCTCCGAACCCGGGGAAATGGAACTCACAGACCAGGAAGTGATCAACCTGCGCGAGTTCGTCATGCGCGGAGGCTTTGTTCTGATGGATGATTTCGACGGACCCTGGCAGTGGGCACAGATGCACTCGCAAGTAAAGCGGGCTTTCCCGGACAATGATTTCATCCCGGTGTCGCTCGACCACGAGGTGTTCAGGGTGCATACACCGCTGGAAGACCTGCAGGCCATGGCAGATTCAGTGCCAGGCGGAGCCATTACCTACTACGGCCTGTTCGACAAGCAGGGCAGGCTCGGCATACTCGCCGGCCACAACAACGATCTCGCCAATTTCTGGGACTGGTATTCCGACGGCAGAATGCCCTTAAAACCGTCTACCGATGCCTTCAGATTAGGCACTAATGCAGTGATCTATTCCTTCACACACTGAAGGCGTTCAGTTAGTCGTCCAGCGCAAATACCCAGAGCACCCCACCCTGCGGAACGATCGTGGTGCGTCCCTGCAGGGCATCCAGGCGACGCTGCATGCCGGCCGCGTCGATACCCCAGCCGGACTGCACGGCGACATATTGTTTGCCGTCGACCTCGAACGTGCTGGGCACGCCGGTGATTCCGGAATTTAATCGCTGCTCCCAGAGTAGGTCACCGGTACTGGCATTGTGCGCGCGGAAGTAGCGGTCAGCTGTGCCGCCGGAAAAGATTAGGTTGCCGCCGGTAGCCAGAATCGGGCCCCAGTTGGCAAGTTCAAATTCCCTCGTCCACACTTCCTCGCCGGTATTCATATTCCACGCCTGAATCTCACCGATGTGATCAGCACCTTCCACTAGACTCGCACTCATGTTGGCGGTGCCGGTAAAGCCCTGTCCCGGCCGATATTCGACATTGACACCTTCCCAGGATGAGCAGTAGTTGTCATTGGCTGGGATGTACAACAGTCCGGTCTGCGGGCTGTAGGCAGCAGGCACCCAGTTCTTGCCGCCGGACAGTGACGGACAATAGGCGGCATTCTTGCCCACGCCCGGCTTGTGGTCCATGTCGTAGGTTGGGCGGCCGGTTTCGGCATCGATATTGGTGAACACATTCTGGTAGACGAAGGGTTCGGCATCGATGAACTTGATGCCCTCGGCACTGCGCTCGAGCAGCCACAGGTAGCCGTTGCGGCCTGGGTGCACCAGCCCCTTTATCGTACGACCACCACGCTCCACGTCCAGGAGCATGGGAGGAGAGACCTCGTCCCAGTCCCATGAACCGTTCCAGTGGTACTGGTGATAGCCCTTCATCTCACCGGAATCCACATCCAGGGCGATAACCGAATTAGCAAAAAGATTGTCACCGGGGCGGGCATCGCCGGCCCAGGGCCCAGCATTCCCGGTACCCCAGAACGCCAGGTTGAGTTCCGGGTCATAGTTGCCGGTGACCCAAATCGAACCGCCACCGGTTTCCCAACCGCCTTCCAGCCAGGTTTCACTGCCGGGTTCGCCGGGTGCTGGAATGGTGTAGGTGCGCCAGAGCTCATCACCGGTCTCTGCGTCAAGGGCGGCGATGAAACCACGGATGCCGCGCTCACCCCCTGAAGCCCCGACCATGATCTTGCCATTCACCGCCAGGGGCGCCAGTGTCATGTAGTATCCACTGCGGTAGTCGGCCACAGCTTTTTCCCAAATAACCGCCCCCGTTCTGGCATCCAGTGCGATGAGATTGGCATCCGACGTCGCCATGTAGACATTGTCACCGTACAGGGCCACGCCGCGGTTGGTCGGATGGGCCAGTGAGATGTCGAAAGGCATCTGTCGGGAATATTCCCAGATCCCGTCACCGGTGGCGGCATCGATGGCCAGGACATGATTCAGAGGTGTGGTGATGTACATGATGCCGTCATTGACGATAGGCGGGGACTGGTGCCCTTCTGTCAGGCCGGTGGAAAGGGTCCACACAGGCTTGAGACCGGTGACATTGCGGGCGTTGATCTGGTCGAGCGGGGAAAAGCCTTGGCCATCGTAGGTGCGGCGGAACATGAGCCAATTCTCGGGCTCAGGGGCCTGCAGCCTTGCATCAGTTACGGTTGAATAATCAGGGATCTGCGACTGGACGGCGCCAGAGACAAGAGACAAGAGACAGTATGCAAGGAGCACTGCGATGACCTTGGTATTTAATTTATCGAACATTTGATTTACCCCATGGATTATTTAATTGTTTTATACCTTACCTCTTACCTCTATATCCCGAATGGCGACAATCCGGGTTGCTGGAAGCCCACCCTGCCCTCGAATTCGCCGGCAACACCGACACGGCCGTCGACATCTTTAAGCGGCAATGCCGCCAGCTGCCATGGTGCCGGTCCGCCAACCACGCGTGCACCGTCGGCAGGATCAAACTGTGACTCGTGGCACGGGCACTGGAAACGCAGGAACTCGCTGTTCCAGTCGGTCACGTCGCAGCCGGTATGGCTGCACACACCCGAATAGGCGACAAGGCCGTTGATGCTGCGGGCCGCGGTGTCTTCAGTCATGCGCGCCGGGTCTACCCTTATCAGTACCAACTGGTTCAGGCGTGTGCCGTTGCGCACCATGCCGCTTGCCGGATCCATGGCCCAGGCGAAAATCTGTTTGGTATCCGTTGCCAGTGCATCCACAGTGATCACGTTGCCGGCATCGTTGCCGAACGCATGCACTAGCACATCGTTCGCCTGTGGCGGCTTCAAGCTTTCCGGGTCCGGCGCCTGGACCTGCGCCAGGGCGGGTACCGCCATACCCACCATGCACATCCCCTCCAAGACTTTGCGCCTGCGGATGACCTTACTGTTTTTTGCATCGGGATGCTGCTTATCCCCCACCACTTGACTCCTTATGCCTCTGCCTGCAAAGCCCCCAAGAATAATTCAATTCCCGGCACGAGTCATATGCTCTTTTCTGCCAACTAGCGGGTTTTGCCAAGACCGCTGTAGAAAGCTTACTATAGAAAATAACAAGAATAAGAACAGCTAGGGGGCATGGGAGCATCGACTCCCGCTGGGCATGTCGGCGATGACCGAAACACAAGTTCTCGTTGTTGGAGGCGGCGCTTCAGGAACCATGCTGTCCTTGCAACTGTCCCGTTACGGCGTACCGTTTCGCACAATTGATCGTCTTCCCGCGCCAGCCGCCACGTCCCGTGCCATCACAGTCCATTCCAGGATGCTGGAAATTTTCGAATTACTCGACCCTGCACTCGCCCAACGCTTCATTTCGCGAGGCATTCGCGATCGTGGTTACGACCTGCACTATGTCCGCGACAGTGAACGTCATGTGGTCTGCATGGGCATCGATTTCACAACAACTGATTGCCGCTATCCCTACCTGCTGATACACCGACAGGATGAAACAGAGCGCAACCTGCGCGATTACTGGCGTGCAAGATATGGTGGTGGGGCTGAATGGGGCAAGCATCTGCTGCATGTCGAACCAGAAGGCGTCTCAGTTGTAGCTACCGTTGCCGATGGTCAGACGGGAATCGAAGAGCGTATCCGCGCGCAATACGTCATCGCCTGCGACGGCATCAACTCCCAGGTGCGACGATGTCTCGACATGGCTCAGGAGGAAAGCAACTACCAGGGAACAGTCCTGCAGAATCTCGACATTAAGCTGAATAATTTTCCCGATGCTACTGATCATATCCACTATTGCGCTGGTACCGATCACTTCATGATGGTGGCCTACCTGCCCGGTGATTTTTACCGCCTTCTGGTCAGTGATCGCGGTGAGTCGGCGGACCCAAACGCCAGCCCTGAAGAAAACATCCAGAAACTGTTGGATCTGCATTTTGACGGCGTCACCATGGGTGAGCGCATCTGGCATTCAACATGGGAAAGCTGGGTGCGCCTGGCGAAGACCTATCGCTCCGGCAACATATTCCTAGTTGGCGATTCAGCACATGTGCATTCCACCACCGGTGGTCAGGGGATGAACTGTTGTATCCAGGATGCCTGGAACCTGGGTTGGAAACTGGGCCTGGTGGTCACCGGTCGCGCCAAGCCCGCCCTGCTCGACACTTATGAGTCCGAACGCCGGCCCATCGCCGAACAGGTGATCTGGGCGGCTTCCTCCTTGCATGAGATTTTTATGGGACATGGCAAGGATATTTCCGAACGGAGTGAGCAGATGCAGGATGCGGCATTCCTTAATAGGGTGGTAGGCTGCTGTTCCGGCATCGCCTATACATACCGCGACAGTCATGCGCAACATGAAAACGGGCAGGACCTGCCGGGCCCGGTGATAGGCGATCGTGCTCCGGATGTGGACCTGGAATCGGGCACGTCCCTGTACAGCCTGATCGGCAGCAATCACTTCACCCTGCTGCTGGCCACAGGCGAAGCCGATGTCAAGGATGCAGCTGAGGAACTGGTGGACCGCTTTCCTGATGTACTTCAGGTCTACAATCTGGATGAGTCGCCGGCATTCCTTCAAAGATACGCTATCGGCGAGCTCCCGGTGATCTACCTGGTGCGCCCCGATGGCTATATCGGATACCGCTGCCAGCCGAAAAACATTCCCTCACTCGCACGTTTCCTCGAAGAAACGCTCATCGCTGCCTGACGCTTCTATGCCATCTGTTTGGCGGCGCTCCGCTCAGGGCAATACGTACGCCACCAGTTGCGCGGGCATGCCGGCATCCCGGTTCGCTGTAAAGAAGGCGATGTACTGCTTGCCGTTCACCATGTAGGTCATAGGAGAACCCTGCATGGGTCCGCCACCCGGTATAGTGATACGTCCCACTTCCTCACCGTTTGTCTTGTCGTAGGCGCGCACAATTGGCCTGCCATCTCCGCCCTCACCCGCTACCAGCAACGTACTGGTCGCCAGCATACCGGGCACCGAATTGATACCGGTGGGTGGCAGGTCCACACCACGCAGCAGCGGGTGGTTGGCAATTTCTTCCGGGGTATCCCCATTGGGTATCTGCCAGGCGATCTCGCCACGGTTCATGTCGTAGGCGGTGATGCGGCCATAGGGTGGTTTCATGATGGGAATGCCATCCACCGTTGGCAGCGGCAACGAGCCGCCCATGGTATAGCGGGCGTCAGATCGCCCGATTCCAGGTGGTTCCAGACCAACGACCGAAGGCGCCGTGTGCGAACCGATATAGACGTAGCCGGTTTCCGGATCCGCCGCACCACCCTGCCAGTTGGCACCGCCGCCCAGACCAGGCACCACGATCATGCCGCGGGTGCCGTCCTCGGCGTGGCTCAGCGATGGCGGTGTGTAGATGCCGCCGATACGGTGCCTGGCAATGGCATTAATGGCGGCTTCTCGAATAGCGGGAGTGAAATCGACCAGGTTGTCGATGTCGATGCCCTGCACGTCAAAGGGGGCCGGCTTTGTCGGGAAAGGTTGCGTGGGTGACGTCCACTCACCCGGCACGTCGGACGCCGGTACCGGGCGCTCCTCCATGGGCCAGACGGGCTCGCCGGTTTCCCGGTCGAATACATAAGCGAAAGCCTGCTTGGTGAACTGAACAATGGCCTTGATGTCGCGACCGTCCACGGTGATATCAACCAGGATCGGATGTGGTGGCATGTCGTAGTCCCAGATATCGTGGTGTACCAGTTGCTGATACCAGACCACTTCCCCGCTGTCGGCGTTCACGGCCACCAGGGAGCCGGAATATAGATTGTTGCCCGGGCGGTGGCCACCGTAGACATCGTTGGTTGCTGCTTCGATGGGCAGGTAGACTAGGCCAAGCTCGGGATCTCCCGCGGCCAGGCCCCAGATACCGGCATTGCCGATACGTTCGGCGGAGCCGTCCAGCCAGGTTTCATAGCCGGGCTCACCGGGACGCGGTACGGAATGGAATACCCACTTGCGTTCCCCCGTGCGAGCATTGATGGCGATGATGTCGGCCTTGACGTTACCGATACCGACACCGCCGCCACCCGGGCGCAGGGCCGGACCGATTACCACGCTGTCTCCAATGATGGTGGCGGGCGAGGAATTACCGATGGCGCCAATGAGTTCGGGGTAGTCATAATCGAGGTCGAGTTGGGAGAACAGGTCGACTACACCGTCATTGCCAAAACCGCTTGCCGGGCGCCCGGTCCCGGCATCCAGGCCCACGAGCTGGAAACCAGGGGTGATGACGAAGATGCGGCTGTCCTGGCCGTCGGTCCAGTAGGACACTCCCCTGCCGGAATTTCGTCTGGGTGCACGTGCCCAGCGGTCCCCCTCATCCATGCGCCACGTCCACAGAATATTGCCCGTGTCGCCTTCGATGGCCACCACATTGCGGCGATTCCCGGCGGTGAAATAGAGTACGCCGTCCACCATCAGCGGTGTACTGATGTTGCGGTATTCAGTCTCGGAAAAATTATCGGATTTCCATGTCCATGCGACCTTTAAATCGGCGAAGTTGCCGGCATCGATCTGGTCCAGAGGCGAATAGCGTGTGCCTCCACGGTCACCGCCATAGGCTATCCAGTCCTCGCCTCCCGTCCCGTGTTGGGCCGCAGCGCCGACGCCAGCCGCCAGCAAAACAACTGCCGTTATAAAACGTCCCATGATTTCCCCTCCGTTTATTTTTTGTTTTCAGCAAGCATAAAACCCAACAGGAGCAGGTAGCAAGGCGGGTGTGTTGTTTTCATTTCCACCGTATAATGACCACCAATGAATTTCCTCGGTTCCCACATTCTATCCATCAGCCAGTTCGAACGGGGTGATGTCGATGAATTATTTAGGGTAGCTGACGAAATGCGTCCTTACGCCCACCGTGAAAAACATACCCGGGTTCTTGACGGCGCTATCCTCGGCAATCTCTTTTTTGAACCAAGCACCCGTACCCGCGTCAGTTTTGGCTGCGCCTTCAATCTGCTGGGCGGCCATGTTCGGGAAACCACCGACATCAAGGCATCAGCAATTACCAAGGGTGAATCCCTCTACGACACCGCCCGCGTCATCAGCGGTTACAGCGACATCATCGCTATGCGCCACCCGGTGGCCGGCTCGGTGGAAGAGTTTTCCCGCGCCAGCCGCGTACCGGTAATCAATGCCGGCGACGGCCCTTCTGAGCATCCCTCGCAGGCCCTGCTCGACCTATACACCATCCGCAAAGAACTACGCATTGAGAAGGATTTCAGCGGCATACGTATTGCCATGGTAGGGGATCTCAAATACGGTCGCACCGTGCACTCTCTTTGCAAGCTCTTGAACCTGTACGAGAACATCACCTTCACCCTAATTTCACCGACAGAGCTGAAAATGCCTCCCGAGATCGTCGAGGACCTGCGCCAAAAAGGACATACGGTCATCGAGACCGAGGACATGGAAAAAGGTCTGGAGAACAATGACACCGTGTACCTGACCCGTATCCAGGAAGAGCGCTTCGAGGATCGCAATGAGGCGGATATCTATCGCGGTCGCTTCCGTCTCAACCAGGCCATTTACACCAGTCACTGCAAACCGAATACCGTTATCATGCATCCGCTGCCCAGGGATTCCCGCGCGGAGGCCAACGAGCTCGACAATGACCTGAACCAGCATCCCAGCCTTGCCATTTTTAGGCAGACAGACAATGGCGTATTGATCAGGATGGCCCTGTTTGTAATGACCCTGGGCGTGCGGGACGAAATTCATAAATCTGCCGTGCATGTAAATTGGTACACGGAAAAACGTTTCGAATAACATAAGATTTAACCGACAAAGGGCTGCCAACATGGAGCTCAAAGACCTTCTCAAAGTGATGATCTAAAAAGACTGCTCTGACCTGTTTCTGACGACAGGTGCGCCGGAGAGCATGATGGCCTTCGGCAAACTGATTCAGATGACTGAGAAAGTGCTACCTCCCAGTTGCTCGAAAAAGAACGCCAACTCGATCATGAATGACGAGCAGATCAAGGAGTTCGAAAAGAGCTCGGAAATGAATCTGGCCTTGTTTTAGGGATGGTATTGGTCGTTTCCGTGTAAATATTTTCCAGCATTGCAACTAGTTCGGTACCGTCGCCCATAACATCAAGACCGATATTCCCAACTTCAAGGTTCTCAGCCTACCGGAAACGCTTACCAAGCTGATGATGGCGAAGAACTGCCAGATTCTGTTGCTAGGCGGGACTTCCGGAGGGCGCTACTCATCGCCAAAATGCCCATACTCAGCCTGGCGATTAACATGCTGGAAGAATTCCGGCAAAAACTATATCTCGACCGCAACATTTCGATCGTCGTGGTCATACTGATGATGATATTCCCGCTTATCTAAAAAGAGTTTGCAGGCAAAAAGTAGTGACCCTTCCCTTCTCTTGCGTCAATGTTCGCGCGTTGCCGAAAATTCGATATCCGGCCATCGCTCGATGGTCAATTCGAGGTTAACTCGCGTTGGGGCCAGGTAAGTTAGGAAATCTCCCCCGTCCAGGGCTAGATTGTCACTGGCCTTGCGCTTAAATTCCTCCAGTTTGGTGCGGTTATCCGAGTAAACCCAGCGCGCCGTCACCACGTTCACCGGTTCGTATACACAATCCACCTTGTATTCATCCTTGAGACGGTAGGCCACGACCTCGAACTGCAGAACGCCAACTGCGCCGACAACCAGGTCGTTGTTATTCAATGGCATAAAGACCTGTGTGGAACCCTCTTCTGATAACTGCCGCAGTCCTTTCTGCAGTTGCTTCAGTTTCAACGGGTCCTTCAGCCGTATGCGCCTAAACAATTCCGGTGCGAAATGGGGAATGCCCGTATAATTCAATTGCTCCCCAACTGTAAAGGTATCACCTATCTGGATCGTGCCATGGTTATGCAGGCCGACGATATCCCCGGACACTGCGTATTCTGCCTGCTCCCGCTCGCCGGCCAGGAATGTTACAGCATCGCTGATACGTACCTCCTTACCGAGCCGAACATGCTGCATCTTCATGCCCTGTTCAAAGGC
The DNA here is from genome assembly GCA_038147195.1 of Candidatus Eutrophocola salsuginis. Lineage (GTDB taxonomy): Bacteria > Pseudomonadota > Gammaproteobacteria > Pseudomonadales > Pseudohongiellaceae > Eutrophocola > Eutrophocola salsuginis. Next base: position 1,360,521 of record JAYQTB010000004.1, read on the forward strand.
ACCGGAACAGATGCGCATAAAGGCCACGCGGTCCCGATGACGCGGGTCCATGTTAGCCTGGATCTTGAAAATGAACCCCGAAAAGGCAGATTCATGTGCACTCACCTCCCGTGTGGTTGCCTGCCGGTTGCGCGGCGCCGGAGCCCACTCCACGAAATCATTCAGCATCTGCTCGACGCCGAAATTACCAAGGGCAGTGCCAAAGAACACCGGCGTCTGGCGACCTTCCAGGTAGGCTTGCAGGTCAAAGGCGTGGCTGGCGCCACGGACTAGTTCTATTTCATCTCGGAAATCATCCACATATGAGCCCAGCAGTTTTGCCGCCTCCTGACTGGCTAGGCCATCGATGGTTTTCACGGTGCTGACTTCATCGGCGTGTGTATGGTCGTATACATAGATCGTGTCGGTAGCCAGGTTGTAGATGCCCTTGAACGACTTGCCCATACCTAGCGGCCAGTAGATGGGGGCACAATCGATCTGAAGGATGTTTTCCACTTCGTCGAGCAGTTCTACAGGGTCGCGGATATCGCGGTCGAGCTTGTTGACGAAGGTCAGAATGGGCGTATCGCGGAGGCGACACACCTCCATCAGTTTTATGGTACGGTCTTCCACACCCTTGGCACCATCGATGACCATTAGCACAGAATCGACTGCCGTCAGGGTCCGATAGGTATCCTCGGAAAAGTCCTCGTGGCCTGGGGTATCGAGCAGGTTCACTATCCGGCCATGGTAGGGAAACTGCATTACAGATGAGGTCACCGAAATACCCCTCTCCTGCTCCATGGTCATCCAGTCAGATGTGGCCATGCGATCCGATTTGCGTCCCTTGACCGTACCCGCCTTCTGGATCAGCTTGCCCCATAGAAGCAACTTTTCAGTAATCGTGGTCTTACCGGCATCCGGGTGGGAAATAATGGCGAACGTGCGGCGCCTGTCTACTTCAGCGTCAAACTGGCTCATGGTTTCCTAACGGGTAGTCTTGGGTAAAGTCGAGAGGAAAAGGAAAAGCACGGCTGGCTGCATTGCTGTCCAGCTAATGCAGCACATCCGTCTGGCCCGGTTCTGTCCGGGTATAAAGCGGATCAAGTACCTGGTGACGTTTCACCAGCAACACATCATGTGGAAGAATTTCATCATCCTGGAGGGAAGACGCCTGCTCGATGCATTCCAGCATGACGCAGACCACATGTTCATCGTCCATATCCACCACTACGCCGCGCTTATAGCCATTAATGGTATTCAGGGACACCTGGGAACCGATATCCCACTGGAAACTCATCTGCGAATGGTCTGAGCTGAGAAGGTAGTCGTCACCAGTCTGGGCCAGGCCAAAGCCGGCGGCGGCGACAATATTGACGATCTCTATGGTATTCGGATCGTTCAGGTCGACTTTGATGGTACCGCCAGGCATAAGGGACTGTCCGGACGGACTGTTGGCTATCAGCTTCAAGAACAAGCTGATGTCGTCCTCGTTCCATTCCAGGATTTCGTCCTCCTCACTGCCGCTGTAATCCGCGGTGAGGCTTACGATGTCCGTTTCGATGGTGTGTTCCAGGTGCTTGTCGCCGGTGCTGAAGGGGACGACCATGGAAACTATGCAAAGTCCCTCGCTGTCATCCTGGGCGCGAAGGCGCCAGAGGAAGGGGATATTATCGTTGATTTCGATCATTCAAGGTCTCTGAATAGCCCAGAAGGCACTTACTACGGGCTAAGTAAAGTATATCATCCGGACGTTGAATCGCGATACTGCTTGTTATTCCGCGCCAGGTACCGCAAGCCGGACAATCTTTTCCACAGATTTTGTGGATAAGTCTTGGGATAAAGCCTGAAAAAAAGTATACAGCGCCCGGTCTGCCGTAGGTGACTACAAATTGCCTATTTTTTAATCAATTAAATATCTATATATATCATATAGTTAAAATATATTTTTATTCGTTCTTTATAAAACCCCTATTTTTTTAGGCTTTCGTATGGAGCCCCAGGATTTGTGCATAAATTTCCGGGTTTTTTTCGATCTTAAAATTGTGCAAACATTTTTACCCTGTAATTTACAGTGTTTTATGGCATCGTGCAGCGCATAAAAAATGCTTAATATTTAGCCCCGGTGCCGGGTATCCTGCCCCGCGCCGTTTGGCCAACCAATCACATGTAAAGCCATAGAAAATGGCCGGGGAGTGCATGTGGCCTCCCCCGGATTCGTTTTATCTTCAGGGGATACAGAAGCAGAACCACCAGGATGGCAATACCCCAGTTCAATAGCATCAAGGCTAGAGCGACTGCCATTATGATCAGCATGTAAGTTTTCGGCTGCATGCTGATACGGCTGAACAAAGACGGCGACGCCCCCTGTAGAGGTGGTTTTTACCAGTGTCTTACCTGATAAATACTTCCGATTTGACAGACGTTACGCCGTGTTGTTACGGCGAAGCATCATTGAATGCATAACATCCTGATACTGGCATTCCCTGTCAAATGTTTGGCTTGTGTATCTTAGCTAGCAATAGTCCCATAGCTGGACTGGATGTTGACAATCCTCTTTAAATATCAATTTTATAAGTCTGAAGTCTCAACATGTTATGCTAGAATTCTGATAATTTCCTTTTATAAAGAAAGATTAAAACACCTTGGCGTGGATTAATTTGACCGAATACAAACCGGGACTCGTAGCATATTCTGTCTTGGCCGGCCTCGCCTTCTTCTCGCTCAATCTGCACGCGCAATCAAGCTCGCAACTCGACGATGACGAGGTCGCCTGGATCGGAGAGCAGATATTCTCCAACGAATGCAATCGCGATTCCGCATGTCTGACTGCCTGGAATGTTGGTGAGGATTTCCCATCTCTGGGCATCGGACATTTTATCTGGTACCGGCAAGGGCAGGCTGACATTTTCCAGCAAAGCTTTCCAGCACTGATGCATTTCTTGCAGGACAGGGGCTTAGCGATCCCGGCATGGATATCCGAGGTGAATTACGCATCACCTTGGCCCGACCGCGATGCATTCCTGGCGGATATGGATTCGCCACGATTGCTGGAATTACGCTTCTTTCTCGAAACGCACATGACGGAACAGACGGCTTTCATCATTGACCGCTTCGAGAATGCATTAGCAGACATTCTGGACGCGCGAAACGAATGCCTCGACAGCAGCACTTGTTGAAAGGAACTTCCACGCCGTTGCGGAAAGCTCGCCGCCATACGGCTTATATGCCCTCATTGATTATGTTAATTTCAAGGGTACGGGCGTGTCACCTCGCGAAACTTACAACAACCAGGGCTGGGGACTAAAACAGGTGCTAGCCGGCATGGGCGAACAAGAAAGCCCAGGCACGGTTGTTGTTGAAGCTTTTGTGGCTTCGGCACGTGACATTCTCGCCGCCCGTGTGCTTAATGCGCCCTTGGATAGGAACGAGTCGCGCTGGCTGGCCGGCTGGAACAAACGGCTTACAACTTATTTACCATTACAAGCCGCAGACACTACAAGGCAAAGGTAGTTATCGAACAAACCATGGCTTACGAACGCAAGAATATTCAGGCAATGGCTGCCTATGTGCCCGGCGAACAAATCGATGCGCCTGGCATCCTGAAACTCAATACTAACGAGAATCCCTACCCGCCCAGCCCGCGCGTCAGGGAAGCACTCACTTGTTGCGATGTCGCTCGCCTGCGCCAATACCCACCTCCCACCGCGCGCAAGCTGTCGGAGGCCATCGCCACATTGCATGGTTTGTCCCGTGAGAACGTCATCGTCACCAATGGCGGCGACGAACTGCTGCGCATGGCCATCGCCACGTTCGTGGAAACCACGCAAAGTATCGCCGTTGCCCGCCCTACCTATACGCTTTACCAGGTACTCGCCGCCGCCTACGGTTGCGGGATGATCCCTTTTGAACTGGATGACAACTGGCAAATGCCGGACAAATACGGCGAGCTTTTGAATAACTCAGGTGCACGCTTGGCGTTCCTGGTGAATCCGCATGCCCCCTCGGGCACCCTGGTCCCGGTTGAACAGATCGCCGAGCTGGCGTCCGTCTATAAAGGGGTGTTGCTGCTGGATGAAGCTTATATCGATTTCGTCGACCCGGACATGGCCTATGATTCAGCTCAGCTCGTGCGTGAGCATGATAACCTGCTGGTCCTGCGCACGTTCAGCAAGGGATATTCTCTCGCCGGCCTGCGCATGGCATACGGCCTGGCCTCCCCTTCACTCATCGGTCCGCTGATGAAAACCAAGGACAGCTACAACACGGACCTCATCTCACAGGCGCTTGCCCAGGCAGCTATCGAGGATCAGGATTATGCTCGCGATACATGGAACAAGGTACGCCAGGAGCGCGCCCTGGTAACCATTGCATTGCGTGTGGCTGGCTTTGTAGTGCCCGATAGCCAGAGCAACTTCATACTGGCTACTGTCCCGCCAGGTTGTGAGGCAGAGGCCACTTATCTAGCGCTGAAGGAACAGGGCATCTTGGTGCGCTATTTCAAATCCGAGGACCGGTTGCAAGATAAGCTGCGTATTACCATCGGGACACCGGAAGACAACCGTCGCCTGCTGGACGCACTGGCGACCTAAGAACTCACATGGCCAGGAAGATGAACAAGAAGACCCGTAATACCCTTTCGGGCATTCTGGTGGGGGTTGCCTCGGTTTTCGCGGTCATCAATTTCGCTGACATCCCCGCCGAGGAAGTCAGCTCCTTCGTGCTGACCACCCTGCTTTTTTTTGCCCTGATAGTTGTACTTGCCCTGCTCGCAGTGTCCGTCTTTAAGCTGCTGATCTGGGTAAAACGCCAAATGGTGAAGGAAGATGATCAACCCTCGACGGCAGTGGAATTGCCGGACGAGAAACCCGCTCAGGGCGACTCCGGCGAAGACACCTCAAAGCCATAGACCAGACCGTCCTCACGGCCTACGACCGTGGGATAATAGGATTTGCGTACCGATAGCTGGCGAAAGCCCAGGCCTTCATAAAGACGGATGGCAATCCGGTTGGAGGCACGCACTTCTAGAAAATACTTCCTGACACGTTCAACCGCTGCATTCTGCAAGAGGAATTCAAGAACTCGCCTTCCCAAACCTTGGTTCTGGAAAGCCGGCCTGACACAGATGTTCAGGAGCGTGCTTTCATCTAGGACGGTAGACACTACCGCAAAGCCCACCATCACTTCATTGCCCTCGTATTCGCGGTTCACCACCCAGCCGGTGTGGCCGGCATCCATCCCTTCCAGGAATTGCATCAGTGACCAGGGATGCAACTGGCAGTCATTTTCGATTTTGACGACTGTTGCCAGATCGGCTTTTTTCATTCTCCTGAACTTTAGAGCGTCCATGATCTGGCATTGGCGTCAGCGGCGCCTCAGGAAAACAGGGTCCTGATCCGCATCCATGATTCTTTTTTCAGTTCAGGATGCTGCAGCAACTCATCCAAGCTGCGAGTCAGGGCGAATTTCCACTTGCCCTGGTCTAGTGAAGGTCCGGCTGACGAGTCCTTATCTTCTTCGCTGGATATGAATACCGGCTGCAGGGCGTTTTGACCCATGACCAGCAACCTGCCGAAGGACCAGTCAGACTGTTTCTGCTGCAAGTAGGCCAGCAGTGCGATAGCGGCAGCACGCGGGCTGTTGTCTACATGCAAACCGGTCACCATGGGCCAGGTGAACGGTTTGCTCTCCACCTCCATATCCTCTGCAGGAATTCCTAAAGCGGCCAGGAGACTGGTGAGCAATGTTTTGTGTCTGGCGGACAGTTGCCCGGGTCCTAGATGAGGCAAGGCATTAAGGATTGCGAGATTGGATCCGGCACGGATACACAGCAGCTGGAGCCGGATTTCTTCCCGGGCACGGTGTTTTACCCCTGTCGCCGGAGCTGGTGTGTCGACATGCTCTTCCTTTGCTGAAATTGGCGTGGCCGGTTCGCGCGATAGTGGCGCTGCTTTCAGGATCAACTTGGCAGGCACAGGCTCGCTGACGGGTGCCGTTTCCTGGATTGTTTCTGCCGGGTCTTCGAGTATAACCAGGCTAGATTCCGGTGCACCCGGCAGTTGCATGCGCGGAAAATAACTCTCGATGCCCAGGGCCTTCAGGTATTCCAGTCGTTGTGATTCGGAAAGTGGTGATTTGGCGGATGGCAAGCTACAAACTCTCGATATGTTAAATGCCCTCATTCTACCTGCCACTCCTGCCTTTTCAACGAACACCTTCGTACAGTCGTCATTTATTCCGACACCTCCCGAATTTGAAGTGGTTCACAATTTAGTGTCTTCCTGTAAACGCCATTAGCAGTGACGCGTTGTATACTTTTAAGCAAATAACCCGGCCGGTATTCAGATCATCAACGAACATTAAGTACAGGAGCAAGACCATGAAATTAAAGAACCTGATATTGCTGAGCACGACTGCACTGTTAAGTGTGGCCATCCTGCCGGCAGCAACCGCACAGGACGGCGAACACCAATTCAACCGTGGTGCCGCCGGTGCCAAAGGCCATCCCCAGAGGGGGCCCAGTTTCGGTCCCGCACGGCATCGCCCGGGCCGTCCAGGTGGCAATCCTAAAAGGTTGATAGGCCATCTGGACACCGACGGTGACGGTTATGTGGACGAAGATGAGTTCATCGATTCACGCCTGGCCAGTGTAGACGAGCAATTCGACCGTCGTGACATGGACGGCGACGGCCTCCTCAACGAAGACGAGGCCAGCCGCCCCCGCCATCGCGATGGCAATCCCACCGTGCGTGAAGAGGTGATCGCCTGTGTTCGTGAAACCATCGCCGACTGGGAAGGCCCACATGAAGTGGAAGACCATTTCGATACCGTCGACACAGATGGTGATGGGTATATTTCCCTAGTTGAACTGAGCACCGCGCTGCAGGAACGCGCTTATGTCCTGTTCGATCGCATCGACAGCAACGGTGATGGACTGCTCAGCCTAGAAGAAGTCGAAGCACACCAGGACGAGCAGATCAAGCTGCGCCGCACGATCCGTGCCTGCATAGATAAAGTGACCGACCCGTTTGAAGCTACCCTGTAGTCTCAACCTTTCTAGTCCCACGATCTCGGACTCAGGCCGGACCTTAGCCCGGCCTTTTTTACCTTTACTATCCATAATCACATTTTTATATCTGCGTTATTTAGCACTGCTTTTTGCCAGCGCCTCCATGCCCTAATACACTCCAATGCTTCATACCCTTTCAGACAAGGAATTACCCATGACCACCACCCTCGGCACACCGCTAGTTTCCACAGACTGGCTGGAAAGTCACCTCGCCGATGCCAGCCTGCGCATTCTCGAATGCACCATGGTCATGCAGCCAAACGAGGACGGCAGCTTCAGTTTTGTTCCCGGCATTCACCTGTGGCGGGAAGGCCACATCCCGAACAGCGTGTTTGTCGACGTTAACGGCGAGCTTTCCGATCCAGGTCATGAATTTGGCCTGATGATGCCACCTGCAGAAACACTGGCGGAGGTTCTCCGGCGAAAAGGTATCGGCGATGGCACTGCTGTGGTCTGTTATGACAGGGGCAACCATGCCTGGGCCGCGCGGGTATGGTGGATGTTGAGAGCCTGCGGATTCGACAATGCCGCGGTCCTCGATGGTGGCTGGAAGAAGTGGACAGCCGAAAAGCGCGCCGTGACGGCAGACGTCGCTGACTGGTCGGAAGCGGGCAGTTTCAACGTCAAGCCACGGCGGGAATTGATGGCGGACAAGGCCCGGGTGAAAGCCGTATGTGAAGGCGATGATGCCCGGCTCCTGAATTCGCTGCCGTTGCCGATATTCACCGGCGAAGTGAAAGCCTATGGCCGTGCAGGCAGGATTCCGGGCAGCAAGCACCTGTATTGCGAATCCCTCCTCGATACCGACAGCAACTGTTTCCAGACAGTGCAGCAACTAAAAGCAATGTATAAAAACGTAGGAATCCAGGAAAGTGATGAAGTCATCGCCTACTGCGGTGGTGGCATCGCCGCCAGCGCCAATGCCTTGGCACTGACACTATCCGGTCATAAAAACGTAGCGGTTTATGACGGCTCTCTGTCTGAGTGGACGGCGGATCCGGACTTGCCAATGGAAATCGGTTGACTGGTTGTTCAGCCCAGAATTTTCAACGCGGCATTACGCCCTGGTAAACCGCTGACGCCTCCACCCGGGTGAGCACCGGATCCACAAAGGTAGAGACCTTTCACGGGCATACTGTACTGCGCCAAGCCCAGGCCGGGGCGCGAGGAAAACAGCTGGTCGAGCGACAACCGGCCATGGAATATATCCCCGCCGAGTAAGCCAAATTCCTGTTCCAGGTCCCAGGGACTTAATACCTGCATGCCCTGCACCAGCCCCCGAAACCCCGGGAAATGCTGTTCAACCACATCGAGAATGGCGGCTGCCGCCAAATCCCGGTTCTGTGACCATTGCTCGCCCAGTGCCGGATTGAAATGCTGGCAGAACAGGCTCGCGACATGGCAACCTTCCGGCGCCAGGCTGTTATCAATGATGCTCGGGATGAGCATCTCCACCACCGGGCTCGCGGACCAGCCTTGTACCCTGGCGCTGTGCCAGGCGCGATCCATATAGTCCAGTGTGGGCGCCATGATGATGCCGGCCTCCATGCAATGCGGCACCTGTCTGCCGGAATAATCTGGCAGGCCACTGAGCGCCACGTTCATACGGAAAGCACCGCTGGCACACTTGTAGCGGTTGAAATGTTGTTGCACTTCTTCAGAAACGTATTCAGGCTCAAGCAACCGCTGAAACAACAGTTGCGGATTGATCCCGGCAGCAACGATGTCAGCATCAAAAACCTCCCCGTCCGCGGTTAGAACGCCGGAGACCCTGCCGCATTGGACAGCAATTCCTGTTACTTCGCTTTTCGTGTGATACCTTGCACCATACTTGGCTCCTTCTGCCGTGATGGCATCGCTGATGGCGCCCATGCCGCCAATGGCATGGCCCCAGCGTCCGCTTTCCCCGTTGACCTCGCCCACCAGGTGATGCAGCAAGTTATACCCATTGCCGGGCGTATAGGGTGAAACAAAATTGCCAACGATGGCATCGAAGCCCAGCAGCGCCTTGATCGCGTTACCGGTAAAAAAATCGTCAAGTATCTCGCCTGCGCTGCGTCCGAACATGGCCAGCAGGAACTGCTTCTGTACCCTGTTAAGTTGACCGAACTTGCGGCTTAGGCGAAACAGTGACACCAGGTCACTGAGCCCGGCCTCGTCTATGGCGGGAGGGGTGATTAGCATGATGTCCTTGATGACCGGCACAATGGCCGACAATAGCGACTCGTAGCTTTCCAGTGCTGCCACATCCTCACTGGCAAAACGTGCAACTTCATCTGCGAGCTTGCCCGGGAATGACGCGAAACTGTCACCGTCTGGTAGTGGCAGGAAGTTGTTGACCTGCCGTGGTAACACCCTCAACCCATGGGCATGCAGGTCGAGATCGGCAATGACACATGGATGCAACAGGCTGACGGTATAGGAACAAACGGAATTGCGGAAACCGGGATGGAATTCCTCGGTGACGGCGGCGCCGCCAAGGATGCTGCGGCGTTCCAGGACGGTGACATCCATGCCTGCCTTCGCCAGATACGCCGCACAGACCAGGCCGTTGTGTCCACCGCCGATAATGACTGCTTTTTTTGCCAAGGTCAGGGATCCAGGGAGGACAGGTAGGCAGAGAGTGCAACGATGTCTTCGAGATCGAGACCGGTGACCGCATCCTGCATCAACGGTGACCACAACCCGCGGCGATTACCCACCTGCAGATCATAGAGTTGCCGGGCGATATAGCTGGGCGAACGGCCGGCAAGGGACGGCACGGGACCCAGTCCCCGCAGCGCTTCACCGTGGCAGGCGCGGCAATTACCGGCCGCCACCAGGTCTTCCCCAGCTGCTACACTACCCGGCGGCACATAGGCGATGAAACCGGAACGGTCATCGCGCAACTCGGTAAGCTCCAGGTCTAGGGGCATTTCGAAAATGCGGTTGCCGATGGCTTCACGGCGACCGGTGCCTGCATCCACATACATCCATCCCGCCACGATGGTTTCCGGTACGGTGTCCGTTTCAATTACCGTGATCCATTTCTTCGGCTGCAGTGAAGAGAAATACTGCGCCGCCATAACCACTTCTTCCGGTGTGGCATTGGCACCAATAGCACGCATGTTGGTGGCTGGGCCATGCAGTGGTTCGGAAGTGTTACGCAGGCCTGCGCGCCAGTCAGCCATCTGCTGGATGATGTATTCGCGCGGCAACCCGGTGAGGCTGGCGTTTTCCGGCCGACCCTGACCGTTGGGCAGGTGACAGTAGCCGCAAGCGAAAACGCCGGGGTTGCGGCCCTGAGCAACGATGGCAGGCATGGCGGGATGGTCTCCCGGATGCCAGTCAGGCGGGGCAAACAGATTCCTTGGCAAAGTGAAGGTAATGATCACGTCACTGCCTGGCACGGTGTGAGGCACGTTGTATTCGAAGGGATCCACTATGCCGGGTGTGTTGAGAGCATAAGCCCACAGCAAGGGCGTGTTACCCTGAGGTTCTGCCGCAAGCACAGCATGCCCTGAAAATACGGCTAAGAGGAATAAGACTGGGGTTATGTTACGCATCTGGGTGACCTTGGTTTTTATCTACCTAGGTTGCAGCCACTTTCGCAGCAACGAATAGGCATCTAATAGCTGACTTTCATCAAACGTCACATTGCTCGATTTCAGCGGTTTATGCAATTCCCCATTATTGAACACATCGAATGTCCCCGTGCGCCCGTCAATAAGCCAGTCGACGACAAAAAGCTGCGGGGTGGTAGACAACTCGGTTTTCGCTTTCAGGGCTACATGCAATTTCCCGCCCTGATTGTTCTTCTGGTAAGAGAGCGAATCCAGGTCCTTAAACCGAGGCAATGTAAGTGTTACAGGTCAGAGCGGTAGGAACGGTCGTCGCAGTTGTAAGGCTCCCAGGGATAGCTGGAGACGAACATGGTATCGCTGCCACGGTGCTGACCGGAGAAATACTTCGGGTCTTCCGCTACATAAGTACGAATGAGCGCCCCGTTGGACGTGTCGATCCGAAAACGCTCGACCACCCACATTTCCTCGCTGTGGGGCGTGTTGGCATCGGCCAACAGGATGCCGGACAGAAAACCTTGCGTTTCAACAATGAGCTCATCATTTTCCCAGCGACCAATGGAATAGCCGCCGCGGCTGGGCGTGATGTCGTCAGGGAAACGAGTTTCGTCGAGATGGATTGTGCGTTCAAAAATCATGGTGCCGTAAATCAGGCGGACCTCGGATTCGCTTTGTAAGATGCGATTAATCGGGTTATCAAAACCCCAGTCCCACATGATATTGGTAGTTTCACAACGCAGGCGCGGGTTGTCGGTAGAGGAGCCGTCAAAACCGGCGATAGCCGCCCTGCCCGCCTCTGTCAGGCGATATGGGCTGGGGCGTCCCCAGGTGGTCGACAGGGGGTCGTCGGTAAAGGATTCGGGTGTGCCACGCGATCCCTGGAAAGCCCTTCCGCCTTCCGGTACCTGGCCCGGGTCAAACTGGTCCGCAACACTCAACGGCACCAGGGTGCCTTCCAATCCGCGCGGGTCGGTCATCACTACCTGCTCGGCGGCCCAGTCACCGGAGATATCGGGGTCGCCATTGGGCAGGCGCTTGATCTCGAAGGACTGCCGCAGGTATTTGTCTGCATCAGTGATCTGCTCGTAACGATCGAGACTCAGGCCATTGGCGAAAGTGATGGTGCCGGTGTAACAAGTATTCTCCTCGAAACGGTCAGGTGAGCCGGTGATGGTGACTCTGGAGCCGGTGATGAACAGATCCTTGGTCCAGCCCGAACGCCGCAAGACCGTACCGCCACGCAACTCGCACTTCCAATTAGTGGTGCTGTTGTCGTCATTGGTGACATCAAGGTAGACCCAGGAGTGAGGATTGACCATGGCAATATCAGTGATCGTACCGCGTACGGTGATATCAACATTGAGATTGAAATTGGCCAGGCCATGGTGGGCGGAAGAGGAGACTGGCAACAAAACTTGTGGCAAAAGTAGCAGTAACAGAACAATCAGTGATCGGCGCATGGGTCGAACCTCTGGAAAAGTTCAGGCAAGGATAAAAAAGCCCCTCTATAAATTCAATCCGACAGTTTCCTGGGAATATGCTTTAATAGTTTCACTATCAAGGTCTCACCAGAAGACCAATGCCAAAATCTAGTACCTGCCGGCATCGAGTATTTTCTATAAGACATTTGAATACGACATTGAGCAACGATGTGCTTTACGCTGTACCGAATGGTAAACGAGTGACCAGACTTTTAAGACATCTCCTCAAGCCACCCATTCGCACTCGGCTGCCCACCCTGCTGTTGATCCTAATTGGGATCATTGCCGGCATCATTGCGTGGGGTTACGAGGTCGGCAGTTTCACCGACATGGGACCAGGCTTCGTCCCGCTCATGCTGAGCATCGGATTGGTCCTGCTGGCCGCACTCATCCTCTGGCGGGAATGGCGCATCATTCGGGCTTTTTCCGGTGAACTGCCAAAGGTGAGCAATTTTGCCTGGCGCCAGTTCTGCGCGGTCAGCTCCGGTATCCTAGCCTGGATCCTGCTAGCCGAAAACGCGGGTTTCTTTATCGCCGCCATCGCCCAGGTCGGACTTACCGCCCTGGCTCTGCCCGAACCACGCTGGCGCAGTGTCCTATTGATGGCCGTGATTCTCGCCATCACTGGGTATGTGTTGTTCGTCGTACAGCTGGGCGTACCACTCGAGGCCATCGGCTGATGGAAACGCTGGGCTTATTGGCCATGGGCTTCGAACAGGCTCTGTCACCGGAAGCACTGCTATTCTGCTTTATCGGCGTCAGCCTGGGCACGTTTATCGGCGTCCTACCGGGTATCGGCTCGCTGACCACGATAGCACTGTGTCTGCCGCTCACCTTTCATCTAGAACCGCTATTCGGCCTGATCATGCTGGCCGGTATTTTTTACGGCGCCCAGTATGGCTCTTCCACCGCGTCCATCCTGCTGAATGTCCCCGGCAGCGCACCGGCCGCCATCACCTGCCTGGACGGTTACCCGATGTCCCGCCAGGGCCGGGCCGGCATCGCCCTGTTCATTACCACCATTGCTTCCTTTGTAGGTGGCAGTTTCGCCATCCTGCTGCTGATCTTTTTTGCCCCGGTGCTGGCGGACTTCGCTATTAGCTTTTCCGCTGCCGATTATTTTTCCATCATGGTCCTGGCCCTAACCGCCGCGTCGACACTGTCCGTGGGCTCACCGCTGAAGGGCCTCGCCATGGTCAGCCTGGGCCTGCTGCTAGGCATGGTCGGCACTGACATCAATTCCGGCCAGTTCCGTTATACCTTCGGCATTCCGGCCCTGGCTGACGGTATCAACCTCGTCGCCCTTGCCATGGGCCTGTTTGGTGTCGCCGAGATCCTTAACAACCTCAGTGAAGGTAACCTACCCCAGGCTGGCAAGGAAAAGATCACATTCAAACAGATGCTGCCGACACCAGATGACTGGCGGGCGTTTCGCTTTTCCTGCCTGCGTGGTTCCTTTATTGGCAGCTTCATCGGCATGCTGCCCGGCACCGGACCGACCATCGCGACATTCATGGCCTACGCCGGTGAAAAGAAGCTGTCCAAGACACCGGCAAAGTTCGGTCACGGCGCCGTGGAGGGTATCTCGGCGCCCGAAGCTGCGAACAATGCCTCCGTGCAGGCCGCATTCATCCCCACATTAACCCTGGGTGTGCCGGGCGATGCCATCATGGCGGTCATGCTGGGCGGCTTGCTCATCCACGGCATTACACCGGGGCCGCAACTGGTCACCACTGACGCGGCCCTGTTCTGGGGTGTGGTGGCCAGTTTCTGGATTGGCAACATCATCCTACTGATCCTGAATCTGCCAATGATCGGCCTGTGGGTGAAATTGCTGAGCATTCCTTACCGATTCCTGTTCCCGGCCGTACTATTTCTCATTTGTATCGGCGTTTACAGCGTAAATAACAACAGTACCGACGTGCTGCTGACCCTGGTATTCGGCATACTGGGCTTTTATTTCAACCGTCACGGGTTTCCGTCTGCGCCTTTGCTGCTCGGATTTGTTCTCGGCCCCCTGATGGAGGAAAATTTCCGGCGCGCTCTGGTATTGTCGGACAGCAGCCTGGCCACCTTCGCAGACAGACCGATCAGTGCCGTGTTCCTGGCAATGACTGCGGTGCTGCTGGTTTTTTCATTCCGGCGCAAGGCTAAAATCAAAAACGAAAACAAGACTCAACCCGCACCATGAATCCAGTACTCCGCCTGTTAACTCTGACCTTCCTGACCACGCTACTGGCCGGGTGTAGTTCGGAAGACAACGCCACCACAGGCAACGCCGACACGTGGCCGGATAAGCCTATACGCGTCATTATTCCCTTCGGGCCCGGCGGCCTGGCCGACGTGACCATGCGCCTGGCAGGTGAAGCGCTCGGTCAAGTGCTCGGTGAACGACTTGTGATGGAGAATCGCCCCGGTGCAGGCGGAGTTGCCGCCACCACGACCATGCTCAATGCCGATGCCGACGGTTACACTCTAATCGTGTTGACCAACGGCACTACCATTGCCGAAACGCTGTTTGAAGACCTGCCCTACACCATTACCGAGGACCTGGTACCCGTTTCCGCCGTTGCCTGGTTCGACCTCGTTCTCCTGGTCAACCCCGACAGCGGTTACAGCGACCTGCAGACACTGTTGATCGATAGGGGCGACAACCTGCGCATCGCCACCATCAATCCCGGCAGCACCCAGAATCTGTCTGCGGAACTGTTCAAGTCACTAGCCAGTCGGAACGCCACCATCATTCCCTATCGCACGACGCCGGATGTGCTTGGCGCCCTGCTGCGCGGGGAAGTGGACCTGGCGATCGACGCCTACACCGCGCTCAAGGGAGCCATCGACAACAACCAGGTCAGACCCATTGCGGTCACCGGTGAAGTGCGCAACCCGGCCATGCCCGACATACCCACCGCGGCCGAATCCGGCATCACCGATTTCGTCGTGACCGGGTGGAATGCACTCTACGCCAGAACGGGCACCGACACCGCCATCATCAACAGGCTCAACACCGAGCTGGCAAAGGTGCTTGCCACCGATGACATAAGGACTCGGTTTGCGGAACTGGGCGTCGAGGCTCGGACCAATTCACCGCAGGCCATGCAGCAGCGCCTGCTGACCGACATCCAGAAATGGCGCCAGGTGATCGAGGCTGCAGGCATCGATACGTTATGAACCTGCCCGCGTTGCTGGTAGATGCGCATGCGCATATTTTCAAGCTGGACATGCCGCTGATCGACAACCCGCGCCATAGACCAACCTACAGTTTCACCCTCGCCGATTATCTGGCCCAGCTTGATGCCAATCAGGTCGGGTACGGTGTGATTGCCGCCGCCAGCCCCTGGGGTGATTTCAACGACTACACACGCGAGTGCGTGAAAAACACACCGCGCCTGCGCGGTACTGTCATTCTGCACCCGGAAAAACTGGACCAGTACCCGCTCACCAGGATGACGGAAGAAGGCATACTCGGGATTCGCTTACCGTTCATTGGCCTGAAAAAATTACCCGACATCCGCTCGCCTGACTACCGGCGCCTGTTCAACGTGCTTGCCGATCATGGCTGGCATGTACACCTGCACGTGGAAGGCCAGCATATCCCGGATTTGTTGCCGCACCTGGAAAATGCCGGACCACGCCTGGTGATCGACCACCTTGGCCGTCCGGAACCTGACGGCGTGAAGGATGCCCCCGCCTTTCGCCTCATCACCGATGCCGTGAATCGCGGCAAGGCCTGGGTAAAAGCCTCCTGCGGTTATCGGATCGGTCCCGTCGCCGAAGAACATTTTCATGCGTACCTGCAGGAATGCGGACCCGACCGGCTGTTTTGGGCCAGCGATTGCCCCTTTGTCGGGCATGAAGGCAAACTGGAATATGCCGACACCATAAACTGGCTCGATGAATTAGTGACAGATGAAGAAGCCAGGACAAAAATCTTTGGCACCAACGCCAGGGATTTTTATTTTCCCGATCTCACCGCCTGAGTGAGGGGCGGTCAGTGGGTTAGCGCGTAGACCGCGAAATTTACCCCCATCCTGATCGACAGGTTTGCCTCGAACTGCGGGTAGCCGGGATCATCGGCCCGCTGCCAGCCGTCGGCGATATCGTTGTTGAAGGTAATCATTACCATGACGCGGCCGCTGTCATCCAGGATGGCGCGCCACTTTGGTTCAGAACCCCCTTCCCGGTATCCCCGCGGAAGGTACTGCCAAGTCGGAATCTGCCGCTTGTCGGAAAGATCAAACACCATGTGGAAAACTGGATGATCATCGGGGAGGTCGACGATCGGCCGGTCGGGGAACACTTTCTGGAGACTCTTGAGAAAGCCGCTCCATTCATAGTCCCCGTAGAAAGAATCACACAACAAAAAACCGCCCTTGAGCAGGTGCTCGCGCAGTTTTGCCGCCTGGGCATCGGTCAAGTTCCAGCTACCCACCAACCCCGAGATGAGAAAGGGCCAGTGGTAGGTGTCATCGCCGTCGTCCAGGTTGACCGGTTGCTCCACCGAGCGCACGTTGAGCGTCGTCATACGCTCGAGCAGCATGGCGAAGACGCGATCTCCTTCCGGGTAGTCCACCGACCAAGCCGTGCCGCCGCGACGCCAGTCTCCCGGTCCGCTGCCAAAGGGGCCGCGCTCGTACTGGGGAAACATGAGGCGACCAACCACGAATTCACCAGGTTCCAGGTAATCCGCCGGCAACCGGAAACTGTTCCGGCCCCGCTCCATGCTGGGGTATTCGCGCCATGCACTCTGCCCGTAAACATCCACTGCATTCAGGACCAGCCCGCATAACGACAGGATCAATGTGTACACAATTCGTCTGCACCGGGCCATAGGTCGCTTCCGGAGAAATCTAATTGAGAGCATAACGGTGACGGCATGGGATTGCACTTGTTACATACTATATGCGCGGGTCTGTAGCGGTTATCATTGGAGCCGCCTGTTCACCATATAAAAGGGGAATGCATTTTGAAAAATTCCGCAAACGCGTCGATTGTCCTGGTCACTGTCCTGACTACATTGTTCCTGACCGCCTGCGAGACAACGACTTCCATAGGCAACGCATCCGGTACCCGCTCACTCGCACCACCCCCGGGGCCTACAATATTTGGTGAACCGGTCGTCGTCACCGCACACACCGACCATACCTTTCTGCTCGATATTGGCGCGCCCCAGCAACGCACCAACAAGCGCATTGCCTATGACATGTGGCGCAAGCTTATCAATGCTGGCCAGGTGGAAGCGGCAGACCAGTACCTGGCGGAAGACTATATTCAGCACAATCCGTCCTTCCCGACCGGCAGGGAGGCGGTGAAAGAGATTTTTTCTTCCTTCGTGCCGCGACAGGAAGTGGCGCCGAAAACAGTCCAGGATCCTGTCGTTACCATCATCGCGGAAGGTGACTACGTTGTGATGGCCTTCGTCACCGAGTATGACGAACCCGACGGCAACGGTACCTACACCTCGACTCATTTCGACATGTACCGATTCGAAAACGGCATGATCGTGGAGCACTGGGATTCCGGCCAGATCCAGCGTGGCCAGGAAACTCCGGAGTTCGGCAACGGTGGCCCCGTGCCGATCATCGGTACCCGCGGGCTGGCGCAGCTGGATATGCTCTACAACGACGACCCGCGACTGTTTGAAAACAAGCGCCTGGTATTCGATCTCTGGCGCCACATTCCCGAATCCGGTGCCGAGGAGCTCGCCGACATCTACATGGATCCTACCTACATCCAGCACAACCCGAACGCGGCCACCGGACGTGAAGGCGCCAAGGCCTATTTCGCCATGCGGCCCGATACGCCGATCGAAACCACGCTGGAAGATCCCCTTGTAGCACTGGTTGCCGAAGGCGACCTGGTCGTACAGGTGCTTCAGGAAGAACGCCCACACCCAAACAAGCCCGGTGAAATCTATTACGTCGCCTGGTTCGACATGTTCCGTATCGAAGGCGGCCGGGTGATCGAACATTGGGATACCGCATCCAAGGGTGAACTGCCTGCCGCCATGCAGCAGCAGTAGACCGACAAGTCATCCCGGTTAACAGGCTGAACCTGTCGTGAGCGTCGCCGTTGTTTCACTTTTGGCCCTTCTACTCTCGCTGGTCCTGTCCATGGGCTCGCGCATCAATGTCGGGCTTATCGCCTTTGCTTTTGCCTGGCTGATCGGGGTTTACCTGGCCGACCTGCCGGTCGCGACCGTGCTCGGTGGTTTCCCTACCTCACTGTTTCTTACTCTCGCCGGCGTCACCCTGCTGTTCGCCGTTGCTGACTGCAACGGCACACTGGCCGCGCTGGCAGGGCATGCCATGCATCTCATCCGGGGCAATCGCATGTTGATGCCAATTCTATTCTTCATCATTACAGGCCTGCTCGCCGCAGCGGGACCCGGGGCCATCTCCGCCATAGCGCTCATTATTCCCATGGCCATGACCATCGGGCGCCGATTGCAGTTGCCGCCATTGCTGGTGGCATTGATGGTCGCCAACGGCGGTAATGCCGGCAACCTGTCTCCCGTCAGCACCGTCGGCATCATCGCCAATTCGCGTATGGAAATTGCCGGTATCACCGGCGAGGAGATCAAGGTCTTCCTCGCCAATTTCATCGCACACCTGCTAGTCGCCGCGGGGGCCTACCTGGTTTTCGTGTTCAGGTCCCGAGGCAATAATGACGCCAGCGCCTCCCTGCAAACTGAAGCCGCCAGGCTAGACCAACACCAGAAAATGACTGCCCTCGTCATGGCCGCCTGGATAGTTGGCGTAATCGGTTTCGGCCTACATGTGGGATTCAGTGCCTATGCTGCCGCCTGTATATTGCTTGTCAGCCGTGCCGCTAGCGAAAAAGAAGTGATCGGCATCATGCCCTGGGGTGTCATTTTGATGGTCAGTGGTGTCGCGACCCTGGTGGCGCTGCTCGACGAGACGGGCGGGATGGAATTGTTCACAGCCCTGCTTTCTGCCATGTCGACTCCCGATACAATTTACGGCGTAATCGCCTTCATCACCGGGGCCATTTCCGCCTACAGCAGTACGTCAGGCGTCGTCATGCCGGCATTCCTGCCAACTATTCCGGACCTGGTTTCAAACCTCGGTGGCGGTGACCCGCTGGCCATCGCCCTATCCATCAACGTGGGTTCGTCGCTGGTCGATGTATCCCCCATCTCCACTATCGGCGCCATCTGCCTGGCGACCGTGAGTGACCCGGAACAGTCGCGCCGCGTGTTTTTCCAGTTGATGGCCTGGGGTCTCGGCATGACTGTTGTGGGTGGACTGCTGTGCCAGGGCTTTGCGGAGGTGCTGGCAGGTCTTTGAAGTGCCGCTACATTTACTGGAAAAATATTTTATATCAGATATTTTCTGGAATTTTTTTTGACTTTTCTGGTATTTTGCCGGTAGATGCCCGCGGCAGGGAAATCATTTCACGCATCTACAATCCACTTGGCCTGAAATCGGATATTCCCTAAGACCGGCATAAGATCCTAGTCCTTCACAAAAAGGGACCGGACTGTTATTACGCGAAGAAATTCGAGGAAGCTGACGACATGTTTTGGCGGCTTATCCAATTACGCCATACCCTCGAGCAGTATTACCGGTAAATGCTGGCGCAGGTGGCTAACCACAAGAATATAACCCTGGTGAAGCAGGGCGAGATTAGCTAGTTCCTCAATTGTTTCGGCCAGCGCGGGAAAACAATTCCTGACCATCTTCCTTCTTGATCGTGCCAACATTACCCACGTATGGCTCATTGCGGGCACGCCAACCTGTCACCACCACTCTTTCGCCAGCCTGGAGGGTGTCCTTTCCCCACCCCTGGCGCATGTACATATTTGGGCTCGCCAGTTCCAGATTCCAGTTGTTGGTTGCACCAGCATCGTCCTGGACATCGATATAGACCCGCGCATGGGGATTGGACCACTGCACATGTGTAACAGTGCCTTCCAGTTCGATGGGCAAGTCCCGGCTGAACTCCGCATCAAAGGCATGGTGGGCGCTGGCCGATACCGAGCAAAACAACAAGACGATACCCCACATCAGAAAGGATCGTTTCATGAAAGGGCTCCTTGTTTGATCTGAAGATGCTCAGGGATCAAAAAATTGCGAAGACATCTCGTTTTCATTGCAGATGAATTCAATCAGGTTCGTGTCAAGCATGATGCCGTGTTGCAATCTGACGGTGAACGGCTCGGTATAGGAAGCCGGATCCTCAATTGTTACATCGATTGTCATGCGGCCGAAAGAGTCGCGAGAGAAGCGCTCAGTGATTTTTCCGGTATTTGTCAGTGGGCTGCCATTGACGTCCAGCCACACATCATCCCGAAAACCGGTGGATTCAACCAAGAGCGTATCTCCTTCCCAATGCCCGACTGAATAACCGTACCACCAGGGCAAGGCATCCTTGCCAGGTAGCTCCCGACCGTCCAGGAATATTTGCCGTAGGCCGCCATTGCTTTCCCAGATCATGACCATAAGATCTTTGGTCTGCACGATCTTGTGAGGCTGTGGATGCTTGTGCAATTGCATGTAGCCAATCGGCAGGCAATGGGCGTCAGGGTTATCTTTCATGTTGTCTGCCATGCGCGCTGCCCGCAACTCCCTGGCCTGGTTGGTATAGGGTAAGCCCTCGGCGAAATTTTCCCCGAGGTCCCAGAACGCCGCCTGTGGTGGCGCCGATGGATCGACATCATCTTCGGGAGATTGCTGACCGAATGTCGGGTAATTCTCCCAGATTCCAGTGAAATCCGGCGTGTCCCAGGCCGTTCGCGGGGCCGTGGCGTTTAGGTCTGGTTCTCCCGTGGCCGTCCTAGGCACATCTGGTGTCGGGTACATTGGCCATTGTGACAATGCGGGCAGGCAAATCAGTAACAGGGTACTAGTGCAAACCGATTTGAAGAATATTTTCATAATAAAGAATGTTTTGATTGTTTTGTGCAAGATACTCGAAAAACCCTGCCGGCAAAACCATTGTGACCAGCGGGGAGGCTCCTTTTATGTGTGATCCTGCTCAGTAGAAAGAACCGAGCCGTGCGAATAGTAATCGGCAATGGCCAGCCCGGCTGCGACGCTCGTAAACGGATCATGTTCCACTACCTTACCCGGAAAGCGAGTTTCAAGTATGTCGCGCACCGCGGGAATCAGCGAGGAACCGCCGGTCCTCAGGACCAGGTGAATATCCTCTTGTCGCATCCCGGCCTTAACCAGAGTCTCGTCCACGGCGTGTTCAAAACGCACTAGTAGTTCGGCGATCATCCCTTCGAACTGCTCACGGCTGATCTGAGTCTCAACATCTATTTCCGGAATATCCAGCAACGAAACCTCATTGGTGGACAGGTCCGCCTTGCAATCCTTGATGGCCTGGAAAACCTGGTAGGAATAATTCTGCGTAATAAGTTCGTACAGACGTTCGAATTTGGTGGCGCATTCCCCACCCTGGCGGATCTTGTCCAGTACCGGCGTGGTGTATTCGTTCTGGTTGAGCATATAGCTTACCGTCCAGTTGATGAGCAGGTCCTCATAGGCGTCGAAGGGAAACAGGGTTTCGATCTCTTTGCCGTCCACCTCTCGGCGCCAGCGCTCACCCTTACCTAGTAGCGGGAACAGGATATGCCGAAACATGGCCTGGTCGATGTGATCGCCCCCCAGCCCGATACCGTGGATGGCCGCAACATCGAAATGAACGGAGTTGCGCTTGAGGATACACAGGTCGAGCGTGCCACCACCGAAATCGACGGTCAGTATGATCTCGCTTTGTTCTGCTGGGTTGGCATGCAGGTAGCTTAGTGCAGCCGCCGTCGGTTCGGGATAAAAATACTGCTCCGAAATACCGGCATGGCGATATGCCTCACTCAGCCGCTCTAGCGCCACTTTATTGTGATTTTGATCGCGTCCTTCAAAATTCACTGGGTGACCGATACAGCTCCTTTTTACAGAACCTAGATAGCCGGGCAGGCGCTCGCAGGCCACTTCGATCGCGATCCGGACGCGCAACAGGATCGGCGTAATGAGGGCGACCAGGCGAAACGCCCGCTCGAAGATCATGATACGCTGGGTGTCCACGCTTCCCAGCAGGCGCTTGGTGCCACGAAACAGACGCCCGGGAAGGCTTCCGTCGTTGAAAGCCTGGCCATACACGAGGTGCGTGTCGGCTTCGGCAGGCAATTGCGTGGCCATATCCATCTGTCCGGTGCTGGACCTGGCTTCGCCAAGGACCTCAACGCTCATTTCCACCTTGCGCCCCTGGTTCTGTGCGATATAGGTATCGATGGCTTCCTGGCCGGTGCAGGTGACAAAATCACGGTCAATATAACTGGCGGACGGCATGATCGCGCTGCCCTCTTCCAGCTGTACAAGGGAAATGGTGCTGCCATCAAATAGTGCAGCGGCACTGTTGGACGTCCCGAAATCGATGCCTACTCCGATGCTAACGGGGCGCGATTTCTCTCCTTGTTCTGGGTTTTCTGTCATTGCCTTACGGATTCAATAAATCAACGAAAAAGAAGGGAAGATACCGAAGAATATTTTCCAGAACAACAGCTAGTTCGCGGCTTCCGCCAGACAATGCAGTACGTTGAATTCAACCGACCTCGCTGGTAGTCTCAGCAGTCCGTCCGGTAGGCTTTGTCTGCATCCGGCTACCGGCAATGCCTGAATCCTACGACGATAACGACAGGCAACAAACCAAGGAAATATCTATGTCATCAACTTACACCACCCGCTTCGGTTCACTCAACAATTACGAAAAGGGACGTGTCGAGCCCATTGCGGATGATGTCCGCAACTACGCCTTTTCGAACTGTTTCGAAATTGCAAATAACAGCAAACCCTTTGAAAAGGTCGTGTTCGGTCAGAACATGGAATACGTGCTCGAAACAATCCGGGCGGAGGGCGATTCCCCCTGGTACACCTGTGCCCATGATGAATTTGCCCTGTGCATGGATGGCGAGGTGGAAATTCATCTGCTCAAACTCGGTGTCGACCAGGCTGTGGCCGACAGCAGCAAGGAAGGCGCCGTACTGGTGGAGGGCGATCCCCGGGGCAAGAAAATGGGCTGGATGAAACTCGGCCGTGGTCACCAGGGTATGCTGCCCGCCGGCAGCGCCTACCAGTTTCGCAGCAAGAAGCCTGCTGTCATTATTCTGCAAACTTGCAAGGGCGACCTGTCTGTCGAACGCTGGTCTACTATTTGCCAGACCGCCTGAGGAAATTTAATCATGACCAATATGCACGGATACAATGATTTCAAACTCGGCGGCTTTAACTTCAAGCGTGACGAGTATTTTGTCCACATCACCTGGAGCACACTCGACGATCGTCCGATGAGTCACACCATGGATGCAGGCAACTTCCTGCGCGCCTTGATGCGCGATGTTGCCTGGGGCTTCTTTTACGGCTGGGTCAATTTCGACGATGTCATCGGTACGGTTAACCATTACGGCACCGTGGACATGTATGCAGGTTCCTTCAACGGCGCCATGAAAGACGCCGGCATAGATCGCATGGAGAACTTCCCCACTGACGATATCCGCCAGCTGTTTGAAAAGATGCTGGCCGACTGGACCAACGCCGGCTTCGACCCGTTCGCAGCGCCGCAGGAAACAGGATCCCCGTACGGATCGAAGAACGGCGACAATTTGCCGGCTATCACCCGTGCCCGTGAACTGGCGAGGCGCTGTGTCGGCCTCGAAGGCGACCTCGCGCTGCGGACGGATGAACGTGGCGCTCCCGTTAACCGTGCGTTTGCCGATGTACCCCAGGACGCCCCTGAAGTGCACGCGGAGCCGGGATTCGAGAAAGAGGTGCATGCATTTAACCTGTTCGCCTTCCTCTCCCGCTCCCAGGTGACCTGGAATCCGTCCTTCACCTCCGTGGTCAAGAACAGCTTTATGTGCCCCACAACCGAGGAACATATTCTGCCCATCATCCACGGTAACGATCGCGTCGAATGGTTTTTCCAGATGTGCGATGAAATCCACTGGAATTCCGACCACAAGGAAACCGGCGAGCCCCTTGCCCGCGTCATCATGAAAGCCGGTGACATGGCGGCCATGCCGGCCTATTGCCGGCACCAGGGGTTCAGCCCCAAACGTTCCATGTTGCTGGTCTGGGAAAACGGCAATCCTGATCTGGTGGATAACATCAAGAGTGGCGCCGCGCCCCAGGTCCCGGTGCAATTCGAGGCTAGCTGATGAGGCCGGGGCGGTCTCTCGGTTTCATCCTTGCGGGCCTGCTTGCCATGGCGGGATGCTCCGAACAGCCCCCGCCGGAGCCGGACAACAACTTTTCGGAAACCATTTCGGTTCGCATCCCCGCAGCAATGGAGCAGGCGCCGGCTCTTGACCTGCCGCAGGCGCTAGACTTGCCACTGACCACCACTGGCCTCAACACCGATTTTTCCATGCTGTCCCCCAATGCGGGCCCGACAACCATCGCCATCGCACCGGACGGCGATATCTGGTACACGCTGAGTTCTGCGAATGCCATTGGCCGCATGCACCCTGACGGTTCTGGTATGGTTGAATACTCAATTCCCACACCGGATTCTTCACCCCGCATCATTTCCCTCGGCAGTGACGGCAATATGTGGTTCTCCGAACACAACAGCGGCAAGATGGGGCGCATTACGCCGGATGGTGAAATCACCGAATTCCCCCTATCCTCCCAGGACTCCCAGCCACGCGCCATCGCACTTAACAGCGACGGCAATATCTGGATCGGCATGTTCGCCTCCAGCAGGATCGGACGCATCACACCGGAAGGTGTCGTCACCGAGTGGGATATTCCCACACCGGACAGTGGACCCAGAGCACTGGCAGCAGGACCCGACGGCAATATCTGGTTCTCGGAATTCAAGGCCGGCAAGATTGGCCGCATCACGCCCGACGGTGACATCACCGAATACACCCTGCCTCGACCGCAAACCGGACCGGGTGACATCACTGCCGGCGCCGACGGCAACATGTGGTTCCTCGAACTTAATGGCCTCATCGACAACACCCCGGTCAATGGAAACCGAGTCGGGCGGATTACCTTGGACGGCACCATTACGGAGTTTGATATTCCCAGCGAAGGTTCCACGCCTATAAATATTGCCGTTGGGCCAGACCGCAACGTCTGGTACACCAAGAACAACACACTGGGCCGGGTCACACCTGCCGGCATCATCACCGAGTTCCCAGTCGCTATTGGTCCGGCCAGGACCGTGGGCCTGAGTGCGGGCAGTGACCGCCAGACGCCCGACCGGCTGATTGACCGACTGTGGTTCACCGATCCGCTGAACAACCGCATCGGTTACCTGCAATTCAAATAACGCCATCGCGCAAGGAGCCAGCCATGCCAAGTCGACAAACCTTACTGCTTGTTATGGATGGCGACGACCACATGGATTCTGTCAGCACCAGTGGCATCAGTTGGTTTTATGAGGGCGTGTTTTGGCTGAAAAAGGTACGCGGCACGCTCCAGCAGACCCGCTTTACCATAGCCCGGGCGGCTGAAAGCCCCAAATTCACCGCCCCCTTGGAATAACTGATCTTACCCGGAGACATTTCTTGGCTGTAGTACCACTCACCCAGCAGTTTGCCGATGCGCTTATCGGTTATACCGCCACCGGTGACGCTGTGCTGGAAAAAGCTGAATACTGCCTGCTGGATTTTTTCGCGTCCTGTTATGCGACGCAGAACTTTCCCTGGGTCCGGCAGGTACAACAGGTAGCCCGTGCCAATTCCGGTATGTCTACCGGTGGTGCCGCCCTTATCGGTACGCCGTACCGGGTGTCCGTCCAGGATGCAGCCCTGGCCAACGCTGTCGCCGGACATTCCCTGGTCAGGGATGACATGCATCTTGGCAGCGTTTCCCACCTGGGCGTGGTTGTCATTCCTGCCGCTCTTGCCCTGGCAGCAGAATACATCGTAACCGGACGCCAGTTTCTCGAGGCCATAATCTGTGGCTATGAAGCCGCCGGCAGGCTGGGTGCCATGCTCATGGATGTGGAAACGGCCAAGGTGATGCGCCCCACAGGCCTCATCGGTGCATTTGGGACAGCCGCAACCGCCGCAAAGCTGGCACGCCTGGATCCTAATAAAACGGCACAGGCCCTCGGATTTGCTGCCAACTCCATCACCGGGTTCAACGAGTGGGCCACCTGGGGTAGCGATGACATGTATTTTCATCCCGGCATCGCCGTCCGTAATGGTTTGACTGCTATGCTGCTCGCCGGCGAGGGTGCGGTAGCGGCGGATGGCGCCCTGGATGGTCACGCCGGCCTCTTCGCCGCCATGCATAAATCCTTGCCGGAACCGGCAAACCTGCCGTTTAGCAATACCGAGGAAATTCTACGGGTCTTCTTCAAGCAGGTTCCAGCCTGCAACTATGCACAGACCGCCGCCCAGGCAGCGCGCCGTGTAAAGGAAACCCATGCCCCTGACCTGGTCGACATCAGCGCGATTACCGCCCGCGTGCCTCACGCTGCCGCCCACTATCCCGGTTGCGATTACGCGGGACCTTTCAACAGTATCCTGCAGGCGCGCATGAGTATTCACTTCAATGTCGCCAGCGCACTGATCCACGGTGACTTCCATGACAGTCATTACCGCGACTTTGGCAATGCCGATGTTGCCGTGCTGGCTGAAAAGGTATCCGTGGTGATCGATTCTGCCCTGACCGCTGCCTATCCCGGCAAGCAAGGGGCAGTGGTCTCTGTATCAAGCGGTAGAGGTGAAGTATTCAGCGAGTCGCTGGATGAGGTGATTGCCGCATCGAGTAAAGAAATCAGTGAACGTTATCTCGATGCGGCAGGGTCGGTGATCGGTTCAGCAGCCGCGAATGAATTGCAGCAGGTCATATTGAACCTGGCGGAGAGTGCCGACATCAGCGCCCTCGCGCAGCTTCCGAAACCGACAAAAGCTTAATAGCCCAGGTCCTACTACTGGCACTGCACCAGGCCGACCAGCAGGGCTTCATCTTTCTCTGAGTCGGTGCAGTTGGGAAACAGTTCACCAACGCTGGCAATACCGACGGCCTTGCAATCCAGGTGCCTGACCAGGCCGGAAGTGTCTTTTCTCAGCAACTCTTCGCCACCGCCCGGGCAAACCTGGCGGATGCGCCTGTCACAGTCTGTAGAATCGTTCTGGGCACAGGCAAAGAAGTTGGCTCGGCTGTTGTCCTGCAACCGGAATTCCCAGAATACCAGCTGGTTGCCGACACGGCCGTTGTTACCGGTGGCCTCGGCGCCGGCCAATTCCGACAGAATGGTGTCTACCGGTTCGTTAAAGACCCGCTCGGGACCACCGCTCACATTCATCGTACGTTGGGGCAAGCGTTCGATCGGTTGAATCACGGTGCAGGCTGTCGCCCCGATGATCGCCAGTGCGCAGATTCCGATCTTAGCTACTTTGATTTCATTAAATATTTTTTTCATGTGAGTCTCATTCTGTAACTTTGCCAGCCAATCTTGGCTTTTCCTTGATGCGACATGGCATGTTCATTATCCTGCCATCGTCTGGAACAGAAATCCATCAAAACCGGCCCGAGGAAATACTATGCAGCGCACGCCGACGAAGACCGCCTTATTTGCCTTTTTCTTCCTGATTACCGCACTGCCGGCCCTGGCGCAGCAGCAGGAATTCCGGGATGTTGTGTATGCCAGCCCGAACGGACATGACCTGGGCCTGGACATCTACATGCCTGACGGGGTCGCATTTCCTCCCCTGGTCGTCCAGGTTCATGGCGGTGCCTGGCGCTTTGGTAGTAAAGATGGCGGTGTCCCGATGGAATTCGTGGAAAATGGTTACGCCGTTGCAAGCCTGGATTTCCGCGCCTCCACCGATGCCCCGTTCCCGGCGATGGTGCATGACATCAAGGCGGCGGTCCGTTTCCTGCGCGCCAAAGCCGGTGACTATGGCTATGATGCAGACCGCATTGCCATCACTGGCGCCTCCTCAGGCGCACACCTGGCCCAAGTAGTCGGTGTCAGTAATGGCCATCCGGCACTGGAGGGTGACCTGGGTGATTACCTCGACACGTCTTCCGATGTACAGGCCATCCTCAGTTATTTTGGTGCCAGCGACCTGATCGTCATATTGTCGCAATCCACGCCCTTCGGTCTTGGTGTCCGCGAACCCGCCCTGGAGTTACTGCTGGGTGCATTGCCCGATGCCAATCCCGAACTGGCGAAACTGGCAAGCCCCGTTTACCTAGTAGATGCCGTTGATCCGCCCCTGATGTTGTTGCATGGAGATATGGATCCGCAGATGCCCATCAACCAGAGCCTGAATATGCTCGGTGCTTACAAATCCGCGGGCTTAGATGTTACGTTCGAACCTGTACACGGTGCTGTGCATGGTGGTCCTGGATTCTTTGATACTGAGCACCTGGCCAATGCCCTGGCCTTCCTGGAACGCACCATCGGTAAGTAAACTGTTGCCGTACCCACTGCAAATCGGCGAAATCCAGGTAGACCGCATTCTTGAGATGGAGGTGCCGTTCATGGCACCTGCCGATGCTTGGCCAGAAGCCGATCCCGGCAGCATTGAGGAACACCGGTATTGGCTGGAGCCTTCAGCCCTTTGCCCTCATACCGGTAAGCTGATTATCGTCATCCAGACCTGGGTGATTCGCACAAAACATCACGTGATCCTAGTGGACACCTGCATCGGCTGCAACAAGACCAACCACTATTTCGACGACTGGCACCATCGAACCGACACTACCTGGTACATGCGCCTCCTCGATAAGGGCATCGATCCCGCCCGTGTCGACTACGTGTTCTGCACCCACCTGCATGGCGACCACTGTGGCTGGAATACCCGGCTTGTCGAGGGCCGCTGGGTGCCGACCTTTACCAACGCGAAATACATCATCTCCCGAGGCGAAATCGACAAGGCGGCTGGCGAAAACTCACCAGCCTACAAGGAAAGTGTTCTGCCCGTCATCGAGTCCGGGCAGGTGGTTGCCGTGGATAGCGACTACAGGCTCGACGACAACGTATGGCTGGCCCCTGCACCGGGACATACACCCGGGCATGTTACCGTGCATCTACAGTCAGGCGGTCAACGTGCCGTACTGTGCGGCGACCTGATCCACAGTCCGCTACAGTGCCTGTACCCCAACTGGAAATACTGGATCGATTTTGACAAAGACCAGGCCGTACAAACCCGCCGGTCATTCCTGGAAGACCGGAGTATGGACCGGCACCTGGTGCTGACCGCCCACTTCCCCTCGCCTTCTGTCGGCCGAGTCAGGGCACGAGGAGACGCCTTCTGGTTCGATTTCATATCCTGATTTTTTATTAAAATCATACGCTTAGATCGCCAGTGCTGCTTTTGAGGGTTGATGCGGATCGAGCAAGATTGAAGTTCCCCAATTTATACCTCCTTCCACGCCAGGTTTCGATATAATGGCCGCCCTCGTTATATCAAATAGTTAATAAATACAGGCAGTTCAGGAGTCCTTTATGGCCAAGATCGTCGGCGGCATTGCCACTTCCCACACACCCACCATAGGCTTCGCTGTGGATTCCCACAAGGAAAACGACCCTGTATGGGCGCCCATCTTCAAGGGCTACGAACCGGTACAGAAATGGCTGAAGGAAGAGAAACCCGACGTCATTTTCTACATCTTCAACGATCACATGACTTCGTTCTTCATCAACCACTATTCCCACTTCACGCTGGGTATAGGTGAAGAGTACCCGGTGGCCGACGAGGGCGGTGGTGCGCGCAAGCTGCCCCCATTAAAAGGTGACCCCGATCTGGCGGAGCATATTGCCCGCGGCCTTGTCGCGGACGAATTTGACCTGTCCTTTTTCCAGGACAAGGGTCTCGACCATGGTTTCTTCTCGCCCATGTCATTGCTGATGCCTCACGAGCCTGACTGGCCCTGCAAGATCATCCCGTTCCAGGTTGGAGTACTGCTGTCACCCTCACCGTCTGCTGCACGCTGCTACAAGCTGGGCAAGTCATTGCGCAAGGCGATCCTGAGCTATCCGAAGGATATCAAGGTGGCTATCGCCGGTACCGGGGGTCTTTCCCATCAAATACACGGCGAGCGTTGTGGATTCAACAACACACCGTGGGACATGGAATTCATGGAACGCCTGGA
Organism: Candidatus Eutrophocola salsuginis; assembly: GCA_038147195.1. Lineage (GTDB taxonomy): Bacteria > Pseudomonadota > Gammaproteobacteria > Pseudomonadales > Pseudohongiellaceae > Eutrophocola > Eutrophocola salsuginis. Next base: position 1,390,699 of record JAYQTB010000004.1, read on the forward strand.
AAAGGATCCGGAAGGCCTAACTAAGTTGACTATCGCCGAATACGCCGAGCTCGGCGGCGCCGAAGGCGCCGAGGTGGTAATGTGGCTGATGATGCGCGGTGCATTATCTGAAAAAGTGGAAACTACCCACCAGACATATTACCTGCCGTCCATGACGCCGATTGCCAGCATGATCCTGGAAGAACGTTCCGACGAAAAACCCGAGGAAAGCCAGGAAGATTATCTGAAGCGCATCAACCACCAGCTTGCCGGCATCGAGAAGCTGGAAGGTACCTACCCGTTCACCATCCAGCGTGGCGTGAAGGCTTATCGACTGAACAATTTTCTGCATGACCTGATCATCCCGGAAAAGCGCGAGCTCTTTCTCAATGATCCGGAAACGGCGTTCGCCGAGGCCGAACTGACCGAAGAGGAAAAGACCATGGTGCGCAAACTGGAATGGCGCAACATGATCCACTACGGCGTGATCTTCTTCATGCTGGAAAAACTCGGCGCGGTGGTTGGCACCACCAACCTGCATATCTATGCGGCAATGCGGGGTGAAAGCCTGGAAGATTTCCAGAAGACGCGTAACGCACAGGTTCTCTACTCTGTAGCGGGTGATACCGATACCGAGTGGGATAAAGAACAAAGCAGGAAATAGAGTGCAGTAGCTACTGCGCTCGCCCTTGCTTCGTTATAAGGGTCTTCTGTACCCCTGCACGTGTTTGCAGATACTGCAGGAGTTACCAAAAACCCCAAGCCCCACAGGCATGGTAATTACCCACTCAACCACTGTAGAATAGCGACCCTTCGGGGGGGGCGCCCCGAGCCAGTACCAGAGAATATCGGAGTGTAGCTCAGCCTGGTAGAGCACTACGTTCGGGACGTAGGGGTCGTAGGTTCAAATCCTATCACTCCGACCAAATTGCATTACATATCGATGAGCAATGCTCAAAGAATCTCAAAATGAAAAAGCCCGGCATTGCCGGGCTTTTTTTTGAAAGAAAAGAAAATTTTAAAAGGGTAACCCGTGGCCCTGCCCGACCATGCACATTAGCATTGGAATTGAAAGCATGGTGTTGGTTCTTGAAGCCATGAGGGCAATCGGCCTTGCCTTGGCTTTCTCTTCATCAGTGGCAGCAACAATCCCGAGTATTTTCTTCTGATTTGGCCAAATCAGCACCCATACATTGAACAGCATAATTGTGCCTAACCATGCACCAACACCAATGATTGCTGCTCCCTGTGCTAGGGTGAAAGCATTAAGAATACCTATACCCATAGCTTCTAGGGCACCTGCCCCCGTGAGCCAGGTAGCCAAGGCGCCCCACCGAAACCATAAGAGAGCTCGGGGTGCAACATACTTGTTGATACCTGCCGGTCCTGGCCCGCCCTGATCAGCAGCTGCTTCAGCAACAGCTGGCACCTGCACATAATTAAAATAATAAAGCAGGCCGATCCAAATAACTCCAGCAAATACGTGCAACCAAGTAAGAAGCGACCATACATTGAGCGCTCCAACTCCCATAATAATTATGAGAATAATGGCGATAACAAAACCGGCTGATATTGTTCCTGATACAGATTTTAACGGATTCATGTGGCTCTCTCAGTTTTTAGTATTAAAAGCTTATATTTAGAGACGGTATAAGTGTTGAGATTCTCTCTATATTTGTAAAGCATATTTCACAAGTCAAAGTTATCAGGAATATTTTTAATCGAAAAGTGTTTTACCTGAATATATGTTTATTTTGGACATATGACCCAAGGAATGACACCAAAATAAGGATAACAGAAAGTACATTGGTATGAGCATAATATGTAAGACAAAACCCCAAGCCGAATACCCAATCACCATTTAATAAGTAAATTTTCCGCGTTACATTTTTTCTAACGAAACCAGCTGGACGACAAGCGTCAAAGTCTTTGACCTTTTTACCCATCAAAATGCAAAATTGCCGGCACTGATTTATTTATTCCTGAACACATCAGTGAAGTCTACAGGGCGAACACAGCCTAAGCACGCTATGCAAAGGTAGCTACATGATCAAACTGTCTACAAACCCTATATAATCTTTCATGCAAGAATGCACCTTCGGAAATATGTTATGAGACCCTCCCTGACAGATATGACCATCTTAATAACCGGCGCCGGCCGCGGTCTCGGCAGACATGCCGCCCTGCACCTGGCATCCTGCGGTGCCATTATTGGCGTCGCCGATATCGATGCCGGCAATGCCAGGACCGTCGCGGGTGAAATTACCGCCAATGGCGGCAAGGCCAAGGCATACTCGGGTGACATGTCGCTACGGGAAACCTTCCTGGCAGCAGCGGCCGATTTTGCCAAACTAACCGGCCGTATAGATGCCATCATCAACAACGCCATGCTGCTGCGTTACAGCCCGGTCCAGGACGTCGATGAATCCACTCTGTCGGCCATGCTGGATATCGGAGTGAAGGCCCTGTTCTGGTCGGCCCAGGCAATGTTGGCGCATTACGAGAGGGACATGGGCGGCACGATCATCAACCTGACGTCACCTGTGGCATCGCGCGGCTTCCCCAATACGTCCGTTTACAGCACTGTGAAAGGCGCCGTCTCGATGTTCACCAAGACCATGGCCGCTGAACTCGGGCCACAGAACATTCGCGTCAACGCTGTGTCACCGGCTTCGGTTCCAACTCCGGGTGCGCTGGGCCTGAACAGTAAGGAAGAATATGAAAAGCGCGCCGCCTGGATTCCCCTGCGCAGGAACGGCACCGAGGCCGACAACTCGAACGCCATTGCCTTCCTGCTGAGCAAGGAAGCCGCTTTCATTCACGGTGAAATACTGAACGTGGATGGCGGGGTAGCCGCCTGCAACTGACCTTTGGAAATTTTTTAGGTCGGCAAAGGGCAAAGCCCGTTTGCCGACATCAAGGTGTCAGATAGATTGTCGACAATCGGCCCAAACGTCCCATGCCGATCTATGCATTAGCCAACCGAATATAAGGCGTCGATGAGACGTGCAGCGCGAGGCCCGTTGGTCCCCACCGCATGCATCTTGTTACAGCAGTAGGCAAACCCCAGCTTAAGGTCCGGATCACCAAAGCCTATCGAGCCGCCGATACCGTGGTGACCGAAGCTGCGCATGTTGGGTCCCATGTAAACCGCTTCCGGTGTGTTGAGCAGTATGCCCAGGGCCTGGTGATAGGGTCTGTCCTGGAAGGCTTCATGCTGGTTGTGCTGCTCGGCAATCATGGTCTCGAGCCCGTCAAGGCTGAGCAGGCGCACACCGTCCATCTCCCCGTTGACCACGCAACCATAGATGCGTGCGACACCTCGTGCATTGCCATGGCCGGACCCACTGGCGACCTCTACCTCTCGCCATTCCCTGCGGTTCATGGTGGTGGCCCAAGGTTCATCTGGATTCTGCTTGAAGGCAAGATGTCGCAGCGATGTGTCATCCTCTTTGTCCTTCGCGGCAAACAGTTTCGCCTCCATGTTGGGCATCACTTCCGCCACGTGGCTTTGCTCCTCGTCACTCATGTTGCCGATATAGTATTCGGCATGCAGCGGCGTGGTGATTTTTTGACGCAGGAAGGGCCCGACCGTCATGCCGGTGATGCGTCGCATCACCTCACCCAGCAGGAAGCCCTGATGGTGGACGTGGTAGGCCGCCTTCACGCCGATCTCCCACAGCGGCTCCTGTTCCTCAAGGGCATGAACTATGGCCTCGCGATCAAACATCGCGCCTTTCCAAAGCTGGTTGGTAGTCAGCACGGGCACGGCGGCGGTATGGTCGAGAAAATGTCGGATAAGCGTCTTTTCCTTGCCGTTCTGACCGTATTCCGGCCAGTACTTGATCACAGGGTCATCCGGGGACACAAGTCCACGGTCCATGAGCATGTTGAAACAGATGGCTGTGATGCCCTTGGCCACAGACATCATGCACACCGTGCTCGCCGCGTCCCAGGGGTCATCCATGCCACCGTTGCGCCAGCCACCCCATATATCCACGACGGTCCTGCCCTCGTGAATGATGGAACAGGCGGCACCAATCTCATCCTCGACGTTGAAGTTCTCAATGAAGGCATCGATTACCGGCTGAAATTCGACCTCGTAGTGGCCACCCAGTGTGTAATCATGGCCGCGTGCGGTCGTGATCTGCTCAAGTTCCAAGTTGACTCCTGACTCTCATATTGTGGAGGTTTTTGCTATATTCGCGTTTCGCTCGCTGGCGGGGCAAATGGCAAGGGGCAATGATAACAAAACCGTCAGCCAAGTATTTCACGGAAGTAATGAACTAATAGTTGTGAAAAGAAGTATAGCCATGACAGAAGCCACACAGAATTTTATACGCAACTTTGACTACATCGTGGTCGGCGCCGGCACCGCCGGTTGTGTCATCGCCGCGCGCCTGAGTGAAGATCCGTCCATCGAGGTTTGCCTTATCGAGGCCGGCGGCTCCGAGCGTCATCCCTATATCAGCATCCCGGCCGCAGTAGGCTGCGCAATCATGAACCCTAAAATGGGCTGGGGCCTGAAAACCACGCCGCAGGACGCCCTAGGAGGCCGCCAGGTACTCCTGCCACGCGGCCGGATCATCGGCGGCTCGGGCTCGATCAACGGCATGGCTTACTACCGTGGTGACGGCAAGGATTACGATGACTGGGCCGCCGAAGGCAACCCTGGTTGGGACTACGCTCACCTGTTGCCCTACTTTCTGCGCTCTGAACACAACCCGGAAAAAGCCGACTCACCCTACCATGCTACCGGCGGCCCCATGGGCGTCAGCTTCATCAGGAAACCTAACCGTCTCTGTGAAGCGTTCAATGATGCCATGAAGGATTTCGGCTATCCCTATTGCGATGATTTCAACGCTGCCCATCCCAACGGCTATGGTTACCGCCAGGGCACCATCTGGAAAGGAAAGCGTGTATCCACAGCCAGTGTCTACCTGCGTCCGGCCATGAAACGCAAGAACCTGACCGTCCTGAAGGATACACCGACACGACGTGTGTTGTTCGAGGGAACCCGGGCAACGGGCGTAGAGGTACAGGCGGCTGAAGGCATCCAGTGTTTCGGAGCCTCTAAGGAAGTCATTGTCTGCGGTGGCGCTTACCATTCCCCGCATATCCTCCTCAATTCTGGTGTTGGCGACAGCACCGAACTGGAGGCTTCGGGTGTCGACGTTGTGCACCACCTGCCCGGTGTCGGCAAGAACCTGCACGATCATCCGTCTACCTACACGGCGCTCGACATGAGCAACAGCACCTCGTATGGCATTTCCTGGAAGGCGGCGCCGCGGGATATCCTGCAGTTCTGCCAGTACGCACTGTTCCGCGGCGGCCCAATGGCGAGCAACCTGTTTGAAACCAACGCCTACATCAAGACCATGCCGTACAGCGACCGCCCCGACCTGCAGCTGGTGTTCCAGCCGGCGCGGCGCAACATCAAGCCTTTTCCAATTCCCATCAACCACGGCTATGCCGTAGCCACGGTGTGCCTGTACCCGCTCAGCCGTGGTACGGTGACCCTGGCCAGCAACGACCCGCTAGAAGCGCCGTTGATCGACCTGGCATTGGGCAAGGAAGGCGAGGATATCCAGACCCTTGTGCGCGGCCTGAAACTGGCAAGACGTGTGGCGCATCACGACAGCTTCGGCAAGTATGCCGCCACTGAGCGCGTCCCGGGGGTGGATATCCAGTCGGACGATGAGCTAGAAGCCTACGTACGCGAAACACTGATAACCGTGCACCACCCGGGTTCAACCTGCCGCATGGGAAACAAGGCTTCGGACGTGGTCAACCATGAACTTAAGATTCATGGTCTCGATGGTATCCGCGTGGCGGATGCGTCAATCTATCCGCGAGTGCCCGGGGCCAACACTAATGCCAGCGTGGTGGCTATCGCGGAAAAAGCCGCGGACATGATTCTGGGTGTACCGGCACCGGAAGCGATGCCGGAACTGGCCTGAGCGGGTTTACCGACTTACCGCAGAGGACTGTGCCAGGTAGGCGGCGATGTTGGTGATCTCGGCGTCGGTCAGCTCGGTTTTTCGAAACGGCGGCATCGACCAAGTTCCCTGGCGCACGTAGACACCGATCACGTCGGCTGTCAGGTCGGAGCGATCCTCCAGTGCGGCGGGCAGTTCCCCGTCGTACTTGATCTGCAAGGCGTACGTGCCCGGCAGCATGTCGCGGCCGTCATCACCCGGGCCCTTCCCATGACACGGTGCACAGCTGTGATCGAACTTTGCCTTACCCATCATGGCATCGCCGTCCTGTGCATGCACGGCACTGGCCAACAGCAAACCCTGAGTAATCAACAGAATTTTCATTAGGATCTCAAGCTTGTTCATCGCGCAGGCTCCCCCTGAGATAGGCATAGGATGCCGGCCAGATACCGGCCCGACCCGGCGAGATGATGCCATTGGGATCGATCGCATTCTTTAGACTTTCATTGAATCGACGCAGGACGTGATTGTTGAAGGAATATTGGTCGGACACGTCGTCCTGGATGATTGGTGGCGCCCGGTAATCGCCGTAACCCAGCTTGGCGTTCTCTTCCAGGATACGACGCAGTAACCGTGTTGCCGCCTTTTTCTCTTCGGGCGTGTTGCCCTGCGCGGCGGCGAAACCGTTGCCCATTAGGAAGGTATGCTGGTACCAGTTCACTGGTCCGAAGAGTGCATTAGGGAATGCGGTGGACATGCCCAATCGCCGGGCAATGTCAGCAAAATCCTGCTGCGCCTTGAACACGGCTTCACCGCTGCGAGCCACCAGCGAAAAGAGACCGATGTGGGTTTCATTCCAGGCATTCGGATTGAATTCGGTACGTCCCACCATGTACCAGATCCCCAGCCCCGGCCGCCCCTGCGTGATATTGCGGCGCATGCGAGTGGGATATGGGCCGGTGGTATTCTTGATCTGCGCGTCGGTGAGCGGCACCGGCAGGGATTCTCCGTCCAGCGCTGTGCAGTCTGGAATATTGCGCGCCATCAGCTCCTTCGCGTATTCCCAGTTAGCGAGCGTGGTGCCCTCCGAACCGTAAAACTGCAGCTCTACCTCCCAGGACGGAAGTCCGGCTGCGGCAGCCTTGCGATCCATGATGTCCGTATTGAATGACAGCGCCGCTTCTCGAAATTCAGTGTCGTTCATCAGCAGCTGCAGCGGGCTGCCGTACCAGGGCTCACCTATCATGCCGAGATCGGTCAGGTAATTCACGGTATCGACCAGGGGAATGAAATCCTCGCGCTTTTTCACCTGTATCATACCGTTGCGCCACCACTCGGGTTGTGGCATCAGCCGGAACCCCATCTTCGTCACGATGCCAAAACTACCCTGCCCGAAGAGGCCGGCCGGGTCCGGCCCGAATCCGTGCTTGTATTCATGCCAGCTGTCGGAACCCGGCAGTGCACCCATGCCGGTGCGCAGCAGTTCGCCATCCGGTAGAACGACTTCCATGCCGCAATGGGCGCCGAAGTGGTCGCGGTAAAATCCGAGGGTATAACCAATACCATGGTCGAGGGCGTTGCCGATCGGGCTGCCCCAGCCCGGGTCCGGTGTATCCACCCAGACCTTCAGTCCACGCTCCTGGATATAGTTATACAGGTCGATATAGGACACGCCCGGTTCCACGACGGCGAAATTGCGTTTGTCGTCGACCTCGATGACTCGGTTCATGCGTTTCAGGTCGACTGTCAGGCTTCCACGTACGTTGGGTGACGGACCGCCATAGGCGAAATTCTTGCCTGTAGAAATGGAATAAAGTGGAATCCTGAACTGGTTGGCAATGCGCACGATATCCTGCACCTGCTCAACACGGTCGGGGCCCACAGCGGCGCAGGGAATAAGTTCATTGGGTTGGTCCTTGATGTAGGAGAAATGGTCACGGTAAGCGTGGATGTCGGCATCGCTGGTGAACACCCAGTCTTCTCCCACGACCTCCTTCAATCGCACGATGGCGGCATCAAAATCCTGCTGGCTGACACCGGGAGGTAATACGGCCATGTTCTTCTCCTTCTTATTTTTATAATTCTGTTGTTATGTCAGCTGACAGCATCAGGTAATTCGGGGTGCGATTATCCAGGACAGCAGCGGCACGTTACCGCCGTCGGTTTGCGCGGCCGACGGAATCAGGGTCTCCCGGTGCGTGACGCGCATGCCGTGATCCCAGGCCAGGGTCTCCAGAACGAATAGCGCGTCCCTTCCGGTCATTCCAGCCATGACACGCGGGCCGATGCGCCACTGCTGCGAGAGATGCCCGACCCACAGCGGCGTCACATCGCCTTCAATACGGTGAACTGTGATGCCATGCTCGTTAAAGCTGGTAGCCATTGCCAGCGACTCGACATACCGCCCATCTGCAATGAAAGCATCTAGGTCAACAGTTTGTCCTGCCGGCACCTCCAGCACCTGCTCCATGAATGACAATGGCGCGACTGATGCTGCCGACAGGGCCAGGCTGGTGTGAATGAATTGTCTGCGGTTTGCCATGCGCAATCTCCGGGATATTGAGCAACGCTGTGAATGCGTTTCTTCAGTCTGATGGAGGCAGTTTTATAAGATTACTCACTGCTTTACAACACCCTCGTAGGCAGCTTTCACAACTATGGGCATTACTTTATGGGCGTGGTAACTTTGTTTCCCGTTCCGCCGCAGTTGGAACACGTATCGAAAGCAGAATTCAGAAGTGACAGGGGGCGCATATGGCCATTGAGCATCTACATACCTGGAAGATCGGTGACGTCGAAATCACCCGCATCGTGGAAGTGAACGGCTGGGAAGACGATATCGCCATGCTGTGGCCGGATGCCGTTCCCGAGGACGTGCAGAAGTATCCCTGGCTCAAACCTCACTGGGCCACTGAGGACGGCAAGATGATCATCAGCTTCCAGTGCTTCGTGATGCGCACGCCCGATCACTGCATCATGCTGGACACCTGTATCGGTGCCGACCGCCAGCGCGAATTCGACATCTTCACCAACATGCAGACCTCGTTCCTGGACGACCTGGCCCATGCCGGCTTCGCCCCGGAGGGTATCGATATCGTGTTATGCACGCATCTGCACTTCGACCATGTCGGCTGGAACACGCGCCTGGTCGACGGCAAGTGGGTACCGACCTTTCCCAATGCCCGCTACCTGTTCGGCAAGAGTGAATTCGAGCACTGGAAGATGCTGGAGGAGACCAAGGGTTACCACGATCTCAACCACATGTATGACGCCGTACTGCCCGTTGTCGAAGCCGGCCTGGTCGACCTGATCGGCCCCGATCACAGACCCTGCCCCGAAATCACCCTGATGCCGACACCTGGTCATACGCCCGGGCATGTCAGCATCGTCATCGAATCAAAGGGGAAAAAGGCCATCATCACAGGCGACCTTATGCACTGCCCTATCCAGTTCGCGGAACCGCAACGTATCGTGCGCTTCGACATGAATCAGGAACAGGGTGCACAGACCCGACAGGCATTCGTTGAGAAGCTGTCCAATCAGGATGTTCTGGTGCTGGGCTCCCACTTCGCAGACCCGACCGCCGGCTATGTCGTCAGCGATGACGACGGTTGCAGATTCAAGCCGCAATAATTGATAGTTTATTTTTTTGCGTCTATGTCTTCGCGGCTAAAGCCGCGAATGTCTTGCAGGTTGATTTAAAACCCAACCCTATCTGTTCCCCACCTTGCTCGGCGCCGTCTCCTTAAGGAAAAGAGCTGCGATACCGGAAAGTAAAGCGCACACCAGGCAGAAATACATGGGGGCATTAAGGCTGGTGGCATCTGCCATGATGCCGGCCAGCCAGGGAGAGGCAAAGCCGCCTACCAGCTCCCCGATGCACACCACAAGGCCCATGCTGGATGCCGCCAGTTTTGGGTTCACCGTTTCCCCGGGCACCACGCCCATAAACAGCGGAAACGAGCCCGTCGCGCTCCAGCCGATGAAGAACAACACGCCCATCATCCAGAGCGGGCCATCGAAGAACAGTGCCGTGAGCGGCGTTACCATCCCGATGAAAGTAAATACGATCATGACCGGTTTGCGACCAATACGGTCGGACAGGCCGGGTACCAGGAAACCACCCAGCATGGTGCTTATACCCATGGCAGAGGTGACGGCACCGGTCTCGCCTGGCGTCAGTCCGCGCATGGTAGGCAAGAACAGGAAGATAAACGTGAGCGTGACCAGGAACCAGGATACGAGACAGATGGCAATCAATGCACAAACGCGGATATTGTGTTCCTTGAGCATACCCAGCGCGCTGAAATTAATGGCTTCGTGAGCTTCCCCCATCCCAGATTCCGGTTCGGGTTCTTTCATGAACTTCCACACCAGGAAGGCGCAGATTAGACCGGGAATCCCGGTCAGGAAAAATGTCACACGCCAGTCGAACTGCTGTGCTAGGGCGGTAAGCACCAGTGGCGCTAGCGTGGTGCCAAGTAGAGCTGCAAAAACGTTCTGCATGATACCGGCATTCATGCCGCGCCGGTGCGGCGAGCTTTCACGATTCATCACTGATAGACAGATAGGCAAGAAGGGACCTTCCGCGACGCCCATGACGATGCGCGCCAACAACAGAAAACCAAACGAACCCGCCAGTCCCGACAACGCCGAACAGGCGGAAAACACCAGGATGGAACCCAGGATAAAGGGTTTGCGAGCTCCCTTCCGGTCGGACATGGCGGCAAAGACATAGGCTGAAATGGCCCAGGCCAACGCCAGCATGGAACTCAGCATACCGAGCTGGGACGCACTGAGTTGCAAGTCGTCCAGGATGAAGGGAGTAAGCACACCGACCGCGTTGCGGTCGAAGAAGATCAGGCCGAACGTGAATCCCAGCAGGACCAGTATGCCGTTCTCGTAAGTGAAAAAGCCCTTTTTTGTATCGGTGCCAGCAGCAGGCTCAGCCATGGTGATCCCCCGTGTTGTTTTTGTTATCCGGGAGGAGTCTACCAGAATTCTGGCAGCCTAGAAGTGCCGCGCTGCTCCTTGCTACCGCAGCACTACTCGTCGATGAAGGAGATGGTCCGGATCTCCATGCTGTTGCGCGGCGGCGTGTTGTCATCCGTCCACGGCAACTCGATGGCGGTGTGACCGGAGTACTGCGGCACGTCCTCGCGGGAATCATAGAGCTTGAAGGCGAATACTTCTTCAGGCTGCATCTCGAAGGCGTAGTACCACTTGTGATGCGGGTTGTAGCTGAGATTCCAGCCATACAGCGGCGGCCGGCTCGGGTCGTTCAGCCCGCCACGCACCTCGGCGAAATTGAGGTCATCCTTTGACACGGTGGATGCATCACACAGTGCCAGGGGCGAGCGGTACACGGTCTTGATGGGGCGCCAAAAATTCATGAGAACCACACGTTTCTTTAGCCACTGTTCCGCCTCGTCGCCCATGATGTTGTAGGCGTACTCCTCGATGGTCTTGCGGCCGTAGTCGACATGCGCAGCGTGGGACGGTTGTGCGTGCTGGCGGGCATCGGGTGCGTCGCTACGGGCGACATGACCGAAGGCGATGGCCTTGACCGCCCCGTTGACCTCTTCAGCTAGGGCGCACATTTCCGGGTAGAAAATACGCTGCACCTTTTCATCGTCATAATAATCGTCGCCGTGCATTCGCGTGTCGTGATCAAGCAGTGCAAAGCCGCTCCTTGCAACGGTGGGACGTTTATTTACTGGCAGCGAATGGATATCGACAACCTCGACATCGTGGTACTCGCCTGGCCAATAGGACCTTTCCCGATCGCCGGGATAGAAAATTGTGTGTTCGCCCTTGACGACATACTTAATCCTCGTCCGAACATTTGCTACCGCAGGGGGTACTTCTTCTATGTACATTGGAAAAAATAATTATCTTTTGGGTTGATGGTCTGGTTAATTAACTTGATGAGATAGAAGATAAGTATACTGGATATGCAATAAGTGTGATCCTCTTAGAGATAGTCCCTTTTTTAAAATTTCCACCCCACCCTTAATAGACCATCAGAATTGATGGCATCGACAACTTAATTGGTTACTACATCCCCGAAATACCGGCTATTTAACACCGGTATCATGATTCCTAGAGAAAATATTTCTCAAGTATTTCATAAAAATATCGATATATATCCAAAGGAATAAAATAAATTAAATAAAGCCAGAACAGCAGCACAATTTTTTGGAATTAATCTGTTTATATTTAGTATTTTATAGCAATCTAAACAAGATTTTAGGTCAGGGCCTTAATTAATGAACGTCTACGATACTGCTAGCGCTAATATTGCTATAAATAGCCTCAAACAAACCTCGTTGTCCCAAGAAAACGTGACGAAGAGAGTCGCCTCGATGGCTGACAAAACAGGCCTGGGGGATAATTCCGACGCAGCCGCGGTCAGTATATCTACTCGGATAGGCAGCCTAAACCTTGCCATCGAGCAGGCCGTCAGGAACCTTGACGACGGCATTAGCCTTGCCATGACGGCCGACGACGCCCTGGCTGACGTTAATGACACGCTTGTAAAGATGCGTGAACTTGCTCTCCAGGCGACTTCAGACCTATACACAGATATCGACAGGGCCACACTGGATAACCTGTATCAAAACCTGCGAATACATTTTCTAGATATTGTAGAAAATGCAACATGGAACAACCACCAGTTGTTTGAAAAGCTAGACACGAAGACATTTGTAATACAGGCCGGGCCCAACAAAAACGAAACTGTTACCTTGGACATACCGCAGATTTATGCAAACGGTTTTCTTGGCTTTAACAATGGCGACTTTGAAGATAACGGTGATGACCTGCCTGTGAAGATAAACGGCTGGAAGTTTTTCAACGAAAAAGTTCGCCTCGATGGAACAAGTTCTATCGGCGATTGGCCTACGCCAGTTAACAACACTTTCACTCATCCGAACTCAACGGAAGCTACAGATATTAGGGGTAATGATACATATGCCACTAATATTGCGGGAGCTCTGGGCAATCCTGATGGAGGTCTAAACAGCCTCAAAATGAAGTCATTAGGTATAAAAACAGTAGGCTATGGTGTGGTGCATGGACCTTATGTCATTAGCGAGAGCGCAGTACAACTAAAGGTCGGTGACACTGTATCGTTTGATTGGAGGGCTAAGGGTGGAGAAGATGCACATGATGTTTATGCCTACCTTCTGAATACAAAGAACGGACAAACCATCACCCTTCTCGATGATACCGGCCCCTTAGCAGGAGTAGATACAGGATGGCAACATGTAGAAAAAGTTGTTAATCAGGATGGCGTCTATAAGTTCGTCTTTATATCTGGCACTTTTGACCAGACTGGAGGTACTCTTGCTGACGCCGAACTTTACATTGACAATGTAACTGCTCCACCTCGCCCGAATCCTACCTTAGACCAAACGTATGTTACATCGGCGGAATCTGCAAACGAGGCGATAGTAGAGATTGACTTAACGACTGAGACAGTGCTTAAGGCTAGAGCCCATCTCGCAGCAGCCGAAAATCGAATGAACCGAATTATAGACACGCACAAAAAGGTCATGCTCGGTTTTTCTAAATTCAACAATGCTACGGAAAATGAGATTCCTGAGATCATGGTCCAGCAAACATCTGCCGCCATAAAAAAGGATGGCGCCATCTATGTGCTGAATTCCATCAAAGATAAAAGCACGCTCGCTCACTCCATGATCATGGATAACTTAAAGCTTCAGAATGATATTTATGCCTAGGCTTATTTAAGGGCGTAGCTCCTGTATCCAACCCACTAAACATAGCTCGCATATGCGAGCTATTGTGCTTCTGCGATCTCATAAAATTTCCCCTTTCTAATGCCTTGATGGGGGCTGCACGCAAATTTTGAAAATCGCATCACACCACGTTACGAAGAACTTTTTAACGACATTACAAGATTATTGATTAACACCTACTCCTTTAAACTAAAATCGATTAGCATTGTTGAAGTCGTACAACAACAATAATCCCCGACAATGACAGATCCAGCCAATACCAAAAATGAACCTGGCTATCCCGAACCCGTGTACGCCTGGTACGTCGTCGTTATCCTATTTATTGCGTTTGTGGTCGCCTTTATTGACCGCCAGATTATTTCGTTATTGGTAGACCCCATTAAATCCGACCTCGGTATAAGCGACACCCAGATCGGGCTTCTTCAGGGATTTGCCTTCACATTCTTTTACACTTTCGCAGGCATTCCGCTTGGAAGACTAGCCGATAAGAAAAATAGGAAGGTCGTTATCGCCATCGGGATGCTGCTCTGGAGCATCATGACCGCCCTATGCGGCCTTGCCCGAAACTTTACCCACCTATTCATCGCCCGTATTGGCGTTGGCGTTGGCGAAGCCACCCTCTCACCGGCATCCACCTCAATCATTAGCGACTACTTTCCTAAGGACAAACGCGGCAAGCCCATCGCGGTGTTCTTCATGGCCGTGTACGTCGGTATTGGTCTTTCATTTATTCTAGGCGGGGTCGTCATTGGCATGGTCTCTAGTGCCGGCGACGCCATCATGATCCCCCTGCTTGGGGAGCTCAGCGCGTGGCAGGCCACGTTCGTCATCGTCAGCATTCCAGGATTCCTCCTCGTGCTTGTCATGGGCACTATAAAAGAACCCTTCCGTCACGGCATGAGCACCCGTGATGGTCAGGCCGTCGACAGCAGTCTCGGCGCCACGAAAGATTTCTTTTTTCACCACTTTAAGGCCTACGCCATCATGTTTCTTGGCTTTGGTCTTGCCGGCGCAATGGCCATCGGCTTCTTTGCCTGGACGACGCCTTTGTTTAATCGCATTCACGGCTGGGAGACAGCCCGCATCGGCCTGACCTTCGGCACCATCGTCATGGTCATGGGTACACTCGGTATCATTCTTGGTGGCGCCGTGGCCGACAGGCTGCTGCAGAAAGGCCAACAGCACGCCTACATCAAGGTTGCCATCTGGGCAGTGCTGGGGGCCATGGTGTTTGCCGGCACAGCGGCTATGGTGCCCAATCCTTACGTGGCATTCGCTTTCCTGTGCCCGGCGGTGGCCTGCTTCGGTATGCCAGTCGCGCTCGCCCCTGCGGCTGTAAATCACATCACCCCAAACCGTTTTCGAGGCCAAGCCATAGCCATATATGTCTTCGTGGTCGGCCTGATCAATAACGTCATCGGTCCGATAAGTGTTGGATTCCTCAATGACTACCTGTTCCACGACCCCATGGCCATCAACAAGTCCATGCTGACCATTGCCATCTTTTTTGGCATCATTGCCGCCCTCATCCTTGCCTGGTCCATCAAGTACTTCAACCACAGTGCCGCCGAGATCCTTGCCGACGACACGGAGTGAGTCTTGGACAGCCAGACCTGCACCGTTCACGAGCTGCTTGAGCACCATGCCAGCCTGACCCCGGAATTGGTCATGGTGCGTTTCGACAGCGGTGAAAGCTACTCAGCGGCAGCCCTGCTGAACGAAGTGCGCCTGCTGGCGGCCAACCTGCAGCACCTCGGTGTACAGAAGGGAGATACCGTTCTTACCTGGTTGCCTAATGACCCGCTGGCCGTATGCCTGCACCTGGCACTTAATTACGCGGGCGCCATCAACGTCCCCATTAACACCGCCTACCGCGGTAACCTGCTTGCCCATGTCATCGCAAACTCCGGTGCTCGTCTGATGGTCGCCGATGGCCGGCTCATCGGGCGCCTGGTGGATGTCGACCTGGCCACCCTAGGAACATTGCTGGTGAACGGCGAGGAGCGCATCGATCGCGACCTGCTGCACCAGGAGCCTGCCGACCTGCTGCGCCAGCAGCCGCTGGAGCCTGTTGCCCCGGTATCCCTGCATCCGCACGATACCGCCGCCGTGATCTATACCTCGGGCACCACCGGGCCTTCCAAGGGCGTGCTATGCAGCTACCTCCACCTTTACACCAGTGCCATGGAATTCCGCCATGTGGGTCCCGGTGATACGAACCTGGTCGCGCTGCCCATGTTCCATGTCGGCGGCATACTGGGCCTGTGGTTCGCCCTGGTTCATGGTGGCTGCGCGGCTTACGTCGACCGCTTCAGCACTTCAAAATTCTGGCCAATCGTCAGGACATTCGGCGCGACGTCGGTCGGCCTGCTGGGTGCCATGGTCCAATACCTCATGGCGCAACCCGTGACACCCGGCGAGAAAGAACATCCGGTGAAACGCGCGGTTATTGCGCCCTATGGTGATGATGCCCTGGCCTTCGGTAAACGTTTCGGTATCGAGGTGCACACCGAGTTCAACATGACCGAGCTGTCGGTACCGCTTTGGGGCGGGCCCAATCCGACGGCACGCGGCACTTGCGGCAAACCGAGACCCGGCGTCAGTCTCAGGCTGGTGGACGCCCGAGGCGATGATGTCCCCGTCGGTGAAACCGGTGAACTGCTGGTCCACGTAGACGAACCCTTCACCATTAGCCACGGCTATCTCAACGACCCGGTTGCCACCGCAACCACCTGGCGTGATAACTGGTTCCATACCGGGGATTTGTTCACGCGGGATGCCGAGGACAACTACTTTTTTGTCGATCGCGCCAAGGATGCGCTGCGCCGCAAGGGCGAAAACATCAGCTCCTTCGAAGTCGAGGAAGAGTTGCTGGCGTATCCCGGCGTTCGGGAAGCGGCCGTAGTGGCTGTCCCTGGTGACGGCGGCGAGGACGAGGTGTTGGCCGTGCTTGTTGCCGATGGTGTAAAAAATGAACTGCAGGAACTCGTCGATTTTCTCGGCGTGCGGATGGCACACTTCATGGTACCGCGGTATTTTCGATTCACGGAGACGCTGCCAAAGACACCGACACAAAAAATTGAAAAACACCTGCTTCGGAATGAGGGAATCACTGCCGACACTTTCGATCGCGAAGCTTTGGGAATTAATATAAAAGATTGATAAAGGGAAAAACGTAAAGTAAGAAGCTCAATAGATAAGCAAAAGTTTTGAATTAATCTGTAAACGTTTACCCTGATTCCCTTTATTCTTTTTTTCGAAAACTCAAAAATTTACTGCACATGACATCTAAACAACATCCTGGCCCTTTATCCGGCATCCGCGTCCTCGAATTCGCCGGACTCGGCCCTGCACCCTTCTGCGGCATGCTGCTCGCCGACATGGGTGCGGATGTCGTACGCATCGACCGCATCGAAAGGACTGATTACAAGCCCGAGGATGTCGAGGCGCGCGGCCGCGAATCCATCATGCTCGACCTTAAGTCCGACGCGGGTATTGCCCTGGCAAAGGCCTTGGCTGCAAGGGCCGATATCCTCATCGAGGGCTTTCGCCCGGGCGTGATGGAACGTCTGGGGCTGGGCCCGGATGATCTGATTGCCGACAACCCAGCACTGGTCTACGGCCGCATCACCGGCTGGGGGCGTGAAGGGCCGCTGGCCAAGCAGGCAGGCCACGACATCAATTATCTCGGACTGACCGGCGCCCTGCACGCCATGGGCACGAAGGAGAAACCAGCGATCCCACTCAATCTGATCGCCGACTTTGGCGGCGGCGCCCTCTACCTTGCCATGGGCATTCTCGCCGCGTTGCATCATGCCCGCGCCACTGGCAACGGCCAGGTGGTCGATACCGCCATGATCGATGGCGTCATTTCGATGATGAACATGATTTACGGCGACTTCCACGCCGAGTCCTGGACAGACTCCCGGGAGAGCAACGTCATCGATGGCGCTGCACCTTTTTATAACGTCTACCGCTGCAGTGACGAAAAGTGGATAAGCGTTGCTAGTATCGAGCCGGCTTTTTACCAGGCCTTCATCGAGGCTGCCGGGGTGGACGCGAGCAACTTTGCCGACCAGTGGGACCGCTCTGCCTGGCCAACCCGGATCAGGACTTTGCAGACATTATTCGCACAGCAACCCCGCGATGCCTGGCTGTCACGTTTTGACGGCATCGATGCGTGCGTGGCCCCGGTACTCTCGCTTGAAGAGGCCAGAACACATCCCCACAACGTCGCACGCCAAAGCTTCCAGGCCATCGACGGCATAACCCAGGCCGGCGCCTTTCCGCATTTCAGCCGGACACCCGCAGTGACACCCTCAGGCGTAAACAGAAAGGACAGCAACCGCGACGCCATCCTGCACCGTTGGGAATTGAAAAAATCGTAGGTCGGGATAGGGCTGAAAGGTCTTGTCCCAACATTTTGGAAAATTTTACTTCAGTATGTCGGCAATCGTTTCACCAGGCCGACCTACGTTGATTCAGATATATATCCACGCTAGGCTTGCCATTCACTTGTTGTATGAGAGTTTTCCATGAATGATTCCCCATCCGGCCTGGACAAGGACCGCCTCGACCACCTGAAAGCCGTCGTCGAAAAAGACGTGGCTGACAATAAATATTTCGGCGCCGTCATCGCTGTCGCCCGCAATGGAGAACTGGGCATGCTGGATGCAATCGGCTTCGGCGACGAGGCCCACAAGATCCCGCTAAAGACCGATTCGGTATTTTCCCTGTTCTCGCTCACCAAGGCCTTCACCAACACGCTTGTATACCGTGCCATCGAGCTGGGCCAGTTCGCCCTGACCACGCGCTTGGTCGAGATCATTCCCGAATTCAACGGTGAGGGCCGCGAGAATATCAATTTCTACCACCTGCTCACGCATTCCTCCGGACTGCCCCGGTGTGGATTCCACGGGAAGGCATGACCATCGACAAGCTAGACGACATCATCGAGGCGATCTGCGAAAACATTTTTCCCTTGCAGCCCCCTGGCGAACTCGTGCATTACTCGCCCCTGGTGCACCATGCCCTGATGGGCGAAGCTGTACGCCGCTGCGACCCGTCCGGTCGCAGTTATCGGGAACTGCTCCAGGATGAAGTGCTGACACCGCTGGGTATGAAGGACACCGCCATGGGTGTGCGCAAGGACCTGCAGGCGCGCCATATATTCCCGGACTTCCGTGGCAAGCCGCCGCAGGATCACCTGTCAGCCAACGTAACGGACAACCCACAGGGTGCCTTTGCCGATGAACACGCTGAAATGCCCTGGGTCGGAGGGGTGTCGACCGTGCCCGACCTGTTCCGTTTCGCGGAAATGTTCCGCCAGGGCGGCACACTAGACGGAAAGCGTATCGTTTCACCGGCCCTGATGGCGCTGGCCACCACCAACTGGACCGGCGACAAACCCAACGAGTTATACAAGAAGATCGCCATCAACCACGGCTGGGAGCCCTACCCGGCCTACATCGGCCTCGGGTTCGGCCTGCGCGGCGAGGCTGTTTGCCCGTCCATCTATGGCGGCACCCTGGCCAGCCCCGGCACCTTCGGCAACTACGGCGCCGGTAGCACGCTGTTCTGGGTGGACCCGGAATGGGACATCACTTTCGTAGCCCTGACTGCCGGCGTGATGCACCCGGCGCTCAACATCGAGCGCTTCCAGCGCCTCAACGACATCGTGATGTCGGCGGCTATATAGGCATAAGATACAAGTAAGCGACCGTACATATCCCGGACAATTCTGCGCCCAGTAGCATCGCGAGCGAGGGCAAGACAAGGCAAACGAGCATTCCTGCAGTTGATGTAATGGGCATGTGGTCAGTGCCAGCATGACTCTGGTATGAGTAACATTGCCTGAAGTAGTTAGGCCACTTTTGAAAAGCTGGTTTATCTACCTCCGCGCGCATTCTGGACGCGCCAACTGGGCTACATCCTAGCCGATCTGCGCCAGTGCCTTACGGCTTATCGGGGAGTCTCCTGAGGCCAGGGTTTCGATGATTTCAAAATGGTTGTGTCCGGCCATTTCGACCATCTGAATAGTCTTGCCCGCGGCTGACAATGCCCCGACAAATTCCTGTGCCTGGCGCTGGAATTCGGGGCTCTCATCCGTGCCATAGGTGACGATGACCGGCGCATTGATCCGGTCCGCATGCCTGGCAGGGCTTAACGTTTCAACGTTGTCGGGTCCAAGATCGAGAAACTCCCGGCGGAAAGACAGGGCCACGGGCGCCAGTTCATACATGCCACTGCAGAGCAGTCCGCCCTTTAATATATCGGCCGGCAAACCGAGGCTGGACCACTCGGTGGTGAGCAACACGCCGGCCAGGTGTGCACCTGACGAAAAACCGGCAAGCGTGATCCTGTCGGGATCCCCGCCAAACTCGCTGGCGTGTTCATATACCCATTTCACCGCACGCTGCAACTGGTCGACCATCCCTGCGATGTCACCCTCAAACGTATCCACGGGGGAAAAATCCGGCACAATGAAATGGATGCCGGCTGCAACGAAAGTATTGGCGGCGAAAGCATTGTTCGCTGCAGTACCCACACGCCATGATCCGCCATGCACAAAGATGAGCATGGGATTGCGACTACCGCTCGTCCTATAGATATCTAAGCTTTCATCAGGCAGCGTGCCATAGGCAGCACGCACCGGCTCACCAAGCGTCGCACGGGCATGGGCACTTTTAGCAGCGAGACGGGCAATCACCTCCTCCATGTTGGGGGCCCACACCGCCTGGTCATAGGCGGCATCCAGGGCTTCCTGGGTAAGATTGCGCCAGACGGCGGGAGGATTAATCAAATTCGATCACTACGAAGGAAGTGCCCTCGCTTCCTGAGAAGCGCAGGGCGCAATCTCCCCAGCTGGCGGGAATCTGCCACTCGTTGCCGGCCTGAAATCATGACAAGTATAAGCGAGCTGATCCAGATGAATACGGGCGGCAGCAGGAGCAACAGGAAGGTCAGGCGCTGGACGGTGCCGATGACCTGCGAGTTGCCTGCGGATATTTCTTGGAAAACCTTGCCGGGTGAATGGAGAACTCTAAGAAGCAACGGACTACTTTCTCAAATCTAACTAATTGCTTGAGTGTAGATTTTACTTTGTCCTGCAATATTCATAAAGGTCTATCGCGTGGATGACTTTGTTTCCAGGAAAAAAGTTGTTTACCAGCGCTTGCTGATGAATGGTTCAATTCGGTACTGGCAGCCCGGCCCATGAAAATATTTCATGCATGATTGCCGCCACCGTCTCGGGCCTATCTTCACCGGGCAGGTCGTTGTTCACCGCGTATCCGGTCTGCGCCAAGCACCATGACAGGTTGCGATAAGACGGCCGGTAACCAGCCAATTCGTCCGCCGCGATGGTGACGCTTTGCCCCGGAGTCACCGGAATTAGTTCATCGCGCCTGTAGATGGCACCAAAACTCATCAGGCCCCATTCGCCTTGTCTCTTCTCTACTCTGTACAGAAACAGTGCGTGTGAAGATAGGGTGAGATCCACGCCATCTATGGCCTGCGGTATATCGATTATGCCGGACAGGGTGGCCACGGCACGGTCACCATTGCGGCTCACCAGAGCGGGACCCAGGCGATGCTTGGCGCGCATTCCGCGCTCATACATGCCTTTCGATGCCACCACGAATTCCTTGCCGGTGCCCTTGAACCAGCTGATATCCACGAGTGAGTCTTCATGGAAACAGCCGGCCATACGGTTCCACATGCACAAATCGCGGGATTCGCGTTCGCGTGCAACGAGTTGCGTGATGGCAGTGATGTCTGCGGCTTCTTGTGGTGTCATGGGTTTCCTCCCTGGGCTTCAGTTACCACCTATTAAACACTAGTCAGCATTGAAATAAAGACCCAAAACAGGTTTACTTGTGCGCCATTAAAACACCATAAAGGGGCGCTTCCTGTATGCTGATCGGCATTCCCAAGGAAATCCACGAGGGCGAAAAACGCGTTGCAACGACACCGGAGGCTGCCGAAAAACTCCGCTCACTGGGCTTCGACGTCGCCATTGAAAGCGGTGCCGGCAAAGCCGCCAACTACAGCGACGACACCTACCAGGAAGCCGGGGTAAAGATCCTCGAAACGGCCCGCGAAGTCTGGGAAACAGCCGACGTCATCCTGAAGGTGCGGGCTCCTGAGACCCACCCCGTACTGTGCATGGATGAATCCGAGCTCCTTCAGAAACACCAGATACTCATCAGTTTCATCCAGCCCGCCATCAACACCGACCTGCTCAATCGCCTTGCCAGACGTGGCGGCACGGTCATGGCCATGGACAGCATTCCACGCATCTCCCGCGCCCAAAAGATGGATGCCCTGAGCTCGATGGCCAACATCGCCGGGTACCGCGCCGTGGTGGAAGCAGCACAGCATTTCGGCCGTTTCTTTACGGGCCAGATCACAGCGGCTGGAAAGGTGCCACCCGCGAAGGTACTGGTCATCGGTGCCGGTGTTGCCGGTCTAGCCGCCATCGGTGCAGCCAAAAGCATGGGTGCCATCGTGCGCGCCTTCGACACACGCCCGGAAGTGAAAGAGCAGGTCGAGAGCATGGACGCCGAGTTCCTGATGCTGGACTTCGAGGAAGACGGTAGCGGCGAAGGCGGCTACGCCAAGGTCATGTCGGATGAATTCATCAAGAAGGAGATGGAACTGTTCGGCAAGCAGGCCATGGAAGTGGACATCGTCATTACTACCGCCCTCATACCCGGCAAGCCCGCTCCCGAGTTGTGGACGGAAGCCATGGTCGAATCCATGAAGGACGGCAGCGTCATCGTCGACCTAGCCGCGGAAATGGGCGGCAATTGCAAGCTCACCGAAGCCAACAAGGTGGTGGTCAAACACGGCGTCACCCTGATCGGCTACACCGACTTGCCCTCGCGCCTGGCGGCACAGTCGAGCCAGCTGTATGCGACTAACCTGTTCCACCTGCTCAGCGACATGACGCCAGACAAGAATGGCCAGGCGGTAGTCGACATGGAAGACGAGGTCATCCGCGGCGCCACGGTCATCAAGGAAGGAGAGATCACCTGGCCGCCCCCTGCCCCGCGCCTGTACGCGGTGTCGGAGAAAAAGGAAGAAGCCAAGCCAGATATCACAGCCGCGCGGGAAGCCGCCAAACCGAACCCTTTCAAGCAGCTTAGCGTGTTCGGTATCGGCGCCCTGCTGCTGCTCGCGCTAGGCTCCGTGGCGCCACCCGCCTTCATGTCGCATTTCACCGTGTTCGTGCTATCGTGTTTCGTTGGCTACATGGTCATCTGGAACGTCACACCTTCCCTGCACACACCCCTGATGAGCGTCACCAACGCCATCAGCAGCATCATCATCATTGGTGCCCTTCTACAGATTTCATCCCCGGGGGACATCAACAAGTACCTGGCGGCCTTCGCCATCCTGATCACCAGCGTCAACATCGTCGGCGGCTTTGCGGTCACGCAACGCATGCTCGCGATGTTCAGGAAATAGCCAGGACAAGGAGTAGCAGCAGATGTCTCAAGGAATAATCACCATGGCCTACCTGGGCGCCAGCATACTGTTCATCCTGGCACTTGGTGGCCTGAGCAACCAGGAAAGCGCCCGCCGCGGCAACCTGTTCGGCATGACCGGCATGGCCATCGCCCTGCTGGCCACCATCATCGGCATCGTCAGCGACAACTATGTATTGATGTTTGGCTGCATCCTGGTCGGCGGCGCCGTTGGCCTGTTACTGGCGAAGAAAGTGGAAATGACCCAGATGCCGGAGCTGGTGGCCATCCTGCATAGCCTGGTCGGTCTTGCCGCAGTCATCGTCGGGTTTGGCACCTTCCTCGACCACAACATCATTCTGGAAGACGTTGAGAAAAAAATCCACGATGTGGAAATCTACCTGGGCATCCTCATCGGTGCCCTCACCTTCTCGGGATCCGTTGTCGCTTACCTGAAGCTGAGCGCGAAGATCGGTGGCAAACCGCTCATGCTACCCGGCCGCCACTTCCTAAACCTGATCCTGCTGGTCATCGCGATTTATTACCTGATACGTTTCATTGGCGCGGACAACGAGGCCTACGCCATGCACTGCCTGATGCTAATGACGACCGTGTCCCTGCTCTTCGGCATCCACATGGTGCTGGCCATCGGCGGCGCCGATATGCCTGTCGTGGTATCCATGCTCAACTCTTATTCGGGTTGGGCCGCCGCCGCCACGGGCTTCATGCTCAGCAATGACCTGCTCATCGTCATCGGTGCCCTCGTCGGTTCCTCCGGTGCAATCCTCAGCTACATCATGTGCCGCGCCATGAACCGCAAGTTCCTGTCGGTGATCGCCGGCGGCTTCGGCTCCTCCGGCGGTAGTAGTGCCGCCAGCGGTCCGGCCGGCAGCGAGGACGACATCCAACCCATCGATGCCGAAAGCGTGGCGCACATGCTGCTGGCATCGAAGAAGGTCATGATCCTGCCCGGTTACGGCATGGCCGTGGCCCAGGCACAGCATTCGGTGTTCGAGATGAGTCGCAAGCTGCGCGAGGCGGGTGTAGACGTCGGATTTGGTATTCACCCGGTTGCCGGCCGCATGCCCGGCCACATGAACGTACTGCTGGCCGAAGCACGCGTGCCTTACGACATCGTGTATGAAATGGAAGAGATCAACGAGGATTTTCCCGACGTGGACGTGTCCATCGTCATCGGCGCCAACGACATCGTCAACCCGGCTGCCAAGGAAGTCCCGGACAGCCCGATCGCCGGCATGCCGGTACTGGAATGCTGGCTGGGCAAGACCACCGTCGTGCTGAAACGCTCCATGGCCTCCGGTTATGCCGGCGTCGACAATCCGCTGTTTTACAAGGAGAACACGCGGATGCTGTTCGGTGATGCCAAGCAGAGTATCGACGATATTTTGAAGAATCTCTGATCATGGCGTAGGTCAGACGAGGCCCGCAGGGCCGATATCCGACGTGGTGAACTTCGCTCGCCCCACGCCAAGGAAGAAAATCCAGGAAATTGTTTGTTGGATACCGGCCCTGCGGGCCTCTTCCGATCTAAACCTTTCTCTCAACAAAAAAGCCGCCTTTAAGGCGGCTTTTTCATACCTGGATTTATAGTCAGGCGACGCCTTCGAACGGCAAGCTTCGGACGCGCACGCCGGTCAGCTGGAACCATGCATTGGCCACGGCCGGAGCGATGCCCGGGGTAGCCGGTTCACCGATACCGGACGGGTCGACATCGGAATTCACGATGAACACATCGAATTGCGGTGCCTGGTTCATTCGGATGACCGGATAGTTGTGGAAGTTGCCGGTCTGCACGACACCATCCACCATCTGGATCTCGTCATACAGCGCGGCGCTCAGGCCGTACATGATAGCGCTCTCCACTTGGGCTTCGATTATGTGCGGATTGATCGGCATGCCGCAGTCGACGACGCAGAAGACCTTGTCCACCTGGATGCGTCCGGCGCGGTCACGCGACACATCGACGATCTGAGCGACCCGGCCACCGAAGGCTTCGGTGAAGGCAAAACCGCGGCCTGTTCCGGCCGGCACGGCGGCGCCCCAGTTGGCGCGCTCGGCGGCAAGGCGAATAACGTTCTTCGAGCGCTCGTCTTCCATCAGCTCGAGGCGACCCTGTACGGGATCCTTGCCGGCAGCAATCAGGGCTTCATCGATAAGGGTTTCCTTGGAGAACTGGCTGTGGGTGTGACCCACGGAGCGCCAGAACAGGACCGGCACGCCGGCTTCGGCCATGTGCAGGTCCACAGTGACGTTCGGAATGTGGTACGGCAGGTGCGCGGCGCCTTCGAAACTCAGGCTGTCGATACCGCCCTGGATCATGCCTTCTAGGAAGGAGCCCTTGATCAGGGATTGGCCCACCACGCGGTTTTCCCAGGCGCTGATGTTGCCGAGGCCGTCGAGGCCCACGCGCATCTTGTGGATGTTCATCGGGCGCCAGTAACCGGCCGCCATGTCGTCCTCACGGGTGTACTGCAGCTTGACCGGGTAACGCTCACCGATGGCTTTCAGGATCGACGCCACCTCGATGTCGAGATCGGGGTGGATATTGCCGCGACGGCCGAAACCGCCACCGGCGAAAAGATTTTCCACTTTGACCTGCTCGACCGGCACGCCGAAGAATTCGGCGACGCGGCCCTGGTCGACGGACGGCATCTGGGTGCCGGAACGCAACACGTAATTGTCACCCATCTTCTCGATGGTGCAGTTCAAAGGCTCCATCGGTGCATGCGAAAGGTAGGGAAATTCGTAAGTGGCCTCGATGGTCTGCGCAGCAGAGGCGATGGCAGCGGCTGAATCGCCTTCCTGCTCCCACACGGTACCCGGCTGCTCGGCCATCTTGTGATAGTCGGCAAGGATCTGGTCGGTGCCACGCATTTCCGCGTTGCTGAAATCCCAGACGGTTTGCAGGGCATCACGTCCGCGCTTGGCGGTGTGGAAGTTCTTCGCCAGCACGGCAACACCGCGGGGAATTTCTACGATATCCACGATGCCCGGGATTTTGCGAGCCTCGGTGTCGTCGTAGGACACCAAGGTGGCGCCGAAGCGCGGCGCATGTGCGACCACGGCAGTCATCATGCCGGGGCGCTGCACGTCGATGGTGAACTGGGCGGTGCCGGTGGATTTTGCGCGTGTATCCACTTTCGGCAGGCTGCTGCCGATCAGGGTGTACTGGTCGGGCGTCTTCAGGGGCATGCCTTCGGGCACCGGCAGGTCGGCGGCGGCATCGGCGAAGTCACCGAAGGTGCCCTGACGATTCGAGCCGGCATGGCTGATCACGCCGCGGCTAACGATAATCTCACTTTCCGGTACGTTCCAGACACCTGCGGCTGCAGTGACCAGCATGGCACGGGCAGCGGCGCCGACGGTGCGGTATTGCACCCAGCAGTTGGGAATACTCATGGAACCGCCGGTACCCTGCAGGCCCAGCATCAGGTGCATGTAGAGCGCAACGTTGGCCGGCGCGGATTCCACCTTCACCTGGCTCCAGTCGGCGTCGAGTTCATCGGCAAGGATTGTGGCCAGGCCGGTATAGATACCCTGGCCCATTTCGGTATGCTTAGAGATGATGGTCACCGTGTTGTCCGGGGCAATGCGCACGAAGGCGTTGGTGGGCCAGATGGAGGGGGCCGGCGCACCAAACTGTGCAAAAGCATTCTTGACCGGGATATGGAAACCGATGATGAGGCCGGTACCCAGCGCCGTGCCTTTCAGGAAATCGCGTCTGTCCACGATGGACTCCTTTTTTTGATGTGCAGGAATGGGCCAATCATAACAGAATCGACTTGAAGCCAACCATCCCGTAAGTGCTTAATTATCTACAAAAGGCCCGAAGGGCGGATATCCGACATTGTCGTTTAACCGACGATCGACTTTTCCCCTTTCACCCATCCTCCCTAGCCGGGTAAACTGGGGTCATGAAAGTCATCCCCATCCCCCATGAAGCCCTTACCCCCCTCAAGCTGCCATTCTTTTCGGCCAGCGTCGCGGCGGGCTTCCCCTCACCGGCGGATGACTACATCGAGGCCGGACTCGACCTTAACGAATACCTGGTCAAGCACCCTAGCTCCACCTTCCTCGCCCGCGCCTCCGGCGACTCCATGACCCGCGCCGGCATTCTCGATGGCGCCCTACTCGTGGTGGACAAGTCACTGACCCCGAAGAACGGCAGCGTTGTGATCGCCGCCGTCAACGGCGAACTGACCTGCAAGATTCTCGACGTGGAACACCGTCTGCTGCGCGCCGCCAACCCAAGCTACCCGTCCATCTCGCTGGATGACGATACAGACCTGCTGATTGAGGGGGTGGTGGTGCACGCCATCAACCCGATGGGGAACATGGCCTAGTAAATTTATTGCCCTTACTGCAAAAGACTTCCAGAACCTCCACATCAATCGTCGAAAGCATCTTTAACAGGCCTTTCCTAAAAATAGGAAAAGTCGATTAACCTGTTGTTTATAGGTCGAAGTTTTTGCTCTTGTTTGTCGACTAGAATTTAATTTTTTCAACATCTCTTTGTTCCAGAAATTCCTAAAATCCCGTTGATTTCCATTTTTGTGCGGTGCAATATAGAGCAAAAATTCAATCCTGTGACCCGATGTCATGACCAAATTCGAAAACTTCCTCATCAAGAACGGCAGCTATATCAACGGCAATTGGCAGAGCGAAGGTGAGAAGACTTTTGATGTCAAAAACCCCGCCGACGGCACCAAGATCAAGACGCTGATCGATGCCAGCGACAAGGACCTTGATGACGCCATCCAGGCCGCCCGCGACGCCCTGCCCGCCTGGCGCGCCAGGACAGCCACCGAGCGTGCCAACATCCTGCGCCGGTGGTATGACCTGATCATGAAGAACCAGGAAGACCTGGCCCAGATCATGACCATGGAACAGGGCAAGCCTTTGAAGGAAGCCAGAGGCGAGATCGCCTATGGCGCCTCCTACGTGGAATGGTTCGCCGAGGAAGCCAAGCGCATATACGGTGACACAATCGCGGGGCCCGCCCCGGATAAACGCATCGTTGTCATCAAGCAGCCCATCGGTGTGGTTGCTACCGTAACACCCTGGAACTTTCCCAGTTCCATGATCACCCGCAAGGTAGCCCCTGCACTGGCCGCCGGCTGCACGGTGATCAGCAAACCCGCCAAGGAAACGCCGCTGTCCGCCATCGCACTAGCCGCCCTGGCTGAAGAAGCCGATATTCCCGCGGGCGTATTCAACATGGTAGTCACCACGCGTTCTC
This sequence comes from Candidatus Eutrophocola salsuginis, assembly GCA_038147195.1. Taxonomy (GTDB): domain Bacteria; phylum Pseudomonadota; class Gammaproteobacteria; order Pseudomonadales; family Pseudohongiellaceae; genus Eutrophocola; species Eutrophocola salsuginis. The sequence goes on from JAYQTB010000004.1 coordinate 1,419,110, forward strand.
GGGAGGTGGGTGTGACCATCTGCGAGGATCCCCGTATCGACAAGATCTCCTTTACCGGCTCCACAGGCGTGGGCGCAAGATTACTCTCGCAATGCGGTGCCACCGTGAAGAAAGCAAGCATGGAACTGGGCGGAAACGCGCCCTTCATCGTGTTTGACGATGCCGATCTCGATGCCGCCGTGGAAGGCGCCATGGCCTCCAAGTACCGCAACGCCGGCCAGACCTGCGTGTGCAGCAACCGCATCCTGGTACAGGAAGGCGTACACGACGCCTTCGCGGAGAAATTCACCGCCAAGGTCAAGGAGCTGAAACTGGGCAACGGAGTCGAGGACGGCGTGGATATCGGTCCGCTGGTCAATGTCCCGGCCATGGAAGCCGTGCACGGTCTAGTAAAGGAAGCCATCGATGCCGGCGCCAAACTCGTCACGGGCGGCAAGAAAAGCGACCTGGGCGCGTGTTTCTATGAACCTACCGTGCTGTCCAACGTTAACATGTCGATGAAAGTGGCCCAGAATGAGATCTTCGGACCCGTCGCTCCGATCATCAAGTTCTCCACCGAGGAGGAGGCCATCAGAATCGCCAACGACACCATCTTCGGCCTGGCCTCCTATTTCTATACCCGCGATATCGGCCGCATATGGCGGGTCGCTGAAGCCCTGGAATACGGCATGGTGGGAATCAACGAAGGCATCATCTCCAACCCGATGGCGCCCTTTGGCGGTATCAAGCAGTCCGGCCTGGGCCGGGAAGGATCGAAGTACGGTATCGAGGACTATCTCGAGATCAAGTATCTGTGTATGGGTGGAATTGATAAGTAATCGAGACAGGTAAAAAGAATAGTCCTTCTTATTAAGTTTTCAGTGAAACAACAATCTGGAACGAGTATATGTCAATGAGTGAAGAGCAAATCAAGGTTGAGGAAGGCGTCAGGGTCATCAAGAAGTACCCCAACCGTCGAATCTACGACACCCATTCCAGCAAGTACATCAAGATCGACGACATACGTACGATGATCGTGGAAGGAATCCCTTTTGTCGTTCTCGACAGCAAGTCCGGGGAGGACGTGACACGCAGCGTGCTGCTGCAACTCATCATTGAGCAGGAATCAGATACTAATCCCCTCTTTACCACAGAAAACCTGAAAACCTTTATCCGTTACTACGGCCAGGTGCCGCACCTGCCATTTTCCGAGTTTATGAACCAGAGCCTCACCTTCTTTAAGCACCAGCAGGAACAACTTGCAGGCACTTTCTCCGACATGATGAGGAACAGCCCCATGAATGCCTTCTCCGAGTTGAGCAAGAAGAACATGGAGATGTGGCATAAGATGGCAGAGGGTTATTATGGTAACAAGAAAGAGTAGTCAATCCCCTCCCTGGAATTAGCTTTCATCCATGCAATAAAAACCCCGAAACCAGGGGAGATATAAAGGGACTCTTCACCGTCCCCACGGGCTTGCCACATAATTCTGGATCTCATCTCTACTGTGTCGCGAACAGCCGGCAATTTTCCAGACGGAAAGCCAAAGATATTAAAACGTCGGCCAGATTCTTGGCTATAATCGATTTTCCGCAAGAAAGAACAAAAAATTCTAAGGGGAATTCCATGGCACAATGGCTGAAATCCGGCAGCTTCCTGCTGGCCCTGCTCATGACCACCGCATCGGTCTTCGCACAGAACGGCATCATGCCCGCCCCGGCTTTTTCCGTGGCCGAGCTGATCGCGCCACAAAACGAAGGTTGGATTACCAACGGTGGCACGCTGTCGAACCAGCGCTATTCCCCGCTCAACCAGATCAACCGCGAAAATGTCGGCGAGCTGAAAGGTGTCTGGCGCGCGGGCCTCGATTCCGGTCTCGACTTCCGCCACAACAACCAGGCCCAGCCCCTTGTTTATGAAGGGGTGATCTATATCGTCACCGGCCAGGACGACGTCTTCGCCATCAGTGTCGACACTGGCGAGATCCTCTGGGAATACCGTTCCGGCCTTACCGCCGATGACGCGCTTATCTGCTGCGGCTGGGTCAGCCGCGGTCTAGGACTCGGTGAAGGCAAGGTCTACCTCGGGCGCGTAGACGCCAGGCTCATGGCGCTCGACCAGCGCACCGGCGAAGTGGTGTGGGAAATCCAGGATGCCGAACCCGAAGCCGGTTACAGCCTCACCGCCGCCCCGCTCTACTACGACGGCATGGTCATAATGGGCTACTCCGGCGGCGACCTCGGCACGCGCGGCCGCATTAAGGCCTACAACGCCGTCAACGGTGAGGAGATCTGGACCTTCTACACCATTCCCGGACCCGGAGAATTTGGTCATGACACCTGGCCGCAAGACTCCGACGTCTGGCAATGGGGCGGCGCGCCAGTCTGGCACACGCCGGCCCTCGATCCTGAGCTAAGCATGATCTATTTCTCCACCGGCAATGCCGGCCCCGTCCTTGGAGGCGGCGCACGTCCGGGTGACAACTTATTCACCGCCTCCATCGTCGCCGTGGATGTGTACACTGGCGAATACCGCTGGCACTTCCAGGAGGTGCATCACGACATCTGGGATTACGACGCGCCGAACCCGATCATATTATTCGAGGCGCCCTATAACGGAGTGATGAGGAAAGGGTTGGCCCAAGCTGGAAAAACCGGCTGGGTTTACATTCTCGACCGCGCCACCGGCGAGCCGTTGATTGGCATCGAAGAGCGGCCCGTGCCGCAGGAGCCGCGCCAGGCCACCGCCGCAACCCAGCCTTATGTGATCGGCGATGCGCTTGTGTCGCACTCGGTTCCCTACGCTCCGGAGAATTACGAACTGGTCAACGAGGGCCGCATCTTCACCCCCTTCTACGACCCCACCGTGTTCACGCCGCTGGCCGGTGTCAACTGGCCGCCGAGTTCATACGATCCCGAAACTAATTACATGTACATCTGCTCCACCGATTCGGCGAACGCCGCACGCGCCGATGCCAGCCAATACGAGGCACCGACCTTCGACGGCCAGTTTCTCGGTGGTGCCTACCTCGGCGCCGGCCTGCAAAGCCGCGGCGTGATCTCCGCGCTGGATTTAAAAACCAACCGCCTGGTCTGGCAGCGCCAGTTCAACGAGGGTTGCCGTTCCGGTTCCCTGACCACGGCCGGCGGCCTGGTCTTCATGGGCCGCCGCAATGACGACCGTCTCGTTGCCATGGACGCCGCCTCGGGAGAACGCCTGTGGGAATTCCGCATGGATGCCCCGGTCAATTCCGCGGTCAGCACTTTCATGCACAACGGCGAGCAGTACCTGGTCACCTATGCCGGCGGCGGCTTGTTCGGCGGCAAGAAAGGCGATGGCGTGTGGTTGTTCTCGCTGAGCGGCAACCTAGTAGAAGTCCCGGAAACACCATCAGCCGACCGCTTTGGCCGCGGCGCCCCGGATCTCAGTGCCATCCAGATTCCCGAGGGCCATGTCGCCGATATCGACAATGGCCGCACCGTCTACAACCAGTCCTGTGTCTACTGTCATGGCGAAACCGGCACCGGCGGCCATGGCGGCGGCGCCGAGCTGACAGCATCGCTGACCATCAATGACATCATGACGATACTCGGTACGGGCCGTAACAACATGCCCAGCTTCCGCTTCGTGTTCCAGCCGGAACAGGCCCATGACGTGGCTGCCTACCTGGTGGAGGAACTGCTGGCACAGTAAGCCATCATCCGGGCGGTTTTCCATTGATAGCTTTTTGTAATCGGAAAACCGCCCCCGCCTGATTACCTCTGTCTGTATAGTACTTGCTTTGACTCAAATCCCAGCAAGGACTTCATGCACTACGCTGTCCGAATACTTTTGTTCCCTATCCTTTTCCTGGCTTCACAGGCATCAGCCCAGGTCGACCAGGGCCAGGTCGGCGCCTGGTACATGTACATGTGGAACCTTGAAAATACCGACACCGGTTTCGGCGCCCAGGGTGATGTCCAGCACCGCAACTGGGACCTCATCGGCGACCTCGAACAGTTGCTGATCCGCGGCGGCCTCACCTGGCGCCCTGAAGGCAGCGCCATCAAGTACACCCTCGGTGTCGCCCATATCACCTCCGGAGTATTCGGCAACAGTGACGGCAAGAGTCGCGAGAAGCGACTTTACCAGGAAGCTCTGGTGCCGCAGCGGATTGGTGAGAAATGGTTGTTGACCCATCGCTTGCGCCTGGAACAGCGCTGGGTGGACGGCCAGAATTTCCGTTCACGTTTTCGCTATTTCCTGGGACTCAACTACCCTTTCAACAAGACCGACCTTTCAGCCGGGGCCGTGTACCTATCTTTGTATAACGAGTTGTTCGTCAACCTCGAGCGGGACGTTGGTAACGACAGGCAGGTGGATTATTTCGACAGAAACCGCGCCTACGCGGCGTTAGGCTACAGTCTTGAAAATAACATGCGACTTCAATTTGGTTATATGTGGCAGGAAAACAGCAACACAGGAAAGGGTCAGCTGCAACTGAATTTCATTCACAGCTTCTAGACGCAAGGTAAAGGAAGAACCAGCAGTTAGAGACCAGGACCAGCAGTTCCTGTAATCAGAAGCGGAACGTGTAATTAAACTTAAGCGATAAATCGGCTATCGTTGATTCAAAATTATTGTCCTTGTCGGCATCCACCAGACCCCAGTTCAACACCAGGAAAGCCTGCTGCCCCGCCCGCGGAATCCAGTGCAGGCGACTGTTAAAACCAAGGTTTTCCGAAATATTGTCGTACTGGATGAGGTTGCTCCATGACAGGGTGGAAGAAAAGGCGTACTGGGAATTCAGGCCGATCAGGCGCACCGTGAAATTCCCAGCCGGCAACTTGATTTCGTTTTCAGTCATGTTGGCCGACAGGGCGAAATTGCGGTTGGGGCGCCAGGTGACATTGGCCGTACGCTGGAAATGAGTGCCATCGTAGTATTCGCCGTTCCAGAGCTGGATGCCGCCAGACAGTTTGCGATGGCCGCCCCAGGACATGCCGACGAAGAAGTCGTTCCAGCTGTATTCACCGACAGGAATGGTCACCGCGCGTGAGCCGTCTGATGCCCGATAGATGGTAAACGGTCGCGGCAGCACCTCCTTGTAGTACACGTACCGTGTCCAGTAGGAATCGTTGGTGTTAGTGAACGAGGTCAGGCGTATACCCAAATTTTCGTTGTTCAGCGAACCGTCATCCAGATTTTCTGCACGGTAACCCTCGGCGAGCAGCGCGATGGAGCGAAAGAAGTCATCAGGCTGCAGGAAATGGCGGTAACCGACTTCCGCATGGTGATCCTCAATGTCCCTGACATTGACATACCCCACAGCGGGGAAGAAATTCTCCTCGACGCGCTTGTACTGATACTGGGCTTGCCAGCGCTGTGCGTTGGGCAGGAACAGGTTGATGCCATAGGAGGCGTTGTCGGTGTCTGCCAGCCCCTCGGTATCAGTTTCCTGGTAGAAGGCGGATGCCTCGACGGTGTTGCCGTAAAACGCCGTGTTGCGATAGCGGATATCCGTGCCAACGAGTGTGTTGTCGATGTTGGCCTGGGGATTGCCGTCGGTGACGATGGCGCCCACCTGCGTACGCGAGCCCACGTTGAGTACGGTGCGGCCGACAAAGATGTTCTGCGAATCTAGGCCCAGGGCGGATTCTTCACCCTGGTTGATAAGCAATGAACCGACGTTCCAGTCACCAACCCGGCCACTGAGTTTAACCCCGCCAACGAGATCGAGGATCTGGCCGTTTGGGCCCAGACCGATCTTGCGGGAGAAGAATGGGCGGGCGTTCTGCAGCGCCGGTGCAGAGGCAGCCGCCGAGCCCGTTCCCGACACACTGTTGAAGCTGCCAGAGCCAATCTGGCCGAATTCGAAGATATCGACATCGCGCAGGAAGAAGTCGCGCTTCTCGGGGAAGAACAGGTTGAAGCGGGTGAGGTTGACCTGACGATCGTCGACTTCGGTTGCCGAGAAGTCGGTGTTCAGGGTGAGCGACGCATTCAGCTGCGGTGTGACCTTGTAAAACACGTCCAGCTGCGGTTCGTAGTGGTTTTCGGAAAACCCGCCCGGACCGAACAGGCGATTGCGGCGCAGGGTCATAGACGGCACCACATCCAGGCCAACGCCCTGTCGCATGCCGTCCAGACCTCTGGCGGTGCCGGCCGTGCTGGGGTTGATCTCGCGATTGAAGGACATCCAGGCGATGATCTCGTTGTCACCACGGCGGATGCGACTGAAATTCAGTCCCCATTCCGTGGAATCCGGGTTGAAGGACAGCGACTGGAAGGGAATCCGTATTTCCGCCGACCAGCCTTCATCATTGCGCTGTGCGCGCGCCTCCCAGATGCCGTCCCAGTTGCCTTCCATGGAATTAATATTCTGGAACAGGCCCTCCCAACGCACGCCGTTAGGATTCACTTCGAAGCGGTAGCCGTTACGGCGGTCCAGGTAGGGATCGATGATCACGGCAAAAATATCGTCGGCATCCAGTGCCTGGCCCTGGCGCAGGACGCGGTCGCGAATTTGGGTCGGATCGTTCTCGATCATGGTAGCGCCGATGTACAGGGCGGACTCGGAATAAAACACCCGCACTCGGGTCTGTTGGGTCGGTGCAGCAAATTCCTCAGGAAAGACCTGGTGCAGGTCCTCGATAAGCGCAGCCTGGGACCAGACGCCCTCATCCAGGCTGCCATTGATGGTGACATCGCCGGATAACTGCGGCAAATCGACGAGTTTGCGGTCGCCACCCTGCTGGGCAAACGCATTAGGTGAAACTGGCAGGGCTAAAAAGAGAAAAAAGACTGGTACTAAGGCGCGGGCAGTAATACAGGCTGCAGGCAAGGCAAATCCCCCCAGACTAAAACTAAAAACGCGCTATTGTACCCAACCAATTGTGCAAATGGGCTTGGAAATTAAGGAAGTTTTCAGACTTGTGCGAGGAGGAGTCTCCTTTGGATTAGATTTAATCTGTTAACCTGGCACCCGCGAACTGAGCGTTTTTTCTGCATGATCTTCAGTCCTGTCAGGGATGGCGCGGGCGAATCGCTACCCGGTTACCGGAAAACGTGCCCAGCCAAACATGATCACCCACTTCTAGCGCCATGGTGGCGTTGCTCCAACCTGGCGTGGCTACACCATCGGCGATTTCCTCCGTGGCCAGCGTGTCGGGGTCAATGGCAAAGGCGCGGAAGGGACGCGAGCAGGTGGCGATGGTTTCCAGGTTGAAGGTTTCCGGATCGATGATGCTGCCGCAGACCGGGTCCTCGTTGTGCATACCGGCAGTGATGAGCTTGCCATCCACGCCCATGTGGACATTGTCCGGCGTGATACCGAGATCCTCCGTCATGCCTATCAGTCGCGCGGGGCTGGTGTTGCTCAGCGCCACGATCTTGTGCAGGCCTGAAGAGGCCACATAGATGATGCGGCCGTCCACAGAGACCTCGATGCCGTTGTTGGCCGGCAGTTCGGTGCCCGGGATCAGGGTAAAACCGTCATCGCCCGGCGACCATTTCCACACGCCGCCGGTTGGCTGCCCGGAAATGGCTTCGAAGAAGGTCTTGTCCGGATGAATGAGCACGGTGGCCAGGATTGTGCCGTCGGCAAGAGAGCTCACACTGTTAGCCTCGTGATGTTCCGGCATCAGCACGCAGCCGATCCAGGTGATGATCGGGCTGCCGCGCCGGGTATCCACGTCGAACACCTCGATGGCCTCGCGGGCACCGTGACCCACCACGTACAGAGTCGAAAGGTTATCGCCACTGGCACGGATACTCACGCCATGGGCAACGAAATTGTTGGGATCCGGTGAACCCGGGCAGGCGCCGTAGCGGGACAGGTCCTGGCGGGCCCGCGGCAACATGCCGGGATAGAGGGCATCCGCCGTCAGGCGGTTGGCATCCATCAGGAACAAGGAAGTGCCCGGCGCCATGCCGCTGGAAATGACCCAGTCGGTGTTTGGTACGCGCACCAGATCCTCGGCATTGGTGGGGCCGCAGATGAAGCGATAGCCGTCAGCCTCGGTGCAGTCATCCATCGGTGCCGCGGCCTGTTGGGAATTGGCGGCTCCGACACAGCCGACCAGAAAAAAAAGCATGGTTATCAATGACTTTTTCATTACATCCTCTCTTTCTTATTGTTGTGGATGGCTAAGCATTATCCATAGAGCAGGCCGATTTACCATTGCCACTTTTACCCTTTCCTCTTTCCTCTTTCCTCTTGTATGCTCCCTCCCCCTGCCCCCGAATTTTGTGAGCACTGTTTTCCATGTATGCCCTGGTGGATTGCAACACCTTCTACGCCAGCTGCGAGGCCATCTTCAACCCGGCCGTTCGCGGCAGGCCAATCGTGGTGCTGTCCAACAACGACGGCTGTATCATCTCCCGCAACAAAGAAGCCAAGGCCCTCGGCATTCCCGGCATGCTGCCCTTCTTCCAGGTGCGCAAGCAGGTGGAGGACGCCGGCTGCCACATCTTTTCCAGCAACTATGAACTTTACGGCGACATCTCCGCCCGTGTCATGAAACTGATGGAGCCCTGCGCCACGGAGATGGAGGTCTATTCCATCGACGAGGCCTTCCTGCGCCTGCCCGGCGAACGATTCGGCACCTATCATGAGCAGGGCATGCATATAAAGGACATGCTCTGGCAGCATATACGCATGCCGGTGTGCGTCGGCGTCGCCCCCACCAAGACACTGTCCAAGCTGGCCAACCACGCCGCCAAGAAAATTCCGCGCCTGAACGGCGTGTGCGTGCTCGACAGCAAGGAGAAATGGGAATGGCTGCTGGCACGGGTGCCACTGGACGGCATCTGGGGCATCGGCACGCGCATCCAGAAACGTCTGCACGACATGGGCATCCACAACGCACTACAGCTGGCGCAGAGCGACCCGAAGTGGCTGCGCCGACGCTTCAGCGTGGTGTTGGAAAAGACTATCCGCGAACTTGGCGGCGAACCCTGCCTCGACCTCGACATGAACCCGGAACCGAAAAAGGAAATCATCTGCTCGCGCAGTTTCAGCTACAAGGTCACCGAGCTGTATGAACTGCAACAGGCGATCAGCCTGTACGCGGCGCGCGCCTGTGAAAAGATGCGCCGGCAGAACGGCCTCACCGCCAGCCTGTGGGTCTACCTGGAAAGTTTCCAGAACCAGGTGCACCTCTGGCGCCACCGCTTCGTGCAGCTGCCCACCCTCACCAACGACACCCGCCTCATCGCGCGCGCCGGCGCCGATGCCCTGGAGCAGATCTACAGACCCGGCATACGCTACAAGAAATGCGGCATCGGCCTGCTCGATCTGCGCACGCGCAAGTACGAGCAGCTGGATTTCTATGCGCCGCGGCAGTCGGAAAAATCACGCCACCTCATGCACACCGTCGACCGTATCAACGAGCGCTTCGGCCGTTATACCGTGCAGCTCGCCAACACCGGCATCCAACCGAAGTGGCTGATGAGCCGTAACTTCAAGTCCCCGGCGTACACCACGCGCTGGGCGGATATACCCGTGGTCCGATGCTGAACAGCACAGCAAAACGGGCTGTAGTCAATGGCCTGCCCACGTCAGGTGATACGAAGAATTGAAGATTACGATTGGAAAATTGGCCTTCAGGCCAGCTTGACAGCGATACCTTCTAGCGCCGGTGATGGTGCCGGGAAGCGTTTCATGACCTCGGGGTCGTGTCCGGGAATGATGAGGGCAGGATCATCGACAAGGCGTTTCATCTTCTGCCAGCCGTCGATCATTTGACCGACGTCGACAACTATAGGAAACGGCCTGCCTTGGTTCATGTTGGCGGCGTAGTGGCTGGCATCCGACGCCAGAACTAGCCAGCCCTTCTGCGTCCACAGCCGCACCACTTGCAACCCCTTAGTGTGACCACCGACATGGTGCAGACTGATGTTGTCGGCAAGCGCATGGTCGCCATCGTAGAAACTCACCCTGCCCTTGTAGACATTGCGCACCATGGCGACCACTTCATCGACCTCGAAGGCATGGCCGAAGAACGGATTGGCCATGTAGCGACCAGTGGCATAGGCCATCTCACTGTCCTGGAGGTGAAACTGTGCCTTCGGAAACTTGTCGAAATTACCGATGTGATCGTAATGCAGATGGGTGATGATGACATCTTCCACCTCACTGGCATCCACGCCCAGCCCCTTCAGGCCCACCGTAGGGCAGCGCAGGAATTCACGCTGGCGCTTGTCCGCCGCCTCTTGGTTGAAACCGGTATCGATGACCCAGGTCTTGCTGACACTGACGGCGAGCCAGACAAAGTAGTCCATGGGCATACCGGCTTCATGGGGATCGCCACCCAAGAAATTCTCCGAGGCCTTGCGGTCCACCCGCGCGTAGCGGATGGCGTAGACGGAAAAGGGTTCCGGGGCGGCCACAGGATGTCAGTCCTCGCCTACCTGCGATTCCATGTAACGGAACAGCTCACAATTGTCCGCCTCGAAGCCGAGCTCCTTTTCCGCCTTGTCATAGATACCGCTGAGCAGCTCGATGAAGCCGATAGAAGTCCCTTCAGATTTGGCGAGATCCACGGCAAAGCGCAGGTCCTTGGCCATCAGGCCGAGATAGAACCCGGAGTTGAAGTTACGCGGCAGGACGAACTTGGGAAACTTGTCTTCACTGGAATTGCTGCGGCCGGTGGAGGCATTGATGATGTCCACCATGACCTTGGGATCAAGGCCGAACTTCGTTCCCGTCACGACGGCTTCGCAGGTCAGTGCCAGTGTGCCTGCGGACAGGAAGTTGTTCATCGCCTTCATCGCGTGCCCGGACGCCGGACCACCGGTGCGGAAGGGTTTGCCCAACACCTCGAACACGGGGCGGCAGGCTTCGACCAGGTCCTCTCGTCCACCGGCCATGATGGCCAGGGTGCCCTCACCCGCCTTGTACTTGCCACCGGAAACCGGCGCATCGATCAGGTGAAAACCCATGCCGACAAGTTCCTCGCTCAGGGCGCGTGTATCCACGGGCGAGCAGGAACTCATATCGACAATGATGGTGTCGTCCTTCATGCCGCTGGTAATGTTGTCGCCTTCACCCAACAATACTTTCTTGACCGCCTTGCCTTCGGGCAGCATGGTGATGACCAGGTCGGAGGATTTACCGAGTGCCTTTAATGAAGCCGCTGCAGTGGCACCGGATTCAGCACAAAATTTTTCAACGGCAGCCTTGTTCAGGTCGGCAACGGTGATTTTGTAACCCGCGGCGGCGAGACGACTCGCCATGGGGTAACCCATGTTGCCGAGACCGACGAAACCGATGGCCGCGGGAGGGGTAATTGCGTGCATAGGATTACTCGCCGTCCATTTCCTTTATAACCGGGGTCGCCGAGCGGAAGCTGTCCACGGCGGCGGGGACGCCACAGTATACGGCTGCCTGCAGGAACACTGCGGCGATTTCCTCGTTGCTCAGGCCGTTGTTCTTGGCGCCGCGAGTATGCACGGCCACTTCGTGGGACTTGCCAAGCGCTGTGAGCATGCCCAGGTTGACCAGACTGCGGTCGCGACGGGAAAGCACTCCACGATTCCAGCCATCGCCCCAGCAGTACTCATTGAGCAAGTCCTGCAGGCCCTGGTTGAAGGCATTGGCATTGTTCATCGCGGCATCGACATACTTGTCGCCCAGCACTTCGCGGCGGGTTTGTTCACCCAGTTTTTTCAGGGCAGCGCGGGAATCATCAGACATCTCGGGTCTCCGGTTAATTGTGGAAAAAACAGGCGTGCATCATACAATACAGCCCTAATACACGCCATTTACTATTACCGCATAAAGGGGCAAATCATGAGCAGCAATCCCTTCAATCTCGAAAACAAGACCGTGATTATCACCGGCGGCGCTTCGGGCATCGGAGCCGCCAGCGCCGAGTTGTTCGCCTCGGTAGGCGCAACCGTCCATGTCAGCGATATCAACCTTGAGGCCTGCCGGGAACGGCATGCGAACTCAGCCTTCGCCGACCGCATCCATATCGCACACTGCGACGTGGCCGAGAAAGGCAGCGTGGACATCTATGTTGCGGACGTGCTTAAACAAGGTCCCGTGGATGTGCTGTTCAACAACGCCGGGGCGGGCATGGTCGGGCGCATCGAACAAACTTCCGAGCAGGACCTCGACCGGCTTTACAACGTCAACGTGAAGGGCGTTTTCCACATGACCAGCGCGGTCATGTCGCATTTCCTGAAAAAGAAAGGCGGCAACATCGTCAACATGGCCAGCATCTGCGGCGTCATCGGCGTGCCCGACCGTTTCGCCTACTGCATGACCAAGTTCGCGATCGTCGGTATGACCAAGGCCATGGCCATGGACCATGCGAAGGACAATATCCGCGTCAACTGCATCTGCCCAGGCCGCATCGCCACACCCTTCATGCTGGCGCGCATAAATGAATACCCAGACCCGGACGCAATCCGCGCCGCCATGGACGCGAGCCAGCCAATGGGTCGCATGGGCGAACCTGAAGAAGTGGCTACGGTGGCACTTTACCTGGCCTCCGATGCCTCCGGTTTTGTAACCGGGGCATGCGAGAGTGTAGACGGGGGCTGGTTCGCCGGTTAACGGCGGATGACAGTAAAGGGTGCTTCGGTACCGGATATGTCAATCGTGCCGGGATTGCCTTTGAAGAACACGTTGTAACCCCAGGCTGCAGTATTACTTGTCGCCATGCCGGACAACCCGCTGAAGCTCCTCGTTTTGGTTCATCTTCACCAAAACTAGTACCAAGGCTATGAAAATCCCCAGGTTGGCGATGAGCTGCGGCTAGTCGGTGAGTTTTGCGGAACTCCTCAGCGGGTCGGCCACACGAGTGGCATCATCGCGGCGTCATCCGGATAGACTGTCACTGCCTTGCCGTTTTGCCACTGGATGACGAGGATGTCGGCATCGATGCGCTTGCCGGTTTCATCAAACCGCACCCGCCCGCCGGCAAAGTAGTCAGACGCACCCTCAGAGATATCCATCGTGTGCAGGGCTTCGTTAACGGCGACGCTGTCGACCGTCGGTGCCAGTTCCAGCGCTTCCTTCAGCAACCAAATGTGACCGAAGGCGCACAGCGGGTTCTGGGTCATCCAGGGTTCCCCGGAAAAGGCCATGTAGTCGGCGATCATCTGCTCTTGCCCTTTTGTGCTCCAGTTGGCGACGATGGACAAGACACCTTCCAGCAGTGGCGCCGGCATGTTAGCGGCCAGGTCCGGCGAGCCCATGGCGGCGCCGTTGCTGACGGTGGGGATACGGCCACGACCGAGACCGAACTCGTTCATCTTCTCCAGCAGAAGCTTGGTATCGGAAATGGCGGTGGGAAGCAGGAACAGCAGGTCAGGCCGGCGCGAGCGCACGCGTTGGATCAGCGGTGTCGCGTTGGCCAGCGGCGGCGTGAAGACCTCGTTCACCACCAGTTCGAGATTGTTCTGCGCCAGCGCGCTGCCGTTGACGATGGGCTCGACGAAGGCGACCGAGGCGGCGGTGTTGTCCATGACGATGCCGATGGTCTTTGGCCGGATACCCGACGCCTGCTCAGCAATGTCAAGCAGGAGCGGCAAGGCGTTTTCGCTCTGGTAGGCACCGGTCGCGGACGTCTGGAAAATGTAGTTGAACCCGCGTGAAGTAAGCAGGTCGGAATAGCTCAGCGTCAACAATGGCACCTGCGCGCGTTCTGTCACTTCGGTGACGGCGAGCGTGAAGGAACTTAAGTACGCGCCAGTGGCGCCGACCAGGTCGGGTTCCTCGGCAACCATGCGCTGGGCGGCGTTCTTGGCCCGTTCCACCGAATCCCCGGTGTCAAAAACCACCAGCTCCAGAGGCCGGTTGCCGTGGGCGTGAATACCGCCAGCGGAATTGATCTGCTCTACCGCCAATTCAGCGGCGGCGCGCATGACCTGTCCCTGACGCGCCCAGGGACCGGACAGGGGAACAATTAGGCCGACCTTGATCGGCTGGGCCTGTACGGAAAATGGAAATATTACTGCTAGAAAAAACGACAGTAGCCTGAAAACCTTCATGAAACCCCCTGTTGTTCTATTCAATGATTAAACGGGGGAATGAAGCAACCTGTCAAGAAAGGCATGGACGAATTCAGAGACAACAAAAAAGGGGGCTTTTCAGCCCCCTTTCGTGATTTGTTGGTTCCAACGGAACTCAAACAAGATTTCTCTTGGAGGGTGTTAAGTTGTCCTCCGGTCGTAAATACCGAATTGAACACTTGCACCAATATCCGCTGAAACCTTACACATATCACTAGACATTGGATCACCTCCTTTATTTTCCAGTTGAATTGCAGAAGAGGTTACGGACATAAATCTATCCTGTCAATTAACGATTTTCCTCACAGCGACAGCAGCGTATCTTCCAGCAACAGGGTTTGCACGGCCTGGTAATGCGACAGGAACACCTGTCCGTTGAGCGTTTGCAGGAAGTTGGTGCCCTCGAGATGGTCCATCACCGGCCCCTTCACTTCCGAAAGATGAAAACCGATGCCCTGCTCTTCGAGGATCTCGTTGATCGACTCCATTACTTCCAGTGCGCTGATGTCGATCTCGTTGACGGCGGTGCACATAAGGATGACATGGCGCAGCTGTTTACGTTCGCTTAAATTCCTAAAAATTTCTTCCTCGATATACGACGCGTTGGCGAAGTACAGGCTTTCATCGATGCGCAGCTGGAGGATATCAGGGCTGGTTTCCACCTGGTGCCGTTTCACGTTGCGAAAATGCTTGGTGCCCTTGATCTCCCCCACCTCGGCGATATGAGGCCGCGAGGTCTTGTAAAGATGAAGCACCAGCGATGCGAGCACGCCCGTCGAGACGCCAATCTCCACCCCTGCCAGCAGGGTTACACTGATGGTCACTACCACCGCGATGAAATCATGCCTTGAATAGACCCAGGTTTTTTTCAGTATGGAAAAATCCACCAGCCCCAGTACGGCGATGATGATGGTTGCGGCCAGCGTGGCCTTCGGCAGCAGCGCCAGATAACCGGTCAGCGTCATCGTAGCGATGGCGATGCCGAAGGCGGTGAAGAAACCGGCTGCGGGCGTTTGTGCACCGGCATCGAAATTCACCACCGAACGCGAGAATCCGCCGGTCACGGGGAAACCGCCAGACACCGCGGAGGCGATGTTGGCCGCGCCCAGCCCGATCAGTTCCTGGTCCAGGTTGATTTTCTGGCGGCGCTTCGCGGCCAGGGTCTTGCCTACGGAAACCGACTCCACGTAGCCGATGACAGAGATGAGAATGGCCGGCACAATCAGCTCCTGCACCATGGCCATGTCCCAAAATGGTATTACCAGCGATGGCAACCCGGCGGGAATCATGCCCACCAGCGCCACGCCCTGGTCGCCCAGGCCGGCGGAGCCCGCCCAGACGATCGTGATAACCACCGCCATGACCGGCGCCGCCTTGGTGACGATCCCGGCGGTAAACGTCGAAACACCGAACGCGGCAAGGCCAGCTTTGAGCCACAGGCGGGCGGCGGCGAGAAAGCACAGGGCAAACAGGCCGACGGACAATGTGGCACCGTTGGTGTCGCCCAGATTTTCGCCAAGCGTTAAGAACAGTTCGGGGATGTTGTCGCCATCGGCATTGACGCCAAAAATGTGGCGAACCTGCCCGAGCGCGATGATAATGCCTGATGCCGTGATGAAACCCGACACGACCGGGTGCGACAGGAAGTTGGCCATGAAGCCGAAACGCAGAATGCCGAGGATGAGGAGGAACAGGCCCGACAGTATGGCCAGCAACATGGCTGCCTGCAGGTATTCGGTCTGAGTCGTCAGCCCCAGGCTTGCGATGGACGATGCCGTCATCAACGAGGCGACAGCAACCGGTCCCACCGCAAGCGTGCGGCTGCTACCGAACACGGCATACAGTACCAGCGGCAGCATGCTGGCATAAAGCCCGACTTCCGCGGGAACACCCGCCAGCAGGGCATAGGCCAGCGACTGCGGCACCAGCATGATGGTAACGATGACCGCGGCCACCAGGTCGTCGGTCAGTGTCCTGGCATCATAGGTACGTAACCAGTCGATGCAGGGTAAGTACTTGGCCAGTTGCGATGACGCCTTCATACGGGCAAGGCTCAGCTATCGATTTCTGATAGCTTGAGCGGCGACACCAGGGTTTCCCTGCCCTTGAGCATGCCATCCCAGTACAGCTTCGGCATGATCACCTTCTTCAGGAACCACGCCAGCCAGGTCGGCTGAGTACCCTTGAGCAACCAGGTGGGCAGCGTCGGTGCCAGCTTGCCACCGTAACGAAACTCGGCCAGCACGATCTTGCCCTTCTCTACCGTTAGCGGGCAGGCACCGTAGCCATCATATCCATATACCTCCCTACCCTGTCGTATGTCTTCTAGCACATTGCACGCCACTACCGGTGCCTGCTTGCGCACGGCCGCGGCGGTTTTCGCATTGGGACTGTTGGTGGCATCACCCAGTCCCCAGATGTTGGCGTACTTCTTGTGCTTGAGCGTGTTGGGGTCCACGTCAAACCAGCCGGCCGGGTCGGCCAGTGGGCTGCTGCGAATGAAATCAGGCGCCGTCTGCGGCGGGCACACGTGCAACATGTCGAAAGTGATTTCCACGGTTTCGGTGTTGCCGTCTTTGTCTGTCTTTTTGAACCACGCCGTTCTGGCCGAGCCATCCACTTTCACCAGGTTGTGGCCCAGTTGCAGCTTCACGTGGTACTTGTCGATGTACTTCTGCAGGGCGGGCACATAATCTGGCACACCGAACAACACGCCGCCGGCGTTGTAGAAAGAAACCTCGATATTGTTCAGCACGTTGGTGCTGAGCCAGTGATCGGCAGACAGGTAGAGCGCCTTTTGCGGCGCACCCGCGCACTTAATCGGCATAGGCGGTTGTGTGAAGACGGCCTTGCCGGTTTTCAGGGATTTCACCAGCTCCCAGGTGTAGGGCGCATAGTCGGGCAAGTAGTTCGAGGTGACACCGTTCTTGCCCAGGGTCTCACGCAGGCCCTCGACACCGTCCCAGTCCAGTTTCAGTCCTGGACAAACGATCAGTCTTTCATAGGTGACCACACTACCGTCATCCAGTGTTATCGAGTTGCTTTCAGGATCGAAGGTCGCAACGGCATTTTTCAACCACCGTACCTTGCGTGGCATCACTCTGGACATGTCACGCCGTGTCTGCGCCACGTTGAACACGCCGCCACCGACCAAGGTGAACCCTGGCTGGTAGTAATGGTCCGTCGCCGGATCGATGATGGTTATCTCGAGATCTGCCTGGCGTTTCAGCAGGCTGGTCGCTACTGAAATACCTGCACTGCCGCCGCCCACGATGACGATGGCGCTGGATTTACTCTGGTTCATGGCCCCCTCCTCTGCCCCGCCACTTGTCGGAGCTGTTAAAATCTTTCGTTTTTACATGAATGCATCGATAGACAGCTTCAGGAACACCCTGCCGTTTTCCTCGGCCTGAATTTCAGATTCAACGACCTGACACAAGCCCAAGATAGCCGTGTTGCGATGACGCGCACCACGCGTAGTCCAGACACGACTTACCCGGTCACCAAAGGCTAATCACATGCCAAGGTAGGCCTGGCGAATGCGGTCATTGTGCTGCAGTTCGGCAGGTTCACCGCTCAAGATAATACATCCCGCCTCCAGCACATAGGCATAATCGGCAAAGTGCAAGGCTTCCGCCACGCGTTGTTCCACCAGTAGTATCGCCAAGTCACTGCTGCGATGAATCTCCACCAGCCGTGTGAATATCTCGTCGGCAATGGCTGGTGCCAGGCCCATCGACGGCTCGTCCAGCATGAGCATTGCCGGATCAGCTGCCAGTCCACGCCCGATGGCCAACATCTGCTGCTCGCCGCCGGACAGAGTGCCAGCCGCCTGCCGTTGCCGCTCTTTTAACATCGGGAACCAGGTGAAAATCTTTTCCAATAAGTCCGGAAAAGCGGCTCGATCACGATTCACGAACGCCCCCATCTCCAAGTTTTCCAATACGCTCAATGTCGAAAACACCTGCCGTCCTTCCGGTACGTGGGCAATCCCGAGATGGGCGCGTTTCGGGGCCTGCACCTTGCCCAGGTCCTGTCCCTGCCAGGTCATGCTGCCCATCGAGGCGGTGACCAGTCCGGAGATGGTTTTGAACAGCGTGCTCTTTCCCGCTCCGTTGGGACCGACTACCGCGACGAAAGCACCGCGATCCAGCCTCAACGACACGTCACGCAGGACGTTAGCCCCACCGTAACCTGCCGACAGGGAGTCCAGTTGCAGCAAGGCTTCAGGCATCATTGCCTTCCTCTTCTTCCCGCCACTGCCTGCCAAGATAGGCTTCGATGACGCCCGGATTCCTCACGATAATGTCCGGGCTGCCTTCCGCCAGCAAAGAGCCATGGTCCAGCACAAGGAAGCGGTCCACCAACTGCACCATTGCCTGCATGCTGTGTTCGATGATAATGATGGTGATGCCGAGTCCACGGACACGGCGCAGGACTACCAACATTTCCTGCATAGCCTGCGGGTCGAGACCGGCGAGGATTTCATCCACCAGGATGAGCGTGGGTTTGGACGCCAGTGCACGCGCCAGTTCCATCAGGCGAAGTTCCTTGTTGGTGAGGTTGGCAGCTGGTAGGTCGAGGTGATCACGTAGCCCGACCAGGTGGATGGCCGCCGAGGCATGCCGGCTGGCTTCGGATTTCGAACTCGTGTGTACATAGGCGCCAATCACGACGTTGTCGAGCACTGATAAATGAGTGAAAGGTTTCGGGACCTGGAATGTGCGCGCCATGCCGGCGGCACAACGGCGGTTCGGCTGCTGCCGTTTCAGCGACTGGCCGCGGAAAATGATATCGCCGCGGTCCGGGTGCAGGAAACCGTTGAGCAGGTTGAACAGCGTTGTCTTGCCGGCGCCGTTAGGGCCGATGATGCCAAGCAGCTCACCCTCGCGAACAGAAAAAGTCAGGTCGCTGGTGGCCTGCAGACCACCAAAGGATTTGGCTAGTCCGCTCACTTCCAGCACCGGCTTGCCGTCATGCGCCGGTGGCACCACCAGTAGCTCCTCGGTGACACCGAAGTCGGCCTCACTTGCGGTTGAGCCCAGCATGCGGAACGTGCCTGGTTTGCGAATAGCGCGCAGTTTCCACAGGATGCCTTCTGGGGCGAACATTATGACGGCAATGATGGCCACGCCATAGATCACGCCCTGAATGCCGGGAAAATCCGCCGCGTAGCGTGCATACAGGATCTCGCTGAGCGGTACGAGAATGAAGGCACCCAGCACCGGTCCCCAGAGCGTACCCACACCGCCAAACATAGCGAAGATCAACGCCTGTGCGGACACCAGCATGCCGAATACCGCCAGCGGCGTGACCACCAGCAGCACCACTGCGTAAAAACCGCCGGCGGCACCGGCGATGGCACCGCTGACCGTTATCGCTGCCAGCTTCCAGAACAACGTATCGATACCGGCTGCTTCCGCGGCATCTTCATCGAGCTTGATCGCCAACAGCGACATGCCGAACCGAGCGTGAGACAACACGGATGTGATGCCCAGTGCCAGCATCAACAGGATGAGGGCGATCACGATGTAATAGATCGGGTTTTCGAACTGCATGTATTTCAGTGGTGCATCCCGATGCATGGGCAATGCCACTTCCTGGTAACCGAGCCATTCGAATACGTACAACAGCGCCAGCGGATAGGCGAGCATGGCGAGGGCGAAGTAATGCCCGCGCAGGCGAAAGGTAGGCATGCCGACCAGCAAGCCGGCGCCGGCGCCGGCCAGGGTGGCGAGCACGATGGTGATCCATGGATTCAAATCCCACACCATCGAACACAACGCCACCAGGTAGGCGCCAAGGCCGAAGAAGGCAGCGTGTCCAAAACTGACCAGGCCGCTGTAACCGGACAGCACGTTCCAGGACAACCCCATCACCGCCCACACGGGCACGATAGTCAAGATGAGCTGGTAGTAGGAATTGCTGGCCAGCAGCGCCAGCACGAGATAAACCAGGCCAAAAAGTCCGATGTGGAGCAGGTCCCGTTTCACCCCGGGGAGGTTGCTGAAAGTGTTCATGCGGTGCGATCCCTGCGCCCGAAGAAGCCCTGCGGGCGGAACAGGATGACGGCGAGGAAACAGACAAAGATGACGGTGCCCTGTAATTGGTTAGGCAGGACGATGGCCGACACCTGTTGCAGGACGCCGATGCTGAGACCGCCAAGGAAGGCGCCACGGATGCTGCCAAGCCCGCCCAGCACCACGCCCGCATACATGATGATGACGTATTCCGTGCCAATATAAGGCTGGAAAGACACATTCGAGGCCAGAAGACCGCCACCAATGGCGGTGATACCGATACCGAAGCCGAAAGCAATGCGGTGTGCACGGTCGACATCGATACCCATATAGGTGGCGGCATCGGTATTGTCGGCGGCGGCGCGCAGCGACTTGCCCAGTCGGGTCTTCTCAATGAGGAGACCGAAGGCCATGACCACCAACAGGGCGATGACGGCCGAAATGGTCTGCGCCTGGTTGACAAAGACGCTGACTCGCTCACCCACCATGGGGCCCCACTCCCAGGCACTGTAGGACAAATCGTTGCTGACCGATACCGGGTTGGAGCCGAACAGGAACAGGCCACCGTTCTGCAGCACCAAGGCGATGCCCAGTGTCAGAACCAGCTGCGCGTAATGGCCCTGGGCTTCGAGCTGGCTGGCCCGGCGCCCGGTAACCGCGCTGATAAGCACCTTGTGCAAGATGATCCCGAGCAGAAATACCGCGGGTCCCGACAGCACTGCAAGCACGAACGGAAACCAGAGCCCGTCGACCCAGACCTCTGCACCGAGCCAGGCGAAGCAGAAATAGGTGAAATACATGCCCAGCATCATGAACTCGCCCTGCGCGAAATTGATCACGCGCATGACGCCGAAGATGATGGTGAGGCCGACGCACATCAGCCCGTACATGCAACCGATCAGCAGCCCTGCAACGAGGGACTGGAGAACGTTTTCCAGAGTCTGCAGTGCATCCATGGGAAGTCTGTCGTTACTTCTTGCTTTTGCGGAATGGCATTGTGAGCAGGAACAGCCAGGTGGAAAATCTCATCAGCTTCATGCCCTTGCGGGCTTCTTCCGGAGTGAGCTTGGCGGTCATCGGCATGGACTGGAATATCTTGCCCTTGACCACCAGCTTGCCCCCGTCGTGTTCGATGGCAGTGACATCCATCAGCTCACTGCCGTCCTGCGAATAAATTTTCATACAACGATCCCGTTACTGCAGATATTTTTAAAATTTACACTCAGCAATGTCGGATATCGCTACTGCACAGCTTAATGCTACAGAGGGTATATTTCGACCTACTCGTACCCATGCCGAGCCTATTGAATCACCTTGTCGAAATCCATGCCCATCTGATCGAACATGGTCATGGCCGTGCCACGGCCGGCACCAAAGACGCCACCGCCAGGATGCTGGAAGGGTCCCACCAGGTAAAGGCGTTCGATGCCGGGCACAGTGTTCTTGCCCAGCTCCGGGGTCGGGCGATGGGCGCCGAACTGGTACAGGTACGGGGCGACACCGTGGATGTCGCCTTTCTGGAAGCTGGCGGAGGTGCGTTCCATGTCCAGCGGTGAATCGCAATGCCAGCCGAGGATGATGTCGCGGCTGAGATTCGGTACATAAGGCTTCATGTTGGCGAGCATGTGATCAGCGAATTCATCCTTGTGCTTGTCCCAGGCCGCCGCGCCTTCACCCGGGTACTCGTAAGGGCAATAGTCCCAAGCATGCATGGTAGCTTTGCCTGCAGGTGCGCGTGACGGGTCGATGTTGGTAGCCGAGCCGAGTGCACACAGGGAATGCTTGGGGATGCGGCCGTAACGCAGGTCATCAAAATGGTCGCGCAAGACGTTGATGCTCTCCGGCAGCAGTTCGATCATCATGGCCTCTTTCACGCGATCACCTGCGGCAAACTGCAGCGGCTCGTTGAGTGCGGCGTGAATGGTGAACACGCAGTTGGCAGACAATTCCACTTTTGCTGCAGTCTGGGCGACGAAGGGGTCCAGGCCTTCCACCATCTTCGGCAGCAGGTGCGGGTGTATTGCGCCAATCACCCCATCTTTTGCCTGGATTTCGCGACCGTCCTCTGTGACCACGGATACGGCGCGCCCGCCGGACACTTTCACCTTGCTGACAGAGATACCAGTGAGCACTTCACCGCCGTGGTCCTCGATGCAGTTCACCAGCGCCTGGCTGAGCATGCCACTGCCGCCCTTGGCGACACCGATGCCGTATTTTTCCAGCCATCCGAGGAACATGAACGGGCCGATGCCTGTGCCCTTTTCCTCCGGTCCGGTGAGATTCTCGCTCACCATGCGCAGAAAATGTAGGCGTACACGTTCGTCCTGGAAATATTCCATGACCACGTCGTAGGCGCTCTTCATCATGATGGCCATGATCTCCTGACCCTCACGGCTCTGGTCCATCATGGCGTACATGGCGCCGACGGGTGCCGGTGGTGTATACAACGTGCCCACCAAGGCGGGCAGTATGCCTGCCGCTTTGTCGGAGAAGCGCCGGTAACTTTCTGCGTCACTGGCGGAGAACTTCGCGATCTCTTCGATATTCTTGTCGCGGTCGGTGTGGATGGCCAGGGTCTGGCCATCAGGAAATACGGAGATCATCGGGATGGTCGGATGGATATACTCGAGACCGTATTTGGACATCAGGCCGAGTTCGTCATTGACGATCATGGGGTTGGCCTGGATGAAGATGTGGGCCATGGAATGCTGGTCGTGCTTGAAGCCCGGCAGGGTCAGCTCGCGTGTGACCACGCCGCCGCCGATCCAGTCCTGGCGCTCCAGAACCAGTACCTTCTTGCCGGCCTTGGCCATGTAGGCCGCCGCCACGAGACCATTGTGGCCGGAACCGATAGCCACTACATCATATGCATCTGACATTGAAACCCCCTTGGGACAACTCTGAATTCTGGTGACAACAGCTTCAGGGAAAGCTGGAGATACAAGGATTTATTTATTATCTTTACTTTTCGTCATACGAAAGCATCGCCGCAGAGGCGAAAAGACAAGCATAGCAAAAAACCGTGGAGAATCTCGATATGTCAGACGCAGAAAAACAAAATGAAACCCTGGTGAGAAACTTCTTTGAGACCCTAAGCGCCGGGGATCTAGAAAAGCTGCGCGGCATGTTCCGCGAGAATGCCTGCTGGACCGCCATGTCCAAGGATATACCGGGTGCGGGTGCGCATCCCGGTCGCGACCACATCATCGATGAATTCCTGGCGCCCGTCAGGGGACTGTTTGTCGACGGAGACCCTAAGGTACTCATTCACAAGCTGACCGCCAAGGACAATATGGTCTACGCCGAAACCCAGGCCGTTGGCACTTTCCAGCACGGCCAGATTTACGACAACCTGTATTGCTGGGCCTTCGAGATCATCGACAATCAGATCGACCAGATCCGCGAATACATGGACAGTCACTATATAATGAGTGTTGTTCCGAGTTAAATTTCCCCACAGGGACCATACTACTCACGGTTTTCTCTCAAGATTTCAGGAAGGCGCCGTGATGATCTTGGTTCCGAGCAGGCAACTTGTCATTTCAACTCATCCCGCAACCGGATGAGCTGGCCCTCGTAATGCACGCCATCCCCGTAATCGGAAAGCTCGTGGTAGTGTCGATAGCTCCCACGCACCTTTCGAGTGAGCTTGATCGGGCACCAATATTGCCCGGTCTGCGCGATCACTTAGCTCGCAGCTTTGAGGACAGCAGCCAGGGAATGACCAGCTACTTCAGTTTGCGGAGCACCTCTTCCACCTCAATCTCGAAGCGCACATGGATGCGGTGTAGGTGATGGCGGAATTTTTTCTGCTGTCTTTCCAGTTTGGCGATATTGTCCGCAATTTCGTTGACATGGTTCATGATCGTCCCCGAGTTCCCTGTAACCAATTACCAGCATATAATTCCGCGCCAGTCGCAGCCGCATTATCACATACGGTGATTAGCGGTATGGCAAATACCACCTTCGTCGGATATCTTCGCACTCAGAATTTTTCTTTTTCATTCCGCCCCATGCAGCAACATGGAGACGTACGAGCCTCTCGAGAAGTATGGGTACCCAGTCCAACGTTATCGGTTCTGATCCGAGCCAGGGATTTCCCCCAGAAATTCTGGACAAGACCCTGACGCTGTCCAAAAAGGAAGCCATGGCCTCTTCGGCCATGACAGCCACCTGCGACAACTTCATCAATGCCTTCGCCATTTTCCTGCGAGCCTCCAGCCTGCAACTGGGCTGGCTGACGGCAATTCCACAGCTGGCCGGTGCCTGCATGCAACTGGTGTCCGTCTGGCTGGACACCTATTTCAGACGCAAGTCGTTGATCCTGTTCTGCGTCTATGCCCAGACCCTGATACTGACACTGATGACCATTATTGCTTTGTGGCACGGTGAGGCCGCTATAGGCTGGCTAGTGCTGGTGGTGGTCTTCTACCATGCCCTGACCAATCTGATCCAGCCGCAATGGCGCGCCTGGATAGGCAGTATCGTGCCGCAGAGGGAACGCGGCGTGTATTTTGCCAGCCGCACCCGACTGACCATGGCGGTCTCACTGATCATCTTCATCGGTGGTGGTGCACTGCTCAGTATTACTGATGCCTATTCGCTAGCCTGGCTCGGCTTCTCCCTGCTTTTCAGTGTCGCGGTCGCCGGGCGCCTGCTGTCCGCCCGCCTGCTGGCCGCCATGCATGACCCGGATAACCACCCCACACTCCCGGAACCAGATGCCTTCTTCACCACCCTGCGGGAGGTGCGCCATGCCATGTACGATCCCACCTTTCGCAGCTACAGCCTGTTCGTGGCCGGCATGCAGGGTGCCGTGGCCATCTCAGCGCCCTTTTTCGCGCTGTATATGCTCAACGACCTCGAGTTCACCTACATGCAGTTCAGCCTGAACAGCATCACGTCCATAGCCACACAGTTCCTGACCCTGTCCATGTGGGGCCGTTTCAGCGACCGCTACGGCAATCGCATTATCATGCTGGGCTGCAGCGTGGCCCTGCCGGTCGTGCCTATGCTGTGGATGGTAATGCCGAACTTCTATTACCTACTGTTCGTTCAAGTCATTTCCGGTCTGGTCTGGAGCGGCTTCAACCTAAGTACCGCCAACTACCTTTACGACATCCGGCCGCACCACACCAACTTCGCCACCTATGCCGCGGTGCAGTCGGCTATCTCGGCGCTCTTTGTTTTCGTTGGTGCCATCGCCGGCGGCCTGCTCGCCAGCGCCGCACCCTTGATTCAAGACGGCCTCAACCTGCCGCTGGCAAGCGCCCTGTTCTTGGTATTTCTTATTAGTGGCTTGGTGCGTGCCGGCGTACTCATCTGGTTCATCCCTTATGCCGAGGAGCCAAGCATCCGAACACGGCCTCAGCTTTTGAAAATTATATTTAGGGTGGCCCGTTTCAATACCATCTCCGGCCTTGTGCTGGACTGGCTTACCGTTACACAGAAAGACCCTGAACAACCCTACGAATCATCGCACACAGACCATGATGGTCCAGATGCACACAACAGCCCCTGAGATCTTTCTAGTTATCAACCTCGGAAAGATCATGCCTTTCAGTTGATCTAGTGCAAGCCTGTTCCATTCCTGCATTGTATGAACCCAGACCGATTGCTACTTTGCCACCCGCAATCCTTGGGCTATACATAACCCTGCGACCACTGGCGACCGCAACAAACATGCCCAAGGCAACCTGCTCGCATTCCATCTCCGGTTTTTCCAGCACGCTCCTTTACCAGGCATGAACCGTCAGGTACCCAGACACTATCACGAAGCCTGCTAGTAACATCGGGATGATAAAGAGTACTTTAGGCAAGTTCTTTATGATGGCACTGCTGCGCCGGCGAATGGCGAACACGTCATCGGGACCGATGATAAAAGAGCTCGGCATGCCGATCACCTTGTAGTCGGCTGGTTATACACCGTCTGGGTTGGTCAGTACGCCGAATTCGACTTGTGTATCCGGCAGGAAATTGATTCCGTCTTCGCCATGAAAAAAAGGCTGCCCATGGCAGCCTTTTTATTTCTCATGTTCGTCAGTGATGATCTTCGCGCACCTTACGCTCATATTCGGCCTGCGCGACATCCTTTTCTTTCTTGATGGCGCCGGCTTTGGCCCTGGCTTTTGCGACTGAGCGTGACCGCGTCTTCGATGTGCTGACGCTAGCCACAGTGAACTGCTTCTCCAGGTCGCCACTGTCGCATCCAGGACAGTTTGGCGTCTCGTTTAGCTTTACGATTTTCTCGAACAGGCGTCCGCAGGCGCGGCATTTGTATTCATAAATAGGCATGGCAAAAGGATACATCAGCCAGTGTGACAAGGATAGCTGCGCGAATTATAGTAGCATCATGCTCAGAAAAATCATTCATTGTGACTGCGATTGCTTTTTTGCCGCCATCGAAATACGTGATGATCCGGCACTTGCCGGCCTCCCGGTTGCGGTCGGCGGTTCGGAAGATCGCCGCGGTGTTATCGCCACGTGCAACTACGAAGCGCGCAAGTATGGCGTGCATTCGGCCATGGCATCGGCAACGGCCAAACGTAAATGCCGCGACCTCATCATCATCCCCGGCAACATGGAAAAGTACCGTATCGCCTCCGCGCAGATGCACGGGATCTTTAGCGATTACACGTTAAGGATAGAACCCCTGTCACTGGACGAGGCTTTTCTCGATGTTTCCGAAACTGAAAATTGTCGTGGAAGCGGCACCCTTATCGCGCAGGAAATCCGGCAGCGGGTGCGTGAGGAAATCGGCATCACCCTGTCCGCCGGTATTGCACCAAACAAGTTCCTGGCCAAGATCGCCAGCGACTGGAACAAGCCGGATGGCCAGTACGTCATTACACCAGATATGGTTGATTCATTCGTCGCCAAATTGCCGGTGCAAAAACTCTACGGCGTCGGCAAGGTCACCGCACGCAAGATGGAATTGCTCGGCATCGAGACCTGCCATGACCTGCAGCAATATGAAAAAACTGCACTGGTTGACATGTTCGGCAGCTTTGGGGAAACACTGTGGTCACTGTGCCGCGGTATAGACAACCGCGAAGTGCAGACCGAAAGCCGGCGCAAGTCCATCAGCGTGGAGCATACCTTTCCCGAGGACCTTCCCAGCCTGCAGACCTGTCTGTCCACCCTGCCAGACCTGATGGACGAGTTGTCGGAACGCATCCGGCGCTCCAAGAAGAAAGTCTCCATAGGCAAGCAGTTCGTGAAGATCAAGTTTAATAATTTCGTCTCCACTACCGTAGAGCAGAATGCCAACACGCTCGACCTGGATGCCTTCAGGACGCTCTGCCAGACCGGCTTTGAGCGCGGCAACAAACCGGTACGCTTGCTGGGCCTGGGCGTGCGCATGAAGGAAGCCCCGTTGTACACTCAACTTGAACTGCAATTTAAGCAACTGGAAGCCAACGCATAAGCCATGTCCCGCTACCGCCCGCCGGCCAAACCCATGTCCGCCTATATCACACCCGAGGGGGAAGCCGCCCTGAAGGCGGAGCTGCACCAGTTATGGAAAGTGGAACGTCCGCAAGTCACCCAGCAAGTCTCCGATGCCGCGGCGCTCGGCGACCGTTCGGAAAATGCCGAGTACATCTACGGTAAGAAGCGGCTGCGTGAGATTGACCGCCGCGTGCGTTACCTGCGCAAGCGCTTGGATGTGCTGAACGTGGTCAGCCAACTGCCGTCCGATACAAACAAGGTCTTTTTCGGCGCCTGGGTGGAGCTTTATCGCTCCGACGGCGCCACCTTGAAATACCGCCTGGTAGGACCCGATGAAATAGACCCCGGCAAGAACTACATCAGTATCGATTCCATCCTCGGTCGCGCGCTGTTGGGCAAAAACCTGGACGACGAAGTCAACGTGCAGACACCCTCTGGAATGCACCACTATGAAATAACCGGTGTGAGCTACGTCGCACAGGAAGCGCCCTGATGCTGAATGTCACTATTGTCGGCTACCGGAAGGTGCTGGGCACCAGCATCACCATTCCCATCGAGATGCTCAACGCGGCTGATTTGATCAACCGCATCGAGGGCCACAGCAAGGGCAAGCTCGCTATGCAACTGGTCAGTATGGATGGCGGTAATATCTCGCTCAATGCCGGACTGGAACTAGTATGTAAACACAGCCTCTCGGATCTCGATAAAACCGATATGGTCATCCTGCCAGCTCTCTGGGGCAACCCGCTAGGCGTGGTGCGCCAGACCCGCGCCCTGACCGATTGGTTCCGTAAACTTGCCGGCAGCGACACCATCATCTGTGCCGTGGGCACCGGTAGTTACTACCTGGCTGAGGCCGGCCTGCTGAACAACAAGGTGGCCACGACACACTGGTACTACTTCGACCAGTTCGCCGCCACTTACCCAGACGTACTACTCCAACGTGACCGCTTCATCACCAAGGCCGGCAACATCTACTGCGCGGGCAGTGTGAACTCAGTGCGTGACGTCATGCTGCATTTCATCGAGGAATATTTTTCCCAGCACGTGGCTGACCAGGTGTCGCGTCATTTCACCCATGAAATCAAGCGCTCCTATACCTCGAGCTTCCTGAAAAACTCGCCGCAGAACTATCACGACGACGAGAACATCATCGAGATCCAGGAATGGATGCACAATTGTTACAACGACGAAATCACCCTTGATATCCTGGCGAAAAAATTCGATATCAGCGTGCGCTCGCTGAACCGGCGCTTCAAGCACGCCACAGGCAAGTCGCCCATACAATACCTGCAGCAGATTCGCATGGAAAACGCCTGCGAGCTGCTGAAGACCTCGAATCTGAGCATCTCCGAGGTGGCCTACAATGTGGGTTATCCGGATAACAGCTACTTTTCCGCGCAGTTCCGCAAGGCGATGTCCGTCACACCGAAGGAGTACCGCAACCTGGTCCGCAAGAAAATGTTTCGTGTGAATACCTAAAATTTACAAGCATAAAAAACACGGGCCTGGGCCCGTGTTTTTGTTCTTGCGTGTTTTATTTGTTTTGAAAAGACAGCTATTGATTGGCTGCCTTGCTACTTTTGAATTCCTCGACGCTGATAGTCTCGTTAAGGACTTCGGCGTTGTCCATCAGCTTGCCATTGTGCCGGCTCTGACTGCGCTGTTTCTCGGCGAGTTCCTTGATACGCCTTTCCACGGCATCAAAGGTATCGCGAATGGCGATATAAATGTCTTCATGGGAATGTTTGTCATGTTGGTCGTGGTTGACGACGACGTCATGATTCGGAATAAAGGCCTCGACACCTACGTGGTATACCTTGCCTTTGTGATGATTATTGTGGGGTGATTCTAACGTTACCCTGAGACTCTGGATCTGGTCGCTGTATCTGGCCAGCTTTTCTGCTCTTTTATGGACAGCCTCCTCAACGGCTTCTGAATGGTCAATACCTCTGAATAAAACCTGTGTATCACTAATCATACATGCGCCTCCTTTAAACGCTTTACTTACGCAGCATCTTCATTTCTTCCGTGAAATATTGTTGGCTGCCTTTGAAATACTACTCCCAAGGAGGGCCCTGTCAACGAATTTAGGGGCATAAAACAGACGGATAGACGGGGGTCAAAAGTGCTTGAGTTCACCCTATCTGCATGATTGAATTGGAGAAATTTAGTGATGAAAAACGTTCTTTTTCACAGTCGAAAAACTCCTTATTTATTCCTCGATTCTACCCAATCAGCAATGACGGATGACGAGTCTTGGACTTGCTTCCGACTGACTCTAACCTTTTATTCGCTTTTTCCTTTTTCCCTTTTTCCTGGCCTGTACATCCAGTGCCACGGCTCGTAACTCATGCCCTTGGCATTGCACTTCGGAAAGCTCAGCGTGAAACCGAAGTCCTCTGCATGATTACACAGCCAGAGAAAGGCAGGACTGTTTTCGAATTCTTCTTCCAGAGGTTTATATCCTGGTGACGTGACATCCAGTGCACACCCACTGTGGTGTTCACTGTAGCCTGGCGCAGCATTCACTTTCAGGATTGCCTCAATGTCCTCT
The DNA here is from genome assembly GCA_038147195.1 of Candidatus Eutrophocola salsuginis. Taxonomy (GTDB): domain Bacteria; phylum Pseudomonadota; class Gammaproteobacteria; order Pseudomonadales; family Pseudohongiellaceae; genus Eutrophocola; species Eutrophocola salsuginis. The sequence continues at coordinate 1,449,119 of JAYQTB010000004.1, forward strand.
CCCCTGTCGAGCTTTTTCCAAAGCAGCTCTTTCTGGTATTCGGCACTGCGATAAGCCGACACGATCTGCAGGGTTATCCCGTCTGCCAGGGCCTGCGCCTGCATCGTCCGCCAGGCACTATAGGCCTCCTCTGCCAGGAGCGGTTGCCGGCCGAAGACATCAGATTCGGTTTCCACCAGAGATTCACACTCCGGCTGAAAATCCAGCTTGCAGGTCGCTGCATAGGAATCCGGTATGCCCAGTTCCTCATGCATTGCCTGTATGGCTTCATCGTGTGGCGGATATCTTGTCATGGGGTGCTTTCGGGTCCGCTCTGTTACAGGGGTATCGACCTTGCCGGACTGCCCGCAGTGTATGCAAGTACGCGTCCTGAGTCACATTTTTTCAAGTTGGCCATCCTTTTGGCCAGATTTTTATAAAATATGTCTATAATTCAAATATAATACTCACGGCAAGCCTATATGATGCCGAAATCTACTCGTCAACGCGTTGATTTCAAGGAAAAAATCTAAAAGTGGCGAACCTTCCAGTCATAACCGCCATGGGCGGCGTCAGTCCCGCCGGCCGCAGCGCCTTTCACTACGGCTACCGGCGGTTGGTCCACGACAAATTACCTGCTGAAACCGCGCGCGAAACACTTCTCAACTTGGCTGTCCTGACCGGTCGCATCTTCTATAACGGTACTCACTGGGAAGACGCCGGTGAACAGAACATCGATCTCGAGAGCTGGCTGTCTGATCATGGCCAGTCCCTGCTGGATGGGACACTGATACGCCAGATGGAATCAAACATCTACGATCCTTCGGCACAGCGTCATCACAGCCGCTCCCGAATAAACCCCGTCGAAGGCAGCGAACATTTCGAATTCACCCTGAATAAACGCCACCTGCCCGACCACATTCCAGGCAACTGGCAATTAACCGAAATGGGTGACCGGATGGTGCATGTTTCCGTGGTAGGGGAAATGGATGTCCTGCTGGAGGATTATCATGCGAGCCCGGTGAATTATGCCGGCCAGCTACCCAGAGGCTTTGAGCCAAGCACACTATACGCCTCACGTAACCATCCGCGTGGGCTGCAAATGGCCGTTTACGGTATTTCCGATGCCCTGTTCTCGCTCGGTCTGGACTGGGAGATCATCCGCAACCGGGTAGCGCCGGACCAAGTCGGCATCTACGCCTGCAGCAGCATGAGTCAGCTCGATTACAACGGCAACGGGGGTATGCTCCAGGCGCGACTCCTTGGCAAGAAGGTAACCTCCAAGCAATTACCCCTCGGCTTCGCCGATATGCCGGCCAACTTCATCAACGCCTATGTGCTGGGAAATGTCGGCAGCACCGGCACCAGCCTGGGTGCCTGCGCTACTTTCCAGTACAACCTAGCCCAGGCGGCCCGTGACATCCAGAACGGCACCCACCGCGTCGTCATCGTCGGCGGCAGCGAGGCCCCGATCCTGCCGGAAATCATCGAGGCGTTTTCCGCCATGGGTGCGATCGCCAGTGACAACACCCTGCAGGCGCTGGATGGCGGCGATGCGCCGGATTACCGTCGCGCCTGCCGACCGTTCGGCAACAACATCGGTTTCACCCTGGGCGAATCCTGCCAGTTCTTCATTCTCATGGACGATGCCCTGGCGCTGGAACTCGGCGCTCCCGTGCTCGGTTCCGTCAATGATGTCTTCGTCAACGCCGACGGTTTCAAGAAATCCATCTCGAGTCCCGGTGTCGGCAACTATCTGACCTTTGCCAGGGCCGCTGCGGCCACCCGCGCCGTGCTCGGTGAAGACAGCCTGCGCAACCGGACCTTTATCCAGGCCCACGGCACCGGCACGCCGCAGAACCGCGTCACCGAGTCCGCCATCCTGGAAGAACTGGCCGGGTATTTCGGTGTCAGCAACTGGAAGGTATCCGCCATCAAATCCTATCTCGGCCATTCGCTGGGTGTCGCCGGTGCGGACCAGCTCGCCACCAGCCTTGGCATCTGGCAATTCGGCATCCTGCCCGGCATCCTCACCACGACCGCGATTGCCGACGACGTGCACAGAAAGGGCCTGGAATACCTGCTCGCCCACCAGGAAATCGATCCCGCTGCGCTCGACAGTATCCTGCTAAATTCCAAAGGCTTTGGTGGCAACAACGCGACCGCCGCCATCATGTCACCGGCAATTACTCAGGACATGATGGGCAAGCGGCATGGGAAAAAGGCGTTCAGCGCCTGGCAGAAAGCCAACGAACCTGTGGAACAGGCGGCACGAGCCTACGAAGAGCAAACCAACCGGCAACCGATCAGGCCGGTCTACCACTTCGACCATGACGTCCGTGGCGGTGAAGACTTGACGTTCACGAAAGATGGCATGCAGCTGCGTGGTTATGGGCAGCCCATCAATCTCGACCTGCCCAACAAGTATTCCGATATGTGCTGATGCTGGCTGATTAATCCAGCATGCCGCCGTCGATAACCGGCATACGCCACCAGTTGATATCGCGGCCAACATTCTCCACCAGTCCCGAAAGGACTGTCACAACCACTTCTTCCTCGAGCATGACCTCCACCTGCAGGCGCTTGCGCCGGCCACTGACCTGTTCAGCCACGGACAGATTCTGGTGTTGGCCATGGCCGCGCACGGGATAGGAAGTAAATCCGCTGATGCAGGGCAGCGACAACAAGTAATCGACAAGGTCTTCTTCCAGTTCAGGACGCGTATTGAGGATCAACAGGTTCTGCATGTATCAGGCGCTCGCGGTTGCCGGGTCCGCATGGAAGCGGCGATAAATAATGGGAAGCAGGAACAGAGTCAGCAGGGTCGAGCTGACAACGGTGGCAGTCGACTCAGAACTCGTATTCTAGTAGAAAGCGGAAACTGCTGTTGGGACTGTCACTGCCCAGCCCGAAGATGATGCCTGTTTCCCAGTGCAGGTTCTTGCGGACTCCCAGGTCCACGGTGCCCTGGATCACAGGACCTATGCCCTGCGCATTCTGCCCGGCATAGAACTCGACACCTGGCTCAAATCCCTGGGAATGGCGATAGCGGGCCTGCACTGCTAGCACGGTTTCGTACTCGTTGACGATATCGTCACCCCACTCGTTAACCAGCAGTAGGTTGGCGGCACCACTCCAGCGGCCGAACTCCTTTTCTGCGAGAATACCGACAGTAATTTCCTGGATATCCCTTTCCACTTCGTTTTCATATTCGAACAACAGCCCCCAGTCGGCAAAGTATTCCCCCTGCTCGGTCAGTTGCCACTTCAACTCGGCCTCGAAAGCCCCGAGATGGAAATTGCCTTCCCGGTTCTTCGTGCCCTTGACATAGAGCTCCCCGAACCACCTCTCGCCGAAGGAGGTACCGATGGCGAACTGGTGTAATTGCGAAGGATTGTCGATCCCAACCTGGTCATCCTGGGCAACGGCTCGGTATTCAAACTCATGCTCCAGGGCATCCACATAGGGATGGTAGACCTTGTCGACGACAATGCCGTCTGCCGAGGCCACCATGGGCAGCAGCAACATCGCGCCCGGCATTGCGGCGCCAATCGACAATTTCACGATAGGTTGTTCAGGCACCGTCTTCACTTCCTTTACGTGATTTCCAGGCCAGCAGGAACAGCGGGCTGAAGGCGATCATGATGGCACTGGCCAGATACAGAACGCACTGCAGGAGTGACGGGTTGGCTTCGTAGCCGACCAGGGCATACAGTAGCTGGCCCGTCACAGAATACTCCGGAATCAGGTTCGAGGTATCCCAGAGTTCCGGGGTATAGGGCAGCCAGTCGGCCTGTGTCAGAAGCAGCACGGCCTGAGAGGCAAGGTTGCCGGCAAACAGCGCCAGCAGCAGCATGGAAACGCGGTAGCTCCAGATGACTGGCAACGCGAGAATCAGGTAATACAAAACGATTCCGCTGCTGATTCCGATACCCGTCGCCATGATAGCGCCAAGCACGACCGACGACACGTTGGCAGGTAGCGCCATAACACCTTGCATGTACAGGATGATTTCCGACACTTCGCGAGTAATGCCGAGGGTGACCATAGTGCACAAAAATACCGGCGCCATGCCTGCCAGCATGCGCGTCCGGTGCTCACGGTTGCCGCTGCTGAACATGAAACAGAACAAGGCGAGCAGCACCAGGGTCAGCACCTGGATAAAGGCGTTGGTTATTTCCAGTCCCACGTAATCGAACCATTCTGAAACTGCCGGCGTAAAGTTGGCGTACAACCAGGCCCCGGCGATACCGCAGATGCCTGCAGCCGGCAACCACGCGAGAGGAATGACCAGGTGTTCCATGCTGTTGCGGGTAAGCAGCCGGGTCAGAACCAGCAATACACTGATCAGCAGCGCCGCTTCCAGGATTTCCTGCAGGACAAGGATAACGGTACTTAGAAACATCGCGTGGTCCTGTCGCTCATTTCGCAACTACCTTCCCCACTGCCGTCTTGGGAAAGAATTCGCCAAAGAAGGGATACTCACCGGGGTCCAGCGGGCCGATGAAGATCACTGTCCTGCTGTTGCCGGGTATGACCTTCTCGCGGTTCAGCTCGTAGCTTTCAAATTCTTCAGGCGTCGGATCGTTGTTGATGATCAGCAGACGCACTTTCTGGTTCACCGGTATCTCCAGCGTCGCCGGGAAGAACAGATGGTCACGTATTTCCAGTTCCAGCTCGGGGACCGCCGCAAAGCTGTTGCGGGCAACCATAAAAAGCACAAGCACGGCGATTATTTTAACCTTCACTTGTCTACCTCCGGAAAACTGACGGTAAAGCGGCTCCCCTTGCCAAATAAGGATACGCCAACGCTGACATCGGCATGGTGCAGGTGGGCGACATGGCTAACGATCGTCAGGCCGAGTCCGCATCCCGGCGGATCGCCTTTCTGGAGTGATTTATCGCTGTGGTAGAAGCGCTCGAAGATACGCTCACGCTCGGTTTCGGTAATACCGGGGCCGTCATCCTCCACATCCAGCAGGATACGGACACCCTGCCTGTATACCCTGACCAGGATATTGCCTCCAGCCGGCGTGTACTTGCTGGCATTACTGAGCAGGTTGGACACCAGCGTTTCGAGAGCGAAGACATCTCCGGTGATCATGCAGTGCTCCCCTTCCAGGGCCAGATGCTGTTGCCGCGACTCCACCAGGGAATACTGGCGTGCAATGACCTCCTCACACACTTGGTAGAGATCCACCTCCTGGCAGTTTTCTGAGAACTTGTCGGGATTCATTCGATAGAGCGTCAGGAGCTGCTCCACCAGGTGCTGCATGCGCTCGACACCCTGCTGGAGCTGTTGCCAGGTGTCACTGCCGGTGTCGACTTCAACGGACAGGTTATGCAACTGCACCTTGAGCGCACTGATGGGCGTGCGCAGTTCATGTGCCGCATCCGCAGAAAAACGTTTTTCACGCTCTACCGCCCGGTTCAGCCGAACCATGAAGCCGTCGACCGACTGGACGACCTGCGCCAGCTCCCGGCGCGTGTTCTGCGCCTGTACGGGGCTGAGATCGTTGACATGCTTGTTCTTCAATTCCTTGGACAGCGCGGCCAGGGGCTTAAGCCCGTGGCTGACGATGATCCATATGAGCAGGCCGATCAGGGGAATGCTCAGCAGGATCGGCAGGATGGATTCCAGTACTACGTTTTCCGCGAGTACGTAACGCAGGTCGGTGCGCTCTGCCACAATCACCCAGCGCCCGCTCATGGTTTCATGGCGCGTGTAGGTTCGCCAGCGGTAGCCGTCGAAGTTGCTGAAATCGAAGCCATTGTCGAATACAGTAATTGGTTCAAGCGGTGCATGGTAGGAATGCGCCATGAGCTTGTCATGATCCCAGACCTGGAAGGCCAGGTTGTTGCCCAGGCGCAGTTCCTCGTGGGTATCGGCCAGGTCGAGACGACCAACCAGACGGGCAAAGTCCAGCAGCTTGTTGTCGAACAGCTGGTCCGCCTCTACCATGCTGGTCTGGTAACCGCGCAGGGCGGCTACGAAGTTGAACAGTGTGAGGGTGGCCAGAATACCAGCTACCAGGAAAAGGCGAATGGAACTCAAGCCCCCCGCTCCTGGTTAATCTTGTAACCGACGCCACGGATGGTCTTGATGAAATCGTTGCCGAGCTTCTTGCGCAGGCGATGAATATGTACTTCAACGGCATTGCTGGATATTTCCTCGCCCCAGGAATACAGGCGCGTTTCCAGCACGCTGCGCGTCTGCACGCGACCGGCGTTTTCCATTAGGCTTTTCAGGAGCATGTATTCGCGGCGCGCCAATTCAACCGACTGGCCATCCACCGCTACGCTCTGCCCCACGGTATCGAGACAGACGTTGCCGATGCTGATGTCATTGCTCTTTACCGAGGAGATGCGTCGTTCCAGTACACGTAACCTGGCCAACAGTTCGGTCATTTCAAAGGGTTTAACGAGGTAGTCATCCGCGCCACCGTCGAGACCCGCCACCTTGTCATCGACGCCATCGCGTGCAGTCAGCATGAGGACAGGCAGTTCCTGGTTCTTCGCGCGGACTTTTTTCAGCACGGTAATGCCGTCAACGTCCGGCAGACCTATATCGAGCACGACGATATCCGGCTTGTCATATTCGATGACATGCAGCGCCGATTCACCGGTCCCGACATGATTGACGACATAACCCTGCTTGCCAAGAGCCTTTTGCAGGCCCCTGGCTAGCGGCTGATCGTCTTCTACAAGAAGGATTTGCATGGCCGGATTTTACTCCATGATCATCTGGCCAGTATTGGGCTTCGTCTATCCTGACCCCGTTAGGCTGTACTATCGATTATTTATATGTACTTATTTTAGTACTTGCCGTTATTTACCGTCGATTTCAGCCAGGGCGTTGAAAATCTCCTGCTGCCGGCCTTCATCGGCCAGCTGCCGGTTTGGCCTCGGCGGTGCCATCTGGGCCTTGTGCAGATACTGGCGGGCCTCATCGTAGCGTTTTTCGGTTATCAGGTAGCTGCCATAGAAATAGTTGCTGTCGATACCGTTGGGGTTTAGAGCCAGGGCCTTCTGCAAAAGTTCCTCGGCCTTGTCGTCATCACCAAAGCCAACGGGCCAGCCCGGCACGCTGTAGTAGAGGGTACCCAGGCTGGTATACGCGGAACCTTCCAGGGCATGATCGTTGAGGGTCATGGCCTTTTCCAGGTCGGCTTTTGATTCCTTGGCCAGTGACAGGGCACCGAGCCCTGACTTGGCGCCGGCATAAGTGGACTTGATGATACCACTCCAGATCCAGCTTTCAGCAGAATTCGGGTACATGGCTGTGACCTGTTTGGCCTCTTCCACCAGGTGATCGAATTCGGTGAGCTGGATCTTGCCCTCTAGCTGGTAATTTACCTCTGCCCAGCGCTGTTGTAGATGTGCGATGTCACCGCCAAGATCGGCGCGCGCCTGTGAAGCAAAGGCTGCCACAAATAAAGTTACAGCGAGTTTGTGTTTACCTTTCATAACGTTCTCCTTTATCTTCTTAGGAACTGGCAAATTGCTTGATTAGCCCTAAATTCTTCACCAGGGCCTTGTGCACGACGGTGGGCAACAGTGCATTGATGCGCACGAACAGTTTTTCCGGCCAGCCCAGGTAGCTGAGCGTCTTGCCGTTGACCAGCTGTTTCACGATCTGCTGGGCCACGTAATCTGGAGTATCCATCTTGTTGCCAAGCTGCTTGTTCATGGCATTGACGCGGTCGGTGTTCAGGGCAGTCGCCGTCGCCCTCGGTGCGATGTACGACACACGAATGCCGGTATCGGCAAGCTCGCGCCCGAGTGATTCACTGAACGACTTGATGCCGGCCTTGCTCGCGCAGTACGTGACGAACCCGGGATGCCCTATGCTGGCGAAGATGGAACCCACGTTAAGGATAGTCGCCTCATCCCTTTCCTTGAGTTGCGGCAGGAATTCTCGGCTCAGCAGCATCGGCGCCAGCAGATTGATGGCGATGGTGCGTTCGATAACCTCGGGTGCCTGATCCTCGTACAGTTTAAAATCCAAAATACCGGCCAGATTGATCAGGACATCGATTCCGCCCAGGGCTTCGCAGGTGGTCGCCAGGCGTTTACGATCTGCCGGCAGTGACAGGTTGGCCACTTCGGTAACGATGGCCCCGCTACTGCCGGTAGCTTTCAATTCGACTGCCAGCTTTTCCAGGGGGCCTGGCTGGTGACTACACAGCACCAGGTCAGCACCGGATGCAGCGAGTTTGGCGCTCAGTGCCGAACCGATACCACCATCGGCGCCGGTCAGTAGAATGCGTTTGCCCTTGATATTCATGCCCATGTCCTCAGGCGGCGCCTACAATTTTGTTGATTGTTAGTTTCGGGATGCCGTGGTTAGCGGACAGATTGCGGAAGATGTCGCCATACAGCTTGTAGAACACTCTGGCCGCATGAATGATGAGCATCTGCTGTTTCGGGTCTGTGATCCTATTCATCAGGCCCTCGAAAAAGATGATGTGATCCTGGTCCAGCGCACCATGGGAATAGAGATAGCTGAACGCATTCTTTGGCAGTTCCAGTTTGGAACGAATGACATCGGCCGCCTGCGAGGCGATGCTGATACTGGTGCCTTCGAGCACATTCACCATACCAAAGAAACCCACTGGATTAACGCGATTCACCATGTCCCAGGCATAGGACACCATCAGCTCTGTGCTAAGGTGGGGCGCCGATCGCCTTACCGCTTCCTTGTCATAGCCGCAGTTGCCGATGTCGTTGAGTATCCATTCCTGGTGGCCGAGTTCTTCCTCGATATATTCGGCCACGGCCTCACGCAGCCATTCCATTTCTGCGGGCAACCGGGATCCGACGGCCATCAGCAAGGGCACGGTGTGCTTGACGTGATGATAGGCCTGAACAAGAAAGCCGACATAGTCGTCCAGCGTAATGTCACCCTCGAAACAGCGACTAATGATCGGCGCACCTAAAAGTTCGCGCCGTTGCTGTTCGGTGTCTGCGGTCAGTTGCTGGTAAAAACTCATAGTATTTGTTCCTTTTCCAGGGTCGGGCCAGGCAGGTCCTGGTCCGCGTAAAGTGAGTCGATTTCGTTGGCGAATTTGAGGGCAATGTCATGCCGGCGGGGCCGTCCGTTGCTGGTCAGCATACCCGGCAGACCGGCCAGAGGCTGTTCAAGCCTGTGCCAGGCCCTGATGCGGGCATAGTCTGGTAATTCCGTATTGACCCGGTCGACCCAATCCTGAATCACGTTATTTTCGATATCAGGATTGCGGCTGCTGATCAGTGCCACGCAATGCGGCATGGCATCGCCGAAAACGACGGCTTCCTGCAGCAGAGGATTGGCCAGCAGTTCGCTTTCCGGCCATTCAGGAGAAATATTGCGCCCGTAACTGGAGATCAGGATGTTTTTGCGTCGTCCCAAAAGGTGAACGTATCCGTCGCGGTCGCAGTAACCCAGGTCGCCGGTATGAATCGCCGGGGAATACCAGCTTTCCGGCTGGTTCAGGTAACCCAGCATGGCATTGCCACGCACGACGAGCTCACTACCTTTCTCTTCGACCAACAGGTGCGGCAGCGGTTTACCGCAGGTACCGGGCTGGTTGGCGACAGGCGTGTTCAGGCTTACCACCGAGGCACACTCGGACAGGCCGTATCCTTCGTAAACGGGCAGACCAAGCGACCAGGCTTCACGCAAAAGGTTGACGCCGACCTTGCTGCCACCGACAGCGATGAAACGCAGGCTGCCGGGCGGCTGCCAGCCGCTCTTCACGGCGCCAACAATCAGTTTGAGCAATTCGGGAATGAGGATCAGGGTTTGCGGTTCCACCATACTGATCGTGGCAAGCAACTGTTGCGGCTGTACAAGCCTGCTACCTTGGTAACCCATGGATGCCAGAGTCGGAATCATCACTTCGCCGCCGGCCAGCAGGGGCGCGTAAACGCCAGCCACGTTTTCCAGCAGCGTGCTCAGCGGCAACAGGCACAAGTGACGGGCCGCCTTGACACCTACCGCATCTTTAAGCGCTTCGGCCTGCAGCAGCAACTGCTGGTTGCCCAAACAAACGCCCTTGGCATCTCCCGTTGATCCGGATGTAAAGGTGATCTTGCCGGTGCCCTCTGGCAGAGCCGGGACATTGCCGCCTGTGTTGTCGATGCGGCATAACTGCAAACCCAACTTATCGTCCTGCACCGCCATCTGGTCCTGGATGAGCGCGTGCAGTTCTTGCGTGTTGTCAGTCAGCAGCCAAGCGGCATTACAACTGGTCAGCGTGGCGCGGATCTGCGTAGGTGAAAAAAAAGTGGGTAGCGGCACCAGGCAGATATTTCTGCGCTGGCAAACCAGGTCCGCCACTACCCAGGCAGGGCTGTTCTCGGCATAAAGGGCAATCAGCGAAACCTGTTCATTTTCCAGCAGCCTGTCCATGGCGCTACCCAATTCGATGACGTCATTCAACTTGTATGCGCGGTCCTGTGTCCGCAGGATAACCGCGTCACCTGGTAACAATTCTTCCAGTTGCGTCAGAAGGTCAGGTCGCATGTCAGGCCCTGCTGTATTCCTTTGCCAGCTTGCGAATACACCGGCGATACATAACCATGGCTTTGCGGAACAGGGGACGACGACGGGCGATCTCCATGGCGCCATCCAGGCTGCCGGCATAGACGCACGGCTGGGTGCGGTAATAATTGCCCCATTCACCAGCCGCGCCATTCGGCAGACGGTCGACGGACGCATCGGCAAGTTTCACCATGGGAAAACCCAGCTTGTTGAGATTGTTGGCGAGGGTCTTGGTGGCGGTGAAGGTAATCCACTTGTAACCGGCTTCGTGCAGCATGGAGGTGGCGATCAGGAAAACGAACTGGCTCGGCCCCTTGCGGCCGGCCACCAAGTTTCCGATTTCGATGATCTGGCGGCGGGCAACTTCTTCACCGGTTGTGTCAGATAGCAATTTCTCGATGGGATCATCCAAGTATTGCTCCAAGAACAATCCCGAAGCCGCGGCGCGTCGCAGGCCGATGACGCCTGAGAAACAATTCAAGCAGCGCATGGACAACAGGTCCGGCATGAACTCATGAATTTCAGCACCGTAATCCTTAGAGAAACGGGTGGCGACAAATTTCTCGACACTGTCGCGGTCGGCTTCATCCTTGCCATGCAGAGTAAAGACCGGGGATGGAGACAAAACTCGGCTGAGGAGCGCTTCTCTTGCGGTGTCCTTATCATTGTCTTGAAAGTGTATGCTGATGTCCCGTGTGACCATAATCTACTGCTGAATATGATTCGATGCCGCGCAGATTAGCAGGGCAATCTTAAGGAATTCTTACAGTGGAAAAATATCTGCAGCCCAGTGATTCCGGGTGATTGCGAGGGACAATGCGGATGAAATGTGAAATTCCTTACCAGCTAGTGACAAGCCTTGCCAATGTGATAACCTGTTGCAGTTTCATCGGCTCTGCCCAAATTTCTTCTTTTAAAACATAATGTTATGAAAGAAGCCCGCGGGCCTGTTTTGGGGAAGACAAACCATGTCCATCAAATCCTTGTTACCCGTTTGCGCCCTGGCTTTCTTGTTTGCTGGTAGTCAGTCGGCCATCGCCCATCACGCCTTCACCGCACAATATGACGCAGAAGCCCGGATCGAACTGACTGGCGTTATCGTCAAGGTGGAATGGCTCAATCCGCATGCCTACTTTTACATCGACGTTGAAGACGAGGAAACCGGTGAGGTCACCACCTGGGCCTGTGAACTCGGCTCACCCGTATCCATGCAGCGCCAGGGGTGGACCCGCGAGGACCTGGTGCTGGGAGAGATCCTGATCGTGGAAGGAGCGCTGGCCCGTGATGGAAGCACTTCCATGAACGCCAGTCGCGTGGTGATGGAAAGCACCGGCAAACGCCTGTTCTCAAGACAACAAGATTGACCAGATAAATGATGAAGAAACTGATTGCTCACTCCTTGGTGGCGCTGGCTGTTGTCGCCGCCACGGCCACCGCCCAGGAATACAACCCGAACGCTCCGACGCCCAGGCTTCCGGACGGCACTCCCAACCTGGGGCCGGTGGAAGATGGCCTCGGTTTCTGGGACCGCGGCTCTGGCCCGATGGTAGGTGGTGCATTTTATCCGCCCCCCGAAGAGGTGCCGTTCAAGCCCTGGGCACGAGCGCTGTATGACTACCGCCAGGAAACACTGGCCAAGGACGACCCGCACGTGCGCTGCGCGCCGCCCGGTGGACCTCGCCAGTTCGCAGTACCCTTCGGCCTGCAGATCGTGCAGGTGCCCCACATGGGCAAGATATTCATCCATTCCGGCGGCTCCAGCCGGCCTTGGCGGGAGATCCACATGGATGGCCGCCCTCACCCGGACTATGTGAACCCCTCCTACTTCGGCCATTCCACCGGCCACTGGGAAGGCGACACGCTGGTAGTGGACACCATCGGCTTCAATGAGCGCTTCTGGCTGCATCGTGAAGGCTATCCCCACACCGAGAGCCTGCACCTGATCGAGCGCATCTCGCGCCCGATCATCGGCGCGCTGCGCTACGAGATCACCATCGACGACCCCCAAGCCTATACTGCGCCATGGACTACCTCCTGGGAAAAGGCCTGGAACCCGGATGAGGAAATCATCGAGTATTTTTGCCAGGACAACAACATCGACCAGTTCCACATGATGGGCGACGAGTCGCTGGTACAATAAACCGCGTTGAATGAAAAAAGGGGCTGTTGGCCCCTTTTTTTATTGGTACTTTCGAATCAGCATTGCTTGCTGTATGGCAAGGCCACTACACAACATCAGTCTACCTCTTGGATGTAGCAGGCGTTTGATTGCCAATAGGTTTAGACAAATACATTTCAGGTGTCGGGATGGCCTCGACTTGCCAAGGAGTTAAAAACTTAATTTTATCCAAGGATAAATTCTGTTTTATAGGGAAAAAATATACATCCACTATGGAGTGGGTATAGTTGCTAGCTGATGCTAATGGCCTCAGGCACCGGCAGGCTGCATGCCAGACGCGCCGGCTTCCTGCTCATTCTTGCGCTTGCTCGGTGGCGTCCAGTACTGCGGTTTCAGTGGCATCAGTAGGAAACAGGCCAGAATGGCAACACCAGAATAGATGGTGAAGCCTAACGTGTAGTTTCCAGTCTGGTCATACAGCCAGCCCAGCACGGGCGGACCCGCGGCAAAACCTAGGTTAACGAACACGGAAACAATGCCGATGGTCATGCCAAGATTACGTGGACCCAGGTAATGTTTGGTGATCACAGGCGCCTCCACTATCATGCCGCCATGGGCGATATTGCGTACCACCAGGAACAAGGTCAGGGTCATGATGCCGGCCACCGGAAGCGCCAGGATGACCGACAGACCGAGTAGGAAATAAAAAACGCGGATGCCTGGGATTGAGAATCGGTCATACACCCAGCCGGAACCGATCTTGGATGCGATGGCCAGGAAAGTGACCAGGGCGACCAGCCAGTAGAAATCCTGGTAGCGCATGCCGCGGTCGAGGCGCAGGAAACTTACGTAATTCTGCATCATCGCCTGGTCAACAGCGGAGACCAGGAAAATGGAAAGCGCGAGCAACCAGAAGCCCTTTTCCTTGCACACTTCATTGAAATGACCCCACATGCTGAGACCTTCCTTACCCTGGGAACTGGCATTGATGACATCCTGCTTCACTCCATTTCTGGCCATGAACACCAGCCATAACGGTGTGGAAATCAGGAACGAGCCAAGACTCAGCCAGGCGAAAATCTCGCGCCAGTTGACGCCGGCTTCCAATGCATAACGCCAAACGATTGGCATAACGAACTGGCCGGCGCTGGTACCGCTGAGCACGATGCCTATAGCCAGGCCCTGGTTGATGTTTACTAGGCGGGAGACCACCACTTTCATAGCGGCAACGATGGAGGCCGCGGACAGACCGAGCATGGCGCCGGCGAGATAGTAGATGCCGAGGTTGGTTGCCGCCAGGAACATTGCCATGGCGATGCCCCCACTCAACGTGCCAAGTAGAACGGTGAATTTTCCGCCGAACTTGTCAATGAGAATACCCATGCCGAGTGCCGAGCCGGCACCGACCAGGAATTTAGAGGTAGAGATTCCGTTGGCCTGGGCATTGCTCCAGCCAAACTCGCGCATGGCGGGTTCATAGATCCAGGGCAGGGAGAAATTGGGCACACCGAAGGAAATGAACACCAGCATGAAGGCGATGAAGAGCACCACCCAGTTGTCTTTTAATTCTTGTTTTGTTGCTGAGTCCATGTCTTCCCCCTGATATTTGGCTGTAGAGCCGTTTAATTATTCGCGGGTTACGCGGAAGGGATAGCTGCGCCCACCCTCGGTCCAGGTGCCTTCGAGGTAGCGATTTCGGGCGCCGATTTCATGCAACGTGGCCATGAAGCTAATATCAATCCCATCGCGGTTGGTGGCGTTGGCGCTAAGCATCCAGTTGGGCGCATCCAGTTCCGCGCTTTCAAAACGATATGAGGTGCGACCGGGATTGATCATGCCGGTGATGTTGTCACCGTCGTAGCCCATGATCATGACCAGTGCGCGGGCATCCGCCCCCATGCTTATTTCCCCGCGCCAGGTGCCCTTGATGGGATGACCTTCCTGGGCGTTGCCTACAACCGGCAGAAGCAGGAAAACCATTGAAATGATTACAGTTTTGAGTTTCAAACCTTCCCCCGAATGACACTACATACCTCTACTAATGCTACCACAATCTATGTGGGCCGCATCCCGTTGCACAATCTTTCCAGAATTACTTCAGTTTAAGGCTGACAGGAATCAACTGAGCCTCATGCCGAAAGCTTTGTCACGGCAACGGCCTCGGTGGGCTTCTGCCATTGTGGCATTCATATAGGGCTTCAGGTCCAGGTAACGAAGCCCTGTGCAGTGCCGGTGCCGGCCTCACTGCGGTAGCAGGGAATGTAATCGATGGTATCGCCATCCAGGTCGGTATCGAACAGGGCGCCGGCGGCGGCGATCCAGTTGCGCATCTCGGACGTGCCCGCCATGAGGATGTTCTGCTCAATGCCGGTGAGAAAATCCCTGTCGCGTTTGGCAAGGGCATCCAGGAAGGCATGGTCAAAATCTTCGTTGATGGTGAAGTGGCTCATTCCGCCGGAGCCGATCACGGCGACGCGCACATCGCGATCCCATGCGTGGATGCAATCGCCAACCAGTTTGCCCATGTCGAAACAGCGTTTCGCCGTCGGCTGGTTGGGCGGAAAGAACGTGTTGGTGATGATCGGCAGCACGGGAATGGCCTGGTCTTCCATCACGCGGCGGATAATCCAGCTGAACGCGTGCGGCGTGCCCACGTGATGATGCTCGGTGCCCATATCCGGCCACTCGCTGCTGGCGGCGAAGTCGAAGCCTTCTTCCTGGCCCCTCGTGATGACGTTGGCAGCCAGGTCAGGCAGGCCGGGCCATACCTGGTCTTCGTCGGGGCGATATGCCCATTCGCTCTCCTTGATACCCACCGGTAGCCTGGCCGACTGTTCTTCAGGCAGCGGCTTCTGCCAGAAGGTATCACCATGGTAAACGGTAAACATAGGCTGCAGGCTCGGCAGTACCAGTTCGCGCTGGTCGTTGCCCATGATCACACAGACATCGGGTTTCGCAGCTTTCCAAGCTGCGGCCAGTTTGGCCACGCCTTCCTGGCACCGTGCATGACGGACCGTGCGTTCCTCCAGTGTGATTTGCTCGGCGAAGTTGACATCCTTGCGCAGTGCCACCAGTTCCTCGAAGGAATACTGCTTTCCTTTAAACCAGTGCTGTATGCGCTTGTCGTTGATGACACGCAGCATCCATTCTTCCGGCGTGGTGTTGAGGATAGGGCCGTGTGTAGACCAAAGACCGAGAACGATGTCAGCCATGTGCTTTAGTCCTTGAGTCCCAGATTGAATACCTTGTTTGCGGTACCGCTGAAGATCATCTTTTTGTCAGCATCGGTGAGCCAGTCGATGCTGTCGATTAGGGGCGCAGTCTTGTCATAGCACTCGCCGGTTTCGGCATTGATGGAGGAGCCGACGCCCGGGCATTCAGAACCGTACATGACGCGGTCGACACCCACCACCTTGATCAGGAGTTCCAGTGCTTCCTTGCTGTACAGCACCGTGTCGAAATACATATTGCGCATGCGGTCGATGAACAGACCCTTGCCATCGCTGCTTTGCGCTCCGGCACGCGCGGTGCCGGCATTGAAGCGGCCGATCTGGTAAGGCATGGCACCGCCACCGTGGGATACGACGATCTTCAGGTCGGGAAAATCGGTGAAAACGTCGGAATTGACGAAACCGTAAACGGCGGTGGTTTCCTCGTTCACGAAATACAGGCTGTAGGGCTCGCGCAGAGGGTTGCGCGAGCCGGCAGTATGGATATGCAGCGGCACGTCGTACTCGCAGGCCTTTTCATACAATGGGTACCAGTAGCGGTCACCCATGGGCGGCGCCTTGTTGCCGTCGTTCTCATACGGGTCCGGATTGAGCAGGAAGCCCTTGAAACCGTATTCCTTGATACAGTGATCCATTTCACCAAACACCACGTCGACCGGCTCTCCCGCCTGTTGCGGCAGGCCGCCGATGCCGAAGAACTTGTCGGGCCACAGGCGCACGCTGTCGGCGATGATGCGATTTACCTCGTGGATATACCACTCGACCAGGTAGCCCGGTTTTTCCGAGTGCATGGTCTGGAAGGGGCGCGGGGACACCAGCTGCATATCGAGGCCGTTGTTGGCCATGTGCTCGAGGTGGCCGCATGGCGCCATCTCCTTCTTGTTCCAGGCGCTGATCAGCTGCTCGTCGGTGTAGTTGACCTTGCCGCGGCCATGGGAGCCGCGATGGCTGACCAGGCCGGCTTTGTAAATGGCCAGTTGCGGCGGAGCGCTGGTGTGGGCATGACAATCTATAATCAAGAAACTTCCCCTTACTGCTTATTTATCCGGTGTCTGCAGGGAATGATACTTCATCTCTGCGCGGGCCTCGGCAATGGTCTTGCCGGCTTCAAGGTATTTCCTTATTTGGTTCTCGGCGGCGTCGATCTGTTCGGCAACTGCAAGCACTTCCTCTTCACGATCCTGCGGAATACACACAACACCATCGGCATCACCACGTAACAAATCTCCTGGTTTAACGCGGGCATCACCGATATTCACCGGCACCTGCTCGGCATCCACCTGCACCCGGTCCTTACCAGTGCGCATGGAATAAGAGCGGCTGTAGATCGGGTAACCCAGTTTAAGGCACAGGTGCACGTCACGGCAGGCGCCATCGATGACCGTGCCGGCCAGCTTCTTCTTGTCGGCCAGGTAGGTGAGGATGTCGCCCCAGACGGTAGCGTCTTCACGCCCGCCATTGTCGATAACAACTACAGTGCCCGCATCTAGCTTGTCGATGAAATCACCTACCGTGCCCGGATTTTTCGCATCGAGCGGACCGTACTGTATGGTGTAAGCCCTGCCCGCCAGGCGAAAGTTGTGGTCACGCGGCTTTATACCCAGGCACTGGCCGCCGATGCGTAGCTTGTCCAGAGCATCGCTGATGGTGGCGGTGTCGAGCTTCGAGGCCCTTTCAACGTTTTTGTCGGTCATTCGTATTCCAAGTAAGTTCTTAATATGAGGTTAGTCATTGCCGGATAACGGTACTGCGTACTTTTTTCCCCAGAGGGTATCTACCGGTCTACAAAACTTTTTAGTTCTGTTTCAACATGTCTTCGTAATTGGTGCCCATTACCTCGGACACCGGCTTGCCAGACAGTACATCGCTAGTCATCAGACGCTCTTTCTCGGCGATCATTTCTGCCTTGCTGATCACCTCGTCAGCACGGTCGGCCGGAATAAAACACACGCCACTGCCATCGGCAATGACATAGTCACCTGTACAAACCTGTGAGTCACCTACGACCACGGGCTCACCCATGGACTGCTCCCAGACGCGGCCACGGGCAGTGTGTGGCGTGGTGAAACGGGAGAACACAGGAAAACCGATCTCCTCGTACTCGTCAATATCGCGCGCAGGGCCTTCCATGATCACGCCGCGTACTCCTTTTACTTTTGCCGCGTTGGCCAGCACACCACCCCAGCCGGCACAGTCGATGCCGGTGCGTTGTTCCACCACGATGACGGTACTGTCATCCGCCGCCTCGATAGCGGCCGTGCCGAGATGTCGCTTGGAGCCACCTTCCGGTTCCTGGTTATGCAGTTTCACTGTCAACACGGTGCCGGCAATGCGTTTGTTGGTGGAACGGCGCGGCAGACCAGAATGGGCGCCCTTTAACTTCACCGCATCCAACGCATCGGATACCGCGCAGGCATCGAGTTTTTCCAGTCGGGAAATAAGTAACTCGCGATCAGACATACTACCCTCTAGCGAATCGCCCTATAAAAAGAAGCATGAATGATAGCAAATCAGTCCGGCAGAGAGAGTGCAACAATTTCGGATTTTCCGCCGCCGCTCACCGTCACCACCAGATACTGTTTACCATCGAGCATGTAGGTCATCGGCATGCCGGTCTGGCTACCGGGAATGGCCACCTCAGCGAGGATGTTGCCGGTCGCCTTGTCATGGGCTCGCAGCAACGGCTTGCCGCCGGCGCCTTCACCGCTGATCAGCAATGTCTTCGTCAGCAGGATGCCGGAGATGCTCGAGCTGCCGGTTCGTGGCAGGTCTACACCCTGCAGGGCTGGGTGGTTGGCCACCGACGCCGGAGTGTCCGCATTTGCAATCCACCACAATTCGTCACCGCTGTTGAGGTCGATGGCGGTGATCCTACCCCAGGGTGGCCGGATCAGCGGCAGCCCATCGACGGTATTGTTGTTGGGCCCGGCAATCCAGGCCACGGAAGAATTAGCGCCACCGGGTTCGAGCGCCATGTTCCAAGCCAACTCGTGCGACGTGGCATAAACAATGCCGGTTTCTGGATCATATGCCCCGCCCTGCCAGTTGGCGCCACCGACCGGGCTTGGCAACGACATGGTGCCCTTCGTGCCGTCGGGATCGTCCACCCTTGAGGACGGCGTGAAACGGCCGCCGAGCCGGTAGTCGGCGAGGTGCGCCAGCGCCTTCTCACGCAGTTCGGGCGTAAAGTCAATCACTTCATCCAGCGTCATCTGCTGGCGCACAAAGGGAGGAGGCTTCAACGGTACCGGCTGGGTCAGTGAGGTACTTTCACCCGGCACGTCGGACTGTGGCACGGGTCTTTCGGCCATCTCCCAGACCGGCTCGCCGGTCGCACGGTCGAACACGTAGGCAATGCCTTGCTTGGTTAGCTGGACGACCAGCTTCCTGCCGTCCGGCATGTCGGTGAGGATAGGCGCCTGGGGCGTATCCCAGTCCCAAATGTCGTGATGTATAAGCTGGTAATACCAGCGCATCTCGCCGCTGCGGTAATCCAGCGCTACAAGCGAATTGCCGAAGAGGTTGTCGCCCGGACGGTCGCCGCCATACTGGTCACCTGTTGGCGTTTCCACAGGCAGGTAGACCAACCCAAGTTCGGGGTCCGCCGACATGTGGGTCCACACGCCTGTGTTGCCGGTATAGGAAGCTGAATTGCCGAGCCAGGTTTCAGCACCGAACTCGTCGGGTTCGGGAATGGTGTGGAAGGTCCACAACTGCTCGCCAGTTTTGGCATCGAAAGCACGCACGTCGCCCTTGACGTTGGCCGCGCTGGGCGGACGCACCGACACCAGGTGGGAAGCACCCACCACGACAACGTCATCCACCACCAGGGGCGGGAAGCTCAGGCCAATGTCGAGGTCCTCGCGACCAGGCCCGAGTCGCAGGCCCTGCTGGAGGTCGACCCAGCCGCCGGCGCCGAAATCTTCTACCGGCAGGCCAGTGCGGGCATTGAGCGCGACAAGGTAATACCCCGGCGTCACCGTGAAGATGACTTCTCGAATCCCATCGCTCCAGTAAGACAGGCTTTTACCCGAACCTTTGCGCGGGGCTAGGTTGAACCGGTCACCTTCCTGCGGCCGCCATACCCATAAAAGCTGCCCGGTTTGCGCATCCAGCGCGATCACGTTACGGGTGACTCCGGCGGTGGCATATAGCACACCGTTGACCATAAGCGGGGAGGTAACGCTCTGCCCTTCCGTAGTCGGGCCGAAGTTTGCGGTGCTGAACTGCCAGGCAATTTCAAGGTCGGCAAAATTGTCGGCATCAATCAGGTCGAGTGGTGAATATCGGTTCGAACCAGAATTACCGTTGAAATGTGCCCAGGCCGTCTCCGGGAGGTCAGTTCCGGTGCCCGGCGCCATGGTCACGATGGTCTGAGCTGAAAAATCAGCCAGAGCCATTCCGGCTTCTATTTCCATACCACCTAGGCCGAGAACGAAGGCGGTGACATCAAGGTACTGCTGGCGGCTGAGCGTGCCCGCCGCTTCCCCCGGCATGGTGGTCGATATCCGTTCCAGTAATTCACCCGCGCTGTGCCCGAGCCAATCGTTGCTAAGGCGCAAGTTGATTTCAAACGGAATATGGCAGCGGGTGCAGAATTCGCCGAAGACGCGCTCCCCACGTCCGGGGTCGAAGGTTTGCGCAAAGACAGGCAAAGCAAGGAATAGCAGTGACGGCAACAGTATTTTTCTCATGATTTCCCCCAGAAGGCCCCTGTGGGAAGAAGATAAAAGAAAAGAAGTATTCGATAAAGGGGTTACTTCAATTCAATGACACGCGCCTCACTGATCTTGTCAAACCACGCCTTAGGTCCGGTCTGGTGCACGGAAACGCCATTGACATCAACCGCTACCGTTACCGGCATTTCGTCCACGACAAATTCGTGGATAGCCTCCATGCCAAGATCCTCGAATGCAACAATCTTCGATTTGCGAATGGCTTTTGACACAAGATAGGCGGCACCGCCAACTGCCATCAAGTAGACAGCCTTGTGCTTCCTGATGGCGTCGATCGCCACCTGGCCGCGCTCGGCCTTGCCGATCATACCCATGAGGCCGGTCTTTTCCAGCATGGATTCTGTGAATTTATCCATGCGGGTGGCCGTGGTGGGCCCGGCAGGGCCGACCACTTCGTCGCGCACCGGGTCGACCGGTCCAACGTAATAAATGAACTTGTCTTTCAGGTCGACACCATCGGGCAGTTCTTTACCGCTGTCCAGCAACTGCAGGATACGCTTGTGGGCGGCATCGCGGCCGGTCAGCATGGTCCCGGACAGGAGCAGCGTTTCGCCTGGCTGCCAGGTGGCGATTTCCTCGCGAGTGACCGTGTCGAGATTGACGCGTCGCGCGGATGGTCCGACGTCCCAGGTGATCTTTGGCCAGTCGCTCAGCTTAGGCGGCGTAAGTTCAGCCAGCCCGGAACCGTCGAGCGTGAAATGGACGTGGCGCGTGGCGGCGCAGTTAGGGATCATGGCCACCGGCAATGATGCAGCGTGGGTAGGGAAATCCTTGATCTTCACATCCAGCACGGTGGTGAGCCCGCCGAGGCCCTGGGCTCCAATGCCGAGGTCATTGACCTTGTCCATGAGTTCCAGCCGCAGCTCCTCTATGCGGTTCGATGGTCCTCGCGCACGTAGTTCGTCGATATCGACTGGATCCATCAGCGCTTCCTTGGCGAGCACCGCGGCCTTTTCCGCCGTGCCTCCGATACCTATACCGAGCATGCCCGGCGGGCACCAGCCGGCACCCATCGTAGGCACGGTCTTGAGCACCCACTCGACGATGTCGTCGCTGGGATTAAGCATGGCCATCTTGGCCTTGTTCTCGGAACCACCGCCCTTCGCGGCTACCGTGATGTCGAGGGTATCCCCCGGCACGATGCTGGTATGGATGACGGCGGGGGTATTGTCGCCAGTATTCTTGCGCGCCCCCGCCGGATCACTGAGGATGGAGGCGCGCAGGACATTGTCGGGATGGGTGTAGGCCTTGCGCACGCCTTCGTTGATCATATCTTCCAGTGACATGTCGCCCTGCCATTGCAGATTCATGCCCGCCTTTACAAAGACGGTGACGATACCGGTGTCCTGGCAGATAGGTCTTTTGCCTTCAGCGCACATGCGCGAGTTGATGAGGATCTGCGCCATGGCATCTTTCGCGGCCTGGGATTCCTCGCGCTCGTAGGCGCGATGCACGGCCTGAATGAAATCCAGCGGGTGGTAATAAGATATGAACTGCAGGGCGTCAGCTACGCTCTGGATGACATCTTCCTGGCGGATGACAGGCATGTGAACTCCCGGATGACGTGTCGATGACATTTCCCCTACAAGTAATCCATAGGGCGTGGGTCACACAACACGGATTTACGCTAGAATGCAAAGGCCCGGAATTTTAACATGCTTTACCGAACACCAAGGAATTAACGAATCCCATGAACAGATTGTTTTACCGTTTCTCTATTCCTACTAAACTGCTGGCCGCGAGCCTGTTGGTGGCATTCCTGTTGCTTCTGGGCGCATTCGCGACCCATGCGCAGGACGATTACACCATCGTGTTTCTCGGTGATTCCCTCACCGAGGGCCTGGGCCTGGAAGAAACGGAAGCGTTCCCGCACCTGGTGGCAAATAAACTGGCCGCCGATGGCCTGAACCATATACGTGTCATCAATGCCGGCGTTAGCGGCTCCACTTCGGCAAGCGGTCTCAGCCGCATGCAGTGGTACGTACGTTCCCAGCCGGATTTGCTGGTACTCTCATTGGGTGCCAATGACGGTCTGCGCGGACTGAGCATAGAGGAAATGAAAGCCAACCTGGCAAGGACCATCGAGTTTGCCCAGGCCAACGACATCAGTGTCATTCTCACGGGCATGCTGGTACCCCCGAACATGGGTCCCGATTACACGGAAGCCTTCGCCGCCGTGTTTCCAGACCTAGCCTCCCAGTACGGCATACCGCTGATGCCCTTCCTGCTTCAAGATGTCGCCGCGGTACCGGAGCTTAACCAGGCGGATGGCATTCATCCGAACGTGGAGGGGGCAAGAGTCGTTGCCGAAAATGTGTACGCGTTCCTGAAACCGTATTTACCGAAAGCGTAAACCCAATGTCGGATGGCGGCGCTGCGCGACTATTCCGGTCTATACAACCTTTGATATCTGGATAATTTCCTGCTGCGCATCCGCTAGAGGCGACCCTGAAAATTTCTCAAGGATGTTGGGAAAGTAACGCAAACGCACTATCCTGCTATCAAGCTCAGCCTGGATCACGCTCTTGGTGTGAGAGCGTTCGCGCTCCATCAGCACGGAGTGGGTTTCCATACCGTCGATCTGGATCAGGTGGAAGCCGCGCAGGATCTCATCGGCATCGGCTAGCTTATTGCCAATCTCTTGGCTCCAGGCATGAAACAAGTTTTGCCGGAAGGCGGTGACTTCCTCGATCAGCACCCCAGAGGAGGCGAACAGATACCAGTGCCTGAATCCAGGCTCTTCGTTGTTCCACGTCACTCCGTCCCAGGTGAAGTGCAGTATTTTCTTACGCCTGACCAGGAAGGCATCGAAGGGGTTGTAGGGTTTGGTGTCCAGTTTCTCCAGCCAGTCCGCGATACTGTCGTAATCGCCCTGCTCCAGCGCCCGAAGAACGATGTCGCCACGGGAGGTAGCCGTATCCTTTTGCGGTGCCTGGTAGCGGTTGAGCAGGCAGAGGATAACACCGCGATTGTTTACGCCGAACCAGGTGCCGCCGCTGGCAACGTCCATAGGGTAATGCAGGCGAGCCCGTGCACCACTGCGCGAATGCAGCAGTCCGTGTTCCTTGCGCGTCCGCAACTCGTCGCGGTTCATGGTGACCACGCAACGTTTCTTGCCACTATAGATGGTCAACGTACACACGCTACCGGCCCTTGCGGCTTGTCGACATGTACAAAATTGTAGCAGGAAAGCGTAAAGGCCCCGAATTCGTTGCCCTCCCCCGAGGACTGCTTTATTCTGTGCTGCTTTTGAGTGTTGCGACGTAAAAAATGATCCTGCAAATCAAAGACCTGTGTAAGACGTTTCACACGGCGGCGAACCTCGAACCCATAGAGGTACTGAAAAACCTCAACCTCGAGATGGAGACGGGCGAGACCCTGGCGATTCTCGGCCAGTCCGGCAGTGGCAAATCCACCTTGCTGACCCTGCTGGCCGGCCTGGACTCACCCACGTCAGGCGCCATCATTCTCAACGGACAGGACATGCAAGCCCTCGACGAGGAAGCGCTTTCGAAATTTCGCGCCCAGAATATCGGCATCATCTTCCAGCAGTTCCACCTCATGTCGCACCTGACCGCCCACGAAAACGTCAGCCTGCCGCTGGACCTGTTCAAGGACCCTGATGCCGAGGACAAGGCTCGGGAGGCACTCGGACAGGTTGGCCTTGGCAAACGCATGGATCATTTTCCACACCAGTTGTCTGGCGGCGAAAGCCAGCGCGTCGCCATCGCCAGGGCAATGGTGGTGCGCCCTAGCATCTTGCTGGCGGACGAACCCACGGGCAATCTCGACAGCAGCACCGGCGCCCTAGTCAGCGACATGATCTTCGACCTGGTAGCCAAGCACGGCATGACTTTACTGTTTGTCACCCATAACGAAGAATTGGCCATGCGCTGTGCACGCCAACAGCGCCTGCAAGACGGCAGGTTCATCTGACGGAAACGCCCATGCTCTGGCTACGACTGGCACTCAAGGAAATCACCAACAACTTCCGCTTCAGCATCTTCTTCGTGCTGAACTTGGGTATTGGCCTGATCGGCTTCATCGCCCTGGACTCCTTCAAGAGTTCGATCGATTCGCACCTAGAAA
The DNA here is from genome assembly GCA_038147195.1 of Candidatus Eutrophocola salsuginis. Lineage (GTDB taxonomy): Bacteria > Pseudomonadota > Gammaproteobacteria > Pseudomonadales > Pseudohongiellaceae > Eutrophocola > Eutrophocola salsuginis. The sequence goes on from JAYQTB010000004.1 coordinate 1,473,797, forward strand.
ACAATTCAAAGTCCATTCTCACGGCCGACATCCAAATCTCATCCCGCTTTCCGCTGACCGAGCAGGAATACACGCTCGCCGAGAACCTGCTCGATACCGATATTGTCTCGATGTCGGACCAGGTCTCTTTCCTGTCCATGGTTGCCGGAAACGAAAACTCGCGCATGAGCACGCTCATCGGCATCGATAACAACTATCCCCAGTACGGCGAAATCATACTGCAGGAAGCAGGCCCGGTTTCCCTGGGCGATGCCCGCGCGCGCCTGATTGGCAGCGACACCATCTGGGTGGCGCGCGATCTGATGGTAATCCTAGAACTGGAAATCGGCGACCGCCTGAAAATCGGCGATACGGAATTCACCATCGCCGACATCATCCTGGAAGATCCCAGCAGCACCATTTCGGTCATGTCGAATTTTCCGGCCATCTACATGGGCCTTGCACAAATCGACAGCACCGGCCTGATCCAGCTTGGCAGCCGCATCACCTACTCACGTTTCTACAGGCTGCCGGAAAGCTATACCTATGATTACCGTAAACTGGAAGACCGCTTCCGTGAGATGGAGCGGGAAACCTACCGTGACACCCGCCGCCTCAGCATGACCACACACCAGGAAGAAAGCGAAGACTTGGGCGAGGTACTTGGCTACATGAACAACTACCTGGGCCTTATCGCACTGATTGCCCTGTTTCTGGCCGGCGTCGGCGCTGCCTACCTGTTCCGTGCCTTCTTCACCTCGCGGTTCAAGGACATGGCTATCCTGATGTGCCTGGGCGGCACTCCCCGCGAAGCCTACAAGATGACCCTGGTGCAGATCGTCATTCTTGGAACCATTAGTGCGGTAATCGCCAGCACCATTGCCTGGCTGACCCTGCCACTGCTGCCAATACTGTTCGAGGGTTTCCTGCCACGCGGCTTCAGCAACGACATGCGTCTGAACTCCCTGGTGCTGGCTCTGTTCATGGGCACACTAGGCAGCATCATCTGCTGCCTGCCGATTCTATCAAAGATCTACGATCTGAACCCCATAGGCCTCTTCCATGAAAATGTGCAACCAGCGTCCAGCTCGCCGCACTGGCAACGCCACGTGATGAGCTACGCACCGATCCTGCTAACCTTCTGGGGACTAGCCATGTGGCAGGCGCAGGATGTATTCATTGGCACACTGTTCGTCGGCGGATTCATGACCGCAATCTTCATCCTAGGCGCATTCGCCTGGCTGATTCTTCATTTCTGCACGCGATTCACGATGGGGCGCCAGGTCACACAGAAGATTGCCCTCCGCAACCTGTCGCGCAACAAGTTAGGCGCCGTGTCCTGCTTCCTGGCCATCGGTCTAGGCGCCCTACTCATCAACCTGATCCCGCAGATTCAGAAAGGTCTGCAGGGTTATATCGAACAACCTTCCGACTATTCCGTCCCGGACTTCTTCATGTTCGACATCCAGCCGGAGCAGCTCGAGGAACTGCAGGCCATCATCGGCGAGCGCGGCTATACACTGTCCTTCCTGTCACCTATGATCCGCGCCCGACTAGAAGCGGTGAACGGCGAGGTCATCGATGCCCCGGAGGAAACTCCGGACGAACAGTTCATGCAGCGGCGCATGTACAACCTGACCTACCAGGACTCCCTGAAGGATTCCGAAACCATCGTCGAAGGTGAGGAGTGGATAGGACCGTGGGATTTCAACTCACCTGAACTACCCGGCATTTCACTGGAAGAGAATTTTGCCAACCGCATGGGCCTATCAATCGGCGACACCCTGGCCTTTGACGTGCAGAGCGTGCCAATCGAAGGACGCATCGTGAACACCCGTGAGGTTATCTGGAATTCCTTCCAGCCGAACTTTTTTGTTTCCTTCCAGCCCGGTGTACTTGATCCGGCACCGAAGACCTTCGTCGCCGCCATTGCCAACGTCGCCGAAGCCGACCGTATCGCCGTACAGAACAGCATCGTCAACAACCTCCCCAACATCAGTGTTATCAACGTGCAGCAGATCGTTGCCCGCATCCTCGACATTACCGACCAGATCAGCTGGGCCATCAGCGTGATGGCCTACCTGTCTATTTTTGCCGGGCTTGTTGTGCTGTTCTCCATCGCCCGCTTCGAGGTGAAGTCGCGTTTCTGGGAAATAAACTTGCTGAAGATTCTCGGCGCCCACTTTACCGACGTGAAACATATCGTGGAGATCGAATTTGGCATTCTCGGCTTCTTTGCCGCCTTTGCCGGGGTTGGCCTGAGCTTGGCTATGTCCTATGCCATCTCGTACTTTATCTTCGACGGCCTGTGGAGTTTTTCGCCGGGCATCACCGCCTTCACCATCATGGCCATCTGCGCCCTGAGCGTACTGACGGCGCTGATCGCCACACTGTCCGTGCTCAGGCAGAAACCACTGGAACTACTGCGCACCACCTGACGGAATCACGGACTAACGATGAACCTGATGATGGACATGTCCATTATTGCCGTTTTCACAATGGCTTTCCTGGCAGGCGTGCACACGACGGCACCGATCAAAAATTGAAGAAAATCATCAATCACCAACCCTCGCGTTGCGTGGTTGGTGATTGATGTATCTACGCTCAGTTCCTGACGTGGGTATTGAACCACCCCACCATGCGGCTCCAGGCATCCGTGGCGGCCGCCTCATTGTAGCGCTCCGGTGTGGCGTCGTTGAAGAAGCCGTGCACCGCCCCGGGGTAGATATGACCCTCGTGGGTTACTCCGGCTGCACTAAGAGCCTGGTCATAAGCCGGCCAGGCTTCCACCAGGCGTGTATCCAGCGCACCGTGCATGACCATTACTGCAGCACGAATGTTGCGCGCTTCTTCCGCCGAGACTCCACCACCGTAAAAAGGCACCGCTGCCGCCAGGTCGCTGCCGAGACGGGCAGCAAGCTGGTTAGACACGCTGCCGCCGTAACAGAAACCAGTGACGCCGATCCTGCCGGTGCAGTCGTCGCGATTCTTCAGCCACAGGGCGGCGGCGACGATATCTTCGAAACGCTTGTCACCGTCCAGCTGGCTGAACAGTTGCCCGCCCTGGTAGTCGTCACCGGGGTAGCCGCCAACCGATGTCAGTACATCCGGTGCGAAGGCCATAAAGTTGGCCATGGCAAAGCGGCGGGCGACGTCTTCCGTGTGCGGATTTAGCCCGCGATTCTCGTGGACCACCACGATGCCGGGTAGTTTCGCCGGTTCCGCGGAGCGGCTGTCGGCGCTGAATGGGCGAACAAGATATCCGCGAATGTAACCATGACCATCTGGTGATGGCACGGTGACGTATTCGGCATGTATACGTTCATCATCCCGGGCGATCTGCTGGCCCATCGCGTAGTCGGGCATGAGAGCATCGACGATGGCACCTGCAGTCAGGCCAGCGACAGCGAACTTCTTCACACCGTTAAGAAATGAACGGCGATCGATTTCACCGTGGATGAATTGGTCATATAGCTCGACGGCCTCACGTGGTACCGTGCGTCTTTCTTTATCTGACATGTTCTTCCCCTCTCTCTGTTTACGATGTTGTTGATTATTGGGCCTGGGCGAGTGCTTCTTCGGCCAGTGAAATGATATATGCACGCAACGCTGTGGTTTCCCCATCTTTCAGGTACTGCCTGAATGACGCCATGCCATTGGTGGACAGCACGCCGTCCAGCACGATGGCATCGAATAGTACCTGGTCATGCAGGGCGGGTGTCCGGCGCAGGTCCGGAAAGCTGGAGCGTGCCCTGCCCCCGGTGCCATGACACGTGGCGCAGTTTTCCTCGAACACGGCGCCACCGCGGGCAACAACATCAGCATCGGCAAACTGTTCAGGCGGTGCGATGGGCCGCTGGGTAAAGGATGGAAGTTCAGGCAGTACTTCGTCAGCGCCCAGCTTGAAGACCAGCATGCGGGCACCGTTCGGTGCATAATAACCACCTGACACCGGGCCACCCACGGCGACGGCAATATATTGCTCGCCGTTCACGGCGTAACTGATGGCGCCGGGGAATACCGCGGTCTTAGTGTCGAAACTCCAGAGCTTTTCGCCGTCCGTGGCGCGATAGACCACCAGTTCCTGGTTGGGCAGGTTGCCGTTAAAGACGATATTGCCGGCTGTCGCCAGCGCCCCTCCGATTACCTGCACACCGCCGCGCGGGTTGACCAGTTCCTCGCCGCTCCAGACTTCACGCTGGTTCACAGGATCCCAGGCGACCAGGCGCCCGGTGAAACTCTGCCGGGCGTTGGGATTTTCCCGCAGGTGATCAGCACGCAGGTCGAAGTCGCCGGTCAGCGTCCAGTGGGTGGTGGCTGGCACGTACACCAGTCCAGTCAGCGGGCTGTAGGACATCGGTTGCCAGGCATGACCGCCGGCCGGGCCTGGCGCCAGGTTATAAACGGAACCGGACAGGTTGGTGCGTGCCTCAGGCACGACAAATGGCCTGCCGGTTTCCATGTTGATGCCGGTGGCCCAATTCACTTCGGTGTAGGGTTCGCCGGACAGCAGCTCACCGGTGGCCGCGTCCAGAATATAGAAGAAGCCGTTCTTGGAAGCCTGGGTCACCACATGGCGTTCCTGGCCGTCAACCATTATGTCGAGGAGCATCAACTGCTGACCGGTGTCGTAGTCCCAGGTTTCCCAGGGGGTTTCCTGATAGTGCCAGGCGTAACTGCCGTCATCAGCATGCACGGCAACGATGGATGACAGGAACAGGTTGTCGCCCTGCCCGGCATCGCGATCCACCGCATCCCAGGGGGCGCCGTTGCCGGTACCGAAGATGACCAGGTCGGTACTGGGGTCATACGTAATGGCATCCCACACCGTGCCGCCGGGGCCCTTGTCCCACCAGCCGGCCTCTATCCAGGTTTCCGCGATCATTTCCTGCGTAGCGTCCTCGAAGCCGTCGGCGGGATTGCCGGGCACGGTCCAGAACCGCCACAGGCGTTCACCGGTCTCGGCATCGTAGGCATCGAGATGTCCGCGGACATCGAATTCGCCACCCGCGGAACCGATAAAGACCTTGCCATCAGCAACGCGCGGTGCGCCCGTGATCGAGTAGCGGCCCTCGGGGGTCGCCTTGACCGACCAGACCGGCTCCCCGGTGGTCGCATCGAGGGCAATCAGCCTGCCGTCCAGCGTGCCGAAGATGATCTTACCGTTCCAGGCGGCGGCACCCCGGTTGTCCAGGCCGCAGCACACGTTGATATTCCACTCTCCGGGCACCTGCGGGTCGTATAACCAGCGCTGTTCACCGGACGCGGCATCGAAAGCCACCACTCGGCTCCAGGGCAGAGTCAAGTACAGCGTGTCATCGACCATTAACGGGGTACTTTCCAAGTTCTGGTTGGTGGGCAGGTCGGCATACCAGGCAAGGCCCAGTTGGCCAATGTTGCGGTCGTTGATCTGGTCTAGGGGGCTAAAACGCTGTTCACTGTAGCTACGGCCATAGCTCAACCACTGGCCGGCTTCGCTATCGGCATTGAGCAAACGTTCACTGTCCACCCTCGCGGGCTGGGCGTACAGGTGTGTCACTGCCAGGGCGACGATCGACAGAGCCAGGCATTTTCTGGTCAATGACATGGGATTCCCTCGAATCACAATATGGCTTGAAAGCATACCCGGAGAGGGCCTCTTATGAACAGGCCGAAATGCAGACAAAAATTGTAGGCAAAAAAAGGCGCAACACGAATGTTGCGCCTTTTGTATTTCCCAGCCTGGGGCTGCCAGAACTTTTACTTCTTGGTTCGCCAGCTATCAGCGTAGTTCTCACGGGCATCGGCAGCATACGGTGTCGGAGATACTTTCACGCGTACTTCACACTGCTGGTGCGGCTCGATGGAGGTTTTCTCGGAGACAGGATTCTCACCCCACTTCAGGGTCAGGACGTCACCGATTTCAACGTCTGCATCAACAACAGCCAGGGACAGCAGGCAGCGCTCGTTGTAGGAATAGCCATTGAACATGGACATACCCACTCGCTTGCCGTCTTTGAGCAGTTCGTCAGCGTTGCTGGATGAATAATTGTGGTTCGGGAAGTCTATCCATTTATAAGCCAGGCCAGGCTCGAAAGCGGACATGATGACCTTCATGACGTCGTCACGGTTCCACTCCAGGGTGACCTTCTTCCGCTGTTTACCTTCGGCTTTCATTTTCTCTAGGGCAGCCTTGCCGATGAAGTCGTCCTTCTTCCAGCCAATATAGAAGTCATAACCCAGTTCGAACGGAGTGACGTAGTAGTCTTCGATGTTATCAGACAACAGCGAACCGCCCAGTGAGCCGACGGCTTCGTAGTGGTCGGCACCCAGCCAATCGCGGTAATCCCTCAGCATGCCGTCGCCGGAATAAATACCGGGTAGCGGTGACGGAATCCAGCCTGACTCCAGGGTGTTGGAAGAGTAGGCGCGGGCACCAACGAAGCGCAAATCAACGTCGGCGTCCTTGGCGGCCTGGGCTATGGTGGTCTGGATGTAATGCTTGTCGGCATACGGACCCCAGATTTCGAGGCCCGGCGCACCGGCCATGCCGTGGCGCAGGGCCTGAACACGACGGTTGCCGCAGTTGATCCAGTCGACGTGGAAGAATTTCACTTCGGGGATCGGGCCGCCATTCATCTTTTCGAAGATCTTGTTGGCTTCAGGACCCTGGATCTGAAAACGGTAATGTGTACGGTAAATGGCTTTGCCGTCAGGACGGGAGTCGGAACGGGGATCGTGGAACAGGCGCACATTCCACTTTCCGTAGGAAGCCTGGAAACGTAGCCAGTTGGCAGTAGGCGCACGGCCTACCAGGACGAATTTTTCATCGGATTCACGGAATATGATCATGTCGCCAATGACATGTCCGTTCGGGGTTACTGGCACAAAATGCTTGGCAACATTTTCCTTGAAATTGGCAAAGCTGTTGATACCTGTGTAGCTCAGGAAAGCTTCTGCATCCGGACCTTCGACGGTCAGCTCATCCATGTGGTGAGTCTGGTCGTACAGGACCGCCGAGTTGCGCCAGGCGATCTGCTCTGAACGCCAGTTGGAGAATTCCGGTGCCACGACGGGATATACATAGATACCGGCCTTGGAGTTGCGCAGCAGGTTAACGGCACCACCTGCCGCCTCGATTGCTGCTGAGAGGCTATTCTTGCTCATTGGGTTTTGGCTCCTGGGAGTTTCGCTTCTCGAAAAAAGGGCGCATTCTGCCAGAAAGCTACTACGCGGGGAAGGAAAAATCCTTTTTCCTGGGCTATTCACAAACCTGGCATGTTGTGTCGGCGTTGAAAAAATACGCGTAATCAATTGTTCTAATTACAGTTATTTTCTGAATACCTTTCGTAGACATATTTTCGATATTCGAATTTTCTTTCGAATTAGTCATGTACCATAGATGAAACACGGATGCCTGGATACCTTGCGGATTCTCCGAGGTCATTGCTTTAGAAAAAACTTGAGGGAATTAGTCCGCTTTGTACGCTGTATCTCATCCAAGCAATCGGCAAGTAACCAAGGAGGCACAACAATCCGAGATGAGGATGATTTATAAAGACCGTCGGCACCTGCCGGTGGCGATCATTGTCCTCGAAACAGGTGATGAAGGGGTGTAGGGCAGAATGCCGGGATAGCGCAGGATAATACCACCAGCAATGAACAACCCGTCAGATGCATCGTTTTCTAACACGAAATCCGCCAAAAGCCCTGTAACAATACCAGGGCATGGACTGATGTTTTAGGCGTTTCATTCACCGCCAGTACATTGGCCTTTCCGTCTCGGGTGGTAGCTGGACGTACTGCTACAACCTGTTATCCTTCGTATGCCGCCGCCGGGGGGATTGTATCTAGGCGTCAGAATTTATAATTAATAATCCAGGGGGAATTTAAATGCCCAGAAGTACCGACCACTTTTTAACCACTCACGTTGGCAGCCTGCCCAGGGAAACCGATCTCATGCAAATGATGTGGGCCAGGGAGGACGGCGTACCCGTCGACCAGGAAGCATTCCACTCCCGCATTCACCAGGCTGTCATCGACATCGTGAGGAAGCAGAAAGAACTCGGCATCGACCTCGTCAACGATGGCGAGCAGTCTAAACCCAGTTACGCCACCTATATCAAGGACCGCCTGAATGGTTTCGGCGGCAGCGAGAACACTTATGTATTCGACGACCTGGTGGACTTCCCCAACCTCGCCAAGCGGGTCGGCGAGGACCCCTCGCGCCAGCACCGCCATGCGCCGGGCTGTCTTGGCCCAATCAGTGTTGCGACCACCGACGATGTACACGAGGACGTCGCCAACATGCAGGAAGCCACCTCGGGCAGTATGGAATACGCGTTTTTCAGCTCCGCATCACCCGGCGTCACCTCGATTTTCTTCAAGAACGAGTATTACAAGACCCACGAGGAGTACGTTTTCGCCATCGCTGATGCCATGAAAACGGAATACGAAATCATTGCCGCCTCCGGCGCCACGCTGCAGATTGACTGTCCAGACCTCGCCATGGGCCGTCACCTCAATTCAACGGGCGTCACCCTGGACGACTTCCGCAAGGTCAGTGCCCTTCACATTGAGGCGCTCAACCATGCCCTACAGAACATTCCCGCAGAGCAACTGCGCATGCACCTGTGCTGGGGTAACTATGGCGGTCCGCACCACTGTGATGTGAACTTAAAGGACATTATCGACGTGGTAATGAAGGCGAAGCCGCAGACGGTGCTCTTTGAAGCTGCCAACCCGCGACATGCACATGAGTGGGCGCTGTTCGAGGATTACAAGCTACCAGAGGGTAAAGTTTTGTGTCCCGGTGTCATCGAGGTGCAGTCAAACTATGTCGAGCACCCTGAGTTGATAGCTCAGCGAATCAAGCGCTATGCCGACCTGGTCGGTGCTGAAAACGTAATGGCCGGCACCGATTGCGGATTCAGCATCCACGTGGGCCAGGCATCCATCGATCCGGGAGTGGCTTGGATGAAGCTAAAAAACCTGGCGGAAGGTGCAGCGATAGCCAGCGACTGGTTCTTCAAAAAGTAATGAATGAAGGAACAATGGGAGAAAGGCAAACGAATCACAGGCCTTTTTCCCTTTTATTCCTTTTTCTAAATGTAAGAAACCTGTCTCTGGATGGAGACCTTACATGTCAAATGAAAATTTATATGGCAAGTGGGCGCCAATCAAAGACATCATCGGCTTCCAGTTCAAATTGATGGTGGACGGGTTCCGGGACTTCATCCTGGTTCCCGTTTCCATTAAACAAAGTGGAAGAATTCGCAGTCAACGGGTTATAGAACAACGATCTGTTCCGCCAGACTAAGTATCATTTCGACTAGTTCGTCAAAACTATCCGCCCCGGCAGGCACTGATCCTACTGACGCTCAATCGATGGTCACCCTGAATGCCTTGGCTTAGAAGTGTATGGGACCGCACTCGCCCTCTGTGACGCGATATCCCATGAGAATACGGCATAGCCCGCTGTCCACTATCCCTGAAAACATCTCAAAAATCTCGGCCAGCAGCAGTCGGATTACCTGCGGGCCACCAGGACTGTTACAGCCAACTTGGCAAGTATTCAGGTCCTGGCGACTGCAATTCTGGTCATGGCGAATCTCCGGGAGGCCGCGTCAGGAATTCCATGAATCCACCAGCACCTTGCACTGGGTCGTACGCTGCTTTAGTGCCTCGAAGGCATCCGGCATGGTGTCGATGGTTACAGTATCAGTGATCATGTTGTGCGGCCGCGTGTCACCCGCCTCCAGGACATCGAGCGTAGTATGAAAATCCCGCGTGGTGTAGAAGGCGGAAGGCTGAAGCCGGCATTCCTTCGACACAAATAGGAATGGGTTGAAGGTATCGGGATGGGTGCACAATCCCACCACGATGACATTGCCGCGTGGCCCGACATGCTCGATACATTTCTGCACCATGCCAACTTTGCCCACGCATTCGAAAACGATTTCCGGCGGACCACCCAGGGCTTTGTTGACCTCTTCCACCGGGTTCTCACCGGGCGCGACGAAACAGGACGCCCCCATCTCCAGGGCCAGCGCCTCGCGACGGTTCGATGACGCGGTCACCGTGATTTTGCCCGCCCCCATGCGCCTAGCCCAAAAAGTGACCGCGAGGCCAATCGGGCCGGCACCGACCACCAGCACGCGGGCCCCGGAATGCATGTTGGCTAGGTTGACCGCACGCAGGCCGACAGCCATTGGCTCAACCAGTGCCCCATCCTCCAGGCTCACCCCCTGTGGCATCTTCACGCACTGGTGCTCCTTTACGAGGGAATACTGGCCGTAGCCACCACCACCCACGATCATGGATTTGCACATGGCGAGATCGCCGCTGAGACAGGCGGCACATTCACCGCAGGATGCCAGCGGATTCACCGCCACCAAGTCGCCTACTTTCACTTGCTTGACGCCCTTGCCGACGGCCACCACCTCGCCGGAATATTCATGTCCCAGTACCACACCGGCAGGCACGCCGAAAATAGGGTCCTCGGAAATATGCAGGTCGCTGCCGCAGATGCCACAACGTGCCACGCGCACGACCACGTCACGCGGGCCGGAGGGTTCGGGTGCGGGAATATCTTCGACGACGAGGGGTTTTTTGACGCCCTGGAATACGGCTGCTTTCATGGGGTTTCCCTTTTTGTAATGGTTGGAACAAATGTAGCTTCTCACTGCCGTGATGGCAACGTCACGGCATGCGCAGAACCGGTTTCACCACCTTGCCAGCGCACATGTCTGCGACCGCCGTGTTGATGTCCTCCAGCGCATAGAAACTCAACAGGCGGTCGAACGGAAACAATCCCTGCCGGTGATACTCCAGCAGTTGCGGTATAAAAACATGAGGATCGCTGTCACCCTGGATGACACCTTTGACGGTCCTGCCTTGCAGCAGGTGCGAGCCCGGTAACACCAGGTCTTTGCCGCCGCCGCCACTGTGCACACAGGTACCACGGTTGGCCAGCGTCTCGAAGGCCGTCCGGACGGTGTCCGGGTCGTTTGTGGTATCCACGGCATAATTCACCCCTGCACCCCCGGTAATTTTATTGATCGCGGCTAGCATATCTTCACGCCCGTCTGCTGCCAGGACGTGAGTTGCACCCAGCAATGCCGCAAGTTGCAGTCGCTTCGGGTTGGTGTCCACCGCAATGACCGGGTCGAGGCCGGCGATTCTGGCGGCCATGATGGCGCTCAGCCCGACATTGCCCGCACCAAACACGACCAAGCACTGGCCGGGCAGCGGCTCAAGCACATTGAAGACGATCCCGGCCCCAGTCTGGAAACCACAGCCCAGCGGGCCAAGCTGTTCCAGGATAAAGCACCTGTCCACCTTTACGGCATTGCGTACAGAGGCCAGGGCATGAGTAGCAAAGGAGGATTGCCCGAAGAAATGGCCATGGACATTACCCGGAGCGAATGGCACTGTGTCTTTCGTGTCACATGCGAACGACAATGTCTGGCCCTGATCACAGTAGGCCGGATGCTTGTCTCGGCACTGTCCGCAGTGTCCACAGGAGGGGAAGGTCAATATGACGTGATCGCCTGGCGCGAAACCATCCACATCACTTCCAATCGCTGCCACGATGCCGGCGCCTTCATGCCCCAGCACCACCGGCAACGGCACGCCGGCGTATCCGTGGCTGACCTTGATGTCGGTATGGCAGATACCAGTAGCCACTATCCTCACAAGCAATTCACCGTCGCTAGGTGTTCGGATGGTGAGCTGCTCAAGTCCAAAGGTTTGATCGATTTGGCGAAGGACTGCCGCGGAGATCGTCTGTGTCATCAGGCGACTATACCCAAGCCATGCCAGTGGGCAAAGCGGCACGATGGCACCAGCCGGAATATTTCGCGTAACATGGCGCCATGCTAAAACGATACTTCAAGCCTGCCCTCTTCGGCCTGACGCTGATGTGCAGCCTGCCTGTATTTGCCCAGGAGGAAGCCTCCCGCGAGCTGACTGTCCTCTATACCAATGATGAACACGGCTGGATGGAGGGCATGTCCCCCGGCCAAGGGGCAGCCAATCTCCTCCACCTGTGGCGGGACGAGGAAGGATATCGCGAGGATGGGCCCTTCCTCATACTCAGCGGGGGTGATAACTGGACGGGGCCGGCAATTTCTACCTGGGTCCAGGGTGCAAGCATGGTGGACGTGATGAATGCCATGCACTATGACGCCTCTGCAGTGGGTAATCATGAATTCGATTTCGGTCTCGATGCCCTGTCAGCACGGACCGCTGAAGCCGCCTTTCCTTACCTGAGTGCCAACATTCGCTGGAAGGACACCGGCCATATTCCGAAAGACATCGGTATCCTGCCTTCCACAATTGTCGAAAAGAATGGTGTGAGTATCGGCATCATCGGCCTGACCACCACCAGCACACCCTTTGTCACGATGCCGACCCATATCCGCGATCTCGATTTCACCGAGTATGCCGCAGCCGTACGCGAGGTCTTCCCTGCTCTGGCTGGAACCGACCTGCAAATTCTCATCACTCATATCTGCATGAATGAACTGGTGCCGCTGGTCCGGGAAATCGCCGATCTTGGTATCGACCTCGCTGGTGGTGGCCACTGCAACGAACTTGTCGCCCAAAAAATCGGTGACACGGTCATACTGGGCGGCGGCTACCATTTCACTGCTTACGCTTCAGCCACCTTTTATTACGACCCCACGCAGGACCGTTATATAGGTACGGTATTTGACACTCACCGGAACCGCGGCGCTGAAACCGATTCAGACATTAGCAACATTGTTGAAGCCTGGGCCGGACTATCTACAGAAGTTCTGCAGGAAACGGTCGCATGGAATGAAACGCGCCTGGAAAAGGGCGACATCCTCGACCAGCTCATCATCGACAGCTGGCTTGTAGCCTACCCCGATGCCGACATCGCCATCACCAACCGTGGTGGCATACGCACCGCCCTGCCTACAGGAGAAGTCACGGTATCCAATATCGTCGACATCCTGCCATTCGACAACACCATTATCGTGGTTCAAGTCCCAGGCCGTGTGATTGAAAACGCCCTGCGTGAGGGTGGCAGGCCCGTGGTAGCCGGTCTTGCTGAGCGGGACGGGGAATGGTTTATGACGGGCAGCGACCGCCGAATGGCACCCGAGGAAAATTACACGCTGCTGCTCAATAGCTTCATGTATGAAGGTGGCAACAATTTCGGCATGGTGCGGGACGCCGATCCGGATGGTTTCGATACTGGCATAAATTACCGACAACCTTTCACCGACTGGCTGAGAAGCCAAGAGTCTTCGGCCGCCAATCCGCTCACGTTCGAGTGAACGGAATAACAGTCACTCGAATATCACCTCGATCTCGCCTTCCGCATTGACCTCGAAGCGGTTGCCGGCCTGGCAGGCATATTCCTGCACGACCTCGCCCGCAGGCAGGCGGCTGTAGTACTTGGTCGTGGTCCAGGGTGCAGTGAAGACCACCGGGTCCACCAATTCGATATCCACCTCGAAATAATCCGGTGTCACCTTGGTCATGCGCCAGTTCACAGTGAGCTGGTCGCTGTGCGGAACACCGGTTGTATCCACCAGCGTGTCGCCCCTGAGGCCCACGGTCTGCGCGACCAAGGTGTTGCCCTCCCAGTGGCCAGTAGAAAAACCGTTGAAGCTCGGCACCAGGTCCGCGGGCGGTTCGCGGTCGTCGAGATACACGCGCACGGTGGCTTCGGAAAACTCGGCATACCAGTTCAGCTGGTGCTCTGCCTGCAGGATCTCACCGGGCAGCACCATGGTCAGGAAGCGAGGAAAGCCCGGCGGAATGCAGCGGGCGGTGGGGTCGGTGGTCGCTCGACCGGCATCGGCATCCGCCCAGCGCTGGTTCCACATGGCCAGGTAATCCGGCTGCAGCGGGGGCTGCTGGCCGCGGCGTGACGGTGAATTAAGGGTGTCGAAATGGATGCCGCCACTGGCGTTGGCCCAGACACCATTGAAATTACGTGCCTCGGCTGCGCTCATGGCAACAGGATCTGGCCGCTCCCCGCGCAGAATCGTACCCGTTCCCGTCAACTCCACCGCGGCTCCCTCGGTAAAAGACCACTCCTGCAGCAGGCCACCCGGCTGGCCGCTGTGCAGGGGATCGAAAGTCACGGTGAGACGGTCGCCCGGCTTCAAGGTGTCACGGGTCCAGCCCTGGCGTGACAGCATGTTGACCGGACCCTGGTCTAGTACCCAGTCGGTTTGGGTGCCGTCTGGATTGGTTACGATCAACACAACGGCCGCATGGGGATTCGTCCAGCGATGTTCACGCAAAACGCCGGACATGGTCCTAGGATTTTGCGAATCATAGATGGCGAAGGAATGATGGGCCGCTGCAGGTATAGTGACAACAGACAAACCCAGAATGGAAAAAACAAGACCCGGCACAATGCCCTGGTAACGTTTCATGAATGGCTTCCCCTTACTGCAATTACATTATTTTGAAAAGGTAATGGAACGGCTACAGCCAGTCCAGACCTCAGAGTCTAAGATTCTTCTTTATATTGCCTCGGACCAGGCTGACGATTTCACGAACAGTCTCCACCCGCGTGTAGTTCTGTCGTACCAACAGCACGATGCGCCGTGACGGCTGCGGTTGCTGGAACGGGATATAGACGATATCGCTGTTCTCGCGCTGCTCCATTACCGACAGTTTGGGCAACAGCGTAATACCGACGCCGGCAGCGATCATGTAGCGCAAAGTTTCCAGGCTGGTGGCCTGGAAGCGCTTGTCCTCGTCGGCACCGGCGCTGAAACAGAACCCCAGAGCCTGGTTGCGCAGGCAGTGGCCGTCCTCGAGGGTGAGTACGTGACATCCCTTGAGATCTTCAAGCTTTACCCGTTTCTTTTTCGCCAGGGTATGTTTCCTGTTCACGGCCAGCACGAAAGGCTCATCAAAGAGGTCATAGGCATCAAAATCTTTCATGTCATCCAGCCACGGAAGGATGAGGGCATCAAGATGGCCCTTGTCCAGTGCCTGGACCAGGTCGCTGGTCTGTTCCTCGTGCAGAAAGAATTCCATACGCGGAAGGCCAGCGATCAGGTCGGGCATGATATGGGGGAGCAGGTAAGGCGCCAGGGTCGGAATCAGTCCCAGGTGCATCTCACCTGACAGCGGGTCGCCCAGGGTCTTGGCGGTGACCTCCAGGTCGTGGGCGGCATTGAGCACTTTCCTCGCCTTGGCCAGCAACTGGTTGCCCGCGGGGGTCAGCATGATGTTGCGGCGATGACGTTCGATCAGGGTAACGCCCAGCTGTTCTTCCAGTTTGATAATCTGGCCGCTCAGCGTCGGCTGACTGACGTGGCAGGCCTCGGCGGCCTTGCCAAAGTGCTTGAAGCGCTCGATGGCGTCGAGGTATTCCAATTCCCTGAGTTTTATCATTTATTTTATCTATAATTAAAATTATTTTGATCTATCTTGCCAATAATAAAATCTCCTGTAAACGGGCTTTTGACACCTATCAAAAAGGGAGCCGAGGCTCCCTTCCCGAGATCATGAAAAACGCGGTCAGTTACTGTAGCTGATCCGGTATATCACCCCGTTGTGATCATCCGACACCAGAAGTGAACCGTCTGGGGTTAGTTCCATGTCTACCGGGCGGCCCCAGTAAACGAGCCGGTTGGCATCAGCAGGATCCTCCACCAGCCAGCCGGTGGCAAAGTCCTCAAAACCCTGCGCGCTACCGTTGGCAAAACGCATAAGGCGGATCAGGTAGCCCTGCGGCGGGTTGCGGTTCCAAGAGCCGTGGTAGGCGGCAAAGAGCTGACCGCGGTATTGCGCCGGGAACTGGCTGCCGGTGTAGAATTCGACTCCCAGGCCAGCGGTGTGGGCTGGCATTTCCAGGACGGCCGGCGTGAAGTCGCTGTCCTGCATAGTGGTGGGGAATTCGTTGTCAACGATGCCCTTGCCATAACGCCAGGGGTAGCCAAAATGCTGTCCTGCCCGGCTCACGCGATTGAGCTCCTCGGGCGGCGTGGTGTCGCCCCAGAGATCACGGCCGTTGTCGGTAAACCAGAGCTCGCCGGTGTCGGGATGCCAGGTGAAACCCACGGTATTGCGGACAC
Organism: Candidatus Eutrophocola salsuginis; assembly: GCA_038147195.1. Taxonomy (GTDB): domain Bacteria; phylum Pseudomonadota; class Gammaproteobacteria; order Pseudomonadales; family Pseudohongiellaceae; genus Eutrophocola; species Eutrophocola salsuginis. Next base: position 1,489,831 of record JAYQTB010000004.1, read on the forward strand.
CCCGGGCCACGATCTCGCGGTTGCCGCCGTCCAGGTCCATGCGCAGGATGGTGCCAAATTCCCCTTCCGGAACGCAGATGTTGCAGGGTGCGCCAACCGGGACATATAGCTTGCCGTCCGGGCCGACGTCGATGAATTTCCAGCCGTGCTGGTACTCGGTGGGCAGCGTGTCCGTGACCACTTCCGGTGCTGGCATATCGCGCAGGTGGTTGTCGGCATCGGGGTAGCGCAGGATGCGGCTGATCTCGGCTACGTACAGGTCACCCTCATACCAGGTCACGCCGTTGGGAAAGTTGAGACCCTCGGCGATGGTAATGACTTCATCACCGACACCGTCACCGTCGGCATCGGGAATGGCGTAGACCTTGCCGATGGAGTCGGCACCCACGGCTCCGCGGGTTCCCACGTACAGCACGCCATTGTCGCTGAGAGCGATCTGGCGCGCCTCCTCCATGCCCCGGGCATAAATGGAAATTTCGAAGCCCTCGGGCAACTGGATGCGGTCCAGGTAGGCGTCCACATTGACGTCGATTGGATTGCGGGCAGCGCTGACCTGAGGTTGCTGGGCGACAACAGTGCCGGTGATGGCCGACGCGAGAATCAGGGAGGGGGTCAACAGGCGCCTGTACATATGTTTCTCCTGAGGGGTTTCTGTAGTGAGGCCGTTCAGAATAGACAAGGCGCCGGCGGAATTCAATGCGTGCCGGGTGCAGTGACGGCGGAGTCGGGTATAATACTCACACTCGCCTTCAAGATGATTAATGCGGACGTGGCGGAATTGGTAGACGCGCTGGATTTAGGTTCCAGTACCGCAAGGTGTGGGAGTTCAAGTCTCCCCGTCCGCACCAAATTACTTTCCAAAGACATCCTATCCCAGGTAGAAACCTTCAATCCACGCCTGTAGCTGCAAAAGTTTCGCGTGCAGCATCGGAAACAAGAAATTGCAGGAATTCTGTCGCAATTGCCGGACTTCCTGACCTTTGAAGTACTATCCCTTCGTAGTTTATCCAGGTCTGTAATTCCTCAGGTAACCTGCCGATCAACACAATCCCGTTGCCTTCGTAGGGTCGGATTTCAGACAGCAAACCAAAACCAATTTCCAAGCCCTGACCGGCCCTCATGCGATCCATGGTCTGGGCAGCATTCGCGGGACGCGCACTTTTGGGCGTTATCTGCTCACTGATGCCAAGTTCTTCAAACATCCGGTCCACCGACTGGCCCGAGCCCGCAGTATTGAAAATCACACCATCGGCTTCAAGAGCTGCCTGCCTGAGAGCACTGACGGTAGAAATATCGGGAGCCTGTGCACCATCCCTGATGATGATGCCAATACCAACCCTTGCCACCGGGATCGCGGGTGAAGACGCATGATTATCGATAACTGCCTGATCAACAATGGCAAGCGTTCCGACAAGGATGTCAGCAGGTTCATTAGATACCAGCAACTGATTGATCGCATTGGTACCCATCACTTCAACTGCAACGGAATATCCGGTCATGAGTTCAAAAGCCTCGGCCAGCTCGATTATCGCCTCGGATACAGGATTTGCACTGATCACCCGGATCTGGGCGGAAACCTGTCCAGCTCCCAGGATTATAAAAATGCATATAAGCAGGGCTACTGGCCGCAGATGTGACAGTTTTCCTTTCATCAGTAATTCTCCTGAGTAATATAGTCTTTTCCCAAGACTACCTTAAAAGCACTTGATTCCTGAAGAAACTTGCAGAACTCGGCTGCAGAATAATCATTCATAAACCCTTGTAAATGATTGGTAATGTACTTATTCAAACTCTGGATTTAATAGTCAAAAAGGCCTGACCTTTCCCCGGTAATCAGTGCCACTCATTTGGCGCGTTTACCGATTGAACAAGACCAGCAGTAACCCGCTGCGAGAAAAAATCATGAACTAGAAGTGCAGGACATCAGAACCGGGAATAGCTTCATTCTAGCCCCAGGAACCTAGCGGGATTGTGCTTGGTCATCAAATCGATCTCTTCCTGGCTGAATCCGGAATCGGCCAGCACCTCAAGCGCCATCTGGTATGCCCGTGCATAATCAACACGGTTAGGCTGACCCAGGTCAGTAGTCAACACGATATTTTCCGGTCCCAGCTCTCGAATGTCCGCCAGTTTCTGCGGTCCGAAGTCAATTGCCGGATTCACCATATCCACTTCATCGGGACCGCCGCCCGTCAGGCCATCGCCGCTGAGCACCACCTCAATAAGGGCACCAAGTCTGATCATTTCCTTCATGTCTGCCATCGAGACTGCCATGCCACTGTGGTTGGGATGCTGTACATAGATCTTGTTGACACCGGCTTCCACTGCGGCCCTGATTACCATCTTGGTTTCTTCAGGGCTTACATGGCCGGTGGACAGGCCAAGGTCATACTTTGCAACTACTTCCAGCACTTCATGGACCTCTGGCAGCAATTCGCCATCCCGGGTTACGGGTACTGCAGTGGCTGGATTAGCATTGCGATATTCCGCATCAATCGTCGGCATGTAGACCAGCTTACCGTGTCTGCCACGCGACAGGGCCATGGCCTCTACTGCCACTGGATTGAGTCCGCCTACCGCCCGGTTGAGTACGATCCCGCCGTATACCTCGACATCCGGCACTACCCGCGACACCAGATAGGCCCATGAAGCGGTTTCTGTGTGGTGCTCCTTCAATACAATCCCACGCATGCCATAAATGCTGGCAATCTGGGCAGCTTCAAGGGCATCGAAAGCACGTCGGAAATTCAGCAATTCTGTTTCGGGTGCCACATGAGCGTGCAGGTCAATGATGCCTTCAAGAGAAGGTGAGTTGTCCTGTTGAGCATTGGCTACGTTAAGGGCTAAAAGCAATAATGCCAGTATCACACGCATGTTTTTCGCGGAAAATCCGCGCATATCCACGATTGTTTTCATCGGTCTTTCTCCTGTTTTCACTGAATGACTGCGGCGCCGGCCCGGGCAGCGATACCATCCTGTTCACCACTGCCGCCTGAAACGCCGATACCGCCTATGAGTTCCCCGTTGACGATGATGGGGATGCCGCCTTCCAGCGGTACTGCGCCTCGCAGGTTGAGTAAACGGATGCCCTGCCCGCCCTGTGCCACACCATCCTCGAATACCTTGGTAGGACGACGGAACAAGGCTGCAGATCTGGCCTTGTCGATTGCCACTTCGACACTGCCGGTCTGTGTGCCATCCATCTTTTCGAAATAAACCAGATGGCCTCCGGTATCTACAATCGCCAAGGCCATCATCCAGCCCCTGCTACTGGCGGCGGCCATAGCAGCTGCAGCAGCAACCTTGGCTGATTCAAGTGCAATCGGACGACCATAGGGAGTTTGCGGGGGTGCCGCAAAACCTTCCTGGGCATTTGCAACAGGCCAGCCGGCCAACATTGCCAGACTCACGAGAATTACTATTTTCACTTGTTTCATACTTCTTGCTCCTGACCTGACAATTGAAAAGTTAATGATTGATCCAGCCTCAACGTAACAGTTCAATGTTGATCGCTTCGGCAATCATCTGTTCGCCTGCGGCATATGGCCCAAATTTTTTGTCGGTATCCAGTCCGGGCATGAAAGACGCATAGTTTTGCGGATCCCGCATCATGGCATCTAGGTCGATGATGCCATCGAAGAAAGTACCGCTGCCTATCCATGCTTTGAAACTGTTACGCAGACTGTCCTTTTCCGGGACTAGAAATTGGCAGAAGGCACACATTCAAAAGGCATCATAGTAGCCGCTATCACCTTGACGCCACGCGCATGGGCCCGCGTTACAAACTGGGGGTAGGCCGCAGCAAGCGTTTCAACATCTAGCAGGCGCGAGGCTGGAATCATCGCGATACCCAACAGAGTGGGAGCTACAGGTGCATCGGGTAATGCGGTGAACCCACCCGGCAAAAGTTGCCTCGCCCGGTCCTGCGACAGTGCAGGCCTTGTTGACAAGGCTGCAAACAGAAATGTGCAAGCCAGTTCGGAATGGCGAATTGCAGATATCAGCATATTAAATACTGCCTGTCTTTGTGTGGATCATTCGGAAGTTACTCTGCTGCTTTTCCTCAATCAATTTTGCGCGCCTTTCCTGATACCAGCAACGCCCTGCCTGCAGGCCAGAGCAGGGCCATAACCGCAATGCCAATAATTATCAGAGCCAGCGGGCGGGTGTAGAACCCGGCCAGACTGCCGTCACCCACTATAATCTGGCGGCGCAGGGACACTTCGATAAGGTTGCCTAGGATCAGGCCCAGAATCAATGCGGCACTGGAGTAATTGAATTTTTCAAAAAAATATCCCACCAGACTAAAAATAAACATGATTAGTACATCGTAGTAAGAGTTCTTCAATGAATAGGCACCCACCAGACCAAGCACCACTATCAGGCTACCCAGCAGAGGATAGGGCAGTCTCAGGATATGGGCGAACTGGCTGGTAACGAATCGGCCGCCGATAAACAACAACAGTGCGGATGCTGTCATTGCCATGAAAATCGCATAGAGCATGACCGGCTGTTCACGTATCAGTAGAGGTCCAGGCGTAAGGCCGATAATCAGAAAAGCCGCCATGATAACGGCAGCTACAGGGCTGCCGGGTATACCAAGCACAAGCGTTGGCACTAAGGAGCCGCCTATGGCGGCATTATTGGAAGACTCTGGCGCGATTATGCCCCGGGGGTTGCCATCACCAAAGGCCGGTTTTTCTTGCTTGTGCCGACCGGATGCCTCTCCATAGGCAATGAGGCTGGCAATTGAGCCACCGGCTGCTGGGATGATGCCGATAAGCGTGCCGAGTATCGAACCTTTGAGGAAGGTATCCCACATCCGAGCCATATCTTTGAACTTCATTAATTGCATGGATATTTTGCCCTCGGTCCGCACGCCAGTTTCACGAAGGTAGTAGCGCTCTATGTTTTTCCAGACCTCGGCAATGGCAAAAGTGCCGATCATCACGGAAATGTAATTGATGCCGTTGATTAGGAATGGCTGACTGAAGGCGATGCGCTCCAAGCCATTGATACTGTCCAGCCCGATAGTGGCAACCATCAGCCCGACTAGCGCAGAAAAAACTGCTTTTAACTGGTTTCTAGACCCTATGCTTGTGATACAGGCCAAGCCAACAAGGCCGAGAGCAAAATATTCCGCACTCTGAAAAGACAAGGCCGCAGAGGCAAGCAAAGGCGCAGCAAGAAGCATAATGAAGGCGGAAAAGACAGCGCCGAAAGCAGAGGCCGTCACCGCCAGCCCAAGCGCCTTGCCGGCCATGCCGCAGAGGGCCATAGGATAGCCGTCGAAAGTCGTGGCGATAGCTTCGGGCGTGCCAGGAGTTTTAAGCAGGATGGCTGAGATAGAGCCGCCGGACGCCCCGCCCAGATATACCGTTACCAGCAGGACGATAGCAGTAACTGCATCCATGGAATAGGTAAAAGGCAGGCACAGGATGATGGCCATTGATGAACTCAACCCAGGAAGCGAGCCGCAAACGATGCCGAACATTGTGCCGACCACGATCAACATCAGGGTCAGAGGATTGAAAACAGCATCAAAGGCCTGCAGGATGATTTCCATGATTCGTTATCTGCCTCTCAATACACGAGGAAGCTGAGTTCCCGGAAAATGCCAATTCCGCGAGGCAAAGGAACATAAAAGACGGTACCGAACATTATAACTAGGGCAACAGAGGCAATCGCAGAAAATAAGGTTAGACGTGTCCACTTATCGTAGCCAAAGGATGACGCAGCAATGAACATGTAAAGTATTGTGCTGACTGCAAAGCCGAGAATATTTAGCAGGATGATATAGCCCACCAATAGTGCGATATTGAGCAATAGCAATCGCCCCTCAGCGCGTTTGATGTCTAGCAGTGGCAGGTCAACCGGGGATTTGCTTCGTAATGCCCTGACTGTCAGTAGCACCAGCAAGAGGAGTGCCAGTACGCCGATTATCTGAGGGAATCCGCTGGCGCCCAAGGTGTCGAGCGTGTCTTCTAAGTCTGGCAGCCGCAGGACTTTGGCAAGATAGACGGCGATGAACAGGCCAAGGATGCAATTGAAAACGATTTCCGCTGCCATGTTTTACTGATTGAGGTAGATGTCGTGCAACTTCATGCTCAAGGATTTACCAGTCCCAGTTCGCTGAAAACGGCCGCATAATTTTCAAATTCCGAATCCCAGGCTTGGTCGAACTGTTCTCCCGACAGGTAGCCTGGAACCAGGTTAGTCATATCACGTTCTTCCATGGCCTTGTATTCAGGATCTTCGTAAGCCTTCGTAAAAACAGCAGCAAGAATTGCCTTCAGTTCCGCAGGGGTGTCTTTCCTGACCACAAAACCACGCCAGGATCCCTGCGTGAAATTGATGCCCTTTTCAACGGATGCCGGAACATCCTGAAGCCCCGACACATCTAAGCGATTATTATTGAGCACAATAAGCGGCCGGACATCGCCGCTTGCAACCAGACCCATGAATGAAATGAGTTTGTCCTGGTAAACATCCAATTCACCTCCGAGAACGGCCGCTTTCAGTTCGGCGCCGGACTGGTATGGTACGTAGGTCCATTCTATCCCTGCAGCTTTGGCAAAGCCGCTGGCTATGTAATTATCGAGGCCGCCCGGAGACAGACCGCCAATCTTGAGGCTGCCGGGATTCTCCCTGGCATAATCGAGAAGTTCATCTATGCCGGCGAAAGGACTGCTATCTGCCACACCAAATAGGACCACGTCATTCTGGACTTTGAGCAGCGGTTCAAATTCATCCCGAAACTTGACTGAGCTGCGGTTTTGCGCCTCAACGATCAGCAAAGAAGGCGTGATTTCGAGGATCGTATAGCCGTCGGCAGGTGCAGTAACGGCATAAAGCAAGCCTTCAATGGTGCCAGCGCCGCTTTTATTGACAGCGACAATGGAAGTATCCAGATAGCGCTCGACAATACGCGCAAACTGGCGGGCAAAAATATCGCTGGCGCCCCCAGTGCCAAACGGGATGACCAGTTCAACCGAACGCCTAGGAAAAGCCTGCACAGATCCCTGTAAGGACGACACGGGCCGAAGATCAGTAATAAAGGCTATTGCGACAAGAGCAGCCACCACCAGGGCCATAATGTGATTCTTGCTGAATATCATTGCTCGATTTGCTACGACTCCCAGCTACCCTAATTACAATACAAAGTTGTAAATTTAGTTTCTTTATACGTTTGATTTATATGCGAAAAAGGATATCACACAATGGAAGCGGGGCCAGTTGTTTTCACTACCAAATATCATCTTGTAACGCTCGGCTTATGAAAATGGTAAGTGTCATGAATATCTTTCATATTCTACTCACAACTTTTTTTAAATACATTTTTGGGGTAAGTTTCAACTATTACTTTTCGAATGAAATGATGTGGAGGGGATGGTTCAGTGACACAAAAATATAGTAAGAAAAAATATTTATCAGCATGTATATCCTGTCTGACCTCAATTCTTATGAACGCTCCAGCCATCGCGCAAACGACACTGAATGCCAGAGCCTGCCAGGCACTGGCAGACCTTTCCCTTCCATACACCACCATCACTTCAGCAGAACACATAGCTGCTGGAACACTGCTTCTTTCCGATAGCGATGCCGACTTTTCTGACTTACCCGCCTTTTGCCGTGTAGCAGCAACAGTAAAACCTACGCCGCAATCTGACATTCGGATGGAAGTGTGGATGCCCGCTGAAAACTGGGGCGGCACTTTTGAAGGCCGCGGCAGTTCGGGTATTGGCGGTGCGATTCCCTACAACGATCTCGCAACTTCCCTGCGAATGGGATATGCGACGGCGGGAAGTGATACTGGCCACCAGGGTGATTCCAGCTATGCATTGACAGAACCAGAAAAGGTCATTGATTTTGGCTACCGATCAGGACACGAGGTGCCGGTCAAAGCAAAACTGGTCATGAACGCATATTATGGGCAGGGCCCGGACTTTTCTTTCATCAACGGCTGCGGCGGCAGTGCAGTTACGGCGCAAAATGCCCTGCAACGTTATCCTTATGATTACGATGCCGTTGCCATCACAGGCATGTCCGATAAAACCCATCATATTTTTCACCAGATGTGGAACTGGGACGCGACTCATCTGGATGCAGCGAGTTATATCACGCCGGAAAAATACGAGATGCTCCACGATGCGGTTATTAAACAATGTGACTTGCTCGACAGGGTAGAGGACGGCGTAATAGAAAACCCAAAAATCTGCAATTTCGATCCAGCATCCATTCAGTGCCCCGCTGGTACCGATGGCGCATCTTGCCTGACGGAGCCGCAGGTTACTGCCGTGCGCAAGATTTACGCCGGTGCGACCAATCCCCTGACCCATCAGCAGATCTTTCCGGGACCCATGCCGGGCAGTGAAATGACCTGGGTCAGAACGACCGTCGGTGATCAACCGTTCCGGCTGTCTGAGGATTTCTTCAAGTATTTTGTCTTCAGGGACGCCAACTGGACGTCCAAAGACCGTCCGGTCAATTACGCTACCGACGTGGCCCTGGCTGACACAGAGGCAAACCTTGTCGTCAATGCCCTGGATCCAGACATAAGCGACTTTGTTGAACGAGGCGGAAAACTCTTGATTTGGGAAGGCTGGAATGACACCTATATACCTCCTGATCTTGCCATTGATTACTACAACAGCGTCAAGACAACAATCGGATCCATCGCCGCCAATAACGCGGTTCGCCTGTTCATGGTACCCAACAAGGAACATTGCGGGTGGGAAGGTGCTCTAGGCACTTTTGATGTCGGCCGTGAACTGAAAGAATGGGTAGATACGAATGTGCCGCCGGAGCGAATCACCATATCAGGCACCACCGAAGGCGGCGCTCCCAGAACACGGGCACTTTGCCCTTACCCCCAGGTAGCAACCTTTACAGGAACTGGCAGCCCTGATGACGCTTCTAGCTACGCCTGTAACGCACCCTAACAACGAGCATTACAGAAATCCTGTGCACAGTAATTCTTCATGACGACAAACGGAGAACACTTACTATGAAAAAGATTGTTTTTCTAGCAGCAATTGCGACTGCGGTCATCGCCGGCTGCAGTCAATCGGACAGCACAGATACCGCGTCGCTGGCTTCAACCGCCCCACCCTCCGAAACTACGGCAGCCCCCTCGAGTGCGGCAGCCGGTAGTGCCGAATCCCTGCCTGCTCCTATCGATGATGTGATCATGAATACAGGATCGTTGTCTGGTTCTGTTGATGCCTCTGTACCCTTTCAGGCTGCCCAGATCTATGCCATGAATATCGACAAGAATATTTTATACATGGTTTATACGCAAAATGGGAATTTCGAAGCGGTGAACATGATTCCAGGTAATTATGAAGTCAGTGTCAGGAAGTTCGGCATGGCAGCCCCAACACAGAGTGTAGAAATCCAGCCCGGCTCCAAACGCGTTCTCAGCTTTTCATTACAAGAAGGCACACCTTCTCCCGAACAGGAAGACCTATTTGGCACTGCGGGCACTGAATTCGTTTCTTTCGACGAATTGTTTCCACCCGATGAGGCTGGTTATGAATATGTTCAAGGTACATGCCTGAGTTGTCATAACGCAACTTTCTTCGGCCAGCAGACCATGCCGGGCGTTTACTGGGACGGTGTCGTGGACCGGATGATCGCTAGGGGCCATATACGATCTGGAACGTTTGACGATCAGCAGAAAAGCGAGATTGCCGGCTACCTGACAACTAATTTCGGCCTGGACGGTACCCCAAGGGCTGTTCCTGCGGATTTCCCTCTGGATGAAGATGCCCTTGGCCTTGCCCAGTACATCGAGTACTACTTGCCACTGGATCCAGTGCTGGATGCCAACAACACCAACCGCCGAGCGCAGGAAGTGGATATCGACCAGGTTGGCAATGTCTGGTTCACAGAACGCATCACGCCGAACCGTATTGGCAAGCTGGACCCGCGCACCGGTGAAGTAACCGACTATCCGCTGCCCGATCCTGAAGGCGATCCCCATGGTCTTAATATAGACCGCTTCGGCAAGGTCTGGTGGGCGGAAACCGACGGCTTCCATCTCGGCAGCCTGGACCCGGACTCCGGCGAAATGACCCGCTACAACATGAATGCCGGTGACGCTAAGATTGTCGGCCGGGGCCACACCCCCTATTTCGATTCCAGAGACAACGCCTGGTTTTCGACTCGCGATTTCATCCTGGATGGCGTTGAGAGCGACTATGACGGTATCGGTAAATGGAACAGGGATTCAGGCCAGATCACCCTTTACATGGAGCCAACCGCCGATTCCAGGCCCTATGGGCTACTTGTTGATGCCAACGACATGGTCTGGACCGGGTTGAGCCGTGGTTGCGGAGTGGCAAGTTTTGACCCGTCCACTGAGGAATGGAAAGAATATTTCTCACCTTCGCAGGTCCCAGATGAAGCGCCATGCAATGTCCGCCGCCTCGGTGTAGACTCCAGCGGCTCCACCGTCTGGTATGGCATTTACAGCATGGGCAAGCTGGGCAAGATCGAAGTCGCAACGGGAGAAATGACCGAATACGACGTTCCGATGTTTTCATCCCAACCCTACGATACCTGGCCAGATCCGAATGATGATAACAAGGTGTGGGTAACTGACGGGGGACAAGGAGGAGCGATTATCAACTTCAATCCTGAAGCTGAGTCATTCACCTACTACCCAACACCGCAGTTCTCCGATTACCCGAAGATTCGTGTCGCGGGTGACGGCACGGTCTGGTACCCGGCCAGGGCGGCCAGGAAAGCAGCAGTTGGCGCCCTGTATACCAACAAGTATGAAATGACGTCACTGGCGGCTCAGCCTTACCGATACAGATGACGCATTATCAATATGAAGAGGGGCGTGATTATGGATCGAGTTGTTAAAACCATATCCTTGCTGGCCGGGCTATGTCTTTCAGGACAATTGCAGGCACAGGATGCAGATCCGGTATTGGTGGCGCAGGCCCGGGCATTATCCAATGCGCGCTCCGAGGCCACCTTCGTGCGGCAGTGTACTGTCCAGCCATCACGCTTTCCAGGCCTGGGAGAAGGAGTTGCTGCTGAGCCCGCCCGGCTGTTCGACAATCTCTACTATGTAGGAAAAACCGATGTCGGCGCCTGGGTAATCGAGACCTCGGGTGGCCTGGCATTGATTGATACCCTTAACACTGTCGAAGAGGCTGAACAAATTATCGTTGCCGGGATGCGCCGGCTTGGCCTGGATCCTGACGATCTCGAAATTGTATTTATAACGCACTTTCACGGGGATCATTCCGGAGGTGCCGCTTACTTTCGGGATCGAGGGGTAAGGGTGATGCTTTCCGAAAGTGACTGGGGAACACTGGGGGGAGCACCTGATGCAGACAGCATCGCCCGGGACGGGCAAACCTTGATGCTGGGAGATACACCCATCACTATCGTGATCACCCCGGGCCATACACCCGGTGCAATTTCCCTAATATTTCCCGTCTTCGAAGGTGGACAGCGTCACACAGCTGTTGTGATGGAGCTCACTCCGCGAGGCGGTGTCGATGTACATCAGGAAGCAGTCCAGGGTATTGAGCATCTTGGGGAATTCACAGCAAGAGCCAGAGCTGACATTGCCCTGCATCCCCATGAGATGATCTTTGATCCCGTGGCACGTGACTTCATCATGTCTCCATCCAGCCAAGTATCGGGATCCAACCCATTGGTTATCGGCAACAGCGATGTCCAGCAATTTATCGACATGGTAGCCACCTGCTGGCGTGCAAGGATCGCCACCATGGAAGCTGAACTATAAACCATTGCTCGGGGACAATATTTCCGGCAGGGGCGCTATTTGAACTTTCGCTTGAATTTACCCGCTTGATGCCAGTATATAGCCTTCCATGACACAGCAAGCCATCCCCTGCTGCCTGATGCGAGGCGGTAGCTCCAAAGGCCCCTATCTCAATACGGCCGACTTGCCAAGAGACGTGAATGAGCGTGACGCCATCCTGCTTCGCCTCATGGGTTCGCCCGACATGCGCCAGATAGACGGTGTCGGCGGCGCAGAATTTCTTACCAGTAAAATCGCCATGGTGGGTATTTCCGAGCACCCTGATGTGGATGTGGATTATCTTTTTGCCCAGGTAGCAATTGACCGGCCAATCGTGGATACAGCCCCGCCCTGCGGCAATATGCTGGCCGGCGTCGGACCCTTTGCCATCGAGTCTGGTCTTGTGCCCGCGAAGGATCCCGAAACCACGATCCGGATTTTCAACGTTAATACCAACGCCGTCATTGATGCTGTTGTGCAAACACCGGGCGGCGTTGTGAATTACGAGGGAGATGCCGTAATTGACGGTGTTCCAGGCTCGAGCGCCCCGATATTGCTGTATTTTTCGGAGGTCGTTGGCGGCAAGACTGGCGCCCTGCTGCCCACGGGAAATTTAAAAGACGAGATTGATGGCGTGGAAACAAGTTGTGTCGATGCCGCCATGCCGATGGTGCTTATTCGTGCCGACGGCTTAGGACTGGATGGCGGAGAGGATGCCGCCTTTTTTGCCTCGAACAAAGCGCTCATGGCGCGGATCGAAAGCATCCGCCTGATTGCGGGTGAGAAAATGGGACTTGGTGATGTGAAGGACTCGGTGGTTCCCAAAGTGGGCATTGTTTCCTCCCCGGTTGCCGGCGGCACTGTTCGCTCCAGGTATCTTACCCCTCACATACTGCACAGCGCTCATGCTGTAACCGGGGGTATTTGTGTGGCCACGGCGGCCTGCCTGCCGGGCACTGTTGTGCATGAAGTTGTAACGATTAGTGCAGAGCCATGCCAGGACGTTGTGATCGAGCATATCGCTGGGAGGTTGGATATCACCCTGGATATCGATACCGGCAAGGATCACTGGACAGTAAAAAGAGCTGGCGTATTGCGCACAGCGAGAATGCTGATGAAAGGCGTGGTCTACTTCTAGGGTCTGTGCCGTAAAGCCATTTATCGTACTTCAGGTTTATTACCGTGAATGCTCCCTCCCGGGGTCAGACCGCTGGGAACAAAAGCAGGGATGCTTTTATCGAATTCTGTATCGGTAAGCGCCCTCATGAAAGCGATGATATCCGCCATCTCTTCATCACTCATCTGCGGCACATCGGTAAAGCTCGCATCCAGCCGTGGCAATCCCTCCGCGTTGAGCCCGTCTCCGGCGCCAGCCACGTTCGGGTTCCTAGACTGCCCTTCGTTGTAAAAGTCCAGCACATCCTCAAGTGTCGCCAATGTTCCGTTGTGCATATAGGGAGCAGTCAGGGCGATATTACGCAAGGTCGGGGAACGAAAATCGAAAGAGCCGGCACCTGCATCAGCTGATAAAAGCCGAGGATGTTCTGCAACCCCTTCAGTATGAAGCGTATAGTCGGAGAACATAACACCACCATGGCAACTGTTACAGCGCTTATTTTCAAATGTCTTCATTCCTCGCTGCTGCTGTGCACTGAGCGCCGCTCTATCCCCGGCGAGAAATTTATCGACAGGGCTGTTCATAGCAATCAGTGTTTTCTCGAATGCCGCAATGGCCTCGCCAATCCTAAACGCCGTAATCTCTGAACCTTCGCCGAAAGCTTCTTCAAAAAGACTACGGTACTGAGGGATTACCGCAAGCCGCGATACAAGGACATCCAGAATTTCTTCCACAGAATAAGAGGGCCCGCGCATCTCCTCAAAGACCTTGATGGGCTCCAGCGCCTGGAGAGCCAGACTGCGCACGCGATGATCCCAGAACATCGGCGCTTGGGGGCCTGTATTCATGCGCCGGGGATTTAGCTGTGCCCCACCCTGTCCGCTGAAACTGCCCATGCCATTCAGAGCTGTATTGAGCACGGTCGGCGCATTGCGCCTGACATCGGGAATAATGCCGTCGCTATTATCTATCCTGTCAGGACCCAGACCAACAGCACCTGTACCCCTTGAGAGTTCCCGACCATCGGTGTAGGCAAAATCCGGGTGATGGCAGGTGGCGCAAGCCGTATCTTGGTCACCGGATAGCACAGGATCCCAGAACAGGAATCGCCCCAACTGCTCTATCGGCTTGTGGGTGGAAGCATATTTTTCTGCAACGACGGTATCCGGCATCGATACAGGCGCGGCTTCAGTAATACTTTGGGCGGTAAATTCATTCAAAGATGCACCGCAAATAATTATGGTGACTGTTAAGACTAGGGACAGCGCAAGGATTTTCATCTCGGTTGACATATGGTTTAGGAGATCACCAAAATGTTAAATTCTAGCCATTATGAGCGTCAATGAAATCAGCGTCAGAATCTTGCTGCAAGCCGCCTTCATTTCGAGAAGTCGGTTATAAAATATTGTTTTTATGGCTTATTCGATTTCATTTAGTTCTATAAATTGCGAAGTAACTTTTCTCCCCATTGCTTACGTGACCCTGTCAATCCAATTGATATTTTTAAGCTTACTACAGTAATATTGAATGACTTTCTTCTTCAGGAGGTTGCACCATGAAATTCCTTCTTCATGCTGTTGTACTAATGGGCTTAAGTGGTTTGATGACTTCTTCAGCCATAGCCCACCATTCAGTTGGTAGCTCTTTCGACGTCGAACAAACTGTGACCATTGAAGGGACTGTGTCCAAGGTTGAATGGTTCAACCCTCATATTTGGATCTATGTTATGGCTCCAGGCCTGGATGGCTCGCCTGCAGAGTACCAATGCGAAGGGGGCAGCCCCAACTCGCTGCGTCGTCGTGGCTGGAGCAAGGATTCACTAGCGCCCGGAGACATAGTCACCGTTGAAGGGCTTAAAGCCCGTAATGATCCCTACAGTTGCTATACCCGGGCCGTTCGGCTGGCGGACGGAACTCGGCTGTTTTCAGGAAACGCCTCGGAGCTAGAATAATGAGAATCATTAGAATGGCACTGAAATCATCGGCTGCGCTACTGACTGGTATTATTGCGACTGCCTCAGCAAACGTCCTAGCTCAGGGTGTGATACCCCGACTTGCAGATGGTAAACCAGACTTCAATGGCATGTGGGACCGACCTCGTATCAGTAATATCACTCAAGATGTTCAAGGTTGTGGTGCGGACAGTATTGGCTGCAGTTCAAAGGGTAGCGGTCCCTTGGAATTCACATCGGAAGGCCTGGCTGTTCACACTGGGCCAAAAATAGACTGGCCCGCTCGCTGCCTGCCCTGGGGCTACACACGCGCCTACCAGACTTCCTACCCGATAATGTATGTCCAGACTGCCGATGTCTTTGCGATTTTGTTTGAATCCAACAACATCTTTCATATCGTCCCTACAGATGGTCGCGACCTCGAAGCGGACCCAGAGCCTACATGGATGGGTAAATCTGTTGGCCGCTATGAGGGTGATACCCTGGTAATTGAATCCAACGGATTCAACGGCATGTCCTGGCTTGATAATGTTGGAGAACATCCAACTAGCGAGGAAATGCACATCACGGAACGTATACGGCACATTGACGCTGACACATTAGAGTACAAAATTACAATCGTGGACCCCAAGTACTATGCCAAGCCAATAGAGAACACTCGAGTTTTTGTACGCATGGATGATGATGCGGAAATTTTTGAGTACTGGTGCATGGAAAACAATAAAGATCTGATGGACGGTCTACTTTCAGAAACTCTATTAACTGGAGAGCACTAGCATGAAACACGCCAGCCCCATCTCCAGTTTGTCAGTTTTGGCACTTGTGGCGGGCGTGTTTATATCCACAATATTTTTTACCTCAAGCGTAAGCGCTCAGGCTAGCGATGCCTATGCAAGACCGGGGAATTTTCCGATACATTCCCTTAGGGAGATGACATTGGCAGATAAAACTCGCGAGAAAGATGTGCAAGTGCGCATCTACTATCCTGAAGGAACCGGACCATTCCCAGTTATTGCATTTTCACATAGCGTGCGCGGCAACAAAGACATGTTCAGTGAAATATCTACTCACTGGGCAAGCCATGGTTTTGTCGTTGTCCATCCTGGCCATGATGATGAAGGCGTGCGCATGACCGAAGCCGGAATGCATCCTTCAGAACCAAAGGCACGAGAAAGATTGAGAGATATCATTGCTGTATTTGACAGCCTAGACCAGATCGAAAAAACAGTTTCCTCCCTTGATGGCAAATTAAATCGAGATCGACTTGCCGTTGCAGGTCACTCATACGGCTCCTTCGTTGCTATGATATCTGGTGGCGTAGAAATTGATATTGGTGAAACTAAGAATGCTAACTTAGGCGATCCTAGGGTGCGCTGTATTATACCTATAGCCACATCTGGGCCTGGTGATTATGGCTTCCAGGAAAGTAGCTGGAATAATCTTAATATGCCAGTTTTGTTTATTAATGGCACTAGCGATCAACGTGCGGGGCGGTCTGAAGACTGGCGCATGGAGCCTTATCGTCTTAGTTCACCCAATGACAAGTTCCAAATCATCATCGACGGCGCCACCCACCAATCATACGGTGGTGATGGTGAAGGCACAGCACCTTATTATGTAAAACCTGCCTCGACAGCCTTCTTAGATTTCTGTCTCAATGACTCCAGCCTTGGCAGAAACTATTTGGAGAACGGCGGATTTGCCACGTTTGCAAAAGATGGCGCCACGATCTCTTTCAAGTAAGTCCCCACCGCACAACACCAGTCTGTCAGTAAATCGCCGTGCCTTTTTTAAGCTCACCGGTATTGCGGGCGGCGGATTAGTACTAGGTTTCAGCACCCTAGATCGTTCAAAGGCCCAAGATATCAGAGGGACTTTTGCGACGGACTACGTCCAGATCAGACCAGACGGCAGAATTATTATCATGGCGACACAGCCGGAAGTCGGCCAAGGCGTCAAAACATCATTTCCAATGCTCGTGGCCGAAGAACTTGATGCCGCTTGGGCTGATGTGGACATTGTGCAATCTGAAATTGATGTTTTTCGTTTTGGCTCTCAATCTGCAGGAGGTTCACGCGGCACTCCTACACAATGGCTTCCACATCGACGGGCCGGCGCCTCAGCGCGCGACATGCTGGTTAGAGCTGCCGCCATTGAACTTGGTGTTGATATTAATGAACTACGTACTCAGGAAAGTAATGTTTATCATGACGCTTCGGATCGCAAAGTGGCCTATTCAGAAATTGCCGAACTGGCAAGCACTTTAGATATTCCTGACACCTCTATACTTAAACTTAAAGATCGCAGTCAGTGGCGCTTAATTGGTAAACCAATAGTCGGAGTAGATAATAAAAAAATTGTAACAGGCACCTTAAAATACGGTCTTGACCAAAGACCACAAGGAACTTTATTTGCCAATTTTGTCAAAAGCCCACGATTAGGTGCAACGGCAATAGATGCAAACCTCAATTTTATAAGATCACTATCAGGCGTTGTTGATGCCTTTATTATGGTAGGGCGCGGTAACCCTGCCGACTATGTCAGAAATGAGCCAGCGATACATTCTGGAGTAGTGATAGTCGCTAGATCAACTTGGAGCGCTATTAAAGCCGCGCGTCAACTCGAAGTATCTTGGGATTACAGCACCGCATCATCTGACACATGGACAGAATATGTTGCAAATGCCCAACAAATCGCAAAAAAACCTGGTGATATAGTTTTGCAAGAGAAAGGTAATATTGGTGAATCATTTTCTCATGCAAGCTCAACAGTTGAAGCTTTTTATTCCTATCCTTTCCTTTCCCATGCAAGTATGGAACCGCAAAACTGTACTGCAAGGGTTTTGGGAAACAAAATTGAGTTGTGGGCACCCACTCAAACCCCACAGCGCGCCGTAAGTGAGTTATCACAATTTTTTGATATTCCTGAATCCGATATTTTACTTCACCAGGTTCGTGCGGGAGGAGGATTTGGTCGGCGTCTATCAAATGACTATGTAATAGAGGCTGCGGCGATTGCTGCCCGTTATGATGCTCCAATAAAAGCGTTCTGGACTCGTGAAAACGATATGACTTTTGATTTTTATCGCCCTGCCGGATTCCATATGTTTAAAGCGGCAATTAACAAGAACCACGCACTCTCAGCATGGCAAGATCATTTTATAACCTTTGCAAGGCCAGGAACTAAAGAACCCCTGCGAGGCGCCAATCTTCCAGACGATGAATTTCCAATAAACATTCTCAATGATGTAAAGGTAACTCAAACTACCCTAGATTGTCTTTTGCCAGCAGGGCCCTTGAGGGCGCCCCGATCAAATGGTATTGCATTTGCAGTACAATCATTCCTACATGAATGTGCAATTCACGCAGGTAGGGACCACAAGGAATTCCTTTTGGAAGTTTTGGGTGCCCCTAGATGGCTTGATCCGGGTAATATCGGATCTCTAAACACTGAACGTGCCGCTGAAGTAATTCAATTGGTGACTGACAAGGCAAATTGGGGCAGAGAACTGCCGGCCGGGCATGGTCTTGGACTTGCATTTCATTTTAGTCATGCTGGGCACTTCGCACATGTGGCAGAAGTCAGCGTAAATAGTCAGAACAAAATTACTATAGAAAAAGTCACTGTTGCCGGTGATATCGGCCCAATCATAAATCCGTCTAGTGCAAGAAACCAGGTTGAAGGTTCAATTATAGATGCAATAAGCACACTGTTAGGACTTGAAATTACCTTTAGCAACGGGGCGGTAGAGCAAACAAACTTTCATCAATATCCCTTGGGAAGAATCGGGATAACACCTCAAATTGATATACATTGGATTGAATCCAACTATGAGCCGACTGGTTTAGGTGAACCAGCTTATCCAGGAGTAATTCCCGCAGTGACAAATGCGATATTTAACGCTACTGGCGAGCGTGTCAGGACATTACCCCTTACCCAAGCAGGCTTTTCTACATAAGTTATAGGAGTTATGTTATTACCGAAACTAGTCGTAGTTTAACTAAGGCATATTTTTAAATTTAGGAAAACCCCTAATTTTTGAAAAAATTCTTATCTACTAACATACCTAAAATTTTTTTGTTAGGGAGTTTTCAGAATATAAATAGAACTTTAGAAATTTCGAATACTAACATTACTTCTAGGCATGAACTGGGGATATTACTCTAAATGCCTTGCGACTGAAGTTATTTCACACTCACTTAATAGGGAGGAGTTTGATCAATGAACTACATCGAAACATATTTTTTGCCGTTAGTGCAGGCTATATGGGAACATCTAGTTCCACATGGTAATACTACGTCCCAGCCCTTTTGGTCCTATGTCTTAGGATCTTTGAGTAACTCAGCTAAAGCATATTTCTGGTTTTTGATAATTGGTATTTTTATTTATTTAGTTTACTTGCGAAAAAAAGACCAGCCATTATCTACAGCTGCGGCTATAAAACACTTGTTGCCAGCAAAAATCTACAAGCACAAATCGTTTACGGTTGATATGTCCATGGTTCCAATTTCTTGGGCACTGAATTTTATGCTTTTTGCAGGACTTGCTGTAGGTGCCGGTGCGGTACAGATATGGCTGACCCAGGAATTCGGCGCCATATCTTGGTCAGTATCTGCAGGATGGCTGGCAATCACACTGCAGATTTTGTTTACGCTGCTTGGTGTAGATATTGGAAGATTTGCCTGGCATTACCAGGCTCATTTTGTCGAATTTTTTTGGGAATTTCACAAAGGTCATCATACTCCAGAGGTTCTTCATCCCGTTTTCATTAGAACACACCCTGTCGACATGCTGATTCGACTTGTATATATGAATATGGGAGGTGGAGTAATTGGAGGTATGATGATGTATATGGCAGGTGTCAACGCCAGCACCACAGCGGTTACCTACTTAGTCTTTATATCTGCTTTTCTAGGCGCTATTCAAAGATTTGAGCATTCCCATGTACCACTATCCTTTGGTAAAACGCTAAACAAGGTTTTTTACCCACCCTGTTATCACCCTTTTCACCACAGCGCCAAACCAGAACATAGAAATGTAAATCTTGGTAGGCCATGTGGACTCTTGATATGGGACAAGTTGTTTGGAACTTTACATATCCCTAGGCCGGGCGAATTTGAAAGCTTAGTTTTTGGTAGCTCATTGCAAGAATTAGGAGACAACAACCCGCATCGGTCTCTTTGGCGATTTTTAACTTCGCCTTTTGTTGAGAGTTTCAAAACACTTTCCAGAGATAGAAGTAAAATTAAACCGGCAGAAGTCTAATTCTTTTGAAAATCCATTCACGATTCCATAAGGATATATTCATGAATATTTATAATTGGAGATCGATTTTGAATGCTCGCATCTATTCTATTTTTCTAGCTCTTCTTCTTTTTCCTACTTTATTAAACGCCCAGAATTGGCGCATTGAAGAGAACTGGGTTATGGACCCTAGCGGTTCCTGGGGTGCCTCCGTAAGCTGGCTAGATATCATGCCAGACGGGAATATCTTAGTCGTAGTCCGCACTGCACCTTATTTTCGCATCTTCGATCGCGAAGGAAATTTTATAAGAGCTTGGGGTGAAGAAGGCGTCTACAAGACTCCACATAGCCTCACCTATGATAAAGACGGGAACTACTGGGTTACAGATACTGGACGCCATGTTGCAGACAAATATACCCCTGACGGCCAATTGATTTTGACTCTAGGGATGCTCGATGAGTCAGGAAATGATAGCGACCATTACTTATTTAACCAGGCCAATGACATATATGTAACAGCCGAAGGGGACGTTTATGTCACTGACGGTTATAACAATTCCCGCGTAATTCAATACGACAGCAATGGTGAATTCGTACGCATTATCGGTGGCGTACATGGTTCCGGTGACGGAGAACTAGATACACCACATGGTGTAGTCCTAGACTCTAAGGGCCGTATAATCGTAAATGATAGCGGCAATAAGCGCGTTTCTGTGTTTAGCCATGAAGGAGAGTTCATAGAGCACTGGCCCTTCCCCTCACGAGGAGGTTTGGTGATATTGCCGGATGACACCATCTACGTTAGTGATACTAACGCCGGTGAGATTAATATCGTCAATGATGGCAATTTACTAGATACCATTAAGGTCAATGCCAGACCTCATGGACTAGTGGTGGCCAACGATGGCACCGTGTACATATCAGATTCAATGAACCGCCAGGTGATGAGAGCTTCTCGGCGTTAAAGCCCTAGCAAAAACTTAACCCAAACATCTTACATCTTTGGCATAAGAATTCGTCGTCTCCAGATTTTTTACAGTTTATGTTGATTAACTGATGTCATTTAACATATCGCTTGGACATGTCAGATTAGGAATAGTGCTAATTCTAAGCGCACTGACATTCAACCTAGGCCTAGCGCAGTCCGGGCAGAATCCATACCGACCGGTTGATGGGCTGCAAGCTGGTAGTGGTCCCGGTCTCATCGGTCAGCCATGGGCAAAGTTAGAAGAAGACAGGCCGATGGGCTCGCCTGGCGGTGTCAATATCGACACCGACGGTGAACATCTTTGGGCCATATTGCGCTGCGGGGGTGATGGCATACCTAGGGGCAGCCAGACCTACTGTGATAATTCCGATCTTGATCCTATCCTACGCTTCGATCCCGAGGGTAACGTAGACACTGCTTTCGGCAGCCGGCTTTTCGCTTGGCCCCACGGACTGCACGTGGACGGAAATGGCAATATCTGGGTTACCGAGGCTGGAAGTGGGGAATCCCCATCTGGGCATCCCTTCGGCCACCAAGTATTTAAGTTCTCACGCAGCGGAGAGTTGCTGATGACTCTGGGCGAAGCCGGCGTCTCCGGGGATGGCCCATACCATTTCACCGCACCTAGTGACGTTGTAACTGCGGCGAACGGAGACATATTTGTGGCTGATGGCCATAACAATGACGGCAACAATCGCATAGTAAAATACTCTAGTGATGGCACCTATATTATGGAATTTGCGGGCACCGGTTATGGCCCCGGCCAGTTGCTGGGTCCTCACGCACTGGCTATAGATCCAGACGGTCGCCTTTTCGTTGCCGACAGGGGCAACAAACGCCTATCGATTTTTGACCAAAACGGCAATCACCTATCCGATTGGACACAGTTTGGTATGCCTAGTGATGTTTGGATCTCTGATGACGGTACCATATATGTTGCTGACTCTGAATCAGACATGACCCAGAACCCGGGCTGGGAGAAAGGCATTCGAATTGGTGACGTCAATACCGCATGGGTTGAGTACTTCATCCTTGACACCGGCGACAATCCACCAATCACGCAGGGAGGTAGCGGCGCAGAATCAATAAGCGTGGATCGTCATGGTAGCATCTTCGCCGGAGAACCGCGGCCTCAGCGACTGCGGAAATATGTCAAGGTACGCTAAAGGAAGAAATTCTTCATTTAAACTAGTAAAAATTCTACTTGGTTGAATACGAAGGTTCTTTTGCTATATAGCAAGTGGCACTCCATTCCGAACCAAACACTCAGATAACCATGTGTTGCGCGCTTCGTTTATCCATCATTGAAGTTCCTTACCTACCGTGGGAAGGGAGAGCGCGGCTCTCCTAAATCATAAATGCTCAATCTGGGAAAGAAACAAGAACTCGGCCATGTTGATTTTCGACGCCCTGCATCGACCTCGCCTTTACTCCCATCCGCACAAGACTTCTTCCAAATCCATGTAGTTAATTTTTAAAGAGTGATTAAAATAATCCCATGAATTATTCACGACTTATTCTGTATTTCTGTTTATGTCTTATATCCTCGACTCTATTGGCCGAAGGTGCCGTTCGCACGTTCGAGTGCACTATCGAGCGGGTGTGTGATTTCTCCGTGCAGTGTGAAGCTGCTGATGGTGAGATAACCTTTCGCCTGGAGCCGCAGCAGCTGGATAACAACGGTGCCGGCAGCTACCGACTCTCCTATGAAGACACCACCGTCGATATGCAGGCGATCTCAGATGCAGGGCCGTTTACCTGGATCGTGGACACGGTGCGCCATACCCTGCTGGTGACAGGAGAAACCCACCTGCTCTGGCACAGCTTGTCCCTCTCCGCTCCGCTGCGGTCCCGCAGCCAGTTCCTCGAGTGCACATTGGGCCAGTAAGTCATAAAATGAATCCCTCGCCGCCCTGATAGCCGGCAATAAAAACAACATCCGGAGAAAATCATGACAACAACAGGGAAACTGATCACTGCACTCGGCCTTGTAGTGCCCTTGCAGGCAGCGCTCGCGCAACCTTTTTCGAACGCTAGTGATTCGCTGTCCGATTATACGCGTGCAGACTTCACACCGGGCATGGCCTGCAATGCCTTAGGCAGGTTATCCCTGCCTGACCTGGTATCCATTGCCAGCGAAAGTGTAGCAGCCAACGGCGACATCCCGGCGCATTGCCAGGTCACCGGGGTATTGGCTCCGGAAATCACCTTCCGGGTCAGCCTGCCGGCCAATTGGAACGGCCGTATCTATATGGTCGGTAACGGCGGCCATGCGGGCACGATGTCCCTGGACAACGGCGCTATGCAATACGGCTTCGCCATGGCCAGCACCGATACCGGGCATAAAGCTTCTGAAGAACCCGGTGCCACCTTTGTCCTGAGCAATCCGCAAAAAGCCATCGATTATGCCTACCGTGCCGTGCACCTGACGGCGGTAACCGCGAAGACTGTCGCTGCACACTACTACGCCCGGCCAGTAGATTATGCCTACTGGAACTCCTGCTCCAACGGCGGCCGCCAGGGCATGCTGGAGGCCCAGCGCTATCCCGATGATTTCGATGGCATCGTGGCCATTGCACCCTGGGTACACCAGACAGGTTTCAGCATGGGCGCCATCTGGAATCACCAGGCTGTCGCAAATGCCGGACTGACCGCCGGTAAACTGGCACTGCTGGCCGAACATGTCATGGCAAAATGCGATGCCCTCGACGGCCTCGAGGACGGCCTGATCGATGATCCCCGTCATTGCCTGGTCGACGTCGCCGAAGACGTGCCCGCCTGCACCGCGGGACGTGACAATGATTCCTGCCTGACCCCTGCACAGGCAGAGGCCATCCAGAAAGTCTATGATGGTCCCAGTACCAGTGACGGCAGCCAGATTTTTCCAGGCTTCGAGCCTGGCAGCGAGCAACCGGTCATCGGTGCCAATGGCACTGCCACAAGTCCCTGGATGGGCTTGATCGTGCCGAACGAAGCCGGCGGCTTTACCGGCGATTTCGGTCTGGGCATCGGTACTCTCCAATACCTGGCTCTGGATCCGCCTCAACCAGACTTTGATTACCGCGATTTCAATTTCGACCGCGATACTGGTCTGTTCGATCGTTGGAGCAGGCTAGCGGATGCCCAGGACACCGACCTGAGTGAGTTCAAGGCCAAAGGCGGCAAAATCATCATGACTTACGGTTGGTCCGACCAGATTCTGCAACCGATGATGGGTGTGGATTACTACGAGCGCGCACTGGCTGCCAATGGAGCAGACGCGAAGGATTTCATCCGCCTGTTCATGCTTCCCGGCATGACCCATTGTGCCGGTGGGCTGGGCCCGGACCAAAATGATGCCGTAACGGCGGTGATTGACTGGGTTGAAGCCGGGGTCGTGCCGGCCAGGCTGGAGGCCCGTAAGATTATCAATGGCGAAGTGACCCGCTCACGCCCGCTATGCCCCTACCCGGAAGTGGCACGCTACGACGGTAGTGGCAGCATCGATGCCGCATCAAACTTTCAGTGTTTGATGCCGTAAGATTCCTGCCTGACAATAAAAAGGGGAGCATATGCTCCCTTTTTTACTTTCTCTTGTTGGGTTTTGACAGAAGCTGCTATTGGCCAACCAATGACTGCAAGGCGTTGAGGCGATCCTGAATGGAGCTCAACGTCTGGTTCAACTGCAAGCGATAGACATTGATTGATTCAATATCCTGCTCAGTGGAGTTGACGCGGCTGACCAACCCGTTCTGGAGGGTAGCGACGGTGGTTTTGACCCCGTTAAGATCGCTGAGGATGGAAGTTAGCTGGTCGTCCAGATCATCCATGCCAGTGATGTTGTTGGTGATAGTTTCAAGGCGGGTCTGCATGTTCATAAGCTGCGCAGTCGCCTCGTTGAGTGTCTTGCTGTGACCTGAGATGGCGCCTTCCATCGAGGTAATAGTCCCCTTCGCGCTTTCAACGAACTTGTTGATTTCTGCCAGGCTGGCGGTGTGGTTGCGGTAATTGGCCCACAACAGATCAATCTGTGTGAAGTTGGCGTCCACCTTCTCCAGCAAAGTTCCACTGGACTGCTGAGCAGCCTCGTCCGTCAGGTTCAGGCGGTTCTGCAACTGCATTATACGACCCTGGGCGGCATTGAGCTGGTCCTGCATCTGCAGGCCTTCAGTGTAAAAGTAATACCCGGAACCTCCAGTGGCGAACAGGCCCAAGGTGAGGATGGTGAGCATAAAGATAACGCCGCCGCCGGTGCCGGCGGAAACCACTGATTCCTCGACCACAGTAATCGAATTGCCGCGCTTTTTCTTGCGGTGGGACACCAGTTCATCGCGCTCCGGCACGATGCTCGGTATATCGTCTAAATGATCGTCTCTGGACATGGCGTCTATTATAGGGTCTTTCCGGGCAAGAAAAAAATCCTGTTCACAAAAAATACACGTTTAATTACCTGAAAAATTAATCTGATACGGATTTTTCCTACAGTGCTTTCTACTGATTTGACGGCCTTTCCCAAGAAAAAGTTCTCCTCATGCTTGCAAGTGTACCCAGCGCCACCCAGTGGGTTTCACCAACCAACCCAAGTCATTCGCCATAACCGTGACACCTCAAGCATCGTCGCTAACAAAGAAAGATTAAGGCGCTTGTGCGCACAGGGATGAAGTGTATACGACGATACATGACCGACTGGGCACACAAACAACGAAGAGATTGCGAGAGCGCAGTAGACCCCCAAATAAAAACCCCCGCAATATGCGGGGGTTTTTATGGATTTGATTAGCTGGACAGCTGTTACATCATGCCGCCCATGCCACCCATACCGTCCATGCCAGGAGGCATGCCACCGGCAGGTTTCTCTTCCGGAATTTCGCTGATCATCGCTTCGGTGGTGATCATCAGGCCAGCCACGGAGCCGGCAGCCTGCAGGGCTGAACGGGTAACCTTGGCCGGGTCGATGATGCCCATTTCGAGCATGTCACCGTATTCGCCTGAGCCGGCGTTGAAGCCGAAATTGCCCTTGCCAGCACGAACCTTGTCTAGGACCACGGCGCCGTCTTCACCGGCGTTGCCGGCAATCTGGCGCAACGGCATTGTCAGGGCACGCTGCAGGATGGCGAGGCCGACGTTCTGGTCTTCGTTGTCGCCCTTCACCTTCTCGACTTTCTGCAGGGCACGTACTAGAGCTACGCCACCGCCGGGTACGACACCTTCTTCAACGGCGGCACGTGTTGAATGCAGGGCGTCTTCAACGCGAGCTTTCTTTTCCTTCATTTCGATTTCAGTGCCGGCGCCGACCTTGATCACTGCCACACCGCCGGCCAGCTTGGCCACGCGTTCCTGCAGTTTTTCACGGTCGTAATCAGAGGAGGTTTCCTCGATCTGCTGGCGAATAGCCTTCACGCGGCCTTCGATCTTAGTGGAGTCGCCATCGCCATCGATTATGGTGGTGTTGTCCTTGGTGATCTGTACACGCTTGGCCGAACCCAGGTCATCAAGGGTGGCACCTTCCAGGCTGAGGCCGACTTCTTCGGAGATGACGGTACCACCGGTCAGGGTAGCGATGTCTTCCAGCATGGCTTTGCGACGGTCACCAAAACCCGGTGCCTTCACGGCGGCCACTTTCATCACGCCACGCATGTTGTTCACGACGAGGGTCGCCAGGGCTTCACCCTCGACATCCTCGGCAACAACCAGCAGCGGACGACCAGACTTGGCCACACCTTCAAGCAGGGTGATCATGTCGCGGATGTTGGTGACTTTCTTTTCAACCAGTAAGATGAAGGGATTTTCCAGGTCGACTGACATGGTGTCCTGGTTGTTGACGAAGTAGGCGGACAGGTAACCGCGGTCGAACTGCATACCTTCAACTACGTCCAGCTCGTTTTCGAGGCCGGAACCGTCTTCAACGGTGATGACGCCTTCCTTGCCAACTTTTTCCATGGCTTCGGCGATGATGTCACCGACACTGGTGTCAGAGTTGGCAGAGATTGAACCAACTTGGGCAATCGCCTTGGATTCGGTACACGGGGTAGCCATCTTTTCCAGTTCGGCTACAACGGCAGCAACGCCCTTGTCGATGCCGCGCTTAAGATCCATAGGGTTCATGCCGGCGGCTACGGATTTCAGGCCTTCGTTAAGGATGGCCTGGGCCAGTACGGTGGCAGTGGTGGTGCCGTCACCGGCAACATCGGAAGTCTGGGAGGCGACTTCCTTGACCATCTGTGCAC
Organism: Candidatus Eutrophocola salsuginis; assembly: GCA_038147195.1. Lineage (GTDB taxonomy): Bacteria > Pseudomonadota > Gammaproteobacteria > Pseudomonadales > Pseudohongiellaceae > Eutrophocola > Eutrophocola salsuginis. Next base: position 1,517,125 of record JAYQTB010000004.1, read on the forward strand.
CCATATTTTCAAACTTGTCTTTCAGCTCGATTTCCTTGGCAACGGATACGCCGTCCTTTGTGACGGTCGGTGCGCCGAAGGATTTGTCGAGGACCACGTTGCGGCCTTTCGGGCCCAGGGTCACTTTTACTGCGTCTGCGAGCAGGTTCACGCCCTTGAGCATTTTCTGGCGGGCGTTATCGCCAAATTTAACTTCTTTAGCCATGGTAATGTTCCTTTCCTATAAATCGGTTAATTGGTAGTTCGAATCTGTTTCGGTTCAGCGGACTTACTTTTACTTGCTGTCGACTAGCACGCCGAAGATTTCACTTTCGTTCAGGATCAGCAATTCGTCATCACCAATCTTTACCGTGTTGCTGGCGTATTTACCGAAGATCACGGTGTCGCCGACTTTGACGTCGACCGGACGAATGTCACCGTTATCCATCAGTCTGCCCGGACCGACGGCTACAACTTCACCCTGGGCGGGTTTTTCGGTAGCTGAGCCCGGTAAAACGATGCCGCCGGCGGATTTAGTTTCTTCTTCTTTTCGTTTCACGACTACTCGGTCTTGTAACGGACGAATGTTCATGCTTTAGATCTCCAACACTCTTGGTTAAACAAACTATAGTTAAGGCTTTCAGTCATTAGGGGTGGGTAGAATGCCGGGTTCCCAATGGCCATTCCGGATCTATCCAACCTGCCTGAAATTCTTTGCAAATCATGGGTTTTTCGGTTTTTTTGTCCCCAAACCAGGATTTGAAACCAGAAGATGGGGCTGTTTGTGGCAATTTCAATGGCAGCAAGGCAAAAAGATTGGAAAAACGCAAAATCTGCTGGAATCAGTGTTTTTCGGGGTCTTTCAGGTGGGCATTTTTCGGGCTTTCCTTTGAGTATTCCCCCTCATAAACACCGTCTTCGCGGCGTTCGGAATAACGGGTGTAGGTGAACCCCCCGCCACCACCCTGGCTGGTGAACACGGCGATCTTACCGGAGCGGATTAGCCAGTTAACCAGTAGCCGCCGGGTCGGGCCGATCAGAAAGATGAAGCCGAGCGTATCGGTGATGAACCCCGGCGTCAGCAGGAAGGCGCCACCGACAGCCAATAACAACCCTTCCAGCACTTCCTGTCCCGGCAATTCGCCGCTCTCAAGGCGCCGCTGCGCTCGGGTGATCGTGGACAGGCCCTGCTGTTTGAGTACCTGGATGCCGATAACCGCAGTCAGTACCACGAGGCCGACAGTGTTCAGGCCGCCGAAATGCTCCGCCACCTCGAACAAAAGCAGCATCTCGAAGATAGGCACGATGAGGAATATGAGAAATAATGCGCGCATGGTGCGTCGCCTTTTTTTAAGTTCTACTGCCACCTTAGTGGGGTCACTACGTGCAGACATCAAGCTTGCGTGAGGAAATCTGGCAGATCGTTGCCGCTATTCCAGCAGGTAACGTGGCCACGTATGGCCAGGTGGCACGCCTTGCCGGATATCCCTCCCACGCCCGCTATGTCGGTACCACCCTGAAGAAACTGCCTGATGGCACGAAATTGCCCTGGCACCGTGTGGTCAACGGCAAGGGGCAGCTCTCCCTTACCGTCAACAGCCGCGCCTGGCGCCGGCAAAAACAACTCCTAGAAGCCGAGGGTGTGGTGTTTATCGGGCAGCGCTTATCCCTAGGAAGCTTCCAGTGGAATGCCTGAGTATCAGACAGCGGTGACCGCCTGATCTTTCCTGTGGAACCGGTTTCCGATCCGGTCGCCAAGCACCAGCATGGCCGGTGTCATCACCAGTGTCAGGACGGTGGCGAATGCTAGGCCGAAAGTGATCGCGGAGGCCAGTTGTGTCCACCACTGCGTAGACGGCCCACCGATCTGGATATGGCGGTTGATCAGATCGAAGTTCATGCCCAGGGTCATCGGCATCAGGCCAAGTATGGTAGTGACAGTGGTCAGCAGTACCGGACGCAAGCGCTGTGAACAGGTCAGGATGGCGGCCTCGACGGCATCGGCACCCTTCTTCTTGATCAGGTTATAGGTATCGATCAGCACGATGTTGTTGTTCACCACGATCCCCGCGAGCGATATGACCCCGATGCCCGACATGACGATACTGAAGGGCTGGTCCATGATGAGCAAGCCGAGCAGTACACCTATAGTCGAGAAAATTACCGCGGACAGAATCAGCAGTGCCTGGTAGAAACTGTTGAACTGGGTGACCAGGATGATGGCCATCAGGAACAGCGCCGCACCGAAGGCCTGGGACAGGAACTGCTCCGCTTCGCGCTGATCTTCGTTTTCGCCCTTGAAGTTCACCCGCACATTGGGGTCGAGGTTGCCGGCATCGAGCCACTCCTGCAACTGCTGCACCTTGTCGTCCGGCAATACCTCATCCGGTACGTCGGCGGCAATATTGAGAACGCGGTTGCCGTCGGTGCGCTGGATACTGCCCACACGCGGTGAGGCCTCGCGCTTCATGAAATTACTGACCGGCACATTTCCCATCAGGGAATTTACGGTCAGGCGGTCCAGCATCTCGATATTACGCATGGTTTCCGGGAAACGGACGCGGATATCCACTTCGTCATCGGCGTCATCGGGACGGTAATCACCCAGCATGATGCCGTTGGTAATCAGCTGCACGGCGCTGCCGATTGTGCTGATGTCGGTGCCGAAGCGGGCTGCTTCCTGGCGGTCCACCTCGATCTTCCAGTCGATGCCGGGGAGAGGCCGGGAATCCGTAACGTCGACAAACTCACCCAATGAGGCCATGCCCTCGCGCAACTGGTCGACAGCAGCTGGAAGTAGCTCTGTATTGAGTGCGGTCAACTCCAGTTGAATCGGTTTCCCGGAAGTGATACCGGATTCCTGCACCTGTGGCTCTACGATGATGCCGGGAATGTCCTGTGTGCGATCGCGCACTTCCGCCATGATCCGGGCCGCCGGACGACGCAGCTCCCAGTCCACCAAGCTGAGCTGGATGCGACCGATGATGTCCTCGTCGACATCATTTCCCAAGGCGATGCCACTTCGCGTATAGATAGCTTCGAACTCTGCCATGTCGAGAATTCGGTTTTCCACTTCGCGTACCAGCGCATCACGTTCATAAACTGACAGGTCACCACGGGAATGGATATTCAGTACGGCAAATTCCGGCTCCACGTCAGTAAAGAATTCCTGGCCACGACCAATGGCGCTGTACAACATGATGGTGCCGATGAGGAACAGGAAGGCTGTGACCAGCACCAAAATAGGGCTGGCCAGTGCCTTGCGCAGGACATCTATATAAGCCGCGGTAAAGAAACCCATCTCCTGGATGTTCTGCCTGGCCTCTTCCATGAAATCCACTTCCTTGATCGACGTCATGAGCGACAGGTCAGGATTGGTCTGATTGTTTTTCAGCAACGAGCCAATGGTCGGCACAAACAGTAGCGCCATGAACAGCGATGCCGCCAGCGTCACCAGCAGGGTGATCGGCAAATACTTCATAAATTCGCCAATAAGGCCGGGCCAGAACAGCAGCGGCATGAATACCGCCAGCGTAGTCGCAGTCGATGCGGTGATGGGCCAGGCCATGCGCTTAGACGCCTCGCTAAATGCCAATTTCGGGCTGTACCCGTTCTGCATGTTGCGCTCAGCCAGCTCCACCACCACGATGGCGCCGTCTACCAACATGCCCACGGCCATAATAAGTGAGAACAGCACCACGATGTTCATGCTGTAGCCCATGAGGTAGATCACCAGGATACCGGACAGGAAGGCACCCGGTATGGCGACACCGACTAAACCGGCGGAGCGCAGGCCAAGGGCGGCGAGGATCACGATCATGACCAGTATGACGGCGATGGCGACATTGTTGACCAGATCATTGAGCATGACGCGGACCTGTTCAGAATTGTCGGAGGTGAAGGTGTATTGCAGATTTTCGGGCCACTCTTCCAATTGTGAGGCGCCGCGGACGGTTACCTTCACGGTATCCACCACTTCCAGAATGTTGGCGCCGGAGCGCTTGGTGATCTCCAGGGCGATGGAATTTTCACCGTTGAGCCGGGCGAAGCTGGTCGGATCCTTGAAGGTGCGCCTGATATTGGCCACATCCTGAAAGGTGACGGTCTTCAGGCCATCGGTTTTCACCGGCAGGGTCAGGATGTCCTGCAGGTCCTCGATGACACCTGGCACCTTGACGGAGAAGCGGCCCTGCCCGCTGTCGAGTGCGCCAGCCGCCACCAGCCGGTTATTGCGACTGACATAGCTGATCAGGTCAGCATAATTGAGGTTGTAGCTTTCCAACGCCACCGGATCGACGATGACTTCGAGAAGTTCTTCTCGGTCACCGCCAATGTCTGCCGACAGCACACCAGGGATCGCTTCCAGTTCATCACGCAGCTGCCTGCCGATGGTCACCAGGGTGCGTTCCGGCACCGGACCGTGCAGCATGACGGTTATCACAGGAATCAGGGAGGTGTTGATCTCCTGGACGAAAGGCTCTTCGGAGTCCTGGGGAAGCTCGTTGCGTGCCAGGTCGACCTTCTCGCGGACGTCGGCCAGGGCCTGGTCAGCATCGAAACCGGCGTCGAATTCCAGGATGAGGACACCGGAGCCCTCAGAACCGGTAGCACGCAGCTCCTTGAGGCCCTCGATAGACCGCAGCTCGGTTTCCATCGGCCGTAGCAGCAGACGTTCGGCATCTTCCGGCGAGATGCCTTCGTGAATGATGTTGACGTAAATTTGCGGGATGTCTATATCCGGTTCCGCTTCCTTGGGCACGGAAACGTAGCTGACGATACCGGCCAGGATCAGCAGGGCCAGTATCATGATGACCGGCCTGGGGCGGTTGATAAAGGCTGTAATCAGCGCGTTCATGGACTGCCGTTGGAGTCCGCCGGCCAGCTGTTTGTGGCCACCGGGTCCACCTGCTGGCCGACGGTAACGAAGCCTTGTCCAACGGTGATAACGCGCACGGTATCGGGCAAACCAATAACCAGGATGCCGTCGTTAGAGGAACCAACTATCTCGACGGGGTAAAAATCCACCCGGTTGGCGCTGTTGACCGATTTCACACCCACTGTGCCGTCATCAGACAAGGTCAGCAAGGAAGGCGAGATTTCATGAGCAAAGATGCGCGGCCCGACCAGTTGCAACTCGGCTGTGAGGCCAGCGCGAATACCGCTGGGATTAGGGACTTCCAGTTCAACCCTGAAGGTACGTGTATTGGCATCGGCCACCGGAGCCAGGTAACGAATCACCCCGTTGAGCCTGGTACCGTCTACCAGCGCGGCGGCGCCCCTGCCACCAACATATAAATCACTGATTTCCTTGCCGTTGATTTCACCGGCTATGATAAGGGGATCGATATCCACCAGATCAACCACGGTATCGCCGGCGCGAACATAATCGCCTATCTCGACATTACGCTCCTGCACGATGCCGTCAAAGGGCGCATTGATGGTGACATTATTGATCTCAAGTTCGATACGGGCCTTGCTTGCCCGGGCGCTTTCGAGTCGCGCCGTGGCCTCGGCAATTTCCACCTGGGATACGAATTCGCGAACGCGCAGGTTCCTGCGTGCTTCCAACTCCAGTTCACGTTGTTCAACAAGGGCATTGGCTTCTGCCAGGCGCGGATTGCGGTCGCGCATATCTAGTTCAACTATGGTAGTACCCTGAGTCACCGGGTTGCCCCTTTCCGCGGCAATGCTGACCACCGCACCCTCGGTCTCGGCTTTCAGCCTGACCACGCGGTTGGGTTCGGTACGGGCGCTTATACTTATTTCCCGGGTGACCTCGCTGGCGCTGGCCTGCTCCACGCGAACGCGCATGGTCTCGCCGTTGTTGCGAATGATTTCTTCTTCGCCACTAAAATCGACCGGGCTACTGCCTAGGCCGCTTAGCATCCAGAGCGTGACCACTAAGGCAACGCCCAATGCCATGAGAATTGAATTACGTTTGCTCGTATTCATCGGAATTTACTTGGAGCGTATGTGCACGCGCAGGAGATCGAGATTATGCCAAGATTTAACACTCAATGCGAGAAAAATGACTCGCCAGTCATAAAATCTAACAGTGTGTTTACACGGTGATAGCCTGTCTGGCCAGGGCTTGTTGGGGTTGGTCAGTCCCTGAAATTGTTGAACTGGAGTGGTAAACCATAGTTTTCATCCCTGAGCATGGCGATAACTGCCTGTAAATCGTCGCGTTTCTTCCCTGTCACCCTGAGCTTGTCACCCTGGATCGCCACCTGGACCTTCATCTTCTGGTCCTTGACCTTCTTAACGATCTTGCGAGCGGTTTCGGATTCAATGCCCTGCTGCACAGTGGCGTGCATGATGGCCTTCTGCCCGACGGTTTCCACATCGGCCATCTTCAGAGTACTAATGTCGATACCCCGCTTGACCATCTTGTTCTGCAGGATATCCAGCATCTGCTGGATCTGGAAATCCACCTCCGCGGTCAGTGTGATGGTGCTGTCCTTTAGTTCGAAGGAGGCATTGACACCCTTGAAATCAAAGCGGTTGCCGATTTCCCTCGCCGCCTGGTCAACGGCATTGGTCATTTCGTGCATGTCGACTTCAGAAACGATATCGAAGGTAGGCATCATTGGGTCCGTGTTAAAACCGGCATTCTAGCAGATTTAACCATGGGGATTGTTACGGGCCGCAGTATTTGTTTACAGCGCAAGCAGCCTGATGTCATTGAGCAGTGTGGCCAGGGTACTGCAGAACAAACCCCCGTCGACACCGTTCACGGCGCGATGATCATAGGACAACGCGAACGGTAGCATTTTGCGCGGTACGAAAGCGTTGTTCATGTACATTGGTTTGACCGTGGTCTTGGACACCCCAAGAATAGCCACTTCCGGCGCATTTACGATCGGTGTGAAGCCCATGCCACCCAGGTTGCCCAGGCTGGATACTGTGAAACAGGCACCCTGCATGTCGTCTTTGGTCAACTTGCGCTCTTTAGCCTTCGCTCCCAGATCGGCGATTTCGGCAGCGATTTCCCAGATGGTCTTACGATCGACATCCTTCACCACCGGCACCATGAGTCCGGCGGGTGTCGCCACCGCAACACCGATGTGGACGTATTTTTTCTGGATAAGCTTGGTACCGGATGAATGCAAGGACACATTAAACTGCGGATGTTCCTGCAAAGCACGGGCACAGGCCTTTACGATGAACGGCAGCGGCGTGAGCTTGACACCCTTCTTCTCGGCCAGGGCCTTTTGTTCTTCGCGGAATTCTTCCAACTCGGTGACATCGGCTTCGTCAAATTGGGTGACATGCGGCACGTTGAGCCAGTTGCGGGACATATTCTGCGCGGTGACCCGGTGCAGCTTGGTCATCTCGACCTCTTCGATCTCGCCGAACTGTCTGAAATCGATGTCCTCGATGCCGGGAACGCCAGTGCCCACTGTCCCCGCCTGTGCACCTCCCTGGAGAATGCCTTTTACGTAGGCGTCGATGTCTTCTTTAACTATCCTGCCACGGGAACCGGAACCGCTTACCCGGTTCAGGTCGACGCCAAGTTCACGGGCCATCTTCCTGACCGCCGGACCAGCATATACAGTATCGCCGTAACCGACAGATGCAGGCGCGGCTGCGGGTGCCGCTGGTTTTTCCGCAGGCGATGCGGCGGGTGCAGGTGCAGCCGCGGCAGGCTTTTCTTCGACCGGGGCCGGCACGGGTGTAGATTCAGTGGTTTCCACGTCAAAAATAGCCGAGCCTTCCGAAACCTTTTCGCCTACCTTTACCTTGATACTTTTTACGACTCCGGCGACCGGGGACGGGACATCCATCGCCGCTTTGTCGGATTCGAGCGTAATCAGCCCGCTTTCTTTCTGAATGATGTCGCCGACAGCCACCAGGATTTCGATGACATCGACATCGCTGTCACCTCCCAGATCAGGAACTTTCACCTCGATTATCTTGCTGCCACCTCCAGCAGGTTCTGGTGCTGCAGCGGGTTGAGGCGCTGCGACGGATTGGCCAGCAAGTTCGGCTTTCTTTGCAGGTTCGGCTTTGGCCGATTTTTCAGGTTCTGCCGGAGCACTATCTGCAATGTCGGTTTCAAGGCTGACGATCTCGGCGCCTTTGGACACCTGGTCGCCAACTTTCACCAGCACTTCCTTCACCACGCCGCTTTTCGGAGACGGGATTTCCATGGCAGCCTTGTCGCTTTCCAGGACGATGAGGGAATCGTTCTCCCTGATCTCATCACCGGCCGCAACCAAGATCTCGATGACCTCGACATCTTGTTCGTCGCCTATGTCCGGTACCTGAATCTTATCAACTGCCACTGCGTATGCTCCTGAATAGTTTTACCTGGATTCTCTTGAGTCACCAATCACGCCAGCAGCGGATTCAGCTTTTCCGGATCCAGTTTGAACTTCTTAATCGCGTCACCCACAACTTTCTTTTCTATCTCGCCAGCCTTGGCCAATTCGTTCAGCGCCGCGAGTACGACAAAGCTTGAATTCACTTCGAAGAAGTGGCGCAGCTTTTCCCGGCTGTCGCTGCGGCCGAAGCCGTCTGTACCTAGGACCTTGTAGGGCGCCGGCACGAAAGCGCGGATCTGGTCGGAGTAAAGTTTCATATAATCTGTTGCGGCAATCACAGGCCCTTCCCGGGTAGACAGACACTGCTCCACGTAGGACACCCTCGGTTCGCTCTCGGGATGCAGCATGTTCCAGCGGTCAACTGCCAGGCCGTCACGGGCCAGCTCGTTCATACTGGTAGCGCTCCACACATCCACTGCCACCTTGTAATCCTTGCGCAGGATAGCTGCGGCCTTACGCACTTCACGCAGGATTGTACCGCTGCCCAGCAGGCGCACGCGGCTGGTCTTGCCACTCTTGCCGGCGATAACCTTGTTATCCTTGCTGTCGCCATCCTCCAGCAGGTACATGCCCTTAAGGATGCCCTCCTCGGCGCCAGTCGGCTTGTCCGGGTGAGTATAATTCTCGTTCATCGAGGTGATGTAGTACCACACCGATTCATCTTCATGGTACATACGACGTATACCGTCTTGGATGATCACCGCCAGTTCGTACGAATAGGTAGGATCATAGGATACGCAGTTCGGGATGGTGTTCGCTACCAGGTGGCTGTGGCCGTCCTGGTGCTGCAGGCCTTCACCGTTCAGAGTTGTGCGCCCGGCCGTGGCACCGATGAGGAAGCCGCGCGCCTGTAAATCGCCGGCCGCCCAGCACAAGTCACCAACGCGCTGGAAACCGAACATAGAGTAATAAATATAGAACGGTATCAGCGGGTAGTTATGCACGCTATAAGAAGTAGCCGCCGACAGCCAGGCGCTCATGGCACCGGCTTCGTTGATACCTTCCTCGAGCAACTGTCCTTGCTTGTCCTCGCGGTAGAACATGACCTGCCCGGCATCCACCGGGTCATACAGCTGACCCTTGGCGGAGTAAATGCCAATCTGACGAAAGAGGCCTTCCATGCCGAAGGTCCGCGCCTCGTCAGGCACGATGGGCACAATGCGGTGACCGATCTCCTTGTCCTTCACCAGTGTGGATATCATGCGCACGAAGGCCATGGTGGTGGAAATTTCGCGATCGCCGGTGCTCTTCAGCTGCGTGTCAAAAACATCCAGTGGCGGTGTTTTGAGTATCTCGGTTTTAGGCCGGCGAGCAGGTAGCGTGCCACCGAGACTTTTGCGCATGCGGCGAAGGTATTCCATTTCCGGGCTGTTTTCATCCGGTTTGTAATATGGCACGTCTTCGAGCTTATCGTCGGGAATCGGAATTCCGAATCGGTCACGGAAAAGCTTCAGCTCTTCAAGGTTGAGTTTCTTCGTAGAGTGGGTGGCGTTCGCACCCTCGGCGGAACCGAAGGCATAACCCTTGATAGTTTTGGCCAGGATCACCGTAGGGCGATCAGTGCATTCGAGGGCCTGCTTGTAGGCTGCATATACCTTAAACGGATCGTGGCCGCCGCGGTTGAGCAGCATGATCTGGTCGTCGGTCAGGTGTTCCACGAATTTCTTCAGTTCCGGGGTATTGAAGAAATGCTCGCGCACATATTCTCCGCCGCGAACACTGAAATTCTGGAATTCACCGTCCACCACCTCGTTCATACGCGCCTGCAGGAGCCCGTCCGTGTCCTGTGCAAACAGAGAATCCCAATGTCTTCCCCATACCACCTTGATGACGTTCCAACCAGCGCCGCGGAATATGCCCTCCAGTTCCTGAATAATCTTGCCGTTGCCGCGCACCGGTCCGTCGAGGCGCTGGAGGTTGCAGTTGATGACAAAATTGAGGTTACCTAGCCCTTCACGTGCGGCCAGTGAAATAGCACCCAGGGTTTCCGGCTCATCACATTCGCCGTCGCCGAGGAAGGCCCAGATCTGCCGGTCGCCCTGCTTCACCAGGTCACGATTGTCGAGGTACTTCATGACATGGGCGTGGTAGATGGCCTGCAATGGGCCAAGGCCCATGGAGACGGTCGGGAACTGCCAGTAATCGGGCATCAGTTTCGGGTGTGGATAGGAGGACAGTCCGTTGCCGTCTACTTCCTGCCGAAAGTTGTCTAGCTGCGCTTCACTCAGGCGGCCTTCGACGAAGGACCGTGAATAGATGCCCGGTGAGGCATGCCCCTGGAACAGGACCAGGTCGCCGGCATGATCCTCTGTCTCGCCGCGAAAGAAATGATTGAAGCCGACATCGTAAAGGGTGGCAGCGGAGGAGAAGGTTGAAATGTGGCCGCCCAGGTCATAACCGAGTTTACCGGCACGCATCACCATAGCCAGCGCATTCCAGCGGATAATGCCACGGATGCTGCGCTCCATGTGCATGTCGCCGGGCATTTCGGCTTCTTCTTCTTTTGGAATGGTGTTGCGGTAGGGGGTGGTCAGGGAGTCAACAGGCAGTTGCTGGCCTGACTCGGTCGTGGTGCTGATCAGGCTCTTGAGCAGGTACTGGGCGCGATCCATGCCCTGGTACCTGATCACTGACGCAATGGAATCACGCCATTCCTGAGTTTCAATAGGATCCACGTCTTTATTAAGATCGGTAATTTGGTCGGCCATGTTGCTACTCTAAGCTCTCTAACAAATGAGCGACGGTAAGGTATCAGTGCCCTGCGTCGCTGTTATTCTGATGGGGTGCGCCCGGTGATGCCAAGCCACCTGTTTTTTAATACCCCGGTACCGTTTTTAGGGGAACCGAGAGCCCGCCCGTAGAGGGCGATATCCAGCAATGCCTGTATTTTCATTATTGCCCTTGGATCACAGGGGCATGGCATTGGCGGTTAAAAACTGTAGTAAATTTACATTAGCGCGAAATTCTAATTGAAATTACTTAGATTTACCAACATAACCTGCTGATTTTGTAGCAAAACTACAAAAATACTCTGCCATCTTCCTACAACATTGAAAAAGTCCTGTAATTACGCGGAGATAGTAATGTAGTAAAAATCCGGCTCCTGCTCAAACGGAGCCGTCTGAGCACCATTTTGGGTCAGGCGGAGACCTGGCGGCGATAATTTTCCCAGTCGAAACAGGGACCGGGATCCGTCTTGCGTCCCGGGGCAATGTCCGAATGCCCGGCGATCCTGTCGGCAGTGATTCCCGGGTAGGCCACCATCAACAGCCGTGTGATCTCCCCGAGTCGATCATATTGCGCGGCCGTAAACGGAACGTCATCCGTACCCTCGAGTTCGATACCGATGGAAAAATCATTGCAATGCTCGCGGCCCTGGAAGCGGGATACACCGGCATGGTGGGCGCGCTTGTCGAAGGGAACATACTGGGTGACCTGCCCTGCCCGGTCGATGAGCAGGTGGGCTGAAACCCTATGCTCTCTCAGTGCGTCAAAGTAAGGATGAGCATCGCAGTCGAGGCGATTGCAGAACAGGTCGTCAATGTACGCCCCCCCGAATTGACCGGGCGGCAGGCTGATATTGTGGATCACCAATAGGCTGATCTCTTCGCCGTCGGGGCGGTCACCGCAATTGGGCGACGGCGCATGGCGGCATGGAACTAGCAGGTGATTTTTGATTTCCATGCCCCATATTACCGCATATGTAAGATAATCAGACCATGAACGACAACGATCCTCATCACAGCAGCAAGCGTATGGGTCAGGGCATGATCGCCGCCGGCTTCGTGTTGGGACTTGCCCTGCTGACCATGATGTTTGACGGCGTGCTGAGCAGTGCGCGCAATCCCAACATTGAACCCACGACGCGTATCAACGCCCTGGGACAGGTCGAGGTCGTGCTAGAAAGTAACAGACAAGGCCAGTACACCCTGACCGGCAGGATCAACGATGTGCCGGCCGAATTCATTCTGGATACCGGTGCCACCGACGTGGTCATCCCTCCCGGCTTGGCGCAGGCCAGCGGCCTGCAATACGGCATAAAAAGCCAGGCCATGACCGCCAACGGCCTGGTTAGTATCTACGGCACCACCATCAACGAACTCAGCTTTGGTGGTATTACACTCTACAACGTGCGGGCCAGCATCAACCCAGCCATGCACGAAAGCATGGTTCTGCTGGGCATGAGCGCCCTCCGGCAGATCGAGTTCAACCAGCGGGGCTCACAGCTGACCCTCAGGCACCACGGGCTTCCGGACCAATAATCCCGTATAATCGCGCCTCTTTTCACTGGCATGTTGCATACACCAACCCATGGCAAATCCTTTATTAAATGGCTTACAGGACACCGTGCGCAGCGCCATTGCCGAGGATGTCGGCACCGGTGACGTCACCGCAGAACTGATTCCCGCCGACAGGCAGGCCACAGCCCAGGTAATCTGCCGCGAGCACGCCACAATATGCGGGGAGCCCTGGGTCAATGAAGTGTTTCGGCAGATCGACCCGGACGTGGTCGTGACCTGGGAGAAACGCGACGGTGACAATATAGAGCCCGGCGAAGTGGTTTTCATTGCCAATGGTCGGGCAAGATCATTACTCACCGCTGAGCGCACGTCGCTCAATTTCCTGCAGACCCTTTCCAGCGTTGCCACGGCCGCACGCGAAATCGCCGACCAGGTGCGCCATACACGGGTTAACATTCTCGACACCCGAAAGACGATCCCGGGACTCAGACTGGCACAGAAATATGCCGTGCAGACTGGCGGATGCTTCAATCACCGCATCGGTCTCTATGATGCCTACCTCATCAAGGAAAACCATATCAACGCCAGCGGCGGCATCACCAGCGCGATTGAAAATGCGCTGGCGTTGCACCCTGATCGCAAGGTGGAAGTCGAGGTGGAAACCCTGGCGCAACTTAACGAGGCCCTGGCGGCAAAAGCGGACATCGTGCTGCTGGACAACTTCACGCTGGAGATGCTACGTGAAGCCGTGAAGATCAATAACGGAAAAGCGAAGCTTGAAGCCTCAGGTGGATACGATATCAAGTCTGCGGTGGTCGTCGCGGAAACCGGCGTCGACTATATATCAGTAGGGTCACTCACAAAGCACATACAAGCTACCGATTTCACTATGCTTTTTGAGTAAAGCGCCGGTTTCCACAACCTTCGATTTACAGGCTTCTTATACGGACGTTACGGAACTTGATGGTGCCGGAGCCATACTGTAAAGAGATCGGACCGCTGGAGAAGTTGTCGTCCGTAGTATCGATGGTAGTCACCCCATTCAGTTTTACCGTGATATGGTTTCCCTCCATGGTAATGTCATAGGTATTCCACTGATCCCATGTGTCTAATACGGCCATCGGAGGCATGAAATTGGGAATGCCTCCGGTGCGCCCGCTCTGGTCGGGGCGATTGTCATAAATGTTCGCCTCGTAAGCCGTGGTGTCGGTAATTGCTGAGGGGTTCTGGATGCGCATGAATATGCCGCTGTTTGCGCCTTCATGGTTCCAGAATTCGGCCTGGATCCGGAAATCCCCGTAACTGGCGTCTGTCACCAGGTGGCTGATGCCGGAAGCCATGTTCGCCACGATTTCATTGCCTTCCCAATGCCAGTTGGCGTCACCCACTGTGTGCCAGCCTGCCATGCTCTCGTCCAATTTCATCCAGCCGTCACCCGTACTCGCTCTGGCACGGATTCTGTAATCCTGGTAAGCGGGCAGAACGGCAACGGCCAAAATACCGATGATCGCGATAACGATCATCAATTCAATCAGGGTGAAACCCTTTTGGTCGTGTTCGAAGTTTTTCATTTTTAAGTCCTAAAAAACACGTGTAATCTTACATATATGCAAAGTTGTGGACGTTACATAAATCCATGCGGATCGCCGAAAGTTGGAAAAAAGATTGCAAGCTATTCCATTAAATTAATTGGCTTTTTTCGCCTAAAAATGTGATTTTGCTCACCTTTATGCCGCCTATTTGCTTAATTTTTAATCATATCCGGGGCATGTGATATCACGATAAGGGCAATTTCCCGGAAAAATTACGCAAACTGCCTGGCAAATTTTGTCAGTTAGCGGCTATTTACGTTAGCATACAGTGTAACTTTCTTGCAGCAATATACCGCGCCAACCGATGACATTCGCTGATTTTTTTGCCACCAATCCTTTTGTATTGGCTGCAATTACCTTTGCCTTCGGACTAGTCGTTGGCAGTTTCCTGAACGTGGTGATCTATCGCCTGCCCCTGATGATGGAGGCGGAGTGGACCTTGGAGTGCCGGAATCTCCTTGAGATCAGAGAAGATAAGGAGCCTGACAAAAAGTCCGCCTTCAATCTGGCCGTTCCCGGTTCCCATTGCCCGCACTGCAAGCATAAAATTTCCGCATTGGAAAACATACCGGTGCTGTCCTGGCTGATTCTCAAAGGAAAATGCCGCTATTGCCAGGCGCCGATTTCAGCGCGCTATCCGTTGATTGAACTGGCAACGGCGGTCTTTTCGGCCCTGGTCGCGTACCATTTCGGTTTTGCACTTCTCACCCTCGCGGTACTGTTTCTAACCTGGGGGCTGATCACCCTGACCATGATCGATTACGACCACCAGCTATTGCCTGATGACATCACTATACCCCTGCTCTGGCTTGGACTACTCCTCAACAGCCAAGGACTGATCGTCTCGTTGGAAGATGCCGTTTACGGTGCTATTGCCGGCTACCTGTTGCTTTGGGGTGTGTACTGGCTGTTCAAGCTGCTCACCGGCAAGGAAGGCATGGGCTACGGTGACTTCAAGCTCCTGTCCGCCCTGGGTGCATGGCTGGGTTGGCAGGCTCTGCCAATGATTATTCTGCTGTCTTCACTGGTCGGTGCTGTGGTCGGTTTCGGCCTAATCGCCATCCGCGTTCGAGACAGGAACATTCCTATTCCATTCGGCCCCTATCTTGCCAGTGCGGGCTTCCTGTCCCTGATCTGGGGAACTCAAATCACGGGCTTTTACTACAGCCTGATCATGTAACAGGCCGGGGAGATTCCACTCTTGCCATTGACCGGTCAAAACAAGCGATTCGCCGTGGGACTGACCGGTGGCGCTGGCAGTGGTAAGACCACGGTTAGCAATCTCTTCAAGGATCTTGGCGTCGATATCGTCGATGCCGATGAAATCTCCAGGAAACTAGTAGGTAGGGGCTCACCCCTTCTTTCGCAGATACTCGACCATTTCGGCCAGGAAGTATCTGATGTTACGGGCGGCCTAGACCGCCGAGCCCTGCGTGTTCGGATCTTCCGTGATGCCGGAGCGAAATCATGGCTGGAGGCTCTACTGCACCCGGCAATTCGCGAGGAAACCCAGCGACGCATCGAAACCGGTTCCGCTCCCTACGTCATTGTCGTGGTGCCGTTGCTTGTGGAATCCGGTGCCTATGAATTCGTGAACCGTATGCTAATAGTCGATGCCCCGGAGGACGCGCAGGTAGCGAGATTGCGCAGGCGGGACGACATCTCCCTGGAACTCGCCGAACAGATGCTAGCGGCACAATCCTCACGCAGGCAGCGGCTCGACAGGGCCGATGATGTCATCGACAACAACATGTCCCTGTCCACCCTTGCTGCCCGCGTACGCATATTGCACGAAACCTACCTGCAAATGGCTACAGACTGACAATTCCTATGCTAGGCTTCATGGACAACCACGCCCTTTAGATCACGTTCATCCTGTTACCTGCCGGCTTGTGTTTCTGGCCAGGCCTGATCTGCCTATTTCTTTTCAAGGACCGCCTGAATCATGACGCCCTGGCCCTGGAAACCATCAACTAGGCGATTGCCGATGTCACGGTTTCCAACCATATCCGCATAGGCACACGCAGCGGCATGCTGGCGACTCTCAACAGCATGGGCGAAGGTGTGTTAAGGTTCACGTCTGAAACACAGTGAGCACTTTGATTACACCCATATCATGAACTACAACCCGACAACGGGCATTCGCCAAGTAAATTGCCCCACCTGTCAGACAATCGTGGCGTGGCAGGAGGAAAACACCTACCGGCCGTTCTGCTCGAGAAAATGCCAGCTGATTGATTTCGGTGATTGGGCCACGGAACGCAACACTATCCCTGTGGAGGAAGGACCGGAAGATTTTCGATTGGATGATCTCTAGAGTCTTGAGGAGTCCTAGGCCAGAAGATCTCTGACGGCGACAACGATGTCCTTGTTGGCAGCGGGAAATTCCAACTTCGCAAGGTCCGGTACTGATACCCATCTGACCGGCTGCCCTTCGCGGCCCCTGGCCTCCCCTGCAAATAAGTTAACGTACCAGACATCAAGCAGCACCTGCTTGTCGCCGTAATCATGATGAATCTTCATCAGGCTGGCGCATTCGCGCACGGCGATATTCACTTCTTCCTGTAACTCACGCTTGAGCGCCTGCTGTACGCTTTCCCCGGTGATAATCTTGCCGCCGGGAAATTCCCACAGCCCACCCTGGTGCTGAGTTTCATGACGCAGGGCAACCAGGACCTCACGATCACGATTTACCACGACACCTACAGCGACGTGCACCACGCTGCCAGGTTTTGTATTCGTCATTGAATATTTTCTCTAGCACTAAGATAAATGGAACAACCTTTGCTATAAATAAAGAGTTTATACAGGTCTTGCCAAAGAACCAAAAGATTTCATTAAGAGAGCAAAAAAGAGTTTTTATAGAGAATTATTACCGACATCTAGAAAAAATTTAGCATTATTTCAAAATTAAGCAACTCAACATCGATGAATCAATACCAATTAGCTATGCCAACTACTACAGAACAAGAAATACAAAGACTTGAGCAGGCGCTGGAAAGTCGGCTTAACGAGGAAGAAGTCATATGGGACGAGGTTAACGCTGTAGAGCGTGATCCTAAGGCTTTAAGGATAGTCGCTAAACAGTTTTCAGACTGACGCTGTGCACCAGAGGATGCTGTTGTTGCTACTATAGAGAGTGGTGCATGGTGAAGTATTGATAAAAATTGAGAAGGAGCTGCTCTATCTCAAAGATGTCATGACACGGTTTTCGTTTCTCCAGAACCAGCTGTGATCCAAATCAACTAACTAGGCTTCTTCCTTGAGTGTTTATTTATATTTTTCAGCGAAAATCATGTAATTAACCCAGTTAAAGGGAAAAGTTCTCATCTTGCGTGTGAAGGGATTCACGGCCACTCCAGTCTGCGCGGATATGCTCATTTCTGATTCCTGTAGCAGAGCCCTAAGCTCACTCGGTTTGCACAGTTTACAATACTGATGTGTCCCTTTTGGCAATAGATGAAACATTCTTTCTGCTCCAAAAATAGCCACTATATAGGCAAACCAATTACGGTTAATAGTTGCAATAAATTGAGCACCGCCAGGTTTAATCAGCGCGCAGCAAGCGGCCATAAAAATCTCGAGCTGGGCTACATGTTCAACAACCTCCATGTTAAACACAATGTCAAATTGTTGACCGGTGGCAACCAGCTCTTCTGCCGATATAAGTTGGTAGTGAATGGGCAGTCCTTGCTGGTTGGCATGGTGCTGGGCGACGCATATATTGCGTTCAACAACATCTATCCCATAAACCTCGGCACCAGCTCGCGCTAAAGCCTCACATAAAATTCCGCCACCACATCCAATATCAAGCACCCTGAAACTGCTCAACGGATAATCGGACTGCTCAACTTTCTTATGAATTACAAGCTGTCGGATGACCCACTGCATACGAACCCTATTAAGGGTGTGCAAAGGCCAAAACGGACCGTCTAAATCCCACCAACGGTTCGCTAGGCCTGTATAATAGGCAATTTCATTGGCGTCAATGCTGCTAGGTGTTACTCGTTTCATTTTTCGCACTTTGGGGCCTTTGCACATTGTCCGAATTCAGTCCAGCAATCACAGCATACTTATTGACCCGGGCGTATTCTATGGCAGCCGTTTTGATCAGGGTGTTTAATACTGACTTGGAGGAGCGGTAACTGTACCGGCCACCTAATAGATCATCACTAATCATGCCTACTCATTTTTAATCGGTGTACGCGATAAAACATAAACCTTAGCGGTGTTTTCATTAACCAGATAATATTCCAGCAGCGCATTACCAATTGGACAGGAAGCTCAGATGATCGCAATATTCAAAGTCGGGGTTCCAGTACATTCGCCAGTCTTTCAGCGCTGGTGAAGGCGCCTTCCACGCGACCTTCAACTGCCCAGTCTCCGCAGGCAGCAAGCCTAGTTTCTATGTCCAGCAGATAATCCTGTGCCATGGGCTTTTCAACTCGTGAGTAGCGCCAGCGCTGTAGAGAAATGACATCATGGTCGGGCAGTGATTCGGGCAGCAGTTGCCTGAGCTCAGCAAGAAGGATTGCCATAATGTATTCCTGGGGTCGTTCAAGGTTTTCCTTCGCCCAATCATTTCTCGTTTGAACGACTAGAGTTGATACTCTTCTTCGTCCAGCTTTGCTTGAGTTCAGCATGATCCATTCAATCGGCGAGCGTTTGACTCTGGCAGCATCAAAAGGCAGCTTGGGTAACGATTTAAAACCCAACATTAAGCAGAAGCATGGCGACATCTGGACACTGTCCAACCCGCCTTCTCCGGAGAGCAACTCCTCTGGGATGAAGCCACCAAGTAACTCCCGTGTCTGAGGGGCTGGTGCCGTGCTGATCACCCAGTCAAATTTGGCTTCAATCTTCAAATCCTCCGCCTGAAGTAACCAGCCATTATCGCCTTGGGTGAGCTCAGAAATATGTACTTGGAATTCAATGTTCTGATCTTCAGCCAATTTCTTACACAGGCTGGTCATGGCAGGACTGCCAACGAAATGTGGTTCGAACCACGGGCGAGTGTAGGATTTTCCGTCGGCCTCTAGAGTGATGACATGAGGCAGCCATTCTGTCACGTATCCACAATTTATATAAGGTGCGAGAAACTTCTTGAACGCCTTGCTACGCGAAGTTAGAAATTGGGCGCCATGGTCAAATTCATAATCGCCAATAGTTCTTGTTGCCAAACGTCCGCTGACACCGCGTGATTTTTCAAAAATGGTGACATTTGCATACTCACGTAAACGCTTTCCCAGCACTAGACCTGAAAGGCCAGCGCCAATGATGGCAATATTTTTCATGGCGATGTGGATGCCACTACCAGACAGCATATGACGAGGGTTGTAATAATGATTCGAGAACGAAAATAGTCATCGCCGATTACCCGATTGCGGGTGAGCATGAAATCAATACATAAAAGGACAAGAAGAGGTAAGATAAGCACCAACATGAAATGTCCTGGAGTCAAGATCAGCCAGGATAGCCAGACTATGACGGCAATGATGTTACTGCTCAGAAAGAGTCCCGTGACGGCATGTCCAAGCGAAAGCTGCTGTCCCCAGTGTATTCCAGTGAGAAAAACCGTGATCACGAGACCATAGGCTGCCATGAAATCAATAACACTTCCAAGAATGGGTAGGGTTTGGACACTAGCTATTAAAAGTCCGGCCCCAGAAACAAAGGGTAAGGCCCCTGCATAAATCAGCACATGAGGAAGTGTTTTTTCTAAAAACGGCCGTGTCATCATAGATCAAACATCGAAGCAATAAATGCCCTTTATACAGTCTTTGACACTGGTCAGATCACAATATTGAATTGCTTAACTGGTAATCCTGTAGGGCTTTTTAAACGTATGTAACATTTAAATCTAAGCATCAACAAGGAATACCCATGTTCAGGTCAAGTCTGATTGCCATACTCCTATTAACCCAACTTTTTACCAGTGCACATGCCCAGGAAGCCCCTGCAGCACTGCAGGGTAACTGTGCTAAATGGCTGGATCATAAAATTGGGCAACTGCATACAAACAAAACAGTTGATCTTTGTGCTGAGACAGCCGGAAAGGTTGTGCTGCTGATAAACACGGCTAGCTATTGTGGTTACACCTATCAATTCAGCGGCCTAGAAACACTTTATCAGCGCTACAAGGAAAAGGGCCTGGTGCTGGTAGGGTTCCCATCCGATGATTTCAACCAGGAAGATGATGATTCAGCTAAAACGGCAGAAATCTGCTACATTAACTATGGGGTCACTTTCCCGATGACAGACATTGTGCATGTAAAGGGTGAAAACGCGCATCCGGTTTTTTCACATCTGGCAAGTGAAACAAAACGTCCAAACTGGAACTTCAACAAGTACCTCGTTGACCGAGATGGAAATGTGATTGACCTCTTCCGAAGCGGGGTCAGGCCGGACAGCGAAAAACTGGTTACCGCAATCGAAGCACTGCTTTAACAATAACCAGGGCAAATCAATTCTTCCTGAAAAAATCTGCCACATTTGCCAAAATTCATAGAGCTGGCGCAAGAAATGGTGAAAATGCTTGGATGAAGGAGATTATTGCAGTGAGGGGTGCAACCGGCAGGCACTAGGCCCGCGCAACAAACCTCTATACGCACACAAATGTTGGACGTAAACAGAGTTCTGAAAATTTTTGTAAAATAACCCACGTAGGATATCTGAAAACTCCCTGCGATTTATCTGTGCATTAACAGTGACACTAAATAAAACCAAGCGCCCTGCCCCGACATCTAAAGAAGCCCCCGCATATTTTTCGCTAGAGGAATAGTTACAGGAATACTATATTCATTACTATTATTCTATGTAATAACAAGCAGTTACTATAAGGTTTTAGAGATTATCAGGTGCGGTATTCCGCATTGATGGTGACGTAATCATGGGAAAGGTCGCACGTCCAGACGGTGTCATTGCATTCCCCCCTGCCCAGGACGATACGGATGGTGATTTCTTCCTTGTCCATGACCGCCTGTCCCGCCGCCTCGGTATAACTGGGGGCTACGGCACCACCCTCGACGATACAGACGTCATCCAAGTAAATAGCCACCTTGCCAATATCCAGTTCATGGATGCCGGCACGACCGACCGCGGCGAGGATACGTCCCCAGTTTGGGTCTGAGGCAAACAGGGCGGTTTTCACCAACGGGGATTCCGCCACCGTATATGCCAGTGACAAGCATTCTTCCGGTACCGCCCCGCCCTCAACGCGTACGCTGACAAATTTGGTGGCACCCTCAGCATCGCGCACGATACCCTGTGCGAGGGCAATAAACACACTGTCCAACGCCGACTGGAACTTGCCGTCTGCCGAACCCACCACAACCCCGCTGGTACCGCTGGCCACCAGCATGCAGCAGTCGTTGGTGGAAGTATCGCTGTCAACGGTGATGCGATTGAAGGAGGCATTGATCGCATTGTCCAGGAAGTGCTGAATATCCGGCTTATCGATTACAGCATCGGTAAAGACGTAGCCTAGCATGGTCGCCATGTTCGGTTTGATCATCCCGGCACCCTTGGCAATGCCGGTTATGGTCACCGGTTTGCCTCCAATCTCCACGCGCGTGGATGCCGCCTTCGGGCGTGTATCGGTTGTCATGATGCCATGGGCGCATTCGAGCCAGTTGTCTTCCGCCAGGTTATCCAGGGCCTGAGGAATGGCATCGATGATCTTTGTCACAGGCAGCTGCTCGCCGATCACGCCGGTGGAAAACGGTAGTACGGTGGCTACGGGAAGCTGTTCAATCTCGGCAACTTTGAGGCAGACTTTCAGGGCATTATCGATACCCTTTTTGCCCGTTCCCGCATTGGCATTCCCGGTATTGATGACGAAGTAGCGGGGCTCGGTTTGTCGAAGATGCTTCTTGCAGACGGAAACGGGTGCGGCGCAGAAGGCGTTGGTGGTAAAAACCCCAGCCACCGTGGCGTTATCACCTAGTGAAAACACAACGCAATCGAGCCGGCCGGGCTTCTTGATGCCGGCGGAAACGGCCGCCATTCTAATACCTGGTACGGAATACAACACACCCAGTTCACCTGAGCCTACTGCCATACACCTTGCCTCTCGTCGCCCGCTCTTGTGTTGCTAGTTTAGTTTACCGTGGCAAAGCTTGAATTTCCTGCCTGACCCGCACGGACATGGATCGTTCCTTCCCACTTTCTGGCCCTGCCTCTGGTAGGGAGTCTGCGCCTCTGCTTGCTGATCCAGCTGCTGTGGAACTTTCCCGCCCTCATCGGAAATCGCGCTGGCTTCCCGGTGTACCTGCATGATCTGCTGCTTCTTCGCTTCCTGCAGACGTTGCTGCTCTATGGCATCCGCCTGTTCATTCTGCTTTATCTGCACGAGGCTCAGGAACTTGATTACTTCATGCTGCAAATTTCTGAGCAGTTCCTCAAACAGGGCGAAAGCTTCACGCTTGTATTCCTGTTTCGGGTTCTTGCCGCCGTATCCGCGCAGGCCGATGCCCTGGCGCAGACTATCCATCTGGCCCAGATGCTCTTTCCATAGGGTGTCGAGAATCTGTAGTGTTATTTGCTTTTCGAAGACCCGCATGTTGACGCCGACTATGGCGGACTTTTCCACGTAGGCTTTGACGATTTCCTCGAGGATACGTCCACGCAGTGTTTCCTCATACAGGGTTTTGTCCTCATCCAGCCATTTCTTAACCGGTAGCTTGACGCCGAACTCACCCTCCAGTGACTGTTCCAGCCCGGTGATATCCCACTGCTCTTCGATACTTTGCGGCGGGATATACAGTGAGATTTGGTCATTGACGACGTATTCCCTCATCGAGCTAATGATATCGGCTATATCGTCGGTTTCCATCAGCTCATTACGGCGCTGGTAGATGATCTGGCGCTGGTCGTTGGCGACATCATCGTATTCAAGCAACTGCTTACGGATGTCGAAGTTACGACCTTCTACCTTGCGCTGGGCCTTCTCGATGGAGTTGGTCACCATCTTGTGCTCGATGGCTTCCCCTTCCCCCATACCCAGACGGCGCATCAGGTTGCCGACACGATCCGAGGCGAAGATACGCATCAGATTGTCTTCTAGCGACAGGTAGAAACGGGAATAGCCCGGGTCGCCCTGGCGACCGGCGCGGCCACGCAATTGGTTGTCGATACGACGGGATTCGTGGCGCTCGGTGCCGACGATGTGCAGGCCACCCGCCTTGATGACCTGGTCATGGCGTTCCTTCCATTCGGCTTTGATATTTTCCACCTGCTCCGGTGTCGGGTTGTCCAGGGCAACCACCTCGGCTTCCCAGCGACCACCCAGCACGATATCCGTTCCACGCCCGGCCATGTTGGTGGCGATGGTTACGGTGCCTGGGCGCCCGGCCTGAGCGATGATTTCTGCCTCTTTCTCATGATATTTGGCGTTGAGGACGTTGTGCTTGATCTTTTCCTTGGTTAGAAATTTCGACAAGGTCTCGGACGTCTCGATGCTCGCCGTACCAACCAGCACAGGTGCGCCATTGTCGCGGAACTCTACGATATCCTGCACGATAGCCTTGAACTTCTCCTGTGTAGTCAAATAGATCAGGTCGTTGGCATCAACACGGATCATCGGCTTGTTGGTGGGAATGACCACCACGTCGAGACCGTAGATCTGGTGAAACTCGAAAGCTTCAGTATCCGCCGTACCGGTCATGCCGGAGAGCTTTTCATACAGGCGGAAAAAATTCTGAAAGGTGGTGGATGCCAGTGTCTGGCTTTCGTTCTGAATGGGCACGCCTTCCTTTGCCTCGATGGCCTGGTGCAGGCCTTCGGAGAGGCGCCGGCCCTGCATGGTGCGACCTGTGTGCTCATCAATCAGCACGATCTGCTGGTTCTGCACGATGTATTCGACTTCTCTATGGAACAGGTAATGGGCGCGCAGCGCCGCGGACAACTGGTGGAGAAGGGTTAGGTTTGTTGCCGCATACAGGCTCTCGCCCTCCTGCAGCAGGCCGCGGCTGACCATCAGGCCTTCCACTTTCTCGTGACCCTTGTCGGTCAGTTCCACCTGGCGACTTTTCTCGTCGACCAGGAAGTCGCCGTCAATCTCATCGTCGCCTTCTATGCGGCGTTCGATCATGGATTTTTCAGGCGGCTTGTCGGCTTTCTTCAGCAGGGGCACTAGGGCATTGATGTCATGATAGCGCTTGGATGTATTCTGAACGGCACCAGAAATGATTAGGGGTGTGCGCGCCTCGTCAATGAGAATTGAGTCCACTTCGTCGACAATCGCGAAGACCAGGTCGCGCTGAAACTTGTCCTGTATGCGGAAGGCCATGTTGTCGCGTAGGTAATCGAAACCGAATTCGTTGTTCGTACCGTAGGTGATATCGGCCTGATAAGCGGCACGCTTTTCCTCCGGGGTCTGCCCGGGCACGACGAAGCCGACCGACAAACCGAGAAATTCATACAGGGGCCCCATCCAGCCAGCATCACGCCTAGCTAGGTAGTCGTTCACTGTCACCAGGTGTACTCCTCGACCGGTGAGGCCGTTGAGGTATGCCGGTAGAGTCGCTACCAGGGTTTTACCCTCACCTGTACGCATTTCCGCGATCTTGCCGTTGTTCAGCACCATGCCACCAATCATCTGGACATCGAAGTGACGCATCTTCATGACCCGCACACTTGCTTCCCTGACCACGGCAAAAGCTTCCGGCAGCAGCTGTTCCAGGGTCTCACCTGCCTGGAAACGCTGTCTGAATTCCGCGGTTTTCGTTTTCAGCGCCTCGTCGGGCAGCGCTTGCATGTCCGGCTCGAGAGCATTGATACGGTCTACCACTTTTGAAAGCTTCTTGATTTCCCGCTGGTTCTTGCTACCAAAAATTTTCGTGAGCATAGCTATAATTTTTTATTGAGTAGGTATTACAGAAATAAGGCCGTATTTACGGCACCCAAGTCACCTTTTCCGAATCATTCCGGATAAGGTCGGTGTTGGGAGGTCGGGATTATCGGCTCGTGCGATGAATGTAAGATGAGGGATCCACGACGCGACCATTTTTGTGAACTTCGAAATGCACATGGGGTCCCGTGGAGCGACCGGAATTCCCGGAAAGGGTAATCACCTGGTCTTTCTTGACAATGTCACCCGGCTTGACTAGGAGTTTTTCATTGTGGGCATACAGGGTTTCATAGCCATTGCCATGGTTGACCTTGACCATTTTGCCGTAGCCTTGCCTGTCGCCCGCATATGTGACAACCCCGGAAGCTATTGTCTTCACATCTACGCCAGTCCGACCGGTGGCAAAATCGATACCTTGGTGCCAGTCCAGCTTGCCAGTGAACGGGTCGATACGTCGGCCGTAAGTTGAGGAAATCCAGCCACGGTTGACCGGGCGTCCGGAAAGAAAAGATTCGGATTGCATCTGCTGTTCTGCCAGCAGTGAGTCCAGGAGTTCGAGTTGCTGCTGCTTGTCGTTGATTTCGCGGGCCATGTTGTCCAAGGCAAGCAGTAAATCCGGCATGGCGACTACCTCGGCTTCGGCCTCGGCCGGGCCGCCAAGAGCGGGCTGCTGGGTAAAATCGAACTCGCCATCATCTAGGTTGGAAATTTCAGTGAGGCGTTGGCCCAGGGCATCCAGCCTGAGCAGCCTTGCCTGAAGGTTAGCTATTCTAAGTGCCAGAGCTTCAAGCTGGGAGAGGGTATTCTGGCGGATTTGGTCGATATCCTCTTTCTGGGACCTCAGGGTATTCATCAAGGCCTGTGTGGCTTCATCTTTGTAGTACTCAGCATTGCGGTTAGCCGAGAGTTGAGAGCCGTAATAACCAAGGACGACCGGCACGCCAAGAAGGCATACCGACAGTGCTACACGCATCCATCCCTTCAGTACCAAGGACTTGGTATCGCCAAATTTCTGGTCAACGATGATTATTTTCATGCAATGCTATCTGACTTCACTAATTACAGCTTAAGGTTACGGACTTGACCGCAGGTCTTCTGCGGATGTATTGGTTGAGTTGTACAAACCCGGTAACCATGCGGCTTTCAGGTCGACCTGATCGAATACAGGCCGGATTAGACCATATTTAGCTAGAAAATACAGGTCTGAGGTAAGAGATTGGCGCGTCGTCTTCACTGTCAAAGGTGACGATTTCCCAGCTGTCCTCCTCCGTTATCAGCTTGCGCAAGAGGGAATTATTCAGGGCGTGACCTGACTTGTAACCGCGGAATTCACCAATGAGGGTCTTACCGAGCAGGTACAGGTCACCGATGGAGTCAAGGATCTTGTGTTTGACGAACTCATCCTCGTAACGCAATCCGTCTTCATTTAGCACCCTATAATCTCCCACGGCGATGGCGTTGTCCATGCTGGCGCCTAGGGCCAGGTTACGATTTCGCAGTTCCTCGAATTCGTGCATGAAGCCAAATGTCCGAGCGCGGCTTACTTCCTTGACGAAAGAGGTGCTGGAAAAGTCGACACAGGCTTCCTTGGTGTACTTGCGGTGAACGGGATGATCGTATAGCAGGGTATAGCCGACCTTGAAGCCGTTGAAGGGTCTCAGGCTGACTTTCTTGTCGCCCTGCTCCACGGTGACTTCTCTGGTAATGCGAATATATTTTTTCGGGGCGTTCTGCTCCTCAATACCGGCTGACTGGATGAGGAAAACGAAGGGGCCGGCACTGCCGTCCATGATAGGCACTTCCGAAGCGCTGACATCGACGTAGGCATTGTCTATACCTAGACCAGACATGGCGGACATGAGATGCTCAACAGTGGAAATTCGAACATCGCCCTTCATCAACGTGGATGACAAGGTGGTATCACCCACATTTTCTGCAAGAGCCGGTATCTGGATGGCAGGTTCGAGGTCGACACGAGAAAAGACTATGCCGGTATCAACGGGTGCGGGGCGCAGTGTCAGGTAGACTTTCTGACCGGTATGCAGACCCACTCCAGTCGCTTTGATGATGTTCTTTAGCGTTCTTTGCCTAATCAATGCTCGCTCTCACTATCACTTCGGCTGAAAAAATTTCTGGCCACTCTCCCCCCGAAGTTCTTCCGTCCTTGTTAGTATTGGCGCTTCGCAATCCATTACCTTTGCCATCCCTAGTGAACTCTCCAGGGATGTCAACGATACCGCTGAGTTCGCTTTTTACTACTTGGCGGGCTTTGCCGCCAAGTCGTACGGAAAAATGCAAAGATTATCAAAATCCGCGATTTTCACCAATAGCAGCCTAGCCTCTCTAGAAGGCATACCCGGGCCGGCTACAGGGAGTCGACACTCAGTCCGCCTGTTTCCTCAGGAATGCGGGGATATCGAGGAAATCCATGTCAGTATCCGACCCCACCGCTTTCGGCATCAGGCGGCGTTCCTGCAGCTCGCTTTCGGCTTCCGCCTTCATCCTGGCAGCCTCTTTCATGCGGAGTACGGCTGGCTTGTCCAAGTTGTGAAAGTCCGTGCGGATATTTCTGACCGTATTGTCAACCACCTTGGTCGGCTTTTCGATCTGCATGCCTCCCAGTCCGGTAGCTACCACAGTAACTGTCAACTCATCTGTCAATGACGGATCAATGACCGTGCCAACGACGACAGTGGCCTGGTCAGAAGCAAATTCTGAAATAGTGTCGCCCACTTCACTGAATTCACCTAAGGTCAGGTTCTCACCGGCAGTGATGTTGATCAGTATGCCGCGGGCACCTTGCAAGTTGACGTCTTCCAGTAGCGGACTGCGAATAGCTGCCTCTGCCGCTTCAACCGCACGGTTTTCACCACGCGCATAACCGGTACCCATCATGGCCATGCCCATTTCCGACATTACGGTGCTAACGTCGGCAAAGTCCACGTTGATCATGCCGGGACGCATGATGAGGTCAGCAATACCTTTTACCGCACCCAGCAATACGTCATTGGCAGCGCTGAAAGCATCCAACAGCGTTGAACCCTTGCCCAGGACATCCATGAGTTTTTCATTCGGTATGGTGATTAGAGAGTCGACATGCTCCGCTAGTTCCCGAATACCCTGCTCGGCAATCGCTAATCGCTTGCGACCTTCGAACGGGAACGGCTTAGTGACAACGGCAACAGTCAGGATGCCCATTTCACGCGCGATTTCTGCGACTACAGGGGCGCCGCCGGTACCGGTTCCGCCACCCATGCCGGCTGTAATGAACACCATGTCGGCACCGGATATGATTTCGCGGATACGATCCCGGTCTTCCAGTGCGGCTTGGCGACCAACTTCCGGATTGGCACCCGCACCAAGACCCTTGGTGACGTCGCCGCCAAGCTGTAGGTTAAGCCTGGTATCCATCTTTTCCAGCGCCTGTGCGTCGGTGTTTGCGCAAATGAACTCGACACCGTCAATGGTGTTCTTGAGCATGTGCTGCACGGCATTACCACCGCCGCCACCGACTCCGATGACTTTTATGACTGCACTTTGTGCAATATTGTCTACTATCTCAAACATAATTACCCCCTGGGGCTCCACCTTGTAGTTAATAAAAAATGTTTATTTCGACGAGGACCATGACTAGTCATCGCCCCTAAAAATGCTTTTCACCCGGTCGAACAGCGTGATGCCGTGCTCCCGGACCACGTTGCCCTCCCGTTCCTGGGCTTGACGCATGCCGTACAGCAGCAGCCCGACCGCTGTCGAGTAGGTAGGGTTGCGTACGATATCCACCAGCCCATTCACGTCCGTTGGCATACCTATACGCACCGGCATGTGGAAGATTTCCTCCGCCAGTTCAGCCACACCTTCCATCTTGCTGGTACCACCGGTGAAGACCATGCCGGCTGCAAGCATGTCTTCATATCCGCTCTGCCTGATCTCGGCCTGGATCAAGTGAAAAAGTTCGTCATAACGAGGCTCCACCACGTCAGCCAAGGCCTGGCGGGACAGCTCCCGCGGCGGCCTGTCGCCAACGCTCGGGACCTTGATCATGTCGTCAGCGCTGGCCAGCTGGCTCAGGGCACAGGCGTACTTGATCTTCAGTTCCTCGGCGTTGTCCGTGGGCGTACGCAATGCCATGGCGATATCATTGGTCACCTGATCACCGGCGATGGGGATCACACCTGTATGCCTGATTGCCCCTTCAGTGAATATGGCGATATCAGTCGTGCCACCGCCTATATCCACTAGGCACACGCCAAGCTCTTTCTCATCCTCTGTCAGCACTGAATAACTGGACGCCAGCTGCTCGAGAATGATCTCGTCAGTTTCAAGTCCACAGCGCTTGATGCATTTCTCAATGTTCTGAGCAGCATTTGTCGCGCAAGTGACCAGGTGTACTTTTGCTTCCAGCCTAACGCCGGACATGCCAAGTGGCTCCTTCACGCCTTCCTGGGAATCGATGATGTATTCTTGGGGCAATATATGAAGGACCTTCTGGTCTGCCGGAATGGCGACGGCCTGGGCGGCATCGATGACGCGCTCGATATCGGCGGGATAAACCTCCTTATCCCGGATCGCGACAATGCCATGTGAATTCATGCTGCGTACGTGGCTACCGGCGATGCCGGCATAGACCGAGTAGATCTGGCAACCGGCCATGAGCTCGGCTTCCTCCACCGCACGCTGGATGGACTGCACCGTCGACTCGATGTTGACCACCGTGCCCTTCTTCAGTCCCCGTGACCTGTGCCTGCCGATACCGACGATATTGAGACCACCATCGGCATTGACCTCGCCGACTATCGCCACGACCTTGGACGTGCCAATGTCTAGGCCTACAATCATTTTTCCGCCGCTTGGGTTACTCATGGCTAGCAACTCCTTCTTATTAATTTTCTGAAATTTAGTCAAAGCGAGACCACCTCTTCGCCTGTAATGAATTTATTTTTCACTGCGATGCCGCTCTTGTACCGCAGATCTATTGATTCAACTGAAACCATGTGTTCCATAAAAAACGGGTCGAGAAAGTCCGCTAGTCGACGCATCCTGACCATGACGTCGGACTTGCCGATATTCACTTGCACACCGTTGGCCAGTATCAGTCGCCAGGCACCGCGATCGCTGAGCGACAATTCGGTCACCTTGAGGCCGTGCTGGTAAAGCAACTGGCTGAAAAGCTGGTACTGCTCCATGATCTTGCGTGCCGAATCGTCCGGGCCGGTCAGGATGGCCAGTTGCTCCAGGCCGATAATGTTGTCCGGCGAAAAAATCGCGCCGTCCTGGTTCAACAGGCGCTTGTCACCCCAGCGTGCGATGGCTTTTTCTTCCGTCACGTTCAATACCAGGGTATCGGGCCATTCACGGCGAATGCTGACACTCCTAATCCAGGGCTTGCGCTCAAGCTCTTTCTTGATTTCCACCATGTCTACCAACAACATGCTCTCACTGATAAAACTGTTTACGGCGGCCAGCACGTCCTGCTCAGACACGTAGTTGACATCGCCCTCGATAAGCACCTTTTCAACGCGCTGACTACTGACCTTTTCCACTATTTTTGGCGTACTCAGGGCACCCCAGGCGCCCGCGGCCACCAATATGGCAACGAAGAGCAATTTTAGGAAATCCGCAGGCCTGATTCGGCGTGCCGGGCGCTGCGTAGAAGGTACACTGGCGCCGCGACGCTTGCGGTTGTGTTTCCTGCCGGAAGTGAAAATTTTCATGTTCAACTCCCTGCCCTGTCTGTGCTGCTGGCCAGGATCGCCAGCACAAGGTCATCGAACCCGATACCGGCACCTTTTGCTGCCATCGGCACTAGGCTGTGTTCGGTCATACCGGGCACCGTGTTTACTTCCAGCAGCCAGAATTTCCCGTTCGCATCACGAATGGCATCGACCCGCCCCCAGCCGGAACAACCCACGGCGTCATAGGCCCTTTTGGCCATGTCGCCCAGCGCCTTTTCGGCATTTGCATCGAGATCGCATGGACAGAAGTACCTGGTCTCATTCGAAAAATACTTGGCGTCATAGTCATAAAAGGTCGACGCGGCTTTCATACCAACAACCGGAAGCACCCGCTCACCCAGGATTCCGATGGTGTATTCCGGGCCATCGATGAATTGCTCGGCAATCACCTTATCGTCGTACCGGCGGGCATGGACATACGCCGCTTGCAGTGCATCCGCGTTATTTGCCGGAGAGATACCAATGCTCGAACCTTCATTCACCGGTTTCACGAAGACGGTACCCAATTCATCGATAACTGACTGCCAGTCCGTGTTCTCGACCAGTTCTGCAAATGCCGGTGTATTCAATCCTTGCCCCAGCCACACTTTCTTAGTTTCGATCTTGTCCATGGCCAGTGCAGAAGCCGCCACGCCACTGCCGGTATAGGTAAGACCCAAGGCATCCAGTTCGCCCTGTACCTTGCCGTCTTCGCCGTACCTGCCATGCAACATGATCATTACTCGGTCGAACGTCTTGTCCTGCAGTGCCTCTGGCAGCGCACGGCTGGTGACATCGATACCCGTGGCATCCACGCCGCTGCGCAGCAGGGAGGCCAAGACCGCCTGCCCGCTCATCAGCGATATTTCCCGCTCCGCGGAGTTGCCACCCATCAGTACCGCCACTCTGCCGAAACCTTCGTTGTTGTTAATAGAATGCTCATGCATACCCCAGCCCGTCCCTGGCCAGTTCCCTGGACAGCATGCCGATACTGCCGGCGCCCTGCGTCAGGAGGATGTCGTCGTCCAGCAACAAATCCTTAAGCACTTTCCTGATATCGCCCTGGTCCTTCACGTATAAGGGATCCAACTGGCCGCGCTGGCGGATGCTGCGACACAGGCTCCGTGAATCTGCACCATGGATCGGCTGCTCGCCGGCGGAATACACGTCCAGCATGAGGAGCAGATCAACTTCAGAAAGTACGTCCACGAAATCATCGTAGAGGTCATGCGTACGGCTGAACCGGTGCGGCTGGTAAATCATGACCAGGCGTTTTTCTGGCCAGCCGGTGCGTATTGCACGGATGGTGGCCGCAACCTCTGTCGGATGGTGGCCGTAATCGTCGACCAGCATGACTTTACCCTTCGCGAGCTTCATCGGCGGCTTCACATCGAAGCGCCGGCCGACACCGCTGAAGGAAGCAATGCCCCTGACGATGTCATAGTCACTCAGGCCCTCGTCCGTGGCTACGGCGATGGCCGCGGTGGCATTCAGCACGTTGTGCAGGCCCGGCAGGTTCAGGGTCAATTCGAGGAGTTCCGTCTTGTTGGGACGCTTCACCTTGAAACGGGAAACCATGCCCTTCTGTTCGATATCCTTGATGCAGAAATCCGCAAACCCGGACTGTCCATACGTCAGCACCGGCCTGGAAATACTGGGCAGCAGTTCCTGGATGACAGGATCGTCAATGCACAGCACGGCGAGACCGTAGAACGGCAGGTTGTGCAGGAATTTGATAAAGGTTGTTTTCAGTTTCTCGAAATCACCGTTGTAGGTAACCATGTGGTCTTCGTCGATATTAGTGACGATGGCGACCATCGGCTGCAGGTGCAAAAAAGAAGCGTCGCTTTCGTCGGCTTCCGCCACCATAATATTGCTCGCACCCAGCTTGGCATTAGTGCCAGTACCATTTAGGATGCCGCCGATAACATACGTAGGATCCATTTTGGCCTGACCCAACAGCGTGGCGACCAGGCTGGTAGTGGTGGTCTTGCCATGAGTGCCGGCAATCACAATGGTGTGGCGGTAACGCATGAGTTCAGCCAGCATTTCCGCACGCCGGATAATGGGAATGCGTTTTTCCATGGCAGCAACGATTTCCTCGTTGCCCTGTTCGATAGCACTGGAGACCACAACCACGTCCGCATCCTGCAAATTGGCTGCCTCGTGGCCGATCTGTATCTTCACACCGAGCGAGGCCAGTCGTTCGGTAACAGAGGAATCGCTGATATCCGAACCACTAATGCTGTAACCCTGGTTGAGCAGCACTTCGGCAATTCCGCTCATGCCCGCCCCGCCGATTCCGACGAAGTGGATCCTACGGATACGCCGCATTTCCGGGATCATGCCGCAGCCGCGAGTTATATTCAGCATCTTGTCAGGCATAACATGCCACCATGCACAAGTACCCGGCCCTTTCGGTGGCATCCGGCATACAAGCCTGGCGCGCATTGCGGGCGGCTTCCAGCAACGCTGCACGGTCATCACTAAATTTCCTCAGCGCTGTCAGCAGGCGGTGCTCGTCGAGCTCATCCTGCGGAATGATTTCCGCGGCACCGGCTCGCTGTAAGTAACCCGCGTTTTCCGTCTGGTGATCGTCAACCGCATAGGGATATGGGATGAGGATCGAGGCCATACCCACGGCGGCGATCTCAGCGACAGTCATTGCTCCTGCCCGCGCGATGATAATATCGGCCCAGCGGTAAGCCGCCTGCATGTCATCAATGAAAGGTTCCACGCGAATCTGCCCATCGAGACTAATTTCATGGATACCGTACAACTCCCGTGTTTCTTCCACATTCCTTTTCCCGCACTGGTGCAGTACTTCCGGGCGTTCGTTTTCCGAAATCAGTTTCAGCATGGCGGGAATTGCCTTGTTGATCGCCATGGCGCCAAGGCTGCCACCGATGACCATTACTCGCAGACGGCGCCCTCCAGTGTTCTGAAGGGGCTGTTCGCCCAGAGCAGCGATGTCATGTCGTACCGGATTGCCGACCACTATGGTGTTACCCGGCCTGATGAATTTTTTTAACAATCTGTTGCTCGTCATGTCCTGCTTACGCTGGAAAGCACCCGGGAAAGCTTCCATGACGGTGGAAGCAAAGGGAAACAGGAGCTGGTTGGATAGACCGGCTATGGCGTTCTGCTCATGGATGAGCAGCTTCTTGCGCAGGAGCCAGGCGGCAAGACCGCCGGGGCCGGTCACAAAACCGCCCATGCCCAGGACGCAACCCGGCTTGATTTGCGCGACCTTGAGCATGGACTGAAGCACAGCGACCAAAATTACAAACGGCGACAACAACCGGCGCCCAAGACTGGATCCGCGCAGACCGGCGATGGAAATGAAATGCAGGGGAATGTTGGCGGCCGGAATGACCGATGCCTCCAGGCCGCTGCGCGTGCCCAACCATTCCACCTGGATGCCCCTGGACAGCAAATGTTCAGCAATACTCAACGCGGGAAACACGTGTCCACCCGTGCCTCCGGCCATGATGAGTATTTTTCGATTGTCAGCTGCTGTCATCATGTATTCGTTAAACCTTCAACGTGGCTTTTCCGCCGACCGACTGCCTGTCCTCGATATCGATGCGCAGCAGCAGGGCCACCATCGCAATACAGGTCAAGAGGCTCGAACCGCCGGAACTAATAAACGGCAGGGTCAGGCCCTTGTTCGGCAGCAGGCCGATATTGACGTACACGTTGATCACCACCTGGCCGATGAAGATGAAGGCCAGGCCGTATGCCGCATAGGCGGCGAAGAAATTGCCGTTGCGCTCGTTGCGCCGGGCGATGACCAGGGCGCGGGAGATAAATGCGGCAAATAAAAGCAGTAGTGCCAGCACACCGATCACGCCCAGCTCCTCGGCGATGATCGCAATGATAAAATCGGTATGACCATCCGGCAGGAAATACATTTTCTGGATGCTGTTGCCGAGTCCCATGCCCAGCCACTCGCCACGCCCGAAACCGATCAACGCCTGTGCCAGCTGGTAACCGGAATCAAATACGATGTCCTCGTGAAATGGGTCCTTCAGCGCCTGCAGGTAGGAGGACACGCGGCGCATGCGATAGGCTGAGGTGAATATCAGTAGGGCACCCGCACCCACCACCATGGTGGCTGCCAGCAGGAAATGCCAGAACCTGGCGCCGGCAAGGAACAGCATGGCCATTACCGCGAACATGATAACCACGACGGCGCCGAAATCAGGTTCGAGCAGCAGCAGCGCCATCGGGAACACCATGAACAAGAACGGCATGCCGAACCCCTTGATGCTGCCGCATATGAAATCGTGATGCCGGCTGAGCAGGCCAGCCATGAAGAATACGATCCAGATCTTGGCCGGCTCGGACACCTGCAGGGTCATGAAACCGAGATTGATCCAGCGCGTACCACCTCCAGCCGTGTGCCCGATGCCAGGCAGAAGCACCAAGATCAGTGTCATCATCGCCAGGATATACAGGGCATGACTGCACCGCTCCCACCAGGCCAGTGGAATATTCAGCAGGATCGTCCCGCCGACCAGACCCACGACAATGAAGGTAATTTGTTTCTTGAGGTAGTACAGCGGATCGCCATATAAGCTTTCCCCGATCTCTACAGAGGCAGAAGTCATCATGATGAGCCCGAAGAAGATCAGCACCAGGGTAAAAATGATCAGCCAGCTGTCACCCAGGTAAGGCCGGTTCTCGTAGTGATGTTGCATAACGGCCTGCATAGTCAATGCAACTCCTTCACGCAGTGTATGAACACGTCACCGCGATGCTCGAAATTCCTGAACATGTCGAAACTGGCGCACGCCGGTGAGAGCAGCACAACATCGCCCTTTTCGGCCTTTTCATCCGCCAGTTTCACCGCCTCCTCCATGGAGGACACCTTTACCGTGACTACGACATGCTGCAGCGCTGCCTCGATTTTTGGAGCATCCTCACCGAACAGGATGGCCAGCCTGGTGTGAGCCGACAGCGGCTCGCGCAGGACAGAAAAATCCGCACCCTTGCCCTGGCCGCCTGCGAGCAGGATGATCCTGCCCTTCCCGCCCAGCCCGTTGACCGCCGCAATGCAGGCACCTGTGTTCGTACCCTTGGAATCGTTGTACCAGTTCACGCCGCGTATCTCGGCAACCCACTGGCAGCGGTGAGGCAGGCCCGGAAAGCTTGCCAGTGCCGACAACATGCCCTTCATGGACAATCCCGCGGCATGACCCAGCGCCAGGGCTGCAAGTGCATTGGCCACGTTGTGGTCGCCGGCGATTTTCAGTGCACTGACTTGCATCAGGGGTTCGCCGTTGAAGGTAAGGCAGCGCTCACCATTGACGTGCATCACCCTGAATTCACTGGTCGACTGCTCTTCGAGACTGAAGTGCCACTGCCTGACCCCGGACGGCAGATCGGCCTGGCTGGCGGCATCATCATCGTTGATCACCGCCTGGCGGCAATCCTGGAAAATGCGGCGCTTTGCGTCGATATAGGCATCCATCGAGTCATACCGGTCCATGTGGTCGAGGCTCAGGTTCAGTACGGTGGCCACCTCTGCACCCAGATGGCGAGTGGTTTCCAGCTGGAAACTGGACAGTTCCAGCACGTAAAGGCTGGCCGGCGCCTCCTGCAGCAGGTCCAGCACGGGCAGGCCGATGTTGCCCGCCACGCGTACATCGACACCGTCGGCTTTCGCCATTTCCCCGACTAGCGTGGTCACAGTGCTCTTCGCGTTGGAGCCGGTTATGGCTACTAGCGGGGCATTCACGGCATGCGCGAAGATGTCAACGTCGCCTGTCACCGGTACACCGCTGGCCACGGCCTTGCGCAGTGCGGGGAGTTGTTGGTCCACGCCTGGACTGACAATCAGCTGGGCAGCATTCAAAAGTGTTTCTTCCCTGAACTCACCCAGTTCGAGTTCAATGTCGGGACACTCGGCTTGCAGCTGATGCAGTCCAGGCGGATTTTGGCGGCTGTCTATCACCTTGAATCTTTCCTGGCGGCTGGCCAGGTAGCGGGCGCATGAAAGCCCGGTCTGGCCAAGACCGACTACGACTTTCATTTTTCCATTGGCCTGCTCTGTATTCATGACCGCTTGTACAGCCTTATCTGAGTTTCAATGTGGCCAGTCCCAACAGCACCAGGATCACGGTAATGATCCAGAAGCGCACGATGACACGAGGTTCCGGCCAGCCTTTCAGTTCAAAATGGTGATGCAGTGGCGCCATGCGGAAAATACGTTTTCCGGTCAGCTT
Source organism: Candidatus Eutrophocola salsuginis (assembly GCA_038147195.1). Classification (GTDB taxonomy): domain Bacteria; phylum Pseudomonadota; class Gammaproteobacteria; order Pseudomonadales; family Pseudohongiellaceae; genus Eutrophocola; species Eutrophocola salsuginis. The sequence goes on from JAYQTB010000004.1 coordinate 1,554,057, forward strand.
GAACGAGGTCACCTGCAGGACGACGGACAGTGTTTCCATGACAAACACCCCGCCCATGATGATTAGGACGATTTCGTGGCGCACGATGACCGCCACCACCCCCAACGCGGCGCCAAGCGCGAGCGCGCCCACATCGCCCATGAAAACCTGGGCGGGATAGGTGTTGAACCAGAGAAAGCCCAAGCCTGCCCCAGCCAGCGCACCACAGTAGACGCCTAACTCACCTACGCCCGCGATATATGGGATATTCAGGTAGGCGGAAAATTCCGAATGACCGGTCAGGTAGGCAATGATGCCGAGGGCAGCGCCCACCATGACGGTCGGCAGGATGGCCAGACCATCGAGCCCGTCAGTAAGGTTCACGGCATTGCTGAACCCGACGATCATGAAATAGGACAAGATCACGTACACAGGTCCCAGGTTCAGGGCGAAATCCTTAAAGAATGGCACAAACAACTGGGTATCGGCTGGCTCCATCGCGATACTGTATAAATAGACGGACACCACAAGGCCGATCACCGACTGCCAGAAATATTTCCAGCGCGGCGCCAAGCCCTTAGGGTTCTTCTCGAAGACCTTGCGGTAATCGTCCACCCACCCGATGGTGCCGAACAGGCCAGTCACGAGGATGACTACCCATACGTAGGAATTACGTAGGTCTGCCCAAAGCAGGCTGCTGACGATGATGCTGATCAGGATCAGCGCGCCGCCCATGGTAGGCGTACCGGCCTTGCTGAGATGACTTTCCGGTCCGTCATCCCGGACCACCTGGCCGATCTGGTGATAGTTCAGGCGGCGGATCATGTATGGACCAATCACAAGAGACAGCGCCAGTGCCGTGAGGATGCCGAAAATACCGCGCGTGGTCAGGTATTCAAATACCCGAAAGCCGGAATTGAACTGCATCAGGTATTCGGTCAGAAAGAGCAGCATGAGATTGGCATCTCCCCATCGGTAAGCGATCCAGTCCAGTCTGACATGCTCATGCCACCTCCGCCTGTATCTGTTTAACGAGCTTTTCCATACCCTGGCTTCTTGATCCTTTTACCAGCACCGTTACCGATGCATTCAACAGCGGCAGAAGGGTGTCGATGAATTGCCCCCGGTCTTCCAGGAAAATACCGCTATCCCCATAGGCCTCTACCGCCAGCCGGCTTAGCTTGCCGACCGCGATGAAATGGTCCACGCCGTGGGCGCGCGCATAGCTGCCGATTTCCCGGTGTCCGCGCTCGGCATCACTGCCCAGCTCACCCATGTCGCCCATAACCACGATGGTGGTGCCGGCGTTCAGTGCCAGCACATCAATGGCTGCCTTGAACGAAGACGGGCTGGCGTTGTAACTGTCGTCGATGACAGTCGAATCCTTCACACCTTTCACTATGCACATCCGGCCCTTAACCGGGGTGAATATTTCCAGGCCTGTCCTGACGGCTTCCAGGCTGGCTCCGGCAGCCATTGCCATCGTGGCAGCGGCCAGAGCATTGCCCACGTTGTGCATTCCCGGCACCCGCAGGGTGACAGCGATCGTTCCGGCATCGGTATTGAGCGTAAACCCGGCACCGCGCACGGCATCGAGCTGCACATCGGTGGCATACACATCAGCCGTGGTGTTGCCCCTGGCACTGACGGTGAGAATGCGGCGGCGGCCCGCCTGCTGCTCAAGCTGATCGATGAACTGGCCGGCAAATTCATCATCCAGGTTCACCACGGCGGTACCGCCTTCCTGTATGCCCTGCCAGATTTCAGACTTGGCCCTGGCTACACCGGCCAGGTCACCAAATCCTTCGAGGTGCGTGCCGGCGATGTTTGTGATGTGCCCGATCTGCGGGCGCGTCAGGCTGACGCTGTAGGCAATTTCACCAGGGCCGTTGGCACCCATTTCGATGACGGCAAATTCATGCCTGGCCTCGATTTTCAGCAGGCTCAGGGGCACGCCCAGGTCGTTGTTCAGGTTACCTCGCGTCATGATGACTTCACCACAGCCGCCAAGGATGGATGCCGTCATTTCCTTCACCGTTGTCTTGCCCTGGCTGCCGGTCAGCGCGATGACACAGGCGGTAGTCCGGTCGCGGTTGAGCGCACCGATTTTCCCCAGCACATTACGGGAATCCGCCACGTGCAGCGTGGGTATTCCGCAGACAACCCCTTCGCTGACAATGGCTCCGCAGGCATGCTGCTTTTCAGCCTTGCCGACAAACGCGTTGCCGTTGAAGTTGGGCCCCTTGATGGCGATGAACAAATCGTTTTCCTGCAGTGTGCGGGTATCGATGGACACGGCGGAAAACTCGGCATCGCCGCTGGAGAGAATGCCCCCGGTGACTTCCTGGATTTCCTTTAAGCGCATCGTGCCTATCACTCGTTGCTTCCCGTTCCGGTTATTTTTTCGCAAACCGCTTGTTAAGACAGACGCGCGCCTGCTTCACATCGCTGAAGACCATGCGGTTGCCGCCCACGTCCTGGTACTCCTCATGACCCTTGCCGGCAATCAGCACTACATCGCCTTCTGCCGCATTGCTGATGGCGTAATCGATGGCCTTGGCGCGGTCGCTTTCGACAACCACGTCAGCATCACCAGAGAGGCCGGTAAGAATCTGCTTGATGATGGCGCCGGAATCCTCTGTGCGCGGATTATCGTCAGTGATGATCAACTTGCTCGCCAATTGCTCGGCGATTTCCGCCATCAGGGGACGCTTGCCCTTGTCGCGATCACCGCCACAACCGAAGACACACCAGATATCACCCTTATAGTGCTGGCGCAGGGCGGACAACGCATTTTTCAGTCCGTCCGGGGTATGGGCATAATCGATTACCACGGAAACCGGATGGTCACCCAGGATTTCCATACGCCCTTTTACGGGTGAGACTGCCGCCACTTTTTCCAGAATCTTGTTGAAATCGAAGCCGGGCTTGTCTGCTTCTGTAGCCATGACGGTGGTGAGTACCGCCAGGATGTTGCTGACATTAAATGAACCCGCCAGGGTGCTGCTGAAACAGCCCTCGCCCCATGGCGTGACCACGTCAAGAGAAAAACCCGAGCGCTTGAATTCAAGCGCCCGGGGAAACACATCTGCCTTTGGATTGTGCAGACTGTAGGTAAAACATTTCACGGTTTTTGCGAGGCTGTTGAGAATCTTCGCACTGAAGATGTCATCCATGTTTATCACAGCGATCTTCAACTGAGGATTCATGAACAGCTTGCGTTTCTCGTCACCGTAAGCGGTCATGCCGCCGTGATAATCGAGATGGTCGCGACTGAGGTTGGTAAAGACGGCTACATCGAATTCGTTTACGTTCACGCGCTTCTGGTTCAGGCCGTGGGAAGATACCTCCATGGCCATGACGTCCCCGTCGCGAATACGCACCTCCTCAAAGATACGCTGTACGTTGATCGCATCCGGTGTCGTACCGGGACCGGTGTCGTCATAGTTGTAAGGCTCACCGTATATGCCATGCCCCAGAGTACCGCTGATGCCACACTTGTAGCCCAGCATATCCAGGCACTGCGCTATGAACTGGCAGCAGCTGGTCTTGCCGTTGGTGCCCGTGATACCGATCAGGGTGAAGGAAGCTGCCGGATTATCGAAGAAACGCGCGGCAATCTTGCCGATGCGCGTAGACAGCTTGTCCACGGGTATGACGGGCACGCCTTCACGCACGGAAATCTCTGACCATTCCTCGTCCTTCTCTACCAGCACGGCATTGGCGCCCCTGGCAATCACCTCGTCGACAAAGTGCCTGCCGTCATGGGTGGCGCCTTGGTATGCCAGGAACAGGTCGCCCGGCTCGATGCGTCGTGAATCCATTTCTATTCCCGTGAGTTCCACGTCCATGCTGTCGGGAATGACGACTTCGTCCTGCAGCAGCTCTGACAGCCGCATCTGCCTTGCCATGATTTCTGCTGTGTTCATCGTTCACTCCAAGGATTGCCGGGTTCGACTGCAGGAGGTTGGCTGGTCATACTGATCTGGCCGGGTTCGGGGTCGTTGTTGGGAGGCACGTTGAGAATGCGCATGGCGCCCGCGGCGATCTTGGCGAATGCCGGTGCCGCGACCGTGCCGCCGCCGGTTTCATCGCCCTGCGGCTGGTGAATGGAAATTACCGCGACTATGCGGGGATTGCGTGCCGGTACGAACCCGGCGAAATAGGCGTTGTAGTTCTCGTTGTCATAACCACCACCTACGTTGTAGAACCACGCGGTACCGGTCTTGCCGGCCACCTGGTATGACGGAATGGCGGCGCGGACACCCGTACCGCCCAACTCTTTGCTGACCACGGTTTCCAGCATCCGGTTCACCTTGCGCACCAGGCCCTGGTCAAGGACACGCTCGCCTTCGACCGGCCCTTCCGTTTTCAACAGCGATACCGGTTTCCTGATGCCTTCGTTGGCGTAAATCATGTAGGCCTGGGCGATCTGTAATGGCGTGACCTGGAAACCGTACCCGTAGGCAAGCGTGGCGATATCGGACTTGCTCCAGCGTGGAAAACTGGGCAGGACGCCTGAAGCCTCACCGGGAAAGCCGGTGCCGATTGCTGTGCCATATCCAACGCGTTGCAGCACATCGAGCATGGGATCCTGCCCCATGGCCAGTCCCAGTTTGATGGCGCCGACCTGGCTGGACTTGGTGATGATTTTCTCCAGTGGCACCAACCCGTAGTTAACCGGGTCTTTCTTGAGCGCCCCATCGACACGGACATAACCCGGATTGGTGTCGATGATGCTGGAGGTATCGAACAGTCCACTTTCCAGGGCGGCCATGATAGTAAAGGGCTTCACTGTGGAGCCGGGCTCCATGAGGTCGACGATCGCACGATTACGCATGGCGTCATCGGCCAGGCTGGTTCGGTTGTTCGGGTTGTAGGAAGGCTGGCTCACCATGGCCAGCACCTCGCCGGTATCCACATCCAGCACGGTTGCGGTTCCGGCTTTGGCGTGCCTGCGGGTCACTTCTTCCTTTAGCGCCTTGTAGGCCAGGAACTGGATGCGGCTGTCGATGCTCAGCACGAGCTCCTTGCCCGGTTGGGCCATCTCGTTGATTTTCACTTCGCGGATGATGCCGCCACGACGATCTTTAAGGACTTGCCTAGAACCCGGTTTTCCCTGCAGCCATTCTTCATAGGCAAGCTCGATGCCTTCCTGGCCCACGTCATCGGCATTGGTCAGGCCCAGCACGTGAGCGGCAACTTCACCCAGGGGATAGAAGCGCATGTACTCTTCCTGGGCGTAGACACCTCGTATATCGAGGTCGAGGATCTTGCGGGCATCGGCGGGCGCAAGACGACGCTTGATATAGAGGAACTCGCGTTCGGCGTTAGCAAGAATCCGGTTCCACAGCACCTCGCTGTTGATATCGATGGCAGGGAGTGCTTCCTTCAGTTTCTCCCAGGACGCCGGATTCGGCAGGATTTCACGGGGATTGAGCCACAGGGACTGGACAGGTGTGCTGATGGCCAGGGCCTGGCCGTTGCGGTCCATGATGTTGCCGCGGTGGGCGGCAATGACATCATTGCGCACGGTGCGCATGTTGCCCTGCTCCTGCAGGACGGTGTTGTTGACGACCTGGAGGTCGAAAATTTTCCAGATGATGATGCCGAGGAGCGTGATAGCCGCCAGGGAGACGAAATACAGTCTCCAGAGCGGTTGTTTCTTTATAGTTGGCGCGCTAGTCACCTTGCACTACCACCACGTTCTCCGTCGCCGGGATTATCATGCCCAGCTCAGCTATGGCCAGATTTTCGATACGACCCTGTGAAACCAGGCTGCTCTGCTCAAGCAGCAACTGGCCCCATTGCACCTGCAGGTCATTTCTTTCTTGTTCCAGTTGTTGCAAGTCGTTCAAAAGGTGCCGGCTTTTATGGGTTGACCAGATCACCCCGATCGCCGACCCGGCTGTCACACTGAGCAATGCCACCAGAGTGCACCACGATGCTGCGCTGATGACGACTTGCCTGCTTTCCCTACCGCCCTTCTGTGTTTTTCTGCCAGCTGCCATGACAAGTATCAGCGCCTGGCTCAGGCTATTTTTTCCGCTACCCTAAGCACCGCACTGCGTGCCCGGATATTGCCGGTCACTTCCGAGGCATCTGCCTTGACCTGCCTGCCGACCCGTTTCAACCGGGGATTCAGCTGCGCCTGGGTCACCGGCATGTCGGGAGGAAAATCGTCACCCCGCTCTTCGCGGGCTATAAACTGTTTCACCAGCCTGTCTTCCAGGGAGTGGAAACTGATGACGACCATGCGGCCGCCTGCTTTAAGAATCTCCACAATGCCTGTCAGGGCTTTTTCCAGGTCACGCAATTCATCATTGATATGTATTCGTATGGCCTGGAAGACCCGGGTGGCCGGATGCTTGTGCTTTTCCCAGGCAGGGTTGGCCTGTTTCACGATCTCGGCCAGCTGCAGGGTACGATTGATACGCGAATGCTTGCTTACTTCCGCGATCACCCTGGCTATGCGGCGCGAGAATTTTTCCTCGCCATATTCAAAAAACACGCGGGCCATCTCTTCCTCACCCGCCCCGGCCAGCCACTGCTCTGCAGTAAGCCCGACTTCAGTGTTCATGCGCATGTCCAGGGGGCCGTCCTTGGTGAAGCTGAACCCCCTTTCGGCATCATCCAGTTGCGGGGATGACACCCCAAGGTCCAGCAGTATGCCTGACACCTGTCCGGCGACACCGTGGGTGCCGGCCAGATCCGCTATGTCCGCAAAGCTGCTGTGTGCCACTATCAACCTCGGGTCTTGTTCTTGTAGCCTGCATGCCTCTTCTATGGCCTGCGGGTCCTTGTCCACGACTAGCAGCCTTCCCTGCCCGGACAAGTTGCTCAGTATCTTCCTGGCGTGACCACCCCTGCCAAACGTGCCGTCTATATAGAAACCGTCCCTGTCTGTTACCAGGGCATCGACTGCCTGCTCCAATAAAACCGACTGATGCTGGAAATCCGCCACGGCACCGGACTACAGCGACAGCCCCTTGATCTCTTCCGGAATTTCTTCTTCGGCAGCTTCCTGGTTCAGCCAGCCTTCGCGCTTGGCGTTCCAGGCGTCTTCATCCCACAGTTCAAATTTTTTGCCCTGCCCGACAAGTACGGCTTTCTTTTCCAGCCCGACATAGGTGCGCAGTGTGGGGGGCACCAGGATGCGGCCGCTGCTGTCGAGTTCCACGTCGGTGGCATGGCCGATGAAAAGGCCTTTCAGGCGCTTGGCGGTGGCGGAAAAACTGGGCAAGGCTTCCACCTTGCGCTGGATTTCCTCATACTCGTTGAGCGGATAGATGACGAGGCATTCACCGTCGGTGGCCTCGATGGTGACAATCATCTTGCCCTGGCAATGCTCGTCAACAATCCCGCGATAACGCGAAGGAATGGCGATTCGCCCCTTAGCGTCGAGATTGATTGCGTTCAAGCCACGGAATAACACCGGTTGCGCCCTGTATGAATGAATTTATTGTTGGTTGTGCGTTGTTCCCGGCGAGATTGCAGAAGGGGATGGATTTTTGGGATGGGGCCCCGCTTTATGCCCGCTAACCCCATAATTACCCACATTCTGCTACTTCATGCCACTTTTGCGCACTATAGGCAGGGAGTTCCCACAAATCAAGCACTTAATCAGCCTGTTTTGAGTAGAAAATGAGCCTAAATGCGCCGAAAATCGCTGAAATCGACGAAAAATGAGTGCGATGGAAGCAGTAAAACTAAAGATTTACAATAAGCTGAAATACAAACTTAAAGTAATTTATTAAGTTTTGGAGACCTTGGTGAAATTTTTGATTTTTTTTCGGAAAATGTCCGTTTCCCGAGGTCTTGGCGGCTTTTTACATCCTTTGCCGGCCGTTGATCCGGGCCAGGAAGGCCCTGGAAGCGGTTTGGAACCTGAATATTGCCCTTTCTGGGCCGTCCGGAAAAGGAAAAATTGCCATTTCCCGGCTTTTTAATGCATAAAAAGCCAAATTCAAGCTTTTCGAAACATGTCATGATAACCATGACCTGAAACTCTTCGAAGCCAACCGGGCCAGAAATAGCCTGACCGCAGGGCAAACAAGGTGAGGTTTGCCCCTGCGTTCAAGGGAAATTGCTTGGAAGCACTTTCCCATAATAAATAGAGTCGGCCTGTAAGCCGGGTTCTGTCGTGGGCAACCATTCATCTAGGCACGCTGTCACCAGCGTGCTCCAGCAGCCTACCCGAATCCAGTGCGAGCCACACCAGTGGATTCCTATTTGGCCTTGCTCCCAGCGGGGTTTACCTTGCCATGGTGTGTTGCCACCCATGCGGTGCGCTCTTACCGCACCATTTCACCCTTACCACCCGACAGGTTAGTACCGGTGTGGCGGTATCTTTTCTGTTGCACTTTCCGTAGGCTCGCGCCCCCCAGGTGTTACCTGGCGCTGTGCTCTTTGGAGCCCGGACTTTCCTCCATGCCCTGCCCTTGCGGACAGCTCACAGCGATTGCCTGGCCGACTCATGGCGCCAGTGTAATGAAGGGGTGATTAAAAGACCATGAAAGATTGCCCGGGCGCTGGAGAATGCCCTGAACAATAGGATAATCTTCAGTAATCCTGGAAAGCACAGGCCCGTAAAAAAATAAGCAAGGAAACAATGCCATGGCGGAGCGCGCAGATTCCGAATTCAGCTGGCAAGCTGTAATCAACGACACGTTTACCGATTTCACACAGAAAACCATCGAATATTTTCCCCAGGTCCTGGCCACCATTGGTGTGCTCCTGATCGGCTGGCTGGCCGCGCATGCCCTCAGCCTGAGCACCCGCAAGCTGATCCTGGGCCTCGATGCCCTGTTCGGGCGAATAACCAGGATCGACAATATCAACCGGGAGCGGATCCAGACCTCCTATTCGCTGATCATCAGCAAGGTCGTCTTCTGGATCGTAATCCTGTTTTCCCTTGCCGTAGGTGCCAATATTCTGGGATGGGAGTTGTTCACCGGCTGGCTGGACAGGATTGTCAGTTACCTGCCTGGACTTGTCACCGGCCTGGCCATCATCCTCGGCGGTTTCCTGCTCAGCAACCTGGCCAAGTCCACGATCTACTCTGCAGCGGAACGCGCCCACATCACGCAAAGTGCCGGCATGGCGCGTTCGGTACAGATCGTCATTATTTTCAGTTCCATCATCATAGGCGTGGAACAGATCGGGCTGAACATCGATTTCCTCAGCAACATCATTGTCGCCTCCGTGGCAATCCTGCTGGCTGGTGCCGCGCTTGCGTTCAGCCTCGGTGCACGCACCATGGTGGCCAACATCATCGGCGCCCAGTATGCAGGTAAGTATTGCAAGATCGGGGACCGCATCCGGGTAGGGGAATTCGAAGGGGAGATCGTGGAAATGTCACAGGCATTCATCGTCCTGGAAACGCATAATGGCCAGGCAACCATTCCCGCCAAGTACTTCCACGAACAGATCAGCATCATCAATGCAGGCAACAACCAGGCTTAAGGGCAGGTTTCGGGATATAGAATGGAAACCCAGCAAGAAATCTCATTTGCCCTGAGGTTCATGACCGAACATCCGAAAGCGGCGGTCAGGGTGCTCGAACAAACCGATCCCCTGGCCGTCTCCAGGTTGCTCGCCTCCATTCCGCCAGCCTATTCCTCATCCGTTCTGCGCTACATGATGCCGGAGCTCGCCAGCAGCCTGCTTCAAAGACTCGATATCGATGCCGCCGGCGCCATCATGTCCGATCTCGACATCACCATTGTTACCACCATCCTGCGCCTGGTTGCGCCGGACAAGCGCCGCCTGCTGCTGGACGAGTTGCCTGCAGCCCTGCGCAAGAACTGCGAGTTGCTGCTGTCCTTTCCCATCAACACCGTGGGCGCCTGGATGAATCCCTCGATACTCAGCATCGCTGATGACCTGAAATGCAAGAATGTCCTGCGCAGCTTGAAGGCCAGGGAAGCCACCGGCGGCAGCGACATGATCTATATCGTTGACCGGGAAGGCACCTACGTGGGCAGGACACTGTTGCTGGATGTCCTGAAGGCTGGCGAAAATCAGCCGGTATCGGCCATTATGGATACGTCCTGCCCATCCCTGCCGGCACCGATGATCCTGGCCCAGGCCAGCGAACACCGGGCCTGGGAAATTGCCGATGATCTCCCTGTCACCAACCGCAGCAACAAGTTGCTGGGCATCCTGCATCACCACACCCTGCGCCAGGGGCTCAATCACCACAAGGCCAAGCGCCAACCGCACCAGGCCGGACACGATCCGGTGAGCAGCATATTTGAAGTCTACGGGCAGTCACTGCTTGCCCTCTTGAATTCCGTCAGCGAAGCGGTGGAAAGCGACCGCAAATAACCAGGAACTTTCCCCATGGAAACTATCAAGTCCGAAATTCTCGAACCGGTACAAAACCTCAACAAGGCTTTCCTTCTCGATTATCCGGATGATGCCGCCCGTTTCCTTGAGAAACTGGAACCCGAGGAAGTCGCTGAAATTCTTGGAGTGCAGCAACCTCACATAGTTGCGCGCGTCATGGACAGGATGTCACCCGGATCGGTCACATCCTTGTTGAAAAAGATAACCCGTACAACGGCCGCCACTATCCTGACCAACATGGATACCAACATTTCCATTACGCAGCTGAACGCCATGACCCCGAGAGAGCGTGAATCCCTGTTCGCGGACATGGACAAGCTCACGGCCAACGAATTCCGCGCCCTGCTCGATTACCCAGAAAATTCAGTGGGTCGCGCCATGAGCCCGGAGTTTTCAGCGTGCAGCAGGCACCTTACCGTCGACGAGGCACTTGATCTCCTGCGACGGCAGGAAACCGGTAACATCAAGCACCTATTCCTACTCAATGACAACATGCAGCTCGACAGTTTTCTCGACATCCACCAGCTGGTGCTCGCTGACGGCAATGTAAAACTGTCCACCCTGTCGAGAACCGTGGCTGCATTTGTGGACGTGATGGATTCGATGGAGGATGTTATCGAGAAACTCAACAAGTACCAGGTGGCTGTCATGCCGGTAGTGGACGTCAATCACAAGATGGTGGGCATCATTCGCAGCCAGGGATTGATCGAGGCCCTAAGGGAAGACCTAGCCACCGACATGGCGACCATGGTGGGTGCGAGTCGTGACGAGAAGGCGCTGTCGTCGAGTTTCTTCGCAGTGAGAAAACGCCAGCCCTGGCTGCAGATCAACCTGCTGACGGCGTTTGCCGCCTCCGCAGTGGTCGGTCTGTTTGAAGACACTATCGCCCAATTCACCGCACTGGCGGTATTGCTGCCCATTGCCGCGGGACAGTCCGGCAACACCGGTGCCCAGTCACTCGCAGTGACCATGCGTGGCCTGACCGTGCGCGAGATCACCATGCGTCACTGGTTCCGGGTGATGATGAAGGAACTCGGGGCTGGTTTCATCAACGGCGCCGGAATTGCGATCACCTGTTCACTGGGCGTCTACCTGTGGAGCCGCAGTTTCGGTCTGGCGCTGGTGATGGTGCTGGCAATGATCATTTCCATGACGCTTGCCGGAACGGCCGGCGCCGTCATCCCCATTCTGCTGAAACGTTTTGGTCTCGACCCGGCGCAGTCGTCGTCGATTGTACTGACCACGGTGACCGACATTGCCGGCTTCATGTCTTTCCTGGGGATCGCAACGCTGTTGTCCAACATGCTGGTTGCGGGCTGATTCAGTCGGTATCTTTCCTCATGTCCAGTCCTGCCTTGTACAGCTGCTTTTTGTTCAGGCCCATGAACTTCGCCGCCAGCACCGAGGCTTGTTTCAACGGCAATTCTTCCAGTAACACATCCAGCAGGCGCAATGCTTCGGCATCTACTTCCGCTTGCTTCTCATGACCGGCTACCACGACGACGATTTCACCGCGGCTCTGGTTGGCATCCGCCCGGACCTGATCCAGTAACGCTTCAAGACTGCCCGTGAGAAAGGTTTCCCAGGTTTTGGTCAGTTCTCTCGCAACGACCGCCTGGCGTATTGGACCGAAGGCCTCCTGCATGTCAACCAGGCAGGCTTCAATACGATGCGGTGCCTCGAAATACACCTGCGTTCTTTGTTCGTCGGCCAGTTCCGTGAGGCGCCTGAGTCTGGCGCCGCTTTTAGCCGGCAGGAACCCTTCAAAGATAAAACGATCAGTGGGCAACCCACTGCATGCAAGCGCTGCCAGGATGCTGCTGGCACCTGGCACCGGTACTACCTTGATCCCTGCACGACGTGCCTCACGTACGAGGATGAAACCCGGATCTGATATCAGCGGTGTGCCGGCATCACTGACCAGGGCGATTGAATCACCCTGGCGCAGGCGTGACACGACTTTCTCCGCGGCGGCAGATTCATTATGTTCATGCAAGGCAAATAGGGGCGAGCTGATACCCAGGTGTTGCAGGAGTCCCCGGCTTTGGCGGGTGTCTTCGGCGGCGATTGCGTCCACTTCGCCCAATACGGCAACGGCACGCCGGGAAATATCATCCAGGTTGCCGATCGGCGTGGCGACGATATACAAACAACCGGGTTCAAACAGGTTCATTGCCCGGTTTCCACTTGATGTTGCAACCAACGCTTGGAGTCTGATCCGGCGAAATCTCGCCACCGGCAAGGGCGGTGTCCAGCGCCTTGCGCATGTCTTTTCCTGTCACTGGAATATCGTTGCCCGGCCTGCTGGCATCGAGCTGCCCACGATAGACCAGGTTACGCTCGCCGTCGAACAGGTAAAAATCCGGCGTACAGGCCGCGTCATAGGCATGAGCCACGGCCTGCGATTCATCCAGCAGGTAGGGAAAGTGGTAGCCCGCTTCATGCACTTCTCTTTGCATGTTCTCGATGCTGTCATCCGGGTAGACCTGCGCATCGTTGGAATTGATCGCGACAAAGCCAACACCCTTGGGCATGTAGTCATCCGCGAGTTTCGCCAACCCGGCACGGATGTGTTTGACGAACGGGCAGTGATTGCAGATGAAAGCCACCAATAGCAGCTTGTATTTGCCGAAATCCGCCAGCGAGACGGTGCGCCCCGACGTGTCCGGCAGGTGAAAATCAGGTGCCCGGGTACCCAGTGGAAGCATATTGGAGGGTGTCAGTGCCATGTTTATTCCTGCGGATCGTGAAACAAAACCGTGCGAATGCTGCTATGCAGAGAGTGGAGTATACTATCCTGGTTAAGGCCATGTATTCGAGAATCACCCTGAGTCACTTCCGCTTTCTTATAGAGAAACAGCAAGAACTGCGCCTTCCCGCCAGGCTGCTTGCCGGTTGCGTGTTGCTCGTGCTTGCAGCCTGCTCCAGTTTCCCCGTTGATGAGGTATCGGTACCAGACCCGGGCGATATCCCCCGAGTTGTGGATGCCGACGAAGACATGCTCCAGTTACTCCTTACCCAGGGCGCAGCAGCGGCCAGTCCGCAGCGGGAAAGCCTTCTGTACCAAGCTGCCCTGTTGCTGAACAGCCTCGATCGGGGCGCCGATGCGATCCTGTTGCTGGAAACCCTGGATACCGAAACCGTACCGCTGGAACTGGCCGCAGATATCCTCTTCCTGCAAGCACGCCTGCTGGCCGATGCCGGCCAGGCGGACACAGCTCTGCAGTTACTCAACAGCGACAGGCTCACCCAGCTTCCGCGACTGCCGGAAAACAAGCAGATGTCGATCTACCTTTTCCGTGGCGAGTTGTACTCCGGGACGGGTGATTACTTGGCCAGTGCCCAGGCAAGAATCCAAGCCGACAAACTGTTGCCACTGCGCCTGGTACCGGTCAACCACGAGCAGATATGGAATGCCCTGACCGCGCTGGATGCTACGACACTGAATGCGTTGGCCGGTGCGGAGCGACGCTTTGAATTCCAGGGCTGGTACGAACTGGGATTCGTCGGCAAGGCCTACCAGTACAACCTCGACCGCCAGGTCGTGGAACTCGACCGCTGGCGTGCAACTTGGAGTCGGCACCCGGCAGCGGTATACATGCCCCAGGCCATGCAACTGGTGGAGACCATGGCGGATGAAAGGCCCGCCCGACTCGCCCTGCTGCTGCCCCTGAACACGCTGCCCGGCACGGTCATTCGCGACGGTTTCATGAGCGCCTACTACGATGTCCTGCAGATTGGCGGTCGCGTCCCGGAAGTCCGCCTGTACGACACAAGCAATACCGCCGATATCCTGGCCCTTTACCGGGAAGCAGTGGCCGATGGCGCACAGATGATAATCGGGCCCCTGCAGAAACATCTGGTCGCGCGGCTTAACGCCGAGCGATCCTTGCCGGTACCGACCCTGGCGCTCAATAACGTGGAAGGCTCAAGCCCCCTGTCGGATTCCCTGTACCAGTTTGCCCTCTCGCCGGAAAACGAGGCTGTACAGATCGCCAACAGGGCATGGAAGGACGGGCACCGCCTGGCGGCAATCCTGAGCCCGGCCGTCAGTGCCGATGATTTTTACCAGCGCAAGCGTGCTAGCTTCATCGACCACTGGCTCTCCCTGGGCGGACAAATTGTGGCCATGGAGGAATACCGCGATGACTATACGGGTATCACCGAAGCCCTTCTGGACATCGACGACAGTGAAGCCAGAAAAGAACGTCTCGCTGACCTGATCCAGGAGGAAGTGGAATTTGTGCTGCGCCGGCGTCACGATATCGATTTCATATTTCTCATTGCTGAACCGGGTCCTGCCCGCCAGATAAACCCGACCCTGGCGTATCTCTATGCGGGAGATATCCCGGTGTATGCCAGCCAGGATGTGTATTCCGGCATACCCCTCCCATTAGTAGATAACGACCTGAACGGGATTCTGTTTGGCGACAGTCCCTGGTTGCTCGACTTCAATGATGAACTGAAGGCACGAACCGCCAATCTGTTTCAGCAGAATAACGCCCTGACCCTCCGGCTACAGGCATTCGGCGTCGATGCCTACAGGTTGTATCCCCGTCTCAAGCAACTGAGCGAAGTGCCCGACAGCCAGATCTATGGCGCCACCGGCCTACTTAGGCTCGGTGAAAACCGTAACATCCTCAGGGAATTGACCTGGGCACGCATAATGCAGGGCTTGGCGGTGACAGAAGCCGGCGACAATCCTCCCTGATCCCGAATTTGCAGTCACGGACGGCGCATGATCGACAAAATCTCTCGTTTAAACTGGCGCGAGAAAGGCGCTAACTTTGAAGCAGCGGCCCAGGTATTCCTTGCCGCGTAGGACCTGAAAGATTTTCGTTGCAACTAACTGTGCCGATCCGTGGTAATCGATCTCATCCCCTGCGAAGTTGAATACCTGGTCTTCGCTACCGACAGGCCAGCGCTTACGGCTCACTGGGGTCAACTGTAACCTGGAGCAGGCAGCAAAAAATTCGCCGGGTCGCCCAACTGTTCTTGCAAAAACATGATCTTACCAACAGAATGCCGTGTCGTTTTGACTTGGTCGACATAACTGACGGCGCCGGCAACCTATCGTTCCGATGGATAAAAAATGCTTTTTGATCATCTCTTACTTATAATAAGTACCCGCTGATATGAATTACCAGGAACGCGTCAAGCAACACTTCAATGCCAGCATCAATACCAAGATGCAGGCAATGGAAGCGCTGACACCCTTTATTGTCAATGCCGCGGACAGCATGGTCCAGGCGCTACTTCAGGAAAAGAAAATCCTCAGTTGCGGCAACGGCGGCTCCGCCGGCGACGCCCAACATTTTTCCGCGGAAATGCTCAACCGTTTCGAGCGCGAGCGTCCACCTCTGCCCGCTATTGCCATCACCACGGATACCTCGACTCTCACCTCCATCGGCAATGACTATTCCTATGAGGAAGTCTTTTCAAAGCAGGTACGTGCCCTAGGCCAAGCCGGTGATGTGCTGTTGGCTATTTCCACTAGCGGCAATTCGGCGAACGTCATAAACGCTATTCATGCCGCCCATGATCGAAACATTGTAGTCATCCAGCTGACTGGCAAGGAAGGTGGCAAGATGAGGGAACTACTGGGTGATGGTGACGTCGAAATCTGTGTACCGTCGACTAGCACGGCACGGATCCAGGAAGTTCACCTGCTGGTTATTCACTGTCTGTGCGACCTGATTGATATACAACTCTTTGGGGGAGACTAAATGATTAGAACCTTTGTTCGCCTGGGAATTCTTTTTAGTGTGCTTTGTTTACTTAATAGCTGCGCCTCGGTGATCAGCGCAACCAGTGGCGACGACGGCATCGAGGAAAACCGCGGTCGCCGTTCCATGGGTGCGATGGTGGATGATGGCAGTATAGAAACATCCATCAAGGTAAACCTCAATGCAGCGGACGAGCAACTGAAAGCGTCCCACATCAGTGTGGTCAGTTTCAATGCCACGGTACTACTGGTTGGCCAGGTGCCGTCGCAGGATTTGAAAAACCTGGCAACCCGCGTGGCCAGGTCTTCCAGCTCCCGTGTAAAGGAGGTCTATAACGAACTCGAGGTGGCCGGTGCCACGACATTCCTATCCCGCAGCAATGACGCCTGGCTGTCCGCCAAGATCAAAACCCTGATGCTGGCCGACAGCGAAGTCAGTGGATTAAGGACGAAAGTCGTTACTGAAAACGGCGTGGTTTATTTAATGGGCCTACTAACCCAGGAAGAAGCGGATAAAACGGTCAATCTTGTTAGCAACACTAAAGGCGTTACCAAGGTCGTCCGCGCTTTCGAATACATCAATTAACCCGAAACGACTTATTTTACCACCCGCAGAGATGGTCTTCCCGGTTTGAGCTTTTCAAAGTATTGCTTATTCTTGTGTCCGGGGCCAGGCGGCTCCGGAATCGGGTCGTCGGCATCGAAAATCATACCCTGACCATTTTCTTTGGCGTATATACCCAACACGGCAAGTGTCGGTACGTATACTCGGGTGGGAATACCAGCGAAGCGCCCGTTGAATTCGATGCCGTCGTTTGAAATAACTAGATCCTGCACGGCGACCGGGGAAATGTTCAGGACGATCTGGCCATCCTTGACGTAGTCCTGGGGCACCTGTACATCCTTGGCATATGCATTTACCAGACATAGGGCGTACAGTTATTCTCGAGGATCCATTCATTGAACGCCCTTATCATGTAAGGGCGATGCGAAGTCATTGTCATGGAGTCTGACCCTTGGGGGATTGCCTGCTGCCTCGTGCCCCTACCCGCTTGTGACCAGCAACTCTGGTTGTGGAGTCGCCGTCCCGTTTTACTCTATGCCTTCATTTCCTTTTCCTGCTCGGACAGGCTTTCTTGGACCGAAGCGCGCTCGAACAACCGGTTACGATAGTCGATAAGCGGCTTGGTAGCCTTGGTTTCCGGCAGCTTGATCCCGATTTCCGGCAAGCGCCAGAGAATCGGCAAGACGCAGCAATCCACAATAGTGAATTCCTCGTTCATAAAGAAAGGTTTTTCCGCAAAGATCGGCGTGATGGAAACAATACTTTCCTTCAGTTCCTTCCTGGCTTTGTCCAACTGGGAGGGTGTGCCGTCCTCAGCCTGCAGTTTTTCCACCAGTCCGCACCAGTCCTTTTCGATTCTGTGCATCCAGAGGCGGCTCTGGGCGCGGGCGACGGGATAAACAGGGAACAATGGCGGATGCGGAAAACGCTCGTCCAGGTATTCCATCATGATGTTCGGCTCGTACAGGACCAGGTCACGATCAACCAGGGTAGGCAGGCTGTTGTACGGATTAAGATCCGCCAGATCCTCGGGCTTGTCATGCACATCCACGTCAACGATGTCCACGGTTACCCCTTTTTCCGCAAGTACGATGCGCACACGATGGCTGTACTGGCTGGTGCCGTCCGAGAAAAACAGCATTGAAGAGCGCTTGGTGACAACTCCCATAATTTCTTGCCTCAAAAAACTAAGTCAGACCGGATTCCATGGTCGCCAATATAAATTTCCCAAATTGATCAATGACCAACGTCTTTCCAGTATTCCCTGTTCAGGAGCCAGGCAAAGACCCAGAAAAACACCAGGAACAACAAAACATATCCCCCGATCCTGTGACGGTCGAGCCGTGAAGGCTCCCCCAGGTAGTAAAGAAAATTGACCAGGTTATAAATTACTTCTTCGAATTCTTCCTCGCTGAGGCTGCCGGTACCTTCAACATGGACCAAGTGATCGCAATGTTCGGCATCCTCACAATACTGAACGCCCTGCAGGCCTTCCAGGATATTAGGCATCGCCACGTTGGGAAAAACCCGGTTGTTGACACCGAAAGGACGACTTTCGTCGGCATAGAAACCAGTCAGGTAACCGTACAGCCAGTCGGTTCCGCGCGCCCTGGCCACCAGAGTCAAATCGGGCGGCGCAACACCGAAAGCATTGTTGCCGAGATCCTTACTCATGGAACTGACCATGAGGTCGCCGATGGACGCATCCTCGTTGAAGAGCATGTACTCTTCCATCAGTTGTTCAGGAATGTCGAGGTCTGCCGCAACCCGGTTGTAACGGGAATAACGAGCCGAGTGGCAGCCCATGCAGTAGTTGATGAAAGTTCGGGCACCGGATTGCAGGGACTCCTGATCTTCCAGGTTAAGGGTCACTTGCTCTAGTTCCACGCCGGCTTCGGCCGCCACGGCTTTCAGGGGCAGGAAGACCATGGCGCTGATAATCACAAAGCTCAGGATCAACTGTGGAATGGTAATGAAACGACCAGTCACCCGTTCAGGCGGGAGCCTGGTGCCTTCTTTGCGGGTGTACCAAGGCATGGCGATGAAGTAGGCGAAATACAGCACGGTACAAAGCTGCGCCAGCTTGGCGCGTCCTTCAGTCGGTGCCCAGACACCCAGCACGCCGAGGATGATGAAGCTCACCACAAACAGCAGCAGGGCGATGCGGCTGCACCAGCCCTTGTAACGCATGGATTTCACCGGGCTCTTGTCGAGCCAGGGCAGCACGAACAGGATGGCGATGGCTGCGGCCATGACCACCAGACCCCAGAATTTTGCATCGATGCCAAACAGCGGGTAAGTGACCGCACGCAGCATTGAGTAGAACGGCGTGAAGTACCAGACCGGTGCGATGTGTTCTGGAGTGGCCAGGTTGTTGGCTTCCGTAAAGTTGGCGTATTCGAGGAAATAGCCACCCATCTCAGGCACAAAGAACAGGATCACGCAGAAGACGAATAGGAAGACCACCACGGCAACGGTGTCATGCACAGTGTAATAGGGATGGAAAGGAATGCCGTCCAGGGGAATGCCCTTGTCGTCCTTCTTTTCCTTGATTTCGATACCATCGGGGTTGTTGGAACCCACTTCGTGCAGTGCCAGCAGGTGGAGGAACACCAGGAATACAAGCACCAGCGGCAACGCCACCACGTGCAGGGCAAAGAAACGGTTCAACGTGGCACCGGAAATCAGGAAGTCACCCTGGATCCAGGTCATCAGGCTTTCGCCGATGAAGGGGATGGCGCCAAACAGGCTGACGATAACGTTCGCACCCCAGTAGGACATGTTGCCCCAAGGAAGCACGTAACCCATGAAGCCCTCAGCCATCAGGGCAAGGAAGATGGTCATGCCGAAGATCCAGATCAGTTCACGCGGTTTGCGGTAAGAGCCGTACATCAGGGCGCGGAACATATGCAGATAGACAACAGCGAAGAATGCGGAAGCGCCGGTGGAATGCATGTAGCGCAGGATCCAGCCGTAATCGACATCACGCATGATGTACTCGACAGAAGCAAAGGCAGCGTCGGCACTGGGCACGTAGTTCATGGTCAGCCAGATACCGGTCAGCAACTGGTTGACCAGAACCACCGTGGCGATGATGCCGAACACGTACCAGACATTGAAGTTTTTCGGCGCATAATACTTGGTCATGTGCTTTTCGATCGTCTTGGTAACAGGCAACCGGGCATTGATCCAGGCCATTAGGCCATTCTTGTTCTTGGTATCCATTGCGGAGGAATTGCTCTCAAATTCAGACATCAGGAATTCTCTCCATCCAGGCCGACGACCACAACGTTATCGCTTTCATAGTAATGTGGCGGCACAACCAGGTTGTCCGGTGCCGGAACACCGCTGTAGACACGACCGGCAAGGTCGAACTTGGAACCATGACACGGGCAGAAAAAGCCGCCGGTCCAGTCGGAATCGTAATCCTGGGGCTGCACTTCGGGAGCCATCAGGGGAGCACAGCCCAGGTGAGTACATAGACCGACCATGACCATGATCTCGGGACGGATGGAGCGGAATTCATTCTGGCAGTATTCGGGTTGCTGGCCGCCTTCTTCTGATTCCGGGTCAGCCAGGTGGTCCGTGCGAGTACGCAAGTTTTCCAGGGCTTCCTCTTCACGACGAAAGACATACACGGGCTTTCCACGCCATTCCGGCATGGGACCCAGCAACTGGCCCGGAGATAGGCGGCTTATATCGATGGTGATAGGAGCGCCGGCAGCGAGTGCCCGGGCGCTAGGGTTCCAGGACCCGACGAAA
This sequence comes from Candidatus Eutrophocola salsuginis, assembly GCA_038147195.1. Classification (GTDB taxonomy): domain Bacteria; phylum Pseudomonadota; class Gammaproteobacteria; order Pseudomonadales; family Pseudohongiellaceae; genus Eutrophocola; species Eutrophocola salsuginis. Next base: position 1,574,438 of record JAYQTB010000004.1, read on the forward strand.
GGTACTGCAGCACCTGCGGCGCCGGCGGCACCAACCAGGGTTGTGCTGCCAATTAGGAATCTTCTGCGTTTTTTATTTACGGCATGAGCTGTGCCATCACTCACTGGGATGTTCTCCTTTTTTAAGCCGAAATTAAGCCGGGGAGACCGGTTTTTTGGATGCAATAAACGGAGTGCGCATACTACTAAATAGGGCGGATTTTTTCAAGGTAAACAGGTCCTGTAAGGGGCTACAGCCCAGCAAATTCGGGGCTTTGTTACCTACAAAAAAACGCCGGGACCCTTAGGTGCCGGCGCTTTTTGTATTCGAATTTTATTCGAACCTTGCGGCTTAACGCTTGGAGTACTGCGGACGCTTGCGCGCCTTGCGCAGGCCCACTTTCTTGCGCTCCACTTCCCTGGCGTCGCGGGTAACGAAACCGGCTTTGCGCAGAGGTGTACGATTCTCTTCGTTGTACTCGATAAGGGCGCGAGTGATGCCGTGACGGATGGCGCCAGCCTGGCCGAAGCTGCCGCCGCCGGAAACACGCACGTTAACATCAAACTTGTCACCCATTTCCAGCAGCTCCAGCGGCTGGCGCACGATCATGCGGGCCACCTCACGGCCGAAAAAGGTGTCGATGCTGCGCTCATTTATGGTGATATTGCCGGTACCGGTAGTCAGGAAGACCCTTGCTGTCGAGGTTTTGCGACGTCCGGTTCCGTAGTATTGGGTGGCTGCCATGTTGTGTCTCTATTTAGTCTTTCTTATGTTCTTTTTACTTTGGATTCAGTGTGTTCGCCGTATCACGCAAAGTTAAGCAGCGCCGGATTCTGGGCGCCGTGCGGGTGCTGGGCACCGGCATATACTTTCAGCTTCCTTTGCATGTCACGGCTCAGCGGTGAACGTGGCATCATTCCCTTGACCGCCAGCTTGATCACTTCTTCGGGAGCACGCTCGATCATTTCATTGAAGGTGAAAGATTTAAGGCCGCCTGGAAACTGGGTATGGTGGTGGTACATCTTGTCAGTAGCCTTCTTGCCAGTGACATGGACCTTTTCCGCATTGACCACAATTATGTAATCACCGGTGTCCACATGCGGGGTGTACTCGGGCTTGTGTTTGCCACGCAGACGATGTGCTATCTCCGCAGCCAGTCGGCCCAGAGTTTTTCCTTCTGCATCAACAACATACCAGTTGTTTTTTGCAGTTTCCTTGTTTGCTGAAATCGTCTTCATCGTGTCTTCCAAAATCGCCTGTTTCTGTGCTGATCTCTTTGCCCTGGGTATTGCCCCAGGGAGTCCCGGAATGAGGGAGCGCGAATTCTACCGATGAGGACTGTACGATTCAAGTATTCCGTGGCTTTTTTTGGTCTGCTGCGGCACCCTTCTGGATACTCGATCAGGCTCAGGAATGCCTTGATTCGTAGCTACTCAGGGGTTCGGCTGGTGCTCACAGGCCAAGTACTCCTTGGACTGCATTTCCAGGAGCCGGGAACGGGTCCGGGTAAAAGGAAAGGCCAGTTCTTCGCCCTGGTACAGCGCCCCCAGGGAGGCAGCGGCAGACAATACCAGCTTCACGTTCTGGTCATAGAACTCATCCACCAAAGAGATGAAACGCCTGGCCTGGTCCTCCGCAAAAGCATCGAACACCGGTACACCTGAAACCAGCACCGTTTGAAATAGCTGGGATATCTCGATGTAATCGGCGGCACTGCGTGGTCCGTCGCAGATGTCAGCGAATTCGAACCAGGCGATACCTTCAGCCCAGCAACGGGTCGGTATATCGCGGCCGAGGATCTCCAGTACTAGGCCTGCCTCGGTCGTCATGCCCCGGCACAGATTATCGAAACACGCCTGCATGGCGGTCTCGCTTTCGATGTCCAGTGGGAAATGATAAATACCGGCATTTTCCAGGGTACGCAGGCGGTAATCCGTGCCGCCGTCCACGTTCAAAACACGCGTGTGTTGTTCCAGTAGAGCTATGGCCGGCAGAAATTTCTGCCGCTGCAACCCGCGCTCGTATAGTTTGCCCGGCACGATATTGGACGTAGTCACCAGCACAATGCCATTGTCGAACAATGCCTCGAGCAGGTTACCCAGAATCATGGCATCGCCGATATCATTGACGAAAAATTCGTCGAAACAAAGCACATCCGTCCGGGTGCAGATCTCATCCGCAACAAGCGCCAGGGGATTCTTCTGGCCGCGATGGGCATACAGGCTTCGATGCACGGTCTGCATGAATCGGTGGAAGTGCATGCGCAACTTGCGTTCACCGGGCAGGCAATGGAAGAAGATATCCATGAGGTAGGTCTTGCCGCGCCCGACCCCGCCCCATAAGTAGAGCCCTTTCAGATCTTTCGGTGACTTCATCCCCAGCCTGCCGCCCCTGAGCAGTGACTGCAGAAAACCCCGGGGTTTTTGCCAATAACCCACCAGTTGGTGATAGAGATTGTCCAGTGCCGCGATGGTTTCTTTCTGGGCGCGGTCAGGCAGAATTTTTCCCTCCGCGAGGTCGCGGGAATAATGCTTAGCAGGGGTCAGGGAATCAGGCAAGGGTGATTTTTCGGTAAAGTCTAATGGGGCAGAACAAGGCTTTAATTATAGGTATAATCATTGTCATGTTTCCAAGTTTTATCTCGCCCGAAGCGGTTTCACATACAGGTATAGCATCATGACCTGGCTCATTGGTCTTATCAGTTTCGCCGTTGGCCTCTTGGTGGGTGCCGTGTTATATAAACAGCTCAAGTCTGACGAAGCTAAGGTGCTAATGCTCGAAGAGCAGCTGGAAAACGTAGAGCGTGATTTAGAATCCTACAAGGACAATGTTCATTCCCATTTCAACAATACTGCCGCGCTGCTGAATAATCTCACGGACAGTTACCGTGAGGTATATCGTCACATGGCCGCCGGCGCCCAGACACTTTGCCCGGAATACATTTCCGAGCAGCTTTCGCACAGCGCAAAGGCCCAGGAATCCTCGACCAGGGATACATTCACGCAGAAGAGCGGTGACGCAGTTCTGCCACCACGGGATTACGCAGACAAATCCAGTCACGACCAAAAGGGTAATCTCGCCGAAGACTAAGGCCTAGAAAAGATTGGCGATTAAGCCTTGCCCCTTACTCCCGCCACATCCAAAAAACCAACTGAATCGCAGGTTATTACGCAGTATTGGCAACTTGGGACTTGGCACTACCCCATGTATAATCACGTTCCCGAATGACCCTGGGCTGTCTTCACAACGGGTTAGCCAATCATCATGACTACTGAATACAAGCTCACCCACCTCAAGCAGCTTGAGGCGGAAAGCATCCATATTATTCGCGAGGTAGCCGCCGAATTTGAAAATCCGGTGATGCTCTTTTCCGTGGGCAAGGATTCCGCCGTGATGCTGCACCTGGCGCTCAAGGCTTTCTATCCCGGCAAGCTGCCCTTCCGCCTCCTGCACGTCGACACCACCTGGAAATTCAGGGAAATGATCGAGTTTCGCGACAGCCTCGCAGAAAAGCTCGGTCTCGACCTCATCGTGCATATCAACCAGGAAGGCGTCGAGGAAGGTGTCGGACCGTTCACCCACGGCAGCTCCAAGCATACCGACATCATGAAGACCCAGGCGCTGAAACAGGCCCTGAACAAGTACAAGTTCGATGCCGCCTTTGGCGGCGCCCGCCGGGATGAAGAGAAATCCCGCGCCAAGGAGCGCGTTTATTCCTTCCGCGACATGAATCACCGCTGGGACCCGAAAAACCAGCGTCCCGAACTGTGGAATCTGTACAACGGCAAGATCAACCGCAGCAAGGGCGAAAGCATCCGAGTGTTTCCGCTGTCCAACTGGACCGAGCTGGACGTCTGGCAGTACATCCACCTGAACAACATCGACATTCCCGACCTGTATTTCGCCAAGGAAAGACCCGTCGTGGCATACGAGGGCACCGAGATCTGCGTCAATGATGACCGTATGCCGAAAGAGCTGCGCGACAAGGCCGTCATGAAAAAGGTGCGCTTCCGCACCCTGGGCTGCTACCCGCTCACCGGCGCCATCGAATCCGAAGCCGCCACGCTGCCGGAGATCATCCAGGAGATGCTGCTGGCCACCACATCCGAACGCCAGGGCCGCACCATCGACAAGGACGAGGCCGGGTCCATGGAAAAGAAGAAGCGGGAAGGGTATTTCTGATGTCGCACCAGTCGGATCTGATCGCCACCGATATTAACGCCTACCTGGCCCAGCATGAGCGCAAGGAACTGCTGCGCCTGCTGACCTGCGGCAGCGTCGACGACGGCAAGAGCACCCTGATCGGCCGCCTGCTGTACGACACCAAGATGGTGTACCAGGACCAGCTCGACGCCATCAGCAAGGACAAGAAATCCGGCGCCACCGATGCCGAGCTCGACCTTTCCCGCATCACCGACGGGTTGCAGGCGGAGCGTGAGCAGGGCATCACCATCGACGTCGCCTACCGGTATTTCTCCACCGCCAAGCGCAAGTTCATCATCGCCGACACCCCGGGACATGAGCAGTACACCCGCAACATGGCCACCGGGGCATCCAACTGTGAACTCGCCATCATCCTGATCGACGCCCGCCACGGCGTGCTCACCCAGACCAGGCGCCATACTTTCATTGCATCGCTCCTGGGCATTCGGCACCTCATCGTGGCCGTCAACAAGATGGACCTGATGGATTACAGCGAAGAGGTCTTCAACCGCATTCGCAACGACTACCTGGAATTTGCGGACGATCTCGATACCGGCGATCTCACTTTCATCCCCATGTCGGCGCTCAAGGGCGACAACGTGGTTCATGCCAGCGAGAAGATGCCCTGGTATGAAGGCGAAACCCTGATGTGGATGCTGGAAAACGTCAAGATCAGCGCCGACCGCAATTTCGGCGATTTCCGCTTCCCGGTGCAGTATGTGAATCGTCCGAACCTCGATTTTCGCGGCTACTGCGGCACGGTCGCCTCGGGCATCATCCGCAAGGGCGACCACATTACCGCCCTGCCCTCCGGCAAGACCAGCACGGTGAAATCCATCGTCACCTACGACGAGGAACTGGAGATGGCCTTCACGCCGATGGCCATTACCCTCACGCTGGAAGACGAGATCGACATCAGCCGCGGCGACATGATCGTGCACTCCGACAACCTGCCGGCCTCGAAAACCGATTTCACGGCCACGATCGTGTGGATGAATGAAAAGGCCCTGCTGCCCGGCAAACAGTATGACTTCAAGCACACGACCAAGAATACCAGCGGAGTGATCAACCTCATCCAGCACAAGGTGGACGTGAACACGCTGGAGACCAGCCCGACACCGACACTGGAACTGAACGAGATCGGTGTCTGCGAAATCAGCCTCGGCGAGGCCATCCAATTCGATGACTACAAGAAAAATCCTGGCACCGGCAGCTTCATCATCATCGACAGGCTGACCAACGTCACCGTCGGCGCCGGCATGATCTCGGACGACCACAAGACCGGCCGCCACATCAGCACCGTTTCCGCCCACGTCACCACCGAGGAGCGTGCGGCCCGCTACGGCCAGAAACCCGTCACGGTGATGTTCATGGGTATTTCCGGTTCCGGCAAATCCACACTCGCCCATGCCCTGGAAAGACGTCTTTTCGACATGGGTCGTGTCAGTACGGTACTCGACGGCAAGCAGATGCGCCTGGGTATCAGCAAGGACCTGCCACACGATGCCGAAGGCCGCGCAGAGAACCTCAGGCGCAGCGCCTTCATCGCCCGCTACCTGAACGAATCCGGATTAATCTGCTGTGCCGCCTTCGTGGCACCCAACCTGGATTCACGCGAACACCTGATCAGCGTGATCGGCGAGGAAAACTGCATCGTGATCTACCTGAATCCCCCGCTGGAGGTGTGCAAACAGCGCGACCCGAGCGGGCTGTACGCCGCAGAAGAGAATGTGCCTACCGGCACGGTGCCCGGCGTATCCTTCGATTACCCGGAACCGGAAAGCCCGGACCTGATCCTGCCCACCCATGAACTGGACGTGGAAGAATGCATTGAGCGGGTGATCAATGTGATGAAGGAACAGAACGTCATCTAGGGAAAAGTCTCCGTCCCTGGAGAACAGCCCTTTCTGGAAACTGCTAGAACCGACCACCCACGGTGAAGAACACCTGCGCCGGTTCGCCGACGAAATAGCGGTCGCCCCCGAATCCCGAATAGTCCGCGCGCTCCGCGTAATCGGTGTCGAAAAGATTTGTCACCCTCGCTGCGAAATACCAGTCGTCACCGGAATCGTAACGATAGCGCAGGTTGAAAACGTCGTGGCCCTCATAGGAATGCAGGTTCTGCTCGTCCGTGTAGTAATTATCCATGTGCACCCATTCGAGGTTCAGGCTGTTGCGGTCGTTCACCTGCCAGTTCAGCTGGACGTTGCCCACCAACTTTGGTGCGGTGTCCATATCCTTGCCGTCAAGCAGCACGGTCACGCCCAGGGGCGCGATGTCGGATTCATAGGTATGACGCGCATAGCTGGCGACCACGTTCAGTGACAGGTTGTCTGCCAGTGCGAACAATGAATTGAACTCCAGGCCGCGGTGGGCGGTTTCGCCGCCACTGACATTATTGCGGGAGCTGTCCTGGAATATCACGTCTTCGAGCTTCATGTAGTAGGCACTGACGGTGTACGAGGCGATGCCGTGGTTGGCCCGGTAACCCACCTCGACGCTGTCCACTTTCTCCGAATCCAGGTCTGCCACGGTCTGGTTGGCCTGCAACCGGTACAACTCGGTGGCCTGGGGCGCGCGGAAAGCGAAAGCCGCATTGGCGTAGAACTGGGAATCGGCATCGACGTCATGGATCCAGCCAATCTGCGCGGTGACGTTGTCGAAATCATCTGAGCGGTCGGCTGGCCTGCTGTACCTGCAGCCGGCCCCCGGGCACCGCGTGCCGTTCTCGGCGGTATTGCCGTCGATCATCAGGTTGTCGTATTCATATTCGAGGAATTCATAACGCAGCGCCAGGTTGAGCTGGTCCTGGTCGGACATCTGGAACTTCAATAGCGCGTAAGGCGACCACATGGTGGCATCGACTTCGAAATCGTACTGCTTGCCTGACGGGAACGCCCCGAAGCCCCCGTCCTGGGTCTGCTTCAGGTAACCCTGGGTACTTTCCATATCCAGGCCAAAGGTCACGTTCAGCGTTTCACTGGCGTCAAAGCTGTACATGCTCTGCAACCCCACGGAATGGTGGCCGTTTTCTTCCAGCGGCGTGCCCGGCAGGAAGTGCATGAGGAAGGTCATGTCGGTGTTACGGTAATACGGGGTCAGCATCCAGGTGCCGTTTTCGGTGTCACCCTCGATTCGTGAATGCAGGCGTACGCTCTGGGCATCGCGGAAGGCCTCGGGGTTGCCGTTCTCCTTCTTGCGCGATTCATCCTTGTAGGCTTCGAAGCCTTCCAGGTAACCGGCGGTTTCCTGGTTCAGGTTGGTGGCGGCGAAAACCGTGGAGATCCGGATGTCACCCCCGTCGTACTGATGACCCACATTGACCTTTTGCTGGTCGAAGCCGGAGTCGTCCTTGTAGCCGCCGTCGCTGGCGCCGTTGAACCAGACGCCAAAGGCGTGCTCACCGGAAACCTTGCGTGAACCAAAATTGAGCCGGCCGTACTCGTGGGGACCGGCATCAATGGAAATCTCGGTACCGGAATCGCCAGCCAGGGTCGGGCTGACCACGTTGATGGCACCATAGAGCGCGTTCACGCCGAACAAGACGCTGCCCGGCCCGCGCATGATTTCGATGGCGCCCGCCTGCTCACTGTTGGCCTCGAACAACTGGTTGACGTTGCAGAAACCTGAACCCCGCAGCGGGATGCCGTCCTGCGCCGTCTGGAAGGCACCGCAGCTGCCTGCACCGGTCAGCACGGGTGAGCGGATGCCCATCAGGGATTCCTGGCCGTTGCCGCGATTGAACACCACGCCCGGGACGGTGTTGAGCACTTCACCGATGTGCACGTGCTTGAAGGTATCCAGCAGATTGGCGTCGATGGCAAAGATACTCGCCGGTATATCCTGGAGGGCGGTTTCCTGGCGATCGGAAGTGACCAGGATCGTTTCCAAGATATTGTCCTGGGCCGTGACGGCACCGGCGGCAGAAACCAGCAGGCCGCCGGTGACAAGACGAATGGCAAGTTGCATGGGATGGTGCCTGAAACGGGTATTCATGTAATGCTCTCCCCCGGGATGAACGTGGTGTGGACCCTGCCCGGACTTGCGGTATCACCGGGCAATCAAAGTTTGCTATATTCTGCACAAATCATGCTGTAAACCAATGAGTTACCCTAGGAAAAACCTGATTTTTTCCTGATGTGGCGGTTTGTACTCCTTTCTGACCATCGAGTACCCCTATTGAACCAGTTTTTTATCAACAATATCCGCGTCGATGCCGAACGCTGCCGGGTATTCCTTGATGGCGAAACGCTGCCCCTGGAACCCAGGGTCATCCAGGTGCTGGTCTTCCTTGCCCGCCACCCTGGAGAAGTCATGTCCCACCAGACCCTGCTGGACGCGATCTGGACCAATACCGTTGTAGAGCCCAGCGCCCTGCAGCGCTGCATCGCTCAGTTGCGCAAGGCCTTCCGTGATGACGCCCGCCGCCAGCGGGTCATCGCCACGTATCCCAAGAAAGGCTACAGCCTGGTTGCCGACGTTCGCTGGCAGGATGAGCCGTCCGGCATCCCGGCGCAGGGCCTGTGGCCTCGGTTCCGGCCAGCGCTTGTGGCGGGCATTGCCGCGGTCCTGTTCCTGGCCCTGGGTTTTGCGTTCCTGGCGCCGACGGGCGAATCGCCGGTGCCGGAGTTCGCCGCCGTCACACCGGATGCGCCTTCGCCGACCATACGAACACCGGTGGCCCGCCAGGCCCTGCTGGCCGCCATCTCCGACCCCGATGACTTCCCCGTGTATTCCCCCGACGGCCGCTACGTGGTCTACCCGCGCTACCTCGAGGAGCGCCGCGCCCACCTCTGGGCCAGGGACCTGGCTTATGGCAACGATTTCCTGCTGACCGATGAGGCCGGGGTCTACCAGCATCTGGCATGGTCCTCCGACAGCAGCCAGCTAGTTTTCGTGGACGTGTCCTGCCTGCTAGAACGTTGTGCGGATCGCCAGTGTGCCTCGCTGAAGTCAGTATCGATCTCTCAGTCGGAAACAAACATCCTGTCCGTGCAGAAACTCATCGACTGCAGCCCTTACCGCCTGCTGTCACCAGAGTGGCTGAATTCCCATGAACTGGTCGTGATCGAAATGAACCAGGATGAAGCGATATTGTCGCGGTTCGATGTCCGTGCAAAGTCGCGCGAAGAGCTTTACCAGAGCCGCGACATGCTGCCCTACCATCTCAGTTATTCGCGCCAGACGGCCACGCTGACCATCATGGCCATCAACCCGCAAGGCAGGAAAGAGTTGTTGTTCCTCGATACGCGCACAGGTACCCTGAACCGTAACGATACCGCCGAGTTTGTACCCGATGAAAACTGGTATCCGAGCTCCACCCCGCTCTGAGCAACCAGCCTGACCCGTAACCAAGAAGTTCACAAATGTCATCATTCCCAAACCAGGTTGAAGGCCTGAAGTTTCAACTCAAAGCCATCGCCAGCCTCGACACCATCCTGGCTGCCGGCAAATACGCCCACATCGATCTCGAGATGATCGACATGATGCTCGACCAGAGCATGCGCTTCGCCGGGGAAAAGCTGGCACCTCTCTCGGCATCCGGTGATTTGACCGGCTGCAGGCTTGAAAACGGCCGCGTGAAGTTGCCGCCAGGCACCCCCGAGGTGTACCAGGAATGGTGCGAGCTCGGATTCCCCGCCCTCGCCCTGCCCCTGGACATGGACGGACTCGAATTTCCCAATGTAGTGCAGAGCGCTGTACAGGAAATCCTCGATGGCGCCAACCTGGCCTTCGGTATGATGGGCATCAACCTGCGCTGCGCCATACGCGCCCTGCTGGCCAACGCCCCAGCGGAATTGGTGGAGCGGTGGGTACCAGGACTTATCGCCGGCGAGATATCTTCCACAATCGTCATCAGTGAACCCCAGGCCGGTTCGGACGTGGGCAGGATCCGCACCACGGCAACCCCGGCTGATGAAGGGCTCTGGATTCTGAACGGCAGCAAGATCTGGATTTCCTACGCCGATCACGACGCCACGGAACAGATCGTGCACCTGGTCCTGGCGCGCGTGCCCTCCGACGAGATCGGCACGCGAGCCCTTGGGCTGTTCGCCGTTCCGCGCACGCTCGATGACGGCAGTGCCAACGGCATCACCGTATCGCGCCTTGAACACAAGATGGGACTGCATGCCTCGCCGACCTGCGTCCTGGAACTGGACAATGCGCAGGGTCATTTGATCGGTGAGGCCGGGCGCGGACTGCAGGCACTGTTTGTCATGATGAACGGGATGCGCCTGGCCGTCGGAGTCCAGGGCGCTGCCGTGGCCAATGCCGCGACCCTGCATGCCTTTGCTTATGCCAGGGAGCGTCCCCAGGGCGGCCGCCCGGATGCACCCGCGATCATGATCAGTGAACACGCCGATGTGAAGCGCATGCTGCTGGAAATGACCGCCACCAGTGAAATGATCCGCGCGCTCGCGCTGAAAACGGCAGCACTGCTCGACCTGGCCGACATCAGCGACGGTGACGAAGCCGCAAAAATCCTGAAGCTGGGTGAACTGCTGCTGCCGCTGGCCAAGACCCTGGGTGCCGAATCCGCCTTCCAGGTCGCCAGCCAGGGCATCCAGGTCCTGGGTGGCTACGGTTACACCAGCGATTACCCCATCGAGCGCATGGCCCGTGATATTCGCGTTGCTTCTATATATGAAGGCACCAGCGGCATCCAGGCCCTGGACTTCGTCAGGCGCAAGGTCGTGGGTGACCTGGGCGAGACTCTGTCCACCATGCTGGAACTGATTCGCAACGACCTGGCCAATACCCCCGATGACAATCCCCTGAAGGCCGGTGTAACCGCATGCACGGATATCGTGGCCGACACCCTGGACAGACTGCTTGGCAACAGCGCGGGCAATCCCGCCAGCGTGGAACCCGGCGCCTACCATTTCCTCAACCTCAACGGACTGCTGGTCATGCACTGGCTTGGCATGCAGTTGTATGCCGCTGCCGGTGATGCCACACCCTACCAGCAACGCTTGCGCGAGGCCCTGGCTCAGGCCGCCACGGGACTGGCGGAAACCGCGGCCATGCTGGCACGGCGGTCCCTGCAAGCGGGCACGGTGCTGCGCCTGTAGGCAGCAAATAGGCGGCCAAATTCCATTTGATTCTGGCCCCGGCTTTCGCTACTTTAGTCGCCCTTCGTCTTTAATTAGAACGCAAATCAATACTACGAAAGCATTACCAATTTCCATCAGGGAGATCCCAGCATGAAAGAATACCAACTGTTCATTGACGGCAAATACACGTCATCCAAGTCGGGGAAATACACCGACGACATGAACCCCGCCAACAATGAGGTATACGCCAAGGTTCAGAACGCCCAGAAAGAAGACCTGGAAACCGTACTGGCTTCCTCCCAGAAAGCTTTCGAAACCTGGAAGGACATGCCCCCTTCCGCACGCGAGAAACTGTTCCTCGACGCCGCCGACCTGATGGTAGAACGTGCCGCTGAACTCAAGGAAGTGCTGATCGATGAAGCCGGTTCCACCTTGCTGAAAGCTGGTTATGAAACTCACCACACGCCCGATTTCCTGCGCTCCATGGCCGGCGAATGCCGCCGCATCAAGGGCGAGACCTACGTGTCCAACTACCCGGGCGTGAAATCTTTCTGTATCCGCCGCCCGCTGGGCGTGACCGTGGCCATCGCCCCATTCAACTTTCCGCTGCTGCTGGGCGTGCGCAAGATTGGTTTCTCACTGGCCGCCGGCAACACCATGATCCTTAAACCTTCGGAAATGACCCCGGTTATCGGCCTGAAACTGGGCGAATTGTTTACCGACGCCGGCTTCCCCCCGGGCGTATTGAACGTCATTCCGGCACAGGGCAATGAATTGGGAGACGGCCTGATCACAGATAAGCGTGTCAAGTTCGTCACCTTCACCGGCTCTAGCCGTGTTGGCTGGCAGGTGGGCGCCACGGCGGCCGCGGCCGGCAAGCGCTTCGCCCTGGAAATGGGTGGCAAGAATCCAATCATTGTGCTCAACGATGCCGACGTCGATTACGCCGTCGATACCGCCGCCTTCTCAAATTTCATGCACCAGGGCCAGATCTGCATGACCGGCTCCCGAATCATCGTCGAAGCTGGCGTATATGATGAGTTTGTGGAAAAACTGGCGAAGAAAGTGGAAAAAATTCCGTATGGTGCCGATCCTCGCACACCCGGCCTGATCGTCGGTCCCCTCATCCGTACTACGCAGCCTGCCTTCATCAAGGAGCACCTGACTGCCGCGGTAGATGCCGGCGCCAAGCTGGTGGTTGGTGGTGATTACGAAGGCAACGTGTTCCAGCCCAGCGTCTGTGCCGATGTGACGCCCAGCATGAGCCTGTTCAAGACCGAGGTGTTCGGTCCCCTGGCCGCCGTCATCAAGGCCAAGGATCATGTCGATGCCGTGCGCCTAGCCAACGATGTCGAATACGGCCTGTCCTCAGCGGTCATCACCAACGACATGCAGAAGATCTGGTACTGCATCGAGAACCTGGAAACCGGCATGGTGCACATCAATGGCCCGTCTGTACGTGACGAGCCGGTCATCCCGTTCGGCGGCGTGAAGAACTCCTCTTACGGCCGCGAAGGTGGACATTTCAGTATCGATGAATGTACCGAGCTGAAATGGGTCACCATGCAAACTGGTCAGAACAAGTATCCGTTCTAATGAACTAAAAAATAAAAAGGGCCCATCGGGCCCTTTTTTTGTCATGGAAACGGATATCAATTCAGCAGTAGCTACTACGCTCGCCCTGTTTTCGTTAAAAAATTTTACCAAACCGGTTACTTACTGCTTGTAAACGCCCGGCTCTGGAAAAATTTTTTGCCTCACCCGACCATCGCTCGTGACGATACCTGATTCCTCAAAAGCCCGCGCGGGCGCCGGGTTGGCGAACGCGATCAATGACGAGCGTCCTGTCCCGCGCCGTGGTGACGGCGCTCAGCAGCATGGCCCGTTCACCATTCCTGGCGGGCCAACCCTCCAGTGTCACCACCTCACCCACTTCGGCAACATCCCTCGGGATGCCCATGCGGTCCCAGCGCCCGGGCGACATGCTTTCCACGGCCCAGAGTGCGATGCTGCCATCCTCCCTTATCACTTCCAGATCCAGCACGATATGCGGCTGCCTGAACTCAAGGCGTGTCAGTACCCCCGACATATCGATTCGGTTATCGATATCATAGATGGCAAAGGAATGGTGGGCCGATGCCGCGACGCTGAACAACAGCGATGCCAGCAGGCAGGGCAGCCATGAATTTCTCATCGTCATATCCGCTAATCCTGTACACTTCACTGTCGCTAGAACGCTTCACGCCAAATTCCGTTGACTGCCCATGACTGCCTGGTTTCAACAACGTTTCGCCCCCGCCGCAGGCACCTTCCTGTGCGATGCGCAAAATATTGCCGACGGCCAGGTCCTGGAATTCCGTTTTGGCGGCGAATCCCCCTTTGCATTCCGCATGTTTATCTACAACGACCAGGGAACCTTCAGGGCCTTCCGCAATTCCTGCCCGCATTTTGATGTGCCGCTGAATCACACACCCGACGAATTATTCTCCCCGGATGGCCGGTACTTCGTGTGCATGACCCACTATGCGCAGTTCAACAAGCACAACGGCATGTGTGTCTCGGGCCCCTGTACCGGTGAGTCACTGGAAAGCATACCCCTGCAATGGGATGGCGAACGCCTGCTTATCGGCGCAGATTGACTTACCGGCGCCTGGACAGGTCCGTATAAACCAGCGTGGTAAAGCGCTCCGGCGTGATGGCGCCGGCGGCCCGGTCGGCATCGAACGCCGCCGTTGGCCTTGCTGCAAGTACCGCTTCCAGGGACAAGCCTCTGTCTATCATGCCCTGGATAGTGGCACTGACCGCGGCAAACATGTCCAGCTGCATGCCTACTTCCTCGAAGGGCACCACGGGACCGAGATGGCCGGCAATTAACCGCGTGTTTTCATCGGCGATCGCCAGGACGCGTCGCGCCGCCTGCGTCATGCCATTCACACTCCCACCGTCATCGATGCCGATATTCGGATAGCGCAGGTTGGAAGGCACGTCGCCGATATGCAGGATATTGGCGCGCCTGAGAAAGATCATAGAGTCGTGGTCGGTATGCGCCGGCTCAGGCCAGAAAATGTCCACGACTTCCCCATTCATATGCAGTGTCAGCGTTTCGCTGTATGTCAGGTCGGGCAGGTTGCCGTTGCCGATGGCTTCCATGCGTGGCCGCATCTTGTCCTGGGAGATGATGGTTGCGCCAATAGCCTTCATGGCGTCGTTGCCCCCGGTATGATCGCCATGCAGGTGCGTGTTGACAATGAAGCGGATGGGCGCATCGCTGATGCGACGAACCGCCGCGACGAGCTTGTTATGCATCTGTCCGTACATCGAGTCCACCAGCAGGATGCCGTCCGGTCCCGACAGCACCAGCACGTTGCCCTGCGCCGGACCGCCCATCAGGATGTGCACGTTGTCTTCGAGCTGCACGCTACGGATGTCGATGGCATCGAAATCCAGTCCGCCCTGGGCTCTCGCAAAACAAGCAAAGGAAAGAAAGAACCCGGAAAGAAACACTGAAAGAATAATTTTCATGCAATCTCCACCTAGCGGACGCAGTCCACCCGAAAAAGTTCAAATTTTGGCAGCGACGCGAGCGACAGCAGGTCGAGGCAAAAATATTTTCACGCGAGGATAGTACTGGAGTATGTGACGAAGCGAGAAAATATTTTTAACGAAGAGATGCCGAGCGCAGCCGCTGCTGCGTTAATCCAGTACTTAAAACCTGAAGGTGTAATTGAATTTTAAAGACAGGTCCATATTGATTGAGGAAAAATCGTTGTCTTTATCAGGATCCAGCATACCCCAGTTCAAAACAAGAAACCCTTCCTGCCCTGCGGTGGGAATCCAGCGCAGGCGGCTATTGATACCGATGCCCTCCGACACATTGTCGTACTGGATGCGGTTGGACCAGCTCAGTTCCGGCGTGAAGTTGACCAACGTGGTGAAATTCATCAGGCGCACGGTGAAATGCCCTTCCGGCAGGTGGATCTCATTCTCGGAGACATTGAGGCCCAGGTTGTAGCGGTTGCTGGGCTGCCAACGCACGCCAACACTGCGGGAAAAATTGTTGCCACCAAAATAATCGCCCCAGGTCATGCGCAGGGAGCCTGACAGGCGCCGGCGCCCGGCGAAACTAATGCCGGCGGAGCCCTGCGTAAAGGCGTAGTCCCCGACGGGAATCACGATATTGCCTCTGCCATTGGAGGCACGGTAAATAGTAAATGGCCGACTAAGCACCTCACGGGTGCGAATAAGGCTCACATCTACGGCATCCCCGGAATTGTTGTTGGCATTAGCGCGAATGTCTTTCACTTCGGAGATGAGTCTACCGCTGTCTAGGTCGCTGTTGCGGTACGAGTCAAAGCCAGCATAGACGGAACGCACTCTGCCACCCGGAGCAAGGAACCTGCGATAGCCAAAATCAAGCGCGTGATCCTCGATACCCCGCTGGTTGACGAATCCCATGGCGGGATTAAAGTTGTTATCGATGCGCTTGTACCGATAACCGCCCCGCAAGCCTGCCGTGTTCGGCGAACTCAGCCCGAGTCCCCAGGACGTATCATCACCAGAAATGCCGTCGGTATTCGTCTGCTGGTACCAGGCCTCCCCTTCCACGACCCGGTTGCCCGGCAACCGGGAATTGCGGTAGCGGAAATCCGCACCAACGAGACTGTTATCAATGTTGGAACGCGGGTCGCCGCTCGTGGCAATCACCCCAAGCAGGGATTCGCTGAGGACATTGAGCGCCGCGCGACCGACGAAGACGGTCTGGCTGTCGAGACCAGTCGCTTCGTCACCATCCTGGTTGACCACGAGAGCGCCAACGTCCCAGTCACCCGTCCGTCCACTGATCTTGCCACCGGCATTGATGTCCACTGGCATGCCGCCGGGACTGAGACCAATGGTGCGGGAGAAGAACGGCCGCCCGTTCTGCAGCGCCGAGTTTGGCATCGCGTCATTGCCTTCCTCGTTGAAGTTGGCGCCCACACCGATGCGGCCAAATTGGAAGATGTCGGCATCGCGTATGAAGAAGTCACGCTGTTCGGGAAAGAACAGGTTGAAGCGGGTCAGGTTGACCTGGCGGGAGTCGACTTCGGTAGCGGAAAAATCTGTGTTCAGGGTCAGCGCCGCATTGAGTTGAGGCGTGATCTTGTAGAACAGGTCCAGTTGCGGCTCGAGCACATCGTTCTCGTAGCCGCTGGGCCCGAATACGTGTTCACGGCGCATGACTATATAGGGCACCACGTCCAATCCAAGCCCCTGTTGCAGGCCGGTCAGGCCGGTGGCGTTGCCGGCGATGCTGGGATTGATCAGGCGATTGCGCGAAATCCATCCGATTTCTTCCTGGTTGCGGCGGATGGTGCGGCGAAAGTTGATACCCCACTCCGTGTTGGCCGGATCGAAGGACAGGGTCTGGTAGGGAAGGCGCAGCTCGGTGGCCCAGCCTTCGGTATCGATATTCGATCCTGCCTGCCAGATGCCCTCCCAGTTCCTGTCGACACCGGAGACATTCTGGTAGATACCATCAACGCGTACACCATTTGCGTTGATCTCGAAGATGAAACCGCTGCGCCGATCCATGTAGGGATCCAGCATGATGTTGAAGGAATCGTCATTAAGTAAGCCTTGCCCCTGAAGCAGAATATTGGCGGTTATCAGTGAGGGGTCGTCCTCGTACATGCGTGCGCCGATATACAGTGCATCTGAGGAATAGAACACGCGCACCTCGGTGCGCTGGCTGGGCTCGGCGTATTCGAAGGGCGCCATTTGGTGAAAATCAGTGATTACTGCCGCCCGTTCCCAGACATCGTCATCAAGACGACCGTCTATGCGGATATCGCTATCGTTGAGCTTCGGCACGACAAAGGACTTGCCACCGGTGATCCCGCCCAGTGGAACGCCATCCTGCGCCAGCACACCTGGCATGACCATGCAAGCCGCAAGCAGCAACAGGCACCTGCCGGTAGAAAAGTGAAACTCGCTCAAGATTTCCCCTGTTGGTACAACAAGAGTGCGTACTCTACGGATCAATGATGAAATGAATATGAATGTACGGCCCTGGACAGGTACTCATCAGGGCTTTCTGCAGTTTTAAAGCTTGAAGACCTTTTCAGCCACGTCCTGGTAGAACATTTTCTTTTCCGCATCCGGTATGGCCATGTTATCCAGGTCTATCACTTCCTGCAGGACATACTGGTAGGGATAATCCATAGCGTACATGGTACGGTCGATTCCGATTTGCTGCTGGCAGAATCGCACTGCCGGCTCCCACGCCATGCCGCTGCACGTGATGGAGACGTTTTCCTTTAGGTAATCGCTGACCTTTTTCTTCAGAGGCTTGAGCGTTTCATAGCGCTTGGAGGACACCTGGGCGTTGTGCATGAAGTCCAGGCGGTACATCCAGTACGGCAATGCTTCGCCCATGTGGCCAATGACGAACTGCAGTTTCGGGAAGCGGTCGAATACGCCGGCAGTAATGATACGCAACATGTGCAGGCCGGTTTCGACACCAAAACCGAAGATGGCACCATCCAAGCCCACCTCCAGCATGGGCTCGATCATTGCCCTTGGTGGCGTATTCGGATGCAGGTAGACCGGCATATCCAGGGCTTCCGCCGCCTCGAAGATCGGCCAAAACTTCCTGTCGCTGAGATATTCCCCGCGCGTATTGGAGTTGATGATAATGCCGCGAAAGCCCAGTGCCTGGCAGCGCTGGATTTCCTGTGCGGCAATTTCCGGGGCCTGCGGCGCCACGGCACACAGGGCGGCATAGCGGTCGGGATACCGGTCCACGGCTTCCTTCACCATGTCGTTGCTGCCTTTGGCAACACTGATGGCGGTATCCCGGTCGAACACCTGCACCCCGGGGGAGGTCAGGGACAGCACGGCGAAATCGATACCGGCCGCATCCATGTCGGCAATACGCTCATCATCGAGATCAGCCAGTTTGCGCCGCACCGTCATCGGACGCGGCTCCATGGAACTGCCGTAGAACCCCCACAGGCTGTCAAAGCCGGGATCATCGAGCTTGCCTGACTCGTACAGGCCCCGATACATGTCCATCATTTCCAGGGGCGCCCAGGCTTCCTCGGTGGCGATACGCCTGTACTTGTCGCTGAAGGGAATGTTGTCCATGTATAACACTGGATTAAGGCGGTAAAGCTGCGCAGTATAACTAAAAATTTTACTACAACCCCCCTTTTGGTCCATCATTACGCCCCCAAATTACCCAAACCCCTCTTTTATTTGCAGGAGTCTCTCCGTGGCTGAAGCGAAACATCTGAAGACTAACCCTCTTGAACATTACCCGGAATTACAGCTTTTTATAGCCGGCGAATGGATTTCAAAGGGTGCGCGCAAATCAGAGCCCGTACTGAACCCTGCTACCGGCGAAGTGCTGGGCGAACTGCCGCACGCCACCGAGGAAGACCTCGACCGTGCGCTGGCCGCTGCCGAGGAAGGCTTCAAGGTCTGGCGTGCCAAGCTGCCCGAAGAAAGAAGCGCCGTTCTGCGCAAGGCTGCTTCCCTGATGCGCGAGCGTGGTGACCAAATCACGACCGTGGCGACCCTGGAATCAGGCAAGCCCATCCTGCAGTCACGGATCGAGCTGAAGATGTCCACCGACGTTCTGGACTGGTATGCCGAGGAAGGCCGCCGCGCCTATGGCCGCGTGTTGGCCCAGCGCCAGCCGGGCTCACGCATGTACGTGGTCAAGGAGCCGGTGGGACCGGTTGCCGCCTTCGCGCCGTGGAATTTCCCGCAGGGCAACCCGGCACGCAAGATGGGTGCCTCCCTGGGCGCCGGTTGCTCCTGTGTCTTCAAGCCGGCAGAAGATACGCCAGCAACCGCCTTGCTGATGGCCAGATGCATGCAGGATGCCGGGCTACCCGACGGCGTGTTGTCGATTGTCTTCGGTGTTCCCCACCTTGTGTCCACCTATTTGCTGAACTCACCGATCATCCGGAAGATGTCCTTTACCGGTTCAGTACCGGTAGGCAAGTCATTGATGAAACTAGCAGCGGACAGAATGATCCGCACGACCATGGAACTGGGCGGCCATGCCCCGGTAATCGTTTTCGAGGATGCGGATGTTGAGGCAGTTTTGAAAATGGCCGTAGCCGCCAAGTTCCGCAACGGCGGCCAGGTCTGCGTTTCCCCAACCCGCTTCCTGGTTCATGAGTCCATTTTCGACAAGTTTGTAACTGGCTTCACCGCGAAAACAAAAGACATCAAGGTGGGAAACCCCCTGGATGAAAACAGCCAGATGGGACCACTGATTCACGCTCGCCGGCTGGAAGCCATCAGCAGCATCATCGATGATGCGGTACAAACTGGTGCCACTCTGGAAACGGGAGGCGCAGTCATCGAAAGACCTGGTAATTTCTACGAGCCTACCGTGCTGTCCAACGTTCCGCAAAGCGCCCGCATCATGAACGAGGAGCCGTTCGGTCCGGTGGCGATCATTAACAAGTTCAGTGATTTCGATGCAGTCATCAACGAAGCCAATCGCCTGCCCTACGGACTGGCCGCCTTTGCCTTCACAGATTCACAGAAGCGCGTGAAGCTGCTAGGCGAGCAACTCGAAGCCGGCATGATTGGTATCAACAGCTTTGCCATTTCCACTCCGGACTCGCCCTTCGGTGGCATCAAGGAAAGTGGTCATGGTAGTGAGGAGGGTATCGAGGGTCTTGAGGCTTGTCTGGTAACGAAACTTATTTCCGAGGTCTAACCATGCAATTTGCCGTCACTGCCATAGATTACACCGACGCCGAAGCACTTGATCGCCGCATGAAACACCGCGAGGCGCACCTAGCAAGCGTCAAGAAACTCATAGCCTCGGGCAAGTTTCTCAGTGGTGGCGCCATCCTCGACGAGGAAGGCAAAATGATCGGCTCTACCCTGCACCTTGAATTTCCAGATCGGGAAAGTCTGGACCAGCACCTGCAAAGCGATCCCTATATTGCGGGGAGAGTCTGGGAACACATCGAGGTCCGGCTGGTCAAACTCGTTCCTCTCAATTAAGACACAGGTGAAAAGAGCCGTCGGGTAATTTCTTGTCGAATTTAACCGTGACGTACTTGTGAATCACATCGGCAAGGAAGGCCTGATAAGGCATGTCGGTCTTTAGTGCCATCGCTCCGAGCTCCCTGATATCTTCGTCACGAGAGCCGATATTGATGCGGTTACAGAGCCTTAGCAGGTTGAGGTTGAAACGTGCGGGCAATTACTCCACCAAGGTGTAACTAATATCCCCGACAACCAGGGAATTTTCTGCAGTCTGGCTTACGTTTAATGTACTCATTCCTTGACTCCTTGAGCCAGGCTTTTTCCAGGTTGTAGCTTCATCCTACAGCTGGTATTCACTAAACGTGGGTAAAACAGTTCGGAGTTTTTAAGGAATAGCGATCCCTTAAATTTAAGCAAAAGGTGGGTTTCATTACTGTTTCGAAAAATTTTCTTCGGGCTGACGTTTCTGCTCTTCGGTGGCTTCCAGCTGGTATTTTGCCTTCCACTCGCTGTAAGGCATACCATAAACCCTTTCCCTGGCCGACTCGTACCCTACCTCAAAACCCCTCTCACTGGCAGCCTTGACATACCATTTTGACAGGCAGTTCCGGCAGAAGCCCACTAAGTTCATCAGGTCTATATTCTGGGCATCCTTGCGGAAATCCAGGTGCTCTAGTAGACGCCGGAACACCGCGGCCTCGATTTCGGTTTCAGTATGCTTGTCCACGTTTGTTCTCCTCTTAACAAATTTCTAGCCGCCCACTAGTTTTACTCGGTGCCCGGATGACTCCAGCGCCTGTTGAATTTTGTGACGCATATCACCCTGTATTTCAATGACGCCGTCCTTGACAGTACCACCGGTGCCACATAGCTGTTTGAGTTTTTTCGCAAGTGCTTTTAGGTCATTCTCGTTACCACGGAAGCCGGTTACCAGAGTCACGCCCTTACCCTTGCGTCCTTTCGTTTCACGGGACAAGCGAATGATGCCGTCACCTCCTTTGAACTCCTTGGCGACATTACAGCCACAAACCCGCGCAGACAGACCACAACGAGGACACAAACGTCCAATATCAGTGGAATATACAGGTTGTGAATTTTTCAATGCAGCCTCTAGGGACTTGTAACTTGCGACCAGGGACTTATACGGGATTATCTATTTCGATGAATTCGTGTGTGATACCGAATTCATTGGCTAGGTAATTACCAACAGCCAGAACGCCATAGCGCTCTGTGGCATGGTGGCCCGCAGCGAAAAAATGGATGCCGGTTTCTCGGGCAAAGTGCACGGTCTGCTCGGATACCTCGCCGGTAAGATAGGCATCGACCCCAGCCTCGAAGGCCAGCTCGATATAATTTTGGGCCGACCCAGTACACCAGCCGATCTTTTCTATACATTCAGCTCTGCCAGGAATATGCAGTGGAGTGCGCCCGAGCTGGCTACTGATGCGCCGGGCAAGTTCATCACCATTGCATGGCTCCTCGACAACACCCCAAACGCCGACCCGGCTGTTGTGTAACGGATCGAGATCGGCTTTAATCCTGAATCCCAGTTTAAGGCCCAGCTGGGCGTTGTTGCCGAACTGAGGATGGGCATCCAGTGGCAAGTGGTAGGCAAACAGGTTGATGTCGTTATCGAGCAGGGACTTGAGTCGTTTCCTGCGAATGCCCGTTATCGTCGGTTCCTCGCCGCGCCAGAAATACCCATGGTGGACAAAAATTGTATCTGCCCCCTTCGCCAGTGCTGCATCGATCAACGCCTGGCTGGCTGTTACGCCGGTGACAATCGAGCTTATTTCATCACGTCCCTGTACCTGGAGACCATTCGGGCAATAGTCACGGAAATCATCCGGTTTCAGCAGGGTATCTAGGGTGTTCTTCAGCTCGGCCAGGCTAACTGGCATAATCGGGTTCTCCAAGGTAGATCCATTTTCCAGATCATTTATGGCCGGAAAGGATGGCATCCAGCCTGTGTCCATCGAGGAATTCGGTTATACTTATACCGCCGTAATCATAGCAAAGACACTATGACCGCTCTATATATTGGCAGCTTTCGCTCTATTGAAAGCCGGCGCTTCTTTAACCGCTGGCGCTAAAAACCTGCGCAAAGAGGTGTTACATAATTAACTGCTAGTATAGGGTTGGATTCTGGGGGAGGGGGGGGAGAGAAAGCTACTTTCACCATGAACAAGGTCATTAATTTTGTTATCTGGCCCGCCGTGGCTGGCCTCGTTTTCGGCTTTGCCCTGCTGCAGTTGCCAAGACTGACCCGGCTAGTTCCGAGAATCGTTCCATTTCTTCAGGTCGAACCCGTCTCACCGGAAAATGCGGCATCCTTTTCCTATGCGGACGCCATATCCAAGGCCGCCCCCGCCGTCGTCAGTATCAACTCCACTTCCGATGTAAAGCGTAATGTCGGCGGGCGCTACTTACCCGGACTACGGCGCCCAATCCTGCTGGAAGATGAAAGCACCAGCCTGGGATCCGGCGTGATCATTTCACCTGACGGCTACATCATCACCAGTTTCCACATTTTTGAAATCAACGATTCTGACATCGTCGACCGCTCCCTCCCGCAGATCACCATCACCCTGTACAACGGCCAGACGATGCAGGCGCGCATAGTGTCGGTTGATCCCAGGAACGACTTGGCACTGCTGAAGGTGGATGCAACGGACATGGCCTACATGACGCAGGCGGAACAGAGTACGCTGGATGCCGGCGACATCGTGTTGGCCATTGGCAACCCGCGCAACATCGGCCAGTCGGTAACGCTTGGCATTATTAGCGCCCTGCTACGGACCCAGGACAGCTATGTGATCCAGACAGATGCCGCGATCAACCCCGGCAGCTCCGGAGGCGCGCTAGTCGATGTAAACGGCAGGCTGGTGGGTATCAACTCCACCATAGTGACGGAGTCCGGGGGTTCCGAGGGCATCAGTTTCGCCATCCCCGCGTTCAAGGCCTACGATCTCATGCAGGCTTATATTGAACAGGGGCCGGGTGGTTTCCTGGGAGTGGACGGACGCTTCCTGAGCCGCATCGCCGTGCAGATGTTGCTCGATGTCGATGTGCAGGGCCTATGGGTGGAAAAGATTTCGGATAACGGCCCCGCAGACAAGGCTGGTTTACGCGCCAACGACATCATCATCAACCTGGCCGGCATCAACATCAACAACGACGAAAACGCCATTCGCGCCATCCAGACCACCAGCAGCCTGGGTCCGGGTGAAACCGTGGTGGCTTCTGTTTACCGTAACGGGGAGTTACTGACGATACCGATCATTCTGGGGGTCGGGGAAGCCGTGCTTTACTGGAGCAACAATGAACCCCTGTTCGACCCCAATCCCTTCAGCGAAGGCCTGCTGCACTAGGCTCGCGTTCTCTAGTACTGTCTTCAGTCTTCATCCCTGATTTCAGCCGCACGTGCATGGGCGATAAGCCCCTCAGCCCTGGCAAGTACCGATGCCGTTTTCGCAAGTTTACGAGCCGCTACTTCCGAGCAGCCGATTATGGAAGAACGTTTCTGAAAATCATAGACACCCAGTGCAGAAGAAAACCTGGCCGTGCCGGAGGTTGGCAGTACATGGCTGGGACCCGCGCAGTAATCCCCGAGTGATTCCGAGGTATAGCGGCCCAGGAAAATCGCCCCGGCATGACGTATATCAGCGAGCAGCGCCTTCGGGTCCGCTACGGACAATTCGACATGCTCCGGTGCCACTAAGTTGCAGACATCGGCTGCCGCTTTCAGGTCGACCACATCAATCAGCAGGCCGCGGGACTCCAGTGAGGCAGTGATAATGTCTTGGCGGGGCATGTCAGGCAAAAGCTTGTCGATACTCGCCACGACCGCATCGATATAAGATGCGTCGGGACAGACGAGAATGGACTGGGCATCCTCGTCATGTTCGGCCTGGGAAAACAGGTCCATGGCAACCCAATCCGGATCCGTTTTGCCATCGCAAATGACAAGGATTTCGGACGGCCCTGCCACCATGTCGATACCCACCTGCCCAAACACCGCTTTCTTGGCCGTGGCAACGTAGATGTTGCCTGGGCCAACGATCTTGTCCACACGGGGTACACTGTCGGTGCCATAGGCCAGTGCTGCCACTGCCTGGGCGCCGCCAATGGTGAAAACACGATCTACACCTGACAGCGCCAGCGCCGCCAGTACAATGGGATTGCGCGTTGCTTTAGGTGTCGGCAATGTAGCGATTATTTCCTTTACCCCGGCAACGCGGGCAGGGATGGCATCCATGAGCACTGTTGAGGGATAGACGGCCTTGCCACCCGGCACATATATGCCAACGCGATCCAGGGGGGTGACCTTCTGGCCATACACGGAGCCATCCCCATCGGTGTATTCCCAGGAATCCTGTTTCTGTTTTTCATGGTAATTGCGAATGCGCCCTGCTGCCGTTTCCAGGGCAGCAACTCGGTCGGCGGGAATCTTTGCCAGGCTTTGCTCCAGTTCTGCCCGGTCGATTTCGAGGTCGGCCATGGACGCTGCTTTAAGCCCGTCGAGCTTATTGGTCCATTCAACCAGTGCGGCATCGCCTCGGGCCTTCACGTCCGCGAGAATGCACGTTACGGTTTCCTGTACCGACGCATCAGAGATCGAATCCCATGCAAGCGCTTTTTCCAATTCGACTTGGAAATCTTTTGCCTGGTAATCCAGCCTGGTGATGGTGATTGCCATAATGGGTTTAGCTTTTGATTGCTACAGCTGCCTCGAGACGCTCCAGCAGGGATTGAATACGGCCGTGTTTAATTTTCATTGCCGCCTTGTTGACGATGACACGAGTGCTGACGTCAGCGATATGTTCCCGTGGTTCCAGGCCGTTGGCCTTTAGGGTCTTGCCTGTATCGACGATATCCACGATACAATCGGCCAATCCCATAATGGGTGCCAGTTCCAGGGCACCGTTGAGCTTAATAATATCGACCTGGCGACCCTGCTCGGAAAAATAGTTCTTGGCAATATTCACGAACTTGCTCGCCACGCGCATGCGCTTGGGTGTTCCCTTCTGGTTTACCGGTGCCGCAGTCATGAGTCGGCAGGTGGCCAGCTTCAGGTCGAGGGGCTCATAGTATCCTTCGGAGCCGTTCTCCATGAGGATGTCCTTGCCGGTAATCCCGATATCGGCGCTGCCAAGTTCCACGTAGGTGGGCACATCCGAGCCGCGCAGCACCATCAGCTGCACCCCCTCTAGGTTACTGTCGAATATCAGCTTGCGACTGCTGGTGAGATCCTCAGCAGGCATAATCCCTGCCTGTTCTAACAGTGGCAGGACTTCGTCAAGAATGCGCCCCTTGGTCAGGGCAATGACCAGTTTGTTGTTCATATCGGCATGCTCAGGACGGGAGGCGCTTGATCTTGGCACCGAGCAACTGAAGTTTTTCCTCAATACATTCATAGCCGCGGTCAATATGGTAGATACGATCGACGGTGGTCTGGTTCTCGGACATCAGTCCGGCGATGATGAGACTGGCGGAAGCGCGCAGGTCGGTAGCCATCACGGGCGCGCCCTTGAGAATCTCCTTGCCGTTGACTACCACGGTATTGCCTTCCACTTTCAGATCCGCGCCCATACGGTTCATTTCATGCACATGCATGAAACGGTTCTCGAACACGGTTTCGGTGATCGTACCGGTACCTTCGGCCACGGCATTCAGGGCCGTAAATTGTGCCTGCATGTCTGTCGGGAATGCCGGGTACGGTGCAGTCGTCAGTGACACCGCTCTCGGGCGATTGCCCTTCATGTCCAGTGCGATCCAGTCGTTGCCGATATCGATCTGGGCGCCAGCTTCCTCCAACTTGCTCAGCACAGCTTCCAGGATACTGGGACGCGTGTCCTTGACCTTGATCCTGCCGCGTGTAGCTGCCACTGCAATCAGATAGGTACCTGTCTCGATCCTGTCGGGCATCACGGAATATTCACAACCATGCAACTTTTCAACACCACGCACGGTGATCGTATCAGTGCCTTCCCCACTGATATCGGCACCCATGGCTTTCAGGCAACCGGCTAGGTCGACGACTTCCGGTTCACGGGCCGCGTTTTCGATGATAGTGACACCGTCAGCCAGGCACGCAGCCATCATAACATTCTCAGTACCCGTAACCGTGACCAGATCCATGAAGATGTGCGCGCCCTTTAGGCGATTCCTGGTGCGCGCCTTGATGTAACCGTTCTCGACAGTGATATCGGCGCCCATCTTTTTCAATGCAGCTAGGTGGAGGTTTACAGGCCTGCTGCCGATTGCGCAGCCACCGGGCAGGGCCACTTCGGCTTCTCCAAAATGGGCCAGCATCGGTCCAAGCACAAGGATGGAAGCGCGCATGGTTTTAACCAGTTCGTAGGGGGCGCTGAAGTGCCTGATGGTACCGCTGTTGATGTCGACACCCAGTTTTTCACCCACGATCGATTCCACACCCATGCAGCCGAGCAGTTCCAACATGGTAGTGATATCGTACAGGTGCGGCAGGTTGCCTACTTTCACCGTATCGGTGGTAAGCAAGGTCGATGCCATTATCGGCAGAGCCGAGTTTTTTGCACCCGCAATGCGAATTTCGCCTTTCAGCGGAACGCCGCCATGTATCTCTAATTTATCCACGTTGGGTTTTGTTCCTTTTAGGGCAAAGCCCTTCTCACAACAGCGCGCATTTTAACAACTTTCCCAAGTGGCCGCCGAACTTATTTAAGCGCGCCGATTCAGAGTAAACTGCCATAAAAAAAGGCCCTCTTGGGGCCTTTTTGCTGGTATCACCGGTTCATTTTCCGGTACCTGCGTATTCCCTGCTCGTCAGCAACTGCATGTTGATGGCATGTATGGCGCCACTGGCTATATGCGGATTGAGGACACGATAGACGGACTGCTGGCGTTTCACCGCATTAAGACCGTCTAAGGCGTCGGAAATGATACGCACCTGGTACTTGCCGCCCTCACCCACGACCGTGATCTCTGCATCTTCGAATTCGGCAGCCAGAGCCTTTTCAATTTCTGTGGGAGACATAACTCTTAATTACTATTCCTCGATCTGCCAGCGGTCGATGACCTTATCTATATCGAAATTGTTGCGGGTCATAAGGTTGTCGAACTTGGAGTAGTACTGGCGGCGCAAGTTGACACCCTCCACGTACAGGTTGCGCAGTTTCCACATATCCTCGTCATTCAGAAACATACTGTACTGCACTTCAATCCGGTTACCGTCATCACCTAGGACAAACATTCGTACATTACTGGCACGATCGTTATCGGACTGCTGCTGGTTTTTCAGAATCTCGAATTCAACGCCACCGTATTCCGCCAGCGCGCTACCATAGAATTCCACAAGGGACTCACGGAACACGTCGGCAAAACGATCGAGTTGCGCAGGCGAGGCACCGTTGGATCCCTGGCCGTATTTAGCCATCACGCCGCGAGCCACTTCGCGAAAGTCAACAAATTCTGAAAGGCTATTTTCCACAGCATCGAAATAGGCATCGCGGTCGGTCCGGTACAACGGCTGGATCTCAGTCATTACTTTCAAAAGACTACCTATGTAACGCTCTACCGCTGCTTCAGCGCTTTCCTGTTGAGCGAAAGCCGAGACGGTTACTATCGTCACTGCTACCAGCAAACCCAATGCTAGGATTGATCGGCGCAAAGTATTCATAAGATGACTCCATGATGCTTTGTGGGCGCATTTTATCCGAATTCGCGCCTTAAAAAAATTCGCATAGGATAACTCTCGGGTCATGGCCCGGCTACTTGATTATTAAGGGGAGACTTGTCATATTGGCCCCTGTTTTAGTGTCGGTCGGCCGCAAGGCTTCAGGCAGCAGGCCAGGAAAGTTACATGAGTATATATTTGGCCTCGGTCTATATCGTGTTTGGATTCGCGGGTCTGATATGGAGCGCAGACCGTTTCGTACTGGGCGCATCCACCACCGCGCGCAATCTCGGCGTTTCCCCACTGATAATTGGACTGACCATCGTAGCTGTCGGCACCTCAGCACCCGAAATTTTTACCTCCGCGACAGCATCGATTCAAGGAGCCCCCAACATAGCCATCGGCAATGCCCTGGGCTCCAACATAGCCAACATGGGCATCGTGCTGGCCATCACCCTGATGATAAAGCCCATAGAGATACCCTTGTCGCTCTTGAAAAAGGAAATTCCCGCGCTGCTTTTCGTTTCAGGCTGCTGCTTCATCGTTTTCGCTGATCTCACGCTGAACGTTTTCGATGGCCTGCTGCTGCTTTTTATCCTTGTCGTTTTTGCCTGGCGGTTGATCAGGGGTCTGGACAAGGATCCGGAAAACGACGTCAACATCATCAACCCTGATGAAGTTACTGATGAAGTAACTGATGAATTCATCGCGGATGACATGTCTACACCTAAGGCAGTGGCATTGCTGCTCTTCGGCCTAGCCCTGCTAGTCATCAGCTCCGACATCCTTGTGGAAGGTGCACGCAACGTAGCCCTAAACCTTGGTGTCAATGAATTGATCATCGGTCTGACCGTCATGGCGGTGGGCACCAGCCTGCCGGAACTCGCCACGTCCATAAGCAGTGCGCTTAAGGGGCACTACGACCTGGTAATTGGCAACATCATTGGTTCGAACATATTCAATATCCTTCTGGTTTTGCCGGTGCCCTCCTTTATTTCCCCGTTCGTCATCCAGAAGGAGGTCCTGACCCGGGACTATGCCACCATGATGCTCATTACCCTAGTCTGTGCCTACTTACTGTACATGCGAGCCCGCAAGGGCCAACAGATTGGCAGGGCTGCCGGCACAGTTTTAATGGGTATTTATATCGCTTACACTGCAACTCTGATTGTCAGCCAATAAGGGTGTGTAGTCTGTTATGGATAAAGCAGCGTTAAAAAACAGCGCCCTTCGCACCATCCAACTTGAACAGCATGCAGTTGAAAATCTTGCCTCGCGGATTGACGAGGATTTCTTCACGGCCTGTGAACTCATTCTCGCCTGCCAGGGCCGGGTCATCGTGATGGGTATCGGCAAATCAGGTCACATTGCCAACAAGATTGCCGCTACGCTCGCCAGCACAGGAACACCGGCACACTTTGTCCACCCTGCAGAAGCCAGCCATGGCGATATCGGCATGGTCACGGACCGTGACGTGGTGATCGCGATCTCCAATTCAGGCACCACTGCCGAAATCGAAACTATACTCCCCATTCTCAAGCGCAAGGGTGTTGCCCTGATCGCCATGACCGGCAACCCGGGTTCCCAGCTGGCAAGGCAGGCTAGCGTCAGCCTTAATGCCAGTGTGGAGCAGGAAGCCTGTCCGCTGGGCCTTGCTCCAACCACCAGCACCACTGCCGCGCTGGTACTTGGAGACGCACTGGCCATGGCCCTGCTGGAAGCACGCGGGTTCACCGCCGAGGACTTTGCCTTTTCCCATCCCGGCGGCAACCTCGGCCGGCGTCTCCTGTTATTGGTCAGCGATGTCATGCACACCGGCAAAGCCATTCCCGGCGTCAGCGAAGATACCAGCGTCAAGGAATCGCTCCTGGAAATGTCTGCCAAGAAACTGGGCATGACCACCGTCTCCAGTGGCAAGGGTAAAGTTATCGGCGTGTTCACCGATGGCGACCTGCGCCGATTCCTGGACAGCAACAGGGACCTTAACAACACTGCCATCCGAGACGTCATGACCAGTACCTTCAAATCCATTCCTGGCGCGGCGCTGGCATCGGAAGCGGCAAAACTCATGCAGGATAACGAGATCTATACGCTGGTCGTCACCGATAACAACGATGAGTTCTGCGGCATCATCACCATGCACGACCTTTTAAAGGCGAATGTCGTCTGAGGGCCATGCTATGAGCGATTGTAATATACCGCAAAACGTCAAATCCCTGGCCAGAAACATCCGCCTGCTGGCACTGGACGTGGACGGAGTGTTGACCGACAGCCGCCTGTATTTCGACAACCAGGGCGAAGAGATCAAGGCCTTCAATACCCTCGATGGCTTGGGCCTGAAGCTGCTGATGAAAAGCAGCGTTCGGGTGGCCCTGATCACCGGCAGGACATCACAGATCGTCGCTAACCGTGCTCGCAGCCTGGGTATCGACATGGTATTCCAGGGACGTGATGACAAGAAGTTCGTATTGGATGGCATCCTCGAAACACTAAAACTGGATTACAGTGCCGTTGCATATGCCGGTGACGACCTGCCCGATCTCGCCTGCATCACTGCAGTAAAACTCGGCATCACCGTACCGGATGCACATTACTTAGTGCGCGATGCCGCTGATGTAGTCACAAGTCGCGCGGGGGGCGCGGGTGCAGTGCGTGAGATCTGTGACTGGATCCTGCAGGCACAGGGCAATTTCGAAACGGCAATCAGCCCCTTCCGCTAAGCGGTAATTGTCCGTGACCACCCCAATGACAGCGCCGGCAAGCCCGGAATCCAACAATCACCGGGCAAGCCTGAGGACCCACCTGCTGGCAATACTGGTACCCAGTATGATCATTTATTACTTGTTCGACTCGGCCACGAATGAGGAGATTTTCGACTTCGGTCAGCTGCAAGGGCTGACAGAGCAGGAATACGACTATTTCATGGGCGAAATCGACAGTATTCATTACACGACCGAGGGACACACGGATTATCGCTTCCGGGCCAGCCGGGTGACCCATTACCCGAATCCCGAGTTCAGCATCATAGAATCACCACGCTTGATCATTTACCGCGACGACGATTCGGCCTGGCGCATCAACAGTACACGCGGGCGCGTGGACGTGGAAGCCGACAGCAACCGAGAGCGCCTGATACTCAGTGAAAATGTTATCATCAAGGGCATTACAGCCGCGGGCACGCCGGTAAATATCATTACCGACTCGCTTACATTCTACCCGTCCGAGAAAAGCATCCACACCGACAGCGAAGTCATACTGGAATCCGAGGGCTTTTATTCCACCAGTCAGGGTCTCACCGCAGACCTGCTAACGGATGTCATTTGGCAACTTGCCGAAGGACAAATGCGCTATGAACAGCCAAAACAGGAACAATGACATGATGACTACCAGGACCATAACAACCGTCCGCCTAGCACTGGCCTGCGTCTTCCTATCAATTTTTATTCCCGCCTCCCTGCAGGCACTGCCGGAGGATGCAAGTCAGCCCATCCTTGGCACTTATGACAACAGCCTGTTATTGCTCAATGAAGGCAAACAGGTATTCTATGGCGTAACGGGTACGCCGGCTGAAATCATACAGGGTTCACTGAAGATAAGCGGCCAAGAAATCACCATCGAACGAGTCGACGGAGAGGTGAAAAAGGTCTCTGTCATCGGCAGTCCCGCCCTGTACCAGCAGCAACCTGCCATTGACCAGGCGCTTGTCACTGCAGAGGGCGAAAACATTGTACTGGATTATACAACCCAGCATGTGTCGGCTCTCGGGGATGTCCGATTTACTCAGGGCAACGACCAGTGGACAGGATGCCAGATTGATTACTACCTTGAAAGCAGGCAGCTCAGCACAACCCGGTGTACCGACGGTAGCCAGGCCCGTGCGATCATCTCACCTCGAAACACTCAGTGACCTCGCCATGTTCATGAAGACCTTGCGGGCAGAAAACCTCGCCAAGTCCTATAAGGGCCGCCAAGTTATTAATGACACCTCACTCGAGGTCAGTAGCGGCGAAATCGTAGGGCTGCTCGGGCCCAACGGTGCCGGTAAGACCACATCCTTTTACATGATCATCGGCCTGGTGCGGGCAGACCACGGAAAGGTGACCATCGCCGACGAGGATGTCACCCGCGCACCCATGCATGAACGGGCCCGCAAGGGGCTCGGCTACCTGCCCCAGGAAGCTTCCATCTTTCGCAAGCTCTCGGTCAGGGATAATATCCTGGCCATCCTTGAAACTCGGCCTGAACTCGACCGCCAGCAACGGGAGCAAAAGGCGGAAGACCTGATGGCCGAGTTTCATATCGGCCACCTGCGCGACACCCTGGGTATGAGCCTTTCCGGGGGCGAACGCCGACGGGCGGAGATCGCCAGGGCCCTGGCCACCGACCCGGCATTCATCCTGCTAGATGAGCCGTTTGCCGGCGTAGATCCCATCTCGGTCAACGACATAAAACAGATCATCGGCAAGCTGAGCGATCGGGGTATTGGCATCCTCATCACCGACCACAACGTCCGAGAAACCCTGGAAATTTGCCAGAAAGCCTACATCGTGAGCGAGGGTTCGGTCCTTGCTTCAGGAACTCCTAAAGAAATCCTCGATAATCAAAAGGTTAGAGAGGTTTATTTGGGTCAGAAATTCAGGATGTAAAGCCATTGCAGGGGCAATGCAATAATCATTCCGAATCCAATGATTTCCTGTAAAAAAACGCAGGAATTTGCTAGTCTTCACGCACTGTTTAAGCACCCCAGCGCCCGATAATTCAAGACAGCGGCATGCTTTGTACGCCTTATTAAAATACCTTTTGTATGAAACTAGCACTCCAGTTAAAACTGGGTCAGCAACTTACCATGACCCCCCAGCTGCAACAGGCCATCCGTCTGCTGCAGCTGTCAACGCTGGATCTTCAACAGGAAATACAGGAAGCCCTAGAATCAAACCCGCTTCTGGAAATCGACGAATCCGGTGAGTCCAGTGATTACGCCGAAGACGAAACAGGGACCGAAAGCGAGAACGAATTCAAGGAAGTCGAGGAATTCACCGTAACGGCAACAAGCAAGGATGCGGACAACGACAGCTACAACGAACAGGACCCGAATAGCGAGTTTCCCAGCACCGACAACTGGGAGGACAGAAACATTCCCGATGACCTGTCTGTGGACTCGAGTTGGGATGACATATATACCAATATCTCGATGCCCACCTCCTCAGTGCCTGCCGATGGCGACGACCTTGATTTTGAAACCCGCAGCAGTAAAACCGAGACCCTGCAGGATCACCTGAACTGGCAGCTGAACCTAACGCCAATGTCCGACGGTGATAGGCTTATCTCCATGGCCATCATCGACGCCATCGACCCCGATGGCAAACTAACGGTTTCCATCGAATCCATCCATGCCGGCCTGATACGCGAACTGGATATCGATGTTGAGGAAGTACTGGCCGTTCTGCATCGCATCCAGCAGTTCGATCCAGTGGGTGTGGGCTACCGTGATCTAAAGGAGTGCCTGGCGCTGCAACTGCGCCAAATCGATAAGGATTATCCCGGCATGGCCATCGCAGCCCGTATTATCGATGATCACCTTCCCCAGCTGGCCAGCCATGACTACGCGCAAATCATGAGGGCGCTAAAGATCAAGGAAAACGAACTCAAGGAATCACTAAAGATCATTCTGTCCCTGAATCCCAAGCCGGGTTCCGAAATCACCTCTTCTGACAACACCTACGTCATTCCGGACGTCTTAGTATTCAAGCGCAATGGTCGCTGGCACGTGGAACTTAACCCGGAAACGGCGCCAAAAATCCGGGTGAATTCGGAGTACGCCATGCTGGCCAACGGCATGGGCTCGGAAGCGGACAAAACTTTTATCAAAGAAAACCTGCAGGAAGCGCGCTGGTTCATCAAGAGCCTGCACAGTCGCAATGAGACCCTAATGAAAGTCTCCACTAAGATTGTCGAACACCAGAAGGAATTTTTCGAATATGGCGAGGAAGCAATGAAACCCCTTATCCTGTATGATATTGCTGAGGCCGTCGGCATGCATGAATCAACCATTTCCCGCGTAACGACCCAGAAACACATGCAAACGCCTCGCGGAATTTTTGAACTAAAGTACTTTTTCTCCAGCCATGTGGGTACTGAAAGTGGCGTTGAGTGCTCCTCAACCGCCATCCGTGCACTCATCAAGAAGCTTGTGGCTGCCGAAAATCCACAAAAACCCCTCAGTGACAGCAAGATCACCCAGCTACTTTCCGCTCAGGGCATCAATATCGCCCGTCGCACCATCGCCAAGTACCGTGAGTCGTTGTCGATAGCCCCTTCCAATGAAAGAAAGCGATTGCTATAGCCCTTAACTTTCAAACAAAAAATTCAGAGAATTCACAGTATGAACATCAACACAATCCTGACACCGGAACTTACTTTCTGTAACGTCCAGGGCGTCAGCAAGAAGCGACTGATCGAAACTAGTGCAGACCTGATTTCCGCACAGGTTAAATCAGTGGACGCGAACCAGATTTACAGCGCCCTCATCGCACGCGAACAACTCGGCAGCACTGGCCTCGGCAATGGCATCGCCATACCGCATTGCCGCGTACCGAAATGCAAGTCCACGATCGGCTGCCTTATCACGCTGGAAAAAGGTATCGACTTTGACGCCATCGATGGCAAGCCTGTTGACCTGCTGTTTTACCTGCTGGTGCCGGAAAACACCATCGAAGGCCACCTGGAAGTTCTGCGCGCCCTGGCTGAGCTGTTCAACAGTAACAGCTACTGTGCCAGCCTCAGGGGCTGCATCACCAATGCCGACCTGTATATGGCGGCAACGGCACCGTTGGCGGATACGGACATGGACGGTAAATAGACCGTCTACGCTATTTCGGCGCCTTAATTCTAATTTCACTCACAGAGTATAATTTTCAAGGTGTTTAGCGATGGAACTTGTTGTTATCGGTGGATTTTTATCAGCTTAATCGACTCGGACAATGAAACTTATAGTCATCAGCGGGCGTTCCGGATCCGGCAAGAGCACATGCCTGCATGTGCTCGAGGATATCGGCTATTACTGCGTCGATAACCTGCCAGCAAGCATGCTCAGGACCCTGGCTGACCGGGTGAGCAAGGACCTACACCCGGAATTCCAGTATGTGGCGGTCGGTATAGATGCACGTAATATTTCTGAGGACCTGGAACAATTCCCTGATATTTTTGCCGCTCTGGATGAAAGTCACATCGACAGACAAATCATTTTCCTGGATGCTGATGACAACACACTGCTTAAACGCTTCAGTGAATCGCGCCGCAAGCACACGCTGAGCAGCGAGAAGCTTGGACTGATGGAGGCCATAAAAAGGGAACGGGAGCTGTTATCCCCCATCATTTCCCTGGCCAACCTGACCATCGATACTAGCACGCTGTCCCTGCACGAGCTAAGGAACATCATCAAGAAGCGTGTGGCGCGGCACGATGCGAATGGCATGGCGGTCCAGTTCCAGTCCTTTGGATTCAAGTTCGGTGTGCCGGTGGATGCCGATATCGTTTTTGATGTCAGGTGCCTGCCCAATCCCTTCTGGATCAGCAAATTGCGGGGACTCAATGGCATGCAGCAGGAGGTTATCGAATATCTGGATTCACAGCATGAGGTGGCGGAAATGTATGACGATATTCAAGACTACCTGGAACGCTGGCTGCCCAGGTTCGAGGCGAACAACCGCAGCTATATAACCATTGCCATCGGCTGTACGGGAGGGCAACATAGGTCAGTTTACCTGTGTGAAAAATTGAAAGCACACTTCAGTAACAAAAAAATAAATGTGCAGGTCAGGCACAAGCAAATCTGTTAATCATTGTTTCACCTGTAAGAAAAACAGCAGTATATGATTGAATCCGTCATTACCATCAAGAACAGAACTGGCCTACATGCACGTGCAGCCGCCAAGTTTGTCGAAGTCACTTCCAGTTACACCAGCAGTGTCGCAATCAACAATGGTGAGAAAACTGTTGACGGCAAAAGCATCCTGTCGGTCATGATGCTCGCGGCTTCTCCAGGCAGCAAACTTTCCCTCAGGATAGACGGCACCGACGAAACGGAAGTGCTGGAGGCTATCAGGAAACTAGTGGAAAACAATTTCGGTGAAAATGACAAAAAGTAACTCCCCTCTGCACTAGCTTTTTTACCCAGTGGAACAGCCTGAATACATCGCTGGGTTATAATGCAGTAAACTCTGGACAGGCATGATTCCATGCGCGAGTCGAAGGAACAACACGCACTGATACAGGACCATCTTCATGAGCTTAGTTCGGCCCTTGAAAGTGGTGCTTTCGTGCGTGTTAGGCGCATGCTCAATGCCCTGCCCGCCCCGACCATCGCGCACCTGCTGGAATCCTCACCCCACACCGCCCGCGAAGTTCTGTGGCAACTGGTGGAAAAGAGCAACGAGGGCGAGGTCCTCAACTACCTCAATGAGGATATCCAGTCTGACATTCTTGGCAAGCTGAGTCCCGAGGAAGTAGCCTCCCTGACTGAGAACCTGGAAACAGATGACATGGCTGATATCCTGCAGATGCTGCCGGAACAGGTCATCTACCAGGTGCTGCTGGCCATGGACGAACAGGACCGTAATCGGCTGGAGACCGTACTGTCCTATCCCGAGGACACCGCCGGGGGCCTGCTCAACACAGATACCATCACGGTACGCCGCAGCACCACGCTGGACGTTGTCCTTCGTTACCTGCGCCGGCACAACGAGATTCCGCACATGACGGACAACATCCTGGTAACAAGCCGGGACGATCACCTAGTCGGCATCCTACCCCTGCGCAAACTGCTGGTGTCTGATCCCAACCTCACGGTCGAGGATGTCATGATCACCGATTACAACGCCATCCCAGTGGACATGAGCGAAAGCGAGGTCGCTCAGTTGTTCGAGCGCATGGATCTGGTATCCGCTCCCGTGGTCAATGAGGAAGGCCGGCTGCTGGGCCGCATCACCATTGACGACGTGGTCGACGTAATTCGTGACGACGCTGAGCATTCCCTGCTGGGCATGCACGGTCTGGATGAGGAAGAAGACACTTTTGCCCCGGTGTTGAAAACCAGCAAGCGCCGCTCAATCTGGCTGGGCATTAACCTGGTCAATGCCTTTATCGCCGCTACCGTGATCAGCCGTTTTTCGGAAACCATCGACAAAGTGGTGGCACTGGCCATCCTAATGACTGTCGTGGCCAACATGGGTGGTGTAGCCGGCAACCAGACACTTACCTTGGTGATCCGCAGCATGGCTATCGGCCAGATCGGCAAAACCAACCAACGCTGGCTCATGAACCGGGAGCTGCAGGTTGCCATGCTGAATGGCGTGGTCCTTGCGTTTGTCGCCGGCACCATTGCCACGTTGTGGTTTTCCGATCTCAAGCTTGGCATCATTTTCGCCACCGCCATGATCATCAACTTATTCACGGCGGCGCTGGCCGGTGCCTTCCTACCCCTATTCCTGAAGTCCCTGAAGATCGATCCCGCACTGGCCGGAAGCATGGCAATGACGACCGTGACCGACGTGGTGGGTTTCCTTGCCTTCCTTGGCCTGGCTACGCTGTTTTACTGAGTCTACAAGTTCATGAGCGACAACGAATTTTCCGACAACCTGCCCGAGGAACAGCTCAGCAAGACGCGGCGCAAGAAGAACATGCATGCGCTACAGGAGCTGGGTGAAACACTCACAACACTGCCACCAGCGCTACTGGCCAAGTGCAACCTGCCCGCCGAGCTGCTCCAGGCGATTACAGAATACAAGCGTATCCCCGACAAGCGGGGTGCTAAGAAACGCCAGATGCAGTTCATCGGCCGGGTGATGCGTGACGTGGATGCCGAACCCATCCTGCAAGTATTGAAGGAGCAGGGTCAGCAAGCAGAACTGGAAAAGCGGCGTTTCCATCACCTGGATGAAGTGCGTGAACAACTACTGGCCGGTGACCAGGCTATGCTGGACGAACTCATCAGGGATTTCGATGACTTCGACATCCAGTATGCCAGGGCATTGATAAGGCAGGCGCAAAAGGAACAGGTGGATAACAAGGCCCATGCCGCTTCGCGCAAACTGTTTGCCTACCTTAAGGAATTGACAGCAAAAAAAGGTCGTTAGTCGTCACTGATTGAAATACACGGCCCGCTTTTACCTGCCGGACTTTCCCTGAGCTGCTGCGCGACCTTACTGGCGATTTCTAGGTAGATCTGCGCTATCCTGCCGTCGGGTTCTGCCACAACGGCAGGATTGCCGGCATCGCATTGCTCGCGGATAGCAGTATCCAGTGGCAATTCACCCAGCAACGTCACACCGTAATTGTCTGCTATACGCCCTGCGCCACCGTCCCCAAAGATATTCTCGCTGTGACCACAGTTGCTGCACACGTGGATACTCATGTTCTCCACCACACCCAGTATTGGCACTTCCACCTTGCGGAACATTTCGATACCACGTCTGGCGTCCAGCAGGGCGACATCCTGCGGTGTGGTGACGATCACCGCACCGGTAACCGGCACGCTCTGGGCAAGGCTAAGCTGGATATCACCAGTACCCGGAGGCATGTCAACGATCAGATAATCCAGTTCACCCCAGCGGGTATCGTTTAGTATCTGGTTAAATGCGCCAACTACCATGGGACCGCGCCATACCATCGCCTGGTTTTCATCTACCAGAAGGCCTACCGAGTTGCACTTTATGCCATGGGCTTCTACCGGCAGCATGAACTTGCCACCTTCGATCTCGGGACGTGTGCCGGGCGCAATACCCAGCATCAGCGGCTGGCTAGGGCCATAGATATCGGCGTCGAAGATGCCGGTCTTGTACCCCTGGCAGGCCAGCGCCAGCGCTAGGTTCACCGCAGTGGTGGATTTGCCGACGCCACCCTTGCCCGAGGCGACCACGACAATATGTCTGACCCGGCTCAGGTTGGAATCGGGTTTGGGATGAATGCTGCTACCATTACTCATGGCGTATTGCTCAAGCTAAATGAAAAAGGGGGCTAAGCCCCCTCTTACGTGGATTTCCAGTTCGCGGATTAGCCGACCAGTATGCCGCCGTAGTTCACGAAGAACGGGGCAAACACCAGGCTAAGGATCGCTGACAGTTTGATCAGGATGTTCAGGGAAGGTCCTGAAGTATCCTTAAGCGGGTCACCTACGGTATCACCAACAACCGCAGCCTTGTGCTCCTCTGAGCCCTTGCCGCCGTGATGGCCTTTTTCGATGTACTTCTTGGCATTGTCCCAGGCACCGCCGGAGTTGGAGGAGGCAATCGCCAAGACACCGCCTGCAACCAGAGAACCTGCCAGCAGGCCAGCAACGGCTTGCACGCCGAACAGGAATCCGACTACCAGCGGGGTGCCGATAATGAGCACGCCAGGGGCGATCATTTCACGCAGGGCAGCCTGGGTGGAAATTGCAACGCACTGGCCGTATTGCGGACGACCCTGGCCTTCCATGATGCCCGGGATTTCGCGGAACTGGCGACGTACTTCCTCGATCATATCAAATGCCGCAGAACCGACGGATTTCATGGTCATGGCAGAGAACAGGAACGGCAGCACAGCACCGATGAATAGCGAGGTATAAACCATGGGATCCAGAAGGGTGATAGCGCTGACCAGGTCGTAATTGGCGCCGTATTCCGGTAATGCACGCATTAAGTTTTGAGAATGAGTAATAAAGGCGCTGAACAGGGCCAGTGATGTAAGTATGGCGGCGCCGATAGCGAAGCCCTTGCCGATTGCAGCAGTAGTGTTGCCGGCAGCATCCAGAACGTCGGTACGACGGCGTACTTCCTTGTCCAGGCCGACCATTTCGGCAATACCACCAGCATTGTCAGCAACCGGGCCATAGGCGTCGATCATCAGGGCGATAACCAGTGTGCCAAGCATACCCAGTGATGCAATCGCGATACCGTACATGCCGGCGAGCTGCCAGGAAACGAAAATGCTGATAGCTATGGCCATGTAAGGTAGCACGGCACTCTTGTAGCCCAGAGCCAGGCCAAAAATGATATTGGTAGCGGAGCCGGTTTCACAAGACTTGGCGATTTCTTGTACGGGTTTGTAATCACCAGAAGTGTAGTACTCGGTCAACAGGCCGACCGCTAGGCCGGCGATCAGGCCGGACAGGAAGCAGAAATAGACACCGTTTGCGGAATACATCGCATCGTCGATCAGGAAGGATTCCGGAATCATGGCCACGGTCACGAAATACATCAGTACTGCCATCATAACGCTGGAAATCATTAACAGGCGCTTTAGAGCCGGACTAACCTGCTCCTCGGTTTTCACGCTGACCAACAGCTTGGTGACTAAACTGACCGGAATACCCACGGCAGTAATCATGATTGGGTAAAGCATGGCATTGATGTCGGTGGCGAAAGCCAGTGCACTTATAACCAGCGCGGCACAGGTGCTCTCTGCACAGGAACCGAACAGGTCGGCACCCATACCGGCGACGTCACCCACGTTGTCACCGACGTTGTCAGCGATAACGGCCGGGTTGCGGGGATCGTCTTCTGGAATGCCTTTTTCCACCTTGCCAACAAGGTCGGCGCCAACATCAGCAGCCTTGGTGAAGATACCGCCGCCAACACGGGCGAACAGTGCAATGGTGGAACCGCCCAGACCAAAGCCGGCGATGACTTCCATCAGTACGTTATTCGGCACATCGGCGAGCACCATCTTCATGAAGAGGTAAATGAGTATTAGGCCGAGGGTGGCCAGGCCGACCAGTGCAAAACCCATGACCGCGCCGGAGTTGATTGCAACTACAAACGCATCGGCGAGACTGTTGCGGGCGGAAACTGTGGTACGGGCATTACCTGCTGTAGCCACTTTCATACCCACGTAACCGGAAAGCACGGAAATGATTGCGCCGAACAGAAATGAAATGGCGGTCCACATACCCTCGTTGGCAACTTCGGTTTCATGGTTGTCGGTAAGCAAGGCAATAACAACTGCGAAACCGATCATGAAATAAGACAAAGTCTTGTATTCCTGCTTCAGGAAAGCCATCGCACCTTCGGCAATAGCACCATGAATGGATTTAAGACGATCGCTTTCTTCTTTTCCCAGACCCAGGTCGACAGGAATATCGTTGACTTTCTTCATATAAAAAAAAGCAACACCAATACCAAACAAAGAAAGCAGGATAATCAAGCCAGTTGCGCCAAGCATTCGGGTCTCTCCGTAGTCGAGTTATTTTTCTAGTTGTTGTTGTAAAAAATGAGGCGCACTTTACCACAATGCAGGGCACAAACAAAGGGAATTAGCCCATTTCACTGCACCCTGGACGGTGCTGGCACGCATGCACGTAAAGGCTTGAATTCACGACGTTTTGGTAGGATTGCGACCGGGATTTTTAAAGAGTTTCTTGAGGCGTTCTGCCGCCCTCGATTTGGGTTCGGCATCATTCCTTGCAGCCTCAAAACACCGGCGCAGATCCCTGGCTTTGGCCTGCCGCTTTTCCTCACGTCGGATGTTCAATTTTTTATCGACCCCGGCTAAGGCGACGACCTCACCGGTTTTACGCTCCCGACCCATGATCCTGCCCGTCAGTGTCAGGGCTGGGACATCAGGGACTGGGCCTGGTTGCCCAGGCTTTCCACCTCGTTGGCGAGTTCCTCGAGGCGGGCGGTGTTGAGTTCCTCGGACAGTTGCCCGGTGGCCTCATCAGCGTTGTTGTATTTCTCTTCTTCCATGGTCAAGGCCTGGTTCAGTTCTTCAGCCGCTTTGATTGCACGACGCAGGACT
This sequence comes from Candidatus Eutrophocola salsuginis, assembly GCA_038147195.1. Taxonomy (GTDB): domain Bacteria; phylum Pseudomonadota; class Gammaproteobacteria; order Pseudomonadales; family Pseudohongiellaceae; genus Eutrophocola; species Eutrophocola salsuginis. Next base: position 1,616,102 of record JAYQTB010000004.1, read on the forward strand.
TCGTTTGCTGCTTCAATATTGCCGGTTTGCGCTTCATTGGCGGCGATGGCTGCACGTAATACCTCGATACGGGCCTGCTGTGCTGCGGCAATACTGGCCTGTTCTTCAGCCCGGCGGGCGGCTATCTGACGCTGGCGTTCCGCGGCCTCGGCATTCTGCCGCTCCAATGCGAGGCGTTCCTCCTCGGCGCGTCGCGCTGCCTGTTCATCGGCGATACGACGGCGTTCGGCCTCACGCTCTTCAGTCAGGGCAGGCTGCTGTTCCAGGGTCGCCTTGAGATCCTGGGCCGAGCTGGCACTGGTTGTCTGGGATCCCGGTGAATAAACCGTCTGTGAATCTGTACTGGCGCATGAAGCCAGCACGAGGACTGCTGCCAGTCCGATAAATAATTCCCTGTAACCAAGCATAAGGTTGACCTCGGTTGCCCTGTTTTGTCCTGTTATTGGTGAATCTATTCAGGTATCGCGAGCAGGCTTACTTACGTCGAACTCCAACCTAGCCTCCGCCTAAATCCTACGTAAGAAACCACGTGTAACATACTGATACAAAATTGCTAATTCTGGTCAGAAACCGGAGATTCCGCCATGATAACGCATATTGTTAAAATTAAGGAACTCGGTTCTTGTGAACCACTCCCTGTATTTGCATGAAACTATTCGATATTTTCTTTGCCAGCGTGTTTTCCTGCATTACCAGCATGCCGCTGATCTTGCTTCTGCTGGTCCTGCAGCAGGACCCTGCCGTGGCTCCCAATCGGCCCCTGGACCAGGCGCAGATCAGCGAGATACAGCAGTTGCTCATCGACCACGACCCCCGTCAGCTACTGGTCAGCAACTTTCAAGAAGTGCGACTTTCCGAAAACGAACTGAACGCCCTGGCCACCTATGTAAAAAACACCAATAGTGTCTTGGCCACTATAAACGCTCATACGGACCTCGTCGACAACGGCGCCGATGTAGCCATAAGCATACCAGTCAATGCTTTCGGCATGGTGCGCTGGCTCAACATTACCCTGCATCTGTTGCATGACAATGATAGCCTGCGTATTGATACCGTAGACGCCGGCAGCTTGACCCTCCCTTCCGCCCTGCTGACGTCACTGGGGCAGGCATTTTCGACTCAAGTGTCCGTCGACGAGAACTATCAACTGATAGCCGCATTCTTTGGATCGCTGCACTTCCAGTCCATCACGAAAGAACGGGTGGTCATCATGCTCGACTGGCAGGAAGACAACCTCCAACAACTAGGAGACCAGGCCAGGCAGCTATTTGTCAGCGCACGGGAAGCAGATCGCCTGCTTGAAACCCATGACAGGCTGGCTAGAAATCTCTCGGAACTGCCTGCCGGAATAACTACCGTGCGATTGAATGACCTCCTGCGTCCCCTCTTCCTCAATGCCAACCTCAACAGTGCTGGCGGCGCTGACCCCGTGGCGGAGAACCGCGCCGTGTTCATCGTGCTGACGGCTTACATGACCGACCTGGACTTGGAACAGCTTATCGGGACTGATGTGACCATCGCCGAACCACGTAAATTGAAAGTCGTCATTGAGTCGCGGGAGGACCTCGCCAGGCATGTAGTCAGCTCGGCTGCCATCGCCGCATCGGCAGGCGCAACCATGGCCGAGGTGTTGACGGTGTACAAGGAAGTCAGCGATTCACGTTACGGCACCGGATTCAGTTTCACGGACATAGCGGCCAACCAGGCCGGCACCATGCTGGGCATTTTGGCCAGCCGCTCGGAATCCGACGCCAGGCAGTTCCAGGAAATCATGCTGGACACCCAGTCCGATGCGGATTACATGCCCTCACTCGGTACTTACGACGGCATGAGCGAGGCGGAGTTCATCGAACAGTATGGCAGCCGTGAATCGGAGGCGTACCGGCAACGTCTTGGAGAAATCACGGACAGCATTGCCACGCGCACTTTTTTCCAGGCCTTTACCGGCCTGTCCACGACTCGCTGAATCAAGTATCATCCGCAAACCCTGATTTCCTCACAAAAGACGCGTAACACCATGACAGGCAAGAAAAAAGGCTTCAACAGCAAGGTGCTGCATTCCGACAGGGAAGGTAAACCGGAACACGGGGTATTGCACAAGCCAATACATCCATCCGTCGCCTATGCCTACGAAGATGCCCGGGAACTTGCAGAAGTATTCCAGAACAAGCGCAAGGGTTTTGCCTATGGCCGCCAAAACAATCCCACCATCGAGGCACTCTCGCAGAAAGTAACGAAACTGGAAAAAGGTCTGGCTTCAGTTGTCTTTGGCACTGGCATGGCGGGCATTGGCTCTACGCTGCTGGCCTTGCTCAGGCAGGGTGACCACATCGTGTCTAGTGCATTCCTGTTCGGCAACACCAATTCTCTGTTCAGCACTTTCCAAGAGCTGGGCATCGGGGTCAGCTTCGTGGATGCCACCGACGTGGCGAACGTTGAAGCAGCCATTCAGGACAACACCCGACTAGTGTTCGTGGAGACAATCGCCAATCCTGCGACGCAAATTGCCGACCTCGTAGCCATTGGCGACATGTGCGAGGCACGCAACCTAGTTTATTTCGTGGACAACACTATGACGTCGCCCTGGCTGTATAAACCGGTTACTGCGAAAGCCAGCCTGGTCATCAATTCACTGACCAAATACATAGGTGGCCACGGCAATGCACTAGGTGGCAGCGTCACAGATACCGGCCTGTTCGACTGGACGACTTACCCGAACATTTACGATAACTACAAGAACCTCGATCCCGCGCAATGGGGAATCACCCAGATTCGCAAGAAGGGCCTGCGCGATTTCGGCGCCGCTCTGGCGCCGGAAGCGGCTCATCATATTTCGGTGGGCAGCGACACCCTGAGCCTGCGCATGGGCAAGGCCTGTGCCAATGCTATGGCAATTGCCGAGTTCTGCAGCGAACATCCCAATGTACGCAAGGTGTTCTATCCCGGTTTGCCGGAACATCCTCAGCACGCGCGGGCCAAAAAACTGTTCCGTCATTTTGGCGCCATTCTCAGTATAGAACTGGATGACAAGGTGGACTGTTTCGATTTTCTCAACCGTCTTGAACTGGTGGTGTCTTCCAGCCATCTCGGCGACAATCGTACGCTGGGCATCCCGGTGGCACACACCATCTATTACGAGATGGGCGCTGAGCGACGCGCCTCTATGGATATTGCCGACTCACTGATCCGATTGTCTGTTGGCATTGAGGACATTGAAGATCTCCTAGCCGACTTTGAGCAGGCGCTGGCTGTCTGATACCTGCCGGTGGCCATTCCCCTTTGCCATGTCGATGACATACCCGAAGGCAGCGCCTGCGGCTTCACACCGCAAGGCACACAGCTTTTTGCAGTCAAAAAGCATGGCACTGTCTTTGTTTACCTTAATCGTTGCCCACACCTGGGTATTGCGCTTGACTGGGCGCCTGACAGTTTCCTGGATTCAGAAGGGCTTTATATTCGCTGCGCCAATCACGGCGCTTTCTTTGAAATCGATACCGGCAATTGCATCATGGGGCCTTGCCTAGGATATGCGCTGTGGTCAGTGGACTACATGATAGCAGACGGGATGCTCATGATTGACGAGGCAGAACTACCGGAATCTCCTCGACCAGCCTGATCTCTTTCGGCCCGATGCGGGCACGCCAGGCCATCACTTCCACCCCACACGCCAACGCCTTGTCCAGAGTTGCGCTATAGTTGGGGTCTATCGCAACCGCCGGCTCCACCCTGTCTATGCCCGTGTGCTGCACGCAGAAAAACAGCACTGCGCGATTGCCCTGCTCCGTGATGCGCATAAGTTCGCGCAGGTGTTTGGTGCCACGGGTGGATACCGCATCAGGGAACAAGCCTAGCCCGTTGCCCATACCGAGTGTCACGTTCTTAACCTCCACATAACAATCTTCGTCAGGTCGCCCGGGATGGTCGCGCAACAAGAAATCGATGCGGCTGTTTTCCTTGCCGTATTTAACTTCCTGCTGCACATAAGCATAGCCGGATAGAGACGGGACGACATTTTCTATCACCGCCTCGCGCACCAGTGCATTTGCCCTGCCCGTGTTGATGCCAACCAGATTCCTCCCCGCTACTTCGATAACTTCAAAGGTATTCGGATATTTGCGAGCCTTGCTGTCGCATGTTGAATACCAGATGCGTGAACCCGGTTCATTACAGTGCATCATCGACCCGGTATTCGGACAGTGGATTGTCAAGACGCTGCCGTCAGACACCTCCACATCCGCCAGGAATCGCTTGTATCGCCGCACCAGTTTTGCAGGTTGAAAAGGTGGATTGAACTTCATGTCAACGAAAGCTTTTGCGCTGCACCGTTTTCAGGCCCATCACTGGAAAAATGACGTTTTTTATGGAACTGGGATTCATAATCTGGTAGCGTAGCGTGCCTCGCGAAACGGTGAGTTTTTAACGGAAGAAGTTTATTACATTAATTTTTAGAGACTAGTTTTTGAGACCAGGAATGGCAACCAAAAAATCCCCCGCAAAGAGCAAAGCCAAAGCCAAAGTGAAAGCAACTCCCAAGGCCAAAAAAGCCAAGTTGAAAGCAGCTCCCAAGGCCAAAAAAGCCAAGTTGAAAGCAGCTCCCAAGGCCAAAAAAGCCAAGTTGAAAGCAGCTCCCAAGGCCAAAAAAGCCAAGGCAGCACCCAAGGCCAAAAAAGCCAACGCAGCACCAAAGGCCAAGAAAGCCAACGCAGCACCAAAGGCCAAGAAAGTCAAGGCAGCACCCAAAGCCAAAAAAGCCGTAACAAAAGCATCATCCAAAATCCCCGCTAAAGCTACAGCCACCACCCTGGCGCTAGCTGCAGTCAAAGCATCGGAAAAACATATGCAGGCCAGAGGTTTCATTCCTTACAAAATCAAACGTGGTGAGGAGTACATGAATGAAGTTCAGAAAGAGCACTTCAAGAATATTTTGCTTAGTTGGCGCAATAACCTGATGGAAGAAGTCGACCGCACCGTGCTCCACATGCAGGATGAGGCAGCGAATCCACCAGACCCAGCCGACCGTGCCACCCTGGAAGAAGAATTCAGCATCGAACTGCGTACACGAGATCGTGAACGCCGGTTGATCAAGAAAATCGACAACACCATTGAACTGATCGCCAACGATGATTATGGCTGGTGTGATTCCTGCGGCGTCGAAATTGGTATTCGCCGCCTTGAAGCCAGGCCAACCGCCAACAAATGCATCGATTGTAAAACCCTGGACGAGATTAAGGAAAAACAGCTTGGCGCCTAATCGGCAGCCCAGATTTTAATTTTCCATTAGACAAACTTTTGGTTTGCACCCGGAGCTTTAGGCAATGAATGGTAAAGCTTCCGGTAGCACTTCGCGAAATGGCTATATCGGCCGATTCGCTCCTTCACCCTCGGGTCCTCTGCACATGGGTTCACTAGTTGCCGCTCTGGCATCCTGGTGTGATGCCCGCAGTAATGGCGGCACTTGGCTCATGCGTATGGAAGACCTCGATCCGCCTCGGGAAAGCCCGGAAGCCGCTGACCAGATCCTTTTTACCATCGAGGCACTCGGCCTGCACTGGGATGGTGCCGTGCTGTACCAAAGTTTGCGCCACGACGCCTACCAGCAAGCGATTGCCGAACTTGCCCGGCAAGAACTGGTGTTTGCCTGCGACTGCACCCGCCAGCAGATACAAGAAAATGATGGCATTTATCCCGGCACCTGCCGCGACCGCAGCCTGGCTAACAGACCCGAAATGGCTCTGCGTTGTCGTGTGACCGGCACCACTCTAGCATTCGTCGACCGCATTCAGGGACGGCAGCAACAGAACCTGGAAAAGGAAGTCGGGGATTTTGTCATTCGCCGCAAGGATGGCCTGTTTGCCTATCAGCTGGCCGTCGTGGTAGATGATGCCTGGCAGGGCATCACTGATATCGTGCGCGGTATCGACCTCATGGATTCGACGCCACGGCAATGCTACCTGCAGCAACTCCTGGGCTACCCTGGTCCTACCTACGCTCATATTCCCGTCATCGTGAACCGTGAAGGACAGAAACTGAGCAAGCAGCACATGGCCAAACCCATCGACCCGACCCGGCCGGCACCACTGCTGCTAACCGCCCTCACCTATCTTAACCAGAACCCCGACCCCGCGCTGACCGGAGCTGCTCCTTGCGACATCCTGGCGTGGGCAGTTAGCCACTGGGACCCCGGCCGGCTGACCGGCATTGCTGCCCTTCAAGAACCACACTGAGCCTGTCACGTTTAGTAGCAGCATTCGCTAAATCCGGTCCACGGCCATGCTGTGCTGCAAAATAGTCATTTTCGAGTCCGAAATTGTCAGGATTCCAGAAAAATGTGTAGAAAAGAAACAGTATTATTTGTTACTTTTGGCGGAAATGCCGGATTACTGCTCGAAAGCAGCCTGTGAATACCGGCTTATCAACCCATTGAGACCCGTTGAGATTGCATGCAGCACATCCTGATAGTTGAAGACGACAAGGAGCTCCGCAAGGCGCTGCGCCGACTGCTGGAACGGAGTGGATTTGACGTCATCGAATCCGGAACGGCCGAAGAAACGGCCGATCTCGATCTCGACAAGTTCGCGGTGATCATCGCTAACCTGCGACTTCCCGGCGCACCCGGCACCACCCTAATACGGCGGACCATCACCCCTGTACTGATCCTGACCCGTTATGCCAGCATGCGCACCGCTATAGATTCATTGAAGATCGGTGCTATCAATTATCTCTCTATTCCATTGAATCATGATGAAATTCTCACTGCCATCAACCGTCTTCTGACCGAAAACGCCAAGGAGAAAAACCGGGAGGATGCGGAGGCGCGCACCAGTGACGAACCAGTGAGGGGCATGGTCGGTCATTGCCCGAATATGCGGGAACTGTTTCGCCGCATTCGCAAGGTCGCCCAGACCAATTCTTCGGTCCTGATCATGGGGGAATCCGGTACGGGCAAGGAACTCGTTGCCAGGGCCCTTCATGAAGCGAGTACACGCAAGGATGCCACCCTGGTGTCAGTCAACTGTGCCGCCATACCGGAAAACCTTATCGAGTCAGAACTGTTCGGACATGAAAAAGGCGTCTTGCCCGGGGCCAACTCGATACGCACCGGCCTGGTGGAAAACGCCAACAATGGTACGTTATTTCTCGATGAAATCGGAGAATTGCCGTTGGATGCTCAGGCCAGACTGCTACGCGTCCTTGAGGAAAACGAAATACGCAAGGTGGGTTCAGTACAGTCCTTGAAAGTTGATATCCGCCTGGTTGCGGCAACCGCCCGCGACCTGAAACAGTTGGTTAGTGAAGGACGTTTTCGAGAGGACCTATTCTACCGGATAAATGTCATGCCCCTGCAGATACCGCCGCTACGTGAGCGCTGCTCCGACATCCTGGAACTGGCCGACAGGAAGCTCGAGATCTGTTGCAATCGCCTGGATGTTGCTCAGAAAAAATTCAGTGCAGATGCAATTCAAGCCATCTCCACCTACCCCTGGCCCGGCAACGTGCGTGAGCTAGAAAATGCCATAGAGCGTGCAGTCATCATGACCGAAGGTGAGGACATTCCTATGGACCTGCTGGGGCTAGATGTCAAACTGGTGAAGATCGATTCACTGGCGACCCAGGCGCAGTTAAAAGCAAATGAACAGGAGCACTTGGATGAGCTGTCGGCTAAGAACCTCTCGTTGAAAGATTATTTCCAGCGTTTCGTCCTCGAACACCAGGATCAGATGAATGAAACCGAACTGGCGAGAAAGCTCGGCATCAGTCGCAAGTGCCTGTGGGAGCGTCGCCAGCGTTTCAATATTCCCCGCAAGAAGAAAAAACGCTGATCACCCGTTCCTTAACCCGTGTCCGCCTGGTTCGCCCAGGTAAGATCGGCAGTTAATCCGTTACGCTTATTCGCAAATCAGGTTACATTTCTAAACAGCATTGGCCGCAACCGTATGACCGGCTTTGATGGATCAGGCCTGCCTGCAAAGCCTGAATCGCGAAATATGAAAAAATTGTATAAAGTGTTTGAAAATCGCTTGGGATGTGTCTTATATTTTTTTCAGCCTGCACACAAACAATGATAACAGCAGGCGTTCTTGACTTGAGTTAGCAGTCTTGTGCTGTCGCTTAGGAAAACGATAGAACTGGGAAACAGCAGTGATCCGAAGATTAAACTATAGGGTCAATAAAATTCAGGAAGGGCGATTCCCTTTTCAAACAGCCAGATAGGCTGTATTACTGCAGACACGAATGCTGCACAAAATAATAACAATAATATAGAAACGCCTCATTAACAGGGGAAGTGCAATTCACTTCCCCTGTTTTATATGGGGAGTTCTCCTTCTCGCGCACGATTACGCGACCAAGGACTATCCGTGTAAAATAGCAGCTTCGCTGCAAGAGTCAGAATTTTGAGCCAAAAACCACCCTCCACACCCGATCACCCGGCATCGCCCTACCAGGTTCCGCTGCTAACTCCCGTCATTATCAACCGCGACCAGCACTGTATTTCCCGCAAACAGATCAGCCCGGGCTGCTTGCGCGTGCTTTACACCCTCAATGATGCCGGGTACAAGGCTTTTATCGTTGGTGGCGCCGTCAGGGATCTTTTGCTGTGCAAGCAGCCCAAGGATTTCGATGTCGCCACGGACGCTACCCCGGAACAGGTAAAAGCCGAATTCAGACATGCCCGCATCATCGGTCGCCGCTTTCGCATTGTGCACGTTACCATGGGCCGCGAGATAATTGAGGTCTCGACTTTTCGAGCCAGCAATACTGACAGCGTGGAAATCCAGGGCGAACGTCTTGCCCGCAGCGTGAATAATATCGATTCCGCCCATTCCCAGAGCGGAATGATTCTCAGGGATAACGTATACGGTACCCTAGAAGAAGATGTAGTACGCCGTGACTTCACAATCAATGCCCTTTATTACACGGTTAAGAATTTCCAGGTGCATGATTATGTGCACGGCAAGGCTGACCTGGAAAACCGCTGCTTGCGCATGATCGGCGACCCGGAGAAGCGTTACCGAGAGGATCCCGTGAGGATCTTGCGCGCCATACGCCTGTCGGCGAAACTCGGCTTTGACATCGCCCCGGAAACGGAAGCGCCCATGCGCTCGCTGGCGCACCTGCTGGAATCCATTCCCGCCGCGCGCTTGTTCGATGAAGTGCTGAAAGTGTTTTTCGCCGGCCACTCCCAGGAAAGCTATGCCCTTCTGTGCAGGTATAACGTCTTCCGGTACCTGTTTCCAGCCACCGCTCGGGCCATGCAGGGTGACAACGGGCTTATGGAAAAAATCCTGCGCATAGCTTGTGCTAGTACCGACCAGCGTATTCACGCCATGAAGAGTGTCACGCCCGCCTTCCTGCTCGCTGCCATTCTGTGGCCAGCCCTTGACAGGCAGTACAAAGCAAACTTGAATCGCAAGATGCCTCCCATGGTGGCCATGCATCATGCCGCCCAGGATATGATCAATGAACAGGTTGGCAGGATATCCATTCCCAAGCGGTTCAGCATTCCGATGCGCGAAATCTGGGAGTTTCAATTGCGTTTGCCGCGCCGGAAGCGTGCCAATTTGCTAATGAACCACAAGCGCTTCAGGGCAGCCTACGACTTCCTGCTGCTGCGTGAACAGGCTGGAGAGGACCTTGAAGGGCTCGGCGCCTGGTGGACCGAGTACCAGACCGCCGACAATACACAACGTTTCAAAATGCTGTCATCACCAAGGCCCGGGCGGCATCATTCAAAATCCGGCAAACGCAGAGTAAAATCTTCTCGAAACAACCGAAGCGAAGGATAAGGATGATTGAGGCCAGTCAGCCGGATGCATCCCCAATCTACCCTATAGCGGCAAGCCAGTGGTACAAGACATTAACAAATCCTCCTCCATCCCCCGTTACATCGCAGTTGAAGGCCCAATAGGGGTCGGCAAAACCAGCCTCGCCAAGCGCCTGGCCAAAAGCTTCAACTATGAAATCCTGCTGGAAAAAAGCGAGGATAACCCCTTCCTTGAACGGTTTTATCGCGACCCGCGGCAGATGGCCCTGGCGACGCAGTTGTTCTTTCTCTTCCAGCGCGCCCAGCAAATCCAGGATCTGCGCCAGGACGATATGTTTGAGCCCGTAAGGGTGGCCGATTTCCTAATGGAAAAGGATCGTCTGTTTGCCCGCCAGAACCTGGACACCGATGAATTCAAGCTTTACCAGAACGTCTATAAACACTTGACCATCGATGCCCCGCAGCCCGACCTGGTCATCTACCTGCAAGCACCCGTGGAGGTGCTGATCGAACGCATCCAGAAGCGTGGTATAGAGTCAGAACTGCTGATTGAAAAGCGCTATCTGGAGAACCTTAGTAATGCATACACCGAGTTTTTTCACTACTATGACGACTCTACATTGCTGGTGGTGAACAGTGCCGAGATCGATCTCGTCAATAACGACGAGGACTACGACCAGTTGCTGGATTACATCCTGACGACACGCAAGGGCAGTCGGAACTATTTCAACCCAAGACCCACACTGCTTTAATATTTAACAGCACCTTTCGTTAATTGTTGCTATTCGAAAGTAACATCAGACAAAAATAGATGAATAAAGTCACCGTCAACACATTGCACAAGCTAAAAGCCGCCGGCGAGAAATTCGCATGCCTGACATGCTACGACGCGCTGTTTGCAGGGCTGTACGGTGACGCTGGTGTGGAAGTCATCCTGGTGGGAGACTCCCTCGGCATGGTCATCCAGGGACACGACACCACACTCCCTGTCACCATGGAGGATGTCATCTACCACATGACATGCGTCAAACGCGGCAGCAAGGGTTCACTGCTTATCGCCGACCTGCCATTCATGTCCTATGCCTCGGAAGCACAAACTCTAGAAAATGCCGCCCGCCTGATGCGCGCCGGCGCCCAGATGATAAAACTTGAAGGCGGCGCCTGGATCGCTGAATCCACGCGCCTGCTTGCTGAGCGCGGCATACCCGTTTGTTCGCACATGGGGCTGACCCCGCAGTCCGTCAATCGCATCGGCGGCTTCCTGGTCCAGGGCCGCGATCCGAACCAGGCCGATACCATGATAGAGGAAGCACGCCTCCTCGAAGCGTCCGGTGCCAGTTGCCTGCTCCTGGAATCCGTACCGTGTAAACTGGCCAGTATCATAAGCAAGGCGCTGAGCATCCCAGTGATCGGCATCGGTGCCGGTGTCGAGGTGGATGGACAAATCATGGTGTTGCATGACCTGCTCGGCATCTCGCCAATAACGCCGAAATTCGTCAGGAATTTCCTTGCCGATTCCGACAATGGCATTCCCGGCGCCGTCGCTGCTTACGTCAAGGCCATCAAGGATGGCACCTTCCCCGGTCCCGAACATTCATACGATTAGGCCTTCTACTGCAATGCAGATTTTCGAAACACGGGATTCCCTGCAACTGGAACTCGAAGGATTGCGGCAATCTGGTAAGACTATCGGCCTGGTGCCAACCATGGGAAACCTGCATGACGGTCACCTGGCGCTGGTAGCAGCTGCATGCCAAAAAGCCGACTTCGTACTGGCCACCATTTTTGTCAATCCGCTGCAGTTTGGTCCCGCCGAGGATCTAGATAATTATCCACGCACTCTCTCGGCCGACTGCGACATGCTCACTACTGCCGGATGCGATGCGGTGTTTGTTCCCGCTGAAAGTGACATCTATCCGAACGGACTGCAGGCACAGACACTGATCAGCGTCCCGGGATTGTCCGAAAAACATTGCGGCTCTAGCCGACCAGGGCATTTCGATGGTGTCTGCACCGTGGTTTGCAAATTGTTCAATCTGACACATCCCGACATCGCCTTTTTCGGGGAAAAAGATTACCAGCAACTGCAGGTGATCCGAAAAATGACCACCGACCTGTGCATACCGATCAAGATTGAAGGGGTACCCATCGTAAGGAATGCCAGCGGCCTGGCGTTGAGCTCCCGCAACGGCTATCTCGACGACGAGCAGATGTCGCTTGCGCCGCTGCTGCATGAACGCCTCCAGGACACGGGTAATTCCATCAAAGGCGGTCATACTGACTTCGCCGCGCTGGAAGCCGAAGCAAAGACTGCTCTGGACGCAGCAGGATTCAGAACCGACTACTTCACAATCTGCAATGCCAGCACCCTGGATGCAGCCCGACCAGCTGATACTGACCTCGTCATTCTCGCTGCAGCATGGCTCGGCAAGACACGCCTTATCGACAATATTCAAATCAGCCGCTGAAACTCGTCGGCTTTATTTGTGCCATTCATTGGCATAGTATTGATTTCTTCCTGCTGTAAATAATCTGACCCGGGCAACCAAATTTCATGCGAATCGGCATTCTTTCCAGGAATCGAAACCTGTACTCCACCCGTCGGCTCGTCGAGGCCGCCAGGGTGAGAGGGCACGACGTCCGCGTCATTGATGTGCTCAAGTGTTACATGAACATTACGGCCAATGACCCGGCCGTGTACTACCAGCGCAACGCAGAAGTCGTCGAGGAACTGGAATTCGACGCCGTCATTCCCCGCATCGGCGCCAGCATCACTGCTTATGGCTGCGCTGTATTGCGCCAGTTCGAAGTCGGTCATGTATATTCCATCAACGAATCCATTGCCATCACGCGGTCGCGCGACAAACTGCGCGCCCATCAGCTGCTGGCCCGCAAGGGTATAGGGCAGCCCGTTACCAGTTATGCCCATTCGGCGCGTGCCACGGACAAGCTGATCGAATCGGTCGGTGGCGCACCGCTGATCCTCAAACTGACCGAAAGCACGCACGGTGACGGCGTCCTCCTCGCCGAAACCAAGAAAGCAGCGGAAGCCCTGATTAACGCCTTCATGGGTATTGGCTCGGACTTCCTGGTCCAGGAATTCATTCGCGAGGCCGGCGGCTCCGACATTCGATGCTTCGTCGTTGGCAAAAAAGTCATCGCCGCCATGCAGCGCAAGGCGATCAAGGGCGAATACCGGTCCAACCTGCACCGCGGCGGCACCGCAGAAGTGATCCGGCTGCATCCCGACGAACGCGCCCTGGCAGTTCGTGCTGCCCAGGTCATGGGACTTGACTTGGCTGGTGTAGACATTATTCGTTCATCCCATGGCCCACTAGTTATCGAAGTAAATTCGTCACCCGGCCTGGAAGGCATAGAGACCGCCACCGGCAAGAACGTCGCCGACAAGATCATCGAGTACATCGAGAAGGACTCAGTATCCGGGCCAAACAAGCCAAAAGGTAAAGGTTAAAGATCCATGTCATATACGAGACTCTCGAAACTTAAAGTGGGTACTGTGGAATTATGTGACCTACCGGAACTCGGTATCGAGAAGCTGCATGTGCGCGTGGATACAGGTGCCGCAACTTCCTCGCTGCACGTGGACAACATCGAGGAATTCAGCAGGGGTGGCAAGGACTTCGTCAGTTTTGATCTACACCCAGACATCCACAACGTCGATTCGGTCATTCGCACCACCTCCCCGGTAGAAGGCACCAAGACCGTAAAAAGCTCCTCCGCCGACACTGAACAACGCGTCGTCATCACTACCAACATTCGTCTTGCCGGCCGCGAATGGCCGATCAAGCTCACCCTAACAAACCGCTCTGAGATGACCTACATGATGCTGATGGGCAGAGAGGCCATGGAAGGCAGAATTATCGTAGATCCGGAATTTGATTACCTGCTCAATGATGCCGACCTGGATGATGACGATTACTTGCAGGCACATGGTGGAGAAGAAGAGTAAGCCCAGCGCACCCTGCAGCCCGCGTTTGATAATTGCTTGGCTTTTTTGGGATAATGCGCCCCGCTTTGAATCCGACCGCTGAGGATTCTCCGTAATACCAGATAGTTAGAGGTTCGAACGTGCAATCCCTGATGTTGAAAGCCAAGCTCCACAAGGCCTGCGTAACCCACGCTGAGCTGGATTACGAGGGCTCGTGCGCCATTGACGGCAATCTGCTGGATACGGCGTGTATTCGTGAATTCGAGCAGATCCAGATCTACAATATCACCAATGGAGAGCGCTTTACGACCTACGCGATTCGCGCGCAATCCGGCTCCGGTATCATTTCCGTTAACGGTGCTGCTGCCCATAAGGCCAACGTGGGGGACAGGGTCATCATCTGTGCCTACGGCAGCTATACCGAAGCCGAACTTCTAAACCATAAGCCATGGCTGGTTTATCTGGACAAAACCAACATGGTGCTCAGGTCCAGCAATACCATACCGGTACAGGTAGCCTGATTATCTGTTCAAACCGGGAGAATTAATTTCTGCTGCAGCACAGAAACGTATAGCCCGGCGCCATTGCAGCATAATATGTCGTATTTTCTCAAGGTCGTGCTATAAAACGGGTCCGGATGAACAGATTGATAATACCTGAATAAGGAGCCCCCGTGTTTGAGATCAAGACCCATCCCGTCCCTGAATCCCTAAAAAAATCCGCGCATCTAGACAAGGCCATGTACGACACCATGTACAAGGCCTCGATTGAGACGCCGGATGCATTCTGGTCAGAACAGGCCACCTCTTTTCTGGATTGGATAACGCCCTTCAGCAAGGTCAGTGAATGCGACATGGCAAAAGGGGATATCAAGTGGTTCCTCGGCGGCAAGCTCAACGTCACGTCAAACTGTATCGACCGCCACCTGCCAGAACGGGCGGACCAGGTCGCAATCCTGTGGGAGGGTGACGAACCCGGTACCGAGCGCAAGATCACCTACCAGGAACTTCACGATGCGGTCTGCAAGCTGGCCAATGTCCTGAAGGAGCGCGGTATCAAGAAAGGCGACCGGGTCTGCATCTACATGCCGATGATCCCGGAAGCCGTCTTTGCCATGCTGGCCTGTGCCCGCATCGGTGCCATCCATTCAGTCGTCTTTGGAGGTTTCTCCCCGGACTCGCTGAAAGACAGGATCCTTGATTCCGATTGCCGCGTGGTCATCACATCCGATGAAAGCGTACGCGGTGGCCGGGTATTCCCTCTCAAAGCCAACACCGACGTCGCTGTGACGAAATGCCCAAATGTTCACACCGTCCTAGTAGTTCAGCGTACAGGCAATCCTGTCGAGTGGGATGCCAGCAAGGACATTTGGTACCACGAGGCAACCACGGCTGCCGCGGCGACATGCGAGCCCGAACCGATGGACAGCGAGGACCCCCTGTTCATCCTCTATACCTCCGGCTCGACGGGCAAGCCCAAGGGTGTCATGCACACCACCGGTGGCTATCTGCTCATCGCTGCCATGAGTCACAAGTACGTGTTCGACTTCCACGATGGTGATATCTACTGGTGCGCTGCTGACGTCGGCTGGGTAACAGGCCACACCTACATCGTCTACGGCCCGCTGACTAATGCCGCCACCACCCTGATGTTCGAGGGCGTACCCACTTACCCGGACTGCTCCCGCTTCTGGCGGGTGATCGATAAGTACCAGGTAAATATCTTCTACACCGCGCCAACCGCCATTCGCGCCCTCATGGCCCAGGGCGATGACCCTGTGACCTGCACGTCGCGGAAATCGCTGAAGATACTGGGTACCGTTGGAGAACCGATCAACCCGGAAGCCTGGGAATGGTATTACCATGTCGTCGGTGACGGCCGTTGCCCCATTATGGATACCTGGTGGCAGACCGAAACCGGCGGCCACATGATCACCCCCATGCCCGGCGTCACCGATCTCAAGCCCGGCTCGGCCACCCTGCCCTTCTTCGGCGTACAGCCGGCCCTAGTCGATCCGGAAGGCAATATTCTTGAAGGCGCCACATCCGGTAACCTCGTTATCACGGCAAGCTGGCCAAGCCAGCTGCGCACTGTGTACGGTGATCACCAGCGTTGCGTAGACACTTACTACTCGACCTATGAGGGCTACTACTTCACCGGTGACGGTGCCCGACGTGATGAAGATGGCTACTGGTGGATAACCGGTCGCGTCGACGACGTCCTCAATGTCAGCGGCCATCGCCTGGGTACTGCCGAAATCGAAAGTGCGCTGGTTCTGCATGAAGCCGTAGCGGAAGCCGCCGTCGTTGGCTTCCCTCATGATATCAAGGGCCAGGGCATTTACGCTTATGTCAGCCTGATGAAAGGCGTGGAGGAATCCGATGCGCTGATGAAGGAACTGCGGGATTTCGTCGGCAAGGAAATCGGCGCTATCGCAAAACCTGAGGTCATCCAGTGGGCGCCAGGCCTGCCAAAAACACGTTCAGGCAAGATCATGCGTCGAATTCTACGCAAGATCGCCGCCAATGAACTGGACAATCTGGGTGATACAACGACACTCGCCGATCCGGCGGTGGTCGACCATATCATCGAGAACCGGCCGCACAAGTAGGCGACTAGATACTGCCTTCCAGGTACCTAGACCGCAGATCACATGGAAACTTTTCGATGGCATCGTGCAAGGTGTCGCGGAGCAGGTTGCCTCATTTTGGGCGTCAGGCACCCTCTTCTTCCGGTTGTTTTTATTCGGCATTTTCGACCACGATCCTGGCAGTCGGCCGGCCCAGGAAATAAAAGGACACCAGGGTCAGCAGGAA
Organism: Candidatus Eutrophocola salsuginis; assembly: GCA_038147195.1. Lineage (GTDB taxonomy): Bacteria > Pseudomonadota > Gammaproteobacteria > Pseudomonadales > Pseudohongiellaceae > Eutrophocola > Eutrophocola salsuginis. The sequence goes on from JAYQTB010000004.1 coordinate 1,632,630, forward strand.
TAACGGCACAAACAGCGTGTACAGGTAAGCGGGATGGAAGATAGAGGTCTGGTAATCGAAGATCTCAAACGCGTACGCCACCGTGGTGACGAAAAGTGCCGTGAAAAAGGCAAGAAAAATACCGGCCAGGAGCTCCGGTGTCTTTAGCCTAGCCAGCAAGCACAGCGGAACAATCAAAGTTGCATTACTTATGGCTGCCGCCAGATAACCGAATACAAAGAGAAGGATTTCGTTGAGGACTGGCACGTATCCCGGACCCGGCGCCTGGATATGCTGCCACGCTTCCGGTATAGCAAATGCCATCGCGGCGATTAATGGCGACAGCAGTAAGGCTCTTTTCATCTCAGTACGCCGGCAGATGATCCAACCTTGACATCCGGTAACGCTGCATTTCGATGAGTTAGAAGACACATCATAACCAACGGCAATACTTCACGGTATCGTCAGTAATTCAGACCAGGGACGTCGATCACGTAACGATGCAACTGAAAGCCGTCCGCAGGCAGCTTTGCTGAAGCTTCATTCAAATACCCCGTTTCCCGCAGCAGGAAGGCAATGATGCTGGCGTAGTCTTCCTGCGGCAGGCCGCCCGGGTTGGCAGGCGGCATGCTGACTGAGATATCACTGTAGATATCACCAAGCGTGAAGCCGCCCCACTTGGCCTGGAAGGCCTGTCCGGCGTAGTTGTCAGACTCATGGCAACCGCTGCAGTTCTGGGTGAACACCTGCTCACCTCGCTCCGCCTGTTCAGAACTAAAGATGCCTGCCGCCACCGAGATGTCGGTAACCTCGGCACGCATCGGGCGCGGTACTTCGTAGGCGCGGCCATCCGGCAGGGCGAACACCCAGATGACGCCGGATCCCTGCGTGATATCCACGTCAACCAACCGGCCCAGGGTCGATGTCTGCGCGGCACCACCGCCGGCAGTGATGGCGATGTACTGCTTGCCGTTGACGGTGTAGCTGATCGGAGCACCGGAGACATCACCGTTCAGTCGAGCCTGCCAGAGCAACTCGCCGTTTTCGTTGTTCAGAGCGAAGAATTGACGGTCTGCCGTACCACCAAAAACGACGCCACCCGCCGTGGCCAGCGCGGATGCTGTCATGGGCGCCCCGCTTTTGGGGCGCCAGGTCCAGCGCCGTGTACCCGCTACCGGATCGAAGGCGACGAATTCACCAACAAAGTCATATCCCGGCGCAAGGGAGGGCGTATAGGTTGTCCCGGTCAGCCCGAAACGGGTATGCCTGACCGGTGTCACCACCATGGCGTTCATGCACGAATTGTTGACGCCGAGATAATACAGGCCGGTCTGTGCACTGAAGCTTGGTGCATTCAGGTTGCGCGCGCCGTGCGGGTGAGGGCAGACCTGAAATATCTTGCCGGAATCCACGTCTTCCAGTTGCGGCACCGTTGCCGGATTGTAGATGGGCACGCCGCTCTCACTCCAGCCCGTGATGGCATTGTCGTAAGCCGTGCGGAAGGCATGCAGGAACTCACCCGTTGCCCGGTCTAGCACAACGCTCCAGCCGATCTTGCCGGTCTGAATCAAGGCCTTGCGCATTTCGCCATCGATCTCCAGGTCCACTAGCATGCTTTCATAGGTGGCGCGGTCCCAGTTGTCGCGCGGCACCAGTTGGTAATGCCAGCGTAAGTCACCCGTATCGGCATCCAGGGCGATGACGCTGTTGGCATACAGGGCATCGCCGTGCCCTTCAGGCGTCGTGGTCCACGGTGCCGGCTGGCCGGTAGGTGAGTAAACGAGATTGAGTTCGGGATCGTAGCTCAATGTATTCCAGGTGGCGGCTCCCGCCGGTTGGTACCCGGCTGTCCAATCCCAGGAGTCGGCACGCGGGTCTTCACGACCGGGAATGGTATAGAAGGTCCAAAGAATCTCTCCCGTATCGGCATCCAGAGCCTTGAGACTCCCACGCGCGGCAAAGTCACCGCCAGACATGCCAATGAATACCTTGCCGTTGACGACCAGCGGCGGATGGGCATGCCCTTCCCCGTTACGGTAATCTGCAGTTCGTGTTTCCCAGCGCTTTTCGCCGGTGCGGGCATCCAGCGCAACCACGTAGCTGTCCGCCGTTCCCCAGTAAATTGTGTCCCCATATATGGAGACACCGCGGAAGCGCCGGTTGGCTTCCGACAGGGCGATGTCAGCCGGGTAGGTGCGGGTATGGCTCCAGAGGAGCTCACCGGTGACGGCGTTCAGGGCGATGATGCGACCTGTACCCTCGCCTATATACATGATTCCGTTGGCGATGATTGGCGTGGCCAGCCAACGGCTGCCATCGCGCATGGCATAGGTCCACATCATGCGCAGGTCATCGACGTTGTCACGGTTTATATCCGTGAGCGGACTGAAACCTGTGGCATCAAAGGAGCGACGGTAGGTCATCCAGTCGCCTGGTTCGGGGTTGAGAAGGCGTGCGTCCGTTACAGGTTGCCATTCGTCGGAAGCACCCTGCCCAAGGACCGATGCCGGTGCAATTCCACAGGTGAGGACAGCCAATATTATTGCGCTATTCTTCACGTACAGTACCCCCCCCTCCCGAACACTCTCATTCATGGAAATCGAGTATGGGCGAATAGCGCTGGAAAATACAGTGTAGCGGCGCGGGAGGAAATGGCTGGGGTGGTAGGATTCGAACCTACGGATGACGGAGTCAGAGTCCGTTGCCTTACCACTTGGCGACACCCCAGCAACAGGGGTTGAAAATTCGGCATGGCCTGAATTTCCGAAGGGCGCAATCCTACTAATTTCCCATGATTTTTTCCAGTTTTTTACCCGTATTTCGCGCTGAAATGCTGTGTTTTAGTGCAAGTTGATTCATGTAATTTCTGGTTTTCACTGATAACCGAAAAACCATCAATACTCCAAGAGATCTATGGAACGGGAAATACAATCCAGCACTTTTACCAAAGCGGAACTTGAGCAGTTCAAAGCACTATTGGCAAAGGAAAACGCCATCCTTCAGCACTTGTTCGTCGACAGCAGGCTCGCTGGCATCCGTTTCACCCAGGGCATCGAGAGCTTCAACTTCGAGGAAGTTCTGGCACGCACAACACTCGTGCAACTGCAAAACGGCATCACGGCCCCGCTGCTGGTCATGAACGAAGACGGGGAAACCATCACGGAAGACATTTTCAGCATTGAGGACGAAGCATTGCTCAACAACAAGCCCCTGATGCCATTCATGCTGACGCCACATGAGAGTGATCAGACAGGACTGCCCGTCTTAAGTTATGGATCGCTAACGTATTACCATTGGAGAGAAATTCACCACCGATGATCAGCCTGTATGGACAATTGATAAGTCCTGCTAAAGGCTAGATCAGCAGGCGCTCGCAGAACTCGCCACGCATGCAGTGGTTGGACGCCATCGAAGCCGAGTAGGCACCGGAGTTGATAAGCACGAGGTAATCCTCGTCGCGCATGTCCGGCAGCATGGCATCTTCATACCACACATCCAGGGCCTCGTTGATGTTGCCGACCACGTGATGGGGTGCCAGTTTTTCACCACGGTAATACAACGGCACCGGCTGGAACGGCAGGCTGTAATGAGCGGGTTCGGGTGCGATATTAAAGCCGGCATCGACACCCAGGAAAAGCACGTCGCGCTTCTTCTCCAGGTAGGTCTTTTCCAGCAGCAGCAGGCCCGCATCCTTCATGACGTAGTCGCCGGGTTCTATTTCCACGTGCAGGCCGCTGTCGCCGAACTGGCGTTGAAGCACACCCGCCCATAGGTCGAGATCCAGCGGATCATCAGAACTAACGTGGGGAACACCCAGACCGCCACCTACATTAACACGATTTACTGACGGACACTGCTCGACGAACCACTTGCACTCTCCGATGATGCTTTCCCAGATCGGGATCTGGGCATTCAGGTAGCCGCAACCGGTATGGAAATGAATCTTGGTGACTTCCATGCCGTAGTCCTTCGCTACCGCGAGAGCCTCATGAAACTGCTCCTTGTAGATACCGAACTTGGTGGTGACATTTCCCGCGTACTGCAACTTAGTGTTGCCCTGTCGGCTGATGCCCAGGCCGGGGTTGACGCGGATACCGATCTCGCTGCCGGAAAACATTTCTCCCCACTGGTGGATACCATGGATGGAGTCGGCATCGAAGAACAGACCGGGGTAACGGGAAAGGCGGTCGAAATCCTTGCGTGATAGGCTGCCAGCGGTGAAAGAAATTTCCCCCGGCTCGAAGCCGCAGCTTGCCGCGTGCGATACTTCCTCCGGTGAACAGGCGTCAATGCCGCATAGGCCGGACTGCTTCATTGCTGCCAGCAGCGGTGCAAAGCGGTTGGCCTTCATGGCGTACAGAATAGTGCTGCGCCCTATCAGACCGGCACGATCCAGCGCATCGCGCAGGCGACCCAGGTTCTGCTTCACGCGCGACATCGAATACACGAAACCGGGCGTACCAAGTTCCCAGACGAGGTCCGCGACACTGTGACCGGCAAAGACGAGCTCTCCGTCCCGGTAGCAGAGATCGTTCCTCTGCCACCAGTCCAGCTCACCTTGTCTTCTTTGAGTACTCTCGTCCCTGTTAATGCGTGTGGACGTGTTCATGGCTCTCGATAATTATCTGATGTGGTTGTTCCTTGCGACCAGTGATCCAGCCGCGGCACTTTTCGCTGCCACAACAACAGGCAAACTGCCTGAAAAGTACGTCTTCAGTTTCAGCGTAGTCCATGTAGAGGTAGCTGTTCGCCTTGATGGGCTTCAGAGCGGTCAGCGTCTTCTTGCGCATGTTCAAGAGCACATTGGGGTCGCAGGAGTGCAGAAGGTAACCGGTGAAATATGGATCGAACATATGCCTTCTCTTGGAAATCTGCAAAGTGTGCTGACGAATGTCAGATACAACCTCGCCGGCCACGATCGCCAGCAGGTCACCCGGTTCAAAACTTCTGTAAGTAATAACGCCATGACCGTTTTTATGGTCCTTGGCGATGACTGCAAAATCACTGGCTTGCGGGAATAAGGGATTGTTCCCAAAAGAAAGTGGATAAAGCATTCTTTTTGATCTCCAAAAAAGGTTATAGAAAAGAAAAACGACCTGTTTCTGGGGTACAGAAAATCAGGTCGTTTTCAGGCGCGATTTATACTCTTGCTTGGGGGGGCATACAAGAATTTTTTACGTCTGGGGCAAAGTTTTTTTGGGTGCTGCCGGCGGTATGATGATGTGCGTAATCCCTAGAATTTACGGGGAAAAATGCTCTTCTGAATTCAGTCGTGTCTCAGGAGGCGCTCAGGGGCCGCTGGGGTGATTTAAACGCTTTGCGCTACCCCACCAGCCTGCCAGTAGCGAGCCCGAGAGGTTGTGCCAGAGACTGAAGACGGCACCGGGCAGTGCGGCGGCGGCCGAATAGAACTGGGTGGCCAGGGCAACCCCAAGGCCGGAATTCTGCATTCCCACCTCGATGGCGATGGTCCTGCACGTCGCTTCGTCATAGCGCAGCAGCCGACAGAGGCCATAGGCACCACCGATACCGCACAGATTGTGCAAGACGACGGCGACAAGGACGGCAGTACCCATAACAGCCATATTCGCGCTGTTCAGGGCCACGACGATGCCGATGATCAGCACGATGGCGATGACCGACACCGCCGGGAAGACTGCTTCGGCTGTTCGTAACCGCTCACCCAACCAAGTATTGATGGCCAGGCCGGCAGCAACCGGCCCGATGACGATCTGCAGGATGCTCAGCATCATGTCGAGAATGGGGACATCGATCGCCTGCCCGAGATACATCCAGGTAAGTAGCGGGGTTGCCACCACCGACAACAGCGTGGACACCATGGTTAGGGCAATGGACAGGGCTAGGTCTCCCCGGGCCAGGTAGCAGATCACATTCGATGCCGTCCCGCCCGGACAGCACCCCACCAGAACCAGCCCGATGACCAGCTCCCGTTCCTCCAGTAACAGGTGGGCGATGAGGAATGCGACCAGTGGCATCAGTAGGAACTGCATGCCGGTGCCCACAAGGACCTTGACTGGCCGGCAAAACACGTTCGTAAAATTGTCCAGGGTCAGCGTGAGACCCATGGCGAACATAATGACGGTCAGCAGTGGCACGATGGCGCCCGACAGCGGCGCGAACATGCCGGGCTGCAGGTAGGCCAAGATCGCGGCCAGGATGGCGAACATGGGAAACAGAGATGTAATACGTGTCATGCAATGTCGTTCGTTGTTTTGCCCCGCACTGTAAACCGATGCCGCTGGTAAAGCCAATAGGGCATATACTGGCCACATTGTTTATTCAGGCAGTTGCTTCAGCGGGAAAATCAGGTACCAGTCCATGGATGGCAACTATCTGACAGCCAATTGTCACTGCATCACATGCTGTAAAACCAGCACCGTACCATCCGTGTCCTGGGTGATCATGCAGAAGTAAAGATTCGCGTTATAAGCATGCGAGGCGGCCATCCTGGAATCGTCGAACAGGGGTAGGCGCCACCTCTGCCATGACTGCAGTACCCCTTTGGTCTTCGAATCAATGGAACGTACTCACCAGCTGGCTTGCCTGGCTGGTTCGTACTGGAGTTTGAAACGCCCATGCTCAAGTTGCTTTTCAGTATCAGTGTTACCGGAATGGCGTGATATTAAAAACGCCGCAGTTGGCTGAAGGGACCGATCTATTTTGATGTCTCGGCACAGATCCAGACGTTCCTGGTGTCAGGCCATCTGGGCGCGGTACTGGAGTTTTAGACCATCTTTGGCGGCATGATCTACGCCTACTTCAAGCACCCCGCGAAGAAAGGTTCTACTCTGGATTGTAACCGGCTACTCGTTCAAAACGCTTACAACGGGCAGATCGACCGTCGTGGAAAAGCCGCCTTCGAACTGCAGCGTAAGTTTGACGTTGGAGCCCTCTTTCAAAGGTCGCTTCAATCCCATCAGCATCAGGTGTAGGCCACCTGACTCCAACTTCAGTTGACCGCGGGCAGGCAAACTCGCCGACATTACATGCTCCATCGCCATCACGCCACCTACATGTCGCACGGTTTTGTGCAGCATCGCCGAGTTGGCTACTGGCGTGGAGGCGCCGGTGAGTTCCAGTGCTTCATCACTTTCATTTACCAGCGTCATGTAGGCCGCTGTGTTCATGGTACCGGGTGGCAGTCCGCGTATGGAACCATTGCGCACCATGACGATGGGGTTCACCGCTGCCAGGGCTAGGACTGGTAACAGGCAAACCGCGATCAGGATGGTCAGTGATAATCTCTTTGGGGTACGCATGACGTTTTCTCTTCAGGATTTCGGGATAACGACCTGGATACTGGGCGCAATGTCCATGGCGATATTGCCGCGTAACCGGTAGCCGCCCACCGCTTGGCGCATGGTCTGGTAGATCCAGCGCCCCTCCTCATCTGTCCTGGCATTGATCAGGAACACGGCTTCACGGTCACGGATGTACTGGCCGATCTCTCCTAGCTCAACCATGATCTCCAAGCCACGATCGTTTAGCAGTTCGGCATCGAGGGCGAACACTTCCATGTCGATATCGCGTGCCTGTTCAAGTCGAACACGTGCAGCGGCTACGGCGGCATCTTCCCGATCGATACTTGCAGCTCGATTGAGCAGGCTTTCGGCATTGTCGAACTGGCTAATCTGGATCGCAGCATCGACTAACTCTATATAGCGAAGTACGATGTCGTGGATACCCTGCTGGGCCACCTCGTTTTCAGGATCAAAATCCAGCACCGACCGGAACCCGTCATAGGCATTGTCCCCCGCCGGTGAGGTCAAGCGGTTGTCTTCATAAGCCAGGCGTGCCTCGTATAGCATGTCGGCTATGATTCGCTGCCTGAGGAAAGGGTCATTGCTGTTCTGGGATACCGCACTACCATCGCTGGTATTATTCGGTGAGGTATCCGGCGAATAAACCACGTTGCCAGTGTCAACATCGGCACAGGAAGCCAGAAGCATCAGGGCGCACAAGGGGTGAAATTTTCTCAGGATATTGCACATGGCAGGGATCAAAGAATACCGCTGAAGGGAATAAATTTCAGCCACTCCCCTTTAGACACCGTTTTCCCTTGCGGAATTTCAGCGAGCCCGTCCGCCCAAGCCAGGGAGGTCATCAGACTTGAGCCCTGGTTGCCAAAAGCATCCAGCACCTGGCCACCCTTGGCGTCATCGACCAGCCGCACGCGCAGGAACTCGAGGCGGCTGCCTGGCGTAGAAATATCAAAACCCGCCCTGACCTGTATTTGCGGTGACTTATCCGTGGTGCTTCCCTGGGTCTTTAGCAGATAGGGACGTACCAGCATGGCAAAGGTAACGAAAACCGCCACGGGATTGCCCGGTAGGCCAAAGAATGGAATGCCCTTGATGCGGCCATAGGAGAAGGGCTTACCCGGCTTGATCGCCAGTTTCCACAAAGACAACTGGCCAAGCTCTTCCACCGCATGCCTGACATGGTCCTCATCGCCCACGGAAACACCCCCAGTCGTTATGATGCAGTCGGCTTCAGTAGCAGCTTCCTTTAAAGCTGCCTGGGTACTAGCAAGGGAATCTTCCACGATGCCTTTCTTGATCACACGCATGCCCAGGCTGGCGAGCAGTCCTTCCAATGTGAAACTGTTGGAGTCATACAATTGCCCCGGCTGCAGCGGCTGGCCTGGTGGAATCACCTCGTCGCCTGTATTAATGATGGCAACGGTAAGTGGCTTCTTCACGGTCACGACAGCAATGCCAAGCGAGGCAAGCAAACCAAGATCCTGCGGACGCAGGCGATGCCCCGCCTCTAGGATTACTTCACCAACCGCCACATCATGACCTTTCAGGCGAATATTATCACCGGGCTCCGGCAGCACCATGATGGCAACGCCACCCCCTCCTGACTGCGTGTTTTCCTGGATAACCACCGCGTCGGCGCCATCTGGCATGGGTGCACCGGTAAAGATGCGAGCCGCGGTGCCGCATGACAGGCTCGATCCCGGATGACCAGCCGCAATAGTCTGCGACACGGGCAACATACAGCCCGGCTTCTCGAGATCTGCAATATTTACTGCATAACCGTCCATGGCACTGTTATCGAATGCCGGCACATCGATATCTGCCGCGCAGGACCGAGCCAGCACGCACCCGAGTGCTTCCTGCAACGGCAGATTGATTATCGCAGGATTTTCCTGCACATCACCAAGCAGGAATGCCAGGGCTTTCTCCAGGGGAATCAACTGGGACATTCAAGTAACCGCTTCAAATTAGGGGCTGTATTCTAACCTGAACGGCGCAACCTTGCTCCTTGTCCCTTATCCCTGCCTCCTCCGCTATAATGCGTGCCTTTTTATCGTGGCTCTTCACGTGACTGACTATTTAATCTACCTCGTCCCGGTTATCGTTTTTGGCGGCGCCTACCTCTCTACGGTAGCCGGCATGGGTGGCGGCCTGCTCATACTGGCTACCTGCTCGCAGATCATGCCTATCAATATCGTCATCCCGCTCAACGGGGTATTCGTCCTGGCCGGCCAGGTGACACGCACAGTGCAGTTCTGGCATCACATCGAGTGGAGGATCACAGGGCCCTTCATACCCGGCTCTGTCATTGGCGCCCTGATCGGCACCCTGATTTACTTCAGCCTGTCCGATATCGTCATCGTCCTCCTGCTAGGCACAGTCATGCTGTGGTTCAGCTGGGTCCCTAGCGGCCAGGGCACACAGGCGCTCGCCGCGAAAATCCCGCAACCCTGGTTCTGTGTGGGCATCATCCATACCTTCCTGTCGACGGTGTCGGGCGCAGGCGGCCTTATGCAGTCCCTGATGGTGAACAGCAAGCTACCCAAGGAAGGCGTGGTGGCTACCATTGCCGGTACGTTGCTGGCGATGTCGCTTTTTAAAACGTTGGGCTATTTCCTGGCGGGATTCGATTACATGATCTGGCTGCCGGTCATCCTGCTGTCCTGGGTAACCGGTGTCGCCGGTACCGCGCTGGGTAGGCACTCGCTTAAACGGATGCCGGATATTTTCTTTCGTCGCCTGATCAAGACGATGGTGACTGTTTTTGCCCTGCGCCTTTTCTGGCGGGCCGCTTCGCTCGCCTGGGGGAATTCGGCGTAGTGTTTTTTCCCCGGGGTGTGGCTGGCCGGGTCTTGCCCTTCTTCGGCGGCGGCTTCCCGGCTTTGTGTGCAACCTCCAGTTTTTCCTCGATCCTCGGCCTGGCTTTCACCGCCGGCGTCTTATTGCGCACCCCATATAGTGCCTCAATTACTTCGACCACTCCCGGACCGCGGGAGCGTTGTTTGATGCCGAAAGTGGCCATGAGTTTCGTGCAGTTCAGCGCCGAGTTATGGATATAAGGTGCTTCCACTGGCAGTAGTTCCATGGCCAGGTCTGGCTTCACCTTTTCCAGGTGCTTGTCATGCTTGGCCGCTTCTTCCAGTACCAGCTGTACGAAGGCATCCTGGTTGACCGGCTGCATGGAATTGTAGTGATAGGTACCCCAGACGGTGGCATTGCAGTCCACCTGTAAGGCGATACCGAGTATCACTCTCGCCACATCGCTGGCCGGGGTCGGACTGAATCGGTTATCCACCACACTGACCTTCCCTTTCTCTTTCTTGCAGGTGTCGATCAGGTTCTGGAAATAATGATTGCGGTAGCGGCTGAACAGCCAATCCGTCCGCAGAATGATGTGTTTTTCCGTTTCTCCGCGCAGGGTGCGCTCACCATACCACTTGCTCTGCCCGTATCGGCAGGTGGGATTGGTTTCATCTTCCTCGGTGTAGGTTTCCTTTTTCTTGCCGTCGAACACGTAGCTGCTGGAATGCTGAAGCATAGGTATGCCCAGCTGCCCGCAAACTCGGGCGAGGCCGGTCACGCCCTCGGTATTGACCAGGTCGCACAGTCGCGCGGACTCGGCATCCGTTTCAGCCTTCTGCAGATTGGTATAGGTGGAGACGTTAATAAGTTGTGTGGGATTGGCTCGGGTGACAGCCTTCACGACTTCCTTGTGCTTGAGCACGTCCACATCGTTCGTAGCCAGGGGGACGAAGTCGACTTTACGCTCGGTCAGCAGGTTGCAAAGCTCCCGCCCCAGCTGACTGTTAGCACCAAATACAAGTAACTTCAAGATTCTACTTCCTGTTTACCAGGCTTATTTCGAGGCTTGGAGATATAGCTTACTGGACAATGCGCCCCACAGGGAAATACCATCGGGCAGCTTGTTTGGGCTCGATGGCTCTTGAAAGGGAGATTTCTGCCGATTTGCGACTAGAAGGGTATATCGTCGTCGAAACTGTCCATGTCGGCAGGTGCCGGCTGGGGCGCGCTTTGCGGACGTGAGGGCTGCGACGCCTGGTAATTGCCACCACCGTTGCCACCGCCACTGCCGCGGCTGTCCAGCATCTGCATTTCGTTGGCAATGATGTCGGTCGCGTAGCGCTTGACACCATCCTGCTCCCAAGAACGGGTCTGCAGACGGCCTTCGACATACAATTTTGAGCCCTTGCGCACGTATTCGGAGACGATTTCCGCCAGACGCTGGTAGAAGGTGACACGGTGCCACTCGGTGCGCTCCACCTGTTCACCGGTGTTCTTGTCCTTCCAGGTTTCGCTCGTGGCCAGGGTAATGTTGGTTACTGCATTGCCGTTCGGCATGTACCGTGTTTCGGGGTCACCACCTACATTGCCGACCAGAATTACCTTGTTTACCCCTCTGCTTGCCACGTATACCTCCTGATGAATTAGTGTGCAATTTACAAAACTTACTTTGCTATGAAGTCTAGCAGACTTCTGAAAAAATTCGATTAGAAAATGCTTTCGGGCGTATAATTGCACGTTTGATTTCGCGATTGTGGCAGAGAGTCACGCCTTACCGCCATCCATGGAAAACATCATCGTCCGGGGTGCCCGCACCCACAACCTGAAGAATATCGACGTCACCATTCCGCGCGACAAGCTGGTGGTGATAACCGGTATTTCGGGCTCCGGCAAGTCGTCTCTGGCGTTCGATACTCTGTATGCAGAGGGCCAGCGCCGCTACGTGGAATCCCTGTCTACCTACGCACGCCAGTTCCTGTCCATGATGGACAAGCCGGACATGGACCAGATCTCAGGCTTGTCGCCAGCGATTTCCATCGAGCAGAAATCCACCTCTCACAACCCGCGTTCCACTGTGGGCACCATCACCGAAATCTACGACTACCTGCGCCTGCTCTTCGCCCGCGTTGGCGATCCCTACTGCCCTGACCACCACAAGAAACTGGAGGCCCAGACCGTCAGCCAGATGGTGGACCAGCTACTGGCACTACCCGAGGGTACTCGCATCATGCTGCTGGCGCCGATCGTGCGTGAACGCAAGGGTGAGCACGTGCATGTGTTCAATGAACTTAAGACTTCAGGCTTCATCCGCGCTCGCGTCAACGGCATAGTCACCGAGCTTGACTACCCGCCCACCCTGGAAAAGAACAAGAAACACACGATTGAAGCCGTCATCGATCGCTTCAAGGTGCGCCCCGACATCAGCCAGCGCCTGGCGGAGTCCTTCGAGACCGCTCTGCAGATCGCGAACGGTATAGCCATCGCCAGCTTCATGGATGAGGAGGGCAAAAAGAGTGGTTCGGAAGACAAGAAAGACATGGTTTTTTCCTCGCTGTTCGCCTGCCCGGAATGCGGGCACAGCATTCCGGAACTCGAGCCCAGGCTGTTTTCCTTCAACAACCCCGCCGGCGCCTGCGAAAGCTGCGACGGGCTGGGCCTGAGGCAGTTCTTCGATGAGAAACGCATAATCGTCGACGACAGCCTGTCGCTGGCAGAGGGTGCCATCCGCGGCTGGGACCGCCGCAACATTTATTACTTCCAGCTGCTCAAATCCCTGTCAACCCACTACAAGTTCAAGGTGGATACTCCCTGGGGCAAGCTGTCAGACAAGCACAAGACAGTGATTCTGCACGGCAGCGGCACGGACAAGGTCAACTTCACCTTCGTAAACGAGCGCGGCGACAACTTCAACCGTAGCCACCCCTTCGAGGGTATCCTTCCCAACATGGAGCGACGCTATCGGGAAACCGAATCGCAGATGGTGCGCGAAGACCTGGCGAAATATCTGTCTTCCCAGAACTGTCCAGAGTGTAAAGGGGCCCGCCTGCGCCGCGATGCCCGGCACGTCTACGTCGACAAGCACACTCTACCTGAGATTACCAACATGACCATCGCCGGTGCCGGCGAATATTTCGGAACCTTGGCTTTCAAGGGTAAGAAGAAGGACATCGCCGAGAAGATACTGAAAGAGATCCAGGACCGCTTGCGCTTCCTTATCGATGTCGGGCTGAACTACCTCACCTTGAACCGCAGCGCCGAGACCCTGTCCGGTGGCGAAGCTCAGCGCATCCGCCTGGCCAGCCAGATCGGCGCCGGCCTGGTGGGCGTAATGTACATCCTTGACGAGCCCTCCATCGGCCTGCATCAGCGCGACAACGAGCGACTCCTGAAGACACTCATGCACCTGCGCGATATCGGCAACACCGTGATAGTGGTCGAGCATGACGAAGACGCTATTTCACGCGCCGACCATGTCATCGACATCGGCCCCGGTGCAGGCGTGCACGGAGGCCAGGTGGTGGCCCAGGGCACGGTGGCCGAGATCATAAGGAACAAGAATTCCCTTACCGGCAAATATCTCGGCGGCAAGGAGAAGATCGACATCCCGGCCAAGCGAATCAAGAACAACCCGAAGAAACAACTGGTGCTGTCAGGCTGCGAAGGCAACAACCTAAAAAAGGTCAAAGTAGAGATCCCCATCGGCCTAATGACCTGCATCACCGGCGTTTCCGGTTCAGGCAAGTCCACGCTGATCAACAATACCCTTTATCCGCTGGCGGCCACGATCCTGAACAAGGCAACCACACTGGATGCGGCCAAGCACGACAAGATGGAAGGCCTCAGTCACCTGGATAAGGTGGTGGACATCGACCAGAGCCCAATCGGGCGTACGCCCCGCTCCAACCCAGCCACTTACACCGGCATCTTCACGCCGGTGCGCGAGCTGTTTGCCGCCACGCAAGAAGCCCGTTCGCGCGGTTACAAGCCGGGCCGTTTCTCTTTCAACGTGAAGGGCGGCCGATGCGAGGCCTGCCAGGGCGACGGCTTAGTAAAAGTAGAGATGCACTTCCTGCCTGACGTCTACGTCATTTGCGACATCTGCAAGGGCAAGCGCTACAACCGCGAGACGCTGGAAGTTAAGTACAAGGGCAAGAACATTAACGAGGTGCTAGACATGACCATCGAGGATGCCCGTGAGTTTTTCGATCCTGTGCCGCAGATCGCGCGCAAGCTGCAAACCCTGATGGAAGTCGGCCTGTCCTATATTCGTCTTGGCCAGAGCGCCACCACCCTGTCCGGCGGTGAAGCGCAGCGAGTAAAGCTGGCGCGGGAACTGTCCAAGCGAGACACCGGCAAGACCCTATATATCCTCGACGAACCGACCACCGGCCTGCACTTCCACGACATCAAGCAGTTGCTGAGCGTTTTGCACACCCTGCGCGATCACGGCAACACAATTGTGGTGATAGAACACAATCTTGACGTCATCAAGACTGCGGACTGGATCGTCGATCTGGGTCCCGAAGGCGGCGACCAGGGGGGGCAGATCATCGCCACCGGCACCCCCGAAGAAGTCGCAAAAAGGAAAGGTAGCTACACGGGTTTGTTTTTGAGGAAGGTGCTGGGATGATTCAGGTCTACCTGCCCTTTTCCGCAGATAATTGAAGGCCGCTTCCACCACCTAGACATCGCCCATATACCTGTCTATTCTGGCTGTCCTTGTTTCATCCCGGCATCAGGGGGTCACCATGAAATTCACACGTACTTTATTCTTCATTCTCGCTGCAGTCGCCCAGCTGGCCTTGCCCGCTTACGCCCATCACAGCCAGGCCATGTTTGACACCTCTCAGGAAATTCTGCTGGAAGGCACAGTCGAAAAGTTCGACTGGGTGAATCCCCATATGTACCTGACCATCCGGACCATCGGACCCGACAGCGCCCCTGCGCTCATCGAGGGTGAAGGCCTTGCAATTACCCAGGCCCTGGTCGATGGCCTTGACCGCAATGCCCTTCCGCCCGGCACGCCCATCGTCATGCGCGCCAACCCCAATCGCGGCGGCTGGGGCAAGCAGGTGCGCATCCTCGACATCACCACCGAGGACGGTGAGATCCATCCCTTCTACAAGGAAAGCAACCGCACACTTACCCTCACACCGGCCGAGTCGCTGGATGGCCACTGGGCGCCAAACCGTGCGGCGATCGGCGCCGGTTTCGGGGCGCTCGCCCGCTTTCCGCTGACGGAAGCGGCCCGCACGGCCCGTTCCGAAATGGTTGATGACGGGCTGTGCTTCGTCGAACCCGTGCCCTTCCTCGCTATACTCGATGAGATGCGTTCCATCAACGTCGGCGAGGAAGAAACCATCCTGCATTTCGACAACTCGGGCGATCACGTCATTCGCACCGTCTTCATGAGCGCGGAACACCCGGTCGACGTGCAGCCAACGCGCCACGGCCACTCTGTCGGCTGGTGGGAAGGCGACACATTGGTGATCGACACCATCGGCTATGAACCGAACTCCTCTGGCCTGGGCGGTAGCGTGCCGTCAAGCGCGGGCAAGCATACCGTCGAACGCCTGGCGCTGGCCGACACACGCACCCGCCTGCGCTATTCGATCATGGTGGAAGACCCAGTCTATCTTTCTGAGCCAACCACGTTGTCGCAGCAATGGGACCACCGTCCCGATATCGACTTCTCCCCGGCGAACGAGGCGTGCGACGACGACGTGGCTGCGCGCTACCTGGACCACGTGCCGGAATAAATAAGTAAGCTAAAGAAGTCGGTCCCATTTGCTTGCTATTGGGGCCGACCCGGCACGTTATTACTATAGCCATCCCTTGCAGAATCAATACCAGGAACCCATGCAAACCCGAATCCTGCATTCGACAGAGGCCGACGCGGCCGTCGCCATTCTGAGGCAAGGGGAACTGGTCGCACTGCCCACCGAAACAGTCTATGGCCTGGCCGGCGATGCCACTAACGACAAGGCTGTACAAAAGATTTTCGCGGCCAAGGACAGGCCAGCAGACCATCCACTGATAGTGCATGTGCACTCGATTGAGGCTGCCGAGGAGTGGGCTGTTGATATTTCGTCACAGGCGATGCTGCTGGCTGCGGTGTTCTGGCCGGGCCCGCTGACCATGATATTCCGCAAGCAACAGTCCGCGAGTCCGCTCATCACAGGCGGCCTCGATACCATCGCCCTGCGGGCACCCGATCACCCGCTGACGTTAGACATCATCCGCAAGCTCGGCACCGGTGTGGCAGCGCCTTCCGCCAATACGCACAAGAAAACCAGCACGACCACAGCGGCGCACGTACTCAAAACATTGTCAGGCAGGATTGCCGCCGTCATCGATGGCGGTGACTGCACGGTAGGGATTGAATCGACAATCGTCGACATGACGAGTGACATCCCAGTCATCCTCAGGCCCGGGGCCATCACGAAAGCGATGATCGAGGACGTTCTGGGCACTGCCGTGGCCCAACCTGCCAGGCATGACAAAAAAGTGGCGGGCAACATGCCGGTGCATTACCAACCCGAGATACCACTGCATATTCGCTCCCGTGCGGAACTGGCGGCGCTTGCCGGCAAGGAAAGCCATATCGCGATCATGCATTATTCGGATCTGGCCATGGGTGCAGGCGTCACGGGTTACAGGATGCCATCCGACAAAGCCGCTTATGCGCGCACGCTTTACGCAACACTGCACCTGATCGATGCCACCGGCGTGAAGGCCATATACCTGGAGGCACCCCCTGATTCATCCGAATGGTCTGACATTCATGACCGCCTACAAAAGGCATCCGCGTCCTGACGGGATCTGGCAATGACGGATTCCTGACACGGGTCCATAAAAAAGGCCACGCTATTGCGCGGCCTCTTAGTGCATCCTGCTTTATATATTTGTAGTGATTACGCGACGCTGGCGGATACCTATGCCGCCTTGCGGGCCGGCGGTATCGGCCGATCGATGACGAAAGCGGCTGCCGAGATCAGCAAGGAACCAACGCAAAGTATTGCGAAGAAAGGTACGCTGCTGCCGTCACCCAAATCCAGCAGTGTGCCGCCGAATCCGCTTGAGAGGATCGGTCCAAAACGCCCCATGAAAATGCCAAAGCCGATACCGGCGGAACGGCAGGATGGCGGGTAGGCATGGGTCATGATGGCATACATGCAGGCGATACTGGCACTGAACAGTGCCGCCGCCAGGCCGATCAATCCGACCACCAGCAGGTTGCCACCGTCTGCCGGCGTCCCTGACAGGGATTCGACGGCAATGGTTAGCAAGATCAGGGTGACGAACAGGCTGCCGCTGAAGGTGGCCATAGTCAGCTTCGAGCCGAAGTGTTGAATAATGAGGCCTGCGGCAATGGAACCAAAGATCGAGGTGAGACCGGCAAAGGCAACAGCATAAGCCGCGTCGTCCAGCTCCCAACCTTTTCCTGTCAGCAAGGTTGTGGTCCAAAGCAGGACACCGTAAGCCACCGCTGTTGCAGAGGTAAATGCCACACCCACACCGATATTCACGCGCATGTTAGTCCGGTGCAGAACACCGATGGACGCACCACCCGCAACATCAGTGTCATGGCGCTCGGCGACCATGTCAACGGCATCACTGGTGATCTTCAGGGCCGCCTTCTTCGCTGCTTCCACTTTGCCTTTTGCCAGCAGCCAGGTCGGGCTGTCGCGCAGGAAAACGACGATCAGGACGACACAAAGGAAGGTCAGTATCCCCAGGAACACGAACGAGCCGCGCCAGCTGTAATTTGCCAGTAGGGTTGGCGCCATGGCCGACACCACCATGCCCCCGGCAGGCGTGCCTACCGAGATGGTGGTGATGCCCACCGAACGCCATTTGTCTGGCAGCCATTCGCCCAGCAGGGCGATGCCGTTGGCGTAGGCTGAACCGAAGCCCAGTCCGCTGACCAGTCGCCAGAAAGCCATCTGGGTGACATCGGCGGAGGTGCTGGCGGCGATAGTGCCAAGTGAAAAAACGGTTGCCGCGATGGCCAGTGACCAGCGCCGGCCGATGGTGTCACCCAGCCAGCCCCCCGACCAGGAACCCAGGCCGAAACCGACCAGTGCCGCACTCATGGCAAACCCGAAAGTACCAGCTTCGACACCGAACTCTTCGATGACAAGTGGTGCAACAATACCCAGGAACTGGGCATCCATGCCGTCGGCAACAAGCACGATGGCACAGATGACGAAGGTGACCACCGAGAACATGCGGATCGGATGGCTGGAAAGGACTTCTCTGAACGTGACGGACATGGGGTTCCCCCTCAGATTTTTATGTTGTTTTATATTGTTTTGTCTTTGCTTCTGCGAGCACCAACAAGGTTACCAGAACATGCGCCGGAACAAACCGTCTTTCTTGAAAAACTGGTGATAAACGGCAGCGAGAATGTGAATCAGCACCAGGCTTGCCAGCAGCCAGGCAAACAAGGTGTGAATGTTTACGAGCGGCTCGTGCAGGGATTGCCCTGACATGATCATGGGCATGGGAATGACGCCCAGCAGCCGGGCGTCCAGCGGTGTGCTGAAGGTTCCTGCCAGCATCCAGCCCTGCATTGCAGTACCCATGGTGAACAGGTACAGGCCCATGTGGCCGAGCCAGGCCAGGTTGCGCTCGGATCTGGAGGCGCCAGCCGGCGGCTCAGGTGCGGCGGCTATGCCGCGCCAGGCCAGCCTCAGGGCCGTCAGTAACAATACCGCATAACCGAACGAGGCGTGCCAGGCATACTGGTCCTGCTGGCCTTCCCGGGGAGCGAATTCCGTCATCCACCAGCCGTGAAGGATAAGGATGAGGATCAGCACGATGCCGATGCCGTGCATGAGCCTGGGGGCGAGTCCCCAGCGATCCGGTGAATTGTTCAACATACTTTATTCAACTTACATGGTCTCCATGTGCCCGATCATGCGACACTGCATTAGCCGGCGGCTAATCAACGCATCTATTATCATCCAACGGGCAGTCACGATGAAAACACCTTCTCTCACCGACCTCCAGCAGCAGTTGCGCGATTTCGCCCGGGAATGCGACTGGGATCAGTTTCACTCGCCGAAGAACCTAAGCATGGCCCTGACCGTGGAAGCCGGCGAACTGCAGGAAATCTTCCAGTGGCTGACCGAGGACCAGAGCCGGCGTCTCTCAAGTGAACGACTGGACATGGCGGCTGAGGAAATGGCGGACGTGCTGTTATACCTGTGCCGCCTCGCCGACGAACTGGCAATCAACCTGACGACGGCTGCTGCAGCCAAGTTGGTGAAGAACGCGCAAAAATATCCCGCCGACGAAGTGCGCGGCAGCGCCGAAAAACGCTGACGCCAAACCATGCTGTCCTACCGTCACGCCTTTCATGCTGGCAACGTCGCCGATATCCTCAAACACCTGGTGCTGGTCAACACCCTGCACTACGCGACTCGCAAGGACGCTCCCCTGTTTTACCTTGATACCCACGCCGGCGCCGGACTATATGCGCTGGATAGTGAGGAAGCCGAAAAAACCAGCGAGGCACAGGCCGGTATCCTCGCGCTGGATTTCGATACGCTGACGGCAGGCCTAGATGCTGACAGCGCAGACGCCCTGGATCGGTACCACCAGGTGGTGGCACCCTTCCTGGCCAGGCAGCAGTATCCCGGCTCGCCCCTGCTGGCCTCTTCTTTATTAAGGAAGCAGGACCACCTACATCTGTGCGAACGCCACCCTGCCGACTCTGCTATTCTCCAAAAACACACAGCCTTTGACCGCCGCATCACCTGCGAGGAAACCGACGGTTACCAGCGCGCACCTGCGCTGCTGCCTCCAGCGCAGAAACGCGCCGTGGTGCTCATCGACCCGTCCTATGAACGGGACGAGGATTACCACCTGGTAGTGAAACTGGCGGCGGACATCCATCGGCGCATGCAAGGGGTGCAGTTGCTGTTGTGGTTTCCGGTAGTCAGACGTCATGACGTCGAGCACATGATAGGCTCACTGGTGAATAAAGCACCGCGCGACCTGTGGCGTTTCGAACTAGGTATTCGTCCCGATGGTGACGGGGGCATGACCGGCTCCGGCATGCTTGTCATCAACCCGCCCTGGACACTACCCAGTCAGCTGAAGCAATGCCTGCCACGCCTGCAGGTACAGCTGGAAACCGGTAAGGGTTATGTGCGGGTGGAGAGGCTCACCGCCGAATAAGATTTCACCCCAGGTCGTGAACCAGCCCATGTTTTCTGATTTACTTAGCAAAAAGAAACCAGCGGATGCTTTCCATGAAACTGACATTATTACTAGCCGCCATTCTGGCCGCCTCATCCAGTGCCCTGGCACAGAATTCGCCCTCCATTCCCTTATCCCCGGCCTATTCGGCAGACGAGCTCACCGCCCTGCCCAGACGCGACTGGACCGGCGCCGGCGGCAACGTCACAAACCAGCGCTACTCCCCCTTGGACCAGATCAACCGAGACAACGTCGGCGAACTGAAAGGCGTCTGGCGCACGCACCTCAACGGCTCTGGCCTGGAACCGAAGTATTCCGCCGAGGCATCGCCCGTGGTGCATGACGGCGTCATGTATATCTCCACCGGCGCCAACGACGTATTTTCGCTCGACGTGGAAACCGGCGCCATTCTATGGACCTACGAGGCCAACCTGAGCCAGACCATCAGCACCGTATGCTGCGGCTGGGTCAACCGCGGCGTCGTGCTCGGTGATGGTCGTGTTTACATGGGGCAGCTGGATGGCAGATTGGTTGCCCTCGACCAGGCCACCGGGAAAGTGGACTGGGTCATTCAGGCTGAACGCTGGCAGGACGGTTTCACGCTTACAAGCGCGCCTGTGTATTTCGACGGGATGGTCATCATCGGCTTCGCCGGTGCCGACCGCGGTACGCGCGGGCGCATCAAGGCCTACGATGCCTCGAGCGGCGACCTGCTCTGGACCTTCTATACCATTCCCGCCCCGGGCGAGCCCGGTTCTGAAACCTGGGAAGCCGACAACGACAAGTGGATGTATGGCGGCGCCTCGCTCTGGCAGGTGCCGGCGGTGGATCCGGAACTGGGCATGGTGTATTTCTCCACCGGCAACGCCGGACCGGACTTTGCCGGCGGCGACCGTCCCGGCGACAACCTGTACAACGCCTCCATCCTGGCCATTGATGCTTACACCGGAGAATACCGGTGGCACTATCAGGAAGTGCATCACGACATCTGGGACTATGACGCCAGCAACCCGGTCGTGCTGTTCGATATCGATATCGACGGCCGGATGCGCAAGGGCATCGTCGAAGTGGGCAAGACCGGCTTCGCCTATATCCTCGACCGTGAAACCGGCGAACCACTGATCGGCATCGAGGAACGCGCTGTGCCGCAAGAACCCCGCCAGGCCACCGCGGCAACTCAGCCCTACCCGATCGGCGAGCCTGTGATTCCCCAGGAGGTGCCCATCGCGCCGCTTGGTTATGAGCTCGTCAACCAGGGCCGTATCTTCACCCCGTTCTACGGCCCCAAGCCGGTGCTGATCCGGCCGAGCCTCTGGGGCGGCGCAACCTGGCCGCCAAATTCCTACGACCCGGAGCGCGGCTACCTGTTCGTATGCGCGTCGGACTTCCCCGGCACTTTTGCCGGTGGCGATGAAGAAATGGGCGTCCCCAACCACAGCGAATCCTACATGGGCGGTCGTTTTGGCACCGCGGGCATCGCCCGCCTCGGCCAGTTCGTCGCCATGGATGTCACCACCAACACCGCGGCCTGGCGCCAGCAGTGGCCGGACCAGTGCTACTCGGGCTCTGTCGCCACCGGCGGCGACATCGTCTTCACCGGCCGCAACGACGGCCGCTATATCGCCCTGGATTCCAACAACGGCAACCTGCTGTGGGAATTCCAGACTGGCGCCGGCCTCAACGCCCCCGGCATGACCTTTGAACACAATGGCAAGCAGTACGTCGCTGTGCTGTCCGGCGGCAATTCACTGATCGGCTCTGCCCGCGGCGACAGCGTCTGGCTGTTCGGTCTCGAAGGCACGCTGGATGAAGCCGAACCCAACGACACCCGCCTGGTGCCGCAGGTCTCCATGACGGAAGATGTCACCGGCGAGGCCGACCTGGCGCAGGGTGCCGAGGTGTACCGCGTGACCTGCCTGCAATGCCACGGCGAGGACGGCAAGGGCGGTCACGGCGGTGGCGCCCCGTTGACTGAACTGCGTGACATGGCTACGGTGATGACCACCATCCGCGAAGGCCGAAACAATATGCCGCCATTGGGCGTAGCTTTGTCGGCCGAGCAGATCCGCGATGTCGCCGCCTTCGTGATGGCCACCTTCAGCGAAAACTGACGCCCTCTTTTTTCCTTTTTTTGTCCTCAAAGTGGGCATGGTGGTTATTTTGCGCTGTGTAATAATTGGCCGCAGAATACCCTGTCATGTCAGGGGTATTGCCGACTTCTGTAATGGGGGAATCATGAAAACGCTGTACCTTTCCGCACGCGCCATCGCATTGGCCGCCTTCGTCATCTTCACCTTGCTGGCTGTACTGGCTCGTCCTGTCCAGGCCCACCATTCGTTTGCCGCGGAATTCGATGCCGACCTGCCCGGTGAACTGACCGGCGTGGTCACCCAGGTACGTTTCAGCAATCCCCACGTGCGCTACCGTGTCGATGTCACCATGCCAGACGGTTCTGTCGAAGACTGGGAGCTGCAGTCCAGCAGCGTCACCTCCCTGCGCAGCCAGAACTGGACAGATAACACCGTCAAGGTAGGTGACACCATAAGGGTTAGCGGCCAGCTCGGCCGCGGTGGCAGCAAGAAGCTCTTCGTGCGTGGCATGACCCTCGCCGACGGCACCGGCTTCGGCACCGCCAGTACACAGCCCGCCCGCACCGTCGATCGCAACGCCATCAATGCGGACGAGTACACCGACTACAGTTACGGCTCCAAGAACACAGCGCACCCCATGGACATCACCGGCGCCTGGCGACAGGGCTACAAGTTCCGCGTCACCGTCGACGACCTGGAACCCAAGCCGACCCCTTTCACCGCGGAAGGCCGACGCATATTTGAGAACACCGACAAGTATGACGATACCGCCCTGCGCTGCATCTCGCTCGGGCTACCGCGCATCTTCGGCAACCCCTACAACATGTCCATTTACGATGCCGGCGATCACTACCTGTTCCTGTACGTCGAGCACAATTCATCTCGCCGTGTGTGGATGGACGGCCGCACACCAGCGGCTGACACTGCGCCGACTTCCAACGGCTACTCGGTTGGACACTGGGAAAGCGACAACACACTGGTGATCGAAACCACGCATCTGTTGCCTGGATGGCTCGACGGCTCAGGCCTGCCCATGTCCGGTGAAGGCACGAAGACCGTCGAGCGCATCGTGTTCGCCGATGACAAGCTGTCAGCTGACCGCACCATGGTCATCACCGACCCTTACTACACCCAACCCCTGACCCGCGTGCGCGGCTGGGCCCGGGATAATTTTGTCGACGTGTCCGAGCAGGCCTCCTGCGACCCGGCCAGCTACTACACCGACCTGCTGGAAACCGGGCAGATCGAAGAATATCTCAAACCCTGACCTTAGAAAGAAATGAAAAAGTGTCAGAGTCATTTGATTCGATTATCAAATGACTCTAACGTTTTTGATTTATATAATGCGCGGCCCTCTAAACTCTGGCTGACCGACATGCCGAGCAATTCACTGACTATCCCCGCCGAGTGGACGCCGCACCAGGCCATCTGGACCGCGTGGCCGTCCCATGCCGACCTGTGGGAAGACGATCTTGCCGGCGCCCGCCAAGAAGTAGCTGCAATGATCCGCGCATTAGCGGAAGGCGACACCATTAAGGTATTGGCCTGTGGTGCTGAAGCCGTTGCCTCCGCCGACATCATTCTCGATGACGTGGCAGAGGTAATCTCCGCCGACTTCGGCGATATCTGGCTGCGCGACACCGGACCGATTTTTGCCATTGACAATGGCCAGTGCGTGGCGCTGCGTTTCCGCAACAACGGCTGGGGTGGCAAGTATGTACTTCCGGGCGACGATACCGCGGGCGATCTCGTCGTATCCTCGGCCGGCGTGAATGCGCAATACAACGACTTCATCCTAGAAGGCGGCGCACTCGAGCACAACGGCGAGGGCGTCTTCCTCACCACGCGGCAATGCTTGCTCAATCCGAACCGCAATCCGGGCTGGAACGAAGCAAGCGCAGAAGAACATCTGAAAAAAGCGCTGAATTGCAAAAAAGTACTGTGGCTGGATGACGGCCTGGAGAATGACCACACCGACGGCCACATCGACAACCTGGCCCGCTTCATTGCACCGGATATCGTGTTGTGTCAGTCGGCCAGTGGAGAGGACGATCCGAATGTCGCGGTGTATGAAGCCATCGCCGAAAAGCTGGCAAGTTTTGGCCTGAATGTATTTCGCATTCCCTCACCAGGCCTCGTGCTCGATGAAGACGGCGAGGCCATGCCGGCCTCGCACATGAATTTCCTCATCGGCAGTGCCACCGTGGTCGTGCCCGTCTACAACACGCTTTATGGCCGGGATGCGGTCGAGGCACTGAGGCCATTGTTTCCGCATCACGCCGTGGTGGGTTTATCATCACGGCACCTGCTCACCGGTGGCGGTTCCTTCCACTGCATAACCCAGCAGCAACCGGTCGTCACGGAATAAGCATCATGGCTGACAAGAAAGCTAAAAAAGGCAATCTCACCGTTGCCGCCATACAGACTCACTATGGCGAGGATATGGCGGACAACATCGCGCGTACTGCTGCCTACATAGAAGAGGCAGCAAAGAAAGGTGCACAGTTGATTTTGCCGTCGGAGCTGTTCCAGGGCCCTTACTTCTGCACCACCCAGGACGAGCGCTGGTTCGACACAGCTTTCCCCGTAGCCGAACATCCCTGTGTCACGGCCTTACAGCCGGTGGCTAAGGCACTTAAGGTTGTCATCCCGGTATCCATCTTCGAGCGCGACGGCCCGCACACCTATAACAGCGTTGCCGTGCTCGATCATGAAGGCACAATAATGGGTGTGTACCGCAAGAGCCACATCCCAGATGGACCCGGCTACCAGGAAAAGTATTACTTCCGGCCGGGCAACACCGGCTTCAAGGTGTGGAAAACTATCTACGGCAACATCGGCGTCGGCATCTGCTGGGACCAGTGGTTCCCGGAGACCGCTCGCAACCTGGTGATGAACGGCGCGGACATCCTGCTCTACCCCACCGCCATCGGCTCCGAACCACACGACTCGTCACTGGACACTGCCGCCCCCTGGCGCCGGGCCATGCAGGGCCATGCTGTGAGTAACGTCATCCCGGTGGTGGCCGCCAACCGCACCGGAAAGGAAACCGGCCTCGGCGATCCGCAGGCCTTCTATGGACACTCCTTCATTGCCAACCATCGAGGCGACCTAGTCGAATCCTTTGGTAGGGATGAGGAAGGGGTACTGGTGCACACTTTCGATCTGGATTTCCTGATCACCCATCGCAGTGCTTGGGGATTTTTCAGGGACAGGCGAGAAGATCTGTACAAATAACAGCATAAATTACTGATATTTATAGATAAAGTCTTGTTGTGATGCGGTTCACACTTTCAATGGCCTGGCTGGATGATCGCCGTACCCACTGGTGGATCCCGAATTCATAAAGTTACGGCTGTTCGACTTCGAACTTGTGTCCCTGACCGATACTTCGGCGATCGCCCGCTTCACCCTAATCTGAGAGCGTACGGGTTATTCCGACGAAACCCATAAGGAATTGGTCTTCACCAATCGCGGCAGCCTCTTGCTGATCAGAGTGTAAAACAACCTTACATTGATGAATCTTAAGCTGGATTAGATCCCCTGCTAGTTTCCAGAGAGTCAGTTAAAAATTCCTGTTGCCAGGAATTCGGTAAACTCTCTAGAATTTCCCGCCCCCGGGCTGTCCAGCCGGGGCCTCCCAATCCGTTTGATGGAGTCTATATGCAAAGGCTGCGTGAACTGGCGCGTCTTGTAGAGGCTGTGTTTGGCGAACTCGAACAAACCTTCAGTGATTACCAGTGTAAAACAGGACTGACCTGCAAGGCCGGTTGTGGCGCCTGCTGCAACAACCCCCAGGTGGAATCCACAGTGCTGGAAATGTTGCCGCTGGCACTATCCCTGTATGACCAAGGCCGCGCCGAAAAGGTACTAACGGAACTCGAGCTGTACTCCGGTTTTTCGTGCTACCACTATGCCCGTACTTCACTCGACGGACTCAACGGCTCCTGCTCGGTGTACAGCCAGCGCCCAGCCATCTGCAGAATGTTCGGCGCGTCCGCCGTCAACGGCAAACACGGCAAGGACCGTTTTTCCGTATGCAAGGTAATAAAGGAAGAAAAGCCCCAGGCCTGGCAGGCGGCCCTCATCGGGGTACAGGAATACCCTGCCCCGCGCATGACCGACGGCAAGGAACGGGTCAGGCAGATAGACTATGCGCTTGGTCGCAAGGACATGCCAATAAACCAGGCCCTGAAGGCAGCACTGGAAAAAGTCTTGTTCCAGGCCAGTTTCGGCGGTTTCGAATCCACCGGCCAGGTGGCCTGACGGTCGCGTTTACAACACGCGGAAGAACTGCGCCTTGATGTAACGGGTTTCTGGAATAGCCGGATGAATTGGGTGATCCATGCCCTGCCCGCCCAGGTGAAACAGCTGCCCGTTGCGGCCCTGGTGATGCATGGCGCCATGCACAATACCCGTCAGCACCTCGTCAGTCAGCGGCATAGAGCACGATGCCGACACCAGGATGCCGTTCGCATTTAGCAGTTTGACAGCAAGTTCGTTGATGTGACGATAGGCTGCCTCACCTGCCTTCTGGTCCTTGCGTTTACGGATGAAAGCAGGCGGGTCAAGGATGACCATGTCGAAGGTTTCCTCGTTAGCCACCAGCGTCCTCATGACATCAATGGCCTTCCCACGGGTGGCGCCAACCGTGTCCGACAAACCATTGAGAGCGGCATTATTCACGACGCTGTCCAGCGCAGGTTGCGATGAATCGACGCACAAAACCTCGGCCGCCCCGGCCTGCGCAGCCTGGATACCCCAGCCGCCTACATAGGAAAACACATCCAATACCCGGCTACCTTTCGCCAGCCTTTGCACCAGGGCCCTGTTGGGCCGGTGATCATAAAACCAGCCGGTTTTTTGGCCCGTTGTAGCGGCGAATTCGAAACGCGTACCGTTCTCCGTCAGCGAAAGGTGCTCGGGTACATCGCCAATGACATCCACCTCATCTGGCAGGTCCTCGATGTCGCGGCCACCGTGATTGTTGCGCAGCACTATCCCCTTTGGACCTAACACATCATCGAGCGCTGCCAACAGCCCGTCTTTCGCCAAGTCCATGCCCGCCGTCGCAAGCTGCACCACGCAATGCTCGCCAAAGCGGTCGATAACCACCCCCGGCAGAAAATCTGAATCGCCGTACACCAGCCGGTAATAGGGTTCGGCAAAGCAGCGTTCGCGCAAAGCCAATGCCGCGCACAAACGTTGCGTGAAATATTCCTGGTCCGGCATCTCATTGGGGGTATGGCTGAACACGCGCCCGCAAATCAGCGCTTGCGGGTTCATCATCGCCTGCCCGAGAAACTGGCCACTGTGGTTATGTACGGAAACCACGTCACCCGGCTGCAAGGTTTTCAGCGGACTGCGGACGGTATCGACCTCGTTGGAATAGATCCACAAGTGGCCTTTTTTCACGCGGCGGTCGGCGTTTTTACCGAGATAAAGGGTCGAAGGCATGGTTAGATTGGTCACTTTTGGCAAAGAATGGCCATTAAGGCACAGTCCCCGTGAATCCTCCAGCCTTATCAGCTCCGTGCCGAGCTTCTAGTAAACTTTCCGGAAACTTCATGCGTATGAATAGCGTGTTGTCATTGATACTAAAAAAACTGATGAATATCGTCCTGGCCATCCTCGTCCTGCTCATCGTCGCCATGATCGGCATGTTCATCAAGCTGGCGGCTGACAGTCGCGCAATGAACGTCCCCTCCGGCCTGGTGGACGGCAACCTGCGCCAGTGCCCGTCTTCCCCGAACTGTGTAAGCAGCGAAGTTGGCGAAGACGACAGCCGCTTCATCGCCCCCATTGCCGACGCCGATGGCTCCCGCTGGGCCACCCTGGTGGCAAAGGTAAGTGAGATGGATGGCACCAAACTGGTAAACGCAGAAGGCGATTATGCACACTTCACCTTTCGCACACCTTTGATGGGTTTCGTCGACGACGTGGAATTCCACAACCGGCCTGCCCTGCAGCAGATAGCAGTACGCTCCGCCTCCAGGGTTGGCTACAGTGACTGGAACGCCAATCGCAAGCGAATCGACGCCATTCGGGCCGCCCTTTAAGCATCAGCACACGCCATAACTCCCTGTAATCCCGCTTAATCATGTAAGACTTTCGCGTCTGCGAAGTATTGGTATAGACTCGTTACAAACCGACGATCAAGGGGAATGTACGATGGAACTGCGGGTCAATAATCAGGTATTCGATGTGGATGTGGAGCCGGAAATGCCGCTTCTGTGGGTCATCCGCGACATGCTCAATCTCAAGGGCACCAAGTTCGCCTGCGGCATCGCCCAGTGCGGCGCCTGTACGGTGCATATCGATGGCGAACCGGTACGCTCGTGCTCCTTCCCTGTCGCCGCAGCCGAAGGCAAGGCCATCACCACCATCGAGGGCCTGTCCGAGGACGCCTCGCACCCGATCCAGCAGGCCTGGATCAAGCACCAGGTTCCACAGTGCGGCTACTGTCAGTCCGGCCAGATCATGGCCGCCGTTTCCCTCCTGGCCAAGAAAGCCCAACCCACCGATGCGGACATCAACGCAGCCATGACCAACATCTGCCGCTGCGGCACCTACAAGCGCATCCGTGAAGCCATCCACGACGTTGCCGGCACTACTGCCGAGTTCTACCAGGCTTAAGGTGAGGATGACATCATGAACAAATCAGCTACCAACCTTTCCCGTCGCCGCTTCATCCTGTCCTCCGCAGCCGTCAGCGGCGGCTTTGCCCTTGGCCTGAACTTGCCAAGCAAGGCACAGCAGGCCAACCAATCCAACGACATCAATATCTGGGTGGAGATTCGCCCGGACGACACCGTAACCATCAAGTACGCCCGCTGCGAAATGGGCCAGGGCAGCATGACCTCAGCGCCGCAGCTCGTCGCTGACGAACTTGACTGCAACTGGGACCAGGTGCGCATCGAATACGTAGATGTCAACGAACATGTCCGCATGGAGCGGGCCTGGGGCGACATGGTCACCGTGGGCAGTCAGACCATTCGCAACTCACAGGATTACCTGCGGCAGGCCGGCGCTTCCGCGCGCGCCATGCTGGTCGCGGCCGCCGCCAGTGAGTGGGGCGTACCCCCGAGCGAGATCAGTGTTGCGAACGGCGTCATCAGCCATGCCGCCAGCGGCAGGCAGAGCGGTTTCGGCGCCCTGGCCGCGGCCGCCGCGGCCCAGCCGGTCCCCGCAAACGTCACCCTCAAGGATCCGGCCGACTGGCACATCATTGGCCAGCCCTTTCCGCGGGTGGACATTCCTGCGTCTGTGGACGGCTCCCAGGTATACGGTATCGACACGGAACTGCCTGGCATGGTGTATGCGGCTATCGCCAGCTGTCCGATATTCGGCGGAACCGTGGCCTCCTTTGACGCCAGCAAGGCAAGCACGCGTAAGGGTGTGATTGATATCTTCACCATCGACGGCAACGCTGTCGTCGTGGTTGCAGATAACTGGTGGCGCGCCAGCAAGGCACTGCAGGAAGTGGAGATCCAGTGGGATGCCAACGGCAACGGAGATGTCAGCAGCGAAGACATCCTTAACGTGTTCCGCGCCAGCCTGGATGCCACCGATGCAGCACCCATGCCAAACAATGCCGGTGATGCCGATGCGGCATTGGCCGGGGCACAAAAGGTCGTGGAAGCGGAATATTTCACACCATTCCTGAGCCATTCCCCGATGGAGCCTATGGGCGCCACTGTGCGCATAGACAGCGACCGGGTGGACATCTGGGCATCCACGCAGGCACCCGAAGGCCTGGTATCGGAACTGGTCAACGCCCTTGGCGTGCCGCAGGAAAGCATTTACGTGCACCGGGTGCAAGCTGGCGGCGGCTTTGGCCGTCGTGGAGGTTCCAGCGACTTCGCGCGCCAGGCGGCTTTGATCGCCGCCGAGCTGCCGCAGGGTACGCCGGTAAAGCTGCTGTGGACCCGCGAGGAAGACACGCAGCATGACTTCTACCGCCCACTAGCCATGTACCGAGTGAAGGCCGGGCTCGATGAAAACAACATGATCAGCGGCTGGAAAGCCCGCATCGCCAGCGGCTCGATCCTTAACCAGATGCGCGGTGTGCCACTGCGCGGAGGCGTCGATTTCACGGCCGCGGAAGGCTTTACCGATCTGCCCTACCAGATCGCCGACCAATTCCAAGATTTCAAGCTCACTCCCACCCATGTGCCGCTGGGATTCTGGCGCACCGTGGGCTGGTCGCAGACCCCTTTCGCGCGCGAGCAGTTCATCGACGAACTGGCCGCGGCTGCCGGTGAGGATCCCTACCACTTCCGCCTGAAACACATGGCCCAGGACGAGCTCTCACGACACATACTTGTCGAAGTCGCCAACGCCATCGGCTGGGATAAGCCACCGCCGGCTGGCAACTTCCGCGGCATCGCCACGACCGAACCCTACGGCAGCTTCACCGCCGCCGCCGTTGAGCTGTCCGTCAACGATGCCGGCGTGATCAATATTCACCGCATCATCCAGGGCATCAACACCGGGCATATGGTTAATCCTGACAACGTTAGCGCACAGCTCGAAGGCGCTACCGTGTGGGCGTTGACGGCCGCGATGTGGGGCGAGATCACCTTAGAAGAAGGCCGCGTACAGGAAAGCAATTTCCACAATTACCGTATGCTACGCATGTCGCAGATGCCGGAAGTGGAAACCGTGCTGCACGCCACTGGCGGCTTCTGGGGCGGCGTCGGCGAACCGGGCCAGGCACCAATCCTGCCGGCGTTCTGCAATGCCATCTATGCCGCCACGGGCACCCGCATCAGGTCACTGCCGCTGGTGCACCACGGCTTTTCCCTGGCCTAACCTACTAACATCGGACGTTGCGGTTAG
The DNA here is from genome assembly GCA_038147195.1 of Candidatus Eutrophocola salsuginis. GTDB lineage: Bacteria > Pseudomonadota > Gammaproteobacteria > Pseudomonadales > Pseudohongiellaceae > Eutrophocola > Eutrophocola salsuginis. Next base: position 1,663,834 of record JAYQTB010000004.1, read on the forward strand.
CAACGTCCGCATGGCTATACGGAAATATCTCGAAGTCGGCGGCCAGGATCGCTAGAACAAACATGCTCGACGACCCCAGGGGTATGAGGTCGCGGGTAAACAGGAACAAGGCTAACTGAGTCAGCCCGAAATCCGCGGCAGCGTGGGAATTCAGGGTCCGGTCAGCAAACTTAAGTCAGCGTTTACTGCCGCTTATGCATACCGGCAGTCTACTAAATCCCCTATGACCGACAAGCAATGCGACAGAACCACCGGCGAAACCGATTTCCTGTTCGTTTATGGAACGTTAAGAAGCGATTCCTACTCGGATAGCTACCGTCAGTTCATCGCCCCCAATTTCGAATTGGTTGGACGAGCTACCATTGCCGGCAGGCTCTACGCTATCGTCGACTACCCTGGCCTGCTACCCGCGGAAGGGCCCAATGACCTGGTCATCGGCGAGGTCTATGCCTTCACCGGCGGCGAGGAAAAACTACTGCAATTAGACGATTACGAGGGCTGCGCTCCGCATTCCCCGAAACCCCATCTCTACACACGTACCCGCATCAACGCACACCTCAAGGACGATGAAATCATCGAGGCCTGGGTCTATTTCTACAACTACCCCGTTAGTGACAACATGCTGATTCTCTCCGGCGATTTCATGGACCCGTTCTGATCACGCTTTTCTTCCCGGTATCCCGTGTTGTAGTCTTTGCTCATAACTTCAAAGGAACGACTATGAAATCCAAGTCAATCATGCAGGCCTTGGCCTGCACAGCGCTAATTACCTCTTTCGGGCAGACTTTCGCACATCACGCCTTCAACACGGAGTTTCAAGATGCCGAGGGCGAGGTCCGCGGTGTCGTCAAACGGGTATGGTGGACAAATCCGCACATCCGCTATGACGTCGACATCACGCTGCCAGACGGTAGCATCGAGCAATGGTCCCTGCACCCGCCCGGCAACCTGCCCACCTACCGGCGCCAGAACTGGACGCCGGACACCATTCAGGAGGGTTATACCGTCTATGCCACCGGCAATCTCGGCCGTAATGACACGAAAAAACTGTACGCCACCTGCATCAACATCCTGAGCGGGCCGGAGAACGGTCGCCAGTTGGGCGGCTGCGTCAGCTCCAACACCACCCCGCAGGTCACCGCCGAACCGAACCAGATCTTTACCTATGAAGCCAACGAGTACGATGTCGACATCAGCGGTTTCTGGGACAACCGCTACAAGTTCCGCACCACTGTGGATGACTTTGACCCCAAACCCATGCCAATGACGACAGCGACCCGGGAGATCTACGAGAACCGCCAGTTCGGTGACGACCACGTGCTGCGCTGCCAGCCCGCCGGCCTGCCGCGCATCTTCGGCTCGCCCTATCCCGTGGAAATTCTTGACGCCGGTAGCCACTACGCCATGATCTTCCTGCAAGACAATACGCCGCGCTGGGTATACATGGACGGCCGCGACGCCCTACCCGATCAACCCCTGACATCCATGGGCTTCTCGAAAGGTGTTTGGCAGGACCGCACGCTCATAATCGAGACCACCCACCTGGCACCGGGCTGGCTGGACGGTTCCGGCTATCCCATGACCGGTGGCGACGGCACGCGTATCGTGGAGCGCTGGACCGTAGCAGAAGACAACCTCTCCATCGATCGCACCATGACCATCTACGACGATGCCTACACGGCGCCGCTGGTGCGCACCCGCGGCTCGCAGCGCGGCGACTTCCGTGAACTGCTGGAAAGCCCGCCGTGTGACCCGACCGTGTTCTACAATGAGATGCTGGAAGCCGGGCGGCTGGAAGATATACTCAGTCCGCAATAAGCAACCTGTAAAAAAGGCGCCTTAAGGCGCCTTTTTTATTCAGTCCGATTCACAACGGTATGGCTGTATCCGAATATCCGGTCGCCACTTCCAGGTCGCGTAATCTTCTATGGTTAATGCCTCTGTGAATGTACCCGGATCGCTAACATAAAAATCCATGTGCAATTCCGTGCCGTCGTCGTTCAGGTAGTAGCGCTCCGCGAGGTACACGGACTCCGTCTGCGGGATGCCAGCCAGGCCCGCGATATCGAAGAAGGGATAATCGATTCGCGAGGTTTCCACTACCAACACGTTATCCTCCCAACGCCCAATGGAGTAGCCCAGCGGTGACAAGGGCGCCGTCGGCGAAATACGTTCCTCATCCATATGGATCAATCGTTCCACGTCGAAGTATTCCCCGCGCATCAGGATATCGTCTCCCCGGCGTTCGAAAGCAATGGGATGCGGACCCGTTTGCGTGATCACGCGCGGCATGCCCAGATGTCCGCATTGCAGCGCGGGGTCGAAGGTGTCCTGGTAGCCTTCCCACCCGGTCCGGGCGAAGTCGGTCAACGGCGGATCCTCGGCAAAATCCGAGCGGCGGGCCCGGTCCAGGGTCCACACGCGAAAAATGTCGTCACGGCCGCCCTCACCCACATCCGCCGCCAATACCCAGCTGCCGCCGCCTACGGTCGTGGTGTTCCAGCGCGGCTCGGAAAAGCCGGTCAACAGGATTTCGCGCCTGTCGGGCAGCAGCACGTTGGTGACTAGCATATTGGCAGCGCGGCGGGTGGAGGCGAATCCGGCAACGGTCACATGCTGACCCACCTGGAACGTACCTTCCGGGACGCCACGGCGAACGGTGCCGGCAAGGTCGGCGGCACCCATGACCCAACGAGTGGTCGTGCCATTGACATTGGTGACATCCAGCTCCAGGCCGACATGGGGGTTGCGCCAGATAACACGCGAGATGATGCCCTCTAGTTCGACCACAACGGTGCGGTCATACTCGGCATTGGAATGGTGGGCAGATACCGGTAAAGATGCCAGCAGCAACAATACAATGCAGGTAAACATCCTCATGGCACGGCCGGTAAATCCACCGGCGCTTCCCGGCGCAGGAATTTCCACTCGCCATCCTCGCGAATGAACTCGTCGGCGTAATGCCCCAGCAGCACCGTGTTGGGGTCGCCGTTTTCACCGGGCGTGACATACATCCACTTGGTTACAGCACTGGCGAGATCGCCGTCGATGCGGATGCGGTCATTGGTCAGCACGTGGTAGGTGCCGGAGCCTTCGGGCAGCGGGTTGTGCCCGATGATCTGGTCCATCAATTCAAACACACCGCCCGGGCCCTCGCCGCGGCCCATGCCACTTTCCCACACGCCATTGCTGGCAAACAGCGCTGCCAAGGAGCGGTAGTCACGATGGTCATGGTAGGTGCCGTAATCAAGGATGAGGTTGCGAATGGCTTCACGGTCCTCCAATACCTGGACGCGCCGTGCCAATCCCATCTCACCTGTGGGTTGTGCCGTGGCAGGTACCGCAAGCACACACGCTGCGGCCAGCAGCATGTTGGTAAGTGCGTGTGTCAATCTTGTACATGTCATTGGCTTACCTCTTTTTCCTAGAATACGAGTGTACCTAATCTGCTGGCTGCCGTGGTAGCGGCACTAACGATTGAAATGAGTGGGGGGCGGGCTTTCAAAAGCGCTGGCCTGAGTATGGAGATTGACGAATACCCTTGGATAATCAGGTCAAAAAAACGAATGAAAACAATCTGCCGCGCTCGGGACGATTGCTGTACACTCGCGCTTTTCTGCGTCGGCGGACAGGACACATGCCATGAAAGACCTGACTCAGGGCTCAATACCCAGCACCATCGTCGCCATGGCCGCACCTGTCGCCATGGGCATGATCTTCCAGACACTGTACCTCCTAGTCGACCTTTACTTCGTCGCCGGTCTAGGTGATGCTGCCATTGCGGGTGTCGGTGCCGCAGGCACTCTCTTCTTCATGGTCATGGCCCTAAGCCAGGTGCTTGGCGTCAGCTCAGTAGCCCTGATGTCCCAGGCTGTTGGCCGTAAGGATCGCGATTTCGCCAACCTGGTTTTCAACCAGTCCATGGTGCTGGCAGGAATCTTTACTGCCACCACCCTGTTTTTCGGGTACACGTTGTCCGACAGCTACATGGCGACCATAGCCGCCGGCGACGCCCAGGCGGAAGGCATCCGGTTCTTGCACTGGTTCTTGCCGGGTATGTCGATGCAATTCGCCATCATGGGCATGAGCTCTGCACTGCGGGCTACCGGTATCGTCAAGCCCACCATGATGATTCAGGTGATCACAATCTTGCTGAATACCATCCTGGCACCAACTCTGATCGTGGGCTTTGGCCCTGCCCCCGCCCTGGGTGTCGTCGGTGCCGGCCTTGCAACCACCATTTCAAGCGCGGTGGGCGTCGCCATGCTGATTGCGTATTTCGTTAAGCTGGAGAAATACGTCACATTCCAGTTCACCCTCTGGAAACCTCAGCTGTCGATATGGGGCCGCATGGTCAACATCGGCCTGCCGGCCGGTGGCGAGATGCTGCTCATGTTCGGTTACTTCGCGGTGGTGTACTGGCTTATCCAGGATTTCGGTGAATCCGCACAGGCCGGCTTCAGCGTCGGCGGTCGCATCATGCAGTCCATCTTCATGCCCACTATGGCTATCGCCTTCGCGGTGGGTCCCATCGCCGGGCAAAACTTTGGCGCCGGCCACGGCGACCGTGTTCGCGAGGCCTTCAAGCAGGGCATCCTGATGAGCAGCGCGGTCATGCTGGTCGTCACCCTGATCCTACAATTCCATCCGGAACTGCTGGTGGCCTTCTTCACAGACGAGGAGCCCGTCATCAAGGCCGGTGGCGACTTCCTGCAGATCATTTCCTTGAACTTCGTCGCACAGGGCATCATCTTCACCTGTTCCGGTATGTTCCAGGGTCTCGGCAACACAAAGCCGGCCATGTTCTCATCCGCAAGCCGCCTGTTGATCTTCATACCCATCGCGGTATGGGTCAGTAATCAGGAAAGTTTCACTATGGAAAAGATCTGGTACGTCTCCGTCTTGTCAGTCACAATCCAGGCCGTCATCAGCTTCCTGTTGGTACGCAAGGAGTTCAGCCGCAAGCTTTCAAACCTGGAACCACCATCACCAACAGCGCCGACGACAGTGGAACAGCAAGCATAAGTGCTGAAACCAGAGGAAAGGACGATCGTTAACCATAGATAATTGATAACCATTACTTTATGGCAGAAGCATAAATAATGTAGTTGATCCTGGCATATAATTCATTCCTGTTTCCTCTAGCCTCTGCCTCTCCCATGCCGTTGCTCACCCTGAAAGATATCCACCTGGCCTATGGGCCCCAGGTACTCCTCGATGCAGAAGCCATGACCATCGATGCCGGAGATATCATCGGACTCCTTGGCCGCAATGGCGCCGGCAAAAGCTCCCTACTGAAATTGCTGCACAATGATATCCGGCCCGATGGCGGCGATCGCTGGGTACAGCCTGGCACACGCATCGCAATGCTCGAACAGGAACTGCCCTACAAGGCCAGCGAAACCGTCTACGACTTCATCGCCGGGGGGCTGTCAAAAACCGGCGCCCTGCTCAGCCAGTATCACCAGCTCGTTGCGGCGGTCGCCCCCGACATGAAAAAACTCGCCCGTCTGCAGCACGAGATCGACAGTGTCGACGGCTGGAAACTCCAAAACCGGGTTGAAACCGTCATCAGCCAGCTCGCCCTGCCCCCCGACGACCCTATGTCGAGCCTTTCGGGTGGCTGGACCCGGCGTGCCGCGCTGGCGCGTGCCCTGGTCAGCGATCCCGACATCCTCCTACTAGACGAGCCCACCAACCATCTCGATATTCCTGCCATTGAGTGGCTAGAAAAACTGTTGCTTGATTTTCGCGGCGCCATCGTCCTGATCACACACGACCGCGCCTTCTTGCAACGCACCGCGAACCGCATCATGGAACTGGACCGCGGCAAATTGATCGCCTGGCAGCATGATTACCAGGCCTTCCTCAGGCATCGTGATCTGCAGCTGGCCGCCGAAGCCAAATCGAATGCCGAGTTCGACAAGAAATTGGCGAAAGAAGAGCAGTGGATACGCCAGGGCATAAAAGCCAGGCGCACCCGCAACGAGGGTCGGGTACGCGCGCTGGAAAAAATGCGCGAGGAAGTTCGTGCGCGCCTGAACGTACAGGGCAATGCGAAGATCACGCTCAACAAGAGCGAGGTATCCGGCAAGATCGTCGTGGAGGCTGAAGGTATTCGTCATAGTTACGGCGACGAAGCCCTTATCGACAATTTTTCCATCACCATCATGCGCGGCGACCGTATAGGCCTGATTGGTCCGAACGGCATTGGCAAGACCACCCTGTTGAAGATACTGCTGGGCCAGCTGAAACAGAATCATGGCAAGGTCAAGACCGGCACGAAGATAGAGATCGCCTACTTTGACCAGCTGCGCCAGCAGCTGGACCCGGAAAAACCAGTGCAAGACAATCTCGCCAGCGGCGCCGATCACGTCTCCATCAATGGCCGTGACGTGCACGTCATCAGCTACTTGCAGGACTTCCTGTTCGAGCCGGCACGTATTCGCCAGCCGGTGAAGGCGCTCTCGGGCGGCGAACAGAACCGGCTCATCCTAGCGCGCCTGTTCAGCAAACCGGCCAATGTCCTCGTGCTGGACGAACCCACCAACGACCTCGACATGGAAACCCTGGAACTGCTCGAGGATATACTCATGAATTTTGACGGCACCCTACTGCTGGTCAGCCACGATCGTGCCTTTCTCGACAACGTGGTTACCAGTTCGATCGTCTTCGAGGGCAACGGCCAGGTTAGGCATTGTGTCGGTGGTTACCGGGACTGGATACGTCAGGGCGGCACCTTTACACCGAGACCACAACCGGAAAAATCACCGGCAAAAATATCGCCTCCAAAAGAAGACTCGCCCGTCAATAATGCCGAACGCACACAGAAACCCCACTCACAGCAGCCGCCCAAACCCGGCAAGCTCTCCTACATGCTTCAGCGGGAGCTGGACCAGTTGCCGGGCAAGATCGATTCTGCCGAAGCTGAACTGGCTGCATTGGAAAAAACGATCTCCGACCCCACCCTCTATAACAGGGACAAGGACACTATCGATAAGGTGATGCAGCAGGTCACCGCTGCCCAGGAAGCCCTGGAAAAACTCTACGCACGCTGGGAGGAGATCGAACAAAGGCAGCAGTAGCGCAGAGGAAAGCGGAAAGGATGACACGTTGACGGAAACTCGTGGTGCAGATCATGGTGTTCAACTGATATGGGTTTCTCCTGAAGGTCACACGGAAATCCTAGCAATGACCGATGCCGGATTTTGATAAAAATCATACGCCTGCTCTGATCCTACTTACCCTGAATCACGTTATCTCGCTGCCCCTGGGCGGTCTTTTTGGTATGTCCACGGCCTTGCCAAACTAATAAGCAAGCTTATAATAAGCTTCCATATGGATAAAGACCTCGACAGCAGCCTCGGTTTCGTCATCCACGACGTCAGCCGGCTCTTGCGCTGGGAATTCGACCGCCAGGCCGCCCAGCTTGGGCTGACGCGCGCTCAGTGGTCCGTGCTCGCACACCTACAACGCCAGCAGGGTGTCCAACAGGTCGACCTTGCCCAGGCCATGGATATCAAGCCCATCACCCTCGCCCGGCACGTGGACCGGCTGGAAAAGGACGGCTGGCTGCGCCGCGAGGAGGACGCCAACGACCGCCGCGCCAAGCGCCTCTTCCTCACCGACAAGGCCGCTCCCATGATCAAGTCGCTGAAACAAGTCGGCAAGAGCGTCAGACAGACAGCGCTTAGTGGCATCAGAGACAATGAATTCAATGCCTTTATGGACCTGCTGTTCCGGATGCGCGGCAACCTCGGTTACGGAAAGCAAAAACCACCCAAAGGAAACTCCCCATGAACATCATCAGGATCATTCGTAAAATAGTCTTCCTCATCCTGGGTCCTGTCGTGATCGCTGGTATCAGCGCCTGGGTCTGGCTACAGGGCGGACGCTTCGTCACCACGGACAATGCCTACCTGAAGGCAGACATCACTTCCATCAGCCCGGAAATCTCCGGCAAGGTGATCGAATCTTACCCCAGTGACAACGAACGGGTTGAAAAAGGTCAGGTGCTGTTCCGCCTGGTGCGCATCCCGCACGAAATCGCCCTGGCACGGGCGAAAGCTACCCTTGCCAATATCCGCCGTGACATCGACAGCCAAAAGGTGGCCTACAACGCCCTGCAGGTGGATATCGAGCGCGCCGAAATCGACGTAGTGTTCCAGGAACGGGAACTGAAACGCGCAAAGCAGCAGCTGGAGCGCAAGACCATCTCGGACGCGCAGTATGACGCCTCCCTGCTTGCCTACCAGCACAGCCAGAACACACTAAAACAGAAACAGTCCGACCTGGTGGTCGCGCGCGCGAAACTCATCGACCCAGACATGCCATCGGAAGGACACCCGTTGTACCAGCAGGCCATGGCAGAATTTGAAAAGGCCGAGCTCGAACTCAGCTACACAGAGATCAAGTCACCCGTGGATGGAGTCGCCGTCAACGTCTCCGCACTGGTAGGCGAGAACGTCATCATGGGCACGCCACTGTTAAACATCATCGACGACTCGCATCTGTGGATCGAGGCCAACTACAAGGAAACCGACCTCACCTACATGCAAACCGGCCAGCCGGTGGAAATCACCGTGGATTCCTTTCCCGGCCAGACCTGGCGCGGCACGGTCGCCAGCATCACGCCCGCCACCGGTGCCGAGTTTTCCCTGCTGCCGGCACAGAACTCCTCCGGCAACTGGGTAAAGGTGGTACAGCGCATCGCCGTGCGCATCGAGTTTACCGACCCGATAGATGTCTCTCGCCTGTCGGCCGGCATGAGTGCGGAAGTGACCATCGATACCGCTCACGAACGTACCCTGCCCTGGGCTAATTAACCAAAATGTAAGCTCATGACGCCCGAGACACCCAAAACCGTTCCGTTTCGCAGCCTGGTCACCATCTCGATCATGCTGGCGACCATCATGCAGGTGCTGGACACTACCATCGCCAACGTTGCACTGCCGCACATGCAGGGTTCGCTTTCGGCCTCACAGAATCAGATCGCCTGGGTCCTAACCTCCTACATCATTGCTTCGGCCATCATGACCCTGCCGGTGGGCTGGCTCAGCGGCCATTACGGACGCAAGAAGGTGTTCGCGGTCTCGGTCACCGGCTTCATCATTGGCTCAATGCTCTGCGGCGCCGCCACCTCCATCGAGCAGATGGTGTTCTTCCGCATCTTGCAGGGCATCAGTGGCGCCGCCCTGATCCCGCTGTCGCAATCAACCCTTCTCGATATCAACCCGCGGGAGAAATACGGCCAGGCTATGGCGCTGTGGGGCATGGGCGTGATGATCGGTCCCATCTTGGGTCCTACTCTGGGCGGCTGGCTGACCGAGTATTACAACTGGCGTTGGGTGTTCTATATCAACCTGCCCATCGGATTGCTGGCCCTAGCCGGCGTGATTTTTTTTATGCCGGAATCTGAGCGCAAGGACCGCAAGTTCGACATCTTCGGATTCGTGATGCTCAGTCTTCTGATCGGCAGTTTTCAGCTAATGATGGACCGCGGTCAGGAACTGGACTGGTTCAACTCTGCCGAAATCCTGCTCTACTGTGCACTGATAGGGGCTTCCTTGTGGATGTACCTGGTGCACACCTGGCAGACCACCAACCCCTTTCTCAGTCCGGAGCTGTTTCACGACCGCAATTTCGTCACCAGCCTTTTCTTCATTTTCCTGGTCGGCATCATCCTGCTCGCCTCGCTCGCGCTATTGCCACCTTATATGCAGAACCTGATGGGTTATCCCGTCATCGAGACCGGCGTCATCATGGCGCCACGGGGCATCGGCGTGATGTTTGCGATGATGATCACCGGCCGTCTCACTGGCAAGACAGATCCACGCATCCTGATTCTCTTCGGGCTTAGCATGATTACACTGTCGCTGTACGAGATGACAACGTTCTCGCTATTCGTGCCCAAACACATCCTCATTTGGACAGGCGTAATTCAGGGCGTCGGCCTCGGCTTTACCTTCATGCCACTGAGTACACTTGCCTACACTACCCTGGAGCCGAAATTCCGTGACGAAGCCGCCGGCCTGTTCAGCCTGGTGCGCAACATCGGCAGCAGCGTCGGTATTTCTATGGTCATGGTGTTGCTGACGCGCAACCTACGCATCAACCATTCATATCTCATCGAGTACATCACCGATACTCGCCTGGGCATTCCCTGGCAGCAGGTACCCCAGGGCATCCAAGAAAACCTGCGCATAATACCCATCCTGGCGGATGGGGAGATCACCCGTCAGTCGGCAAGCATCGCCTACATCAATGACTTCAAATTCATGATGTGGATCGTGATCGCCACCCTGCCGCTTTTGCTTTTTCTGAAAGCGCCAGCAAAGAAATCCCCCACAGTCTGACCCGCCGGCTGGACGCTGCCCCTGCGTCCCGGTTATGCTCATGGCGGGGAAATACAAGATAACAGTTCCAACTCCCGGGGAAGGAGATTCCACATGAAAAAACTTTTCTTCAGCGGCCTGTCTACTGCATTGCTGTCCCTTGCGGCCAGCCTGCCGGCATCGGCCCACCATTCATTCGCCGCCGCCTACAAGATGGACGAGCCGATATCCATTACCGGCAAGATCGTCAACGTGCGCCTGACCAATCCGCATTCCTATTTCTTCCTGGACGTGGAAAACGAACAGGGCGAAATCGAGCGCTGGTCCTTCGAAGCCGGCACGCCATCCGGCATGATCCGCGGCGGTTATACGCCACAACAGTTTCAGGAAGGCGACACCGTGACGATTAACGGCTTCCGCGCACGCGACGCCTCTACCAACGGCATGCTCACCCTGCTCATCACTGATGATGGCAAGGAATGGGGCATGTTCGGCCCGCGAGAAAGGTAATGCAGCCATGTTGAAGAAAATACTTTTATCCGCAGAAATTTTTCTCATCGCCATCGCGGCCTTGCACATAGAGGCCGCCGAAGATGCCGGCACCGTACCGCGCATGGCGGACGGCAAGCCCGACCTGTCCGGCATCTGGTGGACAGGCGGCGACCTTGGCAGTTCCGATTACGGGTCAACCACCGACCGCAGCGCCGGCCTACAGTACAACCTGTATACCGACCTGTACACCGCCGACGCCAAGGCGCGCATGGCAACACTAAGCGATAAGGATGATCCCACACTGTTATGCAAACCCACCGCCTTCGGCACATTGAGCGTACGCCTATTCGATGTTGGCACTCTCGGCCAGATCATGGCATCGCCGGACATGATGGTATTCCTGCAAGAAACCTTCCATGGCTACCAGCTCATTCCCACGGACGGTCGCGAACACCGTGACTACCTGCCGCCGTCCTACCGCGGCGATGCCGTCGGTCACTGGGAGGGCGACACCTTTGTGGTAGAAACGAAGAACTTCACCGACGACACCTGGATGTTCGCCGAAGGCGGCGTATCCTTTCACTCCGACCAGATGCGCGTGGTGGAGCGGTACAACATGCTCGACAGAGACAGCATGACGGTCGACGCCACCGTCTATGACCCTGTTGTGCTGACCGCGCCGTGGGTGGTACCGACCAAGCGCCTAGTGAAGGCACCGTTTGACCAGCTGCTTCCACTGCGTTGCGAGAGCACGGAAACCGCCGTGCTGATGCAGAACGCTCAAGGCGGGAACTGAGCTACCCAAAAAGGAATCAAACATGAATAGGTTCGCCAGTCATTTCACCATAATGGTTTTGGGCTTGCTGACCGCTGCCACGGCAACGGCCCAGGTTACCGGCACCCTCGAGCGCATCTCTGTATTCGGCCCCTCCCTGGCCGGCAACTTGCTTGAGCAACCCGATGCACCAGAAGTGTCCGTATACCTGCCCCCCGGCTACACAGCGAATCCTGACCAGCGTTACCCGGTGGTTTATGTGTTGCACGGTTACAACGGCAGCGACGACAGCTGGTTCGGTAATGATTCACGCATGAAGGCCAACCTGACCGCCGACCAAGTCATGCGTAATGGCACATCTGCAGAGATGATCCTGGTCATGCCCAACTGCAACAATCTTTTTAACGGGTGCATGTACGTGAACTCGGCTGCCACCGGCTACTGGGAAGACTACATTGCTGATGACCTTGTGAGTTATATCGATAGTCACTACCGCACCATTCCAGATCGCAGGGCACGCGGCCTCGCCGGGCACTCCATGGGCGGCTATGGCGTCATGCTGATTGGCATGCGCAGGCCCGATGTCTTTTCCGCGCTCTACGCCATGAGCTCCTGCTGCCTCAATGAATACGCACCAACTGGAGGGGAACGCGCACTGGCCATGGAAAAGATCAAGACCATGGCCGACATTGACCGCGGGGCATTACGTACTTTCGCGGTTACCGCTGCCTGGTCGCCGAACCCGGACAAGCCTCCGTTTTACTTCGACCTGCCAACTCTGAATGGCGAGGTCGTGCCGGAATACGCCGCCCGTTTTGCCGCCAATTCACCCCAGGCGATCCTGCCTTCCCACGTGGGCAGCCTGTTGAAGATGACCGCCATCACGATGGAAGTCGGCGAACAGGACGGCCTCATTACGGCAAACCGTACACTGAGCGACACCATGAACCGCTACGGCATCGAACATGACTTCTTGACCTATGAAGGCGACCACGGCAACCGCATCGCCGAGCGTTTCGGCACGCATGCCCTGCCATTCTTCAGTGAACATCTGCGGCGGCAATGGATAGATATTCAGTGACGCGCCACATCATAACTTTGCTGCCCCGCTTCACCTGCCTGATCTTCGCTCTGGCGATATTTCCAGCCGGCGCCCAGCCCGTTCTCGAACCCTCGCGTTGGGATAACGACATGCGGGGCTGGGAAAATCTCGACCGCCTTACTCCGCCGCCAACAGATGCCATCTTGCTCACAGGCTCGTCCAGCATCGCGCGTTGGAACGACCAGGCCGCCCAGGCACTGGCGCCGCTGACAATCATTTCACGCGGATTCGGCGGCAGCGTCATGGGCGATGTCCTGCATCATCTCGATACGGTAGTACTTAGACTGAAACCACGCGCCGTGCTCATCTACGAAGGTGACAATGACACATGGTACGACATCAACAACAACACCATCCTCGACCAGCTCGGGCAGATCGTGACCCGCATCCATGCCGAACTGCCGCAGACGCGCATTTATGTGATGGCGGTGAAACCCAGCATTCAGCGCTGGGAGAAATGGGAAAACGTGCAAGCATTGAATGCCGGCTACCGCGAGCTGGCTGCCCGCGACCCGCTTGTGACCTACGTGGATTCCGCGACACCTTTCCTCAAGGCTGACGGCTCAGTGATGGAAGACATCTTCATTTCCGACGATTTGCACTTCAATACCATGGGCAACCTAATCTGGGGCGCGGTGATTCGCGCCGCCCTGATGCCCACAGAAATCCGTTACGAATAATCAAGATTTTCCGAAAAGCCCTAAGGCAAATTTTCCTGAAGATACGTTTGCGATCCCGACTCGTCCAGCAGCGGCACCACTTTGTCCGGGTCAATTCGGATCATAATGTAGGTGATATGATCGTCTATGCGTGTGAACTGGTGGCCGGTACCCGCCGGAATCACGTACACATCCCCTGCCTCCAGTTGCACTTCGGTCCCGTTCGCGATCGCCTCCGCATTCTGGCCCGGCCCGTTCAGAAACACTACAGCCCGGTAATCGTCGGGACGCGGCTGGGCATCGATAAGTTCAGGCCCGGATATATTAGTGGCGGAACCACTTAGAACTACGTACACCTCTGTAACCAGGTTATGCACCGCCACCGACCGCGGACTCGGTTCGTTCAGCGGCCCGCGATGGGCCAGGGCCACCTGTACGTTGGAGCGGCCGATATCAAGCGAACGAATCTGCTGGTCGGTGAGCCCGGTGAGATTGGCCACATCGATATAGTTTTCGATCTCCTCCAACGTGATGAGCTCGGCCTCACAATGGTCGCAGGATGGCACGCTGCCATCCAGCACCGTTTCGGCCGGCACAGGCACAGTGGCCTGCAGGCGCATAACGGCGTTGGGAATAATGATGGCATTGGTGACAAGGAGTGTGGCGACCACACCTACGATTACACCCACGATCACGTTTGATTTGTTCATGATGGATCCCCCCCTCGGAACAGATATTCAAATTAGCATTATGCCAAAGTTCAGGCAAAACAATTCCACTGGCTTGCTCCGTGTTCCTCATTCACAGTAATCTGGCACGGTGAGCAAACCCAATCCAAACCCGCTGGCCGCCCGCCTGATTAAGGAAATCCAAGGCGACGTCCTCTTCGATCTTTTCAGCCGCGGACGCTATTCCACCGACGCCTCTATCTACCAGGTCATGCCGCTCGGCGTGGTGGTGCCCAAAACCGAGGACGACGTGCGTGTGGCCCTGCAGATCGCCCGAGAAGCCGGCGTCCCAGTGCTGCCCCGCGGGGGCGGCACCTCGCAGAACGGCCAGACTGTGAACGAGGCGCTGGTCATAGACACCAGCAAATATCTCAACCAGCTTATTGATTGGGATCCCGAAAAACGGACCGCTATAGTCCAGCCCGGCCTGGTACTCGATCAGTTGAACCGGCAACTGAAAAGAGACGGTCTGTGGTACCCGGTGGATGTATCCACCGCCAACCGCGCCACGCTTGGTGGCATGACCGGAAACAATTCCTGCGGCGCACGCTCCATTCGTTACGGCAACATGGTGCACAACGTGCGCGCAATCGACGCCCTGTTGCCGGACGGTACGCCGGCTACTTTCGGCCCGCTCACGATTCACGACGACCAGCTTCCCAACAACGTGAAATCACTGGTCGCACAACTGCTGGCCCTGGGCAAGCGCGAGGCCGCGGAAATCGAGGCGCGTTTCCCGAAGCTGCTGCGGCGTGTCGGCGGCTACAACATCGACCAGTTGACGAAGCAGAACCCCAACCTCGCCAGACTGCTGGTGGGCTCCGAGGGCACGCTGGCCTGGTTCCGCCGCATCCATCTCGAGCTTTCCACTATTCCCACGCACAGGACGTTGGGCATCTGTCACTTTCCCACCTTTTACCAGGCCATGGATGCCACACAGCATATCGTGAAGCTGAACCCGTCCGCGGTGGAACTGGTGGATCGCACCATGATCAACCTGGCGCGCGACATCCCCCTGTTCAAGAAAATTGTCGATGCCTTTGTGCAGGGCGAACCGGATGCGTTGCTGCTGGTGGAGTTTGCCGGCGAGGACGAGGAGACGCAGCTTAACGGGCTGCGCCACCTGGTCACGCTGATGAGCGATCTCGGCTTCGTCGATGCCGTAGTGGAGGCGACCGACCCGTCCTTCCAGTCGGCCGTGTGGGAAGTACGCAAACAGGGTCTGAACATCATGATGTCCATGAAGGGAGACGGCAAGCCGGTGTCCTTCATCGAGGACTGCGCCGTCGAGCTGACTGACCTCGCCGAATACACGCGACGCCTGACCGACATCTTCCACAAGCACGGCACAGAGGGAACCTTCTACGCCCACGCCTCGGTGGGCACACTACATGTGCGGCCCATCCTCAATATGAAGGAAGCCGATGGCGCATCGAAGATGCGCGCCATCGCCGAGGAATGTTTCGAGATGGTTCGCGAGTACAAAGGCTCTCATTCTGGAGAGCACGGCGACGGTCTGTCGCGTTCGGAGTTCCACACTGCCATGTTTGGCGAACGCATGGTGAAAAATTTCGAGGAATTGAAGGACGCCTTCGATCCGAACGGATGGTTCAACCCGGGTCGCATCGTGCGTGCCCCGAAATTCGACGACCGCTCCCTGTTCCGCTTTCAACCGGACTATCACACCAACTTGATTGAAACCGCCATGGATTGGACCAAACATGATGGATTTCAGCGCGCCACGGAGATGTGCAACAACAATGGCGCCTGCCGCAAGAAGGACGGCGGTGCGATGTGCCCGTCCTACCGCGCCACGCGTGATGAACAGCATTCAACCCGCGGCCGCGCCAACACCCTTCGCCTGGCCCTTAGCGGCCAGTTGGGTAAAAACGCACTCACTAGCGATGAGATGTACGACACAATGAACCTATGTGTGAGCTGCAAGGGCTGCAGGCGCGAATGCCCGACCGGCGTCGACATGGCGAAAATGAAGATCGAGTTCCTCAGCCAATACTACCGCAATCATTCCCTGCCGTTGAAGGAAAGGCTTATCGCGAACCTGCCCCGCTACGCGCCACTGCTGAAACACATAGGCTTCCTGGCAAACCTGCGCAACAGCCTGCCGGGCCTGCCGACGTTGTTTGAAAAAATCTTTGGCTTTACCCGCTACCGGCCATTACCCGCATGGCGCAGCGACAGTTTCGAGGCAACGCAAGGTCAGATGCAAAAACCACACTCCGACGGCGTCGTGCTGCTAGTGGATACCTTCAATACCTATTTCGAACCAGACAATGCCCGCGCGGCTTTGGCCGTGCTGGAGTCGGCGGGTTATGACGTGCACATCCCCCGACCGCTCAAGGGTGGCAGGCCCTTGTGTTGCGGGCGCACCTTTCTCAACGCCGGCCAGACCGACAAGGCGCGTGAGGAACTGAGGCGCACGGTGGCTACCCTGAAGTCCTATGTCGCCGCCGGCATGCCGGTCATTGGCCTAGAGCCCTCCTGTCTGCTGACCCTGCGCGACGAACTGCAGTCACTGATGCCCGGCGAGGATGCCGAACGGTTGGCAGCCAACACGTTACTGTTTGAGGAGTTCCTAGCCAAGGAACATCACCTGGGCAAGCTTAATCTCATCCTGAAACCCCTGCCGGAGAAAAAAGCCCTGCTGCACGGCCATTGTCACCAGAAGGCTTTCGGGTTGATGGGTGACGTGGAAACTGTGCTGAAACTGGTACCGGAACTGGATGTTAAAACACTGGATAGTGGCTGCTGCGGCATGGCCGGGGCCTTCGGTTACGATGCGGACAATTTCGCCGTGTCTAAAGCCATGGGCGAGATTGCCCTGCTCCCGGCGGTTCGGCAAACCGATGCAGATACGCTGATCGTCACCGACGGCACGAGTTGCCGCAGCCAGATCAGGGATCTTAGTTCACGCGAAGGGATGCATGTCGCAAGGGTCCTGGAGCGGGCACTCGCATAAGCTATTAAATCGCCAGCACCCTCGGAATTTCCGTAGTAAATTTCTACTCGATTGATTGTTTACCGCCACCGACGTAAAGCATGATTGCCTCATGCTACGAATTAGTGCGACACTTCGACTGTTGGTCTGGATTATATGGAAACTAAAATTCATCAACATCTTGTAGGTTAATCACAAACAAAAATTTTTAAGGGGGGAAGACCTATGAACAAACGTACACCATGGCCGCTGAGAGCGGGCACACTAGTCACCGCCATCGCCGGCATCTGCAGCACCCCGCTGCCTGCGTTAGCCCAGCAAAACGCACTCGAAGAAATCGTCATCACCGCACAACGCCGCGAAACTAACCTGCAGGAAACACCGATGTCTGTCCAGGCTTTTTCAATGGAGGAGTTGACCGATGCCGGCATCCAGACTGGCAGTGAGCTGGGCATCATGGTGCCCAACGTGGTGCTGAATCCCGGTCTAGGACAGGGCCAGTCAGCCTTCTACATACGCGGGCTGCCCGGTGTCGGCATCTATATCGATGGTGTCTGGCAAGGTGCCTTCGGCTTCCAGCAGACCAACTTCACCGAAATGGAACGGGTTGAGGTGCTACGCGGACCACAGGGCACCCTGTTCGGCCGCAACACCAACGGCGGCGCGGTCAACATGACGACACGCCGGCCCGGTGACGAGTTTGCCACGCGCGTCACACTCGGTGTGGGCAGCTTTAACCGCCGCGACTTCACCGGTGCCGTGGATATCCCCATCAGTGACACGCTGAAGTCTAAGATCATGGTGTCCAGCTTCCAGAATGACGGCTTCCTGAAAGGCCTCACCGCGGGCCATGATTTCGGCGGCCAGGACGACCTGATCCTGAGAGGCGACATCCTGTGGGAACCCACAGATGATTTCAGTCTCAGGTTCACCGCCAATGAGGAAGACAAATCCTCTTCCGACGCCCGAGTAGTCCGCTTTACCAACACCAACCACGTCAGGTTCAGGGCGCAGAATGTTCTTGCCGGCAATCCGGATTTCCTGGCCGCCGTGCGTGCCGTCGACCCCGCGTTTCCTGATCCACCGAAGAAGCTGGTCGAAAACCGTTTCGGTCCGCTGACCCATGAGCCCGGATTTCCTGGCGGTCAGGTCGGCAAATGGGAAACCAAGTCTGACGGAGCCGAAGACGGCATCAAGACAGACCTTTCCTACTACACAGTGACCATGGACTGGCGACCAAGCCCACTCTTTAACATGAAAGCTATTTTATCCACCTGGGAACTTGACCGCCGACAGGTCGTGGATTTTGACGGATCAAATTTCATCATCACCACCGACGACATTCGTGACAAAGACGAGAACACGACCATGGAATTCCAATTCACTGGCTCCTTTATGAACGACAGGGCGAATTGGTTGGTGGGTCATTACAGGCTCGACCAGGAAAACAAGAACCGCTTTTACCGCTGGGGGCTATGGGATTTCGCCAAGCCCAACACCGGCCCGACTGATCCGCCGCTTGACGGCGCCGCGCTGGGATACGTGCGAAGCTACGGCGCAACCATCGGCGACCCTGCCCTGGCTTCTTATTTCCCGATAGTACTCATCACGGATGATGCGTTGACCGGCAACGAGGACAAGGACACCGCCTGGTTCGGCGAATTCACCTACGCGTTCACCGATAAACTGGAAGCCACCGTTGGAATTCGCATCACGGATGACGCAGGCAGGGCAATCCGATACGCACCGACCGGCGCATTCAGAACCGCAGACCCCAAGATCGCCCCATCGGGCAATTCTTTTGCGGGCACGGTAACTACAGTTGCCGAAGATCCTGACCTTGGCAGCATCACCACAAACAAGTTCGCTATGACCTACCAGCATACCGACGACATGATGTTCTACGGCAGCTGGGGTGAAGGCTTCACCTCCGGCGGCCTGACCAACGTTAACAACGTTGGCATTGTTAGGTTGAACCCAGAAATCGTCACAACCTGGGAGTTGGGCATGCGTTCAGACTGGCTGGACGGCAGACTGCGTTTCAACGCCACCTACTTCGATTCCGACTGGGACGGCATGCGCGTCCAGCAGCTGCCACCGGACCCGAACAATCCTGGTTCTTCGCTGCCTTTCCCCTATCCCACCAGTGACGGCAAGGGCGAAGCCAATGGTATCGAACTAGAGGTTACTTACCTGCCCATTGACGACCTGGTATTGACATTGGGCGTGGGCCTGCTGGATACCAAGTACATAGAACGTGGGGCGTTCGACGGAGCAAATGGTATTTCACCCACATCACCTTTTGCATATGCGGCAGATGAGAGCTTTACCCTAGGTGCCGTCTACGATTACCGGCTGCGCGGGGGTGGCACGCTGTCCTTTTCAGGCAAGTATGGATGGACCGGGGATTACGTGAGGGATGCAGCCTACCAGCGCATCCCTGTAGACGCATCGGGCAATATCGTAACAGAGCCGTCCTATGGCATCCTCAATAGCCGTATCACCTATACACCGCAGGATGCCGACTGGAGCGTGAGCGTCTGGGGAAACAATCTGACCGATGAGAAATATATCAACGGTGGCTTCGACACCCGCAACGTATGGGGTTACGACTTCTCCGTAGTGGGTCGTTCACGGGAATACGGCGCGACCGTGTCCATGTCCTTCTGATGTCTTGGCATCAACAAAAAACCCGGCATTGAGCCGGGTTTTTTTTGCTTATCGAAATACAGTTTAGTGATGATGTCCGCCCGGCCCGTGCGCATGGCCATGGCTTAATTCTTCCGGCGTCGCCTCGCGTACGTCCACCACTTCCCCGGTGAAGGTCAGGGTCTTGCCGGCCAGGGGGTGATTGGTATCGACGGTGGCCATGGTCTGCCCCACTTTCAGGACGGTTACCTGACGATGGCCATGCTGTGTATGGACAACGGCGGTCATGCCCGGTTTCCACTTCTTGGCGCCAACCAGGTGCTTGACCGGAATACGCTGCTCAGCGTCGGTCACGCGTTCCCCGAAAGCCTTTTCCGGCGACAGGGTAACATCCAGCTTATCCCCGGCGGTCTTGCCCGCCAGAGCATCTTCCAGACCAGGCAAGAGACCGCCATGGCCATGCAGGTAGGTCATGGGCTCAGCATCTTCAGATCTGTCGAGCGTTTCGCCCGCCTCGTCCTTGAGGGTGTAGTGGAAGCGGACCACGAGGTCTTTGTCGATATTCAAAGGAATCTCCGAGAATGAAAAGCGCGTATTGTCTCAGGTTCCCAGGACGCTTAGTAGTGAGTCGATGACCGACCGGTCAGGCCTGGGCCAGATTCAGCATTTCGTAATAACCCAGCGGGTAATCGCACTCTACCCCGATCCTGGGACCTGAAAAATATAGTCATCTATATGGCAAGGTAAGAGACCATTGCGACTTTCAAAGCCTTCGGTTATCTATCATCCCTGTTCAACTGATTTTCATCCGCTATCAAGTGGCGCACTGGCGGCGCAAATGCATTCAAAAAAATCGATAAATAACAATATAGATCAATAACGAAAAGGACTAACATTCAGGTTAATACATTGTTATTTTTTGTAATGTGTTAGGTGTGATGGTCAAAATATGACTCATAATCCGTTTGTCCCAGGTTCGAGTCCTGGTGGGCCCACCATATTTTCAATGCCTTAGGCGCCCCACTTCCTTTTGCCCTACTCTCCATGGCGCACTCCTGGCGAACTTTCCCAAAAAATCGAAAAAAGAACGGATTTTTAAACCGTATTCACGCACTAGGATCCAGGCCAGGTAATCACCTCTGGCCCTGCGGCTATTTCCCAGAGGCCCGTGCCGGTGGCTAGGTCAATGAACGCCATGATTCGCGGAATGTAGTGAACCAAGCTTCACTCGCGCGGGGTCGGCATCGCCTGCATCCATCAGGCGAAAAGCCAGCCCTACGGTCGGCGGTATCGCAAGCGGCTGTTTCATTGGCAGGCAAAACTGATATATAAAAGCCGACAGTATAACCTGTCATTACGACCGGTTACGGCAACTGACGGAGTAGACGACATGATCAGAAAGATGACTGCAATCTGCCTGCTGGCCTGGCTGGCTGGTCCCGTACTGGCCCAGAATCCGGCCTGGACCAATCCTTATCCGGCTTTCCACATCATCGGTCCGCTCTACGGCGTCGGCACAGAGGATCTCAGTGCTTTCCTGATCACTACCGACGAGGGCCATATCCTGGTCAATACCGGCCTGGCCGGCTCCATAGACATCATCCGCGACAACATGGACTCAATCGGCTACCGTCTGGAGGACATACGCATCCTTCTCACCACGCAGTCCCACTTCGACCACACGGCTGACCTGGCAGCCATCAAGGACGCTTCCGGGGCTCGCATGCTGGCCACCGCCAAGGACGCTCGTGTGCTGGAGGATGGCGGTCTAAGCGATCCCCATTTTGGCGGCGAAGTATCCTTCGATCCCATCGAGGTGGATGAGATCATCGGCGAAGGCGATATCATTGAACTGGGCGAACTGCGCCTAATGGTCCACGAGCATCCCGGTCACACCGAGGGCAGCTCCAGCTATACCTTTACCGTCAACGAGAACGGACGTGACTACCGGGTCGGTATAATGAACATGGGCTCTATCAACGCCGGCAAGCGACTGCTCGACGATCCGACCTATGACGGTGTCGCCGCCGATTTCGCCTACACTTACGCCACTCAGAAGACTATGCCGGTGGACATCTGGGTCGCCTCCCATGCGGCCCAATACGGCCTGCACGATAAGTACAGGCCCGGCCAGGCCTACAGCCCCGACACCTTCGTCGATCCTGAAGGCTTACTGCGCGCGGTTGAAGCTCTCGAAAAAGCCTTCCTGGACCAACTGTCGGATGAACAAATCCGCACAGCCTATCCGGAATAAGGCAGCAAGCATGCGTATAGTGATCCGGTTGATCTACAGCATCCTGGTTCTGGTTGCATGTCCTTTTGGTACAGTATCAGGAGCAGCACCCGACCCTGCCTTCGACCCGAACTATTCCGTTCGCTCACTCATGAACACGCTAATCCAGCCGAACGCGGACATACTCTGGCGGGCAGTACGCTATGTAGTGAGTGAAGATGGTGTACAGGAAGATATCGAGCCGACATCAGATTCTGACTGGGAGCAGCTGCGCCACAGCGCGCTCGACCTGATGGCTGCCGGCAACGCCCTGCTGCTGCCCGGTCGTGTCGTTGCCGATGCGCCCGCGGATGCTGCGTACAAGCATGAGCCGGACGAAATCCGGGAACTGCTTGCAGCTAATCCCGGCAACTGGCGCTTTTATATTCAACAGTTGCAGACCACCACGCAGGCCACGCTGGAAGCCATCGAAAACCGAAGCGTGGATGGATTGGTGGACACCGGCGCCAGCATCAATAACGCCTGCCAAGGGTGCCATGCGGAATTCTGGTACCGTCCGCCACGCTAATCACATTAAAACGAACAACATAATAACGAGGGAAAACTACCATGCACAGATTACTAAAGACTTCTCTACTGGCAGCCGCATTACTCTCACCCGCTGCATATGCACAATTCAATTTGCCGCCAGTGCCCGAAGAAGTCCGCTCGGAACGTCCGTCATCTGAAGAAGTTCAGCAAGCCCGGAACATCTACACCAGACTGATGTCCAGCCTATCCGGCACCGACCGCGCCCTGCTGAATGAACATCCCTACCTTATCGAATTCAGAGCACCAGGTCGTTTCAATACTGCCCTCATGCCGAACCTGCTCCCTATCTTCGAGGAGAAACATCGCAACAACGTCACCAGGGCAGCACAAGGTAATGTGGACGTGCTCTTTATGGGCGACTCCATCACCGATTTCTGGCGTAACGATTCAGGCCCCTTTGCCGGCAAGGCTGTAATGGATAGAACATGGCCCGAACTCAACATCGCCAACTTTGGCATCGCCGGCGACACCACGCAGGGCGTGTTGTACCGCCTAGCAAACGGTGAGGGTGAAGGCTTCACACCCAAAGCGATCATGCTCATGATCGGCACCAACAATGCGGCTGCCAACAACTACATGGAAATCGCAGAGGGTATTGGTGCCATTGTGCTGGATATGGAAACCCGCTGGCCGGAAGCCGAGATCCTCCTGCTGGGCATATTCCCGCGCAGCACGCCGGACGATCCCATTCGCGACGAGCTGGACCGCATTAATGAGATCATTGCTCGCCTCGACGCTCACGAGCGCGTGCATTACCTGGATATCGGGGAAGTGTTCATGGATGATGAAGGCGTCATCTCACGTGACATCATGAGCGACCTGCTGCACCCGTCAAGTGATGGTTATGAATTGTGGGCGGAAGCTGTGAAAGAGCCGCTGGCCGCTCTGCTGGATTAATCCATCGCCTAAATATAAAAGGGCCGGCACCCCACGATGCCGGCCTTTTTTTCAAGCTATTTACTGCGGTATATTGCGGGTCTGGATCAACCACTGGCCGTTTTTCTTCACTACCACATCATCATAGACGCCTATGCCGCCCACGGTGAACGGGCCACCCGGGGGACCCGAGATGATCTCCCAGTAGGAGCGGTGATGCGCTTCGATGTCACTGACAAACTCGATCAGCGTATCAGTGATCACGTGGTGGCTGATGTTGGTCGGCGCCGGCGAATTGGCGACTCCTGTGATGAAATTGCGAATGTCCTTGTGGCCGTTCAGGGTGGTGTTGCCGAAAGTGAATTTGGCATCTTCGGCAAAAATGCTGACATATCCCTCCACGTCACGCGAGTCATAGACGTGGGCATATTTCATAACCAGGTTTTGGATGGAGATATAGTCAGCTGCCTTGGCGGGTGACATGGCCTCGACGGCGAAGGCTGCCGGCACTAGGCCGGCTAGAAGAAACAGTGTAGTAATGCGGGTCAGGAACGTCATTGGAGTATCCCTCTGGGGTTTTTATTGTTAGTGGGCAAATAATACTCCTAAAACCAAAAAGGCCAACATCCGCAGCTGTCGACCCTCTTTGCGAGGAGTCAGTACCTAGAAGTTCCCGATCACCTTTAACCGGAAGATCGCCGCCACCGGCTCAACTGTTTGTATGGAATACTCTATTCAATTAATTAATATTTATTAATTAAGATTTACTGCATACAGCGGTTTTGACCAACAGTTGAGTAAATGCCCTATCTTTAATCTGGTCACTCTGCTACAGTGCCCGCCACGGTCGTTTATCTAACAAGAAAAGATGACCGGTGCAGACTCCATAGCGGGGCTTTTTTAGAAACACCCCGACTTTTGCCAGACGTGCGTTTTACGTTTTACACGACCGCCCTTCTTCATCAGTTTCCCTATCGATCTCCTGCACGCCCGTGCAACGCTCCGCCCGAGTCATTTTCCGTGCGTTGAGCCGTATACACATTTATGACGTTTACAGACGCCTTGTTTGTGCGCCTGGCATACGTTGAATTGAACTGAACCGCTCGCGGTTATATTGAGAATATTTAAATGAGTTTTACCCCCCTTGGTTTACAGGAATCCCTGCTGCGCGCTGTGCAGACAGAAGGCTATACCCAACCCACCCCGATCCAGGCCCAGGCCATTCCCGCGATCCTGTCCGGACGCGACGTGATGGCAGCCGCCCAGACCGGTACCGGGAAGACCGCCGGCTTTACACTGCCCCTGCTGCAGAATCTCGGCAAGGGCGAACGCGCCCGCACCAACCAGGTTCGCGCCCTGGTACTGACCCCAACGCGCGAACTCGCCGCCCAGGTACTGGAAAGTGTGCGCAACTACGGTTACCACGAAAACCTGCGCTCCGTCGTCGTCTTTGGCGGTGTTGGCATAAACCCGCAGATGATGGCTATGCGCAAGGGCGCCGACATTCTAGTCGCCACACCTGGCCGCCTGCTCGACCTGTACCAGCAGAACGCCGTCAGGTTTGATGACCTCGAAGTACTGGTGCTTGATGAAGCAGACCGCATGCTCGATATGGGTTTCATCCACGACATTCGCCGTATCCTGAAATTGCTGCCCCAGAACAGGCAGAACCTGATGTTTTCAGCCACCTTCTCCGACGAGATTCGCACATTGGCCAAGACCATTTGCAAGAACCCAGTCGAGATCGACGTGGCTCCGCGTAATTCCACCGTGGACGCCATTACCCAGCTTGCCTACTTCGTGCCTAAGGGCAACAAGATCGCCCTGCTAAGCACGCTGCTCAGATCGAGCCAGGACCAGTGCTTGGTGTTCAGTCGCACCAAGCATGGTGCCAACAAACTGGTGAAATGCCTGGAGAAAGACGGCCTGCGCGCCGCCGCCATTCACGGAAACAAGAGCCAGACCGCGCGCACCAAAGCGCTGGCCGACTTCAAGGCCAACCGGGTGCAGGTGCTGGTCGCCACTGACATTGCCGCGCGCGGCATCGACATCGACGACCTGCCCCGCGTGATCAACTTCGACCTGCCCAACGTCTCCGAAGACTACGTGCACCGTATCGGCCGCACTGGCCGCGCCGGCGCCACGGGTCTCGCTATGTCACTGGTCAGCGAGGATGAAAAAGGATTGCTGAGGGATATCGAACGCCTAATCAAGCGCAAGATCGAGCAGGCCGCCCTGCCTGGCTTTACCAAACCAACACCGGTGGAAGGCAAACTCGAAGTGGTCAGCGAGTCCCGCGAGGAGAGGCAGAACGATTTGGATGCCCCGAAGAAACGCCGCAGGCGTCGTGGCAAGAAGCCCACACAAGCCGAAGGTAACAACAACCGTTCGCGGAGCCCACAAGGAAAACGCCGCGACACCGCGGCAGCAAACGATGACAGGCAGGACGGCAAGCCGAAGCGTCGCCGCCGTTCCCGGAGTCGGACTCGCTCCGGCCAAGAAGGCAACCGCAACGCGACTGCCCAGAATGCCCCGCAGGAGACCTCCCTGGGCGCACGCATTAAACGCCTGTTTAGTGGTAAGAAAGTCGCCTGACGCGCAACCACGTTGACTAAAAAGGTCGACATCCTCTTCAGAAGATGTCGGCCTTTTCATTTTATATTGAGCCGCTTATCTGAGTGTCTGCAGGTACTCTACGATATCACGGGACTCCGGCATCCACCGCTCACCTTCCAGAGATGTGATCCTTAGTACCGGCACCGTGGTACGGCCGCGGGCATTAAACAGGTCCTCGAGCGCCTCACGATCGGCGGCCACGTTGCGAATCTCCACCTCGAGACCCAGTTGTTGGATGGCGGCCATGACATAATGGCAGAAACCGCAGAAAGGGGTAACGTACAGGGCGAGCTTGGATTGAGTCATGAAAAACTGCGAATCTTTCGGTATCTCAGTTAAGGCTGGGCTATTCTAATTCACTGCAGTGTGGCTTGCCATCAAAGGTGCAGGCTGGCAGTGCGAACACAGGTAAAGCCTGCGGCTGGCAACGTGTATTTTCGTGATTGGACCACTGCAGCGAAAACATTCCCTCCCCTCGCGGTTGAAGACCCAGTGCCTGTACTCCCGGCGTGGGATACCTGTCGCCTTCAGTCGCCTAGCACGTGCGAGGTCATTGGTAACGCCATTGTGCACATAGGAGCGACGCGCCAGCTCCAGAATTGCCTCCCCCAAGACCTTGAGTTCCTCTTTGCCACAGTCATTCGGGCGCGCCAACGGGTGTATGCCGGCGATATGGAGCGCTTCGCTTCGCAGGTAATTCCCGACCCCGGCCAGGAAAGCCTGGTCAAGTAGCAGCTGGCCAAGACCACGACGACTAAAGCGGGGATCGTTGAGTTGCGCCATCACCTGTTTCAGCGAGGCCGACATGATATCCGGACCAATCCTGGCTAGGAACGGATGCCGTAGCAGTTCCGAAGTTTCCAGAACGGCAATATCCGATGCACTGTACAGCCAGGCCGAATTTTTACTGTTATGCAGCGCGAGTCTCAGCTGCCGGTTCGATTTAGGCACCTGGCCTGCCTTGCTTACCATCCAGCGCCCGTACAACTGGTTGTGGCTGTAGATACTCAATCCCCGGTCCGTATGGGTCAGGATCGCCTTGCCCCGGGTCTCTATGCCCAGGATTGTCGATGCTTTTAGGCCTTCCTCATAGCACTTGAGGTAGTCGAAAGCAAAGAATACGTCGGTAAGCGTGCGGTTTTTCAGGGCAGCCTCGATGATATCAGCGGCGCGTCTGATTTCGGGACCTTCCGGCATATTGATCTCCTTAATCGGCTGCTGGTTATACGGTAAGCCGTCTAGGGCAGATTGCTGAGTGAATCCGTTGGGGCAAGGCAAGCGTATATGTATATGTAATCAACTGGAGTTTCATATGCGTTCTGTACATTCCCTGAAATCCCTGGCCGATGCTAAGCACCCAGCAAAATGGCAACGTGACGACGCGGTCATCACAATCACTAACCTGCGTCTTCGTACATATATAGGTTTCAACCCGGAAGAATTGAGCAAACTCCAGGATGTCGTCATCAATGGGGAATTGCATTACCAGGCCGACGCCCCATGTCACAGCGACGATGAAGCCACGGCACTCAACTACAAGACAATTACTAAGCGCATCATCCAGCACGTCGAGGAGGGCCGATTTCGGCTGCTTGAGAAACTTTCTGAAGACCTGCTGCTGGTCATGATGGATAACGAGCAGGTCACGCGGGCGAAGATCACGGTAGATAAGCCCCACGCCCTGCGCTTTGCAGACTCGGTATCCGTCACACTGTCCGCCAGTCGCCAGCTTTAATGCCGGGCAACGTCTTGGTTACCGGAGGCGGCCAGCGTTTCGGGCGGGCACTTGCACTGGCCCTTAATACCGCTGGTTACCAGGTCACCATAACCTATCGCCAGGCCAGGAAAAACCTGAAGGAATTGGAATCTGCCGGCATTCACTGTCTGGCTGCAGACTTCAGCACGGTTGAGAGTACGCGTGCTTTTATAAAATCCTTCAGCGCGCGCTGTGTGTCCTTGCGAGCTGTTATTCACAACGCGTCCGACTGGCTGCAGGAGTCGCCAGACTCCGACCCAGCCGAAGTTCTCGAATCGAACTGGGCGGTGCATGTGCAGGCGCCCTACCTCATCAACCTAGCACTGGAAGGGTTCCTGCAGCAGGGCGCATCAGAGTACGGAATGGCAGACATCATTCACCTGACAGACTTCGTGGCAGATAGGGGCAGCAGCAAACATATCGCCTATGCCGCCAGCAAGGCGGCCTTGCACAATCTAACCCTTTCCTTCGCCGCCAGGCTGGCGCCCAACGTCAAGGTAAACAGCATTGCCCCGGCGTTGCTGATGTTTAGGGAGTATGACGATGAAGCCTACCGCGAACGCGTAGCTAAGAAATCCCTTTTAGCGCCCGGCCCGGGTGCCAAGGAAGGCGTAGCGGCAGTCATGTTGTTGCTGGAGAGCACCTATATCACAGGCCGCAGCCTGGCACTGGACGGTGGGCGTCATCTGAAAACCGGGTGAATCCAGATGCAAAGTGCTTGCGTACAAGATTTACGCCTTTATAAAAACAAGACAGGGAAACCGAAATGAACCAGGTATTTGCCAAAACTACGGCCATTGCTCCAGCCAGCTTCAGCGTGGAGGCACTAATGGTACGTGAAGCCCTTTTGGCCCATGGGCTGGAAACACCCATGCTGCCTCACACCATCGGCAATGATGAGAAATACCGCAAGATACGCGATTCCCTCACTACCATTATGAAAACGTTGGGCCTGGACCTCAACGATGACAGTCTCCAGGAAACCCCACATCGCATTGCCAAAATGTATGTGCACGAAATTTTTTCGGGACTCGATTACAGTAATTTTCCCAAGATCACTGTTATCGAAAATAAGATGCAAGTGGACGAAATGGTAAAGGTGAAAGATATTAGCCTGACCAGCACATGTGAACACCATTTCGTGACGATTGACGGCACAGCAAAGGTCGCCTACATTCCCGGCGACAAGATCATCGGACTGAGCAAGATCAACCGAATCGTCCGCTTCTTCGCACAGCGTCCGCAGGTACAGGAAAGGCTTACACAGCAGATCTTGGTAGCCCTGCAGACCCTGCTCGGCACCGAGGACGTGGCAGTTACGATTGAAGCCACACACTATTGTGTGAAATCACGGGGTGTGATGGATGCCGGCTCGGCCACCCAGACCACCGCACTTGGCGGCGCCTTCAAGTCTAGCCATCGGACTCGCGACGAATTCCTTCACTGACAACTGATGTCGCTATGCGGAATTGGTTCGCACGCGTCTGCCTTGGTTCATAATGTATAGACCGCAGCAGATAACGGTGGCTATACCCCCCCAAGTGATTGCATCCGGCAGTTCATCCCAGAACAGAAAGCCGAAGGTCACGCTCCAGATAATGCGCGAGTAGTCGAACGGCGTCACCTTAGCCGGCGTTGCAAGATGTACAGCGCGGGTGATAGACAGCAGCGCGAGCGTGGCGAACAGGGCCACACCAAACAGTGCCCCCAGAGATACCGGGTCCGGGGTCACCCAATCCCTGAAAGCAAAACCAGCGAAGACAATCACGCCAAAGGGATATATCGACAGGTTCAGCGTAAGGGCTGATTCCGTTGTCGCCAGCGCCCGGGCCGAGATACTGAGATATGCAGAAGACAAGGCAAAACCGAGCATGGCCAGGTGGCCGAAGTGGAAATGATCCGGAGTCGGTCTCACCACCAGAATGACACCGCCGAGACCAATTAGTATGGCGGCAAAGATGTCCTTGCCCACTTTTTCCCCAAGTGCGACGGCACTGTAAACCGCCACGATCATAGGCGTTGCAAAGGCAATGGCGGTGACTTCCGCCAGCGGCACATATTTCAGGCCGGTGAGCATGAATCCACTCAGAAAGGCACCCGCAATGGAGCGTTTGATATGGGCACGGTAATTGTTTGTGCGAAAGTCCTGCCACCGACCATTGGCGACGATGACTAGCGCTACGAGGATGGCGCCAAACAGGCTACGCAGCCAAACCACCTCGAACAAGGGGAAACTTTGCGTGGTGAATTTACCCAGAGCGTCGGCCACGGCAAACAGCACGGAGCCGAGAAGCATGAAAAGCACACCTTTGCCAAAATGTTCCTGGTGACGGGATTTTGGGGACATCTGGGAGGACTGGCGGCTCACTTCACGTTCAGAGCTCGGCCAGGATCTTTTGCACCGCCGGAATTTCCTGGATACGGCGAAAATGATCGGCAACGCGCGGAAACTCCTTGATATCCACTTCGTCACCGGGCAGCCAGCGGCAGATAGTGAAGAGATACATATCGCAGACCGAGTACAAATCGCCCAAGACCCAGGGCCCGCGCAAGTAATCGTTCTCGATCAGGCTGAAGCAGTCACGCATGTTCTGCGGCACCTTCTGCACCATGGTGGCGATAGCCGCTTCATCATCCGACCAGCGGTAACCACGATACCGGTGGGCATGCGCCACGTGCACGGTGGATGCCAGGTAACTGTTAAAAGACTGCATCTGGGCAAACAGCCAGGGATTGTCCAACGGCGCCAAGTTGGCATCGGGTGCCAGTTGCGCGATGTATACCAGCAGAGCCGGGTTTTCCGTCAACACACCGTCATCAGTAACCAGCGCCGGCACACGCCCCTTGGGATTAATCTTCAGAAATTCCGGAGAACGCTGTTCCTGCTTGCTAAAGTCCACTTTTTTCGCAGTGTATTCCAGGCCGGAATGCTCCAGCGCCAGATGGGTAGCGAGAGCACAGGAGCCGGGTGAATAAAAGAAGGTCAGCATGGGATATCCCCCTTGAGGTTACTCTTCCACGTTGTGGTAGATATTCTGCACGTCGTCGAGATCGTTAAGCAGCTCCAGCATCTTGTCCCAGGACGCCACATCATCAACACCCAGGGTGGTGTATGTTTGGGGTATAAACTGTATTTCATCGACATCGTACTCGAACTCGCCAAAGGTATCAGCCAGCGCAGTCTTGGCCTTAGCGTATTCCGACGGCGGTGCGAACACGGTTACCTTACCGTCCTCGTCTTCTATATCGGCGACATCCACATCGGCATTGAGCAGCGCTTCCATCACTGCTTCCTCGTCCCCAGCAAAGGACAAGATGATGCTGTGGTCGAACATGTGGCTGACGGTACCGGGCGTGCCCAGCTTGCCGTTGCCCTTATTGAAACACTGGCGTACGTCACCGAAGGTACGGTTCGGGTTATCGGTCAGGCATTCCACGATCACTGTGCAACCGCCGGGGCCAAAACCCTCGTACCGCGCTAGCGAGTAATCCTCGCCGCCGCCACCCTTGGCCTTTTCCATTGCTTTTTCGATGACATGCGAAGGCACCTGGTCGCGTTTGGCGCGCTCGAGAATCGAGCGCAGGGCCAGGTTGCCCGAGGGATCAACACCGCCCTGCTTGGCGACAACATAGATTTCACGGCCGTAACGGCCATAGACTTTGGATTTTGTGGCCGAGGTCTTGGCCATCGACACTTTGCGGTTCTGATAAGCGCGGCCCATGAGAATTGCCTGCTGGAATAATGAGAGAAAGGTGCGGATATTACCGGACAAGAAATGACGAATCAAAGGGGGCCTCCGGGTATCTACCCTTTGCCGGGGCGTGTCCAGTATGCTACTAATGCCCACGAATCCAGGCGGTTTGGGGCCGCAGGATGTTCAATACCCACTAAAATACGGTCGCCAGACCACAGAACAAGAATCTCCCTAAAAGGGAAAGGAGACTGCAATGAGACTTATCAATATCGGTTCCAAACTACTTCTGGGAACTACAGTGCTGTTTGCCCTGAATACCACAGCCAGCGCCGCCGAGCCGGTTATCGCACTGTCACCGGAAGCCCAGCGGGCGCTGCTAGCCAGTGATGACCCTCAGCTGGCCGCCAACAAGAAACTAGTGTGGGACATGTGGCGCAACTTCCTGCAGGCCAATGACGTGGATGCCGCTGACAACTACCTCGCCCCGGAATACCACCAGCACAACCCGAACGCCGAAACCGGCCTGGAAGGCGTCAAGGCCTATTTCCGTGCTGTGAACCGACCCAAACAGCAGGTAAAGGATTCCATCGACCGCCTGGTATCTATCGTGGCCGAACGCGACCTGGTCACTCTGGCCCTGGTCCGGGAAGGCGTGGACAAGGACGGCAACAATTACACCACCACCTGGTTCGACATGTTTCGTATTGCAGACGGCAAAATCGTCGAGCATTGGGACACTGCCACCAAGCCGTAATTTTCAGAGCAACAACGGGTTCAGGATATTCCGATTCACGGAATATCCTGGGCCAGTAACTTCATTCAACCTGTATGGCCAACTTGACGATCCCGCCAAACAGGCTGGCGCGATAGATATTGCCCTTGCTGTCGACGGCGATGAGGTGGTTGGGACCTTCAAGGTCGAGTGTGCTGAACTCGCCCAGTAAGTCCAGACTATCCTGATCAAGGAACAGGATGCCCCGCTCCTCCTCGCTTGCGATCAATATCCGCTGGCCCGCATCGACCGGCAGCGCCAGGGCGGCAATCATGCCACCGGTGCCCCGGAATTCATTTTTGAACTGCCCGTACGGGGTGAAGGACTGGATACGGCTGTTTTCCCGGTCGGCGACAAACACAGTGCCGTCGTCAGCCACTCGCAGGCTGTGCACGATGCTGAACTGGTCATCACGGAATTCGGTCTCGAAGGTTGAGATACAGGGATTCTTATCACCCGGTTCGCCGCCGTTATAGCCCCACTGGCGTTTGAAGGCGCCGGTGGTGGCATCGAACACAATGACGCGACGATTGCCGTAGCCGTCAGCAACATACACTTCATTGGCAGCGATATTAACGTGGGCATCCGCCGAGCGATGGACATTGTTAGTGTCGCTGCTGCCGGAATTCTGCCCAGCCATGCCGATCTGCATGACGAATTCACCCTCACCGGTGAATTTCAGTACCTGGTCGTCACTGGGTCGTCCTGAAAAAGCCAGGGCCAGTTCCGGACAGGCATTACCGGTGACCCACACATAACCGTCGCCATCAACGTACAGGCCGTGCTCATTGACCGGCCATTCATAGCCGTCACCTGATCCGCCCCAGGCCTTGATGAAATTGCCGTCGGTATCAAACACCATCACCGGCGGTGCCGCCATGGCCGTCTGGTCGGCGGGTACGCTGCCTGGCCGGTGCAATACCCAAACCTGGTCGTTGCTGTCCACGGATACGCTAGCGACATCCCCTAGGCGCCATTGCGCCGGGACGCTGGGCCAATCCGCGACTGGGATGTAAACCGCATTGATAAAGGAAGGACTGCTTTGGCAGGCAGAAAGCAGGAGGAGTATGGCAGGGAATAATAGCCCGATTCTCATGGGCAGGTGCCTCGGATGGGTTCAGGAGAAACTATCAGGTTACTACGATCTTTCCGAAGATCAATTGTCGCTGACCTTCAGTACCTGTCCAATCTGCAGCGTGTCGCCGCTCAAACCGTTCAGGGCAACAATCCGGCTGATGCTGGTCCTGTACATAGTGGCGATTTCCCACAGGGAATCACCTCTTCTGACACGATGCGTGAGCGCTGGGGCGGAAGTGGTTGCCAGCAGCGTTTCGGTATCCGCGGGAATGATCAGGATCTGGCCAACCTGGAGCACGATGCTGCTCAGGTTGTTGGCGGCGCGCAATGCCTCGACGGTGGTTTCAGTTCGCTCAGCGATGAGGTACAGGGAATCGCCACTGCGGACCTTGTATTCCCGGGCATTTCCCTGGACTTGTTGTTCTTCGACGCCAGCTAAAGTCGGGATCGTGCTGTCCGTTAATACTGCCTTGTCAATGGTATCTCCCAACTGATCACGTGTTGGCCCAATAAACACCGATGCCGGTTTCTCGACTTTAGCAACCGTCGTTTTGGCTAACGCCAGATTCATAGTAACGGGCGTGGGCTCTTCGATTTTTTCTACCGCCACCTGTGCCCTCGTAGGACCCACAGTCAGCGGAGACAAGGCTGGCTCTCTGGGAATGATTAGGACCTGCCCCGGCTGCAACAAATTACCGCGCATGTTGTTGGCAGCACGCAGGCTTTCGATGGTGGTATCTGTGCGTTTTGCGATGAGATACAGGGAATCGCCGCGACGTACCGTGTAGCCGTCCGTGTAATTCTTGGTCACGTCAACGAGTTTTGGTTGATTGTTCAGCATGGCCTCCACGTATTCTGCATAACTCTTGGTGAAGAGGGCCACGTGAAAATGCGGCGGATAGCGCTCACGAGTCACATCAAGCACATCGGATTTTTCCAGCGAAAGCAATGTCGATTGCAACCATGACCGGCACTTGCTCTTGTTTGGAATGCGCAGGTCCACCGCCATGCCGGTCGGATGCACGGAATCATCGGAGGCGTTGCCGGGTTGTTTATCCAGCGGCCGTGTCAGGCTAGTGACCACGAGTTTTTCACCGCAGGTGTTCAGGTATTGCTGGCTCAGGCGCTCCAGAAACAGTTTGACCTCGGCACGGGCATAGGGAAAAGACACGTTGTGGATGGCCATGGTGCTGCTGTCTGTGACCTTGACGAGGTAGCCGTTTTCGTAAAATGAGCGGACTTGTTGCGGGGTTTTTAGGAAGGAATAGCCGTAATTGACGGCCATCTGGTTCTGCCTCTCCATTACAGTTTTGGACCCTTTCAGGCTCTGGGCGTGCAAAAACGCCCCTGGCAGGCATAACAGCAGGAGTGAAATTTGCACTAAGTGTTTGAATTTAATGAACATATCCAGCTTGCCCCGCGACCAGTCGGATCCTGAGGCCAAACTTTACCTTTTTTATTAGAAATTTCCAGTATCTAACTGATAAATAGATGGAAAATTTGATTTACCACTGGTTGAACCGGGGCAGTATTTGGGGAATCTGCCCCGCTGGTCCTAGGGTCAGTTGCCAAAGTCGAAGATATCGGCACCGGCATCTGGCAAAGACATGCCTTCCTCGAAGTACTTCTCCCAGATTTGCGCCCAGGGTCGGCCGTACATATCCGGCACTTCGTACTCGATGACCTCACCCGGCGCTATCGGCGTCGCGTAACCCCTGAGCGGGAAGATGGTCTGTATGCATTCGACAAAGACCGCCGGATCACCTTCATCAAAATCACTGACCTTGTCGTAATTGCGCACAATACGTATCGGTTCAACGAACGCCTCGGGATCGTAGAGGATTGCTTCGTGGTTGATTGATGTGACTTCTCCCTCTTCGTCTCGCAACGCGGTGTAGATCTCGATCGTCTGCATCATGCTGGAAAACTCGAACACGCCGTGTCCTGCCCAGCCCTGGATGTTGGATGTCCAGGTGATCAATGCATCCCCATCCCAGAAACCGATCGTATCGCCATACCAGCGCGGCACGTCAGCACCGAGCCGTGGAACGGCGCCGTCCATCAGGAACTCGCGGCCGACGTGGATGTTCGTGATGAAGTTATCGGCAATCCCGCCCATGAACTGCACAAGGGTCGGTGTCACAAGCACCGACCAGGGCGCCTGCACCGCCGCTGAATACCAGCGGCGCATGAAACCTTCCGGCCAGCAGTATTGCGAAGGCCACTGTGCCGCATTGGTCACCGCCTGGTGGTAAAGATCCTGGACGAAACGCTTCTGATATTCCGGCGTCAGTACGGTCATGACGGTCGACATCTGGACGGTAACCATCAGCGAGTACCAGTTATCCCAGAATCCGGCCGGACCGAAACGACCATTCATGCCATGGGGCAACGACTCCCAGGTGTGCTCGGTGGGACCGCCGCGGGATTCGGTTTCAGCCAGCAAGGCTTCGAAATGCACTTGTGCCGTGTCGAACCCGTACGGGCTGACGATGCCTTCACGCGGATAGTCCCGGTCGCATTCACCCCAGGCGGCCGAGCGCGGCGGATCTTCCCCCATCAGGGCGCCACCGTTGGCGCCGCGCTGATTTTCCAGGGCAAACGGGCTGTTGCACCGAAAATAGCGTCTGTCAGTCCACAGTGCCTCATCGGCGTAGAAATCGCGTGATGTAAAAATATCGATAGCAAGGGGCGTGATACCTTCCGGGGTATCACCGTTGAAAGCCGAGCCGATCATGGGGCCAGTGCCGAAACCCACTTGCTGTGGTCCCACAAACGGGAAGCGTGCCATCTGTTCCTGGATACGCCGTGCCTGTTCGGGATCACCCGGTGGCCCGAACGTGAATTCGAGCTCCGGCAGCGCCCCGGCGATCGTCGCACCGCGGCCGACACTGGAGAACCCCAGATCGGGGATTTGTTGCGCGGTGACGGGCAACGCTAACAGGACCATCATTAAGGCTTTGGTTTTCCTGAATAGATTAATGAAGATCATGTACTACCCCTTCGTTGTTATCGCAAGCTTGCCAGCGCCAACCGCGCTTCCCGGTTGGGATCGTTCTGCACACGCACGGTATCGCCGAACATCATGGTCGGATAGTCACTCGGGTTGAATGCCGGCCAGTGCGGCATGTCGGCGTGATCGGGATTGCCGGTGCGGGCAAACGCGGCCCACGCGGCGCTCATGACGTGGCCAAGCTGGTAACGCTCCTGCGCCGAGCCGGTCATGGATGCGCCCAGGTCCATGTTGTAGAACACGAAGGGGATGTCCAGCGTGTGGTATGACCCCATGCGATTGTTGTGCACGGGGGAATACCAGTCGAAGAAATAGAGATATGCCGGCGTCACACCCTGTTCGACCTTGAGCCGGCTGGCGAGCTGTGCATCCCAGCGGCGGGTGTCGTCAGACTCCGCGGTAAGCCACAGCATCTGGTTACGCATGGTCGGATGCAGCTTCTTATATAAGCTTACCAAGTCACGTCCTTTCGCGGCATCGCCCGCGGCCAGCCGCGTGGTGAAGTTTTTGAGCATATCGGCGTCCGACAGTTCATAGGGCGGCGGGCCGACCCAGCCGTTTTCCGTTTCCGTGGAACCCACCAGCAACGGCACATTCGCAGAATAAGACGGCGCGGTTGGGTCCCACTGGTCGCGCGGCAGGATGTTGCCATCGACCACCGGACCCATGCCGAGATCACGAATGTCCGGCTCGCTGTAATAGGCGTCCTGGATTTGTTTGGTGGTGAAAGACTGCAGGCGGTCGAGCTGGTTGTTCCTGATACCCAGCTTGCCGAGGAAGCGTTCTGCGCCTTCATTGGCCACATCGGCACTGATGCCGTTCCTTGCCACACCACTCTGAGAAATACAGCGATGGAACAATCCTTCGGCGGACGGCATCGCCATCAGGGTGGTAGTCTTGCGCCCGCCCCCGGACTGGCCAAACACGGTAACGCGGTCCGGATCGCCACCGAAGTTGGCGATGTTGTCCTGTATCCACTGCAGGGTCGCGACGATGTCCTGCATACCCACGTTGGTAGCCTGCGCCCATTTCTCCCCGCCGATACCGGCCAGGTGCAGGAAACCGAAGATGTTCAGGCGATGGTTAACCGACACCACCACCACGTCTTCCTTCTTGGCCAGGTTGGTGCCGTCATATAAAAGATAATTACCTGCCCCGGCGGAGAAGCCGCCACCGTGCAGCCATACCATGACCGGGCGCGCGGCATTGTCCACGCCCGGCGTGAAGATATTCACGTTGAGACAGTCCTCGCCGGTCGGGCTGAGACGGTTCAGTGCCGTGACCACGGGCGCCGGCTCTTCCGCGCCCGGGGCAACTGGGGCATTGAGGGCAATCTGGAAAAGGTCCTTCACCCCCGACCAGGATGCTGGTGGTTGCGGGGGCATGAAGCGGTTGGCGCCGTCAGTGGACGCCCCGTACGGCACGCCCCAGAACTGGTGGACTCCGTCCTTCAACAGACCCCGCACTTTGCCGTATTGCGTACTGGCCGTGCCTCCGGTGGTGGCCAGGCGCATGTCCTGCGCCAGACCAGGCAGGGCCAGGCCCGCGGTGGCCAGGGCGCCGGCCTGCATGAAGCGGCGACGATCCAGTTGTGTAAGTGAAAAGGTTTTTTTGTTTTTCATGACATCCCCCCTATACAGAGAGCACAAGTTACTCCAATGGCGTAAAGAAGCAAAGGCTGTGAGCTGGCGTTTCAGGCCCGCCCGGGAGACGGGTTATACTCGACATTTAACCCTTAAGCACCGGCGGTCTATTCCCGTGTCGTTTCCAGCCCTCCTGAATATCGGTCTTTTCGCGGCACTGTGTTTCCTGCTCTTTAGCTATGCCGGCACCGGCCAGGCCTTGTCCCGCCGCGTCCTCGCCGGACTTATAGGCGGTATGGTGTTCGGCTTCTACCTGCAGTTCGTATATGGCTACGAAACGCCGACCGTACAGACCACGTTGGCCTGGACCAACGTGGTTGCCAACGGTTACGTCAATCTGCTGAAACTGATCATCATGCCGCTAATACTGATAACGATGATCGCCTCTGTCCTCAAGGTGGAAGAGATCCGCATCCTGGGTAGTATCGGAGGCACGGTTGTCGGTGTGTTGCTGGTCACCACGATGATCGCGGCATTGCTTGGCGTGCTGACGGCCAGCGTATTCGGGCTCACGGCCGAAGGCCTGGCGGAAGGCGCGGCGGAAACAGCAGAGGCAGCCGAACTGAGCACCAAACCCAGTGGCGTGGCCAGCCTGAATATCCCCGACCTGCTAGTCAGTTTTATTTCCACCAACATTTTTTCAGACCTAGCCGGCACGCGTGATGTGTCGATCATTTCGGTGGTAGTCTTCGGCCTGCTTTTTGGCATAGCCGCCATGCTGGTCGCCGCGGAAAATCCGGCGCGCGGTGAAAGCATCCGTCATTTCATCGACACCACGCAGGCTGTCATCATGCGCTTCGTCAAACTGGTGATCCTGTTTACCCCCTACGGCGTACTCGCACTGATTACGCGGGTCATCGCGGGATCGGATGGTACGGCGATACTCACCCTCATCAATTTCGTTATCGCCTCGTTCATCGCCATCGCGCTCATGTTCGGCGTGCACGCGTTGCTCATCGCGATGACCGGCAATAATCCGCTGCGTTACTTCCAGCGCGTCTGGCCACTACTGACCTTCGCCTTCACGACACGCAGCTCGGCCGCCTCGATTCCGCTCTCAATCCGCACGCAAATGGAGGAACTCGACATCCCTGCCCCGATCGCCAGTATCGCGGCGTCGTTCGGGGCCACCATCGGCCAGAACGGCTGTGCCGGCATTTATCCTGCCATGCTTGCCATTATGGTTGCACCCACGGTTGGTATCGCCATCGATGCCCAGTTCATCGTCACCCTGGTGCTCATCATCGCGATTAGCTCCTTTGGCATCGCCGGTGTTGGCGGCGGTGCCACCAATGCTGCCCTGGTCGTATTACCCGCGCTCGGCATGCCGGTCACCGTCGTCGCCCTGCTCATATCCATCGAACCGCTGATCGACATGGCGCGCACCGCTCTGAACGTGAACGGATCAGTGACATCGGGCCTGGTGGCCAGGCGAGTGTTATACGGCAAGGAAGGTTGGAGCGGGTGAAGGGAATCGAACCCTCGTCGTAAGCTTGGGAAGCTTCTGCTCTGCCATTGAGCTACACCCGCAACGCGCGAGCAATATATAGCAAGGCGGTATTAAGAGATAGTGATCAGGCTGCCTTTCCTGTGACCTGATCGCCCTCGAAAGAAACTGCGAGCACCAGGTTAGTCTGACCGGCTCAAATCCAGAAGCGCCTGCAGCAATATAATAGTGTCCTGCTTCCTCGTCGGTGCCCGCGCGCCGGTCAGCTCACCTTCAGCCCAGCGTATGGGCGTACGGCCTTCGTTGTCGGCCACATCCAGAAGCGCCCCGTTTTCGGCCAGGTATTCGATGATCTCATTGGACCCGCGATTGGCGGCCCCGTGAATGGCCCGCAGCCCCATACTGTTCACGGCATTGATATCATTGCCAAGGGAATGGGTGAGCTTGACGGCTTCCAGCAGCGCCTCGGGACCTTCGTCGTAAGTCTCGGCCACCGCCCAGGACACGCCTGCCGCCACCATCAACGGTGTCGTTCCGCCTACCGTAGCCATACCGGGATCCGCCCCATGCTCGAGCAGCAATTTCAACACCCGCAGGTCACCAGCAATGGCAGCGCGCAAGAAAGGCGTCTGTCCCGTCATGTCTACCCAGCCATTGAAACCTGTCCCGGCGATGAAACGTCTCTCGGGTGGAAATTCCTTGATCCGCGTGTTCGGTTCCGCCCCAGCGGCCAACAGAGATTCAATCAGCCTAAATGCCGCTTCCCTGTCCACCCTGTTGGTGGTCTGGGTCACCGAAAATTCCAAGTTGCGTACATCAACAGCGGCCCAGAGCGGCGTCTGTCCGTACCAGTCGGTGGCATTGACGTTGGCACCCGCTTGCACTAGGTATTGCGCAATCGCCAGGTGATCGCTATTTCCGGTGCGATTCACATTGACGATACTGTGATTGAGGATGGCGTTGATCAGTGGCGAGATGCCATTGGCATCGGCAAGTTCGATGTCGGCCCCCATAGCAATCAGCAATTGCGTGAGTTCGAGATTGCCCTGCCTCGTTGCGAACAACAGCGGAGTCTTCATGCCTGTGATCGGGTAGCGCATGCCCCGGTCAGGCAATCCCGACCGGTTGATACCAACACCCTGCGAAGTCCCAACCGGGACGTCTCTAGGCAGGACCCTGGGATGCTCCTCGCCTGCGAGACTCTGCGAATTGATATCCGCCCCCGCCTCGATGAGGCGCCGCACCAGCGGAATATTCTCCTCCCGCACTGCGATCATCAGGGGTGTTTGCCCGTAATTAAGGTCGCGGCCGTCAACCTGTGCACCTTGCGACAGCAGCAACTCAACCATATTTTCATCACCGGTTCGTATCGCCAGGTGCAGCGGCAACTCGCCGCTGCCGTCGGCCTGTTCCAAATGCGCACCGGACGCCAGCAATTGTATTGCCATATCGGCATGTTGATTCTGGATTGCCACATGCAAGGGGGCAATGCCGTAACGGTTGGCTCGACTCACTTCCGCTCCTGCATCGAGCAGTATGCTGACCATGTCACGGTCATTGATGCGAACCGCCCAGTGCAGCGGTGGTGTACCGTCTTTGCCCGGAGCGTTGACATCCATCTCTTGCCGTAGCAGCTCTCGCACGGCGTCGGTATCCCCCTGTCTAGCCGCTTCTGCCAGGGTGGATCCCAACACCTCGCCAGGAATAGGCACCGTCAGCAGCTGGGCAGGCAGCGGACCAGCGCCAAGAACCAGAACACAGGCCAGCAGCGCTGGAAAAATAGGTCGTGGAATTCTCAAAAGCCTGAAGTTCAAAGATGGCATATCGTCAATAACTCCCCGCTCAGATATCAACGCTGCCACTGCTATCGGCGAACACATCGACCGGCACTCCCACGCGGTTGAGCATGGTCACGAGCAGATTCGATATCGGCGTTTCAGCCGGCATCCTTACATGCTTGCCGCCACTAACTCGGCCGGATGCGCCGCCCGCTAAAACGATGGGTAATTCGCTGTGATTGTGATCCTGCGAGTTGCCCAGTCCACTGCCGTACAGCACCAGTGAATGATCAAGCAGGGAGCCGTCACCATCGGGCGTGGCAGCAAGCTTAGACACAAAATAAGCGAGCGTGTTGCGGAGGTGATATTCGTTTAGTGTAGCGTGGCGGTTCATGTTTTCCGGGAGATACATGTGATGCGAGCAGTTGTGAAATCCATCGTTCACCCCGCTTTCCGGAAACGCTCGGTTGCTTAGCTCCGCGGCCAGCAGCAGTGTCGACACGCGCGTCATGTCGGCCTGCCAGGCGAGCGTTATCAAGTCGAACATGACCATCGCGTGTTCCTCGAAACTGTCAGGTATCCCCGCTGGACGCTCCGGCAGTGCCAGGTCATCGGGCAACGAATCCATTTCCAGGCTCAGACGGCGTTCGACTTCCCGAACGTCATTGAGGTACTGCTCCATACGGATCTTATCTCCCGAAGGCAGCGTGCGCTGGAGTGAAAGCAACTCCTCCCGCACAACATCCAGGATGGTGGCCGATTGTTCCCTGCGCGCAGCCAGTTGTGCAGGAGTACTCCCATCGCCAAAGAGGCGCTCAAATACAACGCGCGGGTTGATTTGCATCGGCATGGGAGTAGTGGGCGTGCGCCAGGAAATGGAGGCGCGTTCCTCCAGGGCGAGTTCCAGCGAAGGCAGCCGCGTTTCCTGGCCAATAACATCCGCAGCCACCTGGTCCATGGAGGTAGGCGATGAACCCGTTCCGGGCGCGACACCGGTCAACCAGCACTGGAAAGCCCGCCGGTGATGCCCACCGGCGGAGGGATCCCCTTCGTAGGCAATCGGCAGTGCCAGACCGCTGACCACGTTGACGTAATCGCGCCATGGTTCCAGGGACTTAAGGCTTGGAGTAAATTCCCAGTTCAGGCCTGTGGCCGTCGGCACCCACCGGTCCGCGATAGCCCCGTGCGGTATGTAGATGCATGCCAGCCTCGGAGCCGGCGCACCCCGATCAGCGGCCCGCACCATTCCCGCGGGCAGCATGGACTCCAGCAAGGGCAAGCACAGAGAAACTCCTGATCCTCTGAGCAGCTTTCGGCGGGATACATGTTTCCTGGTCAGGAAATGCATGTGCAGTCTCCGTTTATTGTTGTGCTATCGACGCCTGTGGCAGCTTGATGCGCTTTTGAAAAGGATCGCTTGTCACGATCGCCTGCACCAGCGCGGCCAGTGTAAAACCGTTGGCGTCTGCTTGGCGCACGATGCGCCGCACCGCAGGTTCATCATAGTATTGGAGCTCCCTACCCAGGGCATAGGTTAGCAGACGTTCGGTGATTGAAGCCTGGAAGGCGTCCGACCTGGCCAGCAAGACTGCCCGCAAGGTGCCTGGACCCTCGACCGGCGTGCCGTCGACCATTTCGGCGGTCGTGTTGATCGGCAGGCCATTATCGAGCGAGCGCCAGCGACCGACGAGATCGAAATTCTCCAGCGCAAATCCGATAGGATCCATGATCTTGTGACATGCCGCGCAGGCCGGATCGATCCGGTGCAGTTCCAGCCTCTGCCGCAAGGTATCGGCGGGCGCGTGTCCTCCCAGCCCCGGCTGCGGGTCGAGATTGGTCTCGACCCCTGGCGGTGGACTAGGCACTTTCGCACCGAGCAAGTTCTCCACGATCCAGGCACCCCGAATTACTGGCGAAGTTCGGTCAGGCACAGATGTAGCGGTCAGGATGCTGCCTTGGCCAAGGAGTCCCCGGCGCAGGCTGTTGGCAGGCAGGTCGATCCTGCGCATGTAACCGCCGTGGACACCGCTGATGCCATAGTGCGCTGCAAGGCGTTCGTTCACGTATGTATAGTCAGCGTCCAGAAGACTTAGCAGGTTCTTGTTATCGCGCACGATGCTGTGGAAGAAGAGAAGTGTTTCCTGTCGCATGGCCTCACGCAGGGCCGAATCGAAAGCCGGGTCTTGCGGTGAAGCCGCATCCAGCTCACGCAGCTTCAGCCATTGGCCAGCAAAATTCTCAACCAAGGCGTCGGCGCGAGGATCCGCCAGCATGCGTTGAACTTCCCCCGAAAGCACACCCTCCTCACCCAGCCTTCCAGATACCGCCTCTGACAGCAGCTGCGCGTCCGGTATGCTGCTCCAGAGGAAAAACGACAACCGGGACGCCAATTCCAAATCACTGATCCGATACACGTCACCATAAGCCAGCCCTTGCGGCTCTGTCTCGAAGCGGTAGAGGAATCTCGGATCCACCAGCAGCCACGTCAACGCACCCTCTATGCCGCTCTCGAACGTCCCGGCATCAGCATGACGGCTCATATCAAAGAACCGCATCAGGGTGTCCACTTCTCTATCGTCGGCACTGATCGGGCGCCTGTATGCCTTTGTCGCAAGGTTCGCTAGAATTTGGCGCGCACAGAAAGCTTCGTCATCGGCACGCGCCGGCTGACATGTCAATACGGCGCGTCGGCTTGGTGTATCCCCCGGTCCCTTGATGTTATACGGACCGTCGATTTCCAGGCTGCGAACAGCCCCGCTAGCCGCGTTGGTATCGGCGAGATAGAGCTCACCGGTCCCGATACAGCGCTTCGCGTCAATCAGTGCCAGTGCAATGGAATGTGTACCAGCTGGAACACTGAGCCTAAAGCGTTCCGGGTTCTCGACCGGCAGGGGTACCCCATTGAACATGACTTCCAGTTGCGGACCACCACACCAGACCATCCGCCCCTGGTCATTGCCGCGCCCGTAGACGGGAAT
Source organism: Candidatus Eutrophocola salsuginis (assembly GCA_038147195.1). Taxonomy (GTDB): domain Bacteria; phylum Pseudomonadota; class Gammaproteobacteria; order Pseudomonadales; family Pseudohongiellaceae; genus Eutrophocola; species Eutrophocola salsuginis. The sequence goes on from JAYQTB010000004.1 coordinate 1,708,004, forward strand.
GCTGGCCGCTACATTAAATTCATATTCTGCATCGACCGGGAAGAAGTGCTCCAGGAGCATACCTCCTCGTGTACCTAGCGGAAGCCCTTCGACATAGTCCTGCTGGGACAAGCCGTCATCCGCCGAATACTCGACCTGTGTCGGCGCCATAGTGATATCTCCCAGTGCCTGCCGGCTGATTTGCCTGGCTACCGTCAGGTAGCCTTCAATCAGGGTGGGCGACATGCTCAGGGCTTCGGCGATATTGTCAAAACCACCTGCAGTAGCGTCGGCCGGCAACCTGAGCACGAGCTCACCGACATCTAAGGCCAGCATATCCCGCACGGCATTGGCATACTCCGTACGATTCAGGCGCGAGACAGGTTCCGCACCGGGGTTGGGTGATTGAGCCCACGCTAGGTCCAGGCCTGTGCCAAGCCATTGCACCATGCCATCGAGAACTGACCGTTCCGGCCGGGGATTCCCCTGGGGTGGCATCAGTCCCGCGCGCAGCTTGCGTATAGCCGCTTCCCAGGTCGCCGCATCGTGCGTAATCTCCGTCAGGGACATCAGGTCAAAGGCAACACCCCCTGCCCAATCTGTGGCGTTGTGGCAATCCAGGCAGTATTGTTCGACGAGCGCCTGCTGCCGCCCGCTGTCCGAGGTCCAGGTCTCGAGGTCGGCAACTGCATCATCAGCACCAAGGGCCGCGCGGTAACAGGCGGCTAACACGGAGCAGGCTACCAGCATGAAAATTTTTCTATTCAATACTCTTCCTTAAAGGAATTGAAAAGTCTCTTTTATGCACCAATGATATCTCAATACGTGCAGGTAAACACCACGATGGGAACTCCCCCTCGGATCCTTTCAAATACGGTCAGAAGAAAAAAGTCACGTCCGTATAAAAGAACGTCGGATTGCCTTCACCGGTGGCGTTCGGCGCCTTGTCGAAGAAACTCCCGTTGCGAAACAATGCGCCGCCAGCTTCCAGGCGCACCACCTGCTGTTTCAGCCAGTGCCTAACACGAATCTCGAACTGGTCACCGGCATTCTTGCCGGCATGGGCAGAGGCATCCCGGATTCCCGAACTGGAAAAACTGTCCCTGGCGGAAACCAGGGTATTGTGACGCAGCGACAGCATCACATCGGTACCTTCCGCGGGTTCCAGCTGAAGCCGCAGGTTAACTGACTGTAAATTACTGCGACCCAGGATGCCGTAAATTCCGGTAGGCGCGAATTCCCGGCGTGGACCGAACAGGCCATCGAAGCGTTCAAAGTCAGTATCACCTGGTTGGTGGTCACCGCTACCCCGGGTCAATTCCAGGGCCAGCCGTGGTTGCCATGGTGAATCGAAGGTGTAACCCGTATTGGCCTGTAGGAAGGACGCCGAGACGTCCAGCGTGGTGGTATCGCTGGCCCCTTTCCCGGCACGCCGTGTACCCCACTGGTAAGCCATTTCCAGCTCGTAATGCCAGTGACCTGCGGCAGGTGAATTGAGAAGGCGAAACCCGGGTGTATAAAGTTCGCGATCCGTGGTGCCCGCGGCGCCAGATTCATCGCGTTCGTGCAGACCAAACAGATAGGCTTCCAGGGTCGGGCCACCCGCGACCGGAACGGTCTGGTAGTAGATACCCGAGAACTGCAGCGCGTCATCCGATCCGTCCCGGTCGATGTCGTTGTCCAGCAAACCCGCCGCGTCAGCCGGCAGAATGCCTACCGGCATCACCCAGAACGTCGTGAGTGTGCTTTTATCCGTCGGCTGCCATTGCGCTTGGATACCGGAAAAATTCTGGATGGTGTTGCGATATCCATGGCGGCCGACTAGTCGCTGGTTGCCCAGGCCAAGCGTGAACAGGCCGGCCTTGAGATTCAAAGCATCGCCGTCACGAAACGAGTCCTTAAGTGTATAAGCCGCATACAACTGCAGCGGTTCAACGGTGTTGATTTCATGGGTAGACAGGCCGCTGCCGGAGTCGTTGAAGTAATTGCGGGAATCCTGCAGTTCGGCCACCAGGGACAGCGCACCACGATCAGCTTGCAGCCTCCCCAATGTACGCATGCTTAATGCCTGGTCACTACCATGAAGGCCAGGGCGAAAGGGATTATTCAGTGTCAGCAATCGGTCGCGGTGGCTGCCGCTGAGCGCTATTTGCCAGCCAACATCAACATTCGCATCAGCCGCGCACGCAATAGTCGGGCCGATCAATCCGCACATACTGACAATCAGAAAACATAGCGCTTTCATGATGGGAACACGGGAACGACATTCAACTCTTCAGCGGCAATGCCAGCTCTTCCAATCCCGGGCCAAAGAAGGACTGGGGTTTGGAGGACGGAAAATCGCCGGCTCGCTCCGTTGTCCTGACGCAGCTGTTGACCTCTTCCGCCAGCATCCCCCAACTGTTGTTGCGGGGCCAGGCGTCTATGAAGCACTGGTCGAAGAACGTGTAGCGGTTGTTGTTCGAGCAGCCAAATGATGTCAGGTCGGCAGCACTCGCTGTCAGGACGATGCGCTCTTCCCGGGTAATGCCGCGGCGATTGTAGATTCCGCTGAAACATGCCGAAACCACCAGTACCGTCTTTCTTCCCGCACAGGAATTAAGCATAGACTCCATGCGGGATGGTCGCACGAAATAAGTCGGCACGTCGGCCGACAACGCCAGCCCTTCCGGCGCACCATGGCCCGTCAGGTAGACCAGGCAACCTTCATCCTCCGCGGGCTTTAGGGCGGTCAGCGACCGATCCAGTTCCCGTAGCCCACTCGCCTGCCAGCGTTCATCAACACTGGCGTGCAATTCAGTTATAGAAGCGACCGACGGACTGTCGTGGAGTAACGCAGCGAAATCCGTGATGAAATTATCAAACACGTGTTGCTCGTTTCCGACAGCGGCCAGGACGACATGCCAGCGAGTAGCCTCCTGCGCCGCACCTGAGGGACTTGCCAGACACAAGCCCGCCAATCCCCAGATGAGGGTCATACATTTTACTTTCGCCTTTCTCATCATCCATTTTCCGCATTAATATCGACTGTTATTGGTATCTACCTCGACAGTGCAAACTGCCACGTTAACCGTCCGACAAAAAAAATACCACCCTGACACACTACCTGCCCCTTTGCTTCGTGGCCACTGAAGCGGCTAGACTACTGGCATACTGATCAAGGGGTAATAACCATGTATAACAAGGCCCTGTGGTTCGCCGCTTTAATATTGATGACTCTGCCTGCAACATCCACCCTCGCCCAGACTGTCGCGGACATTGGTTTTGACAGCGTCGGGCGGGCGTGGCCGCTGGAACATGACCTGAACACCTACTACATGACGGGTGCCACGCTGCGTACCGGCCTCGGCAATCCGGCCTACCGAACGCAGATCCCGTTCGATCCGCGCCGTGATCCCGACAGCGGATTCGTCGGTTCGGCACGTGACGGAGCGACGCCGCCTGGCATCGAACCCCTCGCAATCGACTTGTTCACCACCACCGACTTCTATCAGGATCGCGAACTATGGAGCGACCCCCGATACTTCCGCTGTAACAGCTCCGCCGCGCTCGAGGACTTCCGCGGCCAGGACGGCCTGATCGGTGAAGACTCGCCGGCCATCGCGCCGTGGGGCTACTGCGACCGCGACTACCCGCGCGAATCCATCGTTAGCCCCTACCCCTTTGCCACAGCGCAGGCCCATTACGAGGCCCTGCTCGCCGAAACACGGGGGCGCGGAGGTCCCACGCAGCACACCTACGCCACCGTTCCTGGCGAATGGACCGGGCGCTACGACCACCCCGCGAAGGCTGACAACCAGTATTGGATTCGCATGCGCCACGTGCAGGTGCCGACCATCCTGTCGCTGCTTACGCCGGAATACCAGCAGCGTTTCGTGCAGGAGGCCTATCATCACGGCAAGACCAACGCACCACAGTGGCCGTCGCAGTACTGCTGGGCGGAGGGCTTCCTGCGCCGCTGGCACGAGTCTGCACTGTGGGAGCAATCCGTCATGGTGACGCCAAACATGGTGCAGTTCCTCGGTGGTGTCGCACGAAATTTTATCACCAATGTCCACATCGGCCGGACGTTCAACATGGAAGGTGCAGTACCAAGGCTGGGCGCCGACGTGCCGCGCTGGTATGGCGAGACCATCGGCTTCTGGGACGGCGATACGCTAATCACCTGGACATCGAATATCCAGGGCTGGTCGAGCCACGCGGCATTCGAGTTTTCCAGCCGCATGCAGACCATCGAGATCTACACGCCGAACCGTGACGATGAAGGCAACTTCCTCGGCCTCAACCACGAATCGATCCTCTACGATCCCGAGGCGCTGGTCGAACCGGTGCGCATCATACGCAACCTCACCCGCCTCAGCGGCTTCGAAATGGGCGAACCGCAGCCCTTTATCGAATGCGTACAATCCATCTTTCCGGTGAACGGCTCTGCCACGCCGCTCAATCCAGGCGACGTCATCGACTACGAGATTCCCGACATGTACGGGCGTCCCTGGGCGCACCTGTGGGAGCAGTACTGGCAAGATGGCATGGCGCAGCCGCAAGAAGAAGATATCTTCAGCTTCGAGTGACTTCTTTTTATAACTACATTAAGAGACACTTATAGACTGATCGCACCATTAGAACCCATGGGGGATTTCGGATGTCCAACTTGATGCAACGCCCGGCGCTGATCACGTCGCTGCTTGTCCTGAATGCCTCGCCCGTTCTTGCACACCACAGCTGGGCTCCATACGACCTCGAGTCGGAGGTGACACTCGAAGGGGTGATCACCGAGTATTCCTGGGCCAACCCTCACACCTACATTCTCTTAGAAACGGCAGGTGCTGACGGCAGTACCGTGACCTGGGAGATCGAAGCCTCTTCGGCGGTAGTAATGCGCAACCGCGGTTGGGCAAGAGACACTGTTGCCGTGGGCGACCATGTCACCATATTCGCAAACCCCTCGACCAACGCAAGCCAGACACATGCGCTTGGCGCCAGGTTGATCACGCCCGACAACATCCTGCTAGAAATGCGCAAGGTAAACAGCGGCGCGCCGGTGGTGGTGGTGCCCGAGCAGGGCTCCAGTAGCATGGCCGGCCAGTGGCGAACAGTCACCACACCTGAGATCAGCCGGCATTTCTTTTTCTTCGAACCCACGGACTGGCCACTGACGGAGGCAGGCATGCAAGCCCATGCCACTTTCGAAAACGCCAACAATCCAGGCAAGAATTGCGTCTCCTACGCCTCGCCGTTCCTAATGATCATTGGCGACGCCAAGACCATTACGTTGGGAGAGGAAGAAATCATAATCCGCACCGAGCTGGAAAGCGCGGAACGCATTATTCACATGAACGAGACTTCGCACGTGGGTGTCGAACCTTCGGTGCAGGGTCACTCGATCGGGCGCTGGGAAGGCAACGTACTGGTAGTCGATACGGCGAAGTTTGCCGAACACGGCATGGGTAATGCGCAGAAGCTGCCGTCCGGGCCAGACAAGCACCTCATCGAGCGCTTCCGACTGAGCGAGGATGGCACCACCATTACCTACAGTTTCGAGATGACTGACCCGCTCTATATCAGCGGCCCAATCAGCTACGAGATGCCATGGGTTTACGCACCCGACTTTGAGAAAATCGAGCTGCCCTGCGACCAGGAAAGCGCGCAGCGCTACCTGCAGCTTCCGGAAAGCTTCCCTAAAGAATAAATAAGAATAAAAAACACATTAAGAGGGAATACTCAGCAGTATTCCCAGGGCCAAGTGAAACTGTATTACTTGCCGACGTCGACACATACGCCGCGACACGGACCACTCTGGCCGCCGCCAAAGGGAGGACCACCCGCACCAGGTGCCGCGGGGTCGAAGGTGCCGCCCGAACCGCTGCCGGGCACGACCAGCTTGACCCACAGGCTGTTTTCACCCTTGTAGTATGACGTCTCGCTGGCAAGCTTCAGCGCGTCGAGGCTTTCCTGTTGCCTGCCCTTGTCGGCAACCGAGGTGAAATCGGGCAGCTCAAAGATCACGTAGGATCCGGGATCCATTTCCTGCAGAGACATGGACAGCGTGTCCCGTGCCGTCTCTACCCGTAGTTCGGAGCCGCTCTCGATTGTGGCGCCCCCAATGTACTCCATCCGCCGGCCGTTGCGTTGGAGGATGATCGGGTTGGTGATGGGTCCGGTCTGGAAACCGCTGAAATTACCCGCGATAAGCAGGCGACCTATATCACCGGTGCAGATGGCCGCATTCCAGCTAGCCTTGACATCGCAAGTCTCTTCCGAGGAGGCGATGCCGTTGTCGATGACGACCGTAGAATCGGGAATGCCGGTGAGGGAACCATCGAGGTCCCTGAATGCCGCACTCTGGTAGGCAGCGCTGCGGCCATAATCTTCAGCCCAGCGCGCCTGGATCGGCGGGAAGCTGACCGGCTTGGCGTTTTCCAGTGTAATGTTCCTGACATAGTTTTCCGTGCTCATGCCGAAGCTGGTGAACAGAAGGTAGGACAGTGCCCCCGCATCACGGAAATCGTTGGCCTGATAGTTCACGAACGTGGTGTTTTCCACTTCGTGGTGAAAGTCGTAGTACTCGTAACCACGAATCGGGAAATCAGCTGCCTCGTGCGGCAGGCTGCGACCGTAAGCGATTTCCTCGGGCCTAACAGGGTTACCTATATTGCCTGACTCCCCCACGAACACCGAGTCGACGACCCGTGACGTAAATGGGGCGGCACCGACGACGCCCGCGGCATGGGTGAACCCTATGGCGTTGTCGGCCAGCCTCAGGCCGGTGTACAGGTGCATTTCACCGCGACCCCAGATCGCGTTGTTGCGGTTCTTGTAGCCGGTGAAATCCTCAAAGTGCGCTACCAAAATCTCACTGTTCGGATCAGTTGGATCTTCCCGGACGACCAGGTTGGGCCCGGCGATGCCGAAGGTGTTGTCGGGACGAGGGCCACGATCCAGCATAAAGCCGTCGAAATTGGAGTGTGCGACGTTGCCGCTGAACTCTCCCAGCGGACTGCGGCCGGGCCAGGTATTCTTGCCCCGCTCCGTGTCGAGGAAGGCGCCGATGCCGTTCGTCGGGAAGGCCATCCAGAAACCGGTGGAATCGGAACCCGCCGCCACGTTGTCTCGGTAAGTGTTGGTCGGATTGGTGATCCAGAACGAGGAGGCGGTGTTGTCGGAAGGCAGCAGGACATGCGGCGATTTCTGGCCATCTTCATTCTGGATAGGCAGGAACAGGCCAGTCGGCTGGCATTCCAGGGTCGGGTGACACTTGGTCTGGATTGCCAGGTTGTGGATCACCTGGTTGCCAGTCTCAACGGCATCTTCCATGAAGTAGCAATGGCCCACGGTGTTGTATGCGACGTTGTTTTCCACCAGTAGGTTGTCCGTGGCGTGAATGGTCACACATCGATTAAAGGTGTCGTGGATGGCGGAGTTCCGGATGTACTGGCCGGTAACGTCACCGTTGATGTGCCAGTGGATCGGGTAGCGAGCCAGGGTCAGGTGCTGGCCCATGCGGTTCAGTTCGATGCCCTCGACCGTCATGCGGCTGCCGGCCATCGCCATGATGTGGCCGCCAAAGTATTTTTCCAGGTTGGAATCGGAGGCCTGAATCTTGATGTTGCGGGTCAGGTTGCCGACTTCGCCGCGTTCGTCGACGCCGTAGGTGATTTCGCCGTAATGCATCCAATCCAGCGGTTCATCCAGGGAGATCCGGTTGCCGCGAATGCGGGTGATGTAACGGCGCTCGGCCATGCGAGGGTTGAAGTCTGTGGAGGCCAGGACAATCTCGTCGCCAACCTGCCAGCCGCTGGCATCCAGCACATTGATGAGTGTTGCCCCCTTTTCAGCGGTTTCAGAGAGCTTGGTCCAGGCATTGGACTTGTCGCCGTGCAGGTTCAGGTGGCCACCCATCATCAGGATGCCGCGGTCGCCCATGCCGTTGATGTTCTCACCCTGTATCTTATCTGTGAGGGTGATGATCGCTTTGCCCGAATACGGATCGCTTTCGGTACCAATCTCCAGCTTGCCGCGGTTGAAGATCCACTCGGTGGTCAGTTCCAGGGTCTGGCCGTCGGCGAAGGTCAGCGTACCGTCAAGGTTGAGACCATTCAGGGCCGGCGGACTGACGTCAAGAACGACGTCTATGCCCGCGGCGATAGTGACAATGTCACCAGCCTGGGGCACTGCCCCGCCCGACCAGGTGTCCGCATCAGACCATAATCCGCCTTTGGCCGCCACGGGACCCTGCGCCAAGGCGCTGGCGGGAAAACCGATAGAACAAAGTGCAGCAATAAGCAACAAATGAACGTGAATGCGCATGGTACGGAAATCCTGTTTTCGTTTTTATGAAACACTTTTAGATAGTCGAGAATACCATGAAATTCGGGCAAAACACCTGCTCCATAAATGCAAAAACCCCGGCTTGTGCCGGGGTTTTTGCCCAAACCATGCTGAAATCAACGGCTGACCTCGAGGCTTTCGCCTGGAGCAAGGCCACCACCACTGCCAGGGGGGCCACCGCCACCACGGAAGTCACCAACAGAGACCAGCTTTACCCACAACGCCTCGTTACTTTTGAAGTAAGACGTGGTTTTGGCCATGCGCAGCGCTTCCATGCTGCTCTGCTCCGTACCTGAATCTGAAGTTGTGAACCCAGGCAATTCAAACATCACCCATGAACCTTCATCCATCTCGGTCAGTCTGATGCTCACGGACTCCCTTTCGGTACTTACCATGTACTCGGTGCCGGCACGCACATTGGTTGCACCGTTAGCGGTGAATTTATTGCCATTGCGGCTGAGCACCACAGGTATAGAAGGCGGACGCACTCCCCGAATGCGGCCACCACCTGGCGCAATTTCAAATGGGGATGCATCACCACGCCCGAAACCTAAAGCACCCCCTCCGCCGCCAACATTCATGCGCCCAATATCGCCCGTACAAACAAAAGCGTTCCAGGTGGGCCTGAGTTCGCAGCCTTCATCAGGGTCGATACCGGTCTCATTGATGATATAAGAATTGGGAACGCCGGTGATGGTACCGTCACTGTCGTTGAACACCGAGGTCAGGTAAACCGCATTGCCATAATCATCGTTGCTCCACCGGTTGTCGATTGGCGGAAAATACACAGGCTTGGCGTCGACGAAGGTCGAGCGCGCTACGGTGTTGTTAGAGCTCATACCGAAGCTGGTATATAACAGGTAGGAAATCGCCCCGGTCTTTCGAGTGTCGTTGTCCAGGTAATTGACGAAGGTGTTATTGTCCAGTTCATGGTGGGAATCGTAGAACTCGTAGCCACGGATCGGAAAATCCGCGACGGCAGGTTGCGGCAGACTGCGCCCGTAGACCAGTTCAGCCGGCTCAATGGGGTTACCGATGTTCTCGGATTCTCCTACAAACAGGGAGTCAACCACCCGTGACGTATAGAGGGATGACCCACCGCCAGTAGCATGGGTGAAGCCAATGCCGTTGTCGGCCATCTTCAGGTTCCTGTAAAGATGCATCTGTCCCCTTGCCCAGATACCGCTGTTGCGGTTCTTGTAGGCAGTGTAGTCCTCAATGACGTCCTCCACCTGGGGACTGTCCGCATCAGCGGGATCGGCAAGGGCGATATAACCTCCCACTCTGAAATGGCCATCGGCCATTGGTGCGCGGTCACCCATGAAGCTGTCAATATTGGAATGGGAGACGTTGCCTCTAAACTCGCGGAATTTGGTGCGACGGGGCCAAGTGGCCAGGCTCTCATCCGAGCCCTCGAAAGCACCGGTCGGGTGCACGGGAAAGGCAAACCAGAACCCGGTCGAGTCAGAGCCTGCGGCTACGTTATTGATGTAGGTATTATCCGGATTGGTGATCCAGTAGGAAGCGGCTGTGTTGTCTGATGGGATAAGGATTTCCGGGGAATCCTGGCCGGTGGTTTTGAAGTTGAGGCCGTCTTCAGATGCCCCGAACGGTGCAAGGTTGGTGGGGTCGCAAGCCAGCGATGTGTGACATTTGGTCTGGATGGCCAGGTTGCTGATGTACCGGTTGCCGGTCTCGATGCCGTCTTCCATGAAGAAGCAGTGGCCCACGGTATTGTAGGTGACGTTGTTTTCAATCTGCAGATCGTTGGTGCCATGCACCGTCACGCAGCGGTTGTAGGTGTCGTGGATTGCCGAGTTTCTGAGATACTGCCCTTCGCCGGCATCCCCTATGAGATGCCAATGAATCGGATAGCGGGCCAGTTCCAGGTTCTGGCCCATGTGGTTAAGCTCCACGCCCTCGACATACATCTTGCTGGTGACCATGGCCATGATATGACCGCCAAAGAAAGTCTCTGCAGCAGAATCGGAGCCCTGCACCTTGATGTTGCGGGTCAGCAGGCCCACTTCACCACGCTCATCTACGCCGAAAGTGATCTTGCCGAAGTGCATGTACTCCAACGGCTCAGTCAGCGTAATGGTGTTGCCATTTACGGAAGCAATTGTGCGGCGCTCGGCCTGGCGCGGATTGAAATCCGTCGATGCCAGAACGATCTCGTCACCGGCCATCCACTGGCTGGCATCCAGCACATTGATAGACGTGCTGCCGGCTTCGGCGGTGGCCGCCAGCTTGGTCCAGGCGTTGGTGCGGTTGCCGTGCAAGTTCAGGGTGCCTCCTGACAGCATGATGCCGCGGTCGCCCATGCCCATGAGCTGCTCCCCCTCATTGTTGTCAGTAAGGGTGATCGTAGCCTTGTGCTGGAACGGATTGGACTCTGTGCCTATTTGCAGCTCGCCAAACACCATGATCCACTCGGTAGTCAGCGCCAGGTCAGACTCGTCAGCGAAGCTGAGCTTGCCATTTATGGTTAGTCCACCCAAAGCCGGCGGACTGACGTCCAGGAACACTTCTCTGCCGCTTTCGATAACGATCTTGTCGCCAGCGGCTGGCACCTGGTTGTTGGGCCAAGTGGCCGGATCGGACCAGCGGGCAACCTGCGCTAGAACACCGTTTGCGGTGCCGAGCAGGAAACTGACCGGTAGGAGCCAGGACAATAAGGACACACGTTTATACATTTTCATGATGTAATTTCCCCAAACCCTGTTGAATGTCGAACACGAGAAATTTAAGCCAGATTGTAATGGCAAAGCGTATGCGATTTTATGGGCCAAGTTTGTGAAAAAAAAAGTGAAATCCGGGAAATTCCAAAAGATAAACCACAGTGAAGCGGACTTTGTTAAACTTACGCCCGGCCGCCGGATCCGGTGCCGCCATGAAGTTTTCATGACCATCAAGAGCCTGTAATCAATGACACGGTTTCGCCGTTTTCTAATCCTTACCGCTGTAGTTACAGCAACGACCGGGTGCGCGGCAGAGACTCTGACGGATGCCGGGCCGGATATCGAGCACGGCAAAGCAACCTTCAACACCATGTGCAGCGTATGCCATTCCGTGCAGAAATCCGGCGGCCCTAACGAGGGCCCCAACCTGATTGGGGTGGTGGGTCGCGAGGCGGGCAGCCAGCCTGATTTCGGTAAGTACTCGGAAGCGCTTAAGGCGTCGGGGCTCACCTGGAACAGTCAGACCCTCGATCGATTCCTGGTGAGTCCCATGGCGATGGTGCCCGGCACCCTCATGCCGATGCTAATCCCCGACGACAAGACCCGGGCAGATGTCATCGCCTATCTTGCAACGCTCCAGCATCCGGAATAAACCTGCTGAACCAGGCATGCAGGTCGGCTTAGGCCCAACGGGCCGTTTGCCGACATCAATTGCATGCAACCTAGCGGGTAACCCGCAGTGAGGTTTCGCCACCCAGGCCCAGAGGACCACTGTCCGGGGAAACCAGCTTAACCCACAGCGCATCTCCATCCTTGAACCAGGACGTCTCACTGGCGTTGCGCAGAGCCACCAGGCTCGTCTGCTGTGTGCCTGATTCCGCCGAGGCAAATTCCGGTAGCTCAATGATCACCCAGGAATCCTGGTCCATCTCCGACAGTCGCAGGTACACATCTTCCCGTTCAGTGGTAAGCCGAATCTCGGTACCAGCACGAACATTGGAGCTGCCGGCAGCGATCGTATAATCCTGGCCACTGCGGCTTAACGTGATCGGCGGCTGTGGCGCACCAAACAAACCGCCCGCCGGACGCGGCGGCGGAGTACCTGCTACCGAAGCGGGCCTGGCAGGAGGCGCAGCACCAAAGCGGAACGGCGGGGCAAAACCCAGGCGGCCGACATCACCCGTGCACACGGCGGCGTTCCAGTCGGTCTTGACCTGGCAGGCCTCGAGGTCGGTGGCCACGCTGGTGTTCTCGCCTTCGTGGATGACCACATAGGTATTTGGACCAATACCAAGAGAACCGTCCTTGTCGCGGATCACCGCGGTCTTGTAGGCCGAACTGTTGCCGTTATCATTGGCCCACCGGGCGTTGCCGGCCATCGGCGGAAAATACACCGGCTTGGCGTTCTCGAAGGTCAGGCCCTCGACGGAATTGTTGGAACTGACCCCGAAGCTGGTGTACAGCAGGTAGGACAGAGCACCGGTCTTGCGTTGGTCATTGTCCTCGAAGTTCACGAACGTGGTATCGATCACGTCGTGGCGGTTGTCGTAGTACTCGTAACCACGCATCGGGAAGTCCGGGAGCATCGGTTTCGGCAGGCTGCGGCCGTATGCCACTTCTTCCGATGTCCTGGGATTGCCGACATTTTCGGTGTCGCCCACAAACAGTGAGTCGATCACCCGTGAAGTATAGGGGTCTCGAAGGCTGGCGCCTCCACCTAGGCCGGAGGCCTGCGTGTAGCCGATGGCATTGTCGGCAGACCGATAGTTGCGGATGGTGCGCATTTCGCCGCGCCCCCAGAAGCCGCCATTACGGTTCTTGTAGGCGGTGAGATCCTCGAACACGGTTTCCACGATCGGGCTCGACCTATCCCCCGGAACTTCGTGAGCGATGTGCATGTTCCCGGTCACCCCAAAGGTGTTGTTGGTGTTGATGTTGCGGTCGAACATGAAGCCGTCGTAGTTGGAATGGGCGACGTTGCCCTTGAACTCGCGCATGCGGATGTCGCGCGGCCAGGTAGCCATGCTTTCTTCCGACCCCTCGAAGGCGCCGTTGGGATGCTCGGGCAGGGACATCCAGAAACCGTTCGAGTCAGAACCCGCCGCGACGTTGCCGATATAGGTATTGTCCGGGTTGGTGATCCAGTAACTGGCCACGGTATTGTCGGAGGGCAGGAGCACATCCGTGGAGTTCTGACCACTCTGCCTAACGGCCTGGCGATTTTCATAGTCTTCAGCCTCACCGGCCGCGGCCAGGTTGGTCGGAACACAGGCCAGTGATGTATGACATTTGGTCTGGATGGCGAGGTTCTTGATGTACCGGTTGCCGTGTTCGATGCCATCTTCCATGAAGAAGCAGTGGCCCACGGTATTGTAGGTGACGTTGTTTTCAATCTGCAGATCGTTGGTGCCATGCACCGTCACGCAGCGGTTAAAAGTGTCGTGAATAGCGGCATTGCGGATGTACTGTCCGTTGCCACCATCACCGACCAGGTGCCAGTGGATCGGGTAGCGAGCCAGTTCAAGATGCTGACCCATGCGGTTCAGCTCCACGCCCTCAACATACATCTTGCTGGTGACCATGGCCATGATGTGGCCGCCAAAGTGGGACTCGGCCGCATCCTCGGATGCCTGGATCCTGATGTTGCGGGTCAGCAGGCCCACTTCACCACGCTCGTCCACGTCGAAAGTGATCTTACCGAAGTGCATGTACTCCAGCGGCTCGGTCAGCGTAATGGTGTTGCCATTTACGGAGGCAATGGTGCGGCGCTCGGCCTGGCGCGGATTGAAATCGGTCGATGCCAGGACGATCTCGTCACCGGCTATCCACTGGCTGGCATCCAGCACATTGATAGACGTGCTGCCGGCTTCGGCGGTGGCCGCCAGCTTCGTCCAAGCGTTGGTGCGGTTGCCGTGCAGGTTCAGGGTGCCACCTGACAGCATGATGCCGCGGTCGCCCATGCCCATGAGCTGCTCCCCCTCATTGTTGTCAGTGAGGGTGATGGTGGCCTTGTGCTGGAACGGATTGGCCTCTGTGCCGATCTGCAGCTCACCAAACACCATGATCCACTCGGTGGTCAGCGCCACGTCAGACTCGTCGGCGAAGCTGAGCTTGCCATTTATGGTAAGTCCACCCAAAGCCGGCGGACTGACGTCCAGGAACACTTCTCTGCCGCTTTCGATTACAACCTTGTCGCCCGCGGCTGGCACCTGGTTGTTGGGCCAGGTGGCCGGATCGGACCAGCGCAAGGCCTGGGCCTGGGCAGTAACTCCCGTTATTACGAGAAATGACAGAAAAAATAAGCGAATGTATGTGCGCATGGAATCAGATGCCCCCCTGATTGTCTGTGATTTAACCCCCTTAAACGGGCCACAAAGGATAGCATGATTTTTCGGCAAATTACCCCGGCAGCGGGGCTTGCTATAATCCCATCACCGATAGACTAGGAACCGATTCATGTCATATCCAAAAATCCACGCTTTCAGACCAGTCATGCGTTATTTCAGCATCTGGATCAGCCTGGTCATCACCACCATAACCCTTGCCGCCGAGGCAGAACCCTCTGCTCCCCAACTGATGTCAGGCCAGCAGGTCTACAGCAATGTCTGCATCGCCTGCCACAACCCGCCCGGTGCTGGTGGTGCACCACCGCTGGGCGATGCCGAAGCATGGGCGCCACGAATCTCCAAGGGTATGGATGCCCTGAATAACAATGCGCTGAACGGATTTAGTGGAGAGACTGGTGTCATGCCGAAGAAAGGTGAGCGTCTCGACCTGTCCGATGAGGAAATCACCAGGGCGGTTGAATACATGGTTAGACAGGTTGAGGGATAAAGGGCTACCCCTTCGACTTATCCCTTTAATTTTGTCCCCAGCCTAGGCATGCCATTTTTGGAAAACACTAGAACAACCACACCAGCACGGCAGCCGGATGCCATAATCAAGGACACGATCCCTGACAGCAGCAACCTTCTGGTAGCTGTGCTGCCTTTTGCGGAAAAACCGGTTCACGATGCCAGGGGGATCGGCCTTGGCGCGTGTATCTCCATTCTCCTCCACCTAGTCCTACTTCTCGTGCTGAGTGTGTTCTTTAGCGACAACAGACAAGGGCCAGCTAATGCTGGCCCCTTTTTTATCTATAACTTTTTTACTTACTCACTGTGCTGCTGGTGGCGGCCCCGCTGGCCTGCCCCGGCTGCAGCCTGGCGTCGTACACACGGTCACTTCGTGAATGTAACGGTTCATACCATCCTCCACTCGAAAAGTCTGGCTGGCCGGTGTGCCTGAGTGATAAGGCCCCAACCCGGCATCTAGCCAGGAAAAGCTGTGAAAAATGCTGACAGCACCCATGGTCTCATCGATCACGAAACGGCGATTGCCTGTACTTATTGGCTGCGGGAAGGCGCCCATGGTGCACATCTGGCCTTCCGGGTTCCTGGCACCCGTGTAAATGCGGCCCTCTAACCTAGCACAAGGTGTGCCATGCGGCACCGGTAGGTAAGGATCGCCCCAATTGTTGATATAGGCTTCAGCCGCCGCCTTGAGGACACCGCGCATATTGCGTTCGTCTTCAGGAATGACGCCCCAGTCCTCGACACGCGTTTGCGCCAGATGTGCATCTGCACCGAATACCCAGTCACCCTCATCGGTGACCACCGACTCCATGATGGTCACCGCATTGTTATCATTTACTTCCATGCGGGTGTGAATGACATACGGGTGCACATGGCTGGCTGCCACTAACTCGGTAAAGGTGGCGCACTCAGTCGTATCCACAAAACTGCGGGTAAAGTCGGGCGTGATGGCCTGTGACAATATACCGTCGGCAATGTCCAGGGGCATATCGTTCTCGCCGTAATATACGCTGTCTGCCAGGGGCACTAGGGCCGCATTGCCTGTTGTCTGGGCATCAACATAGATGTCAGTCAACGCCTTTAGCGACTCGCGAGTGCAGGCAGCCGAAGCATCTGCTGCAAAGACCAAGCCTGCAATGGTAATAGCCCCGGCTTTAAGGGTGATACATGTGTTTTTTCTTGTCATTGTTATATCCCTTATTAATTTCTCATTGTTAACGGCTGACGTTCACCATCACGCCGCCGCTGTGGCCACCGATGCCGCTATCGCCCGGAGACACCAGTTTCACCCACAACGCGTCATTGGCCTTGTAGTACGCCGTGTCATCGGCCTTGCGCAGTGCATCCAGACTGGCCACTGCCATGCCCGCGTCCGCTGTCGAGAAGCCGGGAATCTCAAGGATCACCCACGCGTCTTTGTCCATTTCAATCGCGTGCAGTTCCATCTCCGTGCGTTCCGTGGTCACCTTGAACTCGGTGTTGGCAAGGATGTTAGTGCCCACGGGAATGCTGATTTCATTTCCCGCACGACTCAGGATAATGGGGGGGCCGTCAAATCCGCCTAATCCACCGCTGATGCGGCCAAAGGCTAGGCCGCGACCGTTGATGAAGCTCATGCGCCCGACATCACCCGTGCACAAAGCTGCGTTCCAGTCCGGTTTGACCTGACAATTGTCACCTCCAACGGCGATACTGTCATTGACGCCGTCGTGGATGACCACGAAGGAAGGTTCACCCAGGCCCAGCGAGCCGTCACGGTCCCTGAAGACGGCGGTCCTGTAGGCCAGGCTGCCGGTATTCACATCATTGCCCCATTTGCGCTCCATAGGCGGGTAGTACACCGGCTTGGCGTTCTCGAAGGTCACTTTCTCGACCGCGTTGTTGGAGCTTGCACCGAAGCTGGTGTACAGCAGGTGGGAAATAGCGCCAGTCTTGCGTGTGTCATCATCCTCGTAGTTCATGAACGTGGTGTTCATGACATCGTGTCGGTAGTCGTAGAACTCGTATCCGCGGATCGGGTAATCCGGCATCGTCGGCTTGGGGAAGGTGCGCCCATAGGCTTTCTCTTCCGGGGTGGCCGGGTTGCCAACGTTCTCGGTGACGCCGACGAACAGAGAATCGATCACGCGCGAGGAGTACTCGTGGGGACCGCCGCCGGCAGCATGGGTGAAACCCATAGCGTTGTCCGCAAATTTCACGTTACGGAACAGGTGCAGGCTGCCGCGACCCCAGACACCGCCGTTGCGGTTCTTGTAGGTGGTGAGATCCTCGAACACCGTCACCAGCGGCTCGCTGTCCGGGTCAGCCGGGTCGGCATAACCAGTATGTGACGGACCGGTGACGCCAAACGTATTATCGGGATTGATGTTGCGGTCGAACATGAAGCCGTCGTAATTCGAGTGGGCGACATTGCCGCGGAACTCACGGAATTTGATGCGACGCGGCCATGTGTTGAGGCTTTCCTCCGACCCCTCGAAGGCGCCGTTGGGATGCTCACCCAGTGACATCCAGAAACCGTTGGCATCTGTCCCAGCAGCTACATTATCTACATAGATATTGTCCGGGTTGGTAATCCAGTAAGCGGCCACCGTGTTATCCGATGGTAGCAGCACGTTAGGTGAGCGCTGGCCGCGCGGGCCAATCGCCTGGCGCTCCTCGGTGTATTCACCGGTCGCGGCCAGGTTGGTGGGTTCGCAGGGGTTAGACGGGTGGCACTTTACCTGAATGGCCAGGTTGCTGACGTAACGGTTGCCGTGTTCGATGCCATCTTCCATGAAGAAGCAGTGGCCCACGGTATTGTAGGTGACGTTGTTTTCAATCTGCAGATCGTTGGTGCCATGCACCGTCACGCAGCGGTTAAAAGTGTCGTGAATAGCGGCATTGCGGATGTACTGTCCGTTGCCACCATCACCGACCAGGTGCCAGTGGATCGGGTAGCGAGCCAGTTCAAGATGCTGACCCATGCGGTTCAGCTCCACGCCCTCAACATACATCTTGCTGGTGACCATGGCCATGATGTGGCCGCCAAAGTGGGACTCGGCCGCATCCTCGGATGCCTGGATCCTGATGTTGCGGGTCAGCAGGCCCACTTCACCACGCTCGTCCACGTCGAAAGTGATCTTACCGAAGTGCATGTACTCCAGCGGCTCGGTCAGCGTAATGGTGTTGCCATTTACGGAGGCAATGGTGCGGCGCTCGGCCTGGCGCGGATTGAAATCGGTCGAGGCAAGAACGATCTCGTCACCGGCTATCCACTGGCTGGCATCCAGCACATTGATAGACGTGCTGCCGGCTTCGGCGGTGGCCGCCAGCTTCGTCCAGGCGTTGGTGCGGTTGCCGTGCAGGTTCAGGGTGCCACCTGACAGCATGATGCCGCGGTCGCCCATGCCCATGAGCTGCTCCCCCTCATTGTTGTCAGTGAGGGTGATGGTGGCCTTGTGCTGGAACGGATTGGCCTCTGTGCCGATCTGCAGCTCGCCAAACACCATGATCCACTCGGTGGTCAGCGCCAGGTCAGACTCGTCGGCGAAGCTGAGCTTGCCATTTATGGTAAGTCCACCCAAAGCCGGCGGACTGACGTCCAGGAACACTTCTCTGCCGCTTTCGATAACAACCTTGTCGCCCGCGGCTGGCACCTGGTTGTTGGGCCAGGTGGCCGGATCGGACCAGCGCAAGGCCTGGGCCTGGGCAGTAACTCCCGTTATTACGAGAAATGACAGAAAAAACAAGCGAATGTATGTGCGCATGGAATCAGATGCCCCCCTGATTGTCTGTGATTTAACCCCCTTAAACGGGCCACAAAGGATAGCATAATTTTTAACCAGAAAACCCACACCAGGGAAGTACGTAAAGGAGTTAAGCCAGCTAAAATATTGTTTTTTAGAATACAGACTCGTCAAAATATGATGAGAAAATAACTGTATTAGCTCTTGCTACAACACCACATACCTCAATCTTTCGAATCGACTAGATTCCTTAATTGTTTTTTAGCCATCATCAATACTAGGTAGTTCCTAGGCCCACCAAAATCCACGACCCTGCCCTACTATCACTAGGTCACTTGTGTTGACGCTGATACTTGGGTTATCGGCTGCGATCTGCAGGAATTTAATATAATCATCCATCTAGATCGATCTGCCCCAACCGGACCGCCGTCAAAGTTTGACCATTCGGCAGGATGATTTGAGGATGGTCAACTAGTCGTCGAAACTAGCAACTCTTCAGCTGACGCATTGAGCAAATGGAACGCTTCTAGTTAACTGAAGATGCCCTGGGGATGCTGCTGACTATTAACCTTAAAGACGCTGAATACCTCAATGAACCAGTTGCATTTACCCACCGGTAAGTTAAGGTATCTGATAGCGAACTTGTTCAGACCCCAAGCAGACAGGAGTCTACGCAGTTATGGGTTGAGGGCGGATTTTATGAATGAACCAAAGCAGTAACTGCTAAATGACACTATGGAGTACAACATGAAAACATTATTTTCTACTGCAATAGTCGCCATTGTCGTTAGCGTGCTCACCACATGGTTGATGGGCGGCAACGGCAATAAGTCTAATGACGCTGTGGCCGAGTCAATGCCAACAAGTAACGACCAAAGCTCAGCACAGCCAAGTGCGATTAATCTAAGCCTCAGCCCCGAGCCCGAAGCTGCCGCATGGATTCGACTCAACTCCATGACCGCACAATCAGAGCAAAAGATCCTTGCCCCCATTTCCAATTCCGCATGCTTCCTCACCCATGTGGAAATTCGAGGCATCCAAAGCCCAACCGACCATAATGCTTGCACGATAACCGCGGATGATTTCACCGGCTACTGGCAAATCAATGCTACCACCGGAGAAGGCACTCAATCTGAACTTCTTTGTAATGCCCGCTGCGTAGTTTGGGAATAGTTCCATCAGGAGAACATCATGAAAAAAACATTATTATTTTCATCATTCATCATAGCGGCAGTCTTTTGCACCAGCACGCTATTTGCCCACCACAGCTCTACTGCCCAGTTTGGTGAGTTTGGCTCCAATACAAAAACCTTTGAAGGCACTATCGTTGACATAAAATGGGGTAATCCTCATATCACTATGGACGTTGAGATCACGGGCGGCGATCTGCAGCCCGGTTCCAAGTGGCGACTCTTAAGCCATCCAACTAACGTGCAAGAAGCCTATGGATTCACAAAGGAGGAGTTCAGCGTAGGCGATACTATAAAGATCGTAGGGTGGTTAGGCTTACGCAACCAGCCAGTGTTCTGGCCACGAGCTATCCAGGTCAACGATGGTCCACTTAAGTCAAACCTTCGTTACACCGATATGATAGATATAGCTAATGGAACATTTGAATCTATGGGCATTCAGCCTGCTGCTAATTTAAATGGCTCATCTCCCGCACGAGCTGGGGAAGAGGCGGCAAAAAAACTAGGCGAGATGGGTCTCTTGGATGCAAGTGGTAATGTTATCTGGCCACCTTCGTCGATTTGAAAGAGAAATAAAGAATCAATTGGATTAACTTTTTTATTAAATTTATTAAAAGAAATTCCATGATGCGTCCTGTGCGAGCCAAAAAGCCTCTAGCTTTAATGATGCTGCTGCTTAGGATGCTAGATGATGCTTGGCAATAGATAAATATTTTCAGGCTTATGAGATTTATTACCAAACTTTGGCAAATTCCTGGACTCTTACTAAGTCATCTTGGTGTTGACTCATAAGTAGATCGTACGCAGAAACTTTCATAGCAGCTATATGCAACTGCTTTGAGAATATATTTGAATAATTTGAGCTTAGTTCAAGGACCGCTCTGACGCTCCAGACGCATGCTCCCGCTCTCCGAATTATAATGCCAGGTGGCATTTACTGCGCGAGTTCGTGAAGTGATATTCTCCAAAGACCCCTTCAGGGTGAAGGGGACGCTGTTGAGATTGGCATCTGTAACGGGCAAACTCATTTCAACCCACCATTTTGACGAGTCCAGTGTTATATTCTTTGGCTCTCCTGAACCTGGGCCAGGGTTTACGATTCCGCTGAAATGCTCTCCATCCCAGTTAATAATCACTGTTAATAACGAGTTGTCTTCGCCCCAATTGCCCTGCCAGGTACCAACCAGAGGGTGGCCCTCCTGGGCCAATGCGATTGGCAGACTAAGATTATTAAGACTTAGAAGACTGCAGGTTAGAAAAAAATTGAAAACCTGTTGGCGTTTTTTCATGGCGTAATCTTGCTCAATTGGCCATCTCCCAGCATGGACTCCGGAGATAAATTATTTTCCTGGCAGATGTATTCAAAGAGTTCATCTTGGGGCTGCCATCCAAGTTCGAAACCGCTTGTCCATGGACCAGTGTAGGCCCCGGGATCATCAATAGTCACCGTGTAGTCTAGGGTATCGATGCTTGTTCTAGTAAAACGCTCTGTCAGATGTAGCGCCTCAGTGTGAGGTAGGCCATCCCGACTCATCCAGGATTTTTCATTCATACCAATAGTATCTACTACGAGCGTATCGCCCTCCCAATGGCCAACGGAATGGCCAAAGAATGATGGCTTCAGGTTGTTAGGATGATCGCGGCCGTCCATATATATTATGCGGTAGCTTTGGCCGTTTGAAATATTCAAAATTACGATACGCTCCTGATCTGGCACGGAAATGATTTCCAAACCATATGGTGACATTAACTGACGTGGGCCACCGGCTGGTTTACATCGGGCATAGGGCTCGCTAGCCAAAAACTTACTGTGTCGATAATTTGTCAGTGCCAAGGCCCAAGGCTGTATAGGAATATCATCTATGTGGACGCGTGCGCCCATTGTTCGTGATGCTTCGTATGAATTCGGATTGGCTACTAGGTTACCTCCGGAACTTCGGCCCCAAATGCCTATTTCTCCAGATGGAGGTTCGAAATGTATACGCCCGTCTTCACCTCGCGGCGGCGGACGGAGGTCAACATTGTTATCTTGAGACATAGTTTCATTGGCTACCAGTAGCAGGGTCATGCTTAAAAAGTTAGCAAGTCTCAACTTTTTCTTTTTTACCATTATCATGTTCCTATCATGCTATAGCCGGTTGTCCTGACAGTAGTACTCTGGCATTTCTTCACCGGATATCCACTGCAGAGTCCAAGAGCTAGCCCAGGGTCTGGTATAGCTGCCAGGATCGTTGATGGTCACCGAATACTCAAGTGTATTTAGGCTAGTGCGTGTTAAGCGCTCCTCTAATTGCAGATGTCGTGTGTGAGGCAATCCGCCGTTAGAAAACCAGAAGCCCTCGTTGTACCCGTCTGAGTTCACTACCAAGCTATCACCGTCCCAGTGCGCTACAGAACGGCCGAAAAACAATGGATTGTCATCGTTACCGCCGACTTGGCTTATTTGCTCACGGCCATCGGTATAGATCAGGCGCCAATTCCGATTGGCCCCACCCATAAGCATAGTTATGCGATTACGCTGGTGTTGCTCAAGAAATTGCAAACCAAATGTCTGCTGGAACTGGCGGGGACCACCTGGCGGTATACAGAAAAGGTAACCAGGATCACTGGCAAGAGATTCTTGTTGGCGAAGTATGTAAAGGTCGCGCGCCCAGTCCTGAAATGGAGCAACCCGGGCAGCATCATCAAGATTTTTAAGGAGACCCTGCGCGTCCATGGACACTGTCTGTCCATCTTCCAGGAGGGAGCCAGATCCGGTGTTAAGCCAATAACCAATTTGTCCGGGCGGAGGGCCCAGTCGGGGTTTGCCATCGGACCAACGGGGTGTTGGGCCAGTAGCGATATTTGCTAGCGTGTTAACAACTGCACTATCGTCGACACTGAAAAGTAAAAAACCATTATTGTTTGTAATTCGTTCACCCCATACCTGCTCGCTGCCATTTTTTGCAATAGGGCCGTAAACAGTGATGTACTCACCAACGGCCACATCATCAGGCGACCAGCCACTGAATGACAAGGTAATTGTGTCGGGCAGTTCAACTGCCCAATTACCAACAATCCCGAGACTTTCATCGACTTGGATAAATAGATGGACATGAGGATTTGCCCAATCTATTGCAGTAATTCTGCCGCTCAGGGTCCGCGTGTTTGCGGGGTCGAACTTGGCGGCAACCGGATGATGGGCCATCACGGCTGGCGCCAACAAACAGAGCATAAAAGCTAGCATGTGAAACATATGCCAGATAGATAGTTTATTATGCATGAATGGCAACGCCCTCCTAATTTCCTTACCGTAAGCCTAAAACGCCTAGTCCATGAAAGTCCATGCTGGGGCACGGTCAAGACCAATTTCCACACTTGTTTCACGAATGTCACCGAACTTAAATTTCGTGGTATTTTTACGAAAATAGAATCACAAAAATAGGCGTCAACATGTACAAGAGAGCTTTTAATAGTTCGATTCAAAGAGCAATGGGCTTAATGCTGGCCGGGTATGTGCTTGCAATAGTCCTTATGCCTGATCCGGCGATTGCCCAGTGCCAGGACTTTTCCGATGACCCCGCCGGTTGCCAGCCTAGCACTTTCGACACGCCCATCGGTGACATGCCATCTGTGAGGGTAAACCGCCGAGGTGAAATAGATGCCAACTCCTCGGAGCGCGATGCCCGCGCCGGTTTTGCCCGTCTGCAGCGCAACCTCCGCCTAGTGCGCAACTTTGAATATCTTCACTGGGTAGTGACGGTGCCATCGAGACGGGATACTGTCGACGGCCCCTGGCAAGGTGGCGATCTGGAAGCCGCGGGGGACGCACGTGGTCTAGGTATCGCCGGCAGCTGTCTTTTTCTCGGCCATGGCAACGGCCCCGGTGTCGCCCGCGGCGTGGATATCTTTCGCATCCAAAACGATCCCGTGAGCGATGCGCCTGTGAAGATTGGAGAGCTTCCTGTAATCCAGGTGGGCAATCAGGGGTACGACGATCGCGAGTTACGTGCACTGCTCTACACCGACTCCGCCAATAACGAACGCATGCTGCTGGTACGTAACGCGACAACCCGCACCGAAGGAGTGATGGAAACGTTCGCTATAGATCCGACTACCTGCATGACCATCGGCAAGAGCCAGGTGTTTGATTTCAACGGTCCGTCCCATGAATTCTATCTCTGGCATGACCCTAGCAACAGCAATCGCGTGCTGGTCTACATGGCTATGTTTGCCGGCGGCGGGTTGCCCGACCCTGCCGATCCTTCCCGGCGCCTGCCTGATGCCTATGCCATGGCGGTCACCGATGAGGAGTCCGGCGCAGTGCTCGAGGCCCCCCAAGTACTGGCTACCTTCAGTCTGGAGGATGTTGGCGGCCCTCCTATAAATGAAAGACCTGATGCTACAGGCCTTTATGCTGATGGCCGCTTTGCCGACTTCAGCCATCTGACCGATGCTCGTGGCCGTGCCGGTAATTTCAATGATCGCCAAAATAACATGCTGCATTCCTTGTCTGTGTCAGATGACGGCGAGCGTGTCTATGTGGCCGGGGGTAATGCCGGTTTCTATATACTCAATTCGACCGGGGTGGCGAACAACCGCGATGCGGCACTTGCAACCGGTATGGCAAACTGTAATCCCCGTTCCACGGTAGCTAGCGTGCGCGGGCAAACCAATTCTGACCTCTTGGATGATATTGCCAATGACTGCCTCCATATGGTGGTTAATGACGACCCCGGCTTGCACGCTTTTCTTGCTTCAGACGCACCCGGCATCGCCAAGGTGGTGCGTTACCAGGTGTTGCTTACGCGCTCGCGGATCGATGTCCACCCGCCAAACAACTCCCTACCCACAGGTATACACAGTGCGGTGTTGGTGCCCAATCGTCCAGCTCAGGTCCGAGGCAACACTGAAGGGCGTCCGGCCTGGGTCTGGATAACTGATGAAAATTTTGGCGGCTGCCCTATCATGCACGCGCGCATGGTCAATGTGGAAGTGGAGGCAACCCCGGTACTTACCAGCGCCTTTGCCGTACCGGACAATCAGTTGCAGGAATGCCTGGACCAATCCGCCACCGAACCCAATGGTGAGCCGCGACGGCGCGTAGCCCAGCAAAACCATAACCCCACTGTGTTTGAAAACCTAGTCTTCAACTCCTGGTACGGACATGGGATTCGGGCCATTGATATCTCCAATCCCTATAACCCGAGGGAAGTAGGACATATTATTACTCTGCCACATAGCATTGCCCGGACATATCCAGTGTTCAAGGATGGCCTGATCTACTGGACCGACAGTGATACCGGCCTTCACGTAGCAAGATACACCGGACCACGTGCAGATGAGTTGCCGGGTAAAGGCAGCGGCACCTATGAAAGCAATGCAACCAGTCCTCACAGGTAGGGGTGTGAAAGTTTTTCTTTTTTATCTCTCGCTCCTGCTACCAACCGGTGTCCTCGCTCAGGGCGGGCTTACCACCATCGATGGGTCGACTCAGGAAAAGGTGTGGATGTGCCCAATACACTCAGACTATACAGCTCCTCGTGCTGGTACCTGCCCCAGGGATGGCATGCGCTTAGTGCTCTCAAGCCCTTTCGATGTCCGTGATTATGGCCTTGAATTTACTACCATTCCGGCCATCCCGCGGGCTGGTGAATCGCTGACTCTGCAGTTTCGTGTCACCCATCCGGATAGCGGTGAAGTGGTTACCGAATTCATTCGCGTACATGACCAGTTATTTCATTTGTTCGTTGTCAGCCAGGATCTTGACTGGTTCCAGCATATTCATCCAGTAATGGATGAAAGTGGCCTCTGGAGTATCCAGGTAGAACTGCAGGAAGCTGGCTACTATAAGGTACTATCAGATTTTTTGCCTGCAGGCGGCACCAGCCAGTTCATCGCCCACTCGCTGGTGACCTCAGGGTACCGCGGGGATATCTTCTCAGACGGTGCGATGCTGGTGCCCGACACCACGCAGAGTAAAACCGTCGATGGGCTGACGGCAACCCTTGCCTATGACCCCGATCCATTCATGGCCGGTCTGTACGGACACCTCAATTTCCATTTCACCGATGCAGAAACGAACGAGCCCGTCACTGATCTACAGGCATATCTGGGGGCTTTCGGACATACGCTAATTCTCAGTGCCGACCTGGTGGATTATGTGCATTCGCATCCACTTGACCTGGACCAGGGCTTTGACGAAGAAACCGGTCCGATAATGTTCATGATACCCATGGGCGTGGACCCGGACACCCTACGCGGCGGCCCGAGAATCACATTTGACGGGCTCATGCCTCATGCTGGTTTATTCCGCGCTTTTACCCAGGTGCGCTGGCGAAACACACTACGCACTTTTGTCTTCACTTTTGAAGTGATAGAAAAGCCATGAGGAAGCTGAACTGGTTATTGGGGGTAGCGGGTGCCGCAGCTGCTGTGACTTGGTCGGCGCTAACCTTTCCCCATGCGGCCACCAGCAACTCAGTGCTGTTTGATCGCGAGATCGTGCGCATTATCGACAAGCACTGCGTGATGTGTCATATGGACGGAGGCCCGGCCAGTGCCATTGAAACCTGGGAGCAGGCCTGGCTTGCCCGCAATGGCTTTCATGACAAGGTACTGGCTCGGCATATGCCGCCCTGGGCGGCAGTGTCCGGTTACGGGAAATTCAGCAATGCCAATCACCTGACCCTCCGGGAGATGCGCTTTATCGTGTCCTGGGTGGAAGGACTGGGGCCGCGCAACAATGGCGAGCTATTCTTTAATGTAGCAGGTGTGGATGCGTTAGCCGAACCTGTGACCGCCAGCTTTGACACTGACAGTTGGCATCTTGGCGAACCTGACCAGGTTATTAGCGTCGCGCCAGTGGGAGTGGGCGCAGGCAATTTGCCTGGCACTGACATGCAATGGTACGGCAACCTTATCGATACCAATTTGCTGGAGGAATACAGACTAACAGGTCTGGAGTTTTTACCGAATGATCGCAGCCGACTTCATGCAGTGGTGTTTAGCCTAGCGACAGACAGCCAATGGCTAGCGACTTGGACACCATGGCACGGTTATCGCGAATTTGTCAGCGACATCGGTATTCATTTGGCACCAGGAGAACGCCTTGTTGTGAATTACCTTGTTTCCGGAAGAGACAAACCTTTCTTTTTGGAAGGCCAACTTGGCCTGCACCTGGCCGAGTCAACTGAGGGACCAAAACGGTCGCTACAGGAACTGCGTCTACAAGGCCAGGCCAGCGGCAATCGACTGCAGTTGAACACTGTTCTGGAGCATGCAATTCAACTGACCGCTCTTTGGCCGGAATTACCTGCCGGTACGGATGCCTTGGAAGTGACTGCCCGGCACCCTGACGGGCGAGTGCAAATCTTGCTATTAGCGCTGGACTTGCCGGAACAATGGCCAACCTCCTACCTGCTGGAAACACCGGCGGCGTTGCCGGCGGGCACCGTCATCACAGCAACGGCTACTGCAGTAACTGGCTCACTATTCGGCCCTCTGAGTTTGACGCTCAGTGCTTATTGAATCAAAGGGATAAAACTTGATTTGATCTGGAAGTGGATGTCCTCAGTCGCTATCAAATAGCCTGTAATAAAAAATGCCTCAAAATACGTACTGAGGGTTTTTTAAGTCTTAATAGGGCTTAGCGGCTAAGCATGATGCTGGCTTGCAGATCCGTTGGACGAATGACTTCCACGACTGAAGATGCCGCCACCAGCTTGACCCACATGGATTCTTCATCCCTGAACCAGGCAGTTTCTTTCGCCTGACGCAAGGCGTCCATGCTAGGCTGTTTCACGCCACTGGCTGCATTGGCAAATCCCGGCAATTCAAATATAACCCATGATCCCTGGTCCATTTCCGCCAGGCTGAGAGTGACTTCCGGTCTTTCGGTTTTTATCTGGATCTCGGTGCCAGCTTTAACCGTGCTTTGGTCGCCAGAGATCTTGAATTCCTTGCCATTACGCACCAGCGCGATGGGCGCCTGCGGGGGACGACGAGAAAATAGCGCGGCACGCTGAGACTGAACAAGGGGATCGTTCTGCGCGTTAGGATTCAGCGAAGAAATTAGTGCGAAGCGTGCAGTACGTGATTCGAGATTGACTGCCTTGGGAAATTCTCCTCTCGCATCTGAGAGATTCAGGCGACCGATATCTCCCGTGCACACAGCGGCGTTCCAGTCAGGATGAACTTCACATGTGTCGTCGGTGGCGACGCTGTCATTCTCGCCATCGTGGAGTATGACCTGGGAATTGGGGATGCCGGTCACCGAGCCGTCCAGGTCGCGAAATGACAATGTGCGGTAGGCGTTGCCGCCGCGGTTGTCATTATCGAACCGGATATCATATGTCGGAAAATAGACCGGTTTGGCGTTGACGAATTCTGCACCCTTTATGGTGCTATTAGTACTGAGTCCCGCGCTGGTGAACAAAAGAAAGGATAGCGCACCAGTTTTTCGTAGGTCGTTGTCCTGAAAATTCATGAACGTCGTATTAATTACGTCATCGCGGTAATCATAGTATTCGTAGCCGCGAATGGGGAAATCTGGAATGACGGGCTTCGGTAGGCTGCGGCCATAAGCGATTTCCTCCGGCGTCGATGGGTTGCCGATGTTTTCCGTCTCGCCTACAACCAGCCCGTCAACGAGTCTTGAACTGAACGGCAGGCTGCCGATGTCGCCGGCGGCCTGCGTCATGCCGATGGCGTTGTCTGCTAGGGTCAGGTTGCTGTAGACGTACATGTCGCCACGGCCCCATAAACCCCCATTGCGGTTCTTGTAGCTGGTTAGGTTCTCGAAGTGGGTTTCCATCACGTCGCTTTCTAGGTCGGTGGGATCCGCCAACGGCTGCAACGGCCAGGAGGCCAGGCCGAAGGTGTTGTCCTCGTCGATGTGTCGATCAATCATAAAACCGTCGAAGTTAGAATGGGCCACGTTGCCCCTGAAGGCGCGCAGGGGCGTGCGGCGCGGCCAGGTATTGAGGCTGTCATTTGAGCCTAGGAACGCGCCATTCGGGTGGATTGGTATGGAAAACCAAAAGCCGGTGGAATCGGAACCGGCGGCAACGTTGTCGATGTAGCTGTTGTCCGGGTTGGTGATCCAGTAAGACGCCGCGGTGTTATCCGATGGCAGCAGTGTATGCTCGCCGGAAAAGCTGACTCGCCTGAGATCACCGCGGTTTCCTTCAATCTCGCCGTTGGCGGCCAGGTTGTTTGGTACGCATTCCAGGGTGGGATGACACTTGGTCTGAATCGCCAGATTGCTGATAAATTCGTTGCCGGATTCGATGCCGTCTTCCATGAAGAAACAGTGGCCCACAGTGTTGTAAGTCACGTTGTTCTCCACACGTAGGTCGTTGGTGCCGTGTACGGTGACGCAGCGATTGAAGGTGTCGTGAATGGCGGCGTTGCGGATGTACTGACCAATACCACCGTCACCAACAAGATGCCAGTGGATCGGGTAGCGGGCCAGTTCCATGTGCTGACCCATGCGATTAAGTTCGACGCCCTCAACATACATCTTGCTCGTGATCATCGCCATGATGTGGCCACCGAAGTATGTCTCCAGCGAATCTTCGGATGACTGGATCTTTATGTTGCGGGTCAAGAGGCCCACTTCACCACGCTCGTCGACCCCGTAGGTGATCTCACCGAAATGCATGTATTGCAGCGGTTCATCAAGGATTAGAGTGTTGCCATTGATAGAAGTAATCGTGCGGCGCTCGGCCTGACGCGGATTGTAATCGGTAGAAGCCAACACGATCTCGTCACCGGTCATCCACTGGCTGGCATCCATCACCTCGATGGTGGTGCTGCCTTTTTCTGCAGTTTCAGCCAGCCTTGTCCAAGCGTTGGTGCGGTTGCCGTGCAGGTTCAAGGTGCCGCCCGACATCATGATGCCACGGTCACCCATACCCATCAGCTGCTCGCCTTTGTTATTGTCGGTGAGCGTAATAGTGGCCTTGTGGGTGTGTGGCCTGGCCTCGGTGCCAATCGCCAGTTCGCCAAACACCATAATCCACTCGGTGGTCAGTTCCAGGTCGGCCTCGTCGGCGAAGCTGAGCTTGCCGTTGATGGTGAGGCCGTTGAGAGCGGGAGGACTGACGTCCAGGATCACTTCCTGGCCACTAGCAATCACGACCTTGTCGCCGGCAGCCGGGACCTGGTTGTTGGGCCAAGTGGCCGGGTCGGACCAGCGCAAGGTCTGAGCCTGGGCGGCGAATCCGGTGAGAACGAAAAAAGACAGCAAAAACAGGCTTATAGATGTGCGCATGAAATCAGCTTCCCCTCTGATAGTCCGTGGATTAACCCAGCTGAGCGAGCCACAGAGGATAGCATGATTTTCCAAAAAAAAGGCCCCTGGCTCACACCGGGGGCCCCTTGAATTCACTGGCTAGGACTTAGCGTTTTACCATGATCGTGGTCTGCGCAACCAGCCGCCCGACAGGCTCGAGAACGGGACCCGGGAAGTGGATATCGGAGACTACCAGCTTGACCCAGACGGTATCGCCGTCTTTATACCATGAGGTCAAGCTGGCATCGCGGAGCGCTTTCATGCTGTCTTGCTCGATACCGCTGACGGCATGATCGTAACCGGGCAGCTCAAAGATCACCCACGCACCCTGGTCCATTTCTCGTAGCGCGAGATGCAGCACTTCCCTGTCGGTGTTCACCCGCATCTGCGTACCCGAGCGCACGTTGCTCTGGTTTGCAGTGATCTTATGGTCTTTGCCATTGCGTGTAACCGTGATCGGCGCCCCCGCGGCCAGGCCGGGGAAACCGCTGTTGGGCTCGTTGAAAAAAAGGCGACCAATATCTCCCGTGCAAACGGCGGCGTTCCAAGTGGGCTGGATCTCGCAAACCTCGGTATCCGTAGCGACACTGTCGTTCTCGCCGTCGTGAATCAGGATGTAGGCATCCGGCGTGCCGCCGACCGAGCCGTCAAGGTCGTGGATCACTGCGGTGCGATAGGCGACGCCGCCCCGGTTGTCGTTGTCGAATCTTTTTTCGATTATCGGGAAATACACAGGTTTGGCATCAATGAACCTAGCCCCCATGATCGTATTTTCGGTATAAACGCCGGAGCTGGTGAATAACAGCCATGAGAGTGCTCCTGAGCCACGAGTATCGTTGTCCTCAAAATTCATGAACGTGGTGTTCACGACGTCATCACGGTAATCGTAGTACTCGTAACCACGTATCGGAAAATCCGGTATGCCGGGCTTCGGCAGGCTGCGACCAGCCGCCATTTCAGCCGGTGTACCGGGGTTGCCAATGTTGTTGGTTTCGCCAACGAACAGTGAATCGACGACCAGCGAGGAAAACGGATCCTTGCCGGCGGAACCGGCGGAATGCGTAAAGCCTATGGCGTTGTCGGCCAGGGTCACGTTGCGGAACAGGTGATTCTCGCCGCGGCCCCAGATACCGCCATTGCGATTCTTGTACGCCGTGAGATCTTCCAGGTAGGAAATTACCGGAGGGCTCTCCGGGTTAGCCGGGTTTTCCCGGGGCTGATGCGAAGGGCCAGCCAGGCTAAAAGTGTTGTCCTCGTTGATGTTTCGGTCGAGCATGAAGCCGTCAAAGTTTGAATGCGCCACGTTGCCCCTGAATTCTCGAATTGCAGTACGCTGTGGCCAGGTGTTAAGACTCTCCTCAGAGCCCAGGAAAGCGCCATTCGGGTGCACGGGCAGCGAATACCAGAAACCCACTTCATCGGAACCGGCTGCCACATTATCTATATATGTGTTGTCCGGGTTAGTGATCCAGTAAGACGATACCGTGTTATCCGATGGCAGCAGGGTATGCTCACCGCCAAAGCTGATCGCCCTGACGGCCATGCGATTTTCGTACTCATAATCGTTCTCTCCATTTGCGGCCAGATTGGTGGGTACACACTCCAGCGTGGGATGGCACTTGGTCTGGATGGCTAGGTTTTTCATGAACGTATTGCCGGTCTCGATGCCGTCTTCCATGAAGAAGCAGTGGCCAACGGTGTTGTAGGTGACGTTGTTCTCGACGCGGAGATCGTTAGTGCCATGAACGGTCACGCATCGGTTAAAGGTGTCATGAATCGAAGCGTTGCGGATGTATTGCCCCTTGCCACCCTCGCCTACCAAATGCCAGTGAATTGGGTAACGCGCCAACTCCATATGCTGCCCCATGCGAGAGAGTTCGACGCCTTCGACATACATCTTGCTGGTCACCATGGCCATAATATGCCCGCCAAAGTATGACACTAGGGAATCCTCAGATGACTGTACCTTGATATTGCGCGTCAGCAGGCCGACTTCACCGCGCTCATCGACATCGAAGGTGATCTCACCAAAGTGCATGTAGGCCAGGGGTTCATCCAGCGAAATGCGGTTGCCTCTGATGGCCGTGATAAAGCGGGTCTCGGCCTGGCGGGGCTCGAAGTCCGTAGATGCCAGCACAATCTGGTCGCCAGCCTGCCATTCACTGGCATCGAGCACACGGATCTGGTTATCGCCGGCCTCGGCCGTTTCCGCCAGCTTTGTCCAGGTGTGGGTGCGTTTGCCGTGCAGGTTCAAGGTGCCGCCGGACATCATGATGCCGCGGTCGCCCATGCCCATCAACTGTTCGCCTTCGTTGTGATCGGTCAGGGTGATAGTGGCCTTGTGCTGGAACGGGTTCGCTTCAGTACCGACTTGCAGCTCCCCGAACACCATAATCCATTCGGTGGTCAGCTCAAGGTCAGACTCGTCGGAAAAAATAAGTTTGCCGTTAATGGTTAACCCATCCAGTGCCGGCGGACTGACGTCGAGCAGCACTTCCTGTCCACTGGCGATGTTGACCTTGTCACCTTCAGTAGGAACATGGTTGTTAGGCCAGGTAGTCGGGTCGGACCAGCGCTGGGACTGCGCCTGGGCGGCGAACCCTGTTAAAAACAGGAATGGAAGAAAAAACAAGCGGATGGATGTGCGCATATAACCGGAAATCTCCCTTATGTTCCTATTATTTAACCGTGCTCTGACCACCTCAAATCAAGGAGTCAGAGTTATAGATCATCTCAAACCAACGTAATCTGGAGTTATCAAGAACTCTGACCACTTGATTTAGCGGCTGAGCGAAATACTTGCCTGCGTATTTGACGGACGAACAGGCGAGAGCAGCGGCTCGGCTACGACCAGTTTGACCCAGAGGGCATCCTCACCCTGGAACCAGGATGTCTCGTTCGCCTGACGTACCGCGTCAAGGCTGCTCTGCTCCACGCCCGTGTTTGCACTGGCGAAACCCGGCAGTTCGAACATAATCCATGAACCCTGGTCCATTTCACTCACACTGAGCGACACTTCCGGTCTTTCGGTCAGCACCTGGATCTCGGTGCCGGCCCGCACCGTGCTCTGGTTGTTGGTAATTTTGTGTTCCTTGCCGTTGCGAACAACCACTATGGGTGCCGGCGGTGCGGGTGGTGCAGGTCGAGCAACCGGAGCAGCCCCGGCAGGCCGGGGGGTCGGACGGACGAAGCCGAAGCCGAAGCCGCCGCGTAATTCCCCTGGCGCGGGCGGGCTTTGGATCTGACTCGGCCGAAAATTCAGGCGCCCGACATCACCCATGCACACCGCCGCGTTCCAAGCGGGCTTGATCTCACAGGAGTCGTCGATGGCAACGCTGTCGTTCTCGCCGTCATTGAGCAGGATGTAGGCGTCACCCATGCCGCCCACCGAGCCGTCCAGGTCGTGGATCGCCAGGCTGCGGTAGGCCACGGCGCCACGGTTGTCGCTGTCGAAGCGGTCATCGATGTTGGGGAAATACACCGGCTTGGCATTTACGAATTTTGCCCCTCTGACGGTGTTCTCGGTGGTTACCCCCGCGCCCGTGAACAGCAGCCAAGACAGCGCGCCGGTCTTGCGCTGGTCGTTGTCCTGGTAATTCATGAAGGTCGTGTTCACCACCTCGTGACGATAGTCGTAGTACTCGTAGGCTCGGATTGGAAAATCCGGGATGGTAGTCTTCGGCAGGCTGCGGCCATAGGCGATTTCCTCTGGCGTCGTGGGATTGCCGATGTTATCAGTCTCACCCACCACCAATGAGTCCACCAACCGCGAGGTAAAGCGTTCACTGCCGAACGTGCCGGTGGAATGCGTCATGCCGATGGCGTTGTCGGCGAGTATCGCGTTACTAAATACATGAAGTTCACCACGCCCCCAGAAACCACCATGGCGATTCTTGTAAGCGGTCAGGTCTTCGAAGTGGGATTCCACCATCTCGCTGTACGGGTCCGCCGGATCTTCCAACGGCGTGTACGCGGTAAAGGACAAATCGAAGGTGTTGTCTTCATTGATGTTGCGGTCGAACATGAAACCGTCGTAGTTGGAATGGGACACGTTTCCCCGGAATTCACGTAGCGGCGTACGGCGCGGCCAAGTGTTGGCGCTGTCCTCCGAGCCCAGGAACGCGCCATTTGGATGCTCCGGCATGGAAAACCAGAAGCCGGTCGCATCGGAACCGGCGGCCACGTTGCCCACATAAGTATTGTCTGGGTTTGTGATCCAGTAGGCGGCTACCGTATTGTCGGACGGCAGCAGGGTATGCTCGCCGGACATGCTGATGCGCCTGATGGCCTGGCGGTTTTGGCCATTGATCTCACCGTTTGGCCCGAGGTTGTACGGCACACAGTCCAGTGTAGGATGACACTTGACCTGGATGGCTAGGTTACCGATGAATTCGTTGCCGGTTTCGATACCGTCTTCCATGAAGAAGCAGTGGCCCACACTGTTGTAGGTGACGTTGTTCTCCACCCGCAGGTCATTGGTACCGTGCACGGTGACGCAGCGGTTAAAGGTATCGTGGATGGCTGAATTCCTGACGTACTGGCCCTTACCTCCCTCGCCCACTAAATGCCAGTGAATGGGATAGCGAGCCAGCTCCATGTTCTGGCCCATGCGGTTGAGCTCGACACCCTCGACATACATCTTACTGGTTACCATGGCCATGATGTGGCCACCAAAATACGACTCGAGCGAATCTTCAGAGGACTGGATCGTGATATTACGGGTCAACAGTCCCACTTCGCCGCGCTCATCCACACCGAAGGTAATCTCACCGAAGTGCATGTATTGCAGGGGTTCATCTAGGGTGAGAGTGTTGCCATTAATAGAAGCAATCGTGCGGCGTTCGGCCTGGCGTGGATTGTAGTCGGTTGACGCTAGGACAATCTCGTCGCCAGCCATCCACTGGCTGGCATCGAGCACATTAATAGTAGTACTGCCGGCGTCGGCAGTTTCCGACAACTTCGTCCAGGCATTGGTACGGTTACCGTGCAGGTTCAGGGTGCCACCTGACAACATGATGCCGCGGTCGCCCATACCCATCAGCTGCTCGCCTTTGTTATTGTCGGTTAGCGTAATAGTGGCCTTGTGGGTAAAGGGATTGGCCTCAGTGCCTATCTGCAGTTCCCCAAACACCATGATCCACTCGGTGGTCAGCGCCAAGTCGGACTCATCAGCGAAACTGAGTTTGCCGTTGATGGTGATCCCATCCAAGGCCGGCGGGCTCAGGTCCATCAGCACTTCTTGGTCACTGGGAATGGTGACCTTGTCACCAGCAACCGGAACCTGATTGTTAGGCCAGGTGGCCGGGTCGGACCAGCGCAGGCTCTGCGCCTGAACAGCGAAACTTAACAAAAAGAGACATGACAGAAAAAAATGATGAATGTTTGAACGCATGGAATCAAAAACCGTATTTCAAATTATAGCTTTTTACTTTTATACAATGAGGCCTTCTCTGGAAATCGGCAACTCCCTCACTCGCTTCCCCGTCACCACATAAATCGCATTACACACCGCCGGCATCAATGGCGGCAGTGCCGGTTCGCCCAACCCTGTGGGATGGTGGTCGCTCTGGATGAAGTGGGCGTCAATCTCGGTGGCGGCATCCTTCATTCGGAGAATGTTGTACTGGTGGAAGTTGTCCTGTTGCACCACGCCGTCGCGCAACGTGATCTCCAGTCCGCGCAGGGTGCTGATGCCGTCCAAGACGGCGCCCTGCACTTGCTTCTCCGCACCGCTCAGGTTGATAACCGGGCCTATATCCACTACTGCCGTGACCTTGTGGATTGTCACCTTGTTGTTGGCGTCCACGCTGACTTCGGCGACTTCGGCCACGTGGCCGTTGTGGCTGAAATGGAAGGCGATACCCATGCCGTACCCGGCGGGCAGGCTTCTGCCCCAGCCGCTGCGTTCGGCGGCGGTTCGGATAACGTTCACCGCGCGGCCAGTGTTAAGAGAACCCAACTGCCCTTCCTTGAACCAGCGCGGTTCACCCATCATTTCGACTAGAAGCTCCACGGTATCGCGGCCGGCGGCAACGGCAAGTTCATGGATGAAGCTCTGAACGGCCCAACCGGTGGCGTTGGAGCCTGGCGCACGCCAGGAGCCAGTCGGCGTGTTGGAGTCGACCAGAGAGATCGCCGCGCGGTAGTTATCAATGTTAAGTGCAGGGAATTCATCGGCGCCGAGACGCGTGCCATTAGTAGCCACGCCGCGCACGGACGGGCCGATTAGTTGGGTCTGCATGGCGACTACCCTGCCCTCGCGGCTGACCGCGCCCTTGAAGGCGTAGACGCCGCCGGGCCGGTACTGGTCGTGCATCATGTCATCCTCACGGGTCCACAGTAATTTAATAGGAACGTCGAAACGGCGGGCGATGGCAACGGCCTCGCAGGAATAATCCTGAAAGCGGCGGCGCCCGAACGAGCCCCCCATGCGCATCATGTGCAGGGTTATGTTCTCCGCGGGGATGCCGAAGACATTATTCACGGAAGCCACCGTGATCTGCGGCTGGCGGGTCGACGCCCAGATCTCGAGTCGGTTGGTGTCTGCTTGGTAATGAGCGGTACAGTTCATGGGCTCCATGACGGCGTGAGACAGGTAGGGAAACTGGTAGGTGGCCGTTACCGTGGTGGTCAGTTCGCTGTCGAACTCGCTTTCCACATTGCCGTATTCGGCGATCTGGTTTTCGGTCGGCCACGGTGCGTTGGCGGTGTCCTGCATTCTGCCGAACAGGTCGCGGTCGTCGTCTTTGGAGGCCAGCGAGGTGTCCCACTGCACGTCCAGTTTTTGTCTCGCCTTGAAGGCCTGCCAAGTGGAACGGGCGACGATGGCGACACCGTCCAGTAGTTCGCCAACGTTGTCGTTGCCGGTTACCAGAAAGGCATCGACGATGCCGGGCATGGCCTTGATCTGGTCGAGATTGGCACTTACTACTCGGCCGTAAGTTGCCGGGCATTTCTCATACATGGCGTAGAGCATGCCGGGCAGGTTGAGGTCGGATCCGTAAAGGGGTCGGCCGGTCACGATGGTCTCGATATCCACGTCGGGCACGCGCGTGCCGATGATCTTGTATTCGGCTCTCGGCTTGAACACTAGGGTGTCCACGTCGGGCAATGGCTGCATGGCGGCTTCTATGGCCAGCTCGCTGAAAGTGAAAGACTCGCCAGTGTTGCGGTGGATGACGCGGCTGTCTTCGGTATAAAACAAAACTGCATCGACATTCAGCCGCTGTGCGGCGGCACTGATCAGCATAGTACGGGCTGCTGCGCCGGCGCGGCGCATGGGGTCGAACTCCCGTGGCGTCGAGGTGGATCCTCCGGCTCGCTGCTGACCGTAGCGGGCCTCGTTGAATGGCGCGCGGATCACGGTGATGTCATTCCAGGCGACGCCGAGTTCATCGGCCACTACCATTGGCAGCGAGGTCTTGATGCCCTGCCCCTTCTCTGGGCAATGGGCGTAAATGCTTATTGAACCGTCGACACCTATCTCGACGAAGGCGTTGAGTTCGAGCTGGTCCGAGGCAGTTTCGCGAATTTCTTGGCCGGCAGTTGGTTGGAAATACGAGGCGAGGGAAAAGCCGGCCCCGGCCATAGTGGAGGCTTTCAGGAAGCAGCGGCGGTTCATTGCCGCCAGGGATGTTGCCGTTTCAATCTTACGCGTTGTGTTCATTAAGCCCGCCCCGCGAATACGTTTGACACTGGTCGATATTGCCCGGATTGCCGGCATTTTTAAACACCAATGATGAAATTCCTTCTAACCCGTAAGCGATAAATCGGAAACCGTTTACTCAGATACCTTGGTCACGCATTCATAGGGCAGGAAATCCAGACCAGGTTCCCAGCGGAACCAGATGTAATCGTCGGCTGTCATGGTGCGAGTAAAGATGGCCGGATCGGTGACGGTGAGGCTGTAGCGTAGTTCGTTAGTCGCAGCATCAAAAGTGAATCGCTCCACCAGTGATACAGCCGCACTCTGTGGCACCCCCTCTAGGCCGTAAAGCTGGAACCAGGGCCAGTCTATGTGGGTGGTGGTGATGACTAGGTCGCCGTCTTCCCAACGGCCGGTGGCGTAACCGAGCGGGGTTGATGTCATACCGGCGGGTGCGGCGGATGCGTTCATGTGGATGCGCCGCTCCAGCCCAAAATACTCGTTCTGCAGCAGTATGTCTTCACCATCACGAGCAAACCGCAGCGGATGACCACCGGCCCGGCTGATCAGTCGTGGCATGCCCGGCGGCGTACAGTCGAGCAGCGGGTCGTCACGGGTTGGGTCGTATGCCTGGCGAGCCACTCTAGCCGACGCAGTTAGCGGCGGGTCGTTCGCCCAGTCGGGCGCCCGGTTGCCCGCCGGCACCCAGACCCGGAAAAGGCCTTCCGGCTGGTCTGCCGCCGCCAGGGCGGGATCGATTTCCGAGCCGCCGCGG
The DNA here is from genome assembly GCA_038147195.1 of Candidatus Eutrophocola salsuginis. GTDB lineage: Bacteria > Pseudomonadota > Gammaproteobacteria > Pseudomonadales > Pseudohongiellaceae > Eutrophocola > Eutrophocola salsuginis. Next base: position 1,746,457 of record JAYQTB010000004.1, read on the forward strand.
ATGCTGACCACTTCCTGCGACCAGCGCGGCTCCGCGGTGGTACGCAGCAGAATCTCCTCGCCATCTGGCATTAGCACATTGGTGACATACATATGACGATTGCGCCGCACAGAGGGATTGCCGGCAAACCGCACCTGTGTGCCTACACTGATGAGGTCACGGGAAATCCCAGCACGGTCGAGGCGCATCACGCCCATGCCTTCCAATTCCCACAGTTCAGTTTCGCCATTGACGCTTTCCGTTCTGATAGTTAGGCGTACGTGCGGGTTGCGCCAGAGCACATCGACCACGACACCCTCGGCCTCGGTGATGGTGCTGTCGTCGTACTCGGCAGTGGAGTGATGCGCCATAGCGATCAAAGGGGTCAGAGTAACATGATAGACAAGACCAGCAGCCAGCAACCGTTTTAGTAGATTGATCAAGTTACTCTGAACCATTTGATTTTTATTCATATCAGTCCCGACATCCACATGCCGCATACTACCGTGAACGAGACTACCCCGCCCACTAGCGTTGCGCCGCCGTAACTGAAAACGGCATCGGCCACGCTCAACCGGGTGAGCGATGTGCATATCCAGAAGTAGGATGAGTTAACGTACTTGATGATGACCGAGCCGCTGGCGCCGGACAGCATGGCGGCCTCAGGACTCAAACCCAGTGTACCTAGCATAGGGGAGGATAAAGATGCCGCGGTGATGACACCAACTGTCGTCGAGCCAGTGATCATGTTGCCGATGATGCCGAGCACGAACGGTAGAAGGATGGCAGGAAGGCCGTAGTCGGCAAACAGGTTGGCGATGAAATCCACCGCCGGAGTGCCGCGCAGAATGGCGGATAGCGAGCCGCCAAGACCGGTGACCACCAGGATCATAGCGGAGGTTCTTAGGCCATCCTCTACCCACTTGTCCTTGGCCTTCTGCAGGTCATCCTTGCTGGATATATTGCGGTAAGCCAGCCACACGCCGATGGACAGCGCCACCACCGGCCAGCCTAGATAACCGAAGATGGTGCGCAGCAAGGTACCCTCTTCCATGGTCAGATTGACGATGCTCTGCATGCCAATGAGCAGGATGGGAATGACGATGGGCATGTAGGAACTCAACGTGGACGGCAGGTGCTCTGGTGTGTCTCCCAGCCCTTCTATCTTGATGTTATCGAATTCCTCGGAAGCCTCAGTCTCGATACGCGGCCCGGCGAAGTAGACGCCCCATGCCCAAGCGGCCAGCGAACCGAACAGGCACGCGATGCTGCCGGCGATGATGGTCTTGCCGATATCGGCGCCGACCAGGGCAGCTGCGGCGAGCGGGCCGGGTGTCGGCGGCACGATGGCGTGGGTGAGTTGCAGTGCGCCGACGAGCCCCGTAGACATAACGGCGATGCCGACACTCATGGCTCGCGCTGATGAGTGCACCAGCGGATTTAGAATGACGAAGGCGACATCGGAGAAGATGGCGATACCAATGATAAAACCGGTCAAGGTCAGCGCCAGCGGCATACGGGGCTTGCCCACCAGGTTGACCATGGAGCGAGTAATGACCTGAATGGCGCCGGTATGTTTCAGTGCCTCGGCGATGATCGAGCCAAGCACGATGACCACGCCGATGCCGCCGAGCGTGTTACCGAAGCCGGATTCAAAGGCGTCGATGAAATTGTTCTGCTGCACGCCCGGAAGAATGCCGAACAGCATGATGGGCAATAAAAGCGCAAAGAATACGTGCCACTTCCAGCGCGCGATGAGGAACAGCAACAGGAAGATGACGACGGCAAAGCCGGACAGAGAAATGGCCGCGCTCGAATTGACAGCTGTACTGGGATCCAAAAAGTACTCCTACCCTATATAGAGATCAGGTGGACACCATGCCGAATGATGGGCCTCACCCTCTCAAGGCCTACTTGGCGCGGCCGAGGTACCCCGGCGTAAGCACCGGAATACCGACGATGGCGTTGCGTGCGCTCTGCGTCCCCCAGCCGCCATAGAAGACAATGCCGTACAGGGTCTTCTTGTCTTCACCACCAAAGAACACACCGTGCATGCCGCGCGGTCCCGGAATTGAACCAAGAAAGGTGCCGTCCGGAGCGAACACATCGGCCGAGCGCTGGGTTGCCACGTACAGACGTCCTTCGTTGTCGATGGCCGAGCCGTCACCGCCGGTGCCACCCTGCAACATGCCGAAGGTGCGCTGGTTGGTGAGCGAACCGTCTGCCTGGACGTCGAAGGCTATTACCTCGGTGCCATTGGTAGCATACAGCACGGTTTCATCGGCATTGAGGATGATGCCGTTGGCGGCAGGTACGTTGCCGTACTTGGTGACATTGCCTTCGGGATCAGCGTAGAACACGCCGCTGCCGGATACGGAGAAGTAGACGCCGCCATTGGCGGCAGCGGTCAGATCATTCATGACGCCGCCCGCGCATTCCAGCGGGTCGCCGTTGACGGAATTCGCGAGCACCTTGCGTTCCGGCTCTAACTGCAGGATGCCAGTGCCAATGCCGCGCGTAGCCGCATATAGGTTGCCGTTCTTGCTACGCGAGACGGCGCCGCCGGTGTCGATGTTGTCATAGGCAATGCGTCCAAGGCCAGTAGCGGGGTCGAGTTCGATGATGTTGCCAGCGTCGTTGTTGGCAAACAGGATCTTGCCATCATCGGTCGTGATCGGGCCGTCGGCATTGTTGCCCTTCCAGGACCATACCGTAGTCCAGGTCTTGCCGTGGTCGATGACGCCAGGGATGGCGGTGGAGAACGGCAGCGTCGGGAATGGCGGCGTGGTGTTGTTGGGCGGAATCGGGTTGTTGGGCCGCACAGTTACCGGCGGGTTGTTGCATGACGCGATGATATCGGCGTAGCGGGCATCCTGCCAGGCCTGCTGGTTATTGCCGCGGTCGAACATGGATGATGGTTGCTGCGCCATGGCACCTGCCGCCATGCCGGTCAGTAATAACGCTACTGCGATCTTTGTTTTCATGATATCCCCCCTGTCTGTTGTCCCTTTCGTGTCGGATATTCCCTGTGGGACTCTTCCGACCTACACTTTGATTGGGATCGCTGAATCGCCTGCCCTTTATCTCTTTATCCCTTTTTCGTTGCCTTCAAGGAAATCCATCGCCGCCCGCACGCCACCTTGCTTGTGCGGCACACCGGCCAGTGCCAGTCCCATTTCCACGCCACCCAGCGTACCTATCAGCGACAGGTCGTTGAAGTCGCCGATGTGACCAATACGGAACACGGTGCCCTTCACCTTGCCGAGGCCGGTGCCGAGTGACATGTTGAACTTATCCAGAATGATACCGCGTAATCTGTCGGCGTCGTGGTTGCCCGGCATCAGCACAGCGGTGGTGGAATTCGAATACTCGTTATCGTTGAGACACAGGTTCTCCAGGTCCCAGGCGTCCACGGCGGCGCGCGTGGCAGTCGCCAGGCGAATGTGGCGGGCGAAGACATTGTCGAGGCCTTCCTCAAACAGCATGTCGAGGGCCTCGTCCAGGCCGTACAGAAGGTTAGTGGCCGGTGTGTACGGGAAATAACCGCGTTCGTTGTTAGCCAGCATCTCATCCCAGCGCCAGTAGGAATGCCGCGCAATGGATTCTTTCGAAGCGGCAATTGCCTTTTCGCTGATGGCGTTGAAGCACAATCCCGGCGGCAGCATTAGGCCTTTCTGTGAAGAGCTGACGCACACGTCAACACACCAGTCGTCGAAACGGAAATCGGAGCAGGCCAATGACGACACGGCGTCCACCATGAAAAGCGCAGGGTGACCGACGGCATCGATAGCCTTGCGAATACCTTTTATATCGCTGTTGATGCCGGTGGAGGTTTCGGTATGCACGGCGCACACCGCCTTGATGGCCTTGCCGGTGTCTGCTTTGAGTTTTTCCTCGACCACGTTCACATCGATGCCGTGGCGCCAGTCGCCGGGCACAAAGTCCACATCAAGCGCCAGTTTCACCGCCACGTTCTTCCATAGAGTGGCGAAGTGGCCGGTCTCGAAGACCAGTACCTTGTCGCCGGGCGACAGTGTGTTGAGTAATGACGATTCCCACCCCCCGGTACCGGAGGCCGGATAAACGATTACAGGCTGCTTCGTCTTGAAGATCTTGCGCAGCTTGTCCTGGAGGCGGTGGGTCAGCGCCGGAAACTCCGGGCCACGATGGTCGATCACCGGCTGCGCCATGGCGCGCAGCACGCGGTCCGGCACGTTTGACGGCCCGGGAATCTGCAGGAAGTGGCGGCCGGGCCGGTAACTACTGGAAGTCATTGAAGCGCTGGTTTCCGATTTTGTTATGATTATTCGACTCCGCAGAATACCACTGGCGTATCGAAAGTAAACCGAATCGAAGGCTTAGCGTTATGGCTCTCCCAGACCCCTCAACATATCCCAAATGGACCGCATTCATGCAGCACCGGCAGTTCTCCCGTCCCAACAAGACTACCCTGTTACAACCTTCCCTTTCCCGCCGCGACAACCTCAAGCTCCTGGGCCTGTTCCCGTTGCTGGGCGGCGGCCTGATTGCCCCGATCCGGCCGCTGGTGGCGGCGGAAAACCTATGCACCCTGGCGCCTCAGATGACCGAAGGCCCCTACTGGGTCGATGAAAAGCTAAACCGCAGTGATATCACCACCAACACCACCCGGTCATCCGTACTCAACGCCACGCCCCTGCACCTGGACATCAGCGTCTATGACAACGACGGCCAGTCCTGCGGGTTCAATGTCGCCTCTAACGTACAAGTGGATATCTGGCATTGCGATGCCGCAGGTGAATACTCCGATTCCATGGGCGGCGGCCAGTCCAGCACGCTCGGGCAGACCTTCCTGCGCGGCTACCAGGTCTCCGATGCCGACGGCAACGTGTCATTCAGGACGATCTATCCCGGCTGGTACCGGGGCCGCGCCACGCACATCCACCTGCGCGCCCGCGTCTATGACGAAAACAACAACCTGACCTACAACTATACTTCACAGCTGTTTTTCGATGACGACTTCACTGACGAGATCTACAACCGCAGCCCCTACAACAGCGAGGGCAATCGCGGTACCCGCAACAGCAACGACGGCATATTCAACGGTGCCAGCCAGCCACTCATAGTCAGCTCGAGCCTGCTGAACGACGACAGCGTCTATGGGGCCGTCGTCTTCGGCCTCCGCAACCTACCTGAGTCGGCCTTGTATCGCCAGTTCGGCGCGACGGCTGCCAATAGCGGCACTACGGAGTCACCGGTTATCACCAGCGAATTGACGGTCGCCTCCTCGGACGTGGGTTCCGTTGGCTCCATCTACGTGGCGGCGACCGCTGGTGGCAACGTGTATTTCCACGACGGCAGCGCCTGGAAGAAAGTGAGGAATATCCTGAAAAACGGTTTTCCGGCGTTCTATACCGGCACGCTGTCAGCCAGTCATTCACTAGGCATCCTCAGTGGCAACACCTTCAGTGGCATGGGGCGGGTGAACCTCTATGTGGGTTACGGCAGCGACAACCTCGACCTAGTTGAAAGCCAGCGCTTCCGGCGGGTGATGTCGCTGTACTTATAAAAAAGGCCGGTCGTGTTTCCCCGCCGGCTTTTGGTTTCCGGAGGCAAGTTACTTCAGGTTGGAATAGTCTGTGGCGCTCATATAAAACACCTGCGGGGGCATCAGCGGCACATTATATTTGGTGCGTAGCGCTGTCCAGGCAGGGTCGGCGGCGAAATCACGCCATACCTGATCTCGATGGGCCAGGTCACGATAAGCCAGCATCCAGATCAGGGTGTTGGAGCGGGCGTTGTCCTGCCATACACCGACCACCTCGGCGCCATGCTTCTCGAAAATTGCCACTTCCTCTTCGCGGAAACGCTGGTGTAGTTCATTGATGCCGCCTTCAAAATCGCCCTGACCGGCACGTTCAGGATCGGCGGTGTACATGCGCAGTTCGAAACAGCGCGCGTTGGCATCGACATTGGCGGAAAATTCGGCGGACAACTGTCCGGCCGGACCGCAAGGTGGAATCGCGGGTGCCTGGGCGCTGGCATACAAGCTGGTCAGTGCGGCGGCCGCGAGAATGGCTGCACGCGTTATGTTTTTAATGACGTTGGTTTTCATTGTTGTTCCCTTCATTTGTTGTTTCAGTGTATGCATTCAGTGCGACCTATGGCCGCCATGCCGGATGACGACGCTTAGCGTCTCTTCCGGCTTGCCTTCTTTGTGAATGTTAAACGCGTAGGTCGGCATAGCGAAGCGTTTGTCGGCATTATTCCAACGTCGGCTAATGGCCTGCGGCCTATGCCGACCTACAACTATGTCAGGCCTACCTGGCTGATTTAGTCTGCGCCACCTCGACTAGCCGGCAGTAATGCCACGGCTCGTCGCCGGGCGTCCACTCACCGCTGGCATAGGCGCCGCAGCTTTGCGGCATGACCAGCGGGTATTCTTCCAGCGGGTCAGCGGTGAGATCGTAGAACTCACATGCCTCGGTATTCACACCGCCGATGCAGACAATCTTGTGCGTTGCGTTTCGCGCTCCGAGATGCAGGGTGCCGCCGGTCATCAGGTTGGAGGTTTCGGTGAGCAGGTAGCCCGCATTGGGATCGCGTACGTGTTCGGCCTCGCTGTGCAGGATCGGTGTCAGCGATACCGCATCCAGCGGCAGCATGCCGGTGCCTTCGCCGTTGGACACCTCACTCGGCGTCGGCACACCGGCCAGCGACAACGAGGTGGGGAACAAGTCAGCGGCGCTGGCGAATTCCTCGCTGCGTCCGGGGTCGATGCCGGGGCCGCGCACGATCATCGGCACGCGCACACCGCTTTCATAGGCGGTGCCCTTGCCGCGGCCGTCGCGGGTGATGTACATGTTGTCGATGAAATCAAGATTCGGGCGCTGGTACATGGGTGTACCGTTGTCGCCAATATAAATGATGATGGTGTTCTCATCCAACCGGTCGACCGCATCAATGAGCTTTCCGACTACGGTGTCGAGCGCGTTGGTCATGGCGCGCATCTGGATTTCACCAGAGCAGGTGCCATAGTCCTGGGTCCCGAAGTTGGCACCGCAGGCTTCAATCTCGGCCCTGGTTTCCGCGTTCATTGTATCGAGGTTGGGCACTGCCATCTGGGTCGGCTGCGACAGGCGAGTAGCGTGGGACAGGTTGAAGGCCACCCATGCGAACCAGGGTTTGCCAGGGTCTGCTGTTTCGTTGGCTTCAATCCACTCGATGGCGTCGGCGATCTTCACCACGGGTGCAAAGGTGGTGGGTGCGATGTCGGGAAGGGACTTGGACGGCGCCGTTTCTGTGCGCCACTGGTCGGTCGGCGTGCCGGCATCCTGGATTTCGTAGTCGTAATCCCAGAAGGTGTTGAGCGCCGCATGCATGTTGCCCTTAAACAGGTCGAATCCGGCTTCCTTAGGCTTCATACCCGGGTAGCTCACGTCCGCATCGGGCAAACCGGCCATGTGCCACTTGCCAAACACGGCGGTGGAATAACCGCCCTGCTCCTTCAGCATTCTCACGAACGAGGTGTGGTTTTGCGACAGGGCATCGGCGTAGGTAAAGACATGCGTGGCGGAATACAGACCGGTGAGGATGGACGCGCGGGTCGGTGAACAGAACGGGTGCGCCCACACGTTAGTGAACACCATGCCCTGCCGGGCAAAAGTATTGAGCACCGGGGTCGAGGCGGGGCTGCCGGCAATGGCGGAGTAATTCGGGTGGTTGCGCCCTGCGGGACCGTATTGCTCGACCAAACCTTCGATCATTCCCGGCGTCATGCCGGTGGTCACATCGAGGCCAACGTCGTCGGAAATGATCAGCAGGATATTAGGCGGCGCTACCTCGAGCACTGCGGTTGGCACTGAAGCTGCTTCTTCCTGGCCGGAACAGGCAGCCAGCAGCAGAACAGCGGGTGTCAGCCAGGTGATCGGTCGCAGCATGGGTTGTTCCATCTTATTATTGTGCACAGCAGGAGTGGCAGTATATGAAGCCCGCCAGCCGGTGTACAGGCTAGACACTGCCGCCTATACTCCGGCAATCAACTTGCCGCCGGAGGCTGCCGCCATGACCCGTTTGCTACTCTGTATCGCCTTTTCCCTGAGCACTTTCGCGATCGCCCAGCCCGAAGGCGCGCTCAATCAGGATCCCGAGCAAAACTTCCTGCGTGATGCCAACTGGGCACATAACGACGGCAACTGGAACGGCAACACGTCCTGGGTCACCACCGATGGCAAGGGCCAGGTTTATGTGCTAACCCGCGCAAAACCCTTCGTTCGTATCTATACCACCGGCGGCGACTACGTGAAGTCCTGGAGCGGCGCGGAGGAGATCGGAAGCGCTCACAGCATCACCATCGACAACCAGGGCAACGCCTGGATCAGCGACTCGGCGCGCCATGTCATCCGCAAGTACGATGGCGACGGCAATCTGCTCATGACCCTGGGCACACCCGATGAATCCGGCGACAACGATACGCGTGATCATTTCAACCAGCCCAACCACGTTTTCATTCATGCCAGCGGCGATATTTATGTCTCTGATGGTTACGTGAACTCGCGCATCGTGCATTTTGCCGCCGACGGCACCTTCAAGCGCATCATCGGCGGCAGGGGCGGCCAGCGCGACGGCGAATTCCAGGCTGTACACGGCGTGGCAGTTGCCGATGACGGCCGCATCATTACCAACGACAGCGAGAATTTCCGCATGAACGTTTTCAATGCCGACGGCAGTTTCGCGGAAAGCTGGCCCTACGTATCGCGCGGCGGCATCGAGATCGTTAATGACCGGATCTATGTCAGCGACGTCAATGAAGGCGAGGTGAATATCCTGTCGATGGACGGTGAATTGATTGATACGGCTTACGCACCGCGTGCGCACGGTCTCGGTGTGGATACCGACGGTACTATCTATACCTCCGGCGCATCCCGAATGACGGTGTATAAACTTACCCCGAAATAAGCGCCAGCAGCTCTTCGGTCTTCTGCTCCATCAGCCCTTTGTCACCCCTGGACTCTACGTTTAGCCGGATGACCGGCTCGGTGTTGGACATGCGCAGATTGAAACGCCAGTCGGGGAAGCTGACGCTGACGCCGTCGGTGTAGTCGATATCCACGGCGCTTTTTTTGTATTTGGCCAGCACCTTGTCGATGACGGCTTTCGCATCATCCACCTCCCGGTTGATCTCACCACTGGCGGGAAACTTTGCGATGCACTCCTCCACCAGTTGTGACAGCGGCTTGCCGGACTCGCACACCAGCTCCAGCACCAGCAGCCATGGCACCATGCCGGAGTCGCAATAGAAGAAGTCGCGGAAGTAATGGTGGGCGCTCATTTCGCCACCGTAGACGGCATCCACTTCTCGCATCTTTTCCTTGATGAAGGCGTGGCCTGACTTGCTCTGCACAGTGATGCCGCCACTGGCCTCGACTACGGCCTGCGTGTTCCACACCAGGCGCGGGTCGTGAATGATCTTGCTGCCCGGCTTTTTCATCAGGAAGCATTCGGCCAGCAGGCCGACGATATAGTAACCCTCAATGAAATCGCCCTTCTCGTTGAAGAAGAAGCAGCGGTCGAAATCGCCGTCCCAGGCGATGGCCACATCGGCACCGGTTTCCCTAAGCCTGTCCTGCGTTGGCTGGCGGTTCTCCGGCAGCAGCGGATTGGGAATACCGTTGGGGAAGTTTCCATCCGGTTCATGGAACATTTTGATGAATTCGAACGGCAGGTGCTTCTCCAGCAGTTCGATGACCGGACCCGCGCCGCCGTTGCCGGCATTGCACAGCACCTTCAGTGGCTTCAGCTTGTTGACGTCGACATAGGACAATAAATGCCTGATGTAGTCCTTCTTTACGTCCAACTGCGTGTTCAAGCCTTTCTGAGGCGCCAGGTCGAATTCATTCTTCTCCGCCAGCGCACGGATTTCCTGCAGGCCGGAGTCGCCACTGACGGGTTTAGAATTTTCGCGGACGAACTTGATGCCGTTGTAGTCTTTCGGGTTGTGGCTGGCCGTGACACAAATGCCACCGCCAACGCCAAGGAAACTCGTGGCGAAATAGATTTCCTCGGTGCCGCACTGGCCGATGTTCTGCACGTCGACACCGGAATCATTAAGCCCGCGGGTCAGCGCGGCACACAGCGACTCACTGCTCAGACGGATGTCATGGCCGACGACGACTTCCTTCGGCTGGATGAAGGCGGCGTAGGCCCGGCCGATGCGATAGGCGACGTCCTCGTTGAGCTGGTCGGGAATGCGACCGCGCACGTCATAGGCTTTGAAACAGGTGATTTCTTGCAAAAGTAAGGTTCCTTAACTTGATATTGTGACTTCGAAGGTCGGCATAGCGAAGCGTTTGCCGAAAAAATTTTTAACCGATGTCCGAAAATGGCCTACGGCCTATGCCTACCTACACTTGAATTAGCACAGATTGTTTTCGGAATAGAACTGCGAGGCTTCCATGGCCTCTTCCACGCCGAACTGGATCAGCGTTTTGTTGACGATGGGCTGCATTTCCTTAGGCATTGACTTGGTGGTCGGCAGAAAACGGGTGTCGTAGCCTGCGGCGGGGAACAAACACTTCTTTATAAGTGAATCGGACATGATGTTTTTGATTTATTTTTGTGAGTTTAGTTTACGCTACTTTTTCGGGATTTCGATAAAGGGATAAAGCGCAAAATTTCCCGTGAACGTGTTTGGATACGCTTTATTGCTTCATGCTTTTATCGGTTTTCATGTCTGCACCCTTCCATAAATATCGTCGAAGCGCACTATATCGTCTTCACCGAGATAACTGCCGCATTGTACTTCGATCAGGATCAGCTCTTCCGCTCCCGGATTCTCCAGGCGATGCTTCGTTTCCACCGGAATGAAGGTGGACTCGTTGGCCTTGAGCAGCACTTCCTTCTCACCCACGCTGACCAGGGCACTGCCCTGTACCACGATCCAGTGCTCTGCACGCTTCTGGTGCATCTGCAGTGACAACGCCGCGCCGGGCTTCACCCGGATGCGCTTCACCTGGAAGCGGTCGCCCATCGCCAGGCTCTCGTAGGAGCCCCAGGGCCTGAATACCCGCACGTGGGCATCGGCTTCCGGGCGACCAGCATTCTTGATGGCGTCAACAATAAATTTCACATCCTGTACGCGATCCTTGGCGGAGACCAACACCACATCGGGCGTCTCCACTACCACAGCATCATCCATGCCAATCATGGAAACGAGCCGGGACTCCGCATGGATGTATGAACGTTTCACATCTTTGAGAATGACATCGCCGCGGCTGACATTGCCATGTTCGTCGCCGTCCAGGTGATCCCACAGTGCCGACCAGGCGCCGAGGTCGTTCCAGCCTGCATCGAGCGCAACGACAACGCCATCCCGGGTGTGCTCCATTACGGCATAATCGATGGAATCTGCGGGACATTTTATGAATATCTCGCGGGGAATACGTTTGAAATCGAGATCGTCCTTGCAGGCGCTCCACGCTTCGCTGCATGCCGCCAGTATAGCCGGCGCATGCACGCCCAGCTCGCGCATGTAGGTGACAGCGGAAAACATGAATATACCGCTGTTCCAGAAATATTCACCGGAGTCGAGATAGGACTGCGCAGTCGCCAAGTCCGGTTTCTCTACGAAACGGTCGATTGTATAACCGGAAGCAAGCTCCTCGCCTCGGTGAATGTAACCATAGCCGGTCTCTGCGTGGTCGGGCACGATGCCGAACGTGACCAGCTTGCCCGCTGCAGCATGGACAGCACCGGCGGTAATGACCTCATTAAATGCAGGCACGTCACTGATGATGTGATCGGCGGCCAAAACTAGCAGGGTGCCGTCATCGCCCAACCCCGTGGCGGCTAGAGCGGCTAGGGCGATGGCGGGAGCCGTGTTGCGGCCTTCAGGTTCAAGGATGATGGTAGCATCTTCGATGCCGAGTTCACGCAGCTGTTCGGCCACCAGAAAACGGTGCTCCTCGTTGCAGACGACGATGGCACGACCAACCTCGTCGAGGGTACCCAGGCGATCAAGGCTTTGCTGGAACAGCGACAGGGCGCCGGGTTGAAACGAGACAAACTGTTTCGGGTAGAGTTTGCGTGAAACCGGCCACAAGCGTGAACCGACTCCGCCAGCCATGATGACTGGTGTGATCATGAAGACTCCTTTACTGCACTGCCTAAGATCGGCGTGGCGCCGGCTTTTCGTAATTGGAATCAGGGCCCGGCTTGAAGGACCCGTTCTTCCGGGAAGCCTTAATTATATAGACTTTGCGGGTATTTCATTAGGGTTTTCCACGACTTATCACTATAATAGCCGCCCTTTGCTAAGGAATGCGCGCAGTTAGCGCTCGCGAAAGATGCCATCAGCTTTTTTTATACCCAAGAACAGTTACACTAAAGACGAACTCATTGCCTGCGGCCATGGTGACATGTTCGGTCCGGGCAATGCCAAGCTGCCCACCGCCAACATGTTAATGTTCGACCGAATACTGGAGATCACCGCCGACGGCGGCTCCGACGGAAAGGGCCATATCCTGGCCGAACTCGACATCAACCCGGACCTTTGGTTCTTCGACTGCCATTTCAAGGGCGACCCGGTCATGCCCGGTTGCCTGGGCCTGGATGCCATGTGGCAGTTGGTGGGTTTTTACCTCGGCTGGCGCGGCAATCCCGGCAAGGGTCGCGCCCTGGGTTGCGGGGAAGTGAAGTTCACCGGCGAGATACTGCCCGAGAACAGTAAAGTGGTTTACGAACTCAACATCAAGCGCCTTATCGAGCGCAAGCTCATCATGGGTATAGCCGATGGGAAGGTTTCAGTCGATGGCAAGGTCATTTATACTGCTAAAAGCCTGAAAGTCGGCCTGTTCAAGCCGGATGATAAGCTTGGCGAGTAAGCCAGTCATGAACGTATTATGAGCAAGAGACGACCGGGACACCCATGATACGTCCGACGCACGTCGGGGTCCATAATCCACACCAGACAACGTTCAGGAATCAAAAAGGGGGCATACTGATGCGGCGAGCCGTCGTAACCGGCATGGGAATTGTTTCCTGCCTGGGGCTGGATAAACAAAGCGTTCTGGAATCTCTGCGTGAGGCACGCAGCGGCATCGTCCATCGTCCCATTTACGAAGAAGTGGGTATGCGCAGCCATGTCGCTGGTGCCGTCGATATCAATTTCGAGGAACTCATCGACCGCAAGACCCTGCGCTTCATGGGTGATGCGGCCGCCTACGGCTACCTAGCCATGCAGCAGGCCATTACCGATGCCGGCTTAGAAGACAGTGAAGTGTCCAACGTGCGCTCCGGCATCATCATGGGCGCAGGCGGCTCCTCCACGGAGGACATGGTGGAAACCGCGGACATACTGCGCGAGAAAGGCCTGAAACGTGTCGGCCCCTACCGCGTGACCCGCACCATGGGCAGCACGGTCTCCGCCTGCCTAGCGACCCCTTTCCAGATCAAGGGCGTTAACTATTCCATCTCTTCTGCCTGTTCCACAAGCGCCCACTGTATCGGCAACGCCGTGGAACTGATCCAACTAGGCAAACAGGACCTCCTTTTTGCCGGCGGTGGTGAAGCCGAGCACTGGTCACTGAGCTGTATGTTCGACGCCATGGGCGCCCTTTCCACCAAGTACAATGACAATCCCAACAAGGCCTCACGCGCATACGATGCCGACCGCGACGGTTTTGTGATCGCAGGCGGCGGCGGCGTGCTGGTGGTCGAGGAACTCGAGCACGCCAAGGCACGCGGCGCCAAGATTTATGCCGAGGTCACCGGCTACGGTGCCACTTCCGACGGCTATGACATGGTTGCCCCGTCCGGAGAAGGCGCAGTGCGTTGCATGCAAATGGCCATGGCCACGGCAAAGCGCAAGACCATCGATTACATCAATGCCCACGGCACCAGCACCCCGGTGGGCGACGTCACCGAAATCAAAGCGGTTAAGGAAATGTTTGGAGACAGCATTCCAGCCATCAATTCCACCAAGTCCTTGTCCGGCCATTCTCTAGGCGCCGCCGGCGTACAGGAAGCCATCTACACCCTGCTAATGATGGAAAACAATTTCATCTGCGAGTCAGCCAATATCGAGAATCTCGACCCCGCGCTGGTAGGTGTGCCCGTGGTAAGGGCACGTCAGGATAACGTCAAACTCAATGCAGTCATGTCCAACAGCTTTGGTTTCGGCGGTACCAACGCCACGCTGGTGTTTGAGCGTTTCGAGGACTGATTCCAGTCCCTGCAACATGCGTCATCTCCTGACATATCTATTTTCCACCTGCCTCCTGCTGGCAGGTGGCCAGCTCTTTGCACAGGATACCTTTGGCCTTAACAGTGGCAACCGCCTGCCGCTTGTGAACTCCAGCGTCCTGCCTGCCGAGGAAGCCTTTGCCTTTACAGCCCTAATTGAAGCACCGCATACCTTGGTGTTGCTGTGGGATATCAAGGAAGGCTATTACCTGTACAAGAACAGCATCGCCGTCATGGATGCCGACGAACGCGACATCGCTATCGGTGAGTTGCCGGACGCGGAGATGATGGAAGATGAATTTTTCGGTGAAGTGGACGTGTATTTCGAGCGGCTTCTGCACCGCTTTCCGTTAGCGGCATTGCCAGGTCAGGACCACACGTATTTGTTCATCATTCGTTACCAGGGCTGCGCGGAGGATCTTTATTGTTATCCCATGCAGCAGCAAACGATCGAGCTCAGTTTGCCTGAGTGATTTCCCAGGCTGGATAACTCTCGAAAGCGACCTCTTCTAGCCTACCTTACTCACCATTCAACTTCGCTGAACGCTTTACCCCTTTCCCTATTTCTCGAGAATATACGTCAAATCGACACTTTGACTAAATCCCGTAGCCGAGACAGTTACGTCAGGATGTAATCCAGCGTCAGAACGTTCACTTGATCGAACGGGCCGATGACGGTGTTGCGGTAGTCATAGCTGTAGTTGGTGATAGCCACTGTATCGCTGCCTAGCTTGCTGGTCACGGAACTGATCAGGCCATTACCTTTCTCTAGATCCAGCAAGATGATCGCGCCAAGTATGTTTTTGCCACTCTGCGCAACGATAGTATTTCGTTTTACTGCAATGACCGTTCTGGGTAATGACCGAACTTTCAGGCTGGGCGTCAGTGGCGGTGCCGGCCAGCAAGAGCAAAACCGGGCTTAAATCGAAAAAATTCGCTAAAATTCACTAAAGTGCTGCCAATATCACCAAAAATCTTTAAAGTTGCATACTTCTTTGCATTTTTTCTCGATAAAGGCATGGCTAGCTCAAAAAATGGCCGTGAAAAAAGTACTGATCGTGAAGATATCGTCTTCGAATTGCCGGGCAACAGCTGCTTTCGGTGAGAAACCACGCAGAACCACTCCCACTGGCTGCTCCTTTTCGGCTACAATACGACCTCCTTTACACGCGGTGACACAATGGCATCAATCCTCGTTATCAACGGCCCCAACCTAAATCTGCTGGGCAGCAGGGAACCTGAAATCTATGGCTCCTTTACCCTGGAAGATGTCAACGCACGGCTAGCGAAGCAGTGCGATGCTGCCGGCCACGAGATTCAGTTTCTGCAAAGCAACTCGGAAGCGGAAATTATCGACCGGATTCATGCCGCAAAAAAGGAAGGTGTTAGCTTCATGATCCTCAATCCTGCAGCGCTCACACATACCAGCGTCGCCTTGAGGGATGCCCTGTTGGCAGTGACGATACCCTTCATCGAAGTTCACGTGTCGAATGTACATGCCAGGGAGGAGTTTCGAAAGCACTCCTTTCTCAGCGATATCGCCGTCGGCAGTATCGTCGGTCTCGGCACACAGGGATACGATCTGGCGCTTGAAGCAGCCATCACTCGTATTGAGGCCAATAACAGATAATGTGCCGCGGGAATTCGGACCCGTTGCATTGTCCGGCCCCGCAAATGAATGCACCATGGATATGCCCGGCACCTGTGCTGAAAAGAATAGAAAACATTACAAGTACAAACCGACCACCAAACCCAGGTACGCACGCTAACCATGGATATCAGAAAAGTAAAAAAACTCATTGAACTGCTCGAGGAATCGGGTGTATCGGAAATTGAAATCAAGGAAGGCGAGGAAGCGGTAAGGATCAGTCGCGCATCGACCGGCACCTACGTTTCCCCGCAGTACGTCGCCGCCCCGCCGCCGGCGGCCGCCGCACCAACTGGACCGGCTCCGGCTGCCGCTGATGCACCGGCGAGAGAAGGTGAAGGCCCCGCTTACAAGGGCGACCCGGTGAAGTCTCCTATGGTAGGCACCTTCTACCGCGCCCCCTCGCCCAATTCGTCACCATTCATCGAGGTAGGCAAGCAGGTCAAGGCGACCGACATCATCTGCATCATCGAGGCCATGAAGATGATGAACCAGATCGAGGCCGGAAAGGCGGGCACCATCGAAGCCATACTTGTCGAGGACGGCGAACCCGTCGAATTCGACCAGTCGCTCGTCATCATCAACTGATCATTCTTTTCACCGCTCGACAGACAACGAACGACAAGACTTCATGCTGGAAAAAGTATTAATAGCAAACCGCGGTGAGATTGCCCTGCGTGTATTGCGTGCCTGCCGTGAAATGGGGATCAAAACCGTAGCCGTGCATTCCACGGCCGACCGAGACCTGATGCACGTACGCCTGTCCGACGAATCCGTGTGCATCGGCCCGCCGAAATCCACGGACAGTTACCTGAACGTGCCGGCGTTGATCAGCGCCATGGAGCTGACCAACGCAGATGCCGTGCATCCGGGGTATGGCTTCCTGTCAGAAAACGCCGACTTCGCCGAGCAGGTGGAGCAATGCGGCTTCATATTCATCGGTCCGACGCCCTCAACCATCCGCGCCATGGGCGACAAGGTTTCTGCCATCGACGTCATGCGCAAGGCCGGCGTCCCGACCGTGCCCGGTTCAGACGGCCCCCTGGGCAATGATGAAAAGAAAACCCTCGCACTTGCCGAGAAGATCGGCTACCCCGTCATGATCAAGGCTGCCGCCGGTGGTGGCGGTCGCGGAATGCGCGTGGTGCCTAATGCCCAGGAACTGCTCAAGTCCATACAGATCACGCGTACCGAGGCCAAGTCATACTTTGGCAGCGACGTTGTCTACCTGGAAAAATTCCTCGGCAATCCACGCCACGTGGAAATCCAGGTCATCGGCGACGGCCGCGGCAATGCCATTTGCCTAGGCGACCGAGACTGTTCCATGCAGCGCCGCCACCAGAAAGTGGTGGAAGAAGCACCGGCCCCCGGTATCGACCCGGAGGCGCGCAAGAAAGTACATTCGGCCTGCATCAAGGCTTGCCAGGATCTCAATTATCGTGGCGCCGGTACTCTCGAATTTCTATATGAAGACGGCGAATTCTTCTTCATCGAAATGAACACCCGCCTCCAGGTGGAACATCCAGTTACCGAACGTGTCACCGGCATAGACATCGTTAGCGAGCAACTGCGTATCGCCGCCGGCATGGAGTTGTCGGTGAAACAAGAAGAGATCGAGATCATAGGTCATGCCATCGAGTGCCGCATTAATGCCGAGCACCCGGAAACCTTTCTGCCAAGTCCGGGCCAGGTGAAACTGTTCCATTCACCCGGTGGTAACGGCATCCGCGTAGACTCCCACATCTACAGCGGCTACACCGTCCCGCCCTACTACGACTCCCTGATCGCCAAGCTGATCAGCTTCGGTCCGACACGGGACGTGGCCATCGGCCGCATGCAGAACGCTCTGGAAGAAATGCTGGTGGATGGCATACTCACTAACATCCCACTGCAAAGCAAAATCATGCGCGATCCCGGATTTCGCAAAGGTGGCGCTAACATCCATTATCTGGAAAAAATGCTCAAGCAGCATTGATGGGGCGTTCCCTTTGAAGGGTAAAGTCCCCTTTTTATAGGAGCATTCATCATCGCCTGGCTGCAAGCACTAATTCCTGTCAACGCCGACCAGGCCGAAGCTGTCGAACGCCTCCTGCTTGTTGCCGGCGCGCTGTCGGTCACGCTGACCGACTCCGAGAACCAGCCTATCTTCGAACCCGGCCCTGGCGAAACCCCCATCTGGGATCTGGTCACCGTGGTCGGCCTTTTTCCGGCTGAGTTGCCTGAGCAGGAACTCTCATCGCGACTGAACGCTGAACTGGATTCCTTGTCCCTTGCTCCTTGTTCCTTTTCTCTAGTTGAAGACCAGGACTGGGAACGCGCCTGGATGGACGATTACAAACCCATGTGTTTTGCCGACCGGCTGTGGGTTTGCCCGACAGGCATGACGGTGAACGCCGGAGACGCCATCATTATGGAACTCGACCCTGGACTGGCCTTCGGTACAGGCACGCATCCGACCACCGCGTTGTGCCTCGAGTGGCTAGCGCAACAGAATCTGGCTGGCAAGACGCTGATCGATTACGGCTGCGGCTCGGGCATCCTCGGCATCGCCGCCCTCCTCCTTGGCGCAGAAAGAGTACAGGGCGTGGACAACGATGCGCAGGCATTGACCGCCACACGCGACAACTGCCGCAAGAACGACCTCGATGAAGCACGCTTTCCCGTGTACCTGCCCGGTGATTTCGCCCACGCCCTGGCTGGCGCCGACATAGGCGCCGTCGATATCGTGCTGGCCAATATCCTCGCGGGCCCTCTGGTCTCGCTGGCCGAATACCTGGCCGCCATGACACGCCGCGGTGGGACGATCATATTGTCTGGCATTCTTCGTGAGCAGGCCGACGATGTGATAGCCGCTTATGGAAACTGGTTCAGCATGGAACAACCGGTTTTCCAGGATGATTGGGTACGCCTGTCTGGCAGGCGTGAACTCTGAACTTGTCGGGTTAGAATAGTAAGAAAACCACAAGCCTGAGTGCCCATGTCACAACTAGTTGCCCAGTGCCCCTTTTGCCAGACCAACTTCAAGGTCAGCGATACCCAGATGCAGGCGGTAAGTGGCTTAGTCAGGTGCGGTGACTGCATGGAAGTGTTCCTGGCAAGCCAGCACCTAGTCATTCTCAAGGAAAGACCGGCACCGGTGGCCATGGAGGAAGACGATATAAAGGAAAAATCTTTCAATGATACTAATGACGAAGCGTCCTTTAGCGGCGATGAAGGCATTCCGAGAGACGATCCATTCGACGACACACCTTTCGATGCTGTTGACGAGAATCTGGAAGGCGTTGGAGAAGAGGCTGAGAACGATACGCAATTGAAAGTCATTGATGCTGACGATGTAACTGCTGAATCCACCTCTTATGAAACCGAGACCTTTACGTCGTGGGTGCAAGAGGAAAATTACCGTCGCAGCGAAACACGGGCCTGGTTCCCCGGCGCCGAGGAGATCGATGAAGACGATGAGTCTGCATGGAAAGTCCACGACGAGGAGCCGGAAGAGACTAAAGACTTAATTCATGAAAAGGTAGAGCAAGCACAGGAATTTGTGGTCGAACCCGATACCGAATTACTGGAAGAAGCGGAGCAACCCGAGCATGAAGGCGTGCAGCTCCTCCAGGTGCCCACACCAGCCAAGACCGCCGTTATCGATCCGGACAAGCGCGACAACATACCTACCCTGGGACCGGATGTCGTCGCCAGGGAGGACGTACCCGCGGCCTCGACCACCCCCCAGTCCCTGGGCCGGAACAAGGTACTGCGCAAATCCCTGCGTGAAAGCCGTGCTCTAAAGACCGCGGAAACGGAAACCGACGAAAAAGCCGAGATTCGCCGCCGGCTGGAGGGCCTGCGGGCCGATGAATCCCTGGAGTTGGTGGACAGTGCCCACTTTGACAACCTGACGGCGGATCCTGTGGACATTGCGGGCCAGGGGTCACGGTGCACGCGGCTGCAAAGTAGAGCCATGCTCGCCGCCAGCATGGTGCTACTGTTCACCTTGGCTGGCCAGTATTTCTGGTTTAACCTGGAAAGCCTTGTGTTGTCACGTCGCATGCCAGCGATCACCGGTTTATTGTGCCAAATGCGTACCTGTCGGGACCTTAACGACATCGACCTGTCCACGCTGGTTACCGAAGAACTTGTCGTTCGGAGTCATCCTAATCGCCAGGATGCACTGCAGGTTGATTTCATTTTTCGCAATGACAATAGTCGTGAGCAGCGCTTTCCGCTGGTGGAACTGAACTTTATCAGCAACGACGGTGACGTAATCGCCAACCGCGCGTTTACGTCCACCGAATACCTGCCTCCCGAGATGCAATTATTAACGCACATGCCGGCACACTCCTCCATCCAGGTCAGCCTCGAGCTGGTCGACCCCGGTGTAGAAGCCACCGGGTATTACCTAGCCTTACGCAATCCCTGATCGGTGAGCGCTGAAACTCCTGACCCGCCTTCGAGCCTGAAACCGGTTCCCAGCAAAATTTTACCCTTTGCCAAATTCCACTCCCTAACCCTTAGAAACCAAAATTAAAATCGAGTAGTATTAACGGCCTTCCCAATTAAGCAGAGCCAGGTTAGT
This sequence comes from Candidatus Eutrophocola salsuginis, assembly GCA_038147195.1. Classification (GTDB taxonomy): domain Bacteria; phylum Pseudomonadota; class Gammaproteobacteria; order Pseudomonadales; family Pseudohongiellaceae; genus Eutrophocola; species Eutrophocola salsuginis. Next base: position 1,766,877 of record JAYQTB010000004.1, read on the forward strand.
GATAAAAATCGGCGGCTACACACTGGAATCGCGATTGGCGCTTGCCCCCATGGCAGGAGTCACCGACCAGCCCTTCCGCAAACTATGCAAATCTTTCGGTGCCGCCCTGACTCCTTCCGAGATGATTACATCAAACGTCAGATTGTGGAATCGCGAAAAGAATATCCTACGCCGGTGCCACGAAGGTGAAAACGAACCACGCGTTGTCCAGATCGCTGGCGCCGAACCTGTCATGATGGCCGAAGCCGCGCGACTCAATGTTGAAGAAGGTGCCCAAGTCATTGACATCAACATGGGCTGCCCCGCGAAGAAGGTCCTCAAACGTTCCGCCGGTTCCGCCCTGCTCCAGTATCCGCAACTCGTTCGTGACATCCTCGCTTCCGTGGTCGCCGCAGTCGATGTTCCGGTAACACTGAAGATACGTACTGGCTGGGATACCAACAATCGCAACGGCGTCGTCATCGCCCGGCTAGCCGAGGACTGCGGTATCGTGTCCCTGGCTGTCCATGGCCGAACCCGTGCTTGCGCTTTCAGAGGTAAGGTCGAATACGACACCATAGCCGCCATCAAGCAGGCCATCAGCATCCCAGTATTCGCCAACGGGGACATCACCACACCGCGGCAGGCCGCCGATATCCTAGCCTACACCGGCGCCGATGGCGTCATGATCGGCCGCGGCGCCCAGGGTAGCCCGTGGCTGTTCCGTGCGATCAACCATTACCTAGAGCACGGCACCGAGGCGCCTGAACTGCCACTCGCCGGTATCCACCGTACCGTGCGTAGGCACCTGTCCGACATGCATGAATTTTACGGTGACGTTAAAGGTGTATTCTTCGCCCGCAAGCACGCCACTTGGTATCTGGCAAAACTGGGCTTGTCTGACTGGCGCCGCTACTTTAACCAGCTCGAGGACTGCAGCTCCCAGCTCGACATGCTGGACAATATTTTCGAACACTTGGCTGAACAACAAAAACAAACCATCAAGGGACTGGCAGCATGAGCAACTTCTTGAACGAAAGAGCGATCTATCAAAACGGCAAGACGGAAAGGATGGAAGTAGCCGAGCCAGCTAGAGACGAGAAACAGCGCCAGCAGACATTACGGGAATGTGTCACTTATTCCCTCGCAGAATATTTCGAAAAGGTTGACTATGAGAACATCAGCAATCTTTACGACCTCGTCCTTACCGAAGTCGAGGCACCCCTGCTGCAGACAGTCATGCAGCACACCCGCAGCAACCAGAGCAAGGCGTCCGCTATGTTGGGCCTTAACCGTGGCACGTTGCGGAAGAAACTGAAGAAGTACGGCATGCTCAACTAGCCACCAAGGCATAGCTGATCAGGCATATTAGGCAAGTAACAAGCCTGCAAAAAAGAAAACAGTACGAAAACACTCCAAGCGGAAGCAGCAGTGCAATGACTACCCAGAAACCAACCCCCGTCAGAAGGGCGCTGATCAGCGTTTCTGACAAAACCGGCATCACCAATTTCGCCCGTGCACTCAATGAGCAGGGGGTGGAATTGCTTTCCACTGGCGGTACTTTCAGCCAGCTCCAAGAAGAAGGCATCCCTGTTGCCGAAGTTTCCGCCTACACCGGCTTCCCTGAGATGATGGATGGCCGCGTGAAAACCCTGCACCCAAAGATACATGGCGGTATTCTCGCCCGCCGCGGCCAAGACGATGCCGTGATGGCTGAACATGCTATTCCGCCTATCGACATGGTCGTGGTCAACCTGTATCCCTTCCAAGCCACCGTTGCAAAACCGGATTGCGACCTGCCCACCGCCATCGAGAATATCGACATCGGAGGTCCCACCATGCTGAGGGCAGCAGCAAAGAATCACGCCTGGGTCACCGTGGTAGTCAATCCCGCCGATTACTCCCGGGTGCTCGATGAAATGCTGGCCAATGACGGCTGCATCACCGGCGCCACCCGCTTAGACCTGGCAGTAGCAACCTTCGAGCATACCGCGCAATACGACGGCGCCATCGCCAACTATTTAGGCAGCCGCCTGATCGAGGGCGTAGTCGCCGAGTTCCCGCGCACGTTTAATGCCCAATACGTTAAAAAGCAGGGTATGCGCTACGGGGAAAACCCGCACCAGCAGGCCGCTTTCTATGTAGAAGCTGGTGATAAGGAAAATTCGATTTCGACCGCCCGGCAGATTCAAGGCAAAGAGTTGTCATTCAATAACATCAACGATACCGATACTGCCCTTGAATGTGTGAAAGGTTTTAGTGAACCCGCCTGTGTCATCGTTAAGCACGCTAACCCATGTGGCGTGGCCAGCGGAGCTACGATTCTTGAGGCCTATGAGAAGGCGTATCAGACCGACCCGACCTCCGCCTTTGGCGGCATCATCGCCTTCAACCGCGACCTGGATGCCGAAACGGCAAAAGCCATCGTCGAACGCCAGTTCGCCGAAGTGGTGATCGCTCCTGGGGCTTCTGACGATTCGTTAAAAGCACTCGCCGTGAAGGAAAACCTGCGTTTATTGGTGTGTGGAAAATGGCAGGAACAACTTGCGCAATCGTTCGATATGAAACGGGTCAACGGCGGCCTGCTGGTACAGAACACCGACCGGGGCGTGATCACGGAATCTGACCTGAAGATTGTCAGCAAGCGCCAGCCCACAGCGGATGAGATCCGCGACCTGCTGTTCGCATGGAAGGTCGTCAAGTTCGTGAAATCCAATGCCATTGTCTACGTGAAAGATAACCAGACTATCGGTATCGGCGCTGGCCAGATGAGCCGCGTGTATAGCGCTAAGATCGCCAACATCAAAGCCGCTGATGAAGGCCTGACCGTGAAAGGCTCCGTCATGGCTTCCGATGCCTTCTTCCCTTTCCCGGACGGCATCGAAGCAGCTGCAGCCGTTGGCATCACTGCCGTCATCCAGCCTGGCGGCGCCATGCGCGACGAAGACGTAATCAAGGCTGCTGACGATGCCGGCATGGCCATGGTATTTACCGGCATGAGGCACTTTAGGCACTGATATGAATGTTATGATCATCGGATCAGGCGGACGCGAACACGCACTGGCCTGGAAATGCGCTCAGTCAACCCTTGTCGACCAGGTTCTCGTAGTTCCGGGCAATGCCGGTACCGCCGGTGAACCCGGTGTTAAGAATGTCTCTCTGGATATCACCGATTTCGCCGCGTTGACGAATTACGCCAAAGCGAACGATGTGGGACTGACCATCATCGGCCCGGAAGCGCCGCTGGTGGCCGGCATAGTCGATCATTTCCAGGCCCTAGGATTGGCCTGTTTCGGTCCAAGCAAGGAAGCGGCCCAGCTGGAAGGCTCCAAGGCGTTCACCAAGGACTTTCTCGCCCGTCACAACATCCCCACCGCTGACTACGAAAACTTCACGGATGCCGACGCCGCCATCGCCTATGTCAGGCAACAGGGTGTGCCCATCGTCATTAAGGCTGACGGCCTTGCCGCCGGCAAAGGTGTCATCATCGCGCAGACCTTGGATGAAGCCGAAATCACCATCCGCGACATGCTGTCCGGAAACAGCTTTGGCGATGCCGGCCACCGCGTGGTCATCGAGGAGTTTATGCAGGGCGAGGAAGCCAGTTTCATTGCCCTGGTGGACGGCAATCATGCCCTACCCTTTGCCACGTCCCAGGATCACAAGGCGCGCGATGACGGTGACAAGGGGCCGAACACGGGTGGTATGGGCGCCTATTCACCGGCGCCCGTGGTGACCCCGGAAATCCATGACCGGGTCATGAAAGAGGTGATCATGCCCACCGTCAGGGGCATGGCGGAAGAAGGCAACACCTATGTAGGTTTTTTGTATGCTGGCCTGATGATCGACAAGGACGGCGCCCCGCGCGTGGTTGAATACAACTGCCGGTTTGGAGACCCCGAAGCGCAACCCATCATGCTGCGTCTGACTTCGGACATCGTGACATTATGCCAGGCAGCCCTCGCCGGTACTCTCGACCGCACCACAATCGATTTCGACCCACGCGCTGCGCTTGGCGTGGTGCTCGCCGCAGGCGGTTACCCTGGCGCCTATGCCAAGGGCAAGGTAATCATGGGCCTGGATACCGATGAACGCGTTCCCGGCAGTAAGATTTTCCATGCCGGCACGAAGACTAGCGGCAATGACGTCGTAACCAACGGCGGTCGCGTGCTGTGTGCGGCTGCGTTGGGTAACACGGTTTCCGAAGCCCAGGCAAAAGCCTACCAGCTGGTTAAACAAATCGACTGGGAAGATGTCTACTACAGGACCGATATCGGATACCGTGCGGTTGCACGTGAAGCGGGTTAAAATCCGCTAGGTCCAGGAACGAACATCATGAATCTTCTAGATAACCTCATTATCAATATCGACCAGGCCTTGAAAACCCTGGTACCCGGCAGCGTACATGCACAGCGGCCCAACCCTGCTGGCAAAAAAGAAGCAGTGGAACTGGATGACACGGAACGTCGTCATGTCGCCGGCCTGATGCGCATCAACCACACTGGGGAAGTCTGTGCTCAAGCACTCTACCAGGGTCAAGCCCTGACCGCCCGTCTGCCGGAAGTGCGTGACAGCATGAACCACGCCGCCGCCGAGGAAATCGATCACTTGAGCTGGTGCGAGGATCGTCTCAATGAACTGGATTCACACCCCAGCATGTTCAATCCGCTCTGGTACGGCATGTCCTTCTGCCTCGGCGCACTCGCCGGGCTGGCCGGTGATCGCTGGAGCCTGGGATTCGTGGCCGAAACCGAACACCAGGTATGTGCTCACCTGAAAGACCACCTGGATAAACTGCCGACAGAAGACGACAAGAGTCAGGCCATTCTCAAGCAGATGCTGGAAGACGAAGGGAGGCACGCGATGAATGCGGAAACGGCTGGCGCGGCGGAATTGCCGCTGCCGATGAAAGGCGTCATGCAGTTTATGGCCGTCGTGATGAAAGAGACTACCTACCGGATGTAGGGCAGAATTAGACCCCATAGGGTCGATATTTGCCTTATCAGTAAAGCCCGCTTACTTAACAATTACTCGTTTTCAATAGTGAAGTCATGGGTAATCTCTACTCCACCCTTGCCGAGCATGATCGAGGCCGAGCAGTACTTATCCGCTGACAACTCCACCGCGCGCCTGACCTTTAAGTGATCCAAGTTGCGCCCCTTCACCCTGAAGACCATATGAATCTTTTCAAATACCGCGGGGACGGCGTCGGCACGCACGGCATCGGCCTCCGCGACACAACCGGTGACATCCTGGCGCTGTTTTTTAAGGATACTGACAACGTCAAAGGCGGAACAGGTCGCTGTGCCAAGCAATAACATTTCCATGGGACGGACACCCCGGTTTTTGCCTCCGGAGGTTTCCGGACCATCCATGATGACTTTGTGGCCACTGCCGGATTCACCTTCGAACATGGCATCTTCCAGCCAGGTAATGGTTGCTTTCATTGTCAGCTCCCGGATAGATTGATTTAGGAAAGGGCGGGCATTATCCCATACTCTTTTTTTGGCGTCTTGATGGAACCCTTTGAATTACTAATCATTTAGAGACTATTTTCCGGCTAAAAATAGAACACTCCGAAAAAGCGTGGTGTGCAATGATTATTTATATCCACCGCAAGGAATTTTGGTTGGTACTTAGGCCGTCATCGCCTTTCTCAATCCCGGCGACCTCTATGGCAAAAGGAGACTGTTCGAACATCATGAAGTATGCAGTGCCTGTGTGCGTGCCAAGACCGAATGCGAACTAGCAGAAATTTCCTACGCCAACTTTAGTGATTACGCCCGCTAGCACGCGGAAATTCTCTACACTATCGGCGAACGGATAGCTCATCGTATGCGCATTACCAATAAGCGCGTCGCCGACCACAGCTTCCTCGACTTCACCAACCATATCGCTAGTACTCTGCTGGAGCTGAGTAAGGAGTCAGATGCCATAACTCACCCCGATGACTTATAGATCAAAATCACCTAAAAAGTTAGGCAGGATCTTCAATTATTCATTGAAAATAGCTGGCCATGTTCTGAAAGATCTCGAAGAGCAGGGACTCATCAAGGTGCATGGTAAAACTATCGTTATCTATGGAACACGTTAGCCAACAATATCTGTCTGGCAAATTGATGGCAGGGTGTCAGGAAAAAAGAATTAGGCCCCAGACTATACCTACCAGGACTAGGCTGATGAACACAGCAGCCGAGCCCAGGTCTTTTGCTAGTCCAGACAACTCGTGATGTTCATGGCCAATGCGGTCAATGGCGGCTTCGATGCCGGAGTTGAGAATTTCCACAATCAGCAGCAGCAGGCACACGCCCACCAGCAGGGATTTTTCCACACCGCCCTCACCCAACCAGAGGCCCAACGGCACGAGTATCACGCAGCCTAGAACTTCCTGCCGAAAGGCGGCCTCGTTTTTCCAGCAGCCATTAAAACCGCGCAATGAATTATGAAACGCGTAAACGACGCGCTTGATACCAGTTTCGCCCGGCTTAGCCATTGAAGAAAAGCTCCCTGAGTTTTTCCCCTGGCTCCTTCGCGCGCATGAAGGATTCCCCGACGAGGAAACCATACACCCCGTGATCTAGCATTTCATTCACATCCTCGCGGACATGGATGCCGCTCTCTGTAATTACGGATGCCCCTTCAGGAATATGCGGCAACAGGTCGTAGGTAACTGACAGGCTGGTCTTGAAGGTATGCAGGTCACGGTTGTTGATGCCGATCAGGTGGGCATCAAGCAACAGAGCCTGGTCAAGCTCCTTGCGATTGTGCACTTCTACGAGGAAGTCCATACCGTACTCCCGGGCAGTTGCCGCCAGTTCCTCCATCCGGGCGGGTTCAAGCGCGGCAACGATCAGTAGGATGCAGTCCGCGCCGATGGCACGGGATTCGGCTACCTGCCAGGGATCGATCATGAAGTCCTTGCGTATCACTGGCAGCTTGCAGGCGTCACGCGCTTCTTTCAGGTATTCCTCATCGCCCTGAAAGAAGTCCTTGTCCGTGAGCACGGACAAGCAGGCGGCTCCGTTTACAGCATAGCTTTCAGCAATTGCGGCTGGTTCGAAGTGCTTGCTGATCAGCCCTTTACTCGGCGATGCCTTCTTGATCTCTGCGATCACTGCCGGACGCTTTTGGCTGATGCGGCCGGTGAGCGCATCGGTGAACCCGCGGCATGTGACCGCTGAATTGATCTGTTTCTCAAGGTCGGCCAGTGACATTTTCGCCCGGCGCTCGGCAACTTCTTCGGCCTTGCGGTCAAGAATTTTCTTGAGAATGTTTGCCTGGTTCATTGTCGATTACTACAGCATGGTTAAGGATTTGCGTCCAGGAAGTTTTTCAGCATCTGGTGGCCATGCTCGCTTAGGATGGATTCGGGGTGAAACTGTACGCCTTCCACCGCCAGAATCTTGTGGCGCACGCCCATGATTTCCTCGATGCTACCGTCAGCATTTTCCGTCCAGGCGGTGACTTCCAGGCAATCCGGCAGACTGTCCTGCTCAATCACCAGGGAATGATAGCGGGTAGCGTTGAACGGGCTTGGCAGGTCCATGAAGACTCCTTCACCCTTGTGATGGATCGGTGAGATCTTGCCGTGCATGACGCGCTTGGCGCGTACAATCTTGCCACCAAAGGCCTCGCCGATGCTCTGATGTCCGAGGCATACGCCCAGGATAGGAATCTTGCCGGCGAACTCCGTGATGCTCGCTACCGAGATGCCTGCATCGGCAGGTGTGCAAGGCCCGGGCGACAGGACTATCTGGTCCGGCTTTATGGCTGCGATTTCCTCGAGCGTGATCTCGTCGTTACGAAAGACGCGGATATCCACGCCCAGTTCACCGAAATACTGCACCAGGTTGTAGGTAAACGAATCATAGTTATCAATCATCAATAGCATGGCTTACAACCCTTCCTCCGCGAGTTTCACCGCGTGGAACATGGCTCTTGCCTTGTTCATGGTTTCTTTCCATTCCAGTTCGGGCCTTGAGTCGGCAACGATGCCAGCGCCAGCCTGGATATACAACGTATCGTTCTTGATCACCGCGGTGCGGATGGCGATGGCCATATCCATGTTGCCGTTCCAAGACAGATAGCCCATGGCGCCGCCGTATACACCACGTTTCACTGGCTCGAATTCGTCGATGATCTCCATCGCTCGCACTTTAGGTGCCCCGCTCAGCGTACCTACCGGCAGAGTCGCCTTGAGCACATCCAGTGCGGTCCGGTCATCGGCCAGCTCGCTTTCCACGTTGGAGGCGATATGCATCACATGCGAGTAGCGCTCCACGAACATCTGTTTCGTAACAACTACAGTGCCGGTCTTGGACACGCGGCCGGAATCGTTGCGCGATAGATCAATCAACATCAAGTGTTCGGCGATTTCCTTCTCGTCGGCCAGAAGTTCCTGCTCCAGCGCTAGGTCTTCCTCTTCCGTGCTGCCGCGTCGGCGTGTACCGGCCAAAGGTCGCACAGTGACCTTGCCATCCTCCACGCGCGCCAGGATCTCCGGAGAGGCACTCACGATATGGAAATCACCTAGGTCCATGAAAACCATGTACGGCGAGGGGTTGAGCTGGCGCAGGGCGCGGTAGACATTGATGGCCTCGCCCGTGTAAGGCAGGCTCATGCGTTGGGCTAACACCACCTGCATGACATCGCCGGCGACGATGTAATCCTTGATCTTCTCCACCGCCGTCTCGAACGCCGCCTGGCCGAAACTGGAGACGAAATCGTTTTCACCCACGTCGCGCCCGCTCTTGCGGATTTCCAGCTTGAGTTTTGTATCCTGTTTTCTTTCAAGCGAATCCAGCCGGGCTATTGCAGTGGCGAAGGCATTCTCTACCGAGGGGTCGGAATACACCATCAGTATCATTTTGCCGCGCAGGTTGTCGAACACGACCACTTCTTCCGACAGCATAAGCAGAATATCCGGCGTGTTGACGTTGTCCGGCGGTGCCGAGTCGGCGACCCGGTGCTCGACGAAACGTATGGTGTCATAACTAAAGTAACCGACCAGGCCGCCGTTGAAACGGGGCAGTTCCTTGGGCTCGGCCACCCGGAAACGCTGCTGGTATGCTTCAATGAATTCAAACGGGTCGGCAGTATCCACTGACTCGGTAACCTTGCCGTCGGTTTCCACGGTGAGCTTGTTGCCACTGACTTTGAGAAGGGTCCGGCAGGGCAGGCCGATGATGGAGTAACGACCCCACTTTTCACCTCCCTGGACCGATTCCAAGAAGTAGCTGTACGGTCCACGCGCCAGTTTTAGGTAGGTGCCCAGAGGTGTTTCCAGGTCGGCAAGAATCTCCCGATAGACCGGAATACGGTTATAGCCCTGGCGGGCGAGGTCAGCGAACTGCTCCGGAGACATTAATCGCCCAGTTCCTTGCGCATGGCAGCCACGGTTGCAGCGTAATTGGGGCTGCCGAAAATGGCTGAACCTGCCACGAACATGTCCGCTCCCGCGCGGGCGATCTCGCCAATATTGTTCACGCCCACGCCGCCGTCCACTTCCAGGCGGATATCAAAACCGCTGTCATCGATGAGCTTGCGCACCACTTTAAGCTTGTCCACAGTGGACGGAATAAAAGCCTGGCCGCCGAAGCCTGGATTCACGGACATCAGCAGGATGATGTCCACCTTGTCCATGACGTACTCGAGATAGTCCACCGGGGTGGCGGGGTTGAGCACCAGTCCGGACTTGCAGCCCTGGTCCCGGACCAGCTGCAGCGAACGGTCGATATGGCGGGTGGCTTCCGGGTGAAAGGTAATGTAGGTAGCTCCGGCTTTGGCGAATTCTATGATCAGGCTGTCGACCGGGCTCACCATCAAATGCACATCGATCGGCGCCTTAATGCCTTTTTTCGTCATGTGTGCAACAAGGGACTTGCAGACGCCCGGGCCGATTGTCAGGTTGGGGACATAATGATTATCCATGACATCGAAATGGACTACATCGGTACCCGCGGCTAGGACTGCCTCCACTTCCTCGCCCAGCCGGGCAAAATCGGCGGAGAGTATGGACGGTGCGATTAGGTAGTTTTTTGCAGCCATGTGACCTTCCGGTTCAGGTTTGTGTTTCAGGGACTGTCCCGAGACGCGCATTGTACCGGCTTTCCCGACTGATGTCGTTGCAAGGAAAGCGTAATTCCGGCCACAAAAAAGGGCATCTGTGGATACCCTTTTCCATAATTTGTATTGCCAAATCGTTTACACAGCCTACTTTCAGCCGTCAGGCTTGATCTCCAGCACCGAGCTATTAATGTTGCTCGGGATCTTTTTGGTGGTATTGCCTATGAAGATGCCCTTTATGTCGGAGCGGCCCACGATGCCCATGACCACGAGATCAATCCAGTTGTTTTTCACAAAGCTCGGTATCATGTCGGCAGGATGGCTCTTGATCAGGTAGGTTTCCGCATCCGTTAGTGCGTATTGCTCCGCAAGCTCCTTCAGGTGAGCTTTTTCAATATCACGCAAGTCCTTCATAATGGTATACATGGACTTATAAGAGGCATGTACTTCGGGTCACCACTGGCCATGGGTATGTTTCTGGTCCTGTTTGTCGGCAAGCAGGTCGGCATCTTTGGTGTCTGCTGGCTTCTGATACAGTGCTATAGCCAGGCTGCCTGAGGGCAGTTCATGGGAAAAGTTTTACGGGGGACCGTGCTGTGCGGAGTGGAGTTTACTATGAGTCTGTTCATCGCCTCGCAGGCGTTTGGGCAAGGCGGTGACGTTTTCAATGGCGAGACCAGGACCATCCTGCTGGCCTAAGTGTTCTCGGCAACCGCTGCCTATTTCGTGATGTATTTTTCCAGTAATCCTTCGAAATAAACGGCTGAAAACGGTTAATCGATTTCCAAGCTGTCCCGAATGATCTGCCAGGCTTCTTCCTCGTCATCCACGTAGTGGAAAATATCCGCATCATTCGGGCTGATCATGCCCTCCTTGACCATAAAGTCGAAATCGATGACTTTTTGCCAGTAATCCCTACCAAACAATAGCACAGGCAGCGGCTTGATCTTGCCGGTCTGGATCAGGGTAAGCGCCTCGAACAGTTCATCGAAAGTGCCATAGCCACCGGGAAAGATCACCAGGGCGCGGGCCCTGAGCATGAAATGCATCTTGCGTATGGCGAAATAATGGAATTGGAAACAAAGCTCCGGAGTGATATAGGGATTCGGCGTCTGTTCATGCGGCAGCACGATGTTGAGGCCGACAGTTTCCGCGCCGGCTTCCTGTGCGCCGCGATTCGCTGCTTCCATGATGCCTGGTCCGCCACCGGTGACCACATGCAGGCAGGGGCATTCCTCGCAACCGGAACGCTCGCTGATCAAATGTCCCAACCGGCGCGCCTGTTCATAATAAGTGGCATGGCGTATTTCCACTTCCGCCCGCGCCAGTTGCTGCAGCAGGGCCTTGTCCTTTGGTTCATTTTGCAGGGCCTTGTTGAGCATATCCCTGCGCTGGATGGCTTTTTCCATGTCACTGGTGCGGGCACTGCCGAAAATGACCACGGTGTGGTTGATGCCACGCTCCTGCAGCAATAATTCGGGCTTGGATAATTCCAGTAAAAACCGTACCGGGCGCATCTCGTCGCGCAGCAGGAAATCGATATCGTCATACGCCAACTTGTAGGCGGGCGAGTTGATCTGGCCCACTGCTATTTCACTGCCTTCACGTCGGGCATGACGCCTATCCTCGGCAGCCGAATGGAAAAGGTGACCAGGGTTTTTGCGATTGGGCATGGATTTAGCTTTGGGGGCTCACTGTTATTTTTCTGTGTCATCATACATGATTCACCGTTAGGGAAGACATTTTGGGGGAACCATCACATGTGCCGTTTTCTCGCCTACAGCGGGCCACCCACGCTAATGCAGAACTTGCTGTTGGACAGCAGCTATTCCCTGGTAAGGCAAAGCCGTCATTCACGCATGCGCTTCGAGCCGGTCAACGGCGACGGTTTCGGGGTTGGCTGGTATCCGCAACACGATGACACCACACCCGGCACTTTCGTGAGCATCGAGCCGGCCTGGAGCAACCGCAACCTGCGCCAGCTCGCCTCGAAAATCCCGACGCGGCACTTCTTCGCCCACGTGCGCGATGCCACACCCGGCATGCCTGTATCCCAGGCCAATTGTCACCCTTTCCAGTATTGTGAATGGCTATGGATGCACAACGGCTTTCTTGGCCAGTTCGACAAGTGCCGGCGCAGCTTTCTATCGGTGCTCACCGATCCCTCGTTCAACATGATCCGGGGAAACACCGATTCAGAGCATGCCTTTGCCCTTTTTCTGGATGAAATAGGCCATAACTACAATGGCGGCATTTACCAGGCCGACGCGGCCCACATAGTGGATGCAATAGGCAACACGCTGCGGCGCATCCAGAAAATCCGCCATGTCGCCGGTTGCGACACCGAGGCACACATGAACTTTGCGGTGACCAACGGCAGGACCTCTCTGTTTACCCGTTACAGCTCGCATGGGGACAGGCCGCCACCCACCCTGTTCTATAACTGTGAGGATGACACCTGCATCATCGCCTCGGAACCGTTGTCGGAATCGGCCAACTGGACGCCAGTGGATGCCGGGCAGGTGTTGGTGCTGGAGGAAGGCAGGCCGCTGGACGTGCGGGCGCTGGAGATCTGAGGTATTTACAGCTGGCGTTATTCCATCAACAAAGCATCCAATTCCTTAAGCCGCTCCGGCGTACCGATGTCGAACCAGCGACCACCATAATATTCGCCGCTTACTCGTCCCTCCGCCATGGCCTGCTTCAACAGTGGCACCACCGAGCGCTTGCCAAGCGCAATACCGGCAAAAAGTGAAGGATGATAAACCGCGATACCGCTGAAGGTGAGCGTGTCTTCGCCTTCCTGTGCCTCCCTTATCTTGCCATCTTCCAGAACAAAGTCGCCCTCCGGGTGGTGAGCAGGATTTTTCACCAGTACGAGATGCGCATGCAGGTCGATACCATCAAGAGGCACCAGGCTGGCAAAGGGGAAATCGGTGAATATGTCAGCATTGACGCAGACAAAAGACCCCACATTGTTTCCTACCTGCAATATTGGTAGTGCCTGGATGATACCGCCGGCAGTTTCCAGGGGCTCGACCTCCCTAGACCAGGTAATGGTTACGCCCAGATCAGTACCGTCCCCGATCGCCGCTTCCACCTGCTCACCCAGCCAGGCGTGATTGATGACCAGGTTCGTGAAACCCGCCGCGGCGAGTTTCTCTATCTGGTAATGGATTAACGTTTTACCACCCGCCTCGAGCAGGGGCTTGGGGGTCGACAGCGTCAGGGGCAGCATGCGCTCTCCCTTTCCGGCGGCCAGCACCATGGCTTTCATCCTTTTAACCCGCTTATGCTTGCTTTACATACATTCATGATTGCTGCGCCCGGTTCGTAATGTTTTTCAGGCGCGTCCACAACAAGGGATAGATGTTATGCTCGAACCAGCGATCTAGGTCGTACAGGTCGGGGTAATCACTAAGCACTTCCTTGACGTAGGCAAGGGTTCGAGGAATGTCGTTTAGGTAACCCGGCTTGCCGTCACGCAGGTACAAGCGTGAGAAAATGCCGATGGCCTTAAGGTGGCGCTGCACACCCATGAGGTCGAAGCTGCGCAGGAATTCCGCTTCATTAAATTCGTCGATCACGCCGGCAGCGTGCGCCATGTTGGCGTACTGCAGGGCCCAGTCGCGTATCATGGATTTAGACCAGCTGATGTAACAATCCTTGATGAGCGAGACCAGGTCGTAGGTGACAGGACCGATGACCGCATCTTGGAAATCCAGCACACCAAAATTGCCGTCTTCCTGGTACATCAGATTGCGGGAATGGTAATCCCGATGCACGCACACCTGCGGCTGGGCCTGGGCGGCATCGATGAGCACGCCGAAAAAGTGATCAAGCAAGTCCTCATCCGCCTTCGACAAGCTGAGTTCCATGATGCCACCGCAGAACCAGTCCCGAAAAAGCTCAAGCTCCCGCATGAGCAGGCCGCCATCGTACGGTGGCAGCAGAATGTCACTGTCTTCATGAATCAGCTGAATCTTTATCAGGATATCAAAGGCGTGGTTGTAGACATCATGAACTTCTTTTAGGCGCTCATTTTTTCTCAGTTCCTGTAACTGGCTATTAAGCAGCGTATCGCCAAGGTAGGACAGGCACATGAATCCCAGTGCATAGTCGACACTATGCACGTGCGGCACATTCACGCCCGCCGCCTCGAATTTTTCGGCGATCTGCACGAAGGCATAACAGTTTTCCTTGTCGGGCGGCGCATCCACCAGGACATAGGTGGTGTCGGAGGGACGAGCGGTAAAGTAACGGCGGAAACTGGCATCACCACTCAGGGCGGCAATCTTTGCCATGTTGGCAGGTTCATCAAGATCCGGGAGGAGTTCAGTAAACCAGTTTTGCAGTTTAGCCTGTCTTCTCTGCAATACCGCCTTATCTGATTTTGGAGAAGCCATCAATAAGCCAAACCTTGATACCTTGCCGGGTTGAACTATCTGTAACCCGGGTAGCTTGTTTAGCCGGGCCATAAAAATTAGAATCTTTCGATGCTCCGCATTATGCCTTTACATAGGGGAATTTTGAAGTGATCCCCGAGTTCAACACTTCCGTCAAACCTACAAAAATCCTCATCCTGATCAGCCTGGCATTCAGCCCGGAGCTGGTTGCACAACACGCCTTGACGCAGGCCAGCGACATCGACTGGGTCAGCTATGAAAACCTGAGTCCTGAACAGCGCGCACTGCTACAGGACAATTGCTGTGGCATGTATGTCCCACCGGAATTACCAGAACTAGAAGGAGAGCCCGGCGCGGCCAACCTGACAGCCGACTCCCTGGATGCCTCCGCCGTAAATCGCGTCAACCTCGAAGGGGACATCACGATCAGGCAGGAAGACATTTACATGCGCGCTGATACTGCCACCTTCGACAACAACACCGGCAACGCTGAACTCGACGGCAACATCCAGGTGCGCAAGACCGGCATGCTGCTGGTGGGTACGGATGCGCAAGTGCAAAATGCCGGCGAACACACCAGCATCAACAATGCCAGCTATGTTCTTCACGAGGACAATATCCGAGGTACCGCCGAGGTCATCACCTATACCGATACTGAAGGCATTATTACGATAGACAACGGCGCCTTTACCCGCTGCGAACCCGGTAATAATTCCTGGGTCATCGATGGCGAATCCATCACGCTCAACCAGACCACTGGCCGTGGTGTGGCTCGAAACGTCAAGTTGCGAATTGGCAACACGCCGGTACTGTACTTGCCAGTTATCACCTTCCCGATCAACGACGAACGCGCCACCGGTTTCCTGGCACCCACCTTCGGCTCTACTCGTGACGGCGGTCTGGATGTTTCCACGCCCTACTACCTAAACCTAGCACCAAACTATGATGTCACTCTCACGCCACGCGTCATGACTGATCGCGGCGTCATGCTGGGTATGGAAGGCCGCTACCGTAGCCGACTGTCTATGAATATCCTTCAGGTGAACTACCTCCCAGGTGACAACCTGTACGATGCGGTGGAACTGCTACTACCAGATCCCGAGTCACCTCCGGTGGATGACCGCTGGCAGATCAACATTGACCACACCAGCCGTTTTACCCGCAACTGGCGAGGACTGATCGATTATGCCGGCGTCAGCGACGAGGATTATTTCCAGGACCTCGGTAATACCGGTCTCTACACAACGACGCAGAGCTACCTGAGTCGTACCGGCGGTGTTGAATACCGCAACAACGACTGGCTTTTCCGCATCCAGGCACTCAGCTACCAGATCATCGATCCTACAATCCCGGAAAGCCGTGAACCCTACAAGCGATTACCACGCATCAATCTCAACGGCAGTTTCAGCAACGATCTGGGCTTCGATTACGGTGTTCGTACCGAGTACGTCAATTTTGACCGCGACCTGAACCCACTTAACCTATCGGCAGGCCAGCTGGCAAGCGGCGCTATGGTCACCGGCCAGCGTCTGACCATCGAGCCGGAGGTCAGCTACCCCTGGTCAAGTCCAGGCGCGTTCGTAACCCCGCAAGTTAAGTACAAATACGCTTCCTACGATCTCGAGGATCCCACCAACGTGTACACCGATGATCCGTCACGTGGTGTGTTCGTCGGCAGTATCGACAGCGGCTTGATCTTCGAGCGGGACGTGGAATTTGCTAACACACCATTGATCCAGACACTCGAACCACGGCTGTATTACCTGTACAACGAGTACGAGGACCAGAGCGACATACCTGTATTCGATAGCTCCAACATGACCTTCAGTTTCAACCAGCTGTTCCGCGAGGACCGCTTCAGCGGCAAGGACCGGGTCGGGGATACCAACCAGCTGACCCTGGCCCTCAGCACCCGCTTCCTCGATGAGCGGGGCCGGGAAAAGGCAAGCGCTAGCATTGGGCAGATCCGTTATTTTGAAGACAGGCGTGTCACCCTATACAATGGATCTGGCAAATCCGAGGGGGAAAGCGGCTCCGCCGTTGCCTCGGAAATGACCTGGCAGTTTTCGGACAACTGGCGAATGAATTCTTACCTGGAATGGACTCCCAGGGAAAGCAATCTCGAGGTCGGCAATTTTCAATTCCGCTACCAATCTGATATAAATCATCTCCTTAATTTCAGCTACCGCTACCGCGATGTCAGCGGCAATCCGATCACTGCGGCGGGATTCGACCGTCGCATCCGGCAGACGGATATTTCAGGCATCTGGCCAGTCTCACAGAACTGGAGCCTGATCGGTCGCTGGAATTACGACCATGCCAACGACCGTAATCTGGAAACCATTGCTGGGCTGGAATACAACAACTGCTGTTACACGGTTCGCGTCGTAGCAAGGCAATGGATCGACAACGATGCCCTGTTTCATGGCAACGTTGACGACAACTCAGGCGTATTCCTGCAGTTTGAACTAAAAGGCCTCGGCAGCGTCCTAGGTGGTAATGTCAGCGGCATTCTGAACAACGGCATCAGCGGATACAGAGAACGGGAATATGTACGGTAATAAAGTAACAAGCGGGATCCATCAAACGGGCAAGGTAATGCTGCGTCTATTGCTGATGATGCTGCCCTTGGCTGGCAGTTTTACCCATGCACAACAGCCGGTTTCCCTCGACCGTATCGTTGCTATCGCCGACAACGACGTCGTCTTGAAAAGCGAATTCGACATGCGGTGGAATTCCATCCAGGCCCAGCTTGCCAATATTCAGGGCCCGCGCCCTGATGAAAACGATCTGAAGAAACAGTTGCTGGACCAGCTCATCCTCGAAAACCTGCAGATGCAGATGGCCGGTCGCGCAGGCGTGCGCGTTGATGACAACCAGCTCAATGCCGCATTGAACGGCATCGCTCAGCAGAACAATATGACTTTCGAGCAATTCCGTCAGTTGTTGGAAACGCAGGGCGTGTACAACACTACACGAGAGCAACTGCGTCGCGACATCATCATGCAGCAACTGCAAACCGGTGCCGTTAACAATCGGATCGATATTTCACGCCAGGAAGTGGAAAATTTTCTGCGCTCGGAAGCTGGCCAGGCCGACATCGCCCCTGAGTACCGTATCACCCAACTTATGATCGAACATGTCAATGGTACCGAAGATGCCAGGCGCGAAGAACTGGCGAACTTTCTCTACGAACAGATGCGCCAGGGTGCTGAGATCGAGCAGTTCATTGCCGCCGGCCAGGTCAGCGGCATCCCGGTGCGCGGCAGCGATCTTGGTTTCCGCAAAACCGAAGATATGCCGACCATCTTTCAGGAAGTAGCACCTCAACTGACTCTGGGTGAAATCAGTGCACCATTTCGAAGCGACAGCGGCTGGCACATTGTCCAGCTCAAGGACCTGCGCGGCGGCGCCAACTTGGAAATCCAACAGTACCATGTGCGCCATATTCAGATCGAACCCAACGAAATCCGCACAGAAAGCCAGGCCGAAGCCCTGATCCGCGATCTCTACCAGCGCATCCAGAACGGTGAGGACCTCAGTGATCTGGCTCGCCAGAACACCGACGATGAGAGCTCCATGGTGTCCGGCGGCGATCTCGATTGGATCACCTTTGGCCAGTTACCGCCCGACTTCCTTGGCGTCGTCCAAAATCTCGAGGTGGGCGAAATGAGCGAGCCTGTTCACCTGCAAGGGGGCTGGCACATTATCGAGCTGATTGAAAAACGCATGCAGGATGTGACCCAGGAAAACATGCGGTACCAGGCTGAGCAGATCCTGCGCCAGCGCAAGTTCGAGAACGAACTGGAAAACTGGCTCACTGAAATGCGTGATACCGCCTACGTCGACATCAAGATCGAACCCGAGAATCTCTAATTAACACGCCACCCCTTCTCGCTGTCACACCCGGTGAACCCGCCGGCATCGGACCAGACCTTTGCCTGCAACTGGCAGCCGCGCGACCCGACCTCACCAAGTCGCTCGTCGTCATCGCAGACCCTGTCCTTATGGCCGAACGCGCCGGCATGCTTGGCATCAAGGTACGTATTACCGAATACTCAGGCACCGGCGTATCACCAGGCGCTCTCAATGTTTTGCCGGTCGCACTGAAAACCCATTGCTATACGGGGCAACTCGACATCGCTAATAGCGCATACGTACTCGAAACCCTGGACACCGCCGTAGCGGGCTGCATGGCCGGTGAATTCGGGGGTCTTGTTACCGGGCCGGTGCAGAAAAGCGTCATAAACAACGCGGGCATTCCATTTTCGGGACACACAGAATACCTGGCCCAACTCTGCGGGCGCGATCACGTTGTCATGATGCTGGCCACAGAAGGCTTACGGGTGGCGCTGGCGACCACTCATCTGCCACTCACAGCTGTATCAGGTGCCATTACTCAACCACTGTTGGAACAGATCATCAGTATCCTGGAGCAAGATCTGCGGGAAAAATTCGGCATCGATTCGCCGCGCATCGTAGTTGCAGGGCTCAATCCTCATGCCGGTGAAGACGGCCACCTGGGCCGCGAAGAGCAAGACATCATCATTCCCGTGCTGGAGCAATTCCGTCAACAAGGCATCGACCTCGTAGGCCCCCTCCCTGCAGACACACTTTTCACACCAAAACATCTCGCTGGCGCCGACGCCGTCTTGGCCATGTACCACGACCAGGGCCTACCGGTATTGAAGTACAAGGGTTTCGGCCACGCCGTCAATATCACCCTGGGGCTGCCCCTGATACGCACTTCCGTAGACCATGGCACCGCACTGGACCTGGCCGGAAGCGGCCGCGCCGAAACCGGCAGCCTGGTGTTTGCTATCGCCACAGCCCGGGAAATGGCCGGCCACTGGAACCGGCCCCATGCCTGAGCGGACACAGCACAGGGCGCGCAAACGCTTTGGCCAGAATTTCCTGGTGGACGTTAGTATCATTGAGCGAATAGTCAATGCCGTTAATGTCAGGGATACCGATGCCGTAATCGAAATTGGACCGGGCCAGGGCGCTCTCACCGACCACCTGGCTGACCATTGCGCTCACCTGGATGTGATCGAGATCGATCGAGATCTTGCTGCCGAATTCCGGTGGCGTTATAACAACAGGGACAATTTCAAGCTGCACAATCAGGATGTTCTGAAATTTGATTTTCACAGCCTTCCGCCAGTGTCAGGCGGCTATCGCCTGATCGGCAACCTACCCTACAACATTTCCACTCCTCTGCTGTTCCACCTGTTCGAAAGCCGGGAACTGTTCAGGGACATGCTGTTCATGCTGCAACTGGAAGTGGTGGATCGCATGACAGCGGAACCGGGCGGAAAGAACTATGGTCGTCTTGGCATCATGACGCAGTATTACTCCAGGGTGGAGAAGCTATTTCGGGTGCCATCAATTGCATTTTCTCCGCAACCGAAAGTGGAATCGGCCATCGTGCGTCTGGTGCCGTACATTGAATTACCCTGTCCTGCACGGGATACCGCCATGCTGGAAAAGGTTGTACGAACGGCATTTTCCCAACGCCGCAAAACCGTGCAGAACTCCCTCAATACTCTTACAGACAAGGACATGCTGTCGTCGCTCGGCATTGATGGCAGCCGCCGTCCCGAGACGCTTACCCTCGAGGAATATGTTAATATTAGCGACTTGCTGGTAAAAGCCCGCTAGGCTGCCGGCAGGGACTTCCAACAATTCCCACCGACAATTTCACCCGGCGGAATGGAGCCTTAGTGAGCAGTACATCCGATAACGATTGCGGCATCGAAATCAACACCAGGACCAAGTACCTGGAGATGAGGTCCGATCCGGCTAATAGCTCTTATGCCTTTACCTATACCATTTCAATCCGCAACCACCGCGAAGAACCAGTGAGGCTGCTCAGCCGTCACTGGATCATCACTGACCAGAATAACAAGATCGAAGAAGTAACCGGCAAGGGCGTGGTGGGACAGCAACCCGTCATACAACCCGGCGAATATTTCGAGTATTCCAGCGGCACGCTGATTGGCACGGAAATCGGCGACATGCGAGGCTCCTACACGATGGAAACCGCCGATGGCGAGCAATTTGAAGCACCTATCCCTTTGTTTGTTCTTGCCATCCCCAGCATGATCCACTAGCTGTTTTACGCATAGACGATAAACGGAACAAGTAGTAGTTATGGCGACATACGCAGTTGGCGACATACAAGGTTGCTATGATCAGCTCATGCGTTTGCTGGACAAGGTGAATTTCGACCCTACCCGCGATCGCCTCTGGAGCGTTGGCGACATCATCAACCGCGGTCCAAAGTCCATGGAAACCCTGCGCGTCCTCAAGGCACTGGGCAGCGCCTTCACAATGGTACTCGGCAACCACGACCTGCATTTCGTCGCCATGGCCACCGGGGCACAGAAGCACGGCAAGAAAGACACCCTGCGTGCCATCCTCGACGATCCCGACTGCCTGGGCTTCTGTGACTGGCTCAAGCGCCAGCCCATGATTCATTATGAAAAACTGGAAACTAAGAATGGCGAGGAAACCTTCCTAATGGTGCATGCCGGCATCGCCCCAGGCTGGACTTTTAAACAGGCGCGCGGTTACGCCGCCGAAGTCGAGGAAGTTCTGCAAAGTGAGAAATGCTCCAAATTCCTCAACAAGATGTATGGCGATGAACCGGATATCTGGCACGAGGGACTAAAAGGGATGGAGCGGTTGCGCGTGATCACCAACTACCTTACCCGCGTCCGTTTCTGCAACGGAGAAACCCAGCTCAATCTCGCCATCAAGACTGGCCCGAAAACCGCCCCCCCGGGATTCAAGCCATGGTACGAATACCAGCAGCTGAAACCCAATCGGTATATCATTTTCGGACACTGGGCCACGCTGGAAGGCGAAACTAACTGTCCCAATGTCTATGCGCTCGACACCGGGTGCGTGTGGGGGCGCACGCTCACCGTCTTGCGTCTTGAAGACAAGCAGCGCTACAGTGTGCCCTTCAAATAATCCCGAAGAATTCAGCACGGTAATGAAAACCTATCTCGTCGGCGGCGCCGTTCGCGACAAGTTGCTCGGCATTCCGATCAAGGACCGGGACTGGGTTGTCGTAGGCGCCACGCCTGCCGATTTGCTCAGCCATGGTTACACGCAGGTCGGCAAGGATTTTCCCGTGTTCCTGCATCCGACAAGCAGGGAGGAATACGCGCTGGCGCGCACAGAGCGCAAAACCGGCGCTGGTTACAAGGGTTTCACCGTACACGCCGACAAGAACGTTACGCTGGAGGAAGACCTACAACGGCGTGACCTGACGATCAACGCCATCGCCGAGGACGAGGCCGGCAACATTGTCGATCCTTTCAATGGCCGTGGTGACCTGAAGAAGAAACTGCTGCGACACGTCTCACCCGCATTCACCGAGGATCCACTGCGCGTGCTGCGGGTTGCCCGTTTCGCAGCACGCTTTCACCACCTGGGATTCACCGTCGCCGACGAAACCATAGCACTCATGCAGAACATCGCTGCATCAGGTGAACTGTGGGACCTTGTCAGCGAACGTATCTGGACGGAGATCAGCAAGGCACTGGGAGAGAAATCCCCGCAGGTATTTTTCCAGGTGTTGCGCGACTCAAATACGCTGGGCGACATCCTACCGGAACTGGAAAATCTCTTCGGTATACCGCAGCCGAAGAAGTACCATCCCGAAATAGATACCGGTATCCATACACTGATGGTGCTCGAGCAAGCAGCACTGCTCACCGAAGATCCGGTGGTGCGCTTTGCGGCGCTGATGCATGATGTCGGCAAGGGCGAAGTTCCCCGGAAGCGCTGGCCCAACCTGCAGGGACATGAACAGTTGGGCGCCGACCTGATCAACAGGGCCTGCAAGCGCATCAAGGCTCCCAACGATTATCGTGACCTGGCGCGACTGGCGAGCCTGTATCACACCAACTGCCATCGCACGAATGTAGAGCACCCTGCCGCTATCCTGGAAACACTTGAACACTGCGATGCCTTTCGCAAGCCAGAACGTTTCGGGCAGTTGCTGCTTGCCTGCGAAGCTGACGCCCGCGGCCGGCTCGGCCTAGAAAAGAAACCCTATCAGCAGGCAGACATCCTGCGTCGGGCACTGGCCATCGCCAGCAGCGTGGATACCGCCGAAATTATTGCGGCCGGTTACGAGGATGCGGAGATCGGTATCCAGTTGCACGAACGGCGCCAGGCCATCCTGACCGTAAAACTTGGCAGTCTATGAGCCGCAAATCCGCATATCCTGTTGCACTGGTCACCGGCGCCGGCGTCCGGCTCGGAGCGGCATCTGCATCCCTGCTGCACGAAAGCGGATACAACGTGGTCATTCACTGCAATCGTTCACGCCAGGCCGCCGATACGCTGGCGGCGCAACTGAATGCAGAACGTGAACATTCAGCCGTGGTTCTTCAGGCCAACCTTGGTGATGATGACCAGGTTCACGCTCTCGGCACAAATGCAATTGCCGCCTGGAACCGTCTAGATGTGTTGGTCAACAATGCGTCGGCCTTTTACTCGACCCCGTTGGAAACAATCACCGCCGAACAGTGGCATGAACTCTTTGCTAGCAATGCCCGCGCCCCCCTGTTTCTAGCTGCCAGCGTGGCCCGGGCACTAAAGGAACGGCAGGGCTGCATCATTAACATGACGGATCTCTACGCGCGTCAGGGACTCACTAACCACAGTATCTACACCATGGCCAAGTCTGCCCTAGAGGGCATGACTCATTCATTGGCACGGGAACTGGCGCCGGATGTGCGCGTCAACGCCATCGCACCGGGCGCCATCCTCTGGCCGCCGGATGAGAACCAGGCCGAGGACAAGAAGGACGCCATCATCGAGAAAAGTTCGCTCAAGAGGATGGGCGATCCCCTGGATATTGCACACGCAGTGTTGTTCCTGGCCAGGGATTCGTCGTATATGACCGGCCAGGTACTGCACGTCGACGGCGGACGCTAGGCAAGCGTTTCCAAGCCAGGGTAAATCGCCTACATTCACTCCAACAAGCTTTCCTAAAGCCAGACCCGAACCGATTTGTGTCACATTTAACAGTCCGAGGTCTACCAGATGTTAGACATTACGGAAATCACACAGTCCTTGTACAAGGACGAACTAAAGGGTGACAGCATCTGCCCATGAGCTTCGGGTTCGCCCCTGAACACCAGCTGGGCCACAAGTTGCTGGGTCTAGGTTGTGCCGCTCTTGGTCTAGTTGCCGATGAGATATCGTCCTCACGATAGGGGAAATCGTTAAGCCGAGCGAAGTCCCAGAATGCCCACTGCTGTTCCGCGTTTTGGAAGAGGAGTTCCTGCGCCATAAGCTCTGCCCTCGTGCTTTTTTATAAATTCTTGTTACCGCCGGAGTGTCGGGCAAAATGCCATCACCATCAATCGGGGATTACTAAGCCCTTGCGCACAAGCAGCGGCGTCACGTCCGGCGAACGGCCGCGGAAATTCTCGAACAGTTCCATTGCTTCCACACTGCCACCCTTTGACAGCAAGGTGTCGCGGAAATGCTGGCCGTTCTCCCTAAGCATGCCGCCATTTTCACGGAACCATTCCACGGTATCAGCATCGAGCACCTCGCTCCATATATAGGAGTAATAACCTGCTGAGTAGCCGCCCATGATGTGGGAGAAGTAGGTCAGGTGATAGCGTGGTGCGATTTCACTCATCAATGCCCCTGCATCAGCCAGCACCTGCGCCTCAAACGCCATCATGTCATCTGCTGACGGCACGTCTTCCGGGGCGAGCTGGTGCAGCGCCATATCGGCAATGGCCGGCATCAGATATTCGGCGGTATCGAAACCTTCACTGAACACGTTGGCTTCCTCAATGCCTCTCAGCAATTCCTCGGGTATGGACCCACCGGTGCGGTAATGCACGGCATAATTGGCCAGGACTTCCGGCCAGGAATGCCACATCTCATTGACTTGCGAGGGGAACTCGACGAAGTCGCGAGGTACACTCGTGCCGGAAAACGCAGGATACGTGACATCGGAAAACAGACCATGCAGGGCGTGGCCAAATTCGTGGAACATGGTTTCCACTTCATCCAGTGTCATGAGAGTGGGTTCGCCCGGCGGTGGCTTGGGAATGTTCTGGTGGTTAGCAACCACTGCCCTGCGATTCAGCAAGTGCGACTGGGGCACGTAGGCATTCATCCAGGCTCCGCCTCGCTTGCTGGGCCTGGCATAGGGATCGGAAAGGAAAATGCCGAGCTGCGAACCGTCACTATCGAACACATTGAACACACGCACGTCTTCCTGGTACACGGGCAGGTCAAAACGCTCCTCGAAGGTAATACCGTAGATCTGGTTGGCGGCGAAGAACACGCCGTTCTGGAGTACGTTGTTGATCTCGAAGTAAGGCCGTAACTGGGACTCATCGAAATTGTATCGGGCCATGCGAACTTTCTGGGCATAGAAAGGCCAATCCCAGGACGCCAGTTCAAAATCACCGCCTTCGGACGCAATGATGGCCTGCATCTCTTCAGCTTCGCGCCTGACGTTGGCCATGACCGGCGCCGCCAAGTCGGCCAGGCGCTGGTTGACCGCAGAGACGGTCTGCGCAGTCTGATTATCAAGGATATACGCTGCATGGCTGTCATACCCCAGAAGGAGCGCCCTTTCACCGCGCAATTTGACCGTACGGCTGAGTATTTCCCGATTGTCGTATTCGCCACCACGATGGCCGCGGGATTCCGAAATTGCCTGAATGCGCTGGCGTAATGCCCGGTTCTCCAGAGATTCCAGTGCGGGCTGGCTGGTGTAGTTGAGAAGCGGAATGACGTATTTGCCTGTCATGTCACGGGCAGTAGCTGCATCGGCTGCTGCTTGTACCTGCGCTTCGCTGAACCCGGCCAATTCCTCTCGGGTATCAACCACCACGGCCAGGGCATTCACTTCATCCAGGACATTCTGGCTGAACAGTGTGGAGAGTTCGGAAAGCTCCTGGTTGATCACTTTTAGGCGCTCCTTCTGCTCGACATCCAGCAAGGCCCCTGAGCGCACGAAATCCTTGTAGTTTTCCTCTACGAGGCGCAGCGCTTCAGCATCTAGGCCAAGGCTGTCTCTGCGCTGATAGAGATTGCTGACTCGGGCGAACAAGCCGGGATCGAGATTTATCTGGTCATAATGCGCAGCCAGCCTGGGAGATATTTCCACCTCGATGGCATCGATGGCGTCATTGGTATGCGCCGACGACATGGCGTTGAAGACACGGGTGACCCGTGCCAGCAGCTGGCCGGCTCTCTCCTTTGCCACCAGTGTGTTCTCGAAGGTGGGCGCCTCTGCCTGGTTGACGATGGCGGCAATCTCCTCGAGGTGCTCGGCCATGCCGCGCTCAAAGGCCGGCAGGTAATGATCGGTGGTGATCTGGTCAAACTGCGGATACTGCAACGGCAGAGAGCTTTCGGCAAAGAAGGGATTGGTGGCAACGTTGTCCGCTGAGGCAGTGGTGGTCATGATTGGGGCGTCTTCCTGCATGGCGGCCTCTTCGGTGTTCTTGGAACAAGCGGCAAGGCAGGCCAGTGTCATCAACATGGCTGTCAGTCGGGCATTCATCAAGGGTTTCATGGGTTACCTGGTACGTTGGAGTGCGGTGAGTTCGATTGGGCGGAGTTCGGGTTCGGGCAAATTAAGTTCCCACTATTCCCTATCGGGGTCAAGGACCTACTGATCATATGTCACGGGGCTTACGAGGGAGGTCAGGATATGATCCTCCCAGATCCCGTTAATGCAGAGATACCGCCGGGCGAAGCCTTCTTTTTCGAAGCCGAGCTTCTCCAGCAGGCGCGCCGAACGAGTGTTGGCGGGCATATAGTTGGCGCTGATCCGGTTCAGGCGCAGGTTGGTAAAGGCATACTCGATGACATGCTTTACCAGTTCTGTCATGCAGCCTGTCCCTTCATGTTCCCGGTCCACAGAGTAGCCCACATAGCAGAAACAGGCCGGGTGATAAACGATATTGCTCAGTGAACAGGCGGCAACGGCCCGATCTCCGGCCAGGCCTACGAAATGAACGGCACGCCCCTCTTGATATTCCCGTTCCCTATCCTGAAGGCGCCGGGTCCAGGCCTCGACACTGTGATGATCCTTGCTCACGAGCGGGTGCCAGGGGGCGAAGCGATCGGCGTTGCGCAGGTAGTAATCCGACAGAGCCGCTGCATGCTGTACTTTAGTCAGGACGATTTCCACGGATGACGTTACTGGCGCGCAGAAATCTTGCGGCCATGCCAGGTGAAATCCACCGGCCAGAGTTTCTGCTTCTGCTTGTCGTAGGCTTCCCACAGGCCGGCATAACTCTGCTTCAGCACGGGATGCTTCTGGCGACCGCTGACCTGTGCCAGGGGCCAAAGGACAAAGGCATTATCGATGATTTCAGGACGCGGCAGTGTAATGCCATCGAAAACACCCGCCTTGTTGGCATAAGTCAGAATATCGATATCCAGGGTCCTGCCGCTGAACTTTGGCTGCGAGCGGTCACGGCCCTGCTTGTCCTCGATGGTTTTCAGCAACGGGGAGAGTGCCGCCAGCTCGAGATCCGTATCGAAACCTACGACCATGTTGAGGAAATTGTCGCCGTCGAAACCCACCGCCTCGCTTTCAAAGACCAAGGACAGGCTGAGGTCATTGAACTGCAGCAGGAGCGCGTCGAGGCAGCTAGTCAGGTTCATGACCGGGTCAAGGTTGCTGCCAAGACTCAGGGTGACCCATGCCACTAGTGGGGAACCTCATCCTTGAGGGAGCCGCGTTCGATAATCACTCCAACATCGCGAGATCCTGTCACGGCCCCGGGCTTGCCCAGTTCAAGGTACAGCCAGGGCACGTTGAATTCGTTCTGTACGATATCCGCGATTTTCGAGCCTAGCGCCTCGAGCAGTTGGAAGCTGCTCTCCTCCACGTAAGTCGTAAGCCGTTTCGCCACCGCCTTGTAATCGAGCGCATGTAAGATATCGTCACTCTCGGCGGCCTTGCTGAAATCGGATTTCATTTTCAGGTCGATAGTGACGGTTTGTCGTATTTCCCGTTCCCAGTCATAAACGCCAATGACGGTTTTGACCTCCAGGCCGCGTATATAGACTAATTCCATGCTTTGCTCTCTAAGTTCTTTAATGGTTTTATCAAGCTGGCAGTATCAACCCATCATTGGTAATGTTTCCAGGTTCCAGCGCGGCCTCGCCACTATGGACAAGTCATCCTGTTGTCCTGAGAGCAAGCGCATGCAGCCGGCATAAGCGATCATGGCGCCGTTATCGGTGCAGTAGGCTAATCCGGGATAATGCAGTTCGCCGCCTTCGGCCACAGCCATGTCCGCCAGCTTTTCGCGCAGACGCTTGTTAGCACTGACACCGCCCGCAATGACCAGACGCTTCATGCCTGTATGGTGGAAGGCCCGGCGGCATTTGATGACCATCGTATCCACCACGGCCTCCTGGAATGCCCAGGCGATATCCGCCCTGGTCTGTTCATCTATAACGCCGTCAACGGTATGCTCGGCCACCGTGTTGAGAGTGAAGGTCTTGAGGCCACTGAAACTGAAATCCAGCCCGGGTCTGTTGGTCATGGGCCGCGGAAAATCAAAGCGGCCGGGCGTGCCCGATTCCGCCAGTTTCGCCACGTGGGGCCCGCCGGGATAAGGGAGACCAAGCATTTTTGCAATCTTGTCGAAGGCTTCACCGGCCGCGTCATCCCGGGATTCCCCGATCAGCTTGTAGCTGCCGATCTGCGGCACCTCGACCAGCTGCGTATGGCCGCCTGATACCAGCAAGGCTACGAACGGGAACGCCGGCCCGTTGGGCTCGAGCAGGGGTGCCAGCAAGTGCCCCTCCATGTGATGCACACCCACGGTGGGAATGCCCAAGGTCATGCCCAGCGCACGCCCGACCGACGCACCGACCAGCAAGGCACCGGCCAGTCCGGGACCAGCGGTGTAGGCCAGGCCGTTCAGGTCACGCAGTGAGCATTCCGCCTTGTTGAGGACCTCGCGAATGAGCGGCAGGGTCTTACGGATGTGGTCGCGTGATGCCAGTTCGGGGACGACACCGCCGTATTGCTGATGTAACTTTACCTGGCTATACAGGGAATCCGCGAGCAGGCCTTGCTCGCTGTCGTAAATCGCAACGCCGGTTTCATCACAGGATGTTTCGATACCGAGAACAATCATATTTCTGCCAATTTTCGCGGAAGCGAATCATACCACAGGCATCCCGCAGGGTTGGTCCGCTTTAGCACCCAAACCGTGAAACAGCGTGTTATCATTTTCGGAAACAAAACTGAAGGGCTGAACACACCATGAAAGCATTTGTACTCAAAGCCGGCGGCACATCAATTGACGATATCCGGATGATGGAGCTGGACAAGCCACAGGCAGGAACGGGAGAAATCCTGGTTCGCATGCATGCCGCGTCCCTGAATTTTCGTGATCTCGGCATCATCGTCGGCAAGTATTTCGGCGGCCCCGTGCAGAACGACACTATCCTTACTTCAGACGGCGCCGGTGAAGTCGAAGCCGTTGGCGAAGGCGTCACCCGCTTCAAGATCGGCGACCGCGTAGCCGGCACTTTCTTCCAGGGCCTTGCCGACGGACCCGCCAACCCCATAGTCAACCCAGCCCTGGGCCACTCCGCCGACGGCGCGCTCACCGAGTACATGGTCCTCAAGGAAGGCGATGCCGTCATGTTGCCAGACAACCTCAGCTTTGAAGAAGGAGCCTGCCTTCCCTGCGCTGCACTCACCGCCTGGCATGCCATGATGGAAGCTGGCCGGCCAGTCTCTAAAGGGGACACAGTGCTGCTGCTTGGTACCGGCGGCGTCTCGATGTTCGGCCTGCAGTTCGCCAAGGCTGTCGGCGCCGCAACCATAATCACTTCCTCTAGTGATGAAAAGCTGGCAAAAGCCCAGTCCCTCGGTGCGGATATCCTGATCAACTACAAGGAGCAACCCGACTGGGAGAAGGAAGTAAGGAAGCTGACCGACGGCAAGGGTGTCAACTGTGTGCTCGAGGTCGGCGGCGTGGGTACCATCAGCA
This sequence comes from Candidatus Eutrophocola salsuginis, assembly GCA_038147195.1. Lineage (GTDB taxonomy): Bacteria > Pseudomonadota > Gammaproteobacteria > Pseudomonadales > Pseudohongiellaceae > Eutrophocola > Eutrophocola salsuginis. Next base: position 1,796,356 of record JAYQTB010000004.1, read on the forward strand.
AGTCTATGGAATGCCTGTGCCTTGGCGGCAAGATCGGCATGATCGGCGTCCTCGCCGGCCCCGAGGGTGAATGCAATCCGCGCAGCCTAATGATGACCGGCAGCGCCATTCATGGCATTTTCGTGGGCAACCGCCGCATGTTCGAGGAAATGAACCATGCCATCGAAGTTCACGACATTCATCCCGTGATCGACAGGGTCTTTGATTTTAATGATGCCATTGAAGCCATTAGGCATTTCAAGAGCCAGATACATCTTGGCAAGGTAGTGATCCGGATCGGTTAACGGGACACAGGCCCGCACAACAGGAGCAAAAACGGATGCTTGGAAGGGACTTAATTAACAGCCTGTTTTTCTTGGCCAGCTGCTCATTTGCCGCAGCAGCCGACAACGGAGAAGTCACTGAAGAGATTATCGTAAGGGGGAGCCGCGCCGACATCAACCTGAAGCTACAGGTCGACCGAGCCGAAGATGTTTTCTATGAAGTCCTCAACGAACTGCTCGATGAGGACTTCCGCATCACCTGTAAGTACGAGCGTGTCATCAACTCCATCATGAAGGAGCGCATCTGCCAAACCAAGTATATGCGCGACGAACTGTCCACGGCGGCAACCCTCAGCCTGCAGGGCGTGGATTACATGGCCGCCGGCATCCTGACCGAAAAGAATCGCCAGTTGCGTGAAAAAGTCGTCGAATTGCTTGAAAACAATACAGAACTGCGAAATGCCGCAAATAATCTTTCTGATCGCGTGGAAGAATACCGGGACGAGTACGGCATATCCGACTGATACTATCCATTGGGAATGTTTCACAATTTAGAATTATTAAATTTCAGGAAATTGTGGATAATTGCGCGTTCAACTTACTAGGTGAGATTTGTTTGTGCCCTACAGCAGCAGTCTTAGCATCAACCCCCCCTTCGCAGTATTCGCGTTGATCAGGTCACTCGTTTTCTTCCTGGCGCTAGTTGCCCTCAGCGCCTGCAGCAGCATGGCGACCAACCAGGGCACTCTGGAAATGACTGAGGCCTATTCCCAGACTACCCATGAGCAACTCATCGTGGAATCTCTGGTCAGCGAGGCCTCCCGGCTTGGCAATGTCGATATCGACAGCCAGGAAGAAGAGCCTGTTACCGAGGAAGAAGCCATCAACCGGACGGCACTGGAACCGGCGATTCCTGTCATCAGCATGACGGCGAACCGGGTCGTCGAGCGTGCCATCAACGATTACCTGCAAAACCGTCGAACCCAGCTGAGTATCTGGTCCCAGCGCGGCAAAACCTGGTTCCCGATGATCGAGAAGATCTTTGAGGAAGAAGGTGTGCCCGATGAACTAAAATACCTGGCGCTGGGTGAAAGCGGCCTGCGCCCTACCGTACGCAGTTCGGCCGGTGCCGTGGGCATGTGGCAATTCATGTATGGTACTGCCGTGTCTTCCGGACTGGAAATCAACACGTGGGTGGACGAACGCCGCGACCCCGAGTTAGCGACCCGCGCAGCCGCCCGTCACTTCAAGGAACTCTACGAAAGCTACAATGGCAACTGGGAACTGGTGCTGGCTGGATACAACTGCAGCTATCGTTGCATCACGCGTGCCGCAAGGCGCGCCGGCAAACCGATCGAGGAAAAACCCAGCTATTGGGAGATCTACCCTTTCCTGCCTCGAGAAACCCGTGGCTTTGTACCCAAGTTCATTGCGTCCGCGTTGATCACTTCCAACCCGGGATTCTATGGTATACAGGTGGAAGACTTCGGCCAGGAGTTCGCGTATGACATCGTCGAGATTAGCGGCATGCTGTCACTGGAAGCGGCCGCCATGCTGGCCGGTACCGACCTTGCCACTATCCGCAATCTGAACCCCTCGCTCATCAAAGCCACACTGCCCGACCAGGACTATCCATACCAGCTGCGCATTCCCCTGGGTTCCTTTGACCGCTTCGTGCGAACTTTCGAGAACATTCCAATGGAAGACAAAGTCGCGCCCAATGAATACACCATCAGAAGTGGAGATACGCTTGACGCCATTGCACGGTCATTGGATACCACGGTGGATGAACTGAAGGCAATTAACGGCATTCGCGGCCACCTGATCTATCCCGGCCAGAAACTCCTGATCCCTGGCACTGGCATGTCCAAAAACCTAGCCATCGCCAGCCAAAAGCGCCGCTTCGTAGCCTACGGTGACAGCCAGTTAAGGCCGATCGAACTCGTCAAGGAATTCCAGCTGGTTGAGCTCAGGGGTTCGACCAAGGAAAAACCGCTGGTTGCGGTATCCCTCAGCCCCGACGTGGTCGACGAGATGCTGGTGCCCACCGTGCACAAAGTGCGCCGAGGCGACACCCTGAGCCAGATCGCCGAACGCTACAACGTGTCAGTCAGGGACATTCAGCAATGGAACAATCTGCGCGGCACGACCATCATAGTGAACCAGGAACTGACCATCCATTCCATTGCCTCACAGCCATTGACCACCTATCGCGTGCAAAGGGGCGACAACCTAAGCATCATCGCCCGTCGCTTCGGGGTGTCGGTAGACAGCATCAAGCGCCTGAACAACCTGCGCAGCAACATGATCTTTCCCGGCCAGGATCTTTCCATAAACTGAGGCTTCATCAGCCTCTGGCCAGGCGGTCTTTTACCTCGCTGACGGCCTGGACGATCTTCCCCCCTGCCCGGATATCCGCGGTGATGGCGGCAATCCAGCCATCCATGGCCTGCTCGTAATCATTCCAGACCAGTGTGCGGGCTTTATCAAACTCGCGTCCGATGACACCGTAGAGCGCGGCATACAAAGGCAGTGTCGCCTTTGAAATAGCCTGGCTGGCATCGTAGTGACCGCACACGATCTTTGACCGCAGCTCAGCCGCCTGTATGCCGAACAGCAGGCTCACGGCGATGTACTGCTGGAAGATATCCACCGAACGCCGGGCTAGGTTGGCCGAGCCGAAACCCTGGGAATTGATGTTCTGGTTGAAACCCTCGGCATGCGTCGGGTAATGGGTGGTCAATGAATTTCCGTAGAACTGCAGCTGCGGCATGATGCAGTTGCCGCACAACTGCAGGCTTTGTAGGCCGCCATTGATCGCCCTGCCGGTATTGCCGACCAGCATGGCTGACAGGCCGTTGCTGAATGCGGGCATCACAGCCATGGCAATCTGCACGTCCAGGTGCTTGGCCAGCATGCCAATATGGAAGCGCAGCTGGTCCATGCTGACGCCAATGTACTGGCCCAGGAAATTGCCGCCGTGGTAAGTATTGCCCTCGGCTTCATCCACCAGAGGGTTGTCAGTGGCGGAATTTATCTCGAACTCTATCTGGGACGCGATCATGCGCAGGCCGTCCACAATGGGCCCCATATACTGCGGCAGGCAGCGCAGCGAGTAACGATCCTGGATGGGTTCGTCGCCACCGCGAAATTCATGCTGACCCTGCAATTCATCGGCGATCAGTGTCGACCCCGCCAATAGGTCCATCATGGTAGCTGCGGCAACCACCTGGCCCGGCAGCGGTTTGCGCGCGTGGATGAAGGGGTGGAAGGACTGATTTGTGGCGCCAAGTCCCTGAAACAGCAGTGCGTGGGCGCCAAAGGCCAAGGCAATCAGGTTACGGGCATCGTACATCACATTGGCGGCGATGCCTGTCATCACGGAGGTACCGTTCACCATCGCCAGGCCTTCCTTGGGGCCCAACTCTTCCCGTTCGAGTCCCAGTTTTTTCAGAGCAGTCTGGGCACCCAGTACCTCGCCCTGGTAATCCACCAGCCAGTCCTCATCCAGTCCGATCAGGCAGGCTGTGATATAGGACAAGGGCGACAAGTCGCCGCTAGCGCCAATAGAAGCAAATTCACGCACCTGGGGGGTGGCTCCCTTGTTGAGAAAAGTGCCCATGCGTTCGATCATGGACATGCGTATGCCGGAGGCGCCCTGCAGATGTGAATTCATTCGCACCAAGATGGCGGCACGCACGTCTTCCTGGGGTAAGAGATTACCGGTGCCGACCTTGTGGAACCAAGGGATATTGTTCTGCAGTTCGATGGCCTGCTCCTTAGAGATGGCCTTATAGGCCAGGGCCCCGAACCCGCTGGTAACCCCGTAAATGGGCTTGTTGTTGTCCACCGCCTCAAGGATGAACATGTTGGATTTACGGACCCGCTCATGGACGGCAGCATTCCCGGTGATGGCCACGTTTTCCCTGCCCCGGGCGACCCGTACCACTTCGTCGATCGTCAAACCTTCACCGGATACTGTTACTTCTGTTGTTGTCATTGCTAAACCTCTTAGCTGGATTTCTCCAAAATACTGATTTCTATCAATTATTTCTGGAATGCCAGGCACTCGATAAGAACACGAGCAGGCATGAATGGGAGACTGAGCGGGGTCAGGACCAGTCCAGCAGGCCGAAGAATCCTGCCAGGTAGAGAGCTTTGATTTTTTTGCTGGGTTTCATGTTGATTTATGCGTCCTAACAGGGCGTAAGTCTACTGCAAATCAAGGCCAATGGAACCCGCCTGCAGCGGCTGAAAACTTTGCAATTCAAGTGCTTTGCCATTACAATTCTGCGCCCTTGGACTTAGGGATAAACAATTTACAGGTATTTATTGATGCCCATAGTAAAGCTGAAAGAAAACGAGCCTTTTGATGTAGCACTGCGCCGCTTCAAGCGTTCCTGTGAAAAAGCCGGCATTCTCGCTGAAGTACGTCGCCGCGAGTTTTACGAAAAACCGACTTCCGTGCGCAAGCGCAAAGCCGCTGCTGCCGTAAAGCGTCACATGAAAAAAGTGTCTCGCGAAAATAGTCGCACCCAGCGCCTATACTAAACTAACACTCTTCCCCACTACCCATGGCGGACCATCCCCTCAAAGTCAGCATCACTGATGCGATGAAGGATGCCTTGCGGGCCAGAGACAAGGCGCGCCTCTCCACGCTGCGCCTAGTACTGGCTGAACTGAAGCGGGTGGAAGTGGATGAACGTATCGACCTGGCCGAGGATCGCATCATCTCGATCCTCGACAAGATGATCAAGCAGCGCCGCGATTCAGTGAAGCAATACACCGATGGCGGCCGGCCCGAACTGGCCGACGCTGAAGCCGCTGAAATCACGGTCATCCAGGAATTCATGCCCAAGGCCCTGAGCAAAGCGGAAATCACCGCCATCGTGGACAAGGCGATCGCCGATGAAGGCGCCGCTTCCATGCAGGATATGGGCAAGGTCATGAATGCCGTTCGTCCGCAACTGGCCGGCCGTGCCGACATGGCTGTCGTCAGCCAACTCGTCAAGCAGCAGCTCTCCTAAAACACTTCTTTTCAAGGACTTATTCGCTAGAATAGGCGCTCAACAGTCAATGTTGGTGGTGCATGGCATTCTTCGAGGAACTCAAGTGCAGGCAATGCTGACTGGATGATCATCGACTATTCGTAAGACCTGAAGGCATTCATCAGCCGTTCGGCCCTGCGCATTGCCCTGGAGAATGAGTATTTCAGCCTGTAGTAACTGGATCAGGACCGGAAGGTTATTACCATTTCCAAGGATGCAAAATTGCTAGAGACCCTGGAAACCGCTTAACGAACATGACACCCAAACCGATTACGTTGTCTTAAGCCGCGAATCCGCGGCAAATACCATCACCTGTGTGGTGACCCAGGATGTTATTATGAAATTTTACGAGGGCAACTGAGGTTCTGATGGCTGGCCGCATTCCGCAAAGCTTCATCGACGACCTGCTGGGAAGGGTCGATATTGTGGACGTCATCGATGCTTACACGACCCTGAAAAAGGCCGGCAAGAACTACAAGGGCCTGTGTCCTTTCCACTCGGAAAAAACTCCCTCCTTCAGTGTCGAACCCGATAAGCAGTTCTACTACTGTTTCGGCTGTGGTGCCGGCGGTAATGCCCTAGGCTTTCTGATGAACTATGAAAACTTCGATTATGTCGAGGCTATAGAGAAACTGGCGGCGCAGGTGGGCATGGAAGTGCCCAGAGAGGAATCCTCCCTTGCCCAACATACCCGGGAGAAGAACCAGGCGCTGCATGACGTGCTTCAGAAGAGCGCCCGCTACTACCAGGCGCAGTTGCGCCTGCACCCCGACAAACAGCGGGCTGTTGACTACCTGAAAAAACGCGGGCTGACCGGGGAGATCGCCCGGGACTTTGCCCTCGGTTACGCACCACCCGGTTGGAGCAACCTGCTGGAAACAGTAGGCACCGACGAAACACTAAAAAAAGCCCTGCTGAACGCCGGCATGCTCATCGAGAATCCCGACAACAAGAAACATCCACTATATGACCGTTTCCGTGACCGCATCATCTACCCGATTCGCGACAACCGCGGTCGTGTCATCGCCTTTGGCGGGAGGGTGCTGGGTGAAGACAAGCCGAAATACCTGAACTCGCCGGATACACCGGTCTTCCACAAGGGGGAGGAATTATATGGTTTGTACGAGGCCCGCAGGAATACGCGCAAACTTGAACGCTTCCTGATTGTCGAGGGTTACATGGACGTCATCGCACTGACCCAGCATGACATCTCTTACGCCGTGGCAACACTGGGCACCGCCACCTCCACCAGTCACCTGAGGCGGCTTTTCAAGTTGGTGCCCGAAGTGGTCTTCTGTTTTGACGGCGACGACGCCGGGCGCGAGGCTGCCTGGCGTGCGCTGGAGCAGGTGCTGCCACTCATGGAGGATGGCCGAACCGCCCGCTTCCTGTTTCTGCCGGATGGTGAAGATCCCGATACCCACGTACGCAAGGTCGGCAATGGCGCCTTCAGCAAGCAAGTGGGATCAGCAACGCAACTGGCCGAATTCTTCTTCCAGGCGCTTGGCGAAAAGGTCGATATGAATTCCCTCGAGGGCCGTGCGCGGCTTGGCAAGATGGCCCTGCCCTATATCGACAAGATCCCCCGGGGCATCTACCACCAACTGATTCTTGACCAGCTCGGCGTCATTACCGGGGTAGACCCTGCCCGCCTGGACTCCATGGGAAATACTCTCCCTAGTCTACCAACAGCAATGGATACCGTTTCGGTTCGCAACCAGCCGCCGGTACGCAAACGGCAGGTCGACAAATCAGTGTGCATGAAAGCTGTCAACCTTATCCTGCTGAAACCACCGGTCGTGGCGAACATCGATGATGAGGAGGAACTAGCGGAGATAGACGCCCCGGATATCGGCCTCCTGCTCCAGGTCATTACCCTGGCCAAGCAGCATCCCGCCAGCTCCACACCGGAGTTGTTGGGTCGGATCTACGCCACTCCCCTGGGCAGTCAGCTGACCCACCTGCTTAACCGGGAACAGATCACACCGACCGAGGGTATCGAGCAGGAGTTCCGGGAGATCCTGAACCACCTGCTGGAGGGCCACCGGCGCCGCCGGAGCCACCACACCTTCCTGGAAGAGGTCAGGCAGAAATTGCATACCCGCCGAAATGAGGCCATGAATGCGGGAAATGACCCCAAATAGGGTATGAATTCGAAATTTCCCTTGAAAACTTTGGTCTTAATCGCCTCCTAGGGCGTAAATAGCGCTAGTCACATCTTACGACTTTCATTAAAATGGGCGGTTACTTTTCCCCCAGGGCTTCCTGCAAACGGCGGGGGCCTATTAAAGATTCAAGCACGTCCCAAGGCCAGCAACGAGGAATTGCACTAAATATGAGCAACGTCCAAACCCAACAATCCAGTCTGAAAGCTCTTATCGCCAAAGGTAAGGAACAGAACTACCTCACCTACGCGGAAGTGAATGACCATCTGCCGGAATCCATCTCCGATCCGGACCAGGTGGAAGACATCATTCAGATGATCGACGACATGGGCATCAAGGTGTTTGAAACAGCACCCGATGCCGACCAGTTGATGATGATCGAGAATGAAACGGATGAGTTGGCCGCTGCCGAGGCTGCTGCCGCCCTGGCCGCCGTAGAAAACGAAGCCGGTCGTACCACCGACCCCGTGCGCATGTATATGCGTGAAATGGGCACCGTGGAACTGCTGACTCGCGAAGGCGAGATCGCCATCGCCAAACGCATAGAGGAAGGCCTGCGTGAACTGATGGCCGCCATGGCATTCTTTCCCGGGACCGTTGAGTTCGTACTCGATGAATACGACCTCGTAGAAAAAGAAGAGAAACGCCTGGCTGACATCCTGACCGGTTACCTCGACATCAGCGAAGAAGAAATTACCCAGGTCGATGACCCTGCGGCCTCTTCTGACGATGACGACGAAGAAGGCTCGTCTACTTCTAGCAGCAAAGCCAGCGACGACGAAGACGAGGAAGAAGAAAGCGGCGACAGCAGTAGTGATGACGAAGACAATGCCAGTGGTCCTGACCCGGAAGAGGCTCGCATCCGCTTCGAGGAACTGCGAAAGCAGGTGCGCTCAACACAACGCGCCCTTAAGAAGTACGGCCGCGACCACGAGAAAGGAATCGAGTCCCTGGAAAAACTTGGCGAAGTGTTCAAGTTCTTCAAACTGTCACCGCGCCAGTTCGATCCGCTGCTGGAGCACATCCGTGGCTGCCTGAACCGCATTCGCCGTCACGAACGCAATATCCGCAACCTTTGCATCAACTCAGGTCGCATGCCACGCAACGTGTTCATCAAGAACTTCCCCGGCAACGAAGTAAACCCGAAGTGGCTGGACAGCCATCTGCGCCGTAAGGATTACTCCGAGTCCCTAGCCAAGGTAAAAGTGGAAATCCTGCGTGCCCAGAAGAAACTGAATATAGTCGAGGAAGAAACCGGCCTGACTATCGCCGAGATCAAGGACATCAACCGCCGTATGTCCATCGGAGAAGCAAAATCCCGCCGAGCTAAGAAGGATATGGTGGAAGCCAACCTGCGTCTGGTAATCTCCATCGCCAAGAAATACACCAACCGCGGACTGCAGTTCCTGGACCTTATCCAAGAGGGCAACATCGGCCTAATGAAAGCCGTGGACAAGTTCGAATACCGCCGCGGCTACAAGTTCTCCACTTATGCTACCTGGTGGATCAGGCAAGCCATCACGCGCTCAATCGCTGACCAAGCCCGTACGATACGTATACCGGTACACATGATAGAAACCATAAACAAGCTTAATCGTATTTCGCGCCAGATGCTGCATGAAAAGGGCCGCGAACCCACTCCGGAAGAACTTGGCGAGCGCATGGACCTCTCCGAAGACAAAATCCGCAAGGTGCTGAAGATTGCCAAGGAGCCTATCTCCATGGAAACCCCGATCGGCGACGACGAAGACTCCCACCTGGGTGACTTCATCGAGGATGCCAACATCGACTCACCGGTGGATTCTTCCCTGGACGAAGGCCTGCGTGAAGCCACCCGCGAGGTACTGGCCAGCCTAACCGCCCGTGAAGCCAAGGTGCTGCGTATGCGTTTCGGTATCGATATGAATACCGACCACACCCTCGAAGAAGTCGGCAAGCAGTTCGACGTTACCAGGGAACGTATCCGCCAGATCGAAGCCAAGGCCTTGCGCAAGCTGCGTCACCCGACACGTTCGGATCACCTCAAAAGTTTTCTGGACGAGTAATAACGTCCAGACCAAATAAAAAAGGGCGTCTACGGCGCCCTTTTTTATTACCCCCGATTTGGCGCTTCAAATTTAAGTTAAATTTTCAGCTTCAAAGCTATCCCGATAATTTTCTCGTATAACAATTGGTGAGCCTATGACCTAGCGACTCGTTCATGCGTGACAAGGCAATAATCTAACTAAACACTCAACCCGGGGCTCACTGGCACCGTCTAAAAATATAGTTGCAGGCCCTGCAGTATGGCGCACAAGCCGCTAACCCCCTATAATTAAGAGCCTGTTTCCATAGGGCCTATAACTCAGTTGGTTAGAGTAGCGGACTCATAATCCGTTTGTCCCTGGTTCGAGTCCAGGTGGGCCCACCATATTTTTCAATGACTTACGAATTCAACCACCCTCACCTGAGCATATTTGGGCCAAAAATGGGCCAGAAATAGCCTGGCTAACCATCGAATTTGGCTTGCCATCAAGTCATGCCCCAAGTAACGTGTCCAACGTGGTAATCAAGAACGTGGCCCCACTTTAAATAAAAAGCCATGCGTTTATTCAACCTAATTTTATTGTCGGTGCCCAGCACCGCAGGGTTAGTTTTCGCATGGCAACTATCAGTAAACGTGTTTCTCAAATCTCCGGTAAGATTACTTGGCGGGTTCGAATAAGGCGAATCGGCTATCCTGAAGTAAGCAAATCCTTTTCTCGTAAAACTGACGCTCAGCTCTGGGCTGATCAAGCTGCGTCCAACTTATTCAATGAGCACTCGGAAATTGCTCTTTCCAGCAGAAACCACCTTCTTAAAGACGTATTTAGGTCGTATGAGCCTGAAATACTGCAACGCCTGAAAGATCCCTATACCCGCCTAAAACATCTGAATTTCTGGGAAAAAGAACTTGGCAATGCCCCACTTCGCTCGATAAATACTAATCTTATCAGGGCCATACGCAATAAATTGAGGCTTAGTGTCTCTGATTCAACCACTAATCGCTATGTAGCCTCGCTTAGTGCCGCTTTGACTTTTGCTGAGAGAGAACTTGAGTGGATTGATAAGAATCCTGCTCTAAAGCTAAAAAAGCTTAAGGAACCCCCCGGACGAACGAGATTCTTGAGCAACGAGGAAAGAGCCAGGCTGCTTAAGGCTTCTAAATCTCTCACAAAATATCCTGAGATGAACGTAATCATAATTCTCGCCATAACAACCGGGATGAGGCGAGGCGAGATTTTAAAATTACGCTGGGTAGACTGCGACCTCTCTTCTAAGCGAATAATAGTAAGAGATACCAAAAATGGTGAAACTCGCTCTGTTCCCCTTGTTGGCTTATCTCTTGATACACTGACCATTTGGAGCAAAGTGCGTCCAACCATTCCAAACTCACTAATTTTTCCGGCACATCCTAGTGCAAGCCACTCGCAGATTTTTCATCTTGATCATGCCTGGCGACAAATCAAAAAGGACGCAGGTTTAGAAGATTTTCGTTTTCATGACCTGCGACATACTGCGGCAAGTTATCTTGCTATGAGTGGCGCCGGGCTTCGGGAAATTGGAGACATACTGGGCCACAAGTCCATCTCAATGACTATGCGTTATAGCCATCTTACAGATGATTTTAAATACACAGCAATCTCACGGATGGTGAGCACCATATTTGGAGACTAATGATGATAGAAAAAACTATTGAAAATGCCTCAAATTCACCTTTCACAACAGTTCTGAACTTTTCGGAAATCTATCCAGAATTTTCGGCAGGCGCACTCAGGTGGTTAATTTTTAATCGTCGAGAGGAGCTCTTAAGGCATGGAGTAATTAGATATTGGGGAAGAAAAGTACTAATTCATAAAGAGAACTTCTTCGAATTCATTATGCAAAACAATACTGCACAAATCGCAGCACGATATTGATTGATTTTTGAGATTAACTGAATTTGAGGAATATGTTTCCAATGACAGCCGGCTTACCTTCTCGACTTCTTACTCCCCAAGAAACTGCTGAATATCTCTCAGTATCTAAGCGCACTTTGAAACGTCTCGTCTCAGAAAAAAAACTGGCTGCCATCAAAGTCAGAGGTGCAATGCGTTTCAGATTTAAAGACATAGAGGCTTTCATTGAAAGGAGTCACTGGGCATGAAATTACCGCATCAATTTGGGCTTTGTACCCCTAAATCTGAAAATAGTGAAATACTATATATAGTATTCATAACCATTAATTTAGCCATATTATCACTATATGTTGTGTTTTACTTGATTTGGCTTCTCTTGTCATTTACTGTCCGCAATCTTCGTTCACACGGCATTTTGGTGGCTTGATATGACAGTTCATAATTCTTTTGCTGACAATCGACAAATTAATCTAGCAACCCTTAGAGAACAAGTTTTGGAAAATTACGATCTGTCATTCCCTCGGAGACGAGAGATTGCCTCTGCAATCAACACATTGTCTAAATGGTCTTCATTACCATTGGACACTATGCCAGCATCAGTAACATATCTTAGAGAAATATTTAAAGATCTACACCCCGATCTATTAGGGGTTAGCAAGCGCCGACTGCAGAATGTGCGAGCGCTAATACTCGCGGGCTTCCGGGCTCAGGGACTCAGCACTAAATTGTCCTGATATATGGAACCTATGAATATCGAATGGGCTGAATTATGGAACCTAATCGATGGGAAGACCTACTTTAAAACAGAACTCAGCCGTTTTTTCCATTTTTGCTCAAAGCAACAGGTGGCACCTGCAAGTGTGACTGATGATATTTCTCAGGACTACCTCAGAGCCTTGGAAGATGAGACATTAATCAAAAACCCGAAAGTGCGCCATCAATCAGTCTGCCGCGTATGGAACAAGTGTAGCCAAATCTATCAAAATGCTGGCTGGCCGCAAGCCACATTGACGATACCTAAGTATGACGAACGTCTTTATGGGATCGATGAGAGTCTCGTTCCCGAATGCATTAAAAAAGACCTCGAGAAGTATCTTAGCTATCTGACAGGGGCAGACCCCTTCTCCGCACACCCTATGCCCTTTAAACCTAACAGCTTAAAAGCGGTTAAAGGACATTTTTGGCGATATCTGTCAGCGCTTCATCACCAGGAGTAGACTTACATGAATACGCGAATTTGTCCGAATTAGTCTCCCAGAGATGTTTAAACGCGGAATGCGTTGGTTTTGGGAGAGAAATAAGTGCCAGACTTCTAAGTATATTGGCGAAATCGCTTGGACTATAAGAAGTTATGCTGTCAAGCATCTGGAGGCCGATGAGGAAACAGTCAATTTTTATACGAATTCGCTCAGGAGCCTTAGAGTACCCCAGGAAGGACTAAGTGATAAAAATCAAACTGCCATGGCACAGTTTGATGACCCTAGGGTTGTCGAGAAATATGTCAGTCTTCCGCCGCTACTATGGACCAAGGCAGAAAAATACGTAAGACTGTGTGTACACACCGCATCTCAAGAAAAGCACATTTCATGGTTCAATCCGCAGTTGCGATTGAAATACTAATCTTTGCACCGATGCGAATCAGCAATCTTCAGGGACTCCGGCTTGACGAACATCTCAACTGGATGGGCGGGCGAATTCGCATCTCGATTCCGCGAGAACAGGTAAAAACAATCAGGCACTAGAATATCTTCTGCCTGAAAGTGTTAGCAAAAGAATCAAGGAATACGTATCTAATCACCGTGGATGTCTCAGTGAATCAGAGAACCCTTACTTGTTTCCCGGTCGTACTGTACATCCGAAAGACTGTTCCGCCCTTCGCAATCAAATACGCAACACGCTCTGGAATGAAGCAGGCATCAAACTTACGCCTCATCAATTTCGTCATGTTGCTGCAAAGATACTACTGGACTCAAAACCTGGATATTACGAGGTGGTGCGAAAAGTGCTCGGACACAAGTCTCTGAGTACAACATATAGCCACTATGCAGGCGCAGAAACGAAAGCAGCTATCAAACTTTATGATGATGTCATTATTCAGCATAGACGCAAACCAATAACCAGGTTGAGCCAAGGGATTTCCACTGAACCTCCATTTATAGATCCACTGCAGTTTTTTGGAGGGAAGAAGTGAGCAAATCACAACCGACAGCTGTGAAATTTGACAAATGGCCGGAGAAGGATAAGCATCTCTGGAAAAGCGCAATTAGCAAGGGAGACTTTCTCGAGCCTGATGGCGCAGGCGCACACCGGGCTGAAGCCACGAAAATGCAAGTCCAGAAAGGCTATGGCAAATGGATTTTCCATCTTGAGGGTGAGGGCATACTCTTAGGGGCAGATGAGCAGAGGCCTAGTCAAAGACTTAATTTGATTGTGTTACGATCATACATAAAACGACTTGAGAGCCAAGGACTCGCTTCGCAAACGATTGCATCAAGGGTGACAGACCTAGTTGAAGCAATTCGAGTAATGGAGCCAAAATCAGACCTCATCACGATCAAAAAACTTGCAGTTCACATGCAAAAGCGGGCGAGTCCATCACGGAAAAAACACATAAGAATAAGACCCCCAGGAGAAATATGGCAAGCCTGCCTATCGTTTATGCATCAACTGGCATCAGAGACTTCATCGCCAAGTATCAGCAGAGCGTCAAATTACCGAGATTCTCTTGTTCTAGGCTTACTCGCACTGCGACCAATGCGACGGCGAAACCTGTCGCAATTAATTCTCGGAGAGCATTTAAATTTAAAAGATTGCGTATGGGAATGTGCAATTCCTGACAAAGAGACAAAAGATGGTTTACCAATTAACTTCACTCTTCCGTCGGAAAATAATTTCATGTTGGTATTTCAACGCTATTTGCAAACCGAACGCCAAGTGCTACTAAAAGAGGGTCAAGTTGGCCTGAACGAGATTGGATTTCTGAAAGGGCCGCTTTGGATTTCTACTAGAGGTAAAGTAATGTCTGCACATGCAATATACTACGCTGTCATCAGAATTTCCGAAAAGCTTTTTGGCGCTCCAATTAACCCTCATCTATTACGCGATTGTGCAGTCAGCGAAATATCGATTAAATCGCCAGAGAATATTTTTTCAGCAAGTCGAATACTTAATCACACCTCGCTCAAAACGACCTTATCTAACTACGAGCAATCTTCCATGTTATCGGCCTCTGAAAAACTTTATTCAGTTTTTGATGAAATTTGATTTTTTATTGGCGATACATAACAAAAGGTAAGAAGTAATAAATTAATATGTTATATATTTACCTTATATTTCAGTTACTATTATTTTTCATCAAACTTTCTTTGACTAGATTGACATGCCGGGTATCCTTTCAAATATCGCAAATTGTTCCGTAACTGGATAAACACATAATATTTTCTTATTAATTAAATCCAGGATTTATATTAGTGACTTCTAAACGTCATCGTGGGCAATATGACCCTAATCACTCTGCACCATATGAAATATCCCGTGGCAAAATTGAAACTTTGTTAAGTGCAATGCTTGTTTCTGGCTTGATCGAGTAGCAAAAGTCCCTTTCCCATCAATTCCGTCATTTAATCTTAACTCTAATACAGACAAATTATTAAAACGTGACCTAGACAAATATCGAGGTAAATCCTCACACCCAATTATGTCTTATTACGGTTACAACCATTTGATACCTTTTGAGCACTCCGACCTAAAAAATGGGAATCTTCATTACATTTTGGCGTTGACGATACATACTTCAATACTATACATCATGAAACTAATCTATTGATTGGAGGTGGTTTAGATGATATTTGATAGATTCAAGCAAAAATATATTACATATTGTTGACTATAAGAGCACATCAAACCAATCAAACAATCCTCATCCCGTAAGTCTTGATGGTATTTGGAAGGAAGGGTATAAGCGACAAATGGAGATCTACCAATGGATTATGAGAAGAAAAGGTTTTGATGTATCAGACCTAGGATTTTTTTTATATGTTGATGGACTACACGCAGATATCCCAGGGATGATAGATGAGGACCCCAATTTGGGACAATGAAATTTAAAACATCTATTCTTGAATATGTTGGCAATACATCTTGGATTGAACCATTGCTCTACGATATCAAAAATACTTTGTCCATGAAAACTGCCCTGATCATAACGCAGATTGTGAACACGGGAAATTCCTCGAAGGTGTTCTCAATATTTGCCTGGAAAGATAATGTACTCTTACATTGAACTTAAAAATACCATGCTAAATATAAGAACACTGAGCCAATAAGTTACAATCTAAGAATTCATAGATCACTTAGCTGGCTAAGCAAAGCAGAGCAAGAGAACGATCTTGATGTGAAATTTATCCTTTTATGGATAAGTTTCAATGCTGCATATGCTCAGAGAATTAATTCCAAAGCAAATATCACAGAAAAAGTTTTTATAGCTTTGTTTCGACTATTGTCTTTATGATAAAGATAAGCTTATTGATGACTATCTATGGAAATCGTATAGCGGGTCTGATAAGATTACTTCTAAAAATAAATATATATTTGACAAATTCTGGCTCTATCAAGAGGGCGAAATATCAGATGACGTTTATAAAGAATTTTTGAAAAGGCTAACAAAGAAGCAATTAAAGCATTAGAGACGCAAGATACAACTACGATCTTAGCAATATTACTAAGAAGGATATGGACACTTAGAAACCAAATATTACATGGTGGCTCAACATGGAACAGCAAGATAAATCGTAGCCAAATCAATGATGCAACCCGAATATTATCCCACTTAGTTCCGATAATTCTCGAAATTATGATAAGCAATCCATCAATTAAATGGCCAGAGGGGATATATCCGCCAGTTGATAAAATATAGATAAATTAATATCAGTTAGATCAAAATATTATAGATACATGTATTTTTAAAAAGTAGAAATATTATTTCATTACTTTTAGAAGAAAATAAATATTAAAAGGTAGGGTAAGTAAGAAAAAACTATTATACCAATGCGAATTCTCGTCAGCCACAAAAGCAGGAGTCGCTAATTCAAAAGTGACGAATAAGAAGGCCTGAATCAAGAATAATATTAAGAGAAATAAGATACTTATAGATTTAAGAATTTTTTTGAAATTAATCATATGAACCGATTTAAGAAAGGTAAGAACGATATACCCAATAAATTATCTGAGTTTTATGGGGTCTCATATAGCCGAAATAGCTTCAAATGACCAAAAATTATGGAAGTCAAATAGAGTTCGTCAAGAATATTTATTCTGTGGTGTTGTCAATCTCTTCCAACGTGCTTGGGAAATAACCGAGGAACAGCATTACATAATCTCAGCGGTTTACCAAAAGATAGATAAGATTCAAAATAATATTCCGCTAGATGGTACAGAACCAAACATAACATTTGAAGAATTCACCGAATGGAATGTTAGATACCCTATTGATTGACTCCAATATAAATAGATTTAAAAGACATCCTAATGCAGGGCCTGCTCCCATGAGCGAATTCTATTCCAATTCTTATTGGGCAAGTGTATTTATTAGTATTCCTGCAATACAAAATTCAGACAGATTTAGGCAGGAACTTTTTTTTGCAGTGTATTCGTTAGCCGCCAGCCCGAATTAAACTTGAGCAATCATAAATTTTGCAATATCCGAAAAATGGCGAAAAGTAGTTAATGAAGAGCCATTGGACTGCACAGAACCTTTTGTAACCAGTGAGGAATTTTCAGAGCGGGGTATTAGATATCCTATAGATTGAAAAAATTGACATTTTTACATCTTTTTAATAAGATATAAGTACATTTTGAGAGGGCTGACGCCCCGCCAACCTGCAGCTGAGCAAGGTGGTATCCCATCAGGGAAATGTGGCCTTTGGGCAACACCAGCGTCGGCCTCCTTTGAGTTAACTCACTGGGGGTTTTTTAGTGTCTAAAAAAGTCATTTCTATCTCGCAACACCCTAATTTTGGCCCTAAAAAGCCTAGATCACGACAACGCCTGTTTGACCTTGGTCAGCACGAATATATGGGCGCGCCCGGCTTATGCTGGAGGACCAACTATTGGGTCAAAAAAGTGGATAAAGGGAGGTATTGGGAGCTGTATTCCTCTGAAGAGACCGCTCTTCGTCAGAAAATATACTGCGGAACCTTTGAACCTGATGCCCTTCGTGATTACTTTGATGATGTCTGCTTTTGGATAGATGAGGATTTCCTACTCAGTATCGGCTTGGGACGTACAGCAGATTTACTAGAAACAGGGCATGAGATTTGTGAGTAATTATCCATTTATACATAACGATAAACTAATCGGAAAATTCCGATTCTTATGTCACTCAAACTGGCATTACAATTGTCTGACATTCAAGAGTAGTTCTGTCACGAACAGCTGTGCCATCAAAGCATCGCCGGCACTGTTCACACGTCCCCGATATCTGCGTTCTTTCGTTGAGGGGACAAATAATTTCTGCGCGAAATTGTCGCAGATCGCAAGTTGGCTCGTACTTGTCGAAGAAAAGCACCGAGACATTCTCCAACTTTTTGATTTCTGGCACCTCGTCAGGCTCGCACTGATATGAGAAGAAGTACTGGCTAGATCGAGGAACACTTCGAAGGAATTGCTTTTTTCTGGCAAGGGAGGATTTATCCAAGCTGAAGTGAATGAAGACGTTCGGTAGATCATCGATCTTCGCAGCCCATACAGGAATGCGCGTCACCACCCACAGAACAATATCGGGCCGCTTGCGCCCCAGGTAATTGATTGCGGCAACGCTTTCTTCGAAGAGGTCTCCCCCGCCGTTCCATCTTAGAAAGCTAAGCCCTAGTTGGTCATATTCCATGGCAACTCGTTCGGCGAAGGCTAATGGATCGGATTTGAGTGAATTAAGAACCTTAGTCTGGTGACGCAATGCGTTTGACCAGCTTGGTGCTCCAGTTGCGAAGTAGCATGTCTTGAGGCAAACAGCTGTTGGTCGACAAGTGCTGGAAATTGGTACGTTGATGCTATAGCCCGTAACCTTGTTAAACGACAGCGCAGTGTCGTAGGAGCCAATAATCTCCGGCTGCTCAAGTCTCTTCAGCTTTTCGGTCTTGCTTATTACTCGGCCTACTCGGGTATTATCTTGAAATCGGATTTGCCTGCTTTGAGAAGCAACAAGCGCTGTGGTTGCAACTTCCGATAGGCTGTCTTGTTCCGCTGGAGACGATGCATGCCGCGCCAGTAATTCGCTGACCACGGCTTCTCCATCCGGTACGCTCCAAGAACGCGGCGATGATCTTACGTAGATCGTCCATCCCGCGCCGCCGTTCAGACCCTGCATGAAACTTAGTCGCTCGCTGAGTGAACGAATTGGTATGGCGTTAAACAGGCTACCTCGGTTACCACTTGCACTGGCAACCGTACCGGATAAAGGCCATCCGACCAAATCGGCGTGGTGTCGTAATGGGATGGTCCGGTAACCTCCATGAAGCCTACGAAGGCCGAAACCTTGGACAAGTAGCACAAGATCCGGTCGCCGGGACGCAGACGCGCAGCAGCGCTGGCCTTTTTCTCGTTGAACCCCATTAAGCGACCACCGTGACGTTTGAACTCACGCCATGACTCGACCGTGAAAACGCCAACGAAGTACCGGGGCGACGCGGGCCGCTCACGAGAGTCAGCGCGTTTTTTCATCAGGAGCCTGCTGGGCTTCACGCACTACCCTTGGGAGTCTCGTTGTTAGCCTTTCGATCATTGCTTCCGCGATACCACTCGAATAATCTTGAAAAGAACTCTTTTGAGATCTCTTCATCGTCGCTTACCTTCTTGTAAAAATTAAAGTTTTCATTGATTAGGTCCTCGAAGGCGTCCTGTGCAACCTGTCGAAAGGTCTCCCGCACAGCATCTGGTGAGCCGTTCTTCAACTGTTGCTGCAACGCCTGATCCTCGCTGATTTTCTTTTCCAGTTGCTTGATGACGACGATTTCGTCTTCGGTGAACGACGTGTTGAAGCGTGTATTTAGATCTTGAATGATCTGAGACAATGCCTTTCGATCTTCGTCGCTGAGGTTTACGCCACCGCCGTAAGCCAGAGGATCAACGCTGGTTTCCCCACGCTTTAGCCCAATGCTCTTGGTATCGTTTTTTCGGATAGCCAGTTTTTCCATATCGACCATACCCAAAACAGCGAGTGGCAGGCCGCTTTTTTTAGCTAGTAGCTTGGGTAGCAGGAAACGCAGAAAAACAAACAGCTTTTCAAGTCCCTTGTCATAAATGGGCACAAGCGATGACATGAACGAATACAGCTTGACGTAGTCCCTCGCCAGTGACTTGTACCAGGCCTGGTCCTCCTCACTTAGTGCCGACCACCTTTTGGCTATAGGGTCGGTCGCCGAATGCATCTTGGCAATGTTGGGTTTTGCCGTGAACCATAAGGCGGCGAAAGACTCAACTTCTGATGAATCGTGTACTTCGCACTTGTCCAGCCCGGTACAGATGTTGTACAGCTCGTTGGGGTCTGTCTCCCGTGACAGCGCGATGCGGTCATAGAAAGGCTGAAAGCTCTCCTCGATGTCCTCAGCCTTATTCTCGAAATCCAGTACGAAGGTTCTCTCCTTGCCTTGCATCGTGCGGTTAAGTCTGGAAAGCGTCTGCACGCAGGTAACGCCGCTCAGCTTCTTGTCCACGTACATGGCCACTAGCTTGGGCTGGTCGAAGCCCGTCTGGAACTTGCTGGCCACGATAAGGAACCGGTTCTCGTCTGCCTCGAAGCGGTCAGCCGTAGCCGACTCGGGGAAGCCGTTCATGCCCGCTTCAGTGTACTACTGTCCGTCCTTCGGGTCCTTCACCTTGTCGGTGAAGGCCACCACGGCCTTGAAGGGGTTGCCGATGTTCTTCAAGTAGCTGTCGATCTCCAGCTTGTAGCGAACTGCATGCAGGCGCGAAGAGGTCACGATCATTGCCTTGGACTTCCCGCCCAGATTCTTAGCCACCTGCGTCTGAAAGTGGGACACCGCAATCTCCACCTTGCGGGCAATGGTGCGCTCGTGCTGGCTGACGAACTGCTTCAGCAGCGACTTGGTCTTTGCGCCATCGAACTTCGGGTCGTCCTCTACCTTCTTCAGCAGCGCCCAGTACTGGTCGTAGGTGGTGTAGTTCTTCAGCACGTCGAGGATGAAGCCTTCCTCGATAGCCTGCCGCATCGTGTAAAGGCTGAAGGGCTTGAAGCTGCCGTCTTTCTGCTTCCTGCCGAACTGCTGCAGCGTTTGCGGCTTGGGCGTGGCGGTGAAAGCGAAGTAGCTCACATTCTTCTGTGGCCCGCGGCGCTTCAGTTCCTCGGCGATTTGCTCCTCGACCGTTGCCTCTTCCTTGTCCTTCTCTTCCATCGAACCGTACGACAGCACTTTCTGAACAGCCTTAGCACTCTCGCCAGCCTGCGAGGAATGCGCCTCGTCGATGATGACGGCGAAGGTCTCGCCGGCCAGTTTGGCCATGCTGTCGGCGATGACGCCGAATTTCTGCAGCGTGCAAACGATAATGCGCTTGCCGTTCTCCAGTGCCTCCTTCAGATCCTTGGACGTCATGCCGTCGTCAGACGAGATGTTGACCAGCATGCCCTTGGTCTCGATCACCTGCTCCAGCGTGCGCTGCAGATGGCGGTCGATAGCCCGCCGGTCCGAGATCACGACGGCCGTGCTGAACACCGGCTTGCCGTCGGTTCCATGCAGGGTGGCCAGACTGTTCGCCAGCCAAGCAATGCAGTTGGTCTTACCGCTGCCGGCGCTGTGCTGGTTCAGGTAGCGCCGGCCCGCGCCATGCTTCTGGGCATCCGCCGCCAAGTCGCGCACGCAGCTGAGCTGGTGAAAGCGCGGGAAGATCTGCAGTTGCTTGCCGGTCTTCTTGCCCTTGTCATCCAGCTTATCCACCACGCGAATAAATCGCTGGATTAGGTCCAGCACTCGCGGCTTTGCCAAACATCCTCCACAGGTAACCTGTCGCATACCCCGTCTTGCTGGGCTGGTTGCCAGCGCCACCGCTGTCGCCTTGGTTAAACGGCAGGAAGTAGGACTTCGCACCAGCCAGCTCAGTGGTTACGTAGACCAGTTCGTTGTCTACCGCGAAGTGAGCCAGACAGCGTCGGAAACGGAACAACGGCTCCTTCGGGTCGCGCGTCTCTTTGTACTGCTTGATGGCGTTACGCACATCCTGCCCGGTGAGCTGATTTTTCAGCTCGACGGTGAAGATCGGTAGCCCGTTGATCGCGATCGCCATGTCGAGCGACTTCTCGTCGGCCTGCGAGAACTTCAGCTGCCGCTGCACCTGCAGCAAGTTTTCCTGGTACAAGCGCCGACTCTCCTCGGCCGCCGGGCTGGTGGGCTCGAAGTAGCACAGGTCGAAGTGCCCGCCGCCGTGGATGTCGATGCCCTTGCGCAGCGCATGCAACGTGCCTTCTTTGTCGACCACGTCCTTCACGCGCTTCAGCAGGTTCTGCGCCGCGGTGTCCTTGTTACCGATCAGCGAGACGTAGTCGCGCCACCGTGCGGGTTGGGTTGCACGTATGAACTCGATGACGGTCTTGGGGTATAGGCACAGGGCCTTGTCGTAGGCTTCCTGCTTGGCTGGCACGTAGCCGTTCTTCCCCAGCAGCACCTGCTCGACATGCTCTTCGAACGCGAATTCCGAGGTGATCTTGGGCATGGTCAGGCGGCCTCCAGCTGGCGGACGTCGATCTGACCGGTGACGGCGGCGGAGATCAATGTAGATCGGCGTTCACTTAAAAGTGCAATTACGCGGTTTGCTTCGGCGATCAAAGTGTCAAGTTTCCGAGTTTGTAGGTCGATGAATTCTTCAATTTTTTTCTGTTCATCAGGCGGAGGAAATGGAGCTAATTCGTTGAAGTATCGGTCTTGGTCTAAGTTTTGAATTCCAGATGTTTGATTAATCGATCGAGTATTAACTCGTGCGCTGTAAAGAGTAGAGTGCACATAACGCCAATACCCCGGGTGCATACCAGGCGCAAGTTCAACCCTTGCAATAAAATTCGAACAGACTGCCGAAGCAGAATCGTCGTACAGCACTACGAATCCCACAGGTTGAAGATCTCCCCCTCCTGACTTTTCAAGCAAAAGATTTCCTTTTGTAAGGAGTCGTTGATGGCGCTCGTTGGGTAGTACATTGCGAATCGTCGGATTCTCCAAATGCACGCGCATTAGTAAACGATCAAAATCAGCTACGCGAATGCATGGAATATCGTTCTCATCCCCCCGGGAGTCCGCCCCCCAAATACCATTACGACAATTGGTAATCGAGTACTTAAGGCGCTTGATATGCCAATGTCTTGGTACTTCTCCCAACCATTCGACGCCAGATTCCTTGAGAGGCACATTGGGTTCAAGCCCCTTGGTTACGGCTTGCGAAATCACCGCCTTGCGTTTCTCTTTGAGCAACTCGATCAGGCGCTTTTGCTCTTCGACTAGCGCGTCGATTTTGCCGGTTTCGCTGTCGATGAAATTTTGAATTGCTTGTTGCTCGCTCAGAGGAGGTATTGGCGCGCGAAAGTTACGTACAAAGTCATCAGGCACGCGCTTCTGCCCTCCAGCGCCATACATCGAAGCCTGTCCCAAGCCCCGAAAAGCATCCGAATTGAAAATGCTGTGCAGGAATTCTGGACAGACTTTGTTATCAATTGGACGAGCAACGATTAGTTCAGTCGTTCCAAATCCGATGCCACCCAACAGCCCTTGTATTACGGCCCCCTTGCCGTTTTCGAAACAAGGGGTAATCTTCGCAATAGTGACGTCACCATCCCGGAAGTAGGTATAGCCAGTCTCAACTTCGGCTATCGGGCGCGTATGTTCAAGACTTATGCTTCCGTCCTCGCCGATTGCCTCCATCGGCAAGAATGAGACTTCTTCGGAGCGATCAATTTTTGCGATTTCACTTTTCGAAGGGTTGAGTCTCACTGCGAACTTCAGCCGAATTGGGGGCCAGTGGGGAGGCGCTTCCTTAGGCCACTCAATGCCAGTTTTTTTGTATATCGGATATATAGGGAAAGTCATCTGGTAAGCCCCCCGATCATTTCTAAAATCTTGCCGGTGACAATCTTCAATTCTGCATCGATGTCTTCCAACTCCCGGGGGGGCTTATACACATAAAAATGACGGTTAAAAGGGATCTCATAGCCCACACGGCCAACTTTAGAATCCCGCTCGTCAACATAATCCAGGTCGATCCAAGCGTCAGGAGCATGCGGCAGTACCTCGCGCTTGAAGTAATCGTGTATGTCTTCGCGAAGCGGGACGTTTTCGGTGTCGGTCAAGCTTTTGTCAGCTTCTGGCTGACCATCGCTGCCTAAGCAGATATCGGCGGTTTCGTCACGTTCACCGAACACCGTAGTGATTGCTTTAATCAGCGGTGCCTTAAGCCTTACGCCGGCTTCGTTACTAGCCGCCTCAACTGCCGCTAGGAACTTATCGCGATTTTTGTACACCTTGCCCGCTAGATTCTGCAGCGCTTTACGGATTGTCGACTGAGACTTTAGACCATCAGCCTCCTCCTTTTCGCGTTCTTTGCGGTCTTTCTTTTTGCTGATAGCCAAATTCTTGAATGCAGTATGTTTCTCAAACCTGGCCAGAGACTCTGCTGATATTTCAAAACGCAGCCTCAGCGGGCGTTCGACGCGGATTTGCCGGTAGCCAAAATCAATCGTTTCGAACAGTTTGACGTGATTGCCGGGCTGGCGGCGCTTCACTATCTCGATAATCTTGCGGCGATGCTCGTCAGTGATTTCGCGACGCTTACTTCCCAAGCTTTTGGTCATAGGAGACCAGAACTCATCACCCGATGCATCCACAAGCATCACTTTTCCCCGATGCGATGCTGGTTTACGGTTACTGAGCAACCAGATGTATGTGGCGATACCGGTGTTGTAGAAGATCTGCTGCGGCAAAGCAACTATGGCTTCCAACCAGTCATTTTCTAGAATCCAGCGACGAATCTCTGACTCGCCCGAGCCAGCATCCCCGGTGAACAACGGTGAGCCATTCAAAATAATTCCGATGTAGCTTTGTGCTTCAGCGGGATCATTCATTCGCGCGATGAAGTGCTGCAAGAAAAGCATCTGCCCATCAGATCGACGTGGTAGACCTACACCAAAGCGACCGTTTTCCCCGCGAGCAGCTTCCTCTTCTACTGCTGCCTGGTCCTTGCTCCACTCATACCCGTAGGGTGGATTGACGAATTGGTAGTCGAATCTACGGTCCGCCAGCTGGTCGTTGGATAGCGTACTGCCCAGCTTGATATTGTCTGCATCCTTACCATCTGGCTCAAGGATGAAAAGGTCAGAACGTGCTACGGCCCATGTCTGCGGATTGAGTTCCTGTCCGTACAGGTGCACATTGGCCTGCGGGTTGACCGCGAGAATGTGTTCTTTGCCGATGGTTAACATTCCGCCAGTGCCGCAGCAGCAGTCGTTCACGGTACGGCTAACACCCGGTGTATTAACAAGTTCTATGTCGAACAGCAGCACCAGATCTACCACCAAGCGAATGACCTCTCGGGGCGTAAAGTGTTCCCCCGGGTTTTCATTTAAAGCCTCATTAAATTTGCGCAGCAGGTGTTCAAAAACATATCCCATCTCGTGGTTTGATAGACCTGATGGACGAAGGTCGACGCGGCTCTTCTCGTCGAAACGATCCATTAGCAGGTATAGAAGCCCTGTCTTTTCCAGATCGCGAATCGCATCGTTGAAGTTAAAGGCGTCAAAGATCTCTTGGACGTTCTTTGAAAACCCTAAGATGTACTGTCTAAGGTTGCGTGCGAGATTCGCGTCATCACGAAGCAATGCTTCATAAGTGAACTTCGATATGTTGTAGAATGCATAGCCGGATGCTCGACACAGTTGGGCATGCCGATTTTCTAGCCCCTGGGCTTTAAGTTGCTCTTCCTTTGCAAGAACCTTTTCTTTCGTAGTCTCTAGTGCGTAGTCCAACCTGCGTAGTACAGTGAATGGCAGAATGATTTTCTGAAAATCGCTTTTCTTGAAGGCGCCATTTAGCAGGTCTGCGATTGACCAGATGAAGCTGGCAACGTTGTTGAACTGAGTGTTTTCATGCATTTTTGTTTTTTACTCGGGAGCTTGGCTTGTTTTCATTTAGAACCATCTGTAAATTTAGTTGTATGGGGCGTGGTGTACTGCCTGCCTATCCAAAAATCAATATCCTTCTTAGAAAGTCTTCAACTCACGCCCACTTTAAAAGCCGAGATCTCCTTGACTCCCACCAGCCGGTAAATGGTTCGTTCGGTGACCTTCGTGTATTCGGCCACTTCCCCAACAGTCATGATCTATTCGGATTGGATGCCCATACTCATATCAACACCATCATATTTTAGTAATTGGAGTCAGATTAGTGCAATATCTTCCGAAATTGAAGTAAAACAGTGGTTAAATCAGCTAGGTGACACATGCAAAGATTCAGAGATCTGAGATGCTCAAGCATGTAGTCCGAGTCCACGGCAGCAATACACTATCTGCCGGTCTACATAGAGAAAAGTGGCGCAGGTCAGCTGCTTACTTGACAAAATCTAACATGCCGTCAACGTCGTGCCCCTTTCCGCGAAGGCTGAGAATGAGTCTAAATGGCTTTCCGCAAACTAAATGGCTTTCCGCAAATAATTGACCATTACAGTTCGCCACAACATAGCGCACGAAATTAGGCGATAAATTCCTTCGCGTTACCGGCAGTAAAGAATTAAGGTGACTGATGTCAGTTAATTGGATTTTTATAACCTTTCGCCGAAACTCAAGATAATGATGCTAGAAGGTCTCGTAAATCGGTGAAAATGTTAAGCTCGCCGTACTATTATGGCGCGGCCAAGCTATGTATGTTCGATTTTTTAGGATTAAATTAACATGCTCAACCGAATTACTATATCTATACTTTTAGCACTTGTTTGTATTTACGCCACCCTTATTGAACCTCAATGGATTGAAATCACCATTTTAGACATGCGCGTAGATAAAAATTTTGATGGAATAAGAGTGGTTCAACTCTCGGATTTACATATTCAAAAATTGGCACACGTGAGATTAATATCTTAGATAAAGTAAAGTCTCTTAATCCTGATCTAGTTGTGCTTTCCGGAGATGTTATTGATAAAGCTGATAAACTATCCTTTATTCATATTTTCTTGAAACCTTAGCGAATGTTCGTGGAATAGCTGTTTTGGGTAACTGGGAATACTGGTCAGAAGTTGATCTTCAAGAGTTACGTAAGGAATATCAAGATCATAATATACGTCTGTTAGTTAATGATGTAACTTCTTACCAGATAAGGCAACGAGTTTTTAATGTCTTAGGTATTGATGACTATACCGCAGGCCAGCCAAACTATGAATTTTGGATTATTCAGACAATAACGATACAACTATACTAGTACAACACTCTCCAGGTTATTTCGATAACCAAACTTTAAATAAAAATACGAAATTACTGGATTTATGTCTTGCAGGACATACACATGGTGGGCAGACTACTTTTTTCGGATTACCAATATGGAAGCCACCTGGAAGTGGATCTTTTTCATCAGGAATATATTCTACAAATCTCTGCGATTTATTCGTTTCAAAAGGAATTGGCACATCCATACTGCCAATAAGATTTTGGGCGAGACCAGAAATCGCCGTTTTTGATCTCTAATATCTATTTTAAATCAACAAGAGTAAACATCTTCATTAAGAAGTAACTTTGAGAGTTGAATAGAAGATTCCATATGTTTTGACACTGCTTCATCTAGTTGCGACATATATCGCTCAAGGTCAGAATCAGATGGATATTCTCTAGAGCTTGCAAATAACTGAATAGCCCGATTGTATTGAGACAATGACATAAATAACTGTAGCCATAGGTCTGTGTATTTATTAGAAATATCACTTCTCATATCATCTATTATTTTAATATATGCAATAGTCGCCGCGGCACTAGACTCTATTTTTCTTTGTATCGGTAAGATGCCGCGCAAATTTTCTAAACAATATATCCTTGTTATCTCCCAAGATTTGTCATCTGTAATTTGAACTAGTCGCTTCATTATTTCGTAAATAACATATACCCACTTGATATATATGTGGGTCAAGTCGGCCTCATCTGTATGCTGCAAAAATATTCGTATTAAGTATTGCTCTTCTTCCATATCATTTAAAAAATCTTCCGCTGACTCTTCTATATTTACACCATATTTATTATGAAAGATTACCCTATCAGTTGACTTAATTTTGTGAAATATATATTTATTTGACCTTGAGGAGGTCGCAGTCAGCAACATCCTCATATCTGAAGGACAAGCATCCCATTTTTGGATAGCAGTTACTGCTGAGCGCATATTCTTCGATATTTCATCACGATACTTGTCAATGAGAGACTCTGCTTTTTTTGTACTACCTTTCCCAGCAAGATAATCATATTTTGTGGCAATCCAATAAGACCAATCTAATTTTGACATTATTTTGGTATACAAGGTGAAGTCGTATTTTGAGTGTTTTTCAAACCAACGGCTGCCTGTTTTGTAAATTACATTATTCATATATTTATTTTTTATCGAAAAGTCTTCCGCGGTAATCCGCCAAACGCACTTAAAGTCAATCTTTACTTCAAATATTCAACAAGATCTAAATATATTTATTAACTTAAACTGACTTGCATGAAATAATAAACGCAAGTTCTGTTTTATTCCTTGTGAATAAATATTTTGGATCAAGTGTCAATCCAACGCGCTCTATGTCAAGACGATCTGCATTCCAGCAACATGCTAGTGTTAAATCTAATCCTGCCTGTGCCCCAGGTTTTGCATGTGTATGACCAGAGCATGCTTTTTTTAAGAGTTTAATCTGATCATCATTTAGATCAATATCCTCGCGAATTTTATCTATATATATAGCAGCTCTCGGGCCGTGCTTTGGATCAATATCTTCATTCCATCTGCAACTATCATGAAGAAAAGCAAAATATCGTATTACAGCTGGGTCAGCTTCGAAATATTTACAAAGCTTTAAACCATTAGCATGCACCCTTTCCCAGTGATCAATACCATGAAAAAAAGACCCGTAGTTCTTGGGTCTTTCTTTCTTTATTTTCTCAACAATCGATTCTAGAGACATATTAATAACTCATAGAGTAAATATTATATGTGTCCTTAGATGCTTTACTTTCAAGGTATTTAATATCATTTAGCCAGTGATTTCTGGCTCCTTTACCATATTTATAATTCCCAAATTCATTGACATAATGTTCAAGTAGTTTTGTTAGTCGCCTAATACGTGACCTACTATTTGGTTCTCCAAACGATGCTATAAGTCTTTTAAATTCATCAGGTGATCCCTGATCGATAGGAGGGATCTCTGATTCAACTACAACATCTAGTATGAATTGTCTTTTTTGATCATCTGTTACGCCGGTATCACCAACCTCATAGCCAAAGGCCTTTAAGACTCCAACCTGCCTAATGGTATATAAATAAGGAATAGAGCTGGCGACTTTTTGCCGCTTTTTGAATTGGTGATTGACCGCAGTGATTATTTTTTTGGCTTTTGATGGATCGCTGTCAAATCTTTCATGACAGTTTTTAAGAAGAATAAGAAGTTCAGCATCTGTTTTATTTTCATAATCTAAGCTACCTGCTAGTTGATTTTGTGTTGGCATACATGCTTCCTCTGTTATAAATGGCATAGATTGCTTGAAAAAAGGGATGCTTAAAATTTAAAAGTCGTATCCTCCTCAACGTTAGTTCCAAATGATTTCTTCAGTTTTTCTAGTTGTTTTTCCAAGGCACCCGTCACCTTGAACACGTCCTCCTCCGTGTATACATAATTTCTGGAGTCCGCGAGCTTAGAAACTGAGTCTATTGCCCGTAGAGCCTTTGTGACCCGTTTCTCAGCAAGGCGCTTAAAGGCGGCTCTGCGTTGTTTTTTATAATCTGTTTCCATGGCATCAACCAAAAACAAAGCCATCAGTATAGCCTATATTATAGCATATTTAACTATATTAATCAATATATAGCTAATAATTCATCCTATATTTTAGAAATATTATTTATGTACTTGATATATATATGATTATTTAAAATTTACTTAGCGATCGCAATAACGATCTTACGGTTTTGTCGCTTATAGCGGCCTCCTGAAGCATCAAATAGACTACTTCTTTGTACAATTTGTTCGCTTGTTGGGGGTTGGAATGCTCCATGTTGCGAGCTGTGAAATATAGTCTTCTGATTACATGCCTTAAGCTAATTGGAAATTTGTGTACGTTATTCTCCATGATTAGATACCTTTATTGAGGAAACTATTTTGATACTCAGAGAGTCGTAATTTTTTGGCATTACTAACCTTTAACGCCAGGAGCCATGTGCACCTAACATCACCCTCGTTGTATGCGAGAAGATCTTTTACATAAGCCTTTTGCTTATCTGAAAAATTTTTCCACCTTTTATTGCTATTGCAGGCACGGTCTATTTGTCTACATGTCTCTGCAGGCCCAGGGCTAATTGGAGGGAATGGATTTCTTCTTCGGTAGTACAACTGGAAAAATTCATCCAATTTCCGTGCTTTTTCACCAGAAGCTAATAACCTATTTCTACGAATGTTGGCATAGCGCCTAACATCGGTAAGTAGATTTAATGTATATATTAAGAGTTTATCGAAAAGACCTTTTGGCAGGTAACGCTCAAGGACTTTTAGCTCATGAATACTCCAGAAAATACAAAGCTTTGAATTAATTTGGCATTCCAGAAGTAATGATTTGAAAAAATCCTCAAATTGGCATTCAGTCGCTTTTCCACCGGCTCCATTAACAGCAGGATGCCACTGTTCTCTGAAGAAAGTGGCCTGGTATTTCCCACTCCTTCCCCTACCGTTTGGCCTGAATACACCTACCATATGAGGTATGGGTATAGTTTTGTCCTTTTTTTTTCCTTCACCCTCGAAATCAATAAATATCGAGTTTCTGATCAGTCTTTGGTATTCATTCATTTTGCGTCTCTTTTGCAAATTCCTTTTTTACATAAGCACGAAATAAAACAAAAGAAAACACTTATAAATTCACCTATGATATATATGGGTGAAACATTAGATGTGAAGATTAATAAGTAAGATGAGAGCTAAGAATTAGTATTTTGGGTAGATAATATGGTGACTATTAAATTTCTTTGCGGTAAGTCCTATAAATTCGCTTCATATTAGATGAAAATTCTATAACTAGATTTAACCTAATAAAAATGTCGCTGTGCGGCTTTGTAGAATCATTAAACGAATTGCCAATATCAATAAATAATTTGTCCTTCGTTTAGAAAATTTAATATGCGTATCAACTACATGTGAAAAGTAATTATATATTTTAATTGTAAAATTAGCGCTCAATTCAGGACTGAATAAATATAATTTCGCTCTTTTCAATAGCAAAATATATTTATAATTTAACAATTTAGAAATGATATCTAAGATATTTTATTTTACACATTAAATTCATTGTCTTCTTCAATCGTGGCGAAAAAAAGATGTATGCCATGATTCATTGATAGTCTGGTTCCATCTGATAACTCTATTTGATCTTTGTTTTCACACAGTAAAATAGTTCTTAATACAATATTTGTATTTGTTGGACTAACTAAATCGGCATTGTTGATGTCTTCGAACATTAACCGCAAATATATTTGTGAATTATTACTGTCGGATTCACAAATAAAATGATATTTTCTACGATCTTTTTCTAGATAATTTAGTTTAGATTCACGATCTAATATTAAATGCCTAAAATTGATCTGTTTTTCAAAACCCTGCTTAAAGCGCTTATAGCTTTCTAGAGATAAAGTATCAAAATATGTACATTTATAATCAATTGGTATATTCGACTGTTTTTTTATCTCATTAACTTCGCCAATTCTTTTTGATATTTCAGTCTGAAATAAATCTAATGTATCGAGACATTGAAAATATTCATTTTCTATAAAACTATTGAATATTTTTTGTTTATCATGAAGTGTATTTTTTAATACATCTTCACCTGATCTAATTTTATCTAATAAGGACTGATATGAATTATTTTCTTTATCTTGAAGTAGTTTATTTTTACTTACATTACTTGTTTCTGTATTGAAGTTATCTAAAGCTTGATCTAAATACTTTATAATAAATAAAACAAATTTGGTTATATCGCCATTTCCAGCATTTTCTAAACAATCAATATATTCTTCGCGTGAATTTGAAGATATTTGTACTGGGGGGTAATTAGCCAGAAGACACATTGCATCGAGAATAATGCGCCCGGTGCGACCATTTCCATCAGAAAACGGATGTATCATTTCTAAAGCTACATGAAATATACAAGCAGCATAAATAGGATCATCTATATTAATATTTCTTTCTTTATAGATTTTCACTAATTCTTTCATCGATAACTCTAACTCGACCCCGTTAGGGGTTTTTATCTTTTTTGAAGGCGATACATTTAATCTCCGATTTGAGCCAGCATCATCAATCCATCTATGACCAAATTTTTTGTGAATAGCATAGATATATTGCAAAAGATTTATATTTATATTTTTGTAAAAATGAATACCATCTTCTTTATCGAAAATAGCTTGATATGTCTCTTTGAGAGATTCTTTCTGAATTTTATTTTTTTCTGTGGAATTTACAGATATAGCTTCTGGTGGATCAATTAATATTTTTTCAAGCTTAGTGCTTTGATAACAAATCTCATCTATCTTACTAAGTGAGTAATCGAGCAAATTTTTACTGGGATCTGATAAACCAGAAATTATTTTATCTTTTTTTCTTTTCAGGGTATTAAGCTGATTCCTTGCTTTTTGTTGAATTGTAAAAGAGGGGATATATGAATTTGAACTTTCTTCATAAGGCTTGAATATTTTCGACAGATATGTATTTGAATGACCAAAGTCTAATCCTATATAACTAAGCCCATCAATTACGTGGAAATTATCTAATCTATACGGCCCTTTTATAAAAGTTATATTATCGCTATTTTTCTTTTTTGTACGTAAAGTGAGTGTTATTTCGATTTGATTATTCTCTGTGATTTTTATATTGAAATTACATTTTGAAAGAATACCTTGTGATGTAACAGTAATTTTTTCATCATTTATATTTAGTTGAGAATTTATATTTTCTTCTGGGTTTTCTGAGAATAATCCTATTAAAAAGTTTCCATTTACCTTGAAAGGTATTTGTACTTCTATAGGCTCATACCCATTCTCAGCATCGATTAAGTCATTAATTAACTGGCCTTTATTTTTTTTCCCATCTATTTTCGGAAAATTCCAATTTTCTTTAGGGTTTCTTCTAAATCCAATATACAAAGATCCTTTATAATATGTTTTTAATTCATTTACTAATTCACCTCGCAAGTCCCTAGCTTTCTTTTCACATAAAGCTTTAATTCCATAAGAAACCGCTTTTTCTTTATTTTCTATTACAGGAAAGTTGGGCGATTTAACGACATAAGTAGTTAGTGATTTATTGGCTTGTTCTTTCATTAGTGGAAGATTAGATGAACCGCCGGACATGAGTATCGTTTTGATTTTAGGCTCTTGATTCGGCGAAATTTTTTTGTATTTTTCTATAACACTAAGTATCAAATGATGCCATTTATCATCCCATGCTTTTTCTACCGCTTTTATTAAATGTTTGGCACTAACATATAGATTAATATGATTATTATTTATCGCTCCAGGGGGTATTTCTAATATCTTCGGTTCATTAATTTTCTTGGCATGTTCTTGCGACAGACATATTTTTATAGTTTCCAAACGGCTTTTTAGTAATAATATGTTGGGGTCAATGTCTTTTTTCTTGAAAAAATCACTAGGTATTTTTTCAATACTTGGCTCATCTTTTAATGCCTCATGAAATAGCAATTCATCAAGATCTGAACCACCAAAGAAAGTGCTATCAGCGCATCGCACCGTGCAATTTTCATGGCCGTCTTTCTGATCAATAAGAGTACAATTAAATGTGCTACCTCCAACATCTAATATCATTATTAATTGCTTTTCATCATCTACTAAATTCTGAGTAAGGTAGTACTCATATACAGCAGATGGCTCTTCAACAAAATGAATTTCTGATTGACCTATTTTTCCTAGAGCAGTCTTTATACGTCCTCGGTATCTCTTCCTCCATTGCTCATTTTCATTCGCTACTGGCTCGCCAATAAGCCAGCATATTGGCATATTTTCCGCGGGGTTTATAAGTGAGAAGTATTTTTCTAGAACATCTTCAATACTTTGTGTAACAGGTTCGCCCTCTTTTTTTACATACCATAAATCATATTTTTTTTCGATTTCGATAGATGTTTCACCGACTCTTTTTTTGAAATTATAGATATTTGTCTTACCTTCGATTTTGTACCCAAGGGCTTCGGCACCAAATATAAATTTATCTTGATTTGGATCAAATGCTAAAACTGTAGGCTGTTCTTCTTCTTCTTGAATAGTCTCTTTCATTTTATATCTCTATTTTCTTTAGTAATTTAATTGCTGCTTGGGCTTCATATAGAAACATTTCTCTTGCCTGCTGAATTTCGTCATTCTTCCAGTAATATCCAGGAACTCTAAATATACTAAGAATATTATGAACGCGAGTCTCTAACTTAGCAGGTTCTTCTAGCATAATAGAATACACGCATTTCCAATTTGCTTTTCCTCCATATTTCTGTTGATTTAAAGATTCCATTCTATTTTCAATATTGGTAGTTACTCCTATTTTGATATATGGATTAGACTCGGCTATGTAAATATAGCCCTCTTTGTGATGTCTTCTTTGATATATCAGGGCAAGCTCATTACATTGAGCACAGTGGTCAGCACGAGTTCGTAATTTATGCCCTTCATTCCGGCAACTATATCTCCCCCAAGATAACTCATAGCCTTCATATTCCATGATGTCTCTTGTTAGATGCTTATCCCAGCCGCGAGCATCACATACATAATCAATATCAACTTCATACTTCTTAAGAAATAACAACTCTTTTTTGGTAAGTAAGTCTATGTTCATAGATTATTTCTTAGTTTTGGAGAAAAGCCACCTAGAAAGCGAGGTATTGCAAGCAAGCTTATTTAGATAAGTGTTTACCAGTTATTTTAATAGGGACGCTATTTTCAAAAACCCTTTGTAGCTTTCAAATTCCTTCTTATAGTCATTTCCCCAGTCTCTCTCTTACGAAGGCTGAGCCTTCTTAGCTCTACTCTTATAATTGACTTTGTGTAATTATCTTTTTCTACCATTTTTCAGATCTTATAAATCGAAGCATATCTTTGGTAAACAAATTGATATTCTATGCGAATGTCTTTGTAATTATCATGTCACCAATCAATATCAGGATGTCGATAATCCCGAATATTCAATCTGTCTCACTCCCATAATTATTAACTTGAATCAGATCTCCTCAAGTCATAAGATTCAATCCTCTGTAGGGCATAAATAGCATTCTATTTTTATCAGGCTGCTATTAATTATATTGATTTAGGGGAATTGTGGGACTCATAATCTTCGCAAATTCCACTTCCTAGTTGAATATTTGATTTTTTTTATCGTAAAGCATCTCATTTAACGCGGGTATTAGATTCTGTATCCAAGCAACAGTATGTTGTAAGGCGCGATAGCTTGGCATGCTAGGCGTATTGATAAACGCAAAAACAACCAGATACATTTTTTAAAATTTACTGTCATTTTCCTATGATTAATGAAACATTAATCCTACCAGATGATTATGAAGATGAAGTTTTACATTTGCTGGAGAAGTTTAGAAATATAGCTGTTAATACCACTCAAAGAGAGGCTTTAAGAGAGCAAATAGAGACAGAGTTAAGAAAAAAAAAGTATATCTCATTCCCTGGCCACTACAAGCGATACTATCTCTCCAGGGTGGGAACCTCTTATCTCTACGATGTCCCTTTATATAAGCGGGGTTATTTATCGAATTTTCGAGGAAAGCGAATTAGGATTATTTGTCTTTACAGTGGATGCTTCAACTATGGATATTGGGCAGGAATCGTATACAACAGTCCGCAGGACAAAATAATCGATAAGCTACCCAAACCGAATCGTGATTATATATTCCCAGGCTTTATAGACAATCTTGAGACAATTTACCGATCCCCAAGATATCGAGTTGTCAAAGTAGACCCATCGATCAAAATACTCTGTAAATCGGCTTCCGCAGGCTTTGTAGAAACATCGGGTTGGGAGTCTGTGTTATTCGACGGCAAGGCAGGCGAACCAGTTGCAACTTTGAGATTTGATCCTGATGGAACTACTTACGCCAAAAGGCTGTATCGGTGGAGCCAAATATCGACACACGCCACGCTCAGAGAAGCTATTGATTTAATCATGCGCAAAAAATTTCTATAAGTCATGGATGTAGAACAGCCTGACTTCACATTTTTTTT
Source organism: Candidatus Eutrophocola salsuginis (assembly GCA_038147195.1). GTDB lineage: Bacteria > Pseudomonadota > Gammaproteobacteria > Pseudomonadales > Pseudohongiellaceae > Eutrophocola > Eutrophocola salsuginis. The sequence continues at coordinate 1,832,228 of JAYQTB010000004.1, forward strand.
GCAAGTCAGTTTGGACTTTTTTAATACAGTCTAGAGAAAAAATGCTTGCTTTATCATTTAATAAGCAAGTGAGAAAAGGTAGTTCAATTATATTGTTTTATGGCACTTAGTCTAAATAATTGCGTCAAAAATAGGGTTAAAGATACTCCTATATTTCTCGTTCATTAAATATATTTACGAAACAAAAAGAAATTATAAGAAAAGCTACATGAATGAGCGTTTCATCTGCCCTAAACTGTAGATTAAATGAGTAAGCATATTTAGCATGTTTTGCAAATTCGTAACCATATATCATTGCAATATATCCAGCTAAAACTTTTAAAAACATTGCTAAGTATACCTAGCAATTACAGAAAACTGATTAATAAAAGAATTCAGAGTTGTCGGCATGGCGAACATAACTTATTCGTTCTGATTATTTTCATTATTTTTAATTTCCGCAAATCTTTTTGCCATTGTGGGATTATTTTTTGTCAATCTTTTAAGCGACAAAGCATTCGATTTATCATTGGCTAGTCTGAAATTCCGTTCAAATCCTTTAAGTGAATTTTTGGTTTTTTCTAGATTTGCAATTGCTTTGTCTATTTGATCAATTGAATCTGTATATAGCTTAAATGCTCTACCATAATTAGCGGTAAAAGCTTCTTGAAAGCTATCTAGTTCAGCCTCGAAGTTTGATATGTCTATATCCTGAGTTTTGATAAGCGCTAACTCTTGTTTGTATTTCAGGGAATTAAGAGCAGCATTTCTTAATAGCGTGATTATCGGTATAAAGAATTGCGGCCTTATTACATACATCTTTTCAAAGCGGTGTGATTTATCCACAATACCAGAGTTATACAAGTCACTATCTTTTTCTAGAAGCGAGACTAAGATGGCATACTCACATTTCTTTTCATTCCTATCTTTGTCAAGTTCTTTTAGGAAGTCTTCATTTTTCTTTTTTGTAGCTGTCCCGTCAGCTTCATTTTTCATTTCAAACATTATAGAAATGATCTCGACACCATTTGAATCGCATTCCCTGAAAATGTAGTCCCCTTTACTGCCCGTGCTGGCATCATTATCTTTTTCAAAATATGCCTTGGGGAAACCAGTTGCACGAATCTGATTAAACTCATTTTCGCAGTGCTGCTCTAAGGTTTCGCCTAGCATTTTAGTAGAGAGACTTAATTTCAATAACTTCAAATTCTCTATAGTTTCATCCCTATTTTTTATTTCTAATTCGTGTTTTTTTTCAATAATTTTAATCTCGTTATCTTTGCTAATTTCATTTTTCTCAATTAGATTCTTGTATTCATCTCTTTCCTTAACAACTTTCTCTAAAGCATTTTTCATGGCTAATTCATGAGTTAAATCAGAATTCTTTTTATCATCTTTAAGTGTATTTAACTCGGAATTAAGTTTAATTAATTCTGAATTATGCTTCTCTTTCAGCTCAGCAAGGGCATTGCTGATATCAATAATTTTATTTTTCTCAACAATTTCTAATTTTTCATTTAACCTAGAATTTAGCTCTTGATCACTTACTTGTCTTAATATGCTTGCAAATCCATCCTTATCGACAGCGAAAACCTTATTGCAATTAGGGCAGATTAATTCTCTTCCAGACATGGGATATTCTCACTTTTTGATTTCGTAATAATCTTGGATAAACGGCATTAAGATATATTTTAATTATTTATCAGCAGCAAGCGCCTTTATTGCAACACAGATTTTTTCAGCCCTTAACCGGCAAATTAGGAATAGAATGTCACAAATTGTAGGTCTTACTTAGTGCTGAAATTACTTACTACTTTCCTAGTGCTGTACTAATCAATTATCTGTTATGTCCAAATTTTTCCCATGATTTTATTACAAGTGATTTAACAGCTTCTTCTTGATCATGGCCTAAAGTCGGTTCAATTCGCACCCTGTACTGCCTCCATTGCTTTTCATATGACAGGGTTTCCAGACCAGCATCATCAATAATTTTATCGATCTCATCATCCTTATCTAGCTTGAATTTAACCACTACTGCTGATTTTTGTGGTTTGAAGTGTACAAAATTATTTGCCGAATTATTGATTGATAGTCCAATGTAGTATTTGTTGTATTTTAGTTCCGCGTTAGGAACGACTTCTTGCACCAAGTTATGCAGGGTATCAACAAATTTGAGTATTCTATCTGTAGATTTTTTCTGCCAATAATGACGGTCAGTAGGCTCTGAAACAGGCTCATCATCATCAACGAGTCCATAATTCATCTCATCCAAGACTTTTACAAAAGTAAGGGCTACATCATCCCCGGCTTTATATGCAGTCATCTTCAAAGCGATTAGAGGAATTGATCCATTAAATAGGGAAATTACATTTAGAAATCTGGCCGTTATTTCCTCAGCAACAATTACTGCTGCGTGTTCATACTGAGGATAGCGCCGCCGTTCTATATCCCAATATTCTACAGTCCTAATGATATGGCTTTCGTCTACTGCACCTAATTGGAGTTCAACTTCATAACGCTTTAAACTGTCAGGGTCTTGAAGAAGCAGGTCCAGTCTCCCACCGGAATTTTGTATTCTTTCCCTGTCACGTAAAATAAGCTCACCCAGACCTAGGATTGTTGGGTCTTCGGCAATCTGTTCTTGTATCCACTTTTCAGTAATCGTCGGATGTTTTTTTAGACTGATTGCTTCAAGTTTCATGAGCTTTTCTCCGTTTATACGCATCAACTACGTCCCCACAGAATAATATGAATATGTGCGGCATGGAACCATTTTGAAAAAGGGGGGCGCCCCCTGGGGTGGGGTCAGCTGAGGGGCGATTTGGAAATTAATGGGGGGGCACGTCTATGGGACATCTGTGGGACACTAATCCCAAATTAATTACAATAGACTACAACTTGTAACTATCAACAAATGCTATAATTACACGCGCAAGCTTTTGCTGTCTGTTGTTACTTATTGGCAAATATAGCGTCCTTCGAACTCTTAAAAAAGTCGTTTCTTCCTTACTGAAGGCAAAATTTTGTCGCAAGAACTGCCTCTGGAGAGGCTTCTCTTCAATCGTATCCAGTATATTTTAAGTTTTGGCAACAAACTTACATATTAATAGGTAAGGAGCGTTAAATTGTATGATTTAATCGGTGACATTCATGGACATGCAGATGAATTAATAGAACTTCTTACTAAGCTTGATTATGAGAATCATAACGGGACGTGGTCACATAAAAGTCGTATAGCCATATTTCTCGGTGACTACATAGATGGGGGTCCCAAACAAAAAGAGTCTGTTTTAATAGTCCGCAGTATGGTCGAAGCAGGCAATGCTCTGGCGATCATGGGAAACCACGAGTTGAACGCCATAGGTTTTTCAACACTATCTCAAGATGGTACGAACTATCTCCGCCCGCATAACGATAAAAACCTCAAACAGCACAATCGTTTTCTTAAAGAATTTCCTTTTGGCTCACCCGCTTATCTGGACACAATAGAGTGGTTTAAAACGTTGCCTATGTATCTTGAAAAGCCTGAATTCAGAGCTGTGCACGCCTGTTATGACCCCCGAGCTTTGATGGTAATCAAAGACCACTTAGGACCTTATTTTCTACTGAATGACGAAAAGTTAAGACATGCATTTACGGAATCCTCAGATCTATATCTTGCGATTGAGACATGCCTAAAAGGGATCGAGATAGAATTACCAGAGGGAATATCATATCAAGACAATTACGGTATTAAGAGAAGTAGCGTCCGTTGCAATTGGTGGGATTTTAATCGCCAAACTTTCAAAGAAGTAGCATTGCTATCAGAAGAAGCAATGAGGAAAAACTTAAGTGATGAAGAGCTACCTGCCGGCACCATCCTAAAATATGACAATTTGAAGCCGGTTTTATTTGGCCACTACTGGCGAGTGAGCGACAAGCCACGCAAGCTTACCGATTATTCTGCATGCTTAGATTATAGTGTTGCTAATATAGACATTAATAATGGAAAACTCGTTGCATACAGGCTGGATACAGAAAGAAAGTTGGATGACAATAACTTTGTATACGTGGATTCGATTTATGCAAGTACTGGGTAGGCTATTGACATAGGGTTTACCATATCAGCTTTATCAGGAGCCATGTATGAAGCCCACAGAAAAGCAGACAGCGATTAAGCCTGAACCTAAGAAACCGAAGACCAACCTAGATCAACCAAAGGACCGTGAGAAGTTTGAGCAAGCCAGGAAGGCTCTCTATGAGTACTGGAAAACAAGCTAATCCAAATCCATCTAGGCACTAGGATAAACTTTTGGGCCAATTTTGGGACATTAGGCATAGACCATGGACAACAAATGCCAATTGACTACAACATAAAAATCGCAATATTTCAGCAACTTAAATATTTCAGGCTGTTGTTATATGTAGTAGTGTGAGGGGATTCTGGGACTCATAATCCGTTTGTCCCTGGTTCGAGTCCAGGTGGGCCCACCAAATTTTTCAAATACTTACTAATCTTTCATCTTATGTGTCAGTTTCGTAGTATTTGTTGGGATAAAGCAGGTGCCTAACCCACTTGGGCCATGCTTACTTTTTTTGGTTTTGCTTTATCCTTATTGGCCGGCATTGATATCAACCGCCTCATCTGAAGAAGGCGCCATGTAGATCTCCAGGCCACCATCGTTCTCGCTTCTTGCAGGAATTGGCTCACCCCTGGACCGGGCCAGTGTGACACTTTCCTGATAGCGTTTTTCGGCTCGAAGCGCATTGGCCACGAAGAAATTACCTTCATGACAGGAATATTCGAGCACTTCGTAATCTGGTTGTGTCGTCAATGCCAGACGAAAAGTCCACGGACTTTCGAAAGTGCGGGGATCGTCGACCGTTACGCGGTACTCAATCATGTCCGGATCGATTCTCCTGAACCGTTCAGTCAGTACCGCGTCCTCGCTGTGGGCGAAGCGGCCCAGACTAAGTTTATCGGTAAAGTTCCTGGTCTCCACAACAAGCGTATCGCCCTCAAAATGACCGCGAGATACACCCATATATTGCCTGAGCCCGGATTCTGGAAAGGTGGCTCCATCGAGCGGAATGACCCGTGTGTCATGTAGCATTTCATAAGTAATGGCCACTTCCGTGGGTGATTGCACTATGCGCATGGCATCACCATAAAGCGAAGGCAGGATCGAACCCGTCACGCCCCGTGTGATACAGCGATCGTAATAAGAAAAATCCGTCGTCGTGTAAAACGGACCATTCGCCTGACCGCGCCTGGCCGCCTGCTGCCGCTCCTCGCCCTCAGCGGTAAGTGGTGGCAGGCGCCCATTCGCCGGCTCAACGATATAGGACGTATAACCGAACACCCGCGTCCCGACCTCCGAGGAATCGATGGCGCTCAGTTGCAGACGTTCATTTCCCTCGAATTCCTCGCCCTGGCGCAGGGAGGCCAACCCGATATTGCCGCCTGTAGCACGCTGGTAGAACTCTTCCGGGTCGAGAGTGTCACGTGTGCCGAATGCTGCAGGTCTTTCCATAGGAATACCCACCATGTCGCGACTGGTAAAGGTACCCTCAAGGTTTGGATCTCCCCAGGAGAAACGCGGCACCTGCCAGCCTTGATCAGCGACGACCGCCGCCGTGCGCTCTGCCGGCACAGGAGCATCATCCTGCGCAATACCCATAGGCCCACTGGTGGTACTGATTATTGTCGCAAGCAACTGCGGCACGATAACACGCAGTGATTTCCTGTTTTTTCCCTTGCTGGTAAATTTAGTTTGCCATTCCAACATGTCAGTTCCCCCGATAGAGAAAAGTGTGACTATAATAGGCCATATGAATCCACGACTGCTACCCGGCCTTGTTCGAATTCTCGTTGTTTTGACCTGCAGCTTTGTCACTGTTTCCATTGCGAATGCCCAAGTACGCGAACGCCCAGAACGGATCAATGGCCAACCTAACCTGAATGGCATCTGGCAGGCTTTTAATACAGCTAACTGGAACCTGGAGGCGCATTCTGCCGAAGCCCTTGATGACTTCTGGCAGCTGGGTGCCCTGGCTGCCATACCAGCCGGAAAGAGTGTCGTTTTGGGCGGTAATATTCCGTACCTGCCGGAAGCATTAGCCAAGCGGGATGAAAACCGCAGGAACTGGCCGGCCGCCGATCCGGAAACCCTGTGCTACATGCCTGGCATTCCCCGCGCCACGTACATGCCCTACCCGTTCCAAATCGTCCAGGGCGAGGGCGATATCATGACCTTCAGTTATACGTTCGCCAACGCAAACCGTCCCGTGTATATGAATCCAGATGACCACCAGATAGCCCCCGTTGATACCTGGATGGGCAGATCCAACGGCTACTGGGATGGTGACACCCTGGTCATCGAAGTGAATTCCACCATCGATCAGACCTGGCTCGACCGCGCAGGCAACCATCACAGTTATGCCATGGTGGTCACCGAGCGCTATACTCCTGTTACCGAAAATATCCTGATGTACCAGGCAACCATCGATGACCCGCAGACGTTTTCACAGTCCTGGACCATTGAAATGTACTTGTATCGGGATGTTGATCCGGACGCCAGGCTTTATGAATTCAATTGCGTGGAGTATTCCGAGGAACTGCTATACGGCGACCTGATGACCAGGAATCCGGACCGAGCCGAATAAATTTGCCTAATATCTGCTATCGAAAAAGGGGTGGGCACTATGATCAGTAAATCAAAAATACACATGATGCTCCTGGCTGTTCTTTTTGGAATTACAAACAGCCTGCCTGCTGCAGCCCATCACTCTTTTTCCGCTGAGTTTGATATCAATCAGCCTATACAGTTGCGCGGTGAAGTCCTCCGTATGGTCTTCACCAATCCTCATTCCTATATCTATGTCAGCGTCACCACCGACAGCGGTGATGTGCAGGAATGGGCAATAGAAGGTGGCGCACCCAACGCGCTCATACGTCGCGGCTGGAACCGCGATTCCTTGCCTGCTGGCACAGAAGTGGTTGTTCTGGGTTATCGGTCAAGGGACGGCGAAAACCGCGCCAGTGGCGGCGCCATCACCTTGCCGGATGGCTCGGAGCTGGATGCTACCTCGGCTGGTATCGGGGCTCCTCCTAGTCAATAGAAGTCACCCCGTATTCATTATTAGGCCAGCACCTGTCTCACGTAATCCGGCGACAGAGGTAGCCTTCTAATACGCACACCTGTGGCATTAAACACAGCATTGGCGACCGCAGCAGGCACCGTCACATGGCTCGGCTCGCCGGCACCCCCCGGTGGTAGGTCGGGCCGGTTGAGCGTCACGATCTCGATACTTTCCGGCGCATCCTGGATATCCAGGATAGGGTAACTCAGCCAGTCGACGCTGCGTACCATCTCTTCATCGAAACGCACTTCCTCGAACAGGGTACGACTCAGCCCCTGCACGATATTGCCTTCAATGGTCGTGCGCAGGCTTTTTGGGTTGATAATCAGTCCGCAATCGTGGGCAACATAAAAACGCCGAGCCCAGACCCGACCGGTAGCAGGTACCACCTCCACATCACAGACCGTAGCGACAAAACCACCAAAGGCCGTGGCCAGTGAAACGCCACGACCGGTTAGCAAATCTCCGCTGCGTTTGCCTTGGGGTGCCGGCTGAGTTTTCCAGCCCGACAGTTTCTCGACGGCTTCCAGTACGGCTCGCTCACGTTCATTGTCAAGGTATCGCAGGCGCAGGGTAATGGGATCTTGCCCTGTCGCAACTGCCACCTCGTCTATGAAGCTTTCATGGGCGAAGTGAATCTGTGGTTCCTGCGGTGCACGCATGTGCGATGTACGCAATGGTGAAGCCTTCTCCTGCAGTGGCGCAATTGTCTCCCAGTAAGCCACGCTGTTAGGGAAAACGTAGGACTCGGTCGGCGCACCAAAATTATGCCGGCCTTCCCGTTCGTAACCTGTAAGCTGGCCAACCAGTGTGTCCTTAGGTTCGGACGCATTGAACCAGATATCCCAGCCAGACATGCCCTTGGCATGGAAATACCAGCCGTTCACGGAATTATCCTGGGCAATGCCCGCCCGGCAAATAATCACGCAGGGCGGCGCCTTGGGATCCCAGGCATGGCCTTCATGGCGCATCCACTGCATGCGCACTGGTTTACCAAGGTGTTGGGACAACAGTGCTGCTTCATACGCGGCCTCGTCGGCATCACTGCGACCATAGGAGCCAGGACCAGGTTTCCAGATAACCCGCACCTGCTCTGGATCCATGCCCAAGATCTGCGCGATACCGTTACGGGTATCGTGGGGTTTCTGAGTGTCTGAATAAATCTCGGCAAAACCGTCTTTTACATCCGCCACCCCCAGTGACGGTCCCATGCGGGCATGGGACTGGAATGGCACAAAGTAACTCGCCTCGAGTTGCGAACTCGCCGCGGCAATGGCCCGCAATGTGGGTGCCGTTTCATAAGGCTGGCCACCAAAGCCGCCAGTGGCGCTGTCGCCAATCGCCGGACTGTTCTCGATGTGGGAAAAGAGTTGCTCCATCGGCGGGAACGGGGCATTCGCCTGGCTCCAGGACACCTTTAGCTCACGGGCGGCTTGGATGGCAGCCCACTCGTTATCCGCCACGACAGCGACAAAGTCACCAAGGCGCACGACGCGCGCAGAAGCAACACCAGCGATAGAACTTTCATCGATGGCAACAGGCATTTGGTTGGCTACGGGTGGTCGTATAGCGCGGGCATGCAGCATGCCAGGCAGCACCACGTGGTGGCAGTATTCGGTTGTCGCCATAATCTTGCCAGGAATATCCTTGCGCGGCACGGGCGTTCCGACCACGTTGTACTCGGCTGCGATTTTCGGCTGCGCCTGCCCGAATACATTCAGGCCGTTACCAAAGTTGCCGTTCCAGTCCAGCTCGGTGTCAAGACCATCCGCGATGAGTTCGGCATAGCTGATGCGCTCTGAAGGGTTGGCTGCCGAAGACACGACTCCGTCACTGACCCTAAGTGTGTCAACTGGCTTTCCCAGGACACTGGCAGCGCGATCGAGTAGCACACGGCGCGCCTCGGCGGCGGCATTGCGCAGGGCATTTGCACCCTGGCGGCAGCCGCTGGAGCCGCTGGCCCCGCCCTGATTGGCGGTGCGATGGGTATCGCCCATCACAACATTGACGAAATTCACATCCAGGTCGAGTTCCTCGGCGACCACCTGGGCAATGGCGGTATCCACGCCCTGCCCCATGTCCATCTTGCCGAAGAAGGCGGTGACGGCACCATCCGTGTCAAAGGACAGCCAAGTATCGAGCTGGGCCGGCCCGATCGGCCGGGGTGATGCCGCCAGGGTCTGCGCCTGGCTGTCATTCATCGTGAGAATATTCATGCCACCACCTGTAGCACAGGCAAAGACCAGGGCACCACGGCCCATGAATTTACGGCGTGAAATATAAGCGGGTTTTTGATGTTTACCCATGCCACACCTCCCCGTTTTGATAATCGTGGATATGCGTACCGGCCACCGGCTGGCCCAAGGCCATGGCATCGGCTGCGCGACGCACGGCACGCATGATCGCCATGTGTGACCCGCAGCGACATTTTAGCCCGGTAAGCATTTGGCGAATCTCCGCATCACTGCGAACGGGGTCCTGTTCAAGTGCGGCGACAGCCGTCATCATCCAGCCATTGGAGCAATAGCCGCATTGCGCCGCTTCCTCGGCGATAAAGGCGGCTTGCACGGGATGGGGATTTTCATTGGTGCCGATACCGTCAAGCGTGCGAACCTCGCCATCGACCGCAGCGGCGATCGGCAGGATGCAGGAGCGTACGGCGTTACCATTTAGGATGACGGTACAGGCGCCACACTGGGACAACCCGCAACCGAATTTCGGGCCTCGCAAGCCCAAGTCGTTGCGCAAGGCATACAACAGCGGCATGTCCGCCTCGGCTTCGACAGCCTGCTGTCGACCATTTACGACAAGATTGTACAAAGGCATGACCCGAATCTCCCAACGAACAATGAAACCTATGCCCGGAATCTAGCTTTTCCGGCTCCATTAGTCCATGGCTGCCGGGCGGATCAGCCGGTTCTGGAGTTTACTTGCGGGTAATGGCGTTAGCAGTGGCGTTGTTGGCCAGGTTCTGACCTTCACGCATGGCGGCAGCCAGGCCAATGATGTACTGGTTTGTCGTACCGAAATAGGTGTCGGATGCTACGTCGAGGTTGCTGGAGGCTACATTGAGTACGCGCAGGTAAAGCCGTCCTGGCGGGTTGTCATCGCCATAGCGAGGGGCATTGGCGAACATGCCCTCGCGGGTCATTTCAACGAGGGTTTTCATTACGCGGGTTAGGTTTCCCTGCATTTCCGCCTGGGTGAGATCGGCTTCCTCGCCCTTACCATTCACGCCTAGGGCTAACTCCAGTGCCGCCTGCCCGACCTGGTCGGCTGTAGAGGTTTCCGCGGTGATGCCATCCGGCAGGCGTTCGATAATGGCAACACGAATTTCATTGTCACTGAGTTGCGCTAGTGCACCCAGGGAGCACAGGGATAACAACAAGCAACAGGAGACTCGCAACATTACCATGTTTGACTAGTTATCCAGCAGCGCGTCAATGAAGGCAACAGTTTCGGTGTAGCCCATCAATTCAGCCAGGTCACGTGGCGTCATGCCCCCAACATCCCTGGCATTGAAGTCCACTCCCCGCTCCCAGGCATACTGGAGAGCGTTGTTCCAGCCAGCCTTGGCCGCACCGTGGGCGACGTTCTGGCCGTTGGAGGCCACGTCATGGATATTGGCGCCGGCCTCCACCAGAAGCTTCATGATGGTGGCAGCTTGTTCGGCGGTCTTGTATTCGCCAGAGATCGGATACTCCATGAAGATGCCGTAGACACGCCACACACCCGCCGCCGTCAGGATTGGGGTGACATCGTAAATTTTGTTGCTGGCGTTCACGTTGGCGTCATAAGCCAGCAGCAATTCGACGGCTTCCACGTCGCCCGCCTTGGCGGCCTTGTGCAGCGCCGTCGCACCTCCATTCAGAACACGACCATCCGGGCTGGCATCGGTATAACCGCGGTCACCGCCGGCGCGGAACGGTGGTTCCTTTTTCAGACGCATGTTCGGGTTGATACCCCTATCGAGCAAGGTCCTAGCGATATCCATGGCGGTCAGCTGGTCCGTTGACGGCAGGTCGCCGCGACGGCTGCTGGGAATGAGATGCAAGTCAATTGCGTGGTATAAGGCATTGCGACCCCACCAGTCCCAGCGATGAATATCGGCTCCGCGTTCGATGAGCAGGTTCGCGGCATCCCAGTGCATGTTCAGGGTTGCCATCAGCAGGGGTGACTCGCCCCACAGGTCGGTCAGGTCGATGTCTGCACCACCATCGAGTAAGGCGTCGATACATCCTTCACACCCTTCCCTGGCAGCATACAGAAGCGGTGTATACCCTCCTGGGTCGACCGGTTTCACACGCGGTTCAGAAGTGATGTAACGCGGCCAGTGATTGTCCTTGCCGCGCGCATCCACCTGTGCGCCGTGTTCAACCAGCAATCGAACCATGTCTGGCTGGCCTTGTGAGGCTGCCCACATTAGCGCTGTTTGCTCACCCCAGTGTTCCCGGACATTCACGTCGACACCATATTCAAGCAGCAACCTGGCCGTGTCCGTATTTCCGGTACGCGCCACCGCCATGAGCAGGGTTTGGCCATCAGGATTGGGAGATTCCGGATCACCACCGGCTCTCAGCAGGGCCTGCATGATAGGGAATTCTGCGTGTACGGAAGCCACAGTCATCGGCGTGGCGTAGTAATCATTTTTCGCGTTGGGATCTGCACCTGCAGCCAACAGACGGCTGACTAGTTCGGCATTCTTGTGATGCACCGCCCAGTGCAGGGCCGTGGTACCGTCGACCGAACGCTCATTGACATCTGCGCCATGCTCCAGGAGAGCCAGTACCGCAAGCTGGTTTCCCTGCTCCATCAGAACCGGCAAAGAATCAGCAGCGAGAACCGGCAGTGCAGACAGAAACAGAGTCGCTAGTGTAATGCGCAGGACGTTCACCTCAGACTTCCGCGAACAGACCTGTGCTGTCCCCGAGGGATTCGACACCCGGAATGCCGGCACGGTCCAAGATGGTCAGGATCAGGTTGGCATGCGGCGTATCCGGTGCATAGGCAAGATGCTGGCCGCCCTTAATCCGGCCATTGCCTTTACCAAAGATCGCCGATGGCAGCGGATTGGCATTGTGTGCATTGGAATCGCTCATATTGCTGCCAAACAGGATGATGGAATGATCGAGCAGCGAGCCATCGCCGTCAGGTGTATTGTTCAAGCGGTCGAGGAAGCGGGCGAATATTCGTGAGTGATAATTCTGGACAACCGCGCACTTGTCCATGTTTGCCTGCACATAGCGATGGTGTGACAACGGATGGTAGGCATCGGAAATGCCGATCTGGTTGTAGGTCAGCATGCTGATTTCGGCCGAGATCATCATGCTGGAGATACGCGTCAATTCTGCCTCGTAGGCGAGTGCCGTCAGCTCCAGCATTAGGTTGATATGTTCTTCCCAGCTACCGGGGACACCTAGGGGTGCATCCGGAATTACGACACCGGTGAAGTCCTGCTCACCGAGTTTCTGGACCTGGCGTTCCACGTCTCTGACGGAATCCAGGTATTCCTCCATGCGCTGCTGATCAGCATTGCCCAACCGGCTATTCAGTGAAGACGCACTTTCGGAAACCATGTCCAGTAGGCTGAACTTCTGGTTCATGATGGATTCGCGTTCGGCGGCGGTATCACCCTGGCCGAACATGCGGAAAAACAGCTTGCGCGGATTATGTTCCAGCGGCAGCGGCTGGGTGCGCGCGCGGAAGGAAATCGTTGAGCCGTAGCCGCAACCCAGGGTGGCGTCACAAGCGCCGGCGCTGGAAGCTTTCACTTCGGTACACAGCTCCAGCGACGGAAACGGCGTATCCCTGCCCAGGTACTGGGCGGCAATCTGGTCAGCTGAAATACCGTAATTCGGGTCGTTTTCATCCACGGTGAACGGGGAGGCACAGCTCAGCCAGGTACCCGGTGACGTAGCATGCACACCAGCGCCCTCCGCCGCCCGGTTACGTAAACCACTAACAATTGTCATCTGATCTCGGAATTTTTCCATCGGTTTCAGGATAGGTGTCAATTCGAAATCCGCGCCTGCGGTTTTTGGAGTCCACTTGTCCATGATGGCGCCATGGGGGAAATAAAAGAAGCCAAGTTTCGAGGTTGGTGCCGCGGCAGTCTGGGCTAGTGCGGTGCCAGCCGGAATCATGGCATCCAGCAACGGCAGGCCGATGGCGGTACCCATGCCACGTAGCATGGTCCTGCGTGAAAGGTGCTTTTTTGAAATGAACATGTGTCTTCCCCCGGACCCGCTGGCAGGCCTCTAAAGATATGTCGTGTGACTGCCCTGTTAATAAAACTGATCAAATACTATACAGCAAGTCTACTCTCCGACCACCGAATTTGCTGCAAGTAATTCGCTTTCAGGCTCGTATTTGAGCCGGAACTGCTCGCTGTTGACTATACCCATCACCAGCGAGGAAAAGCGGTAATTGTCTGCCGCGGCCTCGCGCACGATGCGCCGGATCGCAGGCATATCCTGGTATTCGATGCGGCGGCCCAGGCCAAACAGCATCAATTTTTCTGTGAAGGTCTGCACGAACTGGGTGGGGCGCGCCATAATCGCCTCGCGCAGTTCGATGGGACCCGCGACAGGCGTGCCGTCCGCCAAGACGCCAGTGGCATCGATGGGTAATCTGGCCATGCGGTCGATATCACGCCAGCGGCCAACAGCATCGAAATTTTCTAGGGCGAAGCCGATGGGATCGATAACTCCGTGACAGCCATTGCATGACGGCTTGGTGCGATGGGATTCCAGACGCTCTCTGACCGTGGTGAATTTCTCACCGGCCTCGATCTCCACGAAACCTTCCACGTCTGGCGGTGGTGCCGCCGGCGGTGTGCCCATGATGTTTTCCAGTAACCACGCGCCACGAAGAACCGGTGAGGTCCGGTTCGGGTAGGAAGAAAGCATTAACACTCCCCCCTTACCCAGCAGGCCAAACCGACGTTGATCCTTCAACGTTACACGGCGGAAATCCACGCCACGCACATCGTTGATGCCGTAATGCAAGGCCAGGTTTTCATTCAGAAAGGTGTGGTCGGCGGTCAGCAGGTCGAGCACGCTACGGTCGGCTCCGAAGATGCTTTGCAGGAACAGCAGGGCTTCCTTGGTCAGGTCCCTGCGAATATTTGAGTCCACGTCGCGGAACAGTTGCCCGTCGGGTGTAATGTTGTCGAGTTCGGCAAGCCCCAGCCACTGGAAACCAAAGTTGTTGGCCAAGTTAACTGCGCGTGGGTCTGCCAGCATGCGCCTGACCTGTGACTCGAGCACATCTGGGTCTTTCAATCCGTCATCGACGGCAATCTCCAGCAGAGTTTCGTCGGGAATAGAACTCCACAGGAAGAATGACAGGCGCGAGGCAAGCTCGAGGCTTGTCAGTTCGTAGGACACGCCGGGTGGTAGTGATTCAGGCACAGGCTCCAGTCGATAAAGGAACTTCGGGTGGGCAAGGATGCCGGATAGAGCGAAGGCAATGCCCTTTTCGAAGCCGTCCTCGGCATAACCAGATTCATACAGGCGCATCAGCAGGTCAGTATCTTCATCGGCTAGCAAGCCGCGGAAGGCCTCAACCGCAAGATTCGTAACTATGCTTCTTGCACAGGAAGCTTCGTCAGCATCGTTATTCGGATGACAGGAAAATATTTTTTCGCGGCTGGGCGTATCACTCAGGCCGGTAGCATTGACCGGCCCGTATACCTCGAACTGGCGCAGCATGGCGATCTCGTCCTGACCCTTGCGAGGCGTCTGCTGCTGCAGGGGGGCATCGGACTCAGCGAACGAACGATGCAGGAAGAACACGGCAACTTTGTGGGGTCCTGCGGTAGTAGTTACAGGAATATCGCGCAACCTGGCATTCAATTCATCAATGGCCGGCGCACGGAGTTTGTCGACACGTTCAGCATCTTCCAGTCCACCCATCTCGGTTTCAAAGAATTTCCGACCGTCGATGGTGGCGACCAGGGTTTGCCGATGCTCCATGCCCGCAGTGGCGAGGCTGGCGGCTATGCTGCCGATGTTCAGCAGGTAATCGCCATCGCTGGGAAAGTAATGTTCGACGACAGCGCCGCCACGGGTACCCAGCGGCAAACCTTCGATATGAAAAGACTGGCCCACCGTGGTGAAATTGTAGGGCGTGCCCGAGGGGCGGGCATTGGGCGTACCCACGGCCTGCTCGCTCACCGTCCTCGCGGCACCCAGGTACTGATCGATGAAAGTCGGTGTGACCTGCAGGGCAGTGGCGACATTGTCGAAACCGTCCTCGGCACCATCGACCGGCAGCAAGGAATCCACATCCACTTCCAGGCGCAACAGGTCGCGAACCGCGTTGGCATACTCTGTACGGTTCAGCCGATGCAGCAGTTTCTCGCCCGGATTGCGATACTCTCGCGGCTGGTCGAGATTTCCTTCCAACCAGGCAACGAATTCATCGACCCGTGCATTCTCTGGTTTTTCCTGGCCCGGCGGTGGCATCATCCTTCCGCGCAACTTGCGAACAACTTTTTCCCATACCTCGGCATCGGCCAGGATGGCATCGTGCTCCATCAGATCGAAGGCAAGACCACCGCTGTAGTCATCGAGATTGTGACAATCCATACAGTATTTATCTAGCATCGCCCACTGGGCATCGGCGCGGGCATCGAGCGCTTCCAGGGAAGGTACCTCGATCACAGACGATGCAGCGGCGTTGTCAATGACCGCTTCTTGGTCGCTGGGACCAGCACTGTCACCACACCCGGACAGGCACAATGCAACCGCCAAGCACAGACTTGTCCTTTGAGCAAAGTCGATTAAGCATGCGGTTTTGGAATCAGTCATCGAGTCGGCACGTGGAATTGTATTAAGGAATATTGAGTACACGATAATTCTGCGGATCACGCACACGGCCCTGGAAACTTTCGAAGGCGAGTGTCATGAACAGGGTGGGGTCACCCATTTGCACGTCGAACTCGGCGGTGTAATGTTCTGCCAGGATATCCTTGAGGCTGTAACTGTCGATCAATGAACCGTGGAAACGGTCGAAGATGGTCAGGTACATCTGGTTCTGCGCCTGCAACTCCTGCAGGGTCATGATGTCGCCATACCCGGGAATGATGGTGGTATTTGTATCGGGCACCGTCAGCAGGGAAACGAAACCGTCTAGTAGGCCACCGATATAGCCCCCGGTCCACCAGTCGATCTCTGGCCAGCGCCCGTTGGACACCATGCCGCCCGTCACCAGGACATTCTCGTCCTCGAAGTACACCCAGATGTCACCATCGGTGTGGGCATTCCAGGCGTGGCCGAAATAAATGTGGCGGTCACCAATCTGCATATCTGCGTCGTCGTAGAAGGTCGTGGTCGGCAGACCGGCCTGGGGCAGCGGCTCGAAAGTTTCACCTGACCAGCGCTGCCAGATTTTGGTGCTTAGCCACTGCTGGGTATTTTCGTGGGCGATGATCTCCACCCCTTCCCTGCCAAGCGGTACGTTGGCGCCGGTATGCTCCGCGTGCCAATGTGTGTTGATCAGTGCACGGATCGGGGTGCTTGGAAAATTGGTATCAAGCACCTGGCGCAGGCTGTCGTACCAATCGGCATGACCACCATCCACCAGAATGAGCCCCTCACTGCTCCGAACAGCCAGGACATTAGAATCCGGTCCCTTGATGAATAGCATGCGATCGGATAGACGTTGGGTTTCCAACGACTGGGCGGCAACAGAAAGGGAAATTGCCGCCAGGAAACAGACTAGACCGGCCATTGTCATAGCCCTCGAAAAATACTGCCTGGCATTCCCCAAATTCATGTTTTTTTCGTATTGTGCGCCTAGACTTACTCAGATGGGCTGTTATCTAATAGTGTCAGTCTTTTTTCGAGATTTTTATTCGTTTTGAGTATATCGGTGCCACTAATATTTTTATAGAAATAATAAAGGAAAGATTATGCAACTCAAATGTAAACAGCTATTTTCACTGGGGATTCTTACATTCCTAGCTTTCGTCACGCCGGCCTTCGCACATCACTCACTGGTCGGTGAATTCGATACTTCCGTCAGCTTCGAAATCCGTGGCTCCATTACCGAAGTGGAGTGGACCAACCCTCACATCTGGTTGTACTTGGATGTCACTTCCGAAGACGGCAAGACAGAAAAATGGCAGTGTGAAATGGGCTCCCCGAACCAGCTGATTCGCCAGGGCTGGGCGAAGGAAGACCTGCCACTCGGCACGATCATTCGCGCCAATGCCAACCCTGCCCGTGACGGCTCCAACACCTGCAGCACAAGAAGGATCACGCTGGACGATGGCACGCCGGTATTCTCACGCGTCGGCAACCAATAATTTCAGCAACTACTGCATTATCTAAGGGGGTATCAGGAACATGATTCCACGCAGGCTTATTTTTTCTGTTTTTTCCACGCTGGTGCTGGCCGGGGGATTGTTCCAGCAGGTTTCCGCCCAGAATGACATTCCTCGCCTTGCCAGCGGCAAGCCGAACTTTAACGGCATCTGGGAATTTCCCTACGTGCCCGACATGGCGCGCAGCAACGGCCGTAACCAGTTCGGCCCGGGCGAGCTGCCCTTCACCGATGCAGGCCGACGCAACTTCGAAGCCTACAATTCCACCGACGGGGACTATACTGGCGCTTGCCTGCCCTTCGGTCACGTCCGCTCCATGAACTCGCCGAACCCGGTGCAGTTTTTCCAGACCGACGATGCTTTTGCCTACCTGTTCGAAGTGAACACCTGGCACCACTCGTTCCAGATCGGCGGCCGTGACATGAGCGAGCGCCTACCGGCTACCTGGTATGGAAATTCACACGCGGAATGGGATGGTGACACCCTCGTGGTGACCACGAAAAAATATAACGGAAAGACCCGCCTGGACACCATAGGCCATCCGCACAGCCACAAGATCACGGTAACCGAACGGCTGACACTGCGCGATGCGGACACCATCAACTACGAGATCACCGTCGACGATCCGATCTACTACTCCGAGCCCTGGAGCAACCAGCGCACTTTTACACGCATGACTGACGGGCTTGGCCTGCTGGAATACTCCTGCAACGAAAACAACCGCGGGTTTTGGGACGGCAGGATCCAGTTACCGGATTACGACAACTGGCATACCTATGACCCGGCCGATTACGATTAATCGAATCCGGATCCAACAATAAGGGAAGCCTATGCTTCCCGTTTTTTTTGCCTTAAACCTCAGGGTCTCCGGGTAAGCAGGCTTACACCGCAAGTGAATCGCTGCGTTGCTCCCGGCGCAAGAGTCAAAAGGTTTTCACCGGTATTGAAGGCGTTCACGCCACAACTCACCGGCTCCACGGCAATGGACTGACGATCAGGCGGTATGAATACCTGTAGGTGGCGATAACCTCCCTCGCCTGCCGCCCCGGTGTCCTGCCACATGGCTACGCCAACCTGGTGCCGCTCCGACCAGAGCTGCATCTTCACCCTAACCGATGATTGCAAATCGAGTTTCAAGGAAGCATCGAGACTTTTGTCACCCACTTCAACAAGCGTTTCGAAATCATGAAATGGTAGGGTTTCTCCTGAAGGTAGCAGTTGTTTATCTAACACGGCCATATTGCCTGCCGGCAAGCTGAGGTAGAGATCGTCCACTGGTTCGTTGAGGAAAAAATAGGGATGCCAGCCCACACCTACCGGCACTGCTGCATCATGTCGGTTGTGAACGGCAAACGTGACAATCAGATCTGCAGGGCTTTGCAGGTGATATTCTAGAATTAACTCGGCCGGGAAAGGGTAACCTGTTACACCACCCTCGTATTCGTATTTAACAGTAATTGTGGCGGTGTCCTGGCTTGCCTCCTCCACTAACACGATTGGTGTCAGCTGGCTCAGGAAACCATGCAGTGCACTTTTGCCATCCGGGGCATTCAACGGGAATTGGTATTCGATGCCCTGCCATGTATAACGCCCATTGGCTAGGCGACTGGTAAATGGGTACAGCCAGGCACCCCGATACCAAGGATTACCGGCAGCCAGCTCTGCATCACTGCATCCGGCAAGGACATCGATGGCATTACCATCGTCTGCTGTAAAACAAAGACGATGGCATGCACCGCCATGTTCAGGCAGAAGCACAAGCTGGCAACGCTTGTCTAGCGGGGAGAGGATCACCGGGAAGCCGGATTAGTAACCACTATAGAAAGCTGTGTCACTCCAGCGCTTCGGTGTACTCAAAGGCCAGTTCCTTGCACTGGTCGACGGCAAAGGGTGCATCTGCCAGCAACACGATGTCATTGCCGACATAGGTGTCCTCGAAATACACCGGGTCCTCGGCTGAGAATTCGCGGTTCAGTTCCAATCTGCCCAGGCTGTCAGTATCGAGACTGAAGCGTTCGACCACGTGCAACTGGTTGCTGTTGGGTACGTTGCCCGCGATGCGCCCGGGCAGGAAACCGATAGTATCAACCACTAGTGTGTCGCCATCCCAGCGTCCGATGGAATACCCGCCCCGGCTCAGTTCGTAATAACCGGGGTGGCTGTCCATATTCATATGGATGGTACGCACGAGGTCGCGGCCGTATTCGATGGTGATGGTTTCGCCATTCTGGGTAATGCGATTGATCGGTCCGTCGAATACCCAGTCAAACAGTATACTGGTGATATCGCAGGCGATGCGTGGCGTTTCTTCGACAGGCTGGTTACGCAGCACTTCCTCCCGCGCCTTGCCGAGCCTGGTCAGGGTGATCGGCCTGGGGCCCCAGCCGGAGGGCTGCGCGTCGGCTGGATCCAGCGTACCCGCCATGATGCCTTCCACCATGCTTTTCGGGACCAGCCCGGCGCTGGTGCCATCTGGTTTAGTGGTAATCAGGTATTGCTCCTGTGCCCAGTCGCCGCTGATATTCGGTTCACCGCTGGACAATCGCGCCGCACGTTCTTCCTGTGATGCGGTGTTTTCATTCAACTGCTGGTAGCGTTCAAACGCGGGCCCGTCCCCCAGGGAGATGGTTTCTACGTAACAGGATGTCGGGTCGTCGCGATGCGGGCGACCCGTGATCTCTACTGTCACCCCAGGAGGAAACATTTCCGGTGACCAGCCCGACCGGCGCAACACCGTAGCCGCGCGCATTTCGCAGCCCATCTTGCGGATGCTACCGTCGTCGAGAGTGACATCGAAATAAAGATAGGAATGAGGATTTACGAATTCGAGTTCGGTGACTGTGCCGGACAGCTCTATATTTCCGTTCATATCAAAACGACCGAATCCGTGATGCGCCATCACGGGCATTGCCGTCATTGTGATGATCGCTGCAACATAGCCGGACAAAATTCTCATATTATCAATCCGCTCATAGTTATGGTTCGGTAATTTGTTCAATCTGTGGCGAAACAGTACAGCATGCCAGCGCCACCCACCTGTACCAGGTTGGCCTGAGTGCAACCCGGCGTGCCGTGGGAGGAGTTCCAGGGCGAACCCGGATCGCTGAATGAATAACGGTCTCCATGACCCACCCAGGCCCGGCCTTCTGTACTACTCGTCCAGTTGTTGCAGGTGTAGTCATCGCCAGCCGGGAAGGCTGTGCCATCCAGTCTGGAACCAGTCAGGATGTCATGCTCCGTGAAGTCCGGGTTACCATCGATGCGCGAGGCGAACTGGTGGCCGTTTTCATCCCGCGAATGCATCCAGTTCAAATTGGAATTGTCGTAATGCAGATTTTCCACGCTTGTGGCCATGACCACGCCCTTGGCGTTGGCCCAGGGGCCCGAACCGATCCGGTCACGTGCATTTACCGCGTTGGAACCCTGTGTGCTCAGGTAAGCAGCCCAGGTGCGGTGCCCGGCGCCAGCTTCAGTGGCCAGTGCCTGGCAATGGGCATCGGCCCCGGCCAGCCCGCCTAGGTTGCCACCGTTGCCGAGGCCTCGGCTGGTGACGAAAAAGCCCATCTCCGGGCGCTCGGCATTGGCATCCGGCTGGGCGGCATAACTTTGCCCAAGCATCCCTGTAGCATTTAAAAGTGCTGTGATCGTGAGTAATACGGCGTTTTTGATTTTCATTTTTCATCCCCGAGTTGTTCAAAGCGGACCCAATAATCTCGCATTAGCCAAACCCGCACAAGGCCAGGTCAGGACGCCATCACGGTTTACATTTCATGGATTTTTGCCGCCGGTTACAACATGAGCGGGCCGATGGTGATGTATATCGCAGCCGCAAGCCCTGACGTCGTAGGTCCAGCGGCCAGTTTCCATGGCGACGGCCTGGTTACGAATACCGACAACAGACTGCATCTGTTGATACTTAAAATCAAAGCCGACTTCCTGGTGGCTATCGCTTAAAACGAGGATATGTCCGATAAGGCCAAAATTACGCTGCGCGATTCATTAGAGCATGCCGGCATGAATGCGGAAATTGATGTCTATGGCGCCCAGCAGACCTGAACGGTTTCGGGTTCCACAGTCTATGAACAGGACCTGGCCGAAAAGACACGGGGTAAGCTGCTGGTCCTGCTGAAAGAGGAGACCGCCTGAGAGTTTCTAGTTACCGGCGCTGGCCCAGAGGGTTTCCCCGGTTTCGGTGCGGGTAACGGATGACGCGTTGGCGGTGTTGGAACCGTCCCGCGAACCGTAACCGGTAATCGTCAACACATCGCCCGACTTTACCGTCTGCGGCGTCATGCCGCTGCGCACCAGCGTGTTCACGCCCAGCATCTCCACGGCCCATCGCACCACCTTGCCCTGCTCGTCCTCCACAGTGAGATGCAACCAGGCATGGGGATTGGTCCACTCGACCTCGGTGATGGCACCGGTGATTTTTACCGGCCGACCAACATCGAATTCCGCTGAAAAAGAATGATGAGACCAGGCGCTGAATGAAACCAGCATGGTCACCATGGCAAGTATTACCGAAAAGACTGTTCGCATCTGACTTCCCCCAGTGTTGGCTTTTATGCTCGAATGTACCAAGCCGGAGAGTATGATATACACTATGCGCTCGCAGGCAAAACAAGATCAATAAATAGGTGGCCTGCGGACAAAGCCGATCCGGATCGTCCAAGGGGGAATCATGCACCGCGTTTCGATTTTTTGCACGCTGCTGCTCATGGCAGCGCCATCAATTGCCCAGTGGTTCGACTGGGAGACCCCTGGGATCCCACGCACGCCTGAAGGCCGCGTGGACATGAGTGCCCCGGTGCCGCGCACCCAGGGCGGCCACCCCGATTTCACCGGCAACTGGGTACCCACCGATGCCCGCGGCACCCTCTTCGACTTGGAAAATTACCAGGGCTGGGCCCTGGAAGTGATGGCAGAACAGGAACGCACTTTCTACGTCAACGACCCGCGCTTCAACTGTCTGCCAGACGGCCCATCCTCCTACCTGGCTGGACCCTCCGTCGGGGGCTCTAGGCAGATCGTGCAGACCCCGACCTACATCGCCGTCCTAAATCCCGACATGACCTACCGCCAAATTCACATGGACGGACGCCCCCCGGTGGACGAAGCCATTCTGCCGTCGTGGCTGGGTTACTCCGCGGCTCACTGGGAGGGCGACACCCTAGTAGTGGAAAGCGCCGGCTACAACGACAAGACGTGGCTCACCCGCGAAGGGTTGCCGCACACCGACCAGCTGCGCATCACCGAGCGCTACCGGCGCCTGGATTTCGGCCGCGCTGAACTGGAGATTTCCTATGAGGACCCGGGGATGTTGCTGCGCCCAGTCCAGGTCACCGTCGACCTCGGTTTCCGTGACAGCAACCACACGCTGGAAGTCGTCTGCAACGAATCGGAAACTGCCCAGCGCCATTACACAGGCGAGATCACCCAGGCCGAGCAAAAAGTCGTCGAAGTGCCCGAGTCCGTGCTAGCCACATACGTGGGTACCTACCAGGGCGTCTGGCTAGGCAATCGCATCACAGCCGAAGTAACACTTGAGAACGGCCAACTGTACCTGACCCGCACACCACGCTATTCCGATACCGGGGGTAATACCGATTCGGCAACCTCCCTGCTGGTGCCGCAAGCCGATAACGCCTTCGACAGTAGCTTCGGCCTGGGCTGGGTATTCAACAAAGACGCCAACGGCGAGATCGAATCCGTGTCAGAGGTTCACGTCTCCGGCGCCTGGGCTTTCCGCAAAGTTCAGTAAGCGGGATACGTTATGCAGCGTCCCGTTCTCATTGCCGGCGGCGGTATCGGTGGCCTTAGCCTTTCCCTGACACTTCACGCCATCGGCGTACCCTGCATCGTTCTTGAATCCGTTTCCGAACTGAAACCACTGGGTGTGGGGATCAACCTGCAACCCAATGCCGTGCGGGAACTTTACGAACTCGGCTTTGGTAATGAGCAACTTGATCGCATCGGTATCCAGACCCGCGAATGGGCGCTAGTCGGCCTCAACGGCAAGGATGTGTATTCGGAGCCGCGCGGCCTGCTCGCAGGCTACAAGTGGCCGCAATATTCGGTGCATCGCGGCAAACTGCAAATGATGCTGTATCACGCCGCCATAAAGCGGCTTGGCACTAACGCTATTAGGACCGGTCAGCGTGTTATGGGTTATCGTAATACCGATGATGGCGTCGAGGTGCAAGTCAAGTCGCGCGCGGGTGGACTTACCGAACTCACAGGCTCAATGCTGGTCGCTGCCGAGGGCTTGCATTCGGCGGTACGCTCTCAGATGTATCCCGACCAGCCGCCGATCCAGTGGGGCGGCGCCATCATGTGGCGCGGCGTGACGAAGGGCAAACCCATCCGCACCGGCGCCTCCTTCGTCGGGTTCGGCACGCATCACCATCGGGTAGTTTTCTACCCGATATCCCAGCCCGATCCGGATACCCGCCTCGCCGACATCAACTGGATTGCCGAGATCACCGTCGATAACACCGGCGGCTGGCAACATGGTGATTGGAACAAGAAGGTGAAGCACACTGAGTTCATGCATCACTTCGAGGACTGGCAACACGACTGGATCGATGTCCCGGCGATGCTGCTGGGCGCCGCGGAAGTTTACGAATACCCCATGATCGACCGCGACCCCATTCCCACCTGGGTGGATGGCAACGTGGCCCTGCTGGGAGATGCGGCTCACGTCATGTATCCAACCGGCTCCAATGGCGCCTCGCAGGCCATCATGGACGCGCGCGTGCTCGGTGCCTGCATGGTCCAACACGGCGTCACCGCTAAGGCGTTGAAGGCATATGACGACAGGCTCTGCAAGGACATCGGCGCAGTAATCCTCCGTAATCGAGGCGCCGGGCCCTTCGGCTTGCTGAACCTGCTGGACGACCGCTGCGGCGGTATCTTCGACGACATCGATGCCGTCATTCCCAAGAAGGAACGCAACGAATTCATGCAGGTGTATAAAAATGCGGCGGGCTTTGCGATCGAGAACTTGAACAACGCGCCGTCTACCATAGCGCCCGACGCAAAGGTTCATTCAACTACAGCTTAACGCAGCTGACTGTCCTTGCTACCGCGACGATTGATGATGGAGGTAAAGGCATCATCCGCGTCATGAACGGACTGGCATGTCACGCACAGGCGCACGCCGGGCACGGCAAGGCGCCGAGCTTCCGGAATCTTCGCTTCGCATTCCTCGCACCTTTTTAGGCTCTCGCCTTTGGCAAGAGAGCTGCGCGCGCGCTCCACCGCATCCTCGATGCTCGCATCGATCTGATCCTGTACGGCCCCGTCGCGGGACCAGCCACCGGCCATGGCCTGCCTCCTTTAAAATACCTGACTATTGTATGCAGTGTACCGGTATCGCGAAAAGCCATAAAAAAACGGCGGCATTTTCATGCCGCCGTTTTTCGTGAGTAACGGGTACTGCTTAACCCGCTTCCTACTCATACACTTGCAATCATGACTTGATGTCGAAACGGTCAAGCTGCATGACCTTGGTCCAGGCCTTGACGAAGTCCTCGACGAACTTCTCCTGGGCATCATCCTGCGCGTACAGTTCGGCGATTACCCTCAGCTCCGAGTTGGAGCCGAAGATCAGGTCGACCGGGGTGCCAGTCCAGACCAGTTCGCCGGTATCACGGCTGCGGCCCTCGTAGATGCCTTCCATACTGGACGGTGTCCAGGCAACGGACATATCCACCAGGTTCACGAAGAAGTCGTTGTTCAGGACTCCCGGGGTATCGGTAAACACGCCATGGGAAGAACCATCAGCGTTGGCGCCGAGGACGCGCATACCGCCAATCAGTGCAGTCATTTCCGGTACTGTCAACTCGAGCATGTCGGCTTTGTCCACCAGGGCGACGGCCGGGGACAGTCTGCTGTCCGCGCTGAAGTAATTGCGGAAACCGTCAGCCTTGGGCTCGAGTACGGCGAAGCCATCGACGTCAGTAAGCTCTTGCGTGGTGTCGGCACGACCCGGCACGAAAGGCACATCCACATCGTAGCCGGCATCTGCGGCCGCCTTTTCTATGGCTGCCGCACCACCTAGCACGATCATGTCGGCCATGGAAATCTTGCGGCGGCTGCGCTCGTTGAAGTCTGTCTGCATACCTTCAAGCACGCCAAGCACTTCAGTTAGCTCGGCTGGGTTGTTGGCTTCCCAGTCCTTCATCGGGGCCAGACGGATGCGTGCACCATTGGCGCCACCGCGCATATCGGTGCCACGGTAGGTGGATGCAGACGCCCACGCGGTGCTCACCAGCTGCTGCACGGTCAGGCCGGAAGCCAGGATGTCACTCTTCAAACGTGAGATGTCACGTGCGTTGACCAGTGGGTATTCCACCGCAGGGATCGGATCCTGCCAGATGAACTCTTCACCCGGCACGAGGTTGCCCAGGTAGCGCGAAGTCGGACCGAGGTCGCGGTGAGTCAGCTTGAACCAGGCCTTGGCGAATGCATCCTCGAATTCCGCAGGGTTGTTCAGCCAGCGGGTGGTGATTTCACGGAAGGCCGGGTCTTCTTTCAGGGCCAGGTCAGTTGTGAACATCATCGGCGCATGGCGCACGTTGGGATCATGGGCGTCAGGCACCATGTTGGCACCGCCGTTGTTGACCGGTTTCCACTGGATGGCACCGGACGGGCTGCGGGTCTGTTCCCAATCGAAGTTGTACAGGTTCTGCAGGTAGTTATGCGTCCATTGCGCAGGGCTCACAGTCCAGGCGCCTTCCAGGCCGCTGGTGACAGTATCTCCAGCCTTGCCGGTACCGCAGCTGCTGGTCCAGCCCATGCCCTGCTCTTCAATAGCAGCGGCTTCGGGCTCCGGGCCGACACACTCGGAGGCGGGACGGGCACCGTGGGCCTTTCCGAAAGTGTGACCACCGGCGATCAGCGCCAGGGTTTCCTCGTCAGTCATGGCCATGTTGCCGAAGGTCTGGCGAATGCGCTGAGCGGATGCCAACGGATCTGGATTGCCGCCCGGGCCTTCCGGGTTCACATAGATCAAGCCCATCTGCACGGCACCTAAGGGGCGCTGAAGCTGGCTCCCTTCAAAACGTGCTGATGCCAGCCATTCTCCTTCAGGACCCCAATTCACGATTTCCGGTTCCCATTCATCGACACGCCCGCCGGCGAAGCCCAGGGTTTCAAAACCCATGTCTTCCATGGCGACGGTACCGGCCAGGATGATCAGGTCAGCCCAGGAAATGTTGTTACCGTATTTCTGCTTGATCGGCAGGAGCAGGCGGCGGGCCTTGTCTAGGTTGGCGTTGTCGGGCCAGCTGTTCAGCGGCGCGAAACGCTGCATGCCGCCATCGGAGCCACCGCGGCCGTCCATCACACGATAGGTGCCGGCAGCGTGCCAGGCCATCCGGATAAAGAACGGGCCATAGTGACCGTAGTCAGCCGGCCACCAGTCCTGGGAGGTGGTCATCACCTCGACCAAGTCGGCTTTGAGGGCACCCATGTCGAGTTGGGCAAATGCCTCGGCATAGTCGAAATCGGCACCCAGGGGGTTGGATTCAATGGAATGCTGGCGCAGCGGCTCGAGGTCGAGCGCATTAGGCCACCAGTACTCGTTGTCGGGCATTGTAGTCTGCGCGGTCACGGCGGCGGATACGCCAAGCGCCAGGGCAGTCAGCAATGAAGCTGTTTTCTTAAACATAGGATAGGCTTCCTCTTATTGTGAATCCACAAAGTACTAAAACCGCCTCGCCTGAAAAAATTGAAATTCCCTATCGGGTCGATAGGTAAAACAGTTGGCCTTCTAGGCCAGTGAATTCGTGGGTTCCGATTGATCAGACCTGTGATTACTTTACTTTTTCCGTACTGCAATAGTAGGCTCTTCAACCACCGGCATGGGGAAATCGACGCGGCCGGCAATAACAATGACATTCAGGGGATCCCACATGAAACCACGCGTATTGCGAACCATGCTCGCCAGTGCCGCATTGCTACACGGTGCTACTGCACTCGCACATCATTCACTTTCCGGTGTTTATGACATTCGCAAGGAAGGCCAGCTCACTGGCGTTCTGACCAAGATCGCCTTCACCAACCCGCATGGTGCATTCCATGTCATGGTAACCAACATAGACGGCACCGAAATCGAATGGATCCTTACCACGGGTTCCGCCAATACCCTGGCGAACCAAGGCTTCGGTGACGGCGGCTCCAACTACGTCAGTGCCGGTGATACCGTCACAGCCGCTTATTTTCCTGCCCGCAGCGGCAAACCGATCGGCTTCGTCCGTTCCATAACGCTGCCAGGCGATCGCCAAGTGGAATTCACACCCGAATAAACTCGTGGGCAGAGGGGGCAACTATGAATATCAAGATCATGAGAAAACTCGCGGGGACGATCCTGCTCGCCGGCCTGCCGTTGGTAGCCAGCGCCCAGTTCGGACCGACCAACCCGCCCTATACACCGGCCGATGATGCTACCGACCTGAAAGCCGTACTTTTTAACTGGGCCTGGAACATGGGCATGCTGCGTGGCATCGATGAACATGAGCTCATCGCTACCCTGGAGTACCAGGGCACCGGCTCCATCAAGGTCAACGGCCAGGATTGCGCATTGGATAGCTACAGGGCCAGCACCAATTATCAGGATGCCGGACAGCGCGTCCAGTACACCTGCACCCTGCCCGGCGGTCGCAGCGTTTCAAATATCGAGGTAGTCAGCTGGCAGTATGCCTGGGATGAAACTGTGCCCGGGGCCGAGCTCATCGACGGCGAAGGCGATGCCACGCCCATGTCCGGCAAGGTCGCCGAACGACTCATTCGCCTGTGGGCCAGCCCCCAGGCCGCGGTGAAGGCCGCTCTGGCCGGTGCTGGTGAACCTGATCCCGGACAGTTGCCCGACAACGGCCTCAACGTCATCGGCAGCACCAGCGTGGCTTGGGTCAACGATTTGCCAGTGGTCAGCTTTCCCGTCCCCGGTGTGCCAGGCGCCACTGCCGAGGCCTCGCTGAATGCCAACTACATGTCGTCACGCGTCGTGGTGAACCATGGCCAGGATGCCTGGGATTTCACCTACAGCGATTACAGCGACTGGAACAATCCACTGAACAAGGTTGAAGTACTCTTCGCCGGTCGCATGACGGAAACGCTGAACGGGTCAGTAAACCGCGACCTGACTGCCACGGTCACGGAAACTGGCAGCGTTTATGTCGTCATGCCGGCGCCTGACAGCGTGGTGGCGGCCATCCGCCCGGCCGTCAATGGCAACCCGCCTCCGGTCGTCGCCCCTGACCGGCTGAATATTGCCGGTGAAAACGCTAACGCTCCGACGCCGCGCCTGGCCAATGAAAAACCCGACCTCACCGGCAACTGGAGTGCCAGCGGCATGAACTGGCGCTACGGCTTTCGCCGCTGCGGCCCGTCCCAGGTGGACTGCTCAACCATCTGGAACCAGAACATCGACTTCGAGTTCGAGGCACCGTCACGCTTCGGGCCCAACCGTCCGCTCTACAAGCCCGAGCATTGGGACAAGGTGCAGGAACTGGATATGTGGACCAACCGGGAGGACCCCGTCATGACTTGCCAGCCGCTGGGCATTCCGCGCCAGGGGCCGCCTCGCCGCATTGTCCACAATGACAACGACATCATCTTCTTCTATGGCCAGTACGCCGACGGTGGTGGCGGTTATGGCGAATACCGCATAATCCCCACTGACGGGCGCCCACACGATCCCGACCAGACACTGCAAACGAAGTACATGGGCTACACAGTCGGCCACTGGGAAGACGATACCCTTGTACTCGAATCCATCGCCTTCAACGACTACACATGGCTGGCCCGCGGCGGCTTCTTCCATTCCGACAAAATGAAAGTCACGGAGAAGTTCACCCGCCAGGGCAACGAGATCCTGTACGAGGTGATCATTGACGACCCCGAAGTGCTGGTGGAACCCTGGGTCATGACACCCCGGGTACTGGCTAACAACCCCAACCCCGATGCCGGCCTGCTGCCCGAACGCGGTAATTGCGAAGTCTACGAACTGGACGACATCACCTCGCAAATCAGGCACTGATTCATGACATGGCGCCTGTCCAGGCGTCATGTCCACAGATTACAGCTGGTAAATGATGTCTACCGGTTTTGGTATGCTTGGACCATTCTTCAACGGGAAATCACCATGAAACGCAGGAACTTCGTCAAATCCACCCTGCTTGGGCTGCCTGCCGTAGCAACTGCAGCTCGACTGCTGGCTGCGGAGACCGGCACGGACCTGCTGATTACTGGCGGACGCGTGATCGATCCCGCTGTCGGTATCGATGCCCTTGCCGATGTAGCCGTGAGCAAAGGCATCATAACCGCCGTCGGCCGTGACCTCTCTCCCAACGCAGCGCAGATTATCGATGTCGGCGGCAGGCTGGTGGTTCCGGGGCTCATCGACGTGCATGTTCATGCCCGTGATGCGGAATTGCCACCAGCGACCAATCTCTCTGACGGGGTAACAACACTGGTGGATGCCGGCTCGCGCGGTGCAGGTAACATCGAATCCATCATCCCTATTGGCGAAGCCGCCCCTAACCGCCTACGAATGCTGCTCAACATTGGAATGTTCGGCAACAATCCCAACGGCCGTTCCGAATTTCTCGACGGAATCGCACCGGGTGATGTCGGTATGGCGCGCGCCGCTATCCACGAACATCGCGAGTGGATCGTCGGTGTCAAGGCACGTCTGTCAAGAGGCGTTTCTGCTGAACGTGACATCCAGGTACTCAAGCGCGCCGTCCTGGCCAGTGAACCCTTCGGTATTCCGGTTATGATCCATATTGGCGACACGGCGACGCCGTTGCCGAAACTGCTGTCGATCCTGCGCCCTGGTGATATCGTCACCCACATGTACGCCCCCACACCCAACGGCATCCTCGATGGCAACGGCCGCCTGCTGCCCGAAGTGCGCGAGGCACGCCGCCGCGGCATCCGCTTCGATTTTGGCAACGGCCTCAATGAGCACTGGGACTGGACAGTGGCCGAGACAGCGATGGCTCAGGACTTTCCGCCCGACACGATCTCATCCGACCTCAACGTTCCCGGCCGCGATGCCCAGGTCTTCAACCTGCCAAACGTCCTGTCCAAGTTCCTTGTCCTCGGCATGTCCATCAGCGAGGTACTTGCCTGTGTTACCCAAAACGCCGCGGCGACTTTTAGCGAATTTTCGGCCCTTGGCACTCTGCAGCCTGGCACTGTCGCCGACATTGCCATCCTTGACCTGGCTGAAGGTGAATTCCAATTCGTGGACAACTACAAGGGCACCCGCACCGGCACTCAAAAACTGCTGCCCAATTCAGTGTTCTTCGGTGGCGAAGCATTCACTGTATAGGGCATATACGGCGGCATGGTGGTTTTTCCGAAGCAGTAGAAGAGCACACGGCATGCGTTTCGATGGTAAAGGCTATCTCCTGACCGATGCCCATACCTATTGCGGCATGGGCGGCGCTTTCGTGGTCATACCAGCGCCCAACCACAGGGAAAAGCGCGGTGACATCCCCTGGGTGCTGCTGGACATTAACTCCGTCCGCCTAGACGTGGGCACCCGTGAATTGGATTAGGATCTCAACTGCGCCTAGTTCGCCGATTTCCTGATGACACTGGGCTTGGAAAATTGCCAGCAATAAAAAAGGCGCTTGATGGCGCCTTTTTTATTCTTGTTGGAATCAGGCAACGATGACCCGTGTCGCTCCTTCAATGACGGGAAGCTCCATGGCAATGCCCTTTCTGGGAACATGCACCATGACCACGACAGCGAACACGGCGATAAATGCCACGAGCACTATGAACATACCGAATCAATACCCCTTTTCCTCCATAAGCCTTTCCATGAGGGCAACAGCTTCAGTATTGAAAACGATCGCGTTGTTGGGCGGAACGTGCCCACACCGATGGCGTAATCGATTGGCATGAGCGGGTTCGATACTGGCACCGAAGACGCCATCATTCTTTTCGCCCAGGTCAAATGCGCCGAGATCAGCGCCCTGGTCCACCAGGTACTGGATGATTTCGACATCTCCCAGGTTGGCTGCGGCCATCAAGGGTGTAATTCCGTAGTCATCATGCCAGTTCACATCGAGTCCGGCCTCAACAAGTATTTTGATAACCTCCAGTCGTTCACTGAGGGGACGCTCCTTGTGAAAGCCGTAAATGAAACCGGTGCCGGCCGCGGCGCCTGGCGCCGTTTCATCATCACTGGAGCGTATATAAGGGTCCGCTCCGTATTCCAGCAGCAGCCCTCACAAGGTCCGGGTCACCGGAAAATGCCGCGCGCATCAGTGGCGTGGCAAAGACGAGCCTGGGTGAGCCTTCACGCATCAGTGCCTGGGGAGTCTCGTTGATGATCGTATTCGGGTCGGCGCCGGCTTCCAGCATTTCCCTCACCAGCGGCAACGGATCATCTGTCACTGTCCAGGGAAAATTCGGTGCTGTCTCCATGTTGCGCCTGTCCACGGCCCAGAACAGGGGCGTGAATCCCCGTGCATCGACCTGGTTGACATTGGCGCCCCTGGCGACAAGGAAGGATGCTGTCCCGAAATTCCCGTTGTAGATAGCCAGGCTCAAGGCATCTTTGCCATCTGCTGCCCTGGCATCGATATCCGCGCCGGAATCGATCAGCAGCCTGGCGGTGTCTGTAAAGCCTTCCCGGGCAGCCAGTAACAAAGGCGTAAATTCGCCACTGGCGTGCATCTGCGGCCCCTGTTTCGCCAGGCAGGCGTTTTCGTGGTGGTAACCCTTCAAATTGCAGGCCCCGGCCCGTATTTCGTGGTATCAGGTAGGTGCGTGCATTGACATCGGCACCCGCTGAAATGAGCATCTCTGCCACAGCCGAATGCCCTGCCGCTACTGCCGACATGAGTGCCGTGCCTCCACCAGGTTTCCTGTGCATGGACATCAGCGCCGGCATCAAGGAGCACACGGACGGATTCACTGTTACCCGTACGCGCAGCAATCATGAGCGGCGTATCACCAGTAATGGTCAATGCCTGGTTTGCACTGGCACCAGCCTCCAGCAGCATGGATATCATTTCTGCACTGCCACTCACAGAAGCCAGCAGCATGGGGACTGCACCGACTCGATTGATGACGTTGGGGTCGGCGCCGGCCTCGAGCAGTTCACGGGCCATGACGATATTGTCCCAGCGTACTGCCCAGTGCAGCGCGGTTGCACCGTCCACCTGGGGTTCATTTACATCCACGCCAGAAGCAATCAGCGCCGACACTTCATCAAGATTGTTCCTGCTTGCGAAATCAGCGATTTCAGATCCGCCACTGGTGAGCCAGGACAAGCAGGAGCAAACAGGCCATGACGCCTTTCTTCACGGGTTGACATTGTGGTTCAACTCATTGCAGCGGCTGCCTCCGGCCCCCTGACCCTGGCCAGCCACTCCACCAGGCGTTCGAGGCTTTCATCAGTAAGGTCGGCGCCATTCTCCCGCATCTCAAACACGAGATCGCGCCATTGCTGTTCTGTGCCACGCTTGTTGAATACACGAATTTCATGACACTCCGTACAGGTTTGGTCGAGAAAAACGCGGGCATCGGCATCCGAGAAATAATCACTGATTTCCGGCGGCACATATTCCCTCGGAAACGGAATACTGTTTGCGCCAAAATTTTCAGAGAGATAATCCAGCATGATATTCCGGTGACGCCGACTCACTGAACAACCTCATCCCCTGGTCATGCAATGACTCGAGCAGACTTCTCCATTCCCGTTTATCCAGGGCATGAAAGGCGTAAACATCGATGCCATGGCAGGCACTGCAGTTCTCGAAAATGACGCTGCGCACTGGTTCATCCGGGAGATCGACCTGCGGCCTGACCACCTGCATCAGCCAAAAACGGGCTGCTCAACCCCAGAAAAACCAGGTATTTCAGATACAACGGAATGTTCTGCTCATGTCGTCACGCGTAGCTTTTTAAACCAGGGATAGCGGAGTTCGTGCTCTGCCCGATACTTTCCCGTTCAATGCCGTATAAATGCAGCAGGCCAAGCAACAGGTTTGATGTTTTTCTCCACATTATCCGGATACACGATATGTTTGTTTACCACTGAATGTACCGTCAACACCGCCAGCAAGAATCACTGGAACCTTTTCGTGCGCATGCCTGTGGGAATTTCCCATGTTGCTACCCATGTAAGTGAGCGAGTGATCCAGCACCGTGCCATCACCTTCCTTATTCCCTGCAATTTATCGAGGAAATAAGCCAGTATCCCGACGTGATACCTGTTCATCATGGCGTACTCGGCAATATTTTCCGGTTTGTCACTGTGGTGGGACGTTACCGTGCCAGGCGCCTGTTGTTCCCGACTCGGGAAAATTCGCTGAAGTAATATCCACGCCAAGCATCATGGTGGCAGAGCGGGTGATGTCGCCTTCAAATGCCAGGGCGATCAGGTCGAACATCAGCTTGAAATGCACGTCCTTGCTCTGGGGTATACCGAAAGGCACGCCGCTTTCAGGCTCCACCGCGTTGTTGATGGCAATATTGATGCGTCTTTCAAGTTCCCTGATATTGTCCAGGTAATTATCCAGGCGTGCCTTGTCTCCAGGGCTAAGCCCTTTTTCATTGCCGGAATCTCGTCGGCGACAGAATCCAGAATGCTGGCCTTGCGAATCCGCCCAGCTGCCTTTCCTCCGGTGTTGTACCGGAGCCAAACAGGCGTTCGAACGCCACATGGGGATTGATCTCAGTGGGCAGGAATTCTGTCGCCGAGGTCCAGGAAATACTGTTGGTGTAGGCACAACTGTAACCCCAGTTGCAGTTGCCGTAGTTTCCCGCATCCTCAACACCAAGCTGGATGGAAGGCAGAATCGTATCCCTGCCGAATTCATTGGCGATAACCTGGTCGATGGTGATACCGAGATGGGGACTCACAGCGTTTCGGCGTGGCCTGGCACCGGACAGGAATACCGCGCCGCGAGCATGATTTGCCGCCCGGTTCTTCTTCCGTGGAAAAGGCCTCAGGCATCCAGACCGGTAACCAGCGTAATTCGGTCACGGAATTTTTCCAGGGGTTTCGTGATATAGGAAAACGGAAAATCCCGTCCTTCGGTTACAGGACTCCAGTAGCCTGGCGCAGCGCCGTGCGGATGCCAAACACCCACAAAGCGTTTCACCGGCGCTGCCGCCGTTGCACCCAGGGCCGTCATTGCAGGCACCATGGCTTCCAGCAAAGGCAAGGCGATTGCCACCCCGCACCCGCGCAACAAGGTGCGGCGCTTCAGATGTTTTTAGTAATGGTGCATGTTATCTCCCCGCGACCCGGCATTTCATTTTTGGCACCAGTATCAGCCTGGCCACCTTCCCTTATTCGCATCTGGAACGGTTCACTTTTAACGATACCCAAAACCAGCGAGGAGAACCGGTAATCCTCAGCCTCGGCTTCGTTGACTATACGCCGTATCACGGGCATGTCGGAATATTCGACGCCCCTTCCCAAACCGAAAGTCATCAGCTTTTCCACGGCAAAGCGGACAAATTGGGGACTGTACCGAGCAGGTTTTCCCTGAGCTCATTGACCCCGTTGATCCTGG
The DNA here is from genome assembly GCA_038147195.1 of Candidatus Eutrophocola salsuginis. GTDB lineage: Bacteria > Pseudomonadota > Gammaproteobacteria > Pseudomonadales > Pseudohongiellaceae > Eutrophocola > Eutrophocola salsuginis. The sequence continues at coordinate 1,867,211 of JAYQTB010000004.1, forward strand.
TGCCATCCCACAATTCCACATTGGCATCAATTGGGAGCGACGACACCGCCCCACTTGCGTGGATGGGCCGAAAATTCACGCCATTTGCCATCGGCATCGAAGTTTTCCAGCGCAAAACCGATTCCGTCCATAATCCTGTGGCAGGATGCACAGGCGGGATCCTGCCTGTGCAGAATCATTTGTTCCTGTAACGAGGTAATCGGTGAATCGCCCGACGTATCTTCCAGTGGCGGTACGTTGGGCGGCGGTTCTGGAGGCGGTGTTCCAGAATATTCTCCAGCACCCAGACACCACGTTTCACCGGCGACGTCCTGAAGTTCTGGGTAAAGGTCACTGACGAAACTGCCCTTCCCCAGCAACCCGCGGCGATGCTCCAACTCCGGACCGAGCGTCACCCGGCGGAAATGGGAGCCGTAAATACCCGGAATGCCATAGTGGTGCGCCAGCCTTTCATTGACGAAAGTGAAGTCGGCATCGAGCAAATCGATGATGCTGCGGTCTTCCTGCACAACGCTTTCGAAGAACAATTCCATTTCACGCCTGAATCCCTGGCGCAATTCATCATCCCAGTCAGGATAGTAAATACCGTCCGGATAAGTCATGTCGAGATTGCGCAAGTAAAACCACTGGGAGGCGAAATTCGTGACCAGTGACGATGCGCGCGGATCCGCCAGCATTCTTTTGACCTGTTTTTCCAATATTTGGACGTCACTTCAGTTCTCCTGATGCCGCCAGGTCAATAAGCTCTTCGTCCGGAATGCTGCTCCACAGGAAAAAGACAGTCGGGAGGCCAGTTCAAGATCATTGATGCGATAAACCTCCCCATCGGCCAGCGCGTCAGGCTGTGTTTCCAGCCTGACCAGGAACTCCTGGGACTCGCCAGAATGCGTGCCACAGCCAGTTCTATGCCTCTTCAAACGTACCCTGGCCAAGACCCAGTTCGAAGAAATCCATCAACGGCGCCATGTCATCCTCGCTGATCGGCCGCCTGTACGCCAGCTTTGCCAGTTTCATCAGGATTTCCCTGGCGCAGGCACGTTCTTCATCGCTGCTGGCCGGCCGGCATGGAATTACTTTTCGTATACTGGAAGAATCTTCCGGTTTGGCCGCGTTGAACGGTCCCTGAATGCGCAGGAAACCAATTACCGGGTAATTGTACAAACCAGGCAACATTTCGTTTTCCAGGGACTTGCGGTCGTATTGTTTGATCAGGCTGTAGCTGGGTCGATAGTGGGTGGCCAGGAATGTTGCCGCCGACCGTATGACTGCCGGCCTTTACCGGAACCGTAACCGATAAATCACCTTCCCCACCTTCGCCCCTGCCTCGACCTAGATTGGTGTAGTCGAACAGGTGCACACGTTCGCCATCCACATTGATTTCCAGCTGCTCGCCGGGAATGAAAGTGCCTACGCGATGGTTCTTGATGATGAACGTATAGTCACCATCCGCCGGAAATGTGTGCTGGACGACCATCCCGCCCCGGGTACCGAAAGGCATTCCCTTCTATGTGGTGGTTTTGCGACGTATCGCCAGGTGGTATGTAGGTGACTTCCGTGGGAGATTTCAGGTAACCAAGCGCCATGGAGGCTATGCGGGTTGCAGCGCTTGAATAGGCTTCCAGCAACGTCGGTGAGATAGCCAGGGAACCGGCCATGTTATCGAAGCCCCTGGCCAGCGTGTCGAAGGCAGCAACAAGGCGGGGTCTATCTCCAGATCGAGCAAATCCCTGATGGCATTGGCATACTCGGTGCGGTTGAGACGGTGGATTGTGACGCTTCCCGGATTGACGACTGCGACACGGTCGACCTGATTTTCAAGATCCCGCGTCAGGAGCAGGTATTCCGATTCCGGAGGTCGTGCTTCACCGGGTGGCGGCATCATGCCGGCACGCAGTTTTCGAATTACCTTTTCCCAGGTTTCGGCATAGTCAGCCACGTTGGCAGCCAGAGCCTGTGTCAGATCGAGACTGCCGGCATAATCTTCGAAATTATGGCAGCCAACACAATACTCCTCGATCTGTTCATTGCTGGAACTGGTGAGCAAAGGTTGGGCATGCGCCTGCACGTTTGCGAAGAGAATCACTCCCCCTGCAAGAAATGTCAGCCCCCTGGACATCGTATCCCCCCCGGAAATACTGGAACATCCCTGTTTATTTCAGATTTCTGTGATAATCCTGCCCAGTGTTATCACCGGCGACTTTTCAAGTCAACCTGCCCGGTTAAATCCAGGTGGTGGCGACGCAGGTCCCAGACCTGGGATTCACAAAATCCGCAGGACTCCCCTCGAACATCGCTGCCGCAGCGGGTCATCCTTCAACTGGTAACGCAGCCAGGCCAGCGGCCCTTCCGCGAACGGTCCACCGCCCGGCATGGCGTAGGTGGCGCCGTGTCCCACATCCATGTTGGCAATCACCGCTGGCATTGTCTGCTGCTGCAGGTCCTGCCAATCGGCTTCGGCATTCACGTAGGCGATATCAGTTTCCCCGCCGATGAAATACGCGATGGGAGCGTGCAGTTGTTGCAGTTCCTCGCGCTTTCGCCTCGTGGCGGATCATGTACTGGTCGGTATCGGGAAACATGCCGCTGTTGAGCACCAGCGTCGTGGTGATGCGCGGATCGGCTGACGCTTTCACCGCCTGCAGGCCACCGCAAGAGTGCCCCATCACGGCGACGTTGTTCATGTCCACGTGACCGGCCAGTGCATTGCCCACCTGATCCTTCACCGGCGATCCAGTCCAGCGCGGTGAAGTGCTGGCGGAAATTGTTTCGAAGGGTGGCCACTCGGCCGGGTCTTCCGGTCTTTTGCTGGCGCGGCGCCGGGCGCATTCCCGTGGGGCCGATGGCCAGGACGATAAAACCGTAGGAGGCAATCTCGCTGAGGAATTCGCGGTAACCAAAATTGTCATTCACGCAGCTGCCGTTGCCCCACAGGACGACGGGGTAGACGCCCGAAAGTGTTTGCGGCCGGTAGATGGTGTGGGTCGGCAGCCCGGGATCCGAATAGGCGATGGCCGGTTCCGGTCCGGCGCCGGTGGGTGCCGGCGCCTGGGCGAGTGCCTGCACCGCAAGCAGGATGGACAGCAACGCATGGATAGGTTTCATGATCATGTTCCTTGTGCCTGTCAGGGTTGCAGGATGATCGTGACACGGCGGCTTTGCCAGTCGTCGACGCCATCGGCGTCATCGACGGCATCCGTCCACGAAACATCCGCCGGCACCGTGATGCCTGCTTCACGCAACAGACCGGCGACCTCTTCCGCCCGGCGGCGGCCGGTGTTGCCGGATTCGCGCAACAGGGTGCCGTCACTGAGCCGGTGCGCGCCGCGCACGCCGGTGATGGTCATGCGTGACGGTCCGAGTTTTTCCGCCACGTCGAGAATCCCCACGAGGATGCCGGGATGTCGGAAGGAGATGCCCTTGTCGAAATCGAAATAAAGGTCGAACACCTGCGGCCCTGTCGGCGGCGGTGGTGGTGGAGGATCCGTCGACGGATCACGCTGGAAGGCCAGGCGGCCACCGCTCGGTCCCGGCGGGCGCGGGTTGAAGTCGATGGTGATCTCGTCGACCGCCGGCAGGATGGTGTTGCAGTTGGCATCCAGTTCCGGCATCGCGGTCAGGTGTACGTCATCCAGGACGATGCCGCCACAGATGGCGGGATTGCCGGTGACGATGCCTTCCACCAGCACCTGGTGGCCGAGCAGCGGCGGCTGCACCGCGGACTGACGTCACTCTGGATGGTGAGGTAATAGGTATGGCCGGCGTAGTCACTGGTCCAGCAGGGCACGCTGCGCGTGTCGCGTACAGCGGGACAGCTGACAAAACTGATGCGCTCGCCGACAGAAGGAGGTTCAGCAACAGTAAGCGTACTGAACAGCATAACGATAAGTGCAATGATTTTTCGCATCACAAGACACTCAGGAAGTTGACCAGGTCGGTCTTCTCCTGCTCCGTGTAGCGGATATTGAAACGGCGATCATAGAAATCCACCACCTCGCGCAAGCGTGGCCGCCGATCCATTGACGAAGTAGGGTGCGCGCGCCGACAAGCCGCGGAACTGTTGTATGACGATGGCACCCACGTCTTCGCACTTGCCGGAGATCAGCGCCCGGCCAGGGTCCTGGGTGTAGATGGTGCGCCCGAGAAAGGCGTGCGGCGGCAGGTCTTCACGGCAGGTGATCTTGAACAGGGGCATTTCGGGCAACGCTTCCGCCCACGGGCTTTCCGGCGGTTCCAGCGCCCAGGGATGGTTGGTGGTGCCCAGATCCATCCAGCCGTTGGCAGTATCCATGGCGGTCATGTGCATACCGTGGCAGGTGGAACAGGTACGCTTGATGGGATTGCCCAGGCCCACGGTATTGATGTGGGTGGCATCCTTGATCCAGAAGGTGCGATAGAAGAACACGTCGTGGCCACGCTGCACGGATTCGCGGAAGGCGTTACGTGCAGCTTCTTCTTCAGTGTTGCCTGCTGGCAAGTCGGCCCACTTGTCTTCCATGGGGAAGACATAGCGCGTGGTATTGTTGCCGAGTACGCCGTCACTGCCGCGGGCCATGGCGTATGGCCCGATACCGGAAGGACCGCCCTCCTCGTTCAGGTTGCCGGCGCCGTTCGACCACGCCTGCGCACCGTACAACTGCAGCTCGAAGGCCTCGATCTGCGCCAGTTGCCCGGCATCCAGGGTGATGCCCATGTGGTCTGCTGCTGCCGCGCTGGCTTGGGTCTTCGGTGTCACCACGCGCGCATCGGCCATCATGTTCATGTTCTGCGGCAGGCCGGTGTCGGGATTCACAGCGGACAACATCCCAGTCTTGCCGATGAAGGGCGACACGCCGAATTTCGACGAGGCGACATAGCGGATATTGATGGCCGGACGCGGCCGGCGATAGACAGAAACCTGGTGGTTGTCGCCATCGATGCCGTGGACCGGGTGCGTGTTGCAGCCGGTGGGATCGCGCACCACCTCGATATTGAATTCGGGTTCCGCATCAGCCGGTGGCCAGGGCAGTGCCACACGGATAAGGCCGCGCCCGAGTAACAGGGAATGGGAATCGGGATCACCCGCCGACAGGTGAGGGCAGTCCATGCCGTCGACCGGGGCAAACAGCGGGTCGCTGCCATTGGTATCGACCCAGCGCTGCCTGATGGTGGCGACCGACAGTGACATGGCATCGGATGGCTGGTGACAGGTGACGCAACCGCGCCCGTTGGTGCCAAGAGCCTCGAAGAAGGGATGCCCGTCGGTGACCAGGGTGCCTGAAGTATTGACCAGCCCGACACGACCCCAGTCGTTGGCATACTCGATATACGCCGGCAGTGGACGATCATCACCCGGCGCCCACCACAAGGCAGAACGGTCCTGTGCAGCGAGGTTACCGGCAAGCAGGAGCGGCACGGTCAGGGAGAGCGCCGCGGCCGGGTTTAATAAAAGTTTTTTGATTTTCATCAGCGCATCCTTCTGCGGGTGCTTCATGTACCCCTTAATTTATAGCCTGTCCTGGTTCAGCGCCACCCCGGATTGCCAGGGTGGTGATAATTGCTGTTATGATGCGCAAAAACAATGACAGCACGACATCCGGATGTCCTCGATTCCAACACTACGCACGACCCTGGCTGGCTGCCTCCTGCTGCTGTCGTTCTCGGTGCATGCCGCGGAAGCGACCGACCTCTCCGGCGTCTGGGTATCCGTACCCGCTGCGGGCAATGCCTGGGATACCGACGCATTACCGTTAACCGCCGCAGCCCGCTCCTTCCTCGGTGAATTCGAGCCCGCCCGCCGCGATTCCACCTTCTTCTGCATGCCCTACGGCACGCCGCGCAATACCCTGAACACCTCACCCGAACCCATCGAGATTCTGCAGACGCCCAACCAGGTCACCTTGCTGTTCGACCGCCTGGGTGACACGCGCCGCATCTTCACCGATGGCCGCGATTTTCCTGAAGACCCCATCCCGAGCTGGATGGGTTACTCCATCGGCACCTGGCAGGGCAATGTCCTGCAGGTGGACACGATCGCCATGACGGCCGAAAGCATCCTGACCGATACAGGCCTGCCCCACAGCGAAGCCATGACCATGCGCGAGCGCTTCAGTCTCGTTACCCGTGACGGCGAGACGCTGCTCAAGGATGAGATCACGCTGACGGATGCGGAACATTATTCAACACCGCTGCAAACTGAACGCTGGTTCGTCCGCTCACCGCACACTCCCTTCTCCGAAGGCTCGGCCTTATGCCTGCAAAACCAGTGGCGCCAGCGCCTGGAGGCAATCAACCGGGAACTGTACCGCGACCTCCAGGGGGAGAGCGCGCCATGAAGTTAAAGCCTGGATTGATTGTTCTTGCCGCGCTCGCGTTCATTGGCCGTGCTGCAATTGCGGCCGAAGCATCGTTTGACATGACCGGCGTGTGGATGCCCACCGCCATCGGCCCTGATGGCGAAAGAACCCAGGTGTACCCCGACGGTATCCCGTACCTGCCCGAAACCGACGCCGCTCGCGCGGCGTTCGAGGCCAATTACAACCCGGTGGTGGATGATCCTTCCCGCAGTTGCCTGCCCTACGGCATGCCGCGACAGATGCTCGTGCGCGCCCAGTACCCGACTGAAATCATCCAGACCGGCGACCGACTCACCATGGTGGTGGAACTGCACAATGATGTCCGGCGAATTTACCTCGACGGGAGGCAACGCCAGGATGGCCAGCTTCCCAGCTACATGGGTTTTTCCACCGGTCACTGGGAAGGCGATACACTGGTGATCGAAACCACCGACATCCGTGCCAACGGCTTTCCCAATCCGCAGAGTGACAAGTTAAAGGTGACCGAGCGCATACGCATGGTGGACGGTGGCGATGTGGGTGACATGCTCGAATTCAGCATGACCATCGACGACCCGGCATATTATTCGCGCCCGTTCACGGCCATCAATTACTTCCGCCAGTATCCCGGCCTGGAAATGGGGGAGTATTTCTGCAGCGAGGACCTGTGGCGGCAGAACCTGGACGGCAAGACCGGCGAATACATTCCCTGGCGCTAAGACCAAAACGTAACGATCTACTGAGAGCGGTTAACCCACGATGAAAATTTTCAGACTGTTTGTACTTGTCATAGTTTCCGCTGGTTTTGGCGTGAACGTTCTCGCGCACCACTCCACCGCCAACTTCAACTTCGATGACAATGCCCGGCAAACCATCAATGGCGTGGTCACTTACTGGAGTTTCACCAACCCGCACTCTTTCGTCGACGTGGATGTCACCCAGGCCGATGGCACGGTGGTGTCATGGAAGATTTTTCTCACCAGCCGCGTTGCCCTGCAGCGCTACGGCTGGCGCCCGAGCTCGCTGAATGCAGGCGACCAGGTAGAGATCGAGGGCTCCCCCGATTTCGAGAAGCCCACCGAGATGTACCTACAGCGTATCGTGTTCCCCGACGGCAAGACCTGGAGCCGGGACGAGATCGCGCTCTAGGCCGGGTCAGTCGTTCTCGGGCGCGACAGCCGCGCCGCCTTTTCCGCATTTACATCCGCCGTCCAGGCATCGAGCATTCCCCGCAGCCTTCGCACCTCCGCCTGCCCGGTGTTGGTGAGGTCGTTGCGTTCACCCGGGTCTTCGCGCACGTTGAACAGGAAGGCCGCATTCGGACTCTGCATGACCAGTTTCATGTCGCCGCTGCGCACCGCGGTGAACGTCGGCGAAGCGCGCCAGAACAATGTGCGCTCCACGACGGGTGACCGCCCTGTGACAATCGGCATGAGATCGATGCCTTCAGGCACGTAGCCCACCGGGAATTCGGCCCCGGCCAATGCCAGGATGGTGGCGGTGAAATCCATGGTAATGCCCACCTGCTCAGTCACCTGCCCGGCCGGAATCACACCAGGCCAGCGCATGATGGCTGGGACCCGGATGCCGCCTTCCCACGCGGTGAATTTGCGATTGAACAGCGGCGCATTGCGCGCCAGCCACTCGCCGCCGTTGTCGTTGGTAAAGATGACAAGCGTATTGTCGTCGAGACCGGCAGCGTCCAATGCGGCGAAAATTTCACCCATGCCCTGGTCCGCCCGCTCCAGCATGGCGACATAGGCTTCCCGCGTGCTGGTGCCCTGCTCATGGGGCTGCAGGTGCGCGGCGTTGCGAATCGCCACGGAAGGCATGTCCGGCACCTGGTAGGGCCAGTGGGCAGCATTGTACTGGACGGACAGGAAGAACGGCTCATCAGTATGGTCGTTGATATAGCGAATCGCCCGCTGCGTGATCAGGTCGGTCATGTAACCGTCTTCTGTCATTGGCGCCGGCGTGAGTGACTGACAACACGATGTACTGCTTGCCTTCGTGCATGAAGGTCATCGGCGATCCTGTCTGCCGTGCCGGCATCTCGATGCGACCTTCGATGTCCTCGCCGGTATCCTTGTCGTAGGCCCTAAGCAGCGCCACGGTTTCACCCTGGTCGTTGGTGTGCGTGGCGCCCTCCCCTGCAATCACCATGGTGCTGGTGGTGAGCGTGCCGATGAAGATGCGGCCGTAGGAACCGAGGCGGTCGATGCTGGGAACGCCGGCCAGCGCGGGATTGTTGCGAATCGCGTCTTCCGTCGTGCCATGGGTTTTCTGCCACAGGATATCGCCGGTGTTCATGTCGAACGCGGTGATGCGGTCATAGGGCGGCTTGATCAGGGGAATCGTGCCCTGCAGGAAGGTGCTGACGCGGCGCGCACCCAGGCCGCCGGCCGGTGCCAGGTTGGGCGGCGGCGCCACGGTCTGTGGCGCACCGCCATCCGGGCCGCGATTGAACGGCTCCATGTCTTCCGGCGTGTTGACCAGTTCCATGAGCTGCGTGTGAGAGTGGATATAAAGGCGGTTGGTGACCGGGTCGAAACTGCCGCCTGGCCAATTGGCGCCGCCTACGGCGTGGGGCAGCATCAGGGTGGCAAGCGGACCGCCGGGGCGTCCCACGGCCGGCGGAGTGAAGATCGGCCCGAGCTGGAACTGTTCGATGATCTGCTCCGCTTCGGCGCGCAGTGCCGGCGTCAGGTCGTTGAGGTCGTCCCGGCTCACGCCCTGCCGGTCAAACGGCAACGGCCAGGTCGGGAAGGGTTGGGTCGGGCTGGTTTCCTCAAAAGGCGCTTCCGATTGCGGCACGACGCGCTCCTCGATCGGCCAGATCGGTTCGCCGGTTTCGCGGTTGAGCACGTACAGGAAAGCCTGTTTGCTCGGTTGCGCCACGGCCTTAATGGTGCGACCGTCCATTTGCATGTCGAACAGGATGGGTGCGCAGGGCAGGTCCCAGTCCCACACGCCGTGGTGGACGAACTGGTAATGCCACTTGCGCTCACCGGTATTCACGTCGACGGCCACCAGCGATTCACCGAACAGGCCGTCGCCGGGCCGGTTGTAGCCGTTGTAATCCGCCACCGGCATCTCCACCGGCAGGTAGACCAGGCCCAGTTCCGGGTCGGCACTTATCTGGGCCCACACACCGGCATTGCCGTTTTCCTCCGCCGTGCCGTTCCAGGTGTCGTAACCGAATTCGCCACGCAGGGGAATTGTGTGGAATATCCACAGGCGCTCGCCGGTGCGAATGTCATAGCCCCGCACATACCCTTTCGCGCTCCAGGTACTGCGCACGTCGCCGGTCGGCCGGTGTGCGGCACCAATGACGATGACATCCCCTACCACCAGGGGTGTGGCATTGAGGCCGATGCCGGGATCGAGCGGGTCGAGGTCCTGGTCGAAATTCTGTTTCAGGTCGACCGCGCCGTTGTCGCCGAAACTTTCGATTTTCTCGCCGGTATTGGCATCGAGGGCGATCAGGCGGTAGCCGGGCGTAACATAGAGAATGCGCTGTTCGCTGCCGTCCGCACTTTGCCACCAGGACAGACCACGCCCCGCACCCGGTCGTGCGGCAACGACACCGCGCTCCCCTTCGTCTTCCCGGTGCATCCAGACCAGTTCACCGGTGGCAGGATCCATGGCAATGACTGACCGGCGCCAGCCGGCGGTGGTGTACAGCAGATTGTTGACGTACAGCGGCGTGGCACCGTAGAGACCGTCCGGGCGAGGGCCGAGGAAATCGGTGCGCAGGCTCCAGGCCACGCGCAGGTTTTTGAAATTGTCCGCGTTGATCTGGTCGAGGGGTGAATAGCGATGACTTGCCAGGTTGGAACCGTAGGTGGTCCATTCGCCGGCCGCCTGTTCGGGCGTGATGACTGATTGCGCAATGGTGCTTGAAGTACAGCACAACAGAGAAAGGGCCAGCGCCGCCAGGCAAGTCTTGTTCTTTTTCTTGTTGAATCGTTCCATCTCCCCTCCTGTGAATCACACCCCGTTACGGGATATCGAAAATCTGTGCCGACAATGTAGCCGGATCAGCAGACAGCACCACATTGCCGATGGGTGCGCCGTTGTACCAGAGCACGTAGGTCAGCGTGTCCACAAGTTCCTCGCGCGTCAATGTGCCCGGCTTGTCGGGCGGCATCGTGTTCATACGCTCGACCAGGTCGGCCAGCGGCAGGCCGCGCCAGTTGCTCGCGAATTGCGGGCCGGTCAGCGGCGGCGCCTGGTCGACACCCATCATCGACTCGCCATGGCAGGCCAGGCAGTGTGCGTAATAGAGTACCTGGCCGCGCACGGCCTGCGCTTCAGTATACACACCTTCCTGTAACGACTGCCCAAGGGTGCCGCCCACATGAAGCATTAACCAGGCGGTAACGAGCAGATGGCGTCTGTTCCTGTTGAACATGTGGGACGACATGTGTTGATTATTGTTGTTCTGTAATGCGTGTGGCCAGGGCGCAGTCCTCGGCCACCTCGAGAAAACGCAATACGGAGGCGTTGCCGATCACGAAAGGGTGCGGCATGGTCCTTTGCCTTTCCCGCAGCCGCGGGATCTTGTCGGTACTGCCGTCATAGGTCGGGTGATTGGACAGAATGATATCCGCTCCTGCACCACGGGCGATGCCCTGGAAATACACCGCCGATCGGGCATAGTCACCCAAACGCAAATCCCTGGGGTCGTCGGGTGAATCACGGAAATTGAAGGCCGTGCCGCCCCAGACGGCAGCCAGGTGTGGCGTGCCATTATCATGCACAGGCAGCAGTGTGGACAGGGTGCCATGGGTATGGCCGGGGGTAAAAAATGTGCGCACGGTATGCTCGCCAAGGGTCAGGGCCATGCCGTCGGTGGCAATGATGTCACGTGTCGCCTTGACGGTTTCCCGGGCTGTTGCTTCGTAGAGATCCCAGTCGGCGGCCGACATGATGATCCGCGCACCAAGCTGCTGCAGGATGCCGGCGCCGCCGGAATGGTCGCCATGGGCATGGCTGATAATCACATAGCGGATCTCGGCGGGGTCGATGCCCAGTTTGCGCAGGCCATCTACCACCTCGGCCTCAACCGTGTTTTCGAAAATGGCATCTACGAGAATGATGCCTTCACTAGTGCGCAGGCCCCAGGATGAAAACGTGGATTGCCCGAGGTAAAAGAGATCATCAAAAACCTGCACCGGCTCCGTATACCAGTCGCGGTCCGGATCGTTAGTTGGCAGCGAGCCCGTCACTTCACCCACTGCTGGTGCCGCTTCCGCATAGTCAATAGGGCTGGCACACAACTGCCGGAACAGGAAAACATGCTCGCTTCCCGCCGCGCTGCGGGCACGCTCCACCAGGACGAGCACATCCGTTTTTGCATCCTGTGCCAGCGACACTTGCGCAAGCAAGGTTGCCAGACAGGACATAAGCCAGGCTGTCAGCATTTTCATGATCATGATTTTTCCCCTTGCTGTAATACCGGGTAACGCCGCCCGTATGGATCCCAGCGCACCTTTTGGATAGTGCTTGTGTTCTCCCGGGTTTGAAACCAATATTACCCGGGATATACAGACTTTCACAGAGAGCAGCCATCGATAGCTTCCAGGGAGATAATATGAAGACTCGATTCAAGATGACATACTGGATACTGGTCATTCTGGCCGTAACGGGCATTGCCCGGATTCAGGCGGCAGAAGGGGAAATCTTTAATACGGTAAAACTGAAACTGGCCCGCGGCGAGCAGGTGGTCGGCGGCACCGTTACCACGGCCGATATCGACATCTACTGCGCCATGGCCAATTCCGGTTTCGATTTCCTGTGGATCGAGATGCAGCACAGCCCCCTGACCTATTACCAGGTAGCGGCAATGATCCGCGCCTGCCCCGGCCCGGCTATTCCGTTCATCCGCGTGCCCTCAGACAGCGAGGGCGATATACAGAAAGCCACCGACATCGGCGCGCTGGGCATCATCGTGCCGCTGGTAGACAATGTGGAAAAAATCCAAAACGCCATTACCTTCGCCAAGTATCCGCCCATCGGCAAGCGCAGCCAGGGCGGTGGCCAGTACGGCGCCATCTGGGGCAGCCGCTACCGCGAACTGGCCAATGACAACATCATGGTCGTGGCTATGATTGAAAATCCTGAAGGCGCCGCCATCGCCGAAAAGATTGCCGCTGTAGAACATGTGGATGTAGTGTTTGCCGCCAGCTCCGATATCGGTAGCTTCTCCGGCTACCGTCAGGGTGATCAGCAGTACGAGGCCATTGTTCAACAGATCAAGGATGCCACCCTGGGCGCTGGCAAATACCTGGCAGGCCCCTCCGCCTGGCAGGATACTCGCGACGGTTATACCTTTTTCCAGGCGCCGTCCGACTCCGGCCTGATCCGCATGGGGGCACAGCAGGTGCTCCGGGGCAGCGCCAGTACCGGCCTGCCGCGCGGAGTTGCGCCTATCGAAGGCCAGGAAGACTGATTCTTTCCCATGGCAAGAACGGTATTCCTCTTTATAGGTCTGCTGGTCGCGATCCAGGGCCAGGCACAAGACAGTGTCGGCCGTGGCTGGCCGGTTGAGATGGATGCAGGCTGGGTCGGGCCCGGGCTGCCTTTTTTCAACCGGGACATCTCCACGGCGAAGAACGGCTCAGTGCCTCCCGGCATCACACCCCTGGCCCGTGATATCTTCACCACCGAAGACTTCTACCGCGACCGCGAACTGTGGAGCGACCCGCGCTACTACCGCTGCAATACCACTCTTGCGCTCGATTCCCAGTGGGGCGATTACATCAGCGGCCCGCGCTACATCATCGACGACCCGAACCAGGGCGCCTGGGGCCATTGCGATATCGATTACGGCCGCGACAACATCGTCAGTCCGTATCCTTTCGCCACCGCGCAAGAACACTACGAAGCACTGATGGCAGAAACCCGCACCAGGGGCGGGCCCACCCTTTACACCCGCAACAACCCGCCGCCAGACTGGGAAGGCCGCTACACCCGCTACATTAATATTTCGTTCGCCGAGATCGATGAGGGCCGCGCCGAAAGCATGGAGCCCGACATTCCGGAAACGCCGCAGTGGCTGCTGGGATTCCACGCCCAGGCGTCCACCATCGTCAGTTTGCTGACGCCTGAATTCCAGCAGCGCCTGGTGCAGCAGTTCTACCACAAGGTGCACAATAATGCGGCGCAGTGGTCGCTTATGTTCTGCCGGCCGGAAGGCTTCATGCGCTGGTGGTCGGGGCCGGGCGGCCCGGGCGCCCTCGACATCACCTTAACGGCGAACCGCGTGCAGTTCCTCGGCGGCTCCGGTAATGCCATCCGCAACGTTCATATCAATCGCGCTTTCGACCTGACTGGCGTGGTGCCGCGACTCGGCCCCGACATCCCGCGCTGGATGGGCGAAAGCATCGGCTTCTGGGACGGCGAGGCCCTGATCACATGGACCTCCAACATCCAGGGCTGGTTTACGCACTCACACTGGGAGTATTCCAACAAGCTGCAGACAATCGAGATCTGGACGCCAAACCGGGATGAATCAGGTACCTTCACGGGCCTCACTCACGAAACCGTGTTCTACGACGAGGACGGTTTGCGGGAACCGGTGCGCACCGTGCGCATCTTTGTCCGCCTAGACGACCTCAACAACGTCGCACCCACCCCGCTCACACACTGCAACCAGAACGTTTATCTCCAGGACGGCCGGGGCGTGACGGTGTTGCCGGGCAAGACTATCGAGTACACGGTGGAGGACCTATTCGGGAGGCCGTGGGCGCAGGTGTGGGAGAAGTATTTCGAGGCAGGGATGCAGCGTACGAGGGACGACGACCTGTTTGATTTCGGAGAGTAAAAACCTGATCCTGCTGTAAATATTCAGGTCGACATCCCCCACCGCGCCACCGTCCGCCTTTCCAGTAGCTTGAACACCAGGTTTTCGACAATCAACCCAAACATGATCACCGTCAACAATCCAGCAAATACATTTGGGATCAGCAACAGGTTTTTGCGCTCGAAGATGTACCAGCCAAGCCCCCCCTCCCCCGACGTGGACCCGAACACGAGTTCCGCCGCGATCAAAGTGCGCCAGGCGAAAGCCCAGCCGATCTTAAGGCCGGTAAGGATGCTGGGAAAGGCGCCGGGGATGAGGATGCGCACCACGTAGCGCAAACCGGTGAGGCCGCAGTTCTGCCCCACCATGCGCAACGTACGACTGACTTCCTTGAAGCCCGAATGCGTATTAAGCGCCACCGCCCACAATACTGCGTGGATGAGCACGAAGATGACGCTACCCTCGCCCAGCCCGAACCAGATCAGCGCCAGCGGCAATAAGGCAATCGAAGGCAGCGGGTTGAACATGGCGGTCAGCGTTTCCAGCAGGTCGGCACCAATGCGCGTCGCGCTGGCGAATGCGGTCAGTACCGCAGCAATGACCAATCCGGCAAGGTAACCCTTCAACAATAATGTAATCGTGTACACCGTGGCGCGCGGCAAATCGCCCGAGGCTATGTCCTGCAGCATCGCAACCACCGTGCTGGTAAAAGTCGGCAACACCAGCGCGTTGCCGAGCGAACGCGCATACACTTCCCAGATTATTGCGATCAGTCCCAGCAGCAGCGTCTTGCGGAACGCGGCGTTGTCGATGAGTCTGACCGCTATTGATCGTGCTGGCACCTCTATGGCCGCGGGTACAGCTTCGGGTTCGTAGAATAGTTCAGGCCGTGTGGGATTACTCATAAGAAGTACCTCCTTCGAGTGCTTTGCCGAACAGCAACGCCTGAATACGCGTGGACAGGCGTTTGCCGTGTTCGTCTTCGCTGTCGATACCGTCACATTTGAGTTCTGCACGCGCTTGTCCCGGGTGTGGTGTCAGCAGCAGGATACGCGTGCCGATGCGAATGGCCTCGGCGATAGAATGGGTGACAAACAGTACGGTCGATTTCGTCTCACTGCACAGGAGCAGCAGTTCTTCCTGCATGCGGTCGCGCGTCAGCGCGTCCAGAGCCGCGAACGGCTCGTCCATCAGCAGGATCTCCGGTTCCATAGCCATAGCGCGGGCTATGGCAACGCGCTGTTTCATGCCACCGGACAAGGTGTGCGGGTAACTGTCGGCGAATTTGTCGAGGCCGACCTTGCCGATATATACCTTGGCCCGCTCAAGAGCCTCAGTCGGGTTCATGCCGCCGGTGTCCAGTGGAAAGGTGATATTTCCGAGCACCGTTTTCCACGGCAGCAACTGGTCGAATTCCTGAAACACGAAGGCGCGATCAGGGCCAGGCGTGGTGACACGCGTTCCGGAGAGCGTAATTTCGCCAGCGACCGGTGGCATGAAACCGCCGACGGCTTTGAGCAGAGTCGACTTGCCGCACCCAGACGGGCCCAGCAGCACGAAACGGTCGGACTGGTGGACATCGAAACTAAGCCGGTGCACCGCGGTGATCACCTGGTTTTCAGCTGGGTATTGCAGGGTAACATCCCTGACGGATAGGAGCGGCTGGCCGGCGACGGTCATTGAGGTGACATCCTGTCAGCTGCCGGGCAGGTCATGGATTTCATCGAAGAAGAAATCACGCCAAGATTCTGCCTCTTTATTCAGCGTACCAATGCTGAACATGAAGTCGGCATAGCGCTTCACATTCTGCGGCGTCGACGTGAAATGAATATCGGGATCTTGCAGCATCGTCGCGATTTCATCAGGCGAAAGGCCGGCGTTGCCGTTCACGCTCACTAGCACGTCGGCTGCGGCGGCCGGATCATCCTGGATGAAATGCTGCGCCTCGGCCAGTGCTGCCAGCACGGCGGATACCACGTCGGGATTGGCGTCATGGTAGGCGGCGGTGGTAGACAGCATGGTGAACGTGGTGGCGCCGCCCAAGACCTGGTCGGTAGTCATGATGGTGCGGATAGCAGGATCCTGCCGTTCGCGCTGGTGAAACGGCGGCGAGGTGAAATGCGCGGTGATGTCGCCCGCACCAGAGAGAATGGCGACGACGCCGTCGGGATGCGCCATACTCACTGTGTAGCGATCATAATGTTCGGCATCTGCGATACCGAACTGCTCGGCAGCGACCATCTGCATCACAATCGCGGGGATGGACACTTTTATGGAGGTGACCGCGATCTTGTCCTGCTCGGAGATACTATCCAGGGAGTTAAAAGCAGCAGAGCGCGTGTTGAGATACATAGGTAGCGCGCTCATGGCGGCAACGCCGCGCACGTCCAGGGTGCCGCGGGTGCGATCCCACAGCGTGAGAAATGCCGGCGGTCCCGCCGCAATAAAATCCACCGAGCGTGACAGAAGCGCATCGTTCATCGCCGCAGGTCCGCCGAGGTCGATCCACTGTACCTCAAGCTCATCCAGCCCTGCCACTGCCGCATGTTTTTCGATGAGATCCTGCTCCTGCATCACATGTAGCGGCAGGAAACCGACACCGCCGGCGCCAAGTGGAATGCGCACAACGGTACCAGCCTCGTTATTACGGCCGCACCCGGCCAAAGCCAGGATAGCAAAGGACAACAAGAACCGTTTTATAAAAGCGTTCACGGCGCACTCAACCTGACAAGGTCGCCGGCATTAGCAACGTCTTCTAGGCACCAACACAGCTCGATGAGCTGGTCCGCGCGTTCGGCTGGCAGCGCCAGGATCGCCTGGTCACGGAACTTATCATCGAGAAAGTCATTACTCAGCGGACGGTAGATATTGCCCAGGGACTGCTCAACGAACATTTTGAGTGTTTCACCGTTTTGCAGCTCCACTTCGATGGCCACCTGGTCCTCGGTGACGCTGTCATCCGCGGTGGCCGTCACCAATTCACGAATCCGCTTGATAGCCGGGTCGTTGACCGCACTCATGGTAAATTCTTGGATGCCACCCTTGCCGCGTACCAGGCCGATGGCACAGGCGTGATAAATGGAATACTTGCTTTGCAGTTCCCGGTACAAGTCGCGCTTGTTGCACAGGTCCAGCACCAGTGGGGCGACTCGGACCCTTACTGCTTTCACCTGTTTCGGGTCGAGGTTGTATTTCATCTTTATCTGACTGCAGCCGTCGATGGCCGGATGTACCACTAGACCGCAGGCATAGGGTTTGTAAGCATTGCTGCGCAGGCCGAAGTCGGAACCGAACCCATTGGTGATTTTGTCGAGGTCGTACTCGGCGGCGGTGACCGGGGCGAAGCCGCGCGGCCCTTCGATACCCTGCTCGCCGGCCGTGAAGTTGGCCTGCGCCAGCAGCGCGGATGTATAGCCGTTCTGCGCCGCCCTGCCCGGCTGCCAGGACTTGGCCATTGAGCCAAACATTTCGCGCACGCCGGCCGCCTGAGTAGCCGCGAGACCAAAGGCCCACACCATCTGCTTCGTATCAAGCTTCAAAAGTTTGCCAATGGCAGCGGCCGCACCGAACACACCCGTGGTCGAGGTAATGTGCCAGCCCGCCTCATAGTGGGCGGGATACACAGCATCGCCGATACGCGATTCCACCTCAAAGCCAAGAATGAATGCCTTCATGAAATCAGCGCCGCTGACCTTGTTAGCGCCGGCATAGGCGAACAGGGCAGAAGCCACCGGCACGCTGGCATGTATATAGTTGGTCGGCAATGTGTCATCGTACTCATGCACATGCGAGCCGATACCATTGAATAGGGCCGCGTGTAAGGCATCAAACGATTCACAGCGGCCAAGCACGTTGGTAGTCGCAGGCCCGGTGAAGGGTGCAAGCACCTGGATGGCTACGTCGAGCGCCGGCTCGATGCTGCCGCCAAGTGCGCAGCCCAAGTAATTATGAATGGCGCGCTTCGATTCATGCCAGACATCCTCCGGAATGTCTTTCTGCGTTGTTTTTACTACATAGTCAGCCAGGGCATGGGTCGGGGAATTGCTCGACATCTTCACTACTCTTCTATTTTTATCTTATTCAAACATACGCCATTCGGGCATGTAATTGAGCCCCAGGTTCACAATACGCGTGATCAGGGCATCGTACTTCATGCCCATCACCTCGGCGGATTCGGCAAAATCCTCACCGTGGGACAGGTTGGGATTAGCGTTGGCTTCAAGCAAGAACAAACTGCCGTCCTCGCGCAGGCGGAAATCCAGGCGCGCGTAACCACTCAGGTGTAGCGCTTTGTAGATGCGTCGCGACAGCCTGTCGAGTGTCTTCGGGCCGTTGTCACCGAGCTTCTTTGCAGCCCGCGTTTTGATACCGTGCTTCTTCTGGTATTTCCGGTCCCACTTCACTTTGCGCGTGGCGATGCCTTCCTGTACGCCGGACAGCGACCCGAAATCCATTTCCCAGGGCGTCAGTGTGGTCAGACGTGTGTTGCCCATCACACCGACATAGATTTCACGGCCTTCGATGTATTCCTCGACCAGTGCATCGCTCTGCACCTGAGAGTGGATGAAATCGACACGCTGGCGCAGGCTCTTCATGTCTTCGACGATGGAGGCTTGCGAGATGCCGGCGGAGGCATCCTCGGTGGCCGATTTTACGAACAGCGGAAACTTTAGCTTCTTCGGTTCCGTGAACCGCTTGCCGAAAGGGAACAGGTGGAAGGCCGGCGTGGCGATACGGTGCCAAGCCAGCACCTGCTTGGCCAACACCTTGTCGCGGGACAGCATCAGACCTCGCGGGTTGCAGCCGGTGTAGCGCTGCTGCATTAGCTCCAGGAACGACACCACGTGAGTGTCGTATGTGGGAATACCGGAGAATTCCTCCAGTAGGTTGAACACAACGTGCGGCTTGGTTTCGCGGATTTTTTCGCGCACTTCGCGCAGGCTGTCGTACACGCCCACCAGGATCACCTCGTGACCCATGTTGTACAGCGTTGAGTAAACGTTGTACTCGGTACGCACCTGGTCGACTTGTTTGTCGGTTAGTCCCTCGATTGTTTCCGGAGGCACCAGGTCCTTGTGCGTCATCAACAGAATGCGGTAGCGCTTCACAGTGTGTAGTTCTCCCTGTTGCGTTTCAGGATATCAAGCACGATGCGTTCGTGCAGCCGAACCACATTGCGCTTGGCTTCGCGTGTCGGCTGGCGCAGGACGAGATCGAGATCGCGGGCGCGCTGCCTGACGGTGCGGATGGCGTGGTCGATCAAATACGGGTGCAGACGGGCGCGACGTTCGAGCAGCCGCCGCAGCTGCGGATCAATCTCGCGCACGTAGCGGCTGGCTGGCACCCCACGCGGACGCTTGTCCCTGGCCGTGAACACGCGGGTGATCCACTTGTCATAACGCTTCTCGACGGCGCCGTACATGTTCATGCGTTTGCGGTAATGCTGCCCGAGGGTCATATCGAGCTCCGACAAAGGCTCGATCACCGACCGGCTTCGGCGCACTGGTTCCGTCTCGGAAATATCCGCCATCAGCTCGTCGACATACTCAAGCTTGTGCAACGCCGGCCAGTCTTCGTAATCGCGGCGCCAACGTGCCTTTGGCTGCATCCACACGGCGAAGGTTTCGGCGAAGTCTTCCGTCGGATGGCTCTGTGCATACCAGTGACCGATATGCAGCACGTACCGGTGACTGCCCGGCCGCGGAGTATACATGTTCCTGTAGGGTTCGGAAGCGCGGCCGAAGATTTTGCGCCAATCCGAGCGCCGGCGCAGGGCGTAGGCATTGTCGATGGCATGGCCGGCCTCGTGGCGAAGGATACGCATGCGCCACTTCATGCTGCCACCCTCGACGTCACCCATCATCTTGCGCTCCAGCTGCGCCAGGCGCGGATGGGCCAGGTAGAACGGAATGGCGATACCAGGAATGCCGTCCGGACAAAACCACTCGGTGGACAGCCAGCAATGCGGTCGTACGGGGATGCCGCGCCTCTCCAGTTCATCGTGCAGGCGCTCGACGGCCGGCCAGACCGGACTGTTCTTGAGTTTCAGCTTAAGGTTTTTGAACTTCATCCCCAGCAGCTCCTCATCATCGTAGTCCGCCCAGTGGTAATCGGGCAGGCGGTTCTTTTTACGATGACTATTGCTGCTGGAAGCCATTGGCAGATGTTACAGCATTAGCACCCGTGCTCAATCCACAAGAGCCTGGTAAATCAGGTTCTGGATCTGGGATAACAACGCCTGGTCTCCCGGAAAAGTCTGGGCGTTGATGACATACACCAGGTCCTCTACCGGATCGACCCGGAAAGTGGTGGTGGCCGCGCCACCCCAGCCAAAGCTGCCGGCGCTATCGAGTCTGCCGAGCTTTGCCGGATCGAGGATCACGGACACGCCCAGGCCATAACCGGTGGAAGACGGACCGGTACCGTTATTGATGGAAGGAATGTTCTCCGGCAGGTGGTTCATGGCCATCAGTTCCAAGGTCTTGCGACCAAGGATACGCACACCGTTCACCTCACCCCCGCCAAGGAGCAGGCGGGCAAAGGTCAGGTAGTCTCCCGTGGAAGACGACAGGCTGAGCGTGGCGAAATGGTGGTCGGTGAAGCGTGCATAGCGGTCGCCGTCCTCGGGAACCAGGCCGCCTTCGCCGTTGGGCGCATGAATCCACGCAAAATCGGCACTGCGCGATGCCGGCACGCCGAACATGGTGTCATTCATGCCAAGCGGGTCGAAAATGGTTTTCTGCAGGTACTCGCCAAACGGCATGCCGGACAGCACTTCCACCAGGTAGGCCTGCACGTCATGGCCCAGGCCGTACACCCACTCTTCACCGGGCTGGTAACGCAGCGGCACCTTACCAAGCCTGACGATCTCGTCGCGCAGGGAGTCCAGTTCGAACATGCCAATGCCGGCTTCACGATACATGACATCGACAGGATGGTTGCCGAGCCCGCCTGACAAACCAAGCGTATGGCGGAAGGCATCCTGTACTGTGGGTTTGCGCTTGAGCGGCTCCATGATCATATTGCCGTCGGCGTCGGTGCCGGCATACACCTGCAGGTCGGCGAATTCCGGAATGTACCTGTCGAGGGGGTCGCTGAGCTGGAACCTGCCCTGCTCGTACAACGTCAGTAATGCCACGCTGGTGATGGGCTTGGTCATGGAATAGAGCCGGAACAGGTTGTCCGTGTGCATCGGCCGCCGGGTTTTCACGT
Organism: Candidatus Eutrophocola salsuginis; assembly: GCA_038147195.1. Taxonomy (GTDB): domain Bacteria; phylum Pseudomonadota; class Gammaproteobacteria; order Pseudomonadales; family Pseudohongiellaceae; genus Eutrophocola; species Eutrophocola salsuginis. The sequence goes on from JAYQTB010000004.1 coordinate 1,888,541, forward strand.
CGGCAAATCCATAGGCCTTGTTATGCACGACCTGCCCGTGACGGGCAACAGCCACCACGACGCCAGCGACCCTGCCCTTGTCCACTTCCGCCTGGATGGCACGATCCATGACCGCCAGCCGTTCCCATGAAAAACCTCCGCCTTGCGCCTGCACATTGGCAACTGGAGCCAGCATGACCATGAGAGCAACAAGCAAGTAACAGGGCCGTATCATGGGAAATCTCCTTTTACTGTACGTCCAGGTGTTCGGTGAAGAACGGCAGCACGTTGTCGATGAAGCGCTGCCCGACGCGGTTACCGTGGTTGCCCGCGTAGATTTCGTAGCTGTGCCTGATGCCCAGGCGGGTCAGCGCGGCATCGAGCTGGGTGTTGGTGGCTTCCAGGCCGTCCTCGTCGCCGACGTCCAGCGCGATTGCGCGATACTGCGCCAGGGCGGGCACGTACTGGTCAACAAAAATGAGCGGTGAATTGGCGGTCCACTTGCTGCCAACCAGTGGCTGCTCCTTGCCGTCAACGAAAGGCAGGTCGAAATAATACGGCGGGTTGTCCGGGTTGGGCGCCCATGCCGCAGCCTGGGCCTGCAGGGAATTGTCGAAACTGCCGGGCTTGTAGAACTCGATGCCTTCAGCCATGCGCGCCTGTTGTGACGCGACCCGTTCCAGGTCCGGCATATTGTTGAGCAGGCAGCAGGAACTCATGGCGTACAGCGCGCTGAATACCTCGGGCCGTTTCATGCCGATGCGCAGGGTGCCGTAGCCGCCCATGGAGTGGCCGCTCAGGCCGCGGCTTTCTCGCTGCGCCAGCGTACGGTAGTGGCTGTCGATATAGCCGACCAGATCGTCGGCGATCCAGCTCTCCCAGTCACCGATGGTGGGCGAGTTGGAATACATGCTGCCGCTGTACTTGTTGAAGGCATCCGGCAGCACGAGAATGAAATCATCGATACCCGCGGTATCCACAGACCCCGGCAGCCTGAGCACACCTTCAACGTAGACCTTCGCGCCAACGCCGTAGCCGTGCAGGAAATACACCACCGGGTAACGCCGGTTCGAATTCGCGTAGCCTTCCGGCAGGTAGACGTAGACATCCCTGTCGGCAGTGTCACCGTTCAGGTTGCCTTCCAGGGATGGGCTATGTACCTGGATCAGCTGCAACTCGCCCTGCGCCGATGCCAGAACGGCCAGCAGCAGACCCGAGAACAGGCATAGACAGCTCAACAACCGGTGAATAGATGACATGCTTCCCCCTTCCTTCATATTTGGTGTTCTTGTTGTAACCGCACGCTAATATAGGGAGACTCCAGAGGCCAGTAAACAGGATAATGACCATGTCCCCTCAGATTCGTGTTCGATCCACCAGCCCGCTGCGTGCGCTAACCCTGTTTGTTCTCACCCTCGTTTGTGCATCGACCCTAGCCCAACCTGCGGTGAATAATCGACCGGACGAACCCGGCACCGGGCCTTTCCCCGCACTGAAGGAAGCGGACCCCACACTGTCCGACCAGGTCGTGTACCGGCCCGCCGACCTCGATGCCATGGGCGATACAAAACTGGGCGTCGTGGCCTGGGGCAACGGCGGCTGCTCCTTTGATGGCGCCAGCAGCCGTTTTCACCTGCTGGAGCTCGCCTCGCACGGCTACCTGGTGATTGCCGGCGGCCAAATACTCAGCGGTCCGGGCGCCCCGGAACGCACACCGCTGGTCGAGGGTGAACTACCGCCGCGCACTTCCTGGACATCACTGAAGCAGGCGGTCGACTGGGCGCTGGCAGAAAACGCCCGCAAGGACAGCAAGTATTTCGGCCGTATCGACCCGGCCATGGTGGCCCTGTCGGGCTTCAGTTGCGGCGGCGTGCAGGTCAACCATGTTGCAGGCGACCCGCGCGTGAAAACCCTGGTCATGCACAACACCGGCATCCTCAACACTCCCCTGCCGGTCGACAACCCGGTCACCGACATGGATCTCGGCAAGGAAGCGCTGAATGCTATCCACACCCCCCTTATTTACATCCTGGGCGGGGAATCGGACATCGCCTATGCCAACGGCATGGATGATTTCAATCGCATCAGCCAGGTTCCCGTGGCGGCAGCCAATATCGACCGGGGCCATGGCGGCACATTCAGTGATACCAACGGCGGCAGCGCGGCGCAGGTCGCCGTGAAATGGCTCGACTGGCAGCTGCGCGGGGACCGGCAGGCCGCCCTCTATTTCATTGGTCCCGACTGCGGCTTGTGCCGTGACCCGGACTGGACCCTCGACCGCAAGTTCCGCGGGGTGGTTGCTCCTTGACCGGGGCCGTGCCTGGTTCATAAAGTTTGCACCAAGTACGATTGCAATCTGCCGGAATCGGCGTTATTTTCGGGTCTGACCATACAAACAAACAATAGCCATATATAGGCAATATAGGCACCTGACACATTCAGGTGCGGGGACCGGGCAAGGCCCGGCCTCGGGGAAAGCCATGCTGCAACGCAAGCCGGAACATACCGGCAAACTAGTCTTTTTATCCATCAACAAGCCGCGGGCGCTCTGCACATCACTGGCGCTCTGCACTTCAATGGCGCTGTTCGGCCACAGTGTTTCTGCGCAAAACAATCGCACTGACCGCATCCAGCGGGAGCAGATCGAGGAATATTGCATCGGCTGCCACAATTTCGAGGACTACGCCGGCAGCCTCGAGATGGAAACCATCCTGAATGACCCTTTATCGGCCCACGCCGAGGAATGGGAAAAAGCCATCCGCAAACTGCGTGCGGGCATGATGCCGCCCCCAGGCCAGGACCGCCCGGACACTGATGACTACCTGGCGCTGACCCAGTGGCTGGAAGACCGCATCGACGAGGCCGCCCCGCTCAACCCCGGCACCAAGACCCTGCACCGTCTCAACCAGAGCGAATACGCGAACGCCATCGAGGAACTGCTGGGCATCCGCATCGACCCTTCGCTTTACCTGCCGGCGGATTCCTCCGCACGCGGTTTCGACAACCAGGCCGGCTCACTGACGATTTCACCCACCCTGCTCGAGGCATATACCCGTGCCGCGTCGCGCATCGCCCGCATGGCCGTGGGCACCTGGAATTCGCCCACCGAGATGACCTATATCGTCGACGCCGACAATTCCCAGAACCTGCAGCTCGACGGCATGCCCTTCAACACGCGCGGCGGCATAGCGGTGGAGCACAATTTCCCCGCCGACGGCGAGTACGCCTTTTCCATGCAGAATTTCGGTCTCGGCAGCTACATTCCCGGGTGAGAAGCTGGAGATCAGCATCGACGGCGAGCGCATGCACCTGTTCGACTACACCGGCCTCGGCATTTTCGTCGGCATGGGCGGCGACCATGACGGCTCACTGGACGTGACCCTGCCGGTGAAGGCGGGTACGCACCTGGTCGGCGCCACCTTTGTCGCCACCAACTTCCGCCCGGACATCGGCCTCATCCAGGAGTACGATCGCAAATCCATCGAGAACAACGACCTGCCCCAGGTGCAGTACCACCCGGCCATCGGCATGCTGAAGATTTCCGGCCCGTTCAATGCCGAAGTGTCAGTGGATTCTCCCAGCCGCGAAAAGATCTTTATCTGCAGCCCGGCCAACACCGACGAGGAGGCCGAATGCGCCGAACGCATCCTGCTGTCGCTGACCCGCAAGGCCTTCCGCCGCCCGGTTACTGAAACGGACATCGCCCCGATGATGACGTTCTACAACGAAGGCCGCTCCGGCGGTTCGTTCGACGACGGCATCGAGCTGGCCGTACGCCGCCTGCTCGCAGATCCCGAATTCCTCGTGCGCCGGGAACAGGAACCGGCCAACATCGCTGACGGTGAAGCCTATGCCATCACCGACCTGGAACTGGCCTCACGCCTGTCCTTCTTTTTATGGAGCAACGTGCCGGACGATGAGCTCATCGACCTCGCCGCTGCCAACCGCCTCAGAGAACCCGCCGTCCTGGAGGCCCAGGTGCGACGTATGCTGGACGATCCGAAGGCCGACGCCCTGGTGCAGAACTTCGGCCAGCAGTGGCTGTACCTGCGCAACCTGCCGACCACCTCTCCCGACGGCATCTTCTTCCCCGACTGGGACGCCGAGCTGCGCCATGCCTTCCAACAGGAAACCGAACTATTGTTTGAAAGCATCATCCGCGAGGACCGCCCCATTACCACCCTGCTTGATGCCGATTACACATTTGTCAACGAACGCCTGGCCAAGCACTACGGCATCCCCAACATTTACGGCGCCCACTTCCGCCGCGTGAATCTCGGTCCCGAACTGGATTACCGCCGCGGCATCCTCGGCCAGGGCAGTTTCCTCGCCCTGACCTGGGCGGAGAACTTCCGCACCTCGCCGGTCAAGCGCGGCGTGTGGGTGCTGGAAAACCTGCTTGGCACACCGCCGCCCGCGCCGCCTGCCAACGTGCCGGCACTCGAGGAAACCGGCGAGAACAGAATCACCAACCTGCGTGAACAGCTGACCATGCATCGGCAGAACGAGCCCTGCGCCACCTGCCATGCCATCATGGATGGCATCGGTTTCGCGCTGGAGAACTTCAACGCCGACGGCAAGTACCGCACCATGGCCGGTCACCCGCGCCAGTTCGGCGGGCAGTCCTCGCCAATCGATGCTACCGTGGAACTGTGGGATGGCACCACGGTGACCGGTCCCAGTGGCCTGCGCAACCAGCTGCTGAAGTATTCACCACAGTTCGTGCGTTTCTCGGTGGAAAAACTGATGACCTATGGTGTTGGCCGCGGTACCGAGTATTACGACATGCCGCAGGTGCGTAAAATCGTCAAGGACGCCGAAGCGGACGACTATCGTTTTTCATCGCTTGTACTGGGCGTGGTGAACAGCCCGCAGTTCCGCATGCGCATGAAGACAGCGAACAACGACCTGGCCGGCAACTGACCGGCAACGTGAGGATTCGATTATGAAACTGATCACGAAGAAACAACTACCCCGGCGTACCTTCCTGAAATCCGCCGGCGTCACCGTGGGACTGCCCTTCCTCGACGCCATGGTGCCGGCCTTCGCCCAGGCCTCCGCGCCGCCGAAACGTTTCGTCGGCGTCTGGCATCCGCACGGTGTGGCGCCAGGTTATTGGAGCCCGACCACCGTGGGCGCCGATTTTGAGTTCTCCTACGTCACAAAGCCGATCGAAAAACTGCGTAACTACGTCACCCTGATCAGTGGCCTCGACATTCCCGAATGCTATTCCACCGAGGAAGAGCCCGGCGGCAACCACGCCCGTGGTGCCGCCATCTTCTCCGGCGCGCGCCCACGCCGCAACGCGGTGGCCCCCTATCTAGGCGTCACCATCGACCAGCTCATCGCCCAGGAATTTGGTCGCGACACCATCCTGTCGTCGATCCAGCTCGGTGTGGAAGACGCCGGCAACTATGGCAACTGCAACTGGGGCTACAACTGCGCCTATACCAACTCCATGTCGTGGATCTCACCGACCGAACCGCTGCCCACCGAGATCAACCCGCGCGTCGCTTTCGAGCGCCTGTTCGGCACCGGCGGCAGCGCCGAGGAACGCCGCCGCGGCCGCACGCTGGATGCCTCCATTCTCGACTCCGTGGCCGACAAGATTCCCGAACTGAAACGCGAACTTGGCAACAGCGACCAGGCGCGCATGGACTCCTATCTCGAGAACATCCGTGAACTGGAGCGCCGCATCCAGATCGCCCTGAACAACGGCGTCGAGGAACCGACGGAAGAAGTGCCGTTCGGCATTCCGCAGGACAAAGACATACACTTCCGCCTCATGTTTGACCTCATCGCACTCGCTTTCGAGGGCGACATCACCCGCTCGGCCACCATGATGCTAGGTCGCGACCTGTCGGGCTTCAATTTCCCCGCTTCCGGTTCCACCGGCGCCTGGCACGGTTCCAGCCACCACGGCGACAAGCCGGACAATATCGCCAACTACGCCAAGATGAACCGCTACCACTACAGCATTGTCGCCGAGTTCCTTCACAAGCTTCATGACATGCCCGAGGGCGACGGCAACGTGCTCGATCATTCGCTGATGTACATGGGCAGCAACATGGGCAACTCGCACCGCCACGCGCACGAGAAGATTCCCGTCACGCTGGTCGGCAAGATCGACGGAACATTCCAGGGCAACCGGCATATCCTGTTCCCGGACAACACCGAGAAGCACGCCAACATGCTGCTTAGCCTACTGCACCTCTACGGTATCGAGCGCGACAGCATCGGTGGCAGCACGCACCTGTTACCGATTGCGTGATATGAACAGAGTAATTGCCGTTGTATTACTGATTGCCGCCTGCAGCCTGGCGAGCGCGCAGATCCGCCGTCCGCCGACCTGGCCGGACATTCCCCTGCCCGGAGGCCCGGTGCGCGAGGTCATTCTCGACAACTGCACGCAGTGCCACGGCATCGACGACTATGCCTTCTACGCCTTCGACCGCGCCGGCTGGAAGGACCTGCTCGACACCAAGCACCAGGGCGATTTCGCCACCGACATCACACCCGCCGAGGAAAGCGAGCTGCTGGATTACTTGGTCGGTACCTTTGGCCCCGAATCGATTCCCTTCCCTCGTGACTACGTACCGCCGGAGATCGACGAATTCTTTACCAACGCCGATGCGCGCATCTTCATGGAAGTACGCTGCATCGCCTGTCACACCCTAGACCCGGTTTTCAGCACCCGTAAGAGCGAGGAAGGCTGGCGCGTGACGCTGGTCAACGAGCGCGAGCGCGGCGCCCAGCTTAACGACGAGGAGCTGGAAAAGCTGACCGAGTGGCTGGGCCGTGCACGCGGCGTAAATTTATTTGAATAGGATTTGCGATTCGCACCTGTTCGGTGAAGGTTTTATAGGGCGGAAGAAGCGCCGCAGGCGCGATATCCACCAATGGATCATAAACGTAGTCTGAATATCGGGTTTCCAAACCCAGGATCACAACATGCGACTGAAAAAATCCTCACGGGAAATCGCCTTCTCACTGGCCATGCTCTTGCTTGTTGGCACACTCGTCATGGCCCTGCCCACCCAGGCGCAACAGGTCGCCAACGCCATGCAGCGCGGCGACTTCAGCCAGGTCCAGCGTCTGCTCAATGATGGTTTCGGTGTCAATGAACGCCAGGTCGACGGCGCCACCGCCCTGCATTGGGCCGCGCAATGGGATGATGTGGATTCCGCCCGCCTACTCATCGAGAACGGCGCCGACGTCAATGTCGCCAACCGCACCAGCGCCACGCCGCTGGAACTGGCCGCCATCAACGGTAGTACCGCAATGCTTGAGTTGCTGCTCGAGGCTGGTGCCGACCCCAATGCTCGTGTCACTGTTACTGCAGATACACCACTGATGCTCGCCGCCAAGACCGGCCTTCCTGATGCAGTGCAGGTGCTGATCGACCATGGCGCCGACGTAAACGCCCGCGAGGAGTGGGGTCGCACCACGCCGCTGATGTGGGCAGTGGCCGAGGGCCATACGGAAGTTGCGAAACTGCTGCTGGACAATGGTGCTGACATAGAAGCCCAGACCATCTTCATGCCGCCAGACACCACCCGTGGTTTTGAGGGCACACCGCCGCGCGACCGCCAGGCAAGTGAGACAGGCCCGGTCCAGCATGCCAGCGGCGAACTGACCCCGCTGCATTTCGCAGCCCGTGACGGTTATATCGATACGGCAACCATGCTACTCGATGCAGGCGCCGACATCGATGCGCTGGTAGCCGACGGGAAGAACGCGCTGAGCCTAGCTATCTTCAACGGCCACTACGCTCTAGCCGACATGCTCATCGACCGCGGTATCGACGTGAACGTCGCCGATGCGCGCAATTTCACACCGCTGTTCTGGGCCGTGGATCGCCGCAACATGGAAACGGCACCCAACTTCCCGTGGGTGGTCACCGAGGATCCCCTACCACTGGTGAAAAAGTTGCTCGACGCCGGCGCCGATCCCAACTTCCTGGTCAATGATACGCCGCGCGCCCGCATGCGAGGCGGCTCACCGCGCATCGTCTTCGCCACTTCCGTCATGCGAGCCGCCTTCGCCGGCGACCTGGAACTGACGCAGCTGCTGCTGGATTACGGTGCCGACCCGACCATCAAGTCCAGCGACAACGAAACCAGCCTCGGCGCCGCCGCCGGCCTTGGCTTCATCCACGGCTACCAGTACGGACATCCGTACAGCGAGCGGCTGGAGGTAGTGAAACTGCTGGTGGAAGATTACGACCTGGACGTGAACTGGCATGACGATTATGGCATCACACCGCTGATGGCCGCCGGCAACCTCGGCGATGTCGGCATCATCCAGTACCTCATTGACGCGGGCGCCGACCTTGGCGACTTCGACCTGGGCAAGAAGAACGACGGCCAGTTCGGGGCCAGCATCGAACCGCTGATGCCAATTGACTACGCCATCGGCGTCGGCACCTTCCGACCGAACAACGCCATCGTCCTCAACCAAGAGGCGGTGGATCTTATGCAGGCGGAAATGGCCAAGCGCGGCATCAGGCACGTTACCAGCGAATGCACACTGCGCGGCTTTACCTGCTCCTATGTGGACATGGACCCGCGCGCAGTCGTGCCGATGCGGATCGCCGAAGCCCGTGCGCACCAGACCGGCCACCAGGTTGAAAGCATCACCAAGAATTCCGGCTTGGTGGTGGAAGAAGACGCCTGCCTGTCGGTGGCTATTTCCTTCAATGACAGCCAGACCGAGTTTTGCGAGCAGGCTGAGGGAAACTAGCGGCACGTCGATTCCCCAGTCCTTTCCTATAAAATCCATCAATACAAACACATAAAAACTATTAATTAGTCTAATGCCTCCCTGCGTGGTGAAATACCAAGCAGGACATTCTGTATACCCATACAACAACACTTCCGGCGAACCGACCCGAAGGACTTCACACATGCCCAAAATTCCCCCGAACGGCCTGTTAATCCTGGCATTTTCCGCTGCGCTGGCGCCGTTATCAGCCCTGACCCAGGACAGCCTCACTGAAGCCCAGGCGCATATCGATGCCGCCCGGGCCATCGCCGCCGACCTGCAGCCGACCTATGACTTTTTCTGCGTGCCCGGCAAAGCGCGGCCCAACGACTTCAACGCGCCGGACATGACGCCTACCAAGCTGTTCGACAATCTCTACGTTCTCGGCAACGCCGAGGCCGTGGTGTACGTGATCGATACCGGCGCTGGCCTGGTGCTGCTGGATGCTGGTATGCCCAATACCGGGGAAAACGTACTGGAGCCCGGCCTCGAAGCGCTGGGCCTCGACCCCGCCGACGTGATCGCCATCCTGCTCGGCCACGGTCACAGCGACCATTATGGGAGCGCCGTCTATTTCCATGACACCTACGGCACCCGCATAGGCACCACCGACGCCGACTGGCAGACCATCGAAAGCGACACCCGCACCGATGCCGCTATCAAGCCAGCCCCCGACCTGGTGGTCAGCGATGGCGTACCGCTCGACTTCGGCGGCACCGTGATTACCCCTGTCGCTGTACCAGGCCACACCCCAGGCGCCCTCGCCTTCATTTTTGATGTCACCGACAATGGCGCTCGGCACACGGCCGGCATGTTCGGCGGCACTGTGCTCGCCACCGCTTACACGCCGATGGCAGGCCTGGAGCGGTACATCACTTCTATCGCCGAATACCTCGAGGTTGCGCAGGCACACGGCGTTGACGTGGAAATACAGAACCACCCGATTTTCGATGACACTCCCGGTCGCCTGGCCGCGCTGGCCGCAAGAACACCGGGGCAGCCGCATCCGTTCGTAATGGGCGCCGAACGCTACCAGCGTTTCTGGCGCATCGTGTCCGAATGCATGCAGGCCGACATCATTACCCGCAACGCCGCCGAGCGTTGACACTATTTCAAACCCGCAGAGGCATCATGAAAAAATCCGCTACATTACTGACGACCCTGCTGCTGGGTGGGTTCATTACCGCGCCGGCACAGTCACACCATTCATTCACAGCCGTGTACCAGCCCGATGAGAGCATCACCATCGAAGGCAAGGTAGTGCAGTTCCTGTTCCGGAATCCCCATTCGGTGCTGCACGTTCTCGCTACCGATGAGGATGGCAAGCAAACGCGCTGGGCCATCGAGTGGCAGGGCGCCACGGCGCTCGGCGCGGGCGGCGTGACCGCACAGACTATTCGCGCAGGCGATCCCGTCGTGGTCACCGGCCATCCCGGCCGCGTGGAACAGGAGCACCGCATCCTGATGCTGACCATCACGCGCACGACCGACGGTTTCGGCTGGGGTAACGGCGAAGGAGAACGCGTGAAATGATGACGAAACGAATAACGCCACTCCAGGGCATGGCCATGGCGAGCATGTGCCTGCTGCTTGCCAGCACTATCGTATCGGCTCAATCACCCGGCGGACCCCCGGGCCCGCCGCCAACACCGCGGCAGGCCGCACAGGTGGACATGGAAGGCTACTGGGTAGCACTGGTAACCGAGGACTGGCTGTGGCGCATGATCACGCCGGAAAAAGGTGATGTCACCAGCGTGCCGGTCAACCCGGCCGGACGCGAGGCCGCCATGCAGTGGGACCGCGAACGCGATATCGCCAATGGCGAGCAGTGCCGCCCCTTCGGCGCCGCCGGCCTGATGCGCATGCCGCTGCGCCTGCACATCACCTGGGAAGACGACGACACTCTGCGCATCGACACCGACGCCGGTGAACAGACCCGCTTGCTGCATTTCTCGGCCAACGACATCACAAACCAGGAGAACACCTGGCAGGGCAATTCCCTGGCGGCTTGGACCCGGTCCATGGGCTTCGACCTGCGAGTAGTGTTCGGTGGTCCCCCGCCGCCGCGCGGACCGGTAAAGGCCGGCCTGAAAGTGGTTACCGACCACCTACGCCTGGGCTACCTGCGCAAGAACGGGATTCCTTACAGCGAAAACACGCAGCTCACCGAATACTTCACCCGCATGTCCGCCGCCGGGAATGACTATCTCACCGTGCTCAGCGTGGTGCACGACCCCATGTACCTGAACGGCGACTTCGTCACCTCGTCGCATTTCAAGCGTGAAACTGACGATACCAACTGGGCGCCGTTACCCTGCTATACCGCGCCGCCGCGGTCCGCCATGGAGCAGACCCCATGAAAAAGATTTTACTGATACTGCTGCTCAACCTGTTTACAGTGCATGTCTTTGCCCAGGTGGATTTCGCCGGCGAGTGGGACCACCCCGGCCTGTTCGGTCATGAAGACATCAACGACCGCGGCCAGGGGCCGGAACTCGGTGATTACCTTGGCCTGCCGCTGAATGCCGCCGGCATGCGCAAGGCCGAAGCCTATTCCGGCTCGTGGCTGAGCGTGCCGGAACACCAGTGCACGCCTCACCCCGCCGCCTACCAGACCTGGGGCCCGAACACGCTCATCGTCGGCAAGATCTTTGACAGGGTCGAGCGCGACCAGGTCGCGATACGCCTCGACGGCACTTTCGGACTCGACCGCATCGTGTGGATGGATGGCAGGCCGCATCCGCCGGAAGCCGCCTTGCACACTTTCAGCGGCTTCTCCACAGGTCACTGGGACGGCGACACGCTGGTGGTTGAAACATCTCACTTGAAAGCCGGCTGGCTGCGCCGCAATGGCACCACCACCAGCGAGAAAATGAAGATGACGGAGTACTACCAGCGCTTCGACGACTACCTGCTGGTGACCACCATCGTCGACGATCCGGTCTATCTGTCCGAGCCCTTCATTCGCACCACTGAATACGAACTGGTGGACCGGCCTATACCGATTCTCGGCTTCCCGTTCACACGCAACGACGGCCCCACTTTCTACCGGTGCTTTCCGTCCGAGGAGACTACGTCGGACAAGTATTACGTGCCGCATTACCTGCCGGGTGAAAACCCGCTGCTTGAAGAATTCGCCGACAAATACCATGTGCCGCGCTGGGTCCTAGCCTCCGGCGCTGCGGCTATGTACCCGGAGTTCGCCCGCCGCCTGGAAAATGGCGATGCTGAAGTGAGCGCCACCCCCCCGGTGATAACCGAAACCCCGGCACCGGCGCCCGGCCTGCAAACGCTGCAGGTACGCGACAATATCTGGCTCATCACCGGCGCCGGCGGCAACATCACGGTGCAGGCGGGTGATGAAGGCGTACTCATCGTCGATTCCGGCCTCGCCGCCATGGCGGTTGAGGTACGCGAAGAGATCCGCCGCATCGCCGGCGACAAACCGATCCGCTACCTCATCAACACGCACTGGCATCCGGATCACACCGGCGGCAACGTCGTGCTGTCGGATGAGCCTAACCAGCGCGCCGCGATTCTCGCCCACGAGAACGTGGGCCTGCGTCTTGCGCTCGCCGAACAGGAAGCGGGCCTGCTGGTGATGGATACCTATTACGGCGACAACAAGGTTATCTACTTCAATGGCGAAGCTATCGAGATCATCAAGGTGCCGAATGCACACACGGACAGCGACTCGCTGGTGTTCTTCCGCGGCTCCGACGTCGTCGCCGCCGGTGACATCGTGAGCACCGGCGCCTTTCCGCGCTCCTACGCCGACCAGGGCGGGACCGTGCAGGGTCATATCGCCGCTCTCAACCGCATCCTCGACATCACCGTTGCGGAAACGCGCGCCCAGGGCGGCACGCTGGTGATCCCGGGCCACGGCCGCCTGTACGATGAATCCGACGTTGCCGAATACCGCGACATGTACACCATCCTGCGCGACCGCGTACAGAGTGCCATCGACGGCGGCATTTCTCTGGATGCCCTTAAGGCAACCCGCCCGCTGCTCGACTACCAGGGTGTTTTCGGCAGGAGCGGCGGTACGTGGAGCGACGACACATTCATCGAAGCCATGTACAACAACCTCGCTGGCAATTAACCGAAGAGAAACCGACTGATGAAAAATTTCCTGAAACCCCTGCCGGCCCTGGTACTGATCGTTATCGCCGGAACTGCCGGCGCCCATCATGGCAGCAGCATTTCCTACGACATCGACAAACTCTGGACTACCTGGGCAACGGTGACCGAGTTCCGCTACATGAACCCGCACCCGACCATGACCTTTGATCGTGTCGTCGAGGGCGGCGAAGTGGAACATTGGGTGAGCGAGCTGCTGACCAACCCTTCAATGATGGCGCGCCAGGGCTGGACCAAGGGCAAGACCAATGAACAGCTGAAACCCGGCACCCGCGTGAAGCTGACCCTTGGCACGTCTCGTGCGGGCGGCTTCAGCGGCATCGTCATTAAAGTGCAGGCGGAAAACGGCGACGAGATCGGCGGCAGCCGACCCAACCTGCAGGCGCCTGATCTCGACGGCGTGCCCGGCGGCCTGCAACCCAAAGGCGACATCGTGTTGCCGGGGGCTGCGCCATGACCATAAACCGCTTCCTTATAGTGCTGGCGTTGCTGGGCCCGGTCGCGAACGCCCAGGACGTGATCTTCTCCGATACGGACACCTCGGCCTATGACAAACACAATTTCAGCGGTCTGTGGAGCCGGGCGCCGGATATTTCCGGCCAGCCACCGTGCCCCGAATGCCGTGACACACTGATCTTCCCGAATTACGGGTTTCATGGTGAGCCGCCACCACGCACTGCCGAAGGCCAGCGCCGTTTCGAACTCAACAAACCGGCGCGCGGTCTGGAGCTCGGCAGTGCGGCGGCAAATGCCCGCCCTGAACTCGATATCGGTTTTCGCCGTGCCATCCTGCCAGCCTTCGGCAACGACCCTGAAATGCGCTGCGAACCCCTGGGACTGCCCCGCCTGATCACCTTTGCCGGCGGCGGCGTCATGGAGATGGTGCAGACAGGTGACCGCATTCTGCAGTTGTTCGAATGGACCTGGGATTTTCGCGATATCTGGCTGGACGGGCGGCCGATCCCGAATGTGGACGACTACCTGCCGCGCTTCAACGGCTATTCCGTGGGTGAATGGCAGGGCGATACCCTGGTGGTAACCTCTACCGGTTTCGATGATCGCCAGTGGCTCGACCAGTACGGCTTTCCCATCAGCGACCAGGCCGTGCTTACCGAACGCTGGGACCGCCCCACACCGAACCGCCTACGCGTGGTGCTGACCCTGGACGATCCCGTGACTTACACCGCGCCGTGGACCTCCAGCACCAAGGTATGGGCGCTGATCCCCAAGGAGGCCATGGAGATCGGTGGCTGGTCCGGCATCCTGGAGGATCGCTGCGTACCGAGCGACGAATCCCTGTTCAACACCTTCCGCGACCGCGCTGCCGGCCTGGGCAGTGAATAATCTGATTCACGGATGCTGAAGAATTCGCGTTCAAGCTATGGCAGCGTGGCGAAATGGCTGCACTGGCTGATCGCGCTCTGGGTGTTTGCTGCCTACCTCATCATTCTTTACCTGAAGAGCCAGTCCGACTCCTTCCCCCTGCCCGGCCTCAACATCCACAAGGTGGTGGGCTTTTCGATCCTGGTGCCGGTGCTGTTCCGGCTTTACTGGCGCGCCACCAATATCCAGCCGGCACTGCCGGACCACATGCCGCGCTGGCAGCGCCGGGCCTCTGGTCTGAGCCATGCCTTCCTGTACTTTTTACTGATCGCCATGCCGGTCACCGGTTACCTCGGCAACGGCGGCGGCGTGGATTACGGGGCATTCCGCATCCCGCCCTTCCTGGGTTCCCCGATCTCGGCCTGGATCTATGACACGGTCGGCATTTCGGACTCGCAGTGGGACACATTTTTCGATACCTTGCATTACGGCATCATGGGACCCTGGCTGTTCTGGATGCTGATTGCCGTCCATGCCGGCGCCGCCATTTGGCACCACCATGTACTGAAGGACGATGTCTTCAAACGGATGTTGCCCGGCAGAAATAAAAATTAATAAATAGAAAAAATAATAAGCACGACCAGGGGGAATCCATGACCAGCACTGCATCCGAGGTGTCACGCCCGGCCATTCTCACCACCTTCGGCGCCATGATAGGTCTCGCGCTCGGCCCGAGCGTTATCGCCAACCTCACCGTGTCCGCCTATATCGGTCCCATCGAGGCCGAGTTCGGCTGGCTGCGCTCCGACGTGTCCTTCGCCTTCTCGCTGGTCGCCTACATGATCGTGGTGATGTCGCCGCTGCAGGGCATGCTGGTCGACCGCTTCGGTCCGCGCCGCGTCGTCCTGACCTCGATTCCCCTGTTCGCCCTCAGCCTCGGCGCCATCTACTTCTCGCCGAACAATATTTACGTGTACTACTTCCTGTGGGCGCTGGTGCCGATCGCGGGCCTGGGCCTATGGCCTCTCGGCTACCTGCAGGCGGTGACGCCCTGGTTCGACCGCAAGCTCGGTCTCGCACTCGGTTGCGCCAATGCCGGCATCGGTGTTGGCAGCACCTTCCTGCCTATGCTGGTGATCGGCCCGATCATCGCCGCCTACAGCTGGCGCCACGCCATCCTCGCCATCGCGGCGCTGGTGATGTTCGTGAGCTGGCCGGTGGTGGCGTACTGCCTGAAGGAACCCTCTGCCGAGGACACGCAAAAAAGAAAAGCCAACCACGCTTTTGGCCTGTCCTTCCAGGATTCGATGCGCGAGCCCACCTTCTGGATGCTGAATCTGGGCTTCTTCCTGCTCGGCATGACTGCAACTAGCCTCGTGACACAGCAGGTGCCGCTACTTCGCGATGCCGGCTGGACCGCCGATGAAACTACGCGTCTGCAGACTACTTTCGGCTTCGGCCTGTTGTTTGCTCGCGTTGCCGTTGGTTTTGTCATCGATCACGTGTTCGCCCCGCGTGTCATGACCACCGTGTCCGTCGGCGGCGCCATTGCCTGCGTCCTGTACGCCGTCGCACCTGAATGGGGTTACGTGAGCGCGCTGCTGATCGGCTTCCTGCTCGGCGCCGAATTCGACGTACTCGCTTTCCTGATCAAGCGCTACTATGGATACCTCGCCTACGGGCGCGTTTACGGGGTCATCTTCGGGGTGTTCTACCTCGGCTCCGCCGTCGGCATCTGGGGTATGCCTAAGCTGCGCGAGATGACGGCCGATCTATCCTACGATAACGGCCTCTACGCCGCGGCAGCGATCCTGCTGGCATCGGCCATCCTGATGGCTTTTATGCCGGCATACCGCTACGCTGCCGGGCATGTCGCCGACACGACTCCGAGTCCGACCAACTGACTGTTGTTAATAAAAACAGGGAAAACACCATGCTGTATATCGTGCAATTCGAAGACAAGCCGGATTCCGGCGACCTCCGAACCAAACTGCTGCAAGAGCATTTCGATTTCCTGGACAAGATGAAGGAGCAGGTGCTGGTCGCCGGTTCGATGCGCGAAGTGCCGAGCGACAAACCGCTGGGTGGCTTGTGGATCGTCGAGGCGGAAGATGAAGCCGGTGTACGGGAAGTATTCAAGGACGACCCGTTCTGGACGAACGGCCTGCGCGCGTCGGTGCGCATCAACCGCTGGGCCAAGGCTTTCCCGGACCGCCAGACATTGGTATAAAAAAGGCCGGGATTACCCGGCCTTTTCACTTTCTCTTTCAGTTCAATCCCACGCCAGCGGGCACCCCGGCATCGACAGGCTAACGCTGTCCACCTGCGCGCATAACGCCCGTGCATTGGCCTTCTGCTCTTCCAGGATACGGTGTACGTCGGCAATCGGCGTGACGCGGCCATGGATGGGCACGTCGCGCGCAACGTCGAGGTTGCGGTAAGCGACGTTGTCGTCGTAGGTATTTCCCCAGAAATACACTTCCCAGTTCATGTCGAACAGGTCGCCCTGGATCAGCAGCTTGTGTCCGGGAATGTAGGCCAATAACCCATCGGCCATGTGGGCGTTACTCATGGTGTGGTAGACATCGACGGTCAGTGAGCCGTCAGACAACTGTAAATAGTCGTCAACAGCCAGCATTTTGATGGGCCGCGGGTTGCGGCTGAGGTTGTCATGGAAGGTGGTGACGTTGCGCTCGCTCAGCGCTTCAAACCAGTCCATGTTGCCTTCCTGGGCGACGATGGTGATGCCCTCGGCGATAGCTTCTCTCAATCCTCCTGTATGGTCGAAGTGGTGATGGGAAATGATGACCTGGGTGATCGGCTTGCCAGGCACGGTCTCGTAGGCCTTCTCGATGATGGCCCTTGACCAGGCGCGGTTGGTCGGCAACTCGAACAGGGTCAGGTGGTCTTCAAACTCCAGCAGCACCGAGTTGGCGCCGTTGTTGCCGATCATGTGCCATACGTGGTCGGCCACCGGTTCTGAGGTGACAGTGTAGTTGGGCACCGGCGCCGGTGCGTTCCTGACGGCGGCGGGCGCGGCTTGCGTGGCCGTCGGGCCGTTCACCACGTAGCGATCGATATGCAGGCGCATCATCACCGTGTCCTTCCAATCCGACACCACATTGATACTCATCGGCAGCAGCAGGCCGTCCACCGGCAGCCAGGCGCTGTACTGCGCCCATTGGGTCAATTCACCGAGGTTTTCATGGGGCTCCAGCCAGCGCATCCAATGCGGCAGGCCGGTGTCATTGTTCACCGCCAGGGTGTACATTGCGTCCGAACCGGTGGTGACATCGACCAGGGTCAGGTTGCCGTCGCGACGGCGATTAGTGACGGTACTGGCGGGGTCGAGCGCGGCGCGCACCGCCATGAGCGGATGTGACAACAGGTCCATGCGCCGGGTCAGGGCGGCTTCGTCGGAAGCACGCCGGGCCGTACCGTTAGGTGCGACGTCGAAGGCCACATCGCCGTCGAGGTTCTGGTTCACCGGCAGGCCCTTCATCATGGCCTCGGCGGCGAAGATGAAGGCGCGGTACATGCTCGCGGTGACGCGTGTGCGGTCATTGGCGAGATCGATGTCGCGCACGTAGGCGGACATGTTGGTCATCTTTTCCGGCGCGTTGGGTTCGGTGGTGATGAGGCTGCCGCCGTCCTGGTAGGAGTCGTGACCATAGCCGACCAGGCGCAGGGTGTTCACCGATTGCAGGACGGAGACGCCGCCCATGGCGTTGGCGGCGTCGACGGCGACCTGGCGAGCATCGCCGGAGGTGGCGGCACAGCCGGTGAGCGTTATCAGAAGCGCAACGTAAGTGATGTGAAATTTGAACTTCATGCGAACTCCTCTTGTATCCTTGTATCCTTTCCAGTCAGCCATTTCGGATGCGGTCCTTTGGACCTTATCCGACCTACACGGACCATTGTTTATTCTTCAGGCCGTTCCCAACCTTGTTCGAAGAATTTTTCCCAGTTCTGCGCCCAAGGCCGCCCGAGGAAATCGATGTAGCCTTCGTCGAACGGCGTCAGCTGTGACGGACGGCCGTCCGGGCCGAGCACGATGCCGTTCTCGACGCGGCATTCCACGAACAGGTAGCGTGCCTCCGGACCGTCGATGCCGGCGGTGCGGTCCCACGGCGTGAAGATACGCAGCGGTTCCGCGAATGCCTCCGGGTCGTAGAAGATCGCTTCCCACACCAGGCCTTCCCCATCATCGGCGCGGCGAATGATTTCCACCACCTCCAGCTCGTTGCTGAACTCGAACATGGAATGACTTGTGGTCCAGCCCTGCACGTTGGCGGTCCAGGCGATAAGGGTGTCACCGTCCCAGAAGCCGATGGTCTCGCCATACCACTGAGGGATTAGCGTGGAGTGTTCCTGGCCGATGAGGACCTTGCGGATGAAATTATCTGCCACCCCGGCAAGGAACTGCACTTGGTTCGGTGTTACCAGCACCTCCATGTCGCGTATACCCCATACATACCACCAGCGCATCAGGCCTTCCGGGTAGCAGAACGACGCCATCCACTGCGGCGCATTGTTCACCGCCTCGTGATAGTTCATCTGCGTCATGCGTTTCTGGTATTCCGGCGTCAGCAGGGAAATCATCGAGGACGTCTGCAGGATGTCGCCATTAGTCCACTGTTCGGGACCGCGGAAGAACGAGCCGCGGAAATACCAGCCGTCCCATTCCGGCAGCGTGGCGCGTGTGTGGGTGTTGTAGGATCCGTTGGCTTTCGCCCTGGCCATCAGGTCGCGGTAATGCGCCTCGGCCGTCGGGTATTCATAGGGGCTGAAGATTTCATCCGTGCTGATGCCGTGGGAGCAGTCGCCCCAGTGCCCGACGCGGTTCGCCACCCACATGTTGGTGAGCTGCGCCGGCGTGTTGCAGCGCGTGTAACGTGGGTCGTCCCAAAATTCGCTGTCGAAGTAGAAATTCTCGGTGGTAAACAAATCCACCGGCAGCGGTTCGATGCCGGACGGCGGCGCTTCACCGGAATAACGGTTGTTCTGCGGCGGCTGCGCCAGGGTCGGCCCGGCTAGTAATACGATCAGGATAGTCAGTATGATCCAGCGCATGGGGACCTCCTCAGTTGTTTTCGGACAGATAGGAAGTACCCGTGTCCGCGTTGCAGCCGCCATCCGGCATGGTCATGCCGCAATGGATCAGCGGTGCACCGTTGGGCATGGCGCCGAAGGTCTTGCCGTTGCGCAGGGGATTGAGTCGCACGGTGATGATGGTGCCGTTCGGGAAGTTGTCAGGCGTCACACCCAGCCTGGCGATGCGGGTGGCGGGACCCATTTCCGCTCCCCACTGCCTGATATTGCCGGCGTCGTCGGTGACCAGATTGCCCTCGTCATCGAGCAATTCGAAGATCATCTGGGCATGATTGGCCCCGGGTATAAAGCGCGTCACGCGACCGGTCAGGGTGACCAACTGCTGCTGGTCGTACATGGCGAAGGAGTGATGGGCCTGGCCGGACAGCGGCGCCAGGGCGAAAAGAACGGTACCGGCTAAAGCCAGCCAGTGTTTGCGGTTCAACGGATTTTCCTCCGTACAGGTGATGGCTGCGCGTTTTTCGCGCTATATCCTGCAGTCTAGGCTAGTGCAGGAATTTGTAAAATTGATTGTTCTTATGGAAGACAATTTGCCAGCCGGATACTCGGCCAACGGGCCTATTTGCGCCACCGAGTGGCCGTGTCCGTGGCGCAGTTTTTCAGCACCTGGATGAACCACTTCAGGCCCTGGTCGCGTTCGCGGGCGCTGTGATACTGCGCCATGATACGCATCACCGGGAAGTCGAACGGCATGGGCGCCATTTTCAGCGGCAGCACCTGGGCGAATTTGCGCGCCAGCCTTTTCTGCATGACCGCAATGCGCGGCGTGTCCAGCAGCAGCCACGGCACCGCGGAAAAATGCGGGGCATAAACGTCTATCCGGCGGGTATGACCGAGCTTCTCCATATTGCGTTCCGTGAATGAGGGATCGCGCTTGGGCCCCAGCGTCACCGCCACGTGGGCGGCATCGAAAAACTTCGCCGTCGATATCTTCCTGTTGAAAAGCGGATTGTCTTTCCAGGCCACCACCACGCAGGGTTCCTCCAGCACCCGGGTCGCGGGATGCGCGGGCAGCAGGAATTCCTCGGGGATGAGCATCAGGTCTATCTCGCCGCGCTCGAACACCTGGTAAACGGAATCCTCGGGCAGGCGCATATCCAGCCGCACGCTGGGCGCCTCGGTGGCCAGCACCTTCAGCACCTGGGTCATCAGGACGGTGACGATATAATCCGAGGCCATGAAACGGAACAGGCGCTCGGATTCGTCTGGCTCGAACTCGGTGGACATGGCAACAAGGTCGTCGATCTGCCTTGAGACCCGTTTCAGTTCAGGCAGCAGATTCTCGGCAAAGGACGTCGGCATCAGCCGCTTGCCGTGCATGACCAGAAGGTCATCCTGAAAATATTCACGCAGGCGACCCAGGGCGGCGCTGGCAGCGGGCTGGCTCAAGTGCAACCGACTGGCGGCGCGGGTGACACTGCGCTCCTCCAGCAGGATATCCAGCGCCACGAGCAGGTTGAGGTCGAGTCCTTTCAGTCGCATGTTTCCGGCTGCTTTTCAGCTATCAGGAATATCAATGGCTGAATAGTAAAACAAACAATCCAGTGAATGACAGGATTCAGTACCGGAACTTCGGCTTTAGCCTTGAAGCACCCTGAAAAACCATAAAATTCATGAATGTATAAGTATCAAACCAATAGATTGGATTCATGTCCTGACTTATGGTGTTATCGCCTGAACGACAGAGAAGAAGGAAGCAGCGTGGCTTATATAAAAAACATCTGGTACGTGGCGGCCTGGGCTGATGAAATCTCCGATAACAAGCTGCTGGCCCGAAAATTGCTGGACATGCCCGTGTTTTTTTTCCGCGATACCGGGGGTAATCCCGTGGCTCTGCTGGATCGTTGTCCCCATCGGTTCGCTCCCCTTTCCATGGGAATAATCAGGGGCAACTGCATCGAGTGCCCTTACCATGGCCTGCGTTTCGATAGCGCCGGAAAATGTGTACATAATCCCCATGGCGATGGACGCATACCTGTGCGCGCCACTGTGCCTTCCTTTCCGGTGGTCGAGCGTTACAGCGCCATCTGGCTCTGGCTCGGTAATCCTGAGGAGGCCGACCCGGCATTGATTCCCGAATTCGACTTCATGGAACCGGAGCAGAATTTTGTTGGCACCGGCACCATGCATGTCAAAGGCAATTATTTGCTGGAAGTGGACAATATACTGGATTTATCACACATCGAGTTTGTGCATCCGATGTTCTCTTCACCGGCGGTCAGCAAGGCGCAGGTCACTCATGAACTGGTCGACGATACGGTATGGTCAAGAAGGGACATCATGGGAGACGAGACTCCACCTGATTTCATCCGCCAGGCAATGAATGTTCCTAAAGGCCCCGTGGATCGCTGGCTGCATGTGCACTGGCAGGCGCCATCCTACATGGCACTTTTTGCCGGAGGCGTTGCTGCCGGCCAGCCTTTTGAGCACGGCATTGTGTCCAAACAGGCGCACTGGTTTACACCGGAAACCGGGCAAACCACGCATTATTTCTATGCCGTCACCCAGTCCCGAAGCATCGGGTCTCACGGAGCCGACATCGTCAACCGGGGAGTCGAAGTGCTGAAAGCCCCCTTCCAATACGAGGACGCACCGATTATCGAGGCACAACAATCACGCTTGGGTGAAACAGACCTGATGGACTTGTACCCCATCATCCTCAACGTGGATGCTGCCAGTACAGCAGCCAGAAAAATAATCGCTAAAAAAATCCAGTCTGAAAAAAGCAGGGCTGTTTAAAATAGTTCTTTTATTAAAGTAAGCATGCTTTATACCCGGGTCCGGTTTATCCTCCCGGTTTGCTGATAAACATCATTAAACAAGAAGATTAAAAATGCCGCATGTAACCCAGGCAGTCGTGGACTTCATCAGTTCCGCCCGCCTCGACCAGTTCCCCCCCGAAGCGCTGACGATCGGCAAACGCTGCATCATCGACGGCCTCGGTGTCATGCTCGCCGGCTCCGTCCAGCCGGCCGCCGATATCGTCACCGAATACACCAACACGGTCGGCGCCGCCGCCGAGGCGACCGCCTTTGGCCGGGCCCCGTTCAAAACCGGCGCCGCCCATGCCGCCCTGGTGAACGCCACCGCCGGCCATGCGCTCGACTGGGACGACACCCAGCTGGCCACCAGCGCCGACCGCATCTTTGGCCTTTTGACCCACCCGACCGTACCGCCCTTGGTGGCGGCGCTGGCCATCGGTGAACGTGAAGGTGTGTCGGGCCGCGATTTCCTGGAGGCCTTCCTCACCGGTTTCGAAGTCGAGTGCAAGATCGCCGAGGCAATCAACCCGTCCCACTACAAGCAGGGCTTCCATACCTCGGGCACCATCGGCACCTTCGGCGCGGCCGTTGCCGCCGCCAAGTTACTGAAACTTGATAATGAAAAGTTGGAACACATGCTGGCCATAGCGGCCAGTTCTGCATCCGGCATCCGCGTCAATTTCGGCAGCATGACCAAACCGTTGCACGTCGGTCGCGCCGCCCAAAACGGCATCATCTCCGCCGAACTCGCCGCGCGCGGCTACACCGGCGGCCACGATGCTCTCGATCCGCCGTGGGGTTTCTTCAGCACCTTTAGCCACGGCCATGGTTTCGATGAAGACAGGATCAATGGCGTGCTCGGCAATCCGCACACCATTGTCAGCCCCGGCGTGTCCATCAAGCCCTATCCCTGTGGCGTGCTCGGCCATCCCACCATGGACGCCATGCGGCGGCTGGTCATCGACAACGATGTCGATCCAGACAACATCACGGCGATCCGTGTACGCGCCGGCTCCAACATTCTCAACCCGCTGCGCTATGACATCGCCACTAACGAACTGGAGGCGAAGTTTTGTCCCGCCTTCATGGTCGGCGCCATCGCCCTGCGCCGCAAGGCCGGTGTCGCCGAGTTCAACGACGAGTTCGTGCAGAGCGAACCGGTGCAGGCCATGATGCGCAAGGTGACCCGCGTACTCGATGCGGATATCGAAGCGCAGGGCTGGGAAAAGATCCGCAGCACGGTGGAGGTGGACCTCGTGGACGGTACCACGCTTGTACAAAAAGCAGACGAACGCTATCGCGGCGGGCCGGACCTGCCCTTCACCCGCGACGAGCTGTACGAGAAATTCAGCGACTGCGCCACCCTTCTCTTCGACGACACCCGGATCACGCGCATCTTCGAACAGGCCGAAACGGTGGACGAACTGCCGCGTCTCAGCGATCTCATCGAAAGCCTGGCCGGGAAATCCTGATGGACCTGGCCTGGATCTCGGTGGCGTCCCTGTTGCTCGCTGTGATCCTGAGCTGCACCACCACCATCAACATCGGCGTGCTGGCCATGGCCATGGCCTTCGTCGTCGGCGTCTTCATCGGCGACATGAGCCCCGACGATGTTATCGCGGGCTTTCCCACCGACCTGCTGTTCACCTTGGTCAGCGTGACCCTGCTGTTCTCCATCGCCAACTGCAACGGCACGCTGACGCGATTCACCAATCACGCCGTGCGCCTGTGCAAGGGCAACGCCATGCTGCTACCGTCCATGTTTTTCCTGGTCGGTTTCATCATCGCCACCATCGGCGCTGGCGCCACTCCGGCAAGCGCCCTTCTCGCGCCGCCAGCGATGGCCGCGGCCGCACGTGCCGGCATCTCGCCGCTGGTGATGGCTGTCGTGGCCGGCAACGGCGTGCTGGCGGGTACCCTGTCGCCGTTCTCGCCGAACGGCATCATCGCCAACGACATCATGGCGCGCATCGGCCTCGACGGTTACCGGTGGTATACCTTTGGCTTTAACGCCTTCGCGCACTTACTGGTGGGGGTCGCAGGTTTCTTCCTGTTCGGGGGCATGAAGCTGAAAGGTTCAGGCACTGACGATGGTAAAGACATCATGCCCGCGGGCGAGGACCTGGCCATGCAGCGCCGACACTGGCTCACCGCTGGCGGAATCCTAATATTGATAGTTGCCGTGGTGGCCTTCTCCCTCGACGTCGGCATGGTCGCCATCATCATTGCGGCATCCTTGATCCTGCTGCGTAGCGTTGATGAGTCGCAGGCAATCAAGCGCATGCCCTGGCCCGTCATCGTCATGGTCACCGGCGTCACCGTGCTGGTGTCGCTGCTCGAGGAAACCGAAGGCCTGTTGCTTATTACCAACGGCATCGCCACCATTTCAACGCCCGCCACCATAGAGGCCATCGTCGCCTTCGGCGCCGGCTTCATCTCCGTGTACAGCAGCACCTCTGGCGTCGTCCTGCCGGCCTTCCTGCCCATGGTGCCCAACCTTGCCGACCAGCTGGGCGGCATCGAACCGCTGCCCATCGCATTGTCCATGTCCATGAGTGCGAGCCTGGTCGACCTTTCGTCGCTCTCGACCGTGGGCGCGCTGTACATGGCAAGCGCCGCGGAAGGCACGGATACGCGCAAACTGTTTAATGCATTGCTAATCTGGGGATTGTCGATGTCTCTTGTCGGCGCCCTGCTGTGCTGGATCATATTTGGGTGATGAAACAATGCGGATAGCGATTCTCGACGACATCCATAACGCCTGGAGTGCCACCGACGGCGTGCGTAAACTGCGCGAGCGAGTCGAGGTGGACATCTTCACCACCCCGACAACGGGGCCGGATCAGCTCGATGCTTACGATGCCGTCATCGCCAACCGCGAACGTACAAAATTTGACCGCACCTTCCTGACCGCCATGAAAAAGGTGAAGCTCATAGTGCAGACCGGCAACCACGCAGCCCACATCGACTTCGACGCGGCCCAGGAGCTGAGCATCACTGTGGGCAAGGCATCGGGCGGTTATTCCGTCGGCGCGGCGGAGCTTGCCATCGGGTTGGCCATCGCCGGCATGCGACGGATACCGGAACTCGACCGTAAGCTTCGGCACGGCGAATGGGAGGTGCCGTCAACCCCAATCCTGCAGGGCAAGACGTTTGGCGCCGTCGGCCTGGGCCGCGTCGGCGCCCATACCGCGCGCATTGCCGCCGCCTTCGGCATGAAGATCATTGCCTGGAGTCCGACACTGAATGAGGAACGCGCCGCCAATGCCGGCGCCGAGTACAGGGATCTGGATGATTTGATGGCGGAGGCAGATGTCGTTTCCATCCATGTCTCACTGCTGCCGGAAACGCGCGGGCTGATCGATGCCCGGCGGCTGGGATTGATGCGCCCGTCGTCCTGGCTGGTCAACACGGCACGCGGCCCCATCGTGGACGAAGCCGCACTGGTCGACGCACTCAAGTCGGGCCGTATCGCTGGCGCCGGTCTGGATGTATTCGACAAGGAACCACTACGAGCCAATCATCCCCTGGCGACATTGCCCAACGTTGTGCTGACACCGCACATCGGCTGGCCAACCGACGCCGGCTATGAAAAATTCGCGGAAGCCGCATTTGATGTTGTGTCAGTGTATCTAGATGGTGGCGGGATCCCGAAATTCGAGGCACATTGATGTAGTCTTTACATGCCTGCTTACTACCCACAGCGGAACTATCTGTTTTATGTCGGCCAGGAAGTGCGCCGCTCGTCCTACGCGAAACCTTTCCTCACCTACCTCGATAATTCAACTCCGCCGGCAATGAAGAGCATGATCGACACGTTCAAGGACAAAGTCTGACCGTAACAGGGTCATTTTCGGCAGCTGTAGCTCGCGGCATCATTCGAATTACCGCTGCCGTCCCATGTCGCAACTGCCGGGTACGGGCATAACGGACGGGTCATGTCGACGCGTCCTTCACGGATACGGGATGCGGTGATACTGGCCGGGGCGACACCCTCCTCCACCCAGGCATCGAGTGCACCGAGGAAATCGGCGTTGTCCGGGCCTATACCGCCGGAACAGTGGCCCATGCCAGGCATCATGTACAAGCGCATCCACGCATCCATGTCACCACCAACAGTGTTCAACACGCCCCGGTAGTAGTTGATGGTGTTCAGCGGCGACGGGCCGGGATCGTTCCAACCGTGGTAGAACAGCAGCTTGCCGCCGCGCGCCCGGAAAGCGGCCAGGTCAGTATCCAACGCCTCAAGATAAGCGGCTTTTTCCCGCACCGCCGGCAGGTCACGATCAAGATCGAATTCACGCCAGTCCCAGTCCGCATCTTCATAAAGCACGTAGCGAGTGGCATCTGTCTGTAGGTCTGATGGCACATCACCCGCGGTCGGCATACGCCAGCCGAGTTCAAAACCGCGGGCATGTCCCGGGTAGTACAGTTCACCTGAGGACGAATACACCCCACCGTAAACCCGCTCAACCGCCCTCACCTGTTCGGCAGTTAGGCAGCTGAGGCCGTCGGTATTGCCGCATTTCAGTGACGCCGGCTCGAAGTCGCAGGCCAACGGGTTATTGAGAAAACCGTCCGCCACGCCGTCATTCGCCTCGCAGGCAGACAGCACGGAATTGTGTAGCAGCTCGATCTCGCCCTGGGTAAAGGACTCGCTACGGTCCTCGATGAGCGTCTTCATGTTGCTGAACTGTGTGGCGTTGAGCGCCAGCACGTTGTACACCGGCGCGCCGATGATCATGCCGTCGAAATCGTCGGGAAAGCGCTGCGCTTCGATCATGCCCTGGCGCCCGCCGGTGGAGCAACCCTGGTAATAGGACAGGCGCGGCGCAATATCATAGAAACGTTCGACCATGGTTTTCGAATGCACGGTCATCTCGTGCATTGCGCGCCAGCCGAAATCCACCAGCTTTTCTGGATGCCCTGCCGCAAATGCCGCGCTTGCGCCCTGGTGCCCGGTGTCATTGGAAGCCACCGCGTAGCCGGCTTGGAGACCGCGCGCCATGGCGCTGTAGCTGATACTGCCAGCCCAGCCACCGTTGCCGACGGCGAGAAACTTGCCATTCCAGTCGTCCGGCAGCCAAAGCTCCATATCGATGTGCGAGTCGTCGGACGGGCTCATCACCGCGGCGACCCGGCAATGGGACGGCAGCCTGAGGTCGGGACCGAAGCGCTGCTCAAGGGCACCTTCCGCCTTACTTTCAGTGGCCGTGATTGTTACAGAAGCAATTACCAATTGGGCAAGGTCGTCACAGCTGGCCGCCTGCACGAACATAGAGGAAAAGAGCAGTATCACTGTAATGGACTGACGCAATATGAAGTTGTGCATGACGTGTGCTCCGATCAGCAGGGTTTAGCGGAATTTATATCTCTTTTTATCCAGGTAAGAAATAGCCATCGTGAATCAAACCAGATTACTTGGTAGGAGTATTCGAGGTACTTACTGGGAAAAATCGAACAAAGATTCATTCCCCGGCCGCTGCATGCCTTCCTCGAAATAGGTCTCCCAGATCCGCGCCCACGGCCTTCCGTACATGTCCGGCACGGTGAAATCGATGACCTGGTTCGGACTTACCGGCTGAGCGCGACCGTCAATAGGGAAGATAGTCTGGATGCAGCGGTTGTAAATAAACGGCGGGACGTCCTCCAGGCTGGCGATCTTGCTGAATACCTGCACCAGGCGCAGCGGTGCCACGAAGGCTTCGGGGTCGTAAAAAATGGTTTCGTGCTCGATCCCGGCCAGGTTACCGTTGGGGTCGCGGCGCGGTGAGAATATCTCCACGGTCTGCAGCTTGCCGGAAAATTCGAACACGCCGTGTGTCACCCACGGCACGATGTTGGATGTCCACGAAATGAGTCGTTCACCTTGCCAGAAGGCGACCGTCTCGCCGTACCAGCGCGGCACGTCGTCACCCAGGCGCGGTACCCCATCCTCGTTGTCATCAGGAAGAATGAATTCCCTTCGAACATTAAAGTTGCGAATGAAGTTCTCTGCGCTGCTCGCCATCATCTGCATGCGTCCCGGCATGACGATGAAGTCCATGTTCACATAGGCCTGGCGCGAGTACATGCGCATGAAACCATCCGGCCAGCAGAACTGAGCCGGCCACAGCGGCGCGTTGTTCACCGACTGGTGGTAATGCATCTGCACTGTGCGGCGCTGGTACTCCGGGGTCAGCAGCGACAGGATCGTCGAGGTCTGGTTGACCGCGGTGAAAAACCATTGCGGCGGCTCGTCGAGCCAGGGCTTGGGTGGTTCGTATGCACGCCCTTCTCGGTTCGCCATGAACCGGTTTGTCACGTCACGAGTGTAACGCCCATTCCAGTCCGGCGGCGGATTCGCCCGCGAATAGTTGGTGGGTCCACCCTGCGCTCGGGCTTCTTCCAGTAACGCGTTGTAATGCGCCTCGGCGCTGGCGAACGGATAGGGAGAAAGGATGCCCTCGCGCGGAAAGTCCCGGTCGCAGTGACCCCAGGATGCACTGCCTGGTGGCATGGAGCCGATCAGGCCGTTCTTATTAGATTCATCGGCACCCCACATGGCCTGCAGGGTCGACGGGCTGTTGCAACGAAAGTAACGTGGATCGGACCAGAGGGCAACGTCGAGGTAGAAATCGTTTGTGGTAAACAGGTCGACATCTAATGGTTCGATACCCGGCGGTACCTGCCCTTCCCGGGTGACCTGTTCGCCCTCGCCCTCGATGCCGCCACTGACGAAGCCGCTATCTTCAACGGTCACAGGCCAGCCGAAACCGACACTGCCCTGGGCCAGGAGTGCAGTGGTGTGTGCTATGCCAGTCACGGCAAGCCACATGATGGAAGGTTTGTTCATCGCCGTTACCATTTAATTGTTCTTGTCAGATTTTTGCGGCTATTTCTTCGGCATTTTCCATGAATTAAATGCCGTTAGCCATGATGACATTCGGTTTCGGGGTTGTGGTATTCTGCGGGACCCACTAAAAAACAATGGTCATCAGAGGGATAGTATGCCTAGCATTTTCGGTGTGTTATTTAGCCTTCTTGCCGTTCCGGTCTTCGCCGCCAGCAATCCGGCCTGTGACCGTGACTGCCTTGCCAGCATCGCCGATACCTACCTGGCCGCCCTGGCGGCAAATGATCCTACTGCCGCACCGCTGGCCGACGACATCGCCTTTGTCGAAAACATCACCCGCCTGCAACCGGGGCAGGGCACCTGGACCAGTGCCACAGCTGTTTCCGACACCTATCGCATATACGTACCTGACCCGCGTCAGAACAGCATCGGCCTGATGGCCGTCCTGACTCGCCGCCATGAAGGCGAAGGCGTGCAGGCATTGCTGGCCGCCCGCCTGAAAGTACACGATGGTAAAGTCATCGAGGCGGAACATCTAATCGACGACGTCCCACCGATCGTCGAGCCCGGAAGCCTGGCCAGGCCACGCGCCGCCATCACCAGCACAGTTCCGGCAAATGCACGCATGGATTACCGTGAACTGGCGCTGATCGCCGGCAAATATTACGACGCCCTCAACCTGAGCGACGGCTCGCTGGCGCCTTTTGGCGCCGATTGCGAACGCCAGGAAAACGGCATGATCACGGCGGCTTACTACCTCGAGCCCGAAGTGTTCGAGCAGGTCGACCGCAACGGCAACCAGCCACCCGCCGTGGCGCGCGATTGTATCGGCCAGATGGATTCAGGCCGCTTCGCCTACATAGACAGCATCGACAACCGCCGCATCGTCGCGGTGGATCCGGTGCAAGGCCTGGTAATGGGTCTGTCCCACTTCCGCCAATCAATGGCCTACGGACCGCACCGCATGATCGCCGCCGACGGCAGCGAGGTGATGTGGGATGAGTTACGTGATCCTTACGACCTGCCTGCCGCGCATATCCTGAAGATCACTGACGGCCAGATTCACGAAGTGGAGGCCATCGGAATCTTTGTCGAGTTTGATGTGGATACTGGTTGGGAATAAAACAGTCAACAGTTACTAGAGAGGAACAATGATGCTGAAAAAAACGACAATCTTCTCAGGACTTATTCTGGTTCTTACCGCATGTAGTGAACAACCTGGCGAACAGGCTGCAGCGCCTGCCGTTGCCACGCCTGTAGCCATGCAAACCACGGCCTGCGAAGACCTTGCCGCTGCCGAATTCGCGCTCACCACCATCAGCAGCGCGGAAAGTGTAGCGGCCGGCGATTTTACTGCCCCTGCCGGGCGCTTTGGTGGTTTTGGCCCGGATTATTCCGGCCTG
This sequence comes from Candidatus Eutrophocola salsuginis, assembly GCA_038147195.1. Lineage (GTDB taxonomy): Bacteria > Pseudomonadota > Gammaproteobacteria > Pseudomonadales > Pseudohongiellaceae > Eutrophocola > Eutrophocola salsuginis. The sequence goes on from JAYQTB010000004.1 coordinate 1,918,858, forward strand.
CCCGCCTTCTGCCGCGTGGTCGGCTCCATCCACCCGACGGAGGATTCGGATATTCGCTTCGAACTTTGGCTGCCGGCGGAAAACTGGAATGGCCGTTTCATGCAGACCGGCAATGGTGGCGTTGCCGGCAACGTCGTGCACAGCTCACTGGTTGACCCCCTGATGCGCGGTTACGCGGTAGCCAACACTGATACCGGGCATAGCAACGGTGGTTCGAACATCTACGGCTGGGCTGTTGGCCACCCGGAAAAGTTCACTGACTTCGCCTGGCGCGCCGTGCATGAACTCACCATCACCGGCAAGGCCATCACCACTGCTCGCTACGGCCGGGCCCCGGAACTGAATTATTTCGTCGGCTGCTCCACCGGCGGCCGCCAGGGCCTAATGGAAGCGCAGCGCTTCCCCGATGATTACGATGCCATTGTCGCCGGTGCACCAGCCGCCAACTGGTCGCCGTTAATGGCACTGGCGCTGGTCATCCAGAACAATTTCGGGGCGGGCAAGTTGTCGCCGGCCAAGATCCCGCTCCTCAAGAGCGCCGCCATCGCCGCGTGTGACGCTCTCGACGGCGTGGAAGACCAGGTGATCTCGGCTATCGCCCAGTGCACCTTCGATCCGGCGGACCTGCTTTGTGAAGGTGAAGCCAACGCACAATGTTTGGCGCCCGAGGAACTGGCCGCCGCACAAACCATGTACGCTGGGGTGGTCGGCACCGACGGTACCGTCTGGTTCCCCGGCACCGGAGCGGGCAGCGAACAGCTCTGGCTGGGTTACACCTCGCCGCAATTCAGTCTCGGTTCCGCTTACTTCAAGGACATCATCATGAAAGACCAAAACTGGGACCCATCCACATTCAACGCTGACGATCACATGCCGCCATCGATGGGCATCGGCGCCGAGATAATCGCCATGAACCCCGATCTCTCCGCTTTCTTCGGCAACGGCGGCAAGCTCATCACGTACCATGGCACATATGACGGCCTGATCTCCTACGGCAACACGCTAAACTATGTGAACGACGTGATTTTCACACTGGGTGAACAGGCCTTCAATGACGGGATGCGTTACTACCAGGTTCCGGGCATGAGCCATTGCGCGGGTGGTGAAGGAGCCGGCAACGTGGACTGGCTGTCAGCGATGGAAGCGTGGGTGGAGGAAGGTAATGCCCCCGGCACGCTGTTAGGCACCCACCCTGCACCACCGCCGGACTTCCCTGGGTCGGAGAACGCGATGGGTGAGTTTACGCGGCCAACCTGCGCCTGGCCGGAAGTACCGGTGTACGACGGCAGTGGCGATCCCATGGATGCCGCGAGCTTTTCCTGCCAGGCACCCTGATTGTCAGGCGGCCTATTTTTTTAGGGCAACTACAGACATCACGATGGCAACAATCGCGCAAATGGCTACCGCTGACACCAGCGGTACCGGCGTGTTGTTGAACACCGCACTGACGATGGCGATGGCAATCGCGCCTACCATCATCTGCAAGGTACCGCCTAGCGCAGCAGCTGTACCGGCGATGGGGCCGTGGTCTTCAAGCGCAAGCACCATCGAGGTCGGCAACACAAGCCCTAGGAAGGCATAGGTGCACAGCAAACCAACCACCAGCACCGGGAAGGCATCGAACCCGGCCATCACCAGCACGAACAAACCGCAGGCGAACGTGCAGTAACCGGACACCGCGGATCGAATCACTTTCATCACACCAAACTTTGCTTCAAGGTTGGCGGCTAATTGGCTGGCGGCGAAAAATCCGAAAGCGTTCAGCGCGAAGGCTAGGCTGTACTGGAAGGACGTCAGCCCGTAGTAGTCCATGTATAAAAAGGAGCTGGTCGCCAGAAAGGCGAAGAAGCTGCCCATGCCCATACCACCAATAAGTGTGAGGCCCATGAAATGCGTGTCACGGATTAGCACGCCGAATGCGCTCAACATCTTGCTTAGGTTGAACGGTGTACGGTTTTCCGGTTTCAGGGTTTCGGGCAAGGCGAACCGGGTCATTGTAAAGCCGAGCCCGCTCGCCATAGCCACAGCGATGAAGACCGCGCGCCAGCCGAACGGCACGATCACGGCGCTGCCGAGCAGAGGGGCAAACATCGGCGATACCGCGATAATCAGCATTATGGTAGACATCAGGCGTGTAGCCTCATTGCCGGTGTAGCAGTCGCGGATGACGGCGCGCGGTATCGACATCACGGCCGCGGCGCCGATGCCCTGGATGAAGCGCATAGCGATCAGCATCTCGATACTCGGCGATGCGGCACAGCCGATAGAAGCTAGCGCGAAAACCACCAGCCCAAAATACAGCGGAGGCTTGCGGCCCATCACGTCGGTGGCGGGGCCGTACACCAGCTGGCTGACGCCGAAGGAAATGAAGAACGCCATCAATGTCGCCTGCGACGCGGACACGGACGCCTGCAGGTCATCGGCGATGACCGGCATAGCGGGCAGGTACATGTCGATGGCGAATGGGCCGATCCAGCTCAGTGAACCCAGGATAAGGGCCATCTTGAGTAAGTCTTTTTTCATGGGCAGTGCTGATTGGAAATACGGCGAAGGGCGCATTATATAGAGCCCATCAGATTTATCAGTGAAAATTTTTAAAGCAGTCCCTGAAACTTCATCGCCAGGAACAAGAAGAAGCGGCAGAATTGCTCGTTGTGTATATGCTTAAGGAAATAAACTCGGGCGGCGTTGAGTTCGCCTCGAGATGGTGGCCATGAAGAACGGCATGCAGATGATTTGGATAACGATATTGCCCCAGTGCTGGTGGACGCTGGCATAATCACGAATACTGGTCCTTCCACCTTTCATGGTTAGCAATTCTTGTATTAGGATAATTAAGTTTCATTCTATGCAGAGTGTCGGGCAATTGTGAGCAGTGATATTCCCTTCCAGGGCATCCTAGGCATCATCGCCATTCTCCTCCTGGCCTGGCTGTGCGGCGGCATGCAGCGCCAGTCCTTGAAAGTCATCGTCGCAGGCGTGGGCCTGCAATTCCTACTTGCCCTGCTCCTGTTGAAAGTGGGCCCCTTCCAGCAAGTATTGTTGTTGCTCAACCGCGGCATCTCCGCCGTAATTCGCGCCACGGGAACCGCCACAGCATACGTTTTCGGCTTTGTTGGCGGCGGCCCCACCCCCTATGTCGTGACTGAACCCTCTAATATCGCCAGCCTTGCCTTCACCGCCCTGCCCGTCCTACTGCTACTTAGCGTGCTGTCCGCACTGCTCTGGCACTGGCGCGTCATTCCAGTCGTCGTGCGCGCATTCAGCAAGGTATTGCAGAAAAGTTTCGGTCTCAGTGGCGAGGTAGGCCTCGGCGCCGCAGCCAACATCTTTTTCGGCATGGTGGAATCACCTCTGCTAATCCGTGCTTACCTGCACTGCATGACGCAGACGGAGCTGTTTATCCTAATGACCTGCGGCATGGCCACGGTAGCAGGCACCGTTATGGGTCTGTATGCGACGCTGCTGACCGGTGTTATAGAAACGCCGATGTCCCATATCCTGGTAGCCTCGGTGATTAGCGCCCCCGCCGCTATCATGCTGGCCATGATCATGAAACCACTAGACGAGGTTATGTCAGTTTCAAAGACTGACGCCACAGCGCGCACTGAACACGACCTGCATTATGACGGCATTATGGATGCCATCATGCGTGGCACGACGGATGGACTGAAGCTGTTGGGAAATATCGTGGCCACCCTGCTCGTATTCGTGGCGATGGCCGCACTGGCCGACGAAGTGTTGTCGTTGCTGTCCGAGGTGAACGGCCAGGCTATTACCGTGCAGGGTATCTTCGGGGTGATCTTTGCACCGCTGATGTGGCTGATAGGCATTCCCTGGAGTGAAGCATTTACTGCGGGCCAGCTGATGGGCACCAAGACCATCCTCAACGAGTTCATCGCCTTCGTGAATTTGCAGGATGCTCCCTTGACTGAGCACAGTCGCATCATCATGACCTATGCCTTGTGCGGATTCGCCAACCTGGGATCACTAGGCATCATGATCGCCGGCCTGGTAACTTTCTGCCCGGAGCGGCGAAAGGAGATCCTGTCCCTCTCACCATTGTCCATCGTGTCCGGAACGCTCGCCACCTCCATGACCGGCGCCATCGTGGGCCTGGTCCTCTAGAGATTTACAGCTCTACGCCCACTTGTCCGTCACGTTCCACCAGCGTGTATATGCGTACGCCGTTGCAGGGCCCTTCGTAGCCCTCGCGGCAATCTCCGTTGTCGAGATTGAACAGGTACCCGTGCATCGGGCAACGCAGGTGGTTCTCGATGATCTGACCGGCATCCATCGGATAGCCGGCATGGGGGCAGATATTGTCGAGCAGGTGCGACTTGCCGGCGTGATGTAACAACAACAAGTGATGACCAGCCACCCGAAACACCTTCCGATAACCGTCCTGCATTAGCGCAATGTCTTCAAGGGGAAAAAATGTCATGGAAAGGCTATAAGATACTGAATTGATAATGCTTTATGAAAAATGCAATTTTACCTGCAAGAAAAGTGGAGTCTACTTGCGCGGTCACTATAATTGGGACCAACACGCATCCCGACCTGGACCCACACCATGGATGATTTTCCCGACGTAACCCTGCATTACTTTGACCTGCGTGGTCGTGGCCAATTCATTCGCGGCCTGCTCAGCCATCACCAGGTACCCTTCACCGATAATCTGATCAAGCTGACGAAAGATAACAGCAACTGGCCGCTGATACGCACCGACAGGAATGTTACCGGTGATTTCCAGAAGCTGCCCTTCCTGCAGTGGGACGACATGCGACTGAACGAGGCGCTAGTGATCACGGAATTTCTCGACAGCACGCTGAACGACCCAGACGATTTCACCGATATAGAGTGGCTCCAGCATCGCCAGCTGACCTCCAGCGCCTTCCTCGATCTGCTGGTTTCCTGCATCAACCTGATCTGGTGCGACATTTTCCACCCGGAAACCAATATCGCTGCAGCCACCGGCATCCTCAAACGACGCGTGGAAATGCATCTGGCCACGCTCGACCAGACGCTCACGAAGTGGGAATGGACACGGAAGATGGCTGACCGACAGGTGATGGCGTCCGACGCCGTTTTATGGGAAGCGCTCGACGTGATACGGCTCACCTTCGATGAGCACGTAAGCTTCGATGATCTCGAATCCCTCAGCGTCTTTTACGACACCTGCCCCGGCGCAACCGCTTTCAAGAAACTGCTGAGCCAAAAACCGCATACCATCACAGGCCGCCCCGGAGAACCGGATGCGCTGGCTATCATTCACGAGAGTCTCGCTGAAGATTAAGACGCAGGATCAGGGAACGGTGCTAATGACGCGCATTTCCTCGATCATGACGGGTTGCGCAGGCAGGGACTCTAGGTAGACGCCACCATCCTCCCACAGGGCGCCCTGGTCAAGACCGCCGCTGGGATCACCGACGGGAATGAAGGCCTCGGCTGCCGCCATGCCGTCAACAACCATGCCGAAAACCGTGAAGTTCAAGTTCGGTGCCGCCAGGCGATTATTGTTCACGTAATTGATGAACACCTGAGTGGAGTTAGTGTTAGGTCCAGCCTTGGCAAAGGCCAGCGTGCCGGGCTCGTGGGCGAAAAGCACGGGGTCGTCGTCGAAGTTGCGGTCCTGCCAGTCGGGGAATTCACCGCGCCAGTTGATGCCGAACTGCGCCACGAATCCAGGAACTACACGGAACACGGGCGTGTTGTCATAGAAACCTTCATTCACCAGCTCGATAAAACGCGTCGCGGCGTTGGGCGCCGCTTCCGGGAAAATATCGATGGTGATATCGCCTGCGCCTGTGCGCATCAACACAGTGATTTTCTGCGTCAGTTCGGGTACGACGTCTTCCAGGCCAGGCAGCGGCGTCAGTATCTGTTCGACAAGCGAGGGTTCTGCCATGACTGGGGCAGCGCCCTCTTCGGCTGCCGGTACATCACTGCTTTCCCCGGAACAGCCCACCAGGAAAATGGTTGCGGCAAAGATGGTGATAAGTCGGAACGTGCTCAGTACTTTTTTCACTTCAATTCTCTCTTGTTTTTTGTGTTTGTTCTTGTCTGCAATGTCGGATGTCAACTTTGCGGGCTTCTTCTGACCTAAGTGTAACTTACTGTAAATAGACCCACGTCAGGAATTCATCAAGCAGTTCCGCACCAGGACCCCGGTCGGCAAGCTCATGATTGACAATACCCACCACCGTGTACATGGTATTGCTCTGAGCGTAGACATATCCGGCGACAGCCGCTACTTCATCCAGAGAACCGGTTTTCACGTGCATGCGGCCCGACATGGTCGACCCGCGCACGCGGTTGCGCATGGTGCCGTCCAGGCCGTTAATCGGTAGCGAAGCCAGGAACTCCGGCATGTAAGGGCTGTGCCAGGCGCCATGAAGCATAGCATTCAGCAATGCCGTGGTCACACGTGTGTCTCGAGACAGCCCGGCGCCATTGTCGAGGGAAAGCTGGGTCGAATCCAGGCTTTTCAACTCGAGGTAATTCTTCATGGCCTCGATACCCTTTTCCACTGTAGCAGGCGGACCCAGCACCTCGGCACCCAGGGTTAGCAACAGGTGTCGAGTCATCAGGTTGTTCGAATACTTGTTGATGGACTTGATGATGTCTGACAGCGGCAGAGAGTTCCATTCCAAGATCATCTCGAGGTCGTCAGGGACCACGCCCACACGCATGCCGCCATCCAGTTGGCCGCCAAGTTCCTGCCACAATGACTTTAGCAGTCCGAAGGTATAGTTTGGTGCGTTAAGCACCTCGCGCACCATCTGGTACTGCGAACAGCGGGACGGGAAGCTGCCCTCGAAAATTACTTCGGTGGGATCGTCCGGGTTCAGGTTGAAGCTGATGCCACGCTGGTAACCACCGCAGGGACGATTTTCCAGTCGCAGGCGGTTGGTGATGGTGAGGTTTGGCAGGTGCGGGTCGGTATGAATAATGACCTCGCGGCCGTTGTTGTGTGGATAAAAGTAGAAGGTCATGGCCTGGAAGTTGGCGATGACCGCATTCGGCAGCGTGTTGTAGGCGCGGCCGGCCTGGTTATCGATGAGATCACCGCCTGTCACGGACGGATCGAAGTAGGAGCCATCCAGCACGAGATTGCCGGTGATATGCTCGACACCGGCACGCTGCAGTGACTTAAGCATTCCCCGCAGCTGGTCTTCTACAAGGAAGGGATCGCCCCCACCCTTCATCAGCAGGTCACCTCGCAGCACGCCGTCTTCGATGGGACCCAGGGCATACAACTGAGTTTGCCAGGTAAAGGACGGCCCGAGGGATTCCAGCGCCGCCAGCGTGGTCACGGTCTTCACGGCAGAAGCCGGGTTCATCGGCTTGCCGGCATTGAAGACGAAACGCGGCACATCCGAGTCCACCGCCTGCACGTAGAAACTGAAACTGGAGTCGGGGAGGTTGTGGCCGTTGATGATGCGCTGAATGCGGTCAGGAATCGGGCCGTTGGGTGGAAAATCCTGGGCAATAGCGCATGTACCTGCCAAGCACAGCAGGATGATGACAATTGATCGGGAGGAGCGCATAAGCATGGTCGCCTATTCTGGCAATTCCTCAACCAGGTTACCACTCCATTACTGAATCAGTCAGGCAAGGCAAACGTAAACAGTGCCGAACCCGCCGCAATAGCGATGTACTGTTTGCCGCCAGCCGAATACGTCATCGGCGCCGCGTTGACCTGGCCACCCAGGTTAGTTCTCCATTTCATTTCGCCGCTGTTGGCATCCAGTGCGACGAAGTAACCGTCCTTGCCACCGGCAAAGACCAGGTCGCCATCGGTGGACAGCGTGCCACCCCAGGTGATGTTGCCGAGATCGAACTCCCACACTGGGTCGAGGGTGTCGGGATCATAGGCACGCACCACGCCCCAGGCTTCATCGTTGTTGTTGAGGAAGGGCTCGAGCGCGACATCGCCCATGGTGGTCTGGCGGCGATTAACGCCTAGCGACTGTGGGAACTGGCCTTCGATGGCCATGATGCCGGAATCTTCCCAGTGCGCTACGTAATAAAGATCCTGTTTCGGGCTGTAGCTGGTCGGGGCCCAGTTGATGGCACCGTGCACGTGCGGGCGAATGACGGTGCCTTCCGGCGACGGCAGCATGCCCTCGGCGCGGATCGGCCGGCCGTTATCGTCAAAGCCGGTCATCCAGTTCACGGCGACGAAAGGTTTGCCGTGCAGGAATTCGCCGGTAAGTCGGTCAAGCACGTACATTAGACCGTTGCGGTTGGCCCAATACATCAGTTTGCGCTGGCGACCGTTCCACTCGCGATCCACAAGGACGGGCACCTGGGTGGAGTCGTAATCCATTTCATCATGCGGTGTAAACTGGTAATGCCACTTTATCTCACCGGTATCGGCGTCGAAGGCAAGAACGCTGTCGCTGTACAAGTTATCACCAAGGCGGTCGCGGCCATCCCAGTCCGGCTGTGGGTTGCCGGTGCCGAAGTAAACGAGGTTGGCCTCGGGATCGTAGGCGCCGGCATTCCATATGGCGGCACCTCCGGTCATCCAGGAGCTGCCTGACCAGGAGTCGTGACCAGGCTCACCGGGGCCGGGAATGGTGTGGGTCTTCCATACAAGGGCGCCATCTTTGATGCTGTACGCGGCGACAAAACCGCGCGTGGGCATATCACCACCGGCAACCCCAATGTAAACCTTGTCCTCCACCACCATGGGCGGCATTGTGATCGAGTACAGCTCGTCCGGATTTGCGACCGACGTATTCCAGATCAAATTGCCGGCACGGGCGTCGATAGCCAGTAGGCGGGCGTCCACGGTACCCATGAACAGCGTATTGCCCAGAATGGCGAGCCCCCGATTGACGCGGCCGCAACAAGTACGCGATGGCTCCGGCTGATGGTGGTAGGTCCAGAAAATACGGCCAGTGCCGGCATCAAGCGCCACGATATCGTTCGGTGCTTGCACGGTATACAGCACACCGTCGACCACCAGCGGCGTGGTCTCGAATTTTTCCAGCGAGCGCGCCTGCCACACCCATTGGAGTTCCAGATCGTCCACGTTGTCAGTATCAATCTGCGTGAGCGCGCTATGGCGCTGGTTCTTCAGCGACTGCGAATAACTCAGCCAGTTATCTGGGTTGTCTGCGTTGAGAATGTCATCGAAGGAGACCTGGGCGAGTGCATTTGTCGACATTGTAAAGGCGACAGCCAATAGTGTTCTCATTGGGCGGCTCCTCTTCTGAGCGAGGCCATGTAGGCGACTAGGTCGGCGACATCCTGTTCACTGAAATCGGCGCCTAGAGCCGGCATGTCAGGTTCGCTAAAACCGAAATCATCTAGGTTCGACTTGTCGAAGTAACGCAGGCGCTCGTTGGTATCAAGTAGCTGTACGCTGAAGGCGTCATGGTTGAGTAGGCGGCCCGTCACCTCTTCACCCGATCTGGTCACGACAGTATAAAAACGGTTATTAGGTTGCACCACATCCGCAGGCGCCAGCAGCGAATCACGTAATTCATCGCTTGAACGCAATAGTGCGATGCTCGACAGGTCGGGCCCCAGCACCGAACCGGCGCCATTTACCATGTGGCAATCCATGCATTCACCGCGTCCGGCAAACAAAGCCTGGCCTCGTGCCACATCACCGGCCAGGTATGCTTCCTTTTGGCCCAGGCTACGCAGCCAGGCAACTAGCATACCCGCCTGCTCTTCGGTCACGCGTGGCGTGGCTGGCATGGGCGTACCCGGAATGCCGTTCAAGATGATACCGACGAGCTGGGCATCGGTATAGGGCTGGCGGAAGTTGTTATGGCCGAGGTCGACCTGGGCGATAAGGTCACCGTCGGGGCCGTGGCAGTTGGCACAAAACTGGCGAAAGGCGTTTTCGCCGCTGACCAGGTCACTGGCGGTTTCGTGCTGGGCAACGGCGGGCTTAAGGCCCGTCAACGCTATAGCCCCAAGGACAAGACAAAGCAGTTTTAGTGTTTTCATTGTGCGCCCGATTCTACGCCATTTGCGGCAGTGGGGAACCCCCGGCATAGTCCTGCGCCATGGATACTGCTTTCCTGGAAGCCATTCACGCTCATTACCTGCAGCACGAAAAGCACGAGTTGGCCAACCTGCATGCAATGGCAGCGACCGACAGCTCGACAAAGACTGCCTTCACGAAAGACGCCTGCGCTCGTCAAAGTCGTGCGCGCAAAGGCCCGACAGCTTGTACCCTCTTATACTGATGTCGATTTGCAAATCCAACCGAGTTTCAACCAATTCGATATGCAATTCTGTAAGAAGCTGAAGCTTACGCCCATTTCGCTCGCGGCCCGAACACTAGCTTTCAAACATCAAGGCCAACGTGATGCCAATGAAGATCAGAGCTAAGTCAGCTGCATCTTTGCACGCCTACTTCAATATTTCTTTAGTCGTTTTAGCCATCAGTTAGAGATAAAAGAGTTTAGTTTTCAACCCTAAATGCATTGCTTACAGTATTGCTCAATAAAACAATCGTTTAATCAATGGAATTCGGCGCGAAGCCAATCCCTTTCCAGCCATCGGATGGCCTTGTCAGTGTCAGCATCTGCACACGGTTGGTCCCGTTCCTGGCCTGGCGGCCCGTGAGCACTACCACATCCCCCGCCTTCAGGTCGTTATGATTCCAGCCCCGGCGCATGAGGATGTTGCGCGGATAGGTTTCCGATTCCCACAGCACTTTATTGCCGCCGGCATCGGAGGCTTCCACGTACACGCGGCTGTGGGGATTCTCGAACCAGACTTCGGTGACGACACCCTCGATGGTAACAATCAGGTCCTGGTCATAGATGGACAGGAAGGAATGATGTGCCAATGCATTAGCGGGCAGGATAAAAAGCAATAGAGAAAGTAGAGGTGTTTTCATGTTCGCGATTCCTTACTCGTCACCCAGGTGTGGACGAGGAATGCAGTCATAATCCATCACCTCAAAATCGGTACGCTTCCACTGAGTCGTCACGCTCCAGGGCCGCGTGAAATACAGCGTATCATCGATGATGGTTTCCAGGGCAAGCGTGTGGCCGTCCTCCAGCATGGTGCGCTTTTCCACTACGCGTAACTTGTCGGAGTGTGGCACGCCCTGGGGTCTCAGGTAGCCCGCCTTGATGCCGGTCGCCTCGATTACCAGCGTGTCGGCCTCCCAGGTGGCCTTTGAATAACCCATCAGCGTAGGATAGGGATCTTCCGGCAGGTCGCGGTCCACGTAGGCGCGACGCACCTGATGGTCATATTCGTACACCATCAGGATACGGTCATCATCCTGTACGATCTCGTGCAGCATCGGCGCGGTGGTAATACGCACCAGGCTGAACAGGCACTGGTGGGCAGGATCGCTCAGGGGATCTTCCTGCCATGCCTTAAACGCAGAAAGACCCACCTCGGAATACGGCGGCTCGACATCCCATTCCTCCGCCGACCAACCTTCCATTTCCCAGGTACCGGAAAAATTCGGTTTGTCAGCGGCATGCACCGGCACCAGCCACAACAGCATGGTAGCAAGTAGCGAAGATTTACCGATTATCAACACCAAGAGTTTCATCCTTTCCCCTGCAAATTATTTATTGGGCCGCTTCGGCTTCTGCCCGCGACTTGTAACCCATGCCGACCCACTTTTCCCAGTCGGCACTGGGACCGCAACCACCATCGTTGGGCCGGTAAAAGGTTCCTTCGGCATCGATGATATAACCGACCGCCCCGCCGGGGCGACCATCATGCAGCGGACAGTACACCACCTGTACTTTATGGCCGGGCTGGAAGGTGAAGCCGTTCATCGAAGGGGAACGCGACAAGAGTGCTGGTGGCGCCGCACCCTCAAAACTAAAGAGCGTGCCGTCTTCGGTTTCTATGTACAAGGCGATATGCGGGCTGTTGAAAGCCCACCGCACCACGGTGCCGGACAGCAGTTCCTCGCGGTCGCGGTCGAACATAGCGAAGCTGTGGTGGGCCAGCGCAGTATCCATCAGTGTCAGCAGAAAGCCACCCAGCGGAATCAGGTAATACATTTTTTTCATGTTCTTCTCCTCTCTCACCTACTGCACGGCTTCACTGAATATCGGGCTCTTTTCCTGGCCTACCAGATCAGGCGGCAGGTCGGGATTGCGCAGGTGGTCTAGGCCCCGCGGATCCACGTAGCCTGGTTCGCCGGGCAAGCGATACTGGGTCGACGGTCTGCCGTCCTCGTCGAACGTCAGGTAAGTGTTGTCGTTCTGCGCACATTCCCAGTAGCGCATGCGAAAGCCCATCTCTTCCAGGTCGGGCCGCGGGCGGAAAGTGTAGACCGCGGTGATTGGCTCTACGAGGCTCAGCTCGTCATAGAAAGTGACATTGTTCACCAGGCGCTTTGTGCCGTTGTTGAGAGTTTCCATGCGCCAAACTTCGACGGTCTCGAACTGGTTGCTGGTCGGCGGCGTACCGCGAAAATAATCCCCGGGGAAAATATCGACCGTGTGCACGATCAGCATGTCATCTACCCAGAAACCGACCGAATCGCCAGCGGCGTAATGGGTACCGTCGATGTTCTTGTGCTCCTGGTTAATGTATATGCGGCGCATGTCGTTGCCGAGGTCATTGTTCCACCAGGACTGGCTGGGCGTATTGACGAATTCACGCACGTAGGGCTCGAGCAGCCATCGCGGCATGCCGGCGGGCTCGCAGGACGTGAGACGGTCGTAGTCAACGCCAAGATCGCGCCGGTACTGGAAAGCGGCCTCATAATCTGGCGTCAGTACGCCTTGCTTGATAACCACATTCTCACCTTCACCAAAGGGGCCGATGGAACCGCCATTGGTCGACTCCAGGAACAGCTGGTTGCCGCTGTTGTTGCCTTCGGCAGACCACAGGCCCTCCCACTTCGGGACGCTATCGTACGTGTGTGTGGTGCCACCCTTGTGATAGTTGAACAGGAAATCGTAATGCGCCGTGGAATTGGCAAAGCGTTGTGGCGGTGGCACCACTTCCGGCAAGGTTACACCAGGTGGCGACTGGGCATGCAACATGGCCGACACCAGGATGCTTGCGCAGGCTAGCAGTGACGTGGAGACAGTTCGGCTCATTCCTTTCCCCCCTTATTAGTGTTTTGTTTTATCAGATCTATGTGGATCCTGTTGCTATATGTATCACTCGGCGCAGCAATCAGCCAGAAAATGGTTCTATCGACACTCGGGTTTTCAGGTCAGTCTTACAAAAGGCGTGCAGGAAGCAGGTCTGCTCCGACATATCCAACGCCCGGCGGGCAAAGTTGTCGTCCTCGCCGGTGACTAGGTAGACATGTGTCTCCACCGGGTCGGCGCTGCCGGCCTTGCCGGTGCCGCCGCTGGCGCCAGCCTTTGAGAAATGCGTGTCCTGTAGGATGCGGTATTCCTGCAGCGGTTTTTCAACGATCCTTGCGTAACGGCCAAACTGCGTCATGAAACAGAAGCCGATGCCAGCGGAAATGTAACTGGCCGCATCGGGCGCCAGGCCCTTGCCGCCGCTTCCCGGGGCCTCGTCGCACAGATAGTAGAAGATAGAGCCGTGCGGATTGAACAGTTGCTGCTCCACCTGCTTCACGCCGTCATCGCGTAGCGTACAGATACCGCGCACGTGCAAGATGCGATCCTGTTCGTCCTTGAGACTATCGCCGGCCAGCGTGACGGATTCCTCGGTCTTGGGTGTCAGGCCGCCCTTCTTTAGCAGACCGCTCCAGTCATCGGCCGTAGGTTGCGCCCTATCGAAATGGTCACCGGGGTCTGGTTCCGCCGGTCTGCCGACAGGCAGTGCGCGATCCGTTTCGATCTCCACGCCGTTGTGATTGAGGGTGAACAGACTTTCGAGTGTGCCGCGCATGAGACCGTTCAGGGGTGATGCTGCCACCGCATCCAGTACGAGGCATTGTAGGGTGTCGCGATCTGCACTGCTGTCGGCCTGTACGGCCAGTTTCACGTCTTTTGCGCCACCTGTCATGGTTCCCCTCAGGGCCGAACCCTTCATGGTGTAGTAGTTGTCCTGCACCAGGCGGATGTTGTTGATGGTGACGCTGCGCTGTTTCGCCAGAGCCAGGATCTCGTTCATGTAGGAACAGACCATGCCGGTGGTAAGAAAAGACAGGGGGCACGGCGCGACATCGAATCCGTTAAGATAGGCACCCTCGTCGCTGGCCAGGCGCCAGACCGTACCTGTGCTGGCGGCGGCCACCAGTGCCTCCTTCTGCATGACCGAGAGGGAACGTACGCATAGCCGTACCGCCTCCCCCAGGCGGATGCCGGGCGCTGCAAATCCCAGTGCTTCCGGATTGGCGACCTTGAAGAACAGGGGCTTACCGCTGTCCACCAGCGGATTGGCGCGGGTTTGGGTCATGACGTACTCCGGGTTTTCTGGGTTAATCATGCAAGGTAATAGAAGTTCCGGGGCCTGGCAATTCGGCTCTTTTGCAGGCAAATCACCAAATTTTTGTTAGACTGCACGAACTTTCCGTACACAAATACCTTCAGAAAACAGCCATGAAAATACGAACCATACTATTCTTCTTGGCGCTCTCTATCCAGGGTACAAGTCAGTTAGCTCTGGGCCAGGGCCAGCTCGCCGAAACCATTGCCAGCGGGGATATCGCCGCGGCACTGCAGCAGATAGTCGATGGCGCCGACGTCAACGCTCGCCAGAGCGACGGCACAATGCCACTTATGTATGCCGCCTACCTGGGCAACACGGATCTGGCCAAGGCCCTGGTCGCTGCTGGCGCCGACGTCAATGCTGTAAATGATTACGGCACATCGGCTATTCTCGAAGCCTCTATCATCGGCGCCACCGGCGTACTGGAAGTGCTACTGGAAAACGGCGCCGACGCTAACTGGGCCAACCCCGAGGGTGAAACCCCGCTGATGAATGTCGCCCGGGGCGGCATGCACGACGCCGCAAGAATATTGCTAAGACACGGTGCCGATGTAAATGCCGTGGAGAAATGGGGTGGCCAGTCCGCCCTGCTGTGGGCGGCAGCCCAGAGCCAACCAGCCATGCTGCAGTTGTTGATCGAGCACGGTGCGGACGTGAACCAGCGCAGTGCAAGCCGTCACTGGGAGCGAACTCTACTGGATGAACCCCGGCCGAAGATCATGAACAAAGGTGGTTTCACCGCTTTGCATTTTGCTGCCCGAGAAGGCTGCGTAGCATGCATCGATATCCTAGTTGATGCCGGTGCAGACCTCAATGCTCATGATCCGGAACGCGTGACTCCCCTGAACATGGCGCTGGTGAATTTTCACTTTGATACGGCTGCCGCGCTGATCAATGCGGGTGCAGATGTGAACAAGTGGGACCTCTATGGCCGTACACCACTGTTCAACGCTATCGACCTGCATACCATGCCCATCGGCGGCAGGGCCGACATTCCGTCCGAGGATCCCACGTCGGGATACGACATCGCCGTCATGCTACTCGAACGCGGCGCCAACCCGAACAGCCAGCTCAAGATGGTACCACCCCTGCGCGAAGCGATTTATGACCGCGGTTCCGACAAGGTGCTGACCACCGGCGCTACCCCGCTGATGCGCGCCGTAAAAGGCGGTGACATCGAATCCACCAAACTGCTGCTCGCCCACGGCGCCCTGCCCGACCTACCAAACATGGAAGGCCAGACCCCGATGATGATCGTGGCCGGCATGGGTCACACCTCCTCACCGACCCGCGGCAAGTACCGCACACAGGAACAAAGCATCGAGGCGATTCGCCTTTTGCTGGAGGCCGGCGCAGACATCAATGCCCTGTCAGGCGATCCTGCCCTGCCGACCGGTGTGCGCCCGGTGGATTACCAGCGAGACAAGAACCTGCATCCAGCTAACGAGGGAGAAGTGGTCATTCACGGCCAGACCGCACTGCATGGCGCCGCCAAGCAGGGCTGGACCGACGTGGCACGCTTCCTCATCGAGAACGGCGCCATCCAGCAGGTGGTGGATGAAGCCGGCACCACCCCGTTCGATTTGGCCATGGGCCGTTATGCCCCGGCCTATAACGATTCCGCTCCGCAGCCCTTCTTCGAGACCGCCACTTATCTGCAGGAAGAGTGTATAAAGATCGACAACTGCGTAATTCCTGAGCCCATTAGGATGGAGCTGTTCCTCTCACAATAAAGCAAGGCAAAAATAAAGGCGCTTAGAGCGAGAGCTCCAAGCGCCTTGTTCCTTGGTTGTTGTCTCTGTCGACGCTAGTTGCCAATCATGTCGTGGTAGAAACGGATAAGTCCGTTGGTGATGGTGGTGTCCGCGGTGTCGATGCTCATGACATGCGAGACATGGTTGTAACCCTGCCACTGCGTGTACATCGGACAGTTATCGTACTTGTGGCATAGCGTGGCATATATATCGGCTACACTGGATTCGATGAAGGCAGGATCATACTCGGCGCTCCACAAATATACAGGCACTTGCTGGCCCTCGTAGGATTTGGCCAGGGCCAGCGGTGAGTTGGCCTCTCGCATGGCAGCGTCATCACCGTAATAGGCGGCTGAGCCACCGCCACAGCCACAGGAACTCAGGATGGCAGCCACGATACCGGGACCTTCCGGCAGCTGTGATGCTTCATGGAACAGGTAGGTCGCCACGTGTGTGGCACCAGCGGAGTTGCCCATGAGAAAGACATTGTCAGGGTTACCGCCATAATTCGCGATGTTCTCCTGAACCCATTCAATTATCATGCGCAGGTCTTCCGCCCCTGCCGGAAATTTCACTTCAGGTGCAAGCCGGTAATTGGCGTTAATACCGATACCCCCCATACGCGCCACCCACTTACCGATATTGCTGTAGATGAGGTTCTCAGTCGCTGCACTGACCTTGTCACCTCCAGTTAGGCCGCCGCCGTGAAAATAGATTAACACCGGGCCGCCTTCACGAAAGCCAGCATCGCTGACCCATAGGTCTAAATTCTGCAGAGGATGCGGGCCATAGGAAATGTCGCCGTGCAGGACAAGCCCATCGGAATCCATTGCCTGGTGCAGCGGCGTGTAGAGCGCCTGGGTCTTCGTGTTAACTTCTCCGTTCCACTGCTTTCCGATGTCTGCGACACCCTGGAACGCAGCACGCACTAAATCATCCTGGGCCACGACGAACGCGCTGGCGAAACATAAGACAGAAAGTATTAATACTTTAAAGTAGCTTTTCACGAGATTCCCCCAAATTTTGAAACCGGCAGTGAATGTCTGCCCTTTATCCTTTTATTGACCTTTTCTTATCTGCAATATCGAATATAGGTTCATACGAACCTCTACCGACCTACTCGGACCTTCAGTAATTCAACCCGGCAAATCTGCATCTGCCGGGCCAGACTTGTTGCGCACCAGTAAAATCAGAATGCTGAAAATGATTAGAAGTAACCCTGGGCTGATCTTGTTCATTGTGCCTGCCCGTTTGCTGTAGATACCCGCAAAGAATAGCATAGACATCCCTGGAAGGTGGAAGCCCCTAGATAATGGCACCAACGTGCCAAACCCGATACCCGGACCAGATATTGCAGTATCATTACCCTTGGCCTAGACAACAATTTCAGGAAACTAACGATGCAAACGCCACGCCTGCTTATTCTGTTAGCAGCACTTTGCCTGCCTGTCACCAGCGTCGCCCACCACAGCTTTTTTGGCCGTTTCGACAACAGCACCCACATTGAACTGGAAGGCGTGATCACACGCCTGCACTGGGAAAACCCACACATCCATATTTTCTTGAGAACCGCAGATGGCAAGGAGTGGGACCTGGAAAGCGGCTCGCCAACCCTAATGCAGCGCGCTGGTATTCCGCGGGATGCCCTGGAAGAAGGCATGACCGTTCGAGTCGCCGCCTGGCCGCCAATGACCGACAAGGTCGAGGCCTTCGCAACCAACGTACTACTCCCGGACGGCACAGAACTGCTTATGCAGACGGGGCAGCAGGCCTATTTCAAGGACGAGGTCATCGGTGATTTCTCCTACCGCTTTCGCACCGAGGGCGACCGCAGCCATCCAGAGTGGGGCATCTTCCGCATGTGGACCTTTACCGGCGCCGACGGATTTCTGTTCCCGGACTCCATCGACCGTAACTACGACAGATACCAGTACCCGCTCACGGCGACCGCAAGGAAAGTCTTGGACAATTTTGACCCGGCTCGGGACAACCCGACCAACAATTGCCAGCCCAAGGGTATGCCCCTGATCATGGAGCAACCCCTGCCGATGGAGATAATCCGCGACGGCGACAAAGTGGTATTGCGAATCGAAGAATATGAACTCAGGCGCACGATTCACGTCGGTGAGACCGCCGCGCCCGCAGGCACGCCATTCACGCTGCTAGGATATTCCTGGGGCTGGTGGGAAGGCGAACCCTGGGGAGCCGAGAGTACACTGGTGGCACGTACCACACACATCGGTTTTCCCTGGTTGACACAGCGCGGCATTCCGCTCAGTCACGCCGCTGGCGTCGAGGAACGCTTCACCATGATTGAGGAAGGCGCCTTCATGGACTACCAGATGGTGGTTACCGACGCGATCAACTTCACCACGCCCATTGTGCTGTCCAAGAAATGGATCCATGTCCCGGGCGTGGAAATACTGCCCTTCAGTTGTGAAGAGATCAGCCAGTATTAGGAGATAACCAAAGTGGAGGCGCTTTTTCAGGTTAGCAGTATCTCCGGCGTCATCCAGCTTGCTGTCGCACCGGTGTTTCTGCTTGCGGGTATCAGTGGCGCGCTGATGGTGATGTCAAACCGGTTGGGTCGCATAGTTGACCGCGGCCGGTTCCTGAAGGACAGGACGGCAACAGCCAGTGACGAAGAACTGGTCGTCATCCGGGACGAGCTGAACCGGCTCGACATCCGAGCCTCCTGGACTAACTGGGCCATCACCCTGGCCACGTCCTGTGCCCTGCTGGTGTGTCTGGTCATTGTCTTTCTGTTCCTAGGGGCGGTCTTCGATATCAAACTCAATAATTTCATCGCCTTCCTTTTCGTGGTGGCGATGCTGTGCTTGAGCTTGGCGTTTATTCTGTTCCTTCGGGAGATCCGGATGAGTACATCAGCCTTCCAGTTTCGCCAAGACTAAACAGCTACCGGCATATTTGTATGCGTGCCTCGGCGTAACCTTGCGACTCTATTCCTTCCACTACTTCCAGGCGCCTGCGTAATCCCTGCAGGTTGTAGATCTGTATGGCTAATCTGGTACGGAACCGGAATTCAGGCGGGTTTTACTGGGATATAAATGTCTATCTCACAGTCGACGGAGGTCGGGCTGAAGCGCTCGTCATACAGCTCATAACCCGGCGTGCTCAAAGGTACATAATCAGATTCAGCAATCCACCGAAACAGTTTTTCAAAGGCATTGGGCAGGTCGGTGAGGATGCCCTTATGCGTGAGCATGGCGAATTTGCCGCCAGGCACCTGTAGTTTCTCCATGCCTTTGGGCACCTTCGTTTTTGTGGTCACTGGCGCGCAGGCCATGTAGCAGGTCTCGCCCAGTTCCGCCTGCTCTGGCGTTGAATAGAACACGCCGAAGCCAATGGTCTCGCTCAGCTTTGGGAATATCTCCCCAGCGCGTTTCGTATAGCTGCCCCAGACACCAGAGATACCCTCGAAATTATCCATTGGTCCCTGGTATTCAACACCGATGACAGTAAAGGCATCGCGATCGACGATGACAGGTTTGCGGGTGGCCATTAATCACCCTCTCTTTCTAATTGCTGGCGCAGTTCTTCCAATTCATCAAGCTCCTGGTTGTTGGTGCAGTAGAACTCGTTTATCGGCGTCTGCGTCAGCGTCCAGCGCCGAGGGGCGGAACGCCAGGGTTCGGCGAGTACTTGCGGGTCATCGACGATCACTTCTACGATGAGGTAGTTCTCGGACGGGCGTGAGTAGCGTTCGGTGACCTTCAATTCGTCACTGTGGTACCAGCCGTTGGGCATGATAAAGGTTCGTTCATCGAAAGTTGTAGACTCGACGACCAGCGTGTCGCCTTCCCAGTGCGCTGTGCTGTTGCCGTGGAATAGCGGCTCTGGGTACTCGGGCGACTGGCGGCCGTCGGTATAGATAACGCGGAAGTTGTTCAGCACCTCAAAAAGTTGCACGAAGACCTCTTCCTTGTGGACCAGCATGGTGCCGTAGGGATTTTGCAGCCAGATGGCGGGGACGCCCCGCGGCATGCAATTGACTGAAGACTTCGACAATTCCAGCTCGATCTCTGACATGTTGGCCATCTGTTCACGGGCAGCGGGCAGAAATTGCGGCGGCAGTTCAGGCGTCACGGCAGGGTCGTACTGGCGGCGTGCCGCAGGTTCGACACCGAAACGTCCGCTCACACCCTGGCCGGCGCTGTTAGGCAACCACATGCCGGTGAAATCGGGCTTGCCATTCGCCAAGTGCGGTGCCGGACCGCCAGGAGGCATGACCCTGATTAGGTATTCCTCGTCTTGGGCCTGAACCCCGGACTCCAGGAGAATACTGCCTAGACATAACAGAAGCGGATATTTCCATTTGAGCTGCATTATTTACCCCCTTTCCTATTGCCCTTTACTTTTGTAAAGGAGCGGCAGACTTTGTCTGCCTTGCCGGATATCGGTCCTTAGGACATTCTTTGAGCCTATACGCCTCGTTCTAGTTTTGGATTTGTCCCATTTGTCTGAGCTCGCCATCCTCGGCGCGCATCAGCCCGGCAGAGGCATAATAGTCACGACCATTCTTGGCCAAGCAGCCGCGCACCCACACTTCCTTGCCAATATTACGCTTGAAATAATCGAGCCCGGTACCGGCTCGCTTCAGAGTGATCAGGGCATAGGTCTGGAATGACCAGTTGTGGACTTCACCGTTTTCATCAAGGACGTCCATGTAGAAAAAAGCGTGTGGATTTTGCCAATCGACGTCGGTGAGGATGCCGGTGAAATCACGGCAGTTGTTCTCATCAAATTCGGCGGAAAAAGAATGGTGTGCTGATGAATTAACAGAAAAAGCAGCACAAATCCCGGTCAAGGCGGCAAGGACTATCCCCCGGTGTTTCATACAGTACTCCCCTAAGGGCCAACAGGAAGACTGATTTTGCCCCGACAGCTTAAGGGTGGCAACCACGCGCAAGGGAACGGCGTATTTACTGAGGTGAATGGACTTGATAATAATCAAAAAGGTCATCTTCAGGCATCTAAACTTGCCACGGCCGCCTTGGGGGACCAGGACTATAACGCCTGAACCAGCTTTTCTGCCTCGTGTTCAATCATGGCTACAATCTGGTACGCTGGACAAAACAAGTGGGGGCGTCATGTCGAAACTGTCACTAGTCTGCCTACTGGCCTTGGGTATCACACTGCCTGCCGAAGCCCAGGAGCGCCCGAACTTTCTCATTATCGTTACCGACGACATGGGGTACACCGACCTCGGTGCCTTTGGCGGTGACGACATTCCCACTCCCAACCTGGACGCCCTGGCCTGGAACGGCGTGCGCCTGACCAACTTTCATGCTGCGCCAAGCTGCGCACCGACCCGCGCAATGCTGATGAGCGGTACGGGCAACCACGAGGCCGGGATGGGTTCGCAATTGTTCAACCAGATGTTTGCCGGCGAATACGGCTACGAGCGTTTTCTGCAGAAACGCATCGCCGCCATGCCAGAAGTGCTGCAAGCCGGCGGTTACCACACCATGATGTCCGGCAAGTGGCATATCAGCGAAGGCGACGAATCCCGTACCAGCCTGCCGCGGGATTTCGGTTTCGAGCGCGACTACACGCTGCTGCGCGGCGCCGACAACCACTACGGCACTATTCCTGCTGCCACGTACAGCCTGGACGGCGTCGAGCACCGCCTCGAGGATACGGAATATTCCACCATCCGCTACACCAATCACCTAATCGAGTTTCTCAGCGACCACGCCGGCAGCGAGCAACCCTTCTTTGCCGTATTCGCACCTACCGCGCCGCACTGGCCGCTGCAGTATCCGCCGGGCTGGGAAGACCGTTTCACCGGCGCCTTCACTGCCGGCTTCGATATCCTGTGTAACCAGCGCATGGCCGGCGCCCAGCGAGCAAACGTCCTACCCGCCAACGCCAATGTACAATCATGTAACAAGGAAAGCAGAGCGTGGACGGACATGACCGAGGCTGAGCAACAATACTCATCACGTCTAATGGAAATCTATGCCGCCATGGCGACCCACATGGACGATGAGGTCGGCCGCATCCTGTCATTTATGGAAGAGGAAGGCATGCTGGACAACACTTGGATTATCTACATGAACGACAACGGCCCGCAGGGTGGACCTGAACTCGCCTCTCTGGTGGGCAGCCGCAATACCTATCCCTTCAACAACAGTTTTGACAACCTCGGCAAAGCTGACTCCTGGGTGAGCATCGGCCAAGGTTGGGCGGATGCCACCAATTCCCCCTTCCGTAACTCCAAGGGCACCTCGTTCGAAGGCGGCATGCGCGTGGCGGCCTTTGCCTGGCACCGCAACGCGGTTACACCGGGCAGTGTCGACCGCCAGTTCCTGACTGTCATGGACATCATGCCGACCGTGCTCGACCTGGCCGGCCTCGCCGCACCCATCGGCACGTTCAATGGTCGCAACATCCTGTCGTTACGCGGTAAATCCTTCAGCGGCGCTCTTACCGGATCGACGGTCCCCGTCCACGCGGCAACGGATGCGATCGCCCTTGATCATTCGGGCAACCGCATGATGGTGCAAGGTGACTGGAAGATCGTTCAACAACCCCGCAGCGAATGGCTGTTGTTCAATCTGGCTGACGACCCGTCTGAAAGCTACGACTTAGCCGATATCTATCCGGAAGTTCTCGATCCGCTGGTGAACCAGTTCAACCGCTTTGCCCATGAACGCAACTACATCGAAGTTAACGCGACTATCAACCAACCCTGATTGCTAAGTTACCGGTAGACCGGATCAGATGACGGCCAGAAACGGGCAGTGTTGATAGGCAGCCCCGTGAAAAAGGCGTTGATGGAATGAATCTGGTTGCCCCACACCTTAAACGCCTCGTAGGTGACCAGGGAATTACCAACACCGTATGAATCCCCGGTGTGACCAAAGTTCATCCACAGCAGTACGGTGCCGTTTTCCTCATCAACAGCCGCTACACTGGCAAGGACACCGGGATGCACCATGATGTTCTGCGTGTACAAGGTGTCGCCGGTCGCCATGATCAACCCGTTCTCGACACGATAGCATTCGGCAGAGAAAGGCGTGCCCCCATCGGTGAAATTGCCCACGCGCAATCCTTCCGTATAGGTCAGGGCAATGCGAACCATGTTGGCGCGCGACATTTTTTCCCCGGCGGGTATCGGGTCATTCATGCCACGAATCGGTGCGCCCAGTTCCCTTGGCTGGAAGCGCGAGGTCGGCGTAAGACGCTGGATCAAGCTTTCCACGCCACTGATGTGGCTATTGCCGTCCACGTGCAGCAGCACCGACAGCAAGATATGGTTATCCCCTTCATGAAAAACCATGTGCGCGGCGGCCACTTGCTTATCCAGGTCCAGGTAATCCTGGCGAAAACCCTGGAAGCCAGTGACGGTTTCCCAGATTCCCTCATCTAGATTGCCGGCCTTGCCGTCAATGGTGACCTTAACTGAATCAGCCAGGGGCAGGCGCGAAGCATCATGTGCCACCAGGGCATCGATATACTGTGTCAGGAGACCGCCGAGGCAGGCACGGTCACACATGGCCGCTTGCACATTGGCAGTAATACCACAGGTAAGCATCATCAACAGGGCGAGAATGGCACCCTTCAGGCTGCTAGCATACTTGTATGGTTTCATGGTCTATTCCTCCGGCGAGAGATCCTTGTTATCGATACGTTGTCTGGATTATCCGGATAGTCCCGATCTAAGTCGATAGCCGCTAAGCCACCTGTTTTGATATAAAAGGCATTTAGAGTCTTCCGTAAGATCGGGTTTTCATGAAACATGTCCAAGTCATATCCGCGGCCGAGGCTGCGGCTAAAGTCGCCACTGGCAACATGCTCATCGTCGGCGGCTTCGGCATGACCGGCAATCCAGTGCACCTGCTGCATGCCATCGCCGACACCGGCGTGAAAGACCTCACATACGTCGGCAACAATGTCGGCGAACCCGGCCTCGGCGGCGGCAGGTTGCTGCGCAACGGCCAGATCAGTAAGGCCATTGGCTCCTTTTTTACCTCCAACCCTGAAGCGGTGGCCGCTGCGCAGGAAGGCCGCATGACAGTTGAACTGCTGCCGCAGGGCACATTGGGTGAAGCCATTCGCGCAGGCGGCGCTGGACTTGGCGGCTTCTACACGCCAACCTCGGCAGGCACGCCGCTGGCCGAGGGGCGGGAAACAAAAGTCATCGACGGACAGGAAATGGTGTTCATCAAACCCATCCGCGGCGACGTCAGCTTGATCCGCGCCTATAAGGCCGATACGGCCGGCAACCTGCAGTACCGCATGACGGAAAACAATTTTAACCAGGCCGCCGCCACGGCATCACGCCTGGTCATTGCCGAAGTGGAAGAGATCGTGCCGGTGGGCGAGCTTGATCCCAACACCATCCACACTCCCGGCTGCTTCGTGGATTACCTTGTGCAGGCCCACACCAGTCTGGAAGATCTCGGCTCCTCAGCTTCAGTCGCCACCAGCGCCAAGAAGGTCGATGACGCACGCATGGCTATGGCACAGGCGGTGCTGGATGAACTGAATCCCGGTGAAGTGGTGAATCTCGGTATCGGCATTCCCACGCTGGTGGCCGATCTGATCACACCGGAATCCGGCATTATTATGCACACCGAGAATGGCATGCTGGGCGTGGGCCCGGCCCCGGCATCCGGCGGTGCGCTGGATTACCCGGTGAATGCCGGCAAGATTCCCGTCACCGCCCTGCCCGGCTCCTCCTATTTCGACAGCGCTACTTCATTCGGCATGATTCGCGGAGGTCACGTGGACGTGGCCGTGATGGGCGGGCTCGAGGTGGACCAGGACGGCAACCTCGCCAACTGGGCCGTGCCTGGCAAACCCTTGCTGGGTGTCGGAGGTGCAATGGACCTCGCTACCGGCGCGAAACGACTCATCGTCACCATGACCCACTGCGACCGCGATGGCAACAGCAAGGTCAGGAAACAATGTACATTGCCCCTGACCGCTAAAGGCGTGGTGGATGTGCTAGTCACCGATCGCGCCGTCTTCCATTACACGGATGGCGGGATCGTGTTAAAAAAGGTGATGCAGGGATTCACGAAGGACGATATCGCATCCTCGACCGAAGCCAACTATACGGAAGATTGCTGACTATGCCAGATGCCTACATCTGTGATTATATCCGCACGCCCTTCGGCCGTTATGGCGGCGCGCTGTCCACAGTACGTACCGATAACCTGGCTGCAGAACCCATCAAGGCGCTGATGAAGCGCCACAAGAAGCTGGACTGGTCCGCCCTCGACGACGTCGTGCTCGGCTGCACCAACCAGGCCGGTGAAGATAACCGCAACGTCGCGCGCATGGCCCTGCTACTGGCAGGCCTGCCCGATAAAGCGCCAGGTATCACGCTAAACCGTCTGTGCGCATCCGGTATGGACGCCGTTCTCATGGCTGCACGGCAGATCAAGGCCGGTGAAGGCGACCTGTTCATCGCAGGCGGCGTGGAAAGCATGTCGCGGGCACCCTTCGTCATGGCCAAAGCTGATAGCGCCTTCAGCCGCAAGGTGGAAATCCACGAAACCTCCCTGGGCTGGCGCTTCGTCAACCCGTTGATGGAGGAGATGTACGGTATTGATTCCATGGGTGAGACTGCCGAGAACGTCGCCGAGGAATTCGCCATCAATCGCGCAGACCAGGATGCCTTCGCACTGCGCTCGCAACAGCGCGCGGCGGCAGCACAGAACAGCGGCAGGCTTGCGCAGGAGATATGTCTGGTTAGTATTCCTCAGCGCAAAGGCGATCCTGTCGTAGTCGATACCGACGAGCACCCGCGCCCCGACACCACAGTAGAAGCGCTGGCGAAACTAGCCACGCCGTTTCGTGCCAGCGGCACCGTCACCGCAGGCAACGCCTCGGGCATTAATGATGGCGCCGCGGCATTGCTGGTTGCCTCAGATGCAGCGGTCAAGCAGCACGGCCTGACACCGCTGGTGAAAATCACTGGCGGCGCCAGCGCGGGCCTCGCCCCGCGCATAATGGGCTACGGCCCCGCCCCTGCCACGAAAAAACTGTGCGACCGCCTCAAACTCGACATACGCGAGGTTGACCTGTTTGAATTCAACGAGGCCTTCGCCTGCCAGGTGCTCGCCTCCGCACGCGCACTCGGCCTGCCGGATGATGCCGACTTCATCAACCCGAACGGCGGCGCCATAGCCCTCGGTCACCCGCTCGGCGCCTCAGGTGCCCGCATCACGGGAACACTCGCCCTGCAGTTACATCTAACCGGCGCGAAACGCGGCATAGCCGCCATGTGCGTGGGTGTCGGACAGGGCGTGGCCATCGCACTGGAATCTATTTAACGGGGAGCGTCCCCATAATCTCGGAGGTGTTACTTGATAATCCGACTGACCCTGTTGTTCCTATTTATAACCCTGTTCGGCAACCCGATTGCCATGGCCCATCACCGCTGGCCGGTGAACATGAATGTCCCCGTCACCGTGCAAGGCACCGTCAAGGATTTCGACTGGAGCAACCCGCACCCGATGATGACCATCGACGTCACGCTCGACGATGGCACCATTGAGGAGTGGTTCATCGGCGGGCCGGCTATCAACCGCATGGAGGCCAGGGGCTGGAATAGCGAAACCGTGAAACCCGGCGACGTGGTCACCGGCACCGGCTTCCAGTTCCTCGACGGTTCGAAGATCATACGCCTCGAGCGGGTGACACTGCAGGACGGTCGTGAACTCCTGGTGTACGCGCGGGAATAACTAGAAACCGCCCTCGATCCAGAGCTGGGCAGATTCTTCGGTACAGGGCGTCTGAACCAGGGCGCGATCGCCCACCTTGACCCAGCGGTGGGAAAACGTGACCGGCTCACGCAGGTAAACAGGGTCGGTCAGGGTAATGGTTAGCAGGATTCCTAATCCGTCATCAGTTAGTGTAAAACGTTCCAGCAGGTGTTTCTGGTCGCTGGAATCGATTCCCGTGTGACTGCCCCAGGCATCAGCAATGAAATTGGTAGTCTCCACCACCAGGTCACCGTCTTCGAACCAGCCGACGGAATGACCGAGCTTTGACCGCGGACCGGCCGCCGCAATGCGATCGAGATGTACAATTCTTTCGCCTTCCATCAGGTCGCGGCCTATGACCAGGGTGTTGCCATTCTCACGCCTGATCTGGTGTGAATAGGGCAGCGTCATGGATTTGGGCGGCCCCGGGTCGCTACAGGTCAGCACCGGATTCTGGTCTTCACTGAAATTGGCGACCTGCTCAAGACCCAACGGACTTAATGGCCAACCTTGCGGGGGCGCATAGGTGGGCTGGTTCGGAGCGCGGTCCCACAGCCCGGTAAAATCCATCGACGGAACAACCTGATTTTCTTCTGCCTGCATCCCAACCCTGACCCCATCCTTCTCGATCCAGTTCATGCTGCTGTAGGCCCGCGCCTTGTTGCGGTGATGGGCGCCTTCCCAGGTGATCACGTCCCCCGGCTTGAAGCTGTCACGGGTCCAGCCGATCTCGGTCATCGCCGCCGGATGATTCATTTCGATGCTGTATTCGACCATCTCCCCCGCCAGATTGGGCGCCTCTACCTTGAGGAATACGTGGGGCATGCTCCAGCTGTACTGGATCACGGTGCCACGCAGGATGCGGACATCGTTCCTGTCGATGAACGTATGGGAGTGATGGGCAAATACATGAGGAGTGCAGGTTATGGCCAGCAGCACAAGGGTTTTTTTAAAAGAAGAGTCAGCCATCATTTTCATCCTCCCGGCGGCAATCCTAGCAGATCGAGGCACACATCCAGAGGCCCGTAATGGGACCAGTGTTCGCCCAAGCCCCATTTGCCGATCACTAGGCGGCCGGTGATGGCTTGGCCCGCATCCTGCCAGTATGGCGGCCTCGGTCTGTCCGGTTTTGGTTCAGCATCAGTCGCCGCTTTTGTGAATGCTGACTTTGGGGCATAACCACATGCCTCGATGGCATCGCCAACGACAACGTTCGACGGATTAAATCCGCGATCGTAGGTCATGTTCAGCGTGCCGGAGTTTTCCACCGCCCAGCGCTCAGGCTTGCCTCTATCGTTGATCACTTCGACTATCATGGCGGAGTGGGGATTGGCGAAGTAGACGTCAACAATGGTGCCTTTCAAAACGATGGGGACGGAGGTTTCAAAAACGGCGGAGGAATGATGGGCAAGGGCATGTTGCCAGAACAACAGTGAGAACATAAATACTACGAGTTTGGAAAAACCCATGGGCAGTTCCCCATTGCTTTTTTTATTTGGAAAAACCGTTATGACTGCAAGCAGTTAAAATCGGTACCAATATACCAGAGCCGGCCTGGTGGACTCATCAGCTTTCGTTGAGTTTACGGTACAACGACCGCAAGCTGATTCCCAGAATGTCGGCCACCTTATCCTTGTCACCCTGGTAGCGCGCCATCAGCGAGGCGATATACTCCTGCTCGTGGGCTTTCAGGTCGGGCTCCCCGCCCATTGCTGACGACTCTGCACCCGTCCCGTTCACGGCCACCTTGTCGAAGAAGCAATCGCGAATAGTATCGGCATCGATCTCGTCGGTATCACTGAGCACGACTGCGCGGCTGAGGATATTGCGTAGTTCGCGAATGTTGCCCTTGAAGCGGTGTAATTTCAGCGCCTCCTGGGCGGCCTTCGACAGGCTCGACTGCCTGCCTTTCGCCACCCGTTTCAGCAGGGCATTGGCCAGGAGCGGAATGTCATCCACGCGCTCACTCAGTGCCGGCAGGTGAATGGGGAACACGTTGATGCGGTAGTAGAGGTCATCGCGGAATTCACCATCCTCGACCATCTGCGGCAGGTTGCGATGCGTCGCGCAGATCAGCCGGAAGTCGGAACGCCTAACCTCGGCGCTGCCCACGGCTCGGAAGGTACCGGTTTCCAAAAGACGCAGCAGTTTGACCTGGGTCTGCAGCGGTACGTCGCCGATCTCGTCGAGGAACAGCGTGCCACCGTCGGCGAGTTCGGCCAGGCCTTTCTTTGCCGACACTGCACCAGTGAAGGCGCCCTTTACGTGGCCGAACAGTTCGCTTTCGAACAGGGAATCAGTGAGCCCCGTGCATTCCAGAGTGACCAGCGGTTTGGTCTTGCGCTCACTCGCCTCGTGGATGGCGCGGGCGGCCAGCTCCTTGCCCGTACCCGATTCGCCGAGCAGCAACACGGAAATGTCCGCCGCACCCACGCGGGCGATCTTTTCCAGCATGGTGTTGAAGGCCTTGCTCTCGCCCACCAGCTCCTTTTGCTCTATGGCGCCGCTGGCCAGCGGTACCGGGTGCAGCATTTCCACGAAGTACACGAGTTCGCCCTGGGCGTTGTGGATCGGCACCATTTCCACGTCCACGTGCTCCTTGCCGCGGGGCGTCTGGTGGATGTGCAGCACGCGTTCCTTGTGACCAGACTTTCGCGCGGCGCCCAATGGGCAGTCTTCACCGGACTGGTCGCAGGGTGCGTCGTAACCGTGGGAGATGCGGTAGCAGTGGTTGGTGCGCGATAAATCGATGCTGCCAAAGGTGTCTTGGTAGCGGGTGTTTGTGGCTAGGATCTGGTAGTCGGCGGACACCAGGATGGCCGGGCAATCGTAGCCTTCGAGCATGGCGGCCATGGGTGAAGACTGGTCTGAGGCGATGAGGATCATGGCATTGTCAAAAATGGCAAATTTGGTGTCATTCTTGGCAAGAAAGGCGGCGATGTCAATCGCCCAAGCAGGGGAAATTTTGCGCGCTAAAAACTATAAATACATATTTTTCAATATGATATGGAGATTTAGAGATTCTGGCACGCTCCCTGCAAAGCGCTAAGTGTATTGATTTTTAAAATCCCCGAATTTTGAATTTACGCAAGGAGAACCGACATGGTCAAGATTAGTAACATGATGCTGCTGATGCTGTTGCCGCCCGCTATTACCGCTGCTGCACTGGTTTACGTCGCCTATTTCCCCAACCCAATGATTTAAACAATACACGCACATTGACTTAACAAAGGGGCAGGATCCCCTCTAAACATTCCCCCTCCTTCCTGCCCCCCTTTTTTTGTTCGTTTACCGCCTGGCCTGCACGTTACAATGCAGAGATGCTTTTTCCATGCTGCGCAGGTCGATTGATATCTTCCTGTACGTGACCCTGCAGTTATCCTTCAACCCGTAGAGTGACATCAGTGCCCGGAAAAACATCCTTACGGTGATTCCCTTCGACATATCATTCTTCTATATACTAAGCGTACTCGAACTGATCCTGCACATTCCGCTGACCTGGTAATTGGAAGAAAAACACAACATCGACCAGTTAATGGCCAAGGGCATCGACAACATGTAGAAATCCGATGCTGTAGCAACGACCTAAGCAACTAACCGGACTGCTCGACAATCTGCCGACCTTCAAGCGCCGGTCTTACCGATTACATCTGCCAATAGCCAGAAAACAATAGCCGAGGAGGCCTTCTGCATGAAACGTAACATCGTTAATCCCTGGACATGGCAGGAAGCCCTTGGCTTCGTTCACGGCAACAAGGTGGATAATGCCGATAGCATCTTTTTTCTGGCCGGTCAGACGGCGAGCGATGACAACGGCCATTGCCTGTTTCCCGGCGACATGGCAAAACAGATCGACCAGGTCCTGGACAACATTGGCACCATCCTGGAACAGGGTGGCATGGATTTCAGTCACGTGGTCAGGTTGAATATCTTCACTATCGACATGCCTGCCATCCTGGCGGCACATGACCACATGACCGCCAACCTAGCCGCCCGCGGCTGCAGACACACCGGCTGCCTGCTGGGCGTAACGGCTCTGGCCTCGCCAGGCGCCCTAGTCGAAATGGAAGTCACCGCCGCCAGGTAAACTTTCATGCGCCACTTCACCTTCATTTCCTACCTGAGCGCACGGGTACTTCTCTCGCTCGCCAGCGCAACTCTGACCATGGCCATCGGCTGGCACCTGTACCTTTTCAGCAACAATCCGTTCGACCTGGCCCTGGTCGGGTTGATGCAAATTGTCCCCATGATCCTGCTGTTTATCGTGTCCGGCTGGGTGGTGGACCATTTCCCGCGCAAGTTCATCCTGGTGCTCTGCGGCATCATCGAGGCCTTTGTTTACTGCGGCATCGCACTGTCGATGAACGATGGCGCGCTCAACAAACCGATGATTTTCAGCCTGCTCTTCCTGCATGGCGTGGCGCGCGCGTTTTACGCGCCGGCATCCCAGGCCATACTGCCCAGCATCGTCAGCAGCCACTTCCTGTCCCGTGCCGTAGCCATCACCAGTTCCATCTGGACCACGGCGCAGACCCTCGGCCCGCTGGCCGCCGGCTTGCTCATTGCCTGGATCGACTATGGTATCTACTGGATATTGGCGGCCCTGGCCGGCATGGGCGCGGCACTGTATCAGTTGCTGCCGAAAATCCCGGCCAACAAACCGCTAGGCCGCGGTATGGGCCTTTTACTGGGTGGCATCCGTTATGTGGCCCGTGATCCCATCGTGCTGCCCAGTATTTCCCTAGACCTTTTTATCGTCTTTCTCGGCAGCGTGCTGTCATTGCTGCCTATCTTTGCCATCGACATTCTGCACGTGGATGCCAAGGCGCTGGGCTACATGCGCGCCATGCCAGCACTCGGTGGCGTCATGATGGGCATCCTGCTGGCGAGGTTGCCGCCCATACGCAATGCAGGCCGTCTGCTGTTCATCTCGCTCGGCATTTTTGCCGCCTCTATCCTGGTCTTCGCCATGTCCAGCACGCTCTGGCTCAGCCTGGTGGCGTTATGGGTGTACGGTGCCTCCGACATGATCAGTGTGAACATCCGCACCACTCTCATCCAGATTGCCACGCCGGATGACCTGCGCGGCCGGGTCAGCGCCGTGAACATGCTGTTCATTGGCATCTCCAACGAACTGGGCGACTTTCGCGCCGGCGCCATCGCCGCCCTGCTCGGCCCGGTACTGACGGTGCTCACCGGTGCCGGCATGGCCTTTATGGTGACCTTCGGTGGTTACAAACTGTTTCCGGAACTGCGCCAGTTGGACCGGATCACCGACGCCGAAGTGAAAGAGGACTGACTGTGTGAAACACCTTAACATCAAGGTCAGAGGCAAGGCGTAGTTTGTCGGGATCCGTGCAGAACGGGAATTTTTCTCCATTGTCTGAAAATAGCTCGATTAATGTGACACCCACACAACTGGCGCAATAGCATGGTAGAACTCTGCCCCAGGTAAGACTGTTGCAAGCATTTACAAAGGTTTTTAATGAACTGCTGTGCCCGCAGTGATTGCGGGATTACCAGGCTCCTGCAACTACAGTTCTGCTACCACATCATCACTGCCTGACCGGATAGTTTTCAGGCTAAGGTGTATGAACATCTGGCGGCCACCATAGGGCAACGGCATTAAATAACCAGAATCGCTCTGGCCGGCAGGCAACAGCTTCATCCTGACCGAACCGCGCACATTTCCTCCGATCACCTTGATCCGCTGGTTGGCGGTATCGAGTTCAACGACGACATCGCAATGGGTCCTGGCACCCTGCCCCATGTGGGCGCGGCGTTCGTTCAGGTTACGGTATTCGGAACGACTACCGCGGCACAACATGTCACCTGGCAGGATCTGTTGTTCACCAATGTCATAGGCGGTGTAAGCGGCTGCAGGCTCGAGGCCGTCGCGGGATCGGATGGCCTGGTCGATATAGGTGTGGTGCGCAATGGCGCGTTGGAACTGCTCGGGCTGGCCAAGACCACTTTCGCACATGACCCAGGATATGAACGCCGCCGACCAGAAATCGCGCCAGCGAGCGGTGATGCCGATGTCGCGCCAGCGTTGATTCTGCCTGTTGACGATCCAGCTGGAATCTGGCGCCGCCGCCCAGTAGCCGGCTACATCATCGGCCAGCCTGTAAGCCTCCTCTTCGGTCATCCAGTCGCTACGCCAAAAACGCGGCAGGCGACCGTCGTCGCGTTCCTGCTCTTCCTGGCTGGTCATGTCGATGACGCTGTGGCCGAAGAATGCCCATTCCTGGCTGGCGATATCGACAATGCGGCGCCTGACGTCGACTCCAGTGTACTGGCGACAGGTGCGGTCGATGACCTGTATGTCACCCGGCTCTCCCCTGACGCGCTCGGAGGGCGGCATCACATCCAGTGAAGCTCTTGGTAAGCGTTCGGTGTGTGCCGGGTCCTGTGCAACCGTCAACTGCGGTATGCACACGACCAACATAACAATAAAGAGTCGAATTCTTCCCGGATTCATTTCCTGGTGGTGTCCCTGGAAAAGCACGACCTGTTAAATAACGTCGGTCGCATTCGCCCACTGGCCGACATCGCTCCCATGCGGCTCCAGTGACTGCATGATGGCGCCGCTGCTCGGGTGTTTCTTGGTCATTGACATTCGCGGCACCTCGATCTTTCTTATGTGCAGTTACTGGAAGATTGCTGGCCCAGTCTCGTCCAAGGATTTTACATAACAGACCTAATCCCCGATACCCGCCAGCGTCGACGTCGACCCTGTAGTGAACGATTTTCAACCGCCTTTTGATGATAATTTACGATCTTATTATTAATTTTTTTAAATATATAAATAAAATTTTAATCAAAACGATTTCAATATTTAAATAACTGATATATATAGAAAATATATCCTTTTTCATGTTGACTTGGACCCAGTATGAACTTCAAATACTGCCGGGGAGAGCAGGCCTAAGGCAGCAAGTTGTAGCTGTTACTCATTGGGTGTTGACAGGGCAACTAATTCCCGGCTCATCAGCACTCATAAGGACCAGTTTTGTGGTTTGGTCTCCCCAACATTTTCTTAATTAATAATTTTACATTCTCAATAAAATACAAGGGGAGAATTTGTGAAAAGATCAGTCGAACTGGGCTATAAAAAGCTCGCTACAGCAGTTGCCTTTGCAGTTGCTGCGACCGGCTCCGGATCATTAATGGCACAGGATGGTGACATCGAGGAAATCCAGGTAACCGGTTCGTTCATTTCGCGCCCTGCCGACAGGCCGCAGCCTGTCTCCGTCATGGACAATCAGGAGCTTGCCGCAAACCAGCGTGTGACCATTGCCGAAGCCGTGCGTGACATGCCGCAGATTTCATCTGCCAATACCACTGGTAACTGGAATACGCCATCCAACAGCATCAACCTGAGGGGCCTGGGTACACGTTCTACCCTCATCCTTTTGAACGGTCAACGTCAGACCATCGACGCCAACGGCGGCTCCCAGGTCGACATCAACAACCTGGCGCCAGCCATCATGCTCGAGCGTATCGAACTGGTACTTGACGGTGCCTCCGCGCTGTACGGTTCTGACGCGGTTGCCGGCGTAGCGAACTTCATCACCCGTAACAACTTCGAGGGTGCGGAGTTCTCCGTGTCCTCTCAGCATGCTGCCGCCCAGACATCCGTTCCGGAAGTCGTCGTCAGCGGTATCTTTGGTGTGCAGAGCGATGATCTGGGTTTGGTCTTTGGTATAGAGTGGTTTAACCGTGCCGACCAGATGCAGGCAGAGAAACGCTGGAGCCCGGAGCGTCTGGGTGAAGGCCTGATCACCGGCCTCTACAACCCCGGCACATTCGGCGGTGGCAACCTCAAACCTGGTTTCTTCCCCGACCCGCTGTGTGGCAGCGAGCTGGTTGGCGGTCTGCCCGGCAACGTGATCTGGGACCCGGCCGGCGCCCGTAACCACAACGCCGACGGTCTACCCGTTGCAAGGGATAGCTTCTGCCGCGGCACCCTGTCGCTGCAGCGTACGATCATCCCTGAGAACGAGCAGCTGACTGGTATGGCCGTTGTCACCAAGCAGTTCGACGGTGACTTCCTGCAGGAAGCGCGCCTCGAAAGCAGCTTTGCCCGTGTCGAGACCCGCTCCAGCTTCGGTACCGGTGTGCCGCTGTTGGCACTGCCCTCGGTTGGAGCATTATTACCTGCAAACAATCCCGGTGTGATCGATGCCAACCGGCGTGACCCGAACTTCCCGCTGCAGGATTATCGCTCGATCTTCACCCGCCAGGCGAGCCCGCTGGAAGGTGACCTGTCCTCCTTCGCGCGTCAGAACACCTTCCGGACATCCTTGAACCTCGAGGGTATGCTGACCGACGTGTGGGACTGGCGCCTGACCGGCACCATGTCCTTCAACGAGGAACAGGCGCAGACAGCTGACACCATCGCCGACCGCTACGCACGAGCACTGCAGGGTTACGGCGGTCCGGGATGTAAAGGCAGCTTCGTCAGTGGTCTGGCCAACAACCCCAACCTAAAACAAGGTGAGGGCGGCTGCCAGTGGTGGAACCCGTTCGCCTCGCGCCTGATCGCCCAGCCCGGCGATCCGACCTACAACGATCCCGACCTGGCTGACTGGATGACCTGGGGTGGCCTGGACCGCGGTATCGCCAAGTTCTACTCCATCGAGTTCGTCACCACCGGCGAGCTGTGGGAGATGGCTGGCGGCGCCACCGGCTTCGCGGCCGGCGCGCAGTACCGTCGTCAGACCCTGGACATCATCCAGGATCCGATAGTCAAAGACGGCGGCTTCGGTTTCGCACCACAGGTTGTCCAGGACTGGTCGTCCAATCGTGACACCGAGGCGCTGTTCGCGGAAATGGTCATGTACCCGACCGACACCCTGGAAGTGGACGTCGCGGCCCGTTATGAAAGCACCCTGGGCCAGAGCTCCGTCGAGCCCAAGATCAGCCTGCTGTACACACCGACCGACAGCCTGTTCGTCCGTGCCTCAGCCGGTTCATCCTTCCGTCTGGGTTCCGAGTTCCAGTCATTCGGTATCGGCGCCTCCGGCACCACCATCCGCCCGGTGGGCGGTGAGGTGACCCAGGCCCGTGCGATTGCAACCGGTAACCCGAACCTGCTGCCGGAAGAGTCAGACAACTGGACCGTCGGCTTCACCTGGGACATCAACGATGCCTGGACCGTGGAAGTGAACTTCTGGGATTACGAGTTCACCAACCTGATCACCACCGTCAGCCCCGACGACATCCTGCTCGAGGACATGGCTGACGGCTTCATCGACGACCCCCGTAACGAAGTGTTCCCGGGCCGTCCGCGTGAAGTGTGTGAGGTCACCGGTCGCTGGGATCCCGCTACCGGCATCCAGAACCGCCCGGCCGGCTGTATCACCGGTCTGGACTTCTCGCTGTTCAACTCATCCTTCGTCAACAGGGACACGGTTGAAACGCGCGGTGTGGACTATAGCATCGACTACAGCTTCGAGCTGATGGGCGGCGACGCCGGCCTGCGTCTAACCGGCGTCAACGTCATGCGCTACGCCGGAACCACCAACTCCGGACAGCTCATTGATGTGGTGGGTACTAACGGTGGCGGTGTATCCGGTGTCGGTACCAACCCAGAAAATCGGGTGAACCTGGTGGCCACCTACGATGTGGGTAACCACTCTGCCCGCTGGACCACCCGCTGGACCGACGGTACCACCCTGCGTAATCCGGGTGCCTTCGAGTACAACACCATCGAGGGCAGCGCGAGCTTCCACGACTTCCTGTATACCTACAACATACCGGGTAACAACGACTCTTCCGTGTCGCTGGCTATCCTGAACGTGGGTGACAAGGATTCACCGCTGGTGGCTAACACCCTGACAACTGAGAACAGCAGCCTATTCGACCCACGTGGTCGTATGTACCGCGTCTCATACAACTACGCCTTCTAAAGGATAGTCGGTTGTCATAAAAAACCCCGCCTCGGCGGGGTTTTTTTATACCCAATAAATATGCCGAAATGATCAACATTATTAAATTTTATTTGCACAATTTGGGAAGATGATGCGCAAAAATAACAGCTGGTTTGGAGACATATATGTCTGACAAACGCAGATGCCGACAAGAATCATTGCATGATCTAATCTTGGGCTAAGTTTATGGATATCGAAATATTAAAGACTTTCATGATGGTTAAAGAACTTGGCCACTTTGGCAAAACCGCAAAAAACTTTGGGGTTACTCAGTCAGCTGTCAGCCTGCGCATCAAGCAATTAGAGGACGAACTTGGCGCCCCGCTATTCAATCGCTACCGCAACAACCTCCAACTCACGACGGCAGGCGAGCGCCTGGTACTTTACGCGGAGAAGATTATCAGCGAGTGGGAAAAGGCTAAGATCGACATCACCATGCGACAGCAAACGCGCAGAATCGTGCGCTTTGGCGCCAGCAATGGTTTCTGCAGCATCCTTCTCAAAAACAACATCGGCGCGATTTACCAAAACGTCGATAACATCATCCTAAAGGCCACGACCATGGTCGAAGACAATTTACGCAGAAATTTGCGAGAAAAAGGGCTCGACATAGCAATTATGTACGAGCCCATGCGCGATACGATGTTTACCTCAATACCATTTAGCAGTGTTGAATTGGTTCTCGTATCCTCTCAGCAGAACTTGACGATTGAAGATATGTTGAACGGGAAATATGTCTCTGTTGAGTGGGGATCGTTCTTCAATACCCAATTTCTTGAGATGTCCGCAATGATGTCCCAGCCCGTCATCATGGCCTCTGATTGCGATTTTGCCCTCCAATTCATTCTTGACCACGGTGGCAGCGCATACCTGCCCTACAGCCTGGTGAAAGAGCATCTTGGAAAGTCCCTATTCCGCATCGATGAGGCACCTGTACTCGACCAGCCAATTTATGCGATTTTTCCGACCGCATCGGTTCTCAAAAATGAAATAACTGGCATGATCCAAGTGCTAAAGGAAAATAGCGGCCCCATGTTGTCGACTATGGAGGACGTTTTAGACGGACTATCCCCCAAAGAGAATTCACCCGCGCTGGCGGCCGTCTGAGCTCCCACAAACTGCGATACTCTAATTTTAGCGTAATATTCGTCGAGAGTTTGACGTCACACGTCAATCTAACACCAAGAAATATAGGAATTTTCTGGATACTTGACCCAGAAAGCCTTTATTTTTAGCGTTTTGTGGCAGAATAACGAAAAAATAGACGGTTCGTCATATCGCCCACACTCAACACAGCACTAAATCGTTAAATGTTTTAGCAAGGTAGCGTCATGCTCAGGAAAGTTTCGCTCTTCCAATCAGTAGCCTCCCCAGCAGGGGGTGCATTATTCGTCACCTTGGCGAGCGTCAGTTTAGGCCTGCTGGCACAGGGATCCTTTGCCCAGCAAACACCAAGCGCCCTATTTGAAAACTACTGCGAGGGCTGCCACAACCTGGAAGACTTCTCCGGCGGAGTTGCCTTTGACTTGATGGATCTCAACGAGCTAAGCCAGGAACAGGAAGTATGGGAAACCGCGATCAACAAACTGCGCGGGCGCCTGATGCCCCCCGCCGGAGCCGAGCAACCACCCCAGGCAGATGTCGATGCCGCCATCAGCTACCTCGAGCACACCATAGACAGCGAGACGCATGAGCGTCACATTGGCAATGTACCTATTCAGCGACTAAACCGGACTGAGTTTGCCACCATCGTGTCAGACCTCATTGGAGTAACCGTTGATCCTGCGCAAATTCTGCCAAGCGAGATAGAGGTGGAGGGTTTCGAGAATATAGCCAACGCATTGGGTGCCTCACCGGCATTTTTGGAACAGTACATTTCTGCCACCCGCCAGGTGGCGAGTCAGGCCGTCGGCAACCCGACACCCAAATTCGCAAGCGTATTTCATGAACTACCAAACCAGAACCGCGGCACGTTCAACGGCGGCAACAGCATGGCCCGTAACCATATAGACGGCTACCCGCTAGGCACACGTGGCGGCATGAAGTTTACCCACTTCTTCCCTGCCGATGGGGAATACCGTTTCAACGTACTCGACATCGATGCCGGTCTGTATCCGCGCGGTATGGAAACGGCCGCCACCATGGTGATCCTTGTGGATGGTGTCGAAGTTAATCGTGTAAATATTGGCGGCCCAGAAGATCTTGCCATCGCAACGCGAGACGGGGTCGTCGGCGGCGACGTGATCCTAGCAAAAATTGCCGGGATACCAGCAGATGTAAAGGTTGGTACTCATGAAGTTATGGTGACATTCATCGAACGCTCATGGGCAGCCAGCAACAATGCAACCGGCAACGGCCGAGTGCTAGGCATGCCGATCATTGGCCTCGGTGTCGAAGTCGAAGGCCCATACAACCCTGTTGGATTATCACTTAGCGACAGCCGCAAGAAGATCCTGGTATGCCAGCCAAGAGAGGCTGCCGAAGAACGTGGCTGCGCTGAACGAATCGCCCGCAACCTCGCCACAAGGGCTTTTCGCCGCCCTGTAACGGACGATGACCTGGAGTGGCTGATGCCGTTTTATGAGGTGGGCCGCGCCGAGGAGGGGGGATTTGATTCCGGAATAATTGAATTAACAACCGCAATATTATCTAGCCCCGACTTCCTTTATCGCTCTATGCGGATTATTGAAGACTCACCACGGCAGCTAAATGATCTAGAAATCGCTACTCGCCTATCCTTTATGCTCTGGAGTCAGGGCCCGGATGCCGAACTGATAGCCTACGCCGCGAACGGCAAGTTGTCCGATAACGCCGTCATGGCAACTCAGGTCAAGAGGATGCTGGCAGATCCTCGCGCCAACGCATTGATCGAGAATTTCGCATTGGCATGGCTGAATCTGGACGAACTGGAGCAAGTCCAGCCGGTAGACCGCGGCTTCAGCGACAGCATGCGAACCAATTTCGAGACAGAAATTCGCCTGTTCCTGGCCAGTGTGTTGTTAGAGGACCGCCCAGTACACGAGTTGCTGACAGCAGACTGGACTTATCTAAATGATTCTCTCGCAGCGCATTATGACATTGAAGGTGTTTACGGCTCCCAATTCCGACGCATACAGCTGGACAACGAAGTCCGTCGCGGGCTACTAGGCAAGGGTGCTATGTTGTTGCGCACCTCCTACGGTGACCGCACATCTCCAGTACTCCGCGGTGCCTGGATCCTAGATCGAATCATGGGCACTCCGCCCACCCCGCCGCCGCCAAACGTGGAGGTCGACCTAACCATACGTGAAGGAGAAAAGCCGACCACCCTTCGCTCCCGCCTGGAAAAACATCGCGAAAACCCGACCTGCATGGCCTGTCACGGCCTCATCGATCCGCCGGGTCTGGCCCTTGAGAATTTCGATGTTACAGGCCGCTGGCGCGACGTCGATCGCCAGGCTAACGCACCCATCGATTCAACCACCGTGCTGACTAATGGCGACTTTATCGACGGTCCTGTAGAAATGCGCGAGCATCTGCTAAGCCGCGCAGATCAGCTGCCGATGACGATCACCAAGCGTCTGATGATGTATGCACTGAATAGAGAAATCGAATACTTTGACATGCCCTACGTCAGGGAAATCGTTAAAAAGGCGGCAGAGGACAATTACACCTTCACCTCAATAATTACCGCACTGGCTAACCATGATGTGTTCCGTATGCAGGGACCAGAGGAATACGCCAGCCTGCCCTCAAAAAATGCGACGTCACAAGACGTGGCATCCACCATAACAGGGAACTAGGGAGTAAGCCTCATGGCAAAATTTCTAACCAAAAAACATCTGTCACGCCGCACACTGCTGCGCGGTGGTGGTGTCGCACTGGCATTGCCGTTCCTGGATGCGATGGTACCTGCCAGTACTGCGCTGGCACAGGTCGAGGCGATGCCGAAAAAGCGCGCCGGCTTCTTCTACCTACCCCACGGCACCATCATGAACAACACGCCGTTCGGCAAGGACGTGGACCACTGGACCAGCACCGGTTCGGGTGACAGCTTCCAACTCGGCAAGATGATGGCCTCACTGGAGCCCTACAAGAATTACGTGACCACGTTCGAGAACATCGAGAACAATGCGGCTTTGGGTTCGGTGCATACCTACAACCCGGCCACCTGGTTGTCATGCGTGCGCCCCGGTGAAGGCTCGGTGCCTGCACTGGCCACCACGCTCGACCAGGTCATTGCCCAGCAGCTCGGCCAGGAAACTGCCCTGCCCTCACTGGAAATGGCGACCGAGACCACCGTACAGGTGGCGGCCGGCAACGGCGGCTTTTATGCCGTGACGACATCATTCGCGGCACCCAACCAGCCGCTGCCGATGGAATTCAATCCCCGCAAGGTCTTTATCCAGCTGATGGGTCCGTATGATACGCAGGAAGAACGCTCGCTGATCCTATCGAAGAACCGCAGCGTGCTGGACATGATCGCCGACCGCACCCGCGCACTGCAGAACGACCTGGGCACCGGTGACCGGGAGATCCTGTCCAACTACCTCGACACCGTGCGCGAAATCGAAAGACGCGTTCAGATCGCCCAAAACCAGGACATGTCCGGCATCGATGTGCCGGCTGCTCCCGTCGGCGTATTCGAGAATTTTGACGACCAGATCAAGATGATGTTCGACCTGGCGGCGTTGGCCTACCAGGCCGACCTGACCCGTATCCTCACCCTTGTGATGGCCGCGGAAGGCACCGACCGCACCTACCCGCAGGTGAATGTCGCCGGCGGCTTCCACCCGACGAGCCACCACACCAACGACCCGGAACGCATTCAGGACCTGATCCGCGTACAGACCTACCACATGGAACACTTCGGCCGCTTCGTACAGAAGCTGGCAGATACACCTGATGGTGACGGCAGCATCCTCGACCACTCCCTGTTCCTGTACGGGTCCAACATGGGCAACAGTAACCAGCATGACAACTATCCGTTGCCTGAGATCCTCGTTGGCGGCGCGAGCGGCGCGCACAAGGGCGGCAAGAACGTTACACCGCCGGAACGGACACCGCTGGCCAACATCCACCTGACCATATTAGACAAACTGGGCATTCCGCAGGAAAGCTTCGGTAACAGCACCGGTATCCTTTCCGAGGTTTAACGCATCACTATGGGCAGTCGCAGGACAACGTTTGAACGCAGAACCATTCTCAGGGCTGGTGCTGGTCTCTCCTGTGCTCCGCTGATCGCAGGACTGACAGGCTGTTCGCAGGATCCGACCGCTGATGTAACCTCGGAAAGCGTGACCAGCACACCGGTTATGCGAACGCCCGAGCAGTTGCCCATGGAATCCGTCAGGAACGGCGTCAGTGTCATCTCCGGCGCTCCGGGTAACGTCCTGGTGCTGGAAACTGCCGAAGGGCGCCTGCTGGTGGATTCCGGATCTGCCGACATGGCTCATTCCGTCAAACTCACACTGGGCGATGCTCCTGTCACGAGGCTCATCAACACCCATTACCATGCAGACCAGTCAGGCGGTAACGTGTTGTTCGGCGATGCCGGCGCGGCTATCTATGCCCATGAAATCACCCGCCAGTGGTTGAGTGCCGATTACTATATTCCGTCCGAAGACCGCTGGGTGTCAGCCCTGCCCGAAATCGGCAGGCCTACGCATACCTTCCGTGAAAAGGAAGTCCTTAACCTCGGTGATGAAAGCATCGAGATTGGTTATCTGCTAGAAGCACACACGCGCGGTGATGCCTATGTCTTCCTGCGTAATGCCAACATCCTGGCCGTAGGCGACGTCGCTTCACCATTGCGGGACCCTTCACTGGACTGGTACGCCGGTGGCTGGCTAGGCGGCCGTGTCGATGCCATGGACGACCTACTTGAGGTTGCCAATGACGATACGCTTATCGTGCCTGCCTACGGCGCGATCATGACTATGGCCGACTACCGGTCGGAACGGGAAATGATGTGGCACCTGTGGGATCGCTGCTCCACGCTGGTTAACAGCGGCCGCAGCGCCCAGGACATAATCGATGCCGGAGTAATGGACGAGATAGGTCGCAAATTCGATGACCCGTACAAATTTTGTTATGACGCCGCAAAAGGGCTATGGGCGCATTACACCAATTTCGGAGGCAATGTAGTCTGATGAAACGTTTCAGTATCTTCTCTACAGCACTGTTGTCTTTCCTGGCAATTACGGCGCATGCCCAGGATTCCCTAATCGACCTGGTCAAGGCCGGCCGGCATGACGCCGCCATGACCGCAGTCGCATCCGCCGACGTGAACGCCACCGCGGCGGACGGAACCACCGCGCTGATGTATGCCACCTAC
Organism: Candidatus Eutrophocola salsuginis; assembly: GCA_038147195.1. Lineage (GTDB taxonomy): Bacteria > Pseudomonadota > Gammaproteobacteria > Pseudomonadales > Pseudohongiellaceae > Eutrophocola > Eutrophocola salsuginis. The sequence continues at coordinate 1,961,978 of JAYQTB010000004.1, forward strand.
AACGTCGATACCGATCTTGTGCGCGCGCTGCTGGCAGCCGGTGCGGTTGTCGATGTCACCAACCAATATGGTTCCTCGCCGCTGGCGGAAGCCGTGAAATTGGATAACGAAGAACTGGTACGCATACTGCTGGATGCCGGCGCTGACCCGGACTCCCCTAATCTCGACAACCAGACCGCCCTGATGCTGGCTTCCTACATCGGCAATAACTCTATCGCGGAAAGACTGATCGATGCCGGTGCTGATGTGAATGCCATAGAAACCTTCCGTCACCAGACAGCACTCATGTGGGCGGCCTCTGAGAATCATCCGGATGTTGTCGATCAGCTGATCGCTCATGGCGCCGATGTGCACGTCAAGGCCGTCGCCGATGACTGGCCGCGACAGATGACTTCCGAACCGCGTGCCCAGTTCCGTCCCACCGGTGGCCTCAACGCCCTGCTGTACGCCACCCGCTCCGGCTGCTATCGCTGCACGATGGCCATCGTCGAGGCCGGCGCCGATGTCAACCAACCCAATCCGGATGGTGTGACACCGTTGCTCAATGCCATCGACAACAAGAATTTCGACGTGGCCATGTACCTGATCGATCAGGGTGCCAAGGTTGACACCTGGGACATGACCGGTCGCACGCCGTTGTATCTGGCTATCGACATGAACAGCTTCAGCCCTAGCACTTTTGGCTTTGCCAGCATTAGCGAGTCATTCAATTCGGCAGGAGAAAACGGCAGGAATATCACGGCGCTGGATATCGCTCGCCGCCTCATCGACATGGGCGTGGACGTCAACCACCAGCTGACCCGCATGCGCCCCAACGGTCCCGGCCGCGGCCGCTTCGCCGATTACGACATGCGCGGAGGTACGGCCGCCCTGCACGTGGCGGTGCTGGCCCATGACCACGAGGCCATCGAACTTCTTCTCGCTAACGGCGCCGAAGTGAATCTGCGCAACGTTTTCAGGCTGACACCGCTGATGTATGCGGCGGGCATGAGCGGTAACGGCCGCGGACCCGGTGGCGGCGAATCCGACGACATGCAGACCAAGGTCATCAAGACCATCGACATGCTTCTCGATGCCGGCGCCGACATCAATGCCCGCGTCAACGATAGTCACACACTGACGGCAAAACTCGATACCTATATCCAGTGGAAAGACAACGAAGGCCGCACCGCCCTGTTTGGCGCGGCGGAAATCGGCTGGGAAAGAGTCGTCGCCCACCTGCTAGAACGCGGCGCCGACCCGATGATCAAGGACAACGAGGGTATGACCGCCCTGGATGCCGCCCTCGCTCCACCGCGCACCGGGCCTGGTGCACGCCGACAGGACATTACCGATCGCACCGCCACCGCCGACCTTCTTCGCGCCACTATGGCAAGCGCCGAATAAACGCAAACAAGTTTACCGGACGCCAGGCAATGCCTGGCGTTTTTTTCACAGCACTTATCATTATGTAATACCGGGGTTAATCGCCATGCGTTCCAGTCATTCTGCTCTAGCCTGTTTCTTAGTCCTTGCTGCCAGCCACATCATGGCCGCAGAACAACCGCCCATCGGCATCGATGCGTTCGTGCTGGAAGAGACGCCTTACGTTTTCGACACGGCCGAACAGCACGACATCGAAGTCACGTTGCTCGCGAAAGGATTGCCGCGCTCCTTCAGCCTAGTCTTCCTGCCGGACGGCGACCTGCTCGTCTCGGAGCGCGGTGGTAACCTGCGCATTATCCATGACGCTACGGGACCCGACGCCAGGCTAGACCCGAGTCCGGTTCCCGGCATGCCGACACTGACCGAACCCTATCGCAACGGCGGACTGAACGATCTCGCCCTGCACCCTGATTTCGCCAGCAACGGTTGGTTGTATTTCAGTTACAACAAGGCAGGTCCGAAAGATGGTGATCGCCAGACCAGCATCCCGACCCTAATGCGCGGGCGCTGGGACAACGGCCGCGTGACCGATGTCGAGGAACTGTTCACCAGCGAACCTGGTGGCACCAGCGGCATGCGTATCGCTTTCGCCAATGATGGCACCCTGTATATGACGACCGGCTCGCCGTTCGGCACGGACGCGCAGGAACTGGACAACGTGTTCGGCAAGGTACTGCGATTAAATGATGACGGCAGCATTCCCGGTGACAATCCCTTCCTTGGCCGCGACGACGTGCATCCCGCCATCTATTCATATGGCCACCGCGACCAACTCGGACTCACCGTGCACAGGGCCAGTGGCACCGTGTTCGCGGCGGAGCATGGCCCCAATGGCGGAGATGAAGTGAACCTGCTGGTGCCTGGCGGCAACTACGGCTGGCCGGTAACCTCTTATGGGAGAAACTACGACGGTTCAAAGATTTCTGACCTGCCGGTGGAGCGCGGCGTCGAGCAGCCGCAGGTCGTATGGATTCCCTCCATCGGCCCGAGCGGTATCATGTTCTATGACGGGGACGCCTTCCCTGCCTGGAAAGGCAACTTGTTCGTAGGCAGCGTGCGCTACGGCCAAATCAACCGGACCGGCTCCCTGGAGCGCGTTGTGCTGAACGAGAATTTCGAGGAACTGCGCCGCGAGAAATTACTGGGCGATCTGCATCAGCGCATCCGGGATGTGAAACAGGGTCCGGACGGCAACCTCTACGTGCTGACGGACGGTGATGAATTCGCGGTCCTGCGGATAGCTCCCCGCTAAGCAGCCATGTTTCCTGCCCGTTCAGGGCGAATAGAATACCGGCGACGTCCAGGCCCGCTCCTGGATCGTTGCTGGCACGGCATCCGTTAACGGTAAACCATTACGTACCGCCAGCCAGGTTGACCAGCGTGGCGTCGGTATTTCCAGTACACGCGCGTAATAGATAGCCGCTTCCGAGGGATCATAGTCCGGGTCGGTCCACACGGCAGAAAGCTCGGCCGTCCCGATGGTGTTGGTGTAACCAGCCGTGGAAAGGTCGACAGTGTTGCCCACCGCGGGCAGGCGTCCCGATGCGTCATGCTGCCGGTCACCCGACCAGGCTACGTCGATGATCTTTTCCCGCACGTCCCCACCTTCTCGCCAAATCTTGATGACCTGGATACGATCGAGGTTGGCGCCCTCCGGATCCTTTACCGCCTGCAAGACCAGTTGCAGTGGCTCGTCACTATTTCCTGCCGGCAGGTCAGCACCCATTGGGAAACCGTTTGCGTAGGCACGAGCGACCCAGTCCGGTCTCGCCATGAAATCCTTCTCGAAACCCCAGCCGGCAAATAAGCGTAGACGCAGGTGCGTCCCTGACGTGGCAAAGGCCTCGCGTCGCTGCATGGCGGCGAACAGGGATTCGCGGGTATTACGTTCGGCCCACAGTCCGGTCAGGGCGCCGGCGCTGAAGATGGCGGAGGGGGCGCCGGCCACCGGGTTGATCTCGTTGAGCACCGTGTCCGGTTCTGCCATGTCGTCGGAGCGCCCCAGTCCGCCCGGGAAGTTGTCCTCCTCCACCGAGGACAGGCCGGAATGGAAATCCGAGCTACCGATGAGGCCGAACCGAAACGGGTTGATGCCGGTTGCAGCCTCGATCTCGAGTCCCCGCGCCAGGGCCGGGCGTATATAACCACCCGCCGGGTCGGCATTGGCCTCGGCACGCAGTGAGATGAGTTCGAAGCCGGCAAACTCATCCGGCGCTCCGAACTCCGGTCGCGTTTCACTGGTACCCTTGTTCTGCGCTATTTCCACAAGACGCTCGTGGCCCAGCCGGCGCCGTGCATAGTCGGCGGTGATCGGTTCGCCGTAGGAATCCGAGGTCGCAAACATCAGGCCCTGGCTCATGTTGGCATTGTGCGGAATGAGCACTGACTCTACCCCGATTTCCTGCAGGTCTTCGACATAGGTCCACAGGTCTTCCGGTCGTGGTGAATCCAGAGAACTGAATGGTCGTTCGGGATAATCCGGGCCTCGGAAGATCACATTCCGGTGCAGGTGGGCGCCGCCAGGCATGGGTGACCACTCGAAGGCGATAAACGTGGTAAAACGCTCAGGCCGGTTATAACGCTGCGCCGCCGCCATCTCGCGCTGCCAGTAACTGGTCACCAGTGTCGGTGTGAGGAATTCGCTGATCGCGGGCGCCGAACCGCGAAACGCGCTGGGTGAAAACAGCTGCATGTAGCCTAGCGTGTTTTCCGCGACACCCGCGATAGTGGCAGGCCAGTCGGTACCGGCGAACATGCCGTTCGTGTCGGCCGCCTCCAGGGCGATACCAAGGTACTCCGCATGGTCTGTGACCGCCAGGAAATCCAGCGGCCGGTTGCGCCGCACCTCGCGACCCATGTACTGCACCGGCTCGCCCAGGGCATAGCGATAGGCATCATCGAGTGTGGTCTGTACACCGGAGGCTGCGGCATCGAAGGACAGGCCTGTGTGCAAGTGCAGGTCACCAAAAAACGCCGACCGTTCCGCAGCGCTGTCCTGCGCGATCGCTCCGGGCATTACCAGGGCAAGTGATACGAGGTGGAGAATTGAACGTGACAGCTTGTTGATGGACATGATCGCGATTTCCCCCGATGGATATCACAATGATAACCCGGTCGGCCAAAATCGGATTTACCGATTACGGCCGGGTGATTTCCCAGCAACGATGAATCTTGGGGTTTCGCCTGAAATCCGGATCGATGGTCTTCGCACTGATATCCGTGATCGTGAACAGCGCCAACTCCTCTTCCGCAAGCTTGAACGAGCGCAGGTTGTTTGAAAAATACAGGCAACCACCCTTGTCCAGCAGGTCCATGCAGCGCCTGATCAACGCTACATGGTCGCGCTGAATGTCGAGCACACCTTCCATTCGCTTTGAATTCGAGAAACTCGGTGGATCGAGCACGATGATGTCGAAGCCCTGTCGGCAGGACTTTAGCCAGGCATGGCATTCTTCCTGGACCAACGTGTGCTTGCGCAGATCCATATTGTTGATCTGGAAATTTTTCTTCGCCCACTGGATATAGGTTTTTGACATATCGACACTGACGCTGCTAGCAGCTCCGCCCAGGGCGGCCTGCACGGTGATCGACGCGGTATAGCAGAACAGGTTTAACAAGCGTTTACCGGCAGCGCGCTCACTGATGATACGCCGCAAGGGGCGATGATCGAGGAACAGGCCACTGTCGAGGTAGGCGACCAGGTTAACCAGGAACAGGGCATTGCCTTCCCTAACCCTGAGCAGGTTGGCAAACGGGTCGCCGGATTCGGCCTGGTATTGTTCCTTGCCGCGCGTACGTCGGCGCTGCTTGACGTGCATCTGGTCCTGTTTCAATTCAAACGTGCTTGCCAACGCAAGCCGAAAATCAGTAAATCGTTGAGCCGCCTTGCGATCATCCACCGTCTTAGGTGCCGCATACTCCTGGACATGAAAATACTCGCGTTTATCGTTGAGATTCCGGTACACATCAACGGCCACGGCATACTCGGGCAGGTCGGCGTCGTAGAGACGATAGCAATCGACCTGCTGCTTGTTGCGCCAGCTTTTCAGAGCCTTGTGATTCTTGCGCAGCCGGTTCCCCACCATCTGCGCACCTTCGCTGAGCGGCATGGCGGTATCGGCAAAGACCGAGTCTGGTTCGCCCCGCACTGATCTCGACTCGCTTGCGGATTCTGCCGGACCGGCACGTACGACATGCTCCTCGTTCACATCAAAGAGGAGCAGCTCGGCAGGCAATGCGCCGTTGAAGAACTTGTACTTCTTGCGGGCACGCAGTCCCATCAGCTTGCCCAACAGCGGGTTTGCCGTGAAGACTGCCGCCTGCCAGCCGAAAAATTCACTTTTTAATACGTCACCGAGACGACGGTACACCGGTTTTAGGGCTTCCTCGTCACTGAGGCGTTCACCATAGGGCGGGTTGGTGATGACCAATCCGGGCTTGAGAGTTTTGTGGGTCGGCCGGGCGAATTCACTGAGCGGCTTCTTGCGCACGGTGACCTTTTCCGCCAGCCCGGCGGCGAGCAAGTTGCGCTCGGTGGCTCGGATGGCCAACAGGTTTTCGTCGTAGCCGAAGATATCGGGCAGGTTTTTTTTCAGGCCAAAGGACCGACGCGTGACAGCCTCGTCCAGCAATGTCTTCCATTCCCCGTCGGGAAAGGACGGCCAGGCTTCGAAGGCAAAACGGCGACCGATGGTTTGTGCTCTCATGAGACCGGGAGCGATGTCGGCCGCCATCATGGCGCCTTCGATTAAAAGTGTCCCGCTACCGCACATAGGATCGATGAGGGCGCCTCCACGCGACGCTATGGTCGGCCAACCGGCGCGCTGCAAGAGCGCGGCTGCCAGGTTTTCCTTCATGGCCGCCTTCACGGTGTCGACGCGATAGCCGCGTCGGTGCAGGCTTTCCCCACACATATCGAGGTTGATCAGGACCTGGTCATTGCTCAGCCGGGCATTGACCACCAGGTCTGGGCGTTCCTTATCGATGGTCGGCCGGGTACCACGGGCATCTCGCACCTTGTCGACGATGGCGTCCTTGACCTTTTGCGCGGCAAACTGGGTATTACGCAGTTCACGGCTGGTACCGCCGAAGTCGATCCATAACCTGCCGCCCGGGCGGATATGGTCAAGCCAGTTCACGGCTTTTGCACCCTCGTAAAGCTCTTGTGCATTGCCGGCGGCAAAGCGGTGCACCGGCACCAGCACCAGGTTGGCCAGACGTGACCACAGGCAGACTCGGCAGGCCGTTGCCAAGTTAGCACGAAAGGATACGCCGGCGACGGTTTCCCGGATGTCTTCACAACCGAGGCCAGCCAGCTCCTGCGCCAGCAATTGTTCGATGCCCTTGGGGCAGGTCGCGAAAAAATCCTGCATGTATGAAAACGGTTACCGGATAGGGTTCAGGAGGGGCGACAGGGTAACTGTACCGTCGCCCGTTAGCCAGTAATTTAAACGGCTACCCCGGGTAACACCCCTACTGGCATATGGGGTATCCTCGACAACCTGTAATTCGAGGGGATGACACATGGTGAAGTCGATAGCGTATCCGGTACTTGCCGGCACCTTGTTGCTGGCCGCCTGCGGCGCCGGCGATGAACAACCAGCTTCCAGTATGGTTCAAGGCACCACACCAGCAGCCACCACCAATGAGATCACCACCCGGGGGCCGGCTGCTGTCAATTTCGAACGCCTGGTAGCGGCCGAAAGCGAACCGGAACAGTGGATGGTCTCTGGCCGCACCTACGGCGAACAGCATTACAGCCCACTGGATCTGATCAACCGGGACAATGTTGGTCAACTTGGACTTGCGTGGTATGCCGATTTCAACATTGCCCGTGGCCAGGAAAGCACACCGCTGATGGTGGATGGGGTCATATATGTAACCACGGCCTGGAGCAACGTGCTGGCGTTCAATGCCGTCACCGGCGAACCCCTGTGGGCATTCGACAGCGAGGTGCCGCGGGACTGGGGTGTGCGCGCCTGCTGTGACGTCGTCAATCGCGGTGCCGCCCTCTGGAACGGCAAGGTCTACGTGGGCACCATTGACGGGCGCATGATCGCCATCGACGCTGCCAACGGAACAAAAGTCTGGGAAACAGACACCTTGGTCACGCGCGAGTTGTCCTACACCATTACCGGTGCTCCACGCATCGTGAAAGGCAAGGTGATCATCGGCAATGGTGGCGCCGAGTACGGCGTGCGTGGCTATGTCACCGCCTTGGACACAGAAACCGGTGAGATTCTCTGGCGCTTTTACACCGTGCCGGGCAATCCCGCTGACGGGTTCGAAAGCGACGCCATGCGGATGGCCGCCGAAACATGGAACGGGGAATGGTGGGCACTGGGTGGCGGCGGAACTGTCTGGGATTCCATGGCCTACGACCCGGACCTGGATTTGCTCTATATAGGCACCGGCAACGGTTCGCCATGGAACCAGGCCATTCGCTCACCGGGCGGTGGTGACAACCTGTTCCTGTCTTCAATCGTCGCCCTCGATCCCGATGATGGCTCCTACGCCTGGCATTACCAGACCACGCCCGGCGAAACCTGGGATTACACGGCCACCCAGCCCATCATGGTCGTCACCTTGCCCATCGACGGTATCGAGCGCAAGGTGGTGATGCAGGCACCAAAGAACGGCTTCTTTTACGTGCTAGATGCGGCAACGGGGGAATTCATTTCGGCACAGCCACATGCCACCCTAAACTGGGCGCTTGGAATTGACCAGGACACTGGTCGGCCCATCGAGAACCCAGATGCACGTTTCGACCAGACCGGCCGCGCCTTCGCCGTGCAGCCAGGACCGGGCGGCGCACACAACTGGCAACCGATGGCATACCATCCCGATACCGGCATGGTTTACCTGCCATCAACGGATAGTGCTTTTGCCTATGCACCGGCCAAGGAATTCAATCCCAACCCACTGACGTCCAACCTAGGTCTCGACCAGGCGGGTGCTGTCACAGAACTCGGCCCCAACGCCATGTCCGACCTGCCGCGCGGCACCTACACCGTAGCGTGGAACCCCGTGACCCAGGCGGAAGGCTGGCGTATCCCCGGCAGTACCGCAGGCATGCTTGCCACCGGTGGCGGACTGTTGCTCAAGGGCGGCTCGAGCGGCCTGGCAGCCTATGATGTTGTTGACGGCACCGAGCTGTGGACTTCCCTGGACACGCAAACTGGCATCGTTGCCGCTCCAATCACCTACGCCATCGATGGTCAGCAATACGTCGCGGTGGTGGCCGGACGCTCGAACAGCAATTACTACGCGCCGGATTATTCGCGCCTGTTAGTATTCAAACTTGGAGAGAATAAACAGTTCCCGCCGGCTCTGAGCTATACACCACCTGAACTGAATCCACCACCGTCGGTGGCTAACGCCGAACAAATCGATAGGGGTGAAGTCCTGTACCAGGCCAACTGCTGGATATGTCATGAAACGCCCGGCAATGCCGGCGGTGTCGGCCGGCGCGGCCTGTTTCCTGAACTGGTGCTGTCGCCAGCGCTCGCCAGCTCGGAACTGTTCAGCGCCATCGTTATCGATGGTGTGCGCAGCCAGAACGGCATGGTGTCATTTGCGAACGTGGTCGATACACGAGGTGCCGAAGATTTGCGCGCCTACCTGATCGAGCGCGCCAACATCACGTTGCAGGCCAGACAGGGACGTTAAGGGTTACAACCTGGCGTAAAAAAAGGGCCTTTCCCCTTCGGGAAAGGCCCTTTAAAGTAAATCTTCTATCAGAATTTCATTTCGACGCGACGGTTTCTGGACCAGTTGGATTCGCCAGTGCCCTGGGCAGACGGGCGTTCTTCACCGTAGCTGATCACTTCCATCTGGCTTGCCGGTACACCCTGCACCTGCAGATAACGCTGTACCGCTATCGCACGACGCTCACCCAGGGCCAGGTTGTATTCCGGGGTACCACGCTCATCCGCATGGCCTTCCAGGCGTACACGCATGGAGGCATTTTCCTTCAGGCGCTGTGCATGGTAGGTCAGGGAATCACGGGCTTCGGATTTGAGATCCGACTTGTCGAAATCAAAGTAGAACACGGTCACGGCGAGCATCTGCTCGCGTTCACGCATTTCTGCTAGTTCGGCAGCACTGGGGCCCTGCTGCACCGTTGTGGCAGCAGGCTCGGGGGCCTGTTCCTGAACCATCTCCTCATCAGTTGAACTACAACTTGCAAGCAGGGTCAGTATTGTGGCAGTAATTGTCAGTCTGCCTGTGCTTTTTATGCTTTTGGTAATCATTCGAAATTTTCCTCTAGAAATTGGTTAGGGGCGCATGGCCTTGGTTAGACCCGGAAAAGCCGTAACTTTACCTACGCTCCTTTGTTCGATTGCTAGACGAAGCATCAGAGGCGACGACGGGGCTGCAACCCAGCGACCGGTATACCCGGACGGCGCGAATTATAGGGCTTCTGTATTTTTTACAATAGGGATTTAGGGTCGGCAGAAAAAATATTTTTTACTTCCGTGAAATGCCATCAGGCATTTTTTACGTATTGTTTTTTTCCTCCTCTATAGCTAGGTTCAAACTGTCCCTGCACACAGGGCGGCCGCCGCAAGATTAGCGACTGGACGCTCTGGGAACTGGCGTTTATTCTTGCCTGCTGACAGCTTGAACTATGCGTCATTCCTGCCTTTGCGGCAGGCTTGCACTGCCGGAGCATACCCAAAGTGGATTCTCAAAAAATAAGATTCGTTGCCACCCGCCCCTGGCTGACCACAGGCAGCGTATCTCGCCCCAGCCCCATTGGCGATACACTGCCGGATTGGTACTTGACCGCTGACCGTTTCACGAAGGATCCTGCATCCGGGGAACACCTCCGGCTGCCGGATGGCGGTGGACGCATTCCCACTTGGAAAGCTTGCCCCGCCATGTTCGACATAATGGGCAGTGGCTACGCCTACAAGACCCCGTGTGACATCGAGTTCTATGAGGACAGCCCCGGCCACATCAAGGTCCGCGTGCTGGATGCCCAGCACGCAGGCCTGGTCACCGAACGCCTGCCCCTAGACCGTTTCCCGCCGCCACAGGGTTACCATGCCATGCATTTCGCCTGGACCGCGGACTGGGCCGTGGAGCTATCCGAAGGGTATAGCGCACTCTATGCTCAGCCGTTCAACCGCTTCGAACTCCCCTTCATGACCATGGGCGGCATTGTCGACAACGACAAGGTGCACCAGCCCGGCTCCATGCCGTTTTTCTGGCGCAAGGGGGTAACGGGCGTGCTGCCTGCGGGAACCCCTTATGTTCAGATATTTCCGTTCTTACGCGAGCACTGGGTGGGCGAGTATGACACCTCCCTGACACAGCAGGAGATGAGTGAGAAGAACAGGGCCAGCAGCACCCGCTATCGGCAACCGGATGGCGGCGTTTACCTCAACGAAGTCCGTGTACCACGCAATTACCGGTAGCACGATCATGGATACTCAGAAAATACGCTTCGTTGCCAATCGCCCCTGGCTGACCGTGGACGCCGCATCCAAACCGACACCTGCGGGAAAGACCATCCCGGAGTGGTACCGCCAAGCCGACCGCTTCGCCCGCGATCCAGCTACAGGCAAGCATGCAGATATGCCGGGTCTGGGCGGCAAGATCCCGACATGGAAGGCGTGCCCGGCCGTGTTCGACGTCATGAGCAGCGGCTATACCTACAGGACACCCTGCGACATCGAATTCGTCGAGGATTCGGGCGGCGGCATCCTGGCCAGGGTGCTGGATGCGGGACACCCCAATTTTCTCCTGGAGCGTGACCCACTGCCCCGTTTTGTTGTGCCGCCGGGATATCATGACAGGCACTTCGCCTGGTGGCCGGACTGGGCAGTGGAATTACCGGAGGGATACAGTGCACTTTATATGCATCCGATCAATCGGTTCGAACTACCCTTCATAACGACAAGCGGCATTGTTGACAATGACAGGGATAAACTGCCGGGCACCATGCCCTTCTTTTTTCTCAAGGGCATTACCGGCATACTGCCTGCAGGGACGCCCTATGCGCAGATTATTCCCTTTCGCCGCGAGCACTGGGATTCGGAAATAGATGCAGGCCTGTCTGTAGAAGAGATGCAGGCCAAGAGCGCTGCCAACAGCGCCAAGTACCGCCAACCGGATGGAGGAGTATACCTGAGAGAGGTCTGGGAAAGACGCAAATACGAGTAATTTTCGGTAACCGGCTATATAAATGTACCTTTAAGTTGAGTTGTGCTTTCAATACTCACTTCTTCGTCGATCCGGAGGAGCACATTATTGGCCTTTTCATGAGTCAGGTCAGCGGGTCCTCCAGCCGTTTCACTCTAAGGCAGGATTTTGAAACAGCAGTTATGCAAGCAATAATTGAATAAACGGGTATTTAACTAACAAAAAAACTAACCCATCAGGACGAGAATATGAAAAATTCTTTTACCAAACTAGCAGTATCAGCCGCCATATCACTTACCGCCCTTGGGGCGCAGGCGCACTTCAAGTTGGTTAGCCCGGCCTCCTGGATCGAGGAAGATAATCGAGGAGACCCCCAGAAGATGGCACCCTGCGGCGGCACTCTAGCCGACGGCGGCACAAGGACGGGCGACGTAACCGATGTGGTCGGTGGTAGCATGTTAAAAGTAGCGATCGAGGAAACCATTTTTCATCCCGGACATTGGCGTATTTCATTGGCGCGACGTATCAATTGGCTTCCTGGCGACAACGTGCCTGTGATGAAGGATACCGAAAATGGGCCGCGCTCCGACTATTTTGTCATCGATGAAAACCCTAGGCCGCCCGTCCTTATCGATGGCCTATGGGAAAATCAAGAACGTCGCACAGGTCCGCGCGAGACAGAGATTAGAATTCCCAACATCGACTGCGAGGGCTGCTTTCTGCAGGTCGTTCAATTCATGGAGGAGCACCCAGGTTTTCGGGAGGGCGGCTTCACTTATCATCACTGCGCAGTGCTTAACATCACCTCCGATCCCGCCATGCCGGGGGACGAAGGGTGGTAGTCCAAGGCTGAATACATAATTGGTTTATGGTAGTGTGAGCGCCCCCTGCAAGGTGAAACCATGACAGCTACCATCAGGCCCAAACTCGAACTGCCCGACGGCGCGGAAAAGCTGCTGTTGCATTCGTGCTGTGCACCCTGCTCGGGCGAGGTTATGGAGGCGATCCAGGCGGCGGGCATCGAGTACAGCATCTTCTTCTACAATCCCAACATTCATCCAAAACGCGAATACGAACTGCGTAAACAGGAAAATATAGCCTTCGCGGAAAAACACAGCATCGAATTCATCGACGCCGACTATGACACCGACAACTGGTTCCAACGAGTAAAGGGACTTGAAATGGAACCAGAGCGCGGTGAGCGCTGCACCAAGTGTTTCGACATGCGCTTCGAGCGCACCGCGCTGTATGCCGAGGAACACGGCTTCCCGGTGATCTCATCCTCTCTTGGAATCTCGCGCTGGAAGAACATGGACCAAATCAACGACTGCGGTAGGCGAGCAGCGTCACGCTACGACGGTATGGTCTACTGGGACTATAATTGGCGCAAGGGCGGTGGCGCCCAGCGCATGATCGAGATCAGCAAGCGAGAGCGCTTCTACCAGCAGGAGTACTGCGGCTGCGTTTACTCCCTGCGCGATACCAACAATCATCGCCTTGCCCAGGGCCGAGACCGCATCAAAATTGGTGTGCAATACTATACCAACGAAGACTAGAAGGCGAGTGCGTGCCTGAGTCGCGTTTTAGCGCTCCTCCCATTCCTCAACATATTCCTCCACCGCCCCCGTGTCATCGAAGGTGGCGATATGGAACAGGGCATCGCCCTGGTTTACCAGGGGGATCATGGTGATGCCGACAATAATACCCTCCTTGTTGGCGCATACCCGCACCGAGGAGCCCCCGTATGGATCAGACAGCAATCCCAGCAGCTCACCCTTATCTACACGCGCACCCAGACCCCGGCGAATCCTCAGCGCACCGCTGTGCGGCGCCCTGACCCAGTGACTGGAACGTGCAATGAACACCTCCTTTTCCTGCCCAAGCGCCATCAACCTGCGCTGTGCCAGCATACCGATTTCGCCCATCACGTTGAGGACGCCTCGCAGGCCGGTGCGGATTACCTTTTCATCGAAACGCAGAGCCTCACCACCCTCGAACAGCAGCATGGGGATACCTTTTTCCTGAGCCGCCTGCCTGAGTGAGCCATCCCTGATTGAAGAATTCAACACCACCGGCACACCGAATGCCCTGGCCACTGCCGTGGTTTCATCGTTGTCCAGGTGAGCGCGTATCTGAGGCAGGTTGCAACGGTGGATGGCACCGGTATGTAGATCTATGCCGTGCGTGCTTTTGCAAACGATCTCGGTCATGAAAACATGGGCTATCTGCGAGGCCAGCGAGCCGTTTTGCGTACCAAGGAAGCAGCGGTTGAGATCCCGCCGGTCAGGCAGGTATCGGGAATGGCTGTTGAATCCAAATACGTTCACTATGGGTACGGCAATGAGGGTCCCGCACTGGGTCTTGCGATTTACCACCTTGCGCGCAAGCAGGCGCTTGATGATCTCCACACCATTGATTTCATCACCATGGATTGCCGCCGATACGAAAAGCGTCGGTCCCGGGCGCCTGCCGCGCACCACCTCCACGGGAATCACCATCTCAGTGTAGTCGTGGAGCCTGGCGCAGCTGATCTCGATGCGCTTACGGGTACCAGGCCTGATCGTTTCCCCGGCAATTTCCAGTTTCTGTATGTCTACGTCTGGCATTCAGTGCAGTCCTGATTTGTATTGATTCATCTTATCTATTTAAATGCTCTCTTTGTTTCTATTCCGACACGGAATGATTATGCCTGATGCGCTGGCGGAAAAACTGCGGCTGTTTTTTGCCACCGAGCAACCCGAAGCGCGGCGAATTTTTCATGGCCGCGGTCAATGCTACCCCGGATTCGAGCACCTTTGCCTAGACTGGTTCGGCCCCGTGGTACTCATCTCCACCTGGCAGCACCATGACAACCCGGGAATGCTGAAACGGCAGATCCTCGAAGCCGATATCAGTGGCCAAGTGGAGAGCATCGTTCTACAGCATCGACATGTTGAACAATCACCCGCAGAAACTCTGCATGGCCCGGATCCGGGACGTGTCATCGTGCGGTCCCAGGGTCTCCGTTTCGAGGTGAACCCCGGAAGGCGTCAGAATGCCGGCCTGTTCCTTGACATGGGTCCGATAAGGGAGTGGTTGCAGGCGAACAGTCAGGGCAGGATCGTCCTTAACCTGTTCGCCTACACCTGCGCCCTCTCCGTGGCGGCCATGGCCGGCGGCGCCAAAAGCGTCACCAATCTAGATATGTCCAGACCCAGCATCGAGTGGGGTATGCGCAATCACTTGCTTAACAGCCAGGACACGGCCCGCATCCACAACGTGCCACACAACCTCTTCACGTCATGGGGCAAGCTAAGGCAGTTAGGTCGTTACGATCTGGTCATTATCGACCCCCCTGCACAGCAGAGAGGTAGCTTCAATTCGGAGCGCGATTATAAGAGCACGGTGCGGCGGCTGCATAAGCTATGTAATCCGGGCGCGACAATTCTTGCGGCACTGAACAGCCCGTTCCTGGACCGAAAATTCCTGCTGGAAGTTTTTTCGAAGGCGTCACCTGAGGCGAAGTTCGAGGGATGGATGCCGGTGGCCAATGAATTTGAAGAAAGCGATCCGGATAGGGGACTGAAGATTGCCCGCTATATTTTGCCTGGCTGAAAGCCTTTCACCGGTAATATGCCATACTGCCCAACCAGTATGTCATCTCTGTGGCATATTGCGACATACCAAATGTGGCATGCAGCACCTGCTGCAGCACGATCCAGCCCGCCCCAATCCACGTATACTTGTTGATGGCGCCTGAGGTGCGCCATTCCTGCATAATGATGGCAATCGCCATTATGTCGAGGGTGATGTACATAGGAATCAGTGGGAAATAGCTGATACCGAAGGGCACCATGTACAGACGATGGATGCCTGGCGGCAGGATGGGCAGTATAGCGAAAAGGATAAGCCGGCGATGCACATCGGGATTGCGTGTATTTCGAATGGCCAAGATAAACAGCAATGCAAACCCGGTTATAGCGAAGACTCCGAGAGTAATGCCATGCGGCGCGGGGCCGCCCCGGAAACCGGATGCTCCGAGGATAGTGATCAGTCCGCCCATGAGGATGACGGCCATGGCGTGGGCGATGCAGTACATGCCGATACTGCGGTGCAACCTAACATTTCTGACATTCACCAGCCCTGCCTGCAACACCAATAAAATCATCCAGGTGGAATAAACGAACCCGTGCAGGTGCACAACAGGCGGTGCAGGCGGAAAGGTTCCGGCTGCCAACGGAAAGAAATAGGTCAATCCAAAGCCGCCAAAGACAAAGAATGCCATAAGCAGCGTCATCCAGAAGAAGAAGGTGGGTTTGAATATCGCCGAGGCGGCGGGTGGAGCTGAAACGACCGTACTCATGGGTGACACCCCCCTTATGGCGGCATTACGTTTTGTTGTTATAGCAGAACGGCGCTGAGGCAGGATAGCTAGCAAAATCGGTGCCGTCCAGACTTCACTGATGCGTTGTGTGGCAGACTCAGGGTATCAGGTGCTCGTAACGACGGTCGGTGAGCATCCTCATGAAGGCGACCAAGGCCTTGATGCGACGCTCATCCAGGGCTGGCGCCGACTCGAGTTTTTCCCAGTCGATGTTGTCCGCGATTTCGGGATCACCCCAGGGCTCTCCGGTATCGGGATTGATGTCGCGGGCGGGACCACGCACATTGAACTTGTTATAGAAACGTACCACGGTTTCCAGATTTGGAAACACACCGTTATGCATGTAGGGGGCCGTCATGGCTACGTTGCGCAGTGTCGGCGTCTTGTACTTGCCGGCCTGCGCCGGGTCGTCTACCTGCGGATTTTCCAGCAAACCGCGATCGAGATGATCCGGACCAAGGCCGTTGGCCTTGCGCAGCGCCACATTCACCGGCGTAGCGATATTGAAGTACTGGTGGTTCGTGAACAGCTCCCCTTCGCTTTCGGCAAAAGGTTTGAGTTGGTGGCACTGGTTGCAGTTGGTGAACTGGTTGGAGAAGAAAAGGGTCATGCCCAGTTCCTCTTCCTCAGTGGGCTCGTACTCCCCTTTGAGATAGCGGTCGTACTTGGAATCGAAGGGCGAGAAGAATGCGGTGCGTTCAAGGGCGGCGATGGCCTCCGTCATGCGCAGGTAGGCAACATCAACATCGTCAAAAATGTCATCGCCCCACAACGCCTTGAAGGCGGTGGGAAACAGCGTGTGTTCTTGCAGGCGTTTCACCACGGCGGCCTTGGATGCCATCTGCATCTCGACGGGGTTGAGGAAGGGCTCGCCGGCCTGACCTTCGAGGTCGGGCTCGCGGCCATCCCAGAACATCCCGCCAACGTAGTCGCCTGCCTCGTTGCGATGAAACACTGGTGTCAGTGCGGCATAGGCCAGCGAGGGGGCATTGCGATCACCTAACGACCTCATGTCGTTACCGACGGATGCGGCGCGCCCGACTGGGCTACCCCGCCAATCCATGAAGGCTTGCGCGGGATCATGACAGGAGGCGCAACTCTGGGTCTTGTCGCGCGACAGGGTAACATCAAAAAATAGTGCTGTACCAAGATCAACCAGTTTCTGCTGGTACAGTGGATCATCCTGTGCCGAGGTAACTGCAGGCAGGGTTACTGTCATGAGAAGAGCAAGGAAACGCCACATCAGGCCTTCCTCACGCTCAGGTGGTTGTCCCAGAACACCCTGCCGGTGGCGGTACTGTCGAGGTCGGTAACCTGATCCAGTGCAGGGTCGTAGTGGTTGATACGGCCGGTGCCCGAGGTATAGAGAAAACCGTTGCCTAAGGCACAGATGCCGCAACCATCACGCGAACGCAGGGAATGCACCATTTCTCCACTCTCTGCTTGCCAGATGGTAATCATGTTGCCGCGCGGACAGGTGGCGGCGAAATACTCGCCAGAACCATTGAAGCGTATTGAGCCGACATACTGTGACATCTGACCCTGCTGCGGCTCGGGCGCCCACAATGGCGTGAGGGGCTGGCCCTGGATATGTGTGGCGACCAGAGGCACGCGGTCGAAGGACTCCCCTTCATACTGCATGCCCATCACCACCTGGCCTGCGTCATTGAGGTCCATATGACGGATGCTGGCCTTGTGCCAGACAGGGTCCAGCGTGTGCTGTTCGAGCAGGTGACCATTGCCGGCATCGATATAGGCGAGTGACGGCTGCATGGATTCGATATTGAGTTTGGCCCGGGGCTGGTCCGGATGCGTACGTATTCCGCCGTTGGCGATCACAAGCACGCCAGCATGCTGTTTCAGCAGCAGTTCATGGGGCCCAACCCCGTAACTCGGAAACTCCAGGCTGCGAGTCATGCTGACACTGTCGCCGTTGCGGACAACATCCCAGGCAACGATGCGACCGCTGTCGCCGTTGACGAATTGCCAGGCATTCTCGCTGGTATAGAAGCGATCACCTGCAGTCGTGAATACACCATGACCGTACAGGTGACTGTCCTGGGGAACACTGATCTCCGCCAACCTCTCACCGGTGTCGAGGTCCCCCACCCAAAGGTAGCGACCAGGACGCCGGGCCATTACGACATAGATACCGAGCACTTCGTGAATAGCGATGTAGTGCGCCCGGGAGGGCAGTGCATGCTTGAACGCCTGACTGACCAAACCATCTGATTGGCGGAAGCCGATCACCCAGTGCCGGTCGTCGGCATCGGACGCCGCACTGAGAAAGAGTGGTGTTTCCCGAGTCGTGCTGACGGCGAACGCCGGTGCGGCAAGCAAGCCGGAAGCGAGAGAGAGGAATTGACGACGTGGCAACATCACGATTCAGTCACCATCGAGTGAATTGAAGCCAAGGTAGAGGTCGGTATTCTTAAGGCTGGCCTCGAAGGCCTCGAACAAGGCATCCAGGCCGGCAGCGACGGCGAGCAGGCGTGCGTGACCACCCGCTTCCGCCAGCACCGTGTCGAAATCATCGGCCAGGCCGGTGAAAGTGTCATTGAGTTCAGTAAAACGGGTGTTGATAGTCTCCACGTCTTCGGGATGCAGGACGACGCTCAGGGAAACTGCCTTGTCGTTGCTGCCGTTGAACAGCTTCTCCAACGCCTGCACGTTCAGCCTAAGGTTTCTCAGGGAACGGGCCGAACGCCAGGATTCGGCGCGGCGGATGCGAGCCTCGGCCGCTGTCTCGCCTATCACCTCTTCCAGTTTCTGCTGCTGGATGCGGCGCACGGATTCGACCTGGGCTTTCAGGAAATCTATGGTGGCGTCCTCGCTGCTTTCAAAGAAACCGCGTTGGTCCGCACTCACGACCGTGGCACGAAATTCATCTACCCAGCGCGCATGCACACCCGTGGCAATCTCGTCGATATTGTGGGCAATAGTCTGGGCTACCTGGCAACGAAACGGATCCGATTGTAGTGACGCCAGGCTGCCGTCTTCGAACAGCAGGCGTTCGAGGGCTGGAAATCCCTGCACGCCGACGCTTTCTCGGGCGAAATTTTCTGGATTCAGCGCCAAAGCATCCTTTCCCGCGATCAGGGCATCGAGCTGGCGTGCGCCGGTGCCCTTCTCATCCGGCCAGTAGTGCACGCGGTAATTCCAGTTGAAATAGGTGATGGGGCCGAACTGAATATGCTGCGCGCCCTGCCAGGCATCCATGCTGGCGTTGAAATCAGCCTGAAACGCAGCCAGGTTAGCCCCATCAGGAGCCTGGCAGAAACGGGTAGCCGCCTCGGCAAGACCGGTGGCGGCTGTGTCAAAGGCCGCGTATGCTGGAATAACCTGATTATCGGTCACGGCCAGGTTAACCGCGTTGAAATCGTCAGATGGCCGTCCGGCATCCTGGGCAAAGAGTGGTGCTGTGGCCAGCCAAGCGATCAGAGGGCAAAGGATACGTGTCATGATATATATTTCTAATTGAGAACGGTTCTCATTATAGCCCATCAAGGAAGGTGATGATATCTCCCTGTTCAGCTTCGTTAAGGTCCAGATAAGCCTGCCTGGCTGGTCCGGCTTCACCGTCATGCCAAAGAATAGCCTCCTGCAGATTGCGCGCCCTGCCGTCATGCAGGTAACCCCCCTTGGTGCGGTCCAGACCCCACAAAGGCGATGTGCGCCATTCGCTACCAGCTGCCGAACCTTCCGCCAGGTTGTCTGCCAGGCCGGGCCCCATGTCATGGAGAAGGAGGTCAGTGTACGGAGTCAGGATGCCGCCTTGTGCCTCGAGCCGGGGCAGATGGCAACCCGCACAACCTGTGTCTGCAAACAGGCCGGCGCCGCGCTGCATGCTTCCGGCGCTGTAGTCTGCGGGAACAGGCACCGGAATTTCCCTGATGTAGGTCAACAGCAAGTCGAGAACCTGCTCGCTAACTTCGAGGCTATCAGCACCTTCACCACCGGGTGAAGCCAGACATTCCACCTGCGCAGGTGTACAGTCACCGTGGGCGGAATGCAGCACCGGGTTACCCAGGCCAAGATCAAGACTGAGCGCCCTACCCACCTGATCGCGCAGTGTCGGTTGCGATGCCTTCCAGCCGAAGCGCCCGATACGACCATCCGTTAATCGTGGCAAACGGCCGGAAATGCCATTGCCATCGCTGTCGTTGGGATCGGCCAATTGCCCGAGCACACTGTCCGGAACGGTTTCTAGCAAACCCAGGCCAGCCAGTGAGGGAGCAATGCGTAAGGATACTTCCTGGTTGGCTAGTGGCCCATAGTGCAATGCATTTATCGCCACGGAAGCGGAACGCAATGTACCGGTCAGGCGCGGGTCGGACCAAAGAATGCTGACAGTCGCTTCGGCAGGTACGCCCGGACGAGTGAAACTCTGCAGCTGCTCACCGTAAACCAGGTCCTTGATCTGTACGGTGCGTGAAATGTCGGCATCGCCCTTGCCTCCACCCGGATGACACTGGTTGCAGGAACGGGCATTGAAATAGGGCCCAAGGCCGTCGCTGGCACCGGTGGAAGCCGGGGCAAAGACCCACTGCTTTTCGAACAGTGCCTTGCCGGTCACATAGTCCAGTGAAGGTTGGGCGGCCGTAAAAGTCGCAAAGGAAACCAGAAGCGCCGCAAGTATTAGATCAGAAAATGGCTTCAGGATTATCCAAGCTATCTGAGCCTTCGATGCTGACATTGGTAAGCGCCAGTGCATTGATGATCTTTTCGATGGTGCGGGTCTCTTCCATGAGCGCATTAACAATACGAGTGATGATGACTTCGCCCTGCGTATTGTCACGCCCGATCAGCACGTCGTACGTGTTACCGCGGGACGCTTCGGAAACAAGAGCTGTCATGGCAAATTCAGTTTCCTCGAGACGGGCCATCATCTCGGCGTACACAACGTCGTCTTCCTGGCGCAGCAGTTGTGCGATCGACGGGCCGGAAACAGCCTCGCCATTCACGCGCCGGTATTCACCCATGAATACGTTGCGGATGCCGAGGGCATCATAGTAGTGGGAGTTATGGGTGTTATCGGAAAAACAGTCATGTTCCTCCTCCGGATCGTTTAGCAGTAGGCCGAGGCGAATGCGTTCACCGGCCAGTTCGCCATAGGCCAGGCTACCCATGCCGGTCAGGATAGTGGACAGTGCTCCCTGGGTACCCTTGCCCATAAGGTCGTTGTAAGCAGCACCACTGTCCTGCCAATTGTTCACCATTTCCTCGAGGTCATTGACCAATAGTTCAACAGCGGCCTGCAGGTAGGCCCGGCGGCGATCGCAATTCCCGTTGGTGCAGCTGTCGAGTGAATAATCGGTCCAGGGGCGATTACCGGCGCCGGGATTGGTGCCGTTGAGGTCCTGTCCCCAGAGCAGAAACTCGATAGCGTGGTAGCCGGTGGCGACATTGGCTTGGACGCCGTCCAGCATGTGCAGCTCCTCGGCCAGCAGCTGCGGTGAGATCACCGCCGCGTCTACTATGATGCCACCGGCGTCCAGAATCTCGTTAGCGATGACATTGGCTGTGTAGAAATAATTGAAATCGGATTCCATCCCATAGGAGGGCGCCGTGTAATCGATGAGCCCCTCATCGAGTGGCCAGGAATTCACCCGGCCTTCCCATTCGTCCACGACGGAGTTGCCGAAACGGTAGACCTCGGTCTGCTGGTAAGGAATGCGGGCAGCCAGCCAGGCGTTTTTCGCTTCCTGCTGGGTTTCGGCCGAAGGATCAGCGAGAAAGTTGCTCACCGCCTGCTGCAACACATGTGCGGTAGCCAGCGCGTCGCCATAGGAGGCTCGTGCGATGTCGATGTAGGTAGTTACAATCGCATCGAGGTCAACCGTTGCGGTTTTCTCAGGTAAAGCACTGCAGGCGGCCAGCAGGCTGGCAAGACTAAATAGAATGTATTTGTTCATGAAACGGTTAGTCGGCGTGTCTGATAACCTTGCCTTCTACCATAAAGATCACATCTTCAGCAATGTTGGTGCTGAGATCAGCGATACGTTCCATATAGCGGGAGCAGGACAGCAGATTGATGGCTGTCTCTGTATTTTTTGGTTGATTTGAGATTTCTTTTTTCACGATGGCGTACATGTCTCGGTTGATCTGGTCTACTTTGTCATCCATATCGATCACTTCGTTAGCGAGATTCATATCCAGCTTCACCAGCGCATCTAGGGATTTCCTGACCATGGTACGCACCAGGTTGGGCAGGTCGTTGACGAATTCAGGCAGGGTCGGCAGGGGTTCTTCCAGCATCAGTTCACCAGCACGCTTGGCAATATTGGTGGCGAAATCCCCCATGCGCTCGAGGTCATTGTTCACTTTCAACACTACCACGATAAAGCGCAGGTCTACTGCAACAGGCTGGTGCAGCGCCAGGATCTTCAGGCAGTCTTCCTCGATCTTCACTTCCATGTCATTAATTATGTTCTCCTGCTTGAACACTTCATCGACATAGGCAGCTTCGCGGTTGTTCAGCGCTAAGATCGCGTTGTTGATCGCGGTTTCTACGAGGTTGCCAAGCTTTAGGACCTCCTTTTTAAGCTTGTCGAGATCGCGGTGCAGGTGTAATGACATGACAGATGTTTCCCTTAATAACTTGATTGTTAACCGAAACGGCCGGTGACGTATTCTTCAGTACGCTTGATCGCCGGGCGCGTGAAGATGCGCTTGGTTACGTTGAATTCTATCAGGTCACCCATCTCCATAAAGGCCGTATAATCGGAAATCCTCGCAGCCTGCTGCATGTTGTGTGTGACGATGACGATGGTGTACTTCTCTTTCAGTTCGAACATCAGGTCTTCTATACGTGCCGTTGAAATTGGGTCCAGTGCCGAACAGGGTTCATCCATCAGCAGCACTTCCGGCTCCATGGCCAACGCCCTGGCGATGCAAAGCCGCTGCTGTTGTCCACCTGAGAGGTTGAGGGCGGAATCGTGCAGCCTGTCTTTGACTTCCTCCCACAGCGCCGCCTGTTTCAGCGATTTTTCCACCAGCTCGTCGGTGGAATCCTTGTAACCGTTGATTAGAGGCCCCCAGGCGATGTTGTTATAAATGGATTTCGGAAAGGGGTTCGGTTTCTGGAACACCATGCCGATGCGACGCCTGACTTCAACGGGATCGACGTCCTTGCCGTACAGGTTTTCATCCGCGAACAGCAGTTCACCATCCACGCGACAACCATCGACGAAATCGTTCATTCGGTTCAGGCAGCGCAGCAGTGTACTCTTGCCGCAGCCCGAAGGACCGATGATGGCGGTGATCTTGTTACGGCGGATATTAAATGACACATCATTCACCGCCTTCTTTTCAGAATAGAAAATACTTACATTGCGCAGTTCAAGTACGGACTTCTTGTTCATTCCGTCCAGAGTCTGCTCTTCTGTCATTGAAGGATCCGGAAACTGATTCATTACTTCAATCTCCGCTCTGTCTTGTTACGAATGTAGATAGCTGTAGCATTCATGATTAACAGTACTGCAAGGAGGAGGATGATACCCGCGGCGGCAAGTTCATGGAACTCTTCCTGCGGTCGCGATACCCAATTGTAAATCTGTATTGGCAATGCCGTGAAGGCGTCCATGGGACCTTCCGGCAGGAAGGCGACGAAGGTCAGCGCGCCGATCATGATCAGCGGTGCTGTTTCGCCAATGGCGCGCGACAACGCCAGGATCACACCGGTCATGATGCCGGGAAATGAGGCCGGCAGCACGTGTGCCCAGGTGGTCTGCCACTTGGTGGCACCCAGCGAGTAGGCCGCATAACGAATACTCTGGGGCACGGTCTTGATTGCCTCGCGGCTGGCGATAATTATGACAGGCAAGATCAGCAGGCTCATGGTCAATGCGCCGGAAATCAGGCTGCGCTCCAGCGCCAGGTAACGCACGAAGATGGCAAGGCCAAGAATGCCATAAACGATGGACGGCACACCTGCCAGGTTGGCGATGTTAACCTCGATGATCTTGGCGCTCTTACCCTTGCCAGCAAACTCTTCCAGGTACAAGGCAGTGGATACTCCTACTGGTATGGAGATTAGAGCCACCAGGCCGATCAACCACACCGTGCCCACCAGTGCTGACTTGATACCGGCCCGTTCGGGGAAACGGGATGGGAAGCTGTTCAGGAATTGCCAATCCAGCCAGCCGAAGCCGTCAATCGAAACTTCATAGAGGAGGACGCCCAGCAGCAGCACGCCGGTCCAGGTGATGGCAGCGCAGAACCTGGCAAAGAATTTCGCCTTGCGGTGGCGCCTGACCAGGTTGCGGTGTTCTTGTTCAGAGGTTAATGGCACGTAATAAACCTTTCAGATATCAATCGTAGACTTCCCGGAAGCGGTTAAGAATCACCTGGGAAACAATATTGATCACCAGGGTGATGAAGAACAACAGCGTGGCGACGGCAAACAGGGTCTGGTAGGCGATGCCTCCGGTCGGCGTATCACCGAGGCTCACCTGTACAATATAAGCGGTCATGGTCTGGATGCTCTCGAACATGCTCAGGGACATGTTGGGCGTCTGCCCTGCAGCCAGGGTTACGGCCATCGTTTCTCCGATGGCACGGGAAATTGCCAGCAGGAAAGACGCCATCACGCCGGACAGGCCGGCGGGCACGACGACTCGTGTGGTCACCTCATAGGAGGTTGCACCCAGCGCATAAGCGCCCTGGCGCAGGCTGACCGGAACCGCCCGCAGCGCATTGTCGCTGAGCGTCGCGATCATCGGCAGGATCATGATGCCAACCACGATAGCGGCGCTGAGTGCGTTAAACACTTGGATATCCGGTATCACGCTTCGCAGTGACGGCGTTATGAAGGTCAGCGCGAAATAGCCATAGACCACCGTCGGTATACCTGCCAGGAGTTCAAGGACCGGCTTGATGATGCGGCGTACGCGGTCAGAGGCGTATTCACTCAGGTAGATCGCACTCGCCAGTCCGGTGGGTACGGCAATAATGGCAGCGCCGACGGTGACGATCATCGTACCCCATACCAGGGGCAGAACGCCGTAGGAAGAAGGTTCGAACAGCGGGGTCCAGGTGGTACCCAGGAAGAATTCTCCTGGGGAGACGGATTCAAAGAAATTCAGGGTTTCCGACAGCAGCAGGATTACGATGACTGCCGTGGTGATGATGGAAACGAAGGCGCAAAGCCCAAGCCAGCCCTTGATTAGGAATTCGCCCCAGCGGATACCGGATTTCTTGATGGAGGCAGCTGCCCGCGGGACATCATATATCTCGGCTACCGGGGTATCCGTTTCTAGTTCTTGGATCATGAAAAACCTTTGCCGAAACCAGTCAGGGCAGGTTGGGGATATTAGCCTTTAAATCACCAGAGTTTAACAAAATTTCATTAAGGAATTAGAAAGCGGCGAGCTTTTCCCGGGATTCCTGATACATTTCCTCAGGCAGCTCGATGTAACCCACTTCACTGGCCAGAACGCCCGCATTGTCAATGTAGAAATCCACGAATGCACGGACTTCCGGACGCGCCAGGCTGGCCGTATTGAGGTAGATGAAAATTGGTCTTGAGAGCGGGCTGTAGGTACCGTCATTGATGCTGGTCGATGTGGGAACAACCGGGCCGTTGCCACCATCGATGGGGATGACCTTCAGCTTGTCCTGGTTCTCAACGTAATAGGCGAATCCGAAGAAACCCAGTGCATATTCATCGCCCGCGATACCCTGGACGAGGACGTTGTCATCTTCGCTGGCGGTGTAATCGGGACGTGAAGCACCGGATTCACCATTAACGGCTTCGGTAAAGTAATCGAAGGTGCCGGAATCCGTGCCGGGGCCATAGAGCCTGATCGGGGCGCTGGGCCAGTCGGGACGGATATCGTCCCAGCTGTCCACGGTTGAGCCTGGCTGCCAGATTTTCTGCAGTTCCGCCACGGTCAGTGAGTCGACCCAGTCGTTCTGGGGATTGACCACGACTGACAGCCCGTCGAAGGCGACCGGAATTTCCAGGTAATCGATGCCATTTGCCTCGGCCTCCACACTTTCCGATTCCTTGATGGTCCTGGAAGCATCATTGATGTCGATTTCCTTGGCCAAGAACTTCTTGAACCCACCACCAGTGCCGGAAACACCTACAGTAACCCTCACGCGCGGTGCCATCGCGAGGAACTCTTCTGCAACAGCCTCGCTGATGGGATATACCGTGCTGGAACCATCGAGGGTTACTGCACCCCTCAACTCATCACTGCCGATATTGCCTGAAGCGGCACCTGCAGATGATTCTTCGCCTCCGCCACCGCAGCTGGTGACAAGGATACCAGTGAAAAACAGCGTGAAGATTTTCAGGGTTTTAAGCATGTTCAAGGTGTTCATTTATCACAGGTCCCCTAGGGAAGAGATTAAGCTAACTTTTGTATGGCTTATTTTCACATTACTCTATTAAGATTTCATAAAGATACGAATATCTTTTGCTAAATCCCAAAAGTTGGATGAACAAAAATGGTCCGGAGGCAGGGGATTTGCGCCCTGCAGGCCCAGGATTCAGTACAAATTTATACTGCCTTAACCTGAGCTTTACTAAATATTTAAAACTTAACATTCTCTTCATTTGATCTTAATAATTCTCTGTGACAATCCGCAGCAATTTCTAGGGCCTGGACCAGCGCGGAGTCATCCTAATGAAAGAAAAAACCCTTTCACGATTAAATCAAGCCCTTTTTGCGGCCACCTTATTGAACCTCACGCAGGCTGCTTTCGCCGCAGACGTGGAGTTACTTGATATTCTTCTGGGCAATGGCGCAATTACCCAGGAGCAGTACGATAACCTCGTAGCCAGGGACTCGATCAGCAGTGAAGACCTTATCATTGCGCGGCCAAGTTCAGAGACCTCGGCAACCGAGGTCATAGACCTGAACCAGCGAATCGCATCACAGGTCAGTGAGTACATTGATGAAGAATTCCCAGTCAAAGCCAGCCAGACGAGCAGTGGCTTTCGCCTGGCCACACAGGATGGCAACTGGCGTACCGAGGTACAGTGGCGATCTCAACTGCGATTTACCACGCCTTACAGGTCCGATCCCAGGCAGATTTCGCACTTCAATGCTGAAAACCAGAACAATTTCGAGGCACGCCGTTTACGTATGAAGGTGGGTGGCCATGGCTACCGGCCCTGGCTCAGCTATTACGCGGAAATAGACTTTCAACCTTCACGTGACGTCGATGGCGATAGCTCCGCTGCCAGTGCCAGAGTCATCGACTGGCGTCTCGACATCGCGAAATGGGACTGGGGCGGCATTCGTGTTGGTCAATGGAAAGTCGACCTCAACCGTGAACGCGTGGATTCCTCAGGCAGGCAACAGTTCGTGGAACGTTCCATCGCCAACCGTGTCTTCACCATCGACCGACAGGTGGGTGTCCAGGTTAGGGGCCACGTCTTCAAGGAAACACCGGCGGATATGCGCTTCTATGCCGGCGTGTTCAATGGTGAAGGCCGAGGTGTCAACAACACAGACAACAACATGATGTACATGGGCAGGCTGCAGTGGAACTTCATGGGCAGGGATCTAGACTGGCGCCAGACCGATGTCGAATATACAGACCGCCCCACTGGCAGCTTTGCCCTGGCCGGCATGACCACGACAGGCGCCTGCACTCGCTGGTCATCTTCGGGATGCGGCAATCTCGATGGCTACGCAAGCCCTGCCGCAGCAGCCCCCGATCAGTACGATATTGAACAGTATGTTCAGGAATTTGCCTTCAAGTACCGTGGCTTTTCGGCTCAGCAGGAATACCACCGCAAGACCATCAACGACACCGTGAATGGCGCCGAACATGAACTGACTGGTGGCTATGTCCAGGCCGGTTATTTCTTCCACAACGTTTTTCCGGAGTTTCCGGAAGAACTTGAGCTGGCTGTCCGATATGCCTTCGTCGATGAGCCGAACAAGACAGATCTCTTTCTTGAGAATGAACGCACTGAAGCAACCATTGGCGCCAACTGGTTCTTCAATGGCCACAACAACAAACTGACGCTGGATTTTTCCCGCCTGGATCTGGACGATTCTTTCCTGGGCATCGGCGAGTCTGATAACCGTTTGCGCTTCCAGTGGGACGTGTCGTTTTAGCAGAAATACCGAACAGTCGCCTAGCTGACGTAAAAAGGGGCTTGTGTATGCAGGTCCTTTTTTTTGGGATTAGGAAACGTTTAACGTTGCCTGTGGCAACCTGATAGTGAACGTAGAGCCCATACCGAGTTGGCTTTTGACACTGACGCTGCCACCATGTTTTTCTGCAATATTCTTCACGATGGACAAGCCCAGGCCGGTGCCGCCCAGGCTCTGTGAACGTGCCTTGTCCACGCGATAAAAGCGCTCGAACACCCGTTGCTGGAACTGGGGACTGATACCTATACCGGTGTCGCTGACCTGCAGTACAGCAAACCCGTCTTCCTGGAAGACCCTGACCGTGATTGTGCCGGAATCCGTCGTGTACTTGATCGCATTATCGATAAGGTTATCGAGCAACTGGCTCAGGTTCTGGCGGTCACCCATGACCATGACTTCCTTTTCAGGTAACTCTGCATCCAGGTCTTGTCCCTTGTCCTCGGCGACGACCTGCCCGGCCCGTACCGCCTGCCTGGCCAGGTCGGCAAAATTGATGCGGGTGAAATCTTCCTGGTTGTGACTGCTTTCCAGACGGGAAATGGTCATCAGGTCGCCCACGAGCTGCGATAGGCGCAGGCTCTGCGCGTGCACGCGCCCGATAAACTGCACCATGGTTTGCCGGTCGACTTTGTCATCCTCGAGAATGGTTTCTGTCAATCCGCGAATCGCAGTGATCGGCGTCTTCAGCTCGTGGGAAGCATTGGCCACGAAGTCGGTGCGGATACGTTCGAGGTTCTTCAGTTCGGTGATGTCGTGTAATACCAATACGGCACCGATGGGCTCACCATCGTCATTGCTCAAGGACGCTGCATAGATATCCACGACCAACTGGTCCGATTCACGATTCAAGCGCATCTGGGCCTTGATCACGGACTGCGTGGAGATCGCCTGGTCCAGGGCGTTGAGGATTTCCCGGTTGCGCACTTCCTGCCAAAGCGGTTTGCCTATAGATTCCTTTTCGTTCACCTGCAGCAGCTTGGCTGCCGCTTCGTTGATATGCAGGACGTTCTGGTCCATATCGACGTCAATGACCCCCTCCACCATGCAGGTAAAGACCGTGGACAGGCGATTACGATCAGCGGTGACATCCGTGACGCGACGCGCTGAACTGCGGGCCATCTGGTTGATGGATTCCGCTAGTTTTTTTAAGCCTACGGAATTGCCTTCCGGGATACGCCTGGCGAAATTACCGCGCGAGATCTCCTCGGTTACCGCGGTTATATCCTCCACTTTCGCGGCCTGGCGGGCGGCAAGATAAAAGGCAATAAGCAAGGCAACAAAAGAAATGATCGATGCATTACGAATTATGAACATATGTGACTGACGGATTTCTGCCGCAAGATCTGCTTCTGACATGGCTACCCGGACGAATCCGCCGAGCTGCCCGCGGATTTCTACTCGCTTCGCCAGGTACCTGAAGCTTTCTTCCAGGGTATAGCTATAGCGCTGTGCCGCGCCACTGCCGTTGGCCAGGGCGCTTTGCACTTCCGGACGGCGGAAATGGTTGTCCATGCTGAAGGGGTCTTCATGAGAATCCGCCAGCACCACGCCGTTTTGATCGATGATCGTTATGCGCAGACCCGAGATCAGGGCGACGGAGTCTGCAGTTTCCCGCAGGCCCTGGTAGTCCAGATTCCCTATGGCGGTGCCGGCATATAGCGCCAGACTGTCGGAGGTAACCTCCATGTCTCGGCGGACTTTTTCCTGTACCTGCTCACTGTTGCTCGGTACCAGGGAAGCGGCAAACAGGAAGGTGGCCACCAGAGCCACAGCCACATAGCCCAGGTAGGTACGCCAGAAATAATGTGACTTCAGGAACATGGTTTCAATTCTGCTCCAGGGCAATACAGTTGCTCATGCAACGGCCCGGTCGTGCAAAAAAGGATTATAAAGCATGTGCACTGACGGGCGGTCAGGCAATATCCCTGAGGCGGTAACCCACCCCCCGGATGGTTTCGATCAGAGGCGGGTCAATATCCATTTTCTTGCGTATACCCCGGATATGGACGTCGATATTACGGTCAACCACGACCACGTCATCTCCCATGGCCCGGCTAAGCAGCTGCTCCCGGGAAAACACACGGCCCGGATTGCTGGCCAGGTAGTGCAGTAACCGGAATTCGGTAGCCGTCAAACGGATTTCATTGCTGCCGATATATACTTCATACTTGCTGGTGTCGATCGACAGGTCGCCCACCTGAATTTTTTCCGACTGGGACACTGTGTCTACCAGTTGTCCGCGACGAAGAACCGCCTTGACTCGTGCCACCAGTTCCTTGGGGCTGAAGGGTTTGGTGATGTAGTCGTCGGCGCCGACGCCGAGTCCAAGCACGATGTCACTTTCCTCGCCCTTGGCGGTCACCATGATTATCAGGGTATTCTGTGAGGCCGGGTTATTCTTGATGGCGCTGCAGATCTCAATACCGTCTAGGCCTGGCAGCATCAGGTCGAGCAACAACAGGTCAGGTAATTCTTTTTCGACTAGTGACAGTCCGAGCGGGCCATTTGTTGCCGAAAAGACATCAAAACCTTCTCGTTTAAGGTTGTAACTGAGTACTTCCAGGATATCAGGTTCGTCTTCAATTATGACTATCTTTTTTTTGCTCATGGACTACAGTTATCGCTAGCAGGTGGTCCGTTAAACTGCGGAAAGTATAGGAAAAAGAGTAGCACCAATCCATTAAGATTGGGTAAAGACACAGAGAGGATAGCATTTAAATTTACCTGAATTTAATCTTTATCCTTGGCCCTTCCTACCTGGCTTGTCCTCGCTATCCCCGCCAGGCTTCGGTCAAAGTGCTTCGCTTTTTTGGCCAGGAAAACCTCAGTTTTTCAAGATATCTTTATAAAGATGCCCCCGAAAGAAAAAGATGGCTCACCGGTCATAGACGATATAGTGGATCGGTTGAGAATCATGGTCATTCCCAATACACCTTTGGCATCGGAAATAGTCATCGCCGATGACCTCTTTGAAGGAATGATAAGCCCGACACGCGGCCGCAACCTTGTCGTCGACTGAAAAAAAACAAATCCATCGAGCAATTTAGCACCCTGCTGGCCGCTAGCATCAACTGGTAATTACCGGTAAAAAATTCCTGGAAATTACTTTCTAGTAAGGGGTGACCGGCCGTCACCCTGGGTCGTTGCTGCGCCCTGCCCTTCTTTGGATGGCTGGCGCCGCTTGCCGACATTCTTCTTATTACGATGCCGTTCCTTGCTCTTCGCTTTTGCCTTGGCCACAGCTGAATCCTGCTTCCTTGCTTTGCCTTTCTCTCCCTTGATGCCTTGCTGGTCTTTTTTCTTTTTTACCGGTCCGGCGAAGCGTGCAGGCAACGCCTTGATCGCGCGCTGGCTGAAAGTGAGTTTCAGGTAGCGGGCAATGCCATCCATCTGATTCCATTCCTGAGGTGCCACCAGGGAGATCGCTTTTCCGCTTGCACCGGCCCTGCCGGTCCGGCCGGTACGGTGCAGATAGTCATCGCCAGACCGGGGTACGGCGAAATTTACAATCAAATCGATGGCGGGGATATCGATGCCCCTGGCGGCGAGGTCCGTTGCCACCATCACCCTGAAGCGGCCATCGCGAAAGCGCCTCATCACCTCTTTGCGCTCGTTCTGCTGCATTTCGCCGTGCAGGCACACCGTGGGATTACCCTGTTGCACCAGGAATGCCGCCAGTTGCTCCGCGTGATCGCGCGTATTAGTGAACACCAGCGCCTGCTGGTAATTCTGGTTGGCCAGCAACCAATTGCAGAGCTGGCGTTTGTGGCCAGGGTCATCAGCGATGATGGTTTCATGCACGATGTCGGCGTTGGCAGTGCGTTGCTCATCGACACTGAGGATCGCCGGGTTCTTCTGTATTCGTGAGGTAATGCCCTTCAGCTCGTCATGGTCCAGGGTCGCAGACAGCACCATCGTCTGCCGCCCCGCATTGCAGGCTCTGACGATGGTTAGGAACATCATCTCGAAAGCCCATGTCGAGAATCCGGTCCACCTCATCCAGCACCAGGTATTCGAGGTCGCCTAGTTCGAGGGATCTTTTCTGCACGTGCTCGAGCAAGCGGCCCGGCGTACCGATAATAATTTCCGGGTTCTTGCGTATTTTCGCCTGCTGCGAGCGCAGGCCTTCGCCGCCGACGATGACCAGTGATGTCACGGAGGTAAATCTCGCAAGGTCATGGCAATGCTTGTCCAGCTGCAGTGCCAGTTCACGCGTCGGGCTGACAACCAGGCAACGAGTTGCCGTGCGCGGGGACGGCGAATCCAGCATCCGTTGCAACACAGGTAACATGAATGCCGCACTTTTACCGCTGCCGGTTCGCGCGTTGGCCTGAATATCCCTGCCGGCAAGCACGGCCGGAATCACTGCCTGCTGTACGGGCGTGGGCGTTTTCAAGCCGGCGGCCGCCAGTCCCTTCAAGAGCACCTCATCGAGCCCGAATGTATCAAACAAACTGCACCACCTTTTTTGGTGACTGGTTCATGCAGCGCATTGTAACTTGCCTGACCGCATTCCTGATGATTTTTGCACTGCATTCGTTACCGAGACTCAATATCGACTTCGGGCGCAACTGCACAAATACGACAGGTAGGCTGGCATGCTCGACCGCCATGACACATCCGTCCTTCGTTCACGCTGTTACTTCCCTAGTGGCGAGTACCCCGTCCGCCACTAGGAAATGATTTCGACCGATCTTCAGAGGAAAATCGATGCAGTCAAAGAGGAAACCATGTGTAAGTGCTTGTTTACACCTGCCGTTTTCAGATCTGCCGGCAGCCCTCGATTTTGGACCAACACCAGTTGTTTTGCAGAATAGTTAATTTCTCGGCTTGGCAGGGAGCCCAAGTGGACTAGCTGACTCAAGCCTGCCTTGCCATATCCGCGGCTTCAGTCAGGCGCTATCAGCTAGGCGCGTGCTCTGGTGAAAAAGCAGCTCCCAGGTCTGACCGGGATGTTTTTCCTGCCAAAGGGAGCTGTGCATGGTGCGACCACCGGAGGTGCCCTTCGGTTGTATCTGCCGGGCCTGGTAGGTGGAGAGCACCAGGCCGGGGGCCAGTTGCCTGACATCGTAAGCTAAAAACTCCCAGCGTGAATCCGGGCTTTTCCCTAACAGCCAGCGAACCACTTCTTCACGAGTCACTTCCCTGCCGCGCGCATCGATTTCTCGGAAGTCGTTGCTGATCATCGCCTCGAGTTGATTAGGACTATTGGAAAAGTCTTGATGCAGGAGCAATTCCTCCAGAATGCGGATATTTTCAGGCAGGTTAAGAATGTCCATCGTCTATAACTACCTTCAGCTTGCCCACGTATCCAGCTTCACACGGGTATCAGCCAGTCCCATGGCGCGCTGGGCAAACGCACGGCGCAGCGGTAGTACCAGGTCGATGCTGAATATGCCGAACTTGCGCAGCCATACTGCTGCCAGATGATTGGTGGAAAACAGGCGTGTCATGTAATCGCTGAAGGCGGCCGTCCTGTCCTGGTCTGTTATAGCTTGTTGCAGGTATAGCTGCAGGTTGTCGATGGCACCGAGCGATTCACCGCGATCATGAGCGAGAGCGAGTATGGCTGCCAGGCGTATGGTGTCGCGAAATGCCAGGTTGAATCCCTGGCCGGCAACCGGGTGCAGCGAATGGGCGACATTACCAAGCAGTACAAGGCCTGGGCGCACCTGCTCCTCCGCCGCTACCAGGCTCAGCGGGTAGCTGTGGCGCTGACCCACGCGCGAGAACATACCAAGACGATTGCCGAATTCCTTTTGCAGCGCGTCGAGGAACTCCATATCGGAGAGCGCCATGAGGTTTTTCGCATCGCCGCCTTTGCGCGTCCACACCAACGCGGCGCGATTCTGGCCATCCATGTCCGGTAACGGCAGCAAGGCCAGCGGTCCGTTCACGGTAAAACGTTCATAGGCGACATTCTTGTGGGGAACCGAGAAAGCAACGTTGGCGATCACAGCTTCCTGGTCATAGGGTTGCTCAACACGGTGAATGCCCATTTTTTCACACAAGCCCGAACGGCCACCCTCGGCAAGAACGACCAGGCTGGTCTCTACCACGCACGAATCTGCATCTTTTTCCAATGTGACCTGCATGCCGGTCTGCTGCGGGGTGATACCGGTGACCTGAACGCCGCTGCGGGTTTCCAGGTACCTTGCGGCTGCAAGGGCCTTGTTGAAGACACTGCCGAGCAGGCGATTTTCGATGACATGGCCAAGCGCATCCACACCCTGTTCTCGGCTGCTAATGCGCACGGAGCCCAGCCTTCCCTGGTCGGACACGTGGATGTGGATGATGGATTGGGCAGAAGCCGAAAGCCCTTCCCACATTTCCAGTTCACGCAGGTAACTGACCGTACCATAGGAGAGAACCGTACTGCGTGCATCGAAAGACGGCTGGGGGGGCGGGGCATTCAGATCTATAAGAGCGGATTCGACCAGCAGGATGTTCAACGGTCGGCTCACCGGCATGCGATCGAGAATACAGGCGAGACTGGCACCAACCATACCGGCGCCCACGATTACTAGATCATAATGTGGTTTGCTGCAGAGGGCCATCAGGCTGCCATGTAGGCCTCGATATCCTTGACGGTTTTCGGTAGGCCGTCGGTTAGGACGTCGTGACCTTTCTCGGTGACGGCGACGTCGTCCTCGATTCGCACGCCGATACCCCACCAGCGCTTGTCCACTTTCTTGTTGCCGGAAGCGATGTATATGCCAGGCTCTACCGTGAGCACCATGCCCGGTTCCAGCAGGCGCCACTTGCCGTCGATCTTGTAGTCGCCAACATCATGGACGTCCATGCCGATCCAGTGGCCGGCACGGTGCATGTAGAAATCACGGTAGGCTCCCTGCTTGATCAGGCTGTCGACCTTGCCCTTGAGAATACCCAGTTTCACCAGGCCATCGGTGATCACTTTCACGGTGACATCGTGCGGATCGTCCCAGTGGTTGCCGGGCTTAACCGCTTTAATAGCTTCCAGCTGCGCCTTCAGCACGAGCTCGTATATGGCTTTCTGTTCCTTGTTGAACTTGCCACTCACAGGAAACGTGCGAGTGATGTCTGAGGCGTAGTATTCGTATTCACAACCGGCATCTATCAGCACCAAGTCGCCCTTTTTCATCTGCATGTTGTTTTCGTTATAATGCAGGATGCACGCGTTCTCTCCGCTGGCGACGATGGAGTTGTAAGCCGGTTCCCGGCAACCTGAGCGCGCAAATTCGTGCAGGTATTCCGCCTCGAGTTCGTACTCGTACATGCCGGGCTTGCACACCTGCATAGCGCGCTTGTGAGCGCGCACGGCAATCTGTCCTGACTCCTTCATAACCCGGAGTTCGTTCTTTGACTTAATCAGGCGCATCTCGTGCAGCAGGTGATCGAGCACCAGGAATTCGCCCGGCGGGTGCACGCCGCTGCGCACCTTGCTGCGGACCACCTTCACCCATTCCATCACCTTGTGGTCGAACTGCTCATCGCGGCCCATGGCATAGTAGACGCGTTCACGGCCCTCGATGAGGCCGGGCAGGATATCGTCGATGTCTGTGATGGGAAAGGCGTCATCCACACCAAGTATTTCCCCGGCATTCTCCGGTCCCATGAGACGCCCGTTCCACAGTTCCTTGAGCGGATCCTTTTCCTGGCAAAACAGCAGGCACTCACCCTGCTTGCGTCCGGGTATGAGGACTAGGCAGCATTCGGCTTCACGGAAACCGGTGAGGTAATACAGGTCACTGCTCTGGCGAAAGGCAAAGTGGGAATCACCGTTGCGCAGCAACTCGTCGGCGGAAGGCAAGATGGCGATGGAATTTGGCTCCATGTGCGCCATTAGTTCTCGGCGGCGTTTCTTGTATTCAGCAATCTTGATCTTGGGTTGGGGCATAAAACTATCAGTCCTGGCAATCTTATTCGTATTCAGTGGATATCCAAATCCGGTTGCACTGTGTCCCGGCCGGATTTACCCAGCTTCGGCCTATTTTGCAGGAATAAGGTGATTGCAGCCATTCTCACGTATTCCACGATCTCCATCAGGTTGGCTTCGTTTTCACGGTCCATTGCTTCATCTTCCTGTTCCACCTGGGCGATGCGCGAGAAGTCATTGAGCACCTCCCGGGTTTCTTCCGCCATTGCTACCTCCTCGCGCACCCAGGCACCGGCGAAGCCGGCATTGAAGCCGTCACACCAGTCGGCCAATGCAGCCAAGCGAGCCCGAATATCCTCGTCATCGTTCGGCAGCAGGGGCTGGAAGGCGTAGTCCTCGACGCCCAGCTGGGCCCTAATGTCATCAGCCAGCATCTTTAACAAGCTAGTGATCACTTCGCTTGAATCCAGATTAATTTCTAGTATTTTCTGGCTTATTTCTAGATCGTAACCGGTATCTTCCGCACACAACTGTCCCGTAATAACGCCATGGATTTCCGCCGCTGACCGGTACACCTGGTGGGAAACCAGGAGCTCCTGGGTCAATGCATAATCGGCTGCCATGGCGGGATAACTTACCTTAGGATTAGTGTTAGAAGCGCGCAATGATACCATTGGTAAAAGCGGAAATGCGGTTCGCCACAGACACTCTGACGGGCTCCTCCAAAACTCGAGTTGACCCTTTACTGCACGGGCTTTATAGTTATTGGCCGTCTTTTTTCAGGGAAAAACAGGCAGATGAGTGATACTAGTTTCAACACGTTAGAAGACAAAGTTGATGAGCTGATTCAACTTTGTATCAACATGAAAAAAGAGAACCAAATACTCAGGGATGACAAGCACAATTGGGGAAATGAGCGCAAAATCCTCGTCGAAAAAAACCAGTTGGCACGTAGCCGACTGGAAAAAGTATTGCAGCGCCTGAGAACACTTGAGCAGGCATAAGAGGAAACATCACCCAGATGGCACAAGAAGTCGATACCGTCTCTATCAATATCCTGGGCAGGGAATACCAGATCAGTTGCCCTCCCGCCGAAGAAGAAGCCCTGCGCAAATCTGCCAAGTACCTCGACAAGCAGATGGAAAAGGTCAAATCCCGCAGCTCTACGCTGACCTTTGAGAAGTTGGCGGTGATGGCGGCACTGAACATCTGCCACGAGCTACTCCAGCAGTCACAGCAGGCCGAAACCTCCGAATCGGATTACATCGGCAAGGTCCGAAGCCTCCAAGAAAAGATCGAATCGGCGTTGCAGAACAGCCGCCAGATCGAGATCTGATCAGCGCTTTTCTCCCTATTACCCATTCCTGGAATTGGCATATAATACTTCTCGATCTCCCTGGGATATTGGCCAGTTGAATATGTTCTTGAGCCGATAAAAGTAACCCGGAGGCTTTGCCCAATGGCGTTGTGTGCATGTCCGCAAGACGGAAAGCCTGATACGTCGGACAGGCCACCACCTGAACCGTACGGTTCAGGACGCGTTCGATAGCGGTATTTCGGGGAGTGATTTACCTGCGCCCGCCATCCTGGATCCAGGATGGAAATCCTGTAAAAAACCCCTTTAAAGTTAGTGCTTAATTACTTTTTATAATGCGGGAATCAAACTCTCTCGACAAAAGCCAGCTCAGAAAAACCCTGCGGGCCAAACGCCGGGCCCTGCCCCCTAATATGCAGCAGCAAACCGCCCGGGCCGTGGCGGAAACCGCCCTGTCCGAAACCCATTTTTCGCTAGGAGGGCACATCGCCCTGTTCATGTCTGCCGACGGCGAGGTGGACACCGCCCCGCTACTTGAAGGCCTGCTGGCGCGGGGAAAGTACTGCTACCTGCCGGTCCTGGTCGAGGAAACCACTTCCCTGCTATTTCGCCAGCTCGTTCCCGGGCAGGCGTTTTTAACCAACTTTTTCGGCCTTAAGGAACCCGATACCCGGGCACCGCTCATTGCCCCTGAACGGCTGGATACGGTATTTATGCCCCTGGTGGGTTTCGATATCACAGGCAACCGGCTGGGCATGGGGAAAGGTTATTACGATCGCACCTTTGCCTTCATGAGGGAGAAGGATGCGACAGGCCCGATATTAATTGGACTGGCGCATGAATGTCAGAGGGTGGAGACGCTGGAGGCCGCCGACTGGGACGTGCCCCTGGGGGGGATTCTCACCGGTCAGGGATTTACCGGCTTCCGGTGATGTTGAGGCCTAGAAGAGCAAACTGCTCTGGGCGACAGTGCTGATCAGGATGCCGGCGCCGAAGACAATTAGCAGCACCACCATCAGATCCGGACACTTTTTCATGTTCTCTCCAAAGCTATACGTAGCTTTTCGTAACAACTGGTCCAGGACCAATGCTAAAGGGTATCGAATAACCAACAAGTTAGAGCTTAAATCTCACATAGATTGTTTTTTATATGATCTAAGTTCATGAACTATATAATTTTTAATTGATTATAGCAATCTTTATTTTTCGCCCCTCGCGCTCTGGAGGCACCCTCGCAACCCGCCCTTGCCTCGGCTAGACTTGGATCTTAATCCGCTGACCCGAGTAGTTACCAAATGACCCAGGACGAACTGAAACAGGCCGTCGCCGTTGCCGCCTTTGATCAAATCCAGAAATACCTTACCGACGATGCCGTGATCGGTGTTGGTACGGGCTCCACGGCCAATCTTTTCATCGAGGAGTTGGCGAAGGTGAGGCAGAAGATCAATGCAACGGTGGCCAGCTCTGAGGAAACGGCACGCCGGCTGAAGGCACACGGTATTCCCGTGTATGACCTCAACAGTGTCAACGAGGTCACTGTATACATTGATGGGGCGGACGAGACCAACGAGTACCTGCAACTGATAAAGGGCGGCGGTGCCGCACTTACACGTGAAAAGATCATCGCCGCAGTGGCGAAGGAATTCGTCTGCATCGCCGATGAAAGCAAGTGGGTGGACGTTCTGGGAAAATTCCCGCTGCCAGTGGAAGTGATTCCCATGGCCCGCAGCCACGTCGGCCGCCAGATCGTGAAACTGGGTGGCGACCCGGTTTATCGTGAAGGCGTCGTGACCGACAATGGCAACATCATCATCGACGTGTACAACATGTCTATAGTCGATCCGCGCAAGCTGGAAACCGATCTCAACGAGTTGGTGGGAGTGGTGACAAACGGGCTTTTTGCCCATCGGCCCGCTGACATTCTTCTGCTTGGACGCAAGTCAGGTGTGGAAACGATCAAGGCACGTTAAGCCCTGCTTCCCAACCATTTCCAGCCTTCCCATAGCCCCGGCGCATTCCTGACCATCTCTTCCAGAACACCGAGATAGTTGGCCATCGCCGACTCTACCGTGTCTGCGGGAGTGCCTTCGGTGACTGATTGCAGCACTAGCCGGAACCTGTCGCCCCCCAGCCAGTCCAGGTATCCCGCCACAATGGGGATCTGTCTTTTTACCGCCAGTTTCACGGTGCCCGTGGGACATGACAGGATCGTGTCAAGGAAAGGGAAATCGCGGCGGTTCTTGTCGTCGAAGACCTCGGGAAAATCGTTGGCTGTGATGACCACGTGGTTGGCCTCGAATGCGCGCAGGATTGGACGTACTGTACTGTTTGGCTTTATCAGTATGACAGTGCCGCCATTTGAGAGCTTTTGCGCATGTTTGTAGATACGATCGACCCGGTCGCCGAATTTCTGGTACCGCGCATTGTTTTCGCGGGCGTCCATGGCGATCGTGGTTACGGGGTACCCGAGCCGGGTCACCAGGTTGCAGAACAACATGTTGAAGTGATGGTGATAGGTCATGCCCAGAACACCCTTGCCCTTGGCCAGCGCGGCGTGCACATGTTCACCGCCGACTATGTCGAGCTGGCACTTATCTATCCAGCGAGTGTCCTCCTGGGAGTAATAGCTGCCCTGTAACCGGGTGACCCCCATCAGAGCCTTGTGGCAACGCCAGGCGGCGCGGGATTTTTCGCTGTCAGCCAGGTGGGCCTCGAGGCCTGCCAGCCAGGCGGCCCTTTGTCTACCGACAGCCGGGTGCAGGAAGTGAACGGTGTGGGAGGCGATAGTGTTACCACCAGCATACGAGGCGAAGCGCCGCAGGAAGGCAACCCAGGCGAACATCAGTCGGAAACGGATTGCGCTCAGTACCCCCATCAGGTTTTCCTGATTTTATATACCTGGTAGCCCATCAGTCCCTGCCGGTACAGCTTGGTGTAATTGCTATTGACCAGATCCCAGTACTTGCCGACCTTCGCCTTGTCTGAACCTGTCGGCTCATCGAGTAGCTCGTCGTTGAAATATTCCGTAAATTTGTAGAGAGGTTCGTATACGAACGGACCGATATCTCGGTGCTCGACAATGCTGAGCCCGGCGTTGGTAATGTACGCGTCCAATTCGGCCTTCGCCGAAAAATGGTTGCCGGATTTGAAAGCTATCTTTTCCGTGTTCTCACAACTGATGTCGGCGTAGGCAAAAGTCGCGCCCGGTTTCAGGACACGACAGACCTCGTCGAAGAACTTCTGCTTTTCATGGTAATGGAAGGACGATTCGACGCAGTACATGAAGTCCAGCGCGTTGTCGGCAAAGGTGTCCATGTGCATTGAATTGCCCCGTATGGTTTCGAGCCTGTCATCGACACCGTGGTCCTTCGCATATTGCCGGGTCAGGTCCAGGTGTTCCTGCAGGAGGTCGTAACAGGTGAGTTTCACCGGGTATTTCCTGAGCAAGCGCATGGCATAACCGCCAATACCACAGCCCACTTCGACGCCATGGTCATTCTCGTTCAATGAAGCAAGCAGGGAGCAGATGAGGTCGAAAAGGGCCATCTGAGCCTGAAACAAATTGGAGCAGGAATCGGGCCAGTAACCAAAATTAATGGTATGGCTTAGCTCGCCACCTTCTGCGCGGGACAAGTCCGCCAGGTAGGCGCGTATCCAGCGGTAAAAGTTGTCGATCTGGGCGGAATCTTCCGGTTGTGCTTGCAAGGCCTGGCCGTCAATGAATTTTCGATTTGTATTCGCCGGCCGTGTAGCGCTGGGACATTTGTTCGAGATTGTAGATCTTGCCTATCTTAGAGACCTGGCCGGCTGTGCCAAAGGCTTGCAGTCTTGCCACCACGATTTCCTTCATTGCCATGATTGTCGGCGTGAAGAACTTGCGCGGATCGAATTCGGATTTGTTCTGGGCCAGAAACCGTCGCACGGCCCCGGTGGAGGCAAGGCGCAGGTCGGTATCGATATTGACCTTGCGCACACCGTTGCGAATACCTTCCTGGATTTCCTCAACAGGTACGCCGTAGGTTTCCGGAATTTCACCACCGAACTCGTTGATCACTTTGAGCCACTCTTGTGGTACGGACGATGAACCATGCATCACCAGGTGGGTATTAGGTATGCGCTTATGGATTTCACGAATCGTGTCAATTGCCAGGATATCGCCTGTAGGTGGCCGGCTGAACTTGTACGCGCCATGGCTGGTGCCACAAGCAATGGCCAGGGCATCCACCTGGGTGGCATCGACAAACTGCGCCGCTTCTTCCGGATCCGTCAACAGCTGGTCCATGGTCAGACCCCCTTCGGCACCGTGGCCGTCTTCTTCACCGGCCATGCCGGTTTCCAGGGAGCCAAGACAGCCCAGCTCGCCTTCGACGGATACACCACAGGCGTGGGCCATGAAAACGGCCTGCTGCGTCACCTGCACATTGTAATCAAAATCCATCGGCGTCTTACCGTCTTCACCCAAAGAGCCATCCATCATCACTGAAGAAAAACCGAGCTGGATAGAAAGTTGGCACACCGCCGGGGAAACACCATGGTCTTGGTGCATAACAATGGGGATATGCGGGAATTCCTCTATGGCACCCTGGATCAGATGCTTGAGGAAGTTGGAGCCGGCATATTTACGCGCACCTGCCGAGGCCTGCAGGATTACCGGGCTGTTTACCTCGCTGGCGCCCATCATAATGGCGCGCACCTGTTCCAGGTTGTTGACGTTGAATGCGGGAACTCCGTAGCCGTTTTCCGCCGCATGATCCAATAACTGTCTCAGACTCATCAAAGCCATTGTTTTTACCTATTCGCTTTTATCTGTTCTTTAACATTCGTTTAATTGTCAGATATGGGCATCACGGCCTCTTCCGACATATATGTTTATTTCTATTTTCCGCGTTCCTCCAGGATGGCCACCGCGGGCAGGTTTTTGCCCTCGACGAATTCCAGGAATGCCCCGCCTCCCGTGGAAATATAGGATATCGCGTGGCTAATGTCGTACTTGTCGATGGCAGTAATGGTTTCACCGCCCCCAGCAATGGAAAACCCCCGGTTGCCGGCAATCGCGTGCGCCAAGGTCTGGGTGCCCTGTTCAAAATTGGGAAATTCGAACACGCCGACCGGGCCATTCCAGAGAATGGTCTTCACCCCGGCAATGATCCCGGCAAACAGTTTGCTGGTTTCGGGACCGACATCCAGAATCATATCATCCTCACCGACATCGTCGACCGCCTTCAGAGTGGCTGATGCCTGTTCGGAAAATTCCGTGGCAACCAGCACGTCCACAGGCAGTGGAATGTCGGCTTTCCCCACCAGCGCCTTCGCCATAGGGATCATATCCTGTTCCACTAGCGACTTGCCGATGGGCTTGCCGGCTGCGGCCAGGAAGGTATTGGCGATACCGCCGCCGACGATAAGCCGGTCGACCTTGTCCGCTAGGGCATCCAGTACCTGCAGCTTGCTCGATACCTTGGCCCCTCCCACGATGGCGAGCATCGGCCGCTCGGGATTGCTGAGCGCCCTGTCTAGGGCATCGAGCTCCGCCTTCAGCAAAGGGCCGGCACAGGCTTTCCCAGCAAATTTCGCAACTCCATGAGTGCTGGCCTGGGCACGATGTGCCGTACCGAAGGCATCCATGACGAAGAGATCGCACAGCCCTGCATAGTACTGAGCTAGGTCGTCAGCATTTTTCGTTTCTCCCACGTTCGTACGTACGTTTTCCAGCAGTACACAAGAGCCGGCAACCAGCTTCAACGAATCCTCCTCGGAGAAATCAGGTTTCATAATCGCAACTTCATTACCCAGCAATTCACTTAGACGGGCGGCAACCGGGGCCAAGGAGAACTCGGCCTGCTCGCTGATGGGTATCCCTTCCTCGGGGCGACCGAGATGTGACATAAGGATGACTTTGGCACCAGCATCCATGGCCAGTCGAATCGTCGGGAGAGCGGCTAGGATGCGGGCATCATTGACTACCCTGCCTTCCTTGACCGAGACATTGAGGTCTTCCCGGATTAATACGCGCTGGTTTTTCAGGGGGTAATCATGAATACTACGAATTGCCATGGCGACTGTTTTACCGAAGAAAATTGGGGGTTAGAGTTGTTGTTTTCGAGGGGTCGAATCATACCCGATTGCGCGGCGTTTTGCTTCTCTGATTGCCTGAAGAACGTGACATTCCGGCCATGAAAACCCTCGTCCATATCGGCCAGCACAAAACCGGCACTACCTCCATCCAGCACTACCTTCGCGAGAACCGCGACACGCTGATGAAAGCTGGCCTGTATGTCCCCGACACCCTGCTCGGCTTCGACAATCCGTCACACTTCCTGCTCAACGTCTATGCTCTGGACAAGGACCGTGACTCCACCGCCAAGACACGCCTGAAGGAATTTCTCGACGAAGACTTTTTCGCCACCCTAGATCAGCGCCTGCCGGCTGCCGTCGACGAACATTACCAGAAGGCCTTGGATGCCGGCTGCAAGGAAGTTTTGTGGACTAACGAAGGCCTTTACCTGCTCGATTCCGAGTCTGAATACAAGCGCCTGAAGCAGCTTTTTGCGCTTTATAGTGACGAAGTGGCCTGCATCTGCTGCTTTCGTGATCGCGAGTCCTATCGGCAGTCCTATACCCGGCAGCTCGAATCGCTAGAGCTTCCCCTCAGTGACG
Organism: Candidatus Eutrophocola salsuginis; assembly: GCA_038147195.1. Classification (GTDB taxonomy): domain Bacteria; phylum Pseudomonadota; class Gammaproteobacteria; order Pseudomonadales; family Pseudohongiellaceae; genus Eutrophocola; species Eutrophocola salsuginis. Next base: position 2,005,864 of record JAYQTB010000004.1, read on the forward strand.
ACCCAAGTTCGTATCGCTATCTCAAACCCGACTCGTGGCTGTTCGATTACGACAGGAAGAAGGAGCTGCTGGCGGCGGTGTTCGAGATAGTGTGCATCCTCGATTACGACGCGGGGGACATGGTGAAGGTGTTCATGGCGGCGGTGGGCTACCCGGCTGAGGGGGAAACCGCTTCCTTGCGCCTGAACACGTCAGAATAGAACACGGAACTGGACCACAGGTCGACCCAAGCCGTAATTCCGCCTCACGACATTAACCAATCTTCTGGAGGAAAACGTGGTTACGGTTTGGGTGGACTTGCTGTATTCAAAAAAAGCTGGCTATTTGCCGCCTGATATTCTCGGCAGTGAAACCGAAGTGTTCCATCACCACCTTGCCCGGTGCGGATTCACCAAACGTGGTCATGCCGATCACCTTGCCATCGAGGCCGACATACTTGTACCAGTAATCGGACTGGGCGGCTTCAACGGCAACGCGTTTACGCACATCCGCCGGCAAAACGGATTCGCGGTAGTCATTATCCTGGGCATCAAAGACATCCGTTGACGGCATCGAAACAAGGCGCACTGCTTTGCCCTCACCCTGCAGAGCTTTCACTGCCTCCAGGGATATCGAGACTTCCGATCCCGTGGCGATCACGATGACGTCAGGAGCACCGTCACAGTCAGCCAGCACGTAGGCGCCGCGAGCGATGTTCTGCACCTGTTCATCGGTGCGCACCAGGTGGGGCACACCCTGGCGGGTCAGTACCAGTGAGGTCGGTCCTTCGCTGCGCATGAGCGCCGCCTTCCAGGACACCGCGGTTTCCACTGCATCCGCTGGGCGCCACACGGACATGTTTGGCGTCACGCGCAGGGCACAGGTCTGCTCTACGGCCTGGTGAGTGGGTCCGTCTTCGCCCTGCCCAATGGAGTCATGGGTGAACACGAAAATGCTGTGTTGTTTCATCAGCGCCGCCATGCGCACGGCGTTGCGCGCGTACTCCATGAAGATCAGGAAGGTACCGCAGTAAGGGATGAATCCGCCGTGTAAGGCAATGCCGTTGTTGATGGCGGCCATGCCGAATTCACGAACACCATAGTAAATATAGTTACCCTTGGGTTCCTCACTGATCGGTAGGCTGCCTTCCCACGCGGTCAGGTTGGAGCCGGTGAGGTCGGCGGAGCCGCCGATCAGCTCCGGCAATACCTTGCCGAAGGCGGCGATGCATTTCTGCGACGCCTGCCGGGTGGCCATATCTGCCGCCGCTTCATTGCACTCGGCTATGTACTGGTCGGCAATGTGGCCGTAATCATTGAACAGCTCACCACGGTAACGGCGGATCAGTTCCATGGCATGGACCGGGTATTCCTCTTCGTAGCGTATGAACAGTTCCTTCCAGCGTGTTTCGGCGGCAAAACCCCTCTCGCGCGATTCCCAGGTCTGGTAAACCGCCTCTGGGATCTCGAACGGCGGGTAGTTCCAGCCCAGCGCCTCGCGCGTGGCCTGGACTTCATCCTCGCCTAGCGGGGAGCCGTGGGTGGCCGCGGTACCGGCCTTGTTCGGCGAGCCGAAGCCGATGGTGGTCTTGCAACTGATCAGGGTCGGCTGGCTTGTGTTGGCACGAGCGGCCTCGATGGCCGCGATGATCGAATCCGGGTTGTGGCCGTCGGCCTCCAAAGTCTGCCAGCCATAAGATTCAAAGCGTTTTGGCGTGTCGTCACCAAACCACTCAGCTACTTCGCCGTCGATGGAAATACCGTTGTCATCGTAAAACACAATGAGCTTGCCCAGGCCAAGGGTGCCGGCCAGGGAGCAGACTTCGTGGGAAACGCCTTCCATGAGGCAGCCGTCGCCGGCGAAGACATAGGTGTAATGGTCGATAACATTGAACTCGCCACGGTTGAACTGCGCACCCAATGTGCGTTCGGCGATGGCCATGCCCACGGCATTGGCCAGGCCCTGGCCTAGGGGACCCGTGGTCGTTTCCACGCCGGGTGTGTAACCATATTCCGGGTGACCCGGAGTTTTCGAATGCATCTGCCGAAAATTCTTTAGTTCCTCGATCGGCAGGTCATAGCCGGTCAGGTGCAACAGGGAATAGATAAGCATGGAACCGTGACCATTGGACAGGACGAAGCGGTCGCGATTGATCCAGTTCGGGTTGGTCGGGCTATGCTGCAGGTAGTCGTGCCAGAGCACCTCGGCGATATCCGCCATGCCCATTGGCGCGCCCGGATGACCGGACTTAGCCTTCTGGACAGCGTCCATGCTGAGCGCTCTGATGGCGTTTGCACATTCTTTCCTGCTGGCTGGTCGTGCTGATGATTGATCGATACCGGAAGTGCTGGATGTTTCAGCCGGCATTCTGCTTCTCCTGGATACTGATAAAAATACTAGGCCTTGCGCCCCGGGTTCACAGGGAGCCCCCCTGTAAATCTGCTTCACGGATTATTTTTTCCCCGTAAAGAGGCGGCCATTGTCTCTCAGAAGACCAGATTTTGCCACTCGAAGCGGTCGAAAATTGGCGAATCAAAGCCCGTTTCAGCCGTGAAATTACGACCTCTCAGAGATTTGCGAAATCCCCGATAGGGTGATACATTCCCTGCCCTGCAATTCCTGTCTGATGATAAAAAATAAAAGTACTTCAAGACATCCCAGGTCAGTTTATTAACCAGCCCTTTTAGGAATAGCGCGCCAGTAGATTATTCTTCAGGTGACAACACAGGGCTGAGCTTGGGATTGCTTTTGATGCTTTTACTCGGGTCAACATTCCCCGGAAGAGGAAGATCAAGACAGGGTACTACACTGGTCCGGCAAAGCCGGGCTTTTAAATTGAACGAACTATATAATAACTATAGTGGCTATTAATAGTTACAGCAGAGACTAATTAGTAGAGTTTAGTAGAGACCAAGACAATGGCATGCCCCAGTGGTATCCGGCACGACCATTTGCATAACCCTTAAAAGGAAAACAGTATGACTGAAGCAGTATTGTTTACATCAGAGTCTGTATCTGAAGGACATCCCGACAAAATCGCCGACGCGGTATCAGATGCCATTCTCGATGCGTTGCTGGCACAGGATCCCAAATCACGTGTTGCCGTTGAAACCATGATCAAGACAGGCATGGTGGTTGTAGCCGGCGAGGTTACCACGGCCGCCAATATCAATTACGAGAAGATCATTCGCAAAACTGTCTGTGATATCGGTTACGACGATTCCCGCAAATATTTCGACGGCAATACCTGCGCCGTTCTCAACGCGGTGGGTGAACAATCCCGCGACATTGGCCAAGGCGTTGATTCCTCCAAGACCAAGGAACAGGGTGCCGGCGACCAGGGCCTGATGTTTGGTTACGCCTGTAACGAAACAGATGTGCTTATGCCTGCCCCGATCTGCTACGCCCACCGCCTTGTGCAGCAGCAGGCAAAGATGCGCAAGAATGGCAAGTTGCCCTGGTTGCTGCCCGACGCCAAGAGTCAGTTGACCTTCCGTTATGTCGACGGCAAGCCACACTCCATCGACGCAGTAGTACTTTCCTCACAACACTTCCCGGAAGTGAAGAACAAGGATCTCAAGGAAGGCATCATGGAGGAGATCATCCTCAAGGTACTGCCGAAGAAGTGGATCGACAAGAAAACCAAGTTCCATATCAACCCAACCGGCCGTTTCGTGGTTGGCGGTCCGTTTGGCGACTGCGGCCTGACCGGTCGCAAGATCATCGTGGACACCTACGGCGGCTATGCCCGTCACGGTGGCGGCGCTTTCTCCGGCAAAGACCCTTCAAAAGTCGACCGTTCAGCTGCCTACCTCGCTCGCTACATCGCCAAGAACATCGTGGCTGCGGGAATTGCTACCAAGTGTGAAGTACAGCTGTCGTACGCCATAGGCGTTGCCGAGCCGACCTCCATCCTGGTCGACACCTTCGGCACCGGCAAGATCGACGATGGCAAGATCACCATGCTGGTTCGCAAGCATTTCGACTGCAAACCGGCCGGTCTAATTAAGATGCTCGACCTGCTAAAGCCGATCTACCAGCCGACCTCTTCTTACGGCCACTTCGGCCGCAAGGAGTTCTCCTGGGAGAATACTGATAAGGCCGCGGCACTCAAGGCTGACGCCAAGATCAAGTAAAGGATCTGTTAACCACCGAAAAGTCAGGGCGCAGTATTGCCCTGACTTTTTCTTTAAAGGAAGCACAGGATTATGAGCAAGAAAAAAGATTACAAAGTCGCGGACATAGGCCTGGCAGAATTCGGCCGCAAGGAAATCACCTTGGCGGAAGCGGAAATGCCTGCCCTGATGTACCTTCGTAACAAGTATGGCGCCAGCAAGCCGCTCAAAGGTGCGAGGATCATGGGGTGTATCCACATGACCATCCAGACAGCGGTACTCATGGAAACCCTGATCGAGCTAGGTGCAGAACTGCGCTGGTCCTCCTGTAACATTTTCTCCACGCAGGACCACGCTGCCGCAGCTATGGCCGCACGCGGCGTTCCAACTTTTGCCTGGAAGGGTGAGACCGAGGAAGAATATGAATGGTGTATCGAGCAGACTATCCTAAAGGATGGCAAGCCCTGGAACGCCAATATGATTCTAGACGACGGCGGCGACCTCACCGCAGTTGTACATGCCAAATACCCGCAGATGCTGGACAAGATCCACGGTGTGACCGAAGAGACCACCACGGGCGTGCACCGTCTGTATGAAATGATGGCCGAAGGCACCCTGAAAATTCCGGCGGTTAACGTTAACGACTCGGTCACCAAGTCCAAGAACGACAACAAGTACGGCTGCCGCCACTCGTTAAACGACGGCATCAAGCGCGGTACCGACATGCTGCTGTCCGGCAAGAAGGCGCTGGTCATCGGTTACGGCGACGTGGGCAAGGGCTCCGCCCAGTCCCTGAGCCAGGAAGGCATGATCGTGAAGGTTTCTGAAATCGACCCGATCTGCGCCATGCAGGCCTGTATGGACGGCTACGAAGTCGTGTCCCCGTACAAAAACGGCAAGAACACCGGTCAGGTCAAGGATATCAACAAGGCCCTTCTGGAGAATACCGACCTGCTGGTAACCACCACAGGTAACTTCAACGTGTGTGACAGCGCCATGCTGCAGTCCATTAAGTCCGGCGCTGTGGTATGTAACATCGGTCACTTCGACAACGAGATCGACACTGCCTTCATGCGCAAGACCTGGAAGTGGGAAGAGGTCAAGCCGCAGGTGCACAAGATCAAGCGCGGCAAGAATAAGGATGGCAGCGAGGATTACCTGATCCTGTTGTCCGAAGGCCGCCTGATCAACCTGGGCAACGCCACCGGCCACCCGTCACGCATTATGGATGGCTCCTTCTCCAACCAGGTACTGGCCCAGATGTATCTCTGGGAACGCAAGTTCGCCGATCTCGACGCCGAGCTCAAGTCTTCCAACATTCGTGTGGAAGTACTGCCGAAGACTCTCGACGAGGAGGTGGCTGCCTGCATGGTGAAAGGTTTTGGCGGCGTGCTGACCAAGCTGACACCGGAACAGGCCAAGTACATCGGCGTGAAGGTGTCCGGCCCCTACAAGCCAGAACATTACAAGTACTAAGCTTCACTGCTAATAAAAAAGGGCGCCAATGGCGCCCTTTTTTATTGCCAGAGCAATCCCGTGACATGCTTGCCCATTACTGTTCCGTCGAAGACGACCTCGGCTTTCGTACCGGCCAAGCCATAGCAAACGTGAAGCGGCAGCAGGTGTTCGGGTCTTGGGTGGCACTTCATGCCGCCGGGCGACTGGTGCCAGTCGGACAGCCGGCGTATGCGCTCACCCTCCTCCATGTCGCCGCCGCAGGTGTCCTGCAACCAGGATTCGAAGGCGGTGTTGTCATCCTCGCTAACCAGGTCCGGGATGAAAAAGGCGCGCAGGTTGTGGAAGGACATACCGGAACCTAGCACTAGGATATTTCTTTTCATCAATGGTACAAGCAACTGGCCCAGGGCAATGTGTTTTGCAGCATCGAGGCTGGACAACAATGACAACTGGATGACCGGGATAGACGCATCCGGGTACATCAGCTTCAGCGGTACGAACATGCCGTGGTCATAACCTCGGCGCGCATCCAGCACGCAGGGCACTCCGGCCTTGTCCAGGAGTGCAGCGATGTCCCTGGCCAGACCGGGTTCACCCGGTGCCGGATAACTTATCTCGTAGGCCTCCGGGGGAAACCCGCCGTAATCATAGATCAATTCGGGAGCAGTGCCGGCGGTCACATGGGGAGCCGGCATTTCCCAGTGGGCACTGATGACCAATATTGCTTCAGGTGTGCCCAGCCGGTCGGGAACGGCTTGCAGGAATGCCGTAAGGGCCGCATGTTCAGGATCATGCAGCAAGGGCATGGGACCGCCGCCGTGGGGTACAAAGAGAATTCTGGCTGTCATAATATTTTCTCGGACTAGAGTGACTGAATGAATTCTCGGATGCCATTGAGCGACATCTGGATAGCGAGGATCACCAAAATCATACCCATCAGTCGCTCCAGGGCCCTGGAACCGCGTTCACCAATTAGGTAAAGCAACTTCGGGGACAGGACTAGCAGCACGGTTGTGGCGAGCCAGGCCAGGATCAGGGCAATGCACCACTCCCAGATGCGTCCGGGCTGACTGGAACCGAGAAACAGCAGTATGGCGATTGTGCTCGGCCCTGCCGTCAGCGGAACGGCAATGGGAACTATAAAGGGATCATGCGCATCATCGCTATTGTACTGGTGGCGGCCGGGAAAGATCATGCGCATAGAAATGATGAACAGCAGAACACCACCGGTGATGTTTAGGGAAGGTTGAGTTAAGCCAAGAAAGGCCATGATGGCGTTGCCAGCAAACAGAAAACCCACCAGGATGCCCAGGGCAATAAGCATTTCACGGGCGATAACACGGGTCCGCACCTCCGGTTCAAGTCGAGATAGTATGGCGTTGAACACAGGGATGTTGCCCAATGAATCAAGCACTAGAAACAGGGTTACGGCGGTAGAAAGTATTTCAGTCCAATTCATAACTTACCTTGATTTTTTTATGAATCTTTCGTCTCCGGGGTGGTTCGGAAAATAGTGTCATGCTCAGGTGAGCGCTCTGATTCCGGCCGTCCTTTTGTGTAGTAGTAAAATGATAAGGATTTTCGACTCTTACCCTCAGGACAGCTCAATGGTTGAGGATGTCCATGATAGGACCAGCTGGTTGTACTGAATACTACGGTACGGTTGAAAATAGGCGAGATCTTTTCATAACAGCGCCTGATATCCCTGTCCCAGAGCTCCAGGTGCCCACCCCAGGCATCCTCCCAGTCCTCATTGAGATAGATGAGCATGTTTAGGCGCCGATCCAGCTTCATCTTCGGATGGATATTGAAATCGACGTGCACCTTTAGAAAACCGCCAGGAAGGATCTGGTGCAGACCGGCCCCACCAAAATAAGGATCTGGAATTAGCCCGTCGATTCCGGTCAGTTGTTCCAAGAAATCAAGCATGGGTGGTGCGTTCATGGCCTGCAGAAAATCCCAAATGATCGGTGCCAAAATGTTGGTGTGCCAGTAACCCAGCTTCTTTTCGGTATCCGTATCGAATTTGCGCCATGTTATGTCCCCGACTTTTGGAAAAACACCCAGTATCTGGCGCAGCAGAGCATCATCGAACAGGTTGTCGATGACGATGTGGGGAAAGGGTGCCGCCGACTGATAAGAAGGAGCCAGGGCTTTAGGTTCTGCGTTTAGATTGGGCATAAGTTGCATGACACTACTCTACAGTAGCATTGATGCAACAACCACCTGGCGCATGATTTCAATCATCCACCCGGTGTTTTCATAGAGAAGCAATGAAAGTTGCACATTGCCACTTTTTATCCTCTACGCAAATAACATGACGCAAGCCTTTGGTTTTTATTACACTGCTTGATGATGGTATACCTAATTCTCGGCATTCTTCTATTCGCCCTAATCCTCGGTCCTTCATGGTGGGCGAAGAATATCCTGCAAAAGTACTCCGGCCACCGTGATGACATACCCGGGACCGGTGCCGAACTGGTAAAACACCTTAAGAAAAAATTCGGCCTTGATTACCTTAAGATAGAAAATACAGAACTCGGCGATCACTACGATCCCAGTGAACGTGCAGTGCGCTTGTCGAAAGACAATTTCGACAAGCGCTCACTCACCGCCATCACCGTAGCAGCCCACGAGTTCGGGCATGCGCTGCAGCACCACAAACAGTACAGACCCCTGACGACTCGTACTACCATGGTAAAAACCGCACAGAAACTGGAACGCATCGGAGGGGTCGCACTGATGGTAATCCCTTTTGCCGCCCTCACACCTGTCGGGGGGCGCCTTGCCCTTCCCCTCACCCTCGTTGTCATTCTCTGTATGCTGATCAATACGCTGGTGCATCTTGTGACACTGCCCGTTGAATTTGATGCCAGCTTCGGCCGCGCCCTGCCCATACTAAGGAATGGCCAGTACATCAACAGCCAAGATTACCGAGCCGCACGCCGCATCCTGACCGCATGTGCGCTGACCTACCTCGCGAGCTCACTGTCAGGGCTGGTGAATTTCTGGCGCTGGCTGAAGGTCTTCAGGCGCTGACGCTGTGCCACGGGTGTAGTAGAATTCAACAATTGATTTAAAGAAAATCTCAAAGGGAAACCACCATGCGATTTACATTGATTCTTGCCGCCATACTGGGCCTTGCCGCCTGCTCCCAGGAAAGAGCGGAACCGCAGCAGCCGATTGCCGCACCCGGAGCCGCCTCAACACAGGCACCAACATTGACGCCCGTCACCGACGGCGATCTGATCAATGCCGCAAACAATGCCGCTGAGTGGCTGTCCTACGGCCGGGATTATGGTGAGACCCGTTTTAGCCCCCTAAACCAGATTACATTTTCCAACGTCGCAGACCTCGGCATGGCTTGGACATACGACACCGGCACCTTCCGAGGTCTGGAAGCCACTCCGCTTGTGCGTGACGGCATCATGTATGCCACCGGCTCCTGGTCTATCGTATTTGCCGTGGATGCTCGCACAGGCGAGGAACTGTGGCGCTACGACCCGCAGGTCGACCGTTCCATGGGCTGGAAGGCCTGCTGTGACGTGGTCAACCGTGGCGTTGCCATCTACGGCGACAAGGTATTCGCCGGCATCATCGACGGCCGCCTGGTAGCCCTGAACGCCCTAACCGGTGAAGTGGAATGGAGCGTGGTTACAGTCGACCAGAGCAAACCTTACACTATCACTGGTGCTGTGCGAGTGGCAGACAGCAAGGTATTGATCGGTAACGGCGGCGCCGAACTTGGCACTCGCGGTTACCTCACAGCATACAATCCGGATAACGGAGAGATCGAGTGGCGGTTCTGGGTCGTGCCCGGCAATCCGGCCGACGGTTTCGAGAATCCCGACATGGAAGCTGCCGCGGCCACCTGGGCCGGACAATGGTGGGAGTACGGCGGTGGTGGCAATCCCTGGGATTCCATCATCTACGATCCCGAACTGCGCCTGGTATTCCTCGGCACGGGTAACGGATCGCCATGGAGCCATGAATACCGCAGCGACGGCTTTGGCGACAATCTCTACCTTTCTTCTGTCGTTGCCCTCAATGTCAATGACGGCAGTGTCGCCTGGCACTACCAAACCACTCCAGCGGACAATTTCGACTATACCGCGGTGCAGCCGCTTATGGTGGCTGAGGTCGCCTTCAACGGCATTCCTCGTAAGGTTGTGATGCAGGCCCCAAAGAATGGCTTCTTTTATGTCCTCGACGCCGAGACCGGGGACCTCATCTACGCTGATCCGTACGCCCGCGTCACCTGGGCAACCGGCGTCGATCTGGAAAGCGGCCGACCCATCGAAACACCACAGGCCCGTTACGACAACGCCATCTCGTTCCTGACCCCTGGACCCTCCGGAGCACATAACTGGCACCCGATGTCCTTCAATCCTGAGACTGGCCTGCTTTATGTGCCCACCATGCAAGGCGGGCCGTTCCCATACTCCATCGACGAGAACTGGCAATACGAGGGCGCCGGCTGGAATCTGGGAATCGGACTAGGCACCATGACCGACCGACCGGTGCGCCCCGACGAAGCCTATGGCGAAGGCACCGGTCCTGTATATGACTCACCGGGCGTCCTGCTGGCATGGGACCCTGAGGCACGGGCACCACGCTGGGTGCGTGAGTACCCTTTCACCATCAATGGCGGCACACTGACCACCGCCGGCAACCTGGTCTTCCAGGGCGGTGCTGATGGCCATTTACGAGCTATGAAAGCCGATGACGGGGAACTGGTCTGGGATGTGGACTTGGGCGTGGGAATCATGGCCGCACCCATGACCTATGAACTAGACGGCGTCCAGTACCTTTCCGTACTCGTCGGCTGGGGTGGTTCCTCAGGCCTTATCGGCCCAAATTCTAGCGGCGCATACAAACCCGAGGGTCGCCTGTGGACCTTTCGTCTGGGCGGCGACACGATAGTACCTGTGGAGGGCCAGCCCCTGCCAGAGCTTACCGCCATCGAATACAATGATGATCCTTCAACTTTGGCGCATGGGGAGGACGTCTATGTCACTCATTGCATGCTTTGCCACGGTGCCGGCGGTGCCAGCGGCGGTGCCCTCGCCGACCTGCGTTATGCGGCACCGGCCACATATGACGTTATTCAGAATATCGTCCGAGAAGGCGCCTATGGCGGCCGTGGCATGCCCAATCTGGGACATGTCGTGACGGCAGAAGATGTGGATGCGGTGAAAAACTGGTTGTTGTCCCTTAGGGCGGGATTAATGTCTGAATAGATAGCTACGAAGAGAGCGGCCGAAAGGCCGCTTTCAATTTCAGCACACCACGCGAACTAAAATAGTATATACACTTCAGTTAGTCTAACGAAACGAGCCGAACATCGCCCAGGCCCTGCTGTTTGGGCTTTTCTATAGCTTTTTATGCAAGGACTTCAAGATTCCAAGCCCGCACGAGGAGATCATCCTGCGTAACACACCCATTAACAACCAAAAGAAATCCTGATTACCCCTATTTCCTCGTGCCAGTCTGGCTGAAACATCTCTTACAAGTTCCGGATTGCAGTGTTAAGCTTCATCTCAAATTGATAGCTATGCAAGATGGCTGGATAATAAAAACAAACTAATAACACAAAAAAGTACGGCAAGTACTGAGGGGGCTTCATGAAATTTGCAGTCTGGTTTGTGCGTCTAATCTTTGCGGCGTGGATGATCCCCGCCGGTCTGAATCACTTTCTTCCGCTTTTCCCCCAGCCTATGGGAACACAGCCGCTCAGCATGGAGCTCATTATCGCCCTGCTCGACAGCCGTCTGTTCGATCTCGTCAAGTTCGTGGAACTAATAGCGGGTATCGGCGTGCTGTTCGCGTTCTTCACGCCGTTGTCATTGCTCGTATGCCTGCCCGTGTCTTTCGGCGTGTTCTACTGGGATGCTCCCCTAGAGGGCTGGGGCTCGGGCGCCTCGACTTTCGGTTATGCCACCCTGTTATGCAACTTCGTGCTGTGCCTGGCTTACAACAAGTATTACCGGTCGATGTTCACAGTGAAATCGGAAATCAATGAGCGCAAGCAGCTGGTCATGGGCGCGCGTATCGCACTCGGTGTCCTGCTGGTGGGTTATGCCGCCAACATCCTTTTCCTGGGCGGCACGCCGGAAGGCTCGCAAACGCTGTCCAGCCTGCTGATGAACTCCCTGGTCAATTCAAGGCTGCTGTACGTCGCCCTGGTGGTGCAGCTGATCGCCGGCATACTGCTGCTGGTCAATATCCTGGTACCGTTGGCATTGTGCGCACAAATGATGATTTCTGCCAACGCCCTGTTCTGGTCGCTGTTCCTAGACCAGTCACCGCTGGGCGCCCTGCTGGCGCTAGTCGTATTCGCCCTGAATGGCTTACTGATGATCGCCTACCTGCCTTACTACAAAGACATTCTGCAGCGGCATACCCTGGCGGTCGGCGAAGAAGCGGGGCCAGCCAACTATGATGCGCTGATGGTCGACAACGATGGCCAGACTGGCAAGAAGCCTTACATTGAAGCAGTCGTCGTCGTTCTCGCGGCATGGGCATTTTATGCATACCACGTACCGGGTGGCTCAGGCATTTTCTCTGCGTTCGTACTGATGTACCCATTATTTACGGTACTTATACGGCGCTTTCGTGACATGGGGTGGAATCCATGGATCCTCTTTATCCCTGTCTCACTTATGATGATGTACTTCGACATTCGGCTCGACTTCTTCAGTTTCAGCCACAATGTTTCTGGTACTAGCTTCAGAGAATCGGTAGATGGCCTGTTTAACTGGTTTGCGCTGATCGTGACGGCCGGCTTCCTAGTATGGGGTGCCCTGGGTAACGGCAAATCGCCAGCCGGAAACTGACCGCGTAAGCGTTGTTCGGTGATGCCAGCAGTAATACGCATGTGCCGTTCGATCCTGGTGATACTTATCGTCGTTGCGCCAGCGTCGCTGGCGCAGGTGACGCCAGACAATCGTGCCGCCATAGAGGCGCACACGCCACCGTCCGGCATAACGCCCCTACCCGTCGACCTATTCACCACCCGCGATTTCTACCAGGACGCTGAGTACTGGGCGGACCCGCGTTATACACGTTGCAACACGCCTGGCCAGGTGGGCGACATGTGGGTGCGTAATTTCGTGGGTGAATGGGGCGACTGCAGTCACGGACAATCCGCCGATGAACTGAAGAGCCCCTACACCTACACCACGGCGGAAGAGCACTACAACGCGCTGAAGGCTCAGGCTGCCGCCCGCGGCGGGCCCACTATTTACACCCGCGACAACCCACCGCCCTACTGGGACGGCTTCTACAACTCCCGCACTTTGCAACCACGGCAGTGGACCTTCGGCCACAATATCCAGGCGGGCACCCTGATGGGCCTGCTGACGCCGGAATACCGGCAACGCTTTGCGCAGGCGCTATACCACGTTGGAGTGAGCAATTCTCCTCAGTGGATGTCGTCGACATGCTATCCGGAAGGCATGATCCGCTGGTGGGCGCAGGGAATCCGCGACATCCAGGTCACCATCAACCCGAACATGGTGCAGCTGGTGTCCGGCACGGCGCTCAATTTTCTGCGCCAGATACTGATCAACCAAGAACACGAAACGCTGATTTCGCAGTGGTACGGGGAGACCGTCGGCTTCTGGGACGGCGAAACGCTGATTGCCTGGACAAAGAACGTGCAGGGCTGGTGGATGTCACATGCGCTGCCGGAATACTCCAGCGACTTCGAGGCCATCGAGACCTACACGCTGGACGATGACCGGAACTTACATCTGGAGGTGATCATGTACGATCCCGTCGCCTTTACCGCGCCGCTGCGCCTAGAAGTCATCTACACCTGGCGCGGCGAATGGAACTCCGACCGCTACCAGTGGAAGGAATGCCAGCAGACGCTATTCAATATAGAAGGTCGCCTGCAACCGGTACCGCCCGGCACTGTCATCGAGTATGAGACACCGGATTGGTATGAACGTCCGTGGGCAAAAATCTGGGAAGACCACTTCGAGAAAGGGATGCAGCGACCAGAGCATGAACTGGATATCTTTAATTTCGAGTAAATCCCGTAAACAAAAAAGCCCGCATTACGCGGGCTTTTCCGTTAAGCACTTTCTAAACTTAGGCTTACTTCTTGCGCCATGAACCTTCGACGTAAGAGTCGCGAACGACTTCTGCGTAAGGAACGGGCGAGACGCGTGCACGTATGTTGATGGACGTGCTGCTGTCTTCAACGGTGGTCTTTTCAGTCGCGTGCTCTTCACCCCATACCAGGACTACTTCGGTGCCGATATCGATATTGGAGTCAACCGTACCCAGTGACAGACAGCTGCGCTCGTTGTAGCTGTAGCCGGAGAACATTGACAGACCGACTACCTCGTCCCCACCCAGGATGGTGTCGAAAGAGGAGTTGCCGTAGTTGGCAATCGGGATGTTGATGTACTTGGCATGCTTGCCCTTCTCGAACATGGAAGCATAAGCGGCGACCACGTCATCCTTGTTCCAGGCGAAGGTTACCTTTTTGCGGTGATTATTGTTCTGCATCTTTTCAAGGGCTTCGCGGCCTATGAAATCATGGTCGAACTTGATGAACGGACCGTAACCCAGCTCGTACGGGGTGGTGTAGTAGTCTTCGACATTGTCGGAAACGTAGGAACCGGCAATCGCTGCGGTGCCTTCGTAGCTGGCCGCAGGCAGCCATTCACGGTAGGACTTCATGCGCTCGTCGGTGTAAACGGCGGGTAGCGGCGATGGAATCCAGCCACTTTCAAGAGTGTTGGAAGCGTAGGCGTTTGAGCCTACGGGCACGATACCGAATTCTGCACCAGCTTCCAGGATCGCGTTTTTGACGCGTTCGCCATCATCATACGGTCCCCAGATTTCCAGACCCGGTGCGCCGGCCATGCCGTGACGCAGGGTGCGAACCTTGGTTCCGCCGATATTCATGTCGGCCATGTTGAAGAATTTCAGCTGTTCCAGCTTGCCACCGTGCAGCTTTTCAATTATCGGCCAGGCATTGGGGCCCTGGATCTGATAACGATAAGAAATACGGGTTACCGGCTTGCCCATTGGGCGTGAGGGTGAGCGGTCATCGTGAATGATTTCAACGTCGTAGCCGCCGGTTTCTGCGTGGAAGCGAATCCAGTTGGCAGAAGGAGCGCGGCCTACGAATACCAGGTTGTTCTGTTCCAGGTGGAACAGGATGCCGTCACCTATAACGTGGCCTGAATAACTTACAGGAACGTACTGCTTGGCACGGTTGACCGGGAAGTTCTCGAAGCTGTTGATCGCGGTATCTGACAGCAGTTTGATGGCGTCTGGGCCCTTGATGTAGATGTCCACCATATGGTGCGACTGGTCGAACAATACTGCTGATTCGCGCCATGCTTCCTGCTCACTACGCCAGTTGTGGAATTCAGGTGCTACAACAGGATAGACGTAAGCGCCTATCTTTGAGTTGCGCATCATATCAACCGGGTTGCCAACACTCTGCAATAAGTCTTCTAAGCTCTTGCTCATTGTTGTTGATATCCTCTAAGTTTTGGGGTCGAAAAAAAGGCGCTACGATACAGCGAAAGGCCCTTTTTTGCAATGCCAAACAGGCCTCACAACGCCTGACACAGTGGCACAAACCCATGGTTTTATAGAAACGTGTATTTATGCTGCCGGGGTATAACCGAGCAATGATTTGTACTCCAGAAACTCTCCGAATGCCTGGTCGCTGAACTCCCTGCCATTGCCGGATTGCTTGTATCCGCCGAAGGGCGCGTTCAGGTCGAGGCCCGCATTGTTGATACTGATGTATCCTGCACGAATCTTCGCTGCCACCTTGCGGGCATGGTCGATATCCTGGCTGTGGACGTAGCCGCCCAGGCCGTATTCGGTGTCATTGGCGATGGCGATGGCTTCTTCCTCGGTGTCATAGCCAATGATGCTGAGAACCGGTCCAAAAATCTCTTCCCGGGCGATCTCCATGTCATTTTTCACATTGCGGAACACCGTCGGCTTTACGAAATAACCTTTCTCCAGCCCTTCCGGCTTACCCTCACCCCCCGTGACCAATTCGGCGCCCTGCTCCACGCCGCTGTGAATCAGGCGCTGGATCTTTTCCCATTGGGGCTGGGAAATGACCGGGCCCATCCTGCAGTCCGCCTTGGGATCGCCGGGCGTCCAGCTTTCGGCCGCCTCCTTGGCAATGGCGCAGACCTGGTCCATCAGCTTGTTTGGCACGAGCATCCTTGTCGGTGCGCGACAGGATTGACCTGAATTCATCATGACTCCGTTGATTCCCCCGGTCACTGCCTTTTCCAGGTCAGCGTCATCGAGAATGATGTTGGGACTTTTGCCGCCCAGTTCCTGGTGCACGCGCTTAACGGTCTTCGCCGCTGCCTCGGCAACGGCGATACCGGCGCGGGTAGAGCCGGTGATAGACACCATGTCCACTTTCGGGTGCATGGCGATGGCTTGGCCCACTTCGGGTCCAAGACCGTTGACTAGGTTGAAGACACCGGCCGGCACACCGGCGGCAGCCAGGACCTCGGTGAAAATACCGGCAGAGAACGGCGCGATTTCGGACGGCTTGACCACGACGGTGCAGCCCACGGCTAGGGCCGGCGCCACCTTGGCGCAGAGCTGGTGGATGGGCCAATTCCATGGGGTGATGAAGCCGCAAACGCCGATCGGCTCGCGGGCAACCCGGCTGGTACCGCGGTCTTCCTCAAACTTGAAGGTTTCCAGCACCTTGATGGCGGTCTTGAAGTGGTTGACGCCGATGGCGGCCTGGGTGCCGTCAGCCAGCCATTTCGGGGCGCCCATTTCCACGGTGATAGCCTCGCCCAGTTCCGGCAGGCGCTTTTCAAATTCGGAGACGATGCGGTTAAGTATGGCCAGGCGTTCTTCACGGGTGGTCGATGACCAGTTGTTAAAGGCTTTGGCGGCGGCATTCACGGCCTTGTCCACGTCAGCCGCACTGCCCAGGCTGATATGGCCGGCGACTTCTTCGGTAGCGGGATCGATGACGTCCAGTGATTTGGGAGTGACAGGGTCTACCCATTCGCCGTTGATATAGAACTGCATGTAATCACGCATCGTAGAAAAAACTCCTTATATTCAGAATGGATTCAGTTCTGCCCCATATTGTCGGGGCCTGTAAAATCGGGGGTGCAAGTATAAACATCCCCGTCTTAATAGGCCACGATTCGGTGTCTGATGGATGCAGGCAGAATCGCCAACTTAGGGGGGTTACAGCCAGCGCCGGCAAGACTGCTGAGGCAACTAAATAATATTATTCATAATTTCAGTGAGTTATACATTAATCCAAGGTCGGTAAGGTTCATGCGACACCCATGTGGTGAGCGTTTTTTCGCACCCCTGTCAGGGAATTCGTTGAAGGTGTGTGAAAATTTCAACTTTTGAACACGCACATGCGTAATAGGCAAAAAAAGACCGACAACCTCCGCGGTGGACGTCGTTACAGCGAGGACAAGAACCTCGATTACCTTTATCGTGAGAGTGCCATGGATTTATTAGATGAAGACTTCGAAGTGGATATCGATGTCGAGTAAAGCATTAAGCTAGCTGGGTCTGGTGACATTCCCCACTCCCACAATCCAGCAAATCAAAACGTCCCGGCGGCTTAATTTATTTCAGAATCCGGTAAAGTACATCCCAAGTTGGATGACAATCGCGGCGTAGAGTCCTGCGATGGCATCATCCAACATGATGCCGAAACCACCGTGTACTTTCATGTCGAGCCAACCGATGGGCCAGGGTTTAACGATATCGAAAAACCGGAAGGCAACAAAACCTGCCAGCATCCAGTGCCAGGTCAGCGGCACCAGTATCATGGTAATCCAGTAGCCGACGAATTCATCCCAGACGATACCGCCGTGGTCATGCACACCCAGGTCCCGTGCTGTTTTTCCGCACAGGTAGATGCCAAACAGGAAGGCGGCAACGATCATGGAGATGTAGACCACAAGGTTGAAAGCCACCTGGACCATCAGGAAATGCAGCGGAATCGCCACCAGCGTACCGACCGTACCCGGGGCTTTCGGGGCGAGTCCGGCCCCGAAACCGAAGGCCAGACAGTGTGCCGGATTGGTCAGTATGGCGGCGGGTGCTGGTTTCATCATTTAAAATGTTGGTAACCACTGACGGCGAAGGTTGTCGGCTTGTCTAAGGCATCCAGGCATTCGATTCTGTCACCATCAGTAATTATACCAATCCTGGTCAGCGGCACGTCGAGCATCCCGCCTAGTGACACCAGGTCCTGTTCCCGGGCAGGGCTAACCGTCAGCAGTAATTCGTAATCATCACCGCCCGTCACGGCCAAGGCAAGTGCTTCGGCTTTTGGCTGGTATTGCTTGAGGGGCGTACCAAGGGGAATCGCTGCCAGTGACAGCTGTGCACCGGTACAACTGAGCCTGCAAATATGTCCCAGGTCGGCCAGTAGACCGTCGGAAATATCGATGCCAGCGGAGACGACACCGGCCGCGGCATGACCCAGCGCCAGTTTCGGTTTGGGTCGGTAAAAAGCCTGTTCACAGCGGGTGCGTGCAACGGAGTCCATGTCCCTGCCCGACAGCAATTCCCTGATCGCGAATGCCGCGATGCCCAACGTTCCGGTGACATACACGGCATCGCCGGGGTTCGCGCCGCTGCGCATGATCGTCTTGCCAGCATCGACCAGGCCATTAACCTGGATCGTGATGGCCAGGGGGCCCCGGGTGGTGTCGCCGCCAAGCAGCGGACAACCGAATTGAGTGGCGCATTCCTTCAGGCCCGCACTGAATCCTTCGAGCCAGGATTTGTCGGCTGAAGGCAATGTCAGGCCTAGGGTAAAACCGGCCGGCTCTGCGCCCATGGCGGCAAGATCGCTGATGCTGGCACCCAGTGCCCGATAACCGACCAGCATAGAATCGGCGCCGGCAGGAAAATGAATTCCTTCGACCATGGTATCCAGTGACATGGCTAGTTCCTTGCCGGTCGGAATGGAAAGCAGTGCGCAGTCATCTCCAATACCAAGGCGAACGACTTCATTGGGCAATGCTGCCAGGCCCGGCTGGTTGAAGTAGGCCTGGATGATATCGAATTCGGAAAGCATCATGTGCGCCAGTCTAGGCGCCGGCATTGATTTCGACGTTGCGGATCTGGCGGGCGAGCTTGTCGAGTACGCCGTTGACATACTTGTGGCTGTCGGTGGCACCGTAGGTCTTGGCCAGTTCGATGCATTCATTGATGACGACGCGATAGGGAATGTCTATGCGCCGTGACAATTCAAATGCGCCGAGGCGCAGGATGGCCAACTCGATGGGATTCAGTTGCTTCAGATCACGGTCCAGGTGCGGTTTGATGGCGTCATCGAGCTCGGCGGCATACCGGGCGATACCGGTGAAGACTTCATGGAAGTAGTCCCAGTCAATCTTGCCGGTGTTGTCCGCCCGATACTGAGCCTCGATGTCTTTGAGGGGGTAATCGGAGATCTGCCACTGGTACAACGCCTGCACCAGCAGACTGCGCGCCTTTTTTCGGTGGGCGATTTTTAGCTTTTCAGAGGTTTCCTCAGTCATGTCGACGTACTCAAGATAACGCGTCGAGTTTGCGCTTGAGGCTGACCATTTCCATGGCGGCTACGGCCGCTTCGGCACCCTTGTTGCCAGCCTTGGTACCGGCACGCTCAATAGCCTGCTCAATGGTATCCACGGTAAGCACACCATTGATCACTGGCGTGTCGTGCGCCAATGCTAGGTCCGACAGGCAGCGGGCGCTTTCATTGGACACAATTTCAAAATGGTAGGTGGCTCCGCGGATGACGGCGCCGAGTGCAATGACGGCATCGAAGGCATTGGAAACTAGCGCACTCTTGGCGGCCAAGGGAATTTCCAGTGCACCAGGCACGCGAATTACCGTGATGTTGGCGTCGGCTACACCATGTTTCCTGAGCGCCTCTAGGGCACCTGCTTCTAGGCTGTCTACGATGTAACTGTTGAAACGCGACACGACCAGCACAAAGTTGGCGACAGTTCCGGCAAATTCACCTACAAGGGTTTTCACTATATCTATATTCCTATTTTTGGGCTGACATTAGCGATCACTCGCAGGGAATGTATTCCACGACCTCGAGATCGAAACCGGAAATGGCGTATTTCGTGGGGTAGCTCAAAAGCCGCATCTTGCCTACGCCCACATCACGCAGTATCTGCGATCCCGTGCCGACATTTAGGTAGATACCGTGAGGTGCCGCTGCCTGCACATCATGGTCGCTCAGCTTGTCGATCGTCGCGAGCCGCGACATCAAATCTTTTCCGCCTGTTTCGTTGGCCAATACTACCACAACGCCCTTGCCTTCCTGATTAATGCGATTCATGGCCCTGTGCAGCGACCAGCTCGGCTGTGCGGGATTGCCGATGCCCAGCAGGTCCCTCACAGTGTCGGCGACGAGTACGCGTGCCAGCGTGGGTTCGTCCTCACTGATATCCCCTTTCACTAGCGCCAAGTGCACGGGGCTGCCTTCCTTGATCAAATCGCGGTAACAGTAAACATTGAATTCCCCATGTTCAGTTTGCAGTTTGTACTCCTGCACACGCTCGATTGTCCTCTCGTTAGCTATTCGGTAATGGATGAGGTCCATGATCGTGCCGATCTTCAAGTTATGCTGCGCGGCGAATTTTTCCAGGTCGTCCTTGCGTGCCATGGAACCGTCTTCGTTCATGATTTCGCAGATGGCCGATGCCGGGGTCAGGCCAGCTAGTTTGGCCAGGTCACATCCTGCCTCGGTATGACCGGCACGGCGCAGCACACCGCCCTCGTTGGCCATGACTGGAAAGATATGTCCCGGCTGGATAATGTCTTCAGGCCTGGCATCGATAGCGACGGCAGCCTGGATGGTGCGCGCACGGTCGGCAGCCGAAATACCGGTGGTGACACCGCTGGATGCCTCGATAGAGACGGTAAAGTTGCAGCCGAACGGCGAAGCGCTGGTTTCCACCATTAAGGGCAGCTTGAGTTGTCGGCAGCGATCCCGCGTCAGTGTGAGGCAGACCAGTCCGCGAGCGTGTTTGGCCATAAAGTTGATGTCTTCAGGGCGCACCTTTTCCGCGGCGATGATCAGGTCGCCTTCGTTCTCGCGATCCTCGTCGTCCATCAGGACGACCATCTTGCCCTGCCGGAAATCTTCGATGATCTCTTCGATACTGTTCAACTTCATTGCTTGTCACCGGCAAAACCGCAGCGCACCAGCTGGTCCATGGTTACTTCTGAAACGGCTGTTTCAAGATCCCCGGTTACAAGCCGTTCTAGGTAGCGGCTGATGATGTCTACTTCCAGGTTGACCTTGTCGCTGGGTTTCAGGTTGCCGAAAGTGGTGACCTGCGCGGTATGCGGAATGATGTTGACGCTAAAGCGATCGCCTGCCACGGAGTTAACGGTCAGGCTAATGCCTTCCAGGCACACGGAGCCCTTGGTGGCGATGTATTTTTGCAGATGCGCAGGGACCCGGAAGTCGAGTCGCTCGCTGCGGCCATCTGGCTTGCGACCAACCAGCTCGGCCAGGCCGTCGACATGACCACTGACGATGTGACCGCCGAAACGACTAGCAGGTTGCATGGCCTTTTCCAAATTGACCATAGCACCGGATTGCAAGGTCGCGAAGGAGGTGAGCGACACGGTCTCGTTGGAGATATCCACGGTGAAACTGCTGTCGGCCATAGTAATGACGGTTAGACACACCCCGCTGACACAGATGCTGTCACCGATACCGACATCGGAAAAATCCAGTGTATCTGAAGTGATTTCGGCACGCAGATCGCCACCGACCTGTTCCAGACCAGTGATCTCGCCAGTTGCTTCGATAATGCCCGTGAACATGACTGTCAGGGTGCCTTTTTGATGCGGGAGCGCATTCTACAATCTTTTCCCAGCATTACCACATCACACACCTCCAGCGCGATATGATCGGACAACTTGGTCTTGCCCCGCAGGTTGAACAACGGCCTGGCATCACTGCCCAGCAGCTTGGGTGCGATATAGGTGATCACTTCATCCACAAGGCAGGCATCAAGCATGGCACCGGCGAGTTCCGCGCCGGTTTCCAGCAGGATGTCGTTACATTGTTTTTCCAGCGCGAGATAACGCAGCAAAGCTTCCAGGTCGACCCGGCCGCCGGTGTTTGCACAGGGCAGCAGGATGACATTGTCACGGGCTAGCTCACGCTGTTTGTCGGCGAGCAGGTCGCTGCTGGTCACTGCGGTTGCCACCATGACCTCGCCGGGTAATTGAAGAGTTCTGGCGCCAGGCGGAATACGCAGGCGTGAATCGACGATCACCCGTAACGGCTGCATGATATTAACGCCTTCGTAGCGCGCATCCAGGCCGGGATCATCGGCGATAACGGTTTCGATACCGCTCATGACCACGCCACTTTGTGCGCGCAACTTATGCAAGTCTTCGCGGGCTTCGAGCCCTGTGATCCACTTGCTTTCGCCACTGGCCATGGCGGTACGACCGTCAAGGCTCATCGCCAGCTTGCAGCGTACGTAAGGCAGCCCTTCGCGCATGCGTTTGACGAATCCGAGGTTGAGCGCTTCGGCCTCGTCAGGCAACACGGGTCCGTCCACCTGGATGCCGGCAGCTCGCAGTTTATTGAGGCCTTTGCCCGACACATCGGGATTAGGATCGACCATGCCGTAAACTACGCGCGCGATCCCCGCGTCAATGACGGCATCGGCACACGGGCCGGTACGACCGATATGCGAGCAGGGTTCTAGGGTGACATAGAGCGTGGCGCCCCTAGCGCGATCACCGGCATTTTTCAGGGCAACTATCTCGGCATGTTCCTGCCCAGCCCGTTCATGGAAACCTTCGGCAATGATGGTATCCCCGCTGACGAGGACGGCGCCGACCACGGGATTGGGTTTGGCGGTAAAGCGACCGACCTCGGCGAGACCGAGACAACGCTGCATGTAATGGATATCGGCCTGGGACATAATTTGGAGTCGGGGTGGCTGGACGTTAAATCCCTGGGCAGGGGACACTCACTTTTCAGCGGCGCCTTCCCGAGCAATGCGATCGATCTCTTCCCTGAATTCATTCAGGTCCTTGAAACTGCGATAGACCGAGGCAAAGCGGACATAGGCGACCTCGTCAAGTTTCTTCAATTCGTTCATGACCATTTCGCCAACGAGCTTGCTGGGCACTTCGCGTTCGCCGGTTGCGCGCAGTTCATGCTTGATGTGACTGATGGAATTTTCCACCAGCTCGAGGCTTACCGGACGTTTTTCTAGTGCCTTCATCATGCCGGTAAGCAGCTTGTCATCGTTGAAAGGTTCGCGGTTGCCATTACCCTTGATGAGTCGCGGCATGACTAGTTCGGCGGTCTCGAACGTGGTGAAACGCTCTTCACAGGTCATACACTCGCGGCGCCGGCGTACCTGGTTGCCCTCAGCAACCAGCCTGGAGTCGATCACCTTGGTGTCTTCGGCATCACAGAAAGGACAATGCATACATTATTACTCGGCGTGGGTATGGATCACGCCTTTTTATAAACGGGGAAGCGCCAGCACAAATCGAGCACTTTGCCGCGGACTTCGGCAATCAGGTCTTCATTGTTAATGTCATCAAGAATATCACACATCCAGTGCACCAACTGTGTCACTTCTTCTTTGCGGAAACCGCGCGTGGTGACGGCAGGACTACCAACGCGGATGCCGCTGGTAACGAACGGCGGGCGGGGATCATTGGGCACGGCGTTCTTGTTCACCGTGATGTTGGCGCGACCCAGTGCCTTGTCCGCATCCTGTCCGGTTACATCCTTGTCTACAAGGCTGAGCAGGAACAGATGGCCATCAGTGCCGCCAGATACGATCTTGAATCCGCGCTCCATGAACACTGCTGCCATGGTGCGAGAGTTATCAAGAGTCTGTCTCTGGTAATCTATGAAATCATTTTCCATTGCTTCCTTGAAGCAGACGGCCTTGGCAGCAATGACCTGCATCAACGGGCCGCCCTGGCTTTCCGGAAATACGGCGAAGTTCAGGCGCTTGTTGAGCTCCTCGTCATCCCCCTGTGCCAGGATCAGCCCGCCGCGCGGACCGCGCAGGGTCTTGTGAGTGGTGGAAGTGGTGACGTGGGCAATGTTGACCGGGCTTGGGTAAACACCTGCAGCTATGAGGCCGGCGACGTGAGCCATGTCAACTACAAAGTAGGCACCGACACTGTCGGCAATGCTACGCATATTTTCCCAATCGACGATTCGCGAGTACGCCGAGAAGCCTGCCCAGATGACTTTCGGTTTGTGCTGTTTCGCTAGATCGGCGACGTTGTCGTAATCGATCTCTCCGGTTTCCGGATTCAGTCCGTACTGGACGGCATGGTAGATACGCCCGGAAAAACTCACCGGGGCGCCGTGGGTCAGGTGGCCGCCGTCGGCAAGGCTCATGCCCATGAAGGTATCGCCCGGTTTCATCAACGCCATGTACACGGCCGCATTGGCCTGCGAGCCGGAATGCGGCTGTACGTTGGCAAAGCCAGCGTTGAAGAGGATCTTGGCACGCTCGATGGCCAGGGTTTCCACGATGTCGACGTACTCGCAGCCACCGTAGTAACGCTTGCCCGGGTAACCTTCGGCATACTTGTTGGTCAGGATGCTGCCCTGGGCTTCGAGCACCCGGGGGCTGGTATAGTTCTCGGACGCGATCAGCTCGATATGATCTTCCTGTCGCCTGGCTTCTTTCTGGATGGCCGCCAGCAATTCATCATCAAATCCTGCCAACTGCATTTGATCGTCCAGCATCTTTTTCCTCTTTCAAGCCTATAGTAGAATTCGTGCATGGCTATTCTACCTTAAAAAAAGAAGCCCGAAGCCCTTAAAATCCATTCGGAACAAGCATTTAACCCTTCCTGATCAGCAGGTAATTCAGCAATGGCGCAACGCTGTTATTAACATTGACAAGCCGTTTCTGAAATTTTGAAACTTACCGTTTTTTATGAGGCTCCCAGAGGCGTTAGGTCACGTCTATGCCCTGGTTGAAAGAAAAACTGCTTGAGAAAGGAATTAATGAAATCGAAATCAGCACTGCCGCCATCTTTTCAATCAACATCATTTGTCTCATGCAGCTTCTGCTTTTTTCCCCAGTCCTTTCGACGATGCAGCTGTAATTTGCCTAGATGGCGTTGGGGAATGGGCGACGTCTACTGTTTGGCATGGTAAGGGGAACAAAATATCGCCTATGTGGCAAATTAATTTCCCTCATAGCCTGGGCTTACTCTATTCAGCATTCACTTACTATACCGGCTTTAGGGTGAATTCAGGCGAATATAAGTTGATGGGATTGGCGCCTTATGGAAAGCCCAGATTTGTTCAGTTAATAAAAGACAACCTAATAGACATAAAACCCGACGGTACCTTTAGGTTAAGAATGGAATATTTCAATTATGCCACCGGCTTGTCCATGACTTCAGTCAAATTTCATAAACTATTTGGCAGGGGGCCAAGGCGGCCGGAAAGCGAATTGACTCAACTTGACATGGATATAGCCAGCAGCATCCAAGTAATAACCGAAGAGATATTACTAAAGCTAGCCAAAACAGTGAGAGATGAACTCGGTACTGATAACTTATGCATGGCTGGCGGCGTTGCTCTGAATTGTGTTGCTAATGGGAAGCTGCATGACTCAGGTATATTCAAAAACATATGGATTCAACCAGCTGCTGGTGATGCTGGAGGTGCCTTAGGTGCCGCATTTAGCGCTTACCATATGTTCCTGGGGCATGAAAGGGAGCCCATTGAGCCTGACCTCATGAAAGGAAGCTACTTGGGAACTAAGTACGAGAATGGGGAGATATCGAATTATCTTGATGAAATTGGTGCAGCTTATGAATTTTATGATGATGATATATTGCTGCCTAAGGTCGCTGAAGCGATTAGCAAGGGGAATGTAATTGGTTGGTTGAACGGCAGGATGGAATTTGGCCCGCGCGCCCTTGGCGCAAGGTCGATTATTGGAGATCCTCGCAATACGGAGATGCAGTCTACGATGAACCTGAAAATCAAATACCGGGAATCGTTCAGGCCGTTCGCTCCTGCCGTTAAGTGTTCAGCGCTAAATGACTGGTTCGAGGCAGATTACTCCAGCCCCTATATGCTTTTTGTGGCGGGAGTTAAACAGGAAAAAAGGGTCAGTCTGTCAATGGAAGATGAAAACCTGTTCGGTGTTGAAAAATTGAAAGTCCCTAAGTCCGAAATCCCCGCTGTGACTCATGTGGATTTCTCCGCACGAGTACAAACCGTGCACAATGAAACTAACCCGAGGTTCTACAAACTCTTGGAAGAATTTGAAAAAATAACAGACTGCCCGGTGCTGATCAACACGTCATTCAATCTGAGAGGAGAGCCCATTGTTTGCTCTCCTGAAGATGCATACAGATGCTTCATGCGCAGTGGCATTGACTATCTTGTTATGGAAAATATTTTTCTCGCCAAGAAAGATCAACCGCTTTTTGAAGAGAGTGGCAATTGGAAGGAAGAGTTTGTCCTTGACTAGTCAAAGTGAGCCGCTTTCGACAAAGGACCTGAGGAAATTCGGTTTTCTCATGGGAGTCTTTGTTCCTTTACTTTTCGGTCTTACCTTGCCGTGGATACTCTCCTGGGAGTATCGGTTGTGGCCATGGATTCTCGGTTTGTTTTTTGTATCAGTGGCGGTTGCTTTCCCGAGATGGTTAAAGCCGATCCATTCTTTCTGGCTTGGACTCTCTCACCGGCTGGGTGTACTAAACACATATATTATTATGGTAATCTTTTTTTACACGATTGTGCTTCTCGCAGGATGGCTCGTGCGTATATTTGGGCATGATGCTATGGCCAGAAAGACGGATTCTTCGGTTTTAAGTTACCGGGTCTTAAGCACGGAATCAGACCCTAAATGTATGGAGAACCCTTATTAATGCTTGAACTGTTGAAAGACATCTGGGGTTTCATAAAAGTTCGTAAAAAGTATTGGCTGTCCCCCATAATTTTGGTGCTTGTAATATTGGGAACGGTTCTTGTCCTTGCCGAGGGTTCGGTAGTGGCACCGTTCATATACACATTATTCTGATGTTATCCGTCCGAAT
The DNA here is from genome assembly GCA_038147195.1 of Candidatus Eutrophocola salsuginis. GTDB lineage: Bacteria > Pseudomonadota > Gammaproteobacteria > Pseudomonadales > Pseudohongiellaceae > Eutrophocola > Eutrophocola salsuginis. The sequence goes on from JAYQTB010000004.1 coordinate 2,032,500, forward strand.
TGGGCCACTGTTAAAGTTGGCTCTTATAAACCTCCTGATATTTTTCTTGCTGCTAGTGGTACTCGAGCTTGTTTTCGGGGGTTGGCTAGACGGTACATACACCTATTACAAAGACAGAAGATTTTTCAATTGTCCAAGCCAAAAATATGATCATGAGTATTGCGCTGGCGCCAGTCACATCAATCAACTAGGTGATGTGGATGGAGGCACCGCAATTCAGATATACGTAAATCAATCAGGAATTAGGGTCGCTAGCGAGTCAGATCAAGTTAATGCAACAAACATGTATGAGTACGACATTCTCAATATCGGCGATTCGTTCATGCAGGCTGACGAAATAGTATTTAAAGAACTTTTCAGTACCCGGCTAGAGGAAATTACTGGTAAAAAGGTGCTACAGGTAGGCTACCCAAGTTGGGCTCCGATTCAATATGTTAATTTTCTGGCCACCAACGAAATTCGTCCCGGAGCAATCGTTAATGTTTTCGTCATGGTTAATGACCTCGCTCCGAACTATGATTGGAGTAATGGCTCTTATCATAAAAAAGCAATTTCTTCTACTGATGCCAGCTACTACTTTCCCGAACTGGACGGTAAGGGTGCCTGGGATGTCTATGAGTATAACGCTTGGAAAGAAGCTTCTGTTTTTGAATTTTTACGAAAATTAAGAAGCGCGTATGCTGCAATAATCAGCGGCATCACGGTCCAAAAATACAAAAAGCTGGAGGGCAACTTCCAGAAATTGAGAGAAAACTGTGAGGAACTTGAGGCGTTCAGAGAGATATCACCCAATGTATATGACTATATAGTTTATACATTCCAGGAAAGTTGTTGGCCGGAACAGTTTGTCAATGAAATTGAAATAGGGGTAGATGATTTAAAAAAAATCGATCAATTAGTCCGCGAACAGGGAGGCACGCTGAACCTTTTTTTGATACCTCCTGGCTGGGCTATTGAGGGTGAAGCGTTAGCTGTGAAAAATTCACCTTATTCCAACATCCATGAAAGTACTTTGATAACAACGAAGTATATATCGGAACTTCTGGCAAGAAAGAGTGGGCTTGCGGTGATAAATCTGGAAGCTGTATTAGCCATGTTCAAGAAGGAAAGTCCTGAACAACTACTGTATTTCCCCGGGGACGGCCATTGGACGCCGGCCGCCCATAACAAACTGGCTATCTGGTTTGCGGAAGAGGCCTTGTAGTTGGAAATCGGGCAACCGTATATTACTGATGTTACTAACTACACTGCATACGATATTATTCTATCAACGATATATCTCCCTATCTTGATTCATATAGCACAGAATAAGAAAACCATTACATATGGTGACTTGGTTCAGACTGCTAAAGAGTTACATCCTGATAACGAGTATGTCCAAAGAAGTATTCCTATCTCTGCTGGCAGGAGACTAAATGTTCTAAGACAGATAGTCAGAGACAACTCCCTCCCCGACTTATCTTCACTCGTTGTATCTGCATCATCAGGTGATGCTGGTGATGCATACCACTTACACGCAGAAACAGAACGAAAGAAAGTTTATGACACTGATTAGGATGCCCACGCATCAATCATTGACTCCGAGTGGGTAAAGTATCCATATGATGAAATAGACTTCTCAGAGATAAAGAAAAGAGAACCCAAACCCAAACCACCAACCAGAGACGAGTTGAAACGAATCAACTATGAATATTGGGTAGAGAATAAGAATCAGTTTCCTAAATGGTTCCATAAGAAGAGAGAAGATTTACTGGACTTATTACTACAAGGTTATCCAGTAGAAGAATGCTACAAGAAAGTTTTGGAGAGAGGAGAATGACTTTTTTGAAAGCAATAATCATAACTCTTCTCCTGCTACTCATTACTGGTTGTGAATCCTTTGAAGAAATAGTAAGTCGGGAAACTGATACAGATGCATGCTTCATGGTCTATAACAAAGACCCTCTTATTGGTTCACTTAGAAGCAAGGAGTGGAGAATAATGTTTTTCCAAGTCTATGAAGAAGAGATGATTGCAAGAAATCTTGATTGCTCAGAAAGATTTCCTAATGCGGGTTATGTGAGACCAACCAGATTAGAGATACTTCTACAAGAAGAATAAACAATGAGTGAATCTAACTATTAGACTTTCAGAATACTATGACAGCAAGAACATACTCATCATCAGAACCCTGTCCCCAGTGTAACAAGTCATCAGGGATGAGAACTCAATGTGAATCCTGTCGCACTGTCGGTTGCAACAGTGCAAGTTGTCGTCATGGGGGTTCTGGGAACTCCTATTGCAAAGTCTGTGGTAAATACACAAAGAAAGACTTTATGTAAAACCCTCATAGAACCCTATATTTTCACTTCTGGCGGGTTTTCTACCCTCATACACACAGATACTCAAAACCCCCTAAAACCTCTCAGAACCCTTCCTATAGGGTTCTACGACTTCTCGGTTTTGTCTCAGAACCACTGAATCCAAATAAGATGTGATTCTCAATAGTTTCAAATCTTAAAAAAAACTCCATGGAAATCATGGAGTAAGGAAATGCCAAAAAAAGGGAGGAAAATCAGAGATTTGGAAATAGCATCGCACTCAAGCAAATCCACATATTTTTAGAATTTTGTAGAGTGAAAAACAACAAATACAACCTGACAGATAAGCAACTGAGAGAGTTATTACTGGTTTCCACAGTAATCTAGGGTGTCAGGGTGATATCTGAGGAGAATGACTATGAAACAAGCACCCGTTCTGAACGACAAACAAGTGAAAAAACTGTTCAACTCCCCAAAAATGACCAAATACGAGTCAAGAAACCGACTGATTCTAAATCTCTCTTACTACGCAGGACTCCGAAGTGTTGAAATATGCAGTCTGTGTATCGGTGATGTTCTGAACGGTGATGGTTCTATCAAAGATACGATATTACTCAAATCTCATCAGACTAAGGGTAATGAATCAAATACAGTAGTCCTCTCTGCAAATCTAAGGGGGGAACTTGAGAAATATGTATCAGATTACTCATTACACAGAGAACGACTCACAGCACCGCTAATAAAGTATCAGAAGGGGGGATTTTTCAGTAGTCAGTCATTACAGAATCTCTTCAAACATCTGTATAAATCAGTTGGATTTGATGACTGTAGTAGTCATTCAGGTAGAAGGAATTTTGCATCTGCATTAGATGAGAAGAATGTCAGTATAGGAGTCATTAAATCCCTACTTAGACACAGACATATCAGTTCTACGCAACGATATATATCGGTTTCTAAACATCTTTTGGAGAATAGTGTAAATCTCCTAAACTACTGAGAACGGTTATGGAGTAAAATATCCTTTCGAGTTCCTGTTTTTGAAAGTCTTTCAAACTGAGAACCTGTACAAAACCTGTACAAAGTTTTTTCATATACTATAAGTTATTGTTTTATATAGGATTATAATATGGCTCAGTTTGTATACACGATGAATCGTGTAGGGAAAGTAGTCCCCCCGAAACGTGAAATCCTTAAGGATATCTCTCTGTCTTTTTTTCCCGGCGCCAAGATCGGCGTGCTCGGCCTGAACGGTGCCGGCAAGTCCACCCTACTCCGGATCATGGCCGGCCTGGACAAGGATTACCTTGGTGAAGCGCGCCCGCAGCCGGAACTAAAAGTAGGTTACCTTCCCCAGGAACCGCAGCTGGATGAGAGCAAGGATGTGCGCGGCAATGTAGAGGACGGCATCCGTGAGATCAAGGACCTGGTGGATGAATTCAATGCCATCAGCGACAAGTTCGCCGAACCCATGAGCGATGACGAAATGAACGCCCTGCTGGAACGACAGGGAGAACTGCAGGGGCTCATCGATGCGACGGGCGGCTGGGAAATCGACCGTACCCTGGAAATAGCAGCCGATGCCCTGCGCCTGCCGCCCTGGGATACATCGGTGAAAAACCTATCCGGGGGCGAGAAGCGCCGCGTCGCCCTGTGCCGATTGTTGCTGTCGAAGCCTGACATGCTGCTGCTGGACGAGCCCACCAACCATCTCGACGCATTGAGCGTGGCCTGGCTGGAAAGGTTCCTGCAGGAATATCCCGGCACCGTGGTGGCTATTACCCACGACCGCTACTTCCTCGACCATGCTGCCGGCTGGATCCTCGAGCTTGACCGCGGCCATGGCATTCCCTACGAAGGCAACTACAGCGACTGGCTGGCCGCCAAGGAAAAACGCCTAGAAATAGAAGAACGCCAGCAGGCCTCTCTCGACAAGGCCATCAAGGCAGAACTGGAATGGGTGCGCCAGAACCCGAAAGGCCGCCAGGCCAAAAGCAAGGCACGCCTGGCCCGTTTCGAGGAGCTGAGTTCCAAGGAATTCCAGACCCGCAACGAGACCCTAGAACTGTATATCCCGCCCGGCCCCCGCCTGGGTGAAAAAGTCATCGAGGTCAATCATGTCAGCAAAGGCTTCGACGGCCGCGCCCTGATAACCGACCTGACCTTCAACATTCCGCGTGGCAGCATCGTCGGCATCATCGGCGGCAACGGTGCCGGCAAGACGACCTTCCTGCGCATGCTGGTTGGCAAGGAACAGCCTGACAGCGGTGAAATCCGCCTGGGCGAAACCGTGGATCTGGCCTACGTGGACCAGAGCCGCGACGAGCTCGAAGGCAAAAATACCGTGTGGCAGGAAATTTCAGGTGGCGCCGACAACATGCAGATCGGCAACTACGAAATCCCCTCCCGAGCCTATGTCAGTCGCTTCAACTTCAAGGGCTCGGATCAGCAGAAACTGGTAAAGGACCTGTCAGGCGGTGAACGCAACCGCGTACACCTAGCCAAGCTGCTCAAGCGTGGCGCCAACGTTCTGTTGCTTGACGAGCCCACCAACGACCTCGACGTGGAAACGTTGCGCGCACTGGAGGAAGGCCTGCTGGCTTTCCCGGGTACAGTAATCGTAGTTTCACACGACCGCTGGTTCCTCGACCGTATCGCAACGCACATCCTGGCTTTTGAAGGCGACAGCGAAGTCATCTTCCATGAGGGGAATTACACAGACTACGAGGAAGACTTCAGGAAGCGTAAAGGTGAAGCAGAGCCCACGCGTATGAAGTATAAAAAGCTAGCTTAATCTTCGTGTGACTTTCTTTTAAAAGAGAGCCACACCACCCCTAGGAATGGGAAAACAAAAAACTACTTTTTTATACTTTTCCTAAGGTTAGCCATCCGATTTTTATTTTCCTCCAGAGAAAGTATCTTCGCACTGTGTTCAGGAAGAGCCTTCGGTATGTCAATTATGAGATCTTCCCCCGCCAGCACCCGCTGGCACAACTTTCGGTAATGGCTTTCAAACAACGGGTAGATCCTGCTCTCAGTATTGTTTTCTAATTCGAACCAGCCGATGGCCTTGCCAGCCAGGTACACCGCCGGATGTGACCAGTTTTGCACCGACTTGGGATGGGCTGCGCAGCAGGCTTGCACATAAGCGTCATGGGCGGCGGGTAAACCATGTTCTTCCAATACATTTTCACACCCCGCGATGATGGTGGCGATGCTTGGCAGGAACTGCTGCGTTTTCACCACGCTGCGTACCGCTTTAAGGATAATTGCAGGTGTAAATGGTGCCAGGCATTCCAGCCAGAATTTCTTGGCAATACCGACACTACCTTCCTGCGAGTAAGCTTTGTGGTATTGATTATGGTATGCAAGTTCTAGCTCGGCAAATACCTGGTTGATCGCATCGACATGATCGTGCCCCCTGGCATGGTTGCTGGCTGCATCCCGGCCCGCTGCCGGCCTGGCGGGATTGCCGCCGGTTTTTTTCACCAGGTTCCGGGCTACATTGTCAGTAATTGTGTCGGCTTTTTTCATCTGGCTGGAAACGCAACTGGTCTCCTGAGGTATTATGGGAATAATTTACTGTTCAAGGTAAATCAGTTTATGAGAACAATGCAGGCACTGCAATGGAACGGCACAATCCTCGCCGTCAACGATGTTCCTGTACCTGAACCGGCACCGGGAGAGGTACTCGTGCGCCTCTCGCGTGCCGGCATTTGCAACACCGACCTGGAAATCATCCGCGGGTACTATCCATTCAACGGTACACTCGGTCACGAGTTTGTTGGTGTCGTTGCCGAAGCTGAAGATAGCAGTCTCGTCGGCAAACGAATTGTTGCCGATATCAATGCCAGCTGCCATACCTGCAGCATGTGTCAGGCGGGTCACTCCCATCACTGCCTTAATCGCACCGCCTTAGGTATCAAGAAACGGGACGGCGCCTTCGCCGAGTACCTGACCGCCCCGCGGGAAAACCTAGTGCTGGTACCGGACAACGTCCCGGACGAAAAGGCCGTGTTTGCCGAACCACTGGCTGCCGCGCTCGAAATCCAGGAACAGGTCGACTTTTCAGCTCATGGCCAGGCTGCCGTCATTGGTGATGGCAAACTGGGGCTGCTTATTGCCCTCAGCCTCGCCCACTCCGGCATAGCGGTAAGCCTCGTTGGCCATCATGCAGATCGCGCGCGGTTGCCCGGTCTTGAAAAGGTGACTATCTGCATGGAACCGCTTAGCAGGCAATTCCCAGTGGTGATCGAAGCCACCGGCAGCCCGAAGGGTTTTGCTGATGCCATGCGTCTGACCGCGCCGTTGGGCATCCTGGTATTGAAGTCCACGTTCAAGGACCCGCTAAGCTTCAACCCAGCCCCGCTGGTAGTCAACGAAATCACCCTGGTGGGTTCGCGCTGCGGGCCCATAGACAAGGCTGTGGCCATGATGGCTGCAGGCGCCATCGATCCGTCAGTGCTTGTGCAGGAAACCTTTCGGCTTGATGATGCAGTCGATGCCGTCGAAAGGGCCGCCACGAAAGGAACGCTTAAGGTCCTGCTGGCAATGCAGCAATGATGCAGCAACAGTAAGGGTTTATTGCGGCTGGTCAGTCCTGAAGTCCCGACCAATCCTGTCATAGATAGGCGCGCAGGCGCACTGGATAATGGGCCTCCTTCAATACCTGCTTGTAGATATCTCGTTCCGTATCTAGGCAGGGTCGCAACAGGTGAATTTCATCTTTCTCCAGTACGGCAACAGGCAGGCCGTTTTCGAACAATATACGGTTTTTTGTCAGGCTGGGTATTTTCCTTCCTGGCAGAATGAGGCCAACCAGGTTGAGAGGATCGGTGGCATTGATCACCCGCCGCATCATCACGTTTTCGGGCTGCTCCTGCAAATCACGGGCACAGGTGCGCAGTGCCTTAACGGTTTCCGGCAAGGCGAATTGTTCACCACCGATGCCGGCAATAAACCTGCCGCCAAGAATACGGCCCTGCAATTCCATGCGCCTGAGTTTCAGCAGCAGGGTCCGCCAGGACGGTGCGGATTGCTCTTTCTCCATGACCTTTCGGCTGATAACACCCCAGCGCTCCAGGTAAATACCAATGAGCTGCTCGAGATCTTCATCATCAATGACGAAATCCCCTTCCACACGTGTGTCGATCAACGTCCAGCGACCGGCATCCTCGATCTCATAGGGTGTACGGCGACGCTTGCCGGGACGACCGTTACGGTGCTTGCGGTTTACAGGGGAGAGCAGTGCGCGCATTCCGGCAAAACTGTCACTGGTGACAAGACCCCGGCTGACAAGTTCCGCCAAGGCGTTCTCCGCTCGAGTGCGGATGAGGCCACTGTGCTCGACAATATCGAGGAAGAAACTGGCTCCCTTTTCCGACAACAACTGCCTGACCAGGCCGGCATCGCTACTAAGTACGGGCGATTGTTCATTGCCCGTGCTTACGAGCCGTCGCCAGAGTTTAGCGTTACTGCGCTGGATGATATTGATGGGCGTGCTTTTCACCGGTCCCGATTTGGGTTTCTTTGCCTTGTCTCCGGCATCGTCGCGGGGGGATTGCGTGAGAAACCGACCCCAGGTGATGCGCCCGCTCATACAAAGCAGGTCCAGCCACGCCGGGTCATAGTTGGCAAAGCGGCTAGGCAATATGTCACTTTCCCAGGCCGAGGCCGGTGCACTGCTGCCGTCGAGGCGCTGCAGAACCCGCAGCAGGGATTCATGATTGGCTGGAACCGCTGGCGTGGTGCCGGACTGGTCTCTCACTTCGTGGAGACACAACAGGAACTCCATGTAGGTTTGTAGAGATACAGGCTTGATGCTGTCGCGGTGCGTATCGATAGTATACCGGTGTATTCGCTGAAGCAGCCGACGCTCACACCATTCTTCTCCCAGTTCTCCAGCAGCCGGTACAGGGGCAGTGTAATGTCCCCTGAACACGAAGCCTTCAGTTTGCAACGCCAGCAGCGCCTGGTCGATGTCACCCTGCGGCAGTCCGGTGTCCTGGACGAGCCGGGCTGCCGTGACCGGGCCAAGACCTTCCAGGCGACCACGGACCAGTTCCCTTATGGCTTCTTCCCGCACGGGGACCGACACCAGCATTGTAGTGGGCAGTACCGTTGCTGGCTCGAAACTGTAATTTGCCTCCAGCGCATCGAACCAGGGTTGACGTTCCGCGGCAATCCAGATCCCTGTTCCACCCTGCACAGCTTTCGTGACCCGACCTTCCGCCAGGAGCTGCTCTAGGTACACGCGGTAATCCTCTCCCTCGGGACCTTCTTGCATTTCATTCACGGTCATAAATCCCAGCACGAGCAACGCATCGTGCAGCTCTTCCGGAGAGCGGATCCAGGGCCAGGCTTCCTCCCTCACACGCTCAATGGCAGCCGGATCCAGTGTACTGAAGCTTTCGGTTTCGCCAGGATCAATCCAGCTGCGGTTGCGGATGGCATTGGTGCGGCGTTCCTCGAACGGCGCATCATCGAGGAAGGCGTAGGGGCGCGCGTTGATGATTTCCTGGGCGAAGGGTGACGGTTCCCGCAGGTCGCGCGCTACCAGTTCCAATGCATTGCCTTCTATCGCCGACAGCAGTTGCTTCAGCTCGTCGATGTCCATGGCCTCGGTCAGGCAGTCATGGATAGTCTGCTGCACCAGGGGATGTTCAGGTATCTGGCGTTTGCCGGTGAGGTTCTCCTGGCAGGCCAGCTGGTCCGGAAAAACCTGGGCGATAAAGTCCTCGGCCTGCATGCGCTGAAATTGTGGGGGCACACGCGAGCCGTTGCGGTTGCGCTGGATGGCCAGCGAGCGCGTGGCGTTCCAGCGCCAGCGTGATTCGAACATCGGTGCATCGAGCAGTGCCTGAACGAGCACATCCTCGACGGTCAGCGAATTCAGGTAACGGTAGACGTCGGCAATTTCGAAGCTGTGGACGGAACCGAGGGAAATTACGATGCTGTCTTCGTTGGCAGCAGCCTGCAGTTCGAAGTTGAAACTGCGGCAGAAACGTTTGCGCAGGGCCAGGCCCCAGGCGCGGTTCATACGGCTGCCAAAGGGCGAATGAATGACCAGGTGCATGTCCCCGACTTCATCAAAGAAGCGCTCCATCACCAGGCAGTCACGACTTGGCATAACTTCCAGTGCATCACTACCGGCCTTCAGATAATGAACCACTTGCTCCGCGGCGGACTCGCCAAGACCAATGTCATGCGTGAGGAAAGTGATCGCCGCTTCCACGGAACTGTCGAGTTTCTCGCGAATGGTCTTGCGCAGGCGTGATACCGATTCTGACAACTCCCGGCTGCGGCCGGCACCTTCACCGAACCAGAAAGGAATCGTTGGCGGGTGACCCTGGGCATCAGCGACACGGATCTTGAGGCCATCTACACGCAGCATGCGCCAGCTGTGATGGCCCAGCGTAAAAATGTCGCCGGGCAAGGATTCGAGAGCGAAGTCCTCGTTGAGGCTGCCGACCACGATATCCTCCGGATCGAGCACCACCTGATATTCGAACATGTCGGGTATGGCGCCGCCGTTGGTCAGTGCCGTCAGGCGCGCAGACTTGCGCGGTCGGATGCGGCCATTGATGCGATCCAGATGCAAAAGTGCACCGCTGCGGCCGCGCCTCGAACTGTAACCTTCACCCAGCATAAGCACGATGCCGTCGAATTCCTCGCGGGACAGGTTGCGGTAGGACCAGGCCCGACTGAACCAGCTATAGAGTTCATCGAGATCCAGGCCTTCCTCCTCGTCATCGCGGGCACCGGCTTCGGCCACGATATGCTGCGACAGAATATCCAGTGGTTTCTCCGGAATACTAAGCGCATCCAGTTCGCCCTGGCGCACGGCATCAAGCAACGCTGTGCATTCGACAAGATCATCGCGGGTCAGCGGAAACAGGATGCCCTTAGGGATGCCGCCGACCTGGTGGCCACTGCGTCCGACCCGCTGCAGGAACGCAGAAATGCTTTTCGGGGAGGATAACTGCACCACCAAATTGACCGAGCCGATGTCGATACCAAGTTCCATGGATGCGGTGGCAACCAGTACGCGCAACTGCCCTGCCTTCAATTTCTGCTCGGCGGCGAAACGGTGCTCCTTGCTCATGGAACCATGGTGGGACGAGATAGCATCCGCACCTATACGCTCGCCCAGCGAAAGTGCCAACCGTTCAGCCAAGCGTCGCGTGTTGACGAATACGAGCGTGGTCTGATGAATATTTACCAGTTCCAACAGCCGTTCGTAGAGTTCTTCCCAAACCTCGTTGCTCATTAGCGCCGTCAGGGGTGAGTCCGGTACTTCCAGGCTAACGTCGAGCGTCTTGCGGTGGCCACTGTCGACAATGACGCAATCGGCAGCGCCGGATGCATCCATCTGGTGTTGACCCACCAGATATTTCGCCACCTTGGAAATCGGTTTCTGCGTGGCGGACAAGCCGATGCGTTGCAAGGGCCTGCCAGTGAGCTTTTCAAGGCGCTCGACGGACAGCGCCAGGTGGGCGCCACGCTTGTCTCCGAGCATGGCATGGATTTCATCCACGATAAGGGTATCCGCGGAACAGAGGATGCGCCGTCCGCCCCTGCTGGTCAGCAGTAAGTACAGTGATTCCGGCGTGGTCACGAGAATGTGCGGCGGATTCTTGAGCATCTGCTGGCGCTCGTATTGCGAAGTGTCGCCAGTACGCACAGCTACGCGAATATCGGTGCCTTCCAGTCCAGCGTCACGCAACCGCTCGCAGATGCCTTCCAGCGGTACTTGCAGGTTGCGATGAATATCGTTGCTAAGTGCTTTCAGGGGTGAGACATAGATGACCTGTGTGGCAGGCTCGAGTTCGAAATTGAGCGCCTTCTGCACGAGGCGGTCGATGGCCACATAGAACGCCGCCAGGGTTTTACCACTACCGGTAGGCGCTGCAATCAGTGTATGCCGGCCCGCGCGTATTGCCGGCCATGCATCCTGTTGCGCCTCTGTTGGCTGGCCCAGGCTGGTTTCGAACCAAGCCTGAGTGACCGGATGGAATCCTTCAAAAAGCATGGTTTACCCTAGCCGGAAGCCGCAACGAATGGTTGCGTGTGGTTTTGAATATAACGAGTTAAATAATGCAAACAATATGAAAAATAACAGGCATTCTGGAAAACCTGTTTAAATGCCTGTGTTAAACAGGACCTTCCCTTTATAGTAGCCCGTTCGTGGTCACAGGACTACTTACTGGATTAACATAACCATAAAATCCCTGATTTTTTAGGCTAAAACCGACTTTTCAACACCATTTACTTCACTAAAGTCATCTATGGGCATGAGCATAAAATACAAGCTGTTTTTTGCCATACTGTCAGCGCACCTGATCGTATACATGGCAATGTACAGCCTCGGCCGATACAACTTTGACCGCGGATTTCTAGAGTATGTTTCTCGCATTGAGGAACGCCAAGTCCCGGCCCTCGTCGAGGGACTGAGAAACTTCTACAAGCACACCGGCTCATGGGATCCCATACGCGAGGATTTCGACAAGTTCGGCGACCTGATCCGCGACAGTATCGAAAGCTCCGTCGAACCCGGCATCGATCTGGACCAGCCAGGCATCCAGCAGCGGCCGGGGCCGCTCCGCCAGCGATTCTCGCCCAACGATTGGTATTACACCTCCGAATACTCACCGGCACGCCCCTACCTCGCGTTGCTGGATGCCGACGAATCCATCATCTGGGGTACTGCAGATGCCTTGCCCGAGGCCAACCTCAATCCGATCATCGTCCGCGGCGAGACTGTCGGCTTCCTGGCCGTCACCAGTCGCCAGGTACTGTCGGAACAGGCCGATATCCTGTTCAGCGAGCAACAGCGGGACACTTTTTTCCTGTTCGCCCTCTTTCTTGGTGTCATATCAGCACTGATCGCCTTCCCACTGTCCACCATGATGGTTCGCCCCATCCGGCAACTGGTGCAGGGGACACGCGCACTGGCCAACGGCGACTACACTTCCCGTATACCAGTAAAAGGCTCCGATGAATTGACCCGCCTCTCCGTGGATTTCAATTCCCTGGCCGATACCCTGGACCAGAACCGCCAGGCCCGCCAGCAATGGATTGCAGACATCTCCCACGAACTGCGGACACCGTTGTCGATACTGCAGGGCGAACTCGAGTCCATCCAGGACGGCGTGCGTCCCATGACCGAGGAAACCATCAATTCACTGCACCACGAAGTCGTCCACTTGAGTGCGCTGGTCAATGACCTCTACGAATTATCCATGTCCGACCAGGGCGCGCTGATCTATGAAAAGAAACGCATCGACCTGCGTGAGACCTTCGAGCAGTCCTGCGACATGACCCAGCACTTGCTCGACAAGCACAAGCTCAAGCTGACAGTGGACATCCACTCCAGCACCAGCAACAACCAGATTCCCGTCATCGGTGACGTAAACCGCCTGTTACAGCTGTTCGACAACCTGTTCCAGAACACCTGCCGTTACACCAATGACGAAGGCGAACTCGTGATAAAGCTTTCCTGTCGCAACGGCAAAGCCGTCATCGAGTGGTACGATTCCGAGCCTGGTGTCACGGATGAAAATCTCGACCGCCTGTTCGACCGACTCTATCGCGTAGACGGTTCCCGCAGCAGGTCCCACGGCGGTTCCGGTCTCGGCCTAGCCATCTGCAAGAACATCATCGAAGCCCATGACGGCACCATCAAAGCCGAGCATTCCGAACTCGGCGGTTTGAAACTGATAATCGAGCTGCCCTGCCTGGACGCCTGACAGCATATCCATTTGCCGGGTGTCGTTCGTCGTTTTAGACTAGGCCCCGTATAGATGAAAGGTTTCTGATATATGAATCAACACATATTGATTGTTGAGGACGAGGCTAAGATTGCCTCGCTGTTGCAGGACTACCTGGTCCAGAGTGGATTCGAAGCGACCGTGATTCATAACGGTAACGAAGTGGAAGACTGGCTTGCCGCAAACCAGCCTGCCATCATCCTGCTAGACCTTATGCTGCCCGGCAAGTCCGGCGTCGATATCTGCAAGGATGTGCGCAAGACATCCAACCTTCCCATCATCATGATCACGGCCAAGGTCGAGGAGTTAGACCGCCTGATCGGTCTCGAACTTGGCGCCGATGACTATATCTGCAAACCCTTCAGTCCTCGCGAAGTGGTTGCCCGCGTCAAGGCAGTACTGCGCCGTTCCGACAGCACCGAGCAGCTTTCCGACAAGGGCCTGGTTCTCGATACCGATACCTACAAGGCCACCATAAATGGCCAGGATCTCAACCTTACCGCGGTGGAGTTTCAATTATTGAAAGTGCTTTCGGACCAGCCCGGCAGAATTTTTTCCCGCAGCGTGCTGGTGGACAAGATATATAATGACGGTCGTGTCGTCAGTGACAGGACCATTGACAGCCATATCAAGAAACTACGCAAGAAAATCGCCGAAAAACTGCCCGACGTGGAACTTATCCATTCGCTGTACGCGGTGGGATACAAGTTCGAGTGGCTGTAAAAGGGACTCTCTGTATGAACATCCTACGGTCAGCATTCATGACCGCCTGCCTGGTCTTTTCCCTCCTGGCCGTACCCGCACTGGCCCAGGAACAATCCTTTGAAGAATGGCTGCTCGACCTGCGTGCCGAGGCCATGAGTCGCGGCATTACCAGAGAGACCCTTGATACCTCTTTTGCCTCCGTCGAGGCACTAATCCCGCGCGTGCTCGAACTCGATCGCAGCCAGCCCGAATTCGTGCAGACTTTTTCTGGGTACATGCGCAACCGACTAAGCGATGCCCGTATCTCCCGCGGTCAGCAAATGCTCATAGAATATGCGGATCTCTTCAGTCGCATCCAGGCTGAATACGGTGTGCAGCCCCATTACCTGGTGTCCTTCTGGGCGCTGGAAAGCAACTTTGGGGATTACACCGGCGGCTTTTCCGTCATCAATGCTCTGGCCACGCTCGCCTACGATCCGCGCCGCAGCGACATGTTCCGCACGGAACTTCTCACGGCACTGCGCATTATCCAGGAAGGCCATATCGCTGCGAACAGCATGACAGGTTCCTGGGCGGGTGCCATGGGTCAGTGCCAATTCATGCCCACCACCTTTTACAATTATGCTCGCGACGGGGACGGCGATGGCCGCATCGACATCTGGAACAGCGTGCCGGACGTCATGACTTCTGCAGCCAACTACCTCTCAAAGAACGGCTGGAGGGGGGATGAGCGCTGGGGACGTGAAGTTATCCTGCCGGCAGGTTTTGATTTCGCACATACCGGAACCGGTGTCAGGAAAACCGTAACCGAATGGAACCGTCTCGGCATCAGGCGCGTCGACGGCGCACCACTGGGCAACGCCGACATGCTTGGCTCCATCGTGCTACCGTCAGGTGCACAGGGCCCTGCATTCCTGACCTACCAAAACTTCCGCACTACCATGGTGTGGAATCGCTCCACCTTCTACGCCATTTCTGTCGGCCACCTGGCCGACCGTTTCGTCGGTGGAGGCCCCATCGTGAATATGCCGTCAGAGGAAGAACGACCGCTAAGCCGTAATGAAGTGATTGAGTTACAGACCTTGCTCAATAGCCAGGGTATCGATGTCGGCAACCCGGACGGCATCATGGGCTCCATGACCCGCGCCGGCGTCCGCGCCTACCAAGAACGCGCTGGTCTACCCACAGACAGCTACGCCAACTTTGAACTACTGGACCGTTTACGCTCCTTGTAGCTGCTTCGCTCACTCATACCGCGTTAAAAAGAAAAGCCGGACTGCTCTCGTACTATTTATACTATTCACGATCTCAGCTTTTATTTTTGCTTTGTCAGGGTATCGCTCGCGACGCCACCAAAATTCGAGCTTTAGCAAAGGGGGAGGAAGCTACTGTTGGGCTGCGATGATTAGATCGATCAATGCGCCGGGGGTAGCCGGGTTCTGGACGATAGAGCCATTGATGAAGAGCGCCGGTGTTGAACGGACGCCTGCACGAATTCCACCCTGCTGATCGGAGATGATCTTCGCCCGCACAGCCGACGATTCAATATCAGCTCGCAGCTGGTCTAGGTCTAACCCAAGCTGTTCGGCGTAATTGTCAAACATGGGCCTCGGGTCCTCGACCAGGGTCCACTCCTGCTGGGTGGCAAACAACGTGTCATGCATTTCCCAGAACATGCTCTGGTTGCCGGAGGCTTCCGCGTAACGGGCTGCCTGGAATGAGAAGCGGTGGGTATCCAGCGGAAAGTAGCGGTAAACAAGACGCACATCGTCGCGAATGCGCGGCCAGGCCAGGGTAATGACCTGCCATTCGTTCTGGCAGGCAGGACACTGGAAGTCGGCATAGACCGTGAGGGTGACCGGGGCATCGGGGTTGCCGCGCACATGATCGGCCTCACCAACAAGCTCAGGGGGTAATGCCGGAGGTCCGCTGAACAGGCCCTGGTACAACACCACCAGCACCAGGGGAACCATAATTACCAGTGCGACTTTCAGGGCGAGCGCATTGAATTTTTCCTTGCGCATGGCAGCCAACTGTTTTTCTTCCCTGATTTTCCGTTGTTCTTCTTTCTTGGACATAAGCTGTACCGGATAGGCCTGCTAGTTGGAGGCGCGCGCGGGGATATCCTGGCTGACACCATACCTCACGATAATGGCGATGGCGGCAAGGATGATTATACCGGCGATGATATAACCGATGTTGAAAATGCTGCCGTTCGCCGTAGCGATGATGCCATAACCCACGGCACCGGTGAACAGGGCATAGTAGATGAACACCAGCAGTGTCTTGCGGATGACCTCTCCTTCCCGACCGATCAGGCCGACAACCGCTGAAGCCGCCACGACATTGTGCACGCAAATGGTGTTACCCGCGGCGCCGCCCACTGCCTGCAGGGCTACGATCCATGTCGGATCCGCGCCAATGCGTTCGCCAACGCCAAACTGGAAGAGCGAGAACATCATGTTGCTAACCGTGTTGCTGCCGGCGACAAAGGCGCCCATCCCGCCAATGAAGGTCGAGAAGAATGGCCAGGCATTACCGGCCAGCATCGCAACACCCTCGGCCAGCTCGATCGGCATCTGTTGGTAACCCGCGGCGCCGCCATCTGAGTTGAGGAACACCTGCACCATGGGGACAGTGAAGACCAACGCGGCGCCGGCGGACAGGATGGTCTTGCCCGAGGTTTTCCAGGCGTTGACGTAGGACTTGCCGTCCATGCCATGTATAAAGAACGTGATCACCGATACCGTGATGAACAGGGCGGCGGGTGAGTAGAACGGCTGCACGGACTGGCCCAGCGACGTAGCGAATATATTGCTGATGGTGAAGGTCGCCAGCTGGCTGCGCAGCATGTCAATTAATGGCAACTGCGGCAGGCGCGTGATAATCAAAAGGCCGGCCACGATTAAATAAGGTAGCCAGGCCCTCACCAGGCTCATCTCCGGGCCGTCAAATTGTTTCTCTTGCATCTCGATCTGTCCGATCCAGTGGGAATCCCATGCGCTGCGCTCGGGGAATTGCCAGATATCGTCTTTCGGCGGCATCAGGAAGCCATTCTTCGCGGCGGTGACCACGATGGCCAGACCAATCAGGCCGCCGAACAGCGAAGGAAATTCCGGACCCAGGTAACGGGCGACAAGCACATAGGGAATGGTCATGGCGAAAGCGGCAAAAAGCGCGAACCTCCAGATCCTGAGCCCGTCGGCAAAAGACCTTCTAGCACCAAAGAACTGCGTCATGACGGCCACTAGGATCAGCGGAATGAAAGTGCCCGCTATGGCATGCAGCAGCGCCACTTTGGCTGAAATGTAGGAGACTAGATCCAGATACTCCATGCCTTCCTGCGCGGCAAAGGCCAGCACCGCCTGGTCATCGGCCAGCCCCGTGTATACCCCGGTCAGCATGGGTGTCCCCAGGGCGCCAAAGGATACCGGCGTGCTTTGAATGATCATTCCCGCAACAACCGCGGCCATGGCGGGAAAGCCCAGACCGACCATGAGCGGAACGGCAACGGCAGCCGGAGTACCGAACCCGGCGGAACCCTCGATAAAAGAACCGAACAGCCAAGCAATGATGATGACCTGGATGCGCCGATCGGGCGTGATGTCCGAGAAGCCCTTGCGGATACTCTGGATCGCCCCGCTTTCCTGCAGGGTGTTGAGCAGCAGTATGGCCCCGAAAATGATGTAGATCAGTTCGATGGCGTCGATCAATCCGTTAACTGAGGCGGCCATGACGCGAATGAAAGGCACCTGCCAGACGAACAGAGCGAGCAGGACGGCGACGATGTAACAGATCGGCATGGCACGACTGGCCGGCCAGCGCAAAATGACGAGAAAGATCGCCACGGAGATGATGGGTAAGAGGGAAAGAATCGCTAGGACACCGTTGGACATAACAAAACCTTGTATTTGTTGCTTGCTGAATAACTTGCCACCCGACCGACCTTCTCGCACGGCTTTTTTTGGCTCTGGCGGACAGTCAAAAGCGTTCAAGCATAAAGCAGGTCATTGGGCGGTACAAGGCTGGAAACCCCGGAAAATCAGGGTATAAAAGTTCGTGGCGAAGGCGCTCTCATTGCCTGCACAACCGCTGGCAGGCCCCCCTCTTTTTATTAGCAATCTGTAGAGCTCGGTTGTTATAATGCGCGCCCAAATTTTGCCAAGGTAAGATACTGCCCCACCCGCTGGACAGGCTTGCCCAATGCCGTTGAAGAGACGTTAAAACGGCGTTATGGAGCGCACATTAAGAGCCCATAGATGGAACAAGCAGTAACCTCAACCACCGCCTCACATGCCGAACACACGGTGGATAGCATCGTGGTGCGTTTCGCCGGTGACTCCGGTGACGGCATGCAACTTACCGGCGCCAACTTCACCGACGATACCGCACTGTTCGGCAACGACCTGTCCACTTTCCCAGACTTTCCCGCGGAGATTCGTGCACCGGCAGGTTCGACTTTCGGCGTGTCCGCTTTTCAGATTTATTTCGGCTCCGACGACATTACCACTTCGGGTGACGCCATTGATGTACTGGTGGCGATGAACCCAGCGGCACTGGTCACCAACCTGAGCGAGGTGGTACCCGGCGGCCTGATCATCGTTGATACCGGAGCCTTCAACGACAAGAACCTAAACAAAGCGAAATACGACGTCAGCCCCCTGGATGATGGCTCGCTGGATGCCTACCGCGTCCTCGAGATCGACATCCAGAGCCAGGTCATCGCCGCGGTCGAGCCCTATAACCTGGGTCACAAGAACTCCCTGCGCTGCAAGAACATGTGGACCCTGGGCCTGGTGCTGTGGCTGTTCGGTCGCGACAAGCAGGCTACTGTCGAGAACCTGCAAAAGAAGTTCGCCAGTAAGCCGGACATCGCCGGCGCCAACATTGCCGCACTCAATGCTGGCCACGCCTACGGCGAAACCGCCGAGCTGCCGAGCGGCGTCGAGGTCTACAAGGTCCCGCGTGCGAAGATGGACCCGGGTCTCTACCGGGACATCAACGGCACCACCGGCCTGGCCTGGGGTCTGCTGGCCGGCGGCCAGCTCGCCGATATCGACCTGCTGTTCGCGTCGTACCCGATTACACCCGCCTCCAGCCTGCTGCACACGCTGGCGGCACGCAAGGAATTCGATGTCACAACCTTCCAGGCCGAGGATGAGATTGCCGCAGTCTGTGCTGCGATAGGCGCCTCCTTTGCCGGCAGCCTGGGCATCACCTCCAGCGCCGGTCCCGGTATCGCCCTGAAAATGGAGGCGATTTCACTGGCCGTTTCGGCTGAACTGCCTCTGGTGGTGATTAATACCCAGCGCGGCGGGCCCTCAACAGGCCTGCCGACCAAGACCGAGCAGTCTGACCTGCTGCAGGCCGTGTACGGCCGCCATGGCGACACGCCACTGCCGGTACTCGCCGCTAGTACGCCTGCAGACTGTTTCGATGTCGCCATCGAAGCCGTGCGCATTGCCACCAAGTACATGACTCCGGTCATGCTGCTGTCAGACGGTTACATCGCCAACGCCTCGGAGCCCTGGATGATTCCTGACATGGCCGGCTACACTCCCTTCCCGGTTAATTTTTGCACCGAGCCGGGGGGGTTCAGGCCCTCCAACCGTGATCCCGAAACCCTGGCCCGTGTCTGGGCAAAGCCCGGCACCCCCGGACTAGAACACCGTGTTGGGGGCATCGAGAAAAGCTACTCGACCGGCAATATTTCCTATGATCCGGACAATCATCAAAAGATGACCGACACCCGGAAGGCCAAGGTCGATGGCATAAGCCGTGATATTCCCGAACAGCAGGTCGCATTAGGCAACACCAGCGGCAAACTCGCCGTGGTCGGTTGGGGTTCCACTTTCGGCGCCATTCACCAGGGCGTGAAGCGGTGCCGGCAGGAAGGTCTGGATGTCAGCCATATCCATATTCGCTACCTGTCACCTTTCCCAGCCAACCTGCAGGCGCTGCTTTCCAGCTTTGACAAGGTGCTTGTGCCAGAAATGAATACCGGTCAGCTTGTGAAAATACTGCGCTCCGAATTTCTTATCGATGCATTGGCACTGAACAAGGTTTCCGGGCAGCCGTTCAAGATTCGCGAAATCGTAAATGCTGTCAAGGCAGAACTGGCCAGCAACTGAGCGGCAAAACTCAACGGATAACAGGGACACATAGAGAACCATGAACCAGGCTGTCGACAAACTAACCATTGATGACTTTTCCTCCGACCAGGAGGTGCGCTGGTGCCCCGGTTGTGGTGACTACGCGATACTGAAAACGATCCAGAAGCTGATGCCTGAGCTCGGCAAAACTCGAGAGAGCCAGGTTTTTGTGTCAGGCATTGGGTGCTCATCACGCTTTCCGTATTACATGAACACTTACGGTTTCCACACAATCCATGGCAGGGCCCCCTCCATCGCCACAGGGGTAAAGCTGGCCAATCCGGAATTGGATGTATGGGTCATCACAGGTGACGGTGATGCACTCAGCATTGGCGGCAACCACACGATGCATGCTCTGCGTCGCAACGTCGATCTAACCATCCTACTCTTCAACAATGAAATATATGGCCTGACCAAGGGGCAGTACTCCCCGACATCAAAAGTGGGCACTCGCTCACCTTCTACACCAGAAGGATCAGTGGATAGGCCCCTTTCACCCTGTGCTATTGCCCTGGGTGCAGGTGCCCCGTTCGTGGCCCGTTCGATTGATACCGAAATGAAACATCTGAGTGCCGTAATCACCGAGGCCCACAACCACCAGGGCGCCTCCTTCGTGGAAATTCTGCAAAACTGCCCGATCTACAACGATGGAATTTTCGAGCAGGTTAAGGACAAGAAAATAGCACCAGACTTTCGTGTTGAAGTTGAACATGGCAAGCCCCTGGTGTTTGGCAAGGACAAGAACAGAGGTATTCGTCTCAACCGCGAAAAACTGGCATTGGAAGTGGTAACTATTGGCGAAGGAACGGAACTTGCTGACCTTCTGGTGCATGATCAGACCAACCTGGCCCAAGCCCAACTGATCGCCGCCATGCAAGGCCCGGACTTCCCCACCGCCATCGGCATTTTGTACCATAAACCAGTCACAGCCTACGTCACAGACCTCTCAGACCAGCGCCTGAAACTGCGGGAAAAACGCGGGGCGGGAGACCTTGGTAAATTGCTGCGCACCGGTCACACCTGGCAAGTAAAATAGTCATTATTTCAATATCTTATGTAATTATTCGGCATTGTTAACTGTGCCCTAAAGCCCTGTATTTTTGTTCGGCGTTCGCTAAAGTCACAATTATTTAAGAATTTCTATTCTTTTTTTTTCTTAAATATTTTATATTTTTCAATAAGATAAAAAGCTAAATAAAAATTCTTTTTAACTTGCACCACTATGCAAGGTTAATTATCATCCAACTCAATCTATTGCGTTTTCGTCGATAATTTTTACGAAACGCGACGGGTAAAAAGGAATTACTGAATTTAAAATTTGCAACCCACTGCCTGGGCTGTAATCCTTCTATTCGGTATTTCCAAAGCATCGCTGCCGATAAATACGCTTGTTAGAGTCTGACCGCCTTATCAGTCTGTGACAGCCATATTCTCGGCTGAGATTTACATACGAACTGCATTGTTTTTATACCTAAATAAAATAGGGGAATTACATGAAAAACTCTGTCGAGTTGAGCTATAAAAAGCTCGCGGCAGCAGTTGCTTTTGCAGCTGCCGCCTCAAGTTCCGGCTCTTTGATGGCGCAAGACGGCGATATTGAGGAAATCCAGGTCACTGGCTCCTTCATCTCGCGCCCTGCCGACAGGCCTCAGCCTGTCTCCGTCATGGACAATCAGGAGCTTGCCGCAAACCAGCGTGTGACCATTGCCGAAGCCGTGCGTGACATGCCGCAGATTTCATCTGCCAATACTGTTGGTAACTGGAATACGCCATCCAACAGCATCAACCTGAGGGGCCTGGGTACACGTTCTACCCTCATCCTTTTGAACGGTCAACGTCAGACCATCGACGCCAACGGCGGCTCCCAGGTGGACATCAACAACCTGGCCCCGGCCATCATGCTGGAGCGTATCGAACTGGTACTTGACGGTGCCTCCGCACTGTACGGTTCTGACGCGGTTGCCGGCGTAGCGAACTTCATCACCCGTAACAACTTCGAGGGTGCGGAGTTCTCCGTGTCCTCTCAGCATGCTGCCGCCCAGACATCCGTTCCGGAAGTCGTCGTCAGCGGTATCTTTGGTGTGCAGAGCGATGACCTCGGCATCGTTGTCGGTCTGGAATGGTTTAACCGTGCCGACCAGATGCAGGCAGAGAAACGCTGGAGCCCGGAGCGTCTGGGTGAAGGCTTGATCACCGGCCTCTACAACCCCGGCACATTTGGCTCCTTCGGAATCGCAGGCAACAGGACCGGCTTCTTTGCCGATCCACTATGTGGCAGCGAACTGGTTGGCGGTCTGCCCGGCAACGTGATTTGGGACCCGGCCGGCGCCCGTAACCACAACGCCGACGGTTTGGCCGTTGAAAGGGATAGCTTCTGCCGCGGCACCCTGTCGCTGCAGCGTACGATCATCCCTGAGAACGAGCAGCTGACCGGTATGGCCGTTGTCACCAAGCAGTTCGACGGTGATTTCTTGCAGGAAGCGCGCCTCGAAAGCAGCTTTGCCCGTGTCGAGACCCGCTCCAGCTTCGGTACCGGTGTGCCGCTACTGGCACTAACGGGGATCAATGCACTCTTACCGGCAAACAACCCCGGCGTGATCGACGCCAACCGGCGTGACCCGAACTTCCCGCTGCAGGATTTCAATCGTATTTTCACCCGCCAGGCGAGCCCGCTGGAAGGTGACCTGTCCTCCTTCGCCCGTCAGAACACCTTCCGGACATCCTTGAACCTCGAGGGCATGCTGACCGACGTGTGGGACTGGCGCCTGACCGGCACCATGTCCTTCAACGAGCAAACCTCGCAGACAGCTGACACCATCGCCGACCGCTACGCCCGTGCACTGCAGGGTTACGGCGGTCCGGGATGTAAAGATAATCTGGTGACCGGCCTAGAGAACAGCAAAGTTCTACAGCAAGGCGTTGGCGGCTGTCAGTGGTGGAACCCGTTCGCCTCGCGCCTGATCGCCCAGCCTGGGGATCCGACCTACAACGATCCCGACCTGCAGGACTGGATGACCTGGGGTGGCCTGGACCGCGGTATCGCCAAGTTCTACTCCATCGAGTTCGTCACCACCGGCGAGCTGTGGGAGATGGCTGGCGGCGCCACCGGCTTCGCGGCCGGCGCGCAGTACCGTCGTCAGACCCTGGACATCATCCAGGATCCGATCACCAAAGACGGCGGCTTCGGTTTCGCACCACAGGTTGTCCAGGACTGGTCGTCCAATCGTGACACCGAGGCACTGTTCGCGGAAATGGTCATGTACCCGACCGACACCCTGGAAGTGGACGTCGCGGCCCGTTATGAAAGCACCCTGGGCCAGAGCTCCGTCGAACCCAAGATCAGCCTGCTGTACACACCGACCGACAGCCTGTTCGTCCGTGCCTCAGCCGGTTCATCCTTCCGTCTGGGTTCCGAGTTCCAGTCATTCGGTATCGGCGCCTCCGGCACCACCATCCGCCCGGTGGGCGGTGAGGTGACCCAGGCCCGTGCGATTGCCGCCGGTAACCCGAACCTGCTGCCGGAAGAGTCCGACAACTGGACCGTCGGCTTCACCTGGGACATCAACGATGCCTGGACCGTGGAAGTGAACTTCTGGGATTACGAGTTCACCAACCTGATCACCACCGTCAGCCCCGACGACATCCTGCTCGAGGACATGGCTGACGGCTTCATCGACGACCCCCGTAACGAAGTGTTCCCGGGCCGTCCGCGTGAGGTGTGTGAGGTCACCGGTCGCTGGGATCCCGCTACCGGCATCCAGAACCGCCCGGCTGGCTGTATCACCGGTCTGGACTTCTCGCTGTTCAACTCATCCTTCGTCAACAGGGACACGGTTGAAACGCGCGGTGTGGACTACAGCATCGACTACAGCTTCGAGCTGATGGGCGGCGACGCCGGCCTGCGCCTGACCGGCGTCAACGTCATGCGCTACGCCGGTTCTACCAACACCGGTGAGATCATCGACGTGGTGGGTACTGACGGTGGCGGTGTATCCGGTGTCGGCACCAACCCAGAAAACCGGGTGAACCTGGTGGCCACCTACGATGTGGGTAACCACTCTGCTCGCTGGACCACCCGCTGGACTGACGGTACCTCCCTGCGTAATCCGGGTGCCTTCCAGTACAACACCATCGAGGGCAGCGCGAGCTTCCACGACTTCCTGTATACCTACAACATTCCGGGTAACAACGACTCGTCCGTGTCGCTGGCAATCCTGAACGTGGGGGACAAGGATTCACCGCTGGTGGCTAACACCCTGACAACTGAGAACGGTGGCCTGTTCGACCCACGTGGTCGTATGTACCGCGTCTCATACAACTACGCCTTCTAAAGGATAGTCGGTTGTCATAAAAAACCCCGCCTCGGCGGGGTTTTTTATTGTTTATATATTTTTAATGTGTTTGCTTAGGCTTAAGAGACACAATGGCAACCAATATGATTACTAAATGATAATCATTATTCGACGCGAGTGATGCGAATCTTTTTGTTGTTGCCTTCGCTGGAGAGCATATAAGAATTGAAGGTGGCGCGACGAACGGTATAGCGCTCACCGACCTCGATTCTAAAATCATCGGTGCCGACCTGTTTCCAGATACCGCCACCGTCGAACTCTATGGTCCAGCCAGTAAAATCGTTGTGGCGAGCAGATAGAACACTAAAGGTCCGTGTGTCAGGCCCCCTGCTCTGTTGTCTTTCCTGCTTCATTTCCAGACCGAACTCGTCTCGTCGCGGCTGCGCTGTAGTGCGAGGGTTAGCGACTGTCTCGGTTGCCTGCTGTGAAGTGCTGCGCGGCAAACGTACAACAGGCAAGTTGCTGGCATTTTCAGCAGCACGGTCATAGCAGGTCAGTCTTTCTTGGGCATCCTCAATGTTCGCACAAGAAGCGAGACTACCCTGGCTCATGACCGTCGGACAAAAAAGTGTAAAAAAAAGTGCGCCTGGCAGAAGCAGATTGGGGTGAAGTAATTTCATGAAGATAATTTACTTATTGAGCTCTGGCAGATGAGCGACGTTCCAGCATTTCTTCCTGAGAATCCTGCTGCTCACGTTGACGCTCGGCACGGGTCAGGCAGACGCGACGGCGGAAGTTGGTGCCGGTGACTTCTTCACGGCGACAAATCATCTCATTTGGATCATCCTCTGAGGTCGATGCCTGAGCGGTGTCGGTGTTGCTGCTGTCAGTTGATGAAGTGTTATTTGGTGCCTGTGGTGAGGAACATGAAACCAAAAAAATTATTACTAAGGCTATGAAAATATTAGATATTTTAATCATTTGTTGCCTTTATTGTGCAAATATAGTGGAATTTGGGATTGCGAGAATACCTATACTGTATTTCATTTACCAGATTTTAGTAAACTTCTTGGTCTGCACTCAGGTTAATCCGTATCTCCAGTTTTGCAGTCAATCGTCCAGGTCGCCGGTACTCCCGTCGACAACAGGACGCAAGCGTGGTCGGGCAACTGGAATAATCCAGAATAAAAAGATGAACCGGCTAAACCGGTGATCATAAAGGGACGAATTAGGAGTAAATGATGTTAAGAAGAATCCTGTTACTTGTTACTTTAATTGGACTGGCCATCCCGGCCATGTCTCAGACCGGGCACCCAGCCAAGGGCTCCTGGTCCGGTGACCTGACCCCGTTTGCCGACAAAGAACCTGAACGTATCCGCCTGCTGATAGACGCCTGGAACGGTGAACTATCCGGCTCCATCAACCCGGGCCGCCGTGGCGTCGAAATTAGCAGCGTCACGCTGGACGCCGAATCCTGGACATTGACCATTCGGGCTGACATGCCGGAAGGCCGCATGGAAATGGTCGGCAAACTGAGCAACCTCGGCTCATGGACCAATCGCAAGTACCTCGGATCCTACACGCTTGGTAATGAGAAAGGTACGTTCGACATCACCCTGAATTGATTGATATTTGCTGTTAACGAATTCGAAAAAAATCACACAACGGTCACCGAAACTAATAGCCTGAAGCAATTTAAAGAAAGCATCAGAATTATTCGGATAAGATTAATCTCTTACGGAGAAATTATATGAAAACCAAACTTATTGCATTGGCTATGGGAATCCTTGGTGGCTTCACCACACTACAAGCTGCAGCTCACCACTCATTTGCCGCAGAGTTCGACGGCAATTCCCCCGTCCAGAAGATGGGCACAGTCATCAAGGTCGACTGGACCAACCCACACACCTACATCTTTGTGGAAGTGGAAAACGATGAAGGCGACTACGAGGAATGGGCATTCGAAATGGGCAGCCCTAACGGCCTGATGCGCCGCGGCTGGACCCGCAATACCCTGGAAATCGGTACCGAGATCATTGTAACCGGCACACGTGCCAGAGATGGCAGCAACAAGGGTAACGCACAGACCGTCGTCCTTGCCGAAACCTGCCAGCGCCTTTTTGCCGGCACCAGCCAGCGTGACTTTGACGAAAACAGTGTTGCTAAGGAAGATTGCGAACTCTAATCGCTATTTGTCAGTATTAAGAAAAGCGCGCATCGAGGCGCGCTTTTTTTAGTCTCTTCTGGTCGTTGATTGCGACTTTACTCTTTAACTTTAAATCCGGGGAAGACATCTGTGTCAGCTAACCAAATCAAACGTGCAAAGTATATTGTGTTGGCCGCGGCGGTAACGAGCGCTGTCGCACTGCAGTCGACCGCCATCGCTCAGCGCGGCGCAAATCAGGACCGCCCGTCAACTCCAACACCACGCATGGCTGACGGTACCGTCGACCTGGGCGGGGATGGCGTATGGAGCCTACCATGGGTGACTGACTTTGCAGTACGCATGCCCGGTTATAAAGAAGGCGACCAGCCGCCCATGTTAGACTGGACCCGAGCCATGTGGGAGTACAACAAGGACAACAACGTGAAATACGACCCGGAGGGCTTCTGCCTGCCACCCGGCGGGCCCCGCTCGATGGGGACCCCTTATCCTGCAGAAATCGTCCAGGATCGTGACCGTATCGTCATAATCTTTGAGGGTGGTGGTCACGTCTGGCGTGAGATCCACATGGACGGAAGGCCGCATCCTGAAAACCTGAACCCAACCTATTTCGGTCATTCCATTGGCCACTGGGAAGGTGACACGCTGGTCGTGGATACAGTCGGCTTCAATGAAAAGACCTGGATCGACTTCGGCGGCTACATGCATACCGAGCAATTGCATACCGTGGAGCGGTTCAGCAGGCCCGACAAAGAAACACTGCACTACGAATCGGTTATCGATGACCCGGGTGCCTACTCCGAGCCCTGGACCGTCAGCTGGAACATCCGCTGGTCCGAAGGCCAAGAACTGGCTGACTATATCTGCCAAGAGAACAACAAATTTCTCCTCGACATGACTGATGATTATGGCAATCCTTTCTTCGAGAAGACTGTCGGCTTGTAAGGAAATTTTTTAGTTAACCAGAGGGCGCTACAACAGCGCCCTTTTCTTTTTCCTGCTGCTGCAGGTTCCACATGTGATGATAGGTACCGTTTTGCGCCAGCAGTTCCCGATGAGAACCGAATTCGACGATCGCACCGTTTTCAAGGACAAATATACGATCGGCGTCCACGACAGTAGATAACCGGTGGGCAATGACGAGGCTGGTGTGACCTGAGGAGATTTCGCGTATGGCCTGCAGGATGGCTCGCTCGGTTTTACTGTCCAGTGACGAGGTGGCCTCGTCGAACACCAGGATGGCAGGGTTTTTCAGGATGGTGCGGGCAATCGCCACGCGCTGTTTTTCACCGCCGCTCAATTTCAGGCCCCTTTCGCCGACCAGCGTATACTTGCCATTAGGCAACTGGCTGATGAAGTGATCCAGGTGTGCCAGCCGGATGGCGCGGTCCACTTCCTCCTCCGTGGCTTCCGGCCTGCCGTACTGGATGTTATGGAAGATAGTGTCATTGAACAGCACGGTGTCCTGCGGCACGATTCCGATGGCCGAACGCAGTGAATGCAGGGACAGGCCACGAATATCTTGGCCGGCTATGGTGACCCTGCCGGACTGGCAGTCGTACAAGCGGAACAGTAGTTTCACCAGGGTGGACTTGCCCGAGCCGCTGGTGCCCACGACGGCCACTTTTTCACCTGGCCCCACGGTAAAGGTGACGTTATCGATAATTTCCCTGTCGGGCCGGTAGTGGAAGCTGATGTTCTCGAAGCTGATTGCCGGCCGCGTTACCTGTAGGTCTTCCGCATCCGCTTTCTCCACCACGCTCGCCTTTTCAGCGAGGAGTTCGAACATCTTCTCGATGTTGGCCAACGAACCCTTGATCTCGCGGTAGACGAAACCCAGGAAGTTCAGCGGCATGAATAGCTGCATCATGAAGGAATTCACCAGGACGAAATCACCCAGTGTCATGTTGCCCGCAGCAACTCCCCTTGCTGCCAGCAGCAGCATGAGCGTCATGGCAACCGCAACGATCAGCGCCTGGCCGCCGTTCAGGGCAAACAGGCTAAGCCGGTTGTTGCGCTTGGCGATCTCAAGGGTGGCCAGCAATTCATCGTAGTGCCGGGCCTCGTATTCCTCGTTAGTGAAATATTTCACTGTCTCGTAATTGAGCAGGCTGTCGATGGCGTGGGTGCTGGTGGCGGAGTCCGCCTCGTTCATTTCGCGGATGAAACGCGTGCGCTTCTCCGTGGCGATCACCGAGTAGACAAAATACAGGAGAATGGCCAGAAAGATTACGGCCGCGAACTCGATGCCATAATTCCAGAGGAATATCACGATAACGACCAGCAGTTCCAGGAGCGTGGGAATGATATTGAAGATCATGATGCGCATCAGGAAGCTGATACCGGAGGTGCCCCGCTCGATATCCCGGGAAAGGCCGCCAGTGCGACGGTTCAGGTGGAAGTTCAGGTCCAGCCCGTGCACATGCCGAAAAGTGATCAGGCTGATGCGGCGGATGGCGCGTTCCGTGACGCGACCGAACAGCGTGTCCCGGGCTTCATTGAGCATGACATTCAGAAATCGCGCCAGGCCATAACCCAGGATCAGCAGTAGCGGTACCGCGACCAGCAACGCCTGGCCGCCCGCTCTCAGCTGGGCATCGAGGTCATCGACGATGTATTTCTGGAAAAAGGGGATACTAATCGTTGCGACCTTTGCCAGCGCCAGGCAGAAAAAGGCAACGATGATGCGCACCCTGAATTCCATCAGGTATGGCACGAGCATGCGGAACACGTGCCACTTCATGTCCAGGTTTTCAATGTCGGTGGGCGTGCGGCGCGCCATCAGGCGAGCCTGCGTTCGATGGCCTTCAGCATGCCGGCGGAATCCAGGCCGCAGGCGGTCAGCATGTCATCTGCCTTGCCGTGCTGGAGGAAGCTGTCGGGCAGGCCCAGGTTTAGCACGGGAACGCCCAGGCCTTCGGCCTCAAGGAATTCATTGACGCCGGACCCGGCACCGCCCTTGACCGCGTTTTCCTCCACGGTAACGAGCAGCGAGCATTTTCCCGCTAGCGTAACCAGCAGTTGTTCATCCAGGGGTTTGACGAAGCGCATGTCTACCAGCGTGGCATCAAGCGTTTCCGCTACGGATACTGCGCGCGATAGCAAGGTACCAAAGACGAGTATTGCCACGCCGGAATTGCCTTCCCGGAACACCCGCGCCTTGCCGATCTCGACAGGGACAAGTTCCGCTGTCACTTCGCAGCCGGTAGCTTTGCCGCGCGGATAGCGTACAGCGGCCGGCCCTGTATGCCGGTAGCCCGTGGTCAACAGTAGGCGGACCTCCTGTTCATCACTGGGTGCCATGACCACCATATTCGGAATGCAGCGCAGGTACGATAGGTCGAAACTGCCGGCGTGCGTAGGACCATCCTCGCCAACCAGGCCGGCACGGTCGATGGCAAACAAAACATCGAGGTTCTGTAGTGCGACATCATGGATGAGCTGGTCATAGCCGCGCTGCAGGAACGTGGAATAAATAGCTACTACCGGCTTGAGGCCGTCACAGGCCATGCCGGACGCAAAGGTAACCGCGTGCTGTTCGGCAATGGCGACGTCGAAGAAACGGTCGGGAAATTGTTCCTCGAAGTCGCGCATGCCGGAACCTTCGCCCATGGCAGGTGTGATGCCGATGAGCTTCTCGTCGGCGACCGCCATCTGGCACAACCAGTCACCGAACACTTTCGAGTATGTCGGCGGGGTACCGTTCGGGGATGCGGATTTTTCCGCAGGAGGTACGAGTTTGCTCAGGGCATGCATACCGAACGGATCTTCCTCTGCGGGCAGGTAGCCCTTGCCTTTCTGCGTAATGATATGCAGCACGCGGGGTCCCTTGAGGTCCTTGATGTTCTCCAGGATGTTCACGAGTCCGTCCACGTCATGGCCGTCGATCAGGCCGAAGTAGGTAAAGCCCAGCTCCTCGAAGATTGTGGCAGGTGACACCATACCTTTCATGTATTCCTCGGCCCGGTGTGCTGCCTTCCATGCCGGTGGTAAAGCTGACAATACTTTTTTGCTGCCCGAGCGCAGTACGTTGTAGGGTTTGCTGGCCCACATGCGGGCGAAGTAGCTCGACAGGCCACCCACATTGCGGGAAATGGACATGTTATTGTCATTGAGGATAATGAGGATGTCGCCTTCAAGGTCGCCGGCATGATTGAGGGCTTCAAACGCCAGTCCAGCTGTCATCGCGCCATCGCCGATGACGGCGACGATCTTGCGGTTGGATTTCTGCTGCTGCGCGGCCACCATCATGCCCAGGGCAGCGGAAATTGAGGTGCTGGAGTGACCAGCGCCGAATGTATCGTATTCGCTTTCACTGCGGTTGGTGAAGGCGGCAAGGCCGCCTGACTGACGCATGGTAAGCATACGGTCGCGCCGGCCGGTGAGAATCTTGTGCGGATAGCTCTGGTGTCCGACATCCCACACCAGCTTGTCCTCGGGTGTATTAAAGACATAATGCAGGGCGATGGTGAGTTCAACCACGCCCAGACCGGCGCCAAAATGACCGCCGGTCTTGCCTACGGTGTATAGTAGGTAGTGCCGCAACTCACAGGCCAACTCCTCCAGCTGCTCCTGTGAAAGCTCCCGCAAATTTGCAGGGGAATCGATGCTGTCGAGCAACGGCGTTTCGGGCCGCTCGAGTGGAATTTCTTCAAACATCTAAGGGAACTGTCTCGCAAAAAAACCGGTTTATTCTACCGTAATGGACCGAGTAATGCCTGAAAATGCTCCGTTCGGGCTAGTGTTCCCGGTCGATGATATAGGCGGCTATCGCCTTCAGCCTGTCGGCCTGCCCGCCAAAACCAGACAGGGCAGCAATGCCCTCTTCGTACAACGACTGCAGGCGCTGGCGGGCCGCTTCCAGCCCCAGTAAGGACGTGTAAGTAGGCTTGTTCAGGGACTGGTCCTTGCCCTGCTGCTTGCCCAAAACCGCCGTGTCCCCTTCCACATCGAGAATATCGTCCTTGATCTGGAAGGCGTGCCCGATGCATCCGGCATAGGTTGCCAGGCTGTGCAACTGTTCCATGGTGGCCCGTCCAGTGCTCAGGGCGCCCAGCCTGACACTGGCGTTTATTAGGGCACCGGTCTTGAGCCGGTGCATGCGAGCAAGTTCACTTTCATCCTTGAGTGTGCCGGCGGCATCGATATCGATGCTCTGTCCCGCCACCATTCCCAGCCAGCCGGCGGCTTGCGCCAGCGTACTGACCATTGCGGCGATATCCTGACCGGTGCCAGGTGACTTTGTGAGTACTTCAAATGCCAGTGACTGCAGTGCATCCCCGGCAAGAATAGCCGTGGCTTCACCGAAGCGAATATGGCAAGTGGGTTGGCCACGGCGCAAGGCGTCGTCATCCATGGCGGGCAGGTCGTCATGCACCAGGGAATAAGCATGGATCAGTTCGACGGCACAGGCACAGTTATCGGCATCGGCAAGTGTGCCGCCCACGGTTTCGGCAGCAGCATAGGCAAGGACGGGACGAATGCGCTTGCCGCCGTTATGCACGGCATACTGCATTGCGTCTTCCAGTCCGGGTGCCATGCCCGGCGCGGCAAGCCGTTTCCTAAGTTCGGCGGAGGACCGGTTCTGTAGGGATTTGATATAGGCGGAGGTATCCATGCGATGACGACGCGGTGACGGTGTTACTCCAGGTCCTCGTCATCCTCACTGTCAAAGGGCTCGGCTTCGGGAAGATCGTCGCTGTTCACCAGCACCTGGACTTTTTGCTCGGCCTTCTCCAGTGCCGTCTGGCATTCACGGGTCAGTTTGATGCCCTGCTCGAAGGCCTTCATGGATTCTTCCAGGCTGAGTTCACCCTCCTCCATGGCCTCGACCAGTCCTTCGAGGGTTTCCAGGGCTTCTTCGAAATTGAATTTTGTCGGTTTCTTTGCCATGTGTTTTTACCTGCATTATGACCCGGTGCTCACCGAACCATTTAACCACACGCGCTTATCATTCTGGTGCAAAATCGGGCCCGGGTATATTGTGCAACCAATAAGGAACTTCAAATACGCTTTTCCGAATTAAGTCCGTATTCAGTAAAAATCGCCGATACTGGTGTCACAGCTCACAAGGCGGGATTATCTAATGTAAC
The DNA here is from genome assembly GCA_038147195.1 of Candidatus Eutrophocola salsuginis. Classification (GTDB taxonomy): domain Bacteria; phylum Pseudomonadota; class Gammaproteobacteria; order Pseudomonadales; family Pseudohongiellaceae; genus Eutrophocola; species Eutrophocola salsuginis. Next base: position 2,064,971 of record JAYQTB010000004.1, read on the forward strand.
CAATTGAATTAAAAGATATTAATTTCCAGCTAAATGGGCAAAATTTGTCCAAAAAGGCAGACAGGCGTGAACGAACATGGCAAAATGGAACCGAACAGCAACAGGCTCCAAGCTAAATTTGAATGCTGTTCACTGCCAGACTTGTCGGGAACAGGTGTAAAGATTACATTTGGCGTCCCGGTAAAGGAATGGCGGAAAAAGACCATTTCAAAGTCACTGACTGCTGGAAACAAATTTCAGAAACAACTATTTATTAATCAACTTGTAAACTGACGAGAGTGGGGAACCAATAATGAAAAAACTCTTAGTAACCGGAGCGATCATCGCCAGCTCTATTTTTTCCATCGGGGCCATGGCCCAGATGTCCGATGAGGATGCAGCTGCTGCCGTAAAACGTCGCCAGTCTGTTTTCCAGATGCTGTCTTTTGCCAATGGCCCTCTTGGCCAGATGGCGCGTGGCGGTGACTTTGACGCCGAAGCAGCAGCACTGGCTGCTGAGCGTGTTGCCATGTTAGCGCCAATGATTCCTCAATTATTCGCAATGGCTGATACTCGAGGCAATAGTGTTACTACACGCGCTGCCGATACCATCTGGGACAACCAAGCAGACTTTGCACAGTTGGCCCAGGATCTGGCAGCTGGTGCCATGGCCGCTCAAGAAATCCTGTCAAGCGAAGGTGCCGCCGGCGTGCGCAACGCTGTCGGCCAGATCGGTCCCAAGTGTGGTGCCTGCCACGACCGTTTCCGCCTGGATTGATTCGATTCAAAACCAGCAAAGAAACAGCACGAACAAAAACGCCCCTCTCGAGGGGCGTTTTTGTTGGTCGTCATTTTTTTGGCGATCAATCGAAATTGAATTCGTCGCCACCGCTACTACCGTCGTTGCCACGGGTGAAGAAGGCGGAGTAAGCATCCTTGTCTTCCTGCGACAGCTTGGAGGTATGTTCGATAACGTCGGCCATTTCGCCGCCGACAAAGTCAAAGCTGGCGGTCATGCCGAGTTCCAGCAGGCCGACGAAATCATATGCTGTCCAGCTTGAAAGCGCTTCCTCGTTGATAGCCGCGCTGACGATATCGGAACCGGCAAACTCGTCCGGCAGGATCATCATGCCAAGCTCATTTCGTGGCGTGTGGCACTCACCGCAATGACCCAGAGCGCGGGCCAGGTACGCCCCACGCACCATTTGCGGATTGCTTTTATCGATGGCGGGGGGTTCACCTTCCATGACATCGGCCAGGATGTTCCAGCCGGCCATGAGGAAATCGAACTGCCAGGCCGGCAGGACATGGTCTGGATTTTCATGGCTGACCGGCTCCATCGACATGATATAGGCAGCTAGGTCGAGTACGTCCTCGTCGGTCATGTTCCTGTATGTACGGTACGGGAAAGACGGCCAGTAGAAACCGCCAGACGGGGAACGACCGTGTTTCAGCGCCAGAATGAAATCCCTGCCGGTCCAGCCGCCGATACCGGTTTCATAATCCGGTGTGATGTTCGGTGTATAGAAGGTATTGGGGAAAGGATTTTCCACTTCAATGACATAACTACCAATCGCCGCCTCGGCACCTTCCGGTTGGTGGCATGCAGCGCAACCACCAGCATTGTAGATGTACTCGCCGCGGGCAATGGCTTCGGGCGATGTCGGAATCTCCGGGTCGCCGACCATCGGTAGTCCGAAGATCCAGTACAGGCCTCCCAGGAGTATGACCACAATGATTATCAGGGGAATAAATTTTTTGTTCATAGATCCTTTCCTGTCCTGCTTCTTATTGGTAGCTAAGCGTATTTCCCGTTCTACAGCGTGTATTTTCATTCCGGACCAGATTACAGAGACTACCAGCCGAATGAGAAAATAATTGGTAAAACCGGTTTAAAACAGCCATGTTCACGCAGTGGCCTTTTTGTTTTTCTCGAAGCGCTGCTGCTGTGCCTTGAAATTTTTCTTGGCGCGCTTGCGCTGCTGAATCTGTTCCGTGACTACTGAACCCAGGTGACTTTCGCCCCGGTGAGATGCCAGCTCCATCTGCTTTTCCCGTTCACGGAACCGCTGCCTGTCCTTGCTAGACAGGCGGCCGTAACAACGTGGGCAGCTGACGCCCTTCTCGTACTGATCACTGCGCTTGTCTTTTTCGGTGATCGGCAGGCGGCAGGCATGGCACTGGTCATAACCACCTTTCTGTAGCTGGTGATTAACCGCTACGCGATTGTCGAAGACGAAACACTCCCCACGCCACAGCGATTTTTCCTCCGGCACCTCCTCCAGGTACTTCAGGATGCCTCCCTCGAGGTGATAAACCTCATCAAAACCCTGCTCTTTCAGGTATGCCGTGGATTTTTCGCAACGGATGCCGCCGGTGCAGAACATGGCGATCTTCTTATGTTTTTCCGGGTCGAGATTGGTTTTGACGTAATCCGGAAATTCGCGAAAACTTTCGGTGCCCGGATCGACCGCGTTGGCGAAGGTGCCGATTTCCACTTCGTAGCGGTTGCGAGTGTCGATGAGCAGGACGCCAGGTTCGGAAATCAGCGCGTTCCAGTCCGCGGGTTTCACGTGCGTACCCACCTTGCGATTGGGATCGATACCCTCGACACCCATGGTCACGATTTCCTTCTTCAGCTTGACCTTGGCCCGGTAAAACGGGATTTCGTCGTCGAAGCTTTCCTTGTAATCGAGCGCGGCTAGACGGGGGTCGCTTTTAAGCCAGTCGAGAACCGCTGTGACGCCTTCACGGATGCCGGCAATGGTGCCATTGATGCCCTCACCGGCCAGTATGAGTGTGCCCCCGACCTTATTATCCAGCATGCGCTGCAGCAGCGGCTCACGCAGGGATTCGAAATCGTCCAGACGGACGAAATGGTACAGGGCACAGACGACGATGGGTCGTTGTGATTCTTGGTTCATGTGTCTTTCCTATTGCGGCTCGGACCGTAAATCCGGAGCAAAAACTGGGCGTAATTATACTCAGTGGAGCTCGCTTACGTCCATGACAGGTCCTTGATCTGTATCAGGTTTTGGCATTTTCATACCAGCAAAGCCTCCAGCTTGATGAATCGGGAGCCAGATTCGCCGGGGTCCAGGCGGGGAATTTCCGCCACCAGCGGGGCCGGCAAAAGTGCTTCCAGAGTAGCGAGGTTGTCGGCATACCGGTCCATACCAGGATCCACCCGGTTTGCAATCCAGCCCGCAAGCTTAGCGCCATCCGCCTCGATGGCCTGTGCGGTCAGCATGGCATGATTCAGGCAGCCCAGACGCATGCCCACCACCAGGATGACCGGAATATCCAGCAACCTGGCCAGATCGGCCAGCGTTTCCCTGGCATTGAGCGGCACCTTCCAGCCGCCTGCCCCTTCCACAAGTGTCAGGTCCGCCTGCCTTTCGAGCACGGGCCTGCATTGGGCGGCCAGGCCTGCGGCGGTCAATGAAATCCCGGTTTCCGCCGCGGCTATGTGCGGTGCGATAGGTGTATCGAAACATACCGGATTGATAACGCCTGGTGTCAGGTCGAGCGTGCATTCCCGGTGCAGCTGCACCACGTCTTCGTTAAAACCTTCTGCGTTCACCCCGGCTGCTACCGGTTTCAGTGCCGCCGTTGAATATCCCTGCTGTCTGGCGGCTGCAAGCATCGCACAGGCAGCACGCGTCTTGCCGGCATCGGTATCGGTCCCCGTGACAAAAAATGCGGCGGCCATGGGTTATGCCTTTTGCAGGGCGATGAGCACGAGGTCATAGGTGACCGGTATACCCTTGCCCTGGATATGATGTTTCTCGAAGGCAGACTTGAGTTTCTGCAGCTTGCGTTTGCCTGTCAGGCCGCTGGCCTGTCCAGCATTGAGGTTGTTGGCGCCGATTCCCTTCAGTTCCTTCGCCAGCGCTCCGAGTGAATCGTAGTAATACCTCACTTGCCGGTTTTCCAGAGTGATGCTGGGAAACGGTGCGCTGCCTGCAGCTGCCTTGATTTCAGTCAGCGTGAGAAAACTGTTCACGTGAACGTAGTCATCCACTGCCGCCCAGCTAACGCGCAATTCTTCCAGTGTATGTTCGGCAAGTGTGCTGACCCAGGCCTTACCGCCCGGTTTGAGAATCCGGTGCACCTCGGTGAAGCAGTGCTCCGGTGACGGGCACCATTGCAATGTGAGACTCGATACCACGAGGTCAAAGGTATCGTCCCGGAAAGGCAAGGACTGCGCATCACCGCACACCCGATATTTTGGCTTGCCGATTTCTATTTCCCGTGCGTGCGCAAGCATGGCTTCGGAAAGATCCAGGCTGGTGAAGCTGGCATCGGGATTGTGTGGTTGCAGGCGCTTTGCACAGTAACCCGTGCCGCTGCCTAGATCCAGAATGTCCTCTACCGCGATGTTGCCGATGCGTGCGGTCAGCTGGTCGGCAACGTCGCGCTGGAAGCGGGCATGCCTGTCATAGTGCCCCGCCGCCCGGCCGAATGAGCGCGCCACACGGACAGCATCGGGCAAGGGATTATAGACTGTCATTGCGCAGCCTCTCCCGCCTTCAGTTGCGCCACCCTTTCAAGGGCCTGCAGCAGTTTCAGAAACTGCTCTTCGGTGTGAATGGCGCTGAAAGTAACGCGCAAGCGGGCGCTTCCCTGTGGGACAGTCGGCGGGCGGATTGCGGAAACAAATACGCCTGCCTCTAGGAGGCGCGCACTGGCTTTGAGGGTGAAATCGACATCACCCAGCACGACAGCCTGTATCGGTGTTCGTGACGGCAGTACTTCCAAACCCAGGTCATCGCAATGATGGCGGAAACGTTTCACCAGGTGTGCCAGGTACTCCCTGCGCCAGCGATCTTTTTTGACTAGCTTCAGACTGGCTCGAATGGCTTCCGCCTGGGCAGGCGACATCGCGGTGGTGTAGATATAGGGCCGGCAGAACTGGATCAGGGTGTCTATGAGTTCTTCACTGCCAGCGACGAAGGCGCCGCTCGCCCCGAAGGCCTTGCCGAAGGTACCGATGAGTATCTGCAGGTTGTCCTCGTTAATATCATGCCCCTGCTCTCGCCAGAAGGCGGCGGTGCCGCCGCCAGTTTCCCCCAGCACGCCAAACCCGTGGGCGTCATCAACCATGAGCAATGCATCGTGGTTCATGGCGGTACACACAAGTGCGGGAAGGTCCGCTATGTCGCCATCCATGCTGAACACGCCATCACTGACTACCAGCTTGCGCTTCGATTCCGCTGGTTCAAGCAGCGCTTTCAGTGCACTGGCGTCGAGGTGTGGATAGCGGCGAAATGCAGCACCACTGAACAGTCCGCCATCAAGCAATGATGCGTGGTTCAGGCGGTCCTCGAATACACTGTCACCTTTGCCGACCAGCGTGGTGATGACACCGACGTTGGCCATGTAGCCGCTGGAAAACACCAATGCCCGGCTGCGCCCGGTGAACGCCGCCAGTTCTTCCTCCAGAGCGTGGTGCGGTGCCATGTGGCCACTGACCAGGTGTGATGCGCCGCTACCGGCTCCGAAATGTTCGAGACCATCATGGAAGGCCTGAACGACATCAGGATGGCCGGCCAAACCCAGGTAATCATTGCTACAAAAACTAGTGACATGCTCGCCGTTCAGGATAATTTCTGTGCCCTGCGGGGAATGCAGGATGCGACGATGACGCAACAACCTGGCCTCGTCGCGGGCCTGTAGTTGCTGGCGCAGTTCCTGCCGAAAGCTTTTCACGGGAATACTTCGGTGCTTAATGGGTCATCGCGTTGTAGAAACCTGATGATGCCGGTGTGAGAGGTTCAATCACCGGTTCGCCATCTGTATGTTCAGTTATAGTTTCCGGGTGAATACCTAAGCGCCGGAACAACTGCATGTCATCATTTTCAAGAGGGTTCGAAGTGGTCAGAAGTTTCTCGCCATAGAAAATCGAATTGGCGCCAGCGAAAAAGCACATGGCCTGCATCTGGTCGTTCATTTCCTCACGACCGGCAGACAACCTCACATGGGATTGCGGCATTAGGATCCGCGCCACGGCGATCATGCGAATGAAGTCAAAGGGTTCGAGATCCTCGGCATTTTCCAGCGGCGTGCCCTTGATTTTCACCAGGTTGTTAATCGGTACGCTGTCGGGATGCACCGGCAGGTTCGCCAGCTCCCGAAGAAACTCGATGCGGTCATTGGCTTTCTCGCCCATGCCGACGATGCCGCCGCAACAAACCTTGATGCCCGCATCGCGGACATGGGCCAATGTATCCAAACGATCTTCAAAGGTGCGTGTGCTTATGATGGTCTTGTAGTAATCGCGAGAGGTATCGATATTGTGGTTGTAGTAATCAAGGCCGGCATCTGCCAGTGCGGTGGTCTGTTCCTGGCTAAGCGCACCCAGGGTCATGCAGGTTTCCATGCCGAGCGCCCTGACACCGCGCACCATGTCCAGGACCAGGGGAAAGTCTCTCTTCGAAGGATGTTTCCACGCGGCGCCCATGCAGAAGCGGGACGCACCGCTTGCCTTCGCCTTACGCGCTTCCTCCAGTACTTTTTCCACAGCCAGCAGCTTTTCCTTTTCCAGTTCGGTGTTGTAGTGACCGCTCTGTGAACAGTACTTGCAGTCCTCCGGGCAGGCACCGGTCTTGATGGACAACAGGGTGCTGACCTGTACGGCGTTGGGGTCGAAATGCTCCCGATGGATAGTGTGAGCCTGGAACAGGAGGTCATTGAAAGGCTTTTCGAACATGGCCTTCACTTCCTCGAAGGTCCAGTCATGGCGCAGGGTAGTGGTCATCGGGCGTTTTCCTGTTGGTTGTTGGGTCGATCTGCGGCTCGGATGGCGACCCACAATATCACGTCTACACTGGGACCAGGAGGCAGTGGACGCATCTTAACATGTCAACCAGTTTTACATAAACTGTAAACAAATGGTTAATATTCGAACAGTTACGTTTGATACCAGCGACCTTATTTGTGCGTTGCTAGCCGGTCGAGCCCGGGGCTTGACCACTTTGCCACCTGCGAATCCGGCATGCCCCTTATCCTGCGCTGCGCGCTGCCTCTGCCAACAGGCGCTGGGGAACAGGCACTTTGCGGTACCTGCTAGGTCATGCTGTCACCGCGTGCCAGGCTGTTGGCATCCTTCCGTTGCAGCCCACCCCTAGCTTTCCTGGTTTCCGCCTTCAAGTACCGACAACGACTGGTCAATGGCCAGAACCATGGCGGTCAGCATGTACCAGTATATAAAGCATCAATACCCTAGGCGATCGTAGCCGGACCTGCTGTTGGCGGTGCCTTTGCATCGTGGCCGCCTGCGCGAACGTGGTTTTAACCAATCGCTGTAAATCTCTTTCCCACCCCCCGCAAATATCGGTTCGCCATGACCTGGTCTGTCCTACCCGGGACAAACTGCAGCAGGCCGGGCCCAATGCTGCGGCAAGGCATCGCAACCTGCGTGGCGCCTTTTGCAAGAAAGGCGCAGCCAGGTTCGAAACGGACCGTGTCGTTGCCATCGTCGATGATGTTGTCACCACCGTCACCAAACGAGCGAGGGTTCTGCTGCAACATGGCGCCGCACAATTGCAGGTGTGGGCACTGGTAAGGACGTTAATCTGAACATGAACATGGACATCGAAGCGCCTTTCCCTAAAATGGCCCGCATGATTGATCTTGAATTCGATCGCCTGCATCTCTGGCATCCTTACACCTCAATGGATCGGCCGCTTCCGGTGTACCCGGTTGTCAGTGCGTCCGGTGTACGGCTAACCCTTGAAAACGGTGCTAAGCTCGTGGACGGCATGGCCTCCTGGTGGAGTGTCATTCACGGCTACAACAATCCCCGCCTGAATGATGCGGTCACTGGGCAACTGACCAACATGGCACACGTGATGTTTGGTGGTATCACCCACGCAGCGGCCGTGGAACTGGCCCGTAAACTGGTGTCCCTCACGCCGCCCCCCCTGCAAAAAGTGTTTTTCAGCGACAGCGGATCAGTCGCCGTGGAAGTGGCCATCAAGATGGCACTGCAATACTGGCTGAATAAGGGTAAACCGACGCGGCAGAAGCTGCTGACCATCCGCAAGGGTTACCACGGGGATACCTTCGCGGCGATGGCGGTGTGCGACCCGGTCACTGGCATGCACCAGCACTTCGCCGGCATCCTTCAGCAGCATTATTTTGCTGACGCACCTAGCTGCCGGTTCGGCGGGAGTGCACATGCCGTCGACGTCAGCAGTATGCGCAGCCTGCTCGAGAAACACGGCGATGAGATCGCCGCGGTGATTCTAGAACCCATCGTGCAGGGTGCCGGGCGTATGTACTTTTATTCCGCGGACTATCTCTTGGCAGTTCGCAAACTGTGTGATGAGTACGACGTCTTGTTAATCGCAGACGAAATCGCTACCGGGTTCGGCCGCAGCGGCAAGCTTTTTGCCTGCGAACATGCTGGCATCAGCCCGGACATCCTTTGTCTCGGCAAGGCGCTCACCGGCGGCTACATGACCCTCGCTGCAACACTCTGCACTGACAGGGTGGCCGACGGTATTTCCAGTAACCGGGGTGTATTCATGCATGGTCCGACCTTCATGGCCAACCCCCTGGCCTGTGCCTGCGCCCTAGCCAGTATCGAGCTGCTGGAAGCCAGAAACTGGCAGGCCCGGGTGGCCGCCATCGAGACCCAACTGACCCGGGAACTAGCCCCCTGCCGGGACCTAGACACTGTCGCGGATGTTCGTGTTTTGGGGGCTATCGGCGTGGTCGAAATGAAGGTAGCCGTTAATATGGCAAAAGCACAGGCCTTTTTCGTGGACCAGGGCGTCTGGATCCGGCCTTTCGACAAGCTCGTGTATATCATGCCGCCCTATGTTATCGATAAGACCGATCTCGGCGCCCTTACAGGAGCGATAATCGCGTTTGCCGCAGGCCCGGCTAGCCTATAGAATAGCGCCTTTTTCGACTTTAACCCCCCTGATTACCAGCCGTTTGCCCGGGGAAGGCAGTGCAGGATCATATGTCAGGGGCCTTGTTCGGGGTAAAAAACCATGTCAGATGAAAAGCAGAATATTCTCAAGTTCCTGGAAAACACCTCCGTCGAGGTAACCCCGGGCGGCGCCGTCAAAATCGAGGATTTCCGTGACCTCCTGCGTCCGCAAACCACCGTCTTCGTGACCTTCCTGCCGGGTTCCGATATCAAGGATACCGTGGCTACCGTCAAGCGTCTCCATGCCGAAGACATGAAGCCGGTGCCTCACTTTGCCGCGCGCTCCATCCCGAACAAGCAGTTCTTTGAAGACACTCTGAAAATTTTCCAGGACGAGTGCGGTGTGAAAGAAGCCCTATTGATCGGCGGCGGTGTCGACAACCCCGTTGGCGATTTCTCCAGCTCCATGGAGATCCTGCGTCTGGACCTGTTCCAGAAATACGGCATCAAGACCCTCGGAGTTGCCGGTCACCCTGAAGGCTCCCCCGACATCCCCCCGGCTGACGTCACTTCCGCCCTGCTGGAAAAAAATGCCTACGCGAAAGAGCATGGCATAGACATGTACATCACCACCCAGTTCTGCTTCGAGGCAGAACCGATCATCGAGTGGGACAAGCGGATTCGCAGTGAAGGCAACGAACTGCCCATCCATATCGGCCTTCCCGGCCTGGCTACGATCAAGACCCTAATGGCCCACGCCAAGGCCTGCGGAATCGGTCCGTCCATGCGCGTTATCACCCGTCAGGCAGCCAACATTGCCAAGCTAATGACCACTCGCATGCCAGACAAGATCACCCGTGACCTGGCCAACTACCAGGCCAACGACCCTGACTGCGGCATCACCCAGGTCCACCTGTACCCACTCGGCGGTATGAAAAAATCCGCCGCATGGATGTATGCGGTCATGGACGGCGAATTCGAGCTGAACGACAAGGGAGGCTTCGATCTGACCCGCGAACTGGATATCTAGTATTTATCGACCAAAATTGTGAACTGACTCACGGCATACCTGATGTAGTGTGAGTCAAGTCGAAGACCTTAGCGGGGGATGGCGCAGCATTTAAGTCAAATCATTCCCCCTTATGATTTTGGCCCCACTAGACTATTGTTGACCCCGGCACCCAGCCGGGGTTTTTTATGCACTCGCAATGCTACCTGCCCGAAGAATAGAGCTGGATTTGCTGATCTTTAGAAATGAGCTCAGAACACGACTTCAGTGAACGCTCGATGCCTGGTAGTTCGAAATCCATACTGGTTATTTCCATCATGGGTAACAGGACAAACTGTCTTTCACGGGCCCTCGGGTGGGGCAAGGTCAGTTCGTCAGTATCGAGGATTTCATCACGAAAGGTGATGAGGTCGAGATCGAGTGTACGCGCCTCGTTCTGTGTGCCGCTGCGCGTGCGACCTGCGGCGTTCTCGATGGTCTGAAGTTTGTGCAGCAGGGACAGCGGCGTTTCACTACCTGCCGGGATGATGCCAGCCATCGCATTGAAGAAATCCGGGGTGCCAGTTGGACTGTCGACCGGGCTGGTCAGGTAGAGGGATGATCGCAGCATACCACCAACAGAAAGTTGCTCCAGCCTGTCGAAGGTATCACTGATGGTATCGACCGGGTCATCGGCACCGGACGGGAGATTAGCGCCTATTGAGATGAAGGCGTAGTCGGAATAGTCAGGAGTTGCCGCCATGACGCTGCAGGCGCTTACTGGTGATACTGCGCGGACAATTCATGCACAGCATCGACAAAAGCCGTGACATGATCTGGGGTCACATGCTGATGGATGCCGTGACCCAGGTTGAAGACGTGGCCATTGCCGTGGCCGTACTGTTCCAGGATCAGCCCGACTTCCTTCCTGATGGCGTCTGCACCACCGTATAAAACGGCCGGATCCATGTTCCCCTGCAGAGATACCTGACTTCCCACACGAGCACGTGCCTCGTTAATGGACAAGGTCCAGTCCAGGCCGATGCAATCGCACCCGCTTTCAGCGATTTTTTCCAGCCAGTGGCCACCATTCTTGGTGAAAAGGATGACAGGAATCTTCTGGCCATCCTGTTCACCCACGAGACCGGAGACGATCTTCTTCATGTAGGCAAGGGAAAACTCCTCGTAGGCATGGGCGCTTAATGCCCCGCCCCAGGTATCGAATATCTGCACAGCCTGCACGCCCGCCCTGATCTGGGCATTGAGGTAGTCGGTCACTGACTGCGCCAATTTGTCGAGCAACTGGTGCATGACCTCCGGCGTATTCATGAGCATGGACTTGATGCGGGCGAATTCCTTGCTGGAGCCGCCCTCCACCATGTAGGTGGCTACAGTCCAGGGACTGCCGGAGAAACCGATCAGCGGCACGCTGCCGTTAAGTTCACGGCGAATGAGCCTCACGGCATCCAGGACGTAGCCCAGGTCCCTTTCAGTATTCACGATCTCAATCGCGTCAACATCTGCAGGCGTCTGCACGGGTTTGTGGAATTTCGGCCCTTCACCGGCGGCAAAATACAAACCCAGGCCCATGGCGTCTGGGATGGTAAGGATGTCGGAGAAGAGGATGGCCGCATCCAGTGCGTAACGGCGCAACGGCTGCAGGGTGACCTCACAGGCCAATTCGGGATTCTGGCACAGGCTCATAAAATCGCCAGCCTTTTCCCTGACTTTCCGGTATTCAGGCAGGTAGCGACCGGCCTGGCGCATCATCCAAACCGGGGTCACATCTACATCCTGCCTAAGCAGGGCACGCAGGAATCGGTCGTTTTTCAGCTCAGCCATGTAGAAAGGTGTATCAAACCTCCAGGTAATCCAGGATGCTGTTCGCAGCCTGACGGCCTTCCCAGATCGCGGTGACTACAAGGTCGGCGCCGCGCACCATGTCACCACCAGAGAACACCTTCGGGTTCGACGTCTGGAACGGGTAGGCGCCCTGCTCAGGTGCCAGCACTCTGCCCTTGTCGTCGATGTCGATGCCATGTTCAGCAAACCACGGCGCGGGACTCGGCTGGAAACCGAAGGCGATGAGCACTGCGTCAGCTTCCATGACCACCTTACTGTTGGGAATCACTTCCGCCTGGCGACGGCCCTTGGCATCGGGTTTACCCATGCGCGTCTTGACGAACTTCACACCGGCGGCATTACCCTTGTCGCCGATGATCTCAACTGGCTGGTGATTGAAGACAAACTTCACGCCTTCCTGCTTGGCGTTACGTACTTCACGACGGGAACCCGGCATGTTTTCCTGGTCGCGACGGTATACACAGGTCACCGATTCGGCGCCTTGGCGTATGGCAGTACGCACACAGTCCATGGCAGTGTCGCCACCACCCAGCACGATGACTTTCTTGCCTTCCATACTGATGTATTCCGCCAGGTCCTTCTGGTACTTCATGTGGTGGTTAGTGTTGCCTATCAGGTAGGGCAGGGATTCGTAGACGCCTGCCAGGTCCTCGCCCGGGAATCCACCCTTCATGTAGGTATAGGTACCCATGCCGAGGAACACGGCATCAAAATCCTTGGCCAGTTTTTCAAAGGAGATGTCGCGGCCCACTTCTGTGTTGAGGCGGAACTCGATGCCCATGTCCTCGAACACTTGACGACGCAGGTGCATCACGCTCTTTTCCAGCTTGAACATCGGGATGCCAAAAGTTAAAAGACCACCGATCTCCGGGTACTTATCGAAGACAACCGGTTTCACCCCAGCACGCACAAGCACGTCGGCACAGCCGAGACCTGCCGGACCAGCGCCAATCACTGCAACGCGCTTGCCATTGGGCACCACATCAGACATATCAGGACGCCAGCCCATTTCGAAGGCCTTATCGACTATATATTTCTCGATGTTGCCGATGGTGACTGCACCGAAGCCGTCATTTAGGGTACAGGCCCCTTCGCACAACCTGTCCTGCGGACAGATACGGCCGCAGACTTCAGGTAGCGTATTGGTCTGGTGGCAGAGCTCGGCGGCTTCCAGGATATTGTCTTCCTGAGCCAGCTTAAGCCAGTTTGGAATATAGTTATGGACCGGGCACTTCCATTCGCAATAGGGATTGCCGCATTCCAGGCAGCGCTCGGCCTGCACCTGGGCGTCTTCCGATTCGAACGGCTGGTAAATCTCAACGAACTGAGTCTTGCGGACGTCAAGTGTTTTCTTCTTCGGATCCTCGCGGTCCTCGGTAACGAACCGGAAGGTGTCTTTTGACCTGGCGATAATGTCGGACATACATCTAGTTTCCTGTCACGGTCACGTCATTGAGCAGCATCTTCAGGCTGGCAGCTTTCGGTTTGACCAGCCAGAACTTGCGGGTGAAATCCATGAAGTTCTCGAGGATGTGCTTGCCCCAGTCGCTGCCAGTCTCGATGACGAACTCCTCGATTACGCTGCGCAGGTGGCTGCGATACTCTTCCATGCCTTCCATGCGGATACGGTGCACTTCCACCAGTTCGTGGTTGTACTTGTCGACAAAGTCCTTGTCGAGGTCGAGCACGTAGGCGAAACCACCGGTCATCCCTGCACCGAAATTGTGGCCTGTACGACCAAGCACAGTGATGAGACCGCCGGTCATGTATTCACAACAGTGATCGCCGACTCCTTCAACGACGGCCTGTGCGCCGGAGTTGCGCACGCCGAAACGTTCACCGGCGGTACCCGAGGCAAACAGTTTGCCGCCCGTCGCGCCATAGAGACAGGTGTTACCGATGATGGCGGTATCCTGGGTCAGGAAGCTTGAGCCAGCGGGCGGTACGATGACCAGTTTGCCGCCAGCCATGCCCTTACCCACATAATCGTTCGCATCTCCGGTGAGATGCATGTGCAGGCCGCCGGCGTTCCATACGCCAAAGCTCTGGCCACAGGAGCCGATCAGGCGCAAGTTTACGGGCGCATCACTCATGCCCTGGTTGCCGTAGCGTTTTGCAATCTCGCCGGATAGGCGTGCACCGATGGAGCGGTTGAAATTCTGCACCTTGTAATTGAAGATGCCGCCGTTCTTGTTCTCGATGGCAGGCAGGACGTCCTTGACCATCTCCTCGGCCAGTTCACCCTTGTCCTTTGGTAAGTTCCTTTCGGTCACGCAGAAACGGTCCATTTCCACGGGGATCAGGTCATTGTAGAACAGGCGTGAAAAGTCCAGGTTGGCCTGTTTCTCGGTCTGTGCCGGCAGGCGTTCGAGCAGGTCGGTCCTGCCGATGATGTCGGTCAGTTTCTCAATGCCGAGACGCGCCAGCCACTGGCGGGTGTCCTGGGCCACGAAGCGGAAATAGTTCATGACCATGTCGGCCTGGCCGATGAAATGCTTGTCACGCAGGCGCTTGTCCTGGGTGGCGACGCCGGTGGCGCAGTTGTTCAGGTGGCAGATGCGCAGGTACTTGCAGCCCAGAGCCACCATCGGCATTGTACCGAAACCAAAACTTTCCGCTCCCAGAATGGCCGCCTTGATGACGTCGAGGCCAGTCTTGAGCCCACCGTCAGCCTGCAGGCGGATGCGGCCGCGCAGGTCGTTGGCGCGCAGCGCCTGCTGCACTTCGCTCAAACCCAATTCCCATGGCGTGCCGGCATAACGGATGGAGGTCAACGGGCTGGCGCCGGTACCGCCGTCATGGCCGGAGATCGTGATTAGATCGGCATAGGCTTTCGCCACGCCGGCGGCAATGGTACCCACGCCAGGGCCGGAAACCAGCTTCACGCTGACCAGGGCTTCCGGATTGACCTGCTTGAGGTCAAAAATTAACTGGGCCAGGTCCTCAATGGAATAAATGTCATGATGCGGCGGCGGTGAAATCAGGGTCACTCCTGGCACGGAATAACGCAGCCTGGCGATCAGCGCATTGACCTTGCCTCCAGGAAGCTGGCCGCCTTCGCCGGGCTTTGCGCCCTGGGCGATCTTGATCTGTAGTACCTCGGCATTCACCAGGTAATGGGGTGTCACGCCGAAACGGCCGGAAGCAATCTGCTTGATCTTGCTGACGCGGTCGGTGCCGTAACGGGCCGGGTCCTCCCCGCCCTCACCGGAATTGGAACGGCCGCCCAGGCGGTTCATAGCCTGTGCCAGGGCCTCGTGCGCCTCGGGCGACAGCGCGCCCAGTGACATACCGGCGGAATCGAAGCGCTTAAGGATGGCCTCCATCGGTTCGACCTTGTCGATGGCGATGGGCTGGACATCCTCACGCAGCGTGAACATATCTCTGATGGTTGACAACGGGCGGTTGTCCACGAGTTGGGCAAAGGCGCGGTACTTTTCATAGTCGCCGCTTTGCACCGCATCCTGGATAGTCCTGACCACGTCGGGGTTGATCATGTGGTATTCACCACCGTGGATGAACTTGAGCAAGCCGCCCTGCTGAATTTTCCTACGCGGTAGCCAGGCATCACGAGCGAGCAGCGAAACATCATGCTGCAGGTGACTGAAGTTGGCGCCGCTAATGCGGCTAGGTGCACCGGGGAAACACAGGTCGACGACTTCTTCGGCCAGGCCGACAATCTCGAAAAGCTGCGCCCCACGGTACGAGGAAACCGTGCTGATACCCATCTTCGACAGGATCTTTAGCAAGCCCTTGTTGATGCCCTTGCGATAATTCTTATGCGCCTCCAGCGAGCCCATGCGCAGGATGTTCTTGCTGATCATGTTGTCGATGACGTCGTAACTCAGGTACGGATATACCGCAGTGGCTCCATAACCGATCAGGCAAGCGATCTGGTGTGCATCGCGGGCGGAAGCCGTTTCAACGATAATGTTCGTATCACAGCGCAATCCCTTCACGCTCAGCTCATGATGAACCGCGGCGGTCGCCAGCAGCGCATTGATGACTAATTGGCCTTTTGCCGGCAGACGCTCGGACAGGAACAATAGGACCTTGCCTTCTTTAACATGACGCTCGGCTTCTGCGGTCACCCTGCGGATGGCCTGCTCGAGACCTGTCTCTTCGTTATAGCAGAGACTGATGTGTGCTCCGGCAAACCCGGGTCGTTCGATATTCTGCAGGGTGAAGAACTTGCGCGGCGATAGCACCGGCGAATGCAGCACGATACGGTCGGCATGTTCCGGGGTCTCCTCGAAGATGTTCAGTTCCTTGCCCAACCTCGTTTCCAGGGACATGACGATAGTTTCCCTGAGCGAGTCGATGGGCGGGTTGGTTACCTGGGCAAACTGCTGGCGGAAATAATCATACAGCGGTCGCACATGGCGGGAGAGCACGGCTATCGGTGTATCGTCACCCATGGATCCGGTACCTTCGGCGCCTTTTTCGGCGAGCGGGCGGAACACCTGGTCGGTTTCCTCAAAGGTCACCTGGAACATCTTCATGTGGCGCTCGCATTCCTCTTCAGGCATAGCGAGCAGCTCAGCAGTATCTTCTGACAGGCGTGATTCCAGATAGCTCGTGTTGTCCCTCACCCACTTGTCATAGGGCTGGCGCACTTTGAGATAATCGGAGACATCGTCAGTGTGCATGATCTTGCCTTCCTGGGTATCGACCACAAGTATCTGACCCGGTCCTACCCTGCCCTTGGCGACCACGTCTTCAGGTCTGTAATCGTTGACGCCGATTTCGGAGGCGGCGGTCAGGTAACCATTCTTGGTAACCACCCAGCGTGACGGGCGCAGGCCGTTGCTGTCGAGTACGCAGGCGGCGAAACGGCCGTCGGTAAGTACTACACCGGCGGGACCATCCCAGGGCTCCATGTGCATGGAGTTGAAAGTATAGAAACTGCGTAATGCGGCATCCATGTTCTCCATGTTCTGCCAAGTGGGAGGCATAATGAGGCGGATGGCCTGGTACAGATCCATACCGCTAGTTACCAGCAGTTCCAGCATGTTGTCCATAGAGGAGGAATCGGAACCGGTGAAGTTGACCACCGGGGCCAGCTCATCAATGTTGGGAATGGCTTCGGATTTGAACTTGTTGATACGCGCAACGGCCCAGTTGCGGTTGCCGCGAATGGTGTTGATCTCACCGTTGTGGGCAAGCATGCGGAAGGGCTGCGCCAACGGCCACTTAGGCAGCGTGTTGGTGGAAAAACGCTGGTGGAAGGTGCACATGGCCACTTCAATATGTGGGTCTTTCAGATCCAGGTAAAAATTCGGCAAGTCCACGGGCATCATGAGGCCCTTGTAGGAAATCACCGAGTTGGACAAGCTGCAGATATAGAAATCGGGGTCATCCGCCAGCCGGATTTCAGCTTTGCGGCGGGCGACGAAGAGCTTCACGGTCAGCTCTTTCTTGGACAGTCCCGAGGCGTTAACGAATACCTGTTCAATAGTGGGCATGTTGGCCAGGGCCATTCGTCCGCAAACCGAGTCATCACAGGGCACCATGCGCCAGCCGAGCACATCCAGGCCCTGGTTTTTGATCTCCTCGTCCAGGATGACCTTGGAGTCGGTGGCCATTTTCGGATCCTGGCTCAGGAAAACCATCCCCACACCATAGAATTCGGACAACTCGGTGTTGAAGAGCTCGCGGGCAATTCCGCGCAGGAAGGCATCCGGCAACTGCATTAACAGGCCACAGCCGTCTCCGGTGACGCCGTCAGCGGCGATGCCGCCACGGTGGGTCATGCAGGTCAGGGATTTGATGGCGGTTTCCAGCAGATCATGACTGGGCTTGCCTTCAATATGGGCCACTAGCCCGAAGCCGCAGTTATCTCTGAACTCATCTGGATGATACAGACCCGTCCTCATAATTCCTTCTTAAATCAAGTATTTAGGGGATTTTTTAAGGGAGAAAACACCCTTGGGTTTGGCGCAAGGGAGCCGGCCATTTTACATAAATCAGGAAAAGTGATCAACGTATGATATACCCGCCCTCGCAGTATCCAGGCCAGTAAAAACGCGGGCTTCAGCCAGCATAGCTGCGGCCCGAGGGGTATTTTTCCATAGCCATGGGGCGGGTGATATCGCATACTTGATGGCGGGAGAAAACCTCATCAAACCAAGCCATGTGTAGTAAAACTATCACTGCCAGGTTGGCAATACTGCCCTACCTGATTGCTGTAATTGCCTGTTCAGTCCTTGCAGCCAGCACATCTAGCGCAACCGACTACTTCAGCAACGCCGACATCAGCCGGTTGCAGACCTATTGCCGGGACAATACCGGCCTCAGGACCTCTGGTAGGAAGAAGCTGCTCCTCTACCATCGGAGCGGCTATATCCCCTCAGTACACTTTCAGTTGCCCGAAAAGATCCGTGCCGACAGCCTCGACTCGGCCGCGGCCGTGCTGTGCCTCGAGGATGCTCCCGAGGTAATAGAGACCTGTAAATTCAGCATCTTTCTATCTGTGGAACGGGTGCGCCAGCGATACCGGGTGGATGCCCTCTCCCCTGACAGTAACAGCAACCGGCTTGCCGGCCTGAATATTAACGGCCCCGCCCCGAAAAAGTGCAATGAACTAGGTGCTTTGGACAGCACCGTCACCGCTGTCATAGGTGATGCGATTAGCGTAGACAATGTGCTCGATTTCATTAGCGCCAACGGGCTCGACCGTGAAGACAACGACCGGGACGGACTGCGCAATCTCGAGGAGTTCAAGCTGGGCACCGATGCCAACGATGCCGCGAGTCCTAGTGCAAGCGCTGCCGTGCGTGTCAACAATTCCATCAGCTCACAGATCTTCGCTGGAGAAACCGCAGAGATTCGCATCGATCTGTGGCCAGGCCCCTACATCGGCAATGTCGCAGATTACTATTTTTGGGCCGACACGCCTGATGGCCGTGTCGTACTTCAGTTTCCGGCAGGTCTGGTGCCTATGACTAACATGTTGCCGGCGCTGGAAGATACCCCGCTGGTGAGCCTATTTAACTTTCGCCTCTTTCGCCTGAAAGACTTAGCTGTTGGAGAATACACATTCCATTTCGAGGCCCGTGACGCCCTGGGCTCCATTGAGAAGGGCAGTGCCAGCCTTAAAGTTGTCAAGGATCCCTGCCGTGAAACCGTCCGGCTGCCGATATCAATCACTGGCGACTGGGATGCCAACTGCACAGCAACCGCCGACACCGAAGACGGCTACCTGGCCCGCTATTACACCTTCACCCTGTCGCAACAAAGTGGGCTGATGTTAGCGCTGGCTGGAGAAACGGCCGCAGAGATTATCCTTAGGGAGGGCAGTGGCCGCGGCGGTTCCATCCTGCGCCGTTCAAGCATCGACGAGGACACCCTGGTACTAGGACTAACCCTCCCGGCCGGCACCTATACTGCGGAGGTCATGCTGAAGAGTCCCACACCGAGCTCCCACAATTTCGAACTGGCTTCGAGCCAGGAGGTTATTCCCTGGCAATTCAAAGACGTCACGGCACTTGCAGGCATCAACCATGTCCACGGTTACAAGGATGGTGATTTCGATACCAGTGACCCGAGCTACGAGCGCATCCTGCAGGGCGGCGGTGTGGCGGGGGCCGACTACGACCTGGACGGTTGGCCCGACCTGTACGTGACCGCGGGCAGCGCCGGTGCAAACCTGCTCTACCGCAACAGGGGCGATGGCACCTTCGTGGACATGGCGGCGACGGCAGGTGTGGCCTTCACCGGACGCAAGGACGCCGGGGCCAGCTTTGCCGATATGGACGGTGACGGCTGGCCGGACCTGTTCCTAGGCGGAGTGAACGGTACCCCCCCGCTGGTCCTGCGCAACCGACAGGATGGCACTTTTGAAGATGTCACCGAGGCTTCCGGCCTTGCTGATATCTCCAACGCCTACAGCGCCTCCTTCGCTGACTTCGATAAGGACGGGGACCTCGATGCTTACATCAGTCACTGGAACGACAGTCTCCAGGGGAGGTACCTTTTTACAAACGACGGCAAGGGTGTCTTCACCGACGTCAGCGCGAAAGCTGGCATTCCCGATGGTCTCATGGCGGACTACACGCCGATCTTTGCAGATATCGACAACGACGGCTGGCTCGACCTGCTGGTAGCAGCCGATTACAACTCGAGCCAGGTATTCATCAACAATCGTAACGGCACGTTCAGATTGGCGACCGACATCAATGTCATTACCGATGAGAACGGTATGGGTGCCAGTGCCGCCGACTTTGACAACGACGGCGATATCGACTGGTTCGTGACCAGCATCTTCGATCCATCAGGGCTGCCAGATAATGATCTTACTGCGGGAGCCGCAGAGGCCACCGGGAACCGGCTCTATCGTAACAAGGGGGACGGAACATTTGAGGATATCACCGAGACCGCGGGGGTGCGCCTGGGCAGTTGGGGCTGGGGCAGCTGCTTCGCCGACTTCAATAACGACGGCCACCTCGACCTTTTCCACGTCAATGGCTATGTCACCGGTAACTTTAACACCAGCTCTGCATTTCTGACGGACGAATCCCGAATGTTTATATCCAATGGTGATGGCACCTTCGATGGCTACCGACAGGATCTCCGCCTTTCGGACAGGGGACAAGGCAGGGGTATGGTGTGCTTTGATTACGATCTCGATGGTGATATTGATATCTTTGTTGCCAACAACCAGCAGGCTCCCGCCCTCTATCGCAACGACGGAGGTAATGACCTGAATTTCATACACGTCAGGCTCGGCGGCGAAGCGCTAAACTCAGAGGGGATAGGCGGTAGGATTTCAGTCGTGACGGGAAATTTGAGTCAGATACGGGAGATTCGGGCTGGAAACAACTTTATATCATCCAACCCTGCCGAGGCGTACTTCGGCGTTGGCTCCGCAAAAGTCATCGACGAGGTTCGGATAACCTGGCCATCGGGTGAGGAAAAAGTATTCAGTAAGGTGAACGCTAATCAGATGCTGACCATCTTCAAATAATTATTCGCTGAGATAAAAAAAGGCCGCACCTTTCGATGCGGCCTTTTGACTTTTCTTGAGATTGAAACTTAGAAGTTCGCCCTCAGACCCACACGGAACGTACGTCCGATAGTGTCATAGAAAGTCGGGTTGGTGGAGCCACCGACGCCAGTACCCTGGAGGGGTGGATCCTTGTCAAACAGGTTGTTCACGTTACCAAACAACTGCATGTCAACATTGGCCACGTTGAAGCTGTAGGCAGCATTCAATGACCAGTTGACATAGTTAGGAGTCCGGTTTGTTTCAATGCTGACGGAACTAGTGGGATCATAACCAGTATCCTCAGGTCCGATGCGGTCGGCATAGAGCTGACCTGACTTAATCCAACGTGCAGACGTTGTGATTGTGAAGGGACCATTGATGTAGGTGTTGATCCACTGAGCGGACCATCCCGGCGCGGCTGACCAGTCGGACAGGAAGCCGTTGGTCTGGCCGGTAGTGCCGGCGATATTGCGGATCAGTGACGGATTAGCCTCTGTCGGCTGAATCAGCTGCTCAAGCATACGGGTAGCAATCAGCCTTGAGGTGATTGTGCCCGCGCTGAACTCACCGGCCCAGTCTGCAGAGATATCCCAACCACTCGCCTCGTACGCACGGAAGTTACGCGCTGTTGGGGTGATTGCATCGATCTTTGAGAATCCCTGAGTCAGGTCGCCTGAATTAAATGGCGTGCCGGTGATCTGCTCACAGTAGGAGAGGATCTTATTAAAACAACCGTCCAACACGAGGCCTGAGTTTGCCGGTGTGATGGCATCCTCAATTTCGATGTTGAAGTAGTCAACCGCGAAACGCACATTGGCGAAGTTCGGAGTCCAAACTACACCGGCGGTCATGGTGTCTGATTTTTCAGCCTCGAGGCCGGTGGTCGCACCACCACGCAGCTCGATTGTGCAGGGGTCACCTGTGTTGGTGAAGAAGCCCTGGCTGAGGTTGCCGGTCCACTGGTTGGAGCAGAAGCCGAACGGACCCCCGCGCTGTAGGTCCTGACCGTAGTACAGCTCACGGAAGTTCGGAGCACGCAGGTCGCGGGAGAGAGAACCACGCAACCGAACAGAATCAGTTGCCTGCCAGTTGCCTGTGACCTTCCATGTGGTGAAGTCGTACTTAAACGTCTGGCCGGGGCTAGGCGTACCGAGTCCGGCAGTATTTTCGTACTCAGAGTTACGTGCCGCCAACTGAACGTCAAAAGTTTCGGTGAACGGCAGCTGTACTTCGGCGAAGTATTCGAAGACCGACACGTCGCCACCGAAGCTTTCACCATACTGGATCAGGTAGTCTCGACGTGCGTAGTCAGGCTGTGATGGGTCAGAAATATTGGCGATTGACTCGTCACGCCAGGAAACACCCACGGCCGCCCGGACTGGGCCGGCACCAAAACCATCGAAGACCTCACCAGAGGTAACAAATTCCCACATGTCCTGGTCAACCGTTGTTAACTCAAGCAGGCGACCCCATGCGTAATCATAGCCACCACCCTCGTTTAACTTGCCAACACCCAAAACGTTGATGGGCTGACAACCGGTGACCAGACGCGTGTCCTTAACGAATCCGGGGGGGATACCATCACGGATAATGCGGCAGACCGCCTTACCGGTGCCATCATCAACAGCGTCCAGAGCAAAGCCGAAACGCTCCAGCTGGATGTTGCCGTTAACCAGCTGGCTCCTGTCGGACTTGCCGTACTGGTAGTAGGCGTCCCAAGTCCAAGTGGTGTCACCCCAACGGCCGCTCAGGCCCAGGGCATAACGCTCGAGGTCGGTAGTCGTCTCGTTGTAGGTGTCCACCTCGTCAGAGTAGTTTTTGTTGAAGAAGCACGGACCAAATGGGCAGGGATCAACACCGGTGGCACGCAACTTCTTCAGATAGTAATTGTCTGGGGCGAGGAAACCAAAGGTGGTGTCAAGAGAGCCCTGCGGGGTAAAGGTGTCAACGCTGCCCACAGAACCTTCAATGAAGAAGGACATGTCATCATTGATCTGGTGATTGTAGGCGGCAAACACTACGTCCCTGTCAACAGGCGAACGCAGGTTAGTGTACTGGTACTGAAGACGACCCTCGCCGCCCTGCTGGTTAACGGTTCTTTCCCACGGACGTAACGAGCCACAGTTGATATCGGCACACACTTTTCCAGCGATCGGGAAGATCGGCGTGCTACCCGCAATCTGGCTGTTGTTACGCACATTATCGGCGATGATGTATCGGGCGCCAGAGCCTGGCCAACTGGGGTTGGTGATCACCGCAACATTCTTTGAACACCAATCACGGGAATCGATACAGCTGCCTATGCCACCGGCACGCTGGGATTCTAGGCCGATAACGAAGTTGCCGTTGTCACCGACTTTGGTTCCCCAGGCGACGCCAGCGTGAATATCTTCACCGTCGTTCTGGCCGGTAATACCGTAGTCCACCTGCACCTTGCCACCTTCGAGGTCGCGGTCCAGCAGTATGTTGGTCACACCACCGATGGCGCCTGAACCGTAGGATGCAGAAGCACCGCCGGTAACCACTTCCATCCGGTCAATCAGCACGGAAGGAATGAAGTTAAGGTCAACACCATCACCCTGGTTAGTCGGCACGTGACGACGTGAGTCGACCAGTGTCAGGGTACGTGAACCGAAGAACGGGTTCAGACCACGCAGGTTGGCAATGTTGGAACCATTGAAGAAGTTACCGCCCGGGTTCGCCGTCGGAGTGTTGTTGCCTACGTTGGAGGGCAGGCTGGCCATGGCGTCGCCCAAGTTAACGACACCCAGGTTCTCCAGCAGATCTGATCCAAGAACGGTTGATGGTTGAGCGTTACTGAAATCGTCGGAACGGATACGGGTACCGGTTACCGTGATTTCTTCCAGTGCCTCTTCGTCCTCGTCCTGGGCCAGCGCTACATTACTGAAGCCGGCACCCAGAGCAAGGGAGGCAGCCACTGACAAGGCCAGTTTCTTCTTGCCAATGGAACAGAAACGGTTGTATTTCATCCTCTTCTCCCCTTGAGATATTCTAGGAATGTTTTGGTTTTGCTTTCACAGAGCGGACATTCACGGAGGTTTATCATGCGTTTTAGCCTCTATCCGTGAAAACAGCAGGGTGTCGACTCCCACGAAAGTTTCTGCAACAGCAGAAAATTCCTGTAAAAACCGAACGATTGTTGCATCAATAACCTTGCTTAGCAAGGCTTTACAAAAAAATCACAAGAAATGGGCTGTCAGAACAATACTAAATACAATGAGTTACAGCTAATCCTTACGACAAGAATCACCAATATCCAGCCAATAGGGGCGACCTTGTTACAAAAGGTATCTGAAGATGCCAGGAAAAGAAGGTTTGCCCAGTTTACAACCGCAAATCAGAGGCCGGCTGCCAGTTCAGCGGTCAGTTTCCCGGTTTCCACGGTGTCGCTGACAAAAGCCTTACCCAGCCTTTCCAGCAGGATGAGCCTGATCCTGCCCGCTTCGGCTTTCTTGTCGCGCCCCATATAAGAAATAAAGGTCTCGGCATCCATCGCGTCCGGCGGACTTATCGGGAGGCCTGCGCGTCCGACCAACGTTCGCACGTAATCGGCATCATCCTGGCTTAATAGGCCCTGCCGTTGTGAATAGGCTGCGGCCATTACCATGCCGGTGGCGACGGCTTCACCGTGCAGCCAGGTACCATAGCCCATGGCGGTTTCAATAGCATGACCGAAGGTATGCCCTAAGTTCAGGATGGCGCGAATACCCCCTTCCCGCTCGTCCATGGCCACTATAGCGGCCTTTTCCTCGCAGCTGACCCTGATCGCATACGCCAGCGCCTCGCGGTCGCGGGCCAGCAGGCTGTCCAGGTTGGCATCCAGCCAGTCGAGGAATTCACGATTGTTGATCAGGCCATACTTGATGACTTCCGCCAGGCCGGCTTTCAATTCCCGATCGGGCAGCGTGTCCAGCGTATCGCAATCAGCAAGCACGCATTTAGGCTGGTAAAAGGCACCGACCATGTTCTTGCCCAGCGGCCGGTTCACACCGGTCTTGCCGCCCACGGATGAATCCACCTGGGACAGCAGCGTGGTTGGTATCTGTATGAAGTCGATCCCGCGCTGGTAAGTCGCCGCCGCAAAACCCACCATGTCTCCTACAACGCCGCCGCCAAGGGCAACCAGCGTGGCGGACCTGCCAAAGTTGGTCTCCAGCAAGTGGTCATACAGGGTGCTGACGGTATCAATCGTCTTGTATTCCTCGCCGTCGGGAAAGATGAACTGCGTGATCTCGAAACCGGCCAAGGATTGGCACACAGTATCCATGTAAAGCGGCGCAACTGTGTCATTACTGATCACGCATACCTGGCGACCACGGATATGTGGCTTGATTAGACTGTCATCCCCGAGCAGGCCGGTACCGATGTGGATGGGATAACTCCTATCACCCAGGTCAACTTTCACCAGTTGCCTGGCAGACTTTTTCTTGTCAGTGCTCATGGACTTCATCACCAAACAGCTGCGTGGCGATTTCACTGCTGACCGATTTCGGACTGCGCCTGTTTGTCATTACGACATAATCGGCTATTTCGCGATATAGCGGGTCGCGGATTTCCATCAGTTCCTTAAGCTTGCCCTTGATATCGGTAACGTTCTGGATAAGAGGCCGGCGCGAATCATTCTTGGTCCGTTCGACCTGTTGGCCGATGGTCGCCATAAGATAAACCACGGTGCCGCGGCTGTGCAGGTAATTGCGGTTTTCTGGAGCCAGTACAGCACCGCCGCCGGTCGCCAGTACGATATCCTTGCGGCGCGTCAGTTCCTCGATAATCTTTTTTTCGCGCTTGCGAAAACCGGACTCGCCCTCGACATCGAAAATCCAGGAGATGTTCGCACCGGTGCGCTCCTCGATCTCCTGATCGGAATCGACGAATTCCTTTTTCAACTCACGCGCAAGCTGGCGACCAATGGTGGTCTTTCCGGCACCCATTGGTCCAACCAGAAAAATATTGTCCAGCGCTTGTTTCATAGCTTGCGGATTAAAACGGAAATTATGGTAAATGCCAAAATAAAATTTTCGGCATACCGCTTACACGATAGCCGTAATCTGTTCCCTCTACGGGAACAGTTATTTCATGAATTCGATAAAAATGGACGGCGTGATGAAGATCAGCAGTTCCGTCTTGGTATAGGAATTCTCTGTGCATTTGAGCAAGTTGACAACGTTGGGAATGTCACCCAGCAGCGGTGTATTCGATACGGTAATAGTCACTTCCTCGCGGGACACCCCACCAAGCACGATGGTGTAGCCGTCATTGACCAGCACACGGGCATTAATCTAGCTGATGGATATCGACGGTATCGCGGTAGCACCGGGCACCACGTAATCCTAGTGGATGGTAAGGGTGGCAAGCTTGAGCATTTCCTTTCCGACGGCATCAAGATTAGCGAAGTTTTTTTCGACTACGGCTTCTTCCGGCAGTGGTCGGCTGGAATAGTTTTCAAGCTCTTACTTGATGCACGATTTACTCAGTCCCAGAACCTTGATAGAAATGGAACTGAGGTCGATCCCAAGCAGGACATTAATCTTTTTTGAAAATGCAATGAGCAACTTGATACCCCGTCAGATCCTTTGCTCTTAGTCATGGCTCCGGTTTTTACCCCTGAATCGCGGGGCTAAATTACCGGTATATTAACGGTTACTATCCTCTAAAAGCCGTTACTTTAGTTAATTTAGTCATTAGTTTCAGGTATTTATCGTGTTTTTTAAAATTTACATTGATTTGTTATCAGGTTACAGTTGAACCTTTTTCAAGGGCAAGGAAGAGCCATTCACAGGGGTTTTTCAGGAAAAAAAGAGAGAAATATCAAGTTATTTGAGCAGACACATCCCCCTCGTTCCCCCCCCTTTTTCGGCAGATAAACAGGGTAGCGAAAAGGGTTTACAATGGCCGCTACTGCTGCTGAATCAAAGCTGCCCGTGCTTGATACACCGAAATGAACAAAGCGAAAACAATTGGTACTTTTCTGCTCTGGTGCGGCATTGCCGGTGCACTGGGCATGGTCATGATAATGGCCAGCATGTACCTCTATATATCGCCCAAGCTGCCGGACCGGGAAACCTACACCAACCTGCGCCTGGAAAACCCCCTGCGCATCTATTCCGCCGACAACAAGCTCATCGCGGAATTCGGCAGCCGCCGCAGCACGCCGATCAAGTTCGCCGATATCCCGCCGCTGGTCACCGATGCCCTGGTCTCGACCGAGGACAAGCGCTTCTACAGCCATAATGGAGTCGACCTCCTGGGCCTGGTGCGCTCCGTGGCGGGCATCTTTCTCGGCAAGGACTGGGGCGGCGGCAGCACCATCACCATGCAGGTCGCCAAGAATTTCTTCTTCGAGGGTGAAGCCGCGGAAACTCGCAAGTTCAAGGAAATCCTGCTTGCTCTGAAAATGGAGCGCGAGCTGACCAAGGAAGAAATCCTCGAGCTCTACCTAAACAAGACCTTTTTCGGCATCTCCGCATACGGCATCGCCGCCGCGGCAGACCAGTATTACGACAAGTCGGTCAACGAACTCACCCTTGCCGAAGCTGCCAGTATGATCGGCCTGTTGCCCAGGCCCAATGCATACAATCCGCTAGCATCGGAAAGACAGGCGCTGACAGTTCGCCGGCGCGTGCTGGGCCGAATGCTGGAACAGGACATGATTTCCCGAGATGACTTCGACCTGGCCAGCAACGCGCCCATCACCGCCTTTCGCCACGGCCGCCAGACCGAACTTCTTGCCCCTTATATAGCCGAAATGGTGCGCCAGGACATGGTTGACCGTTATGGCAACCTTGCGCTGACCGATGGCTTCGAGGTCTACACCACCATCGACAGCCGCATGCAGACCACTGCCATGCGCGCTTTTCGTGACGGCCTGGAAACATATGATCGCCGCCATGGCTACCGCGGACGCGAGAATCATCTGCGCCCGGCGGATGACGGCTCCACCAATCACTGGATGGAAGTCCTGCAGCGCACGCCCGTCATCGCTTCCCAGCAACCGGCCTTCGTAGGTCCGTTCAGGAGCGTTCATTTACTGCGCTGATGCGAAACGGCGAAACGGTCAACGTGGAGTGGGAAGGTATACGCTGGGCCAAGCGCTTTATCACAACGACTACATGGGGATCCTCACCCCGCTCTTCTTTCGAGGTTCTAGAACCGGGCGACCTGATCCGGCTGAAACGGGATGTCGATGGCAACTGGATGCTGGGGCAGATCCCGGCAGTGAACGGTGGATTGGTGGCCATGGATCCGAATACCGGAGCCATCCTTTCACTGGTCGGCGGTTACGATTTCAATGACACGCGCAACAACGGCCAGTTCAACCGTGTCACCCTGGCCGAACGCCAGCCTGGCTCGAACTTCAAACCTTTCCTGTATTCCGCCGCCCTAGAGAATGGCTACACCGCGGCGTCCCTGATCAACGATGCACCGCTGGCTCGCAGTGATTATCGCCCGGAAAACTTCGGCGGTGAATTCATGGGGCCCATCCGGCTTTCCTACGCCCTGACCAATTCCAAGAACCTGGTATCCCTGCGTCTTTACGATGCCCTTGGCGAGGACGTGGTGATGCCGTACGTGTCACGCTTCGGGTTCAATATCAAAGAGTTTCCGCAGAATGACTTGACGGTAGCCATCGGTTCCCATGCTGTCCATCCGCTGGAAATCGCCACCGGTTACGCGGTTTTCGCCAACGGCGGATACAAGGTGGAACCATACCTGATCGCCCGTATCGACAATTTCAACGACGGCGAAATGTTTCGTGCCCAGCCGTACACCGTTTGCCCGTCCTGCGGCGACACGGCCGATATCGATTCCAAGCTGGAAAGCAACGAGGTACCGGAAACACCCTTGGTGACCCCGGCGCCGCGCGTCATCGACGAGCGCGTCGCCTACATCATGAACAGCATCCTGCGCTCGGTAATCACCAACGGTAGTGGCCGCCCCGCCAACCGGGCCATGCCGGACCGAGAGGACATTCATGGCAAGACGGGTACCACAAACGATTCAAAGGACCTGTGGTTCTCCGGTTTCAACGGCAACCTAGTCACGACCGTTTATGTGGGTTACGACCAGCCGGAATCCCTGGGTGACAATACCGAGCAGGCGGCAACGGTTGCCCTTCCCATCTGGATCGAATTCATGAAGCCTGTTTTGGAAGGCACGCCCCTGGCATCGATGAGCCAGCCGGACGGCCTGGAATTCGTTAGAATCAATCCGACCACCGGGCTGCGCGCCAGCCCGGACGAGAGGGATTCGTTTTTCGAAGTGTTCAGGGAAGAGGACTTGCCCAGTTTAGGCTCTGAATCCGATGGCGAGATAACCACCAAACTTGAAGGCACCAATCCTTTCTGATCACACCCTGTTTTGTTTCTACCAAAACAGCCAGGTCCCGCAAGGGAACTGGTTGTTCAGCAAGTCTTTCTGGGTTTCGGGTTGGTAAACCTGGGAATCAGATCTTACGGCTACCGCCGAAACGGCGTTTGAACCTG
This sequence comes from Candidatus Eutrophocola salsuginis, assembly GCA_038147195.1. Classification (GTDB taxonomy): domain Bacteria; phylum Pseudomonadota; class Gammaproteobacteria; order Pseudomonadales; family Pseudohongiellaceae; genus Eutrophocola; species Eutrophocola salsuginis. The sequence continues at coordinate 2,094,175 of JAYQTB010000004.1, forward strand.
TCTACGCGACCACCGGAGTCTACAATCTTCTGCTTGCCGGTATAGAATGGGTGACACTGTGAACATACATCGATACGGATGTCTTCGCTAAGTGTGGAACGTGTCTGGATGACGTTGCCACAACCGCAGGTCACGCTAATGTCCTGGTACTTGGGATGGATTTCAGCTTTCATCGTCTTGCTCTCCGAACATCGCTACCGGCGGGTTCTTGGGGCCGGCACCATATTCCTGGTATCAAAAAGGTCTGTTAAACCCGGGCAAGGCCCGGTGTGCTTGCAAAAAAGAGGCCGCATTCTATCAGAAACTGGTGCCAGCACAAGGGCGCCAGCCGATTTCGAGAACCCTCTACGGAAAGACGGGGAAATCAGGCCCCGTCGAGGTAGGAACGGTGGTTTTTCACCACTTCATCGAAGATGGTCTGGAACATGTCTAGGATGAATTCGCTGTTCAGGGACCTAGACATCGGCAAGTGCACGCAATCGCTCGAGTTTTTCCTGCTCCCTCACCGGGTCGACCGAATTCAGCCCGCTTTTCGCTTTGAGCTCACCTACCTTGGCAGTCACAGCAAAACGTTCCGCCAACAGGTTCAGCATCTCTTCATCGATACGGTCGATTTGCGTGCGCAGAGTCAGAAGTTCATCAGGCACTTGTTGGCTTTGCATAGGATCACCCGGGTGCTGTGGTGTCTAAAAGCTAAAAGTATAAACCAGGTCACCGGGAATCTCCTCACTCCGGGGTTTCTGCTATAGTCTGTTTTAGACCAGCTATGCAAAGCTGCCGGCAACTGTATGACCCCTACTTGACCCTAAGACTGACCCAGCCAGACAAGACTTTTGATGTGACACAATCTACTTTCATCCAGGTCGCCGTCCCGTCACCATTACGCCAGACTTTCGATTACCTTCCCCCTGCGGGCTGTGACCGCAAACAGCTCCAACCCGGTACTCGTATCCAGATATCCTTCGGGAATCGGCGCATGGTTGGCGTGATCGTCAATTGTTCCACGACCACTAATATCCCCAAGGACAGAATCAGGCCCGCGGACAAATTGCTGGATGAATCACCATTACTGGATAAAAACCTCGTTGCGCTTTACCACTGGTCCGCTGACTACTACCAGTATCCCCTTGGCCAGGCTTTGCAGACATCCCTGCCTGCACAGATCCGCAAAGGTCATCCCGCAAGTGAGCATCGCCCGCGCATGCTAAGATTGACTCCGGCCGGTGTGAAGCTGGACCCGAAAACCCTGAAAAGGGCTCCACGACAACTGCAGCTCATACGACTGTTAGCCGACAACGCACCGATGACCAGCGCGCAACTCAAAGCGGCATTCGATACCCCACTGTCCGCTTGCCTGAAGACACTTCTCGATAAGGGCCTGGTCGAGGAGTTTCTTACCGATGAAGAAGCGCCTATGACCCGCGCGGAACTTTATGGCGAGGACGCGCCGCTTCAACTGAACAGGGAACAGCAAGCTGCGCTCGCGGCGATTCGCAAGGTGTCCGGCAGCTTTGCCGCCTTTCTTCTTGAAGGCATCACTGGCAGCGGTAAAACGGAAGTCTACCTGCAGGCCATTGCCGACTGCCTGGAGGCTGGCAAGCAGGTGCTAGTTATGGTTCCTGAAATCAGCCTGACGCCCCAGACTGTGCGCCGGTTCGCCCGGCGTTTCAATCGCGAGATCGCCGTCTTCCATTCTGGGCTAAATGATGGCGAACGTTTCAATGCATGGCTACGGGCACGAAACGGCAAGGCCGACATCATAATCGGTACGCGCTCCGCGATTTTCACCCCGCTGGCAAGACCGGGTCTGATCATCGTCGACGAGGAACACGATGCCTCCTACAAACAACAGGATGGTTTTCGTTACTCTGGACGCGACTTGGCAATATACCGGGCGCGGCAGTTGGGCATCCCGGTCATTCTCGGTACCGCCACACCCAGTCTGGAAAGCCTGCATAACGCCGTCTGCGGCAGGTACCACTATCTGCAGCTGACCGAACGCGCCGGCAATGCCAGCCATCCCAATTACCGAATGCTCGACCTGCGTGGCGAGACCATTATTGAAGGCTTTGCCGAATCATTATTTACCATGATGTCCTCGCACCTGAACCGCGGAAACCAGGTACTGGTTTTTCTCAACCGCCGCGGCTTCGCCCCTATCCTGCTCTGCCGTTCCTGCGGCTGGATCGCAATTTGCGAACGCTGCGACACCAGCTACACTCTTCATCGCCATCCGCAATCCCTGAGCTGTCATCACTGCGAATCCTCTCGACCGGTGCCAGGCGCCTGCCCTGAGTGCACTGGCACGGAGCTGGCCGCGATGGGCATGGGCACTGAAAAAACGGAACAGACTCTTAAGACCTTGTACCCGGACATTCCCGTCTTTCGCATCGACAGGGATTCCACGCGAACCCGGGGTGGCCTGCAAAGGGTTTTCGATATAGTGGATAGCGGCGCACCCTGCATCCTAGTCGGCACGCAGATGTTATCGAAGGGCCATCATTTCCCGAACGTCACTCTGGTGGCGGTCCTCGATGCGGATGCTGGCCTGTTCAGCGCGGATTTTCGCGGCCAGGAACACATGGGCCAGTTGCTAACCCAGGTGGCAGGCCGCGCCGGCAGGGGAGAAACCGGTGGCGAAGTGGTGATCCAGACCTATAACAGCACTCATCCTACCCTGCAGTCCCTAGTCAATGATGGTTATGGTCCTTTTGCCCGCAAACTGCTCGAAGAGCGTCGTCTCGGTAACCTGCCGCCGTTCACCTACATGGCGGTTATCCGAGCCGAGGCATCCACGCGACAGATTCCCGAGAAATTCCTCGGGGATATCAGGCAGGCCACCGGTGATGCGGCCAGGGGGCTGAATATTCTGGGCCCGATGCCTGCGGCCATGGAAAAACGCGGCGGCCTTTTCCGCATGCTCATGATCGTGGAGGCATCGAAACGCTCAGCCGTCCAGCATTACCTAGCGCACGCCATCAACCTAATGGAAAACCATGCCCAGAGAAGGAAAGTGCGATGGTCAGTGGACGTGGACCCACTGGATTTTATATAGCTCTATGCAGGAACTAATCCCAACATGCCCCACGCGCTTTTTTGCTAGGTGCAATTTATGGATAATTCGCAAAAATTTTATTGAAAGATACATGTCACAGGATTTCGCCAAGTCACGCAAAAGCTCCAGAAACGCCGACAAGAACAGACCGGCACGTGCTGCCACGCGCAATAACGTTACGGAAAGCAACCACTGGAGCTGGTTCTTCTCGGGATTGTTCAGCGGCTTTTTACTTTGCGTGGTCGGTTACTTCGCCATCACGCAGTTTGGCGGCAGTTCGCCGCTTGGTGAGGAACTCAGCGGCAATACCACGGGCAACGAACGCAGCAACGGCCTCGACCTGCAGTTCTATGAGTACCTGCCCCGGGCCGAGGTGGAAGTGAACGTCGTGCCGGTGGAAATCGCTTCAGCCGCCGCCGATGAAGCCGAAACGACTACCTACCTGCTCCAGGCAGCGTCCTTTCTGGAACCTAATGATGCTGAAGCCCTGCGCGCCCGGCTGATCCTCATGAATCTTGAAGCACGCATCCAGAACACCAGTATTTCAGGGCGGACCTGGTACCGCGTGCAGGCCGGGCCGTTTGTAGGACGTGCGAGAATGGAGGCGGCAGAAAATACGCTACGGCAAAATAATATCGACCCCATCCGCATGCGCATACCTGAGCAGTAGTTGATATTCAGGGCTTTGCCCCCATGTCCACCTGATACTATTGTTACACTACCAGCCTTACACTTCTTAACCCTTTCTACTTTTTAGGAGCCTCCATGGACCAATACAGAGGAACCACGATCCTGTCGGTACGCCGTGGCAACCAGGTGGTTGTTGGTGGTGACGGCCAGGTCAGCCAGGGCAACACCGTTATGAAAGGTAATGCTCGCAAGGTCAGGCGCCTGTACGGTGACAAGGTGCTAGCCGGTTTTGCCGGTGGTACCGCCGATGCCTTCACGCTGTTCGAGCGTTTCGAAGAGCAGCTGGAAAAACATTCCGGCAAACTAACACGTGCCGCCGTGGAGCTCGCCAAGCTCTGGCGCACCGAGCGCTCCCTTCGCCGCCTCGAGGCCCTGCTGGTCGTTGCTGACATGGAAACGTCCCTGGTCATCACCGGTAACGGCGATGTCATCGAACCTGAAGACAGCCTCATGGCCATTGGCTCAGGTGGAAGCTACGCCCAGTCCGCTGCCCGCGCCCTGCTCGACAATACCGACCTCGATGCCAGGAGCATCGTCGAGAAAAGCCTGAATATCGCGGCTAATATTTGCGTCTACACCAACCACAACCTCACTATCGAAAAACTTGAATCACAAGAAGCATAAACTGTATGTCTGAACTGACCCCAAAACAGATCGCCCTGGAGCTGGACAAGCACATTGTCGGCCAGGATGAAGCCAAGCGCGCCGTCGCCATAGCCCTTCGGAACCGCTGGCGCCGCATGCAGTTGCCCGAGGCGATGCGCCATGAGGTCACACCGAAGAATATCCTCATGATCGGACCAACCGGTGTAGGCAAAACTGAGATCGCAAGACGATTGGCGCGCCTGGCGGGCTCGCCCTTCATCAAGGTCGAGGCCACCAAATTTACCGAAGTCGGCTACGTAGGCCGCGACGTGGAATCGATAATACGTGACCTGGTGGACGCCGCCGTCAAGATGCTGCGTGAAGAGCAGTTGCAGAAAGTCGCCTTGCAGGCAGCCAACGCCGCGGAAGATCAGGTACTGGATATACTGTTGCCCGGTTCATCAGACCAGAACGAGGACACGGCCGGCTCACGCCAGGTCTTCCGCAAGAAACTGCGAGAGAGCAATCTCGACGACAAGGAAATCGAAATAAAAGTATCGGACAGGGTGGGCGTCGAGATCATGGCACCTCCCGGCATGGAGGATATGAGCAGCCAGCTGACCAGCATGTTTTCCAGTCTTGGCGGCGGGCGCAAGAAAACGCGTCGCGTCACCGTGAAAGCCGCCCTCAAAATTCTCCAGGACGAGGAGGCATCGAAACTAGTCAACGAGGACGAGTTGAAATCCCGTGCAATCGATATTACCGAACAGACCGCCATCGTATTCATTGATGAAATCGACAAGGTGACCAACAAGAACGAGCACCATGGTGGCAGTGTCTCCCGCGAAGGCGTACAACGTGACCTGTTGCCGCTGATCGAGGGTTCCACCGTGACCACCAAGTATGGCTCGGTCAAAACCGATCACATCCTGTTCATTGCATCCGGGGCTTTCCACCTCTCCAAGCCGTCCGACCTGATTCCGGAACTGCAGGGCCGCCTGCCCATACGGGTGGAACTGAATGCCCTTTCAGCCAGGGATTTCGAACGCATCCTGACCGAACCGGACGCTTCGCTTTGCAAACAGTACATCGCCCTCATGCAGACCGAAGGCATTAACTTGGAATTCACCGAGGACGGCATCAAGCGCATTTCCGAGATTGCCTGGCAGGTCAATGAGAGTACTGAGAATATCGGGGCCCGCCGCCTGCACACCGTCATGGAACGCCTGCTAGAAGAGACCTCCTTCGGCGCCCATGAACTGGTGAAGGCTGGCAAGAAAAGCATTTTAGTGGACGCCACATTCGTTGACAGCAACCTAGGCGACCTGGCCGCCGATGAAGACCTGAGCCGATTCATACTCTGATGACACCGACAGACATCAAGCTGCACCGCAAATCCGGTATCCTGGAACTGTCCTGGGAGGACGGCGGCATCTATTCCCTCACTGCCGAATTCCTGCGCGTACATTCCCCGTCGGCAGAAGTGCGCGGCCATGGCCCGGGGCAGGAAGTGCTGCAGACCGGCAAGAGGGACGTACGCATCGACAACATCGAACCCGTCGGGAACTATGCCGTGCGTCTGCATTTCGATGACGATCACAATACCGGCATTTATAGCTGGGAGTACCTGCGCGAGTTATGCCTTGACCAGGCCCAAATGTGGGACGCCTACCTGCTCAAGCTGAACAATGCCGGTGCCCGTCGCGAGAAACTGCCGGCAGATTTGCAGGTCGTAAAGATCATGCCGCTCAACGATTGATGCAGTACAATGCGGCACCATGACCAAGGAAACTGAACAGGAAACTACACACTTCGGCTACCGCGAAGTCCCTTTTGGGGACAAGGCAGGGCTGGTAGGCCAGGTATTTCATTCAGTCGCGAAGAAATACGATCTAATGAATGACGTGATGTCTTTGGGCACCCATCGTCTGATCAAGCGTTTTACCTTGGAACTTAGCGCCTTGCGCCCCGGCATGATTGTACTGGACCTGGCAGGAGGCACCGGCGATTTCAGTTTGCTGTTCTCCCCTGTAGTGGGCAAAGACGGGCACGTCGTGCTTGCCGATATCAATGAATCCATGGTCAAGGTCGGCCGAGACCGCATCATCGACAAGGGCATGACAGAAAATATTAGCTACACATTGGCTAATGCCGAATGCCTGCCCTTTAAGGAAAACTCGTTCGACCGCATCTGTATCGCCTACGGCCTGCGCAACGTCACCAACAAGGAAGCTGCGCTCGCCTCCATGTTGGCCATGACCAAACTCGGTGGCCGTGTTCTGGTGCTGGAATTTTCTAAACCGGTGAGCCCGCTGCTCGGCAAAGCCTACGACGCCTATTCCCTGCTCTGGCCGAAAGCCGGGCAAGTCATCACCGGAGACGGCGACAGTTACCAGTACCTGGTTGAGTCAATTCGCATGCATCCTGATCAGGAAACCCTGAAACAGATGATGATCGATGTCGGCTTCTCCAATTGCGAATACCACAACGTAATGGGCGGCATCTGTGCCATCCACATCGGTCACAAGGCCGGAGCCTGATCAATGAATGCCGGGCTATTTCATTCCGTCTTCCTTGCCTCCAGTGAGACCTTACTCAATTCCCTGATCGCTATGGATGCGGCAATGCCGACAAAACTACACCCCCTGGCCGGCAAGATGCTCCGGGTAGAGTGCGACTTCCCGCCACTCAGCTTCAACATGCTTGTTAGCGAGAAATCCATCCTCCTGATGCAGGGTGAAGCCGACGCCGCAAACGCCAATGTGAAAGGCAGTGCTGCCGCCCTGGCCGGCCTGCTGGCTGACAATCTTAAAAGCATTGACCGCGGTTCAGCGCGTGACAACCGCGCAGTCATCAGCGGTGACACCGACTTCCTGCAGGATCTGAAGGGCGTATTAAAAAGACTGGATATAGACTGGGAATACCAGTTGAGCAAGGTGATTGGAGATATCCCGACACAGGTCGTCAGCGATTGCCTCGCCGGGACCAGAGAATTTGCCAGGCAATCTGCCGACAACCTGCGGGACGATCTCGATGCCTGGCTGCATGAAGAGAAGAAACTGTTTCCTGATGCCAGCCAGCTGGAAACATATTTCCGTGCTGTCGACCGGCTCCGCTTAAGCGTGGATCGTCTCGAGGCACGCACGAACCGACTTATGGCCGATCAGCAATAACCTCAACTACCCACCCGCTCATTCCAGGTTGCGGTAAATCCTGTGCTCGAAACCCTGCAGCACCTCGATCGCCCGGGCATCGTAAAAAGGCAAATACTGCATCATAAGAACAGCACCGATATTGTTCTCCCGGTCTATCCAGAATTCGGTATTGAATATACCAGCCCACGCCATGCTGCCCGGGGCGCGACTGTCTGGCAACTGCTGTTCTGTGATCTGGAATCCCAGACCGAATGTATCCACACCGGCACCCAGCGGAAAAGGCTCACTAATAAGGCGGCTGGTGGTGGGCATCTGGCGTACAGTCAGGTTGCCCATGTGGTTCCTGCCGATGTTATTGACCGTGTCTGCACTCACCAGGCGATGACCATCGTCCGTCATACCATCGTTGAGGAAGAGGCGGATGAAGTGCGCGTAATCGTCCGCCGTCGACGCCAGACCGCCGTCGCCGTTATGTGGTGAACTGATCACGCCGGCGGGATTAGGTTGCTCCACCAGCTTCGTGCCATCAGTACGATAAACGGTCACGGTCCTAGCATTCTTGCCTGCCGGAATATCGAAATTGGTGTCGACCATATGAAGTGGTTCCAGGATGTGATCCTGCATCCAGGCAAACAGCTCCTTTCCTGTCACGGCTTCCACTAGATGGCCCAGAACCCGCGTGCTTTCACCATAGGTCCAGTTCTCGCCCGGCTCGTGCAACAACGGCAGTGTCGTCGCGGTAGCCTGCGGATTTATACCCAGTGCCTTTGCCAGTTCCAGACTGGCAAAGGTATAACCTAGACCTGACGTATGGGTCAGCAGGTGCCGGATTGTAATACTGCGTGCGGCAGGCCGGGATTTGAAGGTACCGGCTTCAAGATCAAACTCGGTGAATACTTCACGGTTGGCCAGGTCTGGCAGGTATTTCTCGATGGGATCGTCCAGGTTTACCTGTCCCTGCTCTACCAGCATCATCACGGCCAGTGAGGTCACCGGCTTGGTCATGGAGGCGATCAGGAAGATGGCGTCGCGGGTCATGGCCTTGCTGCTTGCAGTACCCATCAAGCCAAAAGCGCTGTGATAGATCACTCGATCACCGTTTGTGACGAGCGCCACGAGGCCGGGTATGTGCGACTCATTGACTGCCTGTGACAGGTAGAGGTCGAGTTCATACCTGCCGCTCATGGACAAGTTCTGTGCTTGCGCGGTGGTCGCAAAGGCAAGGAGGAGAGTCAAAAGTCCTTTCGTGCTCATGATATTTCCCTTTTCTTTTTAGCGGTGGGGACGGCATTGTACACATGCCGCCAGCTCGCACAAAACATGTTGATTTTACTGACTTTATGAATAGTGATATCGTTGCCGCCCCTGCAATACGGCGAGCATTTTTCTTTTGAACAGGTTGTTGCGACTGACAAGAATTTACCGCGTGGCGAACCGCTATCGCCTGGGCGACCTGTTCGGCAGTTTCGTAAAGGCGCGCCTGCTTTCCATACTGCTGAGCTTTCCCTTGCCCGCGGCGCCGGGCCTGGATGCGATGTCCCGGGGTCAGCGCCTTCGCTTGGCCCTGGAGGCGCTTGGCCCGATCTTCATCAAGTTTGGCCAGCTCCTGTCCACGCGGCGTGACATGGTGCCCGAAGATATCGCCGACGAACTGGCTGGCCTGCAGGACAACGTACCGCCGTTTGGCGAACAGGAAGCCATCGACATCATCGAGAAAGCACTCGGGGACAAGATCACTAACATGTTCACAACATTCTCCGCCAAACCCCTGGCGTCCGCATCCGTAGCTCAGGTGCATACCGCAACCCTACCTGAGGGTGAGGAGGTGGTGGTCAAGGTTATTCGCCCTGGCATCGAAAAGATCATCGCCCAGGATATCGCCCTGTTGAAAAGCATCGCGAATTTTGTAGAGCACAATGTCAACCAGGGCAAACGCCTGCGCGCCACCGAAGTCGTGCAGAATTACGAATACATTATCAATGACGAGCTCAACCTGATGTCGGAGGGCGCCAACACCACGCAGCTTGCGCGCAACTTCGAAAATTCCGATCTGCTCTATGTGCCAAAAGTCTACTGGAATTACTGCCGCACCAACGTCCTAGTTATGGAACGCATCTACGGCATACCGGTGAGTCGCATAAAGGAGCTCAAAGAAGTCGGCATCGACCTGAAACTGCTTGCCGAACGAGGGGTGGAGATCTTCTTTACTCAGGTGTTTAACCACAGCTTCTTTCATGCCGACATGCACCCGGGTAATGTCTACGTATCGAAAGAACATCCCAAGCGCCCGCAATACATCGCGCTCGACTGCGCCATCATCGGCACCTTGAGTCGAGACGACCAGTATTACCTGGCGAAGAACCTGCTTGCCATTTTCAAACGCGATTATCGCCGCGTGGCGGAACTACATGTGGAATGTGGCTGGGTGCCGCCTGATACGCCCGTCAACGCTTTCGAGGCGACCATGCGCAGCGTGTGTGAACCGATCTTCCAGAAACCACTGAAGGATATCTCCTTCGGCATGCTCTTGCTGCAGCTGTTCCAGACCGCCAGTCGCTTCAACATGGAAGTCCAACCATCCTTGGTGCTCCTGCAAAAGACACTGCTCAATATCGAAGGCCTTGGCAAGCAGCTGTATCCTGATCTCGACCTCTGGGACAACGCCTTGCCCTTCCTGGAGAAATGGCAGCGTGAACGCCTGTCGCCAATCGCCAACCTGAAAAAGATCAGCGAGAAAATTCCCGAATGGTTGGAGCAATTGCCTGAAATTCCGGAGCTGATCTATGAATCCATGCAGGAAGTGAAACATGCGCGCCTGCATCGGGAGCGGCTGCAAAAGGAACAGGAAGAGCAACTGGCAGTGACCGAAGCCGCCAAGTCACGCCGCCACACCCTTTTTGGCATCGCGGCACTCGGGGCCGCAGCAATGTCGTTGCTGCCCGGTGTGGCCGGCTCACTAGACAGGTTGCCTGCCGCAACCCTAATACTTGCCACTGCAGCGCTTGCCCTGCAGTTCCTGCGCAGATAATGACGGCGGATAATGCCGCTGTGGAGTTACTTCCACGGGCTTTCACAGTATCTGCCCTGGCTTGAATCCTGACCGCGGACCCCAAAATGAGGTATTCTTGCCCCCCTGAATTTCTGACGGTTTATTAAAGAAGCAGCAATCATGGGAAATGACTGGCTAGACAGGGTCAACTGGAACAGCGACGGACTGGTGCCGGCCATCGCCCAGGATTGGGAAAGCGGCCGTGTTCTCATGCAGGCATGGGTCAACCGGGAAGCCCTGGGCCTGGCTGTTCAAGAAAACCGAGCCATTTACTGGTCCCGCTCCCGGCAGAAACTCTGGCGCAAGGGTGAGGATTCGGGACACCTCCAAATCCTGCACGATCTCTATCTTGATTGCGACCAAGATTGCATCATTTACAAAGTGGAACAGCTCGGAGGAATCGCCTGCCACACGGGGCGTGAAAGTTGTTATTTTCTGAAACTGGTTGGCGAGCAGTGGGTGGAAAGTGAACCGGTCATCAAGAACCAGGATGAAATTTACGGCTGAAATTAATATGACTGACACTCTACAAAAACTTTCCGCCATTATAAAGGAAAGGAAGAACGCCGACCCCGACTCATCCTATGTGGCACTACTACACCACAAAGGCCTAGAAAAAATCCTAGCCAAGGTGGCGGAAGAATCCGGCGAAACCATCGAGGCGGCCAGGAAAGCTAAACAGGACGGCGATACCGCTCACGTGGTGTATGAAACCGCCGACCTGTGGTTTCATACCTTGGTCATGCTGTCCAGCCTGGGTACCGGCCCGGAAGCGGTCCTGGCCGAACTGGAGCAGCGATTCGGGGTGAGCGGACTCGAAGAAAAAGCGTCACGTGGAAAATAATCGCAGGATTCCGGCACAATTTTTCCAGTCCCGCGGGAAATAATCCCAGAAATTAGACACGGTTTTCTCGATCGCGCGGGAAAAAATACCAGATTGAAATCATTACATTTTATTGCTCACGACAAGCGAAACAAGACTGATACAATGACCCCCATTTCTTCCGGCACCATGTCCGGCAAGCGAAACCAATCAAGGAATCTTTAGGAGATAATCATGGGACTCGGCGGCGTTAATCTGACACAACTGCTCATCATCCTGGTAATTGTGATACTGGTCTTCGGTACCAAGAAACTGAAGAACATCGGCTCCGACCTGGGTGGCGCACTAAAAGGCTTCAAGAATGCCATGAAGGATGACGAGTACAAGAGCCAGAGCACCCAGGCGCGCATAGAAGACGAAAACGACACCTTCGACGTTAAAGCGGAAAAGGTGGATGAAAAGTCCGAAGAAAAACAGGCCTGATTCTGTCTGTTGATCAAATAATAAATCGACTGCTTCAGCATTGCTGAAATCGTTTACCGATGTTCGATCCCAGTTTTTTTGAACTCATCGTAATCTGTGTCGTCGCGCTGCTCGTGCTTGGCCCCGACAAACTTCCCGGAGCTATCAAGACACTCGGGTTGTGGATAGGCCGCCTGCGCAGAAGTTTCAACAACATCAAGCGGGAAATCGAACAGGAGGTCGGTGCAGATGAAATTCGCCGGCAGCTTCGCAATGAAGCCATCATGGAAAAGTTCAATTCCACGAAAAACCAAGTCAACCAGTCCATCCAGTCCGTTAAGGACGAGGCAAAGTCGTTGAAGGATGATCTCGACCTAAAAAAGGAGTTATCGGCTTCACCTAATGAGAACAAGAGTGCCGCCAACGGGCAGGAAGAATTCGAGCCTTTGGAAAAAATCGACGTCAACGACCCCGCAGCAAAAATAATCAAGCCCGCACCCGAATCACCGTATCAAGAAACCAAATCACCCAACGACAAGTCTTCGGATAGCTGAACCAGACATCATGGTATACACCGCACAACAGGATCAGGAACAAGATCCCAAGGAACAGCCGCTGATCTCACACTTGGTTGAGCTGAGGGACAGGCTGCTGCGCAGTCTGCTTGTCGTACTGGTATTGTTCCTGTGTATTTTTCCCTGGGGCAACGACCTCTATATATTCGTGTCACGACCCCTGCTTGATGTGTTGCCCGAAGGTTCCAGCATGATCGCGACGTCGCCAACTTCGCCATTCATGATTCCTTTCAAGACCTCGATCTATGCCGCACTATTCCTTGGCGTGCCTTTCATCCTGCACCAGGCTTGGGCCTTCATTTCGCCGGGGCTGTACAAGAACGAAATCCGCATCACGCTGCCCATCCTGGTTTCCAGCGTCGTGCTTTTTTATGCGGGCATCGCCTTCGCCTACTACCTGGTGTTCAACTTCGTCTTCGCCTTCTTCGTCAACAGCGCGCCAGAAACCGTTTCGGTGATGACCGATATCACTCAGTACCTGGATTTTGTGCTGTCGTTGTTTCTGGTTTTTGGCCTGGTTTTCGAAACACCCATTGCTACGCTGCTGCTGATCTTTTCTGGCGTCACAACTCCAAAGAAACTTGCGGAGAAAAGGCCTTACATCATCATTGCCTGTTTCGTGATAGGCATGTTCCTGACACCCCAGGACGTGCTGTCACAGTCTTTCGTCGCCATACCCATGTGGATGCTGTTCGAACTTGGGCTGTTTGCCGGCAAGATGCTGCACAGGGAAGACGAGGAAGAGGGCGAGTCTGAATCGGTGAATGAATAGACATTCAGAACATTTGTTTCGGTCGAACCGCCTGCGTTTTATCCTTTCAGCATAAATGTCACTGGACCGTCATTGGTCAGTGATACCTGCATATCCGCCGCGAACTCTCCGGTTGCCACCTCGGTATATACAGCTTTTGCCTGGCTGACAAAGTATTCATACAGGGATTTGGCCTGCTCTGGTGATTTGGCACTGGAGAAACTCGGCCGCAGGCCACGGCCTGTATCGGCAGCCAAAGTGAATTGGGACACCACGAGAAGACCGCCGTTGATATCGGTGACACTGAGATTCATCTTCTTTTCACCATCGGCGAACACTCGGTAAGCAAGCACCTTGTTCAGCAGCCTGTTGGCATTCTCCCGGGTGTCGTCCCTTTCAACCCCAAGCAGCACCAGCAGTCCTTTATCGATTGCACCAGCCGTATTGCCATCGATATCCACTTTCGCCGAGCTTACCCGCTGTATGAGTGCCAGCATGAGAGATGTCAGACGCCTCGCAATTCCGAGCCGCGGCTGCGGCGCTTGCGTTCATTCTCCGTGAGGTATTGCTTGCGCAGGCGAATATGGCGCGGCGTGATTTCCACCAATTCGTCGCTCTCGATGAACTCCATCGCCTGCTCGAGACTGTGTTTCACGGGCGGTGTCAGGATGATGTTTTCATCGCTACCCGAAGCACGGATATTGGTCAGTTGCTTCGCCTTGGTCGGGTTAACCACCAGGTCGTTTTCCCTGCTGTGCAGTCCGACGATCATGCCTTCGTAGACCTCGCTATTGGGATCGATGAACAGCCTGCCCCTTTCCTGCAAGTTGAACAGGGCATAGCCCAGCGTCTTACCCTTGACCATGGACACCAGCACACCATTGGAGCGGGTCGCGATATCGCCCTTCTTCACCGGTCCGAAATGATCAAAGATATGGGTCATAATACCTGAACCGGAGGTCAGGCCCAGGAATTGAGTGCGAAAGCCAATCAGCCCGCGGGTGGGAATGACGAAACTTATGCGGATACGTCCGCGGCCATCGGCACTCATGTCCTGCATTTCCGCCTTACGGTAGCCCAGCTCCTCGATGACGGCGCCCTGGTGCTCCTCCTCGACGTCGATGACAAGGTGCTCGAAAGGCTCATGCAGTTCACCGTCGATCATTTTGGTCACCACTTCGGGACGAGATACCGCCAGCTCAAAACCTTCCCGGCGCATGGTTTCGATCAGCACGGACAGGTGTAATTCGCCACGGCCTGACACGCGGAATTTTTCCGGTGAGTCACCCGGCTCGACGCGAAGAGCCACGTTATGAATGAGCTCGCGTTCCAAGCGCTCTTTCAGATTGCGACTGGTGATGAACTTGCCGTCCTGGCCAGCGAACGGCGAGTCGTTGACCTGGAAGGTCATGGTCACAGTGGGTTCATCCACGGTCAGAGCCGGTAGGGTCTCGGGATGCTCCGGGTCGCAGATCGTATCGCTGATATTCAGCTCGTCGATGCCGGTGATACAGATTATGTCACCGGCGGACGCAGATTCGGCGTCGACCTGCTGAAGACCAAGATAAGTTTTTACCTGGCCGATCTTTCCCTTGCGGCTCTTACCATGCCGGTCAAGGATCACCACGGGCATATTGGTCTTGACTTTGCCGCGGGTAACGCGACCGACACCGATGACGCCGACATAGGAGGAGTAATCCAGTGCACTGATCTGCAGTTGCAACGGGCCATCACGATCCACTTGGGGTGCGGGCACCTTGTCGACAATAAGCTGGAAAAGGCTTTCCATGTTGTTTTCAAGCTTGTCAGATTCAACACCGGCGCGACCTTCCAGAGCCGAGGCATAGATGACAGGGAAGTCTAGCTGCTGCTCCGTGGCGCCAAGGCGATCGAACAATTCGAATACTTCGTTTAGCACCCAATCAGGACGGGCACCGTCGCGATCGATCTTGTTGATGACCACGATGGGGTGCAGGCCGCGGGCAAAAGCTTTTTGAGTGACAAAACGGGTTTGCGGCATGGGCCCTTCAACAGCATCGACCAGCAGCAGGACGCTATCCACCATGGACAAAACGCGCTCAACCTCACCACCAAAGTCGGCATGTCCCGGAGTATCGACGATGTTAATGCGGTAATCCTGCCAGTTCACGGCCGTGTTCTTGGCCAGAATGGTAATACCACGTTCCTTTTCCTGATCGTTGGAATCCATCACGCGCTTGATTTCCTTGCCGCGAGTGTCAAGGGTACCGGACTGCTGCAGCAGCTTGTCGACCAGCGTGGTCTTGCCGTGGTCAACGTGTGCGATGATGGCGATGTTTCGAATCTTGTCGATCAAGGGAGTGAGGGCTCCTGCCCCGGGTGGACGTTAAAAAACGCGCGATTATACAGGTTATACAGGGTGGTAAATAGGGCCCCGGAAGGGCGTGTTCCCTTGGGCTGGCGGGCTACCTGCGATCCGGTCTGAATACAGCGACGTTAGCAAAACCTTGTTCCTGCAGGTAGCACGTATGCAACCGGCTCATGACGCCCTTGGCGCAATACAGTAGATAGGTCCCGTCCTGCGGTAGTTTCGGGAAACGACTGTTTAGGCGGTAGAAAGGTATTCGCTCCACTGGGTAGCCGGTAATCTCCAGCGGCTGCTGCTCTTCCTCGTCGGGATGCCGAATATCGATGATTACGTCCCCCGGCCGCGGCTCGGTGACCTGCGAGACTGGCTCCCTGGCTTTTTCCACGTCGAGGTTGATGCGATCGATGAAGACGGTTTCGGTACTGGCTACCGCTTTATCGAGTATTGTGAAATCGAATCGGCTTTCCTGGCGCTCGATCTTGTGCATACGGGCACGGGTGGTGGGCTTAACGGAAATGACCCCGCAGTACTCAGGAATAACCGCGGAAAACTCTTCAGTGCCTATAAATCTCGCCTTGTCCACGATCTCCTGTTTTTCCATCATTGCCAGCGGGCGCAACACCAGGCAGTTGGTCACCTTGTCGATAACTGCCAGGTTGGGCAGGGTCTGACTGCTTACCTGGGCGACACTTTCCCCTGTCACAAGAGCCTCAATTTGCATCTGTTCGGCTACCCGGCTGGCAGCGCGCAGCATCATGCGCTTGAGCACGACTCCCATCTGCGAATTGTTGACCTTTTCCAGTATCTCACTAACGACACCCTCGAACGGTACAGTGACGAATTTGACTGGATGAGTGGATCCATAGCGCATCCACAGGTACAGGGCCACTTCCTTCACAGCAATTTCATGCTCCTGGCCACCGAGATTGAAGAAGCAGTAATGAGTCAGCAGTCCCCGGCGCATGGCTAGGTAGCTGGACACAGCGGAATCGAAACCACCTGAAATTAGGGACAGCACCGGGTCCTGTGTGCCAAGCGGAAAGCCTTTGATTCCCGGTATGCTGAGGTCCACGACATACAATTCCTCCCCCCTGATTTCCACTTTTACCTGAACCTGTGGATAGTTGAGGCTGACCCCGACAGCGCCTGTGTTCTGATTTAGTCCGCCACCGACAAACCTCTCCACGTCCATAGAATTGAAGTTATGGCGGCCTGTGCGCTTGCAGCGCACACAAAAGGTTTTGCCTTCCAGCCTGTCCCGGTATACCTCAAGGGTATGCGCCAGGACTTCATCGAGGGATGTAAATGTGTGATGCCTGACCCGCTCAAAAAAGCAGATGCCCTGGGTAGACGCTAAAACTCGCTCTATACTTACGCTCAGGTAGTCTAGGTCATCCGGAACCTCGACCGTGACGAAGTCCCAACCACCCACCACGTTAATACGCTCGGACAATCGGTGCAGGAGCACCTGCAGGTTACGTTTTAGTTGCTTGGCGAAGCGGGTCCTGACCGGCCGACTCTTGATCGTTATCTCCGGCGAATATTTGACGAGATATTTCATTTATCGGTTAACGGCATTTGGGACGTGCATTATATAGAAATCGGCAAACCCAGTCCTTGCACCGGTTTCCTGGCCATGCCTTAATTTGGGGCATTGACGTGTTCTGTTTTGAAATAATTGCACTATTATAGTGCATTTTTGCCTGCCTATTAATATAATTTCTCTATAAATCAATTAGTTGGAAATTGGTTCAGTATTTGCTAATCAATATTTGCTGATTAGTAAAGGCGTATATGAATTTGACGGGTCAACTTTTGGCAGCCAAATTCAAGGACCAATGAGTTAGATCCCCGATGAATGCCAGACTGCACGCACACAGGCTTGGACAGGAATTGAATACTGAAAATCTAAATACCAGTTTGTTGGACAACCTGACGACTGCCGTTATGGTCATGGACAAGGACTTTCACGTGCTGTACCTGAATCCAGCAGCGGAAGCGTTGCTGGAAACAAGCAACAAGCATTGCTTTGACCAATTCGTCGGGAAAGTCCTCCGCAATTCCAAAGCGCTTGTCAAATCACTTAAGAGCGTCAAGGACAACGGCGTGACATTCATTGCCCGCAAGGCCCAGCTGGTGAAATCCAACTCAACCCCGATGACGGTGGATTACTCGGCCAGCCGCCTGATCTTACTGAATGAAACCTACATCATGCTGGAGCTGCAGGAGCTGGATCGTTCTTACAATATTTCCCGCAAGGAAATGCTGATTTCCAACCATGAAACAACGCTGGGCCTGGTGCGAGGCCTGGGACATGAAATCAAGAATCCCCTAGGAGGCATCCGCGGTGCGGCGCAATTGCTGGCCGAGGAACTCAATGACAAGGAACTGAAGGATTACACCAATGTCATCATCGAGGAAGCCGATCGCCTGGTTGGACTTATCGATCGCCTAACGGGTCAGTACAAAAAGCCTGCGCTGCAGCAAGTGAATATCCACGAGGTGCTGGAGCGGGTCTACAACCTAGTTATTGCGGAAACTCGCGGGACAATCGAGCTGGTCAAGGATTACGATCCCAGTATTCCGGAGATCACCGGCGACCTAAGCCAGCTCATCCAGGCCGTACTCAACATCGTGCGTAACGCCATGCAGTCCGTTACGGAAGCGGACATGAAGGATATGAAACCGAAGATCATCCTGCGCACGCGTGCGATGAGCCATGTCACTATTGGGCCAGTCATGCACAAGCTGATTGCGCGCATCGAGATCATCGACAACGGACCGGGCATTCCCAGCGGAATTATCGAGAATATTTTCTACCCCCTAATCAGCGGCAGAGCGAACGGCACCGGACTGGGGCTGTCCCTGTCGCAGAATATTCTGAAAAACCATAACGGACTGATTGAGTGCGAGAGCGAGGCGGGTAATACCTGTTTTTCTATTCTGCTACCATTATCCGGTGAGCTCGAGGAAGCTGATTAATGGCAGGCAAGAACCTAATCTGGATAGTCGATGACGATCGGTCCATTCGCTGGGTCCTCGAGAAATCGCTGGACAAAGCAGGTTTCGAGAGCGAGAGCTTCGAAAGCGGCGACAGTTTGCTGGACCGCCTTAAGACAGCTCAGCCGGACGCCATCATCAGCGACATTCGCATGCCCGGCATAGACGGCCTGGAGGTGTTGTCGGAAGTGCAGGATGCCTACCCGCAGATTCCTGTCATCATCATGACTGCCCATTCAGACCTGTCGAGTGCGGTTAAATCGTACAAGCGTGGTGCCTTTGAATACCTGCCAAAGCCATTCGATGTCAAGGAAGTAGTCGCCGTAGCGGAGCGCGCAGTCAAGCATTCCATTGAACACAAGGCGCCGAGCAGTGCCATACCTACGGTCGAGACTAAGGAAATCATCGGTGAGGCTCCTGCCATGCAGGAAGTTTTTCGCGCCATTGGTCGACTCTCCCACTCCAACATCACCGTACTAATCAAGGGTGAATCCGGCACTGGCAAGGAACTAGTAGCGCAGGCACTGCACAAGCACAGCCCGAGGGCAAAAAAGCCCTACATCCCACTAAACGTGGCCGCCATACCCAAAGATCTCATCGAGTCCGAACTCTTCGGCCATGAAAAAGGCGCGTTTACCGGCGCCACCGCACTCCGTGTCGGGCGCTTCGAGCAAGCCGACGGTGGCACCTTGTTCCTGGATGAAATCGGCGACATGCCGATGGAAACCCAGACCCGATTGCTGCGAGTCTTATCTGACGGCGAGTTCTACCGGGTGGGTGGATTGTCACCCATAAAAGTCGATGTTCGCGTGATCGCGGCCACCCATCAGAATCTTGAGCAGCGGGTCAAGGAGCACTTGTTCAGGGAAGACCTTTACCATCGCCTTAACGTCATCCCGGTCCACTTGCCTCGCCTGGCTGATCGCCGCGAGGATATCCCCGCCCTGATGGAGCATTTCCTGGGTCGCGCAGCTCAGCATATGGGCGTGGAGAAAAAGAAACTGCGACCGGAAACCAGCCAGTGCCTGACCAGCATGCCCTGGCCCGGCAACGTACGCCAGCTCGAAAACTTCTGCAGCTGGATAACTGTCATGGCACCTGGCCGCGAGATCTTCATCAACGACTTACCAGAGGAATTCCTCAACCCCACTGGCCAGGAAACCGTGTCCGGTAACTGGGCGCAGAGCTTGAAGAGCTGGGCCGACCAGGAACTGAACCTGGGCCATTCTGGCATCCTGCAGCAGGCAACCCCGATTTTCGAGAAATGCATGATCGAGGTGGCACTGAAACATTCCGGCGGCCGCAAGCGCGATGCGTCCGAATTGCTCGGCTGGGGCCGCAATACCCTGACCCGCAAGATCATGGAACTTGGTATTGAGAAAGGCAACTCTACCGATTCGGACTGACATCACCCCTTCTTTACTACCTGCAACATAAGCTAGTCTTCGCAAACTCCTGCAACTCAACAATGCAGTTATTCAAAATCATTGCAAACACTCTGATCGTGCTAGCCGGCATCTGCCTGGGATTCATAGCCCTGCGCCAGAATGCGCAACTTGCCAGCGGCGAGCAGTTTTAGCGCTCAGTCTCGGAAATGACCTTCACCACCTGGCAACGGGACGATTTCCCCAGGAATTACCCCAGGCAGCATAAAACTGTGTGTCAGCTGCGAAAAGAATGGCACTCGTCAACTCGAAACAGTTGTAATATCAAGAAATATCTTATTATTAATAAGAATTTTTTAGATGTTTAATGTCGTATTTTTTGAACCGGAAATCCCCCCAAACACCGGAAATGTGACCCGCTTGTGCAGCAATACGGGTTGCACCTTGCATCTTATCGAGCCATTGGGGTTCTCACTCGATGACAAACGCCTGCGCCGGGCCGGTCTCGACTACAGCGAATACAGCGAAATTCGAACCTACCGTAACTGGAACGACTTCCTGGAAAAGTGCCGCCCAAAAAGGACTTACGCAATCAGCACCAAGGGTACTGTCGCTTACGACAGCGTCGACTACCACGCCGGGGACTATCTGCTCTTTGGTCCAGAAACACGCGGCCTGCCGGATACCATCCGGGAAGCCAGTGAGATCACAGCTGTCATCCGGATCCCTATGCTTCCGCACAGCCGCAGCATGAATTTGTCCAACGCTGCCGCCGTAATCGTCTACGAAGCCTGGCGCCAGAATGGCTACTTAGGCACCTGACCTGTTGTGGCTATTGCGCTCGCTCATTACGCGACCTGCGCGACATTTATCTACGCGAAATACTTAGGATTTGAGGAAAAAAAGGCCTGATTAAGAATTGAATCAGGCCGCATATGTGGTTTTTTATTGAGTTTTAGTGCGAATCGCCGCCCACGGTGGGGTCGGCCGGGGTGACGGTGGTGGCTGGCGCACCCTGCTGGGCCTGTTGCTTCTTAGCTTGCATGTAGATGCTTTCAAAGTTAATCGGGGCCAACAGGAGGGCAGGAAAACTGCCGCGGGTAACCAGGGCATCGATGGCCTCCCTGCCGTAGGGGAAGAGCACGTTCGGACATGCAATAGTGAGTACTTGCTCTAGCTTTTCACCTGATATTCCCTGCACTTCAAAGATCCCCGCCTGGTGAACTTCTACAAGGAAGATGGTCTTATCATCCTGCTTTACATCGGCAGTCAGCCGCAGCACGACCTCGTAAACCCCCTCGTCGATCCGGGTGCTCCTGTTGTTGATGCTGAAGTTGACCTGCGGGCTGTATTGTTGCTTGAAGACGTTAGGCGTGTCAGGAGCCTCGAAGGAAGAGTCCTTGATATAGACACGCTGGACACCGAAGCGCTGTCCCTGAATGTCATCTGCCGGCTGTGCCGCTGGAGTGTTCGTTACTTCATTTTCTGCCATATTGGTTCCTTACGCTGTGCCCGGTATATTGGCCGGCCTTTATTCAATGCTCGTTGTGGTTTGCCCCGGTTATTTCACCGCTGGCAGACCCTGGGTCTGCCATTCGGTCATACCACCGCGCATTCTCGAGACGGCTCTGAAGCCGTTTTCCTCCAACAGCTTCACGGCATCGCCGGACTGCTGCCCGAGCTGGCATACCACCACCACCGGCTTCTCGCGGAACTTTTCCAGTTCCCTCAGCCGCTCCTTGAGTTTTGCTAGGGGAATGTTGATGGCATCGACGATATGCCCCCCATCAAAGACTTTGCTGTCCCTGATATCCACGATGACGCCATCCTGCCTGTTCACCAAAAGGGTGACTTGCTGTGGGCTTAGAGCACTGCCGGCCTTGGCCTGCAGGTACAGCATTAGGATGACGAACAGGCCCAGCCATAGACCGGACAGGATCCAGTGGTTGACCAGGAATTCGACAAATTGGGCCATCGGGATAATTGGTTTACTGCCAGTTCAAAGAGGCACGGAGTATACACGCCAAAATCCGTGAAGTCAGGTAAAGATTTCCCCAGAAAATCGAGGGAAATACAGGGTTCTGCGCTCGCCAGTACAGCCCGAATTGGCGATAATATATGTCTGAATTTGCGTGTTCATTCCAGGGATTTTCATGTCTGTGTCCACCGGCCCCACCCTTTTGTTGATCCTCGATGGATGGGGTCATCGTGATGCCTCCGCTAACAACGCCATAAGCCAAGCCAACACTCCGGTCTGGGACAACTTATTGGCCACCTTTCCCCATACCCTGATCCACACTTCAGGCTTGAAGGTCGGCCTGCCCGATGGCCAGATGGGTAATTCGGAAGTCGGCCACATGAACCTCGGCGCCGGTCGGGTGGTGTACCAGAGCCTGACCCGAATCGACAAGGACATCGCCGACGGGGGGTTCTTTGCCAACCCCGTCCTGTGCGGCGCTGTCGATACCACGCTGAATAACGACAATGCCTTGCACATTATCAGCCTGCTTTCCCCCGGTGGTATACACAGCCACGAAGACCAGGTTGCCGCCATGGTCGACCTCGCCTACCAGCGCGGCTGTCAAAAAATTTACCTGCACGCCTTGCTCGACGGCCGCGATACCCCGCCGCGCAGCGCAGGCCCGTCATTGAAAAAATTTGAAGACAAGTTTGCCGCTTTTGGTTGCGGACAAATAGCCAGCGTCGCCGGCCGTTTCTTCGGCATGGACCGAGACAAGCGTTGGGACCGCGTGGAAAAATCCTTCAACGCAATCTGCCACGGGCAGGCGGCTTTTAGTGATAATTCCGCATCCGCCGCCCTCGCCGCCGCTTACGCTCGTGATGAAAACGACGAGTTCGTCCAGCCCACCTGTATCACGGAAAACGGCAGCCCCGTTTCCATCCGGGACGGTGACGCCGTGGTATTTATGAACTTTCGGGCCGACCGCGCCCGTGAACTTACCCGCGTGTTCACAGACAAGAAATTCGCCGATTTCGATCGCGGAAAGCTACCACTGTTCAGTCATTTCGTGATGCTCACGGAATATGCCGAAGACATCGACGCGGAGTGTGCATATCCGCCTGAACGGCTGAGCAACGTCCTCGGGGAATACCTGGCCAGTAACCATAAGACCCAGCTGCGTATCGCCGAAACGGAAAAGTACGCCCATGTCACCTTCTTTTTCAGCGGGGGGCGGGAGACGGAGTTCGAAGGCGAAACCCGCATACTGGTGCCGTCACCCAAGGTGGACACCTACGACCTGAAACCAGAAATGAGCGCTTTCGAAGTCACCAACAAACTGGTCAGCGCCATACGTAACCGCGAGTACGATGCCATCGTTTGCAACTTCGCCAACGGCGACATGGTCGGCCACACAGGCGTGTGGGAAGCGGCGCTGAAGGCCGCCGAGGTCATCGACCAGTGCCTTGGCAAGATCACCGAGGCAATCCTGGATATCGGGGGCCACTGCCTGATCACTGCCGACCACGGCAACATCGAGCAGATGCTGGACGAAGAATCAGGTCAGCCGCTCACTTCCCATACCAATGGCCCCGTCCCACTGCTGTACGTCGGGAGCAGTAAGCTGACCCTCGAGGACGACGGCTCTCTCTGCGACGTAGCTCCAAGTGTCCTTTCTTTGCTCGGGTTGCCACAGCCGAAAGAAATGACTGGTCATTCGCTTATTCATCTCAACTAGGCGCGGGCATGCTACGGAAACTCTGGCCCGGAATTTTCTCCACTACCTTCACCCTCGGCCTGCTGCTAACGACCACAGGTTTGCGCGCACAGGAACGCGTATCCGCAGAGACACTTGCCGCCATCAATGATGCCATCGCTGAAGTGCGGGCGGAAATCGGCCGGCGAAACAACGAGCACGACCGGGTTTACCAGACCCTTCAGGACAGCGAAAAAGTACTGGCCTCCCTGGCCGGGGAAATAACCAGCCTGGAAAGGGCCATTAACGGCAACGAGGAAGACCTGGTTGAACTGCGCCGCCAGGAAGCCGGCCTGCAGTCACATAAATCGCAGCAACAGGTACTGATCAAACAGTACGTACGCAGCGCCTACCAAAACGGCCGCCAGGAATACTACAAGTTGCTGCTCAACCAAGAAGATCCGGCACGGGTATCCCGGATGCTGGGTTACTACCGTTATTTCAGTACTGCACGCAGCCAAACGATCAGCAAGTACAACGCCACGCTGGTCGAAATGCAGACATTGGCATCCCGCATTGCCGCAACCACCAGCACCCTGCAGCACCAGCGCCAGGACATGGCCGTGCAACAGGCCAAGCTGCAGAACTCCCAAAGGGAGCGTCAGGACCTGCTCGATGAAATCGATGTCATGCTTTCGACGAGTGCCGGCAAACTGGCAACCCTGGAAGCAGAACGTGAGGAAATGGAATTGCTGATCGAAGAATTGCGCCGCTCCATCGCCAACCTGACGCGCGGTGACAAGCAGCAGCCCTTCGCCAGCCTCAGGGGACGCCTGCCCTGGCCGGTGGACGGCGCCCTGCGCAATAGCTGGGGTGCCAGTTACGGCTTGGGTGACCTGAGTTGGGAGGGCGTGACGATCGCAGCCGACAGCGGCACCGACGTACGCGCCATTCACCATGGTCGCGTGGTTTTTTCCGACTGGTTTTCCTCCTCCGGCCTGCTCTTGATAATTGACCATGGGGATGGTTATATGAGCCTCTATGCTCATAACCAGGCCCTTTTCAGGGACGTTGGCGAATGGGTGAATGGCGGCGAAATCATCGCCGCTGTAGGCAATACCGGCGGCCAAGGCAAACCCGGCCTGTACTTCGAGATCCGCCACAACGGCTCATCCGAAAACCCTTCAGCCTGGTGCATGGCGAGCAACTGAACCCGGCATTGCAACTTAATCCATTTATTCCCTGTCTTAACAGGACGCGGCATGACACAATTTTCGACCGGAACCGCTAAGCAACAAGAACGCTGGCAGGACACCAACATGAAGACCACGAATACACCTAACACTTTTCACCGGGCCGCAGCGCTGGCCCTAGGCCTGGCGTTCACCTTTGGTCCTTCGCCGCTGTTTTCCCAGGTGCTGGCCCAGGCCGATACAACTGCGGAAGAACAACTTCCACTGCCGCTGGACGAAGTACGTATTTTCACCGAGGTCCTCAACCGTATTCGCAGCGCCTACGTCGAACCGATCGATGACAGGACACTGCTCGAAAATGCCATCAAGGGCATGCTGGCGGGCATTGATCCCCACTCCACCTATCTTGCTGCCGACGATTACGACCAGCTACAGGAAAGTACAACGGGTGAATTCGGCGGACTTGGCGTCGAGGTTGGCATCGAAGATGGTTTCATCAAGGTCATCGCCCCGATGGACGGCTCACCGGCCGACCGTGCCGGCGTCATGGCAGGTGATCTCATCATCAAGCTCGATGACACCCCTGCCAGGGAAGTCACCCTGGGGGACACTATCGACCTCATGCGCGGCGAACCCGGCACCACCGTCATACTGACTATCTTGCGCGAAGGCGTCAGCGAGCCATTCGAGATTCCCGTAACCCGAGAAATCATCCAGGCTCGCAGCATTCGTTATCGCATGCTCGAACCAGGTTATGCTTACATTCGTATAGGCACCTTTTCCGTGGAAACCGGTAACGAAGTAAAGAATGCCTTGAACCGCTTGAACGATGAAAACGACGTCAAGGGCATCGTGCTCGACCTGCGCAACAATCCTGGCGGCGTCCTGCAGGCAGCCGTCGGTGTCGTCGATGCGTTCATCGACGAAGGCCTCATCGTGTACACCCAGGGCCGCGTTGAAAATTCTGAAATGCGCTTTGAGGCTTCCACCGAGAACCCCAGCCGCGGTGCCCCGCTGGTCGTCCTCATCAACTCCGGTTCGGCATCGGCTTCGGAAATCGTCGCCGGCGCCCTGCAAGATCACCAGCGGGCCATCATCATGGGCACGCCCAGTTTCGGCAAGGGCTCAGTGCAGACCGTGCTGCCACTCACCAATGACCGCGCAATCAAGCTGACCACTGCCCTCTATTTCACTCCCAATGGCCGCTCCATCCAGGCTACTGGCATCGTTCCCGACATCGTCGTGGACAGGGGCCAAGTTACCCGCATTCCAGACAGCCTAATTTCATACCGTGAAGCCGACCTGGCCGGACACCTAGAGAATGCCAATGGTGAAGAAACCGACGGCGAAGCCTCCGTGATTGCTGCCGAGACACAGGAAGTGGAACCGCCGGAAGTAATTGTTCGCGATTACCAACTCAACGAAGCCGTCAACGTGCTGAAGGGACTGAACATCGTGCGCCCGCGCGTGATGGCGGAATCACAGACCACATTACTGCAGGATATCGATGGGACTACACCACAGTAAGCCTAGGGCTTATATCCTGACTTCTATTCCCTGTTCCGCCATATAGGCTTTCGCTTCAGGTATCGAGTATTCTCCGAAATGAAAGATGCTGGCTGCGAGCACGGCATCGGCACCGCCCTGCGTTATGCCATCCACCAAGTGCTGCAGGTTACCAACACCACCCGAGGCGATCACCGGCACGGTCACCGCATCACTGATGGCCCGGTTCAGAGCTAGGTCGAAACCATTCTTGGTACCGTCGCGATCCATGCTGGTGAGTAGGATTTCACCGGCGCCGAGTTCGACCATCTTCTTCCCCCATGCTACGGCATCCAGTCCGGTCGGGTTGCGACCACCGTGAGTAAAGATTTCCCAACGGTTCGGCTCACCTTCGCCTGACACCTTCTTGGTATCGATAGCGACCACGATGCACTGCGAACCGAAACGCTCCGAGGCTTCGCGCACGAAATCTGGATTTTTCACAGCACTGGTATTGATGGCCACCTTGTCGGCGCCGGCATTGAGCATAGCGCGGATATCCTGCAGGGTGCGGATGCCGCCACCCACTGTCAGGGGAATGAAGACCTGCCCGGCTATAGCATGCACGGTGTCGATGGTAGTCTGCCGGTCTTCGTGGCTGGCTGTGATATCGAGGAAGGTGATTTCATCGGCGCCCTGGTCGCAGTAACGCTTGGACACCTCCACAGGGTCGCCGGCATCGCGAATGTCGACAAACTTCACACCTTTTACGACGCGGCCGTTCTCACAATCGAGGCACGGGATGATGCGTTTAGCCAGTGCCATCAGAGACTCCCATTCCAGGTCAGGAAATTCTTGTACAACTGCAGTCCCGCTGCCTGGCTTTTCTCGGGGTGAAACTGCACGGCGAACACATTCTGCTTTGCCAATGCGCAGGCGAACGGTGCCGGAAAACTGCTTTCACCAACCACTTCATCCTGGTTGACTGGCGTCACGAAGTAAGAATGCACGAAATAGAAACGGCTGTTGTTGGCGATGCCCTGCCACATCGGATGACTCTTTGTATGACGCACTTCATTCCACCCCATGTGCGGCACCTTGAGCCTGTCGCCGTTGACATCCCGCATATCGTCGGCAAAACGTTTGACATTGCCAGCGAAAAGTCCAATGCAGTCGATGCCGTTGTTTTCCATGCTGTGTTCCATCAGCGCCTGCATGCCGACACAGATACCGAGTATGGGCTTGTCCTCGACCACTCGGCGCAGCATGTCATCGATGCCCAGCCGCCTGATCTCGCCCATGCAGTCCCGCATGGCGCCGACACCGGGAAAGATGATGCGGTCGGCGGCCATGATAATTTTTTCATCGGCGGTTACTGACAGCTGCAGATCATTCCCCACATGCTCCAAGGCTTTCGCCACGGAATGCAGGTTGCCCATGCCATAGTCGATGACAGCAACGCGATTCATGATACGCCTTCAGTTGAAAGGTTTACTTGGACAACGTGCCTTTGGTGGAAGGTATGACGCCCTCCATTCGCGGATCGAGTTCCACCGCCATGCGTACCGCACGACCGAAGGCCTTGAACACTGTTTCGATCTGGTGATGCGCATTGTTGCCGCGCAGGTTGTCGATGTGCAGCGTCACCTTCGCATGGTTCACGAAGCCCTGGAAAAATTCGAAGAACAGGTCGACATCGAAATCCCCGACGGTGCCGCGCTTGAAGGGAATGTTGTATTCAAGCCCCGGGCGGCCTGAGAAATCGATCACCACCCTGGACAGCGCTTCATCGAGTGGCACGTAGGCGTGGCCGTAACGACGGATGCCGGTCTTGTCCAAAGCCTTGTCGAAGGCCTGGCCGATGGTGATACCCAGGTCCTCCACCGTGTGGTGGGCATCGATCTCCAGGTCGCCTGTCGCCTTGATGTCGAGGTCAATCAGGCCATGACGCGCCACCTGCTCCAGCATGTGCTCGAGGAAGGGCAATCCGGAAGTAATGCTGAAGTCCCCTGTGCCATCCAGGTTCAGGTTGACGGAAATCTGGGTCTCTTTGGTATTGCGTTCCACTGACGCCGTGCGGGCAGTCATAGCATCCTCTGTGCCGCAAGGCGGCTGATTGGGAAAAAAACGCGATTATACGCGCATTCCGTCCTATGTAAAAAACAGGATGTTCGAAAAATCGCGATAAATCATCGAACTAGAGTGCTTCGCAAGCTGCTCGCGGGCAGGTACACTGGCCCGCCATGAGTTCCCCCCTTACTGATAATATTCTGGCCTGGTTCCATGAGCATGGCCGCCATGACCTGCCCTGGCAACAGAATAAAACTCCCTACCGTGTGTGGATTTCTGAAATCATGCTCCAGCAGACCCAGGTGGCTACCGTCATCCCATACTACAAGCGCTTCATGCAATGTTTTCCGGATGTCGAAGCCCTGGCTAAATCGGGCGAGGATGCTGTCCTTCATCTGTGGACCGGACTTGGCTACTACGCCCGCGCCCGCAACCTGCATAAAGCGGCCAGGATCATCCAACGCCAGTACAACGGAAAATTCCCGGATACATTGGAGGCGCTTTTGGAACTGCCCGGTATAGGACTTTCAACAGCAGGCGGCATCATGGCCTCAGCATATAATAAACGCGCCGTCATTCTCGATGGCAATGTCAAGCGAGTGCTTTGCCGATATCACTGCGTCGAAGGGTCGCCGGAACAAACCGCTACCGGCAAGAAACTCTGGAGCTTGGCCGACCAGCACACCCCGGATGAAAATTGTGCCGACTACAACCAGGCCATCATGGACCTTGGTGCTAGCCTGTGCTCTCGCAGCAAACCCGCATGCGGGTTGTGTCCACTTGGAGGTGAATGTGCAGCCAACCTACGCAACCTCACCAGTGAATTCCCCCAGAAGAAAAAGAAGAAGGCCATTCCGGTGAAGAGCACCACTATGTTGGTCCTGCAGTCGCCCGACAACAGCAGGGTACTGCTGGAAAAACGCCCGCCAAATGGAATCTGGGGAGGCCTGTGGAGTCTGCCGGAAATTCCTTCCGGGGATTCACCACAGTCCTTTCTCATGGTCAATGGCATGAAGCAATCGGGAACGCCGGAGTCCTGGCAATCGGTCCGTCATACCTTCAGTCATTTTCACCTAGATATCACGCCGATGCTGATTACCCTGGAAGTCCCAAGAGAGGCTGTCATGGAGAAAGGTCGCTGGCATTGGTATGATCTTGCCAATCCAGGTCAGCTTGGTCTGGCAGCACCTGTGAAGAAGTTACTGGACGCACTCAGCGACAGGATAGAGAGCAAATTATGAGGAAGGTTTTTTGCCGCAAGTACCAGCAGGAATTGGAAGGCCTGCCCACCCCGCCCTACCCCGGCCACCAGGGCCAGGACATATACGAGAACGTCTCGAAACAGGCCTGGCAAGAATGGCAGGCCAGGCAGGTGCGCCTGATCAATGAAAAGCAGCTGTCCATGATCAACCCGGACGACCGCAAGTACCTGACAAAACAGATGCTCAAATTTTTCAATAACGAGGAAGCAGACGAAGCGGAAGGATTCGTACCACCAGAAGCCTGAGATTCTGCCGGTTCTTGACTCCCACTCCCGCCTTGGGTTTAATACGCGCCTCGCGCTTTTCAGCCCTTGATACATTGCCTAACGGGCGAGATTAGCAGTAAGAAATGCCCAGGTAGCTCAGTTGGTAGAGCAGGGGATTGAAAATCCCCGTGTCGGTGGTTCGATTCCGCCCCTGGGCACCACCTTTTCTAAGTAAATCAATAATCTACCGATTCAAGTATTCTCAAAATTTCATGGCACACTCGTGGCACGTTTTATCTTTGTGCAATTGAGTGTTTACTCGTGTCATGCCACAAAAAAGTCTCACCATCCATGAGAAAAAAGTCACTCTCTACAACCGTAGTGGGATTTCAATCTGGCATGCCAGAATCAAACTGGAGACTGGTGAGTGGTGGAGATTCTCAACCAAGCAAACAGACTTTGAAGAAGCAAAAGAAGTTGCCCTCAAGAGTATTAAACGACCAAATATAAACATAAAAACCATACACACACACAAGAGAGTAGAGAACAACGGCAAGTGCTCAGAGAATATGTATTGTTTCTTGCTAACACGGGTATCAGACATGGCACCGAGGTAATCAATCTGAAATGGAAGAATCTCGAATACTTTATTGATAAGGATGGTCAACGCTATCTGGTCATCAATGTGGATGGTAAGCGTGGTAAGCGAGAAGCAATTGCCAGACAGAACACCACGGATTATCTGGAAAGACTGAAAGACTTAAATCCTAAACTAAAGAAACTTACCCTCGATCAGATCATTGATAAGCGAATCAACACTCATCTGTTTCTCTCAGCATCGGGCAAGCGAATCTCAGTGATGGTCTCAGAGGTTCTTTTAGGCAACTCTTACGGGAACTGGACTTTGAGACGGGTGCTGATGGACGCGGTAGAAGTCTGTATTCACTCAGACATACTTATGCCACTTTTGCCCTAAGAGATGGTCGTGACATTCACAAACTGGCACTTCAGATGGGCACCAGCGTCAAAATGCTAGAACAGTTCTATTCCAAATTATCCCCCCGCATGAATGCAGCAGAACACGCTGGCATTCGCTCAAAACAGTGGTTGAACAGTTCAACTAGAGTTGGATTGCCCCTTATTGAGAATCAGTCTCAATAAGCACCTAAATATCCTCAAAAAATATCAAAAATAATTGAAAAAAATCCTCTCAAACCCTGCCAACTCTTATAAATAGTTTTTACATACAAGACGGATTTTGTGTGATGACGACAATGGTTGTGTCCGAGTCACTCACCCCCACGATATCCCAGCGTGACGGGTCATACTCAATAACAACTAACGGTAAGCAAATACCGTTGTCAGAAAAACTGGAAGAAACAAAGTGTGCAGGCAATGTCTAACTCGCAACCTGCATTGAACATATATGCTTGTAGCGGTGTATATGTCATCCGTTGGGCATCGTGAAAGCGATGCGTGAGAAGGGGTAAAAGGAGAACGCTAACCTACCTTACTAATGAATATTAGTCCCTTGCTACAGCATCTATGGAACTCGCATAAAGGCGAAAGATGTAACTTACTCTTGTGGGTGAGTTGCATCCACAGAATCTGCATAAACGCTTATTCAAATGATGCTAATAATAAATATTTGATACTCATCAAAGTCGTAAGACTTTGATGCCTCACGAAGTGAGGTAAATGATACTTTGCTAAAACTTATTGGAGACAAGAAATGGAACAAGACAAGACGAAAATAAACTTTTACATAAACAAGAAAGAATATGATGCCTTCAAGAAATATGCTTCTAAACAAGAAATGTCAATGTCGGTATTACTTAGGAACATGATCAAGGAATCAAACAAGCAGCAATCAAATCCAAAAAGGATAAAGATATGAACATTAATAAGGCAAAAACGAAAACGCTACTAGACAAGACAAGAAACTTTGAAGGAGTCCTACTAACCAAACATGATTCTGCTAATGATAGGAGATCTGAGTTAGCAAATATCAAAAGAAAGTTAGATGGTACACAGGGAACAAAAGAATATGTCGTATGCGTGTTTGAAGTCTGAAACCCAGAATCCGAGGTATAGATAAATGTTACATTTTGATTACTATAATGGTCATTAAGACAATCTGAGCGAAAAGATACTGGATATGAATTGTCCATTTTGTGATATGACACAGGAAAGAATTGTAAGCAATTTCAATCACTTTTATGTTGTCCGTGATGCTTATCCAGTAACCGAACATCACTCACTGATAATTTCGAATAACCACGATGCAAAAATTAGATTCAATGACATCAGATGAGTTATTCGAATTACTGGAAATAACTAAGATCGTGAAGAATCAGATACTTTGATATGGATACTAAGGTTACAGGGTTTAATATTGGTATAAATGAAGGACTTGATGCAGGGCAAACTGTAATGCACTTCCACTGTCATGTGATACCAAGACGGCATGGTGATACGGAAAATCCACGAGGCGGTGTTCGAGGTGTTATTCCAAATAAACAGAGTTATTAGATTATGACAATATTCAATGAATTAGACTTAGGTAGTAAATATAGCAAAAAAGATTTAGCGTCAATTCTTGGTGAACAGTCTCTCGTTGTCATAAGAGAAGGTGTATTTAGTTGTAAGAATACTGATTCATATTTATTGTTTGTTGACTTAGAAAAAGCAGGCAAAGAAGAGAGATTTCATTTCAATGATTTTTTTGAGGGTGATTACTTTCATTGGGATTCACAAACTACTCAACATATTAATAGTCCAAAAATTCAGAGTGTTATAAAAGGCGAACTCGAGACACATCTTTTTGTGAGAGTAGCGCAAAAGGAGAAAGACATAACACACCCGTTTTTATACTGCGGACGACTACTATATGTAGAGCATGATGAAACCACTTCCAAACCAGTTCATGTTATTTTTCAGAATATTGATTATGACGACTATACCGAGAATGATGGATTAATTGATATATATCTATGGAAACCAGAAAAGGCAGGGATGAGTAGTGGCAATAGAATCTCAAAGAAAGGAAAGATATCGGACAAAAGAAAACTCAATTACAAGAAACCAGATACAACTGAAAGAAAAGGATTAGTAACTTCAAGGGTTGGACAAGGGTATTTTAGAAATTTATTAGTTGAGAAATATGATAATAAATGCGCTGTAACCAAATCATCAATACATAGCATTCTTATTGCCAGTCATATTGTCCCTTGGAGTGAATCAACAGAAGAGGAAAGACTTGATGTAAACAACGGAATATTACTATCACCATTATATGATGCTTTATTTGATAAGCACCTTATTAGTTTTAATGACGACGGAATGATAGTAATCAGCAAACTAATAGAGGACCAGGTCAAATTATTATCTATAGATATAAATGGGAGTATTTCAGTCAATAAAGAAATGCAAAAATATTTAGGAAGACATAGATAACAATTGAAGAAATGAAAGTCGTTCTTGGTTATATAAAAAATTCCGAAGATAAATACTTACTTGCGAAAAGACCCATTAATAAAGAATATGGAGGTTTTTGGGAGTTCCCAGGGGGCAAAGTCGAAAATTGCGAATCGATAGAACAAGCGATAGTAAGAGAGATTTTGAAGAATTTAATGTGGGTATAGAAGTTAAGGAAATCTTTGACCCGTACTATTATGACACTAAAACAACAAGAATTAAATTCTACCCTGCTCTATGTAATCTTGTTACAGATAAGGTTCCTACAGAGCATAGTGATTTTCAATTTTTACATTTGCATGAAATACCAATTTAGATTTAGCACCTCCCGATTACCAAGCACTGGAAATATTAAGAGTATCTACATATGCAAAATAGTATTTCTAAATCCAGAATCCGAGGTATGGATTTAGATTTAGGGTTACAATGATTCGTATAAACACAGCAGAGATATACTTTTACAACAAACTTAAACTGAATTTTATATCAAAATATCAAATACTTTCACTTTCTTCTAATTACCCCAATATATTTCAAAATTAATTTTTATAAGTAGATGGCGAATTACTGTAATAGATCAAATCTAACATTCCATCTTCATTTATATCACCAAGCATTGATCTAACTTGATTCAGATTTTGAAATGATTTGGCTTTAGGAAATATTGCTTCACTTTGAATTTCAAAATTACCACTCGCTGATTGAATATAAAGCAATCCGCTTCCTTCGTTAGTTGACACATATATATCATCTAAAGAATCATTATTATAATCAGCGCACATAAAACGATAAGAGTGCCTCAAAGATGACTGACTAGATATGAGACTTCTTTTTTCATTTAGTTTTTGTTCTGCATATTCAAATACAAGCAATGGCTTATCCATTGTTAGACTGGTTTCTTTTATATTTTCTAAGTCTCTCCAATTTTCTGGCAATAATCTGCTATCGAGCTGAGAAATATAATATCTTCCATTGTCTATAATGCAGCTTTCGCTAAACGCAACAGCAACTCTATCTCTACCAAGAATATTTCGTATATTTTGACGCGAGAGATCGCCAGCCCATGTTTCTAATTCCACAACATCATCAGATGATGCTGGATATGCAATTCTCCCACCGCTATTCCAGCCATCATAACTTTTCACAAACAACTCAACAGCACTTGTTTCTGTAGACCATATTTTGTTTTTTGCTGCCTGAATTTCCCAGCCATCTATTGGCGGATAGTCAGATATAGTTGACCATTCTGTTTCTTCAAATCTATATGCTAAAGGAGGTTCACCATACTTAGTTGGACGGTAAAGTATGTCATCATAACCAAGATCATTCGGAATACTTGCAACTGCATGGTACCAAAGCTTTTCATTGCCTGGCTGAGATACAGAGTATGTGCCATCATTATTAGACAATAATACTGCAGGATGGGATCCCCAATTTGGCGTGCCTGGATACACTCCAGGACGCCCATCTTCCCTATTCATTGCATAAGCAATATCAATATATCCATCATAGTTAAAGTCACCCAAAGATTGTTTTCTGGATGCCCCGCCAAATAAATTTATATTTTGTTCACCAAAAACCTGTAAATTTGAATTTGTAAATATACGATTATCGCCCTGTAGAAAAGCAATAACCTTATTGGGAACAGGTTCATAATAATCTGATCCAGCATCCCATTTATTATGCCAATAGTGTGCAATGATATCTTTTTTGCCATCAGCATTAATATCAACCAAACTTACCATCTGCAGTGTTAATGCTGGCTTATCAGACTGTGGATAATCATCTAAATCAACGGAAATAGTACTAAATGTTGATGAAAATGAGATGTCATCAGAACCTTTTGCATCAATTGAATTATATTTCTGAGGAACTGCATGAACATGGATTATTGGTTTAGACCCACTTGACTGTGTGGAATATCCAACATATATCGCCACTTGTCCCAGCTCTATCTTCCCTGTGTACACTTCAACTTTTTCACTTTCAGACAAGCTTCCTACACTTTTGGCAATTGGCAAATTTTTCAAACTACCACCCCATGCTTCCCATTCTCCGGATTCGTTCAATGCATAAAATCGCTTTGAACTAGCAGAACCTTTTCGCATAACAACAAAGATGTCGCCAGTCTTACCAACATCACCACTATCAACTTCAATCAGACCTTCTATTGAAACATCTTTTGTGTAGATAAATTCTTTCGCAGTGGTAATCCCGTCATCGTCGCTAGCACCTATGTAGATACTTGCTGAAGATGCCTTTCCATCTGTCTGAAAAACGCCAGACTGTTTCGTAAGTTTAGATTTGTCTATTTCAGAAAAAGCAGTAAGCGGCAATATGGTGAACAGTAAAGAAAGAACTATTTTGCTGTATATAGAAGTCATAGAATTATCTCAAATGAACACATTGTTACTGGCTAATTTGATTCTAAACACATAAATGAAAAAGATGTACTATCTTTCAACTTAGATGTTCTCGAATACTGCAACTATCAGCTCACCGAAGTGGGATGTATGATTTTTTGAAAATTATAGATTTAGACAACATCTTTTATCGCCACCTCTTTTGTAAATATTTGTGTGATTTATGACAGCAAGAACATATTCATCATCAGAACCCTGTCCCCAGTGCAACAAGTCATCAGGGATGAGAACTCAGTGTGAATCCTGTCGCACTGTCGGTTGCAACAGTGCCAGTTGTCGTCATGGGGGTTCTGGGAACTCCTATTGCAAAGTCTGCGGGAAATACAGTAAGAAAGACTTTATATAACACCCCTCTTCCCCCAAATATCCTTTCCTTCTGAAGTATATTTTAGTGTAATGAAAACATCTGATACAGGTGGGTTTTTTATGACTGATGATATTACCGATGTAAGTATCTACACTGCATACGATATTTTTCTATCAACGATATACCTTCCTATCCTTATTTAGATAACAAAAGATAAAAAGACCATCATTTATGACAACTTGGAACATTCTTAGTGTTACTGCTTTATTTGGCAGTAACTGAGGAGAATTATATGGGCAGTGGCATAACTACTTTTAATGGAAAAGATCTTAAAGTACCTTCTGTTAAAGTAAATAATTCTATATATACTGATGTTTTACTTAAAGCCGACGGCTCTAGGTTTAATTTAAAAAGCTACGGCTCTGTAATTAAATCTTCAGAACCTGCAGCTTCTCTTTTTTCGGGCGGGACTCTAAAGCTATATAATCTTGAGATTAATAATAAAGCCTTTTCTAATGTAGAGCTAAAGTATAAGGGAAACCTTAGCTTCAGTTTAAGTGCCTATGATATACCCCTGAAAACATACGAAACGTCTTATGCGAACAGAAAGACGGATGTGGACTTTGCGTTTCCAATAGCGGGTATCGCATACGCTGATATTGATAACGACGGTGATGATGATGTTATTACCGGTGGGCTCTGGTTTCCTGCAAACCGTGATGATTATAAAGTTGAGAACATTGTCTATCAGGATGTGATAGTGTACATCAATAATAATGGTGAATTCACGGAAGACTCTAGCATGATTAAGTCTATGCCGAGACTTGTACACACTAGAAAAATTGTTACTGCTGATTTAAATGGTGATGCGTATCCTGATTTTGCTATAGCCGACCACGGATTTGATGCAGAGCCATTCCCTGGAGCGGACATACATCTGTTGTTGTCTAACATAGATGGCACCTACGATTCATACACACCTGGCATAATAGGATTTCATCACGCTATAGCTGCTGGTGATTTAGATAATGACGGTGATACTGACCTGTTGACTAGTAGTGGTGTCATTATGCTAAACAACGGTGATGGTACTTTCAATGTAGCGAAAAACTTTTTTGGTCCTTCTGACTTCACTTTCTTTACCATAGAAATATTCGATTTGAACGGTGATGGATATAACGAAATTGTTGCTTCAGGACAGACATATGGCGCCGACAAAGCCCCTACTACAATATTTGTAGGCAGTGAAGATGGACAATATACTCAGACCATAGAGATTTATAACCCCACACCTGAATACGGCATTGTAAATGATATAGGAGCCGAGGATCTTAACAACGACGGTGATCTCGAACTCATATTAAGTAGTACACAAGGCCCTGATAATTTTTATGAAGGCCAACAAATAATGGTCATTGATTTAGACGAATTTCTCAATCAAACCAATGAACAAGTCATTTATACAAATGATGAAATGATATGGATAGATTGGTTGAGATACGAAGATGTGAACAACGATGGATATATAGATATTATGGATGACGATTATTCAATGGATTTTATACTTTATAATCAATCTGACTTCTTCATAGGATTTTAAAAGAACTTACCAAACAATTTCCCTTTTTTCCAAGTGGGGATTACCTCTTAACTGTTTTAGCAGAAAACTATGCAGATAATCAAAGCCGACTAAGTAATAAAATTAGAATCACAATACCCTAACTAGAGATATCAGCATTATTGTAGGATCCTTTATCTACACTTCTGACGCGTTTTCTACCCTCAAACTCACAGATACTCCAAACCCCCTAAAACCCCTCAGAACGCCTCTTATAGGGTTCTACGTCTTCTCGTTTTTGCCCCTCAACCACTGATTCCAACAAAGATGTGGAAATACACATTTCCACACATTTTCAAAAACTCCATGGAAATCATGGAGTAAGGAAATGCAAAAAAAGGTAGCAAAATCAAATATTTGGAAATATCGTCGCACTAAGCAAAACCACATATTTTTAGGATTTTGTAGAGTGAAAAACGACAAATACAACCTGACTGATAAGCAACTGAGTGAGTTGTTACTTGTATCCAATGTAATACGAGGAGTCAGGGTGAAGTCTGAGGAGAATGACTATGAAACAAGCACCAGTATTGAGCGACAAACAAGTGAAGAAACTGTTCAACTCCCCAAAATGACAAAGCATAAGTCGAGAAATCGACTGATTCTGAGTCTCTCTTACTACGCAGGACTCAGAAGTATTGAAATCGCAAGTTTATGCGTCGGCGATGTTCTGAACGGTGACGGTTCTATTAAAGACACGATTTTACTCAAATCTCACCAGACTAAAGGGACGGAATCGCATACAGTGGTGCTATCAGCACATCTGAGGGTGGAACTTGAGAAATATGTGTCAGAACACTCGCTTCAAACAGAACGACTTACAGCACCGCTAATAAAGTCTCAGAAGGGAGGGTTTTTTAGTAGTCAGTCACTCCAGAATCTGTTCAAACATCTTTATCGAAATGTCGGATTTGACGACTGCTCATCACATTCTGGCAGACGGAAGTTTGCTTCAGCACTGGACGAGAAGAATGTCAGCATAGGAGTAATCAAATCCCTCCTCCGTCACAGTCATATCAGTTCTACCCAGCGGTATATCCAGGTGTCTAAACATCGGTTGGAGAATAGTGTGAACTTACTCAACTATTAATTGATGTGTTTGCGATATTTATTGGGTGGTTCTATGTGACAAATATTATTATTCTGCAGGGGTGTATTCTATTCCCGTTTCTTTTAATTCAACCCAATTTATTTTTCTTATATTTTTAGGATGGTTAGCACCAGCTAGTACTAATCTACCAACCGTATACTCACCAGATTTTAGGTACTCTGAGAAATAAGCTATTTCACTTTTTTTGGGTTGTCGGTCAAAGATATTATAAAGAACAGTCTCTACTATTTTGTCATAGGAAGCATTTTCACCCAGCTTCTCGTCAACCATTTTTTGTACGACTTCTGATTGATCCAAACCATTATCGAAATGCTTAATTGCTTTTCCTAGCAATTCTTTGTCATTAATAAATTCAGCACCGAAAGTTGCCGCTATTATTTTAATAGAGCGACCAGCGGCTTCTTTTTTGTATTCTGTGTCGTAGGCAACCCAAATTTCATTGTCTAAAATTCTTTCGATTTCGCTAAATTTTATTTTAGTATTTGATGGTAAATTGCCTTGTATTTTTAAAGTATCTAGCCCTTTCCCACCAATGACAGTTATTTCAGCATTATCATTTATTCCTGATACATTATATTTGGCACTTTCAACAATATAATTTTCTAGTGCCCATTCAGGTAACTCTGGTCTATCTGATGTGGAAGTATCAAGAACTAAAACTTTGGCGCCTTTACTAAGCAATATTTTTTGTACATTTATAAATGTGCCCTCTACCTCAATATCTAATTTTTCTAAATTATCACCTAAAGGAATATCTATCTCATTAGAAATGGCAACCCAGCATGGGTAATTATCATTAGGACATAAAAGATAATTATTAGCATATTCCTTTTCTGCAACAAGCTCGTTATCAATGTAGATATTTAAAGTTAAGGTTTGCTCTTTGCTATCCACCCATGAATCAAAATTCATTTTTAAAGAAGATGAGAATGTATTAGATATTTTTATTACGTCATTGCCATCACCTGATCTAATAACGTCTTCTCCACCACCTGAACTGATTTCCCACCCATATTTAAAACCACCTGGTACCGTGATAATTTCTGAATCACTTGATGCGTCAATTCGATTAGTTATTTGAAAAGCATTATCGTCGAACAAGTCCTTAAAAATACTTTTTGTTTCTGATGGGAACTGAGTCAAATCAAAATAGTACCAATTCTCATAGCCAGAAAACCCCCATGCTTCCCAATTGCCAAAACTCCAGCTTGTTAAATAGTCTGATAAATGATTATTAAAGTGATGGATTATAGATTTGTAAGCAGTATTAAATATTTCATAGTTAATGGAGTTGGGGTAATCTGATAATTGATCTTCCGTCGGATCCCATCCACCATCTAATCCATTATCTAATGCAAAAGCATTATTAATAAGCATTATCGGCTTATCAAAAGTGGTAGCTGCTTCTATAAATTCTTGAACAAATCCTTTTGAATTCTTTGTTGGGCTCCACAAAAGTTTTTGGATTTCGTCGTAATCGTAAATAGGAGTTTCACTGATAAATAGTTTTCCCCATACGCTAATTACATCAGTGAGATCCCATATTTTAAGATCCTTTGTTTCATGATTATTATATTTATCAAATTTATGAAAATTAACAGATACTGCGCCTGAAAACCTTTGTCTAACAACTCCAAATAATTCTTCCCAATTTTTACGATTACTGTCATCAAAGAATGAAAATTCATCAAAGTTGCCTAAATAAATCAAGTCAACACCAAGCTCTTCAAATATTTCACTATACTCAGTCCAGTATTCAATCATTGAATCAAAATAATTTTCGACCGAGAAAACTTCTTGGGCTCCAATTTTTTCTATACCACTATTATTTACATAAACAGCATTCTCTCCATTAAAGGTCCAATTGGGCAGTATAGACACTCCCATTGCGCTTTCTTTTGATAAAGTAATCCATCTTTTTTTAATTTTTCATACTCAAGTAAATCTAATAAAGTGCCATCATCTTCTACGCTGACACTAAGCTCGAACATTATTCCATTAAAGCCAATTTCTTTAATCTCAATAAGATGTTGTTCAAATTCTTCATCCGACATAGATGAAGCTGTTCCATCATGATAGAAACCAACCTTTAAATAATTGAAATATATACCTTCCTTTAAACCCTCGAATTTATCTAGGTAGCCATATGCTGATGGGATAAAAATAAAAAATAAATACGAGCAGTGGAAAATATTTCTTCATGTTTAATAACCTATTTATACATCTACATCTAAGTGCTTTGATTATTCTGTTCGCAGCACAAAATTACGGTTTCCAGTATATAGTGTTTTTTCATAAATCTAATTCTCAGCGATACATACAAATCATAGATTCGCGAGAAGTGAGAATTTACTAATATACTTTACCCTTGCCATGGCACATTTCATGGCACATCTGCAATTTACTTTTATAACCTATTGATATTATTACATTTATAAAGACCCTGATTATTGAAAATCCCCGTGTCGGTGGTTCGATTCCGCCCCTGGGCACCACAAATATAAAAGCCCTGAATAGCGGGGCTTTTTTATTCGTGTTATGCAGAATAGATTACCTACAAACTCTTAGGGCGTTTGTAGTAATAGAACACCAGCAAGCCCCACTACAGCATCGTCGCAGTAACTGCCAAAGACCCGATCCCAGAAAATTTTTTCACAGCAGTGGCTGGAATATGCCTGGTTGCGCTCCAGTGCATAGTAGCAATGATGATGCAGTGCGATAGCAAAGAAACAGTCTTATACAGACATTAAATTCATCGGCGGCACCCACCTAGGCCTGGCGGATTTTCATTCAAAGCTGAAGATATCGCCTTCCTGTTCCTGGCCCTCCATGCCCTGTTCATGAAACTGTTCCCAGTTCTGTGCCCATGGCCTGCCGTACATGTCAGGCACCTGGTAATCGATGACTTCACCCGGCACCACTTGGGTCGGCTTACCACTTACATTGAAGATTGTCGGGATGCACTCAATGAACTGGTAAGGATCGCCGTCGTTGAGGCCGCCTACCTTTTCCAGGTTTCGCACCATACGAATGGGTTCCACCAGTGCGTCAGGATCGTAGAAGATGCCTTCCTGGTTTATGCCGTAAAGATTACCGTCAATATCCCGGTTCGGCGTGTAGATCTCGATAGCCTGCATTTTATTGGAGAACTCCATACCGCCGTGCACTTTCCAGCCCTGGATGTTAGATGTCCAGGTGATGAGCACTTCGCCATCCCAAAAACCGATGGTCTCGCCATACCAACGCGGTACGTCGGCGCCAAGCCTCGGTCCAATACCGTCCATTAGGAAAGTGCGACCAATATGAATATTTGTGATGAAATTGTCGGCATCACCGGCCAGGAACTGCACTAGCTCGGGTGTCACCAGCACCTGGTGCGGCTGGTTGGTGACGCCATGGTAATGCCAGCGGCGCATGAAACCCTCAGGCCAGCAGAACTGCGCCGGCCACTGCGCGACGTTGGAGTTGCCGTGGTGATAAGCCTCTTGTACGAAACGCGTCTGATACTCGGGGGTGAGCAGCGACAGTACTGTCGGCACCTGGCTCCAGAACAACTCGGCACTCCAGTTCTGGCCACGCGGCCACACGTATCGACCGTTCATGTCGCTCGGGACTGAAACATACGAATGCTGCGTTGGTCCGCCACGCGTAGTCGTTTCCTCAAGCAGGGCCTCATAATGTTCTTGCGCAGTGTTGAAACCGTAAGGGCTGACGATGGCCTCTCGCGGGTAGTCGCGGTCGCAGAACCCCCAGGCCGCCGTGCGTGGCGGGTCAGACCCGACCAGACCAGACGACCAGCTCGCCTGGATGGCCTCAGAGGAATTGCAACGGAAGTAGCGGGGATCGCTCCAGTATTCGCGGTCAGCGTAGAAATCCTGGGACGTGAACAGGTCTACCGGCAAGGGTGTTACGCCCTCGGGAATGGTACCGTTTATTGCCGATGCTTGGATGCCGCCGGTGCCAGTGCCGTTTGCGCGGGTCTCATCACGGAACGGGCCCACCATCCAAAAGCGCTCAGGGTAATTGTCGAAAAC
The DNA here is from genome assembly GCA_038147195.1 of Candidatus Eutrophocola salsuginis. Classification (GTDB taxonomy): domain Bacteria; phylum Pseudomonadota; class Gammaproteobacteria; order Pseudomonadales; family Pseudohongiellaceae; genus Eutrophocola; species Eutrophocola salsuginis. Next base: position 2,136,894 of record JAYQTB010000004.1, read on the forward strand.
CGCCGGCGGATAAGCTTCTAGCTCTTCCTGTGGTGTGCGCAGCTTGCCAGGAATGGCAGGTTCCAGGGGTGCGCCACGACCGACGCTGGTAAAGTCGATGTAAGCCGTGCGTTGTGCCAGCGTACCTGCGCTGCATAGAGTTGACACAAGGACGATAACGGAACCTGAAATGGCAAAATTCTTCTTCAATATGAAATCCCCGGGAGAGCCACCTGTATCTCTGTATCAGTACTACTCAGCAAAGTAGGATGACGCCCCCATGGGGCTCCTGCGACCTACTCGAACCTTCACGTCTTTTAGATAGAGTATATGTAGAAGTCGGTTTCTATACCATCCGCGGCCCATCTGTGGGTAGAATCGAAACTCGCTGCCCGTTCCATAACAACTTAAATAATTACGTTAGGGGGGAAACACCCGTGATAAAGAAACTGGCAATTGCAGTAACGATATTCCTGGGATTCGGCTGTACCGCCACAGCACAGGATTCCGGCGGACTCATCAATGATGCCCGGCGCGCCTTGGGCAACGTCAATTCAGTCATGCTGTCAGGTTCAGCACAGAACGTCGCCTTTCAGCAGTGCGGCGCCAACGCCACCAACATGATCTGTGAAGACACCCACTACCCGATGCGCCCGATCATGGAGTACCAGCGCGTCATCGATGTGAATGCGCCCGCCATGCGCCATTCCGGTAATACGCTGAATATCGGCCCCGGCGGCTCCACCACCGTCAGCCCGGGCACCTTCTTCCAGCAGGTCACCGCCGAGCAGGCCGACCTGTCCGGCAACTGGGCCAATTCCCTGGAATACTACATCACGCCCTGGGGATTCCTGACCGGCGCAGCTGAACAGGGTGCGTCCGTCAACCGGCGAGCCATCAACGGCAGGAGCTACACCGTGCTGAGCTGGAGCCCGGATGTGAAAGCGCCTTCCGGTGCTAGCTACATCATAAATGGCTACCTGAGTGACGACAACCTGGTCGAACACGTGGAAACCTGGGTGGGCGACAACATGATGGGCGACATGCACGTCTTCGCCTCCTACACCGGCTGGCGCGACTTCGGCGGCTTCATGGCTCCGACCAGTATCACCCAGACCCGCGGCGGCTGGCCGTATTTCCAGGTGTCCGTCACAAACGCCAGCGCCAACATGAACAACGTGGCCTCCCTCCTTCCCGCACCTTCTGGCGGCGGTGGAGGCTTCGGTGGAGGCGGCGAGGTCACCGTGATGGTCGAGGATCTCGGCAACGATCTATACCGTTTCTCCACCGGCGGTGGCGGTAGCTACGATTCGCTGTTCTATGAATTTGACGACCACATCATGATGCTCGAGGCCGGCGCCAGCCACGTGGCCATCGCGGCCTATATCGACGAGGCCAAGCGCAGGATGCCGGGTAAGCCAATCCGCTATATCATGAACACTCATCCGCATTCCGACCACACCGCCGGGCTGCCTGTGGCGGTGGCCGAGGGGGCGACCGTGATCACGCAGGCCAACAATCTAGAGTTCTTCGAGCGTGCACTCAACACACCGCGCACCCTGCTCAATGATGCGCTGGCGCAGAACCCGCACCGGGTCTGGGTGGAAGCTGTGGATACCAGGAAGACCTACACAGACGGCACACACACCGTTGAGATGCTGCACATCTACCCGGCGCCCCACTCCAACGGCCTGATGGTGGCGTACTTCCCGCAGGAGCGCGTGCTGTTCCAGGGCGATTTCTCCCTGCCAGGACCGGGGGAACGCGGTAACGACCACGTACAGGCACTGGTGCCGGCACTGATCAAGCTCGGGGTCACCGACTTCGACCGCTATATCAATGTGCACTCCAGCGCCGAGCCGCAAACCAAGGACCAGCTCTGGGCAGCCGCCGGCCGCTGACTGAACACATCCCGCGCAACAAAAAAGGCAGGGCTTCCCCTGCCTTTTTTGTCTTTGGACCTATTGCCCTTGGCAGTCTTCCTTCTTTCTATTGTCAGGCAGCAGTTTCTTGCCGGGGTCCTCAAGCCCGCCAAATGCGGTGAACAGGGATTTGAAGAAATCGCTGAGCTGCAGCGTCATCAAAGCGAATTCCTGGTCAAACTTTTCGGCCGGCGTCTCGTTTTCATAACCATCCGATTCCTCCCGGATATTCTCGAACCTGAGTCGTTTGATGCATAGGTCTTCCATGATGTTGCAGCCGACCCGGTTGTTCCAGACAACGCCCAGGTGGCGGGCCAGCTTGCCGGCTTCCAGGTGGACCCTGATCTCACCCCCCTCCAGGTCCTGGCCCTTCAGCCTTACTATATTGCTGGCATCCTTGGGACTGACCAGTTCGCAATCGTCGTTGATGACGAAGCCGTCAGTGGCCTTGCCATTCTTCAGCCAGCGCGTCATTACGGCGGCCGGGGCTACCTTGCTGTTGGGCAATGACAAGGGGAAAGAACCTAGTGTGTCACGCAGCAGGTTGAGGAATTCCTCCGCTTTCGGAGCACTGGCAGTGTCCACCACCAGCAGGTTGTCGCGCCGGGAAATGTAGGCATAAATGCGGGAGGACCGTGTAAAGGCGCGCGGTAGCAGGGCTGCATAGACATCGTCCTGGATCTCGCGTTTTTCCTTGCGATAGACCTTGCGCGCCTGTCGTTCCTCGATTTCAGCGACCTTCTCCGCCGTCGCTTCTCGCACAACGGTGGCCGGCAGCAGTCGATCCTGGCGCTGGGCACAGATCAAGATGTAATCGCCGGCGGCATGAGTGAGCATTGGCGAAGCGCCGTCTTCTGCCGTTTTATCGCTGTCTGGCGCATTTTCCCCCATAGGGGCCGTCCAGCCGATGCGCTCCTTTTCATAGCTCGAACAAGGCTCGAAGATATTGTGGGCAAGGGCCGACTCGAAATCTTCTACAGTCAGTTCAAAGGGTTGGGCAAGGCAATAAAGACGAAGATTCTTGAACCACATACGACAGGGACTAACCGGGACAGTGAATTGGGGAAAGGGCACGATTATCCAGTTAATGCCCGGCAAGTAAACAGGCTTGCAGCAAAGTCATGCTGCCTAGCAATCCATCAACTTCAAAAAATGCAACTGAACTATTTGCTGATGTTTGTCTTTCCAACGTTGTCTGCCCAACACCGGTAACATAGAATTTTATATTCAATCCTATAAGGGAATAACGCATGAACTTTCTGTTCGTTTCCTACGATGGCCTGATCGGAGATCTTGCCTGGACAATCGTTAAGGAAGGCCACAACGTCAAGTATTCCATTTCCAATCCAGCTGACCGCGAGGTCGGAGCCGGCTTTGTGCCCATGGTCGATGACTGGAAAAATGAGGTGGACTGGGCCGACGTCATAGTTTTTGATGATGTACTGGGCATGGGTACCGAAGCAAAAAAGCTGCGTGATGCAGGCAAGCTAGTCGTTGGCGGTACGCCTTACACCGACATGCTCGAGGATGATCGCTCTTTCGGCCAGGAAGAACTGAAAAAACACGGCATATCCATTATTCCCTACAAGCACTTTGAAAGCTTCGATGACGCCATCAACTTCGTTCGGGAAAACAAGGGCCGCTATGTCATCAAGCCGTCGGGCGAAGCGCAGAACCTGAAAGGCCTGCTCTTCATCGGGGAGGAAGAGGACGGATCCGACGTCATACAAGTACTAGAAGATTACCAGCAAGCCTGGTCCGACAAGATCCCGACATTCCAGCTGCAGCGCCGCGTGGAGGGTGTGGAGGTGGCCGTGGGGGCCTTCTTCAATGGCAAGCAGTTTGCCTATCCCATAAACGTCAACTTCGAACACAAGAAACTATTCCCCGGAGATCTCGGTCCCTCCACTGGAGAAATGGGCACGGCCATGTTCTGGTCAGGACCCAACCGCATCTTCAACCAAACACTGAAGAAACTGGAAGGCAAACTGGCCGATGAAGGCTATGTTGGCTACCTCGACCTGAACTGCATCGTCAGCGGCCACAGCATCTATCCGCTGGAATTCACCGCACGCTTCGGCTACCCGACTATTTTCATCCAGTCGGAAGGCATCACCACGCCGATGGCCGAATTTCTCCATGGCTTGGCCGCAGGAACGCGCAGCACTTTCAAAACCCGCTCCGGATTCCAGATTGGCGTGCGCATAGTGGTACCGCCGTTCCCCTTCACCGACCCGGAAACTTTCAACGTCAAATCCAAGGACACCATCATTCACTTCCGCAAGAGCAAGGAAGGAGTGCATTTCGAGGACGTCAAGCTGGTCAACAACGAATGGCTGATCACCGGAGAATCTGGCGTCATCTTGGTGGTAGTAGGCATGGGCCAAACCATGAAACAGGCGCAGAAACAAGCATATTCCCGCATCAAGAACCTGATCATTCCACACATGTACTACCGCGTGGACATCGGCAACCGCTGGTTCGAAGACAGTGACAAGCTCCATAACTGGGGTTACCTGAGGGAAGTGTGATCAGATTCGTAACCGACCAGGCTGAATGCAAGTCCCTGTGGGATCAGTTCAGTCCCCGAGAACACGCCTGGGATGAATGGGAGCTGATGTATGCCTTCCATGACGAGGCCCGCTACCGTTTCAATTTCATGGTGCATGAAACCGATAACGCTGCGGACGGCCTTATTCCCCTTGTGGAAGATACTAAGGACGGCAGCTTCGAGCTGTTCGGCGGTTGCTATGCCGACAGCCGTATCCTGTGGATCGATATCGACGATTTCCGTGAATGCTTTGGCGCCCTGCCAGAAAATACCGCCTTTTTCGACCTACGTGGCACCTGGGTCGACCAGGTCCTTGCCATGTACCCCGAGTATGAGCCCAATTTCATCGAGCGGGACAGCCAGTATTACCTGGTGCCAATGGATTTCGATTACGACTTTAATAACCACATGGTGGCCACCTTCTCAAAGGACAAGCGCAAGAATATCCAGCGCGACATTCGCAAACTCGTGGACATGAGAAAACCGGAACTGACCTGGGATGACGCCGATGAAACTGAAGCTTTCATCGAGTTGAACGTGAAAAACTTCGGCGAGGAATCAGATTACGCCATAGATGAGGGCAAGGATGAAGCCAGGCGTGTGATCAGGGAGTTAAAGAACCTCGGCTACCTGCGCACCCTAGCGATCCGCATCGACGGTATCATTCAGGGCGTTTCTTTGTCCGCGCTGTACAACAACAATTGGGTAGCGCTGTATTCATCCAGCAACAACGACATCAACAACATTGGAAAGTACCTCACCATCGAAACAATTCAGGAAGGCTGCCGTCTGAGAGTAGATGAAATCAATTATATGACTGGTATGGTCTGGAAGAAGGCCTGGCATATGAAGGAAAACACCTGTCGAACCATGCGCAAACCGGCCAAGCCGGCAACCGGGATTTCTGCCGAAACACCTGCCTAACAAATTATTGTTGCCTTCATTGCAGCGATTTATCGACCAACCATAAACACTCTTTGACTTGGACAGTATGTAAGGGCCTAATAGGGGTGTTGCCTCTTTTTCGCGAGAGTTCACAACCCGGAGAGCCCCATGTTTCCAGTCCGCAGGTTCCTCAACAAACTTACCATTTTCATGGCCTGTTGCCTGACCGCACCGAGCCTAACCGCCAGCCCGGAATGGGTGCCAGTGGCTGAACTTTTACTGGGCAGCATGGGCAATTCAGATGCACACCAGATGGCTGAAGTCATGAACCGCTGCACCGCATTAAACATGACCCTGTCGGCCCTGGTCGCGAATGATTCACCGGAAGTCTCAAAGGGATACGAGAATCAAGCACTGCAGCTCATCCAGAATGGCATCATGATCAAGATGAACACCGAACAAGTGCGCACGGGTATCGAACCCGACCTGGAACTGCTGTCGGACAAAGCAGTGGGTGACGTTAAACTTATGCTAGGCGTCTACAACGAATGGCTCGAGGAAAATTTCACCGAGGGTGGCTCGTACTTTACCAATGATTTTGAAATCGAAATGAAGGGTTGTGAGCTGGCGACCAAATTCGTTCTGCAAATGGCCTCTCATTAATCGGGTAATTTTTGAGCGGTTCAGCCGACCATCTTCATCACATTTAGCCCTACAGTATATAGACGTTGGATCAATCATCTGAGTTGTAGGAAATGGATACGTGAAGAGAATCACAAATCTTTTAGGGAGGTGGAATAACCTTTCTTTCTAGATGGCTTTCCAGTCGTAGGTTCTGTCACCGATTGCGAAGAAGTACGGATTGAGAATGTCTTCTTTCTGGTTGTAGCGATAGATGTTGAATTCAGTGTCAGTCAGAACGCCACCGGCAGCTTCCAGCACTGCCTGTGCCGCGGCTGTATCCCACTCGGATGTTAATGACAGGCGCGGATAGATATCAGCGCGGCCCTCAGCCACCAGGCAGATCTTCAGCGAACTACCCATGCTGACCAGTTCCATCCGTGGAAATATGGCCGCGGCACGCTCCAACCAGGCTTCCAGTTCATCACCCTTGTGACTGCGACTGGCCACCACGGCGATGGTGTTCTGGTTTTCCTCAATTCTTGACGTCTGGACCGCCTCGGTATTGCCGCCGCTTACCTTGAACGCCCCATCGGGACTGCCGTAATAGACGATATCCTTTACTGGAACATAAACCACGCCCAGCGTCGGCCTGCCATTGTGGATGAGGGCGATGTTGACAGTGAACTCGCCGTTGCGGCTGATGAACTCTTTGGTCCCGTCCAGCGGGTCGACCAGCCAATAAGTTTGCCAGGCATGTCTTTGCAGCCAGGAAACCGCACGCGATTCTTCCGAAAGTATGGGCAAGGCCGGAGTTAGTTCACGTAACGCATCGATGATGATTCGGTGTGCGGCAAGATCTGCTTCCGTCAGAGGCGAGTCGTTTTCCTTGGTAAGGACATCGAGATCTTCATCGCGGTAATAGACCTCGAGAATGGCGGCGCCTGCTTCCTGGCTGATGCCGATGGTGGCCTTCAGTAGTGATTGGTAGTTCATGGTTAGGGGCCGGTCGTTGGAATCGCTTTAAGGAGATTCAGGCCAGACGAAATATTTCACTATCCAGGCCTATTCAATTCATCGCTCTATTATAATGAAACTTCATTCGGGCTTGCATGTCCCAAGATAAGGCAAAAATTTTCAGCAAAAATGGTTGACTGGCTAAATATCGACAATGTCCTACTCGACATGGACGGCACACTGCTCGACCTCAGTTTCGATAATTATTTCTGGCAGGAATTCCTGCCCTTGAAAGTGGCCAAGCATCACGCGGTGGCCCTGGAAGAGGCGCGTATTAGGGTACGTTCACTCTCGGAGTCCGCTTACGGTAGCCTAAACTGGTACTGCCTGGATCACTGGACCGACAAGCTCAATATGGATGTGGAAGCGCTGAAAAAGGAGATTCGTCACTTGATCCGCATGCGTCCTCACTGTGCCGATTTCTTGGCCTGGCTTAAAAGCATGGACAAGCGCATCGTACTGATCACCAATGCCCACCCTAAGGCCCTGGCCATCAAGGTGGAAGCTTCAGGCCTGCATGCCCATCTTGAGGAAATGATCTCATCCCATGAATTCGCCCTTGCTAAGGAAAACGACGGTTTCTGGGAGCTGTTGTGTGACCGCGAAGGCATCGACCTGTCCCGCTCACTGTTCGTAGATGACAGCTTGCCGGTTCTGGAATGCGCGCACCGGAGCGGGATTGCCCATCTCGTCCAGGTGCTACACCCGGACTCCGGCAGCCAGCCAAACAACCCGACACACTTTCCCGGCATCGTGCATCTCGATGAACTGATGGCGAGGGGGAACTGACCGACATGCCATTGCAACAGGACAACAGTGGCAAGGTGCGCCTGGACAAGTGGCTTTGGGCGGCACGGTTTTTCAAAACCCGGTCAATGGCCAAGCAGGCCATCGACCACGGCAAGGTGCATTGCAATGGTGCACGCAGCAAGTCTAGCCGTGAAGTCGAAGTCGGCATGATCCTGGAAATTCGCCAGGGCTGGGATGAGCGCACCGTTGTCGTGAGGGCGTTATCGGACAAGCGCGGCGGCGCGCCCCAGGCTGCCCTGCTCTATGAGGAGACGCCGGAGAGCATTTCCAGGCGTGAACTAGAGGCCGAAAAACGCAAGGCACAACGAGCTATGAATCCCGTTACCCCAGGGCGTCCCACCAAGCAGGACCGACGTAAGATCCATCGCTTCAAGCAGCAACAACTGGAAGATTGAGAACGGACCCGGCTTTAACATTACAGTTATCCAGAGCCGGACAACTGTGGCATAATCGGCACCCACTATTTCCTAGGCTAATTTCTGGGCATGGTTTTCGACAGTAAATTTATAAAAATAACAATACGATACTGTCTCCATTAGCCGGCGTTTTTGTTGACAGTAATCGGAAATATTCCGTTTCAGAAATCAGGAATTTTGCTTTGTCGGAAAAACTAAAACACCGCCTGAACCTGCTCAGAGACACTTCCCGTACAAACTGCCTGGCCGATACCTGCCACGGTATCGAGAAGGAAAGTCTGCGTATCGACCCCAATGGCCATATTGCCCAGACGCCCCATCCGGCCGGACTAGGATCGCCGCTGACGCATCCCAACATCACTACGGATTTTTCCGAAGCCCTGCTGGAATTCATAACGCCGGTATTCAACAAGCCGGAAGATTGCTTGGCTTACCTAGCCGACCTGCACACCTTCCTGTTTTCCCAGATGGATCGCGAGGAACTGATCTGGACATCCAGCATGCCCTGCATACTCGATGGAGACGATCACATTCCCCTGGCCCGTTACGGTTACTCCAATATTGGCAAGCTGAAAACACTGTATCGCTCCGGCCTCAGCTTCCGTTATGGCCGCGCCATGCAGACCATCGCCGGCATTCATTTCAACTTCTCCCTGCCGGACACCTTCTGGACGCTCTACAAAGACCTGCTGGGCAGTAACCAGTCACCGATGGATTTCAAGACCGAACAGTACTTCAACCTGATCCGCAATTTCCGCCGTTATTCCTGGTTACTCCTATACTTGTTCGGTGCATCGCCTGCAGTTTGCAAGAGTTTTGTACACAACAATCCTGACCATGGGCTGGAAGAATACGACGATAATACTCTGTACATGCCCTATGCCACGTGTCTCAGGATGGGCGATCTCGGTTATACCAGCGATGCCCAGCGCTCGCTCTATATCAGCTATAACAGCCTTGATGAATACGCCCGCGACCTTACCAGCGCTATCAGGACACCCTACCCGCCCTACAGCAAGTTCGCCCCGGAAAACGGCAAGTTAAAACAGCTCAACGACAGCATCTTGCAAATCGAGAACGAGTTTTACAGTGCGGTTCGCCCGAAACGCGCTTCCAGTTCTGGCGTGCGTCCGGTGAAGATATTGAAACAGGAAGGCGTGGAATATGTTGAAGTGCGCTGTCTCGATCTGAATCCTTTCCTGCCGGTGGGCATCGACGAAGAAGAGATCCGCTTTCTCTCCAGCTTCCTGCTGTTCTGCCTGCTGCGCAACAGCCCACCCACAAGCAAGGACGAAACGCGGGAAATCGATGCCAACCTGAAAACCGTGGTGAACCGCGGCCGCGAACCCGGCCTCATGCTTGTTCAACAGGGCCGATCGATTTCCCTGAAAGATTGGGCCGGCGAGATCCTTGCGGAAGCGGGCGAAATCGCGACACTGATGGACGACTGCCGGAAAGGTGATACCCACGTACGTGCTACTGCCGCTCAGGTTGCCAAGGTGGATGACTCCAGCATGACACCATCGGCAAAAGTGTTGCGCAGAATGGACGACCTGAAAACGCCTTACTTTAAGTTCGCAATGAACCAGTCACTCGCTAATAGCGATTACTTCCGCGGACTGACACTCAGCGACGATAAAATGGTAACCTTCAAAGAGATGGTAAAAAAATCCGACAAAGAGCGCGCCGAGATCGAAAATAGCGACGACGTGGATTTTGAAACCTTTCTGGAACGGGCCAACAACGCCTGATAACGTTCTTCAAAGGACGTTAATAACTCAGTTTACACGGAACACAACAGCACTTATGACCCACTCAACCATCACATGGCTACTGCGCACCCGCTTTATCTATCTGTATATCTTCCTGTTCTGCGTTTCCCTGCTGGGCATCGCCATGTACATGGAACACGTGATGATGCTGGAGCCTTGTCCCCTGTGCATCATGCAACGCGTTTTCTTTCTCGCTACAGGCATCGTTGCCCTGATAGCCTTTATCCACAATCCGGTTGCCCGGGGCAAACTAATCTATGGTGGCCTTGCCGCCATTCTCTCCGCCGCCGGCGGCGGTTTTGCCATTCGCCAGATCTATCTGCAACACCTGCCCAAGGATGAAGTACCGGCCTGTGGACCGAGCCTCAGCTATATGATCGAGCAGTTTCCCCTGCGCGATGTGCTCTCGGTTATGTTCTCGGGTGACGGGAACTGTGCGGAGATCGTCTGGCAGGATCCGGTTCTTGGCTGGGCCATACCACAGTGGAGCCTGGTGGGATTCGTCATGCTTACAGGTGTTTGTGCCTGGCAGGCCATACGCAAGCCGGCATCAATCGCCTGATTTTCCAACCTTTTTTCAATTGACCCGCAATTCCGGCAAATACCCCATGCCTCTTCTAGTATTTTGGTAAAACCGTCCCGTTCTTGGTTGGTACGTTGCGGGGATAACAAGAACAAGAATATACCTGCCGTAAGGTACAAGGAGATCGAAGCGATCATATGCCGCTATAAACATTAGCGTGATTTCATTGACCATGACCTGGATGGGTCCCTGTACTACGACCAAGCCTTGCAGGTTGGCAGCCGGGATTTTCCCATCGAGGCTTTCTGTGAATCCCTAATAGACTATATCTCTACCAGCCATTTCGAAGTATACCAACCCTCCTCCACGAGAGTGCCGTGGAGGTTGAAGCTCATTGTCCACTACTGACCGACATCTACCACAGCATCAAAACCACGACTGGCCTGGCCCTATCCTTTAATGACAACTACAAGGATGAGGTAGTGCACTCATCGAAAGACAGGTCACTTCCGGATGAACTTATGTCACTCGATAATGTGCTGACCATATGATTTCCCCTGCAAGTCCAGCTACTAGACCTGGCTGGGGACTGATTATCCTCCAGTATTAAATTCTGTTTATTTCCGCTTCAGCCGATGGAAACTGTCGAGTAACGGATAAGCCCATTCCGGCGCATGCGCCTTGCGCCAGGCACCAGCGACAAACTTACTGCTTTCCGACCAGGTGGGATAGACATGGATGGCGGCCATGATTTTCTTCAGGCCAAGGCCGTTTCTCATGGCAAGGATGAATTCATTGATGAGTTCCGAAGCATGCGCTCCGACAATGACGGCGCCAACAATCCTGTCCTTGCCCGGCACGGTCAGCACCTTGATAAATCCTGTGGTCTCGCTGTCAGTTACTGCTCGGTCGAGTTCTCCCAGGTTGAATCGAGTAAGCTCGTAATCGATACCTTTCTCTCGCGCCTCGGTTTCACTGAGTCCGACACGCGCCACTTCCGGGTCGGTAAACGTTGCCCAGGGGATGACGTCATAGTGTATGCGGAATTTCTTGAATGCACCGAACAGACCGTTTATCGCGGCGAACCATGCCTGGAAGGACGCTATGTGAGTGAAATGGTAAGGCCCAGCAACATCGCCGCATGCGAAAATGTTCGGATAGTTTGTCTGTAGGAATTCATTTACTTTCACCGACCCGTCGGCATTGCACTCAATCCCGAGCATTTTGAGGCCAAGATGCTCCGTATTCGCCTGCCTGCCTGCGGCAACCAGCACCTTGTCGAACTCGACCCTTTCCAGACTGCCCTCTCGCTCTATAACCGCGGCATGGCTATAGCCGGTTGCCTCGATACGATTGATACTGGTGCCCGTTATGACTCGTATGCCTTCTTGCCCAAATCGCGCAGTAATGCTGGCTGACACGTCGGTATCCTCGCGTGGCAGAATGCGATCCTGCATGTCCACAAGGGTAACTGTCGACCCAAGCCGGGCGAAAGCCTGGGCCAATTCACAGCCGATCGGTCCCGCGCCCATCACCAGCAGGCGCCCGGGCAACTGCTCAAGGTTCCAGAGATTGTCCGAGGTTAAGTAGTCGCAATTCGCTAGGCCAGGCACTGGTGGCACGAACGGCCGTGCACCGGTGGCGATGACAATATTGCGCGTACGTATTTCCTCGCCGTTAACGCTGACCGTCCATGGGGATGTGATAGTTGCCTCTCCCATCAAGCAATCAACCCCAAGACGGGTATAGCGTTCAATGGAATCATGGGGTTCGATGGTGTTCACGATATTACGTACCCTGTCCATGACCGCGTAAAAATTCACGGATGCCGGTTCACCCTCGAGCCCGAATTCTTTCGCTCTGCCGGACAGGTGTCTTACGCCAGCGCTTCTAATGAGTGCCTTACTCGGTACACAGCCGGTATTGAGACAGTCCCCACCCATCCGGTGTTTTTCTACTAGGGTAACTTTAGCCCGGGCCCCCGCCGCGATGTATGCGGTGACAAGTCCTGCCGAACCTGCACCGATTACGACCATGTTTGTATCGAATTGTTGTGGTCGCCTATCACGCCATGGCGCCAGTGCACGGTGATTATGCAGCCAGCGCACTATGCCCTTGGCTAGCCATGGAAAGATGGCAAGCAGCACTATAGCGCGAATAACGCCGATGCCGAATATGTCGGGCACGGTGGTGGCCAGACCCAGTTCGACGCCGACATTTACATACAGTGCCGTGCCGAACAACATACCGAGCTGGCTGACTATATAAAAAGAAGCCGTTGAAATCGGCGTCAGCGCCATCAGCACGTTGACCAGGAAAAACGGGAACGCCGGAATCAGTCGCAGGGTGAAAAGATAGAACACGCCATCACGCTCTATACCCTCGTTTACCCGCTTAAGTGCATGCCCAAATCTTGCCTGCACCCAGTCGTGCAATAGGGTTCTTGCGATGAGGAATGCCAGTGTCGCGCCGATGGAGCTGGCAAAGGACACCAGGACCAGTGCCCATGCAAAACCGAATAAATCACCACCGGCAACAGTGAGAATTGCCGCAGCGGGCAGTGACAGCGCTGCAACCACTATATATAGGAAGAAGTAAACCAGACTGGCCGTGGCGAAGTTGGCGTCCTTGTAGGCCATGATGCTATCACGCTGGTCCTGAAAATACGCCATGTTGAAATAGTCCTGCAGGCAGCCCAGGTAAAACAGGATAATCGATGCCAGGACGATGACCAGCAGTAGTATTTTTTTGGCACTCATGTTTTATTGGTTTCCTTGATACTTTACCAGCTATGTGTTCCGACACCGAACCGGGATATCCTAAAAAGCTTGCCCCACGCTTTCTATGGTATAGTCTACCGCTCGCGGCTAATCGTGATTCGAGTGTAGCTTAAAAACGTCTGGTAAATCAGGAACATCAGGAGCAAAGGCGTGTCAACGAACCGTTTCAACAGGAAGTTCCCGACTACACGCATGAGGCGCATGAGGCATGATGAATTCAGCCGGCAACTGATGCGCGAAACCGTATTGACTTCCGCAGATCTCATCTACCCTGCCTTTGTTATCGAGGGCAAGGCGACGCGTGAACCCGTTCCCTCTATGCCGGGAGTCAATCGCCTGACCATCGATGAACTGGTAAGGGAAGCGAAAGAAGCCAATGATCTTGGCATACCCTCTATGGCCCTGTTCCCTGTGCCTGATCCTGCAACCAAAACAGAAAGTGGAGCAGAGTCTTATAATCCTGACGGTCTGGCGCAACGTGCCGTGCGCGCTCTCAAGGATGCATGTCCCGAACTTGGTGTGATCACTGATGTCGCGCTGGATCCTTTTACAACCCACGGACAAGACGGCATCATCGATGACTCGGGTTATGTACTTAACGATTTCACCGTCGATACCCTGGTGGAGCAGGCGCTTTCCCATGCCGACGCCGGGGCAGACATAGTCGCACCCTCGGACATGATGGATGGCCGCATCGGCGCCATTCGCATGGCGCTGGAAAACGCGGGGCATGTCAATACCCGCATACTTGCCTACTCCGCCAAGTATGCCTCGGCCTATTACGGCCCGTTCCGCGATGCAGTGGGCTCCTCGGGTAACCTCGGTGCTTCCACCAAGGAAAATTACCAGATGGACCCGGCCAATTCCAACGAAGCCCTGCATGAAGTTGCACTGGACCTTAGTGAGGGCGCAGACATGGTCATGGTAAAACCCGCCATGCCGTACCTAGACATCATCCGCCGGGTGAAAGATCAATTCGGCGTGCCCACTTTCGCCTACCAGGTCAGTGGGGAGTATGCCATGTTGAGCGCCGCCTTTGAAAAGGGCTGGCTGGATCCGGACAAAATCATCCTGGAGTCCCTTACAGGCATCAAACGTGCCGGAGCAGACGCCATCCTGACCTATTTCGCCCGCACCGCGGCTGAAAGAATCCGCTAACGACCGGGTCTTTTACCTGCAGCTGTTAACCACCAATCCCACGCTTTGCAGGTGTATTCCAAGCTTGAATACTGGCAATTTGGCCTTATTATTAGCGGACCGACCGATGAGAACAGTTCCGGCGAAAGACCCTAACATAACCCCATTCCCAGTCATATCAAGGAATTCAACATGAGCGAGAACCTCACCCACGTAACCGACGACAGTTTTGAAGAAGAAGTGCTCAACGCCAGCGGCCCTGTCCTGGTCGATTTCTGGGCAGAGTGGTGCGGTCCTTGTAAAATGATTGCTCCCGTCCTTGATGAAGTTGCGGAGGAATACTCCGGCAAGGTGAAAGTGGTGAAGCTGGATGTTGAAGCCAACCCGCAAACCGCCCCGAAGTACAACGTCAAGGGTATTCCGACCCTGATACTGTTCAAGAACGGTAATGCAGAAGCCAAAAAGGTTGGCGCACTATCTAAATCACAACTGGCAGCTTTTCTCGACAGCTCCATCTAATCAACCGTTGATTCACCATAGTGTCTTGCTTTAAAGGCAACTGGTTTTTTTGCTGGTACAACTTTTGTGCAGTAGCGCTCTTATCTGCCGAAAAAACCACAATATTTTTCTGGACACCTCGAAAATGGGGTGCTAGATTGCCCACTTTCTGGTCGTTCAGACCCCTTTTCCAAGAGCAAAATTCGCAAGGCCCAATTACCAAAACAACAATAATTTAGTCCTTTTTAATTTTTATAACTTTTTTAAGTACGTTTTAGAAACCCTCTAACCCGGACTCCGTCCGTACTTCCCAAAGACCCCCTTATTACTTAAAAATACTATCTCTGCATAAACCAAAAACAAGAGCAACGCCACCCCTGACAATTAACAGACAACCCCTTCCGCACTTATGAATTTATCCGAACTAAAAACCAAACCCATATCCGAACTCCTTGAAACCGCCCACCAAATGGGCCTAGAAAACGTATCCAGAACACGTAAACAGGACGTCATCTTCCAGATGCTCAAGCGTCATGCGAAGAACGGCGAGGATATCTATGGTGACGGCGTGCTTGAAATCCTGCAGGATGGCTTCGGGTTTCTGCGCTCCGCGGATGCTTCCTACTTGGCCGGCCCCGACGATATCTACGTCTCGCCCAGCCAGATCAGGCGCTTCAACCTGCGGACTGGTGACACGATTTCAGGCAAGATCAGGCCACCGAAGGAAGGGGAACGTTACTTTGCCCTGCTCAAAGTCAATGACATCAATTTCGACAAGCCCGAAAACGCTAAGCAGAAAATCCTTTTTGAAAACCTAACCCCTCTCTTTCCTGATGAACGCCTCGTTCTCGAAGCTGGCAACGGCAGTACCGAGGACCTCAGCGCCCGCGTCATCGACCTGATCGCACCCATCGGCAAAGGCCAGCGTGGCCTAATCGTCTCTCCACCGAAGGCGGGCAAGACTCTTATCCTTCAGAACATCGCCCAGTCGATTACGCGCAATTCGCCGGAATGTACCTTGATTGTTCTGTTGATCGATGAACGCCCGGAGGAAGTGACCGAAATGAAGCGCTCCGTGCGCGGCGAAGTCGTGGCTAGTACGTTTGACGAGCCGCCGTCACGCCATGTGCAGGTTGCGGAAATGGTCATCGAGAAAGCCAAGCGCCTTGTCGAACACAAAAAGGATGTCATCATCCTACTCGACTCCATGACCCGTCTCGCGCGCGCCTACAACACCATCATCCCGTCTTCAGGGAAAGTACTTACCGGTGGTGTGGACGCCCACGCCCTGGAACGCCCGAAACGTTTCTTTGGTGCGGCACGTAACGTGGAAGAAGGCGGCAGCCTCACCATCATCTCCACATGTCTTATTGAAACCGGTTCCAAGATGGATGAAGTCATTTACGAAGAATTCAAAGGCACTGGCAATATGGAACTACACCTCGACCGCAAGATGGCGGAGAAGCGTGTGTACCCGGCCATCAACGTGCGCCGTTCCGGTACTCGCCGCGAAGACCTGCTGATGACCGAAGAAGAACTGCAGCGCGTGTGGATCCTGCGTAAACTGCTGACCTCGATGGAAGACGTACCGGCTACCGAGTTCATTCTCGACAAACTGAAAGACACCAAGACCAACGACGAATTCTTCCAGGCGATGAAACGCAAGTAGCCGCAAGCTGCATTGCGCATATTGCCTTAAAGACGCCAGGGCTAATTGATGTTCAGAGACCTACGCGACTTCATTATGACCCTGGAAAAAGCCGGTGAACTGAAACGTATCACCGCGCCGGTAGATCCAACCTTGGAAATCACCGAAATCTGTGACCGCACCCTGAAACGCCAGGGTCCTGCCCTGCTGTTTGAAAACCCTGTCGGCTCATCAATTCCCGTACTCGGCAACCTATTCGGCACGCCGAAGCGTGTCGCCATGGCCATGGGCCAAGACGATGTTGCCTCCCTGCGTGACGTCGGCAAACTCCTGGCCTTCCTGAAAGAACCCGAACCTCCCTCCGGTTGGAAGGACTTGCTGGAAAAGGCGCCCAAGTTCAAGAACGCGCTATACCTAACACCGAAGGAAGTAAAAAATCCGCTGTGCCAGGAGGTCGTTGTCAATGAAGCGGATGTCGACCTGACCACTCTGCCGATTCAGACCTGCTGGCCTGAAGACGTCGCCCCCCTGATAACCTGGCCGCTGGTCATCACGCGAGGCCCCAACAAGGATCGCCAGAACCTAGGTATCTACCGCATGCAATTGCTCGGCAAAAACCGACTGATCATGCGCTGGCTGGCGCAACGCGGTGGTGCGCTCGATTTCCGCGAATGGCAGGAAAAATTTTCAGACCAGCCGTTTCCCATGTCGGTGGCCATCGGCGCCGATCCCGCCACTATCCTTGGCACGGTCACTCCGGTTCCAGATACGCTCAGCGAATACGGGTTTGCCGGCCTGCTGCGCGGCGCCAAGACGGAAGTCGCGAAATCGATAACCAACGACCTGCAGGTGCCCGCTTCGGCCGAATTCGTACTCGAGGGGCATATCGCGCCAAATGACATGGCTGATGAAGGTCCCTACGGCGATCACACGGGTTATTACAACGAGGTGGAGCGCTTCCCGGTATTCACCGTGACTACTATCACACATCGTAGGAATCCGATCTATCACAGTACCTACACCGGCCGGCCGCCTGATGAACCAGCCATACTTGGTGTCGCATTGAACGAAGTGTTCGTGCCGATCCTGCAGAAACAGTTTCCTGAGATTGTCGATTTTTACTTGCCGCCAGAGGGCTGTTCTTACCGCATGGCGTTGGTCCGCATGAAAAAACAGTACGCCGGGCATGCCAAGCGCGTAATGATGGGCGTATGGTCTTTCCTGCGGCAGTTCATGTACACCAAGTTCATCATCGTGACCGACGACGATGTCGACGTGCGCAACTGGCAGGACGTGATTTGGGCCATGACCACGCGTATGGATCCGGCACGCGATTCTGTGATCATCGAAAACACACCAATCGATTACCTAGACTTTGCCTCGCCGGTATCAGGACTTGGCTCCAAAATCGGTTTCGATGCCACCACCAAATTCCCGTCTGAGACTACCCGCGAATGGGGCAGACCGATATCTATGTCGGAAGAGATCAAAGCGAAGGTCGATCAGATGTGGGATGAGCTCGGAATTTTCGATTAGATTTAGGAAAAAAGGAAAAATGGCAGGCGGGTTCGGTGTGGCGGTCAGTTGAGCAGCCTCACCTCAACATCCTTAAAAAATATTGCCTTTAGATTGTCAACTTTCTTGGAACACCTCTTTTCCCTTTTTTCGCGCGGCTTCGCCGTGCTAATCCGGCATCGGCAAATCCGGGAGTCTCTTGTCCAGCTGCGTCAATGCTTTTCGATACAGCGATGCGCTCTGCGCATGTTCCCCCATGTGATCCAGCAGTCTTGCCAGCTCGGCATTGGCCTCGGCGGACAGCGGCGTGCTCTTGGAAAAACGCAGGGCGCTTTCGAAATACTCCCGGGCCTTGCCCCACAACCGGTTGCGTAAGCTAGCGCGACCGAGGCTCAGCATCAACGACGCATTGGTAGGCCGTGATTTTACCCATTTCTCCAGCAGTATGAGCAGGCTGCCGGGCTCTGGTGTTTCGATATAGCCGGTCTTCAATACCACGCTGTCACTCCACTGGTGCTTCAGGAAGATTGAGGCCTGCGCCAGGGCTTCCTCGTGGCGCGAGTATTCGAGCAACTTGTCGATGTAGATCAGTACGATCTCTTCACTGCGTCGCAGTTTCTTGTCAAGGGCATCCCACTGCTCTTGTAAGGCAGGTGCACGGCCGTTTACTGTGTTCAAGCACAACAATCGGTAGCCCCCGATCTTTTCCCTGAGCATGTGCAGCTCATCGGCATCCACCACCTTGTGTTTTTCCAGTTGCGGCAGCAAGGCATCCAGCTTGTTCCAATCATTCACCGAGTGATAAATAGTTTTCAACATGGACAGTACGAAGGGACTCCCTGGTGCCTCCTTATCCAGCGCCAGAAGTATGGCCAGGCTCTGTTCGGTTTTACCGGAGCGGAACTCTAGCAAGGCCTTGACTGCCTTGATACCAGGGTTGGGTTTTTGTGAATGGCGCGCGGCCTGTTCCAGGCAGTAATTCCAGGACGCGTCATCACTCCTCTGCCAGGCCGCTAGACTGGCGGCCAGGTAATTGAAAACCGGGTTATCTGTACGCGCAGAATGCTCGACCAGTAGCTTGTAGGCATCCTGCCAGTGGCCGAGCAGCATCAGGCGCAGGCCTTCCTCGCTTTCGGCCGCGGCCACCTTACGACGCCGGTCGGCACCGAACCAGGCATCGCCGCGGAACAGGCCCAGCGGGTTGAGCATACTGATGAGCTTCCAGATGCCCCAGGCCACCACGGCCAGGAACATGAGGAACAACACCAGGGCGACCAGCGTGGTTTCCACCGACCAGGTGCCGAAGGAGACCAGCACATAACCCGGGTCGTCCCCAAGTACCAGGTACAACCAGGCCCCGATGGCCAGCGCAATGAGACTGTAAACGTAGATCTTTATCATTGGATACCGGCTGACTCCTGCACGGAAAGTATCTGCTCTAGTGCAGGTAAGGCCCGGTTGAGCGGTGGCACTTCAGTAACGATGCGTCGGGCACGCAAGCCATCTAACGCGGCCAGGATATTGGCACGGGTATTGCCGGGACCTGCGAGGTAAGCGGCGATTTTGTCACGAGCCTCGCCCAGGCTGGTCGAGTATATTTCCTGCTCGCCTTGAAGCAGCGCCGTCCTGCCCTGCTCGATCTGCAGGCGAATGCTTTGCATGAGCGCCGCTTCCTGCCCGGGTGTCATCAGCGGCTGTATCGGGACATCCCGGCGCCTGACAACGAAGTAATTACTGAAGGTATTTCGCAAGCGGTTGAAAAAGCGGCTCAGCCAGCCGGTCTTTTCCTGCGTAGCATCGGCCGCCAGCGACACCCGCTCACCAGCAGCGATTTGAGTATCGAGATCGTTTGTCACCCGCAGGGCACTGACCTGATCAGCTACGGCACCAAGCTCAAGGTACATGCTGCTGATATCAACTTTCGTTACCGCCCGAATCGAGGCCAGTTCCCCTGCCAGCATTTCGCGCACTGCGTAAATGGCGGGGTCATCGATGCGGTTGAGAACATCATCGGTGGCTATATATAGAGCCTCTGCAGTGCGCATGTCCCGCGCCACGACCAGGTGTTGTCTTGCCAAGCGCAGCACTGAAGCGGCTTCGGCAATGAGAAACTCCTGGCTCGCACCTATGCTGGAACTATTGATGCGCAGGCGCGTACTGACTAGTTCATTAGCCAGTCGTTCAATTTCTATCGCCTGTGCGGCCACCAGTTCAGCAGTATCCTGCCGCGCGCTCACGACGGCTACCTGAAGCTGTTGTTGCAGTTCCTCGACAGCGGCTTGCTGCGCACTGATACGGGCATTATTGTTGTTTTGCTGCCCGAAAAATTCGTTTTGCTGCTCGAACAGGACGTTCACTGCCTTGTCCTGCTCGTACACCATGTACCCAATATAACCGATGCTGCCAAGCAGGATGATTTTGAACAACATGTCGACTGCTGCCTTGACCTTTCCGCCCGATGTGGCCGGTTTTTCCACCTCTTTCTTTACAACCTCGAGTACGGATGCGGGGGAACTGGGCATCGCCGCAGAGGTGTCAGTGCCGGGTTCCGTTGCCGTGTTATTGCCTTCGTCAGCCATATGAAAGTTGGAATTTACGCCCTCAGAGGGTGTTTACGAGAGATTCGATTATAGCCTTATCGTCCGCTCCCAGCATGGTGAACGTTTTGGCAAACCCGGCCAGGTTTGCAATGTCGGCAATCCGGCTGGACGAAACGAACAGCGGCACACAGGCCAGCGATACATTGTCAGCCTCCAGCAGATCCCGCAGGTTGCCGAGCGCCTCGGCGCTGGTGACGACAACGGCATCGGGTTTGTCACTTGTCAGCAATCCGGCGATGGCGCCGGGATCGAACGCCGGAACCTGGCGGCGGTAAAGCTCCAGATAGTCTACATTGGCGCCGCGTTTCAACAACTCGACAGCCAGCAGTTCGCGCCCGCCGACACCGCGCACGATCAGCGCCCGCTTGTCGTTTACTGCCGCCAGCGCCGGCAGTGCCAGCAGGGCTTCACTGCTCATGCGCTCCGAGGGAAATACGGCCTTGAGTCCATAGTCTTCGATGACCGCGGCCGTGGTTGGACCGACGGCAAAGATATCCAGCTGGATGGGAAACTGTGGCCAGTACTTGTCAATTAGCGCCATGCCAAGACCCGCGGCATTGGTACTGATGAAGAACAGCAGGTCATAGCGATCGAGTTCGAGTACGCGCGAGCGGATCTTGGCGTCTTCGGGCAGTGGTTCGATGACGAGCATGGGAATCCCACGCACGGTCGCATGGCATTCTTCCAGGGCTGTCACCAGGGACGACGTTTGCCCGTCCGGACGGGTCAGCCAGATGGTTTTTCCGTCAAGCATGCTCAGGCTGGATATAACAAGCGATTAGTCTTATGGAACGCCAGGTCATTCATGATCCAGGCGATTGAGAATGTCCTGTGCACCTTGTATTAGCAGCGCTTCGGCGACAGCGATACCCAGGCTCATTCCATCGTTTGCTGGACCGCTTTTTGCGCTACGCAGTATGCATGAACCGTCCGGTTCACCGACAAGACCGCGTACTGTCAGGGTACTGCCCTTGGCATCGAGTTCAGCAAGACAGGCGATTGGTACCTGGCAACCGCCATTGAGCCGCGTGTTCATGGCACGTTCGGCGGAGACGCAAACGGAGGTGGCATGGTGCGCCAGTGGCGCCAGAAGTGACAGCGTAGCTTTGTCATCCTGCCGGCACTCGATGCCGACGGCACCCTGCCCTACTGCGGGCAGAGAAATTTCCGGTTCAAGCAGGTCAGTGATGCGATCGGCCATTGCTAGGCGTTTCAGGCCAGCGGCGGCGAGAATAATAGCGTCGTATTCACTGGCGTCGAGTTTGCGTAAACGTGTATTCACGTTGCCGCGCAGGTCGCGAATATCTAGGTCGGGTCGGTGGGCCCTCAGCTGGCACTGCCTTCTTAGGCTGGAGCTGCCAACGATGGCGCCGGTGGGCAAATCTGCCAGTGCCGCATATTTTATCGACACAAACGCATCGCGAGAGTCTTCGCGCTCGCAGATCACCGCCAGTTGTAGGCCCTCGGGAAAAGCCATGGGGACATCCTTCATGGAATGCACCGCGATGTCGGCCCGTCCCTCCAGCATCGCAACCTCCAGTTCCTTCATGAACAGACCCTTGCCGCCGATACGAGACAGCGGTGAATCAAGGATCTGGTCGCCGCGCGTGGTCATCGGCAGCAATTCGACGACGAGGCCCGGATGGCATTGCTGCAAGGCGCTGCCCACATATTCGGCCTGCCACATGGCCAGGGGGCTTTCGCGTGTCGCAATTCGAAGGACGTTATTGCTCATACTGCTATAACTCGCTGGCAGCTTGGCCTTGTTCTGACGGCGCAAGGTGTTTACTGCATGGTGAACGACTATTTTACGCTTAATCATAAGTGTGGCTACCCCATACAATGCCGCGGTTGTTATACTTGTCCCTTTACCACTTACCGACCCTCGAATTCGGGAATTTCATGAGCCAGGAGCAGCACAAGGACAAGCCCTGGGGCGGGCGCTTCTCCGAACCCACGGATGCTTTCGTGGAGCGGTTTACTGCGTCCGTCGGTTTTGACAAGCGCCTGTACCGCGCCGACATCGCCGGCTCCATTGCCCATGCCACCATGCTGGCAAAGACTGGCATTCTGACCGACGACGAATGCAACCAGATCGTCAACGGACTCGAAGACATCCGCAAGGCCATCGAAGCCGGCGAATTTACCTGGTCGGTCAGCCTCGAGGACGTCCACATGAACATCGAGGCGACACTGACCACCAACATCGGCGCCGTGGGCAAAAAACTGCACACCGGTAGGTCACGCAACGATCAGATCGCTACCGATATCAGGTTGTACTTACGCGACGGCATAGATGCCGTCTGCTCAGCAATTCGTGAAGTGCAGGAAGGTATACTTGTCCTCGCAGAAAAGGAAATGGATACCATCATGCCCGGCTTCACGCACCTTCAGACAGCGCAACCGGTCAGTTTCTCCCATCACCTGCTAGCATGGTTCGAGATGTTGCAACGCGACATCGGCCGTATGCAGGATTGCCGGGACAGGATGAACGTATCACCGCTTGGTGCCGCCGCGCTTGCCGGCACCTCCTTCCCGATAGACCGAGAACTAACTGCCAGGCTGCTTGGCTTCGACAAGCCCGCAGCCAATTCACTCGATGCTGTCAGCGATCGTGATTTCGCCATTGAATTCACGGCCGCAGCCAGCTTGCTGATGACACACCTTTCACGGATGTCCGAGGAACTTGTGATCTGGACTTCTGCCCAATTCGATTTCATCGATCTGCCGGACAGGTTCTGTACCGGTTCGTCCATCATGCCACAAAAGAAAAATCCCGACGTGCCGGAACTTGTGCGCGGTAAGACCGGTCGCGTGAACGGTCACTTGGTCGCGTTGCTCACCCTGATGAAGGGGCAGCCCCTGGCTTACAACAAGGACAATCAGGAGGACAAGGAGCCGCTGTTCGACACGCTGGATACGATCAGCGACTGCCTGAAGGCCTTTGCCGACATGATCCCCGCCATCCGTACGAAGAAGGACAACATGCGCGCCGCCGCATTGAAAGGTTTCGCCACCGCCACTGACCTGGCTGACTACTTGGTGCGTACTGGCCTGCCGTTTCGTGACGCCCACGAAGTGGTGGGCAAGGCTGTGGCGTTCGGCATTGAGCAGGGTCGTGACTTGAGCGCATTAACCCTGAAAGAGTTACAGGCATTCTCACCGGACATACGGGAAGACGTTTTTGCCGTACTAAGCTTGGAGGGCTCGCTCAATGCCAGAAACCACACCGGCGGCACTGCGCCTGAACAGGTCAGGAAAGCCATCGCCAACGCCAAGAAAGATATATAGTCAATTTTCTGATTCAAATCCGGAGACTACGTCATGGAATTCAATGCAGAAACGCTGACTGCCATCGTCATCTCTTGGGCGATCAAAATTTTCTTTGCTCTGGCGATATTCACCATCGGTAAAATGCTCGCCAAGTCTATCACTTCACTGACCAAGAAAGTGATGCGCAAATCCAGCATGGACGAGGAACTGGTGAAGTTCCTGGACGGCATCATCTATACCATACTGCTGGTCGCCGTCATCCTAGCAGCAATCGATACGGTCGGTATCAACGTCACCTCCCTGTTGGCTATTCTCGGTGCTGCCGGCCTGGCTGTCGGCCTGGCATTGAAGGACTCGCTGTCCAATTTTGCCGCAGGCGTGATGATCATGATTTTCCGTCCGTTCAAGATTGGCGACTTCGTCACCACAGGTGGCGTCTCTGGCATGGTTGATGAGATCGGTCTGTTCTGTGTGCTCATGCACACTGGGGACAACCAGCGCATCATCATTCCCAACTCGGCCGTTTACGACAACACAATCACCAATACCAGCGCCTTGCCCACACGCCGCATAGACCTAGTCATAGGTATCAGCTATGACGACAACATCGGCACCGCCAAGCAGATCATTCAAGGCGTTATCGGCGCGGACGAGCGCATCCTGGCCGATCCAGCCCCGGTCATCGGGGTCGCGGAACTGGCCGACAGCAGCGTCAACATTGTGGTCAGGCCGTGGGTCAACACGGCAGATTACTGGGCGGTGCGTTTCCACTTGCTGGAAACCATCAAGGTGAAACTGGAAGAAGGCGGCATCACCATTCCCTTCCCGCAACGGGAAGTGCACCTCTACAACAAAAATTCCTGATAGTACCGACACTGCCGGCAAGGATGGTCAACCTGCCTGCAATTGCCGACAGCGTCGTGCAAAATCTGCCTGCTTATCCTCCAAGTCGTTGATTCCTGCTAGCGCTAGGTCCAGCTGCGCATTGGCCTGCTGGTACAACGTCATGTCGCGGGCATTCGCTTCCTGCAACCGATCCGCCACGAGAGGTTCGAGTTCGTCAAGCAGGGTGCGGGCACTTTCCACCACATCCTGGTCGGGGTCGGCCGCGCTGATATTATGGCGCACGTAAGCCAGGTCTAGTTCCGGAAATACCGGTTTCAGGCGGTCTTCAATGACCAGCATAGATTCATCGAAGCGTTCGACAATGGCAAAACACGCGCGGTTTCTGGCCAGATATTCGCAAGCCAGTGTGAATTTGTGCGCCATGTTGTCCGGCGACGGACCTTCCCCGGACAGGAAGATTGCATGGATGTCGCGGATGGTGGCTGGTGAGCCTTCCTGCATGTACCAGTCGACGTATGCATTGAGATCTAGTTCCTTTGCGCGGCGGGCACCTCCCTCGTCGACGCCGGTCTGCTGTCTCTCGAAACGATACACCGACCACACGCGGGCTAGAGGGTGACGCAGGAAAAATACAGGGTGCAGTTGAATCCTGTCAGTACTCTTTATACGAAAATGTAGGGAGTGGGATGACAGTGCACGCACACCGGGGTGGCTGTGGAGATACTCGAGCAGGTAGTTATTTTTGCCCTGGAGAAATCTGGCATCCTCGCGGTGGTCAGTAAAGGCTTCCCCAAAACTGCGGCCCAGGGAGAAATCGAACGTAGTGCCTGCATTCTTGAAGATGTGTGCATGGACAAGGACGTGCCGTACACTTCTCATAAAAAGTCGATATCAGCTTTGCCCTGGATCTTGCAGATATGACCCAGTTTATCGGCCAGTGTTTCTCCGTCCGCATCGCATACCCATGCGCCTGGTGTCATGTCGAAGTGGAAGCCGCCGGATTTCGCCGCCACCCACAACTGCCGAGTGGCAGACTGCCGGGTTATGATGATGGAAGAACCGTCCGGGCATGTAAGAGTCAGGATATCGTTCACCGTCTCGTAATCTAGTTCGGCGCCGCTGTTTTCCACGGCGTCCTCGATGGCCATCAGTGTTTGTTCGTAGCGTATAGAGAAATCGAGGTCACTCATGATGGAACCGGCTTTAGCTGGAGAGGCTGACAAGTATATCGGCCTGGGCAGCCCGACTCTACAGCGAACCTGAACTGCATCACGATTGGTTGACTAGGTGAGAAACCAGTATAATTGTAACTTCTTCTACTAACTGGACCGTACGGGCGATGAAAAAACTGCTGCCACTTCTTATTTTCAGCCTGTGCGTGCTGGCAGGATGCGGTCAAAAAGGGCCCCTGGTCCAACCCCCGTCCGCCACGATCAGCAAGTAGCCATCACCCGACCCAAGGGAGCCGCCTGCGGGCATGGAACACTTTCACTACCTCGATAATCAGCTCACAGCTGAAGCAGTGCCCCTGACCCGGATTGCCGAACAATTTGGCACACCCTGCTTTGTTTATTCAAGAGCGGCGTTGGAACAAAACTTTCTAGCTTACAAAGAGGCCCTTGCCGGCTGCGAACACTTGGTCTGCTATGCCGTGAAAGCCAATTCCAACCTGGCCGTCCTGAGAGTGCTGGCGAAACTGGGCAGTGGTTTCGATATCGTCTCTGGCGGCGAGCTTGCCCGCGTGCTGGCTGCCGGTGGCGACCCGGGAAAGGTGATCTTTTCCGGTGTTGGCAAAACCCGCGAGGAAATGTGGGCGGCACTGGAAGCCGGCATCCACTGTTTCAATGTCGAGTCATTCCTGGAACTAGAACGTCTCGATGCGCTGGCACGTGAAAGAGGCGTTTGCGCCCCAGTGTCCCTGCGTGTGAATCCCGATGTAGATGCCAAGACTCACCCCTATATCTCTACTGGACTAAAACAGAACAAGTTTGGCGTATCCATGGATGCCGCCCGCGAACTCTACCGCAAGGCTACCGAGATGGAAGGCATCGAGATCATAGGTGTGGATAGCCACATAGGTTCACAGCTTACCAGCAAGACTCCCTTCCTCGATGCCCTCGACCGGATCCTGATGCTCGTGGATGAACTTGCCGAGGCAGGCATCACCATCCGCCACCTAGATATCGGCGGCGGCCTGGGGGTGAAATACCGTGACGAGACGCCGCCGGCACCCGGCGAGCTTATCACCGCAGTGCGTGAGAAACTGGCGGGGCGCAAGCTGACACTGGTCCTCGAACCTGGTCGTTCCATCTGCGCCAATGCCGGCGTAATGCTCACCCGCGTGGACAATATCAAGACCAATGGTGATCACCGTTTCGCGATCGTCGACGCCGCCATGAATGACATCATCCGCCCGGCCCTGTACCAGGCGTGGATGGATATCGTACCAGTTAGTTCGAATAATGCCGCACCCACCCTGACTTACGACATCGTCGGTCCTGTGTGTGAGTCTGGGGATTTCCTGGCCCGCGACCGCGACCTTGCCATTGCCAATGGCGACCTGCTTGCCGTGTGTTCGGCAGGCGCTTACTGTTTCGCCATGAGCTCCAACTACAACACCCGCAACCGGGCGCCGGAAATCCTGGTGGACGGCGAGATCGTACACCTGGCCAGGCGCCGGGAAACATTCCAGGACCAGCTAAGCCTGGAAACCCCGCTGGATTAAGCCATGCAGCTACGATTCACTAAAATGCATGGCCTGGGTAACGACTTCGTCGTGATGGACGGTGTTAGTGAAACCATCAGCCTGACCCCGGAACAGATCCGCGCAATCGGCAACCGCCATACCGGAGTCGGTTTCGACCAGCTGCTCATCGTGGCACCGGCGACAAAGCCAGGGCACGATTTTGCTTACCTGGTCTACAACACTGACGGCTCCCAGGCAGAAAACTGCGGCAATGGTTCCCGCTGCATGATCAGCTTCATCAAGAGCCGCGGCCTCAGCGACAAGGATAAATACACATTGGAGCTGGTCAACGGTACTCTGCATTGCCAGGCCAACAGCAACGGTACGGTCACCGTAAACATGGGTGCCCCAGTATTCAGCCCGGTCGGCATCCCGTTTCTGGTAGACAATGAACAGCCAACCTACTCCCTAACATTACCTACTGGTGACACCATAGAGCTATCCGTACTGGGCATGAGCAACCCCCATGCCGTACTGGTTGTGCCCGATGTCGATCTCGCCCAGGTCAGGGAGTGGGGTCCGCTAATCGAAAACCACAAAAAATTTCCCAACCGTGTGAATGCCGGCTTCATGCAGGTAATTAATGTGGGTACAATCCGGCTCAGGGTCTTTGAACGTGGTGCAGGTGAAACTCTGGCTTGTGGTACAGGCGCCTGTGCTGCGGTGGTCGCTGGTATTCGCCTGGGCCTGCTGGCCAACACCGTGGATGTGCAGCTGCCTCTGGGCACCTTGCAAATCAACTGGGAAGGTAACGGGTCACCCGTCTACAAGACAGGCCCGGCCACGACTGTTTTCGATGGCATCATAGAAATCGACGGGTAAATAACAATATATAAACGATCTATAAAGGGAAACATGAAGCCAGGTCCCAGCAATCTTGATGTGATAGAGCCCCTCAATGACGATACGGTTAGCAAGTACCTGATCGAAAATCCCGAATTCTTCGACCGCAAGGCCGACCTGCTGCTGGCTCTGACCATTCCCCACGAAAGCGGCTCTGCCATTTCCCTGCTGGAGCGCCAGGTTGCCCTGTTCCGCGAACGCAACCGGGAATTGCAGAACAACATCAACGAATTCATTTTCAATGCCGAGGAAAACGATGCCCTGTTTGAAAAAACACGCATGGTCATCCTGGAACTGTTGAAGACGAACAACTTGGCGACCCTTTCCGACGCGGTGGATGATACTCTGAGGGCCGAGTTCGCTGCCCATGCCAGCCGGCTTTTTTTCATCACCAAGGACGGCAAGGACATGGATGATTTCGGTGTCCGCACACTGGATATCACACCAGCCCGCGAAACCCTCGGTAAGCTGTTCGACAAGAAGCGCACCTTCTGCTGTGAACTGGCCCCGGAACAGGCGAGACTATTATTTCCCGACACCAAGAAGGAAATCCAGTCCGCCGCGGTTATCCCTGTGCACCTGGTAGAAGCGCTGCGCGAGGAAAAAGGCATCGGAATGCCCATCCTGATCATCGGCAGCGACAAGCACAATCACTTCAATTCCAGCCAGGACACCCTGTTTCTGGACTTCATCGGCGAGATTCTGGCAGCCCATATCACGCGATTGGAAGCGTAAGCTAGCCACTAGTTGTCCAAACCGGCATGAGTATCAATCCCCTCGTCTCTGTCTTGATCCGCACTAAAGACAGGAAAGCTCTTCTGCAGGAAGCGCTAGCTTCCGTCCTCGGGCAGACCTGGCCCAATGTCGAGGTCATTATCGTCAATGACGGCGGCGAGGATTTCTCTGCTGCTGTCGTTACACTCTGCAAAGAATCTTTACCCGCTCGTAGTGCTATCCGCTGGCTGAATAACGACGGCGACCATGGCCGCTCACACGCCGCCAATTTGGCCCTGAGTGAGGCTACCGGCGAGTATTGCCTGTTACTCGACGACGATGACACACTCGACCCTCCCCACCTAGCCAACCTTATAACAGCACTGCAGGCGCACCCGGAACATGCCGCCGCTTACAGTGCAGTCCGAACCGTCTCGGGTGACGTCGTTTCGGACACGCCCATTTTCGGCGAGCCCTGGGACCCTGTAAGGCTGATGATAGAGAATTACATCCCGATCCACGCCGTCCTCTTCCGGCGTTCGCTGGTGGTGGTGACGGAAGGCTGCCGGTTCGACCCTGCCTTTAACCGCTACGAAGATTGGGACTTCTGGCTGCAGGTGGCGCAGCAACACAGCATGCTATTCGTGAACGAATGCACCGCCACCTACCGCGTGGATTCGGCCAGCGGTTTCGGCGCCAAGAAAAACCTTGAAGCCGACATCGCGCGCTACCGCATAGCGTTGTACCGCAAATGGCTGCCGCGCTGGAGCGATGCCGGCATCCTCACCCTCATTGACCGCAGCCGTGCATTTCCGCGCCTGGCTGTCCAGCAGAACCAGATCAATCATCTTAATAAACAGCTCGATCAACGCCAATCAAATCTCATAAATCTTGAGAAGCAATACAAAAATCTGGAGAAGCAATACAAAAATCTGGAGAAGCAATACAAAAATCTGGAGAAGCAATACAAAAAATTGACAGAGCAGTATCAGGAAAAAGACGCACAGGCCGAAGCCGAAATTGCTGCACGTCATCGTATAGAGATTACTCTGGTCGAAACGCAGAACGAAGTTGCGTTCTATCGCACTGTTTCGAAGTCAATGCGCGAAGAGCTCGATATCGTTTACCAAAGCAGGAGCTGGAAACTGACGCGCCCGCTGCGTGCATTGACGAGATTGCGCTGGCACTGGCAACGGCAAGGGTTTCGCGGCATCATCGGCCGGCTCACGATCAAACTAGCCGAAAGACGCAACCGTTTCTTGGAGATGAAGCAGGAATTGCCGATCGCGCGTAAATATACTCCTCTTGCATTCCCGACCTACACTTCACCGAAGTTCAGCATCGTCATACCCGTCTACAACCAGCACCTTTATACCTTCCATTGCCTGAAAAGCATTCTTACCCACCTGGGGGAAGACGCTGTGGAGATCATAGTTGTGGACGATCAGTCCACAGACAAGACGCAAAAGATGCTTGCCGGCATCAGAGGCATCACGGTCATCCGCAACGAGAAGAACGCCGGCTTCATCCGCTCCTGCAACGCCGGGGCCGCCGCTGCCAGTGGTGAATTCCTCGTCCTACTCAACAACGACACCGAGGTCAAGGAAGATTGGCTCGGCGCCATGTGCAGGACCTTCTCCGATTTCCCCGATTCCGGCATGGTCGGCGCCCGCCTGGTCTATGCCAACGGCACGCTGCAGGAGGCGGGCGGTCTGGTTTGGCAGGATGGCAGCGCCTGGAACTTTGGCCGTAATGATGATCCCAACAAACCCGAGTATGCCTATTGCCGCCGGGCCGATTACTGCTCCGGCGCCTGCCTGATGATTCGCCGCACTGACTTTAATACGCTCGGTGGTTTCGATGAGCACTACCTGCCGGCCTATTACGAAGATACGGACCTCGCCTTCCGCGTACGCCAATCGGGCAAGCAGGTCTACTACCAGCCGGCCGCCACCATCATTCACTTCGAGGGCATTACGTCAGGCACCGACACGCAGGGCGGCATAAAAAGATACCAGGAAGTGAATTTCGGCAAGTTCTTCGAACGCTGGCGGGATGTACTGGCGCACCACCGTCCCAATGGCGAGTTGCCGCTTTTGGAAAAGGAGCGTCACGTCAATAGGCGCATACTGGTGATTGATGCCCGTGTGCTCATGCCCGACCACGATTCCGGCTCTCTGCGTATGTTCAATATCCTGCGCATCCTTCAACGTCTGGATTACAAGGTGACCTTCCTGCCCGCCAACCGGCACTTCCATGAATCCTATACACCGCAGATGCAGGCACTGGGAATCGAGTGCCAGTACGCGCCATACGTGGATTCAGTGCGAGGCTACCTGGAGAAATTTGGAGCGCATTTCGACGCGGTGATCCTGAGCCGCGCCGATTATGCGGAAAAATACATCGACGACGTCAAGGCCTGCTGCCCGCAGGCCAAGGTGCTGTTCGATACTGTCGACCTACACTTCCTACGCGAGGAAAGGGAGGCCGAACTGACCGGCGACCCGGCTGCTCGCGAATCGGCCGCCCTGCGCAAGTCACAGGAACTGGGTGTCGCGCGCAAAGCTGACGCGACACTGGTGGTCAGCCCCGTGGAACTCGACCTGTTCCGTCTGGAAGCGCCCGACGTGGACGTCAGGCTCCTGAGCAACGTGCACGAGACCCATGAGACCAAGGGCTCCTTCGCCGAACGCAGGGACATGCTCTTTATCGGCAACTTTGAGCATCCGCCGAATACGGACTCGATGCTGTATTTCCTCGACGACATATTCCCGCGGGTGCTGGCAAAAAACCCGACATTGCGCCTGCACGTCGTTGGCAGACATGTGCCAGGCAACCTAAAGGCGCGGGCCAGCGAGAATGTCATTTTCTCTGGGTTCGTGTCGGACATCGCCCCCATGTTCGACAGTATCCGCCTGAGCATTGCGCCACTTCGCTACGGTGCCGGCGTAAAAGGCAAGATCAATTCATCTCTCTCTTATGGCGTTCCCATGGTGGTGACATCGATAGCAGCAGAAGGCATGGGCCTGGTTCACGGCAAGGACATCCTCGTTGCCGACTCACCTGAAGATTTTGCTGGCGAGATACTCAGGCTCTACGAGGACGAGAAACTCTGGATCGCACTGTCCAGCGCGGGCAAGGAAAATATCGAAAGCCACTTTTCGTTTGCATTGGCTGAACGCCAGCTGCGGGAAATACTACCCGCCTGATTCAGTCGCCGGGGCCTGTGCCCTGCCGGCTGCTCTTTTCTGGCAGATCGAGAGGAATGTTGTGCTCCCATTGGCCGGTTTCCACCTGTAACCAGAAAAATACCAGCGACAGGATACCCAGACCAAGGCCGGTTACAACGCCGGTGTCAATTATGCCCCGCCAGGGTTGCGGCGTGATTCTCAGCAGCATCACCAGCCCAAAAATGGCGGAGGTTACTGCAAAGGAAACGATTTTGCGTTTGCGCGTGGCGTGGATGAATCCCATGCAGTAGACCGGGGCAAACAGTGACAGTACCGGGTGGCTGTCTTCACCCGAACGCAAGTATTTCGCCCGTGCCACCACGCGAGGTGAAAATGCACGGTGGAATCCCTTGTAGCCTTCGGCCCAGGCCATCCATACCGTGAAGGCAACCAGCACGAACCACTGTAGCAGATCCAGGGAATAGTCGGCGAGTTCCCAAATCCGAGGTGACAACCTGAGTACCGCGAACAGAAGAAATGCGATGACTCCAGTAATGCCCCAGTAAAAACCCAGCAGGCGCAATTGGTATTCCTCAGAAATTGGCAAACAAATCAAAGAAGCGAGTAATACTATCAGAGAATGCCGGCATTTTGCGCCGCTCTAATTGCCACACAATCTCAAGGTTCCTGATGTCGCCTTTTTGCTATAATCGCTGAATTCGCGTCCGGGGGAGTTGTAGATGACAATCAAGCTGGCAGTCGTGATGGATCCCATCAGCGGCATCAATTTCAAGAAAGACACTACCCTAGCGATGCTCAATGCAGCACAGACCCGTGGCTGGTCCCTCTTCTATATTGAACAGCGTGGCCTTTACTTGGAAAACGGCAAGGCCATGGCCCTCATGCACGACCTGACCGTGAAAATGGACCCGGCCGGCTGGTACCAGCTCAAAGAATCTCGACGGACCTCACTCGCCGAGCTAGATGTCATCCTGATGCGAAAGGATCCGCCCTTCAACCGGGAATACATTTACAGCACCTATATTCTGGAACAGGCCGAGCGAGAGGGCGTGCTTGTGGTCAACAAGCCACAGGCACTTAGGGATTTCAATGAAAAAGTTGCTACAGTCCTGTTTCCCCACTGCTGCACTGACGTGCTAGTTACGCGTAACAAGGAACTGCTCACCGATTTCTACAAATCCCATGGAGACGTCATTTTCAAGCCCCTCGACGGTATGGGTGGCACCGGTGTGTTTCGCATCAAGCCGGGCGACCCCAATGTCAGCGTCATCATCGAGATGCTGACGGAATATGGCAACCGCCAGATCATGGCACAGACCTTCATTCCGCAAATAACCGCCGGCGACAAGCGCATCCTGATGATCAACGGCGAATCTGTCGGTTATGCCTTGGCGCGCATCCCAGCACTCAATGAAACCCGCGGCAACCTGGCCGCCGGCGGCAGTGCCAAGGGAGTCGAGCTGTCCGACCGGGATCGCTGGATTTGCGAACAGGTCGGCCCCACCCTACGCAACCACGGGTTATATTTTGTTGGCCTGGATGTCATCGGCGACTATCTCACCGAGGTCAACGTCACCAGCCCGACCTGCGTCAGGGAGCTCGACCTCGCCTTCAATCTCGATATTGCCGGCGACCTGATGAACTGTATAGAAGGTGAACTGCAAACCAAACGCTGACACTTGTGTGTAAACGAGAACAACTGAACGGTTCTTATGAACACAACCGTGATCACTGAAACCATGTCCCTGTCCAGCGAACGCTTCGGTTTCACCATGTTCGTGTCGATTTGCCTGCACGTGGCCTTCATTCTTGGGGTTGGCTTCAATATTCTCGAACAGGCCAACTCCAGTACCTCGCTGGAAATCACCTTCGCCCAGTATCGGAGCCAAGCAGCACCTAAAGATGCCGACTTCCTGGCCCAGCAAAACCAGCAGGGCAGCGGCAGCCAGGATGAGACGGCGGCAACTAGCACACCGGTGCAGTCCCGCTTCAGCGATAACCTCATCCAAGAAGTCAGCCCTTTCGTGGAGAAAACTCTCGAACACCCACTCGTCCAGGACCAAGTGATCAACACGGCTGCCGAAAGCCAGGACATCGCCCGTCAGGATATCGTCAAGGATAAGCCGATGGAGGTCCCCGACCAGCCGCTGGAAAACCTGTCAAATTCCGAATTCAACAACCGCCTGGCCAGCCTGCAGGCGCAGCTGGAGATCCGCCGCCAGGAATACGCCAAGCGCCCGCGCCGTTACACCATTTCTTCGGCATCCACGCAAAAGGCACGCGACATCCTATACCTGAACAGCTGGCGCAAGAAGGTGGAAGCCATAGGCAATCTGAATTACCCAGCGCAGGCGAGTTCACAAGGCATTTACGGCAACCTGAGACTGCTGGTTTCACTGCGCTCCGACGGCTCCGTGTCGGAAGTCCAAGTACTCAGCTCATCCGGATACCATATCCTTGATGAATCTGCCATCCGCATTGTGCACATGGGA
The DNA here is from genome assembly GCA_038147195.1 of Candidatus Eutrophocola salsuginis. GTDB lineage: Bacteria > Pseudomonadota > Gammaproteobacteria > Pseudomonadales > Pseudohongiellaceae > Eutrophocola > Eutrophocola salsuginis. Next base: position 2,171,673 of record JAYQTB010000004.1, read on the forward strand.
GCCCCGTACGACCCGTTCCCTCCGGAAATGAACAAGGAAGTGGATATTCTCGATATCATCCGCACCTGGCAGTTCCAGCGGAATAACCAGTTTTCCACTTTTTAAGCTTTTGCCTTGAAAGCGCAGGCCTGGCCCCAACATTCAGTACCATGACTGAAAAAATGAACCTGACAAACCACTTCCTGATTGCCATGCCGCAACTAAGCGGCTCCTATTTCGGCAATACAGTTGTGTACATGTGGCAGCACGACGATGACGGCGCCTTGGGAGTTGTCGTCAACCTGCCCCTGCAACTGAAACTCAAGGAAATCTTCAGCCAGTTGGATATCGAAGTGCAACGTCCCGAAAGCGGTGAAGCCATTGTGCTGTCCGGCGGCCCCGTGGAAACCGACAAGGGCTTCATACTGCACGACTCGGATGGCCACTGGCAGTCCACGCTCAGGATCACCGATAACCTGTTCATCACCACGTCCAAGGACATCCTCGACGACATCAGCCGCGGCGAGGGACCGAAGAACTACCTGGTCGCGCTGGGTTGCTCCGGCTGGAGTCCCGGCCAGCTTGAACAGGAGATTGCCAACAATGCCTGGATCACCTGTCCCGCAACGAAGGACATCATCTTTTCCCGCAACTACTCGGGCAAGCCCGACATGGCGGCGGCAACACTGGGCTTCTCAATGGTCCAGCTCACCACCGACGTCGGCCGCAGCTGACCACAGGCGAAACCCTGACAGCCCGGACCCTGCTTTGCATCGATTACGGCACCCACAAGATGGGACTGGCCGTCGGCCAGACTGTTACCGGCACGGCATCCGCCATCCCGGTCATTCGTGCTACCAATGGTGAACCCGACTGGGGCGAATTGGAAAAGATCGTGAGCCAGTGGCGGCCTAAAGCCTTCGTGGTGGGAATGCCCTACAACATGGACGGTTCGGAAAATGATATGACCGTGAAAGCCAAGCAGTTCATCAAAAAGCTGCAGGAACGTTTCGACCTGACCTGCCACACTATGGACGAACGGCTGAGTACGCGTGAAGCGAAAGATATAAGCCGGGCCAACGCAGAACGCGGTGGCAAGAAATTCAATGACAAGGCTATCGTCGACAGCTATGCCGCCCAGCTCATCCTGGAGTCGTGGCTGACGGAAAATTCCAACCAACCCTGAGACAAAAACACCGGCATGATGCCGAAGTTCTAAGAATACCGTCAGAACCTAAATCTGGTTCGCGTCCTTAGCCTTGCCGGCAGTTTCATTCTCTTCACTCAACCTTTCTGGACAAGGCCAGTCAGGCACTGGTCGAGGGTTTTCATGCCGACGCTCTGGCCAATCAGGATGGCCGAATACATCTGAGCGATATTGTCTTCCCTGATCAGGTTCCTGATCGCGGAAGTACCGATCATGATTTCATGGGTCGTCCCACGACCACCACCAAATTTTTTTAGCAGAGTCTGTCTAACTACTATCTGCAGAGATTACTATAGCATAGAACACACTATGTATTTTTAGGCTGCCGTAAACATGTCGGCGGGACGATTGATGTTCTTGGCGACAAAGGTGGCATGTAAGGTGCCAAACAAAATGTGACCTGATTCCGCCGCGGTCAAGGCCAGGCTAATTTTTTAAGGTCTAAACTTTTCACGGAATGGTAAGGAACACGGCCGCGGTACCGCGGTTCTGGACGAAGGCGTTTACCCTGAAGCGGGCCAGCCCGGGAATCTCGGAGAAAAAGTCGGACCTCAGGTGTTCTTGATAACCATTGTGCTGTTGATCGTTCATTATCTCGTAGATTAATCCGTGGACTTCCTTTTGATCCATCGAATCGACATTGATGCGGCAAATGTCGCTATCGACGCTATTCAATGGCGGCATGCCAGCTGTCACGTGAAGGTCGGACGCGTCCTGCTACACGCTGAATTTGATAAGTTCCTAGATATTCATTGCTGCCATGATTGCACCTATAATCTTGTTATTAATCTAGCAATCAATCCGATGCCCAATTAATGGTTCATAAAAAATATGCCCCCGAGCATACCGAAAAATCTGGAAAAAGTTCGCCTACGTATCGTACAGTTTGAGCAAAAATACAGACGACCTGAAGGGGGTGTCAGCCTCATTGCCGTAAGCAAAACTCACGGGGCTGAAAAGGTCCGCGAGGCCTGGAATGCCGGGCAGATAGCGTTCGCTGAGAACTATCTGCAGGAAGCTCTGGCCAAGCAGAGGGCAGTGGCCAAACTCTCCATAACCTGGCATTTCATCGGCCCCATACAGTCCAACAAGACGCGTGACATCGCCGAGCATTTCCACTGGGTGCACAGCGTTGACCGCCTGAAGATCGCTCGGCGGCTTTCCGAACAACGGCCCACCTCTTTACCCCCGCTTAATATCCTGCTGCAGGTCAATATCAGCGAAGAAAATAGCAAGTCCGGCGTCAATATCCATGAACTTGATGAAATGGCCAACGCTGTTGCCGGTTTGCCGCACCTAGTGCTCTCGGGCCTAATGGCCATACCGGCGCCCACCGACGATGTCACGGAACAACGTGATGCGTTTCGCCGCCTACGCAATGCACGGGATAATCTTCTAGCGAATGGCCACGAGGAGTGCCGACATCTTTCTATGGGCATGAGCCACGACTACGAAGCAGCCATCGCCGAAGGGGCGACAATGATTCGCATCGGCACCGATATTTTCGGACCCCGAACATAATAAGGACTGGAAATTTACTTTGATTACATCAAAGGGGAGATGATAGCTAAAGGCAATGTCCGAGCCAGAGACAGGGAGGCCGAGCGCACATAGAAGTGCGTAGGCGTTCGCCTGTGCGATACCTCACCCTGGTGCTTTCGCTTTCACAGGCAACTGATAATTTCAGTACCTATTTTCTGGCGATCCGTAAACATCTACAGGTGATGCAATCATCCTTTAAGGTACAATGCCCGAATGTCTGACGATTCTCTGAAAATTGGCTTCATCGGCGCCGGCAACATGGCGAGCGCTCTGCTCGACGGCCTCATCAGTGACGGTCGCGATCCGTCCTGCCTCGCGGCGGCAGACACCTATACTGCTAAGCTAGATGCACTCGCCGCCCGAGGAATACACACCAGTACAGATAATGCCCATATCGTCACGCGTTCCTCTGCAGTGATTCTTGCCGTCAAACCCCAGGTCATGGCCGAAGTCCTTGCCCCGCTGAGGGAGGTACTAGAAGCCCATGACTGTCTGCTGATATCCATTGCGGCAGGCATTAGCATGGACAGCCTGCAGGCATGGACGCATCCGAAGCAAGCCATTGTTCGCTGCATGCCTAACACACCGGCACTGGTACAGACCGGCGCCAGCGCCCTGTTTGCCAACACCGCCTGTACAAATGAACATAGAGCGATCGCCGAAACCCTGCTCGGTGCCGTGGGCACCGTGTGCTGGCTCAACCGGGAAGCGGACATGGATGCCGTGACAGCCCTGTCGGGTTCCGGCCCCGCCTATTTCTTCCTGCTCATGCAAGCCATGCAGGATGCCGCCGTTGCTCAGGGCCTCGACGCTGACGTTGCCCGGCAGCTTTGCCTGCAAACAGCGTTGGGTGCAGCGCGACTTGCCCTGCAAAGCGAGGCGGATGTCGCCGAATTACGCTGCCGAGTGACCTCCCCGGGCGGTACCACTGAAGCCGCGCTTCGGCAGTTTGAATCCGAGGATTTCAATGCTATGGTTGCCCGCGCGCTGGCAAAAGCTGCAGACCGATCCAGGGAACTGGCAACTCCTGACAAGAAAAAGGCATGAGCCTATCCTCTCACGAATAGAAGCAAATTAACAAAAGGCAATAATGACATGGGTAGTTCTTTCGGGCAGGTAATCGTGCTGATCGTAAACACCATGGGACACCTGGTGATGCTGGCACTTCTGCTGCGCTTCCTGTTGCAGGCGAACCGAGCCGATTTTTATAACCCTGTGTCACAAGCGCTGGTGAAGATGACGGCGCCGTTGCTTAATCCCTTGCGCCGCCTTATCCCGCCAAGGCGCAACTTAGACCTGGCGACGCTGCTGGTGGCGCTTGTCCTTGGCACCCTAGCCGCGGCCCTGATGATCTTCTCGGCCGGTTACGTGCTGCCCGGCATGGGCACCCTGCTGAGCTGGGCGGTTCTTGGGATCATATCCTATATCCTAAAAATCTATTTCTGGGGACTGCTGATCTCCGTGATTATGAGCTGGGTCGCGCCCTACAGCGGCAACCCGGCACTGCTGTTGATTCAACAGATCCTTGAACCTGTACAACGCCTGTTCCGCAAATTCATACCACCCATGGGGGGGCTAGATCTGTCACCCATCTTCATTTTTCTTGGTATCCAGGTAGCGGAGATCATGGTGGTGGGCACGTTGCGCCAGGGCCTGGGCCTAGGCCAACAGGCTGCACTGTTTGTTATTGGTATTTAACAACACTGACATAAGCTAAAACTATAATGGCCAAGACCATACCAGCCGATTCTGTCGGCATAGTGACACCCCAGCGTATTCATTTCGATGAACCGCTGGAGCTGCGCAGTGGTCGCATGATCGACAAGTATGACCTGATGGTAGAAACCTATGGCACATTAAATGCCGATAGGTCTAATGCCATCCTGGTCTGCCACGCACTCAGTGGCGACCACCATGCCGCGGGCTATCATGACCCCGATAATGACAAGGAAAAGCCGGGCTGGTGGGAATGCGCCATCGGACCGGGGAAGGCCTTTGATACCGAAAAGTTTTTTGTCGTCAGCCTGAACAATCTCGGCGGTTGTGCCGGTAGCACAGGGCCTTCGTCGATTAATCCGGAAACGGGTAAGCCTTTCGGTCCCGACTTCCCTATCATCACCGTACGCGACTGGGTAAAAAGCCAGGCACGCCTGGCCGATTATCTTGGTATCGATAAATGGGCAGCTGTGATCGGCGGCAGTCTCGGTGGCATGCAGGTCATGCGCTGGGCCATCTCCTATCCCGACCGCCTAAGCCACGCTCTGGTGATAGCGGCGGCGCCGAAATTGTCGGCGCAGAACATAGCCTTCAACGAAGTAGCCCGACAATCGATCACCAGTGACCCGGATTTTCACGACGGCCGTTACTACGATTTTGGCACCTATCCAAAACGCGGCCTGATGCTGGCGCGCATGGTGGGCCATATCAATTACCTGTCCGATCAGGCCATGCGCGACAAGTTTGGCAAGGACGGACTCGAAGGTAACTTCGGTCGCGACCTGCGCACCGGCCAGCTCAATTTCAGTTATGACGTTGACTTTCAGGTGGAAAGCTATCTGAAATATAAGGGCGAATCATTTTCCAGCAAGTTTGACGCAAACACCTACCTTTTAATCACGAAGACCCTGGATTACTTCGACCCGGCGGTGGACTACGACGGCGACCTCAGCCGCGCTTTCCTGGACAGTCAGTGTAAATTCCTCGTGATTTCATTCTCACACGACTGGCGTTTTCCACCGGAACGGTCGCGAGATATTGTGAATACCTTGCTGAAAGCGAAGAAGCAGGTGAGCTATCTCGAAATCGAAGCCGCCCAGGGCCACGATGCCTTCCTTCTCCCGATCGAGCGATATATCAAAGCGTTGAAGGCATACATGAGTGTAGTGGCAAGGGAAGTCGGCGCGGCTACTGAAGAAGAGGCAACGGAAGACACGACCGCCTACATGGGCGCAAACACCGTGATGGACGAAGAATATGAATAGCCTGCGTGCGGACCTCGAGATCATCCAACAGTGGATCGAACCCGGCATGCGTGTGCTCGACCTGGGCTGCGGTGATGGTTCCTTCCTTGCCCACCTTAAAAGTGAAAAGGATATCTTCGATACCGGCCTGGAGATCGATCCGGCCAATATCGAATTGTGCCTAAAGGCCGGCGTCAATGTGATCGAGCAGGATCTGAACAAGGGGCTATCGAATTTCATTTCATGCAGCTTCGATACCGTACTGCTCGCTCACACACTGCAGACGGTGCAACGACCCGATGTGCTGGTGGAGGAGATGCTTCGCATTGGCAAAAAATGCATTATCACCTTTCCGAATTTTGCCTACTGGCGTCACCGCCTGTCCATGCTGACACAGGGCTATATGCCCTATTCCAAAGCGCTGCCGTACGAGTGGTTCGACACTCCCAATATTCATCATTGCACGATTCGTGATTTCGATACGCTGTGTAAAAAGCGCGACATAAAGATCCTGCACAGGACCGTCGTGGACTTTAATCATCACAGCAGCTTACTGATGAACATGCACCCGAACTTCTTCGGCATAAATGCTATATATCACTTTACACGCTGAAGGCTTTTATACGCAGAATTGTTTTTAACTAATGAAAACTCTTTACTCACTGAACGCTCTGTGACTAACAAACATATTCACAAAATACTAATTGCCCTGTTGCTGTTATTACCCGAAGTCCTGCGCGCTGAGTCTGCCATCTTTGGCGACTACACCGTCTATTACCAGGCGGTAAACAGCACGTTCATCAATTCCGACATTGCGGAGCAATACGACATCGTGCGCAGCGACCGTCGTGCATTTCTCAATATCAGCATCTCAAAAAATGCATCCGGAGGGGGCATGACTGCCGTAACGGCTTCAGTCAGCGGCGGAAAGCGTAACCTGTTGGGCCAGGTAAGTGACATCGATTTTCGCGAAATCCGAGAGGAAAACGCTATTTATTACATTGGTGAATTCGACTACTCTAACGCGGAAATTGTGCGCTTCACGATCATCGTGCAACCGGAAATGACCGCGCAGTTCCACGAGATACGCTGGGAAACGAGGATGTACAACGAATGACCCTCGACCTGTCCCGCATCGTTCTCGCCAGTAGCAACAGCGCCAAGCTAAAGGAGCTAGGTGCCATCCTGTCCTGCAAAAACGTAACTCTGCTACCGCAATCGGAATTCAATATTCCCGATGCCATCGAGGACGGCCTCAGTTTCGTCGAGAACGCCATTATCAAGGCGCGCCATGCCAGCAAGCTTTCCGGGCTACCGGCACTGGCCGATGACTCAGGCCTGGTGGTCGATGCCCTGCAGGGTGAACCGGGCATTTATTCCGCACGCTACTCTCTTCGCTGCGCTGTGCCCGGCATCAGCGGTGATCGGGAAACCGTGGATGCCGCAAATAATGCCTTACTGCTGGAAAACCTCGAGCAGGTGCCAGAGGAAGAACGCTCAGCCCGCTTCCAGTGCTGCCTGGCACTGGTGCGATTCCCGGAAGACCCGATGCCACTGGTTTGCCAGGGCACCTGGGAAGGCCGCATCCTGTTCGAGGAACATGGCGAGAATGGCTTCGGCTATGACCCGCTGTTTTATGTCCCCGACCATGAATGTGCTTCTGCTGAGCTTGAACCGGCAGAGAAAAACCGTATCAGCCATCGCGCACAGGCCCTGCAGCAACTGGTCGCCAATTTTCCCTTATGATCCTGCCGCCCCTGGCACTGTACATCCACATTCCGTGGTGCCTGCAAAAATGCCCCTACTGTGATTTCAATTCGCATGCTCACCAGGGTGCATTACCTGAACGCGAATACGTGGAACGACTTCTCGCCGACCTCGATGCCGATAGCAATTACGTCCAGGGTCGAAAACTGGAAGCGATTTTTATTGGCGGCGGTACCCCCAGCCTGTTTTCACCAGGCAATATCGGCGCCCTACTGGAAGGCATCCAAAGTCGCATCCCGTTCGCACCAGATATCGAGGTCACGCTGGAGGCCAATCCGGGCACTTTCGAAACAGAAAGATTCCGTGGCTTTCAGCAGGCTGGCATCAACCGCATGTCCATCGGTATACAAAGTTTCGACCCAGCCTTCCTAAACGCCCTGGGCCGTGTCCACAACGACAGTGAAGCACGCCTGGCTGCCGCTCAGGTGAGGGAAGCCGGGTTCGACAACTTCAATCTCGACCTCATGTTCGGCCTGCCAGGCCAGGACACCGGGCAGGCGCTGGCCGACCTGGAAACGGCGCTTTCTTTTGCACCTCCCCATCTGTCCTGGTACCAGCTGACCATTGAACCCAACACGGTGTTCTACAACCGACCGCCGGTTTTGCCTGAAGAGGACCTGCTCGGCGAGATGCAAGAAGAAGGCATCACAATCCTGGCCAACAGGGGCCTGGAGCGTTACGAGGTATCAGCCTTCGCTGTCCAGGGCAGGCAGTCCAGGCACAATCTAAACTACTGGCAGTTCGGCGACTACCTCGGCATCGGCGCGGGTGCCCATGGCAAGGTCACGCACCCGGGGACGGGCCAGGTAGTGCGTACGCGTAAAGTACGCCAGCCCAACGCTTACCTAGACGCCGGTAAGGCGCTCACTGCCGAAACGGTCAACGTGCCCGCCCGGGAACTGCCCGTGGAATTCATGATGAATGCCTTGCGTCTCAAGGACGGCGTCGACGAGAAAATTTTTGAAGCGCGCACTGGCCTGGCGCTCGAAGGTCTCACCAAAACCCTGATCGGATTGCGCGACAGGGGTTTGCTGCAACAGGACAGGCTGGCCACCACACCTATCGGCTTCACCTTCCTAAACGATGTGCTGGCGGAATTTCTCCCAGTAGCGAATCCCTCACCCGGGATTATTCCAGTGAAATCCAGGCCATAAATCATTGAGCTATGCGATAGCGCCATTAGCAAGCGCGCTGTTCTTAACAAGATATGCACATCGCTGCAAACTCAAGATTACATCAATCGCTTCTGGTGTTTCCCGGAGGGCTACTGTCGCGAATACAGCCTTTCCCTGGAACAGATCCATGCCCTAAAGGACCTGGATATCCTGAACCTGCTTCACCTGGGTTGAACAATTTCCAGCATCGAACGCTTGACCAGTATATATGGCCTCGATGTACTCACCCTCTGCATCAAGCAGAGCGGCAAGACCCTTGATGTAACAGGGGCATTGCTAACAAACCTCTGACCTTCATATATTTGAGATAATCCACGGCCTGGTTGATAATTCCACGCTACCGGTAATTCATTGCCCGGTCTTGGTTTGTCGATGCTAAATACCCTTTTTTTTTACATGTCAAAAATTGCCTGGGCGCTGCTGTCACCGGCCAACCTGCTGTTCCTCTTCCTGCTCGCAGGTATTGTCCTGCTGTTTTTGGACAGAACCCGCCTGGCTAGGATAATGCTAGCCACTGGCGTCGTGTTAGTGACCATTGCCACATTTGTGCCGCTGGGTGACTGGCTAGCCATTCCGCTGGAAAACCGTTTCGACACCAACCCGGAACTGCCGAAAAGGGTCGACGGCATTATCATGCTGGGCGGTGCCGCCGATCCGCTGGGTTCCTACATCTGGGACCAGGCCGAACTTGGCGATGCTGTCGAGCGTTACCTGGGCTTTGTCTCCCTAGCCAGTGAGCATCCCGAAGCGAAATTACTGTTTACTGGCGGCAATGGCGCCATTCTCGACCAGGGCTACAGTGAAGCCGATATCGCCCTGTACCTGCTGGAAAGCCTGGGTGTGGCGCGGAGTCGCCTGGAACTGGAACGGGATTCACGCAATACCTTCGAAAATGCCGTCAACAGCAAAGTTCTAATAAAACCAGAAGCGGGCGAGAATTGGGTGCTGGTCACCTCGGCAGCACACATGCCAAGGGCGGTCGGTGTATTCTGTGCGGCGGGCTGGCAGGTTATTCCCTGGCCGGTCGACCATGGAACAATACCAGGCAGGCAGTTGCGTTTCGATCCTGACCTGGCCGGCAACCTAGTATCACTAAACGAAAACTTTCGGGAATGGCTGGGCCTGGTCGTCTATCGCATCACAAGCAAAACCGACGCGCTGTTTCCAGCGGGCTGCAAATGAGGATTTAATTTGGCAATCTGGAAAAAACAGGCCACGGTGGAGAAGATCATGGCGCTGACCAAGGGCACCATGGTCGAACATGTAGGCCTGGAGATCACCGAGCTTGGTGACGACTTTCTCAAGGGCACATTGCCCGTGGATCACCGCACACAACAACACATGGGCATCATCCACGGCGGCGCCTCAGTTGTGCTCGCGGAAACACTTGGCAGTGTGGCCGCAAACCTGTGCACGCCGCAGGACTTCCATATAGTCGGTCTCGACATCAATGCCAACCACGTGAGACCGGGACGGCCGCCACTTGTCACTGGCGTCGCCAGGCCCGTACATATCGGCCGCACCACGGTGGTGGTGGAAATCAATATTGTCGACAAGGATGATAAGCTGGTGTGCGTTTCCCGCCTGACCGCTGCCGTCCTGAAAGACAAGGAATAAACATGCAATCACTTGCCGACGAACCCATCACACTCAACAAGAAAGGCGATACTCCACTTGCCGCGGCAGACATGAAGCCACTCCTGACCCAGGTGCCAGATTGGCATCTGATCCATGAAGACAGCATGGACAAGCTGGTTCGCGAGTACCGCTTCACCGATTATCTGAAGGTGATCGACCTAACCCACAAGATCGGCTGCATGGGTGAGCAGATGAATCATCACCCGGTAATGGTCGTCGAGTGGGGCAAGCTGACCGTTACCTGGTGGACCCATGTGACGTGCGGACTCAACCGCAACGACTTCATCATGGCGGCACGCTGCGACCGTGTCGCTATCCTGATATCTGCGCCCTGAAAACATATGTCTGCCAAATTCAGCGACTTGTTCAATCGCCTGCTTGCCGAACACTCGGTGAGCTCGACAAATCCAACCATCGACCAGAGCAACTTAGGTGTTGTCAATTTGCTGGCGAATACCTTAAGCGATCTCGGCTTCACCTGCGAAATAGTGGACGTCACCGGACATCACAAAGCGCCTGTGGCTCATAAAAAGGCCAACTTGATCGCGACACTGGGCACCGGCCCCGGTGGTCTAGTATTGAGCGGTCACACCGACACCGTGCCGTTCGACGAAGCCCTATGGAACACCAACCCGCTAGCGATGACGGAAAAGGACAACCGTCTCTATGGACTCGGCGCGACCGACATGAAGGGCTTTTTCGCGGTAGTACATGAAGCCGTACAGGATTTCCTCGATGCCGACTTGCAGCAGCCGCTGATTATCCTCGCCACGGCTGATGAAGAAAGCTCCATGGAGGGCGCCCGCACCCTGGTGGAGAAAGGGCGGCCTAAGGCACGAGCCGCTATCATCGGCGAGCCGACCAGCCTGCGCCCCATCCACATGCACAAGGGGATCATGATGGAGGGCATCCATGTACAGGGCCGCAGTGGACATTCATCCAATCCCGCGCTTGGACGCAATGCGCTCGATGCTATGTACGACGTTATTAGCGCGTTGATGCGCTTTCGCCAACAGCTGCAGATGAAATATCGCAACCCACATTTCGTCATCGACATGCCCACGCTCAACCTGGGCGTCATCCACGGTGGCGACAACCCCAACCGCATCTGCGGTCACTGCGACCTGGAGTTCGACTTGCGCCTGCTGCCCGGCATGGCCAGCGACGCCATCCGGGAAAAGATCGAAGCGCTCATCGCGCCTGTCGCCAGCAAGCACCAGGTGGAAATCAGTCTCAGCCGCCTGATTCCGGGCGTGGAGGCCTTCGATAACAGGGACTCCGAACTTGGCCGCCTGACGGAAGCACTGACCGGCTACGCCCCGGAAAGCGTGGCCTTCGGCACGGAAGGTCCCTTCCTGCAGCAACTCGGCATGGACACCATCATCCTTGGCCCAGGCAGCATCGACCAGGCCCACCAGCCCAATGAGTATATGAGCCTCGACCAGGTGAAACCCTGCATCAATATTTTGCAGAGCCTGATCAAGCAATATTGCTTATAGCCGACACTCCAGAAAAATCTTACGATTTTTCAGTGATTTCCGTTACAATAGCCGCCCTTTTTAACTGGACCGACAGCAGAACGCCGCAAGTGAACGACGATGGCCGACGACAAGAACCAATACGTGAAGTGGTTTCGCCAGGCTTCACCTTATATCAACGCCTACCGCGGGAAGGTGTTTGTCGTCCTGTTGCCCGGTGAAGCCCTCGCCCACGACAACTTCTACAACATCGCCCACGACCTCACCCTACTGAACAGCTTGGGCGTAAAGCTCGTGCTCGTCCACGGTGCGCGCCCGCAGATCGAAGCGGCCCTGAAAGCCGCCGGCCTCAAAGACAAGACCCACGACGACGTCCAGGGCCAGATTCATATCGACCTGCGAATTACCGATGCGGCCTCGCTCGCCGAAATCAAGCGGGTGGTCGGCGTCCTGCGTATCGAAGTCGAGTCGACTTTTTCCATGGGCCTGCCCAATTCACCCATGCACGGTGCCGAGATCAACACCGCCAGCGGCAACTTCATCACGGCCAAGCCCTACGGCGTGCACAACGGTGTCGATTACGGCTACACCGGTGAGGTACGCAAGGTGGACAGCAAGGCCATCAAGAAGCTGCTGAAGAAAAACAACATCGTGCTGCAATCCAACCTAGGTTACTCGCCTACTGGCGAGGTATTCAATCTCACCGTGGAGGAAGTGGCCGCCAGCATTGCCATCGCCCTGCAGGCGGACAAGCTGCTCATTTACGCGGAAGAGTCCGGCATTCTCGACGAGGACGGCGATCCCATCAGCCAGCTCAACGCCAAGGAAGCCGAGGCGCTGATCAAGGACAAAATCGCCAACGCCGGTCTTGATATGGAGCTGCTAAACCTCGAGCTTGGCGTGAAGGCATGCAAGGCCGGCGTGAAACGCGCGCAGGTCATCTCCTTCGTGGAAGACGGCGCTCTGCTCTCCGAGCTATTTACCCGCGACGGCAGCGGGACCTTGATCACCGAGGAAAAATACGAACAACTGCGGAACGCCACCATCAACGACGTTGGCGGCATCATAGAACTCATCGAGCCGCTGGAAGCCGCAGGCGTCCTGGTGGAGCGTTCACGCGAACTGCTGGAAAACGAGATCGAGCAGTTCACCGTGATCGAGCGTGAAGGCTTGATCGTCGCCTGCGGTGCACTGTATCCGCAGGAAGATGGCAGCGGCGAACTTGCGTGCGTCGCCACGCACACCGATTACCGGGACAATGGTCGTGGCCAGGAAATTCTCGACGCCATCGCAAAGCAGGCGAATAAAGCCGGCCTGAAATCGTTGTTCGTGCTGACCACAAAGACACCGCACTGGTTCGTAGAGCGTGGGTTCGCCGAGAGCGATATCGACGGCCTGCCCGAAAAAAAGAAGTCGCTGTACAACTACCAGCGTAAATCGAAAATTTTTATCAAAAAACTGTAAGCCAAGGGAACCACGATGCCGCAATACAGATCTCACACTTCCACCAAGGGCCGTAATATGGCCGGTGCCCGTGCACTCTGGCGCGCCACCGGAATGAAGAACGACGACTTCTCGAAGCCGATCATCGCGGTATCCAATTCCTTCACCCAGTTCGTGCCAGGGCACGTACATCTTAAGGACCTGGGGCAGCTGGTGATCAGCGAGATCGAGAAGGCCGGCGGCGTGGGCAAGGAATTCAACACCATCGCCGTTGACGATGGCATCGCCATGGGCCACGACGGCATGCTCTATTCCCTGCCGTCGCGCGAGATCATTGCCGACTCGGTGGAATACATGGTCAACGCCCACTGCGCCGATGCGCTGGTGTGCATCTCCAATTGCGACAAGATCACCCCGGGCATGCTGATGGCCGCCATGCGCCTGAACATCCCGACCATCTTCGTGTCCGGCGGCCCGATGGAAGCCGGCAAGACCAAGCTAGCTGATAATGTCATCAAGCTCGACCTCATAGACGCCATGGTGGCTGCGGCTGACGACAACGTCAGCGACGAACAGGCACTGGAATACGAACGTTCCGCCTGCCCGACCTGCGGTTCCTGCTCCGGCATGTTCACCGCCAACTCCATGAACTGCCTGACAGAGGCGCTTGGCCTGTCTCTGCCTGGCAATGGCTCGACACTGGCCACACACGCCGACCGTAGGAACCTGTTCCTGGATGCGGGCCGCCGCATCGTCGGCCTGGCGAAACAGTATTACGAAAAGAACGACGACAGCGTACTGCCGCGCTCCATCGCCAACTTCAAGGCGTTTGAAAATGCTATGACCGTAGACATCGCCATGGGCGGGTCCACCAACACCATCCTGCACTTGCTGGCAGCAGCCCAGGAAGGCGACGTGGATTTCGGCCTGAAGGACATCGATCGCCTGTCGCGCAAGGTGCCGCAGCTGTGCAAGGTGGCGCCGAGCACAAACAAATACCACATGGAAGACGTGCACCGTGCCGGCGGCATCATGGGCATCCTCGGCTCGCTCGACCGCGCCGGCCTGATCCATAACGATCTGCCCATGGTGCACAGCACCTCAGTTAAAGAAGCGCTCGATACCTACGACATCAAGCGCGGCGTGTCCGATGCCGTGAAGCATTTCTACATGGCCGGTCCGGCAGGAATACCGACCCAGACCGCGTTCAGCCAGGATACACGCTGGGAGTCTCTGGATGAGGACCGCGAGGAAGGCTGCATTCGTGACATCAATTTCGCCTACAACCAGGAAGGGGGTTTAGCAGTATTGTTTGGCAACATCGCCGAGAACGGCGCCATCGTGAAAACCGCCGGCGTCGACGATAGCCTGTTCACCTTCTCCGGCCCCGCCCGCCTCTTCGAAAGCCAGGACAGCGCCGTGAAAGCTATCCTTGCCGACGAAATCAAGGAGGGCGACGTCGTCGTCATCCGCTACGAAGGCCCGCGCGGCGGTCCCGGCATGCAGGAAATGCTATATCCCACCTCGTACCTGAAATCGAAAGGCCTGGGCAAAGCCTGCGCCCTTCTTACCGACGGACGCTTCTCCGGCGGCACCTCGGGACTTTCCATCGGCCATGCCTCGCCGGAAGCGGCCGAGGGCGGCGCCATCGGCCTGGTGGAAGAGGGCGATACCATCGAGATCGATATACCAAAACGTTCCATCAACCTGACAATAAGTGACGTTGAACTGGCGAAACGCCGGCAGGCCATGGAGGCTAAGGGCGATAAAGCCTGGAAGCCGAGTGAGGAGCGCACCCGCAAGGTGACCACGGCACTGAAAGCCTACGCGGCGCTGACCACCAGCGCTGACAAGGGCGCAGTTCGTAAAGTCGATTAACCGAAACAGGGGGATGTTATGAACAGGTTTTTCTTGTTATAGCCGGACTGTTTGAAATCGACTGGGCCATCAGGCTGAAATATTCCGAAGGCTATACCAGCCTCGGCCTGATCCGTGCCGGCATCGTCAGACTGAAACTGGCCCGTTCCTGAAATAAATCACATGCCAATACAGATCTTTACCACCGGCGGTACGATAGACAAGACCTACTTCGATATCAAAAACGAATACCATGTCGGCGAGCCTCAAGCGGCCGGCGTCATGGAACGGGCGAACGTTGTTGTGGAGTACGAAGTCGTACCGATCATGCAAAAGGACAGCCTCGACCTCACCGACCAGGATCGCGATACCATTCACGAGGCCATCGCATCGGCGACCTGCGATCGCATGATCATCACGCACGGCACTGACACCATGGTAAAGACCGCCCGGCACCTCAAAGACATTTCCGGGAAAACTATTGTACTGACAGGCTCCATGTATCCGGCGCAGTACCGTGACAGCGATGCTGTGTTCAACCTGGGCTGCGCCCTGATTGGCGCCCAGGTTTTACCCCCGGGCGTGTACATCGCGATGAACGGCAGGATATTCGACCCATTCCGGACCGAGAAGAATGTCGCTTTGAACCGTTTCGATGATGCTCAACCGAATTAAACCTTCACTGGCTGATCAATTCAGCGCCTTGATCAAACCATGGCTTTTACACCGCCCCCGGGGGCACAATAAAATACCGGCATAGGCATGCCGGTGACACCTAGGGAACATCCACATGTTAATGAGCATCGTTACCATTTTTGGAGCGCTGATAACAGTGGCCGGCATCATCCTGCTGGTCAAACCCGAAATCATCCTAGACTTGATCATGAACCATGCTGATAACCCCTTGATGTACGGGGTGGCTATCGTCATGCGTCTGGTTCTGGGCCTGTTGATGCTCACGTATGCCAGTTTCTCGCGTTTTCCGAAAACGTTGATCTTCATCGGCTGGATCGCCGTAATAGCTTCAGTGATATTTGCCTGGATGGGACGGTACCGGTTCACCAAAATGATGCGATGGATTGCCGTAGAGATTCGCCCTTATGGTCGAGCGGGTGGCGGCTTTGCCCTCGTCTTTGGACTCTTTCTACTGTATGCCTTTTTATAGACCGTAACGGCCAGATCACTTGAGAACTTAACCATGGACACTAAACTCGTCAGTTATGCCGACCAGCAGGACGCCATCAGGCTGGTACGTATGGCAGTGTTCTCCGAAGAACAGGGTGTAGATCCGGCAATCGATTTCGACGGTCTCGATGACGAGGCCACCCACGTTCTGTGCAGTGATAATGGCAATCCCGTCGGCACCGGACGTATGCTAGATGATGGCCATATCGGTCGGGTCGCCGTACTCAGTGAACACCGGTCCCGCGGTGTGGGTACAGAGATCATGCAGCTGTTGACCGACACGGCAAGAGCGAAAAACTACAGGCGAATCTACCTACATGCCCAGGTCGGTGCGGTACCTTTTTATGACAAGCTGGGCTTTTTTGCCTGCGGCAAGAATTTTGAAGAGGCTGGCATACTCCATACCCCCATGGCAAAGATACTTTGATCAATGAACTTTCGTGCGCTATCCCTGATATTACTGTTTATCCCCCTTCTGTATAGCTGCATGGGCATGCCCGCCGGTGTCCAACCTGTCACCGGTTTCGATCTCGAGCGTTATCTCGGCACCTGGTACGAAATCGCCCGGCTGGATCACAGCTTTGAACGTGGCCTGGACAACATTACTGCCAACTATTCGATGCGGGAGGATGGAGGCGTACGCGTACTGAACCGTGGCTGGTCCGAAGCAGACCAGGACTGGGATGACGCCGAGGGCAGGGCCTATTTCGTGGAAGAACCGGATACCGGCTACCTGAAAGTGTCCTTTTTTGGTCCTTTCTATGGTTCCTACGTTATTTTTGAGCTGGACAAGACCAATTATGACTATGCCTTTATCTCCGGGCCGGACACCTCCTACCTCTGGCTGCTTTCACGCACGCCTGATCTCGACCCTGCCTTGCTCGAGCGTTTTCGGGAAGAGGCCGACAAGCGCGGCTTCGATACAACCGCGCTCATAGTGGTTGATCATGACTTAAACCCTGGTTATCCAGCTGTTCGAAAGTGACGTCGACCTGGCTGCGATTGCCGCTGTGCTGTTCCAGTTTAGGCCATAATAGAACGCGGAAAGTCTCGTTGCCCTATCAGGGAGCAGCATCCACTTAGCAATCACCGACCTGGACACCTGATAGACGCGTGCCTGATGCTCGCCGGATTTCGGTACCTCCGACTAGAGGGTATAATCGCCCTTTAACCCCAAGCAGTCCCCACCATGGCATCAGCAAAAACCAACCTCGTCCTAATTGGCATGCCCGGCTCCGGCAAAAGCACCATCGGTGTGCTGCTTGCCAAGAAAACATCGCGGGATTTCGTCGATACCGACGTGGTTATCCAGAGCCATGAGCACCGTTCGCTTCAGGATATCCTCGACAAGTACGGATATATGGTGTTGCGCGAGATTGAGGAAAAGTGGGTGACCTGGCTGACCGTTAGGCACACGGTCATCTCCACAGGAGGCAGTGTCGTCTACAGCGAAAAAAGCATGGCCCACCTGGCCGGCGATGGCGTCATCATTTTTCTTGATGTCAGCCTGGGCACCCTGAAGCAGCGCATCACGGACTATGACCAGCGTGGGATCGCCCGGCGCCCGGACCAGAGTTTCGAGGAACTTTTCGAGGAACGCTCCGTGCTGTACCGCCGCTACGCCGACATCTCAATCCCCAGTGATGGCATCAACCAGGACGAGGTCTGCGAGGCCATCCTGACCGCTCTGGCGTAATTGCATCAAACACCCCTTGATGCTGGTCAAGGACTCACGCCTTTCCGTCTCTTGCAAAGACTGAACAATTGAAAATCACGGGTTGCTCGGGTTTAATCTGGCAGGCTGAAAACGGAGTAAACCCATGGCACATTTTCCAGATTCCCGCGCATTCACCGGCATTCTCAATATGCTGCGTTTCGAAGGGGACATCTACGACTGCGAAACGGAGGGTGAAATTCCCGCCCAGCTCAACGGTACCTTTCATCGGGTACATCCCGACCAGCAGTTTCCGCCCAGGTTTGACGACGACCAGTTTTTCAACGGCGACGGCATGATCTCCCTGTTCCGCTTTCGCGGCGGCAAGGTGGATTTCAAGCAACGGTATGCGCGCACGGACAGGTGGAAGCTGGAGCGCGAAGCAGACAAGGCCCTGTTTGGCGCCTATCGCAATCCGCTGACCGACGACCCCAAGGCCAAGGGTGCCATACGCGGCACGGCCAACACCACCCCCATCGTGCACGCCGGAAAACTCTACGCCCTGAAGGAAGACAGCCCGCCGCTGCTAATGGATCCACTGACCCTGGAAACCTTCGGCTTTACGAACTTCAACGGCAAGCTCACCAGCGAGACATTTACCGCGCACCCTAAAATCGACCCAATTACGGGCAACATGGTGGCTTTCAGCTACGGTTCGAAAGGACTGTGCACTGACGATTGCACCTACATGGAAATCAGCCCGAAGGGCGAATTGCTGAAGGAAGTGTGGTTCAAGGTGCCCTATACCTGCATGCTGCATGACTTCGGTGTTACTGAAGATTACATCGTCATCCATGTTATTCCAATCATCTGCAACTGGGAACGCGTGGAAAAGAAAATGCCCTACTTCGGCTTTGATACCACGCTGCCCATCTACCTGGGTGTACTGCCACGCAACGGCGACAGCAAGGACATGAAGTGGTTCAAGGGACCAAACTTGTTCTGCTCCCACGTCATGAACGCCTTCAACGATGGCACGAAAATATTCTTTGATGTACCCGTGGCCAAGAACAACATGTTTCCCTTCTTCCCCGACGTTCATGGTGCTCCGTACAAGCCGCAGGAAGCCGCATCCTACATGACCCGCTGGACGGTAGACTTCAGCAGCAAGGGTGAGGAATTCGAGAGCATGGTGAAAATGACGGAGATGGTGGGCGAGTTCCCGCGCATCGACGACCGCTACGCCACACAGCATCACGACTATGGCTGGTTGCTGGTAATGGACCAGACCCTGCAGTTCAATGGCCCGGGCGGCCGCGCCTCTGGACTGATGCTGAATAAGCTGGGTTACATGGACTTCCTCTCCGGCAAGCAGAGCGAGTGGTGGTGTGGACCGGACAGCGTCATCCAGGAGCCCTGTTTCGTCCCACGCATCCCCGATTCACCCCAGGGTGACGGCTACCTGATAGCTCTGGTTGATGACATAGTCAACAACTACACGAAGCTTGCCATTCTTGATGCCCAGCATATCGAGGAAGGTCCCATCGGCAGCGTGAAATTGCCTTTTCGCCTGCGGCAGGGCCTGCACGGCAACTGGGCGGACGAACGCAAACTCAGCCAAGCCTGATGACCTCCAACTGGTCACTCACCTACCGTCCTGCGTCCAGGCAGGATGCCCGGCAAATTGCGGAGCTCTACTCCGTCGCTTCCGACGGTATCTCTAATTACATTTGGTCGAAACAGGCAAAAACCGGCGACAATCTTCTCGACATCGGCCAGCAGCGCTATGAACGGCGCAACACCGCTTTCAGCTATGAGAACTGCCTGGTCGCCGAGGCGGAAGTTGGCAAGGTTGTTGCCGTCCTTCTTGCCTACGTCATGCAGGAAGACAATGACTACGTTGAAGAAGATCCGGTGCTGAAACCTTTCTGGCTTCTGGAAGAGCCTGGCAGTTTTTTTATTGCCGGTCTGGCCGTAAACGAAGACTGGCGGCAACGTGGAATCGCCCGCATCCTTATGCAGATGGCCGAGGAAAAATGTCGGGAGAAAAACCTGTTAAAACTTTCACTGATCGTGCTCGAAGGGAATACTATTGCGCACGATTTCTACAAGCGTCTCGGCTACCGGGAAACCCTGCGCAAGACGATCGTGCCCCATCCCCTCATTCATTATACTGGCGATGCGATGCTGCTGGTGAAGCGGCTAGCCTGAGCCTTGTCATTTATTCTTGTTTCCACATTTTCTGAATAGTTTTGTTCGACAGTGCCGGAAGAGATAACCTGTTTCCTTGTGAGACATCAGCATGCAAAGGTGAAATCAATGAAAAAGTTAAACCGTTTAATGAGCTTGGCTATCCTGTTTTTCACAGCACCGTTGCTGCAGGCTCAGGACAATGTGGGTATGGCGCGTTATAACGAGGCCAACCAGCTTAAGTTTCCGGCTCAGACGGACCAGTGGATACACCTGGGCAGTTCCGTGGGCGGCGAGTACGGTGACGAACCTTTTGATCCACAGAACCCGGGCACCTTCGGCGTCGTTCAGATGGAACCGGCTGCCTATCGTTATTTCAGGGATCACGGTCACTATGCCGATGGCACCATGTTCCTGCTCACGTTTTACGCCAGCGAGAGGGAATCAAGTCCACAGCTGCCCGGTTTCGTCCAGGGCGCCATCCAGGCCAAGGAAATACACGTGATAGACCGGCAGCGTTTCGGCGAGGGCCGGGCTTTTTACCTCTTCGATGCCCATGCCCCGTCGGGCACGCTCTCCACCCGAATGCCTGACAACAGTAACTGCATCCAGTGTCACATGACGGAAGGGGCCTACGACGGCACGTTCACCCAGTTCTACACCACGATTCGCGATCTGGTCAGCAAATAGAGGGTGACGCTCTATAATGATATTTAATAACTAATATAATTATTTTATTATTAGATATTTATTATCATTATTTGTGATTTCCTGATCACCAGGAGATTTCCTCGCCGTTGTAGTTGAAGAACCTGCCGCTGCCGGTGGAGTTCAGCCGATCGATTACACCCATCAGGCCGCTCACGCTGGTGCCAGTGTCGATTAGGCCATTGGGGCCGCCCATGTCAGTTTGTACCCAGCCAGGATGCAGGGCGGCCACTGCCAGCCCCTGGCCTGCCAAATCGATGGATAGGCTCTTGATAACCTGATTGAGCGCCGTTTTCGAGGACCGGTAGACATAGGCGCCACCCCCCGTGTTATCGGCGATGGAGCCCATTTTCGAGCTAAGGTACACAAGCTTGGCATTGACAGCCATAAGCGGCAGCAGGACCCGGGTCAGCATCAACGGACCGATGACATTGACCGAGAAAACGTCGAGCCATTGAGCCCAATCCGCATCCGCCAGCCCCTGGTGATCCCCGTATACACCGGCATTGTTGATGAACAGGTCCAGGGAGTTGCCGGCCAGTTTGGCGGGCAGCGCGGCCACGGCGGCGCTGTCGCTAACATCAAGGCCGACCACGTCCAGTCCTGGAGCCGCCAGCGCCTGGAGCGCACTGGCACAGTCGGGTAGTCGACAACAGGCAATGACTCTGCTGCCTCGAGCCAGGTACTGGCGGGTGAATTCAAGTCCGATGCCGCGGCTGGCACCGGTGATCAGAACGGTATGCATGCCTGAAAACTCCTAGGTTAGGGCGGGCTGCCTCTTTAAATTCCGGCTCCCGGGTGTAACATTGACCCGATCAGCTGGTCTCAATCCTAACTGACTGCCAGCATAAGAATATGAACATACCTATCCATAGCACAACAAGATCCATGACAGTACGTCTTATCGCAACACTACTTTGTTTATTGCTTGACGGCGTTGCCCAGGCGCAATCATCTAGTCCACTGGCGACCCTGATTTTTGAGACCGCCTCGTCTGATATCGATAAACCCGCTGGAAAAACAGCCCCGACCAATGTTGAAGAAATGGCAGCCACCGCCCATGAGGACGATAAAGCCGCATGGATCGAAAATTATCTTGCCACCATCAGTCGTTCCATCGAGGACGACGGGCTGTATTCACAGGAGCTGTCCGAACATTATGAAGCGCTTGGCGTACTCTATTTCCAGCAGGGCGAATACGACAATGCAACAGAAGCCTTTGAAGACGCCATGCATATCCAGAAAGTGAACAAGGGCCTTTTCAACCTGGACCAATCAAGACTCGTGGAATACCTTATTCGCACGCATGTCGCCCGCGGCGATTTTGTGGCAGTAGATAACCACAAGCATTACCTATACTACCTGCAAGACAAGAACCTGGCATTGGACGACCCGCGCCTAGTGAGCGCGAAACTGGACTGGGCGGACTGGAATGTGGAGGCCTACGTCAAAGGGTACCGCGAATCCTATTCCTACCCGGTTTCCCTTACCGACAGTATCGATGCGGCAAGAAATATAGAAAACCGCATAACATTCAACGTCCCTGTCGTGAATCGTGACCTGGTGGATTCAGGCCAGTCCGGTGGCGAACAGGTGCAGTCTGTCTCCTTTAGCATGCGCATGCCCATGCTGAACCAGAACTCGGTAGTAACAAATGCCGCCATCACCGACTACAACCTGCGCAGTGTGCCGCTTGCCCTAAGTAACGACGTTGTCATTAACCAGCGGCTTTACGAGGCAGAGGAAATTTACGAGAACCTCCTCGAGCAACTTGATGATAAAACACCAG
This sequence comes from Candidatus Eutrophocola salsuginis, assembly GCA_038147195.1. Taxonomy (GTDB): domain Bacteria; phylum Pseudomonadota; class Gammaproteobacteria; order Pseudomonadales; family Pseudohongiellaceae; genus Eutrophocola; species Eutrophocola salsuginis. The sequence continues at coordinate 2,194,245 of JAYQTB010000004.1, forward strand.
AAAGCCTGCGGGAAAAGAAAGCTTTGCAGCTTAAACTGGCGAATATCAGTTACCTTCTTATGAAAGAGCTCGACCAGTACGAGAGAATCCGCGATCAGGGTTCCATCGCCTTCAACCGCGTCAACCAAGAATACACCAGCGATGCCGCAATGATCACGAGTCGGCGTTATATACAGACCAAGAATGCCTTTGAGGAACTGACCGAGGAAATTGCCGCGGCGCCTCAGGCGACTCCGCAAGAAAAGGCTGAAGCCTATATCGCTTTGGGTGATTTGCACCTGAGCTTCGAGCGTCCACAGCGTGCGTTCGCGGCTTACGAGGAAGCCATGGATATCCTAGCAGCCAGCGGGTTCACTCAGGAAGCGGTAGAGTCGCTGCTTTCAGCGGGCCCGCTGACTGCAGTTCCGGCGTTCGGTATTCATAATTACAGCCGGGAATTTTTCAGTATCCCGCCGCAGGCCGATATTCCCTATAAGGGCTACATTGACGTGAGTTTCGACAAGGATCGCTTTGGCAGGTTGTCTGACGTGAACGTGATCACCACCAGTGAAAATACACAACAACAGGTGCGCTCCGCCCTGGTGGAATACCTGCGCAGCCAGCGCTTTCGGCCGTCCTTCGCCGGCCGGACGAGCGTGGAAGAGCAGGATATCCGGCTGCGCTACTATTACTTCTATTAACCAGTAATTCTGACAGTATTTTTCCAGGCCACGAAACCGATGCCTTTGCCAATAACACAGTCACTACCGGTCAGGCATACCTGGGCTCTCGCTGTGAGACTTTGCTTATATGGACTACTTTTTTCATTGCTGTTTCCGGTCACGGCACAGGGCCAGTCACGAAGCGAACTAAAGAACCTGTTTTTCGATGCCGTGTATGTGGACGATTCGGAACAGGTGCTATATTCATCGGCCAACCGGAACAACATTATCGCCGACGCGCCCGCAGTATCCGAGGTGCCCTCACGCCTGCCGTCGCAAATCCTTGAAGATATTCGCCGTTACGAAGTAAACATCAACAACCTGATCGAATCTCGCGGGATTTATGATCCTGTACTTGCGCAGGAATATCTTGCCACGGGCAAACTTTATGAGCAGATGGGCGACCGAGAAAACGCCGTAAAGGCCTACGAGGACGCCATGCATATCAATCGAGTAAACGAGGGTTTGTTTACCATGGCCCAGGTCGAAGTAGTTCGTGCGCTTATCGAATTCAGCAAGAGTACCAGAAATTTTTCCGAAGCCGACAAATATCACGAATATTTATATTACTTGCTGTCACGAAATCTCGATCCCGGCAGCACAGAACTCTTGGTAGCATCACTGGATTGGGCTGATTGGAATATAGAAGCCTATCGGCGGCAGGCATTCCAGGATGAAAGTGGTCTTTCGAATTCAAGTGAGGCAGGTAGTATCGGCTCCACCATGTTACGCCGTGGGGAACTGGTCGCGATCGAGGATGACCAGTTTAGCGAAATCCGGTTCGCGCCGAGGAGCTCACTGCTTGGCAATCCTGCATCTATTAGAATGCAGTCATTTACATCAGACCAGCTGATTGATCCGCGCCTTAAAAAGGCCGAAAGTATTTATGAGAGCATGATTGAGAATGACAGCACTAATGAAGATTTGATTCGTGAGAAGGCCAATATCACTTTTCTTTTCAAGAAACAGCTCGAACAGTTCATCAGTTACAATGCCGTAGGCACAAACATTAACACAAACCGCAACCGGGCGGTCCGCTCCGTTACCGTGTTGCGCAGAGGATACGCCGACATTCGCGAGGCCCTGTTGGAACGTGCTGTGGCACTCGCCGAAGAAGATCCCTTGGCTGCTGCGCACGTATACCTGGATATTGGCGATTGGGACCTTGTTTTCGAACGCTCGGGCCGCGCAGAGGACAGCTACAACCAGGCCCGAAAATTGCTGCTTGCCCAGGGCTGGAGTGAAACTGAAATCACCACATTCATCACGCCAGAACCGGCACTGTTGGTGCCCGGTTATGTAACCTATGAATTTACACGAGAGTTCCTGAATATTTCCGAGTCCACCAACATACCTTACAGCGGCTACTTCGACGTTAGCTTTGATATTCGCCCTGACGGCTCGTTACGTCGCGTTGCCATCGATAGCGCTTCGGACGGTACTAGCCAGGCGATTAGTGAAAGACTGCTAGGAAATGCTTCAGTCTGTCCTGATGCGGCCACTTTTTGTGGCTGGCGAAACGGTTACGCAAAGTGATATAAGGTACGATACTGTTATGCCTATTAACCAATTGCGTCCGCTACTAGCAAGGCCCCAATCCACACATCACCAATGCACTAGACACCTGAGTTTTGCAAGAGCCCATGAGTTTTCGATAACCAAAATCAGGAATTTCTCGCCGGCAATTGGCGCAACGGTGGGTTGGCGGTTTTGCAAGGCGTCATTACTGCCGCACTTACCGTCATAGCAGTACAGGTACCAGCCCAGAATAACACTGAACTTTCGCATCTGGTTTTCGAGCCCGTACTCATCAACGTCATAGAACTAGACGATGATTTGCAGGTCGAGGAAATTACCCACTTCCTAGGGCAAACATTACGCAAAGCAGCACAGAATACCTCTACAAGACTTTCATCGCAGAACAACAGCCCGAACTGGACGATCTCGAGTCAGACCATCATCGATTACGAACTCAGAATCCACAGCTGGAAATCCAGGGTGGCCCTTACGAATACGGCTTAGGTCAGGAATTCGTCTCACTAGGCATGATTCACCAATCAATGAATGAACATCAAATGGCTCTAAATCATTTTGATAAGGCCCTGCACATTAATCGTGTAAACCTTGGCCTGTTCAACCTAGGAGCGAGACTTCTTTACACCAGTTTGTAGCCTGATTCGTACAGCGGCATCTTCCTGATGCGCTCACCAGTGGCGTTGTAGATTGCGTTAGTGACCGCAGCCAGTACGGGCGGCATGGAAGGTTCGCCACCACCGGTCGGGGAGAACTCATCCGGCTGCAGGAAAGCCACTTCCAGCTCAGGTGCCTGCGGCATTCTCAGTAGTGGGTACTGGTGGAAGTTCTGCTGCTGGATCACGCCATTCTCGAAAGTGATCTTGGCGTTGAACAGCTGGCTGATGCCATCGATGATGCCACCCTCCATCTGATTTTCCGCACCGCTGAGGTTATGGATGAAGCCGAAATCTGCAACTGCCCATACCTTGTGTACTTTCACTTCCTTGTTGGCGCTGACGCTGACGTCGGCAACCTGGGCCACATAACCACTGTGGCAGAAGTAAAAGGAAAGGCCTTTGGCGCGACCCGGCTCACTAGCACCCTGTTCATACCCGGAAATACGGGCCACTTCGCTGATTACGTTGGCGGCGCGGCCGGTATGCATGGACTGCGGGTTTTCCGCAATCGCCAGCCTGGGGTCGCCCAATGTATCCAGCATGAATTGTACATGGCTCTTGCCTGACGCTACCGCCAGTTCATGCATGAAGCTCTGGAAGCTGAAGGCGAAAGCGTTGGATGACGGCGCACGCATCGGGCCGGTTGGGATGGCATTGTGGAACATGGTCTGCGTCAGCTTCACATTGTCCGTAACATCCATTGGGAACACGCTCGGGTTGATGTCGGCACTGGTCATCGGTGCCTGGTCGTTACCGGTGGAGGTAATAAAGTGATCCTGCCACGCAACCAGATTGCCGCTGGCATCAAGACCGGCAGTGTAGGAGTGGAAGCCGCCCGGGCGGAAGTAGTCTCCGCTCATGTCGTCTTCGCGGGTCCACTGCAAAAGTATTGGGGTGCCCTGCATCCGGTTGGCGATAGCGACAACTTCGAACACGTAGTCGTTGGCCAGCTTACGACCGAAGCCGCCGCCGATTCGGGTCTGGTGCAGAACGACACGCTCCGCCGCTTCTTCAGCAGGAATGCCCAGCTGTACTGCAGAACCGGACTCGCCGCTCTGCGGAATCTGTGCCGGGGCCCAGATCTCGACGTTGCCGTTTTCCACTTTCGCGGTGCAGGTTTCCGGCTCGAGCTGCGCATGGCTGACATAGGGATATTCGTAGAAGCTGGACAGCTTGGTTACGGCATTGGCAAGCGCCCCAGTCGCGTCGCCCTTGTCGGCGCTGACACGATTCGGCGGATTGCCTGGGCCAGCAAACTGGTTGACCATCAGCGGCTCGCCGTCCTGGCCATGCAGGGCGTAGGCGCTGGCCACGAGATCGCTCCAGCTAGAAACTTCGGCATCGCTCAGATCCCATTCTACTTGCAGTTCACGCTTGGCCTTTATAGCAGCCCAGGTTGAATTGGCCACAACGGCCACGCCGGAAAAAATATCGCCGCCACCCGGGTTGAACATTTTCGGGTTACCGAACTGGTCGATGATGAAGGCATCGACGACACCGGGCATGGACTTGATGTGGTCTTCGTTGAAGGATATCGCTTTACCACCAATCTGTGGACACTTGGTGTAGGTGGCGAACAGCATGCCGTCCAGGCGGGTGTCGGCACCGAACAGCGGCTTGCCTGTCACGATGTCATTATTGTCGACTCCAGTAAAACGACGACCCAATAGTTTGAACTGGTCGCGGGTTTTCAGTGTCAGGGTCGCGGGATCCGGCACTGGCATGGTAGCGGCAAGCTCGGCGAATTCGCCGTAGCCCCACGAGCGACCCGAAGTAACATGCATCACCATGGTGTCGCTGGTGCTCAGCTCGGCCACGGGAATATTCAACTGCTGCGAGGCGGCAGCCAGGATCATGGCGCGTGCTGTTGCGCCGGCCTGACGCATGGCCATCCAGTTCATAGGTGTGGACAGGGAGCCACCGGCAAACTGGGCGCCATACTTGGTGGCGTCGATATCGGCCTGAACGACGTCAACATCTTCCCATGCACAATCCAGTTCTTCTGCGATGATCAGCGGAAGACCGGTCTTGATGCCCTGGCCACATTCCGGATTCTTAGAGAACAGGTTGATACGGCCGTTGGGCTGGATCTGGACGTAAGGGCTCAACGTGCTGAGATCGGCTGCGCCGGCCTGTGCTCTCGCTTTCGGGCTGGAACCAAGGCCAAGGCCAAGTACCAGACCGCCACCGGCGATACCGGAAAGCTTGAAGAACTGGCGGCGACTGACATCGGGAATACCGACCTCAATATCGCGCTTGCCAGCCAGCTCCTGGAAAAAGTCGGGCAGTTCAGGAGTCAGATGATCGTTCTTAATAAATTTCATGCTGTCTCTCCTGTCCTAGCGGCATCGTAGAACGCAGTGCCATTCATCTTGTCGGCAGCATTGTGGATGGCCTGACGAATACGCGTGTAAGTGGCACAGCGACAGATATTACCTGACATGGCAGCATCGATCTCGGCATCGCTCGGGTTGGGATTGTTGCGCAGCAGGGCCGTGGCGCTCATGATCTGGCCGGCCTGGCAGTAACCACACTGAGGTACGTCGATTTCGATCCACGCTTCCTGTACAGGAGTCAGGGTGCCGTCTGCCGCAGCGAGACCTTCGATTGTGGTGATTTGCTGGTCAGTAAGATTGCCAACCGGAATCTGGCAGGAGCGAACCGGTGCACCGTTCAGATGGACTGTGCACGCACCACATTGGGCGATACCACATCCGTATTTGGTGCCTACCAGACCGAGCTCATCACGCAGCACCCAAAGCAGCGGAGTGGAGGGATCGATCTCACCGATATCCATTGTCTGACCATTGATATTTAAAGTTGCCATAACAAATCCCTTAGTTTTTTAATTGCTTCGTAACTGAATTAGCAAGCCATTAATAGTAATTAGAAAAGTGATTCAAATTAAACCACCCTTTGCCAGGAATCAAGCAGTATCTGTCAGTGCTTCCGCTGACCACAAGGGTTGCGGGAAACCCCTGAAATTACCGGGGTTAGCCCAATAAGACAGGCGTCTTGAGGTTGCCAGGAAGTATAAAGCAAAGTCTAGATAAAAACCTTACCTGAAAGGGCCCGACCCCACTCCTCCGGAAGGGGCTAGATAGCATATGCCGGTATACTTTGCCGATACGGCAAGGACTGTCCGTCTGGCGAAAAACTTTCACCGCAGGGCGGATTGAGTTGCAGGGCAGGTTGCCCAGATTCCCAATAACGGGGCAGGCAGGCCAGCCAGGCGCCGGCAGATTAGTAACCAGAGAGAGAATATATGGGATTAGTAAGCACTCACAACCTTTTATATATCGACAAACTGGGCTATAAAGCCGGAGTTGCCGAATGACCCTCAGCATCTTCACCACCCCAATCCTGACCCCCTGTCTGCGCCTGGTCGCCAATGGCTGGCTGAGGCTGACTGGCTGGCGGGTCAACGCCCCGAACGTCCCGGCACCCCCATTCCTGTTCATCGGCGCACCCCATACCAGCAATTGGGATTTCATGTTACTCCTTGCCGGCATCTTGCACCTGGGCCTGGATGTACGGTGGATGGGCAAGCACACCCTGTTCCCGAGGGGCCTGGGCTGGTTCATGCGCTGGCTGGGTGGAATTCCTGTGAACAGAACAAAAGCCCATAACATGGTGCCCCGCATGGCATCCATGCTGCGCGAACACCCGGAAACCATCCTGTGCGTGCCGCCGGAAGGCACACGCAGTAAGGTCCGGGAATGGAAAACCGGATTTTACCACATTGCCGAGCAGGCGGGGGTGCCCATCCTGATGGCTGCCATCGACGCCGAGCACCGGCAGCTCTTGATGCTGGGGCAGTTCCCCCCCAGCGGAGACATCGACCAGGACATGGTGAAAATCCGGGAGCTCTACCGGCCATTCCGCGGACTGAAGCCTGAAAACACCGCCGACCCGCTCTGAGCTGGTTTACTGGCCGAGCTTTTTCACTTCGTGATAACGGAAGCAGTCAGTAGTGTGGTCATTAACCATGCCGGTCGCCTGCATCAGGGCGTACACGATGGTCGGGCCGACAAAGGTGAAGCCACGCTTTTTCAGGTCTTTCGAGAGGGCCTCGGCCAGGTCGGTCTTGGCGGGAATGTCCTTGTGCTGCCTGCGTGAATTCTGAATCGGTTTGTGGTCAACGAAGCCCCAGATGTACTTGTTATATGTACCAAATTCATCTCGTACCCGGATGAAGGCCCGGGCATTGGTCACGGCCGCGTTTAGTTTCAGGAGGTTGCGGATGATGCCGGGATTGTTCATGAGTTTTTCGATTTTTGCGGGGGTGTATTTCGCCACCCTGTTAAAATCGAAGTTGTCGAAGGCGTCCCGGAAGGCATCGCGCTTCTTCAGGATAGTGATCCAGCTGAGCCCGGCCTGCATACCTTCCAGAATAAGGAACTCAAACAGCTTCCTGTCGTTATGCAGGGGGACGCCCCATTCCCTGTCGTGGTAGCTGTGGTAAACAGGATCGCTGCCTGACCAGATGCATCGTTTGATGACCACTGTTTTTCTCCTTGTGCAGGGATTGCCCCGCAAAACGGAGCATCATACCAGCCAGTTTCAAACTGGTTCGATACGTCGCAGGTGGCGCAGCACAGACAGCCAGGCACCTGAGAGACCCAGGGCACCTGCAACCACCAACAATAAAAGCAGATCACTGATGGTCAGCCCTGACAGTGTGAAATCACTGTCGTAAAGCGCCATGAGACGTGCGAAAGGCCCGGACACCAGGAAAAATGCCATTAGCGCGAGAATGGCCGCGATCAGTCCACCGCCGACACCTAACCAGATGCCGGTGTAGAGAAAGGGGCGTGACACGTAGGCATCCGTACCACCCACCAGCTTCACCACCAGGATTTCATCACGCCGGTTTTCTATGGCAAGTCGCACGGTATTACCGATGGCAAGCACCACGCCCAAGGCCAGCAGGGTGGCAAGACCAACGGTGAACCGTTGGGCCAGGTTGATAATGGCATACAGGCGCTGCAACCATTCCAGGTCGACCTGGGCGGCGACCACCTGCGGCATTGCTTCCATCTGTGCGGCTAGTTGCCTGATATCCGTGGCCAATCCCGATGCCGGGCGTACGATAATCAGGGCCGGCAATGGATTTTCATCGAGACCGTCGAGGGCATTGCCGAACCCCGAAACATCCTGGAATTCGGCCAGTGCTTCGTCGGCACTGACGAGCGTGACACTAACTACTCCAGCCATGCCCTCAATATCCCTGCCAACCGCTTCCAGTTCATCGCGGCTGATATCGACCTGCATGAACAGGGAAATATTGCCTGCTTCTTCCAGGCTGGTATTGAGCTGGCGAAAATTCTGCAGGAACAGCATCAGGCACAGCGGCAACGCCATGGCGATGCCGATCACCGCCCAGGTGAGCAGGCTCGAACCCGACTCCGCAAGCAGGCGTGACAGGCTGTCGACGGCAACGGCCTGGTGTTGCTGGAACCAGGGATTGCGGCTTTTACCTACCTGCTTTTTCGTTGGTGGCGCCGCCTCCTTTGCCGGTTTACTCCTGGCGGCAGGTTTACGCCTCATGGCTGCCCCCTGACGCTGCTGCCGTCATCCACTAGCCTGCCGTGGTCCAACTTGATGACACGATGTTTTTGGCGACTAATGAGTTCCAGGTCGTGTGTCGCCAATAGTACGCTGGTGCCGACCTGGCTGAACAGCTCAAACAGGTTCATGATTTCCGCGGACAGGTCCGGATCGAGATTGCCGGTTGGTTCATCGGCGAGGAGCAACACGGGCTTGTTCACCACGGCACGGGCAATGCCTACCCGCTGCTGCTCCCCACCCGACAGAGTAATGGGATTTTGGTTTTCCTTTTTTAAAAGTCCCACCTTGTCCAGTGCGGCCCGGACCCGGCGAGCGGCATCGTGGCTGTTATAGCCGGCAACCTGCAACGGCAAGGCGACGTTGTCGAACACGTTCCGATCGAACAGCAACTGATGGTCCTGGAAAACAACGCCAATGTTGCGCCTGAAATACGGTAACTGGCGCCTGGACATCCTGCTCAGGTTCTGGCCATTGACGAACACCTGCCCTGCACTGGCCCTCTCCATGAGCATGATGAGTTTCAATAGGGTGCTCTTGCCGGCGCCCGAGTGACCGGTCAGGAAGGCGAACTCGCCCTCGTCGAGCTGGAAATCCACGCTCAGCAGCGCTTCATAACCGCCCGGGTAACGCTTGCTGACATTGTCGAAGCGAATCATTCGTTTGTAGGGGTTATTCCTGTTTCCAGTCAAACAGGGCGGCGACAAAATCCGTCGCCTTGAAGGGGCGCAGGTCATCGGCTTTCTCGCCGATGCCGATGAAGCGTATGGGCAGGCCAAAGTTCCTCGCTATGGCGAAGATCATGCCGCCCTTGGCAGTGCCGTCCAGCTTGGTCAGGGTGATGCCGGAAATATTGACGGCTTTGGAAAAGTTTTCCGCCTGACTGAGCCCGTTCTGGCCGGTTCCGGCATCGAGCACCAACATAATTTCCTGAGGAATGTCCTTGTCGAGCTTCTTCAATACGCGGATGACCTTTTCCAGTTCCTGCATCAGGTTGCTCTTGTTGTGCAGGCGGCCGGCCGTGTCGGCGATCAGAACATCCATCTTACGCGCGCGCGCAGATTCGTAGGCATCGTAAATGACCGAGGCGCTGTCTGCACCGGTATGCTGGGCGACAACCGGCACGTTGTTGCGCTCTCCCCAAGCCTGGAGCTGTTCCACTGCGGCTGCACGGAACGTATCGCCGGCGGCGAGCATGACGGATTTTTTCTCGGCCTGAAATTTTCGAGCGAGCTTGCCAATGGTTGTGGTCTTGCCTACACCATTTACACCCACCATGAGAATGACAAAGGGTTTGCCCGGTGCGGAACTGATCTCCAGGGACTTTTCACAGGGCAATAAAATAGCTTCGAGCTTCTTCTGAAGAGCTTCATACAGCGCCTCGGGATCCTTCAGCTGGTTACGCTTCAGGCTGGCTGTGAGATCGTCGATGATGGCGGTGGTAGCCTCAATGCCTACATCCGCCACCAGCAACAGGCTTTCCAGTTCCTCCATAAGCGCTTCATCTATGACTTTCCTGCCGACAACCAGGGTGGCTAGGCCATCGCCGAAGTTGCTGCGAGTTTTTTGTAAACCTGCCTTTAGCCGGGTGAAAAGGGATTGTTTGGAGGCTTCCTGAGGCTGTTCTTCGGGACGGCTTCCATCCCTGCTTTTATCTTTCTTGCCAAATCCGAACATGGGGGGGGTGCTGCCAGAATAAATAGCGTCGATCGAGGGTCGCTATGCTATCAGCCCCGTCTCTGCTATGCCACCGGAAATCTGGCACAATGCCCGCTATATCGGGCCTTGAGCCGATTGTGTACGCTTTCCGTTTTGCACATCAATGCAGAAATAATTTAAATGACCAATCATTCTACAAAAGGCGGAAATAGGGACCGTTTTCGCATCATCGGCGGGCAGTGGCGCAGCCGGCCGCTCGGCTTTCCCGGCGACGTCGAGGGACTGCGCCCGACCCCTGATCGCATTCGCGAGACCCTGTTTAACTGGCTACGTTTGAAAATCGGCGGCGCGCATTGCCTTGATCTTTTCGCAGGCAGCGGCGCATTGTCATTCGAAGCGTTGTCGCGCGGCGCCGCCTCGGTCAAAGCGCTCGACCTGTCGCCAAAGGTGATAGCCAGCCTGCGCGAGAACAGCAAATTGCTTTCCTGCGATATTTTTGATGTTGTTGGAACTGAGGCCATGCAGTGGTTGCGAAAGCAAACCGGTAATGAGCAATACGATGTTGTGTTTCTCGATCCGCCCTACAAGCTCGATTTGCTGCAGGACTGCCTTGACCTGTTGGCTGCCTGCAATCTTGTCAAAGCCGGCGGCTTCATATACCTGGAATCGGACCGCCCCATAGATTCGCTTGTTTTACCCAAAGTCTACGCACTGATAAGAAGCAAAAAGGCAGGACAGGTTTTTTATGGTATATGCGAGAAGCAGATGAATTAGTAAATCCGCTTCAATGCAGCAGTTACGGCGATACCTGCTTCTCTCCGATTTGACTATCACAACAAAGTCATAATCACCACGTTCGCGCACTAAGATGTCAATCTGAAACTTTTTCTCGAGGCCTTCTCCAATTACCAAGAAGAGCTGAGATATCTGCTTGATTTCCAGTTATATAACAAATTTGTGGACCTTAGGCCCATCACCAGCATCAACATGTCGGCAGCGGAGTTAAGGAGTTTGGTAATTTCACCATGGCTGCAGACGAGCACGAGACTGTCACTCTCATTGCGTTGCTGGTCGATTCCAAAGCCGGCCTTTACGCTGACCAAGGTCTATAAAACCTTCTGCAACCTGTCTTCGGGCTCAAAAAATCAGCTTAGGGTTTTCGCAGATTCGAAGAGGACATGCAATGGCTGGCACCGAAGCAGAAACACCAAGCAAGCCCGCCTGACAAGCATACTCATTCCTTGTAGAACGTAAACTCGATTTCGATGCTGGCATTCAATGGCAAAGCACTAGCCCCTACGGAACTGCGTGCCGGTGGCGAAACATCCAGCGTGTTGAACAAGGCTTCCCAGGCGGTATTGAATTCCGCAAACCGAGAAAAGTTGGTTGCAAATACACGGGCAAATACCAAGTGCTCCCAGCCAAGGCCAAGCTCTCCCATCAACAGTTGCAGGTTATCCAGGATCTTTTCGGTCTCGGGCCCCACGCCACCTGGAACGAGTTGACCGCTATCGTTATCAAGTGCGATGAGACCGCTGCAATAATAATGGGGACCCGCCTTCACCACCTGGCTGTACTTAAACTTTGGCGGCATCAGTTTTGCGGATGACAGTGATTCAACCATCTCAGTCTCCCCTATTTTGTTAGGTGAATTGCCAGATCAGAACACGAGGTTATAGAACACAATGAAGAGCACGGCAGTAACACCGTAACGCATCATGATCATCCATCCCTTGTACCAGTGATTTTCGGTAAGTATGGATAATTCTCCTCGGGAAATGCCCTGCGGCAATACCCAGCCGATGAAGACGGCGATCAGCAGTCCGGTAATCGGCAGCATGATGTTGCTGGTCAGGTAGTCGAAGAGGTCGAAGAAGGTTTTGTCCACCCCGGCGAAACCCAGCGGGTAAAATTCCGAAAATCTGTTGAGCGACAACACGCACAGGAACCCGAGTAGCCAAATGACCAGACCGCTGACAAGCGCGGCTTTTTTCCGTGACCACTTGTCCTTGCTGGCGAGCCAGGCGACCGGCACCTCCAGCAGGGAAATGGATGAAGTGATCGCGGCAAAGGCTAGCAAGACGAAAAACAGCGTGCCAAATATGATGCCGCCAGGCATATTGCCGAAGGCCAGGGGCACCGTTTCGAAAACAAGGCCGGGGCCGCCACTGGCATCGAGTCCGTAAGAGAACACAATCGGGAAGATGGCCAGTCCCGCGAGAAGCGCGACCAGGGTGTCCGCAGAGACGATCATCGCGGCGGAATCGGAAATGGAGTCCCCCTTGTTGAGGTAAGAGCCATATGCCATCAGCGTGGTCGCGCCGACACTCACCGAAAAAAATGCCTGCCCGAAAGCATCGATGACGACGTTGACGTTGATGCGCGAGAAATCCGGAGTAAACAGGTAGGTCGCCGCTGCGGCAAACTCGCCGGCAAACAGTGCATAAAGCACCATGCCGATCAGGATGAGGAAGAGTAGCGGCATCATGAATTTCACCGCCTTTTCCAGGCCGCCGGAAATACCGTTGGCGGAAATGTAAATGGTGATGGCCATGAACACGCTGTGCGCCATGAGCACAGAGATCCAGTTGTTGTTGAAGCCTTTGGAAATGGCCTCCGCCGCATCGGGCGTGATGCCCTGGAACGTACCCAAGAGATTGATTACGGCATAGTAGATAGTCTCGCCACCGATCATGCTGTAGAACGATAGGATGATGCTGGTAGTGAATATACCCATGTATCCGATGATGACCCATGCCGGACTGGCACCGGCTTCACGTGCAAGTTTCTTCATTGATTCTGTGGGGCAATCCTGGCCGCGCCGACCCAGCATAAATTCACCGATCACCAGTGGCAGGGCTAGGAAGAATACCGCGGCAATGTATATAAATACGAAAGCGCCACCGCCGTTTTCACCCGTTGTATAGGGAAAGCGCCAGATATTGGCCAGGCCCACGGAGGAGCCGACCGCGGCCAGCACAAAGAGCCAGCGGGACGACCATTGTTCGTGCTTGGCGGAACTTTGCATGCGGGACAATCCTGAATTTCTTGATATTTTTGACAGCAATTATTCAGGCGCAACAATAACAGATTGCAACCACCGGTCTACCCCCGACCATGAATATTGTGACTGGCATGATGTATAATCGCGCCCTGACAACATTGCGAGTTATGTCATGAGAACAGTCGTCTATCCAGGCACTTTCAATCCGATCACGAATGGTCACACTGATCTTGTCGAACGCGCATCACTCATTTTCGACCGAGTCATCGTGGCAGTGGGCACTAGCAAACTCAAGGCCACAGATGCCTCGCTGGAAAGACGAGTATCTGTTACTCGGGAAGTGCTGTCGCATATCAAAAATGTCGAGGTGGTCGGCTTTGAAGGCTTGCTTACTGATTTTGTAAAAGCACAGAATGCCAACCTCATCCTGCGTGGCCTGCGCACCGTGGCCGACTTCGAGTATGAATTCCAGCTCGTTGGCATGAACAGGATCCTGGCGCCTGACATCGAAACTATTTTCCTAGCACCTGCCGAACAATATTCCTACATCTCGTCCACGCTGGTCCGAGAAATCGCCGCCTATGGTGGCGATATCTCTGAGTTCGTCTCTCCTTTGGTAGTGAAAGCCATGAAGGAATTCATCTGATGGCATTGATGATCACGGACGAGTGCATCAACTGCGATGTCTGTGAGCCCGAATGTCCCAACGACGCTATCTCGATGGGCGAACTCATCTACGTGATCGACCCCGGCCGCTGCACCGAATGCGTGGGGCATTTTGAAAAGTCACAATGCGTGGAAGTCTGCCCGGTCGATTGCATTCCCCTGGATCCAAATCACAAGGAAACCAGCGAGGTACTGCTGGCCAAGTACCGTCGCCTGACCGGCAAGGACTGATACCCCGACTGTTTACCTACCGAACGACGGATCGCAGTCGTAGGGATAGACGTGTTCGCCCGGCACTTTTTGCCAGGCCATGTAGCGTGCCGCTCTACCCTCGAACACGGCCGGGTCGTCATACACCTGGATAAGCCACAACGTGTTGCCGTCGTCACTCATTCGGAAACGCTCGACCATGTGGATATCTTCGCTGTGGTTGAAGCCGTTGTTCATAAATGTGCCTTCCGACAGGTGCGTGGTATCGACCACCAGCTCGTTGCCTTCCCAGTGCCCGATGGAATGCCCGTTCTTAGAATGGGGGTACTCGGGGCCAGGATGGTCACGGCCGTCCATAAAGATAATGCGTACCATGTCGAAGTATTCCATCTGGAACACTATCATGTCCCTGCCCTGATGGATCTCCATGGGAAACGGGGCCTGCATGTAAAAGGCGCTTGAGGGTGGCATGCAGCTGTAGCCAACGCTGAACTCTACGCTGAAATCATAGTTGCGTATTTCTTCAAGCGCCCGCTCCGACAGTTTCAGGCCGCTATAATCACCCTCGGCGAGTTCACCACCACCGGCATCGTTAATGAAAACTGCGTCTGCCGGAATTTTCGCGAACAGCTCTTTACCCGAGGGCTCCCGCTCAAAGCGCACCGTCCAGAAGCCGGTGATATCGGGTGCGTCCGCCGCCCATATCAGGGCCGGCCACAAGAGGAAAAAAAACAGAAGGCTGGATTTTTTCATGGTTGGTTATCGCGCTCAGTCCTGGTCGAGGTTGATGCTACGCTGTGTCGCGAGCACCGTGCCATCCGCGAAGGTAACACTGCGAATGCGCAAATATTGTTCTTCTGCGCGTGCCGGCCAGCCGGTCACGGTAATTTCATCACCGGCTTCTAGGGATGTCTTGGTCCAGCCACGACGGCGCAGCAGGCTGGGCGAGTTGGTCTCAGCGCGCCAAGCCTCGGCATCACCGTCTTCATTAATGACCGTGAATTCAAGAACCCCGTGGGGATTGGCGAAGCGGAAGCTGCTGACGACCCCGCTCACGATGACTTCTCCCTCGGGCACGAAATGCACGGCGAAGGAGTGGTGAGCCTGAGCCGCCAGTGGCGCCAGCGTCACCACGGCAACGATACTTTTTAGGATGGTTTTCATGGCTCCCCCCGGGTGCCTTTAGTCTTGAAAAAAGGCTATCTAAAACAAGCTTTTTCAGCAAGCCACAACTCGCTAAAGCCTTAGCGCTGGCACTTGCCGCAGTAGACTGTGGAACGCTGTCCAAGCCGGATCTCTTTCAATGGGCTGCCGCAGCTCATGCAGGGTTCATCACCCCTGCCGTACACGGCCAGCGACTGCCTGAAATATCCCGGCTCACCGTCACTGCCGATAAAATCGCGCAAGGTGGTGCCACCGACCTCGATAGCTTGCGCCAGGATTTCCTTGATGGCGGCAACCAGCAGTGCGTATTTCTCGGCGGAAATCTTGCCCGCCGCTTTGGCCGGGCGGATGCCGGCACGGAACAATGCCTCGTTGGCGTAGATATTGCCGACCCCCACCACGATGTGGCTGTCCATGATGAAGGTTTTAACCGGCGCCTTGCGATTACGTGACAAACCGAATAGATAGTCGCTGCTGAAATCACCTGCCAGTGGCTCAGGACCCAGGTCGCACAGCAGAGGATGCGCGACGACATCACCGGTAATCCAGTGCATGCTGCCGAACTTGCGCGGGTCGTGGTAGCGCAGGATGCTGCCATCGGCAAACGTGATGTCCACGTGATCGTGCTTGCGCAGCACCTGGTCCTTGCGGACGATGCGCAGGCTGCCGGACATGCCGAGGTGAATCATCAGCGTGCCTGTATCGGTTTCAACCAGCAGGTACTTAGCGCGACGGTTCACCGCGCGCACCGTTTTGTTCTTCATGTATGCCGGCAGTCGCGATGGAATGGGCCAGCGCAGTTTGCGCTCACGAAGGGTGACGTTTATCACCTGCTTACCGAGGATATGGGGAGCGATGCCTCGTCTCGTGGTTTCGACTTCGGGTAATTCTGGCATGACGCTTTCCAGTTATAATGCGCACTTTGCAGCAGGTCTGGAGCAGCACATGATTCTCGGTGTGGATACGGGTGGTACGTTCACCGACTTCGTGCTGCTGGTTCCCCCCATCAGGGCCGCCGGCCAGGCCACGCTCAGGACACACAAGGTCCTGTCCACACCCTATGCACCGGACCGCGCCATTCTACAGGGCATCAACGAAATGGGTCTAGCTGACGCCGTTAGTGCCGGCCAACTCAGGATCATTCACGGCAGCACCGTGGCCACCAATGCGGCACTGGAAGGAAAGGGTGTACGTACCGCCTTCATCACGAACACGGGGTTTCGGGATCTGTTAACTATTGGTCGGCAGACAAGGCCCGCACTTTACCGGCTTGAATCGCCGCCCATCACACCGCCCGTTCCTCGCGAGCTGTGCCTGGAAGCCGATGGGCGTATCGACAGCACTGGTGCCGAACTTGCCCCGCTCGATGTGAACAACCTTGAGGCGCTGGCGAATACATTGAATTCATTACGCCCGGATGCGGTGGCGATCTCGCTGTTGTTTTCCTTCCTGGCACCGGGACACGAAGAAACCCTGGCGCGTTACCTTGCCGAACATCTCGACTATTCACCTTTCATTACATGGTCAAGCGAGGTGCTGCCGGAATACCGGGAATACGAACGTGGCATTGCCACCTGGCTCAACGCTTCGCTGGGACCCCTGGTACACGACTACCTGTTAAGGCTGCAGGCAGGTACACGACCCTGTTCGCTGTCCGTGATGCAATCATCCGGCGGCACCATCGATGCTGAACTGGCCTCGCGAAAATCCGTGAATCTGCTGTTGTCCGGCCCGGCCGGTGGGCTCGCCGCTGCCGCCTTCCTGGCCGAACTCACCGGCCAGCACAAGCTCATGACTTTCGACATGGGTGGTACTTCGACCGACGTGGCACTTATTGATGGCGTCATCGGGTTGACAGCGGAAGGTCGGATCGGTGACTACCCGGTGGCCGTGCCCATGGTGGATATGCACACCATTGGTGCTGGCGGGGGGTCCATCGCCCAGGTTGGTGCAGGTAACCTGCTGCAGGTAGGTCCGCAGTCCGCCGGCGCCAGCCCGGGCCCGGCCTGCTATGGCCTTGGCGGTACGCACGCCACGGTGACCGACGCTAACCTCGTCCTCGGCAGGTTACAGCAAGACGCCTTCCTCGGCGGCAGCATGCGCCTCGACGAGTCCGCCGCCAGGGCCGCGCTGATGCCGATTGCCGACGCGCTGGACCTTTCCGCTGAGGCGGCGGCTGAAGGTATTATCAGGGTGGCTAATGAACACATGGCACGGGCCTTGCGCGTCATTTCCGTGGCGCGGGGCCATGACCCGGCTACCTTCCGGCTGTGCTGCTTTGGTGGCGCCGGAGGCCTCCATATCTGTGCCCTGGCCGATGCAATGGGCATGAAAGAGGCGCTTGTGCCCGTGCATAGTGGCGTTCTGTCCGCCATGGGCATGTTCCTGGCCCCGGTCGAACGCCAGTTGTCCCGCACGCGCCAGTGCCTATTGTCGACCCTGAATATCGCGGCGACAGAATCCCTGTTCGAGGAAATGGAGGCCGAGGGCTGGCGGCAATTGGAAGCCGAAGGAGTTGCCGCTAGAAATATCGTGACGGAACGTAGTGCCGACTTGCGATATGCCGGCCAGTCGGCAAGCCTGAACATCAGCTGGAGCACACCGGCGGAAACCGCCGAGCGCTTCCATGACAGACATGAATTACGTTATGGCCACCGGTTGCCCGCCGATGTTGAACTGGTAAACCTGCGCACACGTATAAAGGAGCAGAAGCCGCCCCCGTCACTGGCAATTGTTGGTGCAGGCAGTGCTTGCTGCAGCGCACACAAGACCATTTACGGAATCGAAGACCCGGTTGCCGTTATTGAACGGGGCTCCCTTGGTGATGGCGACAAACTCGCGGGCCCGGCCCTGATCATCGAAACCAGTGCCACCACCTGGCTGGCGCCTGGCTGGCTGGCGGTATGTGACCCCTGGGGCAACCTCATGATGCAGAAATTGGGGTAGCGCCAGTCAACCGTTAGGTACGTGCCCCGTTAATAGTCGGGAGTATCCCCTGCTATTTTCGGGTCACTGGCCGGTCTGGTTAGCAGGCCGGTCAGACAGCGGTGATTCAGTACGGATTCAGCATGGAAATGCCAGAATTACGGTGTAAATAGCATCGTGAAATATTTCCTAAAACGGTTGACCTGATAGCGTCTAAGGCGGAGGATAGTTGGTCCTAATCCCGTTCCTGACCCGCAATTTCGGGCCTTTTCAGCCAACCCGAAGGAGGTAAGGAGTTAATAGCAATGTCGTTGAAGATGACTTTTAGTAAGTCGCAAAAATCCAGTTTAACTAACCGGCCCACGATAACCCAAGGTTCGCTCATCACACGACAGGGCTCAGGCCCCTTGCGCACCATTTTGGTGTTTGGGATGTCGGCAGCCGTTCTGGTGGGATGCCAGACGTCATCCAGCTCCTCGTCTTCGAGCAGCATGCCCAGCATGCCGAGCCCTTCCAGTTCATCCAGCTCACCTAGCGCTTCGAGCATGCCCAGTACCTCTTCATCAAGCATGCCCAGTTCCTCGCCCAGCACGCCTAGCTCATCGTCTTCCAGTTCGGCGAGATCACCCAGTTTACCGACGGCAAGCTCCAGCAGCTCTTCAAGCTCCAGCAGTTCTGCCACTCAGTCGCAGCAGGGACAGCAATCGAGCCAGCAGGGTGGTCAGCAATCCGGGCAGACAGCCTCCACCTCTGGCGGCTTCAAGTCTTCCTCAAAGTCCGGCACCGACGGCCAGAGCAGCGGTAACAACGGTTTCGAGAATGGCGGTAATCCCAGCATGGATGGCAGCACCGCACAAAATGGCAGCCAGGCTGGCGGGCAGAACAACGGAGGCTTCGAGACTGCAGACAACAGCGGCGGCGGGCAGGAAAATGGCAGCTTCGAAGGCTCACAGACTGCGGGCCAAGGCAATGGCTCTGGTGACGACCCATTTGCCGACTTGTCGGACGGTCGCGGCCAGGTCATGACCGCCTCGGAAAGGCGGGCGGCACTGGATGCGCGCCTGGATGAAGGTTTTGCCGAATTCGACGGCATGATCCTGGGTGAACGCGAGCGCGTGCAAGCCCAGGCCGATGATGCCGGCAGCGGCGTCATGTCTGGCGGCGGCAGTGGTTCGGGCAACGGCGGAGAAGTCGGGCAGCCAGGCGGCCCGCTGATTATTGCATCAGGCCCACAGACCCGGGGTGGCGGTATTGTCGTACCTCCGACAGCCACAGGTCGCCAGGGTGATTTCGAAAATACACAGGAAGAAACCTACCCTGTTCCGGAAGACATTCCGCCGGGCGCCAACGACGACGTGGTGGCACGCCAGTTGCGCGAAGCCGCCATGCGCGAGCCCGATCCAGAACTACGGGAAAAACTGTGGGATGAATACCGTGCCTATACAGGGATCGGCCAATAAGGCAATGAATTGAAAGGCAACTGAACATGTACAGACTGTATCAACCTCTGCTCATACTCATATTGCTCGCCGGTGCGGCCGGATGTGCCACGCAGACAGTCAAGAGCACCACCTTCACGCCCATCGTGGAAGACAACTCGCTGGTCGTGGAAGAGGAACTGCTGGATATCGGCATCGCCATTTTCCAGCCCGGCCTGGATGACATCCCGCGCAACCGTGAGGAGCTGACCTTCTCCGACGTGCGCATGGCGGAAACCTATTTCACCTCCTACCAGCTGGCACAGGCACTGCAGAACAGCGGTAACTGGGGCGTGGTGCGCGTGGTGCCTGGCAGGCTGGAAAGCGTCGACCTGGCCATCACCGGCACCATCCTGCAATCGGACGGCGAAACCATGCGCCTGCAGGTGCATGCCCAGGATTCCACTGGTCTGACCTGGCTCGACAAGGAATACGAGGAAGTCGTCAGCAAGTTCAGCTACGACCCTCGCATGCGTCGCAGCGAAGACGCCTTCCAAGGCCTGTTTAACAAGATCGCCAATGACCTGCTGGCCTACAAGCAGCGCAGTATCAGTGCGGAAGAAGCGGTGAATATCCGTACCGTCTCCAAGATCCAGTTTGCCCGTGACTTTGCTCCGCAGGTATTCGAGGAATACCTGCAGGAAAACCGCAACGGCATACTCGAAGTCAAACGCCTGCCCGCACAGAACGACCCCATCCTCAACCGGATTGAAAACATCCGTGAACGCGACTTCCTGTACGTGGACGCCCTGCAGGATTACTACTCTAACTTCGTGCGTCAGATGGATGCGCCGTACACCGAGTTCCGCCGCATGAGCTACGACGAAGTCATGAAGATGGACCGGCTGGCAGCAGATGCACGGCGCAACATGATCATGGGTGTCGCAGCCATTGTTGGCGGACTCGCCGCCACACAGAGCAACAACTCGACTGCCTATTATTCCTCCCCAGTCATCATTGCCAGCGGTGGCTGGCTGATCAAGGATGCCTTCGACAAGGGTGATGAACGCGCGATGCATATCGAGGCGCTCGCCGAACTTGGCAACTCGCTGGAAATAGAACTGGCCCCGCAGACCATCGAACTAGAAGAGCGCACCATCACCCTTTCCGGTTCTGTCGAAGCGCAGTATGAACAGTGGCGTGAGATTCTTGCCGATATCTACGCCAATGAAACTGGGGAGGCAACCAGCTCGGAACAGTAGTGGTGAAAAGGCCCAGGGCTAATTCATTAATCACGAGCAGCAAGCCATGGCTGATTCAAATTTCGACAACATTACTCCTGCCGATCTCAACCTGAGCGGCAAGAAACACTCGCCAGATGCCGTCCCCGAAACCGAAACACCCACGCTGGGTGTTGCAGAGATCGAAAGCAGGGACGCCGAGAAGAAACGCCAGTCGCAGATCCTAGGCGGCATATTCTTTTTATTGCTGGTTCTCGTCGGTGGCGTGATCTTCATCCTACCCAAATTCGTTTCACCCCCAGACCCGACTGCCAGCCGCGTAGTTGTCGTTGATACGCGTTCGGACACCGCCGCACCTCAAGGTCAGGTATCCCCTTTCGAGGAAGCCCAGAAATTGCGCCAGCGTGAAGCCGCGCAAAATGTCCTGGCTGAGTTGCTCGATCTCCAAGAATCCCTAGAAAGCAAGGATACACAAATCTGGGCAACAGAGCAGTTCGCCAGCGTCTTCGACCTTGCCGCACAGGGCGACACCGCCTATCGCGAACAGGATTTCATTGTCGCCCGCGATTTCTACCAGCAGGGCTTGGACATCCTGCATGCCCTAGACAACGACCTGCCGAATGTCTTCGATCGCTACATGGCCACGGGCGAACAGGCCATCCTCGATGGCGATCCGGAACTGGCTGAGGCATCTTTCAATATCGCCGTGCTCATCAGCCCGGACAGCGGTGACGCGGTAACCGGTTATGATCGCGCCCAGATCCTGGCCGAAGTGCTCGGCATCATCGCCGAGGGTGAGGCGCTGCACGAGGCCAGCCAGTTCGAGCAGGCCCGCGAATTCTATCGCCAGGCACTCGCGCGGGACTCGGAACATGTCGGTGCCGCCGCCCTGCTCAGGCAGGTAAACCAGGATATCCTAGACCGAGATTTTTCCGCGGCCATGTCCCGTGGTTTTGCCGCCCTGGGCAACAACAACCCCGAGCAGGCCGAAACTTCGTTCCGCCAGGCTCTCGCCCTCAAGCCGCAGTCGCCTGAAGCGAATTCCGCACTGGAACAGACCATCGGCCAGATGACGCTAAGCGCCATCAATATCCACCTCGATGCTGCTCGCGACCTGGTGACCCAGGAGCAGTGGAAGCAGGCGCTTGCCGAATACGACGCCGCCTTGGCCATCGACACGAACCTCGTGAACGCGCGTGAAAGCCGCAGTGAGGCGAACAGCCGTAGCAACCTGGACAACTACCTGGAAACGATCAACAACAATCCCCTCAGGCTGGCGGAGAATGCCGTTTACCAGCAGGCCGTTGGCATCTATAACGAGGCAGTGAAAATCAGCGGAGACTGGCCGCGACTCGACGGACAGCTGCGCACACTGCGCAATTTCCTGGAGCAGGCCACCGAACCCGTCGCCGTTCACCTGCAATCCGACGGTCTCACCCGCGTCACCGTGTACCAGGTGGGCGAGCTCGGCCAATTCACAAACCACACCCTGAACCTGAAGCCCGGCAGCTATGTGGCTGTCGGTATTCGGTCCGGCTACCGGGATGTCCGCGAGGAATTTACTGTTGGCTTCGACGGCCAGTCACCGGTCATCACGGTACAGTGTAGGGAAGAAGTCCTGTAGACGTATAAAACGGGCTGATCGGTATTAGGAAATGGCATGGCTGACGAGAAGTTAAATTCAACCGCATCGGGCAACGGAGGATTCGATGATCCGATTGCGCCGATCGATTTTACGCCTATCGATGCCGCTGCCAGAAAAAGAAAGGTCAGACTCAGTCCGGTTAAAATCGTTGTGTCCCTTGTGCTGCTGGTTTTTGCCGGCGCCGCCTGGTTCGTACTTTCCGCCCGTTCCGTGTTCCTGGATGTAACACCTGGCGCCAGCCTGGTAAGTGTCAACCACCCGATGGCTATCAAGATCGGACCGCGTTACCTCGTCCTTGAAGGCGACCTGCCGATCTTCATCACTGCCGACGGTTATTACGATCTCGACACCGTGCTTAACGTAAGTGGCCAGCAAGCACAAACATTTGTCATCGACATGCAGCCGCTGCCCGGTTTCCTGTCGGTAACCGCCGGTAACCTGGCCGGCGCGACAGTCCTGGTCGACAGCACCGCCATTGGCGTTACACCCATGACTGACGTCGAACTGGCGTACGGCACCCACACCCTGTCAGTGACCCTGGATCGCTACGAACCGGTTGAAACCACTTTTTACATGGAAGGCCGGCAAACTCGGCAGAGCCTGGATTTGGAATTGCTGCCAGCGTGGGCGAACGTGAGCTTTGCCACGCAACCGGCCGGGGCCACCGTCACCATCGACGGCGAGGACCGCGGTGTCACGCCGCTGGTCGCGGAAATTCTCGAAGGCGACCATGAGGTCCTGGTCAAGCTGGCCTCGCACAAGGCCTGGACCGATGACATCGAGGTTATTGCCCGTCAGGACTTCAGCCTGCCGCTGATCACCCTGGAGCAGGCCGATGGCCTAGTCCTGCTGCAGTCCACGCCGAGCAATGCCAACGTCACGCTCGATGGCAGCTTCCAGGGCCAGACCCCCCTGGAGATCACCGTGCCGCCTGGGCGATCTCACCAGCTGACCTTTTTCCTCAATGGTTACGAGTCCGCTACCCGCGCTATCACCACCCGCCCTGAAGAGGAAGCCTCCCTGCACGTCACCCTGCAACCGATCCTCAGCTCGGTGGAAATTAGCGCGGTGCCTGCGGATGCCGAGCTATATATCAACGGCGAATTCATGGGCAACGCCAACCAGACGGTTGAATTACTGGCAGCTACCCAAGTGATTGCCATCCGCCGGGAAGGCTATGTCGATTACGAAGCCGATTTCACATCGCGACCAGGCCTAGAACAGAAACTGGAAGTCACGCTGAAGACCCTTGAACAGCAGCGCCTGGAAAACATCAAACCGGTCATCACCAACGTGGCAGGACAGACCATGAAGCTAGTCTATCCCGGCACTTTCGAGATGGGCGCATCACGCAGGGAACCGGGCCGACAAGCCAACGAGGTGCTGCGCAATGTCACCCTGACCAGGCCGTACTACCTGTCACTGATGGAAGTCACCAATGCCCAGTTCGCCCGTTTCGACAGCGAGCATTCTTCTGGCGTTGTGGAAGGTCGCACGCTAAGCAACAACAACCAGCCGGTAGTGCGCATCACGTGGGAACAGGCCGCGCGCTTCTGTAACTGGCTTAGCGCCCAGGAAAACCTGCCGCCTTTCTATAATGTCGAAGGTGAGCGGGTGACCGGTTTCAATCCGGCCAGCACCGGCTACCGCCTGCCCACCGAGGCGGAATGGGCCTGGTCCGCCCGAGTCAATGGCAGTCCGGACAACCTGCTGAAATTTCCCTGGGGTGAAACGCTGCCGCCCCCGGCCAACCAGGGTAACTACGCCGACATTTCTGCCGGCATCTTCCTCGGTCGGATCATCACCGATTACAACGACGGCTATCTCGGTACCGCCCCCGTCGGCACCTTCGAGCCCAATCCCAACGGCTTCTTTGACATAGGCGGCAACGTCGCCGAATGGGTACACGATTTTTACGGCTCCACCGGCCAGGTCGGTGCAACTACTGAAACTGACCCGATGGGACCGACTACAGGCACCTACCATGTCGTGCGCGGCTCGAGCTGGGCCCACGGAACCATCACCGAACTGCGGCTTTCCTACCGTGATTACAGCAACGAAAACCGTGACGACGTGGGTTTCAGGGTAGCCCGCTTCCTGGAATAGGATGATGAAACGGCTTACCAGCATATTCGCAGTCTGGCTGTTGGCGTCCCTGCCACTGCTGGCAGCCGAGGAAGTAGTCGAGGACACAGGTAACAACATTGAACAGCCGGTCACGGTCGCCGAAACGCAAACACCGGACCCGGATAACGGGCTGACACCACCACCCAGTGACGATCCGGAAAGCGAGGATTTTGTTCCCAGCATCCGTATCACCGAAGACCTGCCGGTGTCGTTCCCGGTGGACATCTGAGGCAGAGAGCACAGGACAAAACAACAACAAGGCTAGAGCATGAAACAACAGGGCATTATCTCCGACTTTATTTACCAGGTCTTCGCACTGATCATTTCGGTCATCGTGGTTCACGCGGTCTATGTCGCCGTCATCCGGCCTAACGCCGATGCCGTGATGGAGCAGCAGGCTGCACAGCAAGCCATCGATCCCGACTATGTCGGCGAACGCTCTTTGTACGTGGTCATGAAGGATTACGAGCAGGAGACCTGTATTATCCTGATGCTCTGGGCGGTGTCGATTATCGGCCTGAAAATCATGCGCAACCGCAACGAGAATAACCTGCTGCAGCGCCGCCTGCTTAACCTGTCTGAAGGCATGAGCATCCTGCCTGAGGACGCCCGTGACTATGCGCGGCCCGTACAGGCGCTGCCCGCCTCGGAACGTGAATTCCTGTTGCCACGGGCCCTGCTCTCGGCACTGCAGCGCTTCGGTTCCACCCGCAGCATTCCGGATGTGGCCGGCGTCATCAAGGACATTTGCAGTACCGAGGCGGAACGCCTAGAAAGCGAGCTGACCATCGTGCGCTATATCGCCTGGGCGATTCCGTCCATCGGCTTCCTCGGTACCGTGCGCGGTATCGGTGAAGCGCTCGGACAGGCACACCGCGCCGTCAGTGGCGACATCGTCGGCGTCACGGTCAGCTTGGGCGTGGCATTCAACTCGACCTTCATCGCCCTAGTGGTCAGCATCCTGATCATGTTCCTGCTCTACCAGCTGCAGCTGATGCAGGACCGGCTGGTGCTCGACACCCAGAATTATTGCGACAACTACCTGATTAGGCATCTGCAGGTGCCGGAAAAGGATGAGCAACAGTGAGCACTCATGTCATTGAACTGAACGATCGCAACCTCAGGCTGCGCAGCCATGACGACATTCTTGTGCAGAGTCCGGGCTTTGCCAACATCGCGGATAAAAAGCCGCGTTTCGGCGAAGAGGCGCGTCGCATCGCACGCCTGCAACCGCGCCAGACGTTCACCCAGTTCTGGTCGCAGCTCAGTCTCGATCCCCTGGCAAACGCAAACGATCATTTCCGCCACCATGCAGACCTGGCCTTCGCCCACCTCAATGAAATTGCCAGCCAGCACAACCTGAAGGACGATGTAATTTTCGCGGTCCCCAGCAACTATAACCGAAACCAGCTATCGATCCTGCTCGGACTGGTGCAATCCTGTGAATTCGATGCGGTAGGGCTCGTAGATTTACCCCTGCTCGTCGCCGGTAATGCCAGCAACCGCGGAATGACCGTGTACATGGATATCCAGTTGCACCAGTCCGTGCTGACCACGTTTACCGCGGGCGACGGCAATTTCACTCGCGACAAGGTCGTGCAAATTCCGGGTACGGGACTGCTCGCCCTGCACGATGCCTGGGCCAACATGGTGACAGACGAGTTCATCAAGCAGAGCCGCTTCGATCCCCAGCACAATGCCGAAACCGAGCAGTACGTTTACAACCAGCTCGAGAACTGGATCGCCGAGGCGCTACGCGACAACGAAATCCTCATGGAGATCAATAACAAGGGCTCCGTGTTCCAGGCACGGGTCAACCGCGGCCATTTCGAACAGCGCACGCGTAATGTCTTCGGTCGCATCAAGACGGAGCTGGAGGGACTTGCCGGCGGACAATACGCCCTGCACCTGCCCGACCATCATGCCAGTCTGCCGGGACTTGGCCTTTACCTGAATAACATACAGGCCGTGGAAGAATCGCGGCTTATGGAAAATTTATTAAGGCACGCGGATCACATCAAGGGCAGGCCGGGATCTCTGAGTTTTGTGACCAGCTTGCCTGCAGACATGTCCACGGCCGTCAAGACAGCTGTGGACTCAGACAACTACGTGCCCTCGCATGTCCTGATCAACAACAAAGCCTTCACTCTGCCGGCATCCCTGGCCTACGGCCCCATGAACGGCAGCAATTCCAGTAGTGGCGTCATCCAGATCGCCACGGTCGGCGGCAGCGGCGAAATTCGCCTTTCGCTTTCTGGTGAAGGCGCTGTCCTCGACTACCAAGGCGAGGGTAGTATCGAACTCAACGGCAGCAAAGCAGCCGCCCGGGAATCACTCAAGCTGGGCGACGTCATCAAATTGCCCGGCGCCAATACGACGCTGCGTCTTATACAGGTGGAGTAATGGCTCAAAGCCGGGCAGCCAAGCGCGAATTCAATCCGATCAGTCTGTCTTTCCTTGACGTGATGTCATGCGGATTCGGTGCGGTTGTACTGATCTTTCTCATACTTGACCACTCCACCAGCGTCCGAAACCAGTCGGACAACCCGGAGCTGGCTGCGGAAATCAACCTGCTCAATGAGGAGATCGTTGAGGGCGAGGAAAACATGGTACGCATCCGCAACACCATTTCCGATGTCGACTACCAGATGGTCGAGGCCCAGGGTCTGGCCCGCTCCATCCAGCAAGAAATCGACAACTTCCTGGAGGAACTTGCGCAACTAGAAAACACCACT
Source organism: Candidatus Eutrophocola salsuginis (assembly GCA_038147195.1). Classification (GTDB taxonomy): domain Bacteria; phylum Pseudomonadota; class Gammaproteobacteria; order Pseudomonadales; family Pseudohongiellaceae; genus Eutrophocola; species Eutrophocola salsuginis. The sequence goes on from JAYQTB010000004.1 coordinate 2,221,500, forward strand.
GTTGCCAAGGAAGAAAGCGTTGAACAATTAAAGGCCGACATCCAGAACCTGGAAGAGGAACTGGAGCGGCTGCGCGCGGCACAGGACTCCTTCACCGGAAATTTCATTCGTCCTTATGTGGGCGACGGCAACCGGCAATACCTGACCGGCCTCATTCTCGGCGGCAGCCGTATACTGGTATTGGTAGACACTTCCGCCAGTATGCTGGACAACACCATCGTCAACATCATCCGCCGGCGCAACATGTCAGATGACACCAAGCTAAATTCACCCAAGTGGGTGGGCGTGCGCAATATCGTCGACTGGCTCACCACCCAGCTGCCCCCGCCCAGCCAGTACCAGATCTATGCCTTCAACGAGGATGTGCAGCCGCTGGTTCCCGGCACCTTGGGCTCCTGGCTGGAAGTGGCAGATGAGGTCCAGCTGAATACCGCCGTGGACAACCTTAACGCCACCATTCCGGCCAACGGCACCAACATGGAACGGGTCTTCCAGGCGGTGGCAGCCATGAACCCGTTGCCGGACAATATCTACCTGATCACCGACGGCCTGCCGACGCTAGGTGCCATGGACAGCGGTTTCTTCAATCGGCGTGACGACGATGGCAACCAAAACACAGTATCGGGGCGTGAACGTGAAGCGATTTTCAAGACAGCCCTCGGTGAATTACCCTCGGGAATTCCGGTCAACGTGATATTGGCCCCGCTCGAGGGCGACCCGATGGCGGCGTCTCTCTACTGGAAGCTGGCGGTGTCCACGGGCGGCTCATTCCTGAGCCCTTCACGGGACTGGCCATAGGACATAATCGGTTAAAGCAATGGCGCGCAGAGAAACAGAAACATTTAACATCTCCTTCCTGGATGTTATGTCCTGTGGTTTCGGGGCGATCATCCTATTGTTGATGATCACCAAGTCCTCTTCACCAACGCCGCTGGAAGTTTCCGACACGCCGATCGAAGGCAACGTGCTGGAACTGCAACGCCAACTCTTCGATATCCGTGGTGAAACCACCATACTCAACCGTGACCTCAACGCCAAACATGAACAGTTATCGCAGTACGAGGAGCGCATAGCCCGCCTGCGCCGGGAACTGAGCACGCTCAGCGGGCAGTTCAACAGCGCCAACCAGCAGTCTACCGTCGACGATATCCTCGAGGGTCAGCTGGCCATCGCCCGGCAGGAGCTCACCGAGGAAATGCGCCGGCTGCAGGCTAATATGGACCAGGAACGCCTTGATGATTCCGTGGGTGGCGTACCCGTGGACAGCGAGTACATCATCTTCTTGATCGACACATCGGGCAGTATGTTCAACTACAGCTGGTCGCGCATGCTCGAGGTCATGGTGGATACCCTGGACATCTATCCAGAGGTGAAGGGCATCCAGATCATGAACGACATGGGCGAATACCTGTTTTCCAGCTTTCGCGGCGACTGGATCCCGGACACTCCAGCCCGACGCCAAGCCATTCTCCAACGCCTAAGAACCTGGAACCCGTTTAGTAATTCGAGCCCGGTGGAAGGCATTACGGCCGCTATTCGCACCTATTATGATCCCAACAAGAAAATCAGCCTTTATGTGCTCGGCGACGAGTTTCCGCCGGCCAGCGGGTCGATCCGCGAGGTCATCGATACCGTTGACAGGATCAACGTAGAGGGTGCCGATGGGAATCGCCTGGTACGAATCCACGGCATTGGTTTTCCCGTATATTTTTCACAGCCCGACCGCTACCAGGCCACGGCCGAGCGGTTTGCCACACTTATGCGGGAACTGGCCCGCAAGAACGGTGGCACGTTTGTGGGATTGAACCAGTTTTATTAGGCCGGAACCGGCTGATAACCCTCGGACCGGGAGTAAAACCCGCGATATTGATGAAACCACTAACTGGAGTAAACTAGGAAGACCACCTGCGAAAACCGGCCATATCCGGCGATTTCCGTGTAACAGGAGGGTACACAATTTATGACTACCAGAGTTCGCCTTACACAATTTTTCAGGGTCGCTAGGAAACTCTTCCTGCCGACTATCATTGGTTTTCTGGCATCCTGCTCTGTTGCCACGATTGATATTACCGGTACCTACCCCGCGCCGCTGGTGCGCAAGCTGCCCCTAACCGTCGGGGTATACTACGATGATGCCTTCACCAACTATAGCTTCATCGAGATTAACGACAACACCGGCGATGACCAGTACATCATCAATTCCGGCGCCTCTCAGGTCGAACTTTTCAACACGATGCTGCCGGCCGTATTCGAGCAGGTTGTCCACCTGGATAGTATGGACAGTGCCGCCAGCTTCAACAATCTCGATGCCGTGTTCGTACCGGCCATCGAGGAGTTCCAGGTCGGCCTACCCCAGAAGACCCGCCTGAACGTATACGAGATCTGGGTGAAGTACAACATGCGTCTGGCAAAGTCTAATGGAGACTACATCGCCGACTGGGTGATGACCGCATATGGCAAGTCGCCTGAGGAAACCTTCCAGTCCGTGGATGCCGGCGTCAATGATGCCGCCAACGTCGCACTGCGCGACCTAGCTGCCAGCTTCACCCTGGGTTTCAGTAATATTCCGGAAGTGAATGAATGGCTGCGATCGCAGAACGTTCTGGGTCAATAAGTAAATATTTAATTATTCGAAAACCAAAAAAGCAGCAATAAAGCCCATTGAATAGAAATAAACGGCTCTATCCAAGAAGCTATAAAAGGCAAAACAAATTCAACATGGAAACGCCATATACCGATCGCAGAGTCATCGCCATGAGCTCAATCGCCACTTTCAAACAGTTAATCCGACAGGTTTTAGCCCTTTCAGCGGTTGCCCTATTGAGTAGTTGCACCACTACCGAGATCGATGAGTTCAGACAAAGTGCCACTACCATTGCTGAGGGTGAAAGCATCGTTATCCTCGGTCGCCGCCAAAACAACAATTACGAAACCGAAGGCAGCTTCGTCAATTGCGTCGCCAATGTTGTGTCCAGCGGCCAGAACGGCATTAATGTGATCAACGAGCAGGAATTCCTCGATGCCATGTTCCCCTTCTTCGAGCCTCGTACCGCGCCCATGCGCACGGGTCATCTCGAGCAGCTCATGGCTGTTGACGTCGCCGCACAGAAGATGGAAGAGTTCGGCATCGAGTACATCGTGTGGCTTGACGGCATCACTCAGCGTTCCGACCAGTCTGGCTCCATCTCCTGCACAATCGGACCCGGTGGCGGCGGCTGTTTCGGATTCGGAACCTGGTCAGACGATTCTAACTTTGAAGCGGAAATCTGGGAAATAGACACCCTTACTACAGTAGGCTCTATCAGCACCGAGGCGAATGGGCAGTCCTACATGCCTGCTGTTGTGGTACCCATCCCACTGATCGCCAGGGTCGAGGCCAATGCGTGCAGTGGCCTGGGCAACCAGCTCAAGCAGTTCATCAATGGCACCTGATATTCGGGCATCTTAATATTTGATTAAGCTTTGTTCCGTTAGGATGTAACCATGGTTAAAGCCGATCTCCCCAAACTCCCTGGATTGCGCCACTTCCTGTTCGCGGCCGGTATTGCCGTGCTTGTCAGTGCCTGCGCAAGTAATCCCACCGGCGGCGCCAACTTCGTCCTTATGTCTGAAAACACCGAAATCGAAAAGGGCAAGGAACTTCACCAGGAAATGCTCAAGCAGAACCAGGTCTACAACGACCCGGAACTGCAGGCCTATGTTGAACGCATTGGCCAAAAGATGGCGGCAATCTCGCATCGCCCGGAATTGGATTACGTGTTCACCATTATCGACAGTCCCGACATCAACGCCTTCGCCCTGCCCGGCGGCTTCGTCTACGTGAATCGGGGTCTTCTTACCTATCTCAATTCCGAGGCGCAGCTTGCAGCGGTGCTTGGTCATGAGATCGGCCATGTCACCGCACGTCATGCCGTGCGCCAACAAACCGCCACCCGCTCAGCCAATGCCGCTTCCATCGCGCTAATTTTTGTTACCGGCGTCGACCTGCGTGAAACTACTAGCCTGATCAGCGGCGCGTTGATCAGCGGATACGGACGCGACATGGAACTGGAGGCGGACAGCCTTGGTGCGGAATACCTGTTAAAGGCCGGTTACGACCCGAACGCCATGGTGGAAGTGATCGAGGTGCTGAAGAACCACGAGGATTTCATGAAGCGCACATCCAACCGCACTGCGGTAGCCTACCACGGCCTGTTCGCCTCGCATCCGCGCAACGACACCCGCCTGCAGGAAGCGGTGGGCAAGGCCGGCACACTGTCGACACAACAGGTGGAACAAGAGGATCCTGCTGAATTCCGTTCGCAAATGACCGGCCTCATCGTTGGCCCGAGTCCGCAGAACGCGGCCGGTGGCGAACAGCGCAATCGCTATTACCAAAGCCTCTTGAACTATACGCTGATTTTCCCGGAAGGCTGGATCAAGGAAGAAACCACGACCACAGTCACCGGCCTAAGCATCGATGGCAACAGCCGGCTGAAAGTAGAGGCACAGCGCCTCCAAAATGCCAAGGATCCACGCTTGTTCATTCGGGAAAACCTGGGTGTCGAAGATCTGCAGAGATCGGAAGCACTGAACCAGTTCGGCCTGTCCGGATTCACGGGCATAAACCCCGGAAGTGGCGAGCGTGTTGCCGTCATCTACTACGGCGCGCGCGCCTACATTCTTACCGGCAGTGCCGGGGAGGGTTATACCGACGACAACATTCTGGAATCCATCCGCAGCTTCCGGCCCATACAGCGCAACGAAACCCTGTTTGCCAATCCCGTATCACTGACCTATATCCAGGCCGATGGCAACATCAAATATGCCGACCTAGCGACGCAAACCCGCCTGCCGGATCACCAGGAAGACATGCTGCGCCTGTTGAACGGCGACTATCCCTTCGGCGAACCGAAGGCGGGCCAGTGGGTCAAGATCGCCAATTAGACCCGGGCAGCTGGATGGCGTAGTAATTGATAGTGCGCCATTCATACCGGGTACATGAAAATTGACTTTCGTCAAACCGGCGATGGACTTAATTACCGGGTGTTCCCGTGGTAACGTTGTCCTATACCGAACGGGATTAAAGCCAGAGATGTCCAAAGTTTTTCACGAGTGCCCTCACTGCCACCAGAAGAGGATTTCCAGTTACCAAAAACTGTTTTCCGTGTCTTTTTCACCGGCGACCTGCCCCAAATGCAAACAATTAAGTAACGTGCCGATCGTGCACGGCCTGATGACCCTGACCGCGTGGATCATTCTGACCTGGTTGTTCATCGGGCTATCGATCATGGCAGGCATGTCGTTCTTCCTGTTGGGTACCATTCCCGCCTTCATCGTCTGCGTTGAGCGCTATCTCCTCAAAGCTCCACTGGTTCCTAGGGAATTCCAATGAGCAAGTCACGCATCATCATAGGCATCAGCGGCGCCTCCGGTATCGTCTACGGCATCGAGGCGCTAAAGGCACTAAAGGCTTTGGGCATCGAAACACATCTTGTCGTCACCCAGTCGGCTAAAGTCACGCTAAGTCAGGAGACCAGTCTGAAAACTGCCGAGCTGACAGATCTCGCCGACGTGAATTATGCCAACGCCGACATCGGTGCCGCCATAGCCAGCGGCAGTTTTCAGACCCTGGGTATGCTGGTGGCGCCCTGTTCTATCCGCACATTGTCGGAAATCGCCACGGGCGTCACTTCATCCCTACTGAGTCGGTCTGCGGACGTGGTACTCAAGGAACGGCGACGCCTAGTGCTGATGGTGCGGGAAACACCGCTGCATGCCGGTCACCTTAAAAGCATGCTGAAAGTCACGGACATGGGTGCCATCGTGAATCCGCCAGTACCGGCTTTTTATACTCAGCCTGAAAGCATCGACGATATCGTCAGGCAAAGTGTCGGACGCGTACTCGACCTGTTTGGCCTGGATAGTAAAATGGTAAAGCGGTGGGAAGGGAACCAGCCCAGGCAACATGGAGACTGATATGTTGCCTGGAAGGTTTTTAAATCGACTTACTTGATTTTGGCTTCGGTGTAATTCACATGCTTGCGAATGACCGGATCGAATTTCTTGATTTCCATCTTTTCCGGCATGTTGCGCTTGTTCTTGTCCGTGGTATAGAAGTGTCCGGTACCTGCGCTTGAAACCAACCTGATTTTATCTCTCATAATCTTTGTCTCTTAATGCCAGGGATTAACCCGGGCTATACCAACTTAAACCTTAACGCCATCGTCGCGTAGATCGGCCAGAACCTGGTCAATGCCGCGCTTGTCGATGATGCGCATACCCTTGCTGGACAGACGCAGTTTCACGAAGCGGTTTTCGGATTCCACCCAGAACCTGTGAGTGTGAAGGTTCGGGCAGAAGCGGCGACGTGTCCGGTTCTTGGCGTGGGATACGTTATTTCCAGTCACGGGTCGTTTGCCGGTAACCATGCATACTCTGGACATTGTAGTGCCTCGTTACTCCCGGGCACTGGCTGTTTGAGCCTGCCGGGAAAAGTCGCTAAAAAAAGAGCGCGTATTTAAGCAAAACAGGCCTTGAATTACAAGATGGTATCCGGCGAAAGCCCCAATAACCCTACCTTCAAAGCAATTCCTGCTCGGCCAGCGACCGCACCTCCCCCTCTGCACGATTAGATGATCCAGGGTGCGGATATCCAGCTCCGCCAGTATTCTCCTCAGACGCTGGGTGATACTGAGGTCGGCCTGGCTGGGCCAGCAATGCCCGAGCCAGGTCAACGGCATTGGCATCACGGGTGCTTAGGCGCAGGAAAATGGTTAGAAATTCTGCGTCCAACAGGCTGGACGGAAGGCCCCGTAGCAGTTTCTCCCGGGAGCGTTCGGTTTAGGGCAAATTAGAAATGGGCACTGGCGCTCACCTGAATTATTGCTAAGTTATTGACATGCAATTGAATTTCCCTTTACAGGCTGTTAGGCTTCGCGGGGCCTACCGGTGGCCTAAAGGGTAAATAACGACCTGGATTCCACTGGCGCCCCCCGATCTTTACTATAATCCAGATTTTGCTCTTTCGCGTGAGAAGCGCCTGTCCATGCTGAGTCTGTCCAATAAACAGGTGATCCTCGGGATCACCGGCGGTATCGCTGCCTACAAGGCCGCCGAACTTTGTCGCCTGCTGATGAAAGCCGGGGCCGACGTCCGCGTGGTGATGACACCCTCCGCCCTGGAGTTCATCACGCCCCTAACTTTCCAGGCCCTATCCGGCAACCGTGTTTATACCGACCTGCTGGACGAAGAAGCTGAAGCGGCCATGGGTCATATCGAACTGGCGCGCTGGGCGGACCTGATTCTCATAGCGCCGGCCAGCGCCAATTTCATCGCCCGCCTGGGCCAGGGCCGTGCCGAGGATCTTCTGTCGACTCTCTGCCTAGCCGCGCCAGCAACCATCGCTGTAGCCCCCGCTATGAACCAGAACATGTGGCTCGATGCCGCGACCCAGGACAACTTGTTGCTGTTACTTGAGAGAGGTATCCAGGTCTTCGGCCCCGATTCTGGCGAACACGCCTGCGGCGACATAGGTCCAGGCCGCATGCTGGAACCAGAATACATTGCCGTGGAAGCGGCGAAGCTGTTCGATATTGAAGCGCTCGCTGGCGTAAATGTCACCATCACCGCCGGCCCAACACGTGAAGCCATCGACCCAGTGCGCTACATCAGCAACCACAGCTCCGGCAAAATGGGCTATGCGCTGGCACGAGCCGCCATGGAAGCCGGTGCGAAAGTCGTGCTCATCAGCGGTCCCGTCGCGCTGGAGCCACCACCGCGGGTGAAACTGGTGTCGGTGGAAAGCGCCCGGCAGATGCTCGATGCCTGCCAGGAAGTGCTAGGTGACATTTTTATTAGTGTCGCCGCCGTCGCCGACTATCGCCCCGAAACGACGGCCACGGAAAAGATCAAGAAGAACGACAAGACCATGACGCTCAACTTGGTTAAGAATCCTGACATCCTTGCCTCGATTTCCCTGTCGGAGAAACGGCCGTTCTGTGTCGGCTTTGCCGCGGAAACAGAAAATCTCGAGGACTTCGCGAAGAAAAAAATGGTCGACAAGAAACTCGACCTCATCTTCGCCAACAATGCCGCCCAGACCTTCAACAGCGAATCGGCGCTTGCCACGGCCTATTGGCCCGGCGGTGAGCAGAAATTCGCCCTCAGCAGCAAAACGGTCCTGACCCGCGCCATGATAGCCCTGATTGCCGCGCGCTACTTTACCGCCAAGGTGCCTCCAAAAAACGCATCAAGAAAGCACCCGAACTAAAAGTACCTGTTAGCGAAGCCGAAAAATTTGACATCATGTCGACCCAGCAGGACCGCCTGGACATTGCCTGGGCTACAATTGCACAACTCGACGGTTTTCGTGCCGACACCACGGAATCCTGGGGGACTTGTATGGGCATCCAATACCACGCCAGGCCTAATTATGCGCTTCGAAGACAATACGCCTTAGGCGCTGGACGGTATTCGCAAACTATTTAGGAACGGCATGAGTACACTTTTTGCAAACCTGGCCCTGTCCTGCCTCGAGGGCTCACCCAATGGCTGACGCCAACTTTTACGCCAGCCTGCGCACAGGCATGCTGGCCACCGGTGACAAACCATTTCTAGTATCTCCCGATGGGAGCCAACTTGGTTTTACCGAGTGTGACCATATCAGTGGCAGCATCGCCAACCTCTTCGCAGCAAAAGGCCTTTATCCAGGTGACCGGGTGCTGGTCAGGGCCGGCAAGTCCCCGATCGCACTGCTTGTCTACCTGGCCTGCCTGCGCAGCGGCATCATCTACGTCCCCGTGAACCCGGCGTGTACGCCAGACGAACTGGCCTACTTTGCGAAAGACACGACGCCCGCCCTGTTCATCGGAGATGCTGAACACTGCGCTCTTGTCGGAAAGGGTGCCGTCATCGCCACGTACACACTGGATGCTGACGGTGCCGGCACACTGGTCGAAGAGGCAGAGCAGCAATCCGGCGATCATGCCCTGGTCGCCAGCAAGACCGGCGACATCGCCGTGATAATTTATACCTCAGGTACCACGGGAGCGCCCAAGGGCGCCATGCTCAGCCACGGCAACCTGGCCGCCAACGCGGCAACACTGTATGCAAGCTGGGGCTGGTCGAAAGAGGACGTATTGCTTCACTGCCTGCCAATCTTCCATGTCCACGGCCTGTTCGTCGCCACCCATCTGGCGCTGCTCGGTACTTCAACGATGCTATTCGAGCCGCGGTTCGATGTACGGACTGTAATCGACAAGTTGTCCAATGCAACAGTGTTCATGGGCGTGCCCACCTATTACACAAGATTACTGCAGGAAGAAAGTTTCACCCAGCAATGCTGCAATCACATGCGCTTGTTCGTATCGGGTTCGGCGCCACTGATGCCTGAAACGTTTACCAGTTTCAAGGACCGCACCGGCCACACCATTCTCGAGCGCTATGGCATGTCCGAGACCGGCATGCTGGTCTCCAATCCGCTGGATGGGGAACGAATTGCCGGTACGGTTGGTTACCCGCTGGAGGGCGTCGAAACCCGCGTTTGCAGCGATGACGGCAAGACGGTGGCAAAAGGAGAAATTGGCGTGCTGCAGGTGAAAGGCCCGAACGTATTCAGTGGTTACTGGAACAAGCCCGAACTCCACAACACCGAATTTCAGGATGGCTACTTCATCACCGGTGACCTTGTACAGGTGGCGGATGACGGCCGTATCAGCATCGTCGGACGCAACAAGGACATGATCATAAGCGGTGGACTGAACGTCTATCCGAAGGAAATCGAAAACGTCCTCGATGCCCAGCCCGGCATTCGCGAGTCGGCGGTCTTCGGTGTACCACATCCCGATTTCGGCGAAGGCGTTGTCGCCGCCATCGTGCCGAAATCTGGCTTCAACGTGGATACCGATATTCTAGTTCGCACCTGCCGGGACCACCTGGCTGGTTACAAGACCCCTAAAAGCATCGTCGTGGTCAAAGACCTTCCGCGAAACACTATGGGTAAGGTGCAGAAGAATAAGTTAAGAGACCAATACTCAGATTTATTCAGGAAATCCTGAACATCTTGCCCGTGTATCGAGCCCCAATAAATTCAGCAATGTCGGAATGGGAACACAGTGCCTCTTCCGAGCTGCTCATACCCCTGTCTCCTTTATCCTATTTCCCCTATAATTTCTGCATCTTATTGTTAGTAAGCATTCGCTATGAGAGCGCCTCATGACCCTGAACATCAATGCCGCAAAAAATATTGCCAGCGTTCTCACCGAAGCGCTGCCGTATATTCAGCGCTTCATCGGCAAGACCATCGTCGTCAAGTATGGCGGCAATGCTATGATCGATGAAGTACTGAAGAACAGTTTTGCTCGCGACATAGTGTTGATGAAGCTGGTCGGCATGCACCCGATCGTAGTACACGGCGGCGGCCCGCAGATCGGTGATCTTCTGAAGAGGCTCGATATCAAGTCCGATTTCGTCGATGGCATGCGGGTCACGGACTCGGTCACTATGGATGTGGTCGAGATGGTGCTCGGGGGGCTGGTCAACAAGGAGATAGTCAGCCTACTCAACCGCAACGGCGGCAAGGCGATCGGCATCACCGGAAAGGACGGAGACTTCATTCGCGCGCGCAAGATGACCGTCACGCGCAAGACCGCAGAGATGCAGGCCCCCGAAATCATCGACATCGGCCATGTAGGAGAAGTAGCGGGCATGAATCCGGACATCATTCAGATGCTCAAGGGCAGCGACTTCATTCCGGTGATCGCGCCGATAGGCGCTGATGAAACCGGCCAATCTTACAACATCAATGCCGACATCGTTGCCGGTAAGGTGGCGCAGATGGTCATGGCGGAAAAGCTGATCCTGCTGACCAACATTGCCGGCGTACAAGACAAGGACGGCAAGGTGCTGACCGGGCTGACGACTGCCCAGGTCAACGCACTCATCGACGACGGCACCATTCACGGCGGCATGCTGCCGAAAATCAACTGTGCACTGGACGCGGTGAATTCCGGTGTGACCAGCGCACAGATCATCGACGGCAGGGTGCCCCACGCGGTCCTGCTGGAAGTATTTACCGACGAAGGCATAGGCACACTGATCACCAACAGGCACTAGCCACACCACGGGCGAGTACAGTTATGGCAAGAGAACCTGGCGCAAAGAAAGAAGCGATCCTCAGGGCACTAGCCCAGATGCTGGAGAATAACCCCGGCGGACGCATTACAACCGCCGCCCTGGCCGCGGAAGTTGGTGTGTCTGAAGCGGCTCTTTACCGGCACTTTCCCAGCAAGGCCCGCATGTTCGAAGGCCTGATTGGGTTCATGGAAGACACCCTATTTTCCCGCATCAACCGCATTGTCAGTGAAGGCTCGAACGCCCTGGTCCAGTGTGAAAAGATCATCCTGCTCGTGTTGACCTTCGCGGAAAAGAATCCCGGCATCAGCCGCGTGCTCAATGGCGATGCGCTGGTCGGTGAAACCGACCGCCTGCGCGACCGCGCCAGCCAGATCTACAAGAGGCTTGACACCCAGCTCAAGCAGATCTTCCGCGAGGCGGAAATCCGTGAAGGCATCCGGACCAGGCTAAGCCCGTCAGTCACCTCAAACCTGATCCTGACCTTCATCGAGGGCAAGATCAGCCAGTACGTGCGTACGGATTTTTACCAAAAGCCAACTGACCTGTTCTCGGAACAGTGGATCTACCTGAACCAGGAGTTGTTCCGCCAGCGCGTCGGTCAGTGAGGGAATTTCAAGGAAAGGGTCGCGCCGCTGTCCAATGGAGGTTGAACAATTCCCGAAGGTAATTGATGTTTTTCTTGGCTATGCTCAAGGTTTATGCTTTATCGTTTCCTACAGACTGCACTTGGTGTAGCACGCGGGCGCGATCATCCTGGCTGTGCCGCCTGCGACTCGAGCGCTAGCGCCTGGGTTTCAAGTTCTTCAGCGGTCAGTGCCCTCATCACGGCCTGGATGACCAAACCCTTTTAGTTTATCACCTCGTAACCAATCCTCACGAATTCCGGCGGTACCTGCGAACCGCGAAACAGGTTGCCTTATTTGACATAGTAGCGGTAAATATTGGCAGACATTGCCAGCAGTACTCTTAGTGCCAGGATCCAAATGATGAGTTGTGCCTGTAATTTACGGATAGGTTTCAGTCGGTAAAAGTATTAAGGGTAAGGCTTTATGCAGCCTGAACGTGATACACGCCCTTATCCATACTCATATACCGTATTGTTCCTGATAGGTTTTCATTGCCACAAGATAGGTCGCCAGCGTCTCATCCTGCTGCTCCTCCAAGTATCCGATGATCTGTTGAAGGTTAATGATACTGATGACCGGAATTGAAAATTCCTGTTCTATCTCCTGTATCGCGGAAAGGTCTGTCTTGCCCTTTTCCTGTCTGTCCAGGGCAACCACGACACCGGCAGCCTGAGCCCCTGCGGTGGCAATTATTTCCATAGTCTCGCGAATGGCAGTCCCGGCCGTAATCACATCGTCGATAACCAGGACCCGATTCTTCAGGGACGAGCCTACAATATTGCCGCCTTCCCCGTGATCCTTGGCTTCCTTGCGGTTAAAACACCACGGAATGTCCTGCTTGAATTCCTGCCAAAATGCTATTGAGGCCGCGGAAGCCAAAGGAATGCCCTTATAGGCCGGACCGAAGATGATATCAAAATCAAGGCCGGAATTTTTGATCGCGGTCGCATAAGATCTGCCCAGAAAACCTAGGGCGGCACCGGTATTGAACAGGCCTGCGTTGAAGAAATACGGGCTTTCCCGGCCTGATTTCAGGGTAAATTCGCCAAATCGCAGAATCTCGTGTTCGGTGACGAAGTTTAGAAATTGTTTCTGGAAGTCCTGCATAGAATGTTTCCTTGTTCTTAATTACTTACTATGGTGCCAGATGCCCCAAAGTAGATTTTTGCACGTCGAAGAGCTGATTGATGCCGTGCCGGGCAAGGTTGATCATGGCGTTCAGATCATCCAAGCTGAACTGACCATTCTCACCGGTACCCTGGATCTCGATGAAGCCGCCCTGGTCGGTCATCACCACATTCATATCTGTCTCAGCGGAGGAATCCTCCGCGTAATCCAGGTCGAGTACCGGCTCACCCTTGAAAATGCCGACAGACACCGAGGCGATCATCTGCTGCAGCGGGTTTTCGCTTACCAGGTTTTTCTCCAGCATGTGGTTTATGGCATCGGCCAGCGCTACGCAGCCCCCAGTGATGGACGCGGTACGGGTACCCCCGTCCGCCTGGATGACATCGCAGTCGATCTTGATGGTGTTCTCACCAAGCTTCTTCAGGTCCACGGCTGCGCGCAGTGAGCGACCGATGAGGCGCTGGATCTCCTGCGTGCGTCCGCTCTGTTTGCCTCGCGCCGCCTCGCGTTCCATGCGGTCACCGGTGGAACGAGGCAGCATGCCGTATTCGGCGGTCACCCAGCCCTGTCCGCTGCCTTTCAGGAAACGGGGGACGTTTTCTTCCACCGATGCCGTGCAGATGACACGTGTATCCCCGAATTCCACCAGCACCGATCCCTCCGCATGCTTGGTGAAGCGGCGGGTGATGGCGATTCCGCGCAGGTCATTCGCCTGCCTGCCGCTTGGCCTGGTTGTTCCTGACATGCATTCCTCTCTCATAAATTGCGCAAGACGTGTATTTTATAATGGATTGCAAATCCGCTATAGTTCGTTCCCACTTTAATTAGTTTGCCCCGGTCCTACCTATGACAAGCAGTATGACGGCTTTTGCCCGTAAGCAGGCCGATTTCCCGTGGGGCTCCCTGATCTGGGAAATCCGTTCGGTCAATCACCGTTACCTAGAACCGTCTTTTCGCCTGCCAGAGCAGTTCCGCCATATAGAAACTGGCCTGCGTGACCTGCTGCGCAACAAGATCAGCCGAGGCAAGATCGAGGCGCAGCTGAAGTTCCAGCCGGACACCTCCGAATCCGGTCGCATGCCCATCAACGAGGCCATGCTGGTCCAGCTCGGTAAGGCCATCGCCCAGGTCGAATCACAAACCGACAATACCTCCAGCCCCAGCCCGCTGGAGATTCTCAAGTGGCCCGGCATCATTCAGGTACAGGAGCAGGATGCGAAGGAGCTGGGAGAACAATCGCTGGGCCTGTTCAAGGCAACCCTGGCCATCCTATCGGAGCACCGTGCTCGCGAGGGCAAGGAACTGAAGGCTGCGGTGGAAAGCCGGCTTGCCGCCATTGAGGGCATCATCGTCGACATCCGCGACTCACTGCCAGACATTCTGGCCAAACAAAAGAACCGGCTGCACGAACAAATCAGCGCGCTGGAACAAGAAATCGAACCCGGCCGCCTGGAGCAGGAACTAGTGCTGGTCATGGTGAAGGCCGACATCGCCGAAGAGCTGGACCGACTGGAAGCCCACGTGAAAGAGATACGCCACGCGCTCTCCCGCAAGGAGCCGGTCGGCCGCCGCCTGGACTTCCTGATGCAGGAACTGAACCGCGAAGCCAACACAATCTGTTCCAAGGCGGTGGTGACGGAAACCACGCTCAACGCGGTGGAACTGAAAGTTCTCATCGAACAGATGCGCGAACAGGTGCAGAATATCGAATAGCCAGCCTGGCTGCCGTACCCGCTTTATCCTCATTCGGCTTTTATAGAAAGAAGGAAGAAAAATAACAACATGCCCCACGGTATCCTGTTTCTCATCTCAGCACCATCCGGAGCCGGCAAGACCAGCCTTGTCAACGCCCTTTTGGAATCCCGTGGCGAAGTCATCGAGCGTCTTTGCGTCTCCGTTTCCCATACCACACGGGAGAAACGCCCCGGCGAGGAGAACGGCCACAACTACCATTTCGTCACCGTCGATGAATTCAGGGCAATGGCAGCCAACGACGCCTTCTTGGAACATGCCGAGGTCTTCGGAAACCTGTACGGCACCTCGAAAGCCTGGGTAGAGGAGCGCCTGGCCAGCGGCTGGGACGTGATTCTGGAAATCGACTGGCAAGGAGCCAGTCAGGTGCAGGACCTGATGCCGGCGGCGGTCAGCATCTTCATCCTGCCCCCCTCGCTGAAATCCCTGCGCGAGCGCCTGACCGAGCGCGGCCAGGACAAAACAGAAGTCATTGAGAAGCGCATGGCCGAAGCCGTGAACGAGATGTCCCATTTCAACCAGGCCGACTACATCATTTTCAATGATAATTTCGATACCGCCCTTGAAGACATGCTGGCGGTAATACGCAGCGCCCGCCTGTCCTGGGCCTATCAGACGGACGAGAACTGTAAACTCTTGGACCAAATTATTAACGGATAAAACCTTGTCGAATCTCGGCCCCTAGGGGCCTATTACCTTCGGAACGGGGGCTTCCGCTCTACAAATCCCCCAGGTTTCGCGGGCCGCCTTGGTCCTTGTTCCTTGCACCTAGTGCCTTTATAATGCTTGGCCCTAGGTCCCAATCCACCCAAGCACCTGAAAATATAGGAATAACTATGGCCCGTATCACCGTTGAAGATTGCCTGGACAAAGTCGACAATCGTTTTGACCTGGTCATGGTTGCCAGCAAGCGCGCCCGTCAGTTACAAACCGGCGGCAAGGACCCTATGGTTTCCGAGGATAACGACAAGCCGACCGTGCTTGCCTTGCGCGAAATCGCCGAAGGCTTCATCACATCGACCATCCTGACCGAATTACACGACGAAGAGCCTGAAGATACGCTGGTAGGTATAGAGGCCATGAAGAGTCTCGATATATCAATCGAGGAAGCCATGGACGCGGTCCTGGTCCCCGAAGACGATGATGAAGTCGTTGACGACACCCCGGCCGGCGCGGACGAAGACAGCGAATAACCCCCACTAAAGACTAAACAGAAAGGGCGACTTATCAGTTGCCCTTTTTTATTTTCCTCTCGAAAACCCAAAAAATCGGGCGGCTTGTCTTCTGACCCGCCAGCCCCCATCATGGCTGTCCGCAGTCTAAAAAATGACGCCCCGTTATGATAACGATCGAACAATTTGCAAAGGATCTGAACAGCTACATGGGCGCAGCCCAGGCGGACCTTGTGCGCCGCGCCTATTACTATGCCGAACAGGCCCATGATGGCCAGTACCGCCGCACCGGCGAGGATTACGTCACCCACCCGCTGGCCGTGGCCGAGATCCTGCGCGAAATGCATATGGACCATCAGAGCCTGATCGCCGCCATGCTGCATGACGTCATCGAGGATACCGGCGTTACCAAGGAAGCCATCCAGGGCCAGTTCGGTGAGACCGTGGCGAACCTGGTCGACGGCGTCAGCAAACTGAACCAGATTGAATTTTCGACACGTGCCGAGGCACAGGCGGAAAACTTTCAGAAGATGGCTCTGGCCATGGCAAAAGATATCCGCGTCATCTTGGTGAAGATCGCCGACCGCCTCCACAACATGCGTACGCTCGAAGTGCTCAGCCCTGACAAACAGAAACGCATCTCCAGGGAGACCTTGGAAATCTATGCCCCCATCGCCAACCGGCTGGGCATGCATAACATCCGTCTTGAATTCGAGGAACGGGGTTTCAAGACACTGTATCCGCTGCGCGCGCCACGCATCGATGCCGCGGTAAGAAACGTCAGCGGCTACCGCAAGGAGCTGGTGTCGCAAGTGCAGACAGCACTGGAAGCCTGCTTGAAACGTGAAGGCATGCCCGGTCGCGTGATCGGTCGCGAGAAACACCTATATAGTATCTATCGCAAGATGCGCGACAAGCGCCGCTCGTTTCGTGAGATCACCGACGTGTTTGCCTTTCGCATCGTGACCGATTCCGTCGATACCTGCTATCGCATTCTCGGCGCCGTACACAGCCTCTACAAACCGGTACCAGGCAAGTTCAAGGACTACATCGCCATCCCGAAAGTGAACGGCTACCAATCTCTGCATACCACGTTGTTCGGTATGTACGGCGTGCCCATCGAGATCCAGATTCGCACCGAGGAGATGGAGCAGATGGCCAGCAACGGCATCGCCGCGCACTGGCTTTACAAGTCGTCCGACGACACACCGAACCAGAGCCACATCCGCGCACGCCAGTGGGTACAGGATCTATTGGAAATGCAGAAGCACGCGGGCAACTCGCTGGAGTTCATCGAGCACGTGAAGACCGATCTGTTCCCGGACGAGATCTATGTGTTCACGCCAAAGGGCTCGATTCTTGAGCTGCCCGCCGGATCCACGCCAGTGGATTTCGCCTATGCCGTACACACCGACGTCGGCAATTCCTGTGTCGCCTGCCGTATCAATAAGCGGCTGGCGCCGTTGAGTGAGCGTCTCAGCAGCGGGCAGACTGTGGAAATCATTGCCTCGGGCAATCAGCCAAATCCGGCCTGGCTGGGCTTCGCCGTCACCGGCAAGGCCCGCAGCAACATCCGCCACTTCCTGAAGAACCAGCGCCGCTCAGAAGCCATCGCGTTGGGCCGGCGCCTGCTCAACAAGACCCTGTCCAGTTTCGGCTACCACCTGTCGAACATCTCCAAGGACAAGATCGGCGGCCTGCTCGAGCAGACTGATTTCGACGTGCTGGATGACCTGCTCGAAGACATCGGCCTCGGCAATCGCATGGCCTACATCGTCGCGCGGCGCCTGATCCCCAGCGAGAGCGGCGAGGAATTCGCGCCCGACTCGGACGATTCATCCATGGCCATTCGCGGAGCCGAAGGCATGCTGATGAGCTTCGCCAAGTGCTGCCACCCCATACCGGGCGATTCCATCGTCGGTTACGTCAGTGCGGGGCGCGGCATGATCGTGCACAGGGAAACCTGCAACAACGTCGCAGAGATCCGTAACGACCCAAAGAAATACATCAACCTGCGCTGGGATCCGACGGTCGGCGGCGAATTCCCCGTGGAGCTGCGGGTCGAACTGGAACACCAGCGCGGCATCATCGCCACGCTCGCCAACGCCATCAGTTCGGCCGAGGGCAATATCGAGAAGATCGGCACATCCGACCGCGACGCCAGCTTCAGCATCGTCAACCTTACGCTGAGCGTACGTAACCGCGTCCACCTGGCGAACGTAATGAAAAAGGTCAGGATGCTGAAATCCGTTTCGAAAGTGACACGCGTGAAGAACTAGTCTGCCTGTATTTTTACCAAGCTCTTCCATGGTTCGTTGTCGTCGTTCTTTCTAGTACCGCCGGTTTTTCGATCACCCTTGCTAATTGCCAGTGCATCGGCGACGAGCTGCTGGGCAGCCATAGACGGTGAGCTTTTTCACCTAATCGAAGGCGCCGGTGTGGAAGACGCGAGTGACAGCGTCGAAATCGGTGGTGGCGCTGTGTACGACAACAGCGATATGGATACTGTGGTTCTGGGTCATGACCTTCTAATCCACACAATCCTGGCTCGGCTGCCTTGAGCTCGCGGATTCCGCCTTCCATGGGGCTATATGCGTGCTTTTCCCGAATTGGGCAAGCCTGTAATATGGCCAGTCCGAGAAAAACAATAATCTGTACTCAGGGGACTCTCATGACTTCATCGCATTTTGTAGGCCGCCTCGGCCTGATCCTGTTATCCCTTGCACTTTTGCCCTCTCTGCCCGCCACCGCTCAGCCCGATCGCTCTCCAGCGTTCACCGCAGACGAGCTGAGTGCGCCACCGACCGTGGGCTGGTACACCAACGGCGGCAACCTGGGGAACCAACGCTATTCTCCCCTAACGCAGATCAACAAAGACAACGTGGCGAACCTGAAGGCGGAATGGCGCGTGCACATGAACGGCTCCGGCGCCGGCCCTAACCACAGCGGCCAGGGTGAACCCCTCTTCTATAACGGTACACTATTCGTTGGCACCGGTGAGAACGACGTCTTCGCCATCGACGTCGATACCGGCGAATTCCTCTGGACCTACCAGGCCAACCTCGACCCCGCACGCGTCAATGTGTGCTGCGGCTGGGTCAGCCGCGGCATCGGCATGGGTGATGGCCAGATCTTCGTCGGCCAGCTCGACGCCAAACTGGTGGCGTTGGACCAGGCCACCGGTGAAGTAAATTGGGAAATTCAGGCGGAAGACCCGTTCCAAGGTTTCGCTATCACCTCCGCGCCTTTGTATTACAACGGAATGGTCATCACCGGTTTTGCCGGCGGAGAGCGCGCCATCCGCGGACGTATCAAAGCCTATGACGCGAAGGACGGCTCCCTGCTGTGGACTTTCTATACCATTCCCGGCCCGGGCGAGTTCGGCCACGACTCCTGGCCGCAGGACAACGACGCCTGGCTGACCGGCGGCGCACCCATCTGGCAAACCCCTGCACTGGACCCTGAACTTGGTATGCTTTATTTCTCCACCGGCAACGCCGGGCCTGACTTAAATGGCAACCAGCGCGAAGGCGATAACCTGTTCACCGTATCCATCGTCGCCCTCGATGTCGCCACAGGCGAGTACCGCTGGCACTTTCAGCAGGTACACCACGACATCTGGGATTACGACTCGCCCAGCCCGGTCGTGCTTTTCGATGTTGAAAAAGATGGAGTGATGCGCAAAGGCCTGGCCGAGGCGAGCAAGTCGGGCTACCTCTATATCCTAGACCGCATCACCGGTGAACCGCTGGTCGGCATCGTTGAGACGGCTGTGCCGCAGATGGAAAGCCAGAAGACGTCACCTACCCAGCCTATCCCCGTCGGCGAGGATTTCATTCCGCATTTCATCGACGTCGCGCCGGAAGGCTGGACTCTAGTCAATGAGGGAAAGACCTTCACACCCTTCGACACCGATCCCGTCTTATACAAGCCGCTGGCCGGTGTGAATTGGCCGCCGAAGGCCTACGACCGGGAGAATGGCTGGATCTATATCTGCGCCAACGACCGCATAGGCGGCGCAGCACAGGAAGCGGAAAACTCCGCTCCCACCAACGACGCCAGCTGGCTCGGTGGCGGCTTCCGCATGCCCAATGTGCCGTCGCGCGGTATCTTCGCCGCCATGGACGTTACAACCAACACCATCGCCTGGCGCCAGCAGTGGACCGGCGGTTGTTCCTCCGGTTCAGTCGTCACTGCCGGCGGCCTGATCATTCACGGCCGTACCGACGGCCGCGTCACCGCCATGGATAAGGACAGCGGCGAAAAGCTCTGGGAATACCAGACCGACGCCGGCGTAAATGGCACCGCCGCCACCTTCATGCATGAAGGCATCCAGTACATCGCCATCATCTCGGCCGGTACCATCTACGCGGGCGGCAAGCACGGCGACAGCGTGTGGCTCTTCTCACTGGAAGGCGACATCGAGCAGGAAGCGGCCCCGGTACAGGCCGGTGGCGGTATCGCCGCGGCTGCCGCGCCCATGAACATCGACCCGATCACCCCGCCCGAAGGCCATGTAGTCGACATTGCCGCCGGTCGCGGCATCTTCCAGGGCCTGTGTGCAGCTTGCCATGGCCCCAACGGCGAAGGCGGCGAAGCCGGTGTCGAGCTACAGGGTAAGACCCTCACAGCCACCGACATCATGACCATCGCCAACTACGGCCGGAATACTATGCCGGCGTTCGGCTTCGCCTACTCGCCGGAGCAGTTGCACGACATCGCCGGTTATGTGTTGGACGAAATCCTGGCGCAATAGGGGCAAAGTATAGGCCGTAAGAGTCCCGCGAAGACGTCATCCGGCGCGTGCTTCGTGTGGCAGGTGAAAGTGAATGCACCTAGAATGGGATAATGATTTCCCCGCCCGCCAAGCCCGCCGCCCTTTCGCTTGACCTGCAACAGGTGCCGGTAACCGAACTGAAAGGGGTGGGCCCCAAGCTCACGGAAAAACTCGCCGCCATTCACGTCCATACCGTCCTCGACCTGCTTTTCCACCTGCCGCTCAGATACCAGGACCGCACGCATGTTACGCCCATAAGAGCACTGCGCCACGGCATAGAAGCGGTCATCGAGGGCGAGATCATGGGCAGTGCCGTGATGTTTGGCAAACGCCGGTCGCTTCTGGTGAAAGTTGCGGACAAGACCGGCCTGCTCAGTCTGCGCTTCTATCACTTCAGCGCCGCCCAGAAAGAAAACCTAAAAGATGGCGCGCGCATCCGTTGTTTCGGCGAGGGCCGATGGGGCAAGAGCGGCCTCGAAATCTATCACCCCGAATACGAAATTCTCTCAGGTAAAGAAAAGACGCTCGACGACCGCCTCACCCCCATCTATCCGACCACCGAGGGCCTTCACCAGGCACGCATCCGTGCGCTAGCCGACCAGGCACTGGCCTTGCTCGCCAAATCGAAGGCGCTACCCGACCTGTTACCCAAAGCGCTCAACCGTGAACTGAAATTCATTTCCCTGGAAGATGCGCTCGTCTACCTGCACCGCCCGCCTGTGAATGCCTCACTGGAACAACTACAAGCCGGTACGCACCCGGCCCAGAGCCGGCTCGCCTTCGAGGAGCTGCTGGCAAACTATTTATGTCTGCGCCGGTTGCGTGAACAGGCGAATAAACATGGAGCACCGTCTCTCAAAGACACTGGCAAATTGCTGGAACGCCTACTGGCGACATTGCCATTTACCCTGACGAAGGCACAGACACGCGTCGGCCAGGAGATTGCCCGCGACATGGCGAAGGACACGCCAATGCTGCGCCTTGTGCAAGGCGACGTCGGCTCCGGCAAGACTCTGGTCGCCGTCATGTCGGCGTTGACCGCCGTCGGCAACGGCTACCAGGCGGCGATCATGGCGCCGACGGAAATCCTCGCCGAGCAGCATTACCTCAACCTCGATGCGTTGCTCGGCAAATTCGGCATCGAAATCGTTTATTTGAGCGGCAAGATAAAAGGCAAGCAACGCAACGAAGCCCTGCGGGCCATGACCAGCGGCCAGGCACAGGTCATCGTCGGTACACACGCGCTGTTCCAGGAAGAAGTCGCTTTCCACAAGCTGGGTTTGATCGTGGTGGACGAACAACATCGCTTTGGCGTGCACCAGCGTTTGTCCTTGAGAGAAAAAGGAAACCACGACGGCAAGTATCCCCACCAGCTCATCATGACGGCCACACCCATTCCGCGCACGCTGACCATGAGCGCCTACGCCGGCCTCGACAGCTCCATCATCGACGAACTGCCGCCGGGGAGGACACCGGTGAACACCATCCTAGCTGCGGATACTCGGCGTGGGGAAATCATCGAGCGTATCCGCCATGCCTGTGCCGACGGCCGCCAGGCCTACTGGGTATGCACGCTGATCGAGGAAAGCGAAGCCCTGCAGTGCCAGGCGGCGGAAGCCACCTACACTGAGATGCAAAAGTTGCTGCCCAATATCCGCATCGGCCTCATCCACGGCCGCCTCAAGCCGAAAGAAAAGGCGGAGATCATGCAGGCCTTCAAGAAAGGCGAACTGCAGCTATTGGTGGCCACCACCGTCATCGAGGTGGGCGTGGACGTGCCCAACGCCAGCCTGATGATTATCGAGAATCCCGAGCGCCTCGGCCTGGCGCAACTGCACCAGTTGCGTGGGCGCGTGGGACGCGGCCCTACCGAAAGTCATTGTGTACTTCTTTACAAAGCGCCCCTATCCAATGTTGCTAAGGAACGACTTTCCATCATGCGCCAAAGCAATGATGGCTTTTTGATTGCAGAAAAAGATTTACAGATCCGCGGTCCGGGCGAAGTGCTCGGCACTCGTCAAACGGGGTTAATAGAATTCAAGATGGCAGATCTCGTTAGGGACGCTCATCTTCAACCAAAGATTAAGTTGTGGGCAGAGAAGATTCAGGCGCAGGAGCCAAAATTTATTGAGCCATTAATAAGGAGATGGTTGTCTGGAGCCAGAGACTATGGCCATGTCTAATAGTATGTCTTTATTTCTAACATTATCGCACAAGCATGCCATGTACCCTTACATTAGTACGGTTTAAGATAAAATAGGCTCATATCAAGGATTTCACAAATGGCGACATTCGTTCTCGTTCACGGCGCATGGCACGGCAGCTGGTGCTGGAAGCGTGTTAGGGCCGCACTTTGCGCGCTTGGCCACGAAGTTTTTACGCCCACTCTATCTGGTCTTGGCGAGCGCTCGCACTTATTGGCACCTGAAGTCGACCTCGACACCCATGTCAACGACATAATTAATCTGATCCGATGGGAAGAGTTATCCGACGTCGTCTTGTGTGGCCACTCCTATGCAGGCTCCGTTGTGTGTGGGGTGGCTGATCGTATTCCCGAAAACATAGGCGCACTTGTTTACCTAGATGCCTTCGTACCTAAAAGCGGCCAATGCGTTTATGACATGTTGCCAGCCGACCAGCATGCACTGCAGCTACAACTGGTGCGCGACGTCGGTGAAGGCTGGAAAGTGCCACCGATCCCAGCGGAAGTGTTTAACGTCAATCCAGGCGACCGTGCTTGGGTGGACAGTCAGTGTACAATGCAGCCCCTGGCCACGTTTGAGCAGCCGCTCACCCTAGGCGGCGAAACTCTATCGCCTGAGCGCATCACTTACATCCTTGCCACCGGCTTCGTCGATTCCCCGTTTCCACCTATCTTTGATCGCGCAAGAGACAATGGCTGGCATACGTTCACCGTAGAGTGTGGTCACGACGTCATGCTCGACCGCCCCGATGAACTTGTCCGTATTTTGGCGGCAGGCGTCGCACCCGTCGCCTCCTAAAAACGAATTAGAATCAATGCGGATCAGAGTAACCCGATCCTAATAATCCCACACCCGCCTGTTAGCGTATAATTTCAATCTGCCAGCGATGGCCCAGCCCGAATTTGAATTCCAAGAGGTTTCTTGATGTCCAACCCTAATATTTCGCGCATCTTCGCCCTGCAACAGAAACACCAGTGGTTTATGAAGGCCACCAGCTCCGCCGGGCGCAAGGCTCTCCTGCAAAAACTGTACGAGGCGGTGAGGGCCCGCGGCGACGAGATCATCGCCGCCGTGCAGAAGGATACCCGCAAGCCAGCGCAGGAGGTCACCACGACCGAGGTGGGCGGTTTGCTCGCCAACATCCAGCGCAATATCGATAACGTCGCCGAGTGGATGCAACCGCAGGAGGTGCAGACCTCCATGAACCCCGCCGATTCAGCGCAGATCATTCCCGAAGCGCGTGGTGTGTGCCTGATCCTGGGACCCTGGAACTTCCCGCTGGGACTGACCTTTGGGCCACTTGCCGCGGCCATCGCCGCCGGCAACTGCTGCATGGTTAAACTGACAGATCTTTGCCCTAACACATCGAGAGTCGCGGCGAAAATCATTAAAGAGGCTTTTGACGAGAGGGAAGTGGCTCTGTTCGAGGGCGACGTCTCCGTCGCTACCGAACTACTAGAGTTACCATTCAATCACATCTTCTTCACAGGCAGCACGCGCGTTGGCAAGATCGTGATGGCCGCCGCAGCTAAGCACCTGGCCACCGTCACCCTGGAACTGGGCGGCAAGTCACCGGTGATCATCGACGAGGGAGCCGACATCGATAAGATCGCCACCGACCTCGCCGGGGCCAAGCAATTCAACGGCGGTCAGGCCTGTATCTGTCCGGATTACGTGTTCGTGAAGGAATCCCAAAAGGACGTTTTGGTGAACTCTTTCCAGGCAAAGGTGAAAGCAAACCTGTACGATGATGCGGGGAATATCAAGAAAGAGAAGATTGCCCAGATCGTCAACATACAAAACTTCGCCCGAGTGAAAGAGCTATTCGATGATGCGGTTGCCCAGGGCGCGAAAGTAGCTGTCGGCGGCACGCTAGAAGAGGCCAGCCTGACCGTGCACCCAACGATGCTCACCGACGTCACCCCGGATATGAAGATCCTGCAAGAGGAAATCTTTGGACCTATGCTGCCCGTTATGACCTATGAAAATATTGACGAGGTGATCAATTACATTGAGCAACGCGACAAGCCGCTGGCGCTGTATGTGTACAGCAACAACGAGGACAGTATTGATAAGGTGCTGAAGAAGACTTCCTCCGGCGGTGTCACCGTCAACGGCGTTTTCTCCCATTACCTGGAAAACAACCTGCCCTTCGGCGGCGTCAACGGCAGTGGCATGGGCAGCTACCACGGAAAATTCGGCTTCCAGGCCTTCTCGCACCAGCGCGCCGTGTACCGGCATAATGAGGCCTAATGCCGGTATTCACCCTCCCCTTCGCTACGCCGGAGGATGCCGACGTCACGCTGGCAAGATGGATCTTTGGTATTCGGCAGGCACTCTGGCTGGGTTAGGGTGGTATGCCAAATACTTTTAGTATTCGGGAAATCTCACCAACAGATACATTGCCACTCCGACATGCGCTGTTGCGACCCCACATGACCCCGGAGACCTGCGTCTATCCTGGCGATGATGCTGCTTCAACGGTTCACCTGGGCAGCTTTATCGGCGACACCCTCTGCGGCATCGTCACCCTGTACCGGGAAGACTTGCCTGGCGACCATCCTGAAGGCTTTCGGTTTCGAGCGCTGGCCATAGTTGAAGCATTGCGCGGGCAGGGTCATGGAAATGCCCTGCTGAAGGCGGTTGAGCAACTGGCACAGGAAAATGGCGCCAATTATATCTGGGCCAACGCACGCGATACGGCGTTGGATTTTTACAGGAAGGCGGATTACGCCGTGGGCGAAGAGGAATTTATCGTGGACGGTGTGGGACCGCACCGGATCGTTAGAAGGGAATTCAGCAAAATCCATTTTGCCGGATGACGTTCGCACGGGAGTTTTACGGCCTACGGACTTTCTAGGATACCGGTCTCTTTTTCACTCTTGGCGATGATCACAGCGCCGCAGGAATCACTGAAGATGTTCACCGCGGTGCGGCTCATGTCGAGCACGCGGTCGGTGACCAGCAACAGGCCGATGGCTTCCATCGGCAAACCGATCGCCGTCAGGATCACCGTGATCGCCACCAGGCTGGCTGCCGGAATGCCGGCCACGCCGATGGAGGTCAGCAGGGCGATCAGCACCACCGTGAACTGTGTGGCGACGGTCAGCTCTAGGCCATAGGCCTGGGCGAGGAAGATCGCAGCCACGCATTCATACAATGCTGTGCCATCCATATTGATGGTGGCACCCAGTGGCAACACGAAACTGGTAGTTCGTTCCGACACGCCGGCATTCTTTTCCACACACTCCATAGTAAGCGGCAACGTGCCGCTGCTCGATGCCGATGAAAACGCCGTGAGCATGGCAGGCGCCATAGCCTTCAGGTGGCGTGTGGGGTGCACCTTCGCGTAGTACTTCAGGATCAGTGGCAGGGCAATGAACGCGTGCGTCGCCAGCGCCAGCATGACGGTGATGAAGAACAATAATAGTGGTTGGAAGGCGGCGAAGCCCGTGGACGCCACCGTTTCCGCCACCAGGCCGAACACACCGTAGGGCGCAAACTTCATCACCCACATCGTGATCTTCATCATGGTTTCCGATATGCCGCGCCAGAAGGTGATGAGCACCTCGCTCTGTTTTGCTGGAATCTGCGTCATGAAAAAGCCGAACACCAGGCTAAAGAAGATCAGCCCCAGCATTTCGCCGTTGACGGCGGCGGCGACCACGTTGGTAGGGATCATGCGGATGAAGATCTGCACGATATCACTGCCACCTTGCCCTTCCACGCTGGCGACCGCGGACGCCACATCGGTGTCGTCGAGCGTCAGGTTGAGCGACTCGCCCACGGGCTGGGCGTCGGCTATACCGGGGGCAAACAGGTTGACGTAGAACAGGCCGATCAGGATGGCCAGCGTGCTGGAGAAGGCATAATAGAGGATGGTCTTGCCGCCGAGGCGGCCCAGGTCGCTGCCGCTGCCCAGGCTGGAAATGCCTACGATTATGGACGCCATGATCAAGGGCACTATGATCATGCGCAGGGCGTTCATGAACAGGGTGCCGACGAAATCATAGCCCTGGTAGAAGGTCACGCCAAAGAGGCTGCCCTCGGTGCCCGTCAGCGAGCCGGCGATGGCGGCCAGGACAATGGCGATCAGGATCTGCCAGTGCAGCTTCAGTTTACCCATGACACGGTGGATCCAATGCAATGATGTGGAATCATTTAACCAGCGGCTAATTTATTTATCAACGCCGCCGGCGCCTGTTCAATGGCAGGGGGTGTCTGACTATAATGACCGATATGGAACAAACCCAATACCTGGCCCGCTGCCAGGCCTTTTTTCACAACCTGCAAAACAGCCTATTGCAGGGATTCGCGCGACGTTTTCCCCATGTGTATGCCCACCTGCCCGATTACTGGCGCCTGGCACGCATGGATAGGCCCATCGGTTTCCTGCTGCTGTTGTGGCCAACACTGTGGTGCTTGTGGATTGCCTCAGAGGGAATTCCGGATATCGGCATGTTGCTTATCTTCATTCTCGGCACGATCCTGATGCGCGCCGCCGGCTGCTGCATGAATGACTTTGCCGACCGCGATTTCGATGGCCATGTCGAACGCACCCGCGAACGGCCGCTGGCCACCGGTAGCATCAGCGGCAAGGAAGCGCTGATCCTATGCTCCCTGCTCTGCACCCTCGCCTTTCTGCTGGTGTTGCTGACCAACCGCCTGACTATGCTCATGAGTTTTGGCGGACTGTTTCTGGCGGCGCTCTATCCGTTCATGAAACGCTTCACGCACCTAGCCCAGCTATTTCTCGGTGCGGCGTTTTCCTGGGGCGGGTTGATGGCCTTTACCGCGCAGACCGGCGAACTGCCGGTATACGCGTGGCTGTTGTACACGGCCAACTTCATCTGGACCGTGGTTTATGACACGGAATATGCGATGGTGGACCGCGAGGATGACCTGAAGATCGGCATCAAGTCGACGGCGATTCTGTTTGCCGAGGCAGACCGATTTGTCATTGGTGCGTTGCAGGTGATGTTCCTGCTAACGATGTCACTTAGTGCAAAGCACTTCCATCTGGGCGGCTGGTTCCAGTTCGGCCTGTTCCTGGCCGCGTGCCTGTGCGTATACCAGCAGTTCCTAATCTGGAAGCGGCACCCGAAAGACTGCTTTCGCGCCTTTCTCAACAACAACTACGTCGGAATGATTGTTTTTTTCTTTACTGCCGTGGATTTTTTCGTACCCTGACGGGTTAAAGCAGTCCCCTGCCGTCGAACACTTCGCGTTCCAGGCAGAACGAGTCGACGCCATCTACCGCCCCGAGGTTCACCCGAAACCAGCCCGGCTTGCGCATGGATTCATGGAAGGTGTAGATACCGCAGCGGTTGCAGAAATAATGCTTCGCCACCCTGGCACCGAACTGGTAACAGGACAATGCGTCGCCGTCGATGGTGCGTTTGAGGTCGGCATCCGCGATGGACGGGTTGAGCATGATGGCGGCACGCCTCTCGCAGAAGGAGCAGTTGCAGCTTAGGCCCTTGGTTATTTCGTCCGCATCAAATTCGAATTTAACTGCGCCGCAATGGCAACTGCCGGTGTAATGAGGCATAGTTTTAGTTCCCGTATTGAATTTTTTGTGGTTTGCGCCAGAGCGTATCTACACCCATTTCCAGCAGAATGCTGACGCCTCGGACATAGTTGCGACCCACGGATTTCACGCCGTGTGAGTCATCTCCCGGTACGATGGCGATGCCTCGCTCGATAGCGGCGCGCAATGCCGGCATGGACGGATACTGCTCCATCGCCCTGTCAAAGCCGCGCAGGTTAAAATCCAAGATCAGGTTTTTCTCGGCGATGAAATTCAGGTTCCTTTCTATTCTTTCCCACACGGCGGCATACTGCAGCGTCCGCTGGTAATCCACGTCAAACTTGCGAATGAGGTCGAAGTGCCCGACGACCGCGGGCTCGAGCGCGCACAGCATGTCGTACTGAACATCGAAGTAGGCGCAGTAGAGTTTGACCAGTCCGCCTGCCTCTTCAACAGCGCGCTGGAAATGCTCCGCGTCGTAGTCGATGCAGTGGCCAGCGACATGGTGCACCGAGCCCACCAGGTAGTCGGGGCGCAGTTCATCGACGAGTTTTTTCACCTGGGCTTCGGAACCTTCATGGGTTTCAGTCTCGAAGGCGGTCATTATCTCGATGCGGCCTGCGTATTTCCCCGCAAGCGCGCGACATTCCGTGAAGTAGTCGCGAAAACGCTGCAGTAGGAAATCGGCGGTAAGGTTGTCTTGCTGTTCATCCGGATAACGCCAGGCGTCGGATATCGGCGCCATGTGCTCGGTGATACCCACCCAGGTGAAGCCCTGGTCGATGTAGGCGCGAATGACCGACTCCAGCGAATCTCTGGCGTGGTGGCAGAACTGGCCGCTGTGCCCGCCGTGGACGGAGACCTTTTGGATGTCAGTGTAAACGTCGGACATGAATCAACCCCGGGTTACAGACTGCCATCTTAGCAGGAACGGTGCCACCTTGCGCCTTGTCCCATCAGCCTTGTTGTTTACAATAGATGATTGCATCAGTTGTTGATCCCTCCCGGTCGGAGCCTGCTTGACCCCTGAATCCCCAGACCCCATCCATCTGCGATTCCTGACCAGTATCGCCGATATAGCGCCAGACACCTGGAACACCTTGGCTGGTGAATCCTACCCGTTTATGCGCCATGCCTTTTTCCTGGCCCTGGAAGAAAGCCGCAGCAGCACGGCGATGACCGGCTGGCAGCCCTATCATGCGGTGGTGGAAAAAGCCGGGGCAACGGTGGCTATCATGCCCCTCTTTCTGAAGGACAACTCGAGCGGCGAATACGTATTTGACTGGTCATGGGCGGACGCCTACCAGCGCCATGGCTACGATTATTATCCGAAGCTCGTCTCGGCTATTCCCTTTACACCCTGTCCGGGCCCGCGTGTCTGCGTGGCGCCCGGGCAGGATCCCATGGAAATTTACCGGCTGCTGAGCGTGTACATTCCCAAACAGGCGGAAAAGGTTTCGGCGTCAAGCTGGCATGTGCTGTTTCCCGACCAGGGCCAGAGCGATGCCCTCCGGGAGCTCGGCATCCAGCAACGGGTGGGTTGTCAGTACCAGTGGTTCAACCGCGGTTATGCCAGCTTCGACGATTTCACAACCTGCTTCAGCTCGCGCAAGCGCAAGAACATGCGTAAGGAACGCCAGAAGGTGCTGGAGGCTGGCATCAGCTTCGACATCCTGACCGGCGTCGCCATCACTGACGCACACTGGAAGCAGTTCTACATCTTTTACCAGAGCACCTATTTCGTGCGCGGGCGCGCGCCCTACCTTACAGAGGAATTCTTCACGCACATCGGAAAGACCATGGCCGACCGGCTCCTGCTGGTCATGGCAAGGAAAGGTGACAACTACATCGCCGGCGCACTCAGTTTCATCGGTGACGACACTTTATATGGACGTTACTGGGGCTGCACCGAGGAATACCAGTTCCTGCATTTTGAAACATGCTATTACCAGGGCATCGATTTCTGTATCGCGAGGGAGCTGGCGCGTTTCGATTCCGGCGCCCAAGGTGAGCATAAAATCCAACGTGGGTTCGAGCCCGTCCTGACCTGGTCAAACCACTGGATTGCAAACCCCGATTTCGACCAGGCGATTCGCCGTTTTCTCGTAGACGAGGAAAAGTACGTGCTTCGCTTCCAGAATGAAGCCACCAACTACCTGCCGTTCAAACAGGAAGATCCGGTCAAGCCGTAAAGTAGTTGAGCAGTTTCTGCCAGACTATCAGCTGGTTGTTAGCGGGCATTAGATGGTCAGCGACCAGCACCATCCCAGCATTAGATGCCAGAGCGTCGATCTCCTCGAAATTGCGTATGCCGCTGTTCGGGTCCCGGATCTTCAGCCAGTTGTCGAAGTGAGCGTTGCTCTCGCTGGTGAATTCGCCCCCATACTTGAAGGGCCCGTAGACGCACAGGTAGCCCTGAGGGACAAGCACGGCCGTGGCAACATGAATAAATCGGGGAATGCTTGATTCGGGCATGATGTGCAGGGTGTTGGCGCTGAAGATGCCATCCTTCATGGTGATGGGCCAGCGTTCATCGCAGACATCCAGGCTGAGCGGCGGCTGGATATTGTTTAGTGCGACATCTTCCAGGCCGGCCAGCATGATCGGTACGTTCTCAGGTATATCGGTGGGCTGCCATTGAACTTCCGGCATTTTTTCGGCGAAATACTGAACGTGCTGGGTGGTATAACTGCCTATTTCAAGGATGTTATTACCGGATTTGAAATAGCGGCTGATGACCGAGAGGATCGGCGACTTGTTGTTTTCACAGGCTTCCGAGTACGGCTTTGACATGGCTCAAGTGGCTTCGGCTATTCTTATTTACACTTAATCTAACAGACTTACCGGAAACAGGAACCATGCCAAAACGCCAAATTGAAGGGTTGATCACACAACTATATGAAAAGTTCGCTGATAGCGATATCAACCCGCAGCAGGATGCCATGCTGGAAAGCATGCCATCCTAGTCGGCCGAGCGGGAGGGGCCAATACCCCCAGAAGACTTTTTCGAAACGGCTAGAATGCTGCTGCAGGAAGTGGAAGAGGAACATCCCAAGGCCACCGCCCTAGTTCGAGAGATCAGCAGCGCCCTGGATAGTATGGGCGTTTGAAGCTTACAGCTGAAATCAAGAAACTGTACCTTTTCGCCCGTAACTGCGGGTTTTCGTGCTTTTTTTAGCTTTTCGCTTTTCGCAAGAAAACGGGCTTTTCTGGTGTCGACTCTGCCTTGCTGTATTTGTAGCCGTCCAGGCTAAAGTCAGGCAATTCTGCCACGTCCTTCATCCGGTTCTTCAGGATCCAGGACGCCATCCGGCCGCGCGCCTTCTTGGCGAAAAAGCTGAGCACCCGATACTGGCCGCTGGCGTAGTCCTTGAACACCGGCGCCACAATCTCGGCGTCCAGTACTTTTTTATCCAGCACGCTGAAATATTCGTTAGATGCCAGATTGACCAGGATATTGTCACCCTGGACATTCAGGTCCCGCCTGATGGCCAGGCTAAGCTTGTCACCCCAGAATGCGTACAGGTTTTTGCCCCGCTCGTTGGCCAGGTACGTGCCCATTTCCAGCCGGTAGGGCTGCATCAGGTCGAGCGGCCTGAGCGCGCCATAGAGCCCGGACAGGATGCGCAAGTGGTCCTGGGCATACTGGAGGTCGGCGGCGGAAAAATTTTCCGCTTCCATGCCGGTATACACATCGCCCTTGAAGGTAAACAGTGACGCCCTGGCGTTGTCGCTGGTGAACGGAGTTTTCCAGGTTTTGTAGCGTTCCTCGTTCAGCGTGCTGATGGCTTCGCTGGTGTGCATGAGCTTGCCAAGATCGGCGGCGGAATAGCCTCGCATGATCCTGACGAGCTTGCGGGTGTCGGTGAGGAATTCAGGTTGGGAAACGGCCGGGGCCTTGTAGTCACTTTCCAGGTCCAGCGTCTTGGCTGGCGATATCACGATGAGCATGGGGTGTTTCAGACTTCCTTATACGGGGTTCAAAAAAGCATCCCACCAGTTCAGCGGGGTCGTGCCGTCTTCACGGTCATAGATGTTGCCATAGTACCAGACCGAACCAGAGTAATTGGCCATGACGCCGTCGAACAGGCGCTCGATATCGGCGAACCCGATATTCACGTGCAGGCTGTAGACCAGCCCGCGATCGGTCTTCAGATCCAGGCTGCCGCCCAGCTTTTCCACGTCCGGTGTGAGAATGTCTTCCACTTCCTCTAGATCGGCCTTGCGGAAGACGCGGATTGCGAGATTGCCGCTGCGGCGCAGCACGTGGTAGCTGGCCGGGTTGTCGTCCTCGCAGGTGAAGATGTCACCAGCGGCCAGGTCACGCACGAATAGCGGTGACTGCAGCAGCTCATATTCCCCCGCGTGGAGGATTTTTACTGGTAACTTTTCCAGCACGGGCATGTTGCGGCTATCAGTGCCTGCCATGAGCTGGATAAGGCCTGTCCGGGTATCGTCGTTGGTCGTCATTTCGGGGCGCATGGTAGCAGGGAGATGGCCGGCTTTCATCCAGAATTCGGCCAATTCCATGTACTTTCGCCAGATCAAACCTTATCGCCCTGCCTCCTCGTAGTCTTTACACTGATTTTTCGAAACCGAGCCAATAGGGGACTGCGTATGTCGCTTACAAGAACATTCTGGTAGACGTCGACCTGTCCAAGGATTCCGACATGATCCTGGACAAGCAATTCAGCGCACAGCTCAGCATGGTGCAAGTCATCAAGCCCTTCGCCCGTGGGTTATGTTGTTTAGGTAACCAGCGTCGATATCGAGGGCCTGCACGAAGAAGTCAGCAAGTAGGCCAAGGCGACTCTCACCGAGATAGGCGTCAACGTCGGCATCGAGGAAAGCCGCCTGCACACCGAACTGGGCCAACCGGCCGGGGAGATCTAGGAAATGGAGAAAAATATCGATGCCGAACTGATCATCATGGGTGATATGGCCGCCATGGTTGGGAGCTGCTGCTCGGCCCCACCTCCTTCAGAGTCACCCACGGGGCGATCTGCTGATCGTGCATACCGACGGCTGACACCTGCGTTTGCCATTCACGCTAAAAACCTGCAATCTTGCTGCAGGTTTTATTTGTCTTTCCCATGCTGGTACTTCTACACAGAATTCGTCCTAAGGCTGGGCTGGTGCCGCCCGGTGGCCGCTGTCCTAATCGCCGCCGGTCTTGCCGGTATCGTGGTCAGCCTCTTCGCTGGCAGTGGTCTTTACGGCCACCTGCTCGAACCACACTGGTGCTGACCCTGTGGGGCATGATGCTGTTTGCCACGTTACAGTTGTTCCGGCAGATCCCGCCGCCCGTGCTGCCCCATGACGATTTCTTGACAAAACTGGGCACGCGCATCCTCCTGGCGCTTTATTCATTGCTCGCCCTGCTCGTCGTCCTGGTCACTATCGTACTGGTCTGGATGAGCTTCCGGCTGATGACCCTGGCCTAGCGCGCAAAAAAAGGCCGGCAAAGGCCGGCCTGAAAAGTCCAACGAGTCCTTCGCGTCAGAATACGTATTCCACGCCAACGGATGCCGAGCGGCCTTCGAACAGGCTGTTGACGTCGTAGCCGCCTTGCGTTGTCTTGCGCTTGTTGTTCAGCAGGTTCTTGCCCTGCAAGTTCAGCGTCCAGTGGTCGCTCAGGTAGCGGGTGTAGTTGAGGTCGAGTTCACCGTAGGCCTCGTCGTAGACGTCGGGCTGGCCGAGGATGCCGACTTCTCGAATTTTCTCGCCAGTGATGTGGTAAACCAGGCTGCCCTTGTTGCGGAAGTTGTCATCCATCCCAAGCTGGATATTGAAGATGTAATCCGCCTGGCCCTGCAGCGCGCGGGTGGCATTGGTGACTAGGCCGACATCTTCCGGCTTGATGGTCACCTCGGAATCGATCAGGGTCAGGTTAGCGGACACGTACCAGTTTGCCCAGTCGTCATTGATGAAATCCAGCCAGCGGAAACCATCAAATTCGATGCCTCGTGTGGTGGCTTCCTTCGCATTGATGAACGTGCGCTGGTTGGCGGCGCCTGGTTCAATCACGGCCTCGATCGGTGTCTGGAAATCCTTGAAGAACAAGCCCACGGACACGCTCTCGTCACCGGAGAAATACCACTCCCAGCGCAGGTCGTAGTTGTCGATATAACCCACGGACAGTTCCGGATTACCCACGATCACGAAGCCGGTGACCGGGTCGATGAAGGGTGCCGGTGACAGCTCCCTGAAGTCCGGCCGGGAAATGGTTTCGGAATAACCCGCGCGAACCTGCATGTTGTAGTCATCTACAATCCAGGTTGCCGTGGCTACGGGGAACAGATCGTCGCTGACCAGTTGACTGGTGATCGCTTCGTCCGGCTGGAATAGATTGAAGGTGGTAACGCTCTGCACGGACTTCTCGCTGCGCACCCCGGCGAGCAGGCGCAGGAAATAGGTCAGTTCGATGTCCGCCTCGGCGAACCAGGCGTCAAGCGACTGATCGGCCGTGTAGTTGTCTGTGGCGCGTGTGCCTTCACGAAGCTCGAAGCCGGTGGGGCTAATGTTTTCCGCCGTGACGATGTCTTCCAGCCTTGGCTGGCTGCGCACATCAAAGGAAGTAACGTCCGGGCCATTGGCCAGAAACAGGAAGCGGCGGATTTCAGATTCCCTGTCCTTGCTCACCTGGGTGGCGCCGACGGAAAACTCCGTGTTGGTTCCGAACGGCGTCTCAAGGAACATCTTCGCCGAAAAACCAATGTCCTCGTTGTTGTCTTCCAGCGTTGACCACCAGCGCTGGTTGGCATCCGCACGCAGCGAGAAGACATAGTCATCAACCTGCGACTGGTATTCATAGCGGTTCTGGCGAAAATCGGGCGACAGGCGCTTGGCGCGAGATTCGTTGAAGTGCCAGTTGAGCGTGAGCTCATTGAAATCATAGAACACGTGCTCGCCTTCGAGCTGCTGTGATAGTAGGTCGCGTTCGATCCACTCTAGGCGCGTGCTTTTGATGTTCTGCGCCTCGGTTGCGAGGAATCCCGTCTCTATGCCTGCCAGGTCGTCCATCTTTCGGATCTGCAGCAGGGTCGCTTTCAGGGAGTGCGCGTCGTTATAGTCGATACCACCGGTCAGAAACATTGTCGTGTCGACGCTGTGTTCCGTGGAGGAGAAGTCCATGTCGTTGCGCTGGCTGAGATTGCCGTCGCCGTCGGCCACGTAGGTATTGCGGCTGACCGTGATGGTGTCCCAGGAGTTGTTGTAACTGAAGTTGGCCATGCCGCCAATACGCACGTTGTCCCCATACCAGGCGCTACCGAAACTAGTGGAGGCGCTCATGTCAGGCTGGATTCTTTCCTGCTGCGCCGAATAGTTGTTATTTAGGCTTTCTCCGATGGCCTCAAGCTCACCCGGAGCAAAACCGTTCTTGAAGAAAATGTTGTTGCGTTTCAGTTCACGATTACCGGAGATGGCATCCTTCAGTGGGCCGGGCAGGTCGCGAGTGCCGTCATCGACGCCCATCCAGTCCTTCCCACCACCGGCATAGCTGAAACCATCCTTGAACGTGGTGTTACCGGAATAACCGACACTGCTGGAGATTTCGAAGAATGGCTCATCTGGAACCACCTTGGTTCGCATCTGTATGGCGCCACCGGCAAATTCGGCCGGGTACTTGGCGCTGAATGTCTTCTGGACCAGCACGCTGTCGATGATGCTGGCCGGGAAGAGGTCCAGGGGCACCACGCGGCGGATGGGCTCCGGGCTCGGCAGTGTGGAGCCGTTCAGTATGGTGCTGGAGTACCGCTCGCCCAGACCGCGGATATAGACGAACTTGCCGCCGGCTAGGTTCAAGCCGGAAACACGCTTTAGCCCCTCGGCAACGTTGCTGTCGCCGGCCCTGGAAAACGCCTCGGCATCGAGGACGTTGGATATGGCCGCGGTCGCCCGCTTCTCATCGGGAATGTATTCGCCGAGAGTGACGATCTCGGTAATATCACCAGCTGGTGCAACGCGCGTGGCGCCTTGCAGAACATCGTCCTGTGCATATAGGCCGGGATTGGCGAACAGGGTGCTGGCTATCGCCAGGGTCAGGGTCTTGCGTTTCATAGGCATCGTTTCACTTGTAAAATAAACCGTTTAGATTTGTGGCAACGGCCGGATCCGGCGGCTGTTACCAATAGTTTCACGAAGAAGAATTCCTCCTCGTAAAAATACTTAAGGGAATTTTGCTCGGCAAAATCCCCTTAAGTTCCTGTTCCCTGTTTCAGCTGCCGGCCACCAGGCAGCCAGCTGAATACTTGTGCGGCTTTACAGCGGGCGGAAAGTCCAGCCTGCGGTCCAGTCTTCACTAGTACTCGGCACGGCACCGACATAGTCGGCTGCATCAAAGAATGAGCTGATTGACGTCGGATCCAGCGACTCCAGCGCATTAACCTCTGTTGAGTTGACGTAATCGGTCATGCCGGTGTCCAGCTCGAAGTTGCCAACCTGGGCGTCGAACCACTCCTCAACAAGCCATGGGCCGTCCATGTCTTCGATAAAGCTGGTTTCACAGTCGACAACCGTGTTGGTCATGACCAGGTCGCCAGTCAGGTTGTCCGGCGTACCGGCAACGGTGAAAGTTTCGGTTTGGTCGATGTCGATACATCCATCAGCGAAACCCTTGACAACCATGTTGTGGAAATGACCGCCAGTACCTTCACGGATAAGCATTCCGATATCGGTGTTATCGTTACCGATCATGGTGACGTTGGAGAAGTAAGGCAGTGCGCGCGGAGAGGAATCTGGGGCGTCGCCGTTGTTGTCCATTTCAAAACCCTGGTCACCTGTATCTGTGCCCTGCACGATGACTACGTGCTGGACGCTGCCAGACCAACCCTTGGTCCAGTCGAGGGAATCGTCACGGTTGCCGGTCAGGTACAGGTGTTTTGCATTCACAGTGCCACCGAAGAATTCAACGCCGTCGTCTTGGTTGTTGTGCACTTGGACGTAGTCGACGTTGGTGCCGGAACCAACACCCTGGAAGGCGATACCGTTCAGTTCGTCCAGGTCGTTGATCAGGAAGCCAGCGTACTTGACGCGCAGGTAGGTCAGGCTGCCGCTGTTATCATCGGCGTCGTTGCCGCCGAACATGCCGGAGTTGCCTTCACCGGCCGCTTCACAAAGCACTGTCCCTTCGGAGCAGCCGTTTATCGGCGCGTTGCCGTTGATAACCAGGCCGCCCCACTCGCCGCGGGTAGTGGCGGTGGCGTCGCCGTCGTTGGCACTGGTCATGGTGATCGGTTTGTCTTTAGTGCCATTGGCCCAGATTTGGGCGCCGCGGTCGATCCAGATGAAGTCGTTACCGGACTGGCCGTAGGTGGTGACACCCGGGTCGATGATCAGTTTGGCATCGGAGGTGTTGTCCATGCCGATTCTGACGGCTCCGGAAATAACGTAGTCGAAGTTATTTGTAAGGTGTAGGTCTTCTGTGTAAGTACCTGAGAGTGTGCATATGCGGTTGCCTCCAATAATTACGGCGGCTGATGCTGTTTCACCGTCCGGGCAAACAGTGCTGTTGCTTGAAGGCAATTCAGCGACCTGAGCCTTTATAGCCTTGCCGTATCGAATGCCGGCGCCGCTGGGCGCATAGCCAAAAAGAACCTTGACCGTTTTGCCAGTTAGGTCAATACCAAGCCCCTCTGCCAAGTCATTCTCACTGTAAGAAAATTGAGCCGGAAGTGTGCCGGTCGAATAAGGCACAATACCAAGCGAGGTACTGTTAAGGTCAACCGCAAGGGACGTCCAGCCGGACTGGTCCGCCTGGAAGAACTTGTTGCCCACCTTGGCTACAATTAGTATGTCGCCTGTCTTACCAACATCGCCGCTAGCTACAGTGATCTGACCGCTGACCTGAATGGTTTCGCCGGCCGGGAGCGTATCTAGGTAGCTTGCGCCATCGTTGATGGTGGCGCCACCGGCAAAGCCAGCGCCGGATTTGCCGATTGTCGGCAGGGTGGGCAGGCTGCCGGCAAAGGCATTATTCGCAATGACGGCGGCAGCCAGTGCGGAATATTTGAAGATGTTGGTTATTTTCATGCGCATGTTGCTCCGTACATAAAGACTGTTAATGAATATAGGGAGCGCATAGTAAGCAGCAGGTGTAAACACGAGATAAATTTTAGGTTAAAGGAGGGCGTGTAACGGTAAATATGCAGTTAATTTATAATTAAGGGAGTGTTAAATTCGGGCGCGTATTAGATGAAATTCTCCAGTATTTACAGGACCTTAATCTCCCGGATGGCGCCGAAGACTTCACATCAATCCGGGGAAGTATGGTATTCTTCGCGCTCGTTTTTCAGCGCTCGACACGGCCAGACTTGTCGGAATTAAGCATGCAGAAGTTCGCTCGTATACTCGTCCGTTTAACCTTTATCTCTCTGATTTTATTGGGCATTTCTATGCCTGCCAGGGCCCAGACGATTATCTGTCTGGAGACCACAATCGGCGATATCTGCATGGAATTGCTGGAAACCGAGGCCCCAGTCACCGCCCAGAACTTCCTCGCCTACGTGACCCAGGGCAGCTTCCGAAATTCCTTCTTCCACCTGGGCGTTAAAGGCAGCCCGGCCTACGTGCAGGCCGGCCGCTATGCCGACACCGGCGCCGGCAATATCGGCGGCCTGCAGGAGATCTTCCGCCGGCCGGCCATCGGCAATGAAACCAGTGTCGCCAACACCCGGGCGACCGTGGCCAGCGTCCGAGATGACCCGAATGACCCGAACAGCGTCACCAGCCAGTACCTGATCAACGTCACCGACAACCCGGCCCTCGATGACGGCAGCCACACCGTATTTGCCCGCATCTTTGCCAGTGGCATGGAAGTGGTGGACCTTATGGCGGGCTTCCCCCTCGTGACTCTGGCTGAGGGTGGCCTGTCACAGGTTCCCGTGGTGGGCCAGGAAGTGCCGGTGTTCAACTCGCCCCGTATCATTATCTTCAACGCCTTTGTATTCGAGGGTGAAGTCTGCGAGCTCGAGGTTCCCGCGTGTTCTGATGGTACAGATGGCGGTGAAGGTGGTACCGACGAAGGCGATAGCGGCACTGATGATGGTGA
The DNA here is from genome assembly GCA_038147195.1 of Candidatus Eutrophocola salsuginis. Taxonomy (GTDB): domain Bacteria; phylum Pseudomonadota; class Gammaproteobacteria; order Pseudomonadales; family Pseudohongiellaceae; genus Eutrophocola; species Eutrophocola salsuginis. The sequence continues at coordinate 2,260,854 of JAYQTB010000004.1, forward strand.
TGTCGGCGACGGCGAACCCCCCACCCCTGGTGAAGGCGAAACCCTCTATGAAGATGTCGTTTGCGTGGATACTAATGTGGGTGAATTCTGCATGGAGCTGTTACCTGAAGCGGCACCGAAGACTGTCGAGAATTTCCTCAATTACGTCACTAGTGGACGGTACGATGACACCATCGTTCACCGCAGCGTGCCCAACTTCGTCATCCAAGCCGGCGGCTACAGCTCCAACCCGCTCGGCGCCGGCATACAGAGGGACGGCACGGTTATTAACGAATTCTCCCTTTCCAATTCACGGGGCACGGTTGCCATGGCTCGACTCGGTGGCCAGGTCAACAGCGCCACCAGCGAGTGGTTTGTAAACCTCGTGAACAACGCCCAGCTTGATTCGGTCGATGGCGGCTTCACGGTGTTTGCCCGAATCATTTCCGGCATGTCGGTGGTCGATGCCATCGGCAACCTCCCACGCACCAACCAGCAAAATTCCCTGGGGAATGCCTTCGGCGAACTGCCGCTGACCGACCAGGACAACGACGGTTTACAGGCTGATGACCTCGTGTTGGTACACCGTGTTTATGTCACTGATGTCATAGTGGATGACGCCGGTACCGATACAGGTGGGGGCGACGGCAGTACCGATGATGGCGTGACCACTACGGCAACCTATTCGGCGGTACTGGGCACGATCAACTTACCGGTCTACATCAATGACACGCTCTACCGCGTGATCCTGGCCCGCGACTTTGAAGCCTCGGGCGTTGTGTTCCGGGTCGACACCACGCGTATTTACTACCTGGCGGATGTGGGACAGGAAACTGCCACCATGGACCTGGATGCCGGCACGCTGTACGTCCCATCAATTAATGTCCTCGGCACCATCGTCACGGACGTGGAATTCAAGCTGGTCGATTACGAAACCCTGACCTTCAAACTGAGAAGCTTTACCCTCGCTGCTGATTAACCGTGCTGAACCTGGTTAAAAAAGCGATCAGCATTTCGGACGGGTTCACGGAAACCCTCGGCAGGACCGCCGCCTGGTGCTCCATTCTCATGGTTGTGGTCACTTTCTATATCGTCGTAACCCGTTACGTCTTCAATACCGGAACCATCGCCGTGCAGGAATCGGTGATTTATCTCAATGCCCTGCTCTTTCTCCTGACCAGCGCCTTCACGATGAAACATGATGGTCATGTGCGCGTGGATATTTTTTACGGTCCGGCCAGTGCGCGTTACAAGGCATGGGTAAACCTCTTCGGTGGATTGTTCCTGTTACTGCCAGTTGCCGTATTCATATTCTGGGTGAGCTGGGATTATGTGGCCGCAGCCTGGCGTATTCGTGAGACCTCGCCCGAGGCGGGCGGCATTCCCTTCGTTTATCTGCTCAAAACCCTGATCGTGGTCATGGCCATGCTGGTCATCCTGCAGGGGCTGACTGAGATCCTGCGCAACCTGCTGTTCTTGTTCTTTCACGAAGAAGCCCCGGAAGAAGATGTCGAACCGACCGGCGGTGCCATCTGATGGAATTCATTCCGCTGCTATTGTTCCTGGCCGTCTGCCTCGTGCTGATGTGCGGTTACCCGGTGGCCTTTTCTCTGGCGGGCACCTCGTTGCTGTTTGCCGGTATCGGCATGCTGACCGGCACATTTGATTCGGCATTCCTTAATGCCGTCCCGAATCGCTTTTACGGCATCATCATCAATACCAACCTGTTTGCCGTGCCCATGTTCGTGTTCATGGGTATGATGCTGGAGAAATCGAAAATCGCTGAGGCCCTGCTTGAGGGCATGGCGCTGTTGTTCGGACGCCTGCGTGGCGGCCTTGGTATTTCCGTAATCCTGGTCGGTATGCTGCTAGCAGCCAGCACCGGCATCGTCGGCGCCACCGTGGTCACGATGGGCGTGCTTTCCCTACCCTCAATGATCCGCGCCGGTTACAGCCCGTCACTGGCCACCGGCACCATCTGCGCCACCGGCACGCTTGGGCAAATCATTCCGCCGTCCATCGCGTTAGTGTTACTGGGTGACGTCATTTCCAACGCGTACCAGCAGGCGCAGCTGAGCATGGGCGTGTTTCGTACACAGAATGTGTCGGTTGGGGATCTCTTCGCAGGTGCCATGGTGCCAGGCCTCATCCTGGTTCTGTTCTATATCGCCTACATGCTGGCCATGGCCATCTTCAAACCGGAAGCCGCACCGCCGGCGAAAGCCGAGGACCTGGCCCGCGCCAGTGCGGAAGGTCCGCTCCTGCCGACACTGAGCAAGAGCCTGCTGCCGCCGCTGCTGCTCATCATTGCCGTACTCGGCTCCATCCTGTCGGGCGCCGCCACCCCGACGGAAGCGGCAGGTGTCGGTGGGCTCGGCGCCATGCTGCTGGCCCTCATCAAGCGCCAGCTGAGTTTCCCCATATTTCGCGACGTGGCCATTTCCACGACAAAGGTCACCGCCATGGTCTACATGATCCTGCTGGGTGCGGCGATCTTTTCCCTGGTTTTCCGAGGTTTCGGCGGAGACCTGATCGTCGAAGACCTGTTTACCGACATGCCTGGCGGCGTAGTGATGGCGACGATCATCGTCATGCTGGTGGTGTTCCTGCTCGGCTTCATTCTCGACTTCATCGAAATCACCTACATGGTGGTGCCGATTGTCGGCCCGGTGCTGCTAGCCATGGGCCTCGATCCGGTTTGGCTCGGCGTGATGCTGGCAGTAAACCTGCAGACCTCGTTCCTAACACCGCCGTTCGGCTTCTCGCTCTTCTACCTGCGCGGCGTGGCACCGGCCAGTATCAAGACCACGCAGATCTACAAGGGCGTAATCCCCTTCATAGCCATCCAGCTGGCCATGCTATTCATGCTGACCCTCTGGCCGCAACTGGCGACGTGGCTGCCGGCGCTGATCAAATCCATGTGATGCCGACATAAAAAGGACGGCCATTGGCCGCCCTTCTTAATGTTTTCAAGTCAAGAATGTCGGATGCGATGCTTCGTACCTTTTCCGATCTTCTGGTACCCCTGTTCCATCATTCCTTTTATTTTCTTTTTGCTCAAAGCTTCCTCGCCCTTGTATAGGCCTCTTCCGACACATCCTGGTATTCTGACATGCTGGCCTCGAAGTCACGGTAGGATTTGTGGATGCGTGCACCCATCGGGCTTAGATTGGCGAGCTTGTCGATTTCCTCCTGGGCAATAGTATCCAATTCCTTCAGCAGGTCTTCAGGAAACTCGCGCGGGACCACGCCGTGGTCCTCTTCCAACTCGGCCAGTGACAATGCATTACGCGCCAGGAATTCGTTTGTCATCTCGACGCCGGCAGCAGCGGCAGCCGTGCGCAGGATTTCCTGCAGGTCGGCCGGCAGCGCTTCGAACTCGTCCTTGTTGAACAGGAATTCCATGACCGCACCCGGCTCATGCCAACCGGGGTAGTAATAGTAGTCAGCGATTTCATATAGGCCGAAGGCGAGGTCGTTGTAGGGACCGACCCACTCGGTGGCATCGAGGACACCCGTCTGCAGGGCGGTGAACAATTCGCTGCCGGGCATGTTGACCGGCACGCCACCCAGGCGCATGAGGATGTCCTGGGCCAGGCCGGGAATGCGCATTTTCAAGCCGCGAAAGTCTTCCTTTGAGTTGATCTCCTTGTTGAACCAGCCACCCATCTGAACACCGGTGGTGCCGCCGGGCACCGGGATCAGGTTGAAGGGCACGTACAACTCCTCCCACAACTCGAGACCGCCGCCGTAAAGAATCCAGCTCTGCATTTCGTAGCCGTTCATGCCGAAGGGCAGCACAGTGAAGAACTGGCCTTCGGGTACCTTGCCTTTCCAGTAGTAGGCTGCACCATGGCCGATTTCGGCGGTGCCGGCGCTGACGGCGTCGAATACCTCCAGTGCGGGTACCAGCTCGCCGTCGCCATAGACGCGGATCTTCATGCGGCCGTTGGACATGGCGGCAACCTTTTCAGCAAAGATTTCAGGCGCGTGGCCCAGGGCTGGAAAATTCTTAGGCCAGGTGGTCACCAGTTTCCATTCATAGGTCTGCTGCGAATCAACGCTGCTGCTACTGGCAGTTTGCTCACTGCCGCCGCAGGCCTGTAACAGGGCCGTTAATGCGAGGCCGGTAACCAGTTTAATAATTTTGTCGTTGAACATTTTCGTTTTGCCCCTTTCCTCTTTACTCTTTCCTTTGGTCTATCCGTCGGATGGCGGCCTGCAACCTTATACGATCTACAACGCCTCAAGTTTGGCGTATGACATGACGAGCCACTTGCCACCGACATCGTCAAAGTTGATCTGCACCCGCGCATTGGCACCAGTGCCTTCGTAATTGAGGACCACGCCCTCGCCGAACTTGGGATGCCTGACTCGCTGGCCAAGGCTGATATCCGTACCGGTGACTTTGTTCGAGCTGTGAAGAGCGCCGATAATATCATGATTTTCCGCGGTCATTCCCCGGTATTCCCTGGCACGGCGCACGTCGCCCTTCATGCGCATTTCCTCCACCAGGTCGACCGGGATTTCTCTTAAAAACCGGGACGGGCGGGTGAGCTGCTCCTCGCCATGCAGGCGCCGCGACTCGGCATGGGTAAGATAGAGCTTCTGGCGAGCACGGGTGATGCCGACATAGCAGAGACGGCGCTCCTCTTCGAGACCGGCCAGGTCGTCCATCGACATCTTGTGCGGGAACAGGCCCTCTTCCATGCCGGTAATGAACACGAGCGGAAATTCCAGGCCCTTTGCCGAGTGCAGGGTCATCATCTGTACCGCGTCCTCGAAATCGGCCGCCTGGTTATCGCCGGCATCGAGTGCCGCCTTGTCCAGGAAGGCGGTGAGTATATCGATTTCAGTCAGCTCCTTTTTGCTGGGCTCGTCCTGTACGTCGTTATTAAAGTCGCCCTGCAATAATTCCGCTTCCTGGAGGAACTCGTCCACCTCGAAGGCCTTGGCCGCGTTAACCAACTCCTCCAGGTTCTCTATGCGGGTACGGGCTTTCTCACCGCCCTCTTTCTCATGATGCTGGATCAGGCCGCTCTGCCTGATCACATACTGGGTGAACTCGTATAGTTCCCGTCCGTGAACCTGGTCCTCCATCGCATTGACCAGGGCCATGAAGCCAGACACGTTCAGGACGGCGCGAGCCGGAATCAGCGACTTTTCGACCGTCTTTACCGCGGCCTGCCACATGGAACAACCTTCCGCCCGGGCCAGCTGGCGCAGGCTGTCCACGGTCTTGGTGCCGATGCCACGGACAGGCGTGTTTATAACGCGCTCGAATGCTGCATCGTCATCCCGACTCGCCACCAGGCGCATGTAGGCCAGGGCGTTGCGAATCTCCTGGCGTTCATAGAAACGGAAACCGCCGTAAATACGGTAGGGCATGGACACGCGCAGTAACGCTTCCTCGAGCTCGCGGGACTGGGCGTTAGAGCGGTACAGAATGGCGGCCTCGGAATGGCGGTTGCCAGAATTTACCCACTTCTCGATCTGGCTTACGATAAAGCGCGCCTCGTCCTGTTCATTGAAGGCGCCGTAGGTGGAAATCTTTTCCCCCTCCTTGTCATCAGTCCACAGATCCTTGCCGAGCCGGCCCGAGTTTTTCTCGATCAGCTTGTTGGCCGCATTGAGGATATTGGCGGTAGAACGGTAGTTCTGCTCCAGCCGGACCAGGTCAGCATCCGGGAAATCCTTGTGGAAATTCTGGATGTTTTCGATGCGTGCCCCGCGCCAGCCGTAAATCGACTGGTCGTCATCACCAACAACGGTGATGAAGCCGTCGCGCCCCACCAACATGCGCAGCCAGGCATACTGGATGGCGTTAGTGTCCTGGAACTCGTCCACCAGCACATGCCGGAAACGGTGCTGATAATGCTGAAGCAGCGCCGGGTGCTTCAGCCACAGCTCGTGAGACCGGAGCAGGAGTTCGCCGAAATCCACCATGCCGCCGCGCTCGCAGGCCTCTTCGTAGGCCTCGTAGACATGGATCATGGTCTTCATAAATTCCTCGCCAAAATCCTCGAGATGTGCCGCTCTCAGGCCCTCGTCCTTCTGCTTGTTGATGAACCACTGGCACTGTTTGGCCTGCCACTTGCCCTCATCCAGTTCGAGTGACTTGACGATGCGCTTGACAAGCCGCAGCTGGTCATCGGCATCAAGGATCTGGAACTTGTCCGGCAGTCCGGCTTCCTGGTGATGTGACCTGAGCAGGCGATGTGCCAACCCATGGAAGGTGCCGACCCACATGCCGCCGGCAGGGCGTTCCAGCAGCTCCTCGATGCGTATCCGCATCTCGTTGGCTGCCTTGTTGGTGAAAGTCACCGCCAGGATGCCATGGGGCGATACACCCTCCATCTGGATCAGCCAGGCAATGCGGTGAACGAGCACACGGGTCTTGCCGCTACCGGCACCGGCCAGGACCAGCAGGTTGCCGGGGTCTGAGGTTACTGCCTTGCGCTGGTTGTCATTGAGGGGATTGAGAATGTGGGATATATCCATGAAGGGGAATTTTACACCATCGGCCAGCAAATACTTTCTAATGGTCGCGGGAATTGTGTCCCCTGGAGTATCTAATCCCAGGCTATCTTGCTACTATCAAGCACAGTGGCGGGTAGCCATTATTTTTTTACAGACCGGGCAGATAGTATGCTCGAGATTTTTAACGAGTGAGTTATGTCAGAGCAAGTTGAAGGTACCGTTAAGTGGTTCAATGATGAAAAAGGATTTGGGTTCATTGAACAAGCAGGCGGCAGGGACGTTTTCGTCCACTACAGCGCAATAGTCGGTGATGGTCGCCGCACCCTGGTTGAAGGGCAAAAGGTGATGTTGGAAGTGACCCAGACCGAGAAAGGTCCTCAGGCTGAAAATGTAAGCCCGCTTAATCCAGCCTAACCACACTGCATCAATCTTCGGCCCGCGGCATGATGCCACTGAGCTGATGGCAAGAACGTTTTATCGTGAATCCTCGATGAACCGTTGATCCTACATTTCCTGAATTTTGTACTCCCTTCTCTTTATATTATACGCAATTCTCATATCAAATCCGTCGGTAACCCGGAAAGACAGACTTCCTTTATACTTGGCCAATACCATCTGAGGATCCCGTCCTGGACAACACCAACCTGATCAAGGCCATAAGCGAATCGCTAGGCGACATGCGCAAATCCGAGCGCAAAGTGGCGGATTGCGTCCTCGCCAACCCGTCCTCTGTGCTGAATATGCGCATCATCGACTTAGCCGGCCGCGCCCAGGTCAGCGAGCCGACCGTAGTGCGCTTTTGCCATGCTCTGGGCTACGACGGATTCCAGACCTTCAAGCTGCAATTGGCGAGATACCTAGGTTCCAGCGGCATCTACAGCCAGTTTTCAGTCAGCGATGCGGATTCGATTGCCGACGTCAGCCGAAAGGTGTTCGATTCCACCATCGGGTCGCTGGTGGCGGTTCGGGAAGAACTGGACATGGCTGCACTGGAAGCCGCGATCGATGCGTTGTCTGGCGCATCTCGGGTCGAGTTCTACGGCTTTGGCGCATCTGGGTCGGTGGCCATCGATGCCCAACACAAGTTCTTCCGCCTGCAAGTAACCGCTGCTGCCTATACCGACCCCCATATTCAGCAGATGTCAGCTATATCTCTTAAACCAGGTGGAGTTGTAGTTGCAATTTCGCAATCAGGTAGAACTAAGGCACTAATTCAGAGCGTTAAACTGGCCCGAGATGCGGGGGCTAAAGTAATTGGACTAGTACCTGAAAATACCCCAGTAGCTGAACTTTGTTCTATACCAATCCATATAAATTTAGAAGAGAATCAACATAGATTCACACCCGTATCTTCGCGAATAGCACATCTTGTGGTAATTGATGTATTAGCTATGGGTGTAGCTATGTTGCGAGGAAATGAATTACAAGAACATTTGAAATTGTTAAATAAAACCTTAAAGTCGTTAAGGTCAAACAAAAATAAATAATTATAGGAGAAACTATTAAAAGTAGTGAATTATTAAGATTAAATTATTCAACACGAATTATAAAAGGTCGTGAGTTTCCGTGTATTATTGGCCGGCCGGAAACACTAAATAATGAGTATCCTACATATATGGCATATTTACCCTTTTGTAGAGGGCCGTTATAAATAACTATCTCCTCCTGCTCAGATAGCGCATTGATGTATTTTATGCTCGGTAGGCTCATTAAACTTTCATCCCAGATCCTCCATTGACCATCATAATCAATTGAATAAGATAATTTATTCTGATCCCTGACTATTACATATAATTCGGCTTCTTTCCCTACATCATCAGAATCCGGTTTTAGTGTCGCCCTTATGCTAACCCGATCATTGGGCACTATAAATCGGTCTTGATTCCCATCTATATCTTTAGTAACTGAAATCAATATTTCTGCATTTGTAGATTTACCATCAGTTCTAATCACATTGGCCGATTTTAGTTCGTCAACAACGAATGAATTAAAAATACTGCTACATGAAAAATAGTTGTACTCTAGGAATTTCTCTCCGTTGGTAAAAGCATTTAATGGCCAGTTTATTTGCTCGGAGCAAAGATCCAAACTTTTTAAATCTAGATTATTAGTAAATATACTTTGATCAAAATAATCCGAATAATGCGATTTAAACCGAACTATTTGTAGGTTATTTTCTGCAAATGCTTTTTGCTTAATAGTTTCTATGTAGGACGATATTTCAAGCGAGGTTAATTCGTTATCCGCAAAAGCAGACTCACCTATATAGGAGACTCTATTTTTGATATTCAAAGAGGCAATTAAATTACGTTGAAATGCCCCATCTCCTATAGTTCTTGTACTAAATGGAATTTCTAAGTTTGATATCTGATTGTTTGCGAATGAATAATTGCCAAATTTTTCAATATTTTGAGCCAAATCCACAAACTTTATTTTATTTTCGTAAAAAGAATAATCAGCTATCTCGGTAATATTTCTTGGAATAATTAATTCCTCAATTTTATTTAGTGAAAATATGCCTTCGTTTAATTTCTGTATTTTTTTGCCAATTGTAAGATTCTTAATTTGATTCTTGGAAAAAGCGTAATTGCCAATAATAGTTAAAGAATTTGGCAGATTTAATGTTTCAAGATCATTTAAATAAAAAGCATATTCCCCGATGCTGTATAAATTATTTAAATTTATATTTTTTATATTGTTATTTTCAAAAGCGAATGCACCTATACTAGTTAATGTATCAGGTACATTCATATTTGTAATAACGTTGTCTTGAAAAGCACTTCTATCAATTATCTCTAAGCCTTCTTCTAGTGAGAGATTTTCAATTTTATTTGATCTAAAAGCCGCGACACCGATTTTGGATATATTTTTTGGAATTGTTACTTGTGTGACTAAGTTTTTTTCAAATATTGACTCTTCTATAATATTTAATTTTTCTGGAATCACTACATTGGTAATCTTATTTACATAAAAAGCAAATGGATCAATTGCTAATAATGATTCCGACAATTCTATACTTGTTAAATTATTAAATGCGAAAGCTCCCCGGCCAATTGAAATTAATGCCTTTGGCAATGAAATCGAAGTTAATTCGTTATAAGCAAAACTTGAAATACCAATATTTTTTATATTTTCGGGTATTTCAAGATTTAATATTTTGTTATATCTGAAAACAGCTTGAGATATTTCAGGAAGACTTGTGGATAGCGATACAGATGTAATTGCATTATTTTCAAATGCTGAATCTCCAACTATTTCGATATTATTAGGTAAAGTAAGTGAACTAATGACATTATTTTTGAATGCCTCTTCACCTATACTTATTAAATCCTTAGTAGGTAATGTTATGGACGATAATTTATTATTAAGGAAACTTTTGTCACCAATAGACACAAGATTTTCATTAAATGTTAGATTCTCAATAGTGTTATTAGAGAAAGCATCTTCATCTATAGATACAGTATTTGTAGGTATAACAAGACTACTAATAAGATTTTCGGAAAAGATTTTTTTTTCAAAAACTAGGGGATTATTTAAAAATTTAAGCTCTTTAATCCAATTTTTATAAAAAGCACCCTCCCTCAGTTTTTGCACTGTATTTGGAATTATAAGATTTTGAATCCTATTTTCAGCAAAAGAATATTTACCTATATCCAAAACACTTGCTGGTATATCTAAATTTAGGATTTTATTTTCAGCAAATGCGTAATCCCCGATTCTCTCCACTTTTGAGTTTAAATTTACTACAATTATTTGATTCTTATAGAAAGAGTTATTACCTACTAATCTTATAGATTCAGGCAAAGTTATATATTCAATCTCATTGTTATTGAATGCATAATCTCCAATAATTTCTGTATTGTTTAGTCTTACTGACTTAATTTTGTTTGATTCAAAACTACCATCAGGAATCTCTCTTATCCTAGATGGTATTATTACCTCAGTTATTTCATTACTAGCTAAAGAGAAATCACCAAGATTATTTAATGATGATGGTAGATATATATTATTAATTTTATTACCGTAAAACGAAAAGTTACCTACTTCTTCTAAACCTTCATTTAATATTAATTGTGTAATACTGTTTCTATAAAATGAAAATTTACCAATTTTTTTTATAGTTGACGGTATGGAAATTGATTTTATTCCCAAACTAGAGAATGCGTAGTCCGCTATATTTGATACTGAATAATTTACACCATTTATATTTATAGACTCGGGAATTTCTAAAATTGTAATTTCTTTAGAATATGGGCGAATTAAAGTAGCTAGTCCTTTTGAGGGAGAATCTATTTGATAGACAAGACCAGCATAGACAGACTCATTTGCTTTAGCGGCAAATGATACTAGTACCAAAAGTAAACCAATTAAGGATACTTGCAGAGTATTCTTTAAAAAAAAGTACATTTTTATAGAATTACTAATAGATTCAGCAATCTATTAGATCGGTAGAAGCGTCTAGTTCTTTAGTATTACTTTACTACTATTTATATATTTGTATTCATAATTATTGCTTTAATATCAATAGCTTAGAATGTATAAACCTAATATATTTATTCTAGATTAATGACCTTGTCCTAATCACGAAATTTAGAAAGTATCTTCATAATAAAACTATTATCTTTATTTTTATTATCTTCGTTACTATCTAAAATTGTAGAAATCTCAAAATTTGATAGATATTTTTGAATAATTCCATCCTTATCTTCTCCAGCAAAACTTAAATACTTTTCTATATCCTCTTTATTAATTTTTTGAAAGTTACGAATAACGCGGTCAAGGTTGAGTAACTTTAGAGTCTCCAGGAAATTTTCATTAGGATTTAAGCCCACACAACCAATGTTTAAAAATTTTAGATCTGATTTCAAAATGTAAAGTAGATTGAAATCTGATTTACTAAATTTTTCTTCATGATCTAAGATTAAGCATTTTTTTAACTTTTTATTCTCGTTTGTAGGCATAGAAAGAGTTTCTGTAGTTAGATCTGCTATCTCATTATTAATTATATCTTGTAATGTTGGTCCTTGTTGCGCATCAAAATATATAAGTGGAATTTTGTACTGCTGCTTTAAAATATCTATAGCCAATTCTTTATAATATGAGGATATTTGAATATTATCAGAGTTTATGAAGCAATAATCGGAGTACGCAAGCAGATCAGAAAGCATTCCATCTAACGTTACTTTATGTTTATCGTTTATATAATAGGGGACACCCTTGTTAATATTACTCAAATAAATTTTTGCAATATTCGCATTTTTTTTTATTTTTCCTGTTGATGATATAGCTTTCTTTTTTGTGCTAGCTTTAGGTTTACTCTTAATAGCAGATGTTTTTCGTTTACTTGTTACATTAGCCGGCTTTTTATCATCAATCTGTCTTTTTGTTACCATTACCTAATCCTAATTTTCCACTAGCATTAATATTTACTTATTTATTTTTTTGCCTTGATTATCAAAAACTAAGTCTTTAGGAACCGATATATTTGGTTTAAATATCCTATTCTTATTACCTGTATATGCGTTTATCTTAAATACGAATGCAATAACTTCAGCTACGGCTTCAAATAGTTTATTTGGTATTTCTTCTCCAACTTTGGATGAGTAAAATATTGCTCTAGCTAATATTGGTTCTTCAAAGATATATATTCCATTTTCTTGTGCAATTTCTTTTATTCTTGAAGCTATCAAATCAGATCCTTTACCAACAACAATCGGAGCTTTATCTGTTCCAACTTCATACGAGAGAGCAACGGCAAAATGTATAGGGTTTGTAATAACTACATCAGCATTTTGTATATCCTCAAGCATTTTAGACATAGCAATTTCACGTTGCTTTGTGCGAATTCGCTGCTTTACTAATGGATTGCCTTCTGTTTCTTTCATTTCATCTCGTATTTCTTGAACTGACATCTTCAATTTATTTTTAAATAGAAATACCTGTATTGGAACATCAATAGCAGCTATAAGAAGTAGTGATAAGGACATCAGTAAAAAGCCGAGGACTACTATATTCAAACCTTCGCTTGGTGCGACTAACATCTCTATTAGCGGTAAAGAAATAAGTTTTTCTTTAAAAAAGTAAATTACGCTAAACAATATAGAACCGATCAGAATTAGCTTGATAATTCCTTTAGATATTTCTACTAACGACCGGATTCCAAATATTCTTTTTATGCCAGCAATCGGGTCTAATTTACTGAATTTTGGAGCAAACCCTTTTATAGAAAAACCAACTCCACCAACAATAAAAGCACTAGTAATTGATAAAATTATTGTTGTTAAGAATATAGGGGAGGTAGATAAAACTGAATCGATGAAAGATTCTGAAAATTTTATTGGTAATACATCCTCATTCCTTATAATCCCAGCGTCGAAAATAAATACGCCTTCCAGAATAGACAATATATTTGTCGATATAATACTTCCAATAAAATATAGAATAACTGCAACACTTATAGTAAGAAGGGCAACAGATAATTCTTGAGATCTAGCAAATTGGCCTTCTTCCCTTGTTTTTTCAAGTTTTTTAGCGGTCGGTTCCTCGGTTTTATCAAATTCATCAGCCATTAGTTGCCCCCAAAAAATTCATTAATAATTTCAAAGGCTTCATTCCATAATATATTTATTTTTACCATAAGCCCTGGCATTACGATTAAAAGGGCAATAAACCCAACAGCCATGATTATGGGAAATCCAACCGAGATTATATTCAGAGATGGCGCCGATCTAGTGATGATCCCTAAACCGATGTTTACCAATAAAACTGAAATAAGCACAGGTAAACTCAAGGTTAATCCGCCGAGAAAAATTAGTGGCGTCCATTCAAATAGATAATCATTGATAAGATTTATATCTATAGGTTGTCCAAGAGGTAATATTTCAAAACTTCTTATAATTATATTCGCAATAATAAGGTGCCCATCTATACTTAAAAATATTAAGGTAGATAATAAAATTAAAAACTGAGATACAAGTGGTACACTACCTATAGATGGATCCACCATATTAGCCATACCTAATCCCATTGAGTTTGATATTGCCTGTCCAGCAACGGTAATAGCCCCATTTATAATTATTAGTAATAAACCTGAAAAAATACCTAGAAGTAGCTGTATGATAATCTGAGAATATAGATTGCTAATCGATAAAGATGCTGTATCAAAATTAATCAAATTCACAGCAATTATTGTAAATAAGAGAGCGATGGTAATTCGAACACGAATACTTAAAGCATCTAAATTAAAAAAAGGGGCAACAAGAAAAAAGGAGGAAATTCGACAAAATGGCAATAGGAATCTATAGAAAAGCTCTATTAGTTGATCAAGTGAGTAACTTATCATCTTATATAGAGTGGTATTTCTTGTAATAAGGTTTGGAAGTGGTCTACAAAGACAGTAATTTGCCAATTACCAAGAAAAAAAATTATAACAATCAAAATTATTAATTTTGGTATGAAGCTTAGAGTCATCTCTTGTATTGATGTAGCAGCCTGAATAAGTCCGATAATAAATCCGACAACTAGTATGCCAAGAAGAAGCGGGCCCGCGATATATACCGCCATAAGTAATGCATCTTGGGCAACATTTACAACATCTGTATCATTCATTGTTATAAAGCAAAGCTAGCAGTTAATGACTGCATAATTAATATCCACCCATCAGCAAGAACAAATAACATCAATTTAAATGGCATTGAGATCATCATGGGCGAGAGCATCATCATACCCATCGACATTAGGACGCTTGCTACAATCAAATCAATAATTACAAAAGGTATATAGATTAAAAATCCTATCGTAAAGGCAGTCTTAAGTTCCGAAGTCATGAATGATGGTATTAAAATATTTAAAGGAACATCCTCAGCAACACCATTGTATTCATAGCTTCCAAGCTCAGAGAACATTATTAAATCATCTTCTCGGGTCTGGAAAATCATAAATTCTTTTATGGGATTTATAGCTATATCTATTGCTTCTTGTGCTTGAATTTCCTCTTCAATATAAGGTGTGAATGCATCTTCATAAACAGTATTGAATATTGGGGACATAATAAAAAATGTTAAAAATAAGGTGATCCCAATAAGAACAATATTAGGTGGGGTTTGCGCTGTGCCTATGGCTTGCCTTAGTAAAGAAAGTACAATAATTATCCTAACAAAGGACGTCATCATTATAACTAGTGATGGAAGTAGGGTCAGTGCAGTCATAAGGACTAGCACTTGTAAAGTTAAACTATATTCAGCACCAGCGGCATCTTGGGTCACATTAAGTACAGGAAACCCTTGCTGCGCGGAAATTACTGAGGAAAAGAGTATAGAAGAAAAGAAAAGGAAAATATTTGAAAAGTGTTTAATTTTGATTATATGAGCGAAGAAGTTTATGGATTTTTCAAACATGAAATTTTTTAAGTGATCTCTATGCTTTTGACACTATTCCCGGAAAAAACTAAAAGAATCTTTTTGCCGGAAACCTCTACGAAATACATCTTTCTTTGGTTATCAAGATTCACACTATCGAGTATATTAATTAATCCATTTCTATTTTGTAAAAATGGGTTTTTTTTCTTTAAAAAATATAGAAATAGAATTAAGCCAGTAATTACAAAGAAAAGTGCACTGAGCACCCTCGCAATACTAGTTATATCCATTAACGATTAGTCAATATTTCTTATTTTAGCGTATCGACTCAAGTCTAGCACTTTTTGGGACAATTTGAGTCAATCTAATACCATATTTTTCATTTACTAAGACGATTTCACCCTGCGCGACTAATGTATCATTAACGAATAAGTCTAAAGCCTCCCCGGCGAGTCTATCTAATTCAACTACCGACCCCTGTGTTAGTCTCATTAGCGCCTTAATAGGCAAGGATGTTCTACCTACCTCTACGGATATAGTTACAAGTATATTTTGTAATAATTCATTATCTAAGCTCAATCCCTGGAAAGGAGCATTGTCTTCAGTCAAATCGCTATCTTCTTTATTTTTATTAAGTAAGACGTCGTCTTTTTCATTAGCCATCTTGATTTTCCATTATTCGACAATATTATTTTTCACTTTGACCGCAATATTTTCATCGAGTTGGCCTACTTTGCCCGTAAAGCATGGGGTATCCCCGATATATATTTTAGCATTATCAAAATAATTAAAATTTAAAATTTGGTCTTCTTTTAAATTTAGAAGATTACCAAATAGCATATCTAGTTCGCCAATTTGCACTGAAAATTTTAGGCTTACATCTTCAATCGCCTGATGAAGACTATTTGTCCATCTTGTAGACTGCTCATCTTCATCATTAGTTTGAGTTCTACTACGAAGCAAATCTCTTATTGGTTTCAATAAGGAAAATGGTTGAATAAACTGAATTCTACCTGTTTCATTGTCTGCTAATTTAAACTCAAAATTACTCAATAACATTAACTCTTCATCGTCAGCAATTTGTGCGAACGCTGGATTTACTTCTTGCCCGACTTTATGAAATTCTAAATGGATAATTGGTGACCACGCTTCTTTCAATGATGCGAGAATAATGTTCATCAAAAGACCAATGATAGTATCTTCTGTTGGAGTAAATATTCTTGTGGCGGCTAAATTATCAATACCTTTCCCAAACCCTCCAAAAAAGCTATCAAGTGCAGAAAATATAATTTTAGGGTCGATAATAATCAGACTCATTCCCCGAAGCGGATCCATTCTTATAGTACTAATAGCCAGGGGAGCTTTCAAATCTGCTGTACACTCTCGAAACGTAAGTATTTTAATTTTATCTGTTGTAATCCTTGGGGTAGTCCTAAGTACTTCAATTAGACCCATTCGCAACTGTCTTGCAAATCTTTCATTAACAAGATCTACTGCTGCCTGATTGAATCCTAATGAACTATCTTCTTTTGCTATATCATGTGAGATAGCTGCTGATTTGCCTGATGGATTAATTATCATACGTGCATCATCATCAAAAATGGACGACAAGGCCTCCATTTCGTCTTCAGTTATTGCCGTATCTTTATCGTTATTCGCCATTTTATCTACTGCATCAAAAATTCAGTAAAAAGTACCCTTTCTATGCCACCAAATCCTTCAACATTTTCTAGCTCTGCATTCAATACAACAGCGAGCTCCTCTCCAACTTTTTGTCTGAATCCGGTTTCAGCAATCTGCTCTTCAGTAATAAACGATAAATACTCTAAAGCAGCGGACCTTACAGCTAGCTCATGTTTAGTAATGTTATCTATTACCTGCTGATCATAATGTGTGCTTATGGTTAAATTTAATTGCATAACTTTTCTGGAATTTAATACATTCACAACAAAAGGTTGTGCAAATGTGTAGTACAGAGTATCTAATCTATTTGAATCTGGTAGTTCAAGTAGTCTTGGTCCATCGCTTTCCTCGTCATCTTCATCAGATTCGGAAGAAGACTGCCCTCCATTTTCCAATTCAGCCAATCTGGTTTCGAGATCATCACTGGTGCTTAAGACACCTGTGAAAAACAAAACGCTGAGAATAATTCCAACGATTAATAATACGGCAAGCAACCCAGCGATACTAAATAAGATGATGTTTCTACGGGATATACCTTCACCGGTATTTTCATTTTCTTCAGCCATAATATTTACCTAAATTCCAATAATCACAATTGACTATACTAATTTATCTATCCGATTTGATTTTGCCGTAATAATACGACTCTTTTCTTCAACTAGCATATCTGGTTCTTGAGTATCTGATAGTTCTGCAGCATTATCTCTTGATTTTTGACCATTCTCGTTTGCAGACTCGTCACTCCGGTGCCCTAAGGTTATATCTAATTCTAATCCTGAGTTATTTTGAAAGCTTTGCTTCAGTAAATGTAGATTTTCCTGAAAGATTTGCGATACCCTGCCATTTTCTCCAACCAAGTTTATATGTATACCTTGCTTAGCTGAGTACTCTACATCCATTTCAATTGTTCCCAAATCTTCTGGATATAAGGACATAGTTATCTTATACCGGCCATCTACTTTCTTTTGAACTAGGTTCGTTACCTCTAAACCTAAATGGCTGCTTAATTTTTCGTAAATATCTCTATTTATCTGATGATTTTGAGACTCCGAAATATTGCCATCAATTTTGTGGTTGCTAAGGTCTATTTCTAAGTATCTTGTTTCAATAAAGCCTGTTTGGCCAATATGGGCGTCATTCTTAATATTGTTTGATATTAGATTATTATAATTATTTTTAACGCTTTCTATGTTTACTTCTCTGACAGAACTCGTATTTTTAGTGTCTATTTTCTCTAGGTAATCTATTGCTTTAATCTGGGCTTTTTCAATGTTCTGTCTATCGCCCAATTTAGCATTAAGGTTTTCTTCCAAATATGGTTTCGCACCCGAATACTTTTCTTCGGATAACACGTCAATATTTTCTATAGATTTTGATATTGTATCTTCGTCATTTACCACGCCATTAATTTGATCAACCTCTTGATTGTTGTTTTTCAAATTAATTCCATTTTTACCAAAAGCCCCTGCACGCATTATTTGTGAAAAAGCTGCTTTTTCTGTGTCGTATTCTGGTCCTTGATTCAATGTAACACTTTCTTCCAAATTTATTCCTTGCAAATTGGAAAAGAAAGTAGATATTGTTTTAATTTGATTCTCATCTTTTCCCATTTCACTTATAAACAATCTACTATTTAAAGAGTTCTGATTTTCAACATCATTACTTTCTAAAAGCGGAGTTTTCATCTCTATATAGTTACTTTTATAACTATCAAAATCATTTGTATTATCTATTTCTTCATTAAAATTTAATTCTGATATAGGGTCGAATCTTTTTGCATTATTATTTGAAACAGAAAATTGATTAATTTCACCTAGGATCACTTTTCTGTTTTCCGTAAGATTCCGGACAGTAATTTTTTGGAACTTATGGTCAGGGTTAAGCTCTTGAGACTCCGAATCAGATTTTATGGCTAAATCATTAGAAATATTATAGCTGCCTAAAATACTTTCTTTGATGGCAGGGTCAACTTTTGATGGTGCCTGGTCTTGGGATATATATTGATTTATAAATCTTAGTGCTGAGTTAAACGAAACCTGTTTGTGAATATCTGACGTCTGAGTATTTTCAGGAAATTTCTCTGTTCCTATCAATTCTAAATTGTTTGGATTTAAAAAGGCTTCTATCTCATCTATTGAAATTGCGGGCGTATCCGGTGAGTTGGAGATATTACTATCCCAGGAAGGTGGCAAAGGATTGCCACTTAATGCCACTTTTTTCTCTAATTCATCTGTCTCAAAAATGATATTTTTGTTTTTCAAAATCTCAAAGAATGATTCCTTTGGTTCTTTATCTTCAACAATATCAATGACTTGCGAATTTAGACTCGTTACAATGTCGTTAATATCGTATTTGGTCTGAGTATCAATCTTCATATTTAATTACTCGATATTGCATATTGAAAATTCTATGTTTATAGACATTGCAATATCTATACCAAATATTGATGGTTACATATTATTTCTATCCTTTATGTTGTATCGCGCGACAACTAATTCCTCAATTTCATTTGTATATTTTCTTTCATCTTTAAGTAATTTTTCTTTATCTACTAAATCACCCATTTTTTCAAATCTATAACACTCAATTTTTTGTTTTTTTATGAGCGCTGTGAGATTTTGTTTTTTTTGGATGATTTCATCGTATAAATTTGTGAGTTGAGTTTTGGCATTAGATAATTTGCTTATCATATCCATTTGATTTTTTATATTAGAGAAATTTGCTTTGTTATCATTATCATAAATACGATCTATATTTTCTTTTATATAAGTCTCTAAGTCAGAAATCTTTATCTGCAAACTATTTAATTCTTGATCGATTTTATCTTTTATAGATAGTAAAGCTTCTATTTTATTTTGCTCTTTTATAAGCAAAGTATTCCAAATATTATGCGGCATAACGATTTAGTATTAGATTCAACATGTTTATAGAATCTTCATAACTGTATCTCTCATTTTGATCTTGCCTTAAATATGTATCGAGATCTTTTTTTATGGCAATAGCAATATCTAAATTAGCATCAGATCCTGATGTATACGCGCCAACTTGTATTAGATCTTCTTTTTGTTTATAGAGGGTCCAGTACTTCCGTACCATTTGTGAGAGAGAAAACTCTTTAGAAGATTGTAGTTTTGATGCCAATCGTGAAATAGATCCTTCCAAGTCTATAGCTGGATAGAAAGCTGAATCAGCTAGACTTCTTGATAGCATAACCTGTCCATCAAGTGTGGCTCTCGATAAATCTACTATAGGATCATTCTTGTCATCACTTTCAGCCAGGACTGTATAAAATGCTGATATAGACCCGATATTATTTTTTCCAACACCTGCTCTTTCTATAAGTTTTGGAAGTAAACTAAATACAGAAGGTGTATATCCCTTCGTTGTTGGAGGTTCTCCTGCTGCAAGGCCAATCTCTCGTTGAGCATGAGCGACCCGAGTAAGACTGTCAAAAAGTAAAAGGACATTTTTACCTTGTTCACTGAAATATTCGGCAATAGCGTGTGTATATTTAGCAGCCCTTACTCTCATAACTGGTGAGACGTCTACAGGTGCTGCAACGATCACAGATTTTTTTAATCCTTCTTCCCCTAGTGTTTGATTTATAAATTCTTTAACTTCTCGCCCTCTTTCGCCTATAAGGCCTATTACGACAATATCCGCTTGAGTAAATCTTGTAAGCATCCCCATCAAAACACTTTTTCCAACCCCTGATCCGGCTATTAATCCTATTCTTTGACCTTTTCCAAAAGTTAATGCGGAATTTATAGACTTTATACCAGTGTCCAATATCTCACTAATTTCTCCTCTATCTAGAGGGTTTATTTCAAACCCATCAATTGGCCTAAAATCATCAAACGTAATTGATTTATCAAGATCTATAGGTTTTCCTAAGCCATCGACTACACGTCCTAAAAGATCGTTTCCAACTCCACAATTGGAATCAGAACTTGTTAAAATTACATTGCTACCTGGCTTTACACCATCTAATGTTTGTAAAGGCATAAGTAAGACTTTTTTTTCATTAAATCCTATAACTTCAGCGTCAATATATTTCTGCCTTGATTCATTCTGAATTTTACACTGTGCTCCTACTTGAACAGAAAGTCCTGTAGCCTCAATAGTCATACCTATGACACGAGTTACTTTCCCCATAATTTTGTAGGGAGTTATATTTATAGACTCTGCGATTTTCTGTAGTTTGTCTAAATATATACTTTTTACATTAAGGCTATTCATTTAATTCTAAATACTTTATTTACTATTTCTTCTATTTTATCTTTTTTGACGCTCTGGATAATTTTGTCATCCATTTTTATTTTTATATCGCCCTTCTTTATTCTTTCGTCTGCAAAATAATTTATGTTTTTTTGGGTATTTGCTTTACTGATAATTAAATATTCTTCAGGATTAAGAAAAACATTTATTTCATCTTTATAAGGCGCCTCAATCTCTTTTAATACTAAAGAAATAATTTTTTCTACTGATTTTTTACTTTCTTTTAGTTCCACTTGAAGAACAGATTCAATAATTTTTATAATAATTCCATTTATCGGCTGGAAGAATTCTCCCGCATCACAATTCTCTTCTTTTATATTTTCTAGCAGATTTTCTAGGGCGCTCACCCTCTCGTTAAATTCAAGTTCTTCGTTTCTTTTACATGCGTTGTACCCCTCTAAATATTTCTCATCCCCGAATGCATCGAAATCTTCTTTAGTATAAATAAACTCTTTAGAAAGTTTCTCATCATCTATTACATCAAAGGTGCTAGCTACAGGAGCTTCAAATTTTTCATATTTTTCTTGTACATCTACATTTTCATTCTCATTTTCATTATCGGGTATCGACTCATCATCTCTGAAAACTTCAATGGTATCCAAATCTTCTAAGGCATTTATCCCTTTATTATCAATAGTTTCATTCTTTATAAGATTAAAATTTGACGATGGGTTCCATTCCTTGAAATATATTTCAGGATTATTCTTTGCAAGCCCTATACCGTCTATAAATTCGTTGTTTTTAACATTTTTCGAATTCTCCCAATTGATAAATTCAACATTAGACAAAGTCATCACCTCTTCCTGCTAACACAATTTCACCAGCATCAGATAACCGCCTGGCAATACGCAAGATATCTTTCTGAGCTTCCTCAACATCAGATATTCTGATAGGACCTTTGTCCTCCATATCATCTAAGAACAATAATCTTGCACGTTGAGACATATTTGAAAGGAATTTTTCTTTGACAGTCTCTGCCCCCCCTTTCAAGGCTGTCATAAGTAGGTCGCTGTCGACATTTCTCATTAATGTCTGAACACTACGATTATCAAGCCCATCGAAATTTTCGAATGTGAACATGTTGTCCATAATTTGATTTGTCATTTCTTCATCAATGGTACTTACACCGCTCAATATTGCGCCTTCAAGATCTGTTTTTGTAAAGTTCATAATTTTTGCTGCGGCTTTTATGCCGCCAAAACTTGAGGCTTTTGCGCTTGAGCTTGATGAGAACTGCTTTTGGATTACAGCTTCAAGCTTATTCATCGCATTGGGATGAACCGTTTCTAAAGCGGCTATCCTATAAACCACTTCTGGTCTCAAATTTTCTGGAAGATAGTTTAAAACGTCTGCAGCGATATCATATTCAAGCACAGATAAAACTATCGCAATTATTTGTGGATGCTCTTCCTGAACCATCTCCCCAATAGATCTTGCGTCCATCCATTGAAGTACATCTAATCCCTTACTAGTAGAACCAGGCATGATTCTGCCTAAAACAGAGGCTGCCTTGTCATCACCTAGTGCTTTAATAAAAACGTTTGACACGTAATCTCTGGCACCCAGACCAATATTTGTTTGTTTTTTAATGGTATCTACGAAATCATCCAATACAGTATTTACAGCTTCTTGCGATAAGTCAGACACACTAACCATGGTTGCGCCAAGACTCTGTACTTCTCTAGGGGACATGTACTTAATTATTTCAGATGCCTGTTCCTCACCCAAAAGCAGTAGGATTACTGCTGCCCTTTCCGCAGGGCTCAGCATGGATAAACTTTCCGCTACGTCGGCGGATAGATCCTCACCTGCACCTTCTTTTTTCTGTGTATTATCTGCCATGTCTTAACCCCTGGGCGCTGTAAGCATCTTCTTAAGTAAGCTTGCAACCCTCGATGCATCTTCTTCTACAAGCATACGAACAATTGCAACCTTATCATCGTATGTATTTGCGGTATCAAACATATCAGCAGAGACATTAGTTTTCCGAGGTTTTAGTCGTGCTTTGATTTCTTCCAGGGTCTCTCCGGTTTCCTCAGCCCTCTTCAATACATCTTCTTCAGTTCTAAGTACGGTACCACCATCCCGAAGTATTTCATTGAGCTCTTCAGCATCCTCTGCATCAAGAGTGTCAATTTCTTCTTCGATTTCTTGGCCGTCTTCGTTCATTCTGACAACAACCCTCTTTTTACCCTTTTCGGCTTTCTTTTTCGATTTGGTAACTATTTCAACGCCTAGGAAACTTAAGACGATTGGTTTCAATACAGCTAAAGCGAAAATCACAAACATGATAAATATCACAAGCTGCTTTATGTACTCTATATAAAGCTCATTTTGATACCAAGGGACAATTTCTTCTTCAACCTCCATAAATCGAGAAACTAATACCATTACTGTATCGCCCCTTGCCTCATCAACACCGACAGCCCTTGCTACTAACCTTTCAATATTACTTGTATCGATTGGACTGTTTTCTCCATCAGTTTCACCTTGTGTTACAAAGCTATCCTCATTTATCACAACAGCTACGTTAACCCTAGAAATTTCTCCAGACGGATTCTTTTGATATTGTATTTCTCGGTCAACCTCATAGTTTCGAGTAGTTTGACTACTAGTAACGTTAGATGTCTGATTTGCAATTTGATTATTTTCTCCCTCCGTTAATACAGTATCTGCAGGAGCTATATTCGTTGTTCCACCTGGGATTCCTTCTGCTGGTGTGGTACTGGAAAGATCTTGCGAGAGCATTTCTGATCTGGTTCTTGGACCATTCCCGTTCCTATCAAATAATTCCGCTGTAGATTCAAATTCAGTAAAATCCAAGGAAAGATCTACATCAGCACGTATATTATCCAAACCATACACAGGACCTAGTAATCCTAGAATCTTAGATCGGTATTCTTCTTCCAAAGAACGTTTAAACTCTGCGTGTTCATTAGCTTCTAGTAATCCAAATTGCTCCCTATCTGTAAGCAATGTTCCCATCTGGTCGACTACTGATACGTCATCAATCGATAGGTAGGGCACACTAGATGCCACCAAGTTAACAATAGCTTGAACCTGTGAAGGGCTAATAATTCGACCGGGATATGTCTCAATGACAACAGACGACTTTGTTGGCTGCCTATTACGTATATAAGAGCTTTGCCGGGGGGCCGCCAAATGCACCCTGGCTGTTTTTACAGATGAAATCTTCTCTATACTTTTTGATATCTCATTTTCTATAGCTGCAGTATATTTTGCTTGTTCCATAAATTGACTTGATGTTATGGAAGAGGCATTTGTGAGAGCATCTATGGATTGCGTGCTACCATCGCGTGGAAGACCATTGGAAGCCAGCAACATCCTTGCCTCATAATATTCATCGGCTGGTATCAATATCGATCCATTCATCTGATCTATGGATACTGACATGCCATTTGACTGCAGCAGGGCAAAAGCTTCGCTCCGATCCTCCTCTGACATGGTCGGATACAATGGTCTAGACTCAGTAGCACTAAGAGTTAGATAAATTACAACAAACAATAACAGGCCAAATAATCCGACTAAGCCTGGAAGCGCGCGCTTTAATAGCGGGTTTGAAATGTATTGTGTTACTGCATTAACAGCAGCAACGTTGCTTGATTTTTTTACCTCAACCGCATTTTTAGAAGCAGGTTTTTCACCAGCCCCTTGAGATAAATCTCGCGCATCTGTTATCGCCATTGCATCAGACATATTTTTTACCTTAGCTAGCCATCTACACCGGCATATTCATAATATCTTGATATGCGGTTAAAATTTTATTGCGTATTTGTATTGTAGCTTCCATCGCCAAAGATGCTTTTTGCATTTTCATAACAACATCGGTTAGCGGAATATCGCCGCCCATCTGGTACTCCTGCTGCGCAGACAGAGAAATACCCTGTAATTCATTAACATTATTCAGCGTCTGATTTAACGCTTGCGTTAAATTATCTGAGAAGTTATTCCTCGGCTTTGCTTCTGGTATCTCTGGCGCACGAAAATTATCAATCCTGCTTGATTGTATTTTATTCTGATAATCCCTTATTTGAGATAACAAATATTGTGAGCTATCGTTAATTTCCATAGGACAACCTATATTTTCCGAACGTATGTTTGAGGCACTTGAAACCCAAGATCTCTAAAATTTTGTAATTTCAAGCGGAGAGTGCGGGTGCTAATTCCTAATCGATTTGCAGCTTCAAGCCGATTTTCACTATCTTTTAGGGCGGAGAGAATGACGCCTAGTTCATGCTCATTATTATTTCTACTGTTTGAGAAAAAGCTATCATTATGTGTAATTCTATACTTATCTATTGATTTAGAAATGCTATCTTTTTGATACTGAGTGTTTTGATCAAATACTATATGTTTTTCTTCAATAATATTTTCATCTCTTAGAATAAGAGATCTAAACATTACGTTTTCAAGCTCTCTAACATTTCCAGGCCAGAAATGCCCTTGTAGCTTTTCAAGAGCTCCCCTGGATAATTCTACTCTACTACCATTCGAATGCTTTTGAATGAATATCCTTGCGAGTGGTTCAATATCAAGAACGCGTTCATTCAGTTTTTTTATCTCTAAAACAAATCCACTAAGCCTGTAATATAAATCTTCACGGAAATATTTTTGGTCTATATATTCACTTATATTTATATTTGTTGCAGAAATTATTCTTATATCGATGGGTAGGGCTTTCGTGGCACCAATTCGGTAGATTTCTTTTTCTTGTAATACCCGCAACATCTTAGATTGAAGATTAGTTGGCATCTCACCTATCTCATCTAAAAATATCGTCCCGTAGTTTGCTTCTTCAAAAAATCCTTTCGACTTTCCATTGGCGCCCGTAAAAGCACCCTTCTCATGTCCAAACAAGGTACTTTCAACAAGCTGTTCAGGTATTGCTGCGCAATTTATTGCGATAAACGGTTTTGCAGATCGATTTGAAGATTCATGAATAACCCGAGCAAGCACCTCCTTACCAACTCCTGAAGGACCTGTAATCATAACGGGTATATCTGCCCTAGCGACCTTTGTCGCCAGATTAAATAGCTCGACGCTTTTGGGGTCGACAAAGGCAAATGGGTAATCTTCACTAATACTATTCATAACCTGACTTCTCTTGTGCACAGGTCCTATTTAGCAATATAAATGCCAACTTTAATAAAGCCTGTTATTACAATAAGTTACGAATAATATATGTCAGGAATCTGACACGTACAGGGAAGGATATCTATCTTGATTGTTACAAACCGGACAGTTGTAACTATAAAGAAATATTAGCCTGGGGCTTCTCGGGGAAGGAGGTCAGGGGTCTTCCCCTGCCCGCCCCAGGCTAATTCATTATGTCTATTCCCCTCCTTCTGGAGACAGACCACATTTCATGTTTGGTTAATGAGGCTGCGACATACTATGAGCAGTCCTTACAGCTAACCAAATCCCCTTTCGCGAGTTGTGTATTGCACACAAATCACTAATAACATTTAGCCTAGGGCGTCTCGGGGAAGGAGGTCAGGGGTCTTCCCCTGCCTGCCCTAGGCTAAATCCCCGTATTCATGGCCCACATATAAGTCATGAATATCAATAACATTTAGCCTGGGGCGTCTCGGGGAAGGAGGTCAGGGGTCTTCCCCTGCCTGCCCCAGGCTAAATTCTGCTGCCTATTTTTTTAATTTAACTTTCAAATAGGCTTAAACCTAAATTCAATTAGAGTTTCTCCTAATTAACATTTCAAATATCGGACTCTAGTAGTGAGATAAATACCTGCCTAGACTTGCTCGCCTGCGCCAATATGGCAGCGGAGGCATCAGACATAATTCGAGTTTTTGATAGATTAGTCGTCTCGAATACAAAATTTTTGTCGGATATATTCCCTTGATTAATGTCCTGGCTATTCGCCCTTGCGACAAGTTTTTTATAATGACTCTGTAGCATCGATTCTCTTAGGCTAAATTGGCCGCTCTCTAAAGATATTTCGCTACGAGATTTATCAAGTTGCTTTAAGCCGGAATCGTTATTCACCCGAATTATAGTTTGACCTGTAAATGCTCCGGGGCCTGACACATTATTTGTATTGAATTCTATCATTTGTGTTTCTCAATATATCTTTATTGCAATAAAGCAAGGACCGTCTGCTTTGATTGATTGGCCTGAGCCAACATCGCCGTACTAGCCTGGGCAATAATCTGCGTCCTTGATAGTTCGGACGTCTCAACCGCGTAGTCAGTATCTTCGATACGACTACGTGACTGATCCTGATTCTGTGCCACATTTGTCAGATTATTGGCAGCCGCCTGAAGGCGGCCGATGTAGGAACCATACATGGCACGCTCTGCTGAAGCTGCTGTGATAGCTAAATCTAAGTTAGTCAGTGCATGGGTGGCATTGGCACTGTAAAGAATATTTATTCTTCCAGCTGTGCCACCAGGGTTCCCTGCAAAGAGCACCGCTCCACCGTAGGCCTGTGTCTCAGTAGAGTACGCCGGCGTATTGAGCGCCGCATTATTTCTATGGTTATCGTTACCGTTGGTTAAAACGCCAGCGCCGCCTGGGTCTGCAGCCGAAGCCGCACCCTCTGTCACAGTCCCGCCCGACGTTGTTGACAGAATTGTCGTGGCTTTTATTGTGGTTCTAGGATCCCATGAGCGCAGAGAAAGCGACATGGTCTGGGAGCTACTCTTGCCTAGCTGAACAGTAATGTCTGTCTTTGTTACAGCCGCTGTTGTCGCATCATTACCGTTAAGTATAGTCATGGTATTCCAGGTTGTCTGTGTCGCAATGCGCTGTATTTCCGTCCACAGCTGACCAAACTCAAGGTCCATGGCTACACGGTCGGAATCGTTATAGGTGCCGGATGCCGCCTGAACAGCCAGCTCACGCATACGCTGCAGGGCACTTGCGATCTCTCTAGTTGACCCTTCAGCCGTTTCCAGCATGGATATGGCATCGTTGGCATTACGGGTGGCCATCTCCAGGCCGGTAACCTCTGCCTTCATCCTCTCGGTAATCGCCAACCCCGCCGCGTCATCCTTGGCAGAATTTATACGCAGACCAGTCGAGAGACGCTCCATCGCAGTCTCCTGTTCCCGATCGTTCTTGATTAGCGCATTGACCGCTATCCCCGCACTAATATTCGTATTGATTACACTCATGTATCTGACCTCTTACTATTTTTTTATTACTTAACAGTTACTGTAGCAGAGCCAATACGGTCTGCTTTGACTGATTTGCCTGAGCCAACATTGCTGTGCTGGCCTGGGCAATGATCTGCGTCCTTGATAGTTCGGACGTCTCAACCGCGTAGTCAGTATCTTCGATACGACTACGTGACTGATCCTGATTCTGTGCCACATTTGTCAGATTATTTGCGGCCGCCTGAAGGCGACCGATATAGGAACCGTACATAGAACGTTCTGCTGAGACGGCGGTAATTGCTACATCCAGCTGTGTCAATGCGAAGGTCGCATTGGCGGATGTAGTAATGTCAATTCGTACGTCAGCGGCTGCACCAGCACCTCCCTTAGCACCATTACCAACAAACAGCACGGCAGTTCCAAATGCACTAGTGTCTTTGGTGTCACCAGCTGCATTTACAGAGTTTTCGTTTACACCGGTTCCACCATTAAATGCCCTTACTGGATTAAGCGTCTGCATGACAGCAGTCGACTCTAACGTATTTCTTGGATCGAAAGATTTAAAAACGAGCTCCATGGTCTGGGAGCTACTCTTACCAAGCTGAATATTGATTTTTGTAGCTTTAACATCTTCGTCAGTTAAATCATTTCCATTAAGAACCGTCATGGTGTTCCAGGTGGTCTGTGTCGCAATGCGCTGTATTTCCGTCCACAGCTCACCAAACTCAAGGTCCATGGCTACACGGTCGGAATCGTTATAGGTGCCGGATGCCGCCTGAACAGCCAGCTCACGCATACGCTGCAGGGCACTGGCGATCTCTCTAGTTGACCCTTCAGCCGTTTCCAGCATGGATATGGCATCGTTGGCATTACGGGTGGCCATCTCCAGGCCGGTAACCTCTGCCTTCATCCTCTCGGTAATCGCCAACCCCGCCGCGTCATCCTTGGCAGAATTTATACGCAGACCAGTCGAGAGACGCTCCATCGCGGTCTCCTGTTCCCGGTCGTTCTTAATCAGTGCATTGACTGCTATCCCCGCACTAATATTCGTATTGATTACACTCATGTATCTGACCTCTTACTATTTTTTTATTACTTAACAGTTACTGCAGCAGAGCCAATACGGTCTGCTTTGACTGATTTGCCTGAGCCAACATTGCTGTGCTGGCCTGGGCAATGATCTGCGTCCTTGATAGTTCGGACGTCTCAACCGCGTAGTCAGTATCTTCGATACGACTACGTGACTGATCCTGATTCTGCGCCACATTTGTCAGATTATTTGCGGCCGCCTGAAGGCGACCGATATAGGAACCATACATAGCCCGTTCTGCTGAGACGGCGGTAATTGCTACATCCAGCTGTGTCAATGCGAATGTGGCATTGGCAGATGTAATAATGTCGATACGCGTATCTGCATTCGCACCAGCTAACTCGCCATTACCAACGAAGAGTACTGCAGTTCCAAAAGCGCTGGTATCTTTGGTAACCCCAGCAGCATTCCCGGAGTTTTCATTTGTCCCAGTTCCTCCAGCAAAGGCTCTAACCGGATTAAGTGTCTGCATCACAGCTTCGTTGTCGATAGTATTCCTAGGATCAAACGACTTAATAACCAGCTCCATGGTCTGGGAGCTACTCTTACCAAGCTGAATATTGATTTTTGTTGCCTGAACGTCTTTGGTTGTGACGTCATTGCCGCCATTAAGAACGGTCATGGTGTTCCAGGTGGTCTGTGTCGCAATGCGCTGTATTTCCATCCACAGCTCACCAAACTCAAGGTCCATGGCCACACGATCGGAATCGTTATAGGTGCCGGATGCCGCCTGAACAGCCAGCTCACGCATACGCTGCAGGGCACTTGCGATCTCTCTAGTTGACCCTTCAGCCGTTTCCAGCATGGATATGGCATCGTTGGCATTACGGGTGGCCATCTCCAGGCCGGTAACCTCTGCCTTCATCCTCTCGGTAATCGCCAACCCCGCCGCGTCATCCTTGGCAGAATTTATACGCAGACCAGTCGAGAGACGCTCCATCGCGGTCTCCTGTTCCCGGTCGTTCTTAATCAGTGCATTGACCGCTATCCCCGCACTAATATTCGTATTGATTACACTCATGAGACTGACCTCTTTAGATGTGTATTTAGTTATTGAGAGCTCTGTTCAAACTTGCTCTCGGAATACTCAATCGTCAGATTTATTTTTTTCTTTAGCCCTTGTTAATTTTTTTTGACCTCTAATTTAGATTAGTTTCTACATAACAATTTAAAACTAACTATCTAAAGATAACTGGAGTAATGCCGATTTACAGAACATACCAATAAATGAAGTCAGGGTTTAAATATGAATACAACTGTTCTCAAAGCGCTAAATAGTTATGAGCAGGTTTCACATACTAGTAGAGAAACAAAAGATCCAAGGGAACTGGTTGGATTACTATTCCAAGGATTAACTGACAGAATTGCTTCAGCTCGGGCTGCGCATGCAAATGGCGATCGAAATGTTAGAGGGCAGAACATTTCCAAGGCACAAAAAATACTATTTGGGCTTTTGGACAGCCTTGATTTTGATCAGGGAGGCGAGATAGCCCAAAATCTAGCCAAGGTCTACAACTACTCTATAAGAAAGTTGACAGAGGCGCATGCTGAAGAAAGCGATGAGTTGATGAGAGAAATCATGGATATTGCTGCCGGCCTTCGTGATGCCTGGAAGCAGATGCCGGCAAGCAAGTCTCTTGCGGCGGTTCAATAAGAAATTAGGAATCTACCCGACGTCCTTTTGTTTTTGCAGGGCTTTTCTAGCCTCATATTTTAGGTAGGACCTGAGTTCTTCAGGTGACAAGCTCATCGATTTGGCCAGCGCTTCTATGCCTTCCATCTCCTCGTCTGTGATGATCCCGTCATCCAGCGCCTCGGCAATTTCATTACGCAATGCCTCTTTCTTTGAGGCTAATTTAGCCGTGAAGGCTGAAGATACAATACCAGTCATCATGGCGACTGTTAAAACGCCAATAATTGACGTTACCGCACCAAAAAACTTACCGAGCGGTGTTATTGGTGAGGCGTCACCATAGCCTACTGTTGTAAGCGTGACCACAGACCACCACATGGACTCAGGTATCGATTGAAATGCCTCCTGTACGTCTCCCTCGACCAAATATAGGCACGCTGAAGAAAAGAATATAGCCACCAGCAACAGATACAATGACGCGGCCAGGGGCTTACCTTCCTCCCTAAGAACCTCAAAAAGGTTATCAAATGCACTTGAATAATGACTAATTTTTAATAACCTAATCAATCTCATCATCCGCAGCCATCGCAAATCAAGACCCAGTCCAACAAACTGCAACATGCTTGGCAGGATAGCGAAAAGATCAATCAGCCCTGTAACACTTAATATGTAGTTTAAACGTCTCTTAATGACTGAAGGAGAAAAATCATAATTTGAGGCCGCAGTCCAAATTCTTAGTCCATATTCAATTGAAAATACAAACAGAGAAAAATATTCTATAAAAAGGAAAATTTTACCCGCCTGTATTTGCAGAGATGGGATAGTTTCTAGGCAGATAGATACTAGGTTGACAATAATTAAACCAGAAAGAAAGTAATCACAGGCCCTACTGACTCTATCATTAGCGCTTCCCTTATCTAAAATCTCTAATAACCGATCTCTTACTGGGTGTGCGTTTATGTCTGCTGGCATACTCATTCGGAGGATAATCCATATTTGTCTATTTTCTGGATTAAAGAGGTTCTGCCGAGATTTAATAATTTTGAGGCCTTGGAAACGTTTCCACCAGTTTGGGTAAGCGCCTTCTCAATGAACCTTTCTTCAAGTTTTTGCAGTATTTCCTTGGTTTGTATTCCTTCCGCAGGGATATTCTTTGGTGTCTCTGATAATCTAATTATGTCTTCAAAATCATCAATATCAATAACGTCGTCAATGTTTGTTGTCGATTCTTGATCAATTGATTCTGCTTTTTTTACAGAATTATTTGCATAATTTACTGCTGTCAAATTTAATGGCACATCATGATAATTATCCTGAGCAATCACAAGATTGATCTCGGTATTTAGAAATTGAGGACTTATGTCTAGTAAGTCTATTATTTGTCCAGGCATGAGAATTGTGAAACGTTTTACGAAGTTTGATAGTTCTCGAACGTTTCCTGGCCACGGATACGAGAGTAGTATTCTTAGCGAGTCATCTGTAAATCTGATGGGCGCACCATCCTTTGCAAACACTGCCCCAAAGTGTTGAATCAGGACGGGAATATCATCCATTCGTTCTGATAGGCTGGGCACCGTTATGGGTAGGACATTAATTCGGTAAAACAAATCTTCTCTAAATGTCCCCTTTGAAATCATTTCCTCAAGATTTTGGTGGGTTGCTGCAATAATCCTCACATCGACTTTAATTTCCCCCCCGCCCAACGGCTGCACAACGCCATCCTCCAGCACACGAAGTAGCTTGGACTGAAGGTCCAAGGGCATGTCACCTATCTCATCAAGGAATAATGTACCCTCGTGGCAAAGTTCAAATTTACCTTTGCGATCGGCAATCGAGCCGGTGAAGGAACCCTTTTTATGTCCAAAAAGCTCACTTTCCAGGAATTGGCCCGGTATGGCGGCGCAGTTAATGGCATAAAAGGCGTTATTTTCGCGATTAGAGCATCGGTGCAGGGCGATGCTTATGAGCTCCTTCCCCGTTCCAGTCTTTCCTCTAATCAATACTGACGCGTCTGATGCCGCATAGGTCGGTATAACAGAACGGAGCTGATGGATGGCTTCGCTATTCCCAACAATGAGATCTTGAGTTGTTTTAGAACTATTTGTGGGCATTACGACTTTAAAAGATAAATTTTTCCAATAATTTCAACAGTATAGCAAGAATATGCCCACTATCAATGGAATTTCTAACATTCTCCCTTATAGTTATCACCATCTCTAACCTACTGATAATATTGAATATTATAATTTTGTCATAAATATAAAATTTTGTTTAAAGATATCGCTATTTATGCCGATTGATAACCCAAGGAAGCAATCTTATAAGGAAATAACTAAGTAGTAATTGCAATTCAGAGGTCAGAGGTCAGAGGTCAGAGGTCAGAGGTCAGAAACTGTTACCAACTATATTCCGCTTGAGGAATGCTCTGATGATATTTGCAAGCTATACCGGCAGTCTTACCACTGTGTATCACACTGCCACATTAGGTAATATTTATATTACCTACCACAGAGCCAATCCGCCTGCATTTTGGAATGTAGGAGGGTGTGGCTCTTTTTTTTCAATTTAAAAAAAGTCACAAAATTTTAAGGAGATTTATATACCTTGCTGATTAAGCAAGACTGATATTTTTAGACAATATATAAATTCAGAGGTCAGAGGTCAGAAACTGTTAACTCTAGCTAATTCCTATAAGGAATGCTCTGATAATGTTTATATATTTTTACGTATGCAGGTTCCTGACCTTCTTTAAGTCGGTCAGCGCTATCTCTACCACCGCTTATCCAATTCTTATAACAGAATCCTGGATTCGTGCGCTCGCTAATTCCTTTTCTTATTACGCATTATTTACAGGTGTTGCACTGAGTATCTTCTCATTGCGCAGTGCCACGATTTCTCATTTCACAAAAAATCAGAGGTCAGATACTGATTTTAGGAGCTCTTTCCTAAATGACGATCAAGGCTGGCCTATGAATTCCACTAGCTGAAATTTTTAAGCTTATATTCATTTTTGGAACAGTTTTAAATTGTTTTGGAACATTCAGTTAATAATTATTGAGAGAGACTATGTTAAGCGTTAATACAAATATTTCAGCAATGAATTCCCACAACGCTATCAGGATCAACAACAGGAATATGGAAAGTGCAATGTTTAGGCTTTCAACAGGAAAGCGTGTGAATAGTGCGTCAGATGATCCCGGCGCCGTTGGAATCAGCACAGAGCTGGAAAAGTCATGGCGCGCAGAACGCCAGGGTATTCAGAACGCGGTAGATGGGATATCCATGCTGCAGACACTGTCCTCTGCAGGCGAGTCGATCAGGTCTCTTCTACACCGTATGAGGGAGCTCGCCGTGATGGCTCAAACAAATGTCATGACTGCCGACGACCACCAGACGCTCGACCTGGAATACAACCTTCTAGGCAACGAGTGGGCCCGCCTCGCAGCTAACACGAAGTTCAACAAGATGGCGCTCATGAGCACCGAGCAGTCAGCGTTCAAAATTAATTTGGGTGGAACAGGCGACCTAGAAATTCGTATTAAAGAGTGGAGCCCAGATCATTTCCATGCGGCCGATGGTTCTGCTGTTACTGGTGCTACTACCACGTCAACTGCCAATAATGGCGGCGAAGCTTTTAATTTCACACGGGTGGGCGGTGTATCTAATAGCCATATTCAGACCGTTGCAGATGCGGGTACAGCGCTTACAGACATCGACAATGCACTAGAGGGCGTCTCTCAGGAACTTGCCAAGTACGGCGCTTACATTAACAGGCTACGTTTTTATATTGATGGAGCAACCGACGTCTCCATAGAACTTGAAAATGCTCAGAGCAAGATTGTTGATACAGACTATTCAGTTGAATCTACAAACCTCGCCAAAACACAGATCGTTTCTCAGGCTGCGACAGCAATACTCGCGCAGGCAAATCAGGCACCGCAGGTCGTTCTCGCCCTGCTCAAATAACCAAAAGGAGGAGATTATTATTAAATAAATTTTGTTTGAAAAAGTACTTCCTTTCCAGGCTCGGGGCCAGCGTCAGGAATAATTCCAACGTAAATTAGGAGTCAATAATGACTATATTAAATTACAACGTTGCCGCCCAAAGAGCTGCAACTACCATGACCCGTAATGATAAGGTCATGAATACAGCAATGAGCCGCTTGTCTACTGGAGTAAAACTAAATCAAGCGGAGGACGGCCCTGCGACTATAGGCGTCTATAAGGGTCTTCAGGTACAGGCAGTATCAACTCGAGCAGGTATAGATAATATCAATAATGCTATATCTTATCTCCGTACCGTTGATGATGGCGGCGCAGCTATTGAAAACCTTTTGATCCGAATGAAAGAAATTGCTGTTGAAGCCCAGACTGGAACTCTTAGCCAAGATCAAATTGATGCACTAGATGTAGAGTGGAAAATGCTTGGGGACCAATGGGACCGTATCGTTGCAGACACTAAATGGAATGGCGTCAATGTTATGCATGGAACTGCTGGAGCAGCCGTTCTAGGTATAGGTGTTGGATCAGGCTCCACAATAAGTTTACTGGTAGATGACTGGCGTTCAGCGGCATATAACGGTGATGCTAATAATACAAGTGTGAACCATGTCGCTACCGGTGCCACAGCTGCTGCCGCAGATGGCGGAGGTACTACCTTAGCTTTTAATTTTTCTCATGCGACTGACTATGACCTTGATAACGCAACTGATGCTGGAAATTATATGGTACAGGTGACTAATGCATTAGTTGCGATTGGCAAATCAAGGGCTGAATTAGGTGCACAAATTAATGGGCTTAAGGCATCTGCTGATTCCTTGGTAGATCTGGCGGATAGATATGAAAGCAATGCTTCAGCTATCGGGGATTCTGACTATGCAGCTGAATCCGCTAATTTAGCAACGGCACAGATTGTTTCTCAGGCAGCAACAGCCATGCTTGCGCAAGCCAATGCACAGAAAGGTACCGTGCTAGCACTGCTTAAATAAATTAGGAGTCTAAAATGACAATACTAAACTATAACGTTGCTGCTCAACGGGCCGCAACAACCATGACGCGTAATGATAAGGTCATGAATTCGTCAATGAGTCGTTTAGCAACTGGAGTTAAGCTGAATCAAGCTGAGGATGGCCCCGGTACAATAGGAGTCTATAAGGGTCTTCAAGTACAAGCAGCAACAACTCGTGCCGGTATTGATAATATAAACAACGCCATTTCATATCTACGTACAGTTGATGACGCCGGAGCTGCAATCGAGAATTTGTTAATTCGCATGAAAGAGATAGCCGTTGAAGCGCAAACTGGAACTCTTAGTGCAGATCAGATTGCTGCGCTCAATGTTGAATATCAAACTCTAGGTGACCAGTGGGATAGAATTGCTGCCGATACTAAATGGAACGGTGTAGCTATTATGCAAGGAAAGCATGATACTGGCCTCTTGATTGGAGTAGGTTCTGGGTCAACTATTGCTATTGAAATAGATGATTGGAGATCTGCACAATTCGATAACGCCGACGCAGACGATGTCGCAACAGGCGCTACTGCCACAGCTGCTGCTGACACTGGTGGAGCAACAGCATTTAACTTTGCTGCAGGCGCTACTGAAGCACTCGTGGATGCTACTGATGCAAGTGCTTTCATGACTAAACTCACAAGTGCGTTGGAAGGCATAGGTAAATCGCGTGCAGAGCTGGGCGCCCAAATTAATGGGCTCAAAGCTTCTGCTGACTCATTAGTTGATTTGGCTGATCGCTATGAGAGTAATGCGTCCGCGATTGGTGATGCAGACTATGCAGCAGAGTCAGCAAAGTTGGCAACGGCACAGATCGTGTCCCAGGCAGCAACGGCCATGCTGGCTCAAGCCAACGCGCAAAAGGGAACGGTGCTATCATTATTAAAATAGTGCTAGACTAAAACTAAGATGAGGAACTCATTATGGAACATTCAGATCCTGCTGCAGTAGGTATGGGTAACCCTAATAATCTTCTGATTGGTAAAAGTGTAAATAAAGCCAGGCCAAGGTTAGACGTCAATAATCCGGAATATCCGAAGACAAAAGACGTATACACCCAGGCCCAGGAAAAGAAGATACACTCTTCAAAGTACCTAACGTCTGTAAGGGAAAAGTTAGATGAGATCTCAGAGTTATTAAACTTTGAGATGAAGGCAAGATCTACTAACCTTTCTTTTCGGGTTGATGAGCCAACCAACCGAGTCGTTGTTAAGGTCATCGACAAGGATACAGGCAATGTGATCAGAGAAGTACCTTCAGAAGCAATCCTAAAGGTGTCTAAGAATATTGAGGCACTGAAGGGGATATTGTTTGATGGTAGATACTGAGGTCAATATCAACAAATAATAACGCCCCCTAGGTAACTAGGGGGCTTTTTTTATTATGAACAGAAAAATTGTATTCGATTTTTTTGCTCCAACGATCTCGGCTTTCCTACTGGGAATTCTCCTGGCTCTCCTGGCCAACGGATTCGTCAGCACCGTCAGCGCCTCCGCAGACATCCGAGCATCCCTAGACACTCTAAGATTCTCAATAGGCCCGAACACATACTCACTGGTTAGTGTGGTTAGCTTAATTCTGGCCGCCTTAATTATCCGTTTTATCAAAAATATATTTGAAATAACGGCCTGGCGAGGGCCGGCAGACACCATATTCAGCGCCCATAGCAATCAGAAGGACCATCAAATCAAGCAAGGCGTAGGGTCCACGCTTGCGGCTTTAGTTGTGGCGAGCGGCGGGGGCTCTGTGGGACAGTACGGCCCCCTTGTTCATCTGGGCTCCACAATCGGTCTTTGGATACAAAAATTCACCCGCGTAGAAAACGATGTCCTCATAGGCTGTGGCGTCGCTGCGGCAATTTCAGCGGGCTTTGGTGCACCAATTGCCGGCGTTCTTTTTGCACACGAGGCCATACTTAGACACTTCTCCCTCAGGGCCGTGGCACCCATATTTGTAGCCTCTTTTTCTGCAAGTGCATTTTCTGATGTTATTTGGGGTGCAAGAGAAAATATTTTCACCGTGACAAGCGTCGACGTATCTCTGAGCAGCCTAATAATAATTTTTTTATTGCTGGGACCCATATTTTCTTTGA
Source organism: Candidatus Eutrophocola salsuginis (assembly GCA_038147195.1). Classification (GTDB taxonomy): domain Bacteria; phylum Pseudomonadota; class Gammaproteobacteria; order Pseudomonadales; family Pseudohongiellaceae; genus Eutrophocola; species Eutrophocola salsuginis. The sequence goes on from JAYQTB010000004.1 coordinate 2,298,593, forward strand.
TGGCCTTTTCATTTATGCGCCTCACCAGATTTTTTTCCCAGTATGCTGAGTCGAAATCACAACGCGGTAAAACTTTTTTTCTTTTCTCTGGAGCCTTGATTTGCGGTTTTATTGGTATTTTTTATCCAGAGGTGCTCGGTATAGGCACTGCGTCGATGGGCTTACTTTTAACCAATGCCTTTTCTACTGATTACGTGCTGATGCTTTTCTTACTCAAGCTGGTGATGACGTCCCTCTGCATTGGGTGTGGACTCTTTGGGGGCGTATTTTCCCCAGCCCTCTTTATCGGTATTGCGGGAGGCTCCATAGCTGCATCTCTTATGGGGCTGATTGGTTTTGATGGCTACGCTCAAATTGTCATGATAGCGGGCATGGCCGCTGTTAGTTCATGTGTCATAGGCGCGCCTATCACAAGCATCCTGCTGGTCATGGAGTTAACGGGATCCTATCAATTTGCTATATCGGCCATGGTGGCCGTTGTCATTGCGAATTTAATTACGCATAAACTGTACGGCCTGTCATATTTTGATCGTGTCCTCTTAGACAGGGGAATCGATATAAAGTCCGGCCGTGAGGCGATATCACAGGCACAGCAGTCAGTGATGTCCTGTGAGGGAGTGTCATACACACAAGTTAACCTCGAGATGACAGGACTGGAGGCGCTTAAACTGATGCGGGAAAATAAGACTACCGAATCTTATATCATTGATTCTAATGGTTTATTCTGTGGAAAAGTCGACATATTTGAGGCCATCGAGGCCGGGAGCTCCACCATATCCTCTGCCTCTAAAAAGCAATTTACTTTCCTCCAGGAAGATGAAAGTATCCAGACAGCAATGCAAAGACTAGCCTCATTTGTGGGTGAAAGTATCCCAATAGTGTCTGCGGATAAGAGCCAACTGCGCAAAGTCATTACCGAGGGCTCGCTATTTGATCAGGTCATTGCCATACAAAAGCAGACAAAAGACATAGAGCGTTCATAGATGCGTTTCCTCTTAGCATGTGCCTTCCTTCTACTTACTGGTGTAACCAGCTACTCCTATTCCCAGATAGATCGACTTGAGGCCGGCCTTGCGGCATATGATCGCGGCCAATACGCTACCGCAATACGTGCGTGGATGCGGGCTGCTGAGGAAGGAAGTGCTGAGGCACAGAATAATGTTGGCCACATGTACGAGGAAGGCTTAGGGGTCCCCCAAAATTATTTGCTCGCGATGAACTGGTACAGGCAGGCAGCAGATGGCGGGCTACCTGAAGCTCAACATAATATGGGCCTCCTCTACTACCACGGTTATGGTGTGGCAGAGAATCTCTTAGAATCCGTGCGATGGTTTCGAATGGCGGCCGAACAGGAGTTTCCCGAATCTGAGTACATGTTAGGAATGGCCTACGAACAGGGCAAGGGAGTTGCCTTAGATTATGCACTCGCGCGAGAATACCTCCTCAGATCGGCCAAAAGAAATTATCCTTCAGCCCAGCTGATGTATGCATTTATGCTCCAGGCCGGCGAGGGAGGCGAATCAGATTCCTATAACGGATACCTTTGGGGCAAGATTGCCCTGGAAAATGGTGTAGAAGACGCCGTAAACATAACATCAATTGCCAGCATTCCGCTGAGCCAACCGCAAATAGACCAGGCCGACGCTCTAGCCAAATTATGTTTGGATGAAGGTTTTGATGTCTGTATGGAATAGTGGCAACGCCTAGTTAGGCATCAACGCTATCTCGATCCGGCGATTCTGAGAACGACCGATAGCAGTATCATTCGAGGCAATAGGCTTTGTGTCTGCCAAACCCTTGATGACAACATTTCCCGGGTTGATGAAGCCACGGTCCAGAATATAGTCTGCAACACTGGCAGCTCGCGCCGAAGACAGATCCCAGTTATCCCTGTATCTATTTCCAAACGACATACCGACGTTATCAGTATGCCCCTGAATCTGTACCTGGCCAGAGGCGCCTCTTATAGAGAATCCGACCCTGTCCAATAGAGTTTCAAAATCGTCCTGGAGATTTGCTGAACCACTTTGAAAGCTGCCCCTCTCTGTGAGCCGTATGATGACCTCACCCTTATCGCCCCTGAATACTTCGGCAAGTCCATTGCTTATCTCTTCTGACAGATTGGCTCTAATCAGCTCCAGCTGGTCCTGATTTCTATCAGACGCTAATCCCGGAACCGGATTATCAACCTGTGTTTTTGCAGAGGATATAAATTGGTCGCCAGAAACCTGGATAAATAGGTCCTCATCTCTCTGGACCTCGGCGACCTTGGCTAATAACAGGATGGTATCTTGACTTAATTTGCCTGGGTTCTCGGGATCCTGCTCAGTATTAACCGCATTGACAAGAATGCGGCCATCCTCAACGGCTATCGTGGCCTTGCCTTCGGCAATTTCATCTTTAAACTCTTCTAGTATATCTTCTTCGTTGAAGTTGGTTGCTGACTCACCTGGACCCAAATCACGGTCCAGCTCATCTTCGTTCTGCTCCTCGCGCACCAGCTGCTCTTCAACCACATTGGCAGCCGTAGGGTCGGTCACCGCCTGCCTGTACTGCTTCGCAACTATATTGTCTGCGGTTGGGGCCTCGACAATTGGAACTGTTACCTGTACCCCAAAACGAGCGCGCATGGAACCACTGACCTCCTTGTATTTAGGCACATTGACATGTGCAAAGGACAAGATAAGCACGAAAAAGGCCATCAGTAGTGTGGCCATATCTGCGAACGTCGCCATCCAGCCGGGAGCGCCCTTCTTACAATCCGGGCAATCTGCAGGTTCTTTTTCCTCTTCTTCCTCTTCAGCCTCTACTTCTGGCGAATCAGATTCTTCCGCTTCGGTCTCTGCGGAATCTTCCTCAACGGCAACCTGCTCCTGAATCTCTTCTTGAGACTCAGGATCAGCTTTGGACACCTCGTTTTCGTCGTTTGTCTCTTCAGCCAAAATATGGCTCCCTGTATCTTCTGAATCAGCTGTCTGATACTTTAATTTCTATTCGCCTATTTCGGGCTCTACCGTCTGCCGTATCGTTCGAGGCAAGTGGTACCGAGTCCCCGTAGCCAACAACCTCTACACGAGACGTACTAATGTTACTGTTATCAGTTAAGTATGAGGCCACTGAGGCCGAACGTGCGGCAGATAAATCCCAATTTGATGTAAAATTTTCACTGAATAGTATCGGAACGTTGTCGGTGTGACCCTCAACTCGTATCGCACCATCCAAATTAGACAGTGTCACGCCGATACTACTTAATGTGGATAAAAAATTGGGGTCCAGCTGAGCGCTTCCAGATGTAAAGGAGCCTTGATTAGCGATTCGGATGACCACATCGCTTCCGTCTTTCTCAACTTCTAATAGACCATTATTAATCTGAGAACCCAGGTCAGCTCTAATAAATTCGTATCTGGTATTGGCTGCCTCTTCCGGTGTCTGCCCCATGTACAGGGCAACATCCTGCTCGTCATTTGTCTCTTGTACTTCTGTGTTTGTCAGCAGGACGCTGATCTCCTGATTTGTAACTTCTTGTAATTCCGCAACGATTTCTGAGGTATCTATCAATAATTGACTTACTACCCCCATCGTATTTTCACCCACACCGGAGACGTCACCACTGATGTCATTCTGCACGTTGACGATGATTTGTTGACCATCAGTGGTTACAGATACCATTCCAGTCGCTATAAGATCGCTCATCGCAATCTTAGCCCTATCTAATTCCTCAATAAACTTCTCGCGGTTGCTTTCTGTGCGCCTTAGTAAATTTTCAGCAGTAGGATCGAGCTGTCTCTGTCTCGGATTATATACAACGGTTGGCGCCGCCTCGTTTGGCGTGAAGTTTTCCTTCAACACGCTTCTTGCGGCGGGAATTGATACCTTAGGTACAACCTTATTCACTCCAAAAGCAAATTGTATGGCGCCATTAATGTATTCAAATCGAGGAAGTTCTGTATCAGAAAATGACAGGATAAGTACGAAGAAAGCCATAAGCAGCGTGGCCATATCCGCAAATGTAGCCATCCAGCCAGGTGCGCCCGTTTTGCATTCGGGACACCCATCTTTACCTTTTTGTGAGCCTCCGCCTCCTTCAGATGCCTCTTGAGCATTTTGGGCAGCAGCCTCTAAATCAGAACTATCAACCTCGTTACCGGCCTCGTCATTCTGATCGAGCGCTTCAACCGGCTCCTGTGCACCTTCCGGTCCTGTGTTTTCCTGGACGTCTTCTGCCATGATAGCAATCCACTTTCTTATGCATTTACCAGCTGCGCACGCTTCTTAGGTGCGACAAATGATATTAGTAGGTCCGTTAATATTCTTGGGTTGCCGCCTCTCTGAATAAATAACACGGCTTCCAGGATAAGCTCGCAATTAGCGCTTTCCGACTCCGACTGATTTTTGAGCTTATCTGCAATAGGGTTACAGAAACAGTTTGCGATCATGGCGCCATAGAGCGTAGTTAACAATGCCACAGCCATAGCAGGGCCGATAGATTTCGGGTCGCTCATGTTACCGAGCATCTGTACCAAACCTACTAGTGTCCCGATCATTCCCATAGCAGGTGCTACCTCTCCCCAAGATGAAAAGATGGCTGCACCCTGCTTGTGCCTTAACTTCATGATCTCGATATCCCTAGTGAGCCCTTTGATAATTAGCTCCTCCTCAGTACCGTCCACCAGCATACCGATTCCCTTTTCCATGAACTTATTATCAATTTGCTGGCCTTCCAGAGCGATCATCCCATCCTTCCTTGCAATTGACGCAAATTCGACGAGTTGAGATATCAACTGATCTGGCTTTTCGAGAGGTTTGCCAAAGGCTTTACTGGCAACCTTGATGGCGTTTAAGAACTCATCTAAAGAGGAGCGCAATAGAACAACCATTATTGAGCCGCCTAGAACAATCGCGATACTGGGCGCATTTATATATGCATCAGCCGAACCGCCGCTCAGCATTGACCAAACAATCAGTCCAAATGCCCCTAAAAGCCCTAAGATAGTTGCAATGTCCATTTTCTTACTCCGAAATTGATATATACTTTATTTAAATAACTCTTCAAGCAAACATTCTGTTATTTCATTGTGCCAGTAAAAGTAAGCACGCTTATATTCTTACTTATGAACACCAGCCTCCTGGCGTCTTGTGGCTTTAAAACACCGCCAGAATGCAGTCGTTTCTTCACAGATAGCCCAAACGCCAGATCAGTCTTCACGCTCAATAATAATGGTCTCGCCAGCTTACCGAAATCAACTATATCTTGGTCTCGTTGCCCAGCAGGCCAGCGATTTACTCGGGACCAAGAGTGTGTCGGTGAACCAATATACCTCTCTTTTTCGGAAGCCATTGAATATACTAAAGATTTATCCGAGAAATCGGGGAATACTGTCAGAATGCCGACCAGAGATGAGATTGAAGAAATCTCTGAATCTCGATGCATAAATCCGGCAATTGATCTTAATATATTCCCAACTATGGTTACCGAAACCTTCTGGACCTCATCTGACAACACTCTCCGGTCTAAATTGGCGTGCTCTTACTACAGCTTCAAGGGCACCCTTTCATGCCTAGACCCTAAAGAAAGCGAACACCCGTTCCTGTTAGTCATCGAAAAAGATTCATCAGCTAGACTATTATATTAATCTCCTCTTCTTCCTCTTTTTGACCAAATAACAAATCACAGTCGATGGCGGTCTTAACTGGTTTTTGAGCAAAGGCCAAACAGATCTTGCCTTCTAATTTATACACTTCCATACACGGGAGTGATTTACTGACGAAATCCATAGATCTGCAACCAAAAGGAAAGTTTTTATTCCACGTATTATAAAAATGCTCACATTTTCGACAATTAACGTTATCGTTTGTGTTCATTTATATACATCCAAATAACAGTGACTATAAGTCCGACCACAATCAAAAAGGCGAGTATGTTTACCAAACTTACCCCCTCTAATATAGACAGATTAGGTCTGGTCCATATAAAAAAGAGGATAGGCAAACCTATCAATAGGTACCATCTGATGTATTTACAAACCAAACAATTATTAGTATCTGCCATAATATATTTGTATTAGTTAATTGTTCATATTAGTCGTTGCTATACATGCTCTGCATAGCCTTTATTTGACCAGATAGATATTCACTTGTATTTTTGCTTCTTTGAACAATGGTTTCCATTGCCGCAAATTGGGCAAGGTACCTACTCTTAATTTTTTCGAGTCTTTCTTGAAGATCTAGGAGATCTTCTTCATATTTCGATACATTATCCTCTGCAGAATCAATCTTATATTTTATGGTTCCAGTATCATTAATAAATGAATCGATAACATTTTGTGAATCAAGCGCCAGGCCTTTTGCCAAGGCACTTGTCGGAAGCTGGCCGTTAGTATTTGCTGTCAGCATAGTTCGTATGTCTGAGAAGTTATCTTTTATTGCAGCGGCATAGATGGTTTCGTTGATTTTTAATTTTCCGCCGAGCTCTGAGTAAATACCTAGATCTCTCAAGGTATCGAAGCCATTTGATGGTGTTGAGGATACTTTATCTAATAACCCCCTAATGCTACTTAAAATCGTATTAACTACATTTTTTTCATTTGAAAGTGAGCCAGCCAGCTCATCTTCATCGTTTTCATCTCCAGTTAGATACTCTGCTGCATCAACTAGGGTGTTGTAATCTAAAATAAGGTTATCAAGAGAGTTACGTAATCCTGCAGTGTCTTCTGAAACAACAATGCTGGTTGTCCCAGTATTTTTGATATCTAAATCTACTCCCGGAATTAGGTTTGTTGGAGAGTTATCTGGTCGATAAACTCGCATTCCATTTACCGTAAGATCAAGATCTGCAGCTGTTTGTGTTGTAATTTGTCCAAAATTTGCCAAACTGCTTGATATATCAAAACTATTTGCGGCTCCAGTCTTTCCTTCCACTACGATATTGAAAGATGTGCCCGACGAATCAAAATTAAGTGCTCTGGCTTTAATTCCATTTATACCCGCAGCATTTATTGCATTTATTATGCCTTGAGGAGTATGCGTTGTTACAGTAATTACGTTAGCGCTGCCACCTGAAGGCGAATTGATTGTGATAGTAAAGTCTGAACCACTAAGACTTTGCGATAGTGATGTATATTTCTCATTCGTTGCATTACTCGAGTCGTTATCAAGATACACGACCTGATTATCTGCTAAATCGTTAACTACTAGGGTTGTTGTCCCAGCCGTCGCAGAAATCTGGCTGGTGATTTTTGCGCTTACCCTATTATCATCCTGGCTTGAAATTGATTTTGACAGAAGCTGATCTTTTTCAGTTAAGGATCCATATGATGATTTTAGATTTGTAAGTGCTGATTTTAGGGCGCCAAAGCCAGAAATATTTAGCGTGGCGGATTCCTGCTTGCTGCTTACACTGTCTATCCGCGGCTGAGTCTCGGCCTCTGCGAGAGTTGTAGCAAGCTCAACGATATCAACCCCAGAGCCAGTTTTTAAAGCTTGAGTTATCTTGGTACCAATTGAGTTTGTTGATGATACTTCAGCCATTTCCACAAACCATTATTTTATAAAATCAAATAAGCTTAATTGGGATACTTTCGAGAATGTACTTTGAGCAGCCTCAAGTGCAAGCATGTCTGAAGATAGCTGTGTAATGGCAGTAGCGTAATCTACATCTTGTGATTCTGAGAGCAAATTCCGGTATACCAGTATTTTGTCTTGAGCAATTGTTTCTCTTTCTGAAACTACCTTTTGCCTCAAGCCATTTTCAACCAAGTTGGAACCCAAATTTTGGATGACTAAATCAAGTTCAACAGAACCTCTTTGTATCTCTGATAGATTATTTGTGCGTATAGCATTAAGGACATCTTCCATCACCTTGAACATATCGACCTTGGTAACGACAACACCAGCATCATTTTTCCTTTCGAGAGACCCGGCCAACCTGTCGCCACTAATATTTAGAGGTAATGCGTATCCACCCACCACAGTTGTTTTTATTTCAGATTGATTGCCTTGATATACTGTCGATCCGTCATTCTGCTTGACAAATGGTACTGTCGTAGTTTTTGTGCCTGAAAAAATGTAATGCCCATTTGAATCTTTTGTATTAGCCAGACCCCTAATATCATCTAAATATCCCGCAATTTCATTGGCAAAAATATTCAAATCGCTCTGGCTATATGTTCCGTTCGAACTTGCAATAGATAGTTCCTGGATTCTACGAATCATGTTTGACATTGAGCTCATCGCAGATTCTTCTTCGATATAGTTAGCATTGATATTACGCAAGGTATCAATGTAATCCTCTTGCGAAGAGATAACCGTCGAGAGCTTTATAGAACTAGTTGTTGATTTGACATCTGTGCTAGGCGTAACGTTTTTTTTGCCCGTAGCTAGTTGCGCCTGAAGTTCAGCAATTTTAGCTTGCTGATTAGTCATCAGTTCGTTTAACGTTTTATAATATTGTGCGGTTGATATTTTCATTTTAATACTTACCGAGATGCGGCAATCAATGTATCAAACATATCCCTTGCGACTTTTATAACTTGTGCTGCCGCCTGGAAGGATTGCTGATATTTAATTAGATCGGCAGCTTCACTATCCAAGGTTACACCAGCCGTAGCGTCTAAGAGTGCAACGGCGTCTTCTTTTACAGCTGATAATGCATCGGACGAGATAGTAGCCAACTCATGCTTATTACCAATATCAGAAATTAGCGATAGATATTTCTGGGTCGGAATAAGGCTTCCATCAACTCCAATGTCTCTCACGTTAATGAGTCGATTCATTGTACCGTTATCGCCCATAGCTCCAGTGTTTGGTTTTATGGTAAACACGTCACCAGTTGTAGGTGCTTCAGAAAAGGTAACCTTCACATCGTTCACCAAAACACCATTTGGCCATGCATAATTTTTCTTAGCCAGAACAGTATTGGTTGTTGTATCAGTGATCTGTACAACAGTTGGAGATAAGAAAGTTAATGAGAAGGGCTGTTCGATACTGATTTCAGGCTTCTTAACTAAATTATTTACATCATAACGAATGCTTAAATCTGTAGCCGAACCCGTAGCATAGACGAGAAAATCATCATCCATTGGCGAATTTGACACTATTGTAGTGGCAAGGCCAAGCCTACTGAGATCTTTTGCTGTCCCTTGTCCAGCGCCATAATTTTGAAATTCAAAATTTATATTTGTCCCTGAGTATTCAACTTTACCGACGAAAATTCCATTACCCTCACCCAAGAAGTTGGTAGCGTCGCCGCCAACTGGGCTGCCAAATGATATGTTCTCGCCTCTGTTTGCTTCTATATTAGAGATAACAATCTTATCTGCTCTGCGATCAAGCGTAGCTTGGACATTTGTATTTACAGTCTGTGCGTTAATTAGGTTGGCTAAGGCATCGAGTGTGGCAGGAACACCAGTCATACCGTTGACAATCTGAACACCATTTATTGAAAGTTGCCTTGTTATATCGAAATCACTGTATAAATAAGAATATTCATTAATAGCTTTGGCTGTCACGCCTGTATTGACAGTTTCAGCATTTATCCAATTGGCAACGTCTTTAGCAGATAGTGTTACGCCATTTGCTATTGTGAGTGCTGGTAAATTTTGACCATTTAATTTTAAGGATGTGCCCTGAATGAGCGTTAGTGGTGCACCAGTTGAATTAGTCTGTCTAGGCAGACCTGAGGACAGCATTTTTTCACTGGCAAAATTACCTAATTTGATTGTTGAATCCTTATAGCCAGCAGCGCCCTGAAGATTAAGGTAATCACTGATGTAGGATGTGCCTACTTCTATTGATTTTGAGTTTGACAGCCCAGCTTGAAATGCAGGGTCAAGCGCGCTAGTGCCAATTATATGGTTAAACTCTGATGTAAAGAGTTGTAACTGGTAATCTTTATCTACCGGTGGTTGTATACTTACTGTAAAGCCATTCGAGTCTCTAGGAATAAATAAGGATGGCTCAACCGTATTCGTTTTCGTCGTAATTGTCTGTGCAACGCCAAGATTTTTCGCCGTGTTAAATTGTACATATCCACTCAGCGGAGCGGCCCTTTGTGAATAAAGAATCGAAGGATCAACTTGTTTAAAATTTGTAATTGAACTCTCTATTTGTAACCTATCAGCAGTTGCGATCTGATCTGTCTTAGTGATAAGGACTTTTATATTATCAATATCCCTAAGCGAAGGTTTGATTACATATTCTTCAGCATTTTCAAGTGTCTTTAAGACATTAATGCTTACACCATTATAAGAAAAGCCCCTATCTTCCCTAGAATTAGGCTGAATTATTGAGCGCGTTTCATTAACTAAATCAATCACCGTCCACTCATTCTTAACTCCGTCCCATTTTGCCTTAATATTAATGTCGGGCGTGCCTGCTGGAGCAGTTACCTTGATGCCAGTGGAATTTGTACCATCCGTAGAGTTCAGTGCCATATACTTAGGAGACAAATCAAAAACTAAATTACCTACATCACCATTGTTATTGAGTCCATTTTTATGAATATTATTAATGGAATTAGCCATTTTAGTGACTAGAATATCCAGGTCATCCCGCAACTTTTCGAAGATGTCATCTCTGAACTTAAGCAGGCCGCCTACAGTACCACCTCTGACCTCTCCCACGTTTAAGTTTTTTCCATATGCGTCGAATATCACGGCGATTGGTCCACCTGAAACGATGGATAATCTAGGATTTAGGTTATAAGAACGAAGGGCGTTAACAAATGTTAGGTTACTACTGCTTCCGGCCAACTTGACAATGGCCCGTTCGCTCCCGTCTATAGTGACATCCATACTTACATATTTGGACATTTCAAGGAGAAGGAAGTCTCTTTGATCTAAGAGTGCCGGGGGAGGTCTCTTTGATAGCGATGTCTTGGCAAGCTCTCTATTTACCAGGGATAAGCTTTCAGAGAGCTTATTAAATTCGTCTAATTGAGTGTTTAGTGTCTCTTCTATTTCTAAATTTACTTGCTCTAATTCTGCACCAATGGCTTTACTTCTTTCTGCAAGAAACTCTATGGCACCAATAAATTCCTGGCGGAAAGCTTCCTCGGTCGGATTACTGCTTAACTGAGTAACTGCAGAAAAAAATTCATTTATACCCGCAACAAGACTTCCCTTCTCTGTTCCCAAAAGATCGATGAGCCTATCTGTATACTGCATGATAGGCGCCTGCTCATTCATTTTACTATTTGCAACGCGAATATTTGAGGTTGCAAATTCATCAAATGCTCGTGTTACACCATTAGAATTTGCACCAGTTCCAAGATAACTTACGCCCTGTAATACTGGGTTATTTTCTCTGGACGAGATCTCCTGCCTTGAATAACCATCTGAATTCAAGTTAGCTATATTATTACTGACAGTTGCAAGTGCTTGTCTATAAAGTTCAGCAGCACTTGCACCGATATTTAGAAGATCACTCATTATCTGAGTACTTTTTTAGCTTCCAATTAGTTTATTGCGCTGATCTAAATTATTGAGCCATTGATATATACCTAAGCCCTGAGTCTGAGGAATGTAGTGTGCAACCTCATCATAAAAAAGATCTTCAAATAAATTCATAGAGTCGTTATTAATCAAGTCACTCTTGAAGGGCTCAAGTGCTGCTTGCATTGAGTCTGTTAGCTGCCTCAGGAACATGGCCTCAAATTCCATAGCAACCTTTTTATTTATTTCATTTTTTGAATCATTTTGTGAGCTCATTCCAGATTTCAAACTTCTAATGCCTGAAAAATCTAACGTGCTAGACACATAATTATTGATAGTTGCCATTTAGATCACCACTAATTCAGCTTTCAGGCTTCCGGCTCTCTTGAGTGCTTCAAGTATGGCGATTAAGGCAGAGGGCGACGCTCCAACCTGATTAATTGCATCTACAATTTCTTGTAGCTCAATACCTGGCTCAAAAACAAACATGTTACTTGTCTCTTCCTCAACCTGAATGTCTGCATTTTGAACTGGCACAGCTTGTCCTTGACCTAAAGGATTAGGCTGAACGACATCATTTATGGCGGTTATACGAACCATGAGTGTGCCATGTGATACGGCGGCCGCACCTACCCTGACCGAGCGATTAATTACTGCGGTGCCTGTCCTAGAGTTGACTACAACCCTGGCCATAGGATCACCGGGATCTACATCCAAATTCTCTATATCGCTTAAAAATGAGACCTTCTGGCTCATGTCTTGAGGGCTACGAACAACAACAGAGACGGCATCAATTGCGTTTGCTGTACCTGCACCGTAAAGATTGTTAATCCCGTTGGCTATGGCATTAGCTGTGCTAAAGTCTGCGTCCCTTACGTTTAAGATTATATTGTCAGCGGTTTCAAAAGATGATGGTATTAGCCTCTCAAGAATTGCTCCATTTGGAATTCTTCCGGAGGTCGGAACGCCTATCTCAACACTATTACCGGCCGCATCTACAGATATGCCGGTGACCGTAAGAGGTCCCTGGGCGAGGGCGTAAACTTCGCCATCTATACCACGCAACTCTGTCAGTATTAGATTACCTCCGCGCAAACTTTCTGCACTTCCCACAGTAGATATATTTACATCTAGCCTCTGCCCAGGTTTAGCAAAAGCAGGTACTTCTGCCGTAACTAATACTGCAGCCAAGTTATCGGTCTGAAGTGGTTGCTGTGCATTTTGTTGCGCCAACCTGACAATATTGTCACCTAAGTCAAATTCCGAGACTGGACCGTCTACACTTATCCCAAGACCTGATAACAATGATGTGAGGCTTTGTCCTGTAACTCGCAGATCTCGGCCATCACCAGTACCAGATAATCCACCCACCAAGCCAAATCCTATTAGCTGGTTGCTTCTAACACCGGCTACATCAGCAATATCCTTGATTCGGTCAGCCGAGCAAATGGTAGATAAAGCGATGGACATTATGAAAATGCTCAGCTTCAAGAATTTTTTATTTATATTACGCATCATATTGCTATCAGAATGGCCATAGTGAATATAAGAGACGTGTGCCAATAGGGGTCTTCGTTGAATTTGCAAGCGCACCTACGCCGCTGTAGGAGAACTGTGCACTTGCAAGTCTTCGTGATAACACCGTGTTATTTGGCTGGATATCTTCCGGGCGCACGATACCCCTCACTTTGATATATTCGCTGCCCTCATTGAGCTCGATTTCTTTCTCGCCCACTATAACTAGGTTGCCGTTACTCAGTACCTGTTGGACTATCGCTGAAATGCTGCCATTAAGTGAGGCAGATTGACCAGCCGTACCGTTACCCACGGATCCTATTGTCGATCCCAAGTTATCTAAATTCGCCAGATCATCGGCTGTGGTGCCAGCCGGAAAAATATCGGGCGTCAATACACCATTAGACACCCTCTCTGTTGTTAGTCCGGTCTCCCTTGATGCTTGAGCAGATTCATCTAAAACCACGGTAATGATATCCCCAACACGGTAGGAACCCGTTGAATACGCTCTGCCAGCCGGATAAAGGTTAGACCCGTTATCAAAGATAGAACCTGTTGGAATAGGCGAGACTGCCAGTGGCAAGGGATCTAAAATCTCAAATACCTCATCTTGCTCAGTATCCGGATTTATAGAAGCGCATCCAACTAGAAGAAGGCTGAATCCAATAAATACGTAAGGCGATTTTTTCATTATTTACCTAGATACTTTTATAGATTGTTGTTTAAGAATCGAAGCATGCCATCAGCTGCTGATATCGCTTTTGAGTTAATTTCATAAGCACGCTGAGTTTCGATCATATTAACCATTTCTTCTACGACATTTACGTTAGAGGCCTCAAGAGTACCCTGCATGAGCATTCCAGCACCCTGTGCGCCAGGTATGCCGACGATAGGCTGGCCGCTGGCATTTGTCTCTGCATACAGATTACGGCCCTGGGGCATCAAACCGGCATTGTTAACAAATCTAGAAAGCTGAAGCTGCCCTACCTGAACTGCCCCCCCGCCCTGAGCCAATTCAACAGTGATGGTTCCGTCACGACCAACGTTAATGCTAATAGCGTCCTGAGGAATATTTATCTGAGGAATAGTAGTCTCACCAGAGGCGGTCACCAGTGCACCTGCGTTATCCAACTTAAATGATCCATCACGGGTATAGGCGATCGTGCCATCTGCCTGCTGTATTGCAAAGAAGCCATCTCCTGCTATCGCAATATCTAGTGAGTTTTCTGTCGAAATCATGTTGCCTTGACGATGTATTTTTTCGGTTGCGACAACACGGGTACCTGTGCCTAACATCAACCCTGTGGGGTTTTCTGCGACCACGTCTGCCTGAGATCCTGCCTGGACAATACGTTGGTACAAGAGATCCTCGAAATTTGCACGGTCCTTTTTAAAACCAACGGTGTTAACGTTTGCAAGGTTGTTTGCAATAACGGTCATCCTCGTCGATTGTGCCGAGAGACCTGTTTTAGCAACCCACATTGATCCGTCCATCTTAATACCTCGTTTCTAATAACTTTTTAATATTTAGCTGACCCGCATGAGTCGGTTTGCGTCTTGGTCAATTTCTTCAACACTTGTAATCACTTTAATTTGTGTTTCAAATGACCGGTAATAATCCATCAGTTCTACGAGCACCTCTACAGGCTGGACATTACTACCCTCTAGGACTCCAGAAGAAAGGGATGGCACCTCTGGGCCGGTAGCAAAATCACCGCCTTGGCCATTAGAACCAACCTCCTCAAATAGCCCATCAGTCCTTCTTTGCAGCAAGGTACCAGAGGCGTCCCGCATCAATAATTGGCCTATAGGTTGAGGGGCAACAACGCCTGCAGCGGCCACAGTTGTATTAAAAAAAACTGTTCCATCTGCCGTGATGTTAACAGTACCTCCAGCCGGCACGGTTATAGGCGCGCCATTTTCATCTGAAACAAGGTAACCATTCGATGTCTCAATAAATCCATCCTGAGAAACTCTCAGATCACCTCGTCTAGTGAAGGCTAAGCTACCATCATCGCTAAAAACACCTAGAACAGTTTGACCGTTGAATGCAACATCCATTGGATTATCTGTCTGAATATGATTACCTTCAGATAGGTTAATGATGTCGTTTTGGGTTGCTACTATAGGTTGATACCTAGTACCAAAGCCTGGACCTTCTAACTTGGCAGGGATAGACCTCGACATTAATGCTCTCTTGAAGCCAACAGTCGACACATTTGCCAGGTCGTTTGTTATCTGAATTCTTTGAACTGAACCAGAAGTAGCTTGGCTTAGCGATGTAAAGATTAATCTATCCATAGTGTTTCAACTTTAAAGCGAATATTAGCTCCTGATATTGATAATGGTGCTGGTCATAGAGCTGTTGGTTTCAATTGCCTTCGCATTTGCCTGAAAACTACGTTGCGCTGATATGAGGTTGACCAGCTCATTCGTTAGGTCAACGTTTGAACGCTCCCTGGCGCCGCCCCTTATGGTGCCGTAGCCGGCCGCGCCAGCCTCGCCAAGCCTAGCCTCACCTGACGCCGCAGTTACGGTCCAAGAGGAATCACCAATCTGCCTTAGGCCAGAGGCATTCGCGAAGTTAGCGATAACAATTTTTCCTAGTGATTTTGTTGTTCCATTTGAGAAGCTAGCTGATATCAGGCCATCCTCTGAGATAGATACACCGTTCAGGTCACCTTCAGGACGACCGTTCTGGGATTGAGAGACCGCTGCGAAAGCTGCGTTGTACTGGGTACTACCCTTGTAGGAAATATTAATGGTAGTGCCTGATGCTATTTCACTTTCTAATTCATATGCGGTTAGTGGTGACACCAGCGCGCCAGCCGTATCGAAGGTGATCTCGCCCCTGTCAAGGAATATCGGTGTCCAGTAGGGTAAGTCATTGGCATCAAAATCTGCCGGGTCTACACTTTCCTCCCATCGACCAGTTGCTGCATCCTGGCGAACGAAAAGATTACTACCCGCTAATTTATCAGAGTCAATTTTTGCGTAGGTAGATGTCTTACCGAATGCTACGGGCACATCATCAAGACCCCAATCCTGACTCCCAATGAGCTGAATAAAGGAGCGAGAGTCTTTTGTAGCACCAGTGACAACAAGTGCATTTTTCTCGGCATTAAATCCCACAGTGACATTATTGACTGTCTTACCGTTCTGGTCGGCCATAAGATTGAGTTTGTCTTGGACATGCTGAACAAACGTATCAATGTTGTACTGGCCAAGATCCAGTTTTACGTTTTGTGTAATACCATCGATTACTGCCGTAATTGTTCTATTGGCCGCGGTAACATTAAATGCTTGGGAGGTATCAACGCCCATCGCTGCCCCAGTCAATACTGCCGGGGAGGATGCCTGGCCCCTCACAGTAGGAATATTTTCGACAAGTGAAAGTGCTGCCTTGGTTTCATACCAGTTGTTATCTATAGTCGCGCCATCAATTTTGAAACCAAATAGGTCAGAGGCTAATTTGCCTGCCGACCCAGCCGGATAGCGCGCAGCTAATGGATCTGCGGCTGCCTCTTTAGCTCTTATTTTAATGCTGGATGCGTCACCAGTTGTTCCACTCTTGAAGGTGAAGACTCCCCCGCCGTACTCCACAACGATTCCTGACCTACGGCTGGCTAGTGCCAGCGCCGGGCCATTACCAAGAACTCCACCAAGCAGCTGCTTGGAGCCATCAAGTGTAAGCGCCGTCAAAGGAGTGCCTCCGTTGGCTACATCAACTAAATTATTATTGACGCCTTGAGCAGCATTAAATAGCTTGTTAGAAGCTGCGCCCAGACTAGCAACTCTTAATGTGTCTGGGACTCCCTTAGCCTGATGAAATACGAACCCTTGATTGGCATAATCGTATTCTACTGTGATGTCGCCCCATGCTGCTGTCTGAGCCGGCTGCTTGAGATATTCCGTGATGGCATATGCTACCTGCCATCCATCTGCTACGGTGTTTGCAGTAGCATCTGCCCCGGACTGTTTCAAGCTTGGCGTACCAGCTACCACATCCATAGCATCGATAATTGCCCTAACGTCTAATTCGATATTGGTGGTTACACCTAGGTCATTAGTCCTTTTTAATACTAGTCTGCCGGGGTCAGTTGCAACTCCCTCTGCTCCCTGTAAGTCAAAAGATTTATCATCGCCAAACATGCGATTTAATTCATTCGTCAGCTCTTGAGCAATTTCCTTACCAGACAAAACCTTGTCAGCAAGAATGCTTCTTGACATTAAGCGAGTTAAACTGATGTCACGCGCAATAGAGCCGTCGATCTCAACTGTAAACATCTTGTCCAACTGCGCTGCAGTATAGGCGGTAAAATCTACACCTTCCGAGCCATTTGTCAGATTAAGACCGTCTTTCGGAGCAGAACTGCCGATTGTAATTTCAGCGGAGGCTGGCAATGAAGGAGTCATTGCTTGTAACTTATCAAGTGAATATTTTCGGTAAGTTGTACCGGCAGTGATTATGTACTTTGAACCATCACCAGATGATGCTGCCAATTTATCAAGCTCGCTCTTCGTCTTTATCTCACCGAACTTGTTGATGTACATCTTATCTTCACCAGGAGCCTCAGCCTGTGTGAGTGCAGCTTCAACAAGCTCCCCATCGATAGTCACATAGGTCTGCCACTTGCTATACGGAGATTCAGTTGTTGGGTTGGCAGTTTTAACATAATAGATCGTTGCTAGCTGCGCTTTACCGTTCGCACCATAAGTCGTAAAAGACGTGGTCTTATGATAGGTATCAGGCTTGGCCGGATTAAAGTCAACCGTAATCGGCTCAACAGTTGAAGGCAGATTCAAACCTAAGTTGATTTCAGTAGTTGCGATAAATTCAGCAACCGTAGCCCTTGGTACGGTCAGGCCGGTTGTGGCCACCTCGAAATTGGCATTGTTTATAGAATCGACAGGTAAAACCTGTACAGCCTGTCCGGAAGAGTTCACGATCTGGTTTTGTTCATTTAGCATGAACCCGCCGTTCCGTGTGTAAATATCCGCGCCATCAGTTGTCTTAAGCTTGAAGTAACCGTCACCCACAATAGCAAGGTCCAATGCATTTGTGGAAAATTCAACATTGCCCTGACTGTGCTCCTGGACTATACCCCGCAGAGCGACACCTGATCCTGTAACAGAATCTGCTTTTTGTAATGGTGTGCTGGAAAATATATCACCAAACGATGCATCAGATCTTTTAAAGCCTGAGGTTCCTGCGTTAGCTATATTATTTGATGTAACCGACAACTCTGTAGTTGCAGCATTCAGACCGGTAAGCGAGGTATAAAAAGACATGTAGTTTCTCCTTCTTAATCTTCTATTCTTGAGATGTCAGCAATGTTTAGAACACTGCCATCAGAAATTTCTACTTGAAAGTCACCTGTTTCATCATTCCAGGCAACGGCTTTTATTTTTTGCTGATTAATTAGTGGGACTATCAAAGCCTCACCATCTTTTTCGATCATTAATTCAACTTCGTATAACCCAGCAGGCACAGCCACCCCATTAAAATCTGTGCCATCCCACTGAATCTCAATACCGCCGGCGGGAAGGTTCTTGAAAACCTCTCGATAGACTAGTCCGCCAGTCGCGGGATCGGTTACACTAAACACACCTTGTGGTGATGGGTATAGGAGGTCGCCCTTAGAGGTAGTACTTCCCCCTTTTGCAAGATCTACAATATTTTTAACCTGATCAATTTTCTTGCCCAGCAAGTTTGATCCTGTTACGAATTTCTCAGTCCTAGAATTATTTGCCATTTCCTCAATAGAGTTTCTCATGGCGGTCATCGCTTCTAATGAGG
This sequence comes from Candidatus Eutrophocola salsuginis, assembly GCA_038147195.1. GTDB lineage: Bacteria > Pseudomonadota > Gammaproteobacteria > Pseudomonadales > Pseudohongiellaceae > Eutrophocola > Eutrophocola salsuginis. Next base: position 2,317,337 of record JAYQTB010000004.1, read on the forward strand.
AAAACTGAGCTAGCTGCGAAACAAACGCCTCATTCTCCATTGGATCAAGTGGGTTTTGATTTTTTAGTTGCGTGGTAAATAGTAATAGAAATGCATTTCTATCAAGCTGATCAGTCTTATTTACTAATTTTGCTTGCTGTTCCTGATATTGACTTGTTGTCATTATGTTGGAAGGGAGACTTGAGATTTCAGTAGGCATCATTTATTCCTAGTTTATTAAGCCTTGATTAAATCAAGTGTTTTACTAAGTAAATCTTTAGCACTAGCAATGACTTCGATATTATTTTGATAAGCTCTTGACGCATCTAACATATCTATAAGCTCCTCTATTTCTTTTACATTAGAGGAGTATACGTATCCATCAGCATCTGCCAGTGCGTTACCGGGTTCAAATATTTTTTCAACAGGCTTCGTATCATTAACGATTCGATCAACCCTTACGCCACCCTGTAAGTCTGAGAATTCACCTACTGTCTCACCGGTTAATAATGTTGAGAAGACTGGTCTTTGCGCTCTAAATGCAGTCTCTTCTGTACCTGAAATAACTCCGGCATTTGCCAAATTACTCGCGGTTGCATTCATTCGGACTAACTGTGCATTTAATCCGCTGCCGCCAATTGCCATTATTTTTTCAAAAGACATCTTTATTCGCCCTTAATGACTTTTCTCAAACCCGATATTTTATTTTCCATAAACTGCAAACTAGCTTGATAATCTATTACTGCCCTACCGTATCTTGATTGCTCTACACCTATTTCAACGGTGTTATTGTCTAAACTAGGAGATAATGGCACGGTGTATTTCAATGCAGATTCTGTATCCATCCACTTTGGTGCCTTTGTAAATCCCATATGTCGCGGATTATCTGCATACATTTCAATATCAAACCTGCTGTCATATTTTCTGCTAAACGTTTTTTCTAAAAGATTAGAGAAATCAAGATCTCTAGATTTATAGCCAGGGGTTGTCGAATTCGCGATATTTCCTGAAATAATTTCAAGACGCTTAGCTTTCAATGACATTGCTGCATTATTGAACGCGAAATAGTCGTTTAACGTTTTAGCCATAATCAAAGAAATTTATAATGTCTGGAATAGCAACTGCATTATCTGTGCCAAACTTTCTTTTTTTAAATCTATAGCTTCTTATTTCCTAGCAATTTCAATAAGATACGCGTTATATTTCTATATGCCTCGCCTTTATAACCCGAATTATTTTTTTAAAAGTGGCAAAAGTGGCAAAAAGATGATTTTTGCTGCTCGTAATTAAAACCCTTAAGATATAGACAGTATTAATAATTATTAGAGAAGCCATTGCGACTACTTACCAAAGCAAAACTTCTGGCTGTTTATTTTCTTTTACCTCTGCTTGTGAATGCGCAAGACTCAACAGACCAGCAACAGTCAGATCCAAAGACGATTCTTGTTCAGTCACTTAAGAATTGGGTTTTTGATAATGAAGGTATAGAACCCGATAATACGACTGTTTATGCTGGCGATAGACGTTTTAGGGTTCCTGTTTGTCAAAGCAATTACAACTTTGAGTACGCATTTGGCACATCAAATACAGTATCTATCAAATGCCAGAGTACAGGATGGACCTCGACCGTTCGTATTGAAAAACAGATTACTAGTCAGATCTATGTCTATGATAGAGATATCTCAAAGGGATCTTTAATATCTTCTCAAGACCTAAGACAGGTCCAGATTGTTGATAGTTTATTAGCAAATTCAACAACAAACCAATCTGATATTTCAGACTTTTTAGGAAAATACGTTCGAATTGATGTAAATGAAGGACAGCATGTAGATCCCAGACATTTTGATGAAGAGTTTACAGTTTACAAGTTAAATAGAAATTTAACCCAGGGAAGTGTCTTAGAAGAAGCTTTTCTAATCCCAGTCAGTAAACCGATATCAGAGGTTACATATAATGAGAGGATAGATTTAGATCAACTTGTTGGCGCAGTGATTAAATATGATTTATCAGTTGACGACTTTTTGACTAAATCTACTATAGGAAACATTTCAACTGTTTTGATTATAGATAGGGTTATCGAGAAAGATCAGCAAATTGATAGCACTAACACTAGTATCTTAGAGCTATACGATCAAGCACCCCCTGATTCAATTAATGACTACACGATGGTTGACAGGGCATCTGCAAGGCGTCGGCTAATCCCGGGCAATATTCTGAAGTTTAGTGACATAGTCTCCACGCCCCATGTGCAAGTAAACACAAATATAACTTTGCACTATAAATCAAGCATTTTAGAACTTACAACTGAGGTCCTTGCTTTAGAAAATGGTTTTATTGGCGACATCATTCGTGTAAGAAATTCCGAGTCTGGAGAAGAATTAAATGCGACGGTAACAGGGGTCTCTACTGTTGAAATATCTCGCTAAATTTTATCTAAAGTGTTCTTGGAATCTGTCGATGTAACTGTTGATAAAACATAGTAAATATCACATACTTAAAACACAATATATTGTAGGTTTAAATTATGTCAGGCACTATATATAGTACTACCGACAAGACATCTGCAGTCAGCTCTACCAAAACAGCTGAAAACCGTAGTACTACCTCTAAAGCACCAGTGGATCATGCATCTGTCTCAGAAACGTCTGGTACGGAGGAGCTTGTGAAACTTTCGGCAAATGTACAGGCAGATATTGATAAAGCCTTATTTGACCAGGAGAAGGTTGATAGGGTAAAAGACGCCCTTCGAAATGGCGACTATCCTCTTGATTCCAAAAAAATCGCAGACAGCTTCATTGATCTAGAAAAATTAATTTGATGATTGTTTGCTATTAGGGGTTAACTTGGATAATTCTGAGCGTCTAGCTTTCGAGATTGATGCGTTGTTGCATTTGCTTGAATCTGAATATAATCATTTAAAAAAAAAATGAGATAGCTAAATTCGAAAAATTGCAATCTCGAAAACAAGAACTTCTTTCTTTTATTATTGAGCAGAGCGATTATTATAAAAATTTAAACCCCGAAAGTGATCTAGATATTTTCCAACGGAAAGACATAAACGATAAAATTAATAAGTGTAACAATCTGCAAAAGAGAAACGAAATATTAATAAACGGTAAGCTATCAGCCATAAATGATGCTCTACACTCCCTGGGTTTAAAACCTTATCGCTCAAGGGAAACTTACGAACATCTTGCTAGCAGGAAAAAAAATTAAGGCTCTCGCCCTTTAATCCAGTAAGCCCACGATAATACCACCGCAACCGCCTCGTACATTATCTCGGGTATTTCTTCTCCTATATCTATTTCAGATAAATCCTCAGCTAGCAGCGTATTAGAAATAACAGGCACATTATTCTTGTTTGCAAAGTATATTATTTCATCAGCTAATAAATCAGAACCTTTCGCAGTTAATACTGGAACTGAGAGCCCTTCGTATGTAAGCGCGAAAGCTTTTTTTGTAATTCTTTTCACGCTGATAAACTCATGTTGCCGATATTTTTGAGAAACATGCTTCTATCAATCTTCGGCGGATTTTCCCCATTTATCTCAAAAGATAAAAGATTAATATTATTTTCAGCAAGTGAGCTAACAAGCTCATTTTTGTATTTTTTAGCCCTAGCGCGTAGTTCGATATCAGATATTGACAAACATACTTTTATAGAGCGAGGTTCTATTACACTAAGATCTATAACAATATGGTTTTCAGCTGAATAATAACAGGATATCTCAGCGTTCCAGCCTCGCTCTCCCTTATTATCTTTATGAAAACTATCTTTTAATTTGTTTTTTGTTATATTTATTTCTATCGGGGGAAATTCGTAAAAAAGAATCGCAAATCTAGCAGAAATCATATCTCTATCAGCCGCGAGATGTGTTTCGTAAATATTAGAATTTAGATATGTAAGAAAATCTTTTAGTTTTTTTGAGAAATGAATTTCATTTTCATCATATTCTTTCTCAGCACTATCAAAGTATTTAGCAATAACTGATCTAATAAGACTTATATTTATTTCATTACTATTCTCATGATCTTTTATTACAAAAGAACTTGCCTGGATAAAATATTTAATTAATTTTATAAGCTGATTTTTATCGGTCAAAATGTTTGAGTCAGCAAAAATATCCTCAAATATTTTTTTGGTATTTTGGCTTGTTTTTCGTAGATATAGGTATAAATCCCCAATTTCCAGTATCGATATATTGCTAAGCAATTCAATAACAGCTTTCGGATGAAGATAATTTTTTTCTGGGTGAAGGCGGCTTTCTGGAAGAGTATTTTTATTTATTGTGACTTGATATTTTCGCGATTGGCTGGAACTTGTTATATCTTTTTCTTTTTTATCTGCTCTACTTATTTGAGTGTCTATTTCTAATTCTTTACCATCATCTCTTAATACAACATTGACTATTTGTCCCTGTTTTAAGTCATAATCTCTTGCTTGTTTTTCTGAAATAATTATTTGGTTACTTTGAATAATATTTTCACTGTTAGAAAGCAGGAATCTTGTTGTGTTTTCTATACTATTCAACTTATTTCACTTTATGCATTCTCTAAGGAAATCGAACCCAGGTTGATCTATCACTTCTTAAACTACCCACATTTTCATTAAAAATAATCTTCCCAATATCTTCTTCATTAGGAAGTAATAATCTTTGGCCAGAATAAATAAAATTTGGATTTCGATTTCTAAAACTATTAGGATTTGCTATCACAAACGCTTCTCTTAATATGTTTTTCTTGATAGCTGTACCAGGATAAATTTTGTTTATTATTCCGTCCAAGGTGTCGCCTTGTTTTACTATATAAAATCCTGATTCTAAGTATTCTTCATCCCTTGTCTCTAAGAATTCAGCGATATCATAACCATCAAGGAAGGTACGTAAAGCCGTATCAATGTCTTCTTGTGCACCAAGACACAATCCAGTTATAAAAAATAAGAACAAAATTGCCGTAAATTTTTGAATTATTTTCATTGGCTTTCCAGGTTAAAAGGGTATAGCAAGAACATTATTTCTACTGATAGTTCCTTCTACAATTTCTAATGTAGCACTATTACTATCTGTTGATATTATTTCTGCAATAGCTAGCTCATTCAAACTTTCCGAATCTATTGAAGCACCGAGAGTATTCAATCTTTGTGTATTTAATAAAAATCGATCTCCAATTTTTATGCCAGCATTTGAATTTACACTTATCGTATAAAAACTACCTTCACGTGAGGCTTGATATTCGTTACTACTGCACTCCAATAAGTCTAAAGGCTCTTGTAATAAACTTAGGGATATATAATCAGAGATGACAGTTTTTTTGCTATTCAACCCAACTAAATTAGTTATTTGATTTTTAATTTGATTTAATATATTTCTCTCAACGCGTATTTCTTTTTTTTCTGGGTCGTACAAGAAACCAATTTTTTTCTCAAAAAGCCTTTCTTTAACACTACTTGAAGCGCTGTTTTCTAGCGTTACATTTGCAGAAATAGAATATATTGCACGGCTTTTTGTATTCTCTGAAGGGATGCTTGCAAGGCTGAATTCCTTTGCTGCATATCTTGTGATATTTTTTGCGGCCTTATAACTATTTTGAATAGTTTTCAGCGGAATATTTTCAAATTTATTGATATCTTCTATATTGATTATAAAAAGATACTCACTTGTTTTATCACTATTTCTTGGAGCTAAGTATTGATAATAGCTATTTACATTAGAAGTATAGCTATACCGGTCAACATTTATAAATGTATTTTGCAATTCAATATTTTCAATATTTTCATCAAGATAGTTGTATAGATCTGCTTCAAACAGCTTAATTAAATTTCTAGCCGATGTGTTATTTGTTTTATCTGATATTCTGAGTGACAAATTTTTCTTATATTTGTTTAGTGGTATATCTACGCAATTATTTTCTAAATCATTTATATCAATTTGTATATTTTTAGGCTGATTATCATTATTAAAATAATTAGCAATTCTTATACCTCTTACCTTAGTGTTACTACTAAAGTAAGTTGATTCTATCAGTTCCCCTCTATTATTAAGATAAGCATTTGAAACTACAGATACTTCCCCACCCAAAGCAGCATCTAATAAACTCGCTTTTACGATTTCAAGTTGTGACAACGGTGCTTGTGATTCTCTATCTGCCGCCATTGTGCAAATTGGTATCATAGATAAAACTATGTATATCAATTTAATATTCATAAAATTATTCTTTTTTTAAGATCTAGTTTTAATTACTTGTAACTAATCTCATATACAGCAATCTTAAATCGTTTATTGTCCTCCTAGGAAGTCCAAGGGTGGCTGCATATGTATCATCCGAAATAGGTTCTATCTTTATCAGTTCAGCTCCATATATCACACCTTCAACCCTAGCTCTAAAGGTATCATCGTTAATTGCAAGATCTGATATCGTAGTCGCCGAATCAATATAGGTCCCATACACAATCTCTGCTAATTGCCTGAATGCATCCATACGTGCTGCTTTTATAGCCATCAATCGCTGCTGAGGCTCAGAACCCTGGTGCGAAGCAATAACTGAGTATCCAGTAGCCTCAACCATTCCGCCCCTGTAGAAATTATCATATGTATCATATTGATTTATATAGGGATTATATACTTGGCAACTTGTAACTATTAAAGAAAGAAACGTAGCCAAAATTAAGCGTGATTTGTGCATGGGAAGGCCTAATCTGATTGAACTAGTTAGATATATCGGCAGTTGTTATTAATTCTTTATTATTTGTTAATTTCATTTCTCAATTATTTGGCATAGTAATTGCAATAAAAATTGAAAGTTTCTATGGAATTTACGGAATCCTTTTTTCAATTTGTAACTCATTGATATTCAAGTAATTATGCAAAATGCCATAGTGTCAAATATCCGACAATTTATAAATTTCGGAGCTATAAAAAATTTAGCTATCCCGCTGGTATTCCTAGCAATAATGGCGATGCTTGTAATCCCTCTACCTGCGGTTGTTCTGGATATCCTATTTACATTCAATATCATGGCGGGCCTGGTAATAGTCATGATAAGTATTAATGTTCATAAACCACTAGAATTCTCATCGTTTCCTCTTATTCTCCTTTTAGCAACAATGCTGCGCTTAAGTTTGAACGTCGCTTCAACCAGGGTAGTTTTATTAAAAGGGCACGAAGGAACGGACTCTGCTGGAGATGTTATAGCCTCTTTTGGTGAATTTGTTATTGCTGGTAATTATGTTGTGGGTTTCATCATATTTATCATATTGATGATAATTAATTTTATTGTTGTGACAAAAGGAGCTGGTCGTACATCAGAGGTAATTGCGCGTTTTACATTAGATGCTTTACCAGGAAAGCAAATGGCTATTGATGCAGATTTAAACTCTGGATTAATTACCCAAGAACAGGCTACAGAGAGGAGACAAGAAGTTGCACAAGAATCAGATTTTTTTGGATCAATGGACGGTTCTTCCAAATTCGTTAGGGGAGATGCCATTGCTGGGATATTAATACTGCTAATAAATATTATAGGTGGATTAATTGTTGGTACTACTCAGCATGATTTGAGTTTTGAGAATGCTGCAGAAATATATACTGTATTAACAATTGGTGACGGCTTAGTAGCACAAATTCCATCACTTTTACTTTCTTTGTCTACTGCAATCATAGTTACAAGAGTTACTACGACAGAATCTACAACAAATCAAGCTAGCCTAGAACTAAGAAATCCAATCGCGCTAAAGGTAACATCATTAGTGTTATTCATACTAGGTATCATACCAGGTATGCCGCATATATTCTTTATACCGGCCAGCTTAATTTTATTTTACATAAGCTTTGTTAATGATAAAAAAGATCGTGAAAATAGTATTAATGATGAGGATGATGTAAGTATAGATGATGATAAAGATATAGATCTAAACTGGGCAGATATAGAACATGTAGATACTATTGGACTGGAAATTGGTTACGGTCTCATTCCTTTAGTTAGTGAAAATGGTGGTGGAATTTTACTTTCTAGAATAAAAGGGATTCGTAAAAAATTATCAACCGAACTCGGATTTTTAATACAACCAATAAGAATAAGGGATAATTTAAATCTAGATCCATTATCTTATAACATACTTCTGAAGGGAGTAGTCCGCGGTAAAGGCAAGATTGAAATTCACAAAGATTTAGCAATTAATCCAGGTGATATTAAGGAGGAGATTGAAGGTATAAAAACAAAAGAACCTGCATTCGGATTAGATGCATATTGGATTGACACTAAAATTGCTGATCATGCGAAATTATTAGGCTATACAATAGTTGATAGTTCTACTGTTATTGCTACACATATAAACGCTTTATTAAAAAATAATTCTTACGAACTATTAGGCCATGATGAGACTAGAGAACTTTTAGATAAAGTTTCTAAGATATCTCCAAAACTTGTTGAAGATCTGGTTCCCGAAAAATTATCAATTGCAACAATAATGCAAGTTCTAAAAAATCTTCTTTATGAAGCCATATCAATAAAAGATATGAAAACAATTTTAGCAACTTTACTGACTGAGGGATCTAAAACACAAAATCCTGATGAACTCACTGAGCTTGTAAGGCCGAAAATAGGCCATCTTATGCTACAAGAAATAGTGAGCTTGGGAGACGAGTTAAATGTTATAACTTTAGATCCAGCCTTAGAACAGATTTTAATAAACAGTGTAGATAAAAGCCCTAATAAAATTGAGCCTATAATAGATCCAAGACTATTAACAGATTTAATAACCTCAATTAAAACACAGGTAGATAAATCTTTTGCCGACGGCATAGAAATCACTTTAGTTGTAGCGCCTACCATTAGACCTTGGTTAGCAAGAGTTATAAAACAGCGTGTTCCTGACTTTAAAGTATTTTCATATACAGAAATCCCGGAAGATCAACCTGTAAAAGTATGTTGTCGTATTGGGCAATCAGCTGATAAATCAAATATAAATGAAAATTGAAATCTTAAAGACAAAGCCTAAATTGAATCTATTTAAAGATATACAGAATAGATTTGGTGAAACCGCAGTAATTTTAAATCGTATAGAAGAAAAGGATCAGGAGTATTATTTCATCTGTCATGACGCACAAGATAATAAAAGTAACATATCACGGGAGTCAGATAGCAAAGAAAATAAGTTAGAAAATAAAATACCTAAAAATAATTCTGAGAATATTTTCCTATTCTACTTAAAATCATTTTTTGATGCGCAACCTTTAAATTCGGCTTTTAAGAATCGTATTCTTAAATCATTAGTAGAACCAAGTTCATTGGATGATTTGTTAACACAAATAAATGTTGCTTTGGACCATAATTTAAATGCACCAAATGAACTTAATTTGAATGCTTCAGTTTTTTTCATTTACTCTGAAAAAAACACGAATGTCACAAATATAATTTCACAGATTCACAATAGAATCTCCTCAGAGACTAATAGAAATGTATTCGCATATCACTTAGCCAATGATTTTCTGAGTGACATTCCAGGTATTTATAATCCAAGTAATTTAAAGTCAACGGATATCTATTCACAATATCATTTCGATTTAACTAAAGCGGCTTATATTCTCAATGTTAATGATATGGATTCACTCAAGGGTAATAATGTTATTCAAACAACAGCTAACAAATGTCATATTGCCGTATGTGACAGCCTGTCTAGCTTTTCTTATTTTGATCATATGAATTCATTAGCTAAATGGGATAATTATATTTTTACTAATATATCACCGAAATTTTTTACAATTGAACTGCTTCAATTTCTAATTTTATCCAAACCTTATATGTCGATCGGTTCTCTTTATAACGATTCAAGTAATAATTTGATCTATTTGTCTAAAGATTATTTTATTCAAGGTTTTACAAAATTGATTAGAAAATATTTTGCTTATACAAAAAACTGATTGTATGAAAAATAATAGATCCGTTATTGGTGTTGCCAGTGGCAAAGGTGGAGTAGGAAAAACTACTTTTGCAATAAACCTTGCTTATTACTATGCATCAATAGGTAAAAAGGTACTGATATTTGATGCTGATTTAGGTCTGGGCAATATACATATCGCCTTCAAAAAAAAATTGTCTGGAAATCTTATAGATGTAATCAATGGTAAAGATACTATTACTAATGTGTTATTAGATTTGAGTCAAAATATCTCACTTGTAAGCGGTGGCACTAATCTTGATCAAATCCTTCAAATTGATCCAAACTTAAACAAACAGATAATACACCTGGTAAACGAACTTAAGGATCAGTTCGATTTACTTATAGTCGATGTTGCTGCAGGTATTAATTATAGCGTTCTTGATTTTCTTTCTGCCTGTAGCCATAAAATTGTTGTAGGTACAAGTGAGCCTTCTTCAGTATCAGATGCTTACGCTCTTATTAAGCTTCTTTATCTTAAATATGGAATAGATCATATTTCCTATTTGCCAAATAAAGTAAAAACCCCTATTGAAGGTTCTCAAATTTTTGAAAAACTTAGGTTAATTGCAGCCAAATATATCGGTTGCTCATTAAATAAAATTGGAACTTTAACATTAAATGAAGATTATAATAGGGGCTGGGTGGATGGCGATTTGCCAACCGCACATGGAAGAAAATCAAGTATATACAACGAGTTTGCAGAAATTGCTTCTATGATTGAAAAAGCAGAATACATTAGTACATCGAATGGCCTGAAGTTTTTCGAGTAAAGATGTAGTAAATACCTTAAATGTACGAGAAAAATATCAATTCTCAAAGAGATACTCTTATCAATGAAAATATTTCATTGGTGACCCGTATTGTAAATCATTTAAAAGCACGAATACCTCCAAATATTGATTACGATGACATGATGCAAATTGGCATTTTGGGATTAATTTCAGCCGCGGACAATTACAACGATAATCTTGGTGTGTCCTTCGTAGACTATGCTAAAAGTAGGGTAAAGGGTTCAATAATTGATGAAGTACGAAAAATGAGTGATATTTCTCGATTAGCAATTAAAAATACTCAGGAACATAATAAGGCTATTCATTTTTTAACGTCGAGCCTGGAAAGAACACCTACAAGTAATGAAGTTGCTCAATATTTAAATATCTCAATAAATGAATATGAAGGACAGCGGACACATGCTGAACGATTTAAAATTGATGCGCCGGCTGAAAATGATTCAGAATATGACATCTTTGATACATTTTTATCTGGCGATTCAAATCCTTTAGATGACATTGAACTTGAAGACATAAAACATTACCTTACGAAAGAAATTAATAAACTCTCAGAACGAGAAAGACAGATTCTTCAGTTATATTATTATGAAGAATTCAACTTGAAAGAAATTGCTGAAATAATAGGAGTCGTTGAATCGAGAATAAGTCAAATTCTCTCCAAAACAATCAAATCTCTTCGCACAAAAATTCATAATAAAATCTCGAATGTTTCTTAGCAATTTTTTTAAAAAAAATAAATCTCAGAAAAAACTCGACGAACTGAAAAAGTTGAGCAAGCAAGATTATGAAAATTGCATAAAAAATAACAAGTCGATTGGGAATTTAAGATTACGAAATCGCTTAGCGTTACGGTCAAAGGCTAACGTCGAAAAAACCTTCATAGATGCAGCTAAGAATGTTGAGATTTATCAAAAAATAAGGCTTGAGGCCTCGTTAACAAATAATAATTTAGAGCTGACTCCGCCGAAAATTGAGACTTCTTATCAAATTTTACAAACAGATAAAGGGCTAATTGTAAGTTATATACCTTTTGAATACGCAGAGGAGGTTTTTAAAATTGGGGCTTCCTATCAGAATTCTGAGTTATCAGCTGATCAATCAAAAAAGAAAATCGAAAATATTTTTAATAGAATTTGTAAAGAATTAAATATTTACAAAGAAATTCCTATTTTGGAATTTCTAGATGATAATACTACTAATAAATTAGATACCTAATATGCTAACAACTTTAGTCATACTAACTTCGATAATAGGCGTAATACTTATAGTATTACTGATGTTTATTTTAGGTAAGCTGAATTGGCTTGAAAACGCTACTAATTCACTCTTGGCTAAAATTGATATAAATCCTGTTCTAGAACCAGGCATTGATTCATCTCCAGATATTACAGATCCTTATTTTTATGGCCTAACGGGGAAAAAGTTGTGGTCAAGCCTTACAGGAGAGGATTACAACGGAGTTAACGAAATTGAACTAGAAGAAATTAGACCAAGATATACTATAGTTCTAATCAAAGCACTTGCTAAATTTATCAAAGAAAACCTTAATGATCCGAATAATAATGATTTGGACATTATAAAAAATATTAGAACTGTTTCCACTTCAAGAGGGAAAATAGATATCTGGTTACCATCAAACACCGTCGACAAACTTCATGATATAGGTTCTTTAATAAGAGATTATCATTTAAACAAAAGCGAAAATGATAAATCAGATGGGGAAAGTGTAGTAGCCTCAAAAGAGGAACAACGAGCATCTATTGAAACGACTATTAGAGCAATAGTTCATGATGTAGTACAACAAACCGGCGTCAAGTACCACGATGATATTTCTGAAGATCTTATAAAGCTTGTTCTGTAAAACTAAACATATAGTTTTTTATCTTTCAAAAGACATGGGGTCATTATTAAAGTTATCTTCCTCATTTTCCATGATTTGCTGAGACAAGCGGATTTGGTCAAGATATTTTTCTTTTTCTAATAGTATTAGCGCATCTATCTGATTTACAAAGTTTTCTAATTTTTTCATTTCGGCAAAGAAAGCCAAATCTCCTTCACTAGTCTCCTCAAATGCATTTTCAAGACTCAACATCCTTGAATTAATGGTAGAAAACCTATCTTGCAAGTTATTGTAGCTATCAATTTGTTCTGTAATGCTTTCTTCATACTTTAATGATAAGTCATTCTGTAATCTTTCAAGAACTGCAGCAATCTCATCTTTAAAAGCTACTATTGAATTATTCGTTTTTTCTGATTCAAGAGAAATCATTTCTACAGTATTGTAAAGATTAGATATTTCCTCTTGTACATCTTCGAATTGATCCAGGCCTGTATTCATATTAACAATACGTGTAGCCAGCGCATCGCTAATAATTCCAAAATCTGAAGATTTAGAACTAAAACTAAAAATAGCAACTGTTGTTATTAATAAACTTATAAACAATATAACTGCGCAAACACCAAAAAGGATATTTATCAATTTTCTCTGGCTTGCCATGCTTGTAATTTGGTTTTTTGTTAGACTATTAATATCTCTTGAAAAATTCGTAAAATATAACTTCTCATCTTGGAGTGTTTCTAAAAACTTCTCAAATTCTTGTTTTATATTATCTATATGAGATGAATCTCCCGAAATATTCGTGTCTAATAAAGTATCGCCTTCTTCTTTTTTTATAATAAAATTCTTCACATCTACTTGATCTATTTCTAGATCAGATTCAATAGTTGCATCAACTTTCTTTGCTGCATCATCAACTGGACGTCTCAAAGCTGACTTTTTAGTTGATAGCTTTTTTTGGAGTTGTTTTTTTCATAATATTATTTGGTATCTAAATTCATTTGTTATATATATAAATATTATAAAATTATATCTTATTTATGTTTTTGCGAGTGTGTTTTAAAATCAGAATTACTAATAGATCGGCATTTATTTGTTTAATCTTTAATCTTAAATCTTAAATATTTCTCTACTTCTGTCGATGAGATTCTAGGTAGCTTTTCTATATATCATTGAATTTTATATTATTTCCTAATGCGCTCATTTTCTTCATTAAAATTACTTTCTTTGCTAGCAATTTGCTTTTTCTGGATTCTCAAAGTAGACCCCATTTTTTCACAAGAAAGTAATCATGTATCAATTTTCACACAACCTCTTGAACTTAACGATTCAATAAATTTCTGGAAAAGTGTTTATACTAAAATCAATTCTACTGTAGGTTATTTACATGACTCGGAGAATTTGAATATTGTTTATGGAATTTTTCCGGCAAATGAAAACACCTTACAAAATTACAGAAATCAAATTATTCAAGATCTAACAATATTAGCCAACGGTCAAAGGTCAAATTTATCACGAAACCAAGCTTTTATTTTCGATATTTGGGGTAAATCTAACGATAAAAAGACTTATCTCTCTGCAATTGATAGATTACGATTTCAACGAGGTCAATCAGATGCTTTTTTGAGCGGATATGAGAAGTCAAAATCCTACGATAGTTTTAATAATAATATTTTGAAAAGAAGAAACATCCCCCCTGAATTATTTTTGATACCACATTTAGAATCTTCTTTTAATCCACAAGCTATTTCATCAGCAAATGCGGTTGGAATGTGGCAGTTTACGAAAAATACTGGTCAACAATACCTTCGTGTTGATGATGTTATTGATGAAAGATTGGATCCATATCTTTCTACCCAAGCTGCTATTTCACTTTTACAATTCAATTATGATCAATTAGGTTCTTGGCCACTTGCCATCACAGCATATAATCATGGTTTGACTGGTATACTGAACGCCAAAAATAGTCTGCAAACAAGCTCAATATCGGAAATTATACATAACTATAAGGGTCCTAGATTTGGTTTTGCATCTAGAAATTTTTACCCGCAATTTTTGGCTATTTTAGATATCACAAATAATTTTAATAAATATTTTGAAAATGTATCTATAAATACTCCCATTGAACTAGAAGAAATTCGCGTTACATCCCCGATTTATTTCAGTGATTTATCCAATCGTTTGAATATAGAAAAGAGCATAATATCTTCAAATAATCCATCACTTTTGCAAAACATAAAAAACGATAGGGCCCGAATACCTCAAGGAACAAGATTAAGACTTCCAGCATCTTTAATTAACAAAGAAAATCTCGATAATATTTTAAATACTGCCCAAAGCTCCCTAAGTTTGTCTCTAAGTAAAGCTCCAACTATAAATTTAAATAGAGATACGGAAAATCTCTCCATAACAAATACTAATGATGGGAACAATTGGGTTGATCCTAAATTTCTAGCGCAAAATATACCTATAAGTATTGATAAATCACTTACAAAAAATGAGCCTCAATCGACCGAGAACACGAATCTTGAAAATTCATTTATACAACCCTATCAAACTATTGAAGAACTACCTTTAATCTCAGATATAGTTTTAGATGACGCTTACAATAGAGAGGATTTAAGTGAAGATACTAATGAACTAGAGCTAGGATTAGTAGCTACTAAAGAGCTTTTCCTTAGATATGATGATTTTGAAGTAGACGATCAAAATAGGATATATGTCTACAATGAAACCATCGAGCAGATAGCTATCTGGTTAAATATTTCAAGCTCTGATTTGAGAAGATATAATGGAAAAAACCCTTTTGATAAGATCTATTTTGGTGAGCAAATATCCTTAATATTTTCTAATGTCTCACCTGAAGATTTTATAAATAAAAGATCTGATTATCATAAAAATATTTGGGATAGTTTTTTTTCACGCTATACCATTAGTGGTACGAATACTCACGTAATTCAGAGAAATGACAATATTGAGTCTATTTCAAGAGAAGAGTACAACAGTCCAATGTGGTTAGTGAAGGCTTACAATCCTAGTTTAAGTATGGACAATATATTTGTGGGGCAAACCCTTATATTTCCAATTATTGAACAACTCTAAACACTTCGGCATATATAGTTTGTCAGCAGCATTTTCATGGAAAAAGTCGCGCGTGATTTATTCTATGTAATTTGATAATCGAATAAACCTTTGTCAGTTTGCTCAGGAAAGTGCATGAATTTAAGAGAATTGCCTTTTGGTGACCCTATCAATGTTATGAACTCCGCCGCCAAGGTTCTGTTTTTATGGATGAATGAATAGCTGATGTATTCCGAGACAGAGTTTTTATATGATAATTTTACGACTGTCGGATTAATCAAAAAAAGTTCTCGAAACAATCTGACAATTTCTTTTTGATATCATTATTCGATAATGAAATCAACGATTTAGCTATTGGCGTCCCGCCGGAATCCAATAATGTTATTTCCAAAGAATCGCTAATCATACCCAAATCGTGGGACATTAAATAAATTTCGATATCCAGTGAATAAATGGGTGGCCTATATATATATTCAGTATGTTCCTGTTTACAGCCGTAAAATAATTTGTCTGTTGTCAAATGCCAAACACCATCTATTTGGTCGTTCTTTTTGAAAATAGAAAATCCTGGTAATCTATTTCGTGTTTTGTAGATTTTTTTCTTGGCTGGTCGATGTCGGTTCCTTTTAGTACGGCTACGTGATACGACAAAAGTTGTAACGGTATCGTATAGATGATCGGTGCCAGGAAATCCGAGCAGTGCGGTACGTTGACCACTTTAGTGCCGTCTGAATTGGAGAAGCCAGATTCGGTATCGGCGAATACATTTAGTTGACCGCCACGAGCGCAGACTTCCTGCAGGTTGGATTTTAGTTTTTCCAGGAGCTCGTCGTTAGGTGCTACGGCAATAATGGGCATCTGGTCGTCGACCAGTGCGAGCGGTCCGTGCTTGAGTTCTCCAGCAGGATAGGCTTCGGCATGGATATAGGAAATCTCCTTTAGCTTCAGCGCACCTTCCTTGGAAACGGGGTACATCACTCCGCGACCGAGGAACAGAGAGTGACGCTTATCGGCAAAATCCAGCGAAATCAGGCGGATCTGTTCATCTAGCTTTAGTGTCTCCTCGAGTTTATACGGCAGCTCGTGCAGGTCATGCACCAGCACCCTTTCGTTCTCCTCGCTCAGGCCGTTGCGGCGTGCCAGCACGATACACAATAGCGTGAGTATTGTCAGCTGGGTGGTGAACGCCTTGGTGGAAGCCACGCCGATCTCCCGGCCTGCGAGGGTCATAATGGAAAAATCTGATTCCCGCTCGATGGAGCTGTTAGCGACGTTGCAGATGGTCATACAGCCGACATAACCCGCTTCCTTGGCATGGCGCAACGCAGCAAGAGTGTCAGCGGTCTCGCCAGATTGAGAGATGGTGACAAACAGGCAGTCCTCGGGCACGAGCATGTTTCGGTATCGGTATTCACTGGCAATGTCGACGGAGCAGGACATTCTAGCGATGTTCTCGAACCAGAACTTGGCGATCATGCCGGCATGATAACTGGTACCGCAGGCTACGATTTGCACGCTCTTCGTCCTGTTGAAGATGTCCTTTGCGTTCACGCCGAAGGCTTCTTCTAGCACATGGTTCTTGCTGAGTTTGCCGGACAGCGTCCTACGAACCACTTCCGGCTGCTCGTAGATTTCCTTAAGCATGAAGTGTCGGTAGTGGCCTTTCACCGAGTCTTCTAGGTTCTGGCTTAGCCTTACGGTATCGCGGGACACTTCTAAACCACCATTGTAAATCCTGACCCGGCTGGACTTAATCTCGGCGATATCGCCTTCTTCCAGGTAGATAAAGCGGTCGGTGACCTGCCCGAGAGCGGCGGGATCGGAGGCAATAAAATTCTCGCCGATGCCGACGCCGATGATGAGCGGGCTGCCGCTACGCGCGACGATGATGCGCTTGGGATCTTCTTTGTCGATCACGGCCAAGCCGTAGGCACCTTCGAGCAGGTCGATGGTGCGTTTCACGGCATCGAGAAACTTCATTTCCTCTTTAACTAGAAACATATGGATGAGGTGAGCGATGACTTCTGTATCTGTGTCGGTCTTGAACTCGTAATTCTTTTTGATCAGCTCCTCCTTCAGCGTCAGGTAGTTCTCGATGATGCCGTTATGGATGAGCGCAACGCGATCATGGGACAGGTGCGGGTGGGCGTTGTTCTCGTTGGGCTTGCCATGTGTAGCCCAGCGGGTGTGAGCGATACCGACGGGGCCGTCAAGCGGGGACTTCTTGACGCGGTCTTCAAGGGCCTGGACCTTGCCCACAGTTTTTACACAGGAAAGGCCTTTGTCCTTGCGGTTGATCAGGGCCAAGCCAGCGGAGTCATAACCCCGATATTCCAGCCGTTTAAGACCCTCCACGAGAATGCCTGTTACATTTCTGCGCCCTATGGCGCCAACGATGCCGCACATGATTTTTGGTCTTCCCAGTGTTGAGTGCTACTTCTTGCCCGGCCGTTTCCAGCCGTCGAGATTGGTCTGCTTGCTGCGGCCGATGCCCAGGCTTCCCTTCGGCACCGGCTTGGTGATGGTAGAACCGGCTGCAACAAAGGCCCCATCCTCCAGTTCCACCGGGGCAACGAGCACTGCATTAGAGCCTATGAATACGCCATCGCCGATAGTGGTCTTGTGCTTGTTAGCACCGTCATAGTTGCAGGTGATGGTACCGGCGCCGACATTAACGCCCTTGCCCAGTTCAGCATCACCGACATAGGCAAGATGATTGACCTTGCTGCCCTCGCCGATGATGGCCTTTTTCACTTCCACAAAATTCCCGAGCTTCGCGAAATCCTCCATCTCGGTACCCGGTCTGACCCTGGCGAAAGGTCCGAGCTGGCAGTGCTTACCTATCACGGCATCTTCGATGACGGTGTATGGGTGCAGTTTGGTGCCCGCGCCGATCGTGCAGTTTTTCAGAATGCAGCCAGCGCCTATCTGAACATCGCGGTCGATCTTCACCTCGCCTTCGAGGATGACATTGATATCGATTTCTACGTCGCTGGCGATATCGACATTGCCACGAATATCCAGCCGCGCCGGATCGATAAGCGTCACGCCGTTTCTCAGTAATTCCTCATGCATATCCTGCTGGTATTTCCTTTCCAGTTCCGCTAACTGGAGCCTGTCGTTGATGCCTGTGACTTCCTTCAGGTCTTCGCAGACGCTGGTCACAACCTTGCAACCATCGGCAAGTGCTAGCTCTACCACGTCGGTCAGATAATATTCCTTTTGCGCATTATTGGCGCCGATTCGGGGCAGCCACTCCAGCAGCCTAGCAACCGGTATCGCCATGAACCCTGTGTTGATTTCTCTGACGGCCTTTTCTGTAGCCGTGGCGTCCTTTTCCTCGACGATACGTGTTATTTGACCCGCGTTATCTCGAATAATTCGGCCCAGCCCGGTAGGATTATCAACGATGCAGGTCAACACGCCCATGCTGACTGAATCCACCATCCCGACGAGGGTTCTCAGAGTTTCCGCCCGGATCAGCGGTACATCGCCATACAGCACCAGCGCAATTGCGTCTATATCGAGATGGTCCAGGGCCTGATGCACGGCATGGGCAGTGCCCAGCTGCTCTTTTTGCAGGACAAAGCGGGTATCGCTGCTTTCCAGTTCCGCCTCCACCGCCTCGGCGCCGAAGCCGACGACGACCTGGAGGTTGTCACAGTTCATGGACCTGGCGGTATCGAGGACGTGTTTCAGGAGAGGTTTGCCTGCCAGCGGATGCAGCACTTTCGGTCGGGCTGACTTCATGCGGGTACCTTTGCCGGCGGCCAGTACGACTACATTGAGCTTCAAATCGGGTTAATCCGGGTATTCATTGAATAATTACAGATTATAGTATGCCTTGGGGGCGTCAGACAGCGTTGATGCGCGCACAAAAAAGCCGGCTCCTGCCGGCTTTCCCTCGTTCCTTGTACCTTGTTCCTGCCTAGCCGCCCATCTTCTTGCGGATCTGCTGGAGCGTCCTGATCTGCGCTGCAGCCTGGGCCAGATGAGCTGCCGTTTCGGCATAATCGATCTCGGCATGCTGGTTCTGGATGGCTTCCTCGGCTTCCTTCATCGCCTGCATGGCGTTGGCTTCATCGAGGTCATCCGCGCGCACGGCCGTGTCGGCGAGAATATTGACGGTGCCCGGCTGAACTTCGAGGAAGCCGCCGGATACGTAGTAGAGCTCCTCTTCACCGCCCTGCATCACAATGCGGACAGGTCCGGGGATCAGTGCGGTCAGCAGTGGTGCGTGACCCGGGTAGATACCCAGGTCGCCCAGGCTGCCGGCGGCGACGAGCGATTCCACGCGGCCGGAGAAGATCTGCTCCTCGGCGCTGGCGATATCGCAATGCATGGTCATGGCCATTTTCAGTTACCTGTCGTCGTGATTACTTGTTTTCGCCTTTCAGCTTCTTCGCACGTTCGACCACGTCCTCGATGCCGCCGACCATGTAGAAGGCCTGCTCGGGCAGGTCGTCGTATTCGCCGGCCAGGATGGCCTTGAAGCTGCTGATGGTGTCTTTCAGCGGTACGTACTTGCCCGGGGTACCGGTGAAAACTTCCGCCACGGTACAGGGCTGGGAGAAGAAACGCTCGATCTTACGGGCACGGTTCACGGCGAGCTTGTCGTCTTCGGACAGTTCGTCCATACCCAGGATCGCGATGATGTCCTTCAGTTCCTTGTAACGCTGCAGGATGGACTGCACGCCACGGGCCACTTCGTAATGCTCCTGGCCGATCACCAGCGGGTCGAGCTGGCGGGACGTGGAGTCCAGCGGATCCACCGCCGGGTAGATACCCAGCTGGGCGATGTCACGGGACAGTACCACGGTCGCGTCAAGGTGAGCGAAGGTGGTGGCCGGTGACGGGTCGGTCAGGTCGTCCGCGGGGACGTATACGGCCTGGATGGAGGTAATGGAGCCGTTCTTGGTGGAGGTAATACGCTCCTGCAGGGCGCCCATTTCCTCGGCCAGTGTGGGCTGGTAGCCCACCGCTGACGGCATACGGCCGAGCAGTGCGGATACTTCTGTACCAGCCAGTGTGTAACGGTAGATGTTGTCGACGAACAGCAGTACGTCACGGCCTTCGTCACGGAATTTTTCCGCCATGGTCAGGCCGGTCAGCGCCACGCGCAGGCGGTTGCCGGGGGGCTCGTTCATCTGGCCGTACACCATGGATACTTTCGAGTTGGTGAAGGTGTTGGTGTCGATAACGCCGGCTTCCTGCATTTCGTGGTAGAAGTCGTTACCTTCACGGGTACGCTCACCGACACCGGCGAACACGGACAGACCGGAGTGCTCGGTGGCGATGTTGTTGATCAGTTCCATCATGGTCACGGTCTTGCCCACACCCGCACCACCGAACAGACCGACTTTACCGCCCTTGGCGAACGGGCAGACCAGGTCGATAACCTTGATGCCGGTTTCCAGCAGCTCTTCGGAAGCGGCCTGCTCTGCATAGGTCGGTGCCTTGCGGTGAATCGGCATTTTTTCCTTTTCGCCGATGGGGCCACACTCGTCGATCGGCTCGCCGAGTACGTTCATGATACGGCCGAGGGTTTCAACTCCCACCGGTATGCTGATGGCGGCGCCTGTGTCGCTGACATTCAGACCGCGACGCAGACCCTCGGTGGAACCGAGAGCGATAGTGCGCACGATGCCGTCACCCAGCTGCTGCTGGACTTCCAGCGTGATGCTGGTGTTGTCGACGGTCAGGGCGTCATAGACTTTCGGCACGGTGTCCCGCGGAAACTCCACGTCGATTACTGCGCCAATGATTTGTACGATACGACCGCTACTCATGTCCGGTTCCTCTTAAAATTTTTCCTAGTGCTTACTTAATTACAAATACCAAATTCTTGCTGTGCTAAAGCCTTTTAAAGAGCCGCGGCGCCGCCCACGATCTCGGAGAGCTCCTGGGTAATGGCGGCCTGGCGGGCCTTGTTGTAGACAAGCTGCAACTCGTTGATGAGTTCGCCGGCATTGTCCGTGGCGCTCTTCATGGCGATCATGCGCGCCGCCTGTTCACAGGCATTGTTTTCCACCACCGCCTGGTAAACCTGCGACTCGATATAACGGGCCAGCAGGCTGTCCAGCAGCTCGCGGGCATCGGGCTCGTAGATATAGTCCCAGTGGTGTTTGAGTTCGTCGTCTTCAGCAGCCTGCAGGGGCAGCAATTGCTCGACCGTCGGTTTCTGTGTCATGGTGTTGACGAATTCATTGGACACCAGGAACAGCTTGTCGATGTTGCCGTCGGCAAAGCTGTCAAGCATCACCTTGACGCCACCGACCACATCTTCCACGGCAGGCTTGTCACCGATGCCGCGAATCGCCGCTACGACCTTGCCGCCATAACTGTTGAAGAAGCCGGCACCCTTGCCGCCGATGGCGCATATTTCGATGTCCACGTCCTCTTCATGCCAGCCCTTCATGGCTATTATCATGTTCTTGAACAGGTTGATGTTCAGGCCGCCACACAAGCCGCGGTCGGTAGAGATAACGATAAAGCCGACGCGCTTGGCCGGACGCTCTTCCATGTAGGTATGGCGGTATTCCGGATGCGAGTTCGCCAGGTGGCTGACCACGGCGCGGATGTTTTTCGCGTAGGGCTTGCCCAGCTCCATCTGCTCCTGGGCCTTGCGCATCTTGCTCGCCGCAACCATTTCCATGGCGGAAGTGATCTTCTGAGTATTTTTGATACTCCCGATCTGGTTACGAATTTCTTTTCCGACAGCCATGGTGGTTTACCAGCTCTGTGTTGAGACGAATTTGTCCATCGCTTCCTTGAAGGAAGCCTTGATGTCATCGTTCCAGTCGCCTGTTGAATCGATCTTCTTCATCAGGTCGCTGTAATCGGCATTCATGTATGACAAGAGGGCGGATTCAAAGTCGGCGATCTTGTTCAGTTCCACACCTTTCAGGTAACCCTCGTTGGCGGCGAAAATAACAATGCCCATTTCGGCTACTGACAGCGGTGAATACTGCTTCTGTTTCATCAGTTCAGTTACGCGTTGACCGTGTTCCAGCTGAGCGCGTGTAGCTTCGTCAAGGTCAGAAGCAAACTGGGCGAATGCCGCCAGTTCACGGTACTGGGCAAGTGACAGACGGATACCGCCGCCGAGCTTCTTGATGATGCTTGTCTGCGCGGCACCACCCACACGTGATACGGACAGGCCGGCGTTCATCGCGGGACGGATACCGGCGTTGAACAGGTTGGTTTCCAGGAAGATCTGGCCGTCGGTAATGGAGATCACGTTGGTCGGTACGAATGCGGATACGTCACCGGCCTGGGTTTCGATGATCGGCAGTGCGGTCAACGAGCCGGTCTGGCCCTTGACCTTGCCTTCGGTGAATTTCTCGACGTATTCGGCGTTAACGCGGGCTGCCCTTTCCAGCAGACGGGAATGCAGGTAGAACACGTCGCCAGGATAGGCTTCACGGCCGGGAGGACGACGCAGCAGCAGGGAGATCTGGCGGTAAGCCCAGGCCTGCTTGGTCAGGTCATCATAAATGATCAGGGCGTCCTGACCGCGGTCGCGGTAGTACTCGCCCATGGTGCAACCAGAGTACGGCGCAATGAACTGCATGGAGGCCGGGTCGGAGGCGCTCGCGGCGACCACGATGGTGTGTTCCATCGCGCCGTGCTCTTCCAGTTTGCGGACCACGGAAGCAATGGATGACTGCTTCTGGCCCACGGCAACGTAGATACATTTAACCCCAGTGCCTTTCTGGTTGATGATGGCGTCGACAGCCACGGCGGTCTTGCCTACCTGGCGGTCGCCGATGATCAGCTCGCGCTGGCCGCGGCCGATCGGCACCATCGCATCGATGGCTTTCAGACCGGTCTGTACCGGCTGGGATACTGACTGACGGGCAATTACACCAGGAGCAACCTTTTCCACCGCATCGGTTTCCTTGGCGTTGATCGGGCCCTTGCCGTCGATCGGGTTACCCAGGGCGTCGACTACGCGACCCTCCAGTTCCGGACCAACCGGGACTTCCAGGATGCGCTGTGTGCAACGGCAGGTCTGGCCTTCGGCCAGCTTCTGGTAGTCACCCAGGACCACGGCGCCCACTGAATCACGCTCCAGGTTCAGGGCCATACCGTAGACACCGCCCTCGAACTCTATCATTTCTCCGTACATCACATCGGCCAGGCCGTGGATGCGGATAATACCGTCCGATACGCTGACGATCGTGCCTTCGTTCTGCGCCTGGGCAGACACATCAAGGCTGTCGATGCGCTGTTTAATAATTTCGCTAATTTCTGAAGGATTCAGTTGTTGCATTGTTTTGTTTCCTCAACTCTCGCCCTTTTAGGGTGCTTGTGAGCTATCAGTAACCTTTAATTCTATTGTTCGGCTTTAGTTCCGTTGTCTTCCGTTCGTACCGGCTTTACGCCTTCATGCTTTCGGCGAGCTTCGCCAGCTTGCCGCGCACCGAGCCATCAATTACCAGGTCGCCTGCCCGGATCACTGCGCCACCGATCAGTGACTTGTCGGTTTCGCTGTGCAGGACCACATCTCTTTGCAGTTTTGCCTTGAGGGAAGCCGCCAGTTTTTCCTGGAGGGCGTCGGTTAACGGGAATGCGGAGGTCACATTCACGTCTACCTTCATTTCCTGGTTGGCTTTCAGGGCTTCGAACAATGCGACGACTTCCGGCATCAGCGGGATGCGCTTGTTTTCTGCCAGGATGGCGACAAAGTTTTTCACCTGTCCGATGATCTCGTCACCGCAAATATCCACCACGAGCTGCGCCTGCTTCTCTCCGGTCAGGGAGGGCGATGACAGGGCGGCTTTCACTGAGGAATCGCTAACCACGGCTGACACTAGGGCCAGGCTGGCTGACCAGTCGCCCAGTTTGCCGCCCTCAACCGCAGCTTCAAAAGCTGCCTTGGCGTAGGGTCTTGCGAGTGTTGTCAGTTCTGCCATAAAAAGTCCGGTTCTTTATTACAGGCTGGCGGCCAGTTTTTCGGCCAGCTCGGCGTGTGCCTTCTCGTCGATAGACGCTTCCAGGATCTTTTCCGCACCAGCGATCGCGATGCCGGCTACCTGCTTGCGCAGATGCTCCTTGGCGCGATTCACTTCCTGCTCGATCTCGGCCTGGGCGCCGGCAATCAGGCGCTGGCCTTCTTCCCGGGCCTGTTCCTTCGCTTCGTCGATTATCTGGCTGGCGCGCTTGTTCGCCTGCTCGATAATGCCGGACGCTTCGGTCTTGGCTTCACGCAGTTGCTCCGCGGCGCGTTCCTGGGCTAACTCCAGGTCCTTGCCGGCACGTTCGGCAGCCTCAAGGCCGTCGGCGATTTTCTTCGCCCGCTCAGCCAGTGCTGCGGTCAGTGGCGGCCATACGTACTTCATGCAGAACCACACGAAGAACGCGAACGCGATCATTTGTCCAAGAATTGTTGCGTTAATATTCACAGTAACACCTCTTACCCAGTGTGCTCTTTAATATGCTTGGGACTGCATCATGCAGCCGGCAGATTGCTTAACCGAGAGCAGCAACAAAGGGGTTGGCGAAAGTGAACCACATGCCGATCGCAAGACCGATCATGGTTACCGCGTCGATCAGACCGGCGACCAGGAACATCTTACCTTGCAGCATGGGAGCAAGTTCGGGCTGACGGGCAGAGCCTTCAAGCAGCTTGCCACCCAGGATGCCGAAACCGATGGCAGTTCCCAGGGCGCCCATACCTAATACCAGCAGTACTCCAAGTACTGTAAAAGCCAGAATTGACTCCATTTTTTCCTCCAGTTGTTAAGGTTTTTTACCTTGATTGTTGAATGTGTAATTCGTGGTTAATAAAAAAGTTAAAAATGTATTCCAATGATCAATGGTCTTCGCTGGCCTGGCTCAGGTACACGATGGTGAGCATCATGAAAATGAAGGCTTGCAACGGTACCACCAGCAGGTGGAAGGCCGCCCAGACGAAATGCGCCGGCAGCTGGAAAGCGCCGAACAGTGCGATGAGCAGGAATACCAGTTCACCGGCATACAGGTTGCCGTAAAGACGCAGACCCAGTGAAACCGGCTTGGCCAGCAGGGTCGGGACTTCGATAAGCAGGTTGAACGGCATCATCTTGGGGCCGAACGGCTGGAAGGCGAGCTCCTTCAGGAAACCGCCAACACCCTTGATCTTGATGCTGTAAAAGATAATCAGGAAAAAGATGCTGACCGACATGCCGAGCGTCACGTTCGGGTCGGTGGTCGGGACGGCGCGGAAAGCCGTTTCGTGGCTGCCGGTGAGCGTCTGTGCAACCCAGGGCAGGATATCCACGGGCACCAGGTCCATGGTGTTCATGAGGATGACCCAGCAGAAAATGGTCATGGCCAGGGGAGCGATCAGTTCACTCCTGCCATGGAAGGTATCCTTCACGTTCTGGTCGACGAATTCGTAGACCCACTCCACGAAATTCTGGAAGCCGGTAGGTGCGGCAGAACTGGCTTTTTGTGCAGCCTTCTTGAAAGAGAGAACGAACAGCAGGCCCAGGGCGACGGACCAGCCGAGCATGTCGACGTGGAATGACCAGAAGCCCATCTCGGCGGCTTCTTCTTCAGAGTGGGCAAAACCCCAGTGACCATCCGGGTGCTTGCCGTAGGTCAGGAACTGAAGGTGGTGCTGAATATATTCACCCTGGGTCTGGGTGTGTGCTGCGTCTTCCGCGTGACCTGCTTCTTCGTGAGTTGCTTCGCTTGCCATGTCGCTGATTTTCTACTGTTTTAGCTGTCTGTTGAACTTGTTCTGCCAGTCATTCAGTGTGTTTTCAAACCTGAACGAGCCAGGTTCGAATAACGGCGTTACCTGCGGCGCTGATTCAGGCCGCGCGGCCAGACCACGCTGACCCATGCCGTTGCCGCCAGTCCCACAATGATCGTGATGATGAAACTCAGGATCACGGCGAGCTCGTTTATCGGTCTTACTCCCGCAAACACCAGCGCGAATAAAACCCCGGTCATTACCAGCTTGCCTGTTTCGCCCGCATAGAATGACTTGACTATCAATGGTGTGTTGCGTGCACCGCGAAAGCGGAATGCCTTCCAGGCAAAATACCCGTTAGGCACGATGCTGATGAACCCACCCAGCAAACTCGAATAAGCAGCCACCAGGTCGACAAGTAACAACACGACCATGGCCGCAATCACACAAATCAAAAACTGGATGATAAAAGCAAGGTAGATCGGGGGCGTCTTGATAGCAGAAACGGTCACCGGCCTGTTGCTTTGCCTGCGTGTGTCACCGTTCCCAGGCCCATCCATACCTATTGTTTTTTCAGTGTTTTTCGACCGCGCGCATTATATTGATTTTCAAAATGCCGTACAACCTGAAATGCCCGAAAAGCGTGCGGTTTTGACTTATTTAATGTGATCGAGGATGCCCTCGAGCTGCTCCAGCGAGTTGTAATTCAGGATGAGCTTGCCCTTGCCTTTGGCGGAGTGCTGGATGGTGACGTGCGTGCCGAGTTTTCCCGACAGGTCGTCCTGGAGGTGGCGAATGTCAGGGTCGATTTTGTCCCCGGGGGCTTTCTTGCCCTTCTGGGAAAGCATGCGCCGGACCAGGGCCTCGGTCTGGCGTACGGACAGACCTTTGCTCACCACGGATTTTGCGGCCTCGGCCTGTTTCTCGTTGGGCAGGGCCAGCAGGGCGCGGGCATGACCCATTTCCAGGGCGCCACGCTCCAGGCTGTTCCTGACGTCGGCGTTCAGGCTCATCAGGCGCAGCATGTTGGTTACTGTGGTGCGGGATTTGCCCACGGCATCGGCGGCTTCCTGCTGTGTCAGCGCGAAATTCATCGATCAGGCGCTGCAGGGCCATTGCCTCCTCGATGGGGTTAAGGTTCTCACGCTGGATATTCTCGATCAGCGCCATCGCGACAGCGGCATCATCGGGGACTTCCTTGATGATGACCGGGATGGTGTCGAGACCCGCCAGCTGGCAGGCACGCCAACGCCGCTCGCCGGCGACGATTTCATACTTGTTGCTGCTGATGGGCCGGACCACGATCGGCTGCATGACCCCCTGGGCGCGGATGGAATTGGCAAGGTCTTCCAGGGATTCCGGGTGCATGTCATGGCGGGGCTGGTATTTGCCGGGCTGGATGAACTCCACCGGCAGGTTTTTCAACAGGCTGTCCTGGGCGGCGGCTGGCGCCAGCGACTCTGCCTGGGCAGGTGCTGAAGGGCTGTCACTCGGCTGTGAGGCCCCGGTATTGCCGGATCCCAGCAGGGCGTCCAGCCCCCTGCCAAGGCCTCTTTTCTTGATTGTCATGGTATTGCCGCCTAGTGCTGCCAGCAAATTACTGGGAAATCGGGTTGTCGTTCAGGCCTGTTTCTGCCGGGCCATTAGGTGCGGCAGTGGCCGTTTCGCCGCTGTCTTCTAGTGCATGCCGTCGCAGGATCTCGCCAGCCAGAGCGATATAGGCCAGCGCCCCGCGCGACGTTTTATCATACACTATTACCGGAACCCCGAAACTGGGCGCTTCCGCCAGACGCACATTACGCGGAATGATGGTCTGGTACACCTTCTTGCCAAAAAACTCGATGAGCTGGTCCGATACCTCCTGGGTGAGCTTGTTGCGCGGGTCGTGCATGGTCCGAACAATGCCCTCGATCTTCAGGCCCGTATTCAGAACAGACGCAACGGCTTCTATGGTCTGCGAAAGCGCAGACAGTCCTTCCAGCGCATAGTATTCACATTGCATGGGAATCAGCACGCCGTTTGCCGCCACCAGGGCGTTGATGGTCAGCATGTTCAGGGATGGCGGACAGTCGATGAGCATATAGTCGTAATCGGTTCTGGCGGCTTTGAGCATGTCCCGCAGGCGGTGGTCGCGCCCTTCCACGTCCAGCAATTCCACTTCGGCCGCAGTGAGATCCCCGTTGGACGGCAGCAGCATGAAACCGCTATCAGTCGTTGGCACGGCAACCTGGGATACCGGCACGCTGTCGACCAGCACATCGTAGACACTGGCCTGCAGGTCGTTCTTTTCCACGCCGCTGCCCATGGTGGCGTTACCCTGTGGGTCCAGGTCTACCAGCAATACCTTTTTATGCATGCGCGCCAGCGAAGCCGCCAGGTTCACCGTGGTCGTGGTTTTTCCCACGCCACCTTTCTGGTTAGCTACAGCAAATATATGAGTCACTCGGTCAGTCCTGCGTTCATTACCCATTGGCCGGGCGGATTTCAATCACGTGGCGGGTGCCTTCCACGCCAGGTACTGCCAGTTCCGTTGTCCCGGTCACTGTGCAGTTATCCGGCAATGCGGCTATCTCGTCTGCCGGCAGTTGCCCTTTCATGGCCAGCAGTTTGCCGAAACCCGGGATCAGCGGCTCACACAAGCTAACAAACTTGTCCAGAGCGGAAAAAGCCCGGCAGAGGACAATATCAATTTGTTCAGGGCTTTGGAAGTTTTCCACGCGCGCATGGAACACGGACACGTTATCCAGCCCCAGCTCCGTTTTCACCTGGAACAGGAACCGGGTCTTCTTGCCGTTGGAGTCCAGCAACAGAAACTTTTTTTCCGGGAAGCAGATCGCCAGCGGAATACCCGGCAGGCCGGCACCTGTACCCACATCGAGAATAGTATCTCCGGTAATGAACGGTGCCAGCACGACACTGTCCAGCAGGTGGTACGGCACCATCTGCCCGATGTCCTTGATGCCCGACAGATTGAAGGCGTGATTCCACTTGTCGAGCAGCACCAGGTAATCGAGGAGTTTTTCCTGTTGCCTGTAATCGAGGGCGATGCCCAGTTGAGTAAGTCCCGCCCGTAGTGCTTCGGCAAGATGAGAGGGCGCAGACATCAGGCGATTTTGTTTTTCCGGCCAGGCGCCTGCTGTTGTTTTTTCAGGTACACCAGCAACAGGGAAATGGCGGCTGGCGTGATGCCCGGAATACGCGATGCCCTGGCAATGGAATCCGGCCTGCTCTGGCCCAGTTTCTGGCGCAGCTCGCTCGAAAGGCCGGGGATGGTGCTGTAATCGAAGTCCGCGGGAATCAGGGTATGTTCCTGTGCCCGAAGCCGGGCAATCTCATCGAACTGGCGATCGATATACCCCTGGTACTTGGTGCGTATTTCAACCTGTTCCGCCACCAGCGAATTCGGCAGCGCCGTGATCAGCCCGGCATTAAGGCAGGCCAGGTTCAGGTCGGCAAGTGATACCTGCGGGCGGGCGAGAATTTCCGCGAGGGTGTATTCATGGCTCAGCGGTTTTTCTAGCAGCGGATTGATGCGTTCGCTCAGGGGACCCTTCGTTTGTACCCACGTACCCTTCAACCGTTTTTCCTCGATGGCAACCTGCTCCTGCTTGGTGATGAAGGCCTGCCAGCGCACATCGTCAACCAGGCCCAGCTTGCGGCCGGTTTCGGTGAGTCGGAAATCGGCATTGTCCTGGCGCAGCATCAGGCGGTATTCGGCACGCGAAGTAAACATGCGGTAGGGTTCCTGGGTGCCGCGGGTGATCAGGTCATCTACCAGGACGCCGATGTAGGCTTCATCCCGTCCGGGCGTCCACGGCTCCATTTCCTTCACGGCCAGTGCCGCGTTGATGCCCGCAAGCAGGCCTTGGGCGCCGGCTTCCTCGTACCCCGTGGTGCCGTTGATCTGGCCGGCAAAATACAGGCCGTTGATGAATTTTGTTTCCAGCGTGTACTTGAGGTCGCGGGGATCAAAGTAATCGTATTCGATGGCGTAACCGGGCCGGACGATGCGGGCGTTTTCAAATCCGGGGATCGTAGCGACAAGGCGTTCCTGGATGTCATAGGGCAGGCTGGTTGAAATACCGTTAGGGTATAGCTCCCGGCTGTTGAGCCCCTCGGGCTCGACGAAGATCTGGTGACTGCTCTTGTCGGCAAACCTGACCACCTTGTCTTCGATGGACGGGCAGTACCGCGGACCCACGCCTTCGATTTCCCCGGCGTACATCGGTGAAAATTCCAGGCCAGCGCGAATTATCTCGTGGCCAGCTTCATTGGTTGAGGTGATGTGGCAACACACCTGCCGCGGATGCTGCATCTGGCTGCCCAGGTATGACATGACCGGCCTGGGCGTATCGCCGTGCTGTTCGGTCATGTGGGAAAAATCCACGGTGCCCGCATCGATGCGGGGAGGCGTTCCCGTTTTCAGGCGGCCTACATTGAAAGGCAGTTCCCTGAGCCGCTGGGCCAGGGCAATAGAAGGCGGATCCCCTGCCCGGCCTCCTGCATGGTTTTTCAACCCGATATGAATCTTGCCTCCCAGGAAGGTGCCTGTGGTCAGGATCACTCGGGGTGCATGGAATACAAGCCCCATCTGGGTGACTACGCCGCGAACACTTTCTCCCTCAATGACGAGGTCATCCACGGCCTGCTGGAAAATGCTCAGGCCTTCCTGGCTTTCCAGGAAATGCCGGATGGCCGCCCTGTACAAGGCGCGATCCGCCTGGGCACGGGTTGCGCGAACCGCAGGGCCTTTGCTGGCATTGAGCGTCCTGAAGTGGATCCCGGCCAGGTCTGCGGCGCGCGCCATGACGCCACCCAGGGCATCGATTTCCTTGACCAGGTGCGTCTTGCCGATACCGCCGATTGCCGGGTTGCAGGACATCTGACCCAGGGTATCGATGTTGTGGGTAATCAGCAGGGTGTTGGCGCCCATGCGCGCAGACGCCAGCGCCGCCTCGGTGCCAGCATGGCCGCCGCCCACGACGATGACATCGAACTGTTGTGCTGTCTTGCCCTGTTGCATGGCCAGTGGTGCCGGTAACGACGGCAATATCAGCCGCTAAACCCGCTTAATAGAAAAAGGGCGCAAAGTATAAGCCTTTCAGGACAAAAATGAAGCGAATTGTCTTTTTCGCGCTCAAGCTGAATAAAAGGAATAGATATATGTATATATAGAAGGATGATTATTTAATGTTATTGCTACTATTAAGGAGTGCCTGGACTGTGCGTAACCGGGGATTTTCGTTCCCCACCAGGCGCTTACTGCCCGCGCAAGCCTGTGAACACCCTGCGGTAAAGCTGCCGGCAAGCCAGGGATAGGCAGGTAGTAGATCGCGCCGTTATACACAGGCCAGATATCAACAGGAATTGTTCCCGCCCTGCTCCACAACCTATTCAGTTCATCATCGGTGTTTTCCACAGGTATCACCACAGCTTATACCGGGAAAATTCGCGACGCCTGTTACTTGCCAATGCAGAAGCTAGAGAAGATTTCACCCAGCAGGTCGTCAGCGCTGTAGCTGCCGGTGATAGTTTCCAGGGCCTGGTGTGCTTTTCGCAAGTCCTCTGCAACCAGCTCGCCAGCCTTGTGTGTCACAAGTTGTTCGCGCGCGGCGTCGAGGGAATCGCCAGATTTTGCCAGGGCATCCAGGTGCCGGCGCCTGGCAATGAAGCCGCCTTCTTCTGACGTGTTAAGCCCGGCAAATGCCTTGAGCTCAGTTTTGAGCACGGCGATACCCTCACCGGTCTTTGCCGACAGACACAAGGACGTGATGCTTTTATCGTCATCACGGACAGCCGGCAGGTGGAATCCGGAGAGGTCGGTTTTGTTATAGACCTCGAACACGGATTTGCCGGAAGCCAGGATAGGGGCCAGGTCTTTCCAGAGCGGATTTTCGTGCCTGTTCCAGGGTCGGGTGGAATCGATGACCAGCAGAACCAGGTCGGCATCCTGGATTTCCTGCCAGGCCCGGCGAATGCCTTCCTGCTCAACGACATCGGAACTTTCACGCAGGCCGGCAGTATCGATAATGTGTAATGGCATGCCGTCGATACTGATGTGTTCGCGCAGGGTATCGCGCGTTGTTCCGGCTATTTCCGTGACGATCGCCCGGGACTGGCCCGCCAGCATGTTCAACAAACTCGACTTGCCGGCATTGGGTTCCCCGGCGATTACGACCGACAGGCCTTCCTTCATGATACTGCCCTGCCTGGCCTGGGCCAGCACGCTGTCCAGCCGGGTTCGGATGTCGTCAAGTCTCGATCTCACGTCACCCTCTTCCAGGAAATCGACCTCTTCATCTGGAAAATCGATGGCTGCTTCCACGTAGGTCCGAAGTTCGATGATAGAATCAACCAGCTCATTCACCAGGCGGGAAAACTCTCCCTGCAGGGAACGCACGGCAAAACGCGCCGCCTCGTTAGACTGGCTCTCGATGAGATCGGCTATCGCTTCCGCCTGTGCAAGATCGATCTTGTCGTTGAGAAAGGCGCGCTCGGAAAACTCTCCGGGTCTCGCCAGGCGCAGACCCAAGCCCAGCAGCTCCTTCATTAGCAGGTCGACGATGAACGGTCCGCCATGGGTATGGAATTCCACCACGTCTTCCCCGGTAAAGGAGTCGGGGCCGGGAAAGTACAGAGTGATGCCTGTATCGATGACATCACCGTTGCCGGTATGAAAGGGACCATAGTGGGCATGGCGTGCCCGGGGGGAGAACCCGACGATAACCTGGGCTACTTCCCGGGATTTATGTCCGGACGTTCTGATTATACTGACCCCGCCGAGGCCTGTCGGAGTGGCGACTGCACAGATTGTGTCGGCACTAGTAGCCATGGCGGAGATCAATTAAGGGTCAGGTGCCCTTGGGCTTGTAGCTACGTTCAACCTGCTTGGTAATGAACCACTGCTGCAGGATGGAAAGGACGCTGTTGGCTGTGTAGTACAGTACCAGGCCGGCCGGGAACCAGAGGAAGAACACCATAAAGATAAGCGGCATGAACTTCATCATCTTGGCTTGCGCGGGATCTGCAGTCTGCATGGGCGTGATCATCTGCTGCACGAACATGGCGGCACCCATCAGGATTGGCAGTATAAAATACGGGTCCATTTGCGACAGGTCGTCGTACCAGAGAATGAACGAGGCCTGGCGCAACTCAACGCTTTCATTGAGCACCCAGTAGATGCCAAGGAACACCGGCATCTGCAGGAGCAGCGGCAGACAGCCGCCGAACGGGTTGACCTGCTCTTTCTTCCACAACTCCATTTGCGCCTGCATGAATTTTTGCTTGTCGTCACCGCACTGTTCCTTGAGCGTGTTGATCTTCGGTGCGAGCTTGCGCATCTTGGCCATGGATTTCAGGCTCTTTGCGGAAAGCGGGTACAGGATGATCTTGATGACAAGGGTGAGAAGCAGAATGGAAAAACCGTAATTGCCGATCGCATCGTTGATCTGGGTCAGCAGCCAGAAAATTGGTGAGGCAATGAAAAAGAACACCCCGTAATCGATGGTGAGCTGAAGATCGGGTGCAATCTCTTCCAGTCGGTACTGGTCCTTGGGACCAGCCCAGAATCCGGCTTCGAAGCTGCCGATTTCACCGGGAGCCACGACCAGCGACGGATTGACGAATGTCAGCAGGTATTCGCCGGCATTATTCCGGCGCAGAGTGAAATTATTCAGCATGGTGCTGTCGGGAATCCAGCTGCCCAGAAAGTAATGCTGCGAGAAAGCGATCCAGCCGCCGGTAGTTTCTAGGGCGTCAACACCATCGTCGAGGTCTTCGAATTCGTACTTGACGTAGGGATCATCAGGCGTGTTGATGGCGGCGCCTAGGAATGTGTTGAGGGTGAAACCACCTGACGTACTTGGATCCTCCGAACCATCACGCTTGATCTGACCGTACATGTTGCCTTGCCAGGGCTGGCTACTGTTGTTTTCCACTAGGTACTGGACGCGAATCAGGTAATCATCGGCGTTAAAGACAAAACGCTTGGTAATCACAACGCCGGCAGGGCTGGTAAACGCCAGGTCTACGGCTTGTTCGCCGGTATCCACGGTGTAAGTGGTGGAGGTGGATCCGTACAGCGGTCTTCCTGCCTCGCTGGCATCCGGACCGTTACGCCCGATCAATCCACTCTGTGCCACGTAGGTCATGCCGGTATCCTGGCGCAGCAGCCGGAAAGGTTCATCCGGCGCATCGAGGGATAGCGGAAAGTCTGGCAGTGAAATTTCAACTAGGTCACCGCCCAGCAGATCGATGGTCACATGCTGCTTCGGCGTGGTAACGGTGATCAGCCGGCTGGTCGCGACCGGCACCGCTTCCACGAGGGGCACGCTTTCCGCGACTGCGGACGTTACTACCGGGATGTCCGGCAGGTCATCACTGGCGGAGCTTGCGGTTTCTGCGGTTGGTGGGTCCGGGATCTGTTCGGTTATAGATAGCGGTGTGCTTTCACCGACACCGTTATCAGGACCCGCTGCGGGATAATCCTCATTCCACTTCAGCAGCATCAGATAGCTGACGACTGCGAGCCCGACAAGAATCAGGTTCCTTTTAATATCCATGGGTGAGGTGATCCTTATCGTTGTGAATTGTCGTAGAGCCATCGCAACAGCAAGGCACCATGTCCACGCCGCCGGCATTCAAAGGGTGGCAGCGGCAGATGCGTTTGATCCCGAGCCAGGAACCTTTCATCGCACCATGAGTTTCAATGGCCTGCAGGCAGTAGGTGGAACAGGATGGATAGAAGCGACAATGCTGGCCCAGCAACGGACTGAGCAGTTTCTTGTAAGTGATAATGAACCAGGAAAGGATCTTGACCATAACAGGGCGTGAATTCAGGCTGAAGGCTTCTTCTTTTCAATCTCGTCCATTAAAGCATGGATATATGACTGGCAATCGCAGTTTTCAAGAAATTGCAGGTCTTTTCTGGCCAGTACTATCAGGTCTGCCGGACACAGTACTGAGCGCCTGGTACGGAAAGCTTCCCTGATAATCCGCTTGACCTTGTTACGCTGTGTTGCCTTGGCGATATTTTTCTTGGCTACAATAATTCCCAGACGGGGACCTTCCTTGTCCGTCCAGCAGCCGAGAATCAGGAAATATTTATTGGAAACCCTGAAGTCGGGTTTTCCAAATACTTGCTCAAAGGCTTTGGAGTCCAGCAGGCGGCATGATTTGGGGAATCGCTGATCCACCACGTGAATGTCCTCCTGCTAACCGGGACAGCCATGCCCGGGGTATTAAAAATACCGCGAGATCAGGCGGACAGTCTGGAGCGGCCTTTCGCCCTTCTGTTGTTCAATACCTGGCGACCGCCCTTGGTGGCCATGCGGGCCCTGAACCCGTGAGTTCTTTTACGCTTGATAACGCTAGGCTGAAATGTTCTCTTCATAATTCTAACCAGTTCCTATCCCGATCCTACCGATTCCGATAAATACCAAACTTATTTCGTGTGTCAGCCCATAACCGGTGGTCGCTGTGATCATGCCGCGAAGTAGTTCAAAGCCGCGGGAAGTGCCGGTCTGAGCCCCAAAAAAGGGATGCGCATTCTAATGGGTTTCCCCTGATTATGCAATTTTGCAGGGCATGAAATTCAAGAGGTCACACCGGCCGTTTTTTGGCCTTTACGGGAGCCCGGCGCAACCTCAAAAAGGGTAAAAAGGGGGCGCTGAAGCTAGTATTTTTGGCCCGCAAAAGATAACCACGCCAAGCCCACAAGTTATCCACAAAATACACACAGCAGGAACAAAATTTAGCCATGGTTTTTACCAAAAATTTAGCTCGTAAATTACCAGGAAAATAGCCATAAATTATTGAATAATATAAATAAAAAATCTGAGGAAAAAAATGGAAAAAACATGTTTTTGTGTGGATAACACCATGCCCAATGGGTAGAATTGATCCACAAATTACATCCGATAATTAAAATAAATCTGGAGACACTACCGCCGTGATTGTTGCCACCTGGCAGAAGTGCATTTACTGTCTTAAAAACGAACTACCTTCACAACAATTTAATACCTGGATCCGCCCGCTACGCTTTATCAACGGTAGCAATACCCTGTACTTGCTTGCGCCCAACCGCTTCATCCTGGAGTGGGTGAAAGACCATTTCCAGCAGCGTATCGAACACATCGTTCGCGAAAACAGCGAGGGCTCGGCTCTCCGTATCATCCTGGACATCGCCAGCCAGGATCGCCTCCCGGCGGACATCTCCCTGGACCAGGCCTTGAGTACCTCGGACCTGACCAATGCGCTCGAGCCTGAACTGTCGAGATCTGGGGCTGATAATGATTCCGCAGGTAGTTTCAGCCGGGGAGAATCCCCGGGCAGGACGATTTCGGTGAATTACGCCAACGGCAAGGTTCGCGCCGAATCTCCAATGCGCAGTTCAGCCAGCAGGAACGGTGATAAGAAAAGCCGCTACAAGGGTGAACTGAACCGCAATTACACGTTCAAGAACTTCATAGAAGGCAAATCCAACCAGATCGCCAGAGCTGCCGCAGCCCAGGTGGCGGACAATCCCGGTGGTGCCTACAACCCGCTTTTTATATACGGTGGCGTTGGCCTGGGTAAGACCCACCTGATGCATGCCATCGGTAATCACCTGCTCGAGCAGAATCCCAACGCCAATGTGGTATACCTGCATTCGCAGACCTTCGTTGGCAGCATGGTATCTGCCCTGCAACTAAATGCGATCAACGAATTCAAGCGTTACTATCATTCCGTAGACGCCTTGCTCATCGATGACATTCAGTTCTTTGCCAACAAGGAGCGCTCACAGGAAGAGTTCTTTCATACCTTCAACGCCATCTTCGAAGGTGGTCGCCAGATCATCATGACCTGTGATAAATACCATAGTGAAATCAATGGGTTAGAAGAGCGGCTCAAGTCCAGATTTGGCTGGGGCCTGTCGGTTGCCGTGGAGCCACCCGAGCTGGAAACCCGAGCGGCAATCCTCATCAACAAGGCCAACCAGGAACAGGTTTTCCTGGGTAACGAGGAAGCCATGTTCATGGCGCAGAAGCTGCGCTCCAATGTTCGCGAACTGGAAGGCGCTCTGAAAAAGGTTGTTGCCCACACACGTTTTATGGGCTCGGAAATTACCGTGCCGCACATCAAGGAAGCCCTGAAAGATCTCCTGGCGATTCAGAACAAGCTGATTAGCGTGGACAATATCCAGCGCATAGTCGCCGAGTATTACAAGATCAAGATGGCGGATATGATTTCAAAGCGCCGCAATCGTTCGGTTGCGAGGCCGAGGCAGATGGCCATGTGCCTGTCCAAGGAGCTGACCAATCACAGTTTGCCCGAGATCGGCAGCATGTATGGTGGTCGTGACCATACCACCGTACTGCATGCGTGTCGCACGATCAAAGATTTGCGCAAGTCATCCTCGGATATCAACGAGGATTACAAGAACCTGCTCCGCTCACTTTCCAGTTAAAAACTATTCTTAAACAGGATCACAAGAAGCCATGCAATTCGAAATATCTCGCGAAGCTCTGATCAAGCCCCTGCAACTGGTCACTGGTGTGGTGGAACGTCGGCAGACTCTGCCGGTGCTGTCCAACGTGCTGCTGGCTCTCAAGCAGAAGACGCTATCACTGACAGGTACCGACCTGGAAGTGGAGCTGACAGGAAGCGTGGCGGTGGATTCGGCTGCCAGTACTGGGGAAATCACGGTCCCTGCCCGCAAGCTGATGGATATCTGCAAGTCGTTGCCCGATAGCGCCAGCCTCAAATTCGAACTGGCCGACGACAAACTCAAGATCCAGTCGGGCCGCAGCCGCTTTTCCCTTTCCACCCTCCCGGCGACGGACTTCCCGAGTGTGGAAGAGTCCTCCGGCACCCTGTCTTTCAAGGCGGCCAAAACCGGCCTCAAGGGCATGCTGCAGAACACCAGTTTTGCCATGGCACAGCAGGATGTGCGCTATTATTTGAACGGCATGTTAATCGAAGTCAGTGCTAACTATCTCCGCGTGGTAGCAACTGATGGCCATCGGCTGGCCATGCAAACCGAGAGCATGAAAACGGGCGTTTCCGAGACCACCGGCGTGATCATGCCCCGCAAGGGCGTTCTGGAGCTAAGCCGACTGATGTCAGACGGGGAGGAAGAGGATGTCAGCGTGGTGATTGGCACCAACCATATCCGTGCAACCATGGCCAACTTCACCTTCACGTCCAAGCTGGTCGATGGTAAGTTCCCGGACTATAACCGCGTCCTTCCAAAGGGCGGCGACAAGAATGTCATCGCCGGTCGGGAGCAGCTGCGTGACTCCCTAAACAGGACTGCCATTCTCTCCAACGAGAAATTTCGTGGAATTCGACTGATCCTGTCCGACGACGAACTAAAAATCATTGCCAATAATCCGGAGCAGGAAGAAGCAGAAGAAACCATTCCTGTGGAATACAAAGGAGATTCCCTGGAAATCGGGTTCAACGTCATGTACCTGGTGGATGTGCTCAATGTATTGGATTCCGACAATGTTCAGGTCATTGTCTCGGATCCGAACAGCAGCGCCCTGATCCAGTCCTCTGATGACAGCAGCGCCATCTATGTCGTCATGCCCATGAGGTTGTAGCGCTGCCTGCAGGGTACAGAATGCCCAGCATTCGCAAAATCCAGATCAGTACCTTTCGCAACCTGGACCAGGAACACCTGGAGCCAGCTGCTGTTACCCTGATTGCCGGGGAAAATGGTAGCGGCAAGTCCAGCATCCTGGAAGCCATCCATTTTCTGGGCCTTGGCCGGTCTTTTCGCAATACCCAGCAAACCCCCCTCATCCAGCATGGCAAACGTGCCTGTTCCGTTTACGGAGAGCTCGACAAAGGGCTCACCATAGGTGTCAGCCGCAGCCTGGATGAGCCGCCGCAAATACGCGTCCAGGGCGACCGTGCGGCCTCCCCGGCCGAATTGGCCAGGCATTTGCCCCTGCAACTGCTCAATGCGGAGGCCTTCCGCCTCCTGGAAGGCGGCCCCAAAACACGCCGCCAGTACATCGACTGGGGAGTGTTCCACGTGGAACATGGTTTCCATTACCACTGGCGGGACTTCAAGCGCTGCATGCAGAACCGCAACGCCTTGCTGAAACAAAAAGCCAGGCCAGCGGAGCTAGCTCCGTGGACGCAGGAGTTTATCCACCACGCCAGAGCCATTGACGCCCAGCGCCAGGCCTACCTGGAAGCCTTTATCCCGTACCTAGAAGATATGCTTGGCAAACTGATCAGCCTTGGGGACCTGCGATTTCGGTATTACCGGGGCTGGAGCGAGGACGAGGATATAGAAGTGGCGCTGGCCAACAGCGAGGAGCGGGACCGCATGCTGGGCCACACGTTGTCGGGCCCGCAGCGGGCAGATCTGAAAATCCGCCTGGGCAAGCAGCCCGCCAGCGATATCCTGTCACGGGGACAGCAAAAGCTCCTGGTGAGCGCCATGAAGCTGGCCCAGGGGTCTTTTCTGGCGAAAGAGTCCAACCGGCAGTGTGTTTACCTGATCGATGACCTGCCAGCAGAACTGGACCGTGAAAACCGGGGAAAAGTCTGCCGGCTTTTACAGGGCCTGGGCAGCCAGGTTTTCCTCACCGGTACGGACGCTGAGGAGCTGGTCAGGACCGTGGAGGCCAGCGGATTTACGGCAAAAGAATACAGGTTGTTTCACGTGAAACATGGTAGAATATCCAGTTAGAAAACGGCCGCAGCACAGCGCCACCAGACTTATAATTTATCCTTAAAAATCAAATAGTTATAAGGGTCGAGGAGAGCGTCATATGGCACAGAGTGGTACCTACGATTCATCGAGTATCAAGGTCCTGAAGGGACTGGATGCGGTCAGGAAAAGACCGGGCATGTATATCGGGGATACCGATGACGGAACAGGTCTGCACCACATGGTTTTCGAGTTGGTC
The DNA here is from genome assembly GCA_038147195.1 of Candidatus Eutrophocola salsuginis. Taxonomy (GTDB): domain Bacteria; phylum Pseudomonadota; class Gammaproteobacteria; order Pseudomonadales; family Pseudohongiellaceae; genus Eutrophocola; species Eutrophocola salsuginis. The sequence continues at coordinate 2,357,553 of JAYQTB010000004.1, forward strand.
GACAACTCGATCGACGAGGCTCTGGCAGGGCACTGTGACCTGATCAAGGTCATCATCCACAGTGACGAAACCGTCAGTGTCGCCGACAACGGCCGCGGCATTCCCACCGAGATTCACGAAGAAGGCGTTTCCGCCGCCGAGGTCATCATGACCGTCCTCCATGCCGGGGGAAAATTCGACGACAATAGCTACAAGGTCAGTGGTGGCCTGCACGGAGTAGGCGTGTCTGTCGTCAACGCCCTGTCTTCCTACCTGAAACTGACCATCTGGCGCGGCGGCAAGGTCCATGAACAAACCTATCACCACGGCGTACCCGAAGAGCCCCTCAAGGTCGTGGGTGATACGGACAAGACCGGCACATTGTGTCATTTCAAGCCGTCCGTCGACACTTTTACCAACATCGAATTTGAATACGACATCCTGGCCAAAAAGCTGAAAGAGCTGGCGTTCCTGAATGCGGGCATCGCCATCGAGCTTACCGACGAGCGTACAGACAAGACCGAAACCTTCAAGTATGACGGGGGGCTCGAGGCGTTCGTCAACTACCTGAATCAGAATCGGACGCCGATCAACAAGATTTTCCATTTCGCCTCCGAGCATGACCGTGTCGGTATCGAGATTGCCCTGCAATGGAATGACGGTTACCAGGAAAACATTTACGCCTACACCAACAATATTCCACAACGTGATGGCGGCACACACCTTGCCGGATTCCGCGGCGCACTGACTCGCGTCCTGAAAAGCTATATCGACAAGGAAATGGAAAAGAAGGGTAAGGAAGTTCCGACCTCGGGCGACGACGCCCGCGAAGGCCTCACCGCCATTATCTCGGTAAAGGTCCAGGACCCGAAGTTCTCTTCGCAGACCAAGGACAAACTGGTGTCCTCCGAAGTAAAGGCTGCAGTTGAGCAGGAAATGGCCAGCCATTTTGCCGATTTTCTGATGGAAAATCCGCAGGAAGCCAAGAATATCGTCAACAAGATGCTCGATGCCGCCCGTGCCCGCGAGGCCGCACGCAAAGCCCGGGAAATGACCCGACGCAAGGGCGCCCTGGATCTGGCAGGACTGCCCGGCAAGCTGGCGGACTGCCAGGAAAAGGATCCAGCCCTTTCCGAGATCTACATCGTGGAGGGTGATTCTGCGGGCGGCTCGGCAAAACAGGGCCGTAACCGCAAGAACCAGGCGATACTGCCGCTGAAAGGCAAGATTCTGAACGTGGAGAAAGCCCGGTTCGACAAGATGCTCAGCTCCGCCGAGATCGGCACACTGATAAAGGCGCTCGGTTGTGGTATCGGCTCTGAAGAATTCGATGCGGACAGCCTGCGCTACCACAGCATCATCATCATGACCGATGCCGACGTGGACGGTTCGCATATCCGCACACTGCTGCTGACTTTTTTCTTTCGGCAGATGCGCGAATTAGTAGAAAGGGGGCACATCTTCATTGCCCAGCCGCCGCTGTACAAGATTCGCAAGGGCAAGCAGGAGCAGTACCTGAAGGATGATGAGGAGCTTTCCCAGTTCCAGGTCCAGAATGCCCTCGAAGGCGCCAGCCTCCACGTCAATGCCGATGCCCCTGGCATCAGCAGCAACGTACTGGAAGCAATAGTTACAGAAAACCGAAACGTGCGTTCAATAATCAGGCGTCTTTCCCACCAGTACCCCGGCGAAGTACTGGAACAGCTAATGTCGCAGGATCAGATGACGTTCGCTGATATGGCGGACAAGGACAAGGTTGAGCAGTGGACAAAAGCCCTCGAAAACGCCGTGGCCGAAAAAAGCTCGTCAGGCGCCAGTTATGAGTTCAGCGTAGTGCATGATGACGAGGAACACGTGTATGAACCCGTGGTGAAATCGATAATTCATGGCGTTTCACGCAAGACCACGTTACGTCCGGAACTTTTCAAGTCACAGGAGTACCGGGATATCGTCGGGCTGGGCGAGAAACTGGCCGGATTGTTCGAGGCTGGCGCGTACGTGAAGCGCGGCGAGAAAACACAGGGTGTCAGCGACTTCAAACAGGCCCTGGACTGGCTGATGAAAGAAGGGATGAAGGGTATCTACCTGCAGCGCTACAAGGGTCTTGGTGAAATGAATCCGGACCAATTGTGGGAGACCACGATGGATCCAGAATTCAGGCGCATGACACGCGTTACTATCGATGATGCCATGAGCGCGGACCAGTTGTTCTCGACACTGATGGGCGACCAGGTCGAGCCGCGCCGTGAATTCATTGAAACCAATGCCCTGAAGGTGTCGAACCTCGACGTCTAGAAACCGGAGCTAGTCGGCCTGGATCGCCTGACGAGTCCAGGCTTCAATCTTCCGCGTGACTTCCCGCGCATCCTTGCCAGCCGTATCAATAGGTTTGCCAATCACGACCTGGATTGTGCCGGCATGCTTGATGATCTTGTGGGCTGGCCAGAACAGGCCCGCATTATGGGCAACCGGAACAATCGGCTTGCCGGCCGCGATGGCGAGCTCTGCACCACCCGCGGAATACTTCTTTTCCATACCAGGCGCGACCCGGGTGCCCTCAGGGAATACCAGCACTGAAATACCGTCCGCCAGGTTGGCCTTGCCCTGTTCCATCAGCTGTTGCAGCGACCTTCCCTTCTTGCTTCGATCGATGGCGATAGGATTAAGCAGGCGTAATGCCCAGCCGAAAAAAGGGATGTTCAGCAATTCTTTTTTCAGGATGGCGCAAACGGGCAGGAACTCCCAGTAGAGGAACAACGTTTCCCAGGGACTCTGGTGATTCGAGAGCATCACGAAAGCGCCAGATGGCACATTTTCCAGGCCGCTGACTTGCCACCTGACACCGCAAGTGATTCGCAGCCACCATAAGCTAAAGGCATTCCAGATCAGGAAATAGTGATAGCGTGTCTTGAGCGACATGAATAGGCCGAAAATTACGCAAAGGATGGCGTGAGGGGCCAGCACGCTGTAATAGCCGAGGTAAAAAAGAAGTGATCGCAGGGTCTTCATGCGGACCCCTGGTCAATCGCATGCTGCTGTCCACCGATGACGAACATGGCGGCAGAGAACAGGTCATCGAAAACCGGTATATCCCGGAGTTTATCCGGAGCCATGGTTTCCTTAGTCAGGGTGCCCTTACCTGTCAATACCAGGATTGGTTTGCAGCCCTTGGCTAGGGCGACATCGATATCCTTTTCTGTATCCCCGATGAACCAAGCGTCGGCAACGGAACGGCCAAACTGTTCCTCGAGCTGGTTGAGCAGTCCGGGGCGGGGTTTGCGACAGTTGCAGTTTTCATCAGGCCTGTGCGGACAGAAGAAAATCCCGTCGATTTGGCCGCGCTGCTCTTCCACCAGCGTGCGCAATAACTCATGTATGCGTGCCAGGGCGAATTCATCAAACAGGCCGCGACCAAGACCGGACTGGTTGGTGGCAACACATACCTGGAAACCTGACCGGGACAACTGGCTGATGGCCTCGATGCTGCCGGTGATGGGAAAGAACTCTTCTTCGCTCTTGATGTATTCGTCGGAGTCATGGTTGATGACGCCGTCGCGATCGAGAATTACCAGTGGAGCGTTCATGCAGGCCTGCTCAGGCGGCCTGCAGGAATGAGATGTCCGCAATCTGCAGGAACAGGTGGCGAAGTTTTTGCAGTAGGGACTGGCGGTTCATCCGGACCTTTTCATCATCCGTGTTCACCATGACTTCATCAAAGAAACGGTCGATATCCACCTGGAGTGAAGCCATGGCTGATAGCGCCTTGCTGTATTCCTGTTTGTCGAGCAGTGGCTGTACCTGCTTAAGCAAGGCATCAAGTTTATCAGCCAGTTGTTTTTCCGCCCCTTCGGTGAGCAGGCCGGTATTGGTCTGCGTGGATGGCTGCTCGTCCAGCTTGGCCAGGATATTGGATACACGCTTGTTGGCAGCCGCCAGTGCTTCGGCTTCTTTTAACGCGGTGAAATCGCTCACGGCGCGAATCCGCAGGTCGAAATCGCGTGGGCGTGTTGATCGCACCGCATCCACGGCCTGGAAGATATTAGAGCGCACGCCTTCATCGGCATACCAGGCGCGAAAGCGTTCAAAGATGAAATCGAGCACGCGGGTTTCAAGCCCATCACATTCGGGCAGATCGGCGTACTGGTTCACCGCATTGCTGATGCAGTCGGCCAGGTCGAGATCCAGGCCCTTCTCCACAACGATACGGAGAATGCCAAGCGCCGCACGTCGCAGCGCAAACGGGTCTTTGGAGCCAGTCGGTGGCTGGCCAATGCCAAACAAGCCGACGATCGTGTCGATGCGCTCGGCCAGAGCCAGGGCAATTCCGGTTTGGCTCACGGGCAGATCGTCACCAGCAAAACGCGGCAGGTACTGCTCGAAGATAGCCTGGGCGACCTCCGGATCCTCGCCGTCATGCCGGGCGTAATAGTTGCCCATGATGCCCTGCAGTTCAGCAAACTCGCCAACCATGCCGGTCAACAAGTCACACTTGGCCAGCAATGCGGCACGCTCTGCCCTGCCCTCGTCGAAGCCGGACTTGCCGGCAATGAACGCGGCTATCTTTGCCACGCGCTGGGATTTGTCAAAAACAGTGCCCAGGGTCTGTTCGAATATAACGGTCTGCAACCTGTCCTGCCGTGATTCGAGAGTGTGCTTTTTATCCTGTTCGAAAAAAAAGGCGGCATCGGCAAGGCGCGGCCTGATGACTCTTTCGTTGCCGGCGATCACCCGCGCCGGTTCCTGGCTGACCAGGTTACTGATGGTGATGAAGTTGGGCAGGATATTGCCCTTGCTGTCTTCCAGGGTGAAGCATTTTTGGTGGTTTTTCATCGACGAAACCAGCGCTTCTTTTGGCACGTCGAGGAAGGCCTTGTCGAAGGCGCCGGTCAGGGCCACCGGCCATTCGACCAGTGCGGTGACCTCATTGAGCAGGTCCTCGTCGATGACAACCCGGGCATTGTGCTGGCTGCCCTGCTCCTGCAACTGCGCGCGAATTTTTTCCCGGCGTTGGGCGAAATCCGGCAAAACAAAACCGGTTTCAGTGAGGGCGGTAATGTAGTCAGACGGTGAATCAAGCGCTATGGCATCGGGATGATGGAAACGATGACCATAGGTGTTGCTGCCGGAGTTCACCCCCAGTATGGTGGCAGGCACAACGGCGTTGCCGAACAGCAATACGACCCAGTGAACCGGGCGCACAAATTCTTCGTGGGAGCTGCCCCAGCGCATGCGCTTGGGTATTGGCAGTGCGGCAAGGGCCTCATTGATGAGGCCGGGCAACAGGTCGGCCGTCTGTTCGCCGGGCCTGGTGGCCTGGTAGTAAAGCTTTGTCACCTTGCCGTCATTCTTCTCGCTCAGGTCGGCGACGCTGACACCGCAGGATCGGGCAAAACCTTCGGCGGCCTTGGTCGGCTTGCCGTCTGCATCGTAAGCCGCCTGCAATGCGGGGCCGAATTTTTCAATAGCCGCATCGGCCTGGCTCTCCTGTAAATCCCTGACCAGTACGGCAAGACGTCGCGGTGTAGCGAAGGCCGTGGTCCCGGAATAATCCAGGTTCTGCCTGCCGAGTCCCGCGGCAACCTCGCGCTCGAAGGCGGCGGACAACACGGGCAGGGCTTTCGGTGGCAATTCCTCGGTGCCGATTTCCACCAGCAGGTCGCGACTATTCATTGCTGTACTTCTCCAGGGTGGCCTTGCGCAGCGCCCCGGGTGCCAGCGGGAAACCCAGGCGTGCCCGGGAATCAAAATAGGCCTGGGCAACCATTCTTGCCATTGCCCTCACCCGCAGGATGTATCGCTGCCTTTCTGTCACGGAGATCGCTGAACGGGCATCGAGCAGGTTGAAGGTGTGGGAGGCTTTCAGGACCATCTCATAGGCGGGCAAGACCAGCTGCTTGTCGATCAGGAACTGGCACTGTACTTCCGCCTCGTCGAAACCGTGAAACAAGATATCGGTATTGGCATATTCAAAATTGTAAGCGGACATTTCCACTTCGTTCTGGTGGAACACATCACCGTAGGTCACGGTTCCGTTGGGTGTGTTGGCCCAGACGATATCGAAAATACTGTCCACCCCCTGCAGGTACATGGCGATGCGCTCGATGCCGTAGGTGATCTCGCCGCTCACCGGGAAGCATTCCAGGCCGCCCACCTGCTGGAAGTAGGTAAACTGGGTGACCTCCATGCCGTTCAGCCAGACTTCCCAGCCAAGCCCCCAGGCACCGAGGGTCGGCGATTCCCAGTTATCCTCGACAAAGCGGATATCGTGCACGTTCGTGTCAATACCAAGATATTTAAGCGATTTTAGATACAAATCTTGAATATTATCCGGCGATGGCTTGAGGATGACCTGGAACTGGTAATAATGCTGCAGCCGCATGGGATTTTCCCCGTAACGGCTGTCTGTGGGGCGCCGGCAGGGTTGTATATAGGCGCTGTTCCAGCTTTCCGGGCCGATGGCGCGCAGGAAGGTTGCGGTGTGGAAGGTGCCAGCACCAACTTCGAGGTCCAGCGGCTGGATAATCACGCAGCCGTGATCGGCCCAGAATTGCTGGAGGGCAAGAATAAGGCCCTGGAATGTGGACACATCGGGTGCCGAATTGCTCAAAAAAGGCTCCTGGAGGATCAATATCGGATAAAATGGCCGCAAGATCCCGGTTCTGGTTGGCCGGGGGCTCCGGTGGCCTGAAAAAGCGCTAATTATGCTAAAAACGGGCGTTGATGGCGAGAATAAACTGGGTACTCGCTCCAGGTAATACGGTAGCTGCACAGCATCTGACATTTTGAAATCAGCACTCTTTATATTTTTCCTGCGCGGACTGTCGATACTGCCCCTCGGTGCCGCCAGGCGGGTCGGCTCCCTCCTCGGCCGGATTGCCTGGCTGATGTCCTCCCGAATGGCCGCCACCACCCGGACAAATCTTGCCATTTGCTACCCCATAATGCCTGAAAGTGAGCGCCTGCTACTCGGCAAGGACAGTCTTTCTAATACATTCCAGACCCTGACAGAATGTGGGCCGGTTTGGTTGTGGCCGGCCGAAAAGGTCCTGGATCATGTCCTGGAGATCGAAGGCCTGGCGTTTTTGCAGGCCGCCCAGGCGGAAAAAAAAGGGACCGTGGTCATCGCCCCGCACCTGGGCAACTGGGAAGTGTTCGGGCTCTACCTGAACCAGTGCGGTTGCGGCCAGAGCAGCCAGTTGTACCAGGCCCCCAGGGAGCCCGGACTGGACCGCCTGCTCTTTCGGGCGCGCGGCCGTACCGGTGCCAGGATGGTGGCAACCGACAATAAAGGCGTCATCAGGTTGCTAAAAGCGCTGAAAAGCGGCGAAATTGTTGGAATCTTGCCTGATCAGGTGCCAAATGTGGCGTCGAGCGGCGACTTCGCCCCCTTCTTCGGCAAACAGGTCCTGACTATGACCCTGGTCTCCCGGCTGATCCAGAAAACCGGTGCCAGGGCCGTTCTCGGCTTTGCCGCCCGGGTGTCACAGGAGGGCCGCCAGGGCTGGAAAATTATTTTCCAGGAAATGCCAGCTCAAGATATATGCCGAGCATATATCAGATTCGCTCCCGGCCCTGAACCGGGCTATCGAGCAGGCCATCGGGGATTATCCTGAACAGTACCAGTGGGAGTACAAGCGCTTCAGGCGCGTCCCTTCAGGAGAACAGCGTCCGTACTGAAGCGCCATTGATCTGGCGCTATTGAATGATGCAGTTGATCACGGAATAATTTCGCAACCTTGAGCAGATAACGTCGATGAGCATGATATTAGACCTACAGGCAGTATCCGCAGCCCAGACCCAACCAGCCCCCTACCCCCACTTTGTTGTCGACCGTTCGGTAAAGGCGGAGTTCGTTGCAGAAGTGCTGGATGATTTTCCGGAAATCAATGCCGGCGGCAGCTTTGCCTTGGACGACATGACGCCCGGGCCCCGTTTCAACGCGCTGCTTGAGGAACTCAACAATAGCGATTTCCGCAACATCATTTCGGAAAAACTCGATATCGATTTGCGTGACAGGCCGATGGTCATCACCTTGCGCGGCTACTCCCGTGCCAAAGACGGCCGGATCCATACGGACTCGAAATCGAAAATGGCCACGATACTGATTTATTTCAATGATGAGTGGGTTGCTGATGCCGGCAAGCTGCGCATTCTGCGCAGCGAGAATATGGACGATTTTGTTGCTGAAGTAGCACCGAATGCCGGCACCATGATCGCGTTCAAGGTGACGGATAACTGCTGGCATGGTTACCCCGCCTACGAGGGAACGCGGCAATCCATCCAGATCAATTTCGTGGAAGACGACAAAGCGGCCACGAAACATGGACGCCGCCATGGCTGGACAGCCAAGCTGAAAAAACTGTTTTTCTGAATCTGGAGCTCGGTTCACTAAAAATAATTTCCGCCGCCATAGCATTTGCCGTCCAACCCGCCTGACTGTTATTACCGAGGACAAGCCATCAATATCAAGCGTGTACTTGTGATCAAGCTCACCTCAATGGGTGACCTGATGCATGCCCTTCCCGCCCTGACCGATGCAGCCTCTATGCATCCTGGCATCGAGTTCGACTGGGTCGTGGACGAATCCTTTGCCGAGGTGCCGTCGTGGCACCCTGCCGTACGCAATATCTATAAAAGCGCACATCGCCGATGGCGTAAAGAATTCCTGAAGACGTACAAGGGCAAAGAAGTCAGGCTTTTTTTCGAGCAGGTCAACAGCAACGACTATGACCTGGTGATTGATGCCCAGAACAACCTGAAAAGTGCCTTCATCAGTTTTATGCGCAAGGGTCCGATACACGGGATGGATGGCAGCAGCGTTGCCGAAAAACCCGCACATTGGGCCTATAAACACCGGCATTACGTGGATACACGCCTGCATGCGATCACCCGTCAGCGTGCATTGTTTGCATTTGCCATGGGTTACGGCATACCTGATAGCAAGCCGGATTACGGCTTGCGGGAAAATGCGTTCACCATGCCGGCGCTTGACTTGCCGGAGTCCTATATCGTGCTGGTCCACAATGCCAGTTGGACAACCAAGCTGTGGCCCAATGCACACTGGCACAAGCTGATCAACCTGGCGGCGGAGGATGGTTACAGCGTGGTGTTGCCGGGAGGCAATCAACAGGAGCTGGCCCGGGCCAAACAGATCGCCGGCAGGCATGATAACGCCATTGCGCTGCCAAGGCTGTCGCTGTCAGCACTCGGCGGTGTAATCCGCAATGCGCGGGGTGCCGTCAATTGCGATACGGGGCTGGCACATTTAACAGCAATGATCGGTACACCGGCCATAACGCTTTATGGTCCGACCAGCGACAAATTGATAGGAACGACAGGTCAACACCAGCAGCATCTTGTTGCCACGGATCCGCCATTCCATTGCGCACCGTGCTACAGGCGCACTTGCCATTTCGAGAAGAACAGGAGAGCCATGTCCAGTTGCATGCAGGCATTTGAACCTGGAGTCGCTTGGTCGGAACTGGCTGCGTTGATGAAAACCGCTAGTAAGGGACAGACGCAGGAATAGGCTGGTTCAGTTGCGCCAGAAATGTGGCGACAGGATCACCAGCAGGGTAAAAACTTCCAGCCGGCCAAGCAGCATACCCAGGCAGAGAATCCATTTCGCGGCATCCGGCAACCCCCCATAATTGAAGGCAACTTCGCCCAGTCCGGGGCCCAGGTTGTTGATACTGGCACCGACCGCGGTGAACGCGGTGGTGATATCCAGGTCGACTGCCAGCAGTGCCAGCAGCATCACCATGTACGCCATCACGTATACCGAGAAGAATCCCCAGACAGATTCGATGACCCGGTCTGGAACTCGCTGGTCGCCAAGTTTTATGGGGATCACCGCATTGGGGTGAACCAGTTTTTCAATTTCCCGAAAACCCTGTTTGATGATTAGCACGATGCGAATCACCTTCATGCCACCACCCGTTGAGCCTGCACAGGCGCCAATGATTGCCATGTAGAAAAGCAGGAAGGGCAGGAAGGTCGGCCAGGCCGTGAAATCGTCGGTGCTGAAGCCTGTGGTTGTGGAGATGGAGACCACTTCGAACAGGCCACGAAAAAAGGCTTCTGTCAGGGGGTAGGTCCCAGAGAAATACAGGAAGAAGACGGTGACAATGGAAATAAGGACCAGGAGGCCGGCATAGAACTGAAATTCCGTGTCTTTCAGGTAGTGCTTGTAGCTTTTGTGCTCCCAGGCAAAAAAATGCAGGGCAAAGTTGATGCCTGAAATGAACATGAAAATCGTGGCGATCATCTCGATGCCCCGGTGGTCGAAAAAGCCGATGCTGGCGTCATGGGTGGAAAAGCCGCCGATGGCAACTGTCGCGAAACTGTGGCCAATTGCGTCGAAAACGCTCATACCTGCCAGGTAATAGCAAACTGCACAAAGCATGGTCAGGGCGATGTATATAAACAACAAGGCCTTGGCAGTCTGTGTCACACGGGGCAGGAGCTTGTTGTCCTTGACCGGACCGGGGCTTTCCGCACGGTATAGCTGCATTCCGCCTATGCCAAGCATAGGCAAGATGGCCACGGCGATGGCAATGATGCCCATGCCGCCCAGCCACTGGAGCTGCTGGCGGTAGTACAGGACGGAGCGGGGCAGGGCGTCCAGCCCGGACAGGACCGTGGCGCCGGTCGTGGTCAGCCCGGAAATCGATTCAAAGAATGCATCGGTCACCGACATGCCCAGGGAGGGGGTGAATATGAACGGGAAGCTACCGAAAGAGCCTAGCACGGTCCAGAAAAGGGTCACGACCAGGAAGCAGTCCCGGGTTCGCAATTCCTGTCGGTTGTTCATGACAGGTGCCCACAATACAAAACCGCATATCAGGGTCAGGAAAAAGGTAGTCAGGAAGGAGTACATGACGCCGTCCTGGTAATACCACGAGACCAGCATGGGGGGCAGCTGGGTTAAGCTGAACAACATCAGCAACACGCCAAGGATGCGAAGTATGACAGGCAGGTTCATCGAAATGCCGTTATCTGGTGCCTGGAATCAACATGCTGTTTTCCTGTAAGAGCCGGAAATCCGTCTCAAAAGAACGTCAGTCCTACCTGGAACAGTCGTTCAAGCTCAGGTATGTGTTTCTTGTCGACCATGAACATGATGACATGATCGTCGGTCTCGATGACGATGTCGTCGTGGGCAATGAATACCTTGTCATCGCGCACGATGGCACCGATGGTTGTGCCTTCCGGCAGATCGATATCCTCTATCTGCTTGCCGACGACTTTGGACGTGTTCTTGTCGCCATGGGCGATGGCTTCCATTGCCTCGGCCGCGCCGCGGCGCAGGGAATATACGTTGACCACGTCACCCTTTCGGACATGGGCGAGGAGGCTGCCGATTGTAGCCTGCTGCGGCGAGATGGCGATATCGATTTCACCGCTATGAATCAGGTCGACATAAGCCGGGTTGGCAATGAGCGTCATGACACGGGCAGCACCCATCCGCTTGGCGAGCAGGGAAGACATGATGTTGGCGTCGTCATTGTTGGTCAATGCCAGGAAAACGTCGGTATCTTCAATGTTTTCACCGACAAGCATTTCCTGGTCTGAAGCGTCGCCATGCAGGACAGTGGTGGATTTCAGGCGCTCCGTCAGCTCCCTGCAGCGCTCCAAATTCGTTTCGACAATCTTGGTGCGGTAGTTTTTTTCCAGCGATGCGGCAAGGCGTTCACCGATATTGCCGCCGCCGGCAATCATGATTTTCTTGTAGGGCTTGTCGACCTTGCGCAGTTCGCTCATGACATCGCGGATGTCTTCCTTGGCGGCGATAAAGAACACCTCGTCACCTTCCTCGATGATGGTGGTGCCTTCGGGCTTGATGGCGCGGTTGCGTCGGAAAATCGCTGCGACGCGCGTATCAACATTGGGCATGTGCTCGCGCAACTGGGAAATTTCCTGGTTGATCAGCGGACCGCCACGCGTCGCCTTCACGGCAACCAGCTGCACCAGGCCGTTGGCGAAGTCGAGCACCTGCAGCGAGCCGGGCAGGTCGATCAGGCTCTTGATGTAATGGGAGACTTCCTGTTCCGGGCTGATGACCACATCGATGGGAATGGCCTCCGGGCAGAACAGCTTCTTTTCGGCGACGTAGGAATTCGAACGCAGGCGGCAGATTTTTTTCGGCGTGCGGAATAACGAAAAGGCAATCTGGCAGGCGACAAGGTTGACTTCATCGCTGTCCGTGATGGCAATCAGCATGTCTGCATCACGGGCGCCGGCACTTTCCAGGATGTCGGGGTAGGACACCTGACCTTCGACCGTGGCGATATCCAGGCGGTCCTTGAGTTCCCTCAACCGGATGGCGTTGGGGTCCACGACGGTAATGTCGTTGGCTTCCTTTGCCAGGTTCTCAGCCAGCGCGGCACCGACCTTGTTGGCGCCGAGGATGATGATTTTCATGTATCCGGAAAACTCCCGCTGACTTCAGGTAAAAATTGCGGCGACATTATATGCCTATGTTCAGAAGACTGAAACGTGGTGGCAAAAATTGTCAATCAGGGCAGATGCTTAGTGCTTTTCGAGCAGAGCATAGTAGAAACCGTCTGTACCGGCCGCCCCCGGCAGGAACTGCATCCCCGGGTTGCAGGGCAGGGTGCCGGGATGTGACAACGGCAGGGCCGTGGCGTCGCCTGTCGCTGAGAGAAAATCTCCGACCACGCGCTCGTTTTCGGCGCGCAGGACCGAACAGGTGGTGTAAAGCAGCCGTCCGCCGGGTTTGAGGCAGGGCCAGAGCGCTGCCAGCAGCTGTTCTTGCAGGCCAGCAAGCCGGGGGATGTCATCGGCGTGGCGCAGCAGCTTGATATCCGGGTGCCGGCGAATGACGCCGGTGCCGGAGCAGGGGGCATCCAGCAGGATGGCATCGAACGGGTTGCCATCCCACCATTGTCCGGTGTCGGCGGCATCGGCACAGGATACCGCGGCCTCGAGGCCGGTACGGGCCAGGTTTTCCCTGACTTTCCCCAGGCGGTCTTCATTGTTATCAAGGGCAAGCAGGTCGAGGTTACCGTCTGCCAGTTCCAGCAGGGCACAGGTCTTGCCGCCCGGCGCAGCGCAGGCATCCAGCACCAGGGCACCAGGCGCCGGACCGAGCAGGGCGGCGGCGAGCTGGGATGCCTCATCCTGGACACTGAGAAGGCCATCGGCAAAACCCGGCAGCTTGCCGACCTCGCAGGGGGCGGCCAGGGCTATCCCGGTAGCGGTATTGGCACCGGCGCTGGCCGTGATCCCGCTGGCGGCCAGTCTTTCCAGGCATTGGTCGCGGCTGGAGCGGTGCAGGTTCGCCCGCAGGACCATCGGTGCCTGCCGGTTGTTGTTGTCGAGAACGCTGTCAGCCTGCTCCGGCCAGTCCTGCCTGATGGCGCCCATCAGCCAGGGCGGGTGGGCGAACCGGGCTAGCGGCTCATCCTGAATGGCCGCCTGCAGAGCCTCCCGCTCGCGCAATGCCTGTCGCAATACTGCGTTAACCAGGTTTTTTGCCCATGGCTTTTTTAATATGCGGGTCGTTGCAACGGTTTCATTGACTGCCGCGTGGTCGGGAGTGCGCATATGAAACAGCTGGTAGAGTCCGAGCAGGATCAGGCAGAAGATATCGTTGTCCTTCGTCCTGGCCGGTTTTTCCATCAGCCGCTGGGCAATAAAGGCAAGCCTGGGGTACCAGCGGCACACGCCGTAGGTATATTCCTGGACCAGGGGCAGGTTGACGGTCGGGTTTGCGGCGCTAAGTCCTGAAAGGTGTGATGATAATGAGCCGTTTTGGTAAAGCAGCTCAACCAGTATTTGCACCGCAAGTAAGCGGTCACTTATGGGCCTCAAGAGAGCGTCCTCATTCCGGATTTGCGGCATCCAGGCGAGTGCCGGGGGTGAACAAGCCCGGGTGTCCGTTAAGAACATCCTGCATGGCCATCGGTTTCTTGCCCGGCAGTTGGACAGACAATATTTCCAGGCAGTTTTCACCACAGGCGACCGTGATGCTGCTGCCGGTTACCGCGAGCACATTGCCGGCAGACTGGCCAGTGTTTAAGTCGTTGCAGACGGCCCGGATGATTCGAAGCCGGTCGCCCCGGAAAGGGCACCAGGCCGGTGAACGCGGGTAAAATGCCTGCACTTGTCGTTGAATCATTGCCGCCGGTTGCCTCCAGTCGATTTCTGCCTCTTCCTTGGCCAGTTTGGTGGCATAGGTAGCATGAGCGTCGTCCTGTGGAATTGCACTGGCCTGGAATCCAGGCAGGTTGCCCAGCACCTTCTCTAGCCCTTCACTGCCCAGCAAGGCCAGACGGTCCGTGATGGTCAAGGCATTATCGTTATCTCCGATCGGTGTCTTTAGGGCCAACAGGACATCCCCGGTATCTAGGCCGGCATTCATCTGCATGATGCAGATGCCGGTTTCAGAGTCGCCGGCCAGGATGGCGCGCTCGATCGGAGCTGCCCCGCGCCAGCGGGGAAGCAGGGACGCATGTACATTGATGCAGCCTAAACGGGGAATCTCCAGGACACCGGAACTCAGGATCAAGCCATAGGCGACAACCACCATTAGGTCCGGGGCCAGTGCTGCCAAACCAGCAGTGGCCTGGCTGTCCATCCGGACAGGCTGGAAAATGGGTATGCCATGTTGTTCGGCAACGGCTTTGACCGGGGTGGGTTGTACCTTTTTGCCGCGGCCGGCTGGCCGGTCGGGCTGGGTAAAGACAGCAATCACGTCATGTCCCGCAGCAATCAGGCATGTCAGGTGATTAGCGGCAAAGGCAGGGGTGCCGGCAAATATCAGGCGCATGAGACTTTTTCAGCCAATGTTAGGAATTGGCGCCGGCGTCAGTAGCCGTTTTCTGCTGGCGGTGTTCTTTTTCCAGCTTTGAGCGAATGCGTTCGCGTTTCAGGCTGGAAATATAATCTACGAATAGCTTGCCGTTGAGATGATCGACCTCGTGCTGGATGCACACGGCCAGGATGCCTTCAGCCTCTAGCTCGAAGGGTTCTCCCTGCCTGTCCAGGGCATTTACTCTGACCTTGCGGGGCCGTGTAACCAACTCGTAATAACCGGGTACGGAAAGGCAACCTTCCTCGTGACCCAGGGGCTCCGGGTCGATCACGGTAATTTCCGGGTTGATTAACGCCATTGGGCTGGAGCGGTCCTCTGAGATATCGATCACCAACATGCGCAGGTGGACGTTGACCTGGGTGGCCCGCCAGGCCAATACCCCCGGCGTGGTACATGGTCTCTACCATATCGTCGAGCACCTTGCGGAGGGCGTCATCCATGCGCTCGACCGACTCGGCCTTTTTACGTAGACGCGGATCGGGGAATTCGAGTATGGGTAACAAGCTCATGGATTTAAAATCGGGGTTTTTGGGGCTTGCGCAAGCTAATATGATACGCCAATCATAGTGAGTTTTTTAACATTATACTTTGATGCTGGCGACCGAATACCTAAATTCGTCACCATTTATGTAAAATAACCTTGCTAACTAGATATAATTCAAGCACTTATTGTGACCATTCGAGAATATTACCTCTGCCCGGACCCGCTAAACCGGCTGAATAGGTTACCCATAGTTAACATGTTGAAAAAATCTTTCCGGTAATCCTGTTGCTACAGATGTTGTCTATTGCCTTCATGGCCGCCGGTCAAGTACAGATTTGCACTGATCCGCCAGCTGGGTGCCTGCACCGGGCTTGCCATGAGTATCCTCGAGGAAAGTCATACCGGTACGCTGGAGGCTAAATAGGTGACCGTTGCCGCCACTGGGTAGTGGCATCGATGCGATATACCCGTCACGCAATGGCAAACTCTTTGACGCCATTGCCACCAACGGGGCCCTGGTCAGTGAATTCAATGTAGTGATGAGACAGAAAAGCCGGCAAAAACGATGTATTGGAAGCAGTAACCGGAGTACCGCGTGACAAATATCAACAGTGAAGCAGTAAAAGATTACCTCCTGGACTTACAGGACAGGATCTGCAAGGCCATGGAAGAAGCCGATGGCAGCGCGGTTTTTGGCGAGGACAAATGGAATCGAGAAAAAGGAGGCAGCGGCCGTACGCGCGTAATCAATGGAAAGGTGCTGCAAAAGGGCGGGGTTGCCTTTTCCCACGTGTTTGGCGATTCCATGCCTGCATCTGCTTCGGCGAACCGCCCCGAACTTGCCGGTAGTGCCTTCCAGGCCATGGGCGTTTCCCTGGTGATCCATCCGGAAAATCCTTATGTGCCCACTTCACATGCCAATGTACGTTTTTTCATTGCCGAAAAAGAGGACCAGGAATCAATCTGGTGGTTTGGCGGTGGTTTTGATATGACACCGTATTACGGTTTTACGGAGGACTGCGTGCACTGGCACCAGGTCGCGAAAGATGCCTGCGCCGAATTTGGCGACGATGTCTATGCCCGCTACAAGAAGTGGTGTGATGAATATTTTTACCTGTCTCACCGGCAGGAAGCCCGCGGTATTGGCGGTCTCTTTTTTGACGATCTCAACGAGTGGGGGTTCGATAAGAGTTTTGCCTTCATGCGATCTGTAGGCGACAGTTATCTGAAGGCATACGTACCGATCATAGAGAAACGCAAGAATACGCCGTTCAGTGAGCGAGAAAAATGGTTCCAGGAATATCGCCGTGGGCGTTACGTGGAATTCAACCTGGTTTTTGATCGCGGCACCATCTTTGGTTTGCGCTCTGGTGTGGGCCGCACCGAATCCATTCTCATGTCTCTGCCGCCACAGGTGCGTTGGGAATACAACTGGCACCCGGAATCGGGCACCGAGGAAGCGAAGCTCTACACCGATTTCCTGCCCGCAAAGGACTGGCTCGCCTGACCCATGGCACTGATACCCGCGGTAAACGGCCGCGGGTTATACTACCCGCAGCCTGACGAACATGCTGTCGTCAGCATACACCGCAAATCTTAAGAAGGAAGTCCACCGTGGACCCTTATGTCGTCATCGGTAATCCCGTTAGTCACAGCAAGTCACCGCTGATACATACCCTGTTTGCTAAACAAACCGGGCAGGATATCGAATACACCACCTTGCTTGCGGAAACCGGGCATTTCGTTGATTCGGCAAGGGGCTTCTTTGCCGGTGGTGGGAAGGGCGCCAATGTTACCGTACCGTTCAAACAGGATGCCTATGCTCTAGCAGACAGGCTTACGCCCGAGGCGGAAACCGCCGGTGCTGTGAATACGCTCTACCTGCACGGGGATAAACTTTGTGGCCACAACACGGACGGCCTCGGGCTGGTGCGCGATGTCCTCGTTAATCATCGGGGATCACTGACCGGAAAACACATCCTTATCCTGGGCGCAGGCGGGGCCACCCGAGGCATCCTGCAGCCGTTCTTGGCACAGAAGCCGGCTTCCATCCTGATCGCCAACCGCACAGTGAGCAATGCCGGAATACTCGCCGAAAGCTTCAAGCCTATCGCACAGAGTTCCGGCATCAGTGGATGTGGATTCGACGGGTTGGGTGGAACGGTTTACGACTGGATATTTAACGCCACCTCGGCCAGCCTGCTGGGCGAGATGCCGACATTGCCAGACAGCATAGTAGGCACGGATACCTGGTGTTACGACCTGATGTACAGCAATGGCGTGACCCCTTTTTGCCGGTGGGCGCGCGACACCGGCGCCCTAAAAGTTATGGACGGCCTCGGCATGCTGGTCGAGCAGGCTGCCGAATCTTTTGAGGTTTGGCGGGGCATTCGTCCGGAGACCGCAGGTGTACTCGCACGTCTCAGGCATGCATGAACGTAGGGGTTGTTTATTTCAGGACTTCCGAGGAATTCAGGTGCAGGTCTTTGAGTTTCGTGTAATGCCTAGCGCTGTAGAGCAGGAAATCGATTTCTTCCTGGCGCAGGTCGCGCACCCGCTGGGCTGGTGAGCCTACGTAGAGGCCGCCGCTGGTGAGGGTCTTGCCCGGCGAGACTATACTGCCGCCCCCTAGGATGATGTCGGACTCAACGACGGCGCCATCCATCACGATCGCTCCCATGCCGATCAACACACGGTCCTTTATCGTGCAGCCGTGGAGTACGGCACGGTGGCCAACTGTGACGTCACTGCCGATGCTCAGGGCAAAGCCGTCCGGGCCAAAAGATTCCGGAGAAGTACAGTGCAGAACGGATCCGTCCTGGATATTGGTACGGTCCCCGATGCGAATGCTGTGGACATCCCCGCGAATGACGGTTAGTGGCCAGACCGAGGAATCAACACCGAGCACCACGTTACCTATCACGACAGCACTGGAGTCGATGAAGGCACGGTCGCCGATTTTGGGGTTGAACTCCATGTAACTGCGTACGGTCATGGCAGGATCCTGGTGTGGTGACGGGCTGTCGGGGATAGGAGGATTATTTTCCAAAAATCCTTGGGAAACAAGGGATGCCAAATGGCAAATCTAAAAAAATAGCTGTTATAATGCGCCCCCCAAATTAGCGCGTCACCCCGGGTTTTTATGGGCTAATTGTCGTCCTGATTTGAACTATTTGTGCGGATGCCCGGCGGTCGCACCTAGCAGCACGGCTGAAAACCGACATGCAGGCAAATGACATAAATGTGATGATTTTCTGGGTATGCGTCATTATCGGCGCTGCCGTTTATACCGCTATCATCTGGTCGCTGGTGGTTTACAGGAAATCAAAAAAACAGGATGCCTCGTTTCACAAAAGCACTGCCACTGAGATTGCATGGACGGTCTTACCGTTGCTAATAATTATTGCCATGACAATTCCGGCCGCGAAACTGCTGACTCGGATATATAACAATGACAGTAGCAACGAACTGGGGCAGGCAGGCGTTATTATGACGCCGGGCATGGGCATCAATGCCCTCAAGGTAACAAGGAATTCATGAAAAGAGGTAAACCTTCCTACACTCTCGTGGTCTTTGCCACCTTCTTCGCCCTGTGCGTGGTGATCCTCGGGGCGTGGACCCGCCTGTCCGATGCCGGACTTGGCTGTCCCGACTGGCCGGGATGTTACGGCTTTCTGACGGTACCCGAAACCGCCGAGGAAATCGCTCAGGCGGAGGCAGCCTTCCCCGAGGCGCCGTTCGAGGCGCACAAGGCCTGGCCGGAAGTGATCCACCGCTATTTTGCCAGTACGCTGGGGTTGCTCATCATCCTTATTAATGTTGAAGCCTGGAGAAACCGCCACAGAAAGGATCAGCCTTTAAAACTGCCGCTGTTCCTTTTGATCCTAGTCATTGCGCAGGGCCTGTTCGGAATGTGGACCGTGACCCTAAAACTATGGCCACAGGTCGTAACCACGCATTTGCTTGGCGGCTTCACGACACTCAGCCTGTTATGGCTGCTAGGCCTCAGGCTCAACAACCGGCCTTGGCAACAACCCAGTGTACCGGCGCGGCAGTGGGTGCAGCTGCGGCCGCTTGCCCTGATTGCCCTGATTCTGCTTATTTGCCAGATAATCCTGGGCGGTTGGACCAGCTCCAACTATGCCGCTCTGGCCTGCCCTGATTTGCCCACCTGCCAAGGGCGCTGGCTACCGCCGATGGATTTCGCCAGCGGCTTCAATGTGACCCAGGAAATCGGCCCGAACTATCTCGGCGGCCTAATGGACGGCGAGGCTCGCGTAGCCATTCACATGGCTCATCGCATAGGCGCCCTGCTGGTTACCCTGTTCCTGGGCTTCCTGATCTGGAATTTGTACCGTAATGCCGGCGGCAAGGATCTGACACGTCTGACGAACGTGCTTCTGCTCCTGCTGATCCTGCAGGTCACCCTGGGTATCAGCAACATCGTGTTCTCGTTGCCGCTCTGGGTCGCGGTTGCACACAACGCCGGGGGTGCTTTACTATTGCTCGCCCTTGTGACCCTCAACTACCGGCTTAGCAAAGTCGCCGAGTTCTAATCATGAACGAGTTTTCCATGCAGAAACAGGCAGTCAGAGCTGCCACCTGGCGGGATTACTACGAGATGTGCAAACCCCGCGTTGTCATGATGATGATCCTGACATCGCTGGTAGGCATGTTCCTCGCAGTGCCAGGCATGGTATCTCTGGATATTCTAGTATGGGGAAACTTGGGAATTGCTCTGGTCGCCAGCGCCGGCGCCGTGGTGAACCACCTAATCGACCACCAGGTCGATACTATTATGCAACGCACGATCAAGCGGCCAATTCCGCAGGGGAAAGTCAGTCCCGCCCAGGCCCTGATGTTCGCCCTGGCCATTTGTGTGCTCGGCATGGCCATCCTGATCTTCCTGGTCAATCCGTTATGCGCCTGGCTTACACTGGCCTCCTTCGTTGGTTACGCCATCATCTACACCGGCTTTTTGAAAAGGGCGACTCCGCAGAATATCGTCATAGGCGGCCTTTCCGGCGCCATGCCGCCACTACTGGGCTGGACCGCAGTCAACAGCATGGTAGATGCGAACGGCCTGTTGCTGGTGCTGATCATTTTCGCCTGGACGCCGCCGCACTTCTGGCCACTGGCCATTCATCGCAAGAATGATTACGCGAAGACGGACATTCCCATGCTGCCGGTGACTCACGGCGATCCACTGACGAAACTGCATACACTTTTATATACGATCATCATGTGCCTGGTTACTGTACTGCCTTACCTGACCGGTATGAGCGGTGCATTCTACCTGGCGTCGGCCATCCTGCTCGGAGGAGGCTTCATGTATAACTCCCTGCAGCTGATGTTCACCCACAAACCCAGGGCGGCACTGACCACCTTCCGTTATTCCATTTTCTACTTGATCGCACTCTTCATTGCGCTGCTGATCGATCACTATATTTAACCGCGGATTTTCGCGGTAGCAGCGCCGGCCATGTCGACCATGGAAAAATCCCCACTGAAACTTGCGTTCATCCTCATGGCGGGGATTTCCGTTATTTCGAGTGCGGTGTTGATTACGTTGTTCCTGTTGGCCGAAGCGATCACGGCCGAATCACTAAGAAACGACAGCTTCTTTATTTACGACAACCCCTTGGTTATTGAACCGTTCAGCCTGAACGACGATGAGGGCGCGGAGTTTACCAATGCCAACCTGCAGGGTCGCTGGACCGCGGTTTTCTTTGGTTACACGTTTTGCCCGGATATCTGCCCGCTGACGATGGCAAGTATCAAGCAGTTTTATGACCTGCTGTCGGCCGGGGGAGAGGTGGAAGATTTCCAGGTCGTCATGATCAGTGTCGACCCGAAGCGGGACACAAAGGAAGTGCTATCGAATTACGTGAAATACTTCAATCCTGCATTCATTGGCGTGACTGGTGATTACGCCCCCATCTATTCACTGGCCATGGAGATGAACATCACGTTCAACTATGTTGCCATGGATGATGAGAATTATCTGGTGAATCATAACGGGGAAGTCATGCTGATCGACCCGCAGGGAAATAACGTCGGGTTCTTCAAGCCGCCTTACCAGCCGGAACCGATGCTGGAAAATTTCCTGGCCGTAAAAAAATTCCTGGCGCGGTAAACAAGACCTTCTAAAGTTTTTCTCCTGCCGGCAGCAGCCGCCCGATCACGAACAGCAGGCTGGCTGTCACCACAATGCTGGGTCCAGTCGGCGTATCCCACAACCAGGATGCCGCGATACCACCGCAGACCGCGATGGTGCCGACGATACTCGCCAAGGTGGCCATGGATTCCGGAGTTTTGGCATAGGCCCGCGCACATGCCGGCGGAATAATCAGCAGTGACGTGATGAGCAGGATACCGACCACTTTCATGGACACGGCTACGATCAGGGCGATCAGCAGCATTAACAGCATGCGCATGCGCGTAACATGGATGCCTTCAACCCGTGCCAGCTCTTCGTGCAATGTAATGGCTAGCAACCGGTTCCAGTTCAGGAACAACATGGCCATCACCAAAATACAGGTGGCAGAGATCCACAACATGTTGCCGGTTGAAACGGTGAGCAGGTCACCAAACAGGTAGGCCACCAGGTTCACCTGGTTGTCTGTGAAGCTCATAATCACAAGTCCCAGAGCGAGCGAGCTGTGGGCAAGTATGCCCAGGATAGTGTCCGTAGATAGTCCGCGCCGTTTTTCCATCAACACCAGCAGCACCGCAAGCAGGGCGCATGCACCAATGACGGCGATTTCGAGACTGATATCCAGCAATAGGCCTAGCGCGATGCCGAACAGGGCAGAGTGCGCAAGAGTGTCACCAAAATAAGACATCCGGCGCCATAAGACAAAACAGCCCAGTGGACCGGCAGTGGCCGCTACCAGAAGGCCAGACAGAAGTGCGCGCAGGATGAAGTCAGCCATGGCGCGTACTAGTGTTTGTGATCTTCGCCCACGATCTCGCCGGCAAGATCGTGACTGTGATTGTGGTGATGGGTGTAGACAGCAAGCGTTTCGGCATCCTTCTTACCGAACAGCTCTAGGTAGGCGGGGTCGTTGCTCACCTGTTCGGGATGGCCGTGGCAGCAGACGTGTTGGTTCAGGCAAATGACCTCGTCCGTGGCAGACATGACCAGATGCAGGTCGTGGGACACAAGAAGAATGCCGCAATCATGCCGGTCGCGGATATCCGTGATCAGTCGATACAGTTCTGCCTGGCCGTTGACGTCCACACCCTGAGCTGGTTCATCCAGCACTAATAGCTGGGGGTCTTGGATTAATGCCCTTGCCAGCAGCACTCGTTGCAGCTCCCCTCCGGAGAGCGAATGCAACTGGTTGCTAATGAGCGCCGCAGCACCGACCTCTTCAAGTGCGCGGCCTATTTCTGTATGCCGGGCGTTGGCGGCCAGAGTCAGGAACTTGCCCACGGTAACAGGCATGCTCTGGTCTATATGCAATCGTTGAGGCATGTAGCCGATACGGATTCCCTTCTTGCGTTCAACTGAGCCGCTGGAGGGGCTTATTAGACCAAGTACGATCTTAACCAGTGAAGTCTTGCCGGCTCCATTCGGGCCAATCAGCGTTACGATCTGGCGTTCGGCGATGCGCAGTGAAATATTTTGCAAAATCAGGCGCTGGTCGAATTGCAGTGAGATAGCCTGCACATTGAGAAGGGCAGTATCAGACACAGATTAACAGCCAGTGCGAACAAATAAAAGAAGCTGACTGGGCCACAGGGAGCTGTTGTTTGGGGAGCTGCGAGTCGACATGCGAGTCCTGTGGTATTGATTGATAGTGATATATCATAGCATCTTTTTTCCGACACACTCACCGCACCAACCGCTCTTACACTAGCCATGGAAAAGCGATTTTATACATTTGTGCTTAGCATCCTGCTGACTGGATTGCAGCCGGCAAATGCACAACCGCTGGTTGCAGCAAGCATCAGGCCCTTGTTGTTGATCGCCGATGCGATTACCGACGGCATATCCCGTCCGGAGCTGGTACTCGATGCCACCCAAGACCCCCACCATCCTTCATTGAAACCATCGCAGCGCCGGCTCATGGACCAGGCCGGTGTGTTTCTGTGGGTCGGGCCTGTTATGGAAACCGGAATGGACAGGGTCGCTATGAATTTACCTGGTACGATACTGACGGTCATGGAATTGCCGCAGCTGAATCGGCAGGTTATTGGTGGCGCAACGGACCCCCATGTCTGGCTTGATACGCGCAATGCGCTGGCGGTCGCGAACAGGCTCACTGACATACTGGCCGGGCTTGACCCTGAAAATGTTACCCACTATCGGGAAAACTTGGGCAGGTTCCACAATGATATTTCTGCCCTGGAAGGCGTGATCAGGGAAAGGCTTCAACCCGACACTTTCCCGCCATTTGCCGTGTACCATAACGGCTACCAGTATTTCGAAGCACAGTTTGGCCTGCATCATGTCATCAGTTTTACTGCTAACGAGGAAGTTCTGCCGGGAATCAGGCAGATGCTGGGCATCAGAAAGGAGCTGGCGGACAACCAGGTAAATTGTATCGTAACGGGACCCTCGCAAAATACCGCACGCTTGGATAACCAGCTTGACCTGAATGCTATGCGTTATGTCACCATAGATGTGCTTGGTAACGACATCGAACGATCGCGCGACGGCTACAGTCGCTTCATGAGACAGTTAGCGAATGATTTTTCAGGCTGCCGTGTCGAGTAAAACAAAAAATACAATTGGGATAATTCCAGGACAGCATGGCTAAAGACAAACCACTAGTGCTGGTAGACGGATCCTCCTACTTATTTCGCGCATTTTTTGCACTGCCGCCACTGACCTCCAGCAAGGGACAGCCAACAGGCGCCATCAAAGGCGTCATAAGCATGATTATCAAGCTGACGAAGGATTTTCCCGACAGCAACATTGCCGTGATTTTTGATGCCAAGGGCAAAACCTTTCGCGATGATATGTACGCCGAGTACAAGGCCAACCGGCCACCCATGCCGGATGAGCTGCGCAGCCAGATAGAGCCCATTCACCAGATCATCAAGGCGCTTGGCTTGCCACTGCTGATCATCGACGGCGTCGAGGCCGATGACGTTATTGGCACACTGGCGGAACAGGCCTGGCGCAAGAAAATGCCTACCCTGATTTCCACGGGCGACAAGGACATGGCCCAGCTGGTCAACCAGCACGTTACACTGCTCAATACCATGACCGATGAGACCCTGGATATTGAGGGTGTCACCGAAAAATACGGCTTGCCGCCGGAGAGAATAATCGATTACCTATCCTTGATGGGCGACAAGGTGGACAACATTCCGGGTGTTCCCGGCGTAGGACCGAAAACCGCGGTTAAATGGCTACAGGAGTACGGATCACTAGAAGCGCTGGCCGAGAAGGCGTACGAGATCAAGGGCAAGATAGGCGAGAAACTACGCGACAATCTCGAGCAGCTAAAACTGTCCAAGAAATTGGCCACGATCAAGCTGGATGTCGATCTCGAATTTGGTCCGGAAGATCTCGTTCATAGTGAGCCGAACAAACCCGAGTTACTGGCACTGTACAAGAACTTGGAATTTCGTACCTGGATCAAGGAGCTGGAAGGTGAGGGAGTCGAGGCCGCCGATATCCCTGGGCTAGAACCGGCGCCAGTCGAACCGGAAGATGAGGAACCTTATACCGAACCCGACAAGATCGATTACCAGGTCATTACAAACAGGAAACAGCTGGAGGCATACCTGGCAGGTACTGTTAAGACTGGCCGCCTAGCCCTGAGCATCGAGACCGAAGGGGCGCATTACAAGAGTGCCAGTATCATCGGGCTGTCACTATGCAGGGAGCCAGGCAAAGCCATCTATGTGCCGCTGGGCCATATGGGACTGGAAAATACCGGTCAGCTGGCAAGAGACGACACGATGGCCCTGCTCAAGCCGGTGCTGGAAGACAAGCAGGTGTTTAAGGTCGGGCATGACCTGAAACTTGCTTCTCATATTCTGGCCAACTACGGCATCTCACTGAGGGGCAGGCGTTTCGACACCATGTTGCAGTCCTATGTGCTCAACTCGGTAGCTCACAAACATACCCTTGACCGGCTAGCCTCCCATTACCTGGGACATAACAAGGCGACACTGGAAGAATTGCTGGGCAAGGGGCGCAGCAAGCTGACTTTTGCCGAACTCGACCTCGAAAAAGCCGGTCACTGGTCAGCGGAAAATGCCGACTTCATTTTTCGCTTGCACCAGGTGCTTGGGGGCAAACTGGCGGCAACTGGTGGGCTGGCGAACGTATACCGCTATTTCGAAATAGCCCTGTTGCCTGTACTGAGCCGCATGGAGGAAAGCGGCGTTAGCCTGGATATAAAGGCCCTGGAAAAGCAAAGCGGGCAAATTGCTTCTCGCTTGGTGGAACTGGAGAAAAAAGCCTTTGAGTTGGCAGGTGAGAAATTCAACCTGGGCTCGCCCAAACAGCTGCAGCAGATTTTTTACGAAAAACTCGAATATCCGGTGATTAGCAAAACTGCCAAGGGACAACCATCCACAGCTGAGCCGGTGTTGCAGGAACTGGCCCTGAAGTATCCGTTGCCGGAAGTGATTCTAGAGCATCGCGGACTGAGCAAGCTGAAATCCACATATACGGACAGGCTCCCACTGGACATCAACCCGGGCACGGGCCGAATTCATACCAATTACCAGCAGGCAGTGGCGGCCACGGGCAGGCTCTCTTCCACCGAACCCAACCTGCAGAACATTCCGATTCGCACTGAGGAAGGTCGCCGCATACGCCAGGCCTTCATCGCCGGCAAGGGCAGGACGCTGATGGCAGCGGACTACTCCCAGGTGGAACTGCGCATCATGGCGCATCTTTCCGGCGATGAAAGCCTTGGCGAGGCCTTCAGGAAAGG
Source organism: Candidatus Eutrophocola salsuginis (assembly GCA_038147195.1). GTDB lineage: Bacteria > Pseudomonadota > Gammaproteobacteria > Pseudomonadales > Pseudohongiellaceae > Eutrophocola > Eutrophocola salsuginis. Next base: position 2,383,762 of record JAYQTB010000004.1, read on the forward strand.
TCTCGACGTACACCAGGCCACGGCCAGTGAAATTTTTTCAGTATCCCTGGACAAGGTCGATCCCAACCAGCGTCGCAGCGCCAAGGCAATCAACTTCGGGTTGATCTACGGTATGTCACCGTTCGGGCTCGCCAAGCAGTTGGGCATCGGGCGCAATGAAGCGCAGGAATATGTTGAGCGTTATTTCCAGCGTTACCCGGGAGTACGCAAGTACATGGATGACACGCGCATGCTGGCCAACGAACAGGGGTATGTGGAAACATTGTTCGGCCGCCGTCTGTACCTACCCGATATCAAGGCCAGCAATGGCATGTTGCGCAAGGCTGCTGAACGCACAGCGATCAATGCCCCCATGCAGGGAACGGCTGCGGACATCATCAAGCAGGCCATGGTGGATATCTACCACTGGCTGAATGTGGCCAATCTGGATGCCAGCATGATAATGCAGGTACACGATGAGCTGGTCTTCGAAGTGGCCGAAGATGATCTGGCATTGCTGACTGAAGGGGTGAAATTTCGCATGGTTACCGCCGCATCCCTAAATGTGCCCCTGGTCGTGGACATCGGTTCCGGCAAGGACTGGAATACTGCTCATTGAAAGGGCCGGGGCCCGAAAACTGTGTCATTGTGCAAACAGGAAATATTTTCTGGAACTGGAAAATTTTTTGAACTATTGCATAAAGGGTGGGTCAGAAGATATAGCAGGGTGGTTTTCTCCCCGATTTTTCCAGCCTGCTGCTTGAAGATATATCTCCTGGTTAAGATAAGGAGCGCGTTGGGCCCTAACTGTTTTCTCCTACAGTTAGGGCCCGCTTTGTTTTAGGGGTCCATGGCTGTATTTCGGGTAATTAACCCAGGAACTCCGGGGCTTATAGAGGTTCAGGAGGACAAAGCAAGGCCTGCAGCCGGCCCTTCAACTCCCCCGCACCATCCCCTTTTAGGGACGAAAACAGTTGTATTGAGATCAGAGCGCTATAGTTGGCCAGATCCCGGCGGGTTTCCAACAGCACCTTCTTGCGGGCTCCGGATTTCAGCTTGTCACACTTGGTCAGCAGGATATGGACCGGCATCCCCGCCTGGTTGCACCAGGCGATCATCTGCCTGTCGAAGTCTTTAAGCGGGTGTCGGCAGTCCATTAGCAGGACCAGGCCGCGCAGAGATTTTCGCTCACGCAAGTAGACTTCCAGCTGCTTTTCCCACTTGGCCTTTACCTGGGGCGGCACCTTGGCAAATCCGAAACCGGGCAGGTCCACGAGATACCTGCCCTCGGCGACCTGGAAAAAATTTAGTAACTGGGTGCGCCCCGGCGTCTTGCTGGTGCGGGCCAGTTTGGGCTGGCTGGTGAGCATGTTAATGGCGCTGGATTTACCGGCATTTGAGCGGCCTACAAAGGCAACCTCGTGGGCATGATCCGGCGGACACTGGCTGACCGTCTCTGCGCTTTGCAGGAAGTGTGTGCCCGAAAAATCGAGTTTTTCTGCCGGTTTTTCAGTCATATTGAGCGGGCATTCTGCTTGGGAATGGCCGGAGGCTTAAGGTATAATCGCGCCGTTTCAAAGGCTGTGGATTGTATCAGCACAGCTAGTTAATTAGCAGTGGGCTGTCCACGGGCACCAACACCGAATTCATAATCCAATAAGTTAAGACTCAGCGCATGAATAAAATTGCAGTGAAAGGAATAGAAAAACTCATTTCAACAGTAACTATTGCCCTTTTTGCCCTCGTAACTGTCCCCGAGGTTCTGGCCCAGGGTGATGCCGTTGCAGGCGCGGAAAAGATTACTGTCTGCCTGGCCTGCCATGGCCAGAACGGTAACATGAGCACCATTGCGAATGTGCCCAAGATCGGGGGGCAAAATGCGGGTTATCTCCTTAAACAGATGTATGACATCAAAGAGTGGTGTCAGGGCTGCTCCGCTCATGACCGGTATGCTTAATAATCTAAATGACCAGGACATGGCCGACGTAGCTGCTTACTATGCATCCCAGGCTACTCCGCAGGGCGCCGCCGAACCGGAAAAAGTCGACCTAGGTGAATCCATTTACCGAGCCGGTAATGCTGACATTGGTGTTGCTGCATGCTCGGCTTGCCATTCTCCCAACGGCCAGGGCCTGGCCTCAGCGGGTTACCCAGCTCTCAGTGGTCAGGATCCCGCCTATACCGAACTACAGTTACGTGCATTTCGCGACGGTGTTCGCCAGAACGACGATGCAGAAGTAATGCGCAGCATAGCTGCACGGCTGAAAGATGCGGAAATTACCGCGCTGGCTTCGTACGTCGCCGGTCTGCGGTAATTCAGCATGGGTTCAGCAGCGCCCGGAAATACTGCAAAAAATATGAATTTGATCATGCCGGGTTGCCATTAAATGTCTATTTCCGGGTCTGCTATGGCATACTCGCGCTGATCTTCCACCGAGTAACACACTGGTTTTATACCGGATTACACGATATACAGCGCACATTTAAGAAGGAATAACCGAGGGAGAGAGAATATGAAACGGTTCTCGAGATTCACACTGCTGGCCGCCCTCCTACTGGGCCTGATTGCCACAGTTAATGCACAGCCTTCGCTCTATGTTGAAGGCACGCATTACGAGATCATTGCTACGCCGGTCAGGACCGCCGACCCCAACAAGATCGAGGTCACTGAAATTTTCTGGTACGGCTGCCCACATTGCTATGCGTTCGAGCCACTGATTTCCAGCTGGGAAGAAAAACTGCCGTCTGATGTGGCTTTTGTACGCAGTCCCGGCATGTGGAACCAGACCATGGAGGTACATGCTCAGATCTTTTACGCTGCTGACGCCCTTGGCGTAACCAACAAGATCCATGATGTGGCGTTCAACGAGATTCACCGGAACCGCAACTACCTGCAGACCGAAGAGGCAGTGAAAGACATGTTCGTCAAGGAGGGTGTGGCACCCGATGCTTTCGACAAGGCATGGAACTCATTTTCTGTTACTTCTGCCGTGAAGCGCGCCGGTACCCGCATGCGTGACTACGGTGTACGTGGCGTACCCAGCATGGTAGTTAACGGCAAGTACCTGGTTTCCGTGGGGGGGGCCGTCGCTACTCAAACCGACCTGCTGAAGATTGTCGACTTCCTGGTCCAGAAGGAAAAAAGCGGCAGCTGATCCTGCACAAAACCGACACCAGAGCGCCCATGTTGATTCAACATGGGCGTTTTTTATGGGCCGGACTTTGCCGAAACGGATGTTTTGTAAAAAGTTCCCAGAAATTATTTAGATTTTTTATATATTTACAGCAAAAATTTCATATTTCTATAAACTTTTTGCCGGGGGGCGTTGTCTTAGAACAGGCCCGGCGCTTGGAATTGCGCCAAATGCCGGTAACCCGCTAGGGCACAAATCCAAAAATAACTTACAATTCAATATATTAGAGCAAAATAAACCAGACAGCAGCTATGGCATCGGGCATTCCTTTTCTCGACAAAATTCCCGCCAGGGACATCAGCCTGAAAATACAGTCGCTGCTGCCAACCCGGCGTCATTCAGACATCTTCAAACGGATCGATATCAGCCTGTTGCTGTTTGATAACACCCTCGTCAATACCGCCAACGGTGAAAGCGAAGAAATCTCGATGGCCGAGGATGACACTTTCCCGCAAGCCATAGCCAGGGCTGCAAGCCGCCTGGCCAGGGGTGACAAGCGGGACATTCTGTTGCTGTTGCCCACCGTCGATTTTGGGGCCACTGCCTACCACATGAACCTGACCGGGGAAAAATTGATACGGTCAGCCCTGGAACTGCAGGCGCAGTCTCTGATCCCCGCATACGAGGAAAAACTCCTGCTCGCCGTGAATGCCGGCCACCAGGAAGGCGTCGCGCTGTGGTTCAACGAACAGGAAACAAACCTGTTATTCCGCGCTTTTGCCCACGAAGACCTGTTCCTTGGCGCCATCATGCCTCGCAGCCTGGCACTGCTGAACGCGCCGGATGATGACGACCAGAAAACCTTCCTCATCAATGATGAGGAAGGCAGCAATATTTCCTTCCTCCAGGTCAGGAGCAATGCCGTTCGACGCCTGCTGACTGTTAACAAGCAAGATCTTGAGCAGGATGTATTTGCCCGGCAATGGGAAATCGAGACCAGCCAGCTCAAGGGCGACGCCGTGCGCAGCATGACCTCGATGGATGACTGGAAAGCATTGAAACGCAAGGTGCAGCCACTACCCGAATACAGCTTTCTGCCAGCCGGCGCCGTCGCCGAGCAAAAACGCATCAGCTTTGCCCGCAACAGCAAATTCGCAATGGCCGCCACGGCAGTTGTGGTGCTGCTCCTGTTCGCACCATTTATCTCCAGATGGCTGGAGTTGCGCAGCGTACTCGATGACCTGGAAACCGCTCAACTCATGAGCGCGGAGCCCAGGGCGTTGCAGGCGTCTATTTTCGACATGGAAGAGGAGTGGGGCGCGTTATACGAATATCCCGACCAGCAGGTTGCGCAGGTGCTTGTCTCACTAAACAGCGTGATACAGAGTTCGCTGACCTCCATTTCGATCAACAAGGGCGTTGTCGATATCACCGGTTCCACCAACGACCCGGCCTACCTAGTAGAGTTGCTCTCGGAGCGGGAAGAGTTCAATAACGTCAGCCAGAGCACCAGCACCCGCGGCGCTGGTTCGCAGTTCGGCATACGTCTGAACCTGTCCAACGTAGATTTCGAAGATTATGAAGAAAAGTACCCCGCTAGAACTCAGGGAAGATAACGCCGAGCAATGAAAGCCAAAGAGAAAAAACTGATTGCCCTCGCTGCCGTAATGTTCCTCTTGGTTCTGGTTGTAAGGGGCATTCCGATGCTGCGCCAGTCCTATCAGGACATGCAGGATGAAATCGAGTTCACCCAAGATCAGATCCAGCGCCTGCGCCTGCTTTTTGAGGAGGGGCCCTTCCTCATTGACGAGGAAGCACTGAAGCGTGAAGAGATGGCCGCACTGGAAAGCTGGGTATTCACTGGCCAGGACCAGAACCTGATCGGCAGTGCCGTGCAGCGCTCGCTGCGCCAGGTCGTGGAGGAAGCCGGTGTTTTGCCGCGCTCCTACAGCACACCACGTTATACCGAGCTGGATGGCTGGCTAATAGTTTCCCAGGAAATGGATTTTGCCATAGACCAGGAAAAGATTCTGCCTTTCCTGGACAAGCTGCAGCAGTCACGGCCAAGGCTTCATGTCACCGAATTCAGTATCAACCGGAACCGCCGACAGTTCCTCGGCGCGATCACTGTAACCGGATTCAGCAAGATACCCTGACGTTATGGCAACAGAACACGCACACCTGACACTGCCCATCTTCAGCCAGCTGCTGGAGCCCGAAGGCATGGCGCCAGCGCAGAATTTCAATCACAGCTTGGAGCTGGTTTGCAACCGGCTGCCTAGCATCGAAAGCCGTGCCAAGGTCAGGTATGTCATCGGCGACAAGGTACGTTTCCGCATCGGCAATACCGATGAAGTGGCCAGGCTGACCAAGCACTGGCGCGCAGAACTCTCACCCGAAATCGCCGACGCGGATGACACCTTCGTTTCCGGATTTGGGGATGACGATGAATTTGCGGACATGGATTCCGAAGCGCCGATCATCAGGCTGGTCAACCACCTGTTCGCCAGGGCAATGGACCTCAATGCCAGCGACATTCATTTCGAGCCGACCGAGCACCACCTGGAAGTCCGCTGCCGCGTTGACGGCATCATGACCCGCATTGAAAAACTGCCAATCAAAATCCAGTCGGCGGTCGCCTCACGCCTGAAGCTGATGGCCAAACTCGATATCGGCGAGAAACGCCTGCCCCAGGACGGTCGCATCGATTACCGCATCGGAGATCGTGAGCTGGACATGCGTGTGTCGACCCTGCCCGGCGTCTTGGGGGAGTCGGTTGTACTGCGTATTCTCGACCGCAGCGATCTGAGCATCGAGCTCACCGATCTCGGCATGCCCCAGAAAGTGCTGCGGGATTACGTTCGGCTAATCACCCAGCCCCATGGCCTTATTCTGATAACTGGCCCGACGGGTTCCGGTAAAACAACGACCTTGTATGCCACCCTGGAAAAGATCAACGACGAAAAGCACAAGATCGTGACCGTGGAAGACCCCGTGGAATACCAGCTGGACGGCATCACCCAGATCCAGGTGAACTCCAGGATTGGGCTCAGCTTCGCATCCGGACTCAGGTCGATTGTCCGCCAGGACCCGGATATCCTCATGATCGGTGAGATTCGCGACCATGAAACTGCGGAGATCGCGATTGAATCGGCACTGACCGGCCACTTGGTGTTTTCAACACTGCACACCAACGATGCAGCAGGTGCGGTGACCCGCCTTCAGGATATGGGTGTGCAGAGTTACCTGATCAGTTCGAGCCTTCTCGGAATTCAAGCACAGCGTCTGGTCAGGCGAGTCTGCATCGACTGCAAAGAACAGCTTGACCTCACCTTGGATGAAGCTAATGTGCTCGGCGTAGAACGCCAGGATTATCCCCGGATAAACCGCGGTGCAGGTTGTGAACGCTGTGGTGGTACCGGTTACCGGGGTCGTGTCGGTCTTTACGAATTGCTGATGATGTCAGACCAAATCAGGCATCTGATCACCAGCGGTGCCGACGCCAACGTTATTCGCCGGGAGGGTATCAAGGAAGGCATGAAAACCCTGCGCGAAGACGCCCTGGAAAAGCTGCAGGCCGGGCTGACCACGCCCGAAGAAGTGGTGAGGGTAACGCGCGCCGTATGAGCATGAATTACTATCAGTACCAGGCATGTGACGCACAGGGCAACCTGACGAGCGGCCAGCTCAGCGCGGACTCCGAGCGCGAAGCTATCGCAATGCTGCAGTCCAGGAAGCTGTTACCAGTCAAGATAAAAACCACGTCAAGGCAGAGCTTGCAACGTGCCGGCAGCCATATCAAGAACGTCGACCTCGTTGATTTCACTAACGGCCTGAGCACGCTGGTCGAAGCCAGGATCCCAATCGACAAGGCGCTCACCCTGCTTGAAGGCATCACTGAAAAGGAGCACATGAAGCGGCTGGTGGTATCGCTCAGGCGTGACGTGAAGGAAGGCAAGAGCCTTGCTGATGCTATGGAGGCGCGGGCGGACGTATTTTCCAAACTGTACATCAACATAATTCGCGCAGGTGAAGCCGGCGGAATTCTCGACCAGCTGCTGCCCGACCTAGTCAACTTCCTGGAAACTGCGGAAGAAACCAAGAAGCAGGTTATCTCGGCACTGACCTACCCGATGGTGCTGTTGATCACTGGCATACTCTCAGTCGGCCTTTTGTTGGTATATGTGGTACCTCAGTTCACAGCCATGTTTGAAGACGTTGGCTCAGAGATTCCGCCTTCAGCGGAATTCCTGCTTGGACTAAGTGCCGGTATACAGAATTACGGCTGGCTGATCGTGCCGATAGTTTTTTTAATTGGCTACTGGTGGCGCTGGGTGAATGCAGACAAAACTAGGCGGCGCCAAAAAGATGCTTACATGATGCGCCTGCCAATAGCAGGGAAACTGCTGCTGCATCGTGATGTTGCAATTTTTGCACGGACACTCGGTGCACTTTTGGGCGCAGGCATTCCTCTGATCCGCGGATTGCGGGTGGCCCGGGAAGTCATCAGCAACGAGGAACTCATTCATCACCTCGAGGTCGTAGAAGAGGATGTTCGCAGCGGCTCGGGACTGGGTAACGCGCTCGAAAGAACCGGAATGTTTCCGGTGTTGTTACACCAGCTGATTGCCGTCGGCGAAGAATCCGGCCGAACCGGCACAATCCTGAAAAAGCTGGCGCGAAGTTTTGATGCCAGTGTGCGCGACGACATGACGCGTCTGGTCAGCGCACTGCAACCTGCACTGATCCTCTTGCTTGGCATCGCGGTGGGCGGAATTATCATCATCATGCTGTCGGCAGTATTCAGCATGAATACTGTGGATTTTTAACCGGAGTAAAGTGTGAAACACACAGGCAGTATAACCATGAAATTTTATGATAGGAAAGCACCGGTAATGCTTAGGGCCTTCGCAGTGATCATGCTGACCGGTGTTTTGTCATCATGTGCCAACATGCAACAGCGCGGTACAGCCAGCCAACCTGCGGCAAATACCGGCAGGCAGGCGGAAAGCCAACAGCCGGCAGCAGCGACTGCGCCCGTTTCGCAGGTAACGACTGCGACCGTTAATACACAGGAGGAAGGCGATTCCGGCATCAATCGAGAAGGGCGAATCATCCAACTTGGCCGGTTCGTGGAAGACAGGCCGACCGTGGATGTCCCGGAAGGCACCACAGTCGAACTGAACTACGAGCAGGAAGACCTGCGCGTGGTATTTGAACAACTGGGTGATGAACTGCAGATTAACATGGTGATCGATCCCGCCATCGATTATCGTGTCAGCGTGCGCTCATCACCGAACAACCCGTTGCAATACGAAGACCTGTGGCCGCTGATGCGGATGCTGGCGGCAAATGCCGGTGTAACGATCGAGCAGGCTGGCAATGTCTACCGCTTTATGCGCAACAGCTCCAACATTCCGGCGGAGATAGTCCTGCCCGGCTGGCTGGGAGAGGCAACCTCCTCTGAAGTCATGCAGATAACCCCCCTGACCTATATTTCAGTGGAATCGGCGCTGGCCGTACTGAATCCACTGCTGCAGCCTGAAGGCCGCATCGTGCGCCTGGGCCCGGCCAACCTGGTTGGCATCAGCGGTTCGCCACAGCAGCTGCAGCGTGTCAATGCGCTCCTGGAAATCGTGGATGACGACCCTTTCCAGAACCAGGGCATCCAGTTGTACGAACTCCTCAACTCCCAGGCTGCCGATGTGGCGACCGAACTGACCGATGTACTGACACTCATTGAAGGGGAGCAATCCTCTTACCAGGTCATGGCGCTCGAACGTATCAATTCTGTTCTCGTACTGGCGCCCGCAGGCAGGGGCTTTCAGGAAGTGACCCGCTGGATCCGCATTCTGGATGCGGAAAGCCAGGAGCAGGTGGAGCAGCTGTTCTTCTACAAGGTGAAAAACCTCAACGCCGCCACGCTGGCAGCGACGCTGACACAGGTGTTCCAGCAGGAAGATAGCGACGTTCCGGAGGTGGCCACCGAGGAAGATGTGGCATCAATCACCTCCACGGCTGAAGGCGATGCTGCCCAGGCACCTGCTGCCGGAGATGCGAGCGCTGCATCCGATATCGTTTCCGCCAATATTTCGGTGACGATCGTGGCTGACGAAGATACCAACAGCCTGCTTGTGCGTGGTACACCACGAGAGTACCGCCAGCTGCTGACCACCATCAACAACCTCGACACGCCGCCTATGCAGGTCCTGATCAATGCGGTGATCGGCCAGGTCACCCTTACCGACAGTAATCAGTTCGGTGTGGACTGGAGACGCATATCGCAGAATGCCAATACCGGTTTTGTCAGCTCACGGGTACTACCTGGCGGCCTGCTATCAGACAGCGGCGTTCCGGCACAGGGTTCCGGTCTTATCTTGTCCCGAACATTCAATGACGGGACGTCCATTATCGATGCCACACTCAACGCCATCGCGCAGGATAATGAAGTCAGACTGCTAGCCAGGCCGACCATCCTTGCCACCAATAACCAGGAAGGCGAGATCAAGGTAGGCCAGGCTGTCCCCATCGACCAGGGCACGACCGTATCCGGCAACGGTGTGACCACGTCCAACGTGGCGTATCGTGATGTGGGTATCGTCCTGACCATCACACCGCATATCAATGACGATGGTTTTATCAACCTGGAAATTTTCCAGAGCTTGTCATCCCTGGAAGAAGGCTCTGGTGTTGCCGGTAACCCTGTGTTTTCCAACCAGGAGATCACCACGACCGCCGTGGTTGCAGACCAGTCTACAATTACTCTGGGTGGCCTGATCCAGGAAGATGATTCAGACCAGAACAGCGGCGTTCCATACCTGCAGAAAGTTCCTGTACTGGGCGGGCTGTTTTCCTATCAGCAGTATCGTTCCGTGCGTAGGGAGTTGTTTGTTATTCTCAGGCCCCAGATTATAAGCGGCGATGATCGCGACAGCGAATACATGCGCCAATTCAGACAAAGCTTCCAGAATATTGCCTCCCTACTGGAAGAGGCTGGTCTATAGAAGAGGAACCGGAGAAAACAGATGCCAAAACAGACGGGATTCACCCTTATCGAACTGCTGGTCGTGATGGCCATTCTCGGCATGCTGGCGACGCTTGTCGGACCGGCACTGTTCGGTAATCTCAGCAAGGGGCAGCGTACTGCCGCTGCTTCCCAGATCAGCAATCTGGAGTCGGCACTGGATACTTATCGCCTCGATGTCGGCAGTTATCCCGATTCACTGGCCGGCCTGGTGACCAATGACAGCGGCAGCCCACGCTGGAACGGGCCCTATATTCGTGACGAGGAGGTTCCCCTGGACCCCTGGGACAACCCTTACCATTACGAGCCTGAAGGCCGGGATTTCTCCCTCATTTCCTACGGTGCCGACGGAATACCTGGCGGCGAAGGTGATGACGCCGATATCGGAAAGTAGTTTTTCTCATCAGGCTCGGGCAACCAGGAGACAGCGCGGATTCACCCTGCTGGAGCTCCTGATCGTCCTGAGCATCATCGTTATTGCTTCAGCCGTCGTCATACCCAGTATCACCAGCACGGAAAGCAACCTGCTCATTGCCCAGGTCAGGCAGACGGCCAATGCCTTCAATTACGCCCGGCGCATCGCTATCGTTGAAGGGGCGCCTCAGGTCGCCTCGCTGATCCAGGTAGATCCGCAGGCTTCGGACTATTCTGAAATCAGGGAAGAGGTGCTGCAGCGTGCCACCATACCGCCGCTCGAGCAATTCGATGCCGAGGTATCGTTCCAGGCAGACATCAACGAAGACCCCGGAGTGATGGAAGTCATTGCTATCGAGTTTTTTCCGGAGGGCGGGAGCACAGGTGGTATCCTGCATTTCACCATGGATGACCTGACTGCGAGCATCCGCATCGACCCAATCACGGGGAAAATACAAATCCGCTACCCTGGAGAAGAGTTTGAGGAAGAGTTCCAGTGATCGGGTGCGATAAAACGATAAGCATGACAGCAAGGATCAGAAAACGGCTCCGTGGGTTTACCCTGCTGGAGGTTATGGTCGCATTGACAATCACCGGCATGGCGCTCGGGGGGCTGTTTGGCGTCATCGCCGGCAACAAGCGCCTAGCCTGGCGCTCCGAGGAAGCACTGGTTAGGTCCATGCAGACGCGCGGAATGATCAATTTTTCCCAGCTCAATGATGAACGTGGCGAACTCACGGTCGATTTTGAGTACGATGGAGCCGGTATCATGACCGGTATCGAGCTAGAGGCCCCGGAACGCAAAACCCAAGCCAGCACTATGGCACTGCGCCAATATGAAGTGCTGGATGACCTAGGTGACGTCGTCGCTGTCGGTACCTACTGGGTGGAACTGGAGCTGGCGGAGTAAACGACAATGTACAGGCGGACGAGACAAGCCGGTTTTACGTTGTTGGAAATCATGGTTTCCATGACGCTGACTGCCATGCTGCTGGGCATGCTCAGCGCAGGAATCTATTCTGTGGTCAATGATTGGCAGAATGAAACCTCGGTGCTGGATGAAACGCTGGACAAGTCGCTTGCGCTGCTGCAGATTGAGCGTGCGCTGATATCGGCTTTTCCGCACAGTTATATCGATTACGAATCCTTGGAGCGCGTCGTCTATTTCGAAGGGCAGCCCGACGAATTGCGCTGGGTTTCAACGGTATCCCCGCAGCGACGCATTGGCCTGACAGCTTGGCAGCTGATCAATGATAATGACAAGGGCTTGCAGCTCACATTGACACCTGCGTATAGCGACAATCCCGATGTCCGCTTCGAGGAGCTTGTACCCACCCTTATCCTGCCCAACTACACGGCGGAGTTTCTGTTCCTGGTTCAGCGCAACGAGGACGAAAAGGAATGGATCGACGAGTGGGATCATGAGGAATTCAGGAGCCTGCCGCTGGCCGTGCACATCATTCTCAAGCCGATCGATGAAAGCCTGGACGAGGAGGTGCTGGAAGTGCTTGCTGCAATAAAGACGTGGCAGCACGAAGATATCCAGCCAAATATTTCACCCATATGAGCATGAATCGTGAACGTGGCTCGGTAATCGTTGTCACTCTCTGGACGGTTATCCTGCTGACCATACTGATCACCGTCATCGCTGGTCAGATTCGTTTGTCTTCCCGCGCCGCCTATTACCAGCAGGAAGGACTGGTCGACTGGGCGAACATCACTTCGGCGGTCAACCAGGCGGAGATGGAGCTTATGCTGGAGCGCATGCCCCGGCCACCGGAAGACATCGAAGACCTCAATGACATCAACAGGAATCCCTTGTTCCGCTTCAACGGGCAGGAACTCGATCTGAACTATCCACAGGCCGAAGGCATCACCGTGAGAATTTATGATCATGCCGGGAAAATAAACCTACGTGAAATCGGCAGGCCGCGCATGCGCGCATTGTTGGAAAAGAAGCTGGGTGAGGACGCCGACGACCAAATCGACGAGCTGATCGCGGCATGGGGGGACTGGGTTGACCTGAGCGACAGCACCGGCATTGACGGTGCCGAGCGGGATTACTACGAAGCACTGGAGAATCCTTATATTCCCCGCAACGGCAAGCTGGAAACAGTGGAAGAAATCCTGCTTATCCGTGGTTTCGACGAGGTGTTTGCCGACGTGGACCTGGATGCGGCCTTCACACTGTATACCGATGATGAGCTCATCAATCTCAACCTGGCGACCGTGGAGGCCATGCGCCTGCTCCCGGGACTGGACGATGAGCTCATCGGTGAAATCATCGCGTTTCGCCAAGACAATGAATTCAGGGGCAATGGGGATGTTGCGCAGATCGTACCGGCGGAAAACATGGCGGAACTTCGCCCCTGGCTGAATTCGAGGCGCACAACCAGCTTTTATACGATAATGGCCTATAAAAAGCTGGTGGCTAAAGATTACCCGTTCGATGACGATGAACTGGTCGAGATGGACGTCACAACATCGGCGTTTTCAGAAATCGTGGAAATCAGGTCATTCAACGACAGGCCCAAGGTGCTCAAGATCAATCCCTACCAGAACATACCCATCCGCCTGGCGGTCAGGACAGAGGAAGAAGTTCTCCAGTGAATTTTTTACTGGGTTATAGCAGGAACATACTCCAGGGCTTGCTGAGGCCATACGGCTCGGTACTGAAGCATTGGAGTCTGTACCGCATGCTGGTCAAACGGGACATCCTGAATAGGACCTCTGGCACCGTGCTGGGCAAGCTCTGGCCGGTCGTTCAACCCGGGCTACAGGTACTGGGTTACTGGTTCCTGTTCGATATTATTTTTGCCATGCGTGAAAACAGGGGTCCTGACTACTTCGAATACCTGCTTACGGGCATGGTGCCCTGGCTATGCGTTGCCGAAGTTCTCAACCGTGCCACCCTGATGTTTAGGGAATTCAGCCCGCTCTATCGCCGGAATCCCTTTCCCCTGGAGATTCTGCCGCCTCTTATTATGACCATTCCCTGTCTGGTATATGGCGCGGTGTACTTCCTGCTCTGTCTGGTCATCGGGGGGCCAGGCAGCGCACTGGCTTCACTGGTTGTACTGCCGATGCTGATGCTGTGGCTGTTGCCAGTTTGCATGCTGCTGCCGGTGCTTGGACTGTTTATCAAGGACTTTGCCCAGGTAGTGCCTTTCCTTGTCATGATTACCATGTTCATGACGCCTATCCTGTATTTCCCGACCATGCTGCCGGAAGGTGTGAGGCAGTTTATCTGGATCAACCCGTTTTCAGACTTGATGGCCGTGATCCACGGCCTCGTCTTGGGGACTGAATACTCATGGATCAATGGTGCCAGGCCCTTTCTGGCTTGGTTGCTGCTGTTGGGGCCGGCATGGCTCATATTCAGGCGCAGCATTCCCCACATAAGGGAGGTGCTCTGATGCAGAATCCGGCAATTTCCATCCGGGGTGTATCGAAGTTCTACAAGCTCTACGACAGGGAGCTGGACCGTGTGCGCGAAATCATCACCGGCAAGCCACGGTTTAGAAAAATCGAGGCGCTCAAGCCAATTTCCTTGATAGTAGGCAAAGGCGAGGTCCTGGGTGTTATCGGACAGAACGGGGCAGGCAAAAGCACTTTGCTAAAAGTACTGGCCAGGACGCTGCTGCCATCTTCGGGTGAAATTACTATCAATGGCCGGATTGCCGCACTTCTTGAACTGGGGGCTAGTTTTCATCCGGAGATGACGGGTCATGAAAACGTTTACCTGAGTTGCGCCATTCAGGGCCTCGATAGAAAGGAAACTGACGCCATCTATGATGAGATCGTCGCCTTTGCCGATATTGGCGAATTCATTCACAGGCCTGTGAAAACTTATTCAAGCGGCATGTTTGTCAGGCTCGCTTTTTCTATCGCCACACAGATTGATCCAGAAGTTCTTATTATTGACGAGGCGTTGTCGGTGGGTGACGGTGTTTTCTCCCGCAAATCATTTGATCGGATCATGGACTTCAAGAATGCCGGCAAGACCATCCTGTTCTGTTCACATTCAATGTACCAGGTGGAGGCCTTGTGTGATCGTGTTGTATGGCTAAGTGCCGGTGAAATCCGGAAAGTCGGTAAGCCGGTGGAAGTTATTAAGGAGTATAGTGAAATGATCTCCCTGGCCGCGCCGCGTGAGGAGGCACTGGTAAGGTCCGTTGTGAAAGAAGAAAGCGAACAGAAAGACGCTCATGACAATGGCGTCAAGCCCATCCCTGCCATTGAGAATGTCGCAGTCTACGTAGACGGTAAGGCAGCAAAGGTTCACAGCCTGATCAGCGGCGAGTCGGATCTGGAGATAATGGTCAGATTCAGGCTTGGTGAAGGCCTGCCTATGCCAAGCGTGGCCATTGGTATTTCAGGAGGAGACGGGCGCATACTGAGCAGTGCCGGCAGCTTTCATGACGGGATTTCACTGTCAGTGGATGAAACCGGGAAAGGAATGGCGAATATCGTTTTCCCGAAACTTTCGTTGCTGCGTGGACACTACTATCTCGACGTTGCGCTGTTATGTGAGAGGGGCATTCACCTGTACGAAACCATCCGGCGCGCGGCTGAACTGCACATCGATCAGAAAGGCCTCGAGCGCGGTTTCGTCATGCTGCCACATGAATGGAAAGTCTGACGGGCATGGCCAGTGAACCATCTGCCTCAGTGGCCCGCGGGAAAACACCGGAATCCTTTTCAGCGGCAGGCTACGATATCAGGCCGGCTTTCCTGAAGATGCAGAAGCGGTTTGCGCACTGTTCAACAAAATTTTCCCTGATGAAATGTCCCTCGCGCACTGGCAATGGAAATACCGGCGTGAACAAAGCCGGGCCATTTGGCATACCGGGATGGCAGACTGGTTGCTCATTACGGCGGTGTCGGCACGGATATCCTGATGGAAGGCGGGCACAGCACAGCCATCCAGGTGGCAGATCTCATGGTTGACCCATCTGAGCGGCAAGCCGTCCGCCGCAACAGCCCTTTCTTCCTGATGGCCAGCGCCTTCCTGGTCCATTACGTGGGATACGAAAACCCGTTTTACCTGGGTTATGGCTTTCCCAGTGACAGGGCAATGGCTCTGTCGGACAGGCTGGGATTATTCACGCCGATAGGTGCCATGCATGAAATCACCTGGGAAATTAACGGAGCTGATTTTCCCCAGGCCCGCAATCTCACCGAAATTACGCAAGCTAATTTTGCCGATTATACTGACAGGATAAATAGCCTGTGGATGCGCTTTAGCAAAAACCTTGCGCAGCGATTCGTTTGCAAAAAGGATGCGGAATTTATCCGGTGGCGTTACCTGGAGCATCCGGCCAAGACCTATGCCATCTACCTGGTAACAGGCCGCTTCACCGGCAAGGCCAAATATCTGCTGATCATGAGACATGACCGAAAGAAAAGCATGCTGATGGATATACTGACGAGTAAGCTGGATCTTGTCCCAGCAATAAAACTGGCCAAACAGCTCGCCTGGCAGCAAGGCAACCGGAAGCTGGTGACCTGGTGCAGTGAAACGGATAAAACGCGTTTTCAGTTCGAGGATGCAGAAGCTAAGATCCTGCCCATCGCGATACCGGCGAATACGCGGTCACCAGGCCCGGCACCGGATAACCAGATGGATAAATGGTGGTTCATGCCGGGTGATACGGATTACCTGTAAAAAGAATACACCTCAAGATACATGGTCAACGAAAACCAATTGGTTCCCTATGAAGTTACTGAGCTGCCTGAAAAACGCGGCCCCTGGCTCGTGTTCGCGCCGCATGCGGATGATGAGAGCTTCGGTATGGGCGGCACCATCGCCAAGGCCGTGCAAGCAGGTATCACGGTACATCTTGTGGTGCTGACCGATGGAGCGCTGGGCGGTAAAGTGAAGACCTTGTTGAAATCCGTAAAGCGGAGGCCAGCAACGCGGCGTCACTTTGGGCATACAAACGCCAGTATTCCTCGGTTTTCCCGACAGGGGTTTGCGGCTTGATAAAAAAACGGTGCAGCGGGTTCATGAGGAAATAGACCGGATAGGGCCTGCGGCAGTATTCTTTCCCGGATGTTTTGAACTGCATCCGGATCATCGCACAACAGCCCTGGTAGTTTGGCAGGCGCTCAGGATGTGCCCTCATAAAAGCAAATTGTACCGGTTAGTTATGAGGTGCTTATGCAAAGCCCCGCAAATACCCTAGTGGATGTAAGTCCTTTTATAGCGCAAAAAAATGCGGCAATGTCAGTTTACGAAAGTCAGCTGTCCGAAAATCGGTATATCGACATTGCAATGTCGTTGAACAAGCTGCGCTCCCTCACACTTTGTGGAGATATTTCCCACGCTGAAGCCTTTTATCGCTTCAGTCCCGGCGATCTTGAAACTGAATATGAGCAAGTGGTATTGGGTAAACTAAAAGCCTATTTCTCAAACAAAAGTAGGTCACTTTAGGGCAGTCTGATAGGCGCCGTTTCTTGGGTCATAAAACTGCCAAAAATGATTCAGAAAAATACTGAAAGATCGGCAAAAACCCAAGAAAATTTAAGAAAGTTATACCACCAAAATTGTGAAAATTTCCCAATATTAGGAACAACCTTAAGTTTCTCCTTACAAATGACTGTTTTTTCATAAATTTATGTTGCAATTTGTGAAAATATGAAAAATGATCGTGAACATGTCAAAGGAGCACGTTGAATCAAGTTGACATGGTGCGTGCGACTAGGCAAAATTCGCCATTGTAGGCCTATTACAGAAGCTATTAACGGGGGTTTTCCCCAAACTTTTAACCAGAAATTGGGGTGAAAGCCCTGTTAATTTTGCGAGCGGCTGCTGGTGTCCGATAACTGACCGCAGATACTAACAAATGTATGGACCGCGTAAAGTGTCGGCTGCTAACGCGGCAGGTGATACCTTAACTATCAGCGTAAATGTAAAGGTTGGTGCCGCTGTGGTAGCTAAGCCACCGCCTACCAGGCCAATGTGATTTTAATACATCTGTAAATCCCATCAATCTGGTAAAGGTCGTTAAGGATTTTGCTGAGCCTGTATACCATAAATTCACGCCGGTGATCACAGCACAAAATAGCGTTGTAAATACTTCGCCAACTACGTCTTTCATTGTGACAGTGCCGAAGGGTACTAGTCGTACAACAATGACGGGGATTGACAGTCGGAAGTAAGTTGATTTACTCAAAGCCGGACAGTAACAAGCTCAACTATAACCGCAACACAGTTGACGCCAGCCAAGCAAAACCGTCAGATTAACCCCCAGCGCAATGTCGCAAACAGCGGATAACTCTGAGTTAAAATTTCTCACATTTACGGCAGTATCTGGCACCACAACTAAATTCACAGTACCAGATGACACACAGGTTTCATTAACAGTGGGTCCTGATACAGACACCAATTACCACAGTAACTGGTCTTCAAGGCCACTTGCTGGTGCTGTCAGTGGCAAAGTTAACTATATTGATATTAGAAAGAACGGGTCCAGCGCCGCTCTGGCAACTGGGGCGAAAATGAAGGATATTGTAGTTGGAAGCAAAGCTGAGCAAACACTTCCGTCTATATCTATTACGGAAAACTTTGATAGGGACTTTGCAGTTGCGCAGTACTTCCAGACCATCACAATCACACCGGGAACAGGCCTTAAGTTTGAGACTGCCACTCTTTCAATAACAGGTACTGGCTGGGCAGCTGTTAATGCTGCTGCGACTGCGACTATCTCTACTAAAGGGGTGATGACAGTCGACATATCCAATGCCGCTGGTGGTTCACTTACCATGACTATTGGTCAGATCAAGGCAACAGCAGCGCATTAGGTACCTTGTCTATGACCGTTGGCAAGCCTGGCACAGACACGCCAACCGCACCTAAGCGATACATTAATGTTGCTACAGGCGTATCAGTAGGTACCGTTTCTGCCGGATTGAAAACAGGCACCACAGTTGCAACAACAGGGGCCCTTGGAACTGGTCATCAGTAATTGTGATTGAAGAGTCCACATACGGCTCGCTTGCCCTCGCTAAAACAGCGACGACAGATTGCGTATATATCTGTCACATCCAGCAGTAATTCAAACGATTTAGTAGTGTCGGTATTGCGGCAGGATCAGGTCCCAGCGTACCCAGCGCACGCTCCGACATTTGGTAGCGGAACTTGTCAGGCAGAAACAAGTGGGATCAAACATTTAGGTTCTACTGTTACCGCTGAGTCTAGAGGGAGCAACCTCTGGCTGGCACTGTAACGTTACAGACTGCAGCCTGGTCTGATGTAAATTCTGCAGCAGTTGGCAGCGACATTGTATTGACCGTCGATGGTAACGCTGGTGTAGCCGGTTGAGTTTGCGGGTCTGAGATAGGTCTTACTACCAAGGTGACAGTTGGACAAATTCCAGATATTAAGCCTGGATCTCTGACGCATCTTAGCCTTGCACCAGTAACAATAACTGGCCAGTTCGCCAACGCTGTGACGACTACTGCTGGCGCTACGTTTAGGCTTACTTGCACCGGCAGGTGTTGCGTTCCAAGACGCAGCGCAACCCAGGCAAGTACTTCTATTGGTACAGCAACCATATCGTCGACGTTCCGTCCAAACGATACCCTATCAATGCAGATCTCTAAGACTGCGACTATTACCTTTACACCTAAGGCAATATTTAGTCAGCGATGAGCCAATGCAGGATTGGTATCATTCGAGCATCGTTGATGGTGATATTAATGGTAAGAACTTAACTCAATATATCTCCAGCGACGGTGGAACCTAGCTTATGTAGATGGAACTCTGAAAAGCTCGCTGCAGGTAAAGACGGAGCTGTAAAATGTTGGGTTTCAGCAAGCAATACAGTTGAGGGCGGTCTTAGCGCACCTTACACTGTGGCTTCAAGGCTACTTCGATAGCAACCGCCAACTATATCTGTAGCACTGTGACTGTTGAAGGTGTTTCAGCAGCTGGTGTCGCCATTACCGTAACAGACGCATTGGGTGCTACTGATACCTACGATGTGACTGTATCGGCTGGAGCTGCTGAACCTGCTCAGGTAAAGCCACTAAGGCTTCTGATGGAAGCACTTCTGCAGCAACCTTCACTGGCGGCGCAACCATCGATGGTGGTACCACCTACACTGATGCAATCACAACGGCTGACGATGTGATCATCAATGCAACCATCAACGTTGACCCAGAAGATGTTGGCGAAGCGGGTGGTTTACATGCGGTGGTTCTGTCTCCCGCCGGGTTCCTGATGCTTGAGTCTGACGGCTCATGGGTACCTTGGGATGGTGTGATTGCTCACGTAGCTACCTACCTTGAGGTAGATGCATTGGCGGCTACTTATAGCTGCCTCTCTATACCTCTGTACAACGGCACCCTGCCAGCAGGCAAGTGGAGATTCGCAGTAATCTACTCCACTATAAAGAAAGGCAAGGTAGAGAAGCTGGTATACACTACTAAGGCTGCCGTAGTTTTTGATTACTTAAGATTTGAATTGTCAGAGTAAATAAATCAGAAAGTAGTACAAAAAACGGCACCCTCGTGTGCCGTTTTTTTATGACAAATAGAAAAAAAAATTGTCTATTTTCCAATTACGAAAAATAGCAAAAAAGATGAGTACTCAGAAAAAATTAGCATTTGGCTCAATATTATTTCTATCAAATATTGTGATCTGTTGTGCTCAAGAATTTAATTTATTTCAAGATATCGAGGAGCAAACAGAATCACGTTCTCCAGCACGAACAGCTGGACAAAATGACCCGGCGGGTCAAATTCATTTCACTCTGAGGGGCACTAGTCGTTTTGGTAATAAATATATCGTTAGGCTGGATGATGGAAATGAAAAAAAAGCTACGGAAGAGATCAATTTGAATGGAGTGAAGTCAGTATTTATAAATCCTTTCAGCGAAAGGATACAATGGATATTCTCTTGTTGATGTTAATTCGCGACTGAAAGTTACATTAATGTATTCCAGAAAATATAGGATGTAGAGATAACCTTTCAAAGGGTAAAGTGTAACGGTTCCTAAATGATTTAAAGTATGGCTTATAGTGAGCCAAATTAAAAACTGAAAAAATAGATGTCGCTCCTTTAGAATCGGATATCGATTTTATATCGATGAATCAGCTCAAAATTCAGATAGGAACTGATAATGGAAGATTCTTTCTTAATCCCTTTGGCGGACAATTCAAAAGAAATGTTTTCCTCAATTAAAATCAGAAGAGGAAGCGAGACGAGAAGAAAATATTGCGAAGGAGGGCCAAAATGTTTCGTGATTTTGAGGTTGTAGAATTTTGATGACGACATTCCTGAAGGTATGCAGCGCGCTAAGAACTCCTTTTGGATCTGATGATTTTGGTAATGATCTTTGGGCTAAAAATTAATAAAATAAATAAATTTGCATTTAGTTATATTTCTGTAGATTACATTTGCTCTGATATATTTCTGTTAGAAAAGCTCTGAAGTCTATTATTCATGCTATCCAAAGCTGGATTTGCCACGAGAATTTTTGGTTGATGAGATATGCTTTGTTTATAGATAATAGTACAAATTAAATTTAGCTGAAAAAACTATAGGTTAAGAATTGCAAGAAAAGATACCAAATATAGTAAATCAAATAAATTCCACCAATATTGGGTATGGTGCTGCTCATAATATAGCTATAAGATTTAAGAGCAAATCTAAATACCATTTATTCTTAATCCCGACATCATCCTAGAATCCAAGATAATTATGAGAATAGCAAAAATCATAGATGGTTTCTAAATTAAATCCATAAGTTGCTGCAATTTCACCATTTGCTGCTGCGAGTAAAAAATGTCGAAAAATTATATTTAACAAAAAAATACCCATCTATTTTCGATCTTTTGCAAGTTGGTTCTTCAATACCATTCATCAGAAAGAGATTTGAAAAGAGAATGTTTGATTATTTTGTTTAGAAAATCGAGAAATAACTAATGGTAATTCGATTCATAATGTCTCAATAAAAAAGAGTGATCATGTTATGAAATCAGTAATCTGGAATAATGTCGTCAATTGGGATTTACTAGTTAAAGCCGGTTTAATTTAATAGGTTTGAGATTCCCTTTTTGTACTTTGAAGATTATGCTTTATCACGACCTAAAGACGTTATTTGTTCTTTCGAGAACATACACTTCGGCTATTAAGGTTTTCCTGAACAATTCGTTCACTGACGTTAACAAAACCTACCTTGAACTTGGGCAGTTAAATGTAGAAATGCTCAGTCGTGGGACAGCCTGGTTAGATACAGGCACTTTCAACTCCTTACTTGATGCCGCTAATTATATTCGTGTGCTTGAAGAACGGCAGGGGTTAAAAATCGCATGCATCGAAGAAATTGCCTATCAACGAGGTTACATTAATGCAGAGCAGGTACATAGTTTGGCAGTGCCGCTCGCCAAAAGTGGTTATGGGGAATATCTTTTCCGAATGTTTAAACAGTAAATCTCAATGAAAAAATACTGCACTGAAATACCTGATGTATTCATTATCGAACCTGTTGTTCATGGAGATCATCGTGGATTTTTTTTGGAAACCTGGAGAAATGAATGGTTCACCGGTATTGCGGGGGCAGGAGAATTTGTCCAAGATAATCATAGCAAGTCCATAAGGGGAACTCTAAGGGGCCTGCATTATCAAATAAGGAATACTCAGGGTAAATATATACGCGTGATCATAGGTAAAATTTACGATGTGGTCGTAGACATGCGCGCATCTTCCCGAACTTTTGGTAAATGGATCGGGGTAATTCTCTCCGCTGAAAACAAGAAATCCCTGTGGGCACCACCTGGTTTCGCCCACGGGTTTTACGTCATGTCAGAAGAGGCGGAAATTACCTACAAATGCACCAATTACTATTCTGCAGAGGATGAAAGAATTTTGATCTGGAACGATCCGCATATCGGGATTACCTGGCCTCTGATTCAAGATAAAGTTATCCTTTCTGAAAAGGATAGGGCTGGTAGAAACCTGATCGACTGCGAAACCTTTGCCTGACATGAAATCCGTTCTTTTGTTAGGTGCAACTGGTCAGCTTGGTAGACTTTTGCAAGCGCATGTTCCCGACAACATTAGGATAATAGGAAAAACACACCAGGAATTGGATATCACTGATAGCAGCTCCCTTAATAAAGTAATATATGAGATTAAACCAGATATCGTTATTAACTGTGCGGCTTATACCTCCGTGGACCAAGCTGAGTCGGAGCCGAGAGCGGCTCTTAGTGTAAATGCTGAAGCCCCCCGAAACTTGGCTGTCATGCTTGATCCAACAACTAGATTAATACACCTATCCACTGACTTCGTCTTCAGTAAACATTCTGCAAACCCTTACAAGCCAAGTGACAAGCCGAACCCGATATCGATCTATGGTATAAGTAAACTGGCTGGAGAAAAAGCCATCCTAAGTCAGCGTGAAAAAAACAGCATTATTCTACGCGTGTCGTGGTTATATTCAGCCACTGGTAGTAATTTTTTAAATACTATGCTGTGCTTGATGCGTGAAGGCCGGGATCTGAATGTAATCGGGGATAATTTTGGAACGCCTACATCAGCACATCGCTTGGCGAATATTATCTGGAAGCTTGCCTTGTCAGAAACTGACAGCGGAATTTACCATTGGTCCGACCAGGGAGTTATATCGTGGTATGACTTCGCTGTTGAAATCCTGCAACAAGCCTTGCAAACGGGCATTCTTAAACAACCTGTGAAAATCAACAAGGTCACTTCAGAAACTTTTACTACAAAGGCAAAAAGACCGTCGTACTCTGCCCTGGACAGTAGTAAAACTGAATCTGTGCTGGGTATAAAAACCTCTCCATGGAAGGAAGAATTGCACAAGGTTCTTGTATTGATGAATAAGGCAGAAGTCTGATAAATGAAAAATCTCCTAATCACCGGGGGTGCCGGTTTCATCGGCGCGAATTTTATCCATCATCTTAGGACGACCAAACCCAAAATTAATATAGTAATTCTGGATGTATTGACCTATGCGGGTAACCTACACAATCTCGATGACCTGGGAAAGAGTAATGCACTACAGTTTGTCCAGGGTAATATCTGCGACCAGGCTCTGGTCGAGAAACTCCTGGCAGATCACGATATAGATACGATTGTCCACTTTGCGGCAGAAAGTCATGTCGACCGCTCTATCACGGGCCCGGATGCATTCATTGAGTCCAACATTGTAGGTACACACAGCCTTTTAAAGGCGGCTCGAAAGGTCTGGGATAGCCAGGGTAGTTTTTCCGGAAAACGTTTTCATCATGTGTCGACCGATGAGGTTTATGGTAGCCTGGGACCGACTGAGCCAGCTTTCACGGAAACTACATCTTACGCACCCAATTCACCCTATGCCGCTAGCAAAGCCAGTTCTGATCACCTGGTCAGGGCGTACCATCATACGTACGGGCTTCCGGTCACAACCAGCAATTGTTCAAATAACTACGGCCCTTACCAGTTCCCTGAAAAACTGCTACCCCTGTGCCTGCTGAATATACTTTTCGGTAAGCCGCTGCCCATTTATGGAGACGGCAGCCAGATACGTGACTGGCTGCATGTTGACGATCATAGCCGCGGTATCTGCCTGGTCATCAATGACGGCAAACCCGGGCAAACTTATAATATTGGTGGTAACAATGAATGGACAAATATCGATACAGTAAAACTATTATGTGATATTGTCGATCAGTTATTTGCCGAGCAACCTGGGCTAGGCAGGCGCTTCCCGAACAGCCCTCCCAGTCAGGGAGCGTTAAGCGAAAGCCTGATAAATTTTGTTACTGACCGCCCGGGACATGATGTACGATATGCCATCGATGCCTCAAGAATATCAAACGAGCTGGGTTACAATCCTGAAATAGAATTCCGGACAGGTCTGAAAGCCACGGTCAGCTGGTACCTAGAGAATGAAATTTGGTGGCGTGCAGTCCTGGATGGCAGCTACCGATCCTGAAAAAGTATACCGGCTTATGAAAAATGCATTTTCCCTACTTGTCCTTTTCTTTATGGTGATCCTCTCGGCTATAGCGACAACAATCCAGAAATTTACCTTCGAAGAACTGGTTAACCTGTCTGAATTGATCATCGAAGGACAGGTAGAATCAGTATATCCCTATAATAATGGAAAATTTTTATATACCCGTGTTCTCATCAAGGTGAACGATGTCCTAAAAGGCAATTACATTGGCGAATTCGTTGAATTGGAATTTCTCGGAGGTCAGGAGGGTGGCAAGGCACTGATAGTTGACGGCCAGGATATTCCCGAAGTGGGTGAACAAGGGTTCTATTTTATCGAGGATGCATCCACACAGGCGGTAAATCCACTACTTGGATGGTCACAGGGGCATTTCCGTATTCGATCCGACCTGAAGGGCAACGAGTACCTAGAGACCGATATCCAGCAGGAACTGGTAGAGCTCAGTGATAACAAAAATGCGGCCTTGGCTTCCAAGCTCAGGAATATGAAATTCCGCCGGGAATTTGTCGATCAAGCCTATTACAGCCCAGTTACGCCGGATGATCTTAGGGATGCCGTTGCCGCTTTTCTGAAGCATGACAAAAGCCAGTAGGAGTAAGCAGAGTAGGTAAGTAGCACACGCAGTATAAACATGGGGTATTGGGAGAAACAGGTCAATCGGTCGTTGAGGCGTTATATACGCTATGCGGTCGCGCTGCTCTTATTGCCGCTTCCGGCAGGCATTCTTGCCTATAACCTGGATGGAAATCGCTGGCCCACTGGCGAGGCGACATTCCACGTCGACATTCCAGGTGAAGCACCGTCAGGTGTTACCTGGAACACGGCCTTCGAAGATTCCATGGCGCAGTGGACCGACCTCACACAATTCAACTTCCTGATAAACAATAACGCCCTTGATCCTTGTGAAGGATTCAGCAGCAGTGATGAAACCGATGGATTTCCTGATGGTGTAGGTGACGGCCTGAACGGCGTCGCTTTCGTAGGTGATGTCTGTGGCAATGAATTCGGCAGAAATGTGCTTGCCGTTACATTGACCATTGCTCTGCCAGGCAATCTAGGCTTCGCCCTTATCGACCAGACTGATATCGTCTTTAACAATGCATACAACTGGGACGTATATACCGGACCGCGCCGGCCTGAAATCGATTTCAGGCGCGTTGCCTTGCATGAACTGGGCCATGCAGTAGGCCTCGATCATGAGGACAGCATCGTTGCCATGATGTCATCGGCAATCGGAGATATTGATTCTTTGCAAGATGACGATATTGCTGGGGCTGATGCACTTTACGGCGGACCGGGTGATTGCGAGATACTCGATCTGTCTGTAAATTCAGTAATTGAAAATAGCCTCTCCGAAGGAGATTGCTCGGTGCTCGAACTCTACGGCGGCGGTGAAGATACCAGCTTCGTTGATACTTATC
Organism: Candidatus Eutrophocola salsuginis; assembly: GCA_038147195.1. Lineage (GTDB taxonomy): Bacteria > Pseudomonadota > Gammaproteobacteria > Pseudomonadales > Pseudohongiellaceae > Eutrophocola > Eutrophocola salsuginis. The sequence goes on from JAYQTB010000004.1 coordinate 2,409,707, forward strand.
GGCTGAATCTGGATACAGATACCAACCTCAGCATAATGATGGAGTCCTCAGCGCTGGATTCAGTATTGCTGGTGACAGACAACAAGCTGACCGGTATTGAATTCGATGATGATTCAGCCGGCAAATGCGACGCCCTGATCAAGCGTAGCTTCCCAGCCGGGGAATATCTTATCCTAGCAAACACCTACGTAGAGCCGTTCAAATGCCCGGGCAACACCGGCAGTTATAAGATCAGTATTTCCGACAATGCACTACCGATATTGTCCAAGGCTAGTTCGGTGTCTGGAACCTCCAGTAAAAGCATCTTCCATGGTGGAGCCACAAAAGATGGTGGAATGTCCTACAAAAGCAGCTTCAAGAGCAGCGATATCATCAACATCAGCGCCAGTATTCAGCCTGACGCTGCCCATGTTGGCATGCCAGCCACCTTTTACATGGTTGCCCTGCTCAGTACCGGGCAAAAGTTAGCCCGTACGTCTAGCGGCAAATTCGTCAAGATCAATAAGCTGTCCAGCATTCCAGCCCACAGCAAAACGTCATCGTTGAAGACCCATGAAGCATTTTCCATCCTGAAAAACCTCCAGGGCGACGCCCTCGGCGTGAAAAATATCAGCGCCAGTTTCTTTGTCGGGTACTCCCTCGATTCCACACCGGGAGAGGTCTATTTCAACGGCAAGCCCATCAACGTCACCATAAAATAGACCTGTCAAAGCCCTTTCCACAGGGCTTCGTCGGTATCGGAATATCCCAAATACGGGTATAATTTCATTCCTATAATTTGAGGCCTGCCTGCAATTTCCAACGTCTCCAGAGCATAAGAGCAGGCACCTTTGCAGTATCAAATCGAGACACAAGAGGAACGACAGTGGTACATCATTTTCCGACAGCATTAGGCAAATTGCTGGCGGCCTTCCTGGTCCTGTTTTCCAGCACCCTGTTTGCCGCATCAGACGACGATATTATTGCCCGCATCGCACCGGCCGGTTCGGTATGCGTTATTGGAGCTACCTGCGCAGGCGGTATGACGGTTACCTCTGCCACGGGCAGTATTGGTGCCGAAGATCCCACCCAGGTCTACAACACCTACTGTGTTGCCTGTCATGGCAGCGGGGCTAACAACGCGCCCATTATGGGTGATTCAGCAGCCTGGCAACCGCGCGTGGACAAGGGCATCGATACGCTTTATCAAAATGCCATTAACGGTTTCAACAATGGCGCGATGCCGCCCAAAGGGCTGTGCATGGGTTGTTCCAATGAAACCATTCAGGCGACCGTCGACTTTATTCTATCGGCGCTGCAGTAATTCACTTTATCGGAAAACCGGCCGCTACCGACCAGGTATAGGCCGGTTTTCTGTGCTTGATTTACCAAATGACCAAGCCTGCCCTAATTATGGGGAAGTAACCTCTAGGCTGAAAATAATTCAGAGACCTGGCCAGGTCGCTTGCAGTGATATTCACGCGCGCCAACATTATCAGTGAACCGTCGCTGGTGCGGGTCGAGTCGCATCTTTCCAACGGATTGACCTGTTTTACCATTGTTGGCTTGTCAGAAATGGCGGTCAGGGATAGTCGTGAACGTCTTTATAGAGCCATTCTCAATCCGTGGATTGATTTTCCTGACAAGCGCATTACCATCAAGCTGGCGTTCGACGATATGCCAAAACGCATGGGGTCGCATCGCAATGGGTACTCTTTCCAGCGTCCGCCTAGCTGCACGTGGAAGGCCTACAGGCAACAGAATGGCGCTGTTGGGTGGGGTCTTCTGTGCACTGCCTGGAACCCTTGCAGCCCGGCAATCTGGTTACATGACGATCATTACGCTAACAACAGTACCGAAGCGAGCCTGGTCAGGTGCGCCGACAGCCGTATGGAGGGACACTTGCTGGAAGCAATCAGTTTGCGTTTTCAGCCCTTCCTCGGGGAGTGAGCTTGCCGCCTTTTTCCAGCGCGGTGATCTTTTTTTCGAGCTCGGCGATGGTTTGCTCGGCCCTATCAAGCACCTTCATCTGTGCATCGAACTCCTCGCGTGTGACCAGATTCAAACGCGAAAAGCCACTCTGCAAGGCCTGTTGAATGGTTTTCTCCGCCTCTTCCTTCACTTCCGTGGCAAGGGGAAGTAGTCGGGTTATCCGGGCGCTGAGATCATTCAGAAACTCGTTGTTTAACATAATATCTTACCGCTTATATTGACTCGCTGAAGGTGCCCTGCGGGGCTCTGCAGGGAATCGTTTTTTTGGGTTAACTAGCTTATACTCGTCCAACGCAAAGGCAATTATGCCTTGTTTCAAGTACTGCGTGAGGATAACAATATGAAAATGATCACAGCTGTAATCAAGCCATTCAAACTGGACGATGTGAGGGAAGCCCTGTCCGGTGTTGGCGTTCAGGGGATTACCGTGACTGAAGTGAAAGGTTTTGGTCGCCAGAAGGGCCACACAGAATTGTACCGTGGTGCAGAGTACGTCGTGGATTTTTTGCCGAAGGTGCGCCTGGAGATTGCCGTGGATGATTCCATGACCGACCAGGTCATCGAGGTCCTGAGCAAGGCGGCGAACACCGGCAAGATCGGTGACGGCAAGATTTTTGTTCACAACCTGGAACAAGTAATCAGGATTCGCACAGGGGAGTCCGGCGCGGACGCCCTCTAAACACCCGGCAGTGCCCTTCAGTTACCCCAGAGGTACTGCAACAGGCTTAACGCGGCAACTGGCGCAGTCTCTGTTCTAAGGGTTCTCGCACCAAGATTCAAACCCAAAAAACCCTTTCCCAGTGCAAGGGTTTTTTCGTTATCGGACAGCCCCCCCTCGGGGCCGATCAGCAGGGCGACACCTGCGGGCTTTTCGCGGTCTTCCAGGGTGGCCGCCTGGTCTTGATCAAGCAGGAACTTGCAGGGGCAATCCACAGCATCTAGCCACTCAACCAGGGGTACCGCGACCATCACCTGTGGTGGCGCCACACGACCGCTTTGCTCGCTTGCGCTGACGGCCACCTGTTGCCAGTGGTCGCGCCGTCTGGCGGAGCGCTGGTAATCGAGCCTGACTTCGCAATGTTCGGTGAATAATGGCTGAATTATGCGTACCCCGAGTTCAGTGCTTTTCTGCACGACATAGTCCATACGCTCGCCGCGGGAGATGCCTATGCCCAACTCCGTATACAGCGGTGATTCTGTTTCGGGAGTTACTGCTTTCTCAAAACGTGCCGTGCCAGACTTGCGGTCCAAGGTCACCAGCGTGCCATGGAATTCCCTGCCGGAGCCGTCAAAGGCCACCAGTGCCATGCCGGCTTTCATCCGCAGGACGGCCGACAGGTAATGCACGTTGTCAGTCCCGAGGTCGATATCGGTGTCTGTAGCCAGGGGCTGGTCAAGGAAAATCCGAGTAGTTCGCATGTAAATTTACTGGTTTAAAGTTAACTTGGTAGAGCTAATTTTCCGCTGTTTTGCAAGCAGATCAAACAGTTTATCCACCTATTGCTGCTGGCTATGATCAAGGAGTTATCCACCCGGTTTTGTGGATGAAAAAAGTCGTCATTTCAATCGTGGCCGCCGTGGGTCTGGCTTCCCTGTTGCTGATATACCTTGCCGATGAATGGTATCTTTGAGCTGGGTCATGCCTTCACGCTCCTCCGTAATTGCGCTTATGGTGTCATAGCCGGCGCGGATATGACGATATTCACCATTCTTTGGTAGCGTCCGGTCGGCATAGCCTTGCTGGTGTTGTTCCGCGCCGCGCTGGCTGGCCTCATCGCGTTCTACTTGCCTTACCAGCAACAAGAAATGGCCACTCGTTTGCCGCCGATCCACGACATCATCACCAACATCAACAATCCCGCGGCTTTAGTCGCCATCGTTCCCCTGCGCGCGGGGGCGCCCAATCCGCCGGAATACGGGGGTGGCGAAACAGCTCAACTGCAGACGGAGGATTACTCCGATATCATGTCCCAGATCTACGTACAACCGCAGGCAGACGTTTTTACTGTGGTGACGGAGGTTGTTGTCGGATGGTAGATGCCAACCACGCCGACGGCCAAGTCGAGGTTACCGGCACGACTGAATGGCCGGCTTCAAGGACGACATCGTTGTCCGCCTTGAGACACGCCTCTCCAACTCCACGGTCATGGACGTTCGCAGCAAGTCCCATATCGGTCGCAGTGACATTGGAGTCAACACCGGGCGTATTCGCGCATTCATCTCGGCACTCAACGAAAAACTAATGGTTGAAAACTGATACTGGGCTAGAGGGGCATGTGGCCGAGCTTGGATCGCTTGGTCGCTAGGTAGGCTTCGTTGTGTGAGTTCTCGCCGGTGATGATCGGAATCCTGGCCACGGAAATTCCCAGTTTTTCCAGGGCCGCAACCTTGAGCGGATTGTTGGTCATCAGCTCGATTTCCGATACACCCAGTGCCTTTAATATCGGCAGGCACATTTCGTAACAGCGTTCGTCGGCATCAAAGCCCAGAGCTTGGTTAGCCTCGACGGTATCCGCACCATCGTCCTGCAAGTGGTATGCCCTGATCTTGTTGCCAAGACCGATGTTGCGACCTTCCTGTCGCAGATACAGGATGATGCCGCTACCCCTTGTGGCTATCCGGTGCATTGCTTCGCGCAGCTGGGAGCCGCAATCACAGCGCAGGCTGAACAGCGCATCCCCGGTTAGGCACTCGGAATGTACGCGGCACAGAACTTTTTCATTGACCGCCAGTTCACCATACACAAGAGCAATATGCTCCTTGTGTACTCTCGATTCTTCAAAGGCATGGATCACGAATTCACCGAACTCGGTAGGCAGCTTAGACGATGAGATGAATTGGACGGTCACGGCCAGGAATTTCCTGTTTTTGCGAGGCGTGCACTTTACCAGAAATCGGCTTACAACGGTTAATTTATGTCCGGTAATACCGGATAATACTTCTCCTTACGTGGTGGCTGAATGACCCAGAATACACAAAAAATACATACAGATATCCTGATCGCTGGTGGCGGTCCCACCGGCCTTGCCCTAGCCTGTTCGTTGGCTGGTTGCGGCCTGGATATTTTGCTTGTCGATGCCGGCACGGATGGCGTTTCTTTAGACGAGCTGGCCGCAAATACAGGCAAACCCAACTTCGATGCACGTGTCAGTGCGCTGACGGTTTCCAGTCAGAAACTCCTCAGGAGCCTCGGAATCTGGGAAAATATTGCCAATACCCGTGCCTGCCCCTACTACGATATGCAGGTCTGGGATGGGGAGGGCACCGGCAGTATTCATTTCACCGCGGCCGATATCAACGTGGATTGTCTCGGACACATCGTCGAGAACAACCTTGTTGCCGCTGCCCTCAAGCAGCTGGCGGAAGCACAGTCCGGCTTAACACTGAGACACGAAGACAAGGTCACCCGGATTGCATTAGATGACGACAACGCATCGTCACGAGCCGTCGCCAGCCTCGCCAGCGGCGTCGATGTGACAGCCCGCCTGCTCGTGGGTAGCGATGGGGCAAACTCGTTTGTGCGCCAGCAGGGCGGCTTTAAGACACGGGAATGGGATTACGGCCAACGGGCCATCGTGACAACAGTGAAGACTGCCTTGCCCCACCAGTTCACTGCTTGGCAGCGCTTTATGCACACCGGCCCCGTAGCCTTCCTGCCGCTGTACCTGCCCGGGGTGGATGCCGGCGCCCAGTGCTACAGTTCGATCGTATGGTCCTGTGTCACAGAAGGCGCAGACGAGATAATGGCGCTTGATGATGCGGCCTTCAGGGACCGTTTGGGCGCCGCATTCGAGTTCAGGCTGGGAGAAATACTCGAAACTGACACGCGAGCCAGCTTTCCGCTGTGGCAGCGCCATGCTACAGATTATGTGCAGAACAATATGGCCTTGGTGGGCGATTCTGCGCACACGATCCACCCCCTGGCGGGGCAGGGCGTGAATCTTGGCTTTGCCGATGTACAGGCGCTTTCAGCAGTCATCAGCGAAGCCATTGCGAAGGGTGAGGATTATGCCTCGCACCAGGTCCTCAGCCGTTACCAGCGCCGTCGCAAGGCTGCCAACCTTGGCATGATGGCAGCCATGGAAGGCTTCAAGCATCTGTTCGCCTCCGACGAACTGGCTCTTACCTGGCTGCGTAATGCCGGCCTCAACCTGACCGATCGGGCGCCCCTGGTGAAGCACCGGCTGATGCGCCAGGCCATGGGCCTCTGACCCAGCCTGAAAGTTTGCAAGGGCTGTGAATTCCCTGCCTTTTCCTTGCGTTTTCAAATGATAATAATTATCATTCTCGGCCGTTTCAAGGAGTCTTACATGCCTGGGTTCAAACCCCATTCCTTTTTGTTTCTGGTCCTACTGGCCCTCGTCGGCTGCTCTGATCACGGCGCCAACACAGAGGCCCAGCCAGCGCCCGTCCGGGCCAGTGAAGAACCGCCGGCCATCACCGAACCTGTGGTGGTGTATTCCTCGCGCCAGGAACATCTCATCAAGCCGTTGTTCGACCGCTTTACGGCAGAGACTGGTATCGAGGTGCAGTATCAGACCGGTGAGGATGGCCCCCTGATCGCCCGCCTCCAGGCGGAAGGTGAAGGTACCTTTGCCGACATTCTCTACACAGTGGACGCCGGTAACCTCTGGGCCGCGACTGAAAAGGGATTACTGGCGCCTCTTAATTCGCCGATCCTCGATGCGAATATACCAGAGCACCTGCGTGACCCCGAGGACCGCTGGTTCGGCCTATCCGTGCGTGCCCGCACCATTGCCTATTCCACCGAAAGGGTGAACCCTGACGAACTCAGTACCTATAACGCCCTGGCCAACATGGAGTGGAAGGGTCGCCTGTGCTTGCGCACGTCGCGCAAGGTTTACAATATGTCCCTAGTTGCCACCATGATCCAGCGCCTGGGACTTGAGCAGACCGAGGCTATCGTTAAGGGCTGGGTCAACAACCTGGCGACGCGGGTATTCTCCAGTGACATCCTGGTGATCGAGGCGATTGCCGCCGGGCAGTGCGATGTGGGCATCGTGAATACTTATTATCTTGGCCAGGTACAGGAAGAAAATCCTAAAATTCCTGTCGCCCTTTTCTGGGCCAACCAGGCCTCCAGCGGCGTGCACGTGAACGTCTCCGGCGCAGGCGTAACAAGATACGCGAAGAACCCGGTCGCTGCCCAACGCCTGATTGAATGGCTGTCCACGGAAGAGCCGCAACGCATGTTTTCCGACCTGAACCTGGAATACCCGGCGAACCCGGCAGTTCCGCCTGTCGACCTGGTGAAAAGCTGGGGCGAGTTCCGTCAGGACCGGCTCAATGTCGAAACCGCGGGACGCCTTCAGGCTGAGGCTGTGAAACTGATGGACCGCGCCGATTACCGGTAGGCTGTCATGAACCGGGCTGACATCTCAAGCGGCTGGCTGTGGCAGGGCGCTGCTTTCCTGACCGCGGCTATCGTGATCTTTCCCATTCTAATCATCCTGGTCCAGTGGGGAACGGTTGGCACCGGCGAACAGGAGATCTGGGAACACCTGTTGGCCACCAAGCTCGACCGGCTCGCTCTGAACACCCTGATGCTGGTCCTGGGCGTCGGCATCGGCGTGGTGTTGCTCGGCGTCAGCATGGCCTGGTTGACCACGCTCTGTGAATTTCCGGGCCGTCGCTTCTTTGAATGGGCACTGATGCTGCCGCTGGCTATTCCGGGCTATGTCATGGCTTTTGTTTTTATCGGCATCCTCAATTTCGCCGGTCCGGTGCAAACCTTCCTCCGTGCACGCTTTGGCAACGATATCTGGTTCCCCGACGTGCAAGGTGCGATAGGCGTCATCACCATCCTCAGCCTTGTGCTCTATCCATACGTTTACATGCTCGCCCGCAGTGCTTTCCTTAACCAGGGTCGCAAGCTCATGGATGCCGGCCAGCTACTTGGTCTTAATCGCCGTCAGGCCTTTTTTCGCGTAGCCATACCGGTAGCTCGGCCCGCCATCGTCGCCGGCCTGGCCCTGGCGCTAATGGAAACCCTGGCTGACTTCGGCGCTGTCTCCGTTTTCAATTACGACACCTTCACCACTGCCATCTATGGCGCCTGGTACCAGTTGTTCAACCTGACCGTGGCGGCCCAGCTTGCCTCCTTACTGTTGTTGTTCGTCGGGGTGATCTTGGTGCTGGAAAAGCAGTCCCGGGACAAGGCCCGTTACACCCAGGAGGGCGGGGCGCAAAGCCGCTCCGCTTATACACTGCGCGGCGCACAGGCCCTGACAGCTACTGCGGCCTGCACCCTGGTGCTGTTTGCTGCATTCCTCATGCCGCTGGGCCAGCTGGCTCTATGGATGTTTGAGGCCGGCTTCGGCGAACTCGATGCACGCTATCTGGGCTTCCTTGGCCATACCCTGAGCCTGGGCGCCATGGCTGGCCTATTAGCCGTGGTGATCGCACTGTTGCTGGCCTTCGTCAAGCGCCTGCCGAGCAGCAGCCTGTCGAAAGGATGGACCGAGCTGTTCATCAGGCTGGCTACCCTAGGTTATGCTTTGCCAGGTTCAGTCCTGGCTGTGGGCATCATGCTCGGCTTCAACATACTCGGGCTGGGCATCTTGATCAGCAGCTCGATCATCGCACTAGTCACTGCATATTGCTGCCGCTTCCTGGCGGTGGCTTTTGCTCCTGTGGACGCCGGAGTCGAACAGGTCAAACCGTCGATCATCGATGCAGCCCGCAGTCTCGGCGCCGGCCCCGGTCGCCTCCTGAGGCAGATCTATCTGCCTTTAATCAGGCCCGGTCTGGTCACCGCCTTCACTATCGTGTTCGTCGATGTGATGAAGGAAATGCCGGCTACCCTCATCATGCGGCCCTTTGGGTGGGATACCCTCGCCGTGCGCATCTACAGCATGACGGCAGAGGGCCAGTGGGAACGCGCGGCACTGCCTGCGGTGACCCTGATCCTGGTCGGCCTAGTGCCGGTTTACCTGCTTATCCGCGCCGCCCGCACACGCCCAACAGCCTGATTTTCAGACTGATTTCCGCCTTGCAGGATGTCTTATTCACACATAATATGAAGCCATGTCATTTTGTCGGGCATGGCGGGAATCATATCGTCAACGACAAGCCATGCCTGACATTGATTGCCAGGGAACAGAGGAATTGCCAGTGAGCGATACGCCAGAAGAACTGTATTACGCCTCTTCTCATGAATGGATAAAACCGGGAGAGGATGGCGTTGCTGCAGTAGGAATCAGTGACTTTGCCCAGGGTGAACTGGGGGATGTTGTGTTTGTTGAATTGCCCGAGGCAGGCACTCAGGTATCGGCGCGCGACGAAGTCAGTGTCGTTGAATCCGTCAAAACCGCTTCGGACATCTATGCGCCGGTTTCCGGCGAGATTGTGGCAGTGAATGAACTGCTCGAGGATAGTCCGGAAACCATCAATTCCTCGCCATATGACGATGGCTGGATCTTCAAGATCCGCATGAGTAATGAGGAGGAGCTAAAGGAGCTTCTCAGTGCCGAGGAGTACAAGGAGAAATGCAACGCCTGAGCTGCGTCTGCACCGTCCGTCGGGCGGTCCTTTATCCGGTTTAACCAATAATATTTCGGGTAAGGCACCTGCGAGGTGCGAGCCCCGGTGACGGTAGTGAACGTTTGTGATTGATTCGGATGGTTTCAGGCCCAACGTGGGCATCATCATATTCAACCTGAAAGGCCAGTTGTTTTGGGCAAAACGGCTGGGCCAGGATGCGTGGCAGTTTCCACAGGGCGGCGTGCAAAGCCACGAATCCCCCGAGGAAGCCGCCCTGCGTGAGCTGAACGAGGAAGTGGGGCTTGGTCCGGAGGATGTCGAAATCATTGCCTGCACCGAGAAATGGCTGCGCTACCGGCTGCCCAAGCACCTGATCCGCCAAAATTCGCAACCGGTCTGTATTGGGCAAAAACAGAAGTGGTACCTGATGAAGTTGCTATCGGACACGGAGAAGATCCGGTTCGATGTGGGCGACAAACCCGAATTCGACCACTGGCGCTGGGTCAACTACTGGTACCCGGTCGACCAGGTTGTGTCATTCAAGCGCAAGGTGTATCGCAAGGCCCTGGAAGAGTTGATCCGTCCATTCGAGGAAGCCCTGCAACAGAACAATAACCAAGGTGAAGCCGCAGGTTAACCTATGTTGGAGATCTTACGCAGCATCATTCAGGAAGTGAATGAGGCAAAGGACCTGACGGCCTCGTTGGAAATCATTGTCCGGCGCGTGCAGAAGACCATGGAGGTCAAGGTCTGCTCCGTTTACCTTCTGGATTACAATCTGGGCCGATATGTGCTCATGGCCACCAAGGGGCTCGATCCGCAGTCCGTGGGCAATGCCAGTCTCGCACCGGAGGAAGGCCTCGTGGGCCTGGTCGCCCAGCGTGCCGAGCCGGTTAATCTGGAACATGCGTCCTCGCATCCGCGCTATTTCTATATTCCGGAAACGCGAGAAGAAGAATTCGAATCATTCCTCGGCGTACCCGTCATACACCACCGTGAAGTGCTCGGTGTACTTGTCGTTCAGCAGTCCGAAGTGCGGGCTTTCGATGCCGAGGAAGAGGCTTTCCTGATCACGCTGTCGGCCCAGCTTGCCGGCATCATTGCCAATGAGGAGGCGCGCGGCGCCATCACTGGTTTCAGCCCGACAGGCATGAAGACCACTGACGCCGTGTTCGAGGGTGTTCCGGGCGCTCCGGGTGTCGTCATAGCCGAAGCGGTTACCGTGTTTCCGCCGGCTGATCTCGGCGTTATCCCCAATCGCAAGGTGAATGACATCGCGAAGGAAATCGAATTCTTCAACGAATGCCTGAACCAGGTGCGTATCGATATCAACGAGCTGAAAATGAAGATCAAGGGCCAGCTGCGCCCGGAAGAGCGCGAGCTCTTCGATGCCTACCTGCACATGTTGAGTGACAACGCCCTTGGCGCGGAAGTGATTGCCTACATCAATCAGGGCAACTGGGCGCAAGGTGCGCTGGCCAGGGTGGCCCGTGACCACGTGCGCAATCTCGAGTCGATGGAAGATGACTATCTACGCGAACGCGCTACCGACATCAAGGATCTCTGCTCCCGTGTGTTGTTCTACCTTCAGGACCAGGAGCAGCACAACCGCAAGTATCCCGACCGCTGCGTGCTGGTGAGCGAGGAGCTGTCCGCCGCCATGCTTGCCGAGGTCCCCAAGGAAAACCTGGCCGGCATCGTATCGTCGAAAGGATCCGGTCATTCTCATGTTGCGATCCTGTCCCGCGCCATGGGCATTCCCGCCGCCATGGGTATCCAGGACCTGCCGTTCTCCGAACTCGACGGCAAGGAAATCATCGTCGACGGCTACAACGGCCGCGTTTATTCCAACCCGTCGGACGAACTGCGCGACCGCTTCCTGGAAATCGTACGCGAAGAAGAACAGCTTTCAGAAGGCCTCGAGTCCATCAAGGAACTGCCCTGCGAAACCTTGGACGGCCACCGCGTCGAGCTATGGGTCAACACCGGACTGATGACCGACGTGTTGCGTTCAAGCGAGCGCGGCGCCGAGGGCATAGGCCTGTTCCGTACCGAGGTGCCATTCCAGTTACGTGACCGCTTCCCGACCGAGCGAGAGCAAACCGAAATCTACCGCCAGCAGCTCGAAGCCTTCTATCCCAAGACCGTCACCATGCGCACGCTCGATATCGGCGGAGACAAGCCGCTGCCGTATTTCCCGATCAAGGAGGAAAACCCCTTCCTTGGCTGGCGCGGTATTCGTGTGAGCATGGACCACCCGGAAATTTTCATCGCTCAGGTGCGTGCGATGATGAAAGCGAGCACCGGTCTGGACAACATGCAGATCATGCTGCCCATGGTCAGTAACATGAACGAGGTGGATTACTCCATCAAGTTGATCAGGCGTGCCCACCAGGAATTGCTGGAAGAGGGCATTGCAGTGATGAAACCGAAAGTTGGTGTCATGATCGAAATACCTGCCATGATGTACCAGATCAAGGCACTTGCCAGTCGGGTAGATTTTATTTCAGTCGGTACAAACGATCTCAGCCAGTACCTACTCGCCATCGACCGCAACAATCCGCGCGTATCAAGCATCTACTCCACCATGCATCCGTCTGTACTGCATGCGCTGAAAGCGCTGGCTGACAGTGTCAACTCAGTTAATCTGCGCTCCAGTGTATGTGGGGAAATGGCAGGAAACCCGGGTTCTGCCGTGTTGCTCATGGCCATGGGATTTGAGCAGTTGTCCATGAATGCCACCAGTTTGCTCAAGGTGAAATCGGTAATTCGTAATGTCACCTTCCAGCAAGCCCGCGACCTGCTCGATAAGGTTCTCGCCGAGGAAGACACTGAGGCGGTCAAGGCGCTGGTGGATATTGAGCTTTACAACGCGGGTGTTGATCGCTTGCTGCGAACCTCCCGGAATAGTTAAAGATGCTCCAGTTTCCCCAAATAGATCCCGTCGCCATCTCCCTTGGGCCCCTGCAGATCCACTGGTACGCGCTCACCTATATCGCCGGCTTTGCCGCCGCCTGGTACCTGGGTTGTCGGCGCGCGGACCGCGCTTTTTCCGGATGGACTCGTGAGCAGGTTAGCGATCTCGTCACCAACAGCGCCATCGGTGTGATCCTCGGCGGCCGCATCGGCTACATGCTCTTCTACAATTTCGGCAACCTGATGGACAAACCAGCCTCTATCATTCGCATCTGGGAAGGTGGTATGTCTTTCCACGGCGGCCTTATCGGCGTCGCGGTCGCGGTATGGCTGTTTGCACGCAGTACCGGCAAGTACCTTTACACGGTAGGCGATTTTGTTGCTCCGCTGGCGCCGCTTGGTCTGGCTTTCGGCCGTCTCGGCAACTTCATCAACGGCGAGCTGTGGGGCAGGGCAACGGATGTGAGCTGGGCCATGATCTTTCCCGCTGACCCGCTCAAGCTCACTCGCCATCCGTCCCAGCTTTATCAGTTCGCCCTCGAAGGCATGACCCTGTTTGTCATCATCTGGCTGTATTCTGCCAAACCGCGGCCCACCTTTGCGGTCACCGGTGCATTCTGCCTCTGCTACGGTGTATTCCGGACGTTTGCTGAGTTTTTTCGCGAGCCCGATGCTCACCTGGGTTTCGTCGCCTTCGACTGGGTCACCCGCGGGCAGGAATTGTCGATCCCCCTGGCCATCACTGGGATCGTGATTCTGTACGGGGCATACAAAACGAACTGGTTTGACGGCAAGGCCCCAAACGGTAAAGAGGGCAAAAAAAGAAAGAGACTAGCGGCATGAGACAGTACCTAGACATGATGCAACACATCCTCGACCACGGGGCAGATAAGACCGACCGCACCGGTACCGGCACCCTGTCCGTATTCGGTCACCAGATGCGCTTCAACCTGTCCGAGGGTTTTCCGCTGTTAACCACAAAGAAACTGCACATCCGCTCCATCATCATCGAGCTGTTGTGGTTCCTCAACGGCGATACCAACATCAAGTTCCTCAAGGACAACAACGTACGCATCTGGGACGAGTGGGCCGATGAGAACGGCGATCTTGGTCCCGTCTACGGTTTCCAGTGGCGCTCTTGGCCGGGCAAGGATGGACAGGCTGTAGACCAGATCGACAACGTTCTGAATAACATCAAAAAGAACCCGGATTCCCGCCGCCTCATCGTGGTCGCATACAACCCCGCCTACGTGGACGAGATGGCGCTCCCGCCGTGCCATTCACTGTTCCAGTTCTACGTGGCCGATGGCAAGTTATCCTGCCAGTTGTACCAGCGCTCCTGTGACACCTTCCTCGGCGTACCTTTTAACATCGCTTCCTATGCACTGCTCACTCACATGATGGCGCAACAGTGCGACCTCGACGTCGGCGATTTCGTATGGACCGGCGGAGACGTGCACCTGTACAAGGACCATCTCGAGCAGGCGCGTGAGCAACTCACGCGTACGCCCGGCCCGCTGCCGCGGCTCAACATCAGGAGCCGCCCGTCAACCTTGTACGACTATCGTTATGAGGATTTCGAGATCCTCGGCTACGAGGCCCAGCCACACATCGCCGCCAAGGTGTCGGTGTAACGCACGGCATGAAACTGTCCCTGGTCTGGGCTATGGCGCAGAACCGCGTTATCGGTCGCAACAACAAACTGCCCTGGTACCTGCCTGAGGACCTGAAGTATTTTAAGCGCATCACCCTGGGCAAGCCCGTGATCATGGGCCGCAAGACCTACGACTCCATCGGCAATCCTCTACCTGGGCGCACCAATATCGTAGTCACCCGCAATCCACATTGGTTCGCCGAAGGCGTGAAAACCGTCGACAGTCTCGCGGCGGCGAGAAAACTCTGTGAACACATAGCGGAGATCGACGGCACAAATGAGGCCATGGTGATCGGTGGTGCGGAGATCTATGCCCAGGCCATGCCCCTGGCCGATCGCCTGTACCTGACGGAGGTGCATGCCAAAGTGGAGGGCGATGCAGTGTTCCCCGAGTTCGATCGCGGCGATTGGGTGGAAGTATCACGCGAGGATTTTGAAGCGTCGGGGCCTAATCCTTACAATTACAGCTTCCTCGTCCTGGACAAACGTCCAGCCAGCTGAATGCCATGCTCAAACGTCTCCTGAAAATCATAGCCGGTACCGCCATAGCACTGTTCGTGCTGATCCTTACCGTCGGCATGGCCTTGTCCATGGGCAAGCCGCTGTCGCGCTGGCACCTGCAGGCCGCCTTTGATGAAACCTTCGACTACTCCGCCGGCAGTTTTGCCGATTACATCGCCTGGTCGGAACGGCGTCTGCGCGCCTCACGTATTGACGAACCTTCCGACGAGATTATCGCCAACCTAAAGCCCTTCGAATTGATTCCGGAAAGCGATTGTCCGACGGATGACAACGGTCGCTATCACAATGGCATCGTGCTGGTCCACGGCCTCATCGCCTCGCCCTGGAGCACGCGCCACATCGGCGAATGGTTTCATTCGCGCTGTTTCTACGTGATGGGCGTCCTGCTGACCGGTCACGGCACCCGCCCGGGCGATATGCTGCCCGCAACCTGGGAAGACTGGCTCGCGGATGTGGATTTCGTCACCGGCCAGCTTGTAGGGAAGGTGAATCGCCTGTTCCTGTCCGGGCACTCCGCCGGCGGAACGCTGTCGGTCCTCGAAGCCGGGCAAAACCCAGACGTGGACGCTCTCATCCTATTTGCGCCGGCCATGGGCATTGCGCCTGCATCAAAGTATGCAATTTGGCTCAGCCGCCTCGGCCGCTTCTTCCCAGCCGCCGCCTGGTTCGAACTGGAGCCGGAAGAAGCCACTTATAGTTACGAATCCTTTCCCTTCAGCGCCGCCGCGCAGACTTGGGAACTGATCCAGGCAACGCAGAACAGCCTGGTGTCCAGACCCCTGACCCTTCCAGTGATGACGGTCGCCTCGGCCCAGGACACCACCGTCGACGTGCAGTCGACGTTAGCTTTCATGCAGTCACTGGAGAACCCGCTCAGTCATACGCTGCTGTATGCCCAGCACGACTTGCCGCCCTATAACAATACGCAAGTGGTCAACAGCAACCTGCCAGCCGATAGCATCATCAGCTTGGGGCACCTGGGCCTGATGACGCCGCCCGACCATCCGCATTACGGCATGAACGGCGCCTACCGCTACTGCGGGCAGTATTATGGTGACGACACAGACAGCTTTGAACGCTGCAAGGCGGGAGAGCGGGACTATTACGGCGAGGTTACGGAAGAGAACCGCGACTTAGGGCTGATTGAACGCATCGCCTTCAATCCCTTCTATGACGACATGCTTGCCGAAATATGGCTCTTTCTGGACCAGCTGAGCATGGACACCCGCGGCCTCCCACTGCCACCAACCCTCCCGGGCGCCAACCCGCTCGACATCGACAATTAATTTTTCTTTTCTGCAATGAAAAACACCGGACCCTGGGGCCCGGCGTTTTCACCAAACTTCAAGGTTTGCGGAACGCTTATTCCGGCGCGAAACACACCGCAACAAGCTTGTTGCCGTCCGGGTCACGGACGTAAGCGGCGTAGGCGTTCGGGGCAAACTGCCGCGGACCGGGTGCGCCTTCATCGGTGCCGCCGTTGGCCATGGCGGCTGCATGGAACTGGTCCACGGCGGCGCGGGAAGCGGCCTTCAGGCCAATGGTGCCGCCGTTAGCGTGGGTGGCGGGCTCGCCGTTCAGCGGCCTACCCACGAAGAACTCGGGACCGGCGTCGGCGCCGAACATGGCTGTGCCGCTTGGCAGGGTATCGATCAGATTGATGCCCAGCGGGCCCAAGACGGCAGAATAAAACTCGGCGGCTTTTGCAGGTTCGTTGGTGCCGACGGTGATATGGTTCAGGATTGGCATTGCTTAATTTCCTCCAAAGAGTGTGGATTGTTGTTTGTATTTACGGCGCTGCGAAAGATACGGCACAGATCTTGTTGCCTTCTGGGTCTCGCAGGTAGGCCGCGTAGGCGTTTGGTGCGAAATCTCGCGGGCCGGGCGCACCCTCGTCGGAGGCACCCAGAGCAAGGCCGTTGGCGTGGAATTTGTCCACACCCTCGCGGGTCGGTGACTTGAAGCCATAGGTGCCGCCATTGGCGGTAGTGGCCGGTTTGCCGTTGGCCGGGTTGAGAATGAAAAATTCCGGGCCTTCTTCCGTGCCGAACATGGTGGAGTGTCCGGGCACGGTACCGACGACGGATGCACCGAGTGGCCGCAGGATAGAAGTGTAGAATTCGACGGCCTTGTCCATGTCGTTGGTGCCGATGCAGGTGTGATGCAACAGTCTCATGAGATCTCCTGTCTTGTTGTTATGGAATACGGATATGAGGGGGGCAATGCTAGCGCGTTTTGGCGGCAGCGCAAATGCCGATTACTGGCGGCGGCCGTTCCAGGGAAACTGGTCCTCGCCGTCGACAGTCGTCCAGTAGCCGGTGAAGGCCGAGTAATCGCTGTTGAACTCGAAGAGGGCGAAGCCTTCGCCGAAGCGATCGGTCCATTCCAGTGTGAAGGTGCGTTCACCTTCCATGATGAGGTTGGACAGGCGGCCCTCGAACTCCTGGATCTCGTCCTCCACGTAATAGGTGCCAGCAAAGCGACCCTGGTTGTCAAACGCAAGCACGGTCACCACGGGGTCCATGTTGGACCCATTGAAGGCCATTCCGGCATAGCGGCCAGCTACGGCGGCCACCTCGTCAGGTACGGCTGCCTGTAGCATTTCAGAAGCAAAGAGAAAGATGAATAGCGTGATATTGCGCATAAATGTAATTAACAAAAGTTTCATCCAATTTGCCGGACATTGACTGTGGTGCCTACCACCTGCATGGCCGGGCCGTGGGTGTCTGCTAGATCAGCACTGCCGGCATGTATTTGACCACATATTTTTGCTATTTTTTTGCCTGCTGCCCGAGGCTGGCAGTTCGTGAGC
Organism: Candidatus Eutrophocola salsuginis; assembly: GCA_038147195.1. GTDB lineage: Bacteria > Pseudomonadota > Gammaproteobacteria > Pseudomonadales > Pseudohongiellaceae > Eutrophocola > Eutrophocola salsuginis. The sequence continues at coordinate 2,427,085 of JAYQTB010000004.1, forward strand.
TGGTAGGTGCTCTTGCCGGTCCAGCCAGTGAACTTGCTCACGGTAAACACCGAGGTGTAGAAATTGGCGGCATCATTGGCCTGGGTTTTGAACCAGAGGTAGGGGACAATGGTGTTTGCCACTGTTTTTCTACTCGTGCCTGATGTGAATTAGCCTTTGCTGGCCAGCCATGCCAGGAACAGGGTCAGTGCGCCTGCGACGAGAATTACCACCAAGCGGGACGCGGTGGTTGCCGTCTTCGCTTCCTGTGGGGAACGGTGAGATGGCGCTCCGGTTTCACCTTCGTATTCATGGATGAGTTCGTGTGCCTTATCAAAGTCCTCGTTGGCTATGAGCACACGGGCGAAACCCATGGTCGCCATCTCGCCGACGCCACCCTGCAAATAGTAGCCGCTCACGTGCGCCTCGAGCCCGTTGGCTTCAAGCATGCCCTTGACGATTTCGGCCTCGGCGATGTTGTCGGCTTTGTAGGCGAGCTTCATGAGGCAACCATTACACAGAAGAATATGGTGAGACAACAAGCCAGAGCGCCACACCGCACATCATGGTGGCGGAGATACGATGCAGCCAGTGGCCAAGATGACGCTGTACCAAGAACTCCCTCAAGGTGCAGCCCCCAGAGGCATACAGCAGCAGGGAAATGAACTCTATAACGATCATGATGGGCAGCATAAGCAACGCCTGCGACATGGTGGCAAGGTCGGGGTCGACGAAGGCGGGCAGAAGCGCAGCCAGGAAAATCCAGCCTTTGGGGTTGGAGGTGGCCGTCAAGAAACCCTGTGTGACTAGTTGCTGCCGAGTTAGCGAGACTGCCCTGTTCGTCGAGGTGACATCGGTGGCAGCGCGCCAGGTTTTGACCGCTGTCCACACCAGGTAGGCCGCCGCAGCGAGCCTGGTCGAGCTGAAGATGTCGGGATAACTAAGCATCAGCGCGGTGATGCCGGCGAAGGAGGCGACGGCCACTACCATCACGCCGACAATTTCACCGGCCATCATCCACAGGGTCCGCCTCACGCCGATACTGATGCCCAAGGACATAGACAAGGTCATGCACAGGCCGGGGCTCAACGCGATCAGGAGATAACTGAAAACAAAGGCGAGGAGTGTGGGGGCATCCATGTATAGGGTGACAATAATAAAAGCTGGTAAAAAAACGCCCCGGTTTCATCAACGCGGGGCGGTTTGTTTTTGTTTCTTGAAATTAAAACTTATTCCCGGCTCAACCGGCGATAGTATTCAGCCACCGCATCCTTGTACTCATCCGGGATCGTTTCAGATGTCGCCGTCCGGACATTGTTGCCGCCGGTGCCGGCATCCTCGATCTGTAACCCAACTTCAAGTTGTTCGATCAGCGCCAGCATGTTGCTGTATTCCGCGGCGACGATGTCGTCGTTGCGGTTCAGGCGTGTGGCTTCAAGCTGGCGTATCCAGTCATACATCTGCGCCAGTTCCTCGGCGTTCAGTTCCAGGTCCTGCACCGCATCGCGGGCACGCTGGGTGAACTGGTCGAGGTCGCCGTAGAAACGCGGGTCTATGTCCATGGGGCCACGGTTCAGCGGGTCGATGCCGTTCCAGGGGCCGAAGCGATTACCACCGGCGAACTGGCGATCACCACCACCGAAGTTGCCACCGGCTTGATTGCCGCCTTGCTGTTGTCCCTGCTGCTGACCATTTGGGTCTGGCTGGCCCTGTTGTCCTTCCTGGTTCTGCTGGTTCGGCTCACCCTGCTGTTGAGAGGAGGGTTGGCCGTTGCCGGCTAGTTGCAGCTGTAACTGCTGGCGCAGTGCCTGGGCCTGGCGACGGGCGATGTCGAGGTCGGATGTGCCCGGCGCGCCCTGGCCTTCGACCAGTTCCTGGGCTTCTGCAAGACTTTGCGCCAGTTTGCGCATCTCGGCGGTCACCCCGCTTTCGTTGCCAGCGATGTAGAGGCCATAGCCGGCGTCGATGTAAAGGGCCGCGTTCGACAGGGCCTGCTCGAGTTCGTTCTCAACAATCTCCTGGTTGGCGCGCTGCAGTTCGCGTGAGGCGTCGGGCACGTCGTCACCAAAACGCTGCATCGCGTTTAGCATCTGCTCCTGCAGGCTGGACAGATCGGCGGCCAGCTGCGTCTTCTCGCGGGCGAGTTCCCATTCTTCCTGCAGCTCCATACCGCGGCTGTTGGCATCTTCGCCACTTTCACGTTCGGCCACCGCCTTGGCCATGGCGTCCTGCAGTACCTGTTCCTGGCGCTGCTGTTCGCGCAGCATGCGCTCGGCCTGGTCAGCCATGTTGCTGAAGGAAGACTGCATGTCGGCAAGCTGATCAGCAGCGATCTGGTCGCGGGCTCCTTCAAGTTGGCGCTGTGCTTCTTGGGCGGCGCGCTGAAGTTCTTCCGGGCTAGCGCCGTCACGCATGGCCTCGGCGCTCTGGTTCATGGCGCGAACGGCACTTTCCAGGCGGCGCTGCAGTTCACTCTGGGTGACTTCTGGATTTTGTTCGGATGACTCGCCACCCTGTCCCTGCCCGGAACTGGACTGGCCGGGTTGTCCCGGCTGGCCGGACTGGTTCTGCTGCTGGCTGGGATCGCCAGGTTGGTTCTGTGCGGTCTGTTGAGACTGTTGGCCCTGCCCGCGGGAAAGCTGCTGGCGTTGCTGCTGCAATTGCTCGAGGCGTTCCTGCAATTCTTCGGTCTGCCGGCGCAGCATTTCCTGCTGGTAGCGTTGGGCCTCGGACAACTGTTGCTGGTTGCGCAGGTTGTTGGCTAGCTGCTGCTGGCGGCGGGCGAGTTCATCCAGCTGCTTCATGATGTCTTCTTCTTCCGCCTGCTGGGCCTGTGGCGATACGTTGGAGCCGGTTTCGTACTGGTTCAGCTCCAGGTCCATTTCCAGTTCAAACATTTCGGCCAGGTCCTGTTGGGCGCGGCCACCGCCACCACCACCGCCACCGCCTTGCTGGTTTTGTACCTGAAATTCGTTGAACACGGCTTCGGCACGCAGCAGATGTTGCAGGGCTTCCTGGGCCGGGCCGATGGCATCCTCGAGCTCCACGGCTGCCAGGCGCTCAGACGCGGGATACATGTTTTGCACCGCCTCTTCCATGTTGGTGACGAACTGTTCGATCTGCTCATCCTGGTTGTCTAGCTGGCGAGCGCGGGTGCGCTGGGCCAGTGTTGCGGCCTGTTCGGCCAGGGTGGTCTGCAGTTCGCTCAGCAATGACGAGTTTACGCGCACCTGGCCGTCGTCGGCATCCTCGGCCTGTTCGCGTATCAGGTTCCAGGTGGATGTGATGATCTGGCGTTGGCGGTTGGAGATCTCGTCCTGCGGTCCGCCCTGCTGCCCGCCCCCACCGCCGCCACCGGACAGTTGCGACTGGCTATAGCGCCGCTGGAAGTTCTGTATCTGAATGAAGAACATGTCGGTACGCACGGTCTGCGTGCGGTCGGCACCCTCGGCGTAGAAGGAGATCAGGTCACCCGGGACCAGCGGCACAACGCGCGGGGTGGGCGGTTCACTGTCATCGCCTTCCATCAGGGCGAGGTGTGCTTCACTGTCTTCCTCGACCGCGCGTTCCTGCGCTTCCTCGGAGGTAACGATAGTGAACTGGCCGATGTCGGCGCTATCCAATGTGGTTTCCGGGATGCGGATGTCTTCCAGCATAAAGATATGATCTGCGGTGATGTCGCGGACGTGGCTCGCCAGTTCGACGCTTTCCCAGTCCCCGCCATTGACGGAATACTTCAGGGTTAGGCGTTCCAGGTTGAAATCGTCACTGGCCTCGATGCGTGCGGTAACTTCCTCGATGTTGCTGGCGTTCCAGTCACCTCCCGGGCGAATGAAACTGATCACCGGCTTGTCGTCCTCGGCCAGGCGAATGAAATAATCGTCTGACAGGCGTACCCGCTCACCTCCGACGAGGGCCGCAATGTAGTACTCGCCTTCAGCGGTAACGGTGAATTCGGACACGGCATCGGCACCGTTGATGGTCATGGCCTGGCCAATGTTATTCAGCACCAACTCGCCGACAGAAAGCGGCGCGGTGGTGGTGACTTTCACCTCGATGCGCGTATCGGGCAGGGTACGTACGTCACCCAGGGTAAAGGTTTCCGGGTCGCGCTCCGTCCATTCGGGATAGTGATAAGTTAGTTCCAGACGTTCGATGCCGGGTACGTCCAGCACGGTGATCTCGTACTGCGGGCTGCGCAGGCCGGTGGTGCTGACGTAGTAGCTCATATTGTCTTGCATGGCGAAGAAGGTGAATTCGAAACCCGCGGGGCTCTGCACCATTTCCACGTCCTGCCAGTCGCCGCCCGCTTCGCGTACGTGGATGATCGCCTCGTCGGCGTTGAAGCCTTCCGGCACCGCCATGATGCGCAGGTTGGCGCCGCGGCGCACGCTTTGGTTGCCCGGGGTGATGTCGAGAGATTGCGGCGGCAGGAGATCGTCTAAAGCCCAGCCGGCCAGCAGGTTGCGCAGGCTGTAGTTCATCATGCCGGGGCCGGCCACAAGCAGTACCAGCAGGATGGCGGTAGCCAGGCCACCGATGGCGCCGGCAATGCTGAAGTCGCGTTGGCTGATCTCTGCTTCCACCGGGTGGCTGTCGCCGACACGCATGGTGTCTTCGGCCAGCAGGTCGCGGAAAGGATTGTTGGTTTCTTTCATCTGCGCGTAGGTTTCAATGCGCCCGCCGAAATCCGGGGTACGCGCTTCCACCTGGCGGCTGAGATCCGAGTCGATATCCTTCAACGGGCGAATGATAGTAGTGATGATGACGGCGGCAAGTGCCAGCACGAGGAAAATGCGGAACACTGCGACAGTGTCGGAGGAGAATCCGCTCTCCGTGGAGAACCAGGCGCCGATTATGGCCACGACCAGCAGTACGACCGCGGTGGCGGCGATACCCTGGAGCAGTGTGAGTTTCTTCAGACGCTGCCTGAAAGATTCAAGATACTGGTCAAGGCGATTCGATGTCTGCATGGTCAGTCGCTCGTTGCTAGTTAAAGCGTTCCGGTTTTGACGCGTAGATGCTGGTTGCCCAGGTATGACTCAGCGAGAACAATGATAACAAGTAACAGCAGGAAAAAACGCCAGATTTCCCGCTCCTCCGTGTTCTCTGCCAAACTGTCCTGCCCGGCCGCCAGGGCCGCATCGCCCGCGCCGGCGGTGCCCGCCACCACATTCTGCCAGTTTTGCAGTACCTGGGCATCCATCACAGTGAGGTCCGACTCCCTGCGGTCCGGATTCACGGCCACCAGCACGTCCCCGCCAGGGGTAATGACCCGATAGAACCCGGTTTTATTCAACGCGATTTCCTGTGCCCGCGTGGTGTCTGTCAGTGACAGCAGGCTTACGCCATCGGGATCATACACCTGCCCAGACGCGCCGCCGGAACGGGACAACTGTAGGAAGCTTTCGGCCACCTGTTCGCGAATCAGCAGGTTTTCGTTGGACAGGTAGCGTGCGGCTTCTGCCATAAAGGTGACAAACACGGGTTTCACCGGAAGGTCGGTCAGCGTGTTGTCCAGGGCAGTCGTTAACAGCATGAAGCGGCCACGGCCGATGGCACGCTCGATCAGTACGGGACGATCGCCAGCCTGGGCGATCAGCAGGCGGTCGTCTTCGCTGACGACAACAGGCAGGGTTTGCATGTTCACCGAACCCCAGCCGGCGCTTTCACGCAGGGCAGGGTGACTGTTGTCGATCATGGTGATCGGGCTACGGCTTTCGCGGCGCAACGCCGTGCTGGCGATATTCAGGTTCATTACCGGGATAGCGGACTGACCGAGCAGGCTTTCGCCGGCACCGGCAAGTACCGCCCCACCGCCGCTCACATAATCGGTGATGGCGGTAGCGAGGATCGAGTTGATGGCGCCCATGTCCTCGATGACGATCCAGGGATAGCGCTGCAGCACGCGTGCATCGAGGTCGGCGATGTTCTGTGTGATCACTTCGTAACCGCGCGGCGCGGTTTCAAGTGCTGCGGCGATATAAGTGACGCCGCGGGATTCGGGATCGTCGGTTAGCAGCAACACCGGTGCGGGCGGCGAATTGTCGAATACAGCGTGACGTTGATCGTCACCGGCCAGGGCATCGTCCGGGCTGATGCGTATGTCGATGCGGTTGTCGCCCTCGGCGAAGACCACATCGTCAAACACGGCGAAGGAGATGCCGGCGCCGTTAGCCATGACCGATTGTTCCTGCTGTACTTCGTTGTTGATGAGCAGGGTAACTGTGCGCTCGGCATTGTCGCCGCCATAACCGCGAATACCGGCTTCAACAGTAGTGCGATTGCTGACCAGCACAGAATCGACAGCGAAGTTGGGAATGTTCTGAGCCTGCACGCGTATGACGTCGAGGGTGACCGGGCGACCATTGATGACGTCGGGAATCATATCAGCGAAGCGGACCGCCTGGCCGCTCTGCTGGAAGTCGCTGATCAGGTGCAGGACGAAGTTGGCCTGGCTTTCCTCAATGAGCGTGTTGAGCGAGGTGACCATCACTCCGAGATCGAGCTTACCGTTGTCGGGCGACAGGCCGCTCAGCGCCTCTGCCAACACGGCGGCATCGGCGGTTACCGGCGCGATGTTGGTGACGCCTGTTGATGCGGCATACAGGCTGCCGACATCATCACTGCCCATGCTGTTGATGATGCCACGAGACTCATCCAGTGCAGTGTCGAAACTGCCATCTGCCGACATGGAGAATGAGGTGTCGACCACGATCACGTGATGGGTAGTGTCCTCGGTGATAACCGCTTTCGGTGCCGAGAAGAAAACCGGACGTGCAAACAAGAGGGCGAGTATAACGAAGAAGGCGATGCGCAGAGCCATCAACAATAGGTATTTTAGTTTCTTCTGTACGTGGATGCGCTTCTTGGCCGGCTCCAGAAAGCGCGTGGTGGCGAATGGAGAGCGCTCGGTAACCTGGGTATCCAGGCGGTGCAGCCAGATTGGCAGGCCGATGCCGAGAAGTCCGAGCAGGAAGATAGGTCCGATCAATGCCATGGTCTAGCCTCTTTTCTCCCTGAACGTCAGGTAGTTGTGCAACGCGCGGTCAAGCGGCTCGGCGGTGTTAAGCAGCACGTGGTCGGCGCGAATGCCGTTGGCCGCTTCCTCGATGGCGCGGACGTGCCTGCGGATCTTTTCCCGGTAGGCCTTGGCCATGTAGATCGGCTCCACCTCGATGGCGTCACCGGTTTCCATGTCTTCATATAGTGTAGATTGTTTAATGTCCGGGTCGAGTTCGTCCTTGTCGAGCAGGTGGAAGATGATCACGTCCTGGCCGTGCATGGCCAGCGGGCGGATGTTTTCCAGCAGCTCCTCGGCATCGCAATAAAAGTCGGAAATGACGGCGACGAGACCGCGGCGTTTAACGTGTTCGCGGAAATGCTTCATGGGCTTGTTGATGTCGGTACCCAGCGTGGCTTCGGCAGCATCGAGCGTATGGATGACGCCCTGCATCGAGCCGGGTTTGCTGGCCGGCGGCCGGTATTCCTTGATGTCGTCATCGAACAGCATCACGCCAACGGCGTCGTGCTGGCGCGCGGCGAGATAGGCGAGGCTGGCTCCGAGGTACTTGCCATACTGCAGCTTGGTTGTGCCGCCCGAGCCGAAGCCCATGGAGGCGCTGGTGTCGAGAAGCAGCATCAGGTGTGAGTTCGTTTCACCGAGGAAGCGCTTGATGACGGTGCGGTCAGTGCGCGAATACACGTTCCAGTCGATGTAGCGCGGGTCGTCGCCCTCGGCATACTGGCGGTACTCGACGAACTCCTGGCTGAACCCAAACTTCGGCGAGCGGTGCAGGCCGATGACGAAACCTTCCACCACGGCCTTGGCCACAAGTTCCAGGTTGGACATGCTGGCCAGCACGCCGGGATCTAGCAGGCGCGTCTGCGGTGTACTGCGTTGGGATTGGCCCGAACTCATATCGCGAGTGAATCCTTACGCGGCGGCAGCCGGGGCGGCCAGGTCGTTGAGCATGCTGTCCAGGATATCGTCGACAGTTACGCCATCGGATTCGGCGTAGTAGTTCGGCAACACACGGTGACGCAGGATCGGCTTGGCCAGGTGCTTCACGTCATCGGGAGTCACGTGGTAACGGCCCTCCATTAGGGCGCGGGCCTTGGCGGCAAGCACCAGGTTCATGGAGGCGCGGATACTTGAGCCGAAGTTGATGTACTTTTTGATCATGTCGGTGGCCAGCGGATCGGAGGGTCGGGTAGCTCGCACCACATCAACGGCGTAACGGGTCACGGAATCGGAGATCGGCACCTGGCGCACCAGCCACTGGAACTTGATGATTTCCTCGGCGTTGGTACAGGCGCTGACATCCGGCATGTCGACTCGCTTGGTGAAACGTTCTAGCACGGCCACTTCTTCTTCCGGGGTCAGGTAATCTAGGATGACGTTGAACAGGAAACGGTCGAGCTGGGCTTCCGGAAGCGGATAGGTGCCTTCCAGTTCGATGGGGTTCTGCGTTGCCAGTACCAGGAAGGGTTTGTCAAGGCGGTGGATCTGGCCGCGCACGGTGACGGTCTTTTCCTGCATCGCTTCGAGCAGCGCGGCCTGGGTCTTGGGTGGTGTACGGTTGATTTCGTCCGCGAGCAGCACGTTGGTGAACACGGGACCCGGGATGAAACGCCATTCACGTTTGCCGGTACTCTGGTCCTCTTCCACCATGTCAGTACCTGTAATGTCGGTCGGCATCAGGTCGGGGGTGAACTGGATACGCTTGAATGTCAGGCCCAGCGCCGAAGAAAGGGTGTGTACCAGCAGGGTCTTCGCCGTGCCCGGCATACCGGTGATAAGACAGTGGCCGCCCACGTAGAGGGTGATGAGCAGGTTGTCCACGATATGATGCTGGCCGATTATGGTGCCAGCGATCTGTTTGCGGATATTGCTGTTGGCCGCCACGAATTTCTGCACCAGGTCGCGGGTTTCTTCGGTATCGAAAGCTGTGATCACTTCACTCATATAGCATTCCTGTTTCTTATGTAAATCAATTTCTGAAAGGGTTTATTCGTCGTCTGTCCTGCTCATTTCCAAAAGCAGGCGCTGGGCCGGCCGGTACTGCGGGGCGATGTCGAGGGCGGTCATCAGGTATTCCATGGTCTTCTCCGCATTGTCCAGCGCATTCCAGGCCCTGGCAACCCGGTAGTTGGCGGACGCCTTGTCCAGCGGATCCAGTGCTAACAGTACCTGATATTCCTCAAGGGCCAGTTGCGGGCGGTCGGTATCCATGAATAGGTCGCCCAGTTTTTCGTGCAGGTCCGTGCGAAAGGGGTTGGCCCAGTTGGCATCAGTAAGAACCGCCTCGGCCTCGGTATTCATGTCACGTTCGATGTACTTGCCGGCCAGCGCGATTAGGGCGTCGGGCAGGTAGCCGCCTTTCTGCCAGAAGGACTGCAGGGCAGCGAGTTCGGCGTCTTCGTTTTCCAGTTCGCGGTTGGCACGTGCCTTCACAATGTAAGGGCTGTTGTTTTCAACATAGTCGGGGTAGGTGAATATGGCGCGGTCTGCCGCTGCTGATGCTTCCTCCCAGGCTTCTTCCTGCAGCAGCTCGAAGCTTGATCGCAGATCGGACATCCAGATGTTCAGGCTTTCCAGCAGGGGGCCGTACTCGATGTCGATGAACTGCTTGAAGTGCTTGTCGAATTCCTCCTCGGTGATGCCCATCACCTGCTCGATGGCCTGCACCGGAGTCACGCCCTCATTGAACAAGTACAGCATGTCGACAATCTTGTCGAAGCCATACTCGATGTCGATGAAATCGAACACCAGGCCGGCCTGCATGTAGGACACGATCACCTGGCCCTGGTAGGTCGGACGCATGAAACCGTCATCCAGCTTGGCGATGGGCAAAAACTTGCCCTCGGCCATCGCCTGCAGTACATCGGTGGGAATCTTGCGACCGGGAATCGGGCCGGTGCGCCATTCCTCGAACACCGAGATACCCTCACTGACCCAGCGCGGTACCAGGTTGTTGGTGGCGCCAAGCGTGTAGACGTGTGCCATCTCGTGCCAGAGCGTGGTGCCCCAGTGGTAGGACTGTTCCGGGTGTGCAGTGGGCGAGTCCATGGCGAACAGGTAGCCGAAAGTGACGCCGAGCAGGCCAACACCAGGCATCCCGATGGAGCGCACGATGAAGTCTTCGTGGTTCGGGTAGATCTCGACGATGACAGGCTCCTTCGGCGTTAGGCGATAGCGCTGGTTATAAACGGCCATACTGTCCAGCGCCAATCTGCTAGCATAGTCCTTCAGCACGGCGCGCTCTTCCTTGCCCACGCGCAGGATCAACTCCGGCAGAGGGCCGGTAGGTGGGTCGGGATAGCTGACGTTGACGAAGTCCTCGGTGAAGGTATCCAGAAGGCGCATCAGGTTGACGGTCATGGGATTGAAGGCATTACCCTCGTAGGAGCGGTTCACCTCGGCGATGGCTTCGTTGATCTTGTTTAGGCGTAGCAGATTCTGGCCTAAGTTGACGCGTGCTTCGTGGTGGTCTGGCTGCAAGTCCACGGCCTTCTGGAAAAAGTCGGTAGCCTCGCGGTACAGGCGGATGACGGTGGCGTAGTAGCCAGGAATGAAATACGCGTCACCGTAATTCGGGCTTTCCGCCAGGGAAGCATCGATGAAAGGCTGGTAATCCTGGTGGGTCATGAAGGCATAGGCCGCCCACATGGCGTTGAGTTCCATGGCTGGCAGGCCCTGGTCCTCGACGAAGTCGGTAGCCTCATCCAGTGTCTTGCGCGACTCGTCGTAACGGTCCTGGCGCAGCAGGGAGCCGGCAACCATTAACATGCCGCGCAGTCGGGCGCCGGCTGGGGCCAGGCCTTCGTCCATAACGCGCGAAAGGTGGGCATTGAGCGCCTCGGGGTCGCCACCTTCACTTAGCGCCGAAGCAGCGCCGATATGGGCCCAGGCGTTAAGTGGGTCGATTTCCAGCGCTTCTGTGAACAGGTTGTAGGCTTCCTGGTACTGGAAGGTGTCGATAAACAGCTCGCCCCAACGCACGCGCACCATGGGGTCGTCGGGTGAATCATTGAAGGCCTGCTGGAACTGGGTATTGGCGTCCTGCAGGTTGCCCTGCGCCCATTGCACCTCGGCGCGGATCTGCGCCGGTACGTCGGATACATAGAGTGCGCTGTAACAGCGACTGGCCTGCTGGGCATTGCCCTGCCTGAACAGGGTATCACACGCGTTCAGTCCGGCGTGGTCAAGCGCACCATAGAGAGGGTCGCGGGCATGCGCAACAGGAATAATTAAAGAAGCAATAACAGGGAAGAGGAAAGCCCGGCCGAGAACAGACCTTGAAGCAACACGTTTGTGATTGCCTTTAGTCCCCATTGGTCCCGCTACCTTCCCGCAGCATGTCGATCTGCTCGCTGACCTCGGCTGACTCGAGGATGAGCGCCTGCAGGCGCTCGATGTAGTCGGCATTGGAGAATTCATTGCGCCTGAGTTGCAGGCTTTCGATTTCGGCATCCAGTTCCGCTCGGCGAGTCAGCAGCATGCTTATGCGTGGATCCTCGTTGGAGGTTTCGACGGCCTGCAAACGGGCCAGGCTGAAGCTCGCAGCGCCGTCGCCACGGATCTGTGGATGCTCGGTAGCCAGCTTGCCTTGCGATTCGAAAAATTCGGCGACGCTGCGCTCGGCGAAATCGAAGGCTTCCTGGATACTGATGTTGTTGTTCTTGTTGATGTCCGCGACTTCGCTGTTCAGGGCTTCAGCAAAGTACTCGCCGAACTCGGTTGCGTTCTTCTCATTGCCGTTGCGCGTAGCTGTGACTAGGATGCGGCTGTCGGTTTCCAGTGCATCGAGCATGGCGCCGCTGGCGCTGGCGGTGCTCACCAGGAAGTGGTTGCGACCTGGCATCGTGCCCATGATCTCGGCCAGGTCGGCATCGGTGATGTCAGGGCCGGGGATGTTGAATTTGAACTGCTCGCCATCGTAGCTGCCGTGACCGATCAGGTAGATGGCGACGCGATCGTCATCCGTCATACGGGCAGACAGGGCATTGAAGTGGCCCAGCAGCGCCTCGCGCGTGGCTTTTTCGCCGCTGAAGGTGGTGACTTTACCCTGTGCAATGCTTTCGGAGGCAGTGGTGATCTTTTCGCGCTGCTCCGTGAAGCGGCTATCGAAGGGTTCCATGCCGCCAAGACCCTGCACGACAACCACGTACAATTCCGCGTGGGCAACCGGTAACCAGACGAATAGGAGCAATGAGGCGAGGGATTTTCTGACCAGGCTCATATGGTTCTCCAGTGCCGGCGCAGCAACCACTCGGCAGCCTTCAGCAGGATAAGTAATAAGAAGAAGAAAGGTGCATCCCAAAGGTAGCTGATCTGCTGTTCTGTGATACCGGCCGTGGAATTGGAGATGGCTTCTGGAATGTCATTCCACTGGTCGGGCGTCCAGTACATGCCTCCGGTGACCTCGGCCACGCGTTCGAGCAGGGCGCGGTTCTGGCGCACGTTGAAAATTTCTTGGCCCTGGTCATAACGCACGGCGGTGCTGGAGGATGACACCAGGTTCTCACCGACGCGGGAAATGGCTTCCACGCTGTAAAGGCCCGTGCCGCTGGGTTTGAAACCCGCCGAGTAAACGCCGGGCTGGCCGGATACCGGCATCAGTTCCAGGGTGACCACGTCATTGTTCTCGGAGGACACCACGGCGGAAATCGATAGACCCTGATAATCCTCGTCCTCCGGGTCGCGGATCTGTGCTCGTACGGTGATCTCGTCGTTTTCTACCGCGCTGGACAATTCGAAGGGCCGCGGCGAATTGGCGACAAGCGCACGTGTGAGCTGTCGCCAGAAGGTTTCGTGACGCATGTCTTCCACGGGCAGACTCATCTGCCAGCGCCATGTGCCGCCGGTGGCCAGGACATAAGTCTGGCCGCGACCGTAGGGTTGGGTTACCAGCAGGGGCCGCAGGCGACCGTCGACATTAACATTCAGCAGGGCGGTGGCGGCGGGACGCAGCTCGCCAATCAGCTGGTAGTCGGCCACTTCGGGCAGTTCGGTCCAGAGACGTTCGTTTTCGGATTCGGAATCGCTGAACTGCAGCATCGGCGCGAGACGGCCGCTGTCGGTCAGCGCAACGGGCGCTTTTTCGCGCACGAAGGCGGCTTCTTCACCGATACCCAGTCTGGTCGGCAGGATGTCGTTAATGGGCGTTTCGGTCCAGCCGCCGAGGCCAAGGCCGTTGAGGCCACCCAGCATCATGAGGGAACCACCTCGCTCGCTGACGAAATCGCGGATCAGTTCCTGTTGCTCGGAGTTAAGTTCCGCGGCGTTGAAGCTGCCGATGATGAGGGCGTCGTAATCGAACAGCTCGGCGCGTTCAGTGGGAAAACCGTTTTCCAGTTGTTCCGGGCTCTCGATACCCTGGCGGTAATACTTGTTTGGGGTGACTTTCAGCAGGGTGGAAAGCTGAATGCTGGGGTCGTCACCAAGCGCTCGCTGCATGAACTTGTATTCCCAGCGCGGCTCGCCCTCCACATAGAGAATCTTGTAGCGGCTTTCCTCGACGTCGACCACGCGGGCGCGGTTGTTATTGGCCAGGTTGGTTTCGCCCGCAATCGGGTCGAGCGTAAAGCGCAGGTCGAGCTGGCCGGGTTCCGGCACCTCGATGTCGATGAAGGCCATGGTCATGTCCTGGCCGTTACCAAGAGCAACTTCCTCGGTGGATAGAAAGGTGTCGCCGTCGTAGACCTTGATGCGGGCGGTGCCACCCTGGTCATGGCGGATACCGACGCGGGCTGACAGGGTGGTGCCGGGCAAGGCCTTTTCCGGCAGGATCACCTCGGTGAGTTCCAGGTCTTCGGGGATTTCCTCGCGGCCGATGCCGACGGTGTGGACGGGTACGCCGAAACCGGCGATCTCGCTCAGGTCGGTCTGGCTGATGGCGCCGGCATTATCGGCGCCGTCACTGACCAGGATCACCGCGCCCAGCGAGGCCCCGCTGGCCTGGCGCAGGGTCTGCAGGAGGGACTGGCCCAGGTTGGTGGCATCACCGGGATCAGGCAGGACGGCGAAGGAATCCATGGAGGTCGCGGAATCGCTGAAACCGTATGGCAATACGTTGTACTGTGCGCTGATGTTGGCCAGCGCTTCCGGGGTAAGCAGTGACTGGGCTTGCACCATGCGCGTGGTGCCGCCGTCGTTGAAGGTCATGCTGCCGGAGGTGTCGAGCATCACCGCCACGGCGTTTTCGCCGCGCAGCAGGCGTTCTGATACCAGCGCGGGTTGCCATAGCACGATGAGGACGACTGCGAATATGAGGCTTTGCAGGATGCCGATGGACGCCAGTTGTCCCCACCCCATGTTGCCGGGGCGACGCGCCATCATGACGGTGACGGCTAAAAGGAAGAGAATGGCAGTGACAACAAGCAATCCCGTTGACCAACCACTGGCGAATATGAAATCGCTTTCGTTGAAAACTGATCGGGGATATTTGAAGAAAAATTCGAACATACTGCCAAACTATTTACTGAACGACTGCGCCGCCGGAAGGCCGAACATTTCCAGCATACCTTTGCAAACGCCGGAATGAGGGGGAATCCATGTAATCATGTTTGTTCCGAAAATACCATCCTAGTGCGAACGCCCACATTACGGGGACCCAATGTTCATAATACTGCCACATTTAGACACTCTTGATCTCTGTATGTTGCGCTGTTTTAGGCCCTAGATGAGGCTGTTGCAAAGCTGGGTCTGAGTGTCACGCATGTGGTCGGCGGTCAAGGCGGTATCCTGTCGGGCGACACAGTGGCGGCCCTTACTGCTGACATCCAAGTAAGCCGCAATAAACGGTGCAGCGTCCTTTCATTGGGGGGAAATAGCGCTAGAATAGGCCGCAGCAAAGTTCCGCACACCACATGAAGGCGCAGCACTGACTGCGCCTCGTTTTAAAGAACGCCCAAAACAAGACCAGATTCGTAAGGAAGTCGTCCATGCTCGTCCCCCAGGCCATTGCCAAGATACTCAAAGCCGAAGGTGTCAAATACCTCTTCGGTTACCCGCTCAACCCCATTATCGAAGCCGCCGCTGCGGAAGATATCCGGACCATCATCGTGCGCCAGGAACGGACCGGCGCCCACATGGCCGATGCCTACAGCCGGATGTCCTCGGGTGACGAGATCGGCGTGTTCGTTATGCAACATGGCCCGGGTGCGGAAAACACCTTTGGCGGCGTTGCCCAAGCCTATGGCGAATCGGTGCCTGTGCTCTTCATGCCCGCAGGCTATGACCGACGTCTTGCACACTATTATCCCAACTTCAATTCCACACTAAACATGAAGCACGTCACCAAGTGGGCAGAGCCGGTCACCATGGGCAGTGAGGTGGTCAACATCATGCGTCGCGCCTTCACCCAGTTGCGTAACGGCCGCCCGGGCCCGGTGCTGGTCGAGATCCCCTGGGACACCTGCAAGGAAGAAGCGGACATTTCCAATTACGTGCCGACTAAAAAAGTGCGTTTCGCCCCCGATGCCCATTCGGTGAAGGCGGCCGCAAGGGAGCTGGCCGCAGCTGACAAGCCGGTGATCTATGCAGGGCAGGGCATCAATTATGCCAAGGCATGGATTGAGCTGAGGGAAATCGCCGAGCTCCTCAATGCGCCGGTCACCACCAGCTTGGAGGGCAAGAGCACATTCAACGAGACCCATCCGCTGAGTATCGGCTCCGGTGGCCACGCCACGCCGAAGGCGGTATACGATTTTCTCTACGACGCCGACCTCATTTTCGGTATCGGCTGCAGCTTTGCCATCACTTCATTCGGCACGCGTATGCCCGACGGCAAGAAGGTGATTCACGCCACGCTCGATTCCATGGACCTGAACAAGGACGTTCCGTCTGAGATCGGTCTGATCGGCGATGCCAAACTCACTTTGCGCGCCCTAATCGATGAACTGAAGACTCTCGATCTCGGTAATGCGAAGAAACGGAAAGACACAACGCCCGCTAAGATAAAGAAGGTGAAGGACGAGTGGATGGCCCAGTGGCTGCCCAAGCTCACTTCCGACCAGAACCCGATGACACCCTATCGCGTCATTTACGAACTTAACAAGCTGGTGGATAAACAGAAGGTAGTCATCACTCACGATGCTGGCAGTCCGCGCGACCAGCTGGTGCCCTTCTGGGAAGCCGAGGCGCCACTGTCCTACATTGGTTGGGGCAAGACCACGCAGCTCGGTTATGGCCTGCCGCTGATGATGGGCGCTAAGCTTGCGCGACCGGACCACCTGTGCATCAACGTGTGGGGCGATGCCGCCATCGGTTTCACCGGCATGGATTTCGAAACTGCGGTGCGCGAACGCATCCCGATCATGTCCATCCTGTTCAATAATTTCTGCATGGCCATGGAACTGCCGATCATGGAAGTGTCAACGGAGAAGTACCGCTCCACTGATATCGGCGGCGATTACGCCGATATGGCCAAGGCCTTTGGCGGTTATGGCGAACGCATCACCGATCCAAACGAGATCGTGCCGGCACTGAAACGTGGCATCGAGGCTACCGAACGCGGCGAGGCGGTGTTGTTGGAATTCATCACGTGCAAAGAGCTTGAGATGTCGTTGCATTATTCGAGTTACGGTAAATAACAACAAAAAAGTAAAAGGGAAAAGGGGATAAATCTCGAAGGGGACTCATGTTTAAAACGCTACAAGAGAAGTTAGGCCCCGGCTTGCTCTATGCGGCCGTCGCCGTCGGTGTTTCCCACCTGGTCTCGTCCACCACCGCCGGTGCCACCTACGGCTTCATCATGATTGGTTACATGGTGCTGGTGTGCCTGGTGAAATACCCGACCTTCCTTTTTGGAGCTACCTACGCCGCCGCCACCGGTGAAACATTGGTCGAAGGCTATACCCGAATGGGCAAGTGGGTGGTCGTGCTGTTCTTTTTCATGCAGCTGTTTGAATACACCTTCGCCATCTCCGGGGTGTCGGTCACCACGGCCGCCATCTTGCGCAGCGTGTTTGATGTCGAGACAGGTATCATGCTTGAACTGGGACTGGTGGTGTCCTGCATGCTGATTGTCGCGCTTGGACGTTACGCGGTGCTCGAGGATGTGACGCGCGTGCTCGTCATCCTGTTTTCAATCGGCACGGTCATCGCGGCGGTGATCGCCGTGGGCGGCATAGATGTCGGCGGCACCTCACTATCCGCCGACCTGACCTTCGATACTCCAACCATCCTTTTCCTGATCGCCGTGGCTGGCTGGATGCCAACCGGAACGGCCGGGTCCGTGGGGCTGTCACTCTGGGTGAAGGCAAAGACCATACGCCTGCAACGGCCAGTGACGCAGAGAGAGGCCGCCTTCGATTTCCATGTCGGTTATGGCACCGCCATTTTCCTCGCCGTCTGTTTCGTCGCGCTGGGCACGTATGTCATGTACATCAACGGCACGGCTGTTGAATCGAATGGTGCCCTGTTCGCCGCCCAGCTGATCAACCTGTTCACCTCCACCATCGGCAACTGGATCTACCCGGTCATCGCGCTTGCTGCGATCACCGTGATGTATTCGACATTGCTGACCCTGGTCGATTTGCTGCCGCGCTCCTCTGCGGCTGCAATCGTGGAAATCATTTCGGTACCAAAGGACCAGGTGAGTGAGAAATTCAGCAAGCTGTACATGGCCTTCATCGGAATCGAGTTGCTGCTGGTGCTGACCGTGCTCTTCATCCTGCTGGACGATTTCGGCACCTTCATCGCTTGGGTTACCTCCATGGGCTTTGTGGTGGCGCCGGTCTTCTCTTTCCTCAACCACAAGGCCATGTTCGGCCCCGACGTGAAACCCGAGGACAGGCCGGGCAACTTCCTGCGCTTTTGGAGTGCCGCTACGATTTTTATCCTGACCGTCGTAGCGGTGGGATTCGTGTACATGAACTACATAATATAAAACGGCTAGAGGGAATGCCGATGTTCGACCTGCTATCCAGAGACCGTATTATTGCCCGGCCCGGCTTCAACCGCTGGAAGGTGCCGCCTGCGTCTATTGCCATTCACCTGTGTATCGGTTCCGTGTATGCCTGGAGCATCTACAATCCGCCGCTAATCCGATTGTTCGGCGTGGTGGCACCCGCGTCCGGTGACTGGAGCCTGCAGGATGTCACCTGGATATTTTCCGTCGCCATCGTTTTCCTCGGCCTGTCGGCGGCGCTGGCCGGCCACTGGCTGGACAAGGTCGGCCCGCGCCTGGTCGGCACCGCCGCAGCCGTGTTGTGGGGTGGTGGCTACCTCGTCGGCAGTATCGGTATTCTCACCCACCAGTTGTGGCTGCTCTATTTCGGTTATGGCGTGCTTGGTGGTTGCGGCCTCGGGCTCGGGTACGTCTCGCCGGTCTCGACGCTCATCAAGTGGTTTCCCGACCGTCGCGGCATGGCGACGGGCATGGCCATCATGGGCTTCGGCGGCGGCGCCATGATCGGCGCACCCCTGAAACGCTATTTCATCCAGAGGTTTTACGAAGCACCCGAGTACCTGGGTACGGTCGACCAGGTGAGCCTGGTCACCGAAGCCGGTCGTCGCTTCGTTGAACGTGCCGGTGAACAACTGGAAGTGGTCGTGGTGGGTGCCAACGAGGTGGCCGGCATGCTGGTGCCTGGACCTGAGGGCGTCTATGTGGTCGGCACCGGATCGGCTGGCGTGGCTCAGACCTTCATATTACTCGGGCTTCTATATTTTGTGGTCATGCTCATCGCGGCCTTTTCGTACCGCCTGCCGGCGGATGGCTGGAAACCGGACGGGTGGACGCCGCCTGCCCAAGATGCGGGAAGCAAGAAAATGATCACCTCGCACAACGTGGATATCGAGGAGGCCATGCGTACACCGCAGTTTTACGGCCTGTGGATCGTGCTCTGCATGAACGTGTCAGCGGGTATCGGCGTGCTCGGCGTGGCGAGCACCATGATGAGTGAGATCTTCGGCACCACACTGCCCGGCATCGTCGACGGCGCTTTTGCTGCGCTGTATGTCAGCATGATCTCGGTGTTCAACATGGTCGGCCGATTTATCTGGGCCAGCTCCTCGGACTACATCGGGCGCAAGAATACCTACTGGGTATTCTTCGCGTTGGGCATACTGTTGTATTTATCGGTGCCGTTTTCCGCCAACCAGGTAAGCGCCAGTCCGGCGGTCGTCTGGCTGATGCTGTTCTACGCGGCCACCATGATCATCTTCACAATGTATGGTGGCGGCTTTGCCACGATCCCGGCGTACCTAGCCGACATCTTTGGCACCAAATATGTCGGTGGCATCCATGGTCGTTTGCTCACGGCCTGGAGCACGGCCGGGGTCGTCGGGCCGCTGGCCATCACGTCCCTGCGTGAGTCCGCCGTCATGCAAGCGATCGGGGACCTGGTCAGCCGCATCGATCCCGCCACCTTCCAGGCCAGGTTCGGTGCCGGTATCGACCAGCTCGATGCGCTGGTGGCGGCGCAGACCGTGACCATAGCCAGCCTGATGGAAATCGCGCCCGCGGGCACCGTGGATCCTACGCCGGGTCTTTACAACAACACCATGTACCTGATGGCCGCCCTACTGCTCATCGGACTGGTGGCCAATGCGCTCATGAAGCCGGTGGCGGCCAGCCATTACCTGAAGGATTAAGGACGCGTAGCGGCCCGTGTAGGAATTATGGAAGTCCTGGAAAACAGGGCATTTTCCTTGATTCTGCACCGGATGTAGTTTACTTTCACAGGCCGTTTTGCACACGTCGATTCACTAGAAATTCAATAGCTAGTAAATAGTTAATAAGCAGTCCAAGGGGTAATACATGAAACAGTTGATCAGAAAAACCGGCCTGGCAGCCTGCCTGCTGATGGGCTTCAATACGGCCAGTGCTGACCTGGCACCGGATTTTATGGATAGGATGATGTCCGATGCACGGCCGGAAGCTGACCGCGCCAGGGACGGATCACGCCGGCCTTACCAGGTCATGAACACTCTCGGCGTCGATGCCGGCATGACCGTCATGGACATCGGCTCGGGCGGCGGCTGGTATGCCTGGGTGCTGTCGGCGGCAGTCGGCCCTGAAGGTCACGTGGTGGCCCAGTTCGGCCCGCGTGCACTGGAGCGAAACAATGGCCAGGCCCAGCGCGACCTCGCTGACGGTCTGGGTAACGCCGAGGCCTTCTTCGGCGAGGTTGGCGAATACCCGGCCAACTCCGTTGATCGCGCAATCACCGCCCTGAACATCCATCACTCTAATGCCGGGCGCGCCGCGCCATATTTTCAGGCCATCGCCAACCTCCTGAAGCCGGGCGGCATGGTTGCCGTGATCGATCACATCGGCTTGGAAGGCATGGAAAACGGCATGATGCATCGCATGCTAAAATCCGATGCAGTGGAATGGATCGAAGCCGCTGGTCTGGAGATTGTCTCGGATTCCGATCTGCTTCGCACCAACGCTGATGACCACATGCGCTCCATCTCAGATCCCATTTATGGTCGCGATGTTGACAGATTCTTCATCGTGGCAAGAAAGCCGTAACTTGTAGTTCAATGGCAGTAAGTTAAAAGCCGGGCACCAGCCCGGCTTTTTAATGAGGCTATTATATGGAATGGAAAATATTTCTGACGGTGCTCGGCACGGTTTTCCTCGCAGAACTCGGTGATAAGACTCAACTGGCCACTATGCTCTTTGCCGCCGACCGTGAGGTCAGCAAGTTCACCGTCTTTCTTGCTGCCTCCGTGGCCCTGGTGCTGGCCTCGGCCATCGGCGTGCTGGCGGGTAGCGTCATGTCGGAATTCATCAACGAGAAATACCTGCATTACATAGCCGGTGCAGGCTTTATCGTGATCGGGGCGTATACGGTAGTAACAGCCTAGGGGTTGGCGGCTTCCAGCGCTTCCTGCCACTTGTCCACGGCGCAGTCGTACTCGAGAAAAATATCGTCGCTCATGCGCTGGTAATAAACGGTGACATGCAGTGGTTCGCCGTACAGACTAGGGTCGGTAACCGTGAGTTCGAACACCAGCGTATCGTTGTTGATCGGCGGTGCGATGGTGGCGACAAAGCCGCTTGCCTCGACGCCGGCTTCCTCACGCGTAGTCATGAATACGCGTTCCGTGATGCTCATGTTCTCAGTCCGCGGCCAGCGACCTTCCAGCGTTTCTTTCAAAAGGCCTGTCTGTATAACGAGTGTCTGGCGTCCTTCCGGTGCTTCCCAGTCCCAATGGCCGATGGAATACCCCATACGGGTCGGCGGGTAGTCGTCCGGGAAGTCCCGGCCGTCTATGAATACGCGACGAACCTGCATTTCCAGCTCGGCAAGCATGGTGAGCTGCTGGTCTTTCTGGATCACCTCGATGGGATAGGCCACCAGGGATGTCATGGTGGACGGCATGCCGGGTGGCACGCACCAGGCGCCAGGTTCAACCCAGTTCGGGTACTGCGAAAGGTAGGCTTCCTGCAGCGCCTGTCCTTCCGGTGTAAGTGCTTGGGAATCCGTGCGCACGAAGGCGGGCTCAGAGGCGTAGGCAACCCAGACACCGCTGAAGTCTGGTATGGCTTGCTGGGCAAGCACGGGTAGGGTTAACACTGAAAATGCGAGTGGAAATATGGTGCTGCGCCCTGCCTTGTACATCTGTGACTTCCCCTTGTTGGTCGAATGCCGAAATATGCGAGTTGACCTATTTATTGTCAACATTATTGGGTTGGTATGAAGTAATTATGCTAAATTTGCTAGGTCGCTAGGGCTGCAAAAAACAACACTAAAGTTGCCCAGACCACTAATTACCGTGGGGAAGATACAATGCTCACTCAATTTCGTTCTGTCCTGAAAGGTTTCTGCGCCGGCATACTGGCCCTAGCCCTGGCCGGCTGGACGTCCACGCTGTTGGCACATCATTCTGCGGCACAATTCGATTTCGCCCAGATGGTGCCTGTGACTGGCAAGGTCGTGCATGTCGATGTAGCCAATCCACATATCGATCTTATTCTTGAAATCACCAACGCCGACGGCACTAAAAAAGAAGTGCAGTTCGAAGGTCACAGCCGCAATAATGTCTATCGCCGCGGTTGGCGTCCTGGCGCCTTCGAGGTGGGCGATGAAATCACCATCTTCATTGCGCCCATGCGTAACGGGGAAGATGGCGGCTATATCCAGGAATTTGCCCTGACAGACGGTCGCAAATTCTAGGAATTATTTGGGGAAAATTATGCTTAGGAAATTGACGTTACTGGCCTCTTTGCTTTCAGGCTGCACGCTCGTGACGGCCCAACCGGATTTCAACGGACTCTGGTTTCCCGCCGGCTTTGACCGGGATGCACCACGTCTCGAGGCTGGCCACCGGGAGATGCCCTGGAATGAACAGGCACAGCAAATGGCGGATGCCTATGTCTCCGTTTTCGACGTCACCGATGAACCCGGCGGTTTCTGCGTAAAACCAGGCCTGCCGCGCAGCATCTGGGGTGCCCCGTTCCCGGTAGAGATCGTCCAGACCGACGGCTTCATCAACATGCTTTGGGAAGGCTATTTCCAGTATCGCAAGATCTACCTGGAAGGGCACCCGCGCCCCGAGCCCATCCTTCATACCCGTATGGGTTACTCGGTGGGGCATTTCGAGGGTGACACCCTGGTCATCGAAACTTCCTACCTGCGCGAGTATCCATACATGCGTCGGGCGGCCAACACCGATGATGCAACCGTGGTCGAGCGCTGGAACCTCGTGACCGCCACCAACAGCGAGGGCGTCGAGCAGAAATACCTGACAAACGAAATGTATCTGACCGATGAGAAGCTCTACACCGAGCCGGTTAGGATCGTCGGCACGCTGCGATATTCACCCGACACCCCTATTCTGGAATATTCCTGCAGTGAACAGATTTACGATCAGCATCTGCAGGAAAAAGGCATCCAGCCGCCGGATTTCAGCACCCTCGAATAGCCCCGGGGCCGCTGTTCCGGCGGCCTCGAAGACAGGCTAAAAATTGCGAAAATTTCACAATAGACCGGGTGGTCGGTAATACTTGAAAATGCCAGCCCCTCTCTTTATCCTTTCTTGCCTTTTCTATAAAAATTAATAGGTTAGACGGAAGTAAAAAGTTTCGCTATCCTGTTGGAAATTCCGCGTAATGATTAATCCAGGGTACAGGTCCGGAAGGGTTGCAAAGGCATCACCCTCAGTGCTTAGCCCCTAAAAATTTCAGGCAAAAGTCACAGCATGAATTTCGACAGACGAGACCGAACCAGAGCCCTGAACAGACGCACTCTGATTGCCGGTGCCGCCCTCGGTGGTCTCGGCCTGGCGCTGCCGCGAATCGTCATGGCCCAGGGCGGTCTGGCCACTATTCCCATCCGCAACAATATTCACCTGGTCACCGGCGCCGGATGCAATGTCGTCGTCGCCGTGGGTCCTGACAGTGTCCTGCTGATCGACGGCGGCCTGCCCGAACACGCCGAAGCCGTCATGGTCGCAGTTGAACGACTCGCCCCGGGCAAGCCGGTGCAGGCCTTGTTCAATAGCAACTGGCGTCCGGAACACTGCGGGCTTAATTACATCCTAGGGCCGCAGGGCACCGCGATCATCGCCCATGAAAACACACGCCTGTGGCAAAACAACGATTTCACCGTGCCCTGGGAAGACCGCCACTACACCCCCATGCCGGCTGCGGCGCAGGCCAACGACACTTTCTACAAGACCGGTTCGCTGACACTTGGTAATGAAAAGGTGGATTACGGGTTGATCAGCCAGTTCCACACAGACGGCGACCTGTACGTCCACTTTCCGGACTCAAACGTAATAATTATGGGCGACATGATGGCAGTGGGTACTTACCCACTTTTGGATTATGTCACCGGAGGCTGGATCAACGGCGCCCAGAAATGCACTAATCTCATGCTAGAGATGGCGGATGCGGACACACTAATCGTGCCTGCCATTGGTACCGTGCAGGGGCGCGGTATGCTGGAAGTCCAAAAGCAAATGCTGGACACCGCCTACGATGCCGTGGCCAACGCCTATCGTACTGGCCGCAGTCTTGACCAGTTCATGGCGAGTGCGCCCATGGCCGACTATGATGGGATATATGGTGACCCGAGCCTGTTCGTAGAACTGTTGTACCACGGCACCTGGTACCACGTCCCCGGCCGGGCCATACAGGGTATTATATAAAGGTAACAGAAACAGCGAATGAAACAGGCACGACACAACAAAAGATTTTCCACCCTGGTAATGGCAGTCGCCAGCCTTGTCGCCACTGGCATAACCGGTGCGGAAGAAGGCGACTACCAAGCGGCGCTTGAAGACCTGCGCGACAACTGGGATACCCTGGAAACCTACTGCACCGGCTGCCACAATTTCGAGGATTATGCCGGCGGCATCGATTTCACTTCCTTCAGCGCGGACGACGTGGCAGACCAGGCTGAAACCTTCGAAATGGCCCTGCGCAAGATTCGCAACAGCGTGATGCCGCCGCCGAGCCAAGACCAGCCGAACGAACGGGCGCGCTGGGATCTCATTGCGAGTATCGAGAAGGTGCTCGACACCCACGCCGCCGTGGCACCCGATCCCGGTCGCATCGCTTTGCACCGCCTCAACCGCACCGAGTATGTGAACGCGATTTACGACATTACCGGCGTGCGCCTGGATACCGAGCTCAGCCTGCCGAAGGACGACAACAGTGACGGCTTTGACAATATCGCCAGCGTGCTGAAAGTGTCTCCTTCGTTCCTCGACCAGTACATTGCCGCGGCCCGCGTGGTCAGTGACATAGCGGTGGGCAGCCCCAATCCCCGCAATGAGGAAGTTGTCTACCCGATGGATACCTCCCACCAGGGCTCCCATGTCCACGGCCTGCCGATGGGTACGCGTGGTGGCGTGTCAGTAGAGCACACCTTCCCGGTCGACGGTGAATACGCGATCAGCATTCTCGGCATGGCCGGCGCCGGGTACACGCTGGGCATGGAATACAACCACGAGGTCATCATCACCGTCGACGGTGAGCGCATCTTCCGGCATGACATTGGGGGCGGTGAAGACTTGCGCATGCTCGACCAGGTGCAGGCGCCCGCGGTGGCCGAGATCAACGGCCGCTTTAGCGACATTCGTGTCCCACTGACTTCGGGCTCCCACAAGATCGGCGTGGCCTTCGTGGCCCGTAGTTTTGCCGAGTCCGATGAATTTCTTTATGACATCGGCGGCAACCGCGGCATGGATCGCATCGCCCGTGCCCGCGGCTTGCAGATAAAGGGTCCGCTGACTTCCACCGGTGTCATCGAAACACCGAGCCGGCACAAGGTCATGGTGTGTGAACCCGCCCAGGCCAGCGAGGAAATCGACTGTGCCCGGCAGATCTTCGCCAACCTGGCCAAGCAGGCTTTCCGTCGTCCGATCACCGATGCCGACCTTACTGCACCGCTGCGTTTCTTTGCCGCCGGCCGTGAGCAGGGCACTTTCGATGACGGCATCAAGAACGGCATGATGGCCATCTTCACCAGCCCGAAATTCCTTTACCGCGCGGAGATCCCGCCTGCGGATGCCCAGCCCGGTGACATCGTGCCTATCAGCGACCTCGAACTCGCCTCGCGCCTGGCCTTCTTCCTCTGGAGTTCGGCTCCGGACCAGGAGCTGATCGACCTGGCTGCTCGAGGCGAGCTTGGTAAGGACGATGTCCTGCAGGCGCAGGTGGAGCGCATGCTCGGCGATGCCCGTTCGGAAGCGATGGTGGAGAATTTCGTCTTCCAGTGGCTGCGCTTGCGTGACCTTGAAAACGTCGACCCGGACCCGGAAATCTACCCGGCCTATAACCGCGGCCTGCTCGATGCCTTCCGTGAAGAGATCCGCCTTTTTGTTGGCAGCATCTTCCGCGAGGACAGCAGCATTCTCGATTTGATCACTGCCGATTACACCTACCTTAATGAAGATCTGGCGATGCATTACGGCATCACCGACGTGAAGGGCGATCAGTTCCGCCGCGTGGAACTGGCCGATGAGGAACGTTTCGGTTTGCTGGGAACGGGCGGAGTATTAATGGTGACGTCTTACGCCAACCGGACAACGCCGGTTATCCGCGGTGCCTACATCATGGAGAATTTCCAGGGTGTACCGCCGGCAACACCACCGCCAAACGTGGAGGCATTCCCGGAGACACCTGAAGGTGCCGTCGTGTCCTTGACCGTGCGAGAACGCCTGGAGGTTCACCGCGACAACCCGGCCTGTGCAGGCTGCCATGATGTCATGGACCCGTTGGGACTGGCACTTGAAAATTACAACGCTATCGGACAGTGGCGGGACCGAGACAGCGACGCGGGAAATGTTCCTATAGACGCTTCGGGACGGCTAGCCGATGGTACATCATTGCGCGGGGTCAACGATTTGCGTAATGCTTTGGTCACTAGACCGGACCAGTTTGTTCAAACGTTCACAGAAAAGCTCATGACTTATTCCCTTGGGCGTTCCGTGGAGTATCATGATATGCCTGTCGTTCGCAGTATCGTGAAAGAAGCCGCGAGAAAAAATTACAGTTTTTCCGCGATCGTGATGGGAATCATCAACAGCGACCCCTTCAGGAAGGTCACTGTTCCTGGTGAGAATAGGGTAGTTGGCAGTTTATAGGAAAGGGATGCCGCTCGAGGCCGTGATTCAGAGGAGATAATTGATGTTCATTACCAAGAAGCACCTGGCGAGAAGGACTTTTTTGAAAAGTGCTGTTGCAAGTGTGTCCCTGCCCTTGCTGGACGCGATGATCCCGGCGGGCACGGCACTGGCGCAAACGGCGGCCAACATGGGACCGCGCATGGGGTTTTTCTACTTCCCCCACGGCGCGGTCATGGATAACTGGACACCGGATACCACCGGATCGGATTTCGAGTTGAAATCCATCCTCGCACCCCTCGCCCAGCACAAGGATTACCTTACCATCGTTTCCAACCTTGAAAACAAGCGCGCCTATGGGCCGGTTCACGCTATCACCCCAGGCACTTGGCTGCATGGTGAAGCGCCGCGTATCAGCCATGAACCTTTTGGCGGCACTACTATCGATCAGATTGCCGCCCAGCATATTGGCCAGGACACTCCTCTGCCATCTATCGAAGTTGCAACCGAAACCTCCGGGTCCGCAGGAGCGTGTGACCGCGCCTATGGTTGCAGCTATGCCGGCACCATTTCCTTCCGTACGCCGACAACCCCGCTGCCTATGGAAAACAACCCGCGCAAACTGTTCCAGACCCTGTTCGGTGTTGGCGACAACGCGGAAGAACGTGAACGCCTGGCTGTGCAGACCAGCAGTATCCTTGACCTAATGCTGGAAGAGACCAACCAGCTGGCCAGGCACCTGGGTGCTACAGACCGCGCCGTGCTTGGCGATTACTTGGAAACCGTGCGCGAGATCGAGCGCCGCGTCCAGAAGACAGCCGAACATGACCTGTCGCATATCGAGCTGCCGGACGCGCCACAAGGTATTCCCGGTTCTTTTGATGATCATATCAACCTGCAGATGGACCTCATACTGCTCGCCTACCAGGGCAATATTACGCGTATAGCCAGCATGATGATGGCGGCTGAAGTGAGTAACCAGACATACAACCACGTCGGCGTATCCGATGCCTTCCACCCACTGTCGCATCACCAGAACGACGCCAATAAAATTGCCCGCCTGCTCAAGATCCAGGAATACCACAGCCAGGTCTTTGCGCGCTTCGTGGACAAGCTAGCGGCCATGCCCGACGGCGACAAGGGTTCCATGCTGGATAACTCGCTGATCATGTATGGAAGCAACATGAGCAACAGTAATGCCCACGATCATTACCCGCTGCCTTCGGTCCTGGTCGGCAGGGCTGGCGGCACAGTAAAAGGTGGTCAGCACATAGCGGCGGATGAACGTACGCCGGTGTCCAACCTCTTACTGACCGTGCTGGACCGTATCGGTGTCAACCTTGAAAGCATGGGTGACAGTACCGGACGATTCGACTCGGTCTGATGATCACTTAAGGATCAAGGAACAACAAAGCGCTAGAGAAATATCACGTTATAATTAATTAGACTGGCTCAACTGAATTTGTAGATTCATGAAAACGACATTTCTTAAATCAATCCTGCTAGGAGCCATCCTTGTTTCTTGCTCTTTGTTTCTTGCTCCTGCATACGCGCAGACCGAAGCCGACATCCTCGATTTCGCCGTTGAGGGCAACATGGTTGCCGTTCGTGAACAGTTAAACAGTCTCTCGAATGCGAATCTCTCCCAGCCCGACGGTACCTCACTCCTACACTGGGCCGTTTATTACGATGACACCGCACTGGTTGAAGCATTGCTGACACGCGGCGCCGAGGTGGCCACCCGCAACGATTACGGCGCCACGCCGATGTCGCAGGCCGCCATTCTTGGCAACCCGGAAATCCTGTCCATGCTGCTGGACGCCGGCGCCGATCCCAATGAAAAGGGCGCTGATGACCAGACCCCGCTCATGATCGTGGCACGCACTTCGAATACCACTGCGGCGGAATTGCTGATCGAAGCCGGCGGCGACGTCAATGCAGTAGAAAAATGGCGCGGGCAAACCGCACTGATGTGGGCGGCGGCGCAGAAACAGCCCGCTATGGTTAAGCTGCTTCTCGAAGCCGGTGCCGATCCCGATGCGCAGTCGCTGCCGAACAACTGGGAACGCCAGGTGACGGCCGAGCCGCGCATGAAAGTGCTGCCGGCCGGAGGTCTTACCCCACTTTTGTATGCCGCCCGCGAGGGGTGCGCCGAATGTGCGCGCCTGTTGATCGACGCTGGTGCTGATCTCAACAAGACTGATCCTGAAGCGGTTACGCCGCTGCTGATGGCCAACCTGAACGCTCGCTGGGATTCCGCGAAGCTGCTAATCGAGGCTGGCGCCTGGCTCGACAAGTGGGATTTCTATGGACGCAACCCGCTGTATGCGGTGGTGGATTACAGCACGCTACCCCATGGTGGCCGGCCCGACCATCTGTCCGAGGATCTAACCACGCCGCTGGAAATCATCGCCATGATTCTCGATAACGGCGGAAATCCCAACCTGCAGCTGAAATTGTTTCCGCCGTATCGTGCCCTCGGTCCCGACCGCGGTGCTGACGGCCTCCTGAGAACTGGTACTACCGCGCTGTTTCGTGCTGCCCGCGGCGGCGACATTGCCTCCATGGAATTACTGCTGGAGCATGGTGCGCTCGTGGATCTACCCCAGGAAAACGATGTTACCCCGCTTATTGTTGCGGCCGGTTATCGACAGAGTGCCATAGATACGCGTGGGCGCTTCCGCGGTGAGAAAGAAGCCTTGCCCGCAGCACGCCTGCTGCTGGCGTACGGTGCCGACGTCGATGCCCGCACGGACGACGGCCAGACCGCGCTGTTTGGCGCCGCCACCAATGGTTGGAACGACATGGTGAAGCTTCTACTAGAACACGGGGCCGACGTGCATGCCATCGATAACCGCGGCAATACTGTCATCGACGCCGCCATGGGTAGGGCCGGTCGCTTCGGTCGCGGCGCCGGGGGAGATCAACATTTAGAAACAGCGGCGTTCCTGGAAGGCTTTATTTCAGGGAACTGATTCTTGCGCCGCTAACTTTGTTGAAGCAGCTACGCTCGCCCAGCCTTAATTTACCAAACCGTTCACTTGCTACAGCAAGCTCCCGGCTCTGAAAAATTTTTTTGCCTCGCTTGGCCATCGCTCGCGACGCTACTTGCATCTCGGGCTACTCTGCCTTCTTTCCGTCTTGCGCCTTCAGCCATTTGTACTAGACTGTGGCCATGACGCTGACGCCATTTAAGGACATCCGCAAACTTGCCGAAGAAAGAAAGGGCGGCAAGAAGGCCCTGGACAGGTTGGTGGCGGAGCACCAGCCGAAAACCAAACGCCAGTTAGTGGCACTGAGGGATGATCGCTACCTGTCCATGATGACGCGCTGCATTTTCAATGCGGGGTTCAACTGGCGGGTAATCGAAAAAAAGTGGGACGGTTTCGAGGAAGCCTTCCACGGCTTCAATCCCCGCGGACTGGCGTACATGGCGCCGGAAAAATGGGAAGCATATACCGAAGACACCCGCATCGTGCGCAACTGGACCAAGATTCGTTCCGTGCTCGATAACACGCACTTCATCATGGACGTAGTAAAGGTGCATGGTTCATTCGGCAAGTTCTTTGCCAATTGGGACGCGGGCGACCAGGTCGGCCTGATGAACTACATGAAAAAACATGCATCGCGACTTGGCGGCAACACCGGCATGTATTTCATTCGTTTCATCGGCAAGGACGGGTTCATCCTGAGCCAGGATGTCGTGGGACGTCTTAAAGCTTCTGGGCTCGAAATCAAGGACATGCCCACCAGCAAGAAGGATCTGGCGTTGTGTCAGGAAGCCTTCAATACCTGGCATGCCGAAACCGGCTTGCCCTACATCCACCTGTCGCGAATTTGCGGTATGTCTATCGGCAAGAACTACAAGACAGGTAGCTGAAAGTAGAAAGCTGAAGACTAAAAGAAGCTTGCTTAAGAGGTAGTCGTCTTTTGCCTTTCAACTTTCAGCCTTGAGCTTTTAGTTCGCTCCTGACTACAATCTTTGCATGAAATTAAATGACCCCTGTGTATGCGGATCAGGCCGCGCGTTCGGAAAATGCTGTGAGCCCTTCTTGAGCTACAAGGCCAGGCCGAAAACAGTGAAACAGCTTGTGCGCTCGCGTTATGCCGCCTATGCCCTTGGTGGAGAGGGCTACCGTGAATACCTAGTGAGGACATGGCATCCAGCTACGGCTCAGAATATACGCATGGCCGACCTTATCGCTGATGACCACGCCTGGACCGGGCTGGAAATCCTTGATTCACGCCAGAAGGGGGACCTGGGCCGGGTCGAATTCAGGGCGACATACACCGTGGATGGCGGCCCGGAACAGGTGCATCACGAAACCTCGGCCTTTCACCGGCACAAGGGCGTGTGGCTGTATCTTGAAGGAGATGTCAATTAAGCTAAAACACAGGGAAGCTGAATACAGATTCGATCGTATGCAATGCCCGGGAGGCCAGAAGGCACTGCCATTTCATTTCGTCTTCTCCTCGGGCCTACAAAAAGACGCTGTTCGTCATGCGGAAGCATCATCTCACCCACCAAAGAATCCATGACCAGGATTCAGAAAATATCTATCACCCATAGATTCTTGGTGGGCACCCCGCTCGGTATCGCGGTCTTCAATCTTTGGCTGGTTGCCCTGCAGCCCATAATGGCGGGAATCGTCTTCATTGCCTGAATCGGCAGCGTTATGGGCTCCTGTTATTTTTATGCCCGCTCTAATTTCCGCTTTAGCCTGCACTTGCCAGAAACCTAGCCGGTCTTTTCACTAACGTATGGCGCAAACTTTTCTGCCGCGGATCACAGTCGGGCGGTCATTGATGCGCCTGCGCCAGGCTTCCACGTGGGTATATCGCCCCATGTCCAGGTAATCGAAGGCCTCGTAAAACTCAGCGCACGTGTTCACCCAGGGCACGATAGCTATGTCGACTATACTGTAGTCATCAACGACATATTTGCGATCTGACAGGCGGGTATCCAGCACGCCCAGCAAACGTTTCACTTCGCTAGCATAACGGTTCAGTGGGTAATCATCTTTTATCTTATTACGAACGAACTTGAAGAAATGGCCGAACTGGCCGAAGAAGGGCCCGATATGTCCCATCTGGAACATCAGCCACTGTATATGTTCCATGCGGCTGAGATAATTCTGCGGCAGCAGTTTGCCGGTCTTATCAGCTAGGTAAATGAGAATGGCGGCGCTTTCGCTCATGGCCACGCGTTTGCCTTCGGGGCCGTTGGGGTCGATGATCGCCGGGATCTTGGCGTTCGGACTGATGCGGACAAAGCCGGGATCGCGCTGGTCGCCTTCGGTGATGTTGACCAGGTGCGGCTCGTATTCGAGTCCCATCTCCTCGAGGGCAATGCTGACTTTCTGGCCGTTGGGTGTTGCCATGGAATAGAGCTGGATGATATCCGCCATTTTTGGCGGCCAGCGTGAAGGAAAACTGACGTGTGACATAAGCACTCTCAATTGTGGTTAACCGGCAGTATGAGTCATAGAATAGGCAGATGGAAATTTTACCCGCAGTAGAAATACATACCGGCCCTGAAGACAAGGCCTCCGTCATCTGGCTGCATGGCCTTGGCGCAAACGGCAACGACTTCGAACCAATCATTCCTGAACTCGGCTTCGACAGTGATTCCGGCGTGCATTTCGTGCTGCCCCATGCGCCACGCCGTGCCATCACCATAAACGGCGGCATGGTCATGCCGGCCTGGTTTGACATTATCAAGCATGGCGAACGTCATATCGACGTCGACCAGCTCTTTGCCTCTACCGCGGCGGTGCACAAGCTGATCGACCGCGAGATCGAAAACGGCATCGACAGCGAGAACATTGTGCTTGTTGGGTTTTCCCAGGGCGGGGCAGTGTGCCTGCAGGCCGCGCTGACCTATGACAAGCCCCTTGGCGGCCTGATCGCGCTGTCCACCTTCTTCCCTAGCGCGGAAGTGGTCAAGCCGCACCCAGCAAATGGCGGCTTGCATATCCAGATTTATCACGGTTCCGAGGACGCCTTGTTGCCGGAGTGGATGGCACAGAACACCGTCAAGTACCTCAAGGGGATGGGCTACAAACCTGGTTACCAGACCTATCCCATGGGACACAGTGTATGTGCCGAGGAAATCCGGGATATCGCCGAGTGGCTGCACGGGGTGCTCGCCTGAACGTCCGAACACGCCGCCTGGCGTGATGCCATGCGATCATGCCATTCCAATATCATCAGGTAGAGGCTGAATAGAGCCAGATTGTTGATATATGCAGAAAAAAATTTCCGCTGCCGCGTGCGGTATTTCCCTATGGCCCCCGGTATACGCGGTCTTGGTCTAAAAAAAATCAAGCTTAGAAGTAAGTCAACTTAATCGCATCGCGCATCCAGTAGATTAAGCAACACGATCGTGATCCCGCTGGATTCGACGTCACAGTGATTATGATAGCCAGCCAGATAATTCCATTGCCTCCATGGCGACTTGCATGCTGAGCCATGCATAAGAAACTCTTGGCCTGGGAGAAGTAAGTTTACGCATCATTGCGGATACCTCGCGAGTAGCGCTCATCATCAGCCGGTCATCAATGACATGGCGTATGCCTTGGGCAAGTTGACCATAGCGGAATTTGTCGAGGACAGGGAAATCCTGGTGAAGCTCGTTGATTTGAGCCTGGATTATGTGCAAGGTTACGGTATCGCAATACCGGTACCGCTCATCCATGCACCCGTCACATAAGTCACAAGAAACTAGCTCCCAGTTACCTGAACAATCTCCCTTCATCTCGGTTTCCGGCGTCACGCACCGCTATATTGAGGGTGGTAAGCAGCACATCGTGCTCAACGACGTTCACCTTGCCATCAACCATGGTGAAAAGGTCGCGTTGCTTGGCCGTAGCGGTTCCGGCAAGTCCACGCTGCTCAATCTGGTGAGCGGCATCGACCTGCCCGCATCCGGCACCATCAGCATCGAAGGACAGGTAATCAACCGGCTTGATGAAACGGCGCGCACTTTGCTCCGGCGCCGCCATATCGGTTTTATCTACCAATTTTTCAATCTGATTCCGAGCCTGACCGCCCTGGAGAACGTGGCATTTACGCAAGAGCTGAACGGTATGGCGGGCAGCACGGCACGAAAGACTAGTTTGGTTATGCTCGAACGGCTCGGGGTTGGTGCGAAGGCAGACAGTTTTCCGTCCCGACTATCCGGTGGCGAGCAGCAGCGCGTGGCCATTGCACGCGCGCTGGTGCATCTCCCGGCACTGGTACTGGCCGATGAGCCAACAGGCAACCTCGATGCACGCACGGGTGAGGAGGTATTGAAAGTTCTGCATGCTGTGTTGGCAGATAGTGGCAGCGGCCTGTTGCTGGTGACACACAGCCTCGCGGTGGCAAGGACGGCGGACCGGATAGTCACACTGGAAGACGGCGTGATAGTGGAGCGGGCGGGTGACTTTGCCTGGTAATTACAACATGCTGCTCTGGCGTAGCGCACTGCGCTATATCCTGCAACGGCCCTGGCAAACTGGTCTGAACATCCTTGGCATCATGATCGGCGTCATGATGGTGGTCGCGGTGGATCTCGCTAACAACAGTGCTCGCCATGCCTTTGAACGCTCCCTGGAGCTGCTCAACGGCACCATAACCCATCAAGTAATCGGTGGTTCGGAAGGCGTGCCTGACGCCGTCTTTGCCGGTATCAAGAACACGCTGGGCCTGCGCCGGGCAGCACCGTCCCTCAGTGGGCAGGTCCGTATCAATGATCGCCAGCTGACACTTGTAGGCATCGATGCCATCAGCGAGGCCACCCTCGACCGCAGTCGACCTGGCATGCCGGATAACAGTTATTCCCTGGCCGGTGATTTCGTTGCCCTGACCGGCACCTCGGATCGCGTTCTCATGGCGCTGTCCCTGGCAACATCTCTTGGCCTTGAACCCGGTTCTGTATTTACGGCGCGTACCCTGGCGGGCAGCAAGACAGCCATACTTGCCGGAGTATTCGACAGTGCCGACGTTGATGCAACCGGTGAATTGCTGTTGGGCGATATCGCCACGGCTCAGAATCTGCTCAATCGGCCGGGCCGGCTCGACAGTATCGATCTCGTTCTCACCGATACGGAGGCCCATGATCTGGCGAACTGGTTGCCAGCAAACCTGGCACTGGTAACGGCACAGGTACGTAATGACAACCAGCGCCAGATGAGCGAGGCTTTTCATATCAACCTGCTCGCAATGAGCCTGCTATCGCTGCTCGTGGCCGGCCTGTTAATCTACAACACGGTCACGCTTTCAGTGATACAGCGCCAGAAGACGTTAGGTATTTTCCGTTCACAGGGTGTCACGCGCGGGCAGCTATTATGGCTTGTAATCCTTGAGAACGGTTGCATAGGCTTGCTGGCAAGCCTCCTCGGCGTGATTGCCGGCTGGTGGCTGGGTGGTTTCCTCGTCACCATGGTGACCGGTACTGTCGATGCCCTCTATTTCGATTTATCCGTTTCCGGGTATTTCGTGAAACCCATCGTGCTGGCCAGGGGGTTGCTGCTGGGTATCCTGCTTAGCCTGTTGTCGGCCGCATTACCTGCCTGGCGCGCCGCGCTGAGCAAACCTATCACCCTGCAGCATGCGGCCGCTGAGGGCAGTGAGTGGCGTAACTTTATTCCCTGGCTGGCGCTGCTGGGCCTGGTGCTGATGGCGGCGGGGTGGGGCTTGTTGAAACCCGACTACGGTTCACTGGCGACCGGTTTTGTTGCGCTGACCGTGATCGTATTCGGTTTCTGCCTGCTGGTGCCCCTGTGCCTTGCAGGCTTTTTAACTCTGGCGCTTGTCCTGGGCAGGGCATGGCTGGGACTGCCGGCGGTGATGGCTCTGCGCAGCAGCTTGTCCGCCCTCAACCGCACAGGGCTTGCGGTTGCGGCCTTGTGCGTGGCCATATCCGTCACTGTGGGCGTCGGCGTGATGGTGGGCAGTTTCCGCGGGACAGTCATTCTTTGGCTGGAAGAATCCCTGCCGGGAGACATCCAGCTCACCGCGACCACCGGCGAGATTCCCGACGGACTGGAAGCCGATGTCGCCGCTGTTGCCGGCATCGCCGACATTCACCATTCGGTGCTGCGGGAGATCGAAGCATCCTTCGGCCCGTTACGCCTGGGCGTCAATGACCTGCCGGCCGCGGAGAAGTTCTACATGCAGTCGGTCGATCCGAATGGATTCTCCCGCTTCGATGCCGGGGAGGGCTTGTTTATCTCAGAGCCAGTGTCCTTCCAGCAGCGGCTGGGGCTGGGTGACAAGATCAGTCTACTTACGGGCAGGGGAATGGCGGAATTCACGGTACTGGGTATTTTTCACGACTACACTTCCGGTCTCGGACTCGTGCACATGCCGGCGCCGCTCTATGCACGCTACTGGCCGGATGAGGGGGTGTCGCGACTGACGCTTGAAACGGTTCCAGGTACCGACAGCGGCCAGGCCGTCGACGCACTGGAGAAGCTTCTCGAAAGCCATGACGACTTGATCACGCTGGTCTCGAACCGGGAACTGCGTGAGCTCACCCTGCAGATATTCGATCGCACATTTGCCATCACCAACGTGCTGCGGCTGCTCGCCATCCTCGTGGCCTTCGTCGGGGTACTGAGTACCTTAATGGCACTGCAGCTGGAGCGCATGCGCGAATTCGCCATCCTGCGCGCCAATGGCATGACGCCAGCGCAGGTGATTTCCCTGGTCATTCGCCAGTCCACTGTGCTGGGCATCTGCTCGGGACTGCTGGCGTTGCCGCTGGGCCTGCTCATGTCGGACATCCTGATCGACGTCATCAACCGGCGCTCCTTTGGCTGGACCATGCAGCACTTCCTGCCCCCTAACGTGTTGCTTGAAGGTTTTGCCCTGGCGGTGATCGCGGCATTGATTGCCGGTTTCTATCCTGCATGGCGGGTCGGGAGCATCCGGCCGGCCCTGGCGCTTCGTGAAGAATAGAGGAAATAGGAAATAGGAAAGAGGAAAGAGGAAAGGAAGTGAATTGTTGCGGGATATTCATAATCGCAATCCTGATTCTTGCCGGCTGCTCAGATGACTCGGTTCAAGAAGTTGAACGCCTGTCCGCTACCCAGGTACTGGCCAGTGACGACACTGACGGTTACCTGCGTGCCGAGATGCCTCGGGATTTTTCCTTTCCTGCCGACCATGGTCCCCATCCTGGTTACCGCAATGAATGGTGGTACCTGACTGGCAACGTGGAGACGGAGACGGGCAGGCGCTTCGGTTACCAGGTGACTTTCTTCCGCTCTGCCATTCGGCCACCGGGCAACACACCCTGCGAAGACGGTAATTCCTGGTGCACCGACCAGGTCTGGATGGGGCATGCTGCCATAACCGATGTGGAACGTGGTGAACACCTCGTCACGGAAATTTTCACTCGCCAGGAGCCCGGGCTGGCCGGGGCGAGTCAAGATCCGTTACGGGTATGGTTGCAGGACTGGCAATTGATCGCCCGCGGCAATGATTTCCCCTGGGAACTTGAAGTGATCACTCGCGAGTTTTCCCTGGCGCTGCGAATAGATGCACAAAAATCACCGGTGCTGCAGGGTGAGAATGGCCTCAGCAGGAAGAGCCCTGCGCCGGGTAATGCTTCCTATTATTACAGCATCACCCGTCTGAATACGGTGGGACAGGTGTTTATGGGCGGACAGGAATTTGGGGTAGCGGGAGACAGCTGGCTCGACCGGGAATGGAGTACCAGTGCGACTGGCCGCGGACCAATCCGGCTGGGACTGGTTTTCACTACAGCTGACTGACAACAGCGAACTGATGTATTACCAGTTGCGTGACCTGCAGGGTGGAGCCCATGCCAATAGCGGTGGCAACTACACCAGCCTGATGGGGACACAGACATCGGTTACGAGAGACGATATCGAACTGGATTCACTCGACACCTGGACAGCCCCTGACGGCACTGTATACACCACCGAGTGGCGCCTGCGCTGGCGGGACAATGACTGGCGCGTTCGTGCCGTAATACCCGACCAACTGATGGACGTGACCTTCCAGTACTGGGAAGGTGCGGTCGATGTCATGGACAACGTTAGTGGCGAGGCCGTGGGTCGTGGTTACCTGGAGATGGTGCGCTGATCCTGCGGCTTAGGAATAACTGCAGCAGTAATCGGTTATCTTGGCGATCTTCAGTTTGAATTTCGCATTCGCTGGCACGGTGAAAGAATCACCACTACCGACATTCTTCCAGTCTTCGCCGGGCAATTGGATTTCTAGGTCGCCGGATAGGATTTCCATTAGCTCATTACAATCGGTACCGAACTCGTATTCGCCGGGCAGCATGATACCCAAGGTCTTTCGTGTGCCATCAGGGAAGTGCACGGTGCGGCTTGTGACCTTGCCGTCGAAATAAATGTTGGCGTTTTTGGTGACGTTGACATTGTTGAAAGAAGACATGGGTCGGTTTCCGATTCAAAAAAGGAGTGCATTATAGACTCAGGATTAACGCCAGGCACCTCCCCTAGCCTGTGATTTGCGTGGCCCGGTTGCGCCCTGGTAGATGCAGGTCATAGGCCCTTGAAAAAGAGAGTGTTTTCCTTAATGTTTGCACCCTTACGCAGGGACTTGTCATTACAATTGCGCTCTTCCTGATCACGGCTCAGGCCAGGCGGGGACTGGACACCTAAGCAGTTTCGCCAACTTGAATCTTGCGGGGATGTGGTTTACTTTAAGCGTGCTTTTTTTAAGGGCTTGCAGAGAAATACTGACAGCTCTTCGGGGGGCGTAAAAAAATAAGACCGGAATGACTCGGCGCATAACTTTGATTTTGATAAACCAATCATAATTCATGAAAAGACCTGGCTTTAAAGGGCCCAGGCCGTGTGCTGTAGTTCCGGATCACAAAAACCGGTTGGTAAATTGGGTAAAAAACTATGGGTTTTTTAGTTTGGCTTGAAGAAAGTCAATTGGGAGTGTTCATTCGTGAATCCCTGTGGGGATATCCCATTGTTCTTTCCAGCCATGCTGTCGGCATGGCAACGGTAATGGGTGTTGTGGTGGCCCTGAACTTTAGGGTGTTGGGTTACGCCAAGGGGATCTCGGCCCTCGCCTTTGACAAGCTCTTCATCATAGGTTGGATCGGGTTCATCATAAACCTGGTTTCCGGGTTGATCCTATTCTGTAACACCCCTACCACCTATTTCTTCCAGGGCGCCTTCCAGCTCAAGATCGCCTTTATTGTACTGGGCGGCATCCTGATGAAAGTGGTAATGAACAGTATTCGTGGGGAAAGCAGCGAGAACATGACTAAGGTCTTCTCGGCAGCCTGTATCTTGTGTTGGTTCGGTGGTGTCATCACCGGCCGTCTGATGGCTTACATGTAAGGGGAGGTGGAAGATGGATTATGATACTTATGCACCGTTAGCCTCCTGGCTCGAAGCCACCTGGCTGGGCGAGCAGATGCGCAATATCTTCTGGCTCTTCCCGATGATGGAAACCGTTCACTTCATCGGTCTGACCATCATGTTCGGCTCCCTGTTGGTCATTGACGTACGCGTCATTGGATTTGGCCGCTTTATCAACATGAAAGCCGCACTAAAGTTCATTCCGATCGCCATCGGCGCCTTCATGGTGAACTTGCTTTCCGGTATCATGTTCCTGTGCGCCAACCCGTTCCGATATTTCCCGAACATCGCCTTCCAGTGGAAGATGGGTCTGATTGTTATCGCTGGCCTCAACGCCCTGTGGTTTTGGTTCGGTGAACACAAAATTTTGGAACAGCTGGCAGACGGCGAAGATGCAGAGTTCCGCGCCAAGGTGATTGCTTTCTTATCAATCGCCATCTGGGTCGGCGTTATCATTTTCGGACGCATGATCCCTTACGTTGAGTACTAAAGTCTTTCAAACTGTAAAAAAGAGGGCAATCGCCCTCTTTTTTTTGCCTGAAGAGATCATTTATGGCTTCTGCGCTCTACAACTTTTTTGCTTTGATTCGCCATCGGTCGTAACGCAACCTACGCAACGTATTTATAGTCAATCTTTTTCTAGGCTAATTAATAAAGTTATATCGGGATGAGTGAGAAAGCTGCCGCTAGGTCACGGCGCATCGTGACCGAGCCCATCCGGCCCCTGCTGGTCGGGCTGACGTTTTCCGCGCTTATCGGCAATGTGGCGATGCACCTGATGGGCATTGTCGATACCTTCTTCATCAGCCGTCTCGGTACTCTAGAGCTGGCTGCTGCCAGTTTCGTGATTCCCGTGCACATGATTTACATTAGCCTGGCGCTTGGCATCGGCATGGGCATGAGTTCGCTCAATTCCCGCCTGATCGGGGAAAGCCGGTTTCTCCAATCCTCGCGGTTGATCAGTGACGGTTTGCTGTTTGCCGCGCTGTTTGCTGTCGCGATAGCGCTGATCGGCAGTGTCATCATCGATCCCCTTTTCCGACTGCTCGGTGCTGATGAGAGAACGCTGCCATTCATCCGCGACTATCTCAACATCCTCCTGGTGGCGTTTCCGCCGTTGATGCTGGTGGTTATCGGCAACAGCACGTTCCGCTCCATGGGCAATATCCGAATGTCGGCTACCTTGGCGGCTTGCCTGTCGTTGCTGAATATTACGTTCGATCCCCTGCTAATTTTCGGCATCGGTCCGTTTCCGGAAATGGGTATCCGCGGTGCCGCGGTGGCTACTTTACTGTCAGCCAGCCTGACCCTGTTCGTGTCGTTTTACATGCTCGGCTTCCATGAAAAGCTGCTCGATTTCGCCGCGCCCAAATGGCATCACCTGCAGGACAACTGGCGCCAGATTCTCGGTATCGGCGTACCTGCCATGGGCGCCAACATCATGACGCCTATGGCGGCTGCCATCATGACCGGAATGGTAGCGTCATTCGGAGATGTAGTGGTGGCAGGATTCGGTGTAGGCAATCGCGTGGAAGCTATCAGCCTGATATTTGTCATGGCGCTGTCGTCCACCCTGCCGATGTTCATCGGGCAGAACCTGGGCGCCGGTCGAACCGACCGCGCCTTTAATGCCCTCATGGGATGCTTGAAGTTTGTCCTGTGTTTCCAGTGCTTGGTGTACCTGTTATTGCTGTTTGCTGGCGATGCTATAGCCAATTCCTTCAGTGACGATGTGCGTGTCATCGATGTGATCAAAACTTATTTGTTAATCCTGCCGCTGACCTATGGAGCCCATGGCGTGGTAGTACTGTGCATGGTATCGCTCAATGTGATGCGCAGGCCGCGTATCGCGCTTTTGCTCACCTTCACCCGCTTGATGGTGTTCTATATCCCGCTGGCCTGGAGCGGTTCGCAAATCTGGGGATTGAGGGGATTGTTCATGGGCGCCGCGCTGGGCAATGTTTTTGCCTGCGGGTTTGCCTATCTCATGATCAGGAAAGTATGCCGGGAATTGAATTTGTTACCATACAACCTAGACTCGAAAGCTGAAGTGTAGCCTCTAAGCTTTTAGCTAAAGTAAGCGGTACCGCAGGTAATCAGTACCATCACGAACAGCACCCACTTGAGAACGACCTGCGGCACCTTGATAGCGAACTTCACGCTGATGGAAGCACCGACCACCGTACCCACCGCCATGACCAGTCCCGGCACCCACATTACCTGGCCTCTGGCGATAAAGACCACAAGTGCGATGACGGTCAAGGCGGCAGTGATAGCCACTTTCAGGGCATTGGCCCGCACTAGGTCGTAACGCAAGCCGCCGGCCACGGCAATGATCAGCAGGAAACCGACGCCGGCCTGGATGAATCCACCGTAAAAACCCGAAACAAAAAGGCCGATGGCAGCCGCTGGCCGCTCACGCAGGGTTAGTGTCGGCGTGCCTTCCGGAGGGGTGACGACGGAGGGTTTGACCAGCATGACCACGGCCATGCCGAGCATGGTGGCCAGCAGTGTCGGCTTCAGCCAGGTCACCGGCATGTAGGATGCCAGCAGTGACCCGAGCAGGGCGCCGATCAGGGTTGGCATCAGGGTCGGTACGATCGTGGCCGGCGCCAGTTTGCCTTCCTTATGGAAGCCGCGCATGCCTGCCAGGGACTGCAGAAAGATACCGACACGGTTAGTGGCATTGGCGATATCCGCCGGCAGGCCAAGGATCATGAATGCAGGCAGGGTCAGCATAGAGCCGCCGCCGGCGATGGTGTTGATGAAGCCGGCAAGGAAGCCTGCCACTACAAGCAAAGAGACACTAATAAGGCTGAGTTCGAATTCCATGGTCGTCCCGGGGTTGAACAGGGGGCGCAATATGACCGAGGCACAGGGGATTGTCAATTTCGGCCCCGCCGTGAAAAGTGCTAGAATCGCCCGCTGCAAGAAATACCAAGAGCAGGATAACAAGTGGACAACAACAAGAACGAAAGCGGCAACCCCGGCCCCCTGCAGACCTTCGAAAACCACGTCGCCAATGGCGATTTTCGCATCCAGCAGTGCAAGGATTGCGGCGGTCACGTCTTCTACCCGCGCTACTTGTGCAACCATTGCGGCTCCAGCGACATGAAGTGGGTAGAGGTCAGTGGCCGCGGTGTCGTCTATTCCACATCCGTCGTCCGACGCAAACCGGATCGGGGTGGCGACTACAATATCTCACTTATCGACCTAGAAGAGGGCCCCCGAATTATGAGCCGCGTCATGGACGTGGAACCCGATGAAGTCACCATCGGTATGGCGGTCAGTGCCCATGTTGGCCTAATTGACGACAAGCCGGCCGTGGTCTTCTACAACAAGGAACAAGGGGACAAGGAATGGTAGCCTCATTGCGCGGCAGCGCCGCAGTTGTCGGAGTCGGCCTCACCGAGTTCACTGGCTTACCCGGCATGAACCACATGGAGATCATGGCGCAGGCGGTTGAACGCGCCATCGCCGATGCGAGTATCCAGAAAAACGAGATCGACGGCATCTTCAGCGCCAACTTTGTGGAATTGCTGACGCCACTGACTGTCGCCGAGTATTTCGGCCTCAATCCCACTTATGTGGACGGCACCAATACTGGCGGTTCGGTGTTTGTGAATTCCATGCAGTCCGCCGCGGCGGCACTGCACCTCGGTTTGTGCAACGTCGCTCTGATTTGCTACGGCAGCAACAGTGCTACCGGTCGGTTCATTCATCCACCCGCCATGCATACCGTCGAGGATGTCTACAAGCCGCGCAACCCGATTACACCATATGCATTGGCTGCGGCCAGGCACATGCACGAGTACGGCACTACGAAAGAGCAACTGGCGGAAGTGGCGGTGTCTGCACGCAAATGGGCTCAATTGAATCCCGCAGCTACAATGCGCGATCCGCTCACCGTTGAAGATGTCGTGAATTCGCGCATGATCGTAGACCCGCTCGGCCTGCTTGACTGCTGCCTGGTCAGTGACGGCGGCGCCGCGATGATCATGGTGCGCAGCGATCGCGCCAAAGATTTTCCAAAAAATCCGGTATATATGCTGGGCGTCGGTAGTCGCACGGACCACAACCTGATATCCGCCATGCCCAACCTGTGCGTCACTCCGGCAAAAGAAGCTGCGGCGGCAGCGTTCGCCATGGCTGGTGTCACGCCCGCAGACATCGATGTCGTGGAGCTGTATGACGCGTTCACCATCAACACCATTCTCTTCCTGGAGGACATGGGATTCTGCGCGAAAGGTGAGGGCGGGCAATTTGTGTCCAACGGTAATATCGCCCCTGGCGGCTCGTTACCCGTGAACACCAACGGTGGCGGTCTCAGTTGCGTACATCCGGGCATGTACGGCATGTTCCTGATGATCGAGGCGGTACAACAGTTGCGCGGCGAGTGCGGCGACCGTCAGGTCGATGGGGCAAAACTGGCGGCCTGCAACGGCAACGGTGGCTTCCTCGCGAGCCAAGTCACGGCGATTTTCGGCACCGAAGACACCCTCTGATTACCGGCATGTACCTGAAGGAAGAAATGCTGGTGACCTAACTGATTGATATCTGGGCGTTCCTCAACTCACGTTATCGCCTATTGCCTGGGTATACCGAGTGTTACTGCTGAGCGGATGCTATAGGGGATAAAAAAGCCAGCCTTTTAGCCGGCTTTTTATACATTCAGAATCCCTTCCCCCAGGCGCTGAGAAAAAAGTGTTCGCCAAGTGGATCGCGCACACGGGGTTTCAGTTCGCGCTCCCTGAAGGATTCAGGTAGGCGGTCTTCCGGCAACTGGTAGCCGATGGTCATCATGGCCATGGGCTGGTAGCGCTCGGGGATGGTGAAGGTGGCCCGTGCTTTGTCAGGCATGAATCCGGCCATCTGGTGGGTCATCAGGCCCAGGTGTACACCCTGCAAACAAATGCTCAGGGCGGCGGCGCCGGTGTCGTAGGCGCCCCAACCGTTGGGTTTGTCATTCCTGCAAAACTGCGTATCGGCGCAAATGATGGCCAGCACCGGGGCATGCTTGCACCAGGGCTGGTTGCCTTCGCCAAGGCAGTCGAAGGCCTGCAGCCAGGCGGCCTCGTCTGCGGATTTGCTGCAGAAGATCACCCGCCAGGGTTGATCGCCAAAACAGGAGGGCGCCCAACGTGCGGCTTCGGCCATGGCACGCAAGGCCTTGTTGCTAACAGTCCTTTCGGGATCGTAAGACACACCGCTGTAGCGATCCATGATGAGATCGTGAACGGGA
This sequence comes from Candidatus Eutrophocola salsuginis, assembly GCA_038147195.1. Taxonomy (GTDB): domain Bacteria; phylum Pseudomonadota; class Gammaproteobacteria; order Pseudomonadales; family Pseudohongiellaceae; genus Eutrophocola; species Eutrophocola salsuginis. Next base: position 2,471,204 of record JAYQTB010000004.1, read on the forward strand.
GCGGAGGTATCGGCAGCTTTTTCTATCATGGGTTGTTCCTGGTAAAGAGTGGCGTTTAGATAGGTTTTTGGACGGCATGCATGATGGACAGTAATGGTCCGGTTTTCCAGCATTGTGCAGGAAAAAGCCTTGAAAAAATGCCGGGCGCACCTATATTAAAAATAAGCTCAGAAAAACGAACAAGAAAATCAAAAACCCATTGAAAAATAAAGATATCTTAGCAAGTTTAGAACATTTCCAGGTCTTGGCTGTCTAAGTTAATAGATGATAGAATCCGCCGGCTACGGCGTTACGTATACTTTGACAAAATACATGCAAAACGCTGAAACACACGGAAATACTGGACTTATGTCACTCAAATACAGTACTGGAAAAGACCTTCAGGTAATCGACACCATGGTGCCGGGGCGTGACCTTAACGCCTACATCACCGCGGTGAACGGAATTGCCGTCCTCACTGCCGAGGAAGAGCTGGAGCTTGCCAACCAGTACTACTATGGGGATAACCTTGACGCAGCGCGTAAGTTAGTGCTTGCTCACCTGCGTTTTGTTGTCCACATGGCCAAGACCTATTCCGGTTATGGCCTGAGTGAGGCGGACCTTATACAGGAAGGCAATGTGGGCCTGATGAAGGCCGTCAAGCGCTTCAACCCGGAAGTGGGTGTGCGTTTGGTGTCCTTTGCAGTGCACTGGATCAAGGCCGAAATGCACGAATTCATCCTGCGTAACTGGCGCATTGTGAAAGTTGCCACCACCAAAGCCCAGCGTAAGCTCTTCTTCAACCTGCGTGGTTCCAAGAAGCGTATTGGCTGGATGAACCAGGAAGAGGTGGACGCGATAGCGGATGATCTTGGCGTGGATGCCGCCACCGTCATGCAGATGGAAGGCCGCATGGGCGCCTTCGATGCCTCATTTGACGGCGCCGCCGATGCTGACGACGAAGAAGCCTACCAGGCTCCGGCGCAGTACCTCGAAGACGTGCGCTATGATCCGGCCCGAATGGTGGAAGCCTCCGACTACGAGAAGACCTCCACTGATGGCCTCTATGTCGCCCTGGAAAACCTGGATGAAAGAAGCAGGGACATCCTGCAGCGTCGCTGGCTGAATGACAACAAGGCAACCCTGCATGAGCTGGCCGACGAATATGGTGTATCCGCTGAGCGCATTCGCCAGCTCGAGAAAAACGCCATGAACAAGGTCAAGGCCGTCATGGAAGCCTGAAACCGAAACAGTTAATTCAAAGAAGCCGCCTTCGGGCGGCTTTTTATTTGTCGGAGATATCAAAATCCACAATGAATCGCGTCCTTGTCATCGCCGCCGTTAATGGATTCCTGGTTGTAATGCTGGGCGCTTTCGGTGCCCACGGATTGGAGTCGTTCCTATCATCGCAGCGGCTTGATACATGGCAAACCGGGGTGCAATACCACATGTTTCACACCCTGGCGTTATTGGGTACCGGAATACTGATCGAGCATGGCGGTAGGAGCAACATTCTTTATAGCAGCGCGCAGCTATTCCTGGCAGGCATCATACTGTTCAGCGGCAGTCTATATTTATTGGCTGTGACCGATACCAGCTGGCTCGGCATGATTACCCCAGCAGGTGGACTGGCCTTCCTGGGTGGCTGGTGGTATCTCACGCTGGGAGTCTGGAAGTCGTCATGACGGAAGAAGAACAGTCACGCCGAACGATCAGAAGCTATGTTGTCCGCGGTGGGCGACTGACGCCTTCCCAGCAGCAGGCCATGGAAACTCTTTGGCCAGTGTTTGGCCTAGACATTGAAGCGGGTCTGGTCGACAGGCAGGCCGTGTTTGGTCGCTCAGCGGAACTGGTCTTTGAAATCGGTTTCGGCATGGGTGATTCCCTGTCTGCAATGGCCCTGCAACACCCCGATCGGGATTACATCGGCATCGATGTGCATCCGCCGGGCATCGGCACCTTACTGCGAGAAATTCGCGACAGTAACATTACCAACTTGCGCGTTATGCAGGGCGATGCCGTGCAGGTGTTGGAGAATTGCTTTACTGAAAACAGTCTCGACCGTACCCAGATATTTTTTCCGGACCCCTGGCACAAGAAGCGCCACCACAAGCGTCGCCTGATACAGCCATCTTTTGTTGAGGTGGTGGCACGAAAATTGAGACAGGGTGGTGTACTGCACCTGGCCACCGACTGGGAGAACTATGCCGAACAGATGATGGAAGTCATGTCGGCATCACCACGGTTTTGCAACATGGCAGGAGTTGGTTGCTTCGCTACGGAACATGAACGGGTAGAGACGAAGTTCGAACGCCGCGGACGCCGACTCGGACACGGGGTGTGGGACCTGCTATTCAAAAAAAGCTAACCGTGACTCCAGAACCGGTGGCCGTTCTCGGCGAGCCACTCGCGGTGTTCAACATAATCCGGGCACAGGGTTTCCACCACCGCCCAGAACCGCTTAGAGTGATCCATGTATTTCAGGTGGCTGCACTCATGCACGATCAGGTAATAGATGACATCACGCGGCGCCATCATCGCCAGGTAGTTGAACTGGATGGTGCCGTCCTGGCAGCAGTGACCCCACTTGGATTTTGTCTTGCGGTAGGACACATCCTTCAGCTTGTGCCTGAGGCCAAGCTCCCTCGCCACCTTGAGCGTTTCCACCGTCATGTACTCGCTGGCCTTTTCCTTCAGCCAGGTGTAAAACAGTTTCTCGATTTTTTCCGGTGTGTTCTTGCGCGTATAGATGAACAGGAAATCGCGGGTGGCGCGCACTTCCTGCTGCGGACCCACCAGGACGACGATGGTGCGGGGTCGGCCCAGGAAAGTGATTTGGCGGCCGTCGGCTATGATCAAACGCTGGCGGAAATTCCGGCGCTGACGGGCCAGCTCACCCAATATCCAGTCTTTTTGGGATAAAACGAACTCATTTATCCACTTTTTCGAGGAAAATTGGGGTGCTCGCACCTCAATTTTCCCACCTTTTATAAAAAGCATGAGTGATTTGCGTTTCGAGCGATGAATCTCGAAATCGAAGGGGTAAGTGGAGTTCAGATTACAGATTTCAGGCATTTTTCAGAGTTTTGACCAGATTTCTGCTGCCAGAAGTGGATATTTCAAGAGATAGTTCAAGCAACTCGCCGATTTCACCCCGGGGAAAGCCCTTGCGCTGGAACCACAGCAGGTAGGCTTCTGGCAGGTCGATGATCATCCTGCCCGCGTACTTGCCGAACGGCATTGGGGTCACCAGTAATTTCAACAGTTGGGTACTGTCGGGTACGGCAGCTTCCATGAAAGGCGGTCACTAGTCGTCGATATAAAAGGAAGATTTTGTTTCCCGCCTGGAAGGATAAACCAGGCGGGACAATCACTCGAACCGCGAGTGTGGGAAATAGTAAGTCAAAGCCAATGCACGCTCAATAAAATTGAGTATCAGGCGGCTTCCTTACGACGTGCGTGCAGGGCCTGGCTGACCGCGTTGAGCAGGGCATTCACGGAAGAGGTGACGATGTCTTCGTCAATGGCAATACCGGTGTAGCGGCGGCCGTCGTATTTCAGTTGCAGGTAGGTGACGGCGTCGGCACTGGAGCTCTGGCTCAGGGCATGTTCGCCGTACTCGAGAATTTGCAGGTCCATGCCAAAGGTGGTTTCCAGGGCATCGGTAAAAGCCTCGAGCATGCCGGCACCCTTGCCGCTGATCTCGAACACCTGGCCGTCGAGTTCGATGGAGCCCTTGATGGTTTCATTGCCGGCCTTATCGATGGTGAAAGTTTTCAGCAGCAGCGGTGAAGGCAGTTCCAGGTATTCCTTGCGGAAGAGATCCCAGATCTGGGCGGGAGAAATTTCCTGGCCGCTGTCCTCGGCCGCCTTCTGCACGACACGGCTGAATTCGATCTGCAGCCAGCGCGGCAACTGGAAGCCGTACTTGGAATCCATGACATAGGCGACGCCGCCTTTTCCCGACTGGCTGTTCACGCGGACGACGTCCTCGTAGGTGCGGCCGATGTCGCGCGGATCGATGGGCAGGTAGGCAATGTCCCAGGTGTCGCCCTCGTGGTAAGTGTCCAGGCATTTCTTGATGGCATCCTGGTGGGAGCCGGAAAACGCTGTAAATACCAGTCTTCCCGCGTAGGGGTGGCGCGGGTGCACGTCGATCTGTGTGCATTCCTTGGTCACCGCGCAGATGCGGTCCATGTCGCTGAAATCCAGTTTCGGGTCGACACCCTGGCTGTACATGTTCATGGCCATGACCACCACGTCGAGATTACCGGTGCGCTCACCGTTGCCCATGAGGGTGCCCTCGACCCGTTCGGCGCCAGCCATCAATGCCAGTTCCGAGGCGGCAACACCACAGCCGCGGTCGTTGTGTGTGTGCAGGCTGAGGATGATGGCGTCACGGTATTTCACGTGGCGACTAAACCATTCGATTTGGTCGGCATAGACATTCGGCGTAGCCATTTCCACGGTCGACGGCAGGTTGATGATCACCTTGTTGTCCGGCGTCGGTTGCCAGACGTCGTTCACGGCATCGCAGATCTCCACGGCAAATTCCATTTCGGTGCCGGTGAAGCTTTCCGGGGAATACTGGAAACGCCAGTGGGTTTCAGGCGCATTCCTGGCACCGGCAAGAACTTCCTTCGCGCCGTTGACCGCGATATCGATGATGCCCTGCTTGTCCATTTTGAAGACATGCTCGCGCTGCACGATCGACGTCGAGTTGTACATGTGGATGATGGCACGCTTGGCGCCCTTCAACGCTTCGTACGTGCGATCGATCAGGTGCTTGCGTGCCTGGGTCAGGACCTGCACGGTGACGTCGTCGGGAATCTTATTTTCTTCGATCAGCCAGCGCACGAAGTCGTAGTCAGGCTGGGAAGCCGCCGGGAACCCGATTTCAATTTCCTTGAAACCAACGTCCACCAGCAGTTCCCACAACTTCCGCTTCTGGGCGACGGACATCGGCTCGATCAGGGCTTGGTTGCCGTCCCGCAGATCTACGCTACACCAGGTCGGCGCTTGCGTGATGACCCTGTCCGGCCAGGAGCGGTCGGGCAGGGCTACGGGAGTGAATGCCTTGTACTTGCTGTGGTTGTATCTGTTCACGGTCTTCCCCTGATAATGCAGTCAGTGTTTGACAGAGCGCGTAGTGTACAGGATGTGCCCCGGGAAGAAATTGCCAATATCGCTAAATAATCGGAATAAATAGCAATAAAAACTAATAATAAAAAAATAAATGGAATATAATGCCAAAAAATAAACTTTATGAAATATTAAGGAGATGCCCATGGAACTGGACAGGACAGATCGGCGCATCCTGCAGGCCCTGCAGGAGAACGGACGGCTCAGCAACCAGGACCTGGCGGAAAAAGTAGGTCTGTCTCCGTCACCATGCCTGCGTCGGGTCAAACACCTGGAAGAGGAAGGGGTGATCGAGAAGTATGTCGCCCTGGTCAGCGGTTCGAAGCTAGGTCTAAAGATGTTGGCACTGATCCAGGTACGCATGGACCGGCATACGCCTGACCGCTTTGAACAGTTCGAAAAAGCCCTGAAGGGTTACCCCCAGGTGCTGGAGTTGATCCTAATTACTGGACAGACTGCGGACTACCAGGTGAAGGTGCTGGTCAGGGACATGGAGGAATACCAGGATTTCCTGCTGAACAAGATCACCCCTCTTCCGGGCGTGTCAGACGTGCATTCCAGTTTTGTGCTGCGGCAGGTGATTTCCACCACGGTTTTGCCGATAGAGCAGCACAGGTAAACGGCAATGACGCTGATATTGCCTTCCTGTAAAATCGGTCGCCCTTATCCAACCATCAGGTAATTGCCGTGGCCAGCATATTCAGCAAAATCATCGCCCGGGAAATGCCCGGTCATTTCATCTGGGAAGATGATCTGTGCATCGCCATCATGACCATCATGCCGATTCGTGACGGCCATTGCATGGTAATACCCAAAGAGGAAGTGAACCACTGGGATGACGTGCCCGAGGAAACGGCGCGCCACCTGATGACGGTGAGCCAGCGAGTGGCGAAGGCAGTTAAGGCGGTGGTGCCGTGTAAACGAATTGGTGTTTCCATCGTCGGCATTGAGGTTCCGCATACGCATATCCATCTCATGCCGCTGCACACACCGGCGGACATGGATTTCAAAAACGCGCGGACGGTTACAGAGGAATCCCTGGAGAGCCATGCCACTAGAATCCGGGAACAATTGCTCTCCATAGGTTACACCCAAGCACAGGTCGGCCAGGACTGAACCGTGTCCGCCAAAGACACACTCTACGCCAGCGGGCTCCCACACACCGACTTCGTGTTCGACGAGAAGGTTGTCGCTGTATTCCCGGACATGATCAACCGTTCGGTGCCGGGTTATGCCACCATAATAGCCATGATTGGTACACTGGCGGCTGAATACGCCCAGCCGCAGACGCTCTGCTATGATCTTGGCTGTTCTCTCGGTGCCGCGACCCTGTCCATGCGTCACAGCATTACCGCGGACGCTTGTGAAATCATCGGGGTCGACAATTCAGAAGCCATGGTCCAGGGTTGCCGCGAAGCCATCGCCGCGGACGGTGGAAAAATTCCGGTCACAATCGAGTGCGGCGATATCCTTTCGATACCAATCGAGAACGCCTCCATTGTCGTCATGAATTTCACGTTGCAGTTCGTCGATCCGTCTGCGCGTGATGACCTGGTGAAAAAAATCTTTGAGGGCCTCAAGCCCGGCGGCATGATGATATTGTCGGAAAAAATTCGCTTCGAGGACCCGGCACTCAACGACCTGTTCATCGAGATGCATCACCGCTTCAAGGAGCAGCAGGGATATTCGCGGCTAGAGATTAGCCGCAAGCGTGCGGCGCTGGAAAAAGTATTGGTTCCCGAGACTCTTTCACAGCACAAAAGAAGGCTGCAGGAAGCAGGTTTTTTTTCTTATGATATTTGGTTCCAGTGTTTCAACTTTGCCTCGATGGTGGCGATCAAGTCAGCCTGACCCGGAGATCGCGTGGACTATTCCGAGCTCATATCATTTCTTGAAGATGACAAGAAGCTGTCGCGCATTATCGATAAGCTGCCGAGGGATTTCCTAAACGATTTCAAACACGGCGATTTTCCGGGCTGGATCAAGGCCTTGCGTGACCTGCCCGCACTAGAGCCCGCATCTTTCGACCTGGCCAACGCTGTCTGTATTGGTGAGCCTGGCCAGTGCAGTGATGCGCAGCGCGCAGCCCTCAAACAATCCCTACTGAAACTGCAGCCCTGGCGTAAGGGTCCCTTCGAGTTGTTCGGTATGGACATTGAGACCGAGTGGCGCTCAGATTGGAAGTGGGATCGCCTCAAGGAACATATCTCCCCACTGGCCACCCGCACGGTGCTGGATGTGGGCTGTGGCAACGGCTACCACTGCTGGCGCATGGCAGGAGCAGGCGCCCGTTTCGTCTTGGGAATCGATTCCCACTTGTTGTTCTCCATGCAGTACTGGGCCATCCGCCATTTTCTGAAAACACCTCCGGTTTTTGTCGTACCCTTGGCTCTGGAGGACCTGCCGGCAGAGCTGCATGCTTTCGACACGGTGTTTTCCATGGGCGTGCTATACCACCGCCGCTCTCCCTTCGGGCATTTATCCGGTCTGAGGGACTGCCTGCGCCGCGGCGGGGAACTGGTGCTTGAAACCCTGGTGATTGATGGGAAGGAAGGCATGACCTTGGTCCCGCAGGGGCGTTACGCGCGCATGCCGAACGTTTGGTTCCTGCCCAGTTGCGACACGCTTCACGAGTGGCTCAAAAAGGCCGGCTTCCGCAATATTCGGTTAGTGAATGTGTCGAAGACGTCGGTCGAAGAGCAGCACACCACGGAATGGATGACCTTCGAATCCCTGCCCGAGGCGCTCGACAAGCACAACCCCGCCATCACGATAGAGGGCTATCCGGCACCTATGCGTGCCATCTTCGTGGCCGAGAAACCGTGATGGCGTCATCGCCACTATGGCCAAGGGCGCGCGGGCCGGGTTCGAAAAACATTACGCGCTGGACCGCCACGTACTTGTGCCAGGAACTGGCAGGGGTCACCCTGCACGAATTCGATGGCCGCTTTGGATTAAAACGTTTTGGCTGCGTGTCCTTCATCATCCGTAAGCTATAGCAGGAATTCACCGTCTTGCCGAAAAGCCTGACAGCGCAAAAAATTGCGCACTGCACTTGTCGCCTGAGTCCATCGCCGCTTCCCAATAAACGCTTGTTTTTCCGTTAAGGGGCTATACACTCCAGTGTAAATGAGTGTCGCCAAAGAAGCCAAGCAGCAGGACCGTCCCCTGGAACTGGGCGCATTCTTGCGCGAATTGGTAAAAGTCGTACCCATCTCCAAAGCGCAGTTCGATGATCTCACCGACCGGCGCCGGACCACCGCACAGCAGCGCGCACACATCCTCAGTGGCGCACAGAAAGTCGCTGATTTTGCCACCACCATGATCGAAGTGCTGCGCGTGGCACCGGGATCGAAATAGTTCCCGGAGCTCCAGGTAGCATGAAGATTCTCATCATAGGACCTTCCTGGGTGGGCGACATGGTGATGGCTCAGGGCCTGTTCATCGCTCTGAAAAATATCTACCCCGACTGCGAGATCCATGTCCTGGCGCCCGCCTGGTGCCGCGACCTGTTGGCGCATATGCCCGAAGTGATGGCAGCCATCGACATGACGGTCGGGCACGGTAAGCTAGACTTAAGCAAGCGCCGCGCCATTGCCCGCGATCTCAAGCAACAGCGGTTTGACCAAGCCATCATCCTGCCAAATTCGTTCAAATCTGCCCTAATACCATGGTTTGCAGGGATCCCGCTGCGTATCGGCTGGCGCGGGGAAGCGAGATCACTGTTGATCAATGATTGTCGCGATCTCGACGAGCAAACCTACCCGCTCATGTTGGAGCGCTTCGTGGCGCTGGCCCTGCCGAAGGGATCGCCACTGCCGAAACCCTTGCCGCGTCCGGCATTGCATGTCAGTGAAAATGACAAGGCGACGGTTACGGCGAAACTGGACCTTGTCCGCGATGATCCCGTGCTGGTGCTTTGCCCGGGCGCAGAATTCGGTGAGGCCAAGAAATGGCCTTCAAGCCATTATGCCGCCGTGGCGACACGCTGGCTGGAAAACGGTGGACAGGTCTGGATGCTAGGTTCTGCCAGAGATGCAGGCGATGCGCTCGCCATTACCGAAACAATTCCCAAGGTATTGCGTGAACGGTGTATCGACCTGACCGGCAAGACCTTGCTGACCGATGCCATACACCTGATGGCCTGTGCCGACAGGGTGTTGAGCAACGATTCCGGGCTCATGCATGTCGCCGCAGCCCTGGCGCGCCCGCTTGTCGTGGTCTACGGTTCTACCTCCCCCGCCTTCACGCCACCACTGGCTGACAAAGTCAGGATTGTGTCACTGGGGCTCGATTGCAGCCCGTGCTTCAAGCGCACCTGCCCCCTGGGTCATACCGATTGCCTGGAAAAACTGGCTCCGGAAGAAGTGCTTACCGCCATGCACGAACTCGAGACGTCATGAAAGTTGCCCTTGTTCTCTTTGATTGGTTTGCCCATGGTGGTTTGCAGCGCGACTGTCGCCGCATCGGCGAAAGCCTGCATGAGAAGGGCGCCAAGGTCGACGTGATCTGTATGAATCGCGATGGTGATCTGCCCGACGGCATGCTCCTCATACAGGCCATTAACGCATCGAGTAACAGCATTTCTGCCCGCAAACATTTTCTCGCGTTCCTAGAACGACATCTGGCGCAACATGACTACGATGCGGTCATCGGTTTCAACAGGCTGCCACACCTGGATTATTACTTTGCAGCAGATACCTGTTTCGCATGGAAGGCGACACGTGAACGCAACCTGTTATATCGTTGGACGCCGCGCAGCCGGCAGTACCTGGCTTTTGAGAAGGCCGTGTTCGGGCCGGGCAGTGACACAGACCTGCTTATGTTGTCGCCAATGCAAAAGCAGGAATACCTGGCCTGCTATCCGCAGTCGCTGCCGCGCATGGTCGACCTGCCTCCCGGCATTGCCCGTGACCGGATGGCACCGGAAAATTCTGTGCAGGTTCGTCAGGAATTTCGTAGGGAATTCGGTATCGGCAATGATGAATTCATTCTGTTGCAGGTCGGCACCGGCCACCCGGTCAAGGGCGTCGACAGGTCGATCAGGGCGCTGGCCTCACTGCCGGAAACCATCAAGTACAGAACACGCCTTTTCATACTAGGCAATGACAGGCAGGGGCGGTATGACGGGCTGGCCGCACAACTGGGTATTGCGGACAGGATTAGGATACTGTCCGGCCGTGACGACCTGCCGCGTTTTTACCAGGGCGCTGATATCTGCCTGCAACCCTCCCACAAGGAAAGTGCTGGCATGGTGATCTTGGAATCCATAGTCGCGGGCTTGCCGGTGCTGGCTACGGCCACCTGTGGCTATGCCTTCCACGTTGAACAGGGTGCAGCAGGTGTGGTTCTGCCAGCGCCGTTCAGTCAGCAGTCCATGAATGCCGCCTTGCTGGCGATGTTGCAGAGCGAAGACCGTCCTCGCTGGCGTTCCAATGGCATTGCCTATGGCAAGGCCGGTAATTTTTACGACATGCCGGCACTGGTAGCGCAAATGATCATGTCAGGTAAAAGGGTCGAAGAAGATGGCAACTGAGCTCTTCCTCGACTATGCGCTCACCAGGGCAGTGGGTGGCCGTGATCCGTTTGCAGCTTTCGCCGAGATGTCGGGCCAGGAGTTTCGCGCCCTAGAAAGCCGTCGTACCTACGCTGTCGATTTGTCCGGCAAACGCTACTTCGTGAAGTACCACCGTGGTACGCCAACCGGTGAGGTGTTGAAGAACCTGGTCCAGCTGCGCATGCCTGTCACCAGTGCACGTAATGAATGGCGCGCGTTAGAGAAACTCAGCGAACTGGGTATTCGGGTGCCGGTCGTCGCCGGCTGGGGCCGGCGTGGTTTGCTGCCGCAAACGACCGAGTCCTTCATAGTCACCGAGGATTTGGGCACCCAGGAAAACCTTGAAGATCTGACTCGTCACTGGGCCACGCAGCCACCAGCATTCGCGGATAAGCTCGCCCTAATTAGGGAGGTCGCAGACATCAGCCGCATGATGCATGGCAACGGAATCTGCCACCGGGATTTTTATATCTGCCACTTCATGGTAACGGGGTCGGGAGACCAACGTCTGACCCTAATTGATTTGCACCGGGCGCTGGTAAAGCAGCATCTCGGGTTACGCTGGGTGATCAAGGATGTCGGCAGCCTGTATTTCTCCGCCATGGATATCGGTCTGACGCGACGCGATTTGCTGCGCTTCATACGCGCTTATGCTGGCGATGATCTCAGGAAGGCCATGAAGGGGAATGCGGGGTTCTGGGAACAGGTAAGGCTGCGGGGTGAAAAGCTAAAAAGCCGTCACGGTTAGTTCACCTTAAAAATTATCATGGCGTCATCACGCTGGTTGGAAAAGCGCGCTACTTCATTCAGATCGCTGCGTTTTGATACTAGAGAAAGTGCCTCGCGGTTGTCATGGTGCATGTCGATAACCAGGAATTCGGTATTCGTTGGCGCCGACAGCAAAAGTAACGGATCGGGATCGACCTCGTCATAGTTTTCAACCATTCCCGAATAGTAGGCCACGGCGAAACTGTTCGTGGCCAGCGTACTTCTGTTGTCGATGTTCTCACGGGACCAATCGATGGCGTCCTCGATATACCTTTTCGAATAACCGAAGCTGACCAGGCTGTCTATCAGGAAGTACACCAGGCAGGCGATGAACATAATGTGGAATTTTTTTAGGGTGGCGGTTTCGGCACAGCGGCGATATTGGGCCTCTATGCACAATGGCAGTAATGACAACAACAGCAGCGCGGCCATCACCGCATAGCGGGTTGTCAGGAACTGCATGATGGACACGAAAATCAACAGGGCCAGCAAGGCGCTGACCAGGAACGCCCACCAGGGAGCCCTGTTTGCAACCGGCACGGCCGGGCGGAATCGCGCCAGGCACCAAGTGAGGAAGAGAGTCGCGGCCGGTCCGGCGGCCATGACCAGGTTTACGATCACGGCATACAGGTAGCCGATAAACAACACGCCCAAACCCTTGCCGGTGAAGTATTCGAGTTCGGGAGACAGGTGAAACGACAGGTTCTCGCTGGTTGCGGCGCCTGCCAGTGTGCTCGGGTAGTCGACTAGCAGGGGCAGGTACCAACGGTAGGCGAAGTTGAACACCTCGATCAGGTTCACGTCTGCGGGTAGGAACACCAGGAGTATTAGGATGACGCCCGCCACCATGAATCCCAACAGGATCCCCGCCAGCTTCAGCCTGTCGGGCATTGGCCTCATGCCCGGTAGCAGCAGGGCCATCGGTGATGCCAGCACGACCAGAAGTCCCTCCAGTCGGAAGAATACGGCCGCGGCCATGGCCAGGAGCCAGCCCCAGGCATGGATAAAATTGCCTGTGCTGTTGTAACGGATCAGCTGGATCAGGGCGGTCAGGCAGAAACCCCAGTAGGCGAAATCGCGGATCAGGTTGAAGCGCATTTCATTCAATGTCGGGTAACACAGGATGACCGCCGTAGCGAACACTTGCACCCGGGGCAAGGCATTAAATTCGGCAACCAGGGTGATGAAGGCATAGACCAGCAGTGCGATGGCCAGTGTGTTGACCAGATGAGCGCTGGTCACGAGGTCAACGGAAACTACGTGGCTGGCGATGGCGATAAACACCGAGTAGCCATACCAGCCGTATGCGGCCAGTGTGGCATCCAGCCCCTGTTGTGAAAACAGTTCGGCTGCACGTAGGTAACTGAAAGCATCGTCGTTTGGAATCGGGTTGGCCGCGATGACGACCAGGGAAAACAGGCAGCTGATGAGAACGGCATACCAGCGCATATCTCTCGATCCGATCTTGTCGATGAATGTATCCACCAGATCAGGCTTCCATACCGGACAGAGCCAGCCCGGCCTTGTCGGCATAGCAGGCAAAGAAATTATCCCGGCCGCTGCCGGACAGGTTGAGGTTCTTGCTCAGCTGGATCAGGCTGTCACGACGCGCCTTCAGGGATGGCGGCTTGCGTGAAAAGATGAAGTCGGTCGGGTCGAGAATGGCAAAGTCCCTCGCAGTGATGATGAATAAATCGAGCACTGGTTTTTTGCAGGTAAAGCCCTTGGCATGCAACTGCGCCATGAAGGCGGCCAGTGAATTCAGCGGCAGGTCGCGCGCGGGCAGCTGACTGAGAAGTTTGCCTTCCGGGACGAAATAGCTCACCAGTGACAGCTTCCTGTCGGGTACGCGAAAGAAATTGTCGATGGTGATGGAATCGATGCCGTGCATTCTCAGGTTCTTGGCATGCATATCAAAAGTCCTGGCAGGATGATCGAAGATCTTGCGCTTGCTGATGACGCGTGGATACTGCCTGACCCATAAGCCGGTGGGTAACCGGAAGTCGAGTACACCATGCAGCTCTGTCACCTGGGTGGCGCCCGTAATGATGCTGTCATACTGTGCCTCGGTCAGGCGGCGGTTGGGGGTGGTAATGTTGATGTACGGGCTTTCGGGTTTGCCGCCCGGATTTGTCTTGAGGCGCTTGTGCATCCACAGGTATTGTGCCGGGTAATGGCGGATGGCCTGCTCGAGCATATGGTTGACAAGCGTCGCGTCGGCAACATTGTCTTCGCTCGGGAAGGTGTCCGGAAAGGGAGTGAACTCGATTTCGTACTGCGGCGATTTACCCTTGCGATGCTGCCTCATCAGGAAAGCAGGAGAATCGTTAAAGGCCGCAAAACGGGAACCTGCCGTGATGGTGGCCGCCGGTCTGCCGAAGAAGGGTGCATAAACCGCGTGATCCGGGCCGTAGTCCTGATCCGGTGCATACCAGAGTGTCTTGCCCTGCTTCAGGTGGCGAAAGGCGCCGCGGATGTCGTTGCGATCGAAGACCCCGTTGCAGTTCGACAATCTGCCGCGCAGCATGAAGGCATCGAACAGTGCGTTGCGGTGGGGCCGGTAGGTTACGGCAATGGGGTGAAACAGGGACAACAGGTTGGCACCGAAATCCAGCGAGGAGTAGTGGGCGCCAATAAGCAAGATGCCCTTGCCTCTGGCTTGAGCCGCTTTAAGTTTGTCGAGACCAATCAGTGTGGTTTGGTTCCTGAAGGTGCCGGGTTTTCGCACCCAGCCTGTAGCCGCCTCGATCAGGCCGATGCCGTTTTCACAAAAGCTCTGTTTTACCAGCGCGTGTTGCTGTTGTTTATCCAGCTCCGGAAAGCAGGTTGCAATATTAATGTTGGTGATATAGCGGCGTTCCCTGGCCAGCCACCATGTCAGCATGCCAAGCCATTGCCCGGCATGGTAGCGCACACTAAAAGGCATCCAGGCCACGAGGATGAGCAGTGAAATACCCAGCCATGTTGGCCAGTATCTGATATGCGTGAACGAGCTGAAAGGCGGTGGCGTCTGCATCATCGGCGCTCTGGAATTTGAGCCGCATTGTAACAGAATCAGCAACGGGCATCGGCTATGGTATGATAGCGGTCACTTCAATTCCTGTCCGTGTAATACCAGATGAATCTCGATATTCCCAAGTTTGATTCTGCACGAGTACTCGTGGTCGGCGACGTCATGCTTGACCGCTATTGGCAGGGTGGCACCTCGCGTATTTCTCCTGAAGCGCCCGTGCCGGTGGTCAGGGTCAGCAGCACCGAGGCCTGTCCCGGTGGTGCAGGCAACGTGGCGCTCAATATCGCCGCACTCGGCGGAGCCGCTACGCTGATCGGCTTGGTGGGGGATGATGATGATGGTACAGAGTTGCATGCGCGCCTTGCCGCCGCCGGCGTTTTGTGTGATTTCGAGAAGGTCCCCGGCAAACCGACCATCACTAAGCTGCGCGTGGTCAGCCGGCACCAGCAGTTGATCCGGCTCGACTTCGAGGAAAAATTCGCTCCCGAAAATGCGGCCGCCGTGAACGAACGTGCTGCGAAACTGCTGACTGATGCAGACATCCTAATCGTGTCGGATTACGCTAAGGGTGCGCTAACCGCTGTCAGTGAACTCATCTCGACGGCCGTCAAGGCGGGAGTGAAAATCCTGGTCGATCCGAAGGGTACCGATTTCTTCCGTTACAAAGGCGCGACTCTGCTGACTCCGAACCTGAGTGAATTCGAGCAGGTGGTGGGCGAGTGCGCGAGCGAGGAGGAGCTCGTTAGAAAGGGGCGGCAACTGTTGGAAACCCTGTCCCTTGAAGCTCTGCTGGTCACCCGCGGTGAACATGGGATGAGCCTGATTCGCGGCAGTGAACCTGAAATGCATATTCCGGCTCGCGCGCGCGATGTCTTCGACGTCACCGGTGCCGGTGACACCGTCATCTCCGTACTGGGCGCCGCCCTGGCAGCCGGCGCCGCCTTGCCCGAAGCCGTGGCGCTATCCAATATCGCCGCCGGCCTGGTGGTCTCCCGTGTTGGCACGGTCGCCATCAGCGGCCCGGAGTTGCGCCGGGAAGTTCAAAGGGACGGCGGTTCCGATCGCGGGGTCATGACTCGTGAACAGCTGGCCATTGCCGTGGCCGATGCCCGTGCCAATGGCGAGATGGTGGCCTTTACCAATGGCTGTTTCGATATCATACATGCCGGCCATGTCGGTTACCTCAACGAGGCGCGCAAGTTGGGCGACCGACTCATTGTCGCGATCAATGATGATGAATCCGTAAAACGCCTGAAGGGAGAGGGTCGCCCCATCAACTCGATCGATCGGCGAATGGCTGTTGTCGCGGGACTGGAAGCCGTGGATTGGGTGGTCTCGTTTTCAGAAGATACGCCGGAAGCCCTGCTCGAGGTAATCAGGCCCGACTGCCTGGTCAAAGGTGGCGATTACATGATAAGTGAAGTGGTCGGTGCCGACATCGTGCAGGGTTATGGCGGTGAAGTGAAAGTCCTGACGTTCCTTGACAACTGCTCAACCTCTTCAATCGTCGACAAGATCAAGAACAAGTAAACCTGCCGATCAGGCAAACTGTTGTGCCAGCCTGGCATTTTCCGCCATGTGACCCGGTGTGATGGTGCCGATGATCGCTGACTGTATGCCCGGCGTCTGCATCAGTAGCCGCATGCTCTCTTTCACAGTTCCAGTGTGCCCGCTCATCAACCCCTTCTTCACTAGTACACCCTTGCCCTTCTTCTTCGCATTATCGAGCACGGCATCGTCACGTTGCTCGAGGTTGTATGTGATCATCACTATGTCGAGCAAGGAGGCGGCCAGGATTCCCCCGGCTATGGTTTTGGTCGACATCCCGATGGCGCGAACAAGCCCTTCATTTTTTAGATCCTGGAGCACCTGTACACATTCCCCTTGCTGCAGTATGGACTCATCGTTGCCATCGGAATGGATGAGCACGATATCCAGGTAGTCGGTGTTTAGGCGTTTCAGGCTGCGTTCGATGCTCTTGCGCGTATGGGCACCCGAGAAATCGAAGCGGGATTTTCCATTCTCGAATTCCTCGCCAGTTTTCGTGGCGATCACCCAGTCCTGGCGGTTGGTCAGCAACTTGCCGAGACGTTCCTCGCTATTTCCGTAGGCAGGTGCCGTATCCAGCAGGTTGATTCCTAAATCCCTGGCCTGTTCCAGCAAATGGATGACGGCGGCATCATCCGGGATGGTGAAGTTGGTAGGATATTTCACGTTCTGATCTCGCCCCATTTTTACGCTACCCAGGCCGATGGCGGAAACATGCAATTGAGTCCCGGGGATGGTGCGTGAAAAGGCCATGGTTACAGGTTCTCCCACGGTGTTGCCGCCACCTGGGGGCGAGGCAGGAACTGCGGTCCCGCGCCGGCTTCCGTTGAAGAAGAAATCCGCTGCGCCTGGAAATGTGCGAGCACCTTGTCGGCCAGGGCGGGGGCGAGGGTCAGTTTCGTGGGCCAGCAGACTGCCAGGTTCTGGTGGATGACCAGGCTGGCATCCTCGGGTCGCCGTCCATCGGCCTGTTTTGCTTCCGCCCGGTCGATCGCCAGGGTGCCCCATTCGGCACCGGTGAAGTCGCACCAGGGAAAGAGTTCGCCCAGCGTACGCCGGGCCTTGTCGATCAGTGCATTCGCGTTCATCCCGGCTCCGTCTTCGGCTAGGCGGCCGCCGAGGTACCAAACCGGTTCACCGGCCTTGTTGCTGTGAGTAGTGATGGTGAGCTCCGGTGTCAGGTCGATGCTGCTCGATACACAGTGCACATAAACGGGCCCCGTGTGTCTGTGGCGCACCATGACCTGTTGCAGTGGGCGACGCTGCATGGGCGCAACGTGGAGGCCGTTCTGTTCGAGCAGTGACTCTGTGCCGCCACCGCAGCAACTGATGTACTCCTTTGCCTCGATGCGCGTGCCATCATTGAACGCCAGCCCGGTGATGCGGCCGTTGTCACCGGTTTCGAGTCGGGCGTCCTTCCAGTCGATGCTAAACACACTGTCATGGTGCCGATTGCACAGCATGGCCAGCAGCGAAGGCACGTCGATGACGAAATCGGCGATTCGGTACATTGGGCCTTTGACTTTGCCCTGGAAGAAGCCGGGGTAGTCATCCGGCGCAATACGATTGGTTTTTGATGCAAGAGCCTTGCTGCCTAGAAAGGATAAGAGACGTGCTCGAAGCGAATTGCGCGGCAACATGTAATAGGCATCGGACAGGATGCGGGTGCCCTGCAGGTCCACGTCACCCTGTCCGGCAAGGCAGCTGCGCCAGACTTCAGGCATATCCGCCACGGCTGTCGCTGAGCGGTTCAGGGTGCCATCGTTGACGTACTTGAGGCCACTGTGAATAATGCCCTGGCTGGCAACGCTCTGGCCCCGGCCCAATTCGCCGCTTTCCAGAAGCCAGGCGCTGTAACCGGCATTGCGCAGGCGATTGAGCAGCCAGAGGCCAGCCACGCCACCACCAAAAATCAGCGCATCAGTTTTCAGTATTTCCGCCATAGGCCAGGGACTGTTAACACTATTTGTTCGTCACGGGAAAGCGTGACAGTATAAACCAGCAGAAACGGGAAATCCCCGGCTTATAAATACGTCAGACCGTCGTTAACAACTGTAGTTAAAAAGTACGAGTGAACCGTCTTACCTATTGCGCGCTATTTTACCTGGCCACGCCTGTCATACTGTTCAGGCTCTTGTGGCGGTCCCTGCGCGCACCCGATTACCGCAAGCGCTGGAGAGAACGATTTGCCTTTTACGGTGATGCGCCTTTGCAGCAAGCCGATGTCATTATCCATGCCGTTTCCGTAGGGGAAGTGCATGCGGTTGAACCACTCATTCGGCAACTGCAGGCGCACGATCCCGCGCTCCATATCCTAGTGACCACCACGACACCGACGGGTTCGGTACGCGTGCCGGCGATGCTCGGCCAAACCGTGCAGCACGTGTACCTGCCATATGATTATCCCGGAGCCGTGAATCGCTTCCTGGACCGCTTTTCACCGCGACTACTTATGATCATGGAAACGGAGTTGTGGCCCAACCTGGTTCACTATAGTGAAGCGCGCGGCGTAAAACTCATGCTGGCCAACGCCCGCCTGTCGAAAAAATCGCAGGTCAGTTATCAGCGAATGCGCAAGATGGCCGGCAACATGCTGGCAAGTTTTGATGCCGTCACTGTCCAGTCGCAAACTGATCGTGACAGGCTCGTGTCGCTCGGCTTGCCGCCTGCCAACGTGGAGATAGTCGGCAGCATGAAATACGACATGATGCTGAATACGGACATGCTGGCGCAAGCCAGACAGGACAAAGCCGCCATGGCAGGCCGCCCGGTGCTAGTCGCTGCCAGCACGCGCACTCTGGATGGCGAGGTCGAGGATGAAAAAGTCCTGCAGGCATTTGGAACCCTTGTTATTGACCATCCCGACCTGTTACTGGTGCTTGTACCGCGCCACCCCGAACGTTTCGATGCCGTAGCCGCCTTGGCGGAGAAGAAAAGTTTCAGCGTAGCTAGGCGCAGCCGCGACCGAATCGCCGATCCAGGGCAACAAGTATTGATCGGTGACTCGATGGGGGAAATGCATTATTACTTTGGGCTCGCCGACATCGCCTTCGTTGGCGGCTCCCTGGTCAACACCGGTTGCCAGAACATCATCGAACCAGCGGCGATAGGGTTGCCGGTGATCACCGGTCCGTCTCTGTACAATTTCCAGGCTGTCAGTGAAGCCATGATTGCTGTGGAGGGCATGCTGGTGGTTGCCGATGCGGCAGAGCTAGCCGCCGTAGTGCAATCGTTGCTCAATAATCCTGCGCAGCAGAAAGTAATGGGGGAGGCGGCGCGTTCGGTGGTCGAAGCCAACCAAGGCGCCACGGCAAGGAACCTGTCCATGCTCAGTGAGCTGCTGGAGACGACTCAATGAGCAAGCCTCAGGTTCTTATTCAAGCCATTCGTTGAGGTCGATGATGTCCTGCGGGCTCAGGATGCCGGCGGACTGCTTCAGGTTCAGCGTGTTGATTACGTAGTTGTAACGGGCATTGGCGTAATCTCGCCTGGCCTGGAACAGCGTACGCTGGGCCAGCACCACGTCGACCACGTTACGGGTTCCCACTTCCGCACCAACCTCGGTGGCTTCCAGTGCGCTCTCCGCCGAGATGATCGCCTGCGCGCGTGCCTGTACTGCCAGCACGTCGGTTTCCACGCTGCGGTAATTGTTGCGTGTGCTCTGCGTGCTGTCACGCTGGGTTTTCAGCAGTGCTTCCTCGCTCGCATCCCGTGTGTAATAGGCCTGGCGTTTGCGGGCGGCATTCAGGCCACCAGCAAACAGTGGATAGGAAAAATTTAGCGTGATGTTGCTGCGTTCGGACGCTACCGCCGGAAAGAAGCTGAAGGGGTTGGCGGACTGGTTCCAGCCGTAACCGGCACTAATGTTTACGGTTGGAAACATCGCTGCCCGTGTCGATTTCGCCGTCTTCTCTTTGGATTCGAGGTCAAACTCCGCTGCCTTGATAGCCAGATTGTTACCCATCGCGAGGCTGACCCACTCGTTGAGACTGGTCGGGTCAAGTGATGCGATTGGGAACTCGGTGCTTAGTGATTCCAGGGCATTGTGACCTTGGCCGGTAATCGCTTCGAGTGCCTCGAAGGCCTGGTTCAGATTGTTCTCTTCCACGAGACGGTTCACTCGGGCGAGGTCGGCGTTGGCCTGGCTGTCATAGACGTCGGTGATCGGGATCAAGCCAACCTCGAAACGTTCACGGGTCTGTTCCAGTACCTGCGCAGCGGCATCTTCTTCCGCGCGGAAAGAGGTGAGATTGTCTTGCGAACGCAGCACGTTGAAATAGGCCGAGGCCACTTTGACGATCAGTTGCTGTTCGGCCTGTGCCAGGTTGGCGGCAGCTTGCAGGTCCGACGCTTTCGCCGACTGGAATGCATACCAGGCTTCGAAGTTGACCAGCGCCTGGGTGAGGCTTAGGTTGTACCCCTTGGTGTTGAAACCGTTAGCGAAACTGTGGGCGGAGCCGAACGCTGTGGCCTGGGCGGGACCGGCAGTGTCGCGTGAGGTCGTGCCGTTGACGGTAATGCTGGGCAGCAGAAAAGAGCGGCCCTGGGCGATCGCAGTGTGGGCAGCATTGAAGTTTGCCCTGGCCTGGCGGATCTCCGGGTCGTTGGCGGCGGCCAGCTCGAAGATCTGGGCAAGGTCATCAGCCCGTGCCGTGCTGAAAGGCAAAGCCAGCACGACCAGGGACAGGGTCACTGCTATCTGCCCGAGCGTATGACGAATATTCACTGTTACCATGTTTTTCTCCATTTTCGATAGTCTGGCGCCCGAATCACTCTCTGCCTCGGTAGAATTATAACCAATTGATAATATTGGGATTAATTATTAGCGCGGGCAGGGCTCTGACTGTCATTGCCTAATTGACTGACTGGTCAGTCAGTTTCAATTCTTTTACAGCCTGTGTCAAGGTCGGCAAATCCAGCAACCTGCGCACTCACCGCCGGGTTATACGCACGCCATTGCCTGTTGGCTTTCACTGTGTTGAGTGCGGACATGAGTCGTCGGTAGATGCAGGAAAGAGCGTGTACCTTCAAGCAGCTGCTCATTTATGCTGGGTAAAAGTGTGCTCATTGTAACAAAAATTCACCGTTCACAGCGCTCTATGCGGGAGTCGTGCAGATGATCGTTGAGATAAAAAAAGTAATTATGGTGTTTAAGTATGAAAGCTATTAAACAGATTCGACCAGAAAGCCATTGGTAGTGGTATCATCGGGATTAGAATATGTTTCATAGCAATACTCCAACTGTATGCAGGCAAGTTATAGAAAATATGATCGACCCTGAAAGATGAAAATCAAAGGCTATACAATCGACCTGAGCGAACAGATGGCGGTATGTGATGCCAACTATATTCGCCTGCAAAAGTTGCTTGGTAAATCTCGCGGTATGCGCAACCGGCTGATTGCATTGCCCTGTCTTGGCAGGGCAGGCAGGCTTGGCCAGATTGTCGTCAGCCTCGAGGTCCAAGAAGACTTCAAGTATACAAGCACCATTTGTATCAGGCAGTTGCAGGACGAACACAACGGTCGGCCGGCGTTCTACAAGGCACCCGAAATGATCATCCGGGTTTACCATGACGCGAAGACGGCAGAGGTGACAAGCTACCAGAACCACCGTTATTTCAAGGTAGCTTACCCGGTACCGAACCAGTTCATGTACCAGAGTGACGAAAAGGAACAACTGAACCTTTTTTTGGCTGAATGGCTGAATCTGTGTATAAACGAGGGGATGAGCAGCCCCGGCGAGTTACAACTGGACAAGATGAACTGTAACTGAAACGCGGTCTCACGTTCAGTAATTCTCCATTTGAGAGAGTAAGCAACGTTGACTGAAGTCCTGGCAGACAATAAGAATCAGAATTATCGGCTTATTCAGATAACGGATTCCCACCTTTTTGGCGACCGCAAGACAATTTTTCAGGGTCTCAATACCTTCGACACGCTTAGCGATGTCGTCAGTCTGGTACTTAAGCAAGAAAAACAGATCGACTTGGTCTTGTGTACCGGCGACCTGGCCCAGGACGCCACCATCCAGGCCTACCATAATTTCGTCGACGCCCTCGCCCCTATCAAGGCACCGCAACTGTGGATACCGGGCAACCATGACATTCGCAGCCACATGCAGCAATCACTGGATCAGAATAGCATACACCTGAAGCGTTCCGTCCAGCTGGGCAACTGGCGCATCATCATGCTCAACTCTAATGTCGAAGGCCATGTCTATGGTCTGCTCGGCCAGAGGGAGCTGGCCGACCTCGGCCTTGAGCTGGCGGACAGCGAACGCAACGGATCTCACGTGGTGGTCTGTGTACACCACAATTGCTTACCGGTGCAGGCGGCCTGGTTGCAGCAGCATTGTCTGAAGAAAGCCGACGAGCTGTTTTCCATGCTCGACAGTTATAATCATGTGCGCGGTATCCTCTACGGGCATATCCACCAGGAATTCGAGTCCAGTCGTAATAACGTCAAGGTTATGGCCACGCCATCCACCTGCATCCAGTTCCACCCGACCAACAACAACTTCACTATCGATAATGCCCAGCCGGGTTACCGCTGGCTCGACCTGTGCGCGGACGGTAGCATCGAGTCGGGCGTATCCCGCGTCAGCGGAAAATCTTACAATATCGACTACAGCAGCACCGGTTACTGATGCACTCCCGGCAAAGCCCGGGCACTTAAAAAAATTCCCGATTGGACAAATATCTTTCCACTCAATACAGGGAAGCATCGTATAATTACCTTATGGTTTTAAGCCGTCCTTTAATCATTTACATCCACGGATTCAACAGCTCCCCTGCCTCTCGAAAAGCCCGACTTTTTACTGACTTTTGCGCCCGTTCTGGTAGATGCATTGTCGAAGCGCCCGAACTTTCCCACAACCCCAAACGCGCCATCGCACAGCTGGAATCACTAATCAGCGACGCCGGCGGCAACATATTCATTCTCGTTGGCTCCTCGCTCGGCGGTTATTACGCGACGTGGCTGGCGGAAAAGTTCGGCTGCAGGGCGGCCCTGGTGAACCCGGCAGTTTCGCCGGCCAAGACCCTGGGTGAGGAGTTCCTGGGACTACAGAAAAACCTTTACACCGGTGAGGAATATGTATTCACGCGCGAGTATGCCGACTACCTGGATACATTGGATGTCAACCCTTTGAAACATCCCGAAAATTATCTCCTGCTGGTCCAGACGGGTGACGAGGTCCTGGACTACCACCACGCGGTGGAACGCTATGCCGGCTCAGTGCAAGTAGTGCAGCAGGGCGGCAGTCACCGGTTCGAGGATTTCGAGGCGGTGATCCCCTCTATCCTGGAATTCGCGGAAACCGGCTGCCTACAGGCAAGTAGCGAGCAAGAACGATTACAGAGGAAGATGCAGTAAGCATGAGTAAAGACTATACCTCCGGTTCCATTGAAGTACTGACAGGCCTGGATCCGGTCCGGCGGCGCCCTGGCATGTATACCGACACCACGCGGCCCAACCACCTAGTCCAGGAAGTGGTGGACAACAGCGTTGACGAAGCGCTTGCCGGTCACGCTCGCACTATCAAGGTCACGCTCAACAAGGACGGCAGTGTCGAGGTGACCGACGACGGCCGTGGTATGCCGGTTGACATTCATCCGGAGGAAAAGGTGCCAGGCGTCGAACTGATCCTGACTCGCCTTCATGCCGGCGGCAAGTTCAACAGCGACAACTACAAGTTTTCTGGCGGACTGCACGGTGTCGGCGTGTCAGTGGTCAATGCCCTTTCCAGCGACCTAGAAGTCCTGGTCAGGCGCGACGGCAAATTGCACCAGATGACCTTTACCAACGGGGACAAGAAAACCAACCTCAAGGTCATCGACAAGGTCGGGCTGCGCAATACCGGTACCACAGTGAAGTTCATGCCTGACTCGAAATATTTTGACTCGCCTACCATCTCCATTCCGCGCCTGGTACATGTGCTGCGTGCGAAGGCAGTGCTGTGCCCCGGCCTGCATGTGATCTTCGAGGATAAGACCGTCAAGGCGGAAAAAGCGCAGAGCCAGGAATGGTGTTTCGGAGATGGTCTCACCGATTACCTGCTGCAGGCCACCGAAGGTTACGAGCGCATTCCCGACCAGCCTTTCGTCGGTGCGATGTCTGGAGATGACGAAGCGGTTGACTGGGCGGTGCTGTGGCTGCCCGAAGGCGGCGAACTGATCACCGAAAGCTATGTGAACCTTATACCGACCCTGCAGGGTGGAACGCACGTGAATGGATTCAGGACTGGCATGCTGGAGGCTATTCGTGAATTCTGTGAATTCAGAAACCTCCTTCCGCGCGGCGTGAAGCTGAGTTCTGAGGATATCTGGGACCGTTGTGCCTACATACTCTCTGCAAAAATGATCGATCCACAGTTTGCCGGCCAGACCAAGGAAAAACTGTCCTCTCGCCAAAGCGCCGTGTTCATTGGCGGCGTGGTCAAGGATGCCTTCGGTCTGTGGCTCAACCAGCATACAGACGAGGCGGTAAAGATTGCCGAGATGTGTATAAGCAATGCCCAAAGCCGTATGCGCGAGGGCAAGAAGGTCGTGCGCAAGAAGGTAACCGCGGGTCCTGCGCTGCCTGGCAAGCTGGCGGACTGCACCACGCAGGACGTGGATACCGGCGAGCTTTTCCTGGTAGAAGGTGATTCTGCGGGTGGCTCCGCTAAGCAGGCACGTGACCGCGAAACCCAGGCTGTGATGCCGCTGCGCGGCAAGATTCTCAACACCTGGGAAGTTGATTCCGGCGAGATTCTTGCGTCGCAGGAAGTGCATGACATTTCCATTGCCATCGGCGTCGATCCTGGATCGACCGACCTGTCCGGCCTGCGCTATGGCAAAGTATGCATCCTGGCCGATGCCGACTCCGATGGCCTACACATTGCCACACTTCTTTGCGCACTGTTCCTGAGACATTTCCCCGCCGTGGTGGAGGCCGGTCATATCTTTGTAGCCATGCCGCCACTCTACCGCATAGACGTGGGCAAGGACGTGTACTATGCACTCGACGAGGACGAAAAGAACGGCGTGCTCAACCTGATCATCGCGGAGAAGAAGAAGGGCAAGCCGAGCGTACAGCGCTTCAAGGGACTGGGTGAAATGAATCCCATGCAGCTCAGGGAAACAACCATGAGCAAGGACACCCGCCGGCTGGTGCAGCTCACTATAGACCAGGCCAAGAAAACTCAGGATCTGATGGATATGCTGCTGGCCAAGAAGCGCTCACCAGACCGCAAGGTTTGGCTGGAACGGTACGGAAATCTCGCTGAGATTTAGATAATAGGAGTTCAACGAACCAGAAAGCTTAGCGCATTGTTCATGGCCCCTTGCTCCAGAAAGAATTTTCTAAATATTGAAATCAAAAACCTGACATGACAGAGACAACTACATTAAACGAAGACGGCCAGGAACAGATCGCCCTGCGCAAGTTCGTCGAGCAGTCCTACCTCAATTATTCTATGTACGTCATCAACGACCGGGCGCTGCCTCATATCGGCGACGGCCTGAAGCCGGTGCAGCGGCGCATAGTTTATGCGATGTCGGAGCTGGGCCTGAAGAGTACGGCGAAGTACAAGAAGTCTGCGCGCACCATCGGCGACGTGATCGGCAAGTACCACCCTCATGGCGACTCCGCCTGTTATGAAGCCATGGTGCTCATGGCGCAGCCCTTTTCATACCGGTATCCCATCATCGACGGGCAAGGCAACTGGGGTTCCCCCGACGACCCCAAGTCCTTTGCCGCCATGCGTTACACCGAGTCCAAGATGCGCGCCTATGCGGACGTGCTATTGTCTGAACTTGGCCAGGACACAGTCGACTGGAAACTGAATTTCGACGGTGAGCTTGAAGAACCGGTCATCCTGCCGGCGCGCCTGCCCAACGTTTTGCTCAATGGCGGCAGCGGTATCGCAGTGGGTATGGCAACCGATATCCTGCCGCACAACCTCCGCGAGATTGCCAGCGCCTGTATCCACCTTCTTGATAATCCCAAGGCCACTACGAAAGACCTGATGAAATTCGTCAAGGGCCCGGATTTTCCGACCAATGCCGAAATCATTACACCGGTCGAGGAAGTCCGCGAGATCTATGACACAGGTCGCGGACAGATCAAGAGCCGCGCTGTGTACGTGCGGGAAAACGGCGAGATCGTCATCACGGCCTTGCCATATCAGGTGTCTGGAGCCAAGGTTCTCGAGCAGATTGCCGGGCAGATGCAGAAGAAGAAACTACCAATGATCGTCGACATCCGCGACGAGTCCGACCATGAGAACCCGACCCGCATCGTGATCGAACCGCGCTCGAACCGTGTCGACACCGATGCCGTGATGGCACACCTATTCTCCACCACCGATCTGGAAAGAAGTTATCGTGTGAACTTCAACATGATCGGCATCGACGGCAAGCCCCAGGTAAAACCACTGGTGTCCCTGTTGAGGGAATGGCTGGAATTCAGGACCACCACCGTTACACGCCGCCTCAATTACCGGCTGGAAAAGATTAAAGATCGCCTGCATATCCTCGATGCCTTGCTGATTGCCTTCCTCAACATCGACGAGGTGATCAAGATCATTCGCACTGAAGACAAACCCAAGCCCATGCTGATGAAGAAATTCAAGTTGTCTGACCGCCAGGCGGAAGCCATCCTGGAACTGAAGCTGCGCAACCTGGCCAAGCTTGAAGAAATGAAGATCAAGGCCGAGCAGAAGGATCTGTCCGAGGAGCGCGACACCCTGGAAAAGATCCTAGGATCAAAGTCTCGACTGAAGACTCTCATCAAGACAGAAATTAAGGAAGATGCCGAGACCTACGGCGACGACCGCCGCTCCGAACTGGTGGTGCGTGAAGAGGCGCAAGCCTTCCGCGAGGAAGAACTGATTTCCACAGAACCGGTCACCATAATTCTGTCGGAGGGCGGCTGGGTGCGCGCGGCCAAGGGTCACGATGTCGATCCCTCGGCGCTTGCCTATAAGTCGGGTGACAAGCTGAAACTGTTCGCCCGCGGCAAAAGCAACCAGAATGCTGTGTTCCTCGATTCCACTGGCCGTTCCTATACTCTCGGCGCGCATACGCTGCCCAGTGCCCGCGGCATGGGTGAGCCCCTGTCGGGCAAACTTAAACCGCCTTCCGGCGCCACCTTCATGGGCCTGATGATCGGCGACCCCGACCGTCTTTGCCTCATCGCCTCCGATGCCGGTTATGGTTTTATCACGAAGATGGAAAACCTGGTCAGCAAGAACAAGGCCGGCAAGGCTCTGTTGTCACTGCCCAAAGGTGCCAAGGTGCTATCGCCAGTGCCGGTGGATGAGATCGGCAGCAGCGAGGTGGTTGCCATCAGCAACGAGGGCAGGATGCTTATGTTTAAGTTGTCGGAACTGCCGGAACTTTCTAAGGGCAAGGGCAACAAGATCATCAGCATACCCACTGCCCGTGTGGCCGCGCGCGAGGAGTTCGTGGCAGCGGTCGCCGTGCTGCATAAGGACCAGATCCTGGTGATTCATTCCGGAAAACGCCACTTCAACCTCACCATGAGCGACCTCGAGCATTACCGGGGAGAGCGCGGTCGGCGCGGCAACAAACTGCCCCAGGGCTTCCGAAAGGTTGACGTTGTGGAGGTTCAGGACAAGTAGGCTGACCAAGCGCGGTGCCACACCGGCACCGCCAGTCCGTTTTTTTACCGCCGCCGAATGCATCGGCACCGCTGTCGACCGTTACCAATTCAAGCGCGGAGAAAGTGACAAGATACGGTTGGAGCTCGACAAGGGTTTTTATTTCCGCGGCACCGGCAGCAGATTCATCTATGTGATGTTCAGCCAGCTGAAGAATTCTCTTTATTCAGTTAATTCCGCGCTAAAGGGTGATTTCAGCATCGTGCTGAAGCCCTACAAAGGCGCCAACATGATTGTGTTTCGGGATGCGCGAAAAGGTATCTAAACGGTGGTACTCTCCAGGATCTTCGGAGGCTTTTTCTCGACCCTGGAAGAGGGTACGGGCGCAGGCCTGGCGTTCTGCTGCCGCATGAACTGCGGCTTTGATGGCGATATCGCCTGCGAATCCGAACCCGGCGAATACACCGAATTTACGATCTCCCCATCAGCAACCTGATTCGCCCGGTCTTGTAGTAGTTTTAGTTGCGCTTCAAGAAATGCAGCTTGCACTGTGGCTGTTTCACGTAGTCGAGCGCTGAGTCGAACAGGTGATAGCTCAGTTTCTTGTCCAGCATCAGGCTGACACTATCTAGGAAATCCGGATCGTCATCCAGAAGTACCTGCTGGGGAAAATAGAAAGAGTTACTTACGCTGATGGGGTCGGATATGCTGGTATCCGTTTGAACTGCAAGTATCGCAGTGATAGTACTTTATATATTCCTGTATAGAATATCGGTGCTTTACTTAGCTCTAGTATTTTCTGTTACGCCGAGAATGTGCTTGCGTTGTTTACGGATCATGCCCATGTCTTCAGCAAACGCGTCCGAGAGAATATAAGCCATAATGGTGACATTGTCAGTGGGAATGCTGACTTCACGCTGGTGCTCGGTTTCGAAATGTTCGAATTCACGTGCCTTTGAACAGGTGAACTCGCTGATGACCAGTTCGCCGGGCGCGGCCTGCTTACTGAGAAAGTAGGTGATATCGAGAGTCTTACCCATGATGCTGGCCTGATCCTGGTCGCCGACACCTGGCGCAACAAAGATATCACCCGAGTGTATGGCCATTCGAAATTCCAAGTTTTGTTCGCCATTGTTCCGGTGACGCATGTTGATGCGTGCCATGACGGACTGGAACAGACCCGCGCAGTACAAGGCGTTTACACTGTGACTGTAGCCACAGGCTTCCTCGTCGAAACTCACAACGGCGGATTCACCATTAACCCGATGGAATTCGCCGCCGTAAAGACGGGCTGCCTGATTCAGGTAAAACAGGTATTCCTGCAACAAGCTCGACAGGGTGGCCGGATGCAGCAGTTCGATCGCCGTGTGGATATTGACTACCTTGATGACCAAAACACTGGCTGCAAGTCTTACTGGTTCATTGCCATCATCTTCATGATTACCCTGCCAAATACCGGTTTCCAGCAACTGCTCTTCCATCTCCTGATATTTCGTCAGCATGCGATGGACCGCATCCTGCAGGCGACTGGTTTCTTCGGCCAGATCTTCGTAGTCGTCATCGTCGGTACTGCCGGTAACAGCATCGGTCAGCCTGCGCAGAGGAGTCGTGATACGGCTAGCAAGTGCGAAGGCAGTAGTGATGACCAGAACCATGGAAACAGCAAACAGTAATAGGAACAGGTTGCGCAAGCGCGCACGGGAGGTGTCGGCACTTCTTATGTCAAGGTGGATGATGACCGAGCCGGCGATGGCGTCCTGCACGGAAATGTTCGCGGTATAAAAATCGGCCGCGGCTACCTGCAAATTTTGCTGCCCGGCACTGGCGATTTGCACATTATCGGCATCGTGGATGCTGGCAAACAGGATGTTGTCATCTAGGACTAGCTGAGTGAGCACTACATTCAAGCCGAGCAGGTCGTTGACCAGTACCAGTTCCCTGACTGCGGCGGCGGTCTGTTGGGCGAGTGAGGCGCCGAGAATGTCACGGTATTCGTAAAGAGATCGATTGAGTTCTTTCTGGAAAAGTAGCCAGAAGGCCGTGGTAACGACCAGCAAGAGCAAGGCAAAACTGAGGGCAATCTGGTGCCTGATTTTTAGGGGTAGTTTGCCCGGGCCGGTACTCTGCCTGGTGGGTTGGTTGTTACTGGTGGTCTCCGGCAATGCCTGCTATCCGTCAAAACGTTGGCTGTGGCAATAGTATCGCGTCTTTAACCGGCATGGGGAATATTCATGGTTCCCGTGATAATTTTCCGTTACTGGTTATCCGCGGCGGCAAGTACGATGGCTGCGGGGAACCATTGGTTCGGCACAGGCAGCCGGCCTGCAGGCAGTTGCCCTGGACATGATCGAAAACGATCTCGAACAGCCGTGATGTGCACATGGTACACGCAATGCATGTACTGCAGGTGAAAAGGGGGTGCGGTTAGGATCATGGCGAACATCGGTTACATGTGCAAGCCGTCGCATAAATGCCACGTCCTGTAGGCCAAACTAAATAGCCGGCGTCTTCGCTCTGGCGCCTGGTTCTTCCCTCACCAGCTTTGGTACAAGGTAGCCAGGCAGGCGGTTGCGCAGCTCCTGCATCAACACTGAGGCCCGGGATACCGGTACGTCGAAGTGGGCGCCTCCAGTCACTCGGTCGAGCAGGTGTAGGTAGTAGGGCAGCACACCTGCCTCGAAAAGCTTTTCACTTAATGTGGCCAGGGCTTTGGTCGAATCGTTGACCTTTTTTAGCAGTACGCTCTGGTTAAGCAGGGTCAGTCCCGCCGACTTCAACAACAGGCATGACCGGATCACGGCGGCATCGATTTCTTGCGCGTGGTTGCTGTGTATTACCACGATAGTCCGGAATCGCGGATTTGCCAGTATCCGGCATAGATTGTCGGTGACCCGCTGGGGAATCATCACGGGCAGACGCGTGTGAATACGGATACGCTGCACATGGTCAAATGCCGCCAGCTGCGAGTAAAACCATTCTAGGTAACTGTCGGACAGGGTCAGGGGATCGCCGCCGCTGAGAATAATTTCCGTAATCGAGGTATCTGTGCCGATATACGAGAAGCTGTCCTGCCAGTGTTGCTTGCCCGGCAAGTTATCCTGGTAGGGAAAGTGGCGGCGAAAGCAGTAGCGGCAGTGAATGGCGCAGGCCGCCGTCACCAGCAACAGGGCCCGGCCGGCGTACTTGTGCAGAATGCCGGGGACGGGATTGCTGGAAGACTCATCAAGTGGATCGGTCTCGAATCCCGGCACTGGGCTGGCTTCGGCGATGCTGGGAAATACCTGCAGCAATAACGGGTCATATGGGTCGCCCTTGGCGATACGTCCGAGGAAAGGCAGGGGCACGCGCACCGGAAACTGCGCCAACAAAGGATGGCCAGGAGGTAGGGCGGCCAGGTCCAGGTCGAGCAGGCGGCACAGTTCGCCTGTGTCGGTAATTGTGTTGGACAGCAATTCCTGCCAAGACAGGCTTTGTTGCAAAGAGATAGTGTTCAATTGGGTGATCCTTCGAAAAACGTGGCAAGGATAAAGGGAAAAAAGGAAAAAGGGAAAAAGGGAAAAAAGCATACGGAGCAGGCCCATTTCCCTTCGCACGCGACTCTTGTATCATGCCCCCCATTTTGGCACCTATTAGAGTTATTCCATGGCTACCTACACCACCAATGAATTTAAATCCGGCCTAAAAGTTCTGCTAGACGGGGATCCCTGTTCTATCCTAGAGAACGAATTCGTCAAACCGGGCAAGGGCCAGGCCTTCAACCGCGTGCGGTTGCGTAATCTGCTCAACGGCAGGGTGTGGGAGCGTACCTTCAAATCTGGTGAATCTCTGGAAGGCGCCGACGTAGTCGATACCGACATGGAATACCTTTACACCGACGGCGAGTTCTGGCATTTCATGAAGACCGACGGCAGTTTCGAGCAGATTGCAGCCGACCGTAAAGCTGTGGAAGAAACCCTGCCATGGCTGAAGGAACAAGACGTATGCCTGGTGACCCTGTGGAACGATAATCCCATCAACGTCTCGCCGCCGAACTTCGTCGAGCTCGAGGTCGCTGAAACTGATCCCGGCCTTAAAGGCGACACCGCCCAGGGCGGCACCAAGCCGGCCACTCTCAGCACGGGTGCGGTCGTAAAGGTACCCCTTTTCATCGAGAAAGGTGAAGTCCTGCGCATCGACACACGTACCGGCGAGTACATGAGCCGGGCCAAGAAATAATTCAGAGTGATGCAGTGATGGCTGGAATCGACTGGCAGCCAACCACTGACATACGCATGCTCGAAGCCCGCGCGTCACTATACCGCGAAATTCGTGCATTCTTTGCCGGGCGCCAGGTGCTGGAAGTAGAAACACCGCTTCTTGCCTCAGCCATTGGTACCGATCCCGCACTTGATCCTGTGCTTTCCCAGCTATCCTCTCACGGCAGCGTACGTAATTGCTTTCTGCAAACCTCACCCGAATTTCCCATGAAGCGCCTGCTCGCGGCAGGCAGCGGTCCGATCTGGCAGTTGTGCAAAGCCTTTCGCAACGATGAATCAGGCCGCCGGCACAATCCCGAATTCACCATACTGGAATGGTACCGCCCGGGTTTCAGCCTTGCTGAATTAATGACGGAACTCGATGCACTGCTCGCCGCGCTGCTCGGGTTTGCGCCAGCGGAGCGTGTCACCTACAGCGCGTTATTCCAGCGTCATCTCGATATCGATCCGCTTAAAGCATCCCTGGCTAAACTCAAGTCCCACGCAAAGGCGGCATTGGAGACCAGCTTCGACAGCGACAATCCTGACCACTGGCTCGACCTGCTGTTCAGCCACTGTATCGAACCCAACTTGGATAAGCCGGTCTTCATCCATGACTACCCGCCGTCACAGGCGGCGCTGGCCACGCTGACTGAGGATGCGCAAGGCAGGACGGTGGCGCAGCGATTCGAACTGGTCGCCGGCGGCATGGAACTGGCGAACGGCTATTTTGAACTGACCGATGCGCTTGTACAGCGGAAACGATTTGGGAAAGACCTGGCGCGGCGCAAGGCTGAAGGTCTGCCACAATATGCCATTGATGAAAATCTGCTTGCTGCGCTCGCCCACGGTATGCCGGCTTGTGCCGGTGTGGCAGTGGGCGTGGACCGCCTGCTGATGTTAAAACAGGGCGTGAGCGATATCAGAGAGGTGATCGCCTTTCCAGTCGACAGAGCGTAGCCACCACATCCGCAATTATTCCTGCAGACTGAACACCGCGATGGGATCATGTTAAGTTGCATGCAAGGAATGGCCTTAGCCACAGGAAGGTAACGATGGGACCGTATACCGATGACATGCCCTATAACCGGGACTCCGAGTTTCCTCCCTTGGAATATGCCGGATTCTGGATCCGCTTCCTGGCGTCCATGCTCGATTCCGCTCTACTGCTGATGGTTATGGTGCCGCTGTTGATAATGTTCTACGGCCCCGAAGTGCTGGTCATGACGGAATCGCCCGGCCTAGTCTATGACATCATTAACTACGCGCTGCCGATCATCGCGGTGATCATCTTCTGGCGATACCGGGCGGCGACGCCGGGCAAGATCATGATGGATATCTACATCGTGGATGCCGACACGCTGGGACAACCTACTTTTGGTCGCCTGTTGCTGCGATATTTCGGTTACTACGTATCTATTTTTACGCTATTCCTAGGTTTTTTCTGCATCGGCTGGGACAAGCGCAAGCAGGGTTTTCACGACAAGATCGCTAACACAGTGGTCATAAGAAAGAGCGGCGCGGTATTGTCGAGCGCCGACAACTTGAAGCAGACAGACCAAAAGGAGGAACCTGTGCCGCCGTCTTCCACCGGCACGAACCCCTGGAAGGAATAGGCTGTCAGTCGCTAGCATTTTTTCAGTGCTAGCGCCCCGATTACTTCACCCATCCTTACCGCACAACCTTCATCCAGGCTGGATAACCAGCTGGCTGCATTCTTGCCGTAGACCAAGATTACCGTCGAGCCCAGTTTGAAGCGCCCCATCTCGGCACCTTTCTCATAACGCAGAGGTGGATTCTCGTTGTCGTACTCGACCTCGAGCAGTACCTGTCCCGACGGTGCCACCCGTCCTGCCCACACCGTTTCGATACCCGCCACGATCATGGCGCCCACCAGCACCATGGCAAGCGGACCCGCGGCGGTGTCGAACAGGCACACCACACGCTCGTTGCGCGCGAATAGGTTGTCGATTTTCTCGCTGGTGGCCTGGTTAACCGAAAACAGCTTTCCGGGCACGTAGATCATCTTGCGCAGCGTACCCGCGCAGGGCATATGCACGCGATGGTAGTCCTTGGGTGACAGGTACACGGTGGCGAACGCGCCATCCTGAAACGGCCGAGCCGTATCTTCGGAACCACCGAGTAATGCGGTCAGGGAAAAGGATTTTCCTTTGGCCTGGATGACGCAGTCTTCGGTGATGTTGCCCGCAGCGCTCACCACACCGTCGGTAGGGCTGACGATGGCATCCGCCGTGACATTAATCGGACGTACGCCGTCTTTCAGGGCGCGGGTAAAAAAGGCGTTGAATGTCGGATAAGCGGTTGGGTCTTCCTGCACAGCCTCGCGCATGTCCACTGCGTAACGTTTGGCGAAGCTCGTGATGAACGTATTCTTGATCCAGGGTTTCGTTGAGTTGGCGACACGTCCGACCAGGCGCGACAGCAGGTGCTGTGGCACGAGGTATTGGAAAACGATAAACAATCCTTTCATATAATGGCGGTATCAGGTTTCGATCGGGGTTTCCGCCAGGTTGCCCCATTCCGACCAGGAGCCGTCGTAGGCCTTCACGTTGAACCCCAGCGCCTTGGCGATGAGGTAGGTCAGCCCCGAACGGTGATGGGTCTGGCAGTGGGTGATGATGCTGTCGCCGTCATGAATGCCAAGTCCATCGAGTGTCGCTTTGATCTGGTCCAGGGGTTTGAGCCTGAAATTACGCGCGGG
Organism: Candidatus Eutrophocola salsuginis; assembly: GCA_038147195.1. Lineage (GTDB taxonomy): Bacteria > Pseudomonadota > Gammaproteobacteria > Pseudomonadales > Pseudohongiellaceae > Eutrophocola > Eutrophocola salsuginis. The sequence goes on from JAYQTB010000004.1 coordinate 2,505,773, forward strand.
ATCCATGGTGTCCAGCCAGTCGAGATTGATTGCGCCGGGAATGTGGCCGCCCCGTGCCGCCGATACTTTTGTGCCAATGTATTCTTCATGGCTGCGTGCATCCCATACCTTCACGTGTGGATCATCGAGTGAGGCCAGCACCTCGTTCACATCGGCATTCACCGACATATCCAAGGTTAGGCTCACGTTGGTCGGGGTTGCTTCGGTCGGCGTGCTCTCCACTTGATGCCCTTCCTTATACCAGGCATGGATGCCACCGTTGAGATAGGAATAACCCTGGTGGCCGATGACGTCCAGGGTCCAAATGAGGCGTCCGGCCCAGCCGCCGCCTTCGTCGTCGTAGGTCACGATATGTTTGTCGAGTGAATAACCGATGCGTGAAAACAGGGCTTCAAGCTTGTCCTTCGCCGGGAGTTTACCCGGGGCGGGCGGGATGCCGCACACTAGTTCCTTAGGATCCACATGCACGGCACCGGGCACATGGGCCTGCAGATAGGTGGCGGCCTGGCTGACATCCAGGACCAAAAGTTGCTGGTTGCCGAGCACACTGGCCAGCGTGTTCGGTTCGATAATCAGGTCGAGAGTGGAAGTCATAGTGATATTACTGGGTGAAAAAAAGGATTCTAACTGATTCGCCATGCGTTAGTGAAAGAGGGAGAGAGCCGACGCGTCAGTTTTCCAGAGTCTGCCCGATCAAGCGAAAGCTGGTCATGCGCACCTCGCTGATCTCTTTGTTGGCCACGGCCGCCTTGAGCCTGCAACCGGGTTCCTTGTCGTGGCTGCAGTCGCGGAACTTGCAGTAGCCCAGGTAATCGCGGAATTCGATGAAGCCGTTTTCCAGGGTCTCGCGGTCGAGGTGCTCGAGGTGGAATTCGCGTATGCCAGGTGAATCGATGAGGTCGCCGCCGTCAGGGAAGTGGAACAGGCGCGCCGAGGTGGTGGTGTGCCTGCCCTTCTCGCCGGCCTCGGAAAGCCGGCCTTCAGCAGTGTTGGCATTCGGCAGCAGGGCATTAATAAGGGCGGACTTGCCCACGCCGGATTGCCCGACGAACACGGACGTCTTGTCATCGAGAATGGCTTTCAGGTCAGCCAGGCCGTCGCCTGACTTGCTGGACACACGCAGCACGGGATAGCCAATACGTTCGTAGATCGCCAGCAGCTCATTCAGGGCTGCCCAGTTGCTGTCGTTGACGAGGTCAGACTTGTTGAGCAACAACAGGGGATGGATGCGGTAATGCTCAGCCGCCACCAGGTAACGATCGATCAGGTTGCCAAAAGGCTCCGGCACGGGCGCAATGACTATAGCGAGCTGGTCTATGTTGGCGGCTACGGGGCGAAGTACGCCCATGCCGGCGGGACGCTCGAGGAAGTTCTCGCGAGGCAGGGCGGCAATTACGACGCCAGCCTGGTCACCTGCTTGAAAGATGACGTAATCGCCGGCTACCAGTGACTCGATATTCGAGCGCTGGAAGCAGCGGAAAACAGTTTCCTGGCAGTCGCCCTCCAGGGCTTCGATTTCCAATTGTTGACCGAAATTGGAAATGACGATGCCTTTTTGTGCGGCACCGAGGTTCATTGTATTAAGTGGACGTCGGTTCGCGCTTCCTTCTTGGCTGCCCGTTCGGCGTAGGCGTCCTGCATCTTCTGTATGCGCCACAGCTGGTGGCGGTTGAGCTGTTTTTTCTTCATGCAGTGATGGTACTGCGGGTTTCAGACATAATGACTTATCTTCTGGGGCTTTCTTGCTACAATCGGGCCAGTATATAAGAAGCGCTTACACTCATTCTATGGATAAAAAGCAGCACCTGATCTGGATCGACCTAGAGATGACCGGATTGATTCCCGAGTCCGACCGTATCATCGAAATCGCCACCATCATTACCAACACCGATTTGCAGGTTGTCGCGGAAGGCCCCGTTCTGGCCATACACCAGACCGCGCAGATCATGGCCGGCATGGATGACTGGAACCAGCGCCACCATGGCGCATCGGGTCTTATTGAACGCGTGAAGCTGAGTCTTTATAACGAAAGCGAGGCCGAACAGATCACGCTGAAGTTCCTAGACGCGTATTGCGAGCGCGGCTTTTCACCTATGTGCGGCAACAGCATCTGCCAGGACCGCCGCTTCCTGGCCCACTACATGCCTTCACTCGAGGCCTTCTTCCACTACCGCAACCTCGACGTCAGTTCCGTCAAGGAATTGGCCAAGCGCTGGCGCCCGGATGTCGCCGACGGGTTCAAGAAGGAAAGCAGCCACAAGGCGCTGGAAGATATTCGCGATTCGGTCGCGGAGCTGCGCCACTATCGCGAGCACTTTTTTAAGACAAAATCCGGTGACTAATTTACCCGCTACAAAAAAACCCTTTGAAGGCATGGCTAGTAGGTACTATCGTGCAAATTTTGACTAAAAGGTGTCTTTACTAAGTAGACCGGCTAGGCCAGAGTAAATTTCTGGACCACTGTTAATTTTTGCGGGGTCGCCTCCGAACCAGATCACTCATCTGTCGTTTTGCCGCCGAAGCGACTATACTTGCCGGTACTGCCAGCCCCCCTTAGATCAATAAAATATCAATATAATCAGTTATTTAAATCATGTTCAAGATATCCAGAACCCTCCTGTTTTTGTTAACCGCGACCCTGCTGGGCGCCTGCGGCGATAACGATTCCGCTATGGAAACACCGGGCCCGGAAGCCTCCGCTTCTGCCACCCCGTCCACCACCCTCAGCTCGGGTATCGACACCGCGAATTTCGACACCAGTGTCAGCCCGGGCGATGACTTTTACGAATACGTAAACGGCACCTGGCTGGCGAATACATTGATACCGCCCGACAGATCCAATTACGGCAGCTTTAGCGCTCTGGAAGATACGGCGGAAGAAGACCTGCGCGAAATCATCGAGGCAGCCGCGGCACAGAACGCGCCTGAAGGTTCAGATGCCCAGAAGGTCGGTGATTTTTTCACCAGCTTCATGGACGAAGAGCGAATCGAATCGCTGGGTGCAGAACCTCTGCAGGCGACCCTCGCAGAAATCGCCGCCATCACCAACAAGGATGCGATGCTTGTCAAGATGGCTGAGTTGAACCATATCGGTGTGCAGATGCCGATTGGCAGCTATATCGACAATGACGCTATGCAGTCCGATCAGTACATCACTTACCTGACCCAGTGGGGCCTGGGACTGCCGGACCGCGACTGGTACCTGTCCGAAAGTGATGCCTCGCACGAGGAAGCGCGTGCGGCTTACAGTAAGTATATCACGCAAGTCCTTGAGCTGGCCGGGTATGACCGCGCCGCCGAGGCTGCCGAATCGGTACTGGGTATCGAATTCCTGATCGCCGAGCAGCACTGGGACCGCGTGAAGAACCGCCAGCGTGAACTTACCTACAACAAGATGAGACAGGATGACCTAGTCAGCCTGGCGCCCGACATGAACTTGTATGATTTCATGGAGGCCCTCGGAGTTACCGAAACCACTTACATCGTACGCCAGCCGAGTTACATTGAAGGTCTCAATAACATTTGGAACGAGATCAGCCTGCAGCAATGGCAGGACTACACCAGCTTCAAGTATGTCGATTCTCTCGCAGGGTACCTGAGCATGGATTTCGTCGACGCGCAGTTCGTTTTTGAAGGGCAGACCCTGGGTGGCCTAGAAGAGATACGCCCGCGCTGGAAGCGTGGCGTCGACACGATCGACGGCGCGCTTGGTGAGGTGGTGGGCCGAATCTACGTGGAACAGCATTTCGCGGAGGAGGCCAAGCGGCGCATGGACGAGTTGGTGGAAAACCTGCGTGAGGCGTTTCGTGTTGGTATCGATGAACTGGAATGGATGACCGATGCCACCAAGGCTCAGGCCCAGGAAAAACTGCGCAAGTTCACCACCAAGATCGGCTATCCCGACAAGTGGAAGGATTATTCCACACTGTCAGTGGTGCCGGATGACCTAGTCGGCAATATCATTCGTTCGCGCAATGTCGAGCACGACCGGGAACTGGCCAAGTTGGGCAGTCCCATCGATCGCGGCGAGTGGTTCATGACACCGTATACGGTCAACGCCTACTATAACCCGCCAATGAACGAGATCGTCTTCCCGGCCGCCATTCTGCAGCCGCCGTTCTTCAACGTGGCCGCGGACGATGCGGTTAACTACGGCGGTATTGGTGCTGTAATTGGCCACGAGTTCAGTCACGGTTTCGACGACCAGGGCCGCAAGTCTGACGGCGACGGCAACCTGCGAGACTGGTGGACAGAGGAAGATGCCGAAGCCTTCAACGTTCGTGCCGCCTCGCTGGTGGACCAGTACAACCAGTTCGAGGTGCTGCCGGGAAAATTCCTCAATGGCCAGTTCACCCTGGGGGAAAACATCGGCGACCTGTCCGGTCTCGCGGTAGCCTATAAGGCGTATAGGATGTCGTTGAACGGCGAGGAAGCCCCGGTCATCGACGGCCTCACCGGCGATCAGCGTTTCTTCATGGGCTGGGCGCAAGTCTGGCGACGCCTGTACAGGGATGAAAACCTGGAGATGCGCATCACCTCCGATCCTCATTCGCACAGCTTAGCCCGCTGCAATGGCGTGCTGAGAAACTTCGATGCTTGGTATGATGCGTTCAACATCCAGCCCGGCGATGACCTGTATTTGCCGCCGGAGAAGCGCGTGCAGATCTGGTAAAGGCAAAAGCGGTTTTTGCGAACGGAAAGGCAAATTTTGAAGAGCATTCTGATTAAACTGTTCTGGCCTATCCTTGGTCGCTTTGAGAAAGGCCACAAGCCATACAGTTACAAGGCGTCGAGTCGCAATATACTGTTGATTGTCGGCGTGCTGTTTGGTGGCCTGTCAGGTGGGTCGCTGTTCTTCTCTATCCAGAGAGGGGAATACTCAGCCTTTCTGCCCATCGTTGTCTTCTTCGGGGTGGCCCTAGTCTGTCTAGTGGTAGGCGGTCTTGGTTCTGACCGCGCCGTTGCGACGTTGTGGGGTAATGCGAAGAGCTCCCGTGAGGGAAAATGATCCTTAAGCTGAAGGAGCGCAGCCATGAACATCCTTCACCTGCAAAGCGACTGTGGTTGCATCAAGTGAGAGGTCGGGCACGTCGCCCACTCCAATTGCAATCACGTGGCCCCTTACTGTAACGACCGAAAGGAATTTCCCCGCCATCTCTGCAAGGTCGTCAGCGTCCTTAAGTCCTGGGACGGTACCTAGATCTTGCAGTTCTCCCCACGGGCTGGATCAATATCACCGAAGGCGCGGATCTAATGCGCTGCGTCCGCTTTTGCAATAAGGCATCTATCGCTGGTACGCCGGCTGTTGCAATGCTTCCATCGGTAACACGGTTGGATCGGGCTGGCCCTTCATCGGCATTATTAACAGTTTCATCAAATCCGAAGGTGAGCTGGCCGACGTCGAGGGCCTTTCGTGCGGCAATTTTTGGGTCGATTTTGCCGCGTCTGGCGCACCTGATGCTGTGCGCAAGCATGTACTGGCCATGCAGCTGCTGTTCCGTACCCTGTGGTCGACGCTGGCCTGGAAAGTGCGAGGACTGAACCAGCCCTCCGCGTTCTTCAGAGTATCGGGTCAGCCTGCCGCCGAACCTGACATTCATACTACTTAATCATCCGATGTTGCCGGGTTTATGATCTGAGCGGTGATCACCAGGATCACGCCCGCGAGGGGCACAAATGTGTACAACAGTGTTTTCGCCGTGATGAAAGCTACGCCTACCATCAAGAAGGGCGGGATGGTTTCAATGGCGTAAGGAATCGCTACTTAGGTCGAGCCCCAGATGCAATAAATAAGTAAAAAGGCCAGGAACAGTTTTGCGCGGAGAGGAATGTCAGTGAAACGGGGGGCATTAATTGTTCAACAAGTTCGCGGGGGAGTACTGGTCGGTGAGAACGCGCTGCCGGGTATCCCATGTCACTTCGGTACTCATATACTGCGGAAACTCGGTGACATCCATGCCAAACTGCTCGAGCCTGTCTTTGAATGCTGGCGCACGTTCTTGAAGTATGGCGCGGTCGGGCAACGGCTGCATGGAGGCGACAATCACACGGTTTCCGGTGCCGGCCTGGCGAATGTTGTAAATCTCGTCGAACACGGCGCGGTAAGTGTTCGATTCGGCGGCATAGAGGCGGCTGGTGGAAAAGGTGTTAGCAACCACCATGCCGTCGGCCGGCAGGAGCTTCTTCACTTCTTCCAGGAATTCCACCGTCATCAGGTGTTCGGGAATGTACTCGCCATTGAAGGCATCGAGTATGACAAGGTCGAATTTCTCGCCACGCAGTCCTGCGCGCTTGATGTAGACACGGGCATCACCGACTTCAACGGTGATCTTGTCCGTCTCTTTAAAACCGAAAAACTCCCGAGCCACGCGGAACACCGCGTCATCGATCTCCGAAATGACGATCTCGGTATCGGGGAACAGCCTGCTGTAGGTATCAGGCAGCGTGCCGCCACCGAGGCCGACGATCAGCATGCGTTCTGGTTTGTCCTTCACCAGCAGGCTCGACAAGGTCATCTTGGCGTAGGGAAATACAAGTTCTACCGGACGGTCCAGGAAACGGCAGCTCTGGTTCTGGCCGCTCCGGCTAGTGATGGTGAATCGCATGCAACGACGGCTGGAATCCTCGGTCACCACGATGTTGCGGTAGAGCGAGCGCTCCTGGTGAATGTACCGCACACCGATCTGGGCAACGGCATCCGCAGTGATGATCACCAGGGCGAAAAACGCCACGGCGATCATGTGCCACTTGAACTGGAACCAGACGGTTGGGGCTTTGTTTATCATATTGATTTATCGCTGTGCATGCCGGCCATGATAGCAATTGCCCCAGCGAGAACCAGAGTAATCACTATGGTCACCAGGATCTGGTTCACTTCGAACCAGAGCACCAGGTAAAAGGATGTGGCCAGCGTGCCTAGCGCGCTGCCGAGCGTGGAGACGAAATAGAGTTTACCCGCGACATGGCCGCTGCCGTGGGTGGAGTTCACCATCAGGCGTACCGAGTATGGCGCGATCATGCCCATGATGGCGGTTGGTAAGAAGAACAGCAGGAGCGAAACCATGAGCGAGCCGTAACGCGGGTCTTCGATCTGCAGGAATAAGAATTCCATCAGCTGGTTGCTCCATAAGATCAGCGGCAGCATGAACACGGCTGAGCCGGCGAAGAATGTCCCATAGCTTTTCAGGTTGGGGTTATGCAAGGACAGCTTGCCGCCGCACAGGTAGCCGATGGACAGCGACAACATGAACACGGTGATGATGCTGCCCCAGACATAGATGGAACTGCCGAAGTAGGGCGCCAGGATGCGCCCGCCCAGCAGCTCGATCGCCATGATGATGAAACCGGCAATGAATGCCAGCACCATCACTAGCTTGACCTGCAAGTTGGATTTGGTGTCTTTTTCAGTCATAAGCAGCGGCGCAGTATAACCAAATTATGGATGGTGCTGGTACAGGCTTGCCTGTTAACTGGCGACTGATATGCTAATCAAGGACAATTTATTGGAATATTACTATGTCAGACCCACGTCCGCCGTTACCACCCTTTGACGAGGAGTCGGCAAAGAAAAAGGTCCGCGCCGCCGAGGATGCCTGGAACAACCGCGACCCTGTCAAGGTGTCCATGGCCTACACGCCGGACAGCCAGTGGCGCAACCGCAGCGAATTCCTGACCGGGCGTGAGGAGATCCAGGCCTACCTCGAACGCAAGTGGGCGACGGAACTTGAATACCGTCTCATCAAGGAACTGTGGGCCTTTACTGGTGACCGCATCGCCGTGCGTTTCGCCTACGAGTGGCATGATGCCGCCAGTAAATGGTACCGCTCCTACGGCAACGAGAATTGGGAATTCGATGAGCATGGCTACATGGCCGTGCGTCGGGCATCCATCAACGACCTGCCCATCACCGAGGGAGAGCGCCTGTTCCACTGGCCCCATGGCCCGCGCCCCGCGGACCATCCTGGACTCAGCGAGCTTGGGCTTTAACACTGTATTGTCCCTCCAGATTCGGTTCAGCCAGGCATGCTATATTGCGTGCTTATAATCGACTGTATTACCAGAAGAAGTGAGACATGAAATCTCTGCTGACACTATCCCTTGCCTTGATTTGCTCCACAGCAGCGCTGGCAGAGCCAGCCACGATCACCAGCATCAGTGGGCGGCTGAAAATTCCGAATCTGGTGATCGATGGCCGCCGTGCATTTACAGACGTTGAATTCATCGTGACCGATGTCAGTGCAGGTACGCTGAAACTCATCGATTACGAGTCCGGCGCGCTCCCAGGAAATTTCATGCAGGAACAGGAGCTGGCGTTCGGCGAGTCATTCGAGGTAGTGCCGGGTCATGAACTGCGCTTTTTTGCGGTGCTGTCCGATTCCCGCTGCCCGAGTGACGTGCTCTGTATCACGGCCGGGGAGGTGACGGTCATCATGCGCATGATTGAGACCCTGGTCTCCGGCAATACCCTGCGAACCGATTTCGGCCTGACAATGCTTGGGACTGACATTTCCTGGTTCGAACACAAGGGAATTTACTATCGGCTAGTGAAGGCGTTGCCCTACCCGGTGTCTTCGGAAGAGTCCGGCAATGAGGATTACGTCATTACCATCGAGTACCAATCAGTACCCTTCAAGCCATAAGCACTAATCGGCCCATGAGCGGTCAGTGACTCTTTCAACGAAGTCGCCTTTATCTTCATGACGATGCGACCAGCGGTATTTGACGTGTTGCAGGTACTTGGTGTGCCAGGACGATGACACTTCTTTGCGTTCGCGCCAGTACAGGATGAATTCGGGAATGAGTTCCTGCGCAAACCGAAGATCGATGTTGGCCAGTTCCAGCACGTCGTATACCTCGTCGCTGGGCTGGTAATCTTCGGGCAATAATTTCGGTGCGGCATCGTGTTCCAGTGCCGCTTCAAACTTCGCCCATTGCCTGCGCACGTGCGCGATGAACTTAGTGTTCCAGGTGCTGGTCTTCAGGCCGGTTTCGCGCCAGTAGAGCACGAACTCAGGGATAGAGTCCTCGATGAAGGAATGATTGATGCCGGCGTGCTCGAGGATGCTGATCGCGTCCTCACCGGGTTGCCACTCTGCAGACATGTTGGCTTCCAGTTCCTTCAGGCCCTGCTGGCTACGGCAGTTTTCCCATTCACGCACGATGTACTTGTAAAAAGTGTTGTGCCACGAATACTGCGCCTTCTTGCGTTCCTGCTGGCTGATGACAAACAGGCGCACGTGCTCGTCGATAAAACTGCGCGTGATGTTGCGTTTCTCACACAGCTGGTAAAGATCGGCATTGGGCTGCCACTCAGCGGGAATCTGTGCTGCCCGCCCGCCGGCGCTGACTGGCGTTTCCGGTTTCCTGGCGGGTGGCGGTGTCTTTGTCCGCGAACCCGGCTGACAAATGGCGATCCGGAATGTCCTGCCGCTTCCGTCCACCTCGATTAAGCCTTTTTCCACCAGGTTGGTCTGCACGCGTCTGATGTCTGTCAGATTCCAGAATGGCATGGCGTCGATCAGAGCCTTGCCGTCCAAATGCAACCAGGATTGTTCGGGCTGGCGTTGCATCAATTCACTCAGCACGTGCAGCATCACCGCCTCTTCCAGGCCAATGGTGGCGGCCAGGGTCGGTGAGATCAGGAGGGGGCGTTCGGGTATTAGTGATGAGCTCATGGTGACGACTATCAGAGAGTGGCGAGCAGGGCGTCGATGGCGTCGCTGAGCTTGCTGACTACGATGACGTCCATGCCGTCGATCTTTTTCTTTGGCGCATTTGCTTTCGGCACGATGGCGCGGGTAAAGCCGTGTTTGGCTGCCTCTGACAAGCGTTCCTGGCCGCTGGGTACCGGACGGATTTCACCGGCCAGGCCGACTTCGCCAAACACCACGAGTTCGCGGGGTAGGGCCTTGTCGCGGAAACTGGAGACGATGGCCAGCAGCAAAGCGAGGTCGGCACTGGTCTCCGCCACCTTCACGCCGCCGACCACGTTCACGAACACGTCCTGGTCCGCCATGAGCATGCCGCCGTGACGGTGCAGCACCGCCAGCAGCATGGCGACGCGATTGTTGTCGAGGCCCACCGACACCCGGCGTGGGTTGCCGTACTGACTGGCGTCCACCAGTGCCTGGATTTCCACCAGCAGTGGGCGCGTGCCTTCCCACAGTACCACGACGATGCTGCCGGGCGAGATGTCCTCTTCGCGGGCAAGGAATATGGCGGACGGGTTCTTCACTTCCTTCATGCCGGTGCCGGTCATGGCAAACACGCCGAGTTCGTTGACCGCACCGAAACGGTTCTTCTGGCCACGCAGGGTGCGGTAGCGCGAGTCGCCGTCGCCATCGAGCATCATGAAACAGTCGATCATATGCTCCAGCACCTTCGGCCCGGCGAGTGTGCCATCCTTGGTGACATGACCGACCAGGAATAATGCGGTGCCGGTCTGCTTCGCGTACTGGATGATGTAGGCGGCGCACTCGCGCACCTGGCTGACGCTGCCGGGGGCCGATGTCACGTCTGCCGAATACATCACCTGGATGGAATCCACCACGATAATCTTCGGCTGGCATTCCTCGGCCACGCGCGTGATCTCGGTGACATTGGTTTCCGCCAGAATCTTCAGGTTGTCCACGGGCAGGCCCAGGCGCTTGGCACGCATGCCTACCTGCTGCAAGCTTTCTTCGCCGGTGACATACAGCGCCTCCATGGTCTGGGAGAGATGGCACATCACCTGCAATAATAGGGTGCTCTTGCCGGCGCCGGGGTTGCCGCCGATCAGCACCGCCGAGCCCGGTACCAGGCCGCCGCCAAGCACGCGGTCAAATTCACCGATGGTGCTGGTAAAGCGCGGCTGCTCCTCGAGGTCGATCTTGCCCAGCGTCTGCACCGCACCGACAGGCGCGCCGGTGTCACCGCCGGGAGGCGGGCGCTTGAAGTTCTTCGGTGCTGACGGGACAGTGGCCGGACCCAAGAGTATGCGTGTCAGAGTGTTCCACTCGTTGCAGGCCATGCACTGGCCCTGCCACTGGGTGTGTTCCGCGCCGCAATCGCTGCACACGTAAGCTGTTTTCTGTTTCGCCATGCTCTGGATTTCAGGAACTAAGGTCGTGCCTGTTCATATATGTAAATTCCACCCGCCGCGCTACGCTGCAGGTGAGGTTGTAAGACAGGATGCCGGTCTTTGCAGCGACCTCGTCCAGGGACAGATCCGCGCCCCACAGAGTCACGGTGTCACCAGCCCGGGCCTCGGGGATGTCGCTGAGGTCAATGGCCAGCATGTCCATGGATACGCGCCCGACAGTGTTGGTGCGCTTGCCCGCCACCATGACCGGCGTGCCATTGGGCGTATTGCTGGGATAACCGTCGGCATAGCCGATGCTGACGATGCCGACACGCATATCGTTTGGGCAGATGAACTGTGAACAGTATCCGACGTTGTCGCCTGCACTGAGCTCCTTCACGGCAATCATGCGCGCCTGCAATGTCATCACCGCGCGCAGGTCGAACACGTCACGGCGCAAGTCCTCGCGTTCCCATTCAAACGGCGACGAGCCGTAAAGCATGATGCCGGGTCGCGCCCAGTCTGAGGCGGTTTCCAATCTGGACAGGATGCCGGAGGAAGAAGGAATGCTCGTGAGAGGCGTGTCGTCGGCGAGCTGTTCTTCTACATGGCGGAAGGATTGCAGTTGCTGGATGTTCAGCGGTGAATCCGGAATGCTAGAGTTGGCTAGGTGCGTCATCATGATGACGTCATGCACGTAAGGCCGGCCTTTCAGTGCGCGCCAGGTGGTGGCGTAGCTAGCTGGTTTCATGCCAAGGCGACCCATGCCGGAGTCCATTTTCAGCCAGAACGTGAGCGGAATTTTCACGGTCATGCTGCTGAGAATCTCGTCCAGCGTCGTCAGTTGTTCGGGCGAATGCACTACCAGCTGAAAGTTGTGCTCGGCGATGAGCTTGAGGTCATCCGCTTTCATCATGCCCTGCAGGACGAGAATCGGTTTGCCGGTACCGACGGCATTGAGCGCGATGGCTTCCTGTATATCGGTTACCCCGAACAATTCGGCATCGGTGAGTGCTTGCGCGGATTCCGCCATGCCATGCCCGTAGGCGTTGGCCTTGATGACTGCCGCCACGTGCCTGGCCTGGGTGTGGGAGCGGGCTATTCCGAAATTGTGTTTGAGCGCCGAAAGGTCAATGCTGGCGAGGACCCTGTGTATCACTGGTCCTCCTGTTAATCGTCGTCTTCGAAGGGATCGCCGTCGTCGTATGCATCAGGCCCGAAGTCAGGTGTGATGTTTTGCGAAGGCGCAGGCGGCGGTGGTGCGGAGCTCGAGGGTGCAGAACCGGCCTGGCCATAGGAGCCGCCAGCGGATGAATAGTAACTACCGGAGAAGTTATCGTTGATTGGCATGTAGTTCTCGAAACGGGTGAACTTGCCGATGAAGCTGAGCAGCTTGGTGCCGATGGGGCCGTTACGCTGCTTGCCGATGATGATCTCGGCGACGCCCTTGTGCTCGGTGTCCTCGTTGTAGACCTCTTCGCGGTATACGAACATGATGAGATCTGCGTCCTGCTCGATCGCTCCCGACTCGCGTAGGTCGGACATGACCGGGCGCTTGTTGGGCCGCTGTTCCAGTGAGCGATTCAGCTGCGACAGCGCCACCACCGGGCAATTGAATTCACGGGCCATGAGTTTCAGGGAGCGGGAAATTTCCGAAATCTCGTTGGTGCGACTTTCCGACGTACCCTTGATCTGCATGAGCTGCAGGTAGTCCACCATGATCATGCCGATTTCGCCATGCTCGCGGTAGATGCGGCGGGCGCGCGAACGCATTTCCAGTGGGCTTAGGCCGGGATTGTCATCAATGAACAGAGGCCTGTCCTTGAGCTTGTTGACTGCGTTTGTGAGCTTAGGCCAGTCGTCCTCTTGCAACTGGCCATTACGCATGCGCGTTTGGTCGATTTTGCCGAGCGACGACAGCATACGAATGATCAAGCTATCCGCCGGCATCTCCAGGCTAAATACCAGGACAGGTTTGTTGTCATGCAGGAGTGAGTTTTCCACCATGTTCATAGCGAAACTGGTTTTACCCATGGACGGCCGGCCGGCGACGATCACCAGGTCGGACTTCTGCAGGCCGCTGGTCATCTCGTCCAGATCCTTGAAGCCAGTGGATAGGCCGGTGATACTGCCCTTGGCGTTAAACAGCACGTCGATGCGTTCCAGGGCGGAATCTAGCAACGGGTTTACTGGCCGTGGACCGCCGTCGTTGGGGCGCCCTTCGGCAATGTGGAAGACCTGTTTTTCTGCCAGCTCGAGCAATTCCCCGCTGTCGCGGCCGTCGGGATTGAAGGCGTGCTCGGAGATGGTGTTGGCTGCGGCGATCAGCTTACGCTGGATAGCGCGTTCGCGAATGATGTTGGCGTAGGCGCGTATGTTGGCCGAACTGGGCGAGTGCTCCACGAGTTCGCCGAGGTAATCGAGACCGCCCGCACCTTCTAGGTTGTTGGCGTTATCCAGCGCCTCGGCGAGGGTCACAAGATCGATGGGATTGCTACCACCGGCCTGGTGGTGCATGGCCTGGTAGATGAGGCGGTGTTCCTTGCGGTAGAAATCGTCAACGATGAGAATCTCGGCTACATCGTGCCAGGCGCTGTTGTCGAGCATGAGCGCGCCGAGCACGGACTGTTCGGCATCGATGGAATGAGGTGGCAGTTTCAGACTGGTCGCGCGCGGCTGTGCGAACTCCGGGATCTTGTTGTCGCTGAATGGGGACTCGGTCATCGAAATCGCGTTTATTAGGGTGGAAATACAGTCAAATTTGCCTGCCGGAAAATGCCAGGGCAGGGTCGTCAATGGTAACGCATCGGCATAGCCCGGGCATGTACTTTTTCCTGCAGGCCAGTGCTTTTTCTAGTGAAAAAAACTATCCACAGGGAATCAACAGGCCATAAACAAACGGCCAACACGTTCTTAAAGATAAGGCAGACACCGTGCGTCCTGAGCCACTTTTACCCTGCAGGACCGGGAAGGAGTCACAGAGTGGTAAAGAGTTCGATGAACATGTATTCGCAATGCAAACTTGATTAGAACTTGTACTTAATCGTGGCACGATAGGCCCGGGATTCGACCGGGTGGAAATGGAAGTCCTCAACCGGCGCGGCCTCGTTCTGCAACTGCGACTCGAACCAGAACTCGATGTCGTCGCCGTCCGAATCAAACACGTTCAGCACATCCAGGCCGATGTCCCAGCGGTCGGTAGCGTAGGCCAGCCCCAGGTTGTACAGGGTGGTGCCGTCCTTCTGCACGCTGTTGGTTTCTTCCAGAGGCGCATCGCCAAAGTGGCGCATTCGGAAGCTGCCGGTGAAACCAGACGGATGCACGACGGTGATACCTAGATTGGCGGTGGTCTCGTGGGCATCCGGAATATGGTCGGAGCCCTTGGGTGCGCCCTTGAAACGGGCATGGTTCTTGGTCAGCGAAGCATCTAACACCAGCCAGTCGTTGATCTCCCAGAAGGCCGATAATTCCACACCCCGGCGCTTGGTAGGGTCGTTAGGCTCTGACGTGCCCGCATCGCCGACGAACAATAACTCGGATTCCAGGTCCATCCAGAAATGCACCAGGGTGATGTTGACTCCGTCAAAGGGCTCCCAACGGGCGCCGACTTCAGAACCTTTTGCGCGCACGATGGTGCTGACAGGATCCACAGGATCGCCGGTGACGGGGTCAACCGTGATCTCGGCACCGCGCACGTCGTTTGAGTGGAAGCCGTGGCCGTAGTTGGCATAAAGCTCTAGACCATCGAGCGCAATCCACGCCGCGGTAAATTTCGGTAGCAGCATGGAATCGCTGCCGGAACCGGAATTTTCTCTGCGTTGTGCGGTGACGTCCCAGTCGTAGAACTCGCCGCGCAGGCCGAACTTGGTACGGAAGGTGTTGGTCCAGAAGATCTCGGTATCACCGTACAGGCTGAAGCTGAATTCCTCCACAGAGTCGCTGCGCACGGTGTTTAGTCGCTGGCGCTCACGGGTGTTGAACAGGGCGACCTGTCCGATATCGTCGTAACGGAAATCCACGCCCACGGTCGGGTTCACCACCTTGCCCTTCCACATGTAGTTGCGGTTATGCACCAGCGAGCCGCCGTAGATGTTGCGGTCGTCGTACTGCTCGATCTGGTCGCCGTTGACGGGATCGTTTAGGAAATAGGTGGGATTGCCGTAAAGCTGCAGGTTGTAGGTGGAGGCATACAGGTTCAGGTCGGTTTCCGCATTCATCTCGAAGTTGGCGATGGCGCTGTAGCGGGAAGAGTTACCGCCCAGGGTGTCGTCCACCGCGCCGAAGATGCCCAGGTTGCCGTTGAGCACTTCGCGCAGGGGGATCTGGTCGGTGGAATTCCAGGAGTTGTCGTAGCCGGTGAAGACCAACTGGCCGTTCAGGCCGAACAGCGAACCGGTGTACTTAGCGAACAGGTTGGTCTTTTGCACGTCCTGCGCTAGGTCCCAGGGGCCGTCACGACGCTCAAGCTCGGCTGCCACCAGGCTGGTGCCGTTGGCGGAATCGATGGAGCCCACGCCGACCATGCGGCGATGATTGAAGTTGCCCACGATGGTTTCGATGTAATTGCGATCGACACGGTCGTAGGTCTTGAAACGGGCGGCGCCTGCGGCTGAGAAGTCGCCGTTCTCGGCATAGTAGGTGCCCTTTTGGAATTCCACGCTTTCTATGATTTCGGGGATGAGGAAGTTGATGTCAAGGTAGCCGGAAGCGTGGGCGTGGCTGCGGAAGTTGATGGGCATGCCTTCGAAGATGCCGGTGAAGTCGGAGCCGTGGTCCAAGTTCATACCGCGCAGGAAGTACTGGTTGGCCTTGCCGGGCCCGGAGTGTTGGGTGGCGATCATGCCGGGCACCACCTCCACTAGCTCGCCGACCCTCATCATGGGCCGGGTGGAGAAGTCGGCGTTACCGACGATGCCTTGGGAGCCGGAATCCGCGGTGCCGAGCATCTCGGTGCCGCGGCCCCAGACGATAATGGACTCGAAGATTGGCGGGTCGACCGTGTCGTCTTCGGTCTGTTGGGCCATTAGCGACGGCGCGGGCAAGGCGAGGGCGGCCGACAGAGCGGCGGTCATTGGTGAAAGCCGCGGAAACCATGACTGGCTGTTTTTCTTAACGTTAATTCGATGCATTACAGAGTGCTTCCTGTTGCGCTGGTACGCTACGTCATCGACGGCGTAATCTGCCCACCCATTTGGGCAAGATGGCGGTAATTCTAGTCGCTATGGAGTCTCATTTTGCTGCAATTAACTGTTTTATAACTGTTTATATTTCGTTAACAATTTCGTTAACTTACATATTTGTCAGCGATTTAACGTTAAGAAAGTTCTTGATATTTGGGCAGAATCGGTGAAAATTCCTCGTCCTGGCCCTAAACGGACTCACCCTGCACCCAGACGCCCGACATGACCCAGATCGATATCGACGAACTCCACGCCCTGACCGAGCGCATCATCAACAGCGGGGTGCTTGGCCGTTCGAAGACCTATGGCGCCATCCTGCGCTACTTGGTGGAGTGCTCGATCAGGAGTGATACACCCAAGGAGGCCGCCATCGCTATTGACGTGCTGGGACGCGAAGCGGATTTCGATGTGTCCAAGGACTCCATCGTCCGCGTTCATATCTATCACCTGCGCAACAAGATCAACCTCTACTACTCCCGCTTAGGCAAGCAGGAGACGTACCGCATCGAGATCCCCAAGGGGCAGTACATCATTAATACCCTGCTCAACGAGGATAAAAGCACGGGCACGAGTTTGACCGGCAAGGCACTAGACCGTCCCTCATACACCCCCTGGCTTATTGGGCTGGTGGTGGTCCTCTTAATCCTGAACCTGCTGCCGTTTGACGACGATGACCCTGTATCTGCCGATACCGCCTTACCGCTACTGGGCATGCAGCCCTGGGGCGCCTTCTTCGATGACGACCTGCCGATCCTGCTGGTGATCGGTGACTATTTTATCTTCGGGGAAGTGGATGACACAGGCAACGTCACGCGCATGGTGCGCGAGTTCGATATTAATTCTACCGAGGACCTGGACCGGTTCCGCGCCAACAATCCGAAAGTGGGTGACCATTACTATAACCTCGACCTCAGTTATATTCCGATAAGCATCGCGCCCGCCATGGCCCGCATCATGCCGGTCCTGGAGCCCAAGGTGGATCGCGTGCGCGTGAAGATGATGTCGGAACTGGAGACTGCGGATCTCGCCGGCAGCCACATCCTGTACCTGGGTTATCTCAGCGGTGTGGATACGTTGCTCGACCTGATGTTCGCCGACTCGGGCCTGTCTATCGGCAACACCTATGATGAACTTATCAACCTTGAAACCAATGAGTACTTCATTGGTTCCTCGGGCCTGTCCGGCGCCGACAGATTCCGGGATTACGGCATGGTTTCCACCTTCCCGGCGCCCAACGGCAACCAGTTCCTGCTGGTAGCAGGCATGCGTGACGAGGGTCTGGCCAACATCGCCCGAGTAATTACAACACCCGACGCCCTCGCCGAACTGTCTGACGAGCTTGCGCCTGCCGGGGCAAACAGTTTCGAGGCGCTTTATGAGGTACTGGGGTACGACAAGACTAACTTCGGTGGGGAACTGGTATACAACAGGCCGCTGGACACGAAGGTGATCTGGGAAACACGTCTTATTAACCAGTGATAGCGCGAAAAAAAACCCGGATCTTTTGGATCCGGGCTTTCGTGTCGGTCCGCGATGACGGACCTGCTTTTCTTTAACTCTTCCAGCCTTACTCGTCTTCCGTCTCGTCGCTTGCTTCCGCAATGGCATCCGGTGAAGAGCCCGTGGAGTGGATGATCACCTTGATCTCAGTGCTCACCTCCTGACTCAGATGAATGGTGATTTCATACTCACCAGTCTGCTGCAGGGCGCCTTCCGGCAGTTCCACTTCGCTCTTGTCGATGGCGTGACCGGCATCGGCAGCGGCTTTGGCGATTTCGCGGGTGCCCACGGAGCCATAGAGCTTGCCTTCTTCGCTCGCATTGGCCTCGATCATAATAACCAAGCCTGTCAGCTGGGCTGCGCGCTTCTGTTCGCCTTCCAATTTCTCGGCAGCCTTCTTCAGCAGCTCGCCTTTGCGGGCTTCAAAAGTGGAGATGTTTTCCTTGGTGGCGGGAATGGCCTTGGAAAAGGGGAACAAATAATTGCGGGCATAGCCGGCCTTGACGGTGATCTGGTCGCCCACATCACCAACCTTGCCCATTTTTTCCAGTAAGATGACTTCCATCGTTCTACCTCGTTATAACCTGTTCAATCCTGTTCATATTAACTCTAATTGTGTAATGCAATTTTTGTACTGCTAATTCGTTGGCGGTTATTCTTCCTTGCGCTGTATCCGTTTGCGCAGGTCCAAGACACTGTCCGTCATGCCCAGCAAAATGATGGCAGGGGCCATCATCAGCAGGGTGACGTAGCACAGCACCAGCCAGGGTGTGCCCATCTTTTTCGTCGCCACCGCCCAGTGGGCGAACGCCAGTCCCGTGGACATCGGCGCCACGCATAACAGTGGCAGCCAGCTATCCAGAGGCGGGATTTCCAGCAATCCCGCCAAGATCAGTCCCACCAGGACGATCATCACCCGGGGATCGAAGCGCAGGTTGTGGAATTCCTGCCGGAATCCTCCCGGGTTGTACAACAGTGCCTGCCACCAGCGGCCGATCATCAAACAGATGACCACCATGAAGGCGTGGTAGGCGCCGTAAAAGCTGAGCAGTAAGGCGACGACCTGCTCCGCCGTGTATTCGGTCTGTGCGCCCTTGTTCAGCTGGGTTTGCAGCCCGCCTCTGACTACTGCTTCCACCTGGGCCTGGTAGGCCGGCTGAAAGTAAAGGCTGAACTGGGTGACCAGTCCGATCGCCAGCGCCAGCAGCAACACCAGTTGCCAGGACAGCGTTTGCCTCAGGACCAGCGCCAGCACGTAGGTGCCGATCAACAGAAACACGGGCGAGGTGTCCCCCATGGCCCATAAAAAACCTGCCGGCAACAAGCCCCAGAGCAGGATCAGTAATCCTTCCTTTTGCCCCTTGCGCAATGCGATTAGGGCAACGGTTGCTGCACTGAAGAAGTACAGCAAGGGAAAGAACCCGCTGAGCAGAACGATGATGATCGCCTGGCGGCGGCCAAGCATCACGTATTCTGCCAATCCGCGCATGCTCTCCCCTATGTGTCTGTGTCAGGGCCACGGGCCCGGACAAGCTTACACTTCGTGAGAATCTGTATACGGAATCAAGGCCAGGTAACGGGCGCGCTTGATTGCAGTAGCCAGCTGGCGCTGATAGCGCGCCTTGGTTCCGGTGATGCGGCTCGGTACGATCTTGCCGGTTTCCGAAATGTTGGCTTTAAGGGTATCCAGATCCTTGTAGTCGATTTCTTTGATGCCTTCAGCAGTGAACCTGCAGTATCTGCGGCGTCTGAAAAAACGTGCCATGGGTATTCTCCAGTGAATTCGTTATTAAGAGGCGCTTTCTGCTTCCTCGGAAGCGTCAGTCTCATCGCTTTCGTCTTCATCGTCAGAGTCACGGTCGTATGACTCTTCGGCCGCCATGCGGGCACTGGCGCGGGCCTTGCGCTCACGGCTCTCGTTTTCGGCCTTCATGATTTCGCTGAGGTCGGTGATGGCATCCTTGCGCTTGATGACAAGGTTGCGCAGCACAGCATCGTTGTAACGGAACAGGGTAGTGATCTCGTTGAGAATATCCTGGCCGCATTCGACGTTCATCAGCACGTAGTGGGCTTTATGGATTTTGTTGATCGGGTAGGCCAGCTGGCGGCGTCCCCAGTCTTCTATGCGATGGACCTTGCCACCGGCTTCGGTGACAAGCTTTGAATAACGATCGGTCATCCCGCCAACCTGGTCAGACTGGTCAGGATGCACCATGAATACGATTTCGTAATGGCGCATTAGCATTCCCTATGGTTTAACAGTCTCCCGCAGCGTGCATTGAGGCACTTCAATCCCTGGTTCGCAGGGCACTCCGGTGAGACAAGGAGTTTTCAATCAACCCGGGCTTAGCCGGTGAAAAGAGGGCGCATTCTATTGATTTGCATGAAGGAATGCAAGGTTGGTTGCAGCTACTGCGCTTTACCAAGCCTCGTTAGGCTAAATTTGGTGGCCCCGGCACTTGCTGTTTGTCCAGTTTGGGGTTCCCAAAATCCGGGTTTGCCTCGCCTAGCCAGCGCTTGTGACGCTGCTAGTGCAGATAGCTCATTCAGAATTTAGCGAGCCAATCTCTGTCTTACGGCTTCAAACAGGCATATGCCCGTAGACACGGACACATTCAGGCTGCTTACCTCGCCGGCCATGGGTATGGCGACCAGGGAATCACAGTGTTCGCGGGTTAGGCGGCGCAGGCCCTTACCCTCGGAACCCATGACGATGGCGACGGCCCCTTTTAGATCGGCGTCGTAAACAGAAAGTTCGGCTTCGCCAGCAGCGCCGAACACCCAGACCCCGCGCTGCTGCAAGCCTTGAAGGGTGCGGGCCAGGTTGGTAACGCTGACGAGGGGCACGATCTCGGCGGCGCCGCAAGCCACCTTGCGCACGGTGGGGCTGAGCTGCACTGACTTGTCCTTCGGCACGACCACGGCATCCACGCCGGCGGCTTCGGCGCTGCGCAAGCAGGCACCCAGGTTGTGCGGGTCGGTGACACCGTCTAGTACCAGTAATAAAGGGGGGTGGTCGAGGGCATCGAGCAGGGCATCGAGATCCTGCTCGTGGTACTCACGGTTCGTTGCCGTACTCAGGGCGAGGATGCCCTGGTGCACATGCGGACAACGCGCGTCGAGATCAGCCCGAGAACACTCTTCTATAGCAATGCCGGCATGTTTGGCCTTGTCGATGAGGGACTGCAGGCGCTTGTCTCGGCGGCCGGCCAGCGTATACAGCACCTGTATCGAATCGGCGTTGTGCTCCAACAGGCTGCTGACGGCGTGGATGCCGTATACGAGTACAGTGTTGCTCATCGCCTCCTGCCTCTTTTATAGCTGCTTTTTTTAGGGCCTCTACCTTGTTTGCTTTTTGACGGTTGTTTTTGGTCCTGTGCTGCCGTCACCTTCTTCTTGCGAATCTGGCGCTTGCCGGATTTCTTCCCTCCTTGTGCCTTTTTATCGCGCTGTGGCACCGGCGTAGAAGTTCGTGCCTGCTGTAATACGCTGATCAACTGGAGATCGATCTTGTGCTCGTCCAAGTCCACGCGCGAAACCTGCACGTGGACGCGATCACCCAGGTTGAAGCTGTCGCCGGTTCTTTCACCAGTTAGGGTATGGGCGACGTCATTAAAGTGGTAGTAGTCATTACGCAGGGCCGTGACGTGGATGAGGCCCTCGATGTGAATGTCGTCGAGTTCGACGAACACGCCGAAGTTGGTTACCCCCACGATGGTGCCATCAAAGACGTCGCCGATGTGCTGCTGGATGTATTCGCACTTCAGCCAGTCGATGACGTCATAGCTTGCGGCATCGGCGCGACGTTCGCAGGCTGATAGGTGGCCACCCAGGTCATCGAGCTCGCTAGCGGAATAGGGATAGATGACCATTTTCGCGAGGCGGTCCGCGCCTTTTACCTTGTGCAGGTGCGTGTTGCGCTTGTTGCGGATCAGGAAACGTATGGCTCGATGGACCAGCAGGTCGGGATAGCGGCGAATGGGTGATGTGAAGTGGGTATAGGCTTCATAGCCAAGGCCGAAGTGACCGACATTGTCGGGAGCATACATGGCCTGCATCAGCGAGCGGATCACGATGGTCTGCAGGATGGAATGGTCGGGCCGATCACTCAGGTGTTGCAGGATGAGCTGGTAATCGGTGGTGGTCGGGTTTTCCTTGCGCGCGAGCCCGATGCCGATGCCGCGCAGGAAGTCGTAGAGGTTTTTCACTTTGTCGGGATTGGGGCCGGCATGCACGCGGTACAGTGCGGGTTGTTTCATTTCTAGTAACAGCTTGGCGGCACACACGTTGGCGCACAGCATGCACTCTTCGATCAGGCGGTGGGCGTCGTTGCGCTCTACCTCCAGGATTTCCGCCAGCTTGCGGTCCTCGGTGAACAGGATGCGTGTTTCCACAGTGTCGAAATCCAGCGCACCGCGTTTTTCCCGCGCCTTGTGCAACGTCTTGTACAGGGCATACAGGTTTTTTAGTTCATCCACCAGCGGTGCATATTTTTCCTTCAGGTGGTTCTGCATATTCGCCTGGCTGTCTGTTGCAGGTGCCTGCACGATGGCAACGACCTCGGTATAGGTAAGGCGAGCGTGGGAATGAATGACACCTTCGGAAAAATCATAGTCGGTGATCTCACCCTTGTCGTTGATGTCCACTCGGCACACCATGACCAGACGGTCGACCTCGGGTTTGAGTGAGCATAGGCCGTTGGAGAGCTTCTCCGGCAGCATTGGCACCACGAATCCGGGGAAGTACACGGACGTGCCGCGGTTGCGTGCCTCATTGTCCAGGTCGGTGCCGACCTGCACGTAGTGCGAGACATCGGCGATGGCGACATACAGACGCCAGCCCTTACCGCGGCTTTCGCAGTACACGGCGTCGTCGAAATCCTTGGCATCTTCTCCATCAATGGTTACGAAAGGTATGTCGCGGTAATCCAGGCGATGGAGGCTGTCGCTTTTGGCTGGCTCGTCAGGTAGGGACTTGAGCGCTTCCTCGATGTGGGCGGGCCATTCATGGGGAATGCCATGCATGCGTAGGACGACATCGATTTCCATGCCGGGTGTGCTGACATCACCCAGCACTTCAACCACCTCGCCGGTGGCCTTGCGATGACCCTCGGGATACTTGGTGATAGTCACCATGACGAAGTCGCCATCCCTCGCGCCCTTGCGGTCCTTCTTGGCGATGAGGATCTCCTGTGTTATGCGCTTGTTGTAGGGTACAACCACGCCGGCGCCGGCTTCCTTGTAGAAGCGGCCCACCAGGCGTGTGTTCTTTCGCTGCAGGATCTCCACGATCTTACCTTCGCGGCGGCCGCGGCGGTCGACACCGGAGACGCGGGCGAGCACGGTATCGCCATCAAACACCTTGTGCATCTGGCGTGGGCTCAGGTAGAGGTCGGCGCCGCCATCGTCGGGGATGAGGAAGCCGAAGCCGTCTCTGTTGCCCGTCACAAGACCCTTGATTAGGTCCATCTTGTTAACCAGGCCATAGGTGCCCGCCCGGTTGCAGATGAGCTGGCCGTCGCGGCACATGGCGTTCAGGCGCTTGCCTAGGGCGTCGCAGGCCTCATGGTTCTCCAGCTGCAGTTCCCGGCACAGCACTTTGAACTGCGCGGGCTCGCCGCGCTGCTCCAGGTGGTCGAGGATGTATTCCCGGCTGGGAATGGGATTGGCATAGCGACCAGCCTCCCGGGAGGCGTGGGGGTCGTTGATTTTCGGTTGCTTGGGCATTTAGTTCAATTTGAGGACGGGATTGTCGGAGTATACACGGGGTCGTGGAACGGTGTAGGCTGGAAAAGGTCTAAAGAACCGTCATAACTCAATATTGGGGGTAATCAATGAACTTCAATTCCCGCTTGTTAACAGCCCTGCTGGCCGCGGTCCTGTCCGCGACCGTAAACGCGCAGATGCTGACCGGCGACACTGTCCTGACAGATAAGGGCGATCTGATCATTCACCCGGTGGCCCATGCATCCTTTGTCATGGAATGGGACGGCAAGACCATCTATGTCGATCCCGTCGGTGGTGTTGGCGCCTATGATGGCCTGCAGCAACCCGACATGATCCTACTCACCGACATCCACGGCGACCACATGGATGCCGCCACCCTAGAAGCCATTGCCGGCAACTCCCTGATCATCGCCCCGGCCGCAGTGAAGGAACAGCTACCGGGCGGAATCCAGGCTCGCACTATGACCCTGGACAACGACAATAACGTTGACCGACTCGGCATAAACATAGCCGCCATACCCATGTACAACCTGACCGAGGAACGCCTGCAGTTCCATAACAAGGGCCGTGGCAATGGCTACGTGCTGACCATGGGCGGCAAGCGCGTCTACATCAGCGGCGACACCGAGGACATACCCGAGATGCGCGCCCTGGAAAACATCGACGTCGCCTTCGTCTGCTTCAATCTGCCTTACACAATGACCGAGAGCCAGGCGGCCTCCGCTGTCAATGAATTCAAGCCCGCGATCGTTTACCCGTATCACTACCGGGGCAGCGACCTGGCGCTGTTCAAAGGCATGATCGAGGAAGGCATTGAGGTCCGGGAAGGCGCCTGGTACTAAGGCTGAAGCCGTATTGACAGGGGCGTACTGACTGGGTAAAGTGCGCCCCTCGTGTCAACAGGCACATTCCCCTTCTGAGCCCAGGTGGCGGAATTGGTAGACGCGCTAGCTTCAGGTGCTAGTGATCGAAAGGTCGTGGAGGTTCAAGTCCTCTCCTGGGCACCAACCTCCATCATTAGTCTCTGTAATCCCGGTGTTTTTCAACAGACTGGGGCTAAAGTAGACATTGTGGTAGACAAAAAACATCCCTCTTTTACTTATCAAAAAGATTCTATTTATTACTTTTCTCGTGTTGTTCCTCACGACTTGCGTGAGCATTATTCAACAGCACGTGTTGTTGTTTGCTTGCGTACTAAATCAAGGTACAGAGCAGAGTTAGCTTCCAAAAATATAGTATCTAAGCTTGAAGACTATTGGCTTGGATTAAGACTTAAAAAGATGGTTGTACCAACGCAGCACATGTTGGTTGACCCTCTTGCTGATCAACCAAGTTTAGATTCACCAACCCTGCTTGATGCCCAAGATATTTACTTATCAACAAAAGGCGTCAATAAGAATCCTTTGTTCTTTACTCATACAAAGAGAGCAGTAGGCTATGTTGTGAACTTATTAGGTAATAAAAGCCCCAGCTTGTATACAGGCTTAGATGCTGCAAGATTTAGAGACAAGCTGATAGATAAGGGTTTAAAAACATCATCGGTGAGACGGAATATTACTTGCGTAAAGGCAGTAGTGAATTTCACCATCCATGAGTTAGGACTAAATTGTAAGAATGCTTTCTCTAATGTGTATCTGCATGAAGAGGAAAAGATCAACAGCAGAACAATAAACACAGAAGATATAAGAAAAGTACAAGACGAGTGTTTTAACAGAAAAGATGAACTAAGACTTCTAATAGCTTTAATTTCTGACACAGGCATGAGACTGAGTGAAGCATTAGGCTTACGGGTAGAAGACCTAGTTGTAGAAGCTGACATTCCCCATGTTGAGTTGAAACCAAATGAAGTTAGGTCTCTTAAGACCAGCACAAGTAGAAGACAAATACCACTTGTAGGTGCAGCTCTTCAGGTAGCAAGGCATGTCAAGAATACTTGTAGCAGCAACTACTGCTTCCCCCGATACATATCCACTAAATCCTGTAAATCAAACTCTGCTTCAGCTGCTGGTAACAAGTGGTTAAAGACTATTTCCAACTCAATAGTCATTCATGGCTTCAGGCATAGTTTCAGAGACAGGCTACGAGCAGTAGAAACCCCAACAGAGGTTATTGATCAACTAGGTGGTTGGAGTATTACTTCAGTGGGTCAGGGCTATGGTGACGGGTATAAGCTGGATTTATTACACAAGTACATGAAGCTAATTGCTCTATAGCCCCAGTCTGTTGAAAAACACCGGGATTACAGAGACTAATGATGGAGGTTGGTGCCCATGAGATCACTTGATACCCTCCAAAGGAACCATTGGCTCTGTTATCACGCCTATTTACTAGCTTTCCAGCCTGTTAGTTCACTGTCAAGGGACTTAAAACGTCTACTAGAACGTCTACTTTCCGCCAAAAGCCCCCGCAAAAACTAGAATGCCCTTTTTAGGGGGTATGTTGTTGCCTCTTTAGTTCTAGTCGCTCCCACAGGGCAATACAGAGCCTCTCAGAGGTATTCTGGAGCCTTGTTTTGGGCGGGCGGGGGCAGGAGGCCATGGGGGCCGGTTGTAGGTTTATAGCCGGAGGCCGAGATTTTGGAGGCTGAACAGTGTTAACTAGTTTAAGGCGGTTGCTGTACCTGTTTCTTAACTCCCCTTGTAATACCCGGGGTCCATCCTAGACAGCAGGGAAGAATGGAAGGTGCATGACTGCAGGTCTGTTGTAAGAAGAGAGAAGATGATAGGCCTAGGCTTGAAATAATATGAATCCGTCAATCAAGAAAGGTGCTAAATTTAGCAACCGGTAATTCATGCCAGTATGCCTTTGATGGCGAATATGATGAACCTAATTTATGCCCAATTGGAACAGATATAACTGATTGTCTCTAGTTTATGCGTCTTTTGCAGAATTTGCTGTTTTTAATCCTTATTCAAGTTTTTTCTTGTACCCTCTCAATCTCTGCTTTTAGTCAGCCACTTTCACCGCCCTGCGGATATGAAAACGTAGTAAGTAATAAATATATCGACGGCAGATACTTTGAAAAAGGGATTTATTTAGTAAATGCATTTGGTATCTCTTGCACAGAAATCTTAGGAAATGATGGTCTATTTTCATTATTCCTGAGCCTACCTGATAACTCGCCATTACCAACACCTTGGATATCGCTTTCTGAAGCAGTAGGTGAACCAAAATTTTCGGCTGGTACTGGAATAGGATTTAGAGTGCAGAAGGTTTCAGAACTTATCTTTTCTTTAGGTGTACTACAAAACCGGTTGAAAGATACTATTTCCACAGACGCTCAAGCATCTAATGCAATAATAACTGTAGGTGCCTCTTCGGATGGAGGTGAAACTACTAAAGTCAAATTTACATCGGATGAAAATGTAATAATAACGGCTAAGATTTATCCTGATGCTAAATATGTTGGTCAGGAGGGTGAGCTTTATATTGTGATGCGAACTACTGAGAATGGCAAAAAAGTTTATAAAGCCTTAAACGAAGATGGTATATGGGAGTTCTGGAATACTAGCCTCAAATCTTTGAATGCCGCTAAATATGTGAATGCACTAAAAAATGCGGAAGAGATAGCGATTTATTCTGGCCGTATGACTGTGGGCCAGCGACTTATATATATTGGTTACTCACTTTTCACTAATGATAAGCCTGTCATAACAACAAATCTGACGCCCTATAAGATAGAGATGTATCAGTAATTCTCTTAATAATCTTATTCTAGATTAAAACGGCCTAATAGATGCCGCTGAGAATCTTTGGCATTTGTGAAACATAACTCACTTAATATTGTCAGAAAAAATTCTTTTGTATCTGGGCAGGTACATCAACGGTGTGACGCTGTGGCAGCCCCTCCCGCCCCCTGATTTAGACCCCGGCTAGGTCTAAGAATCACTCAGAGACGTCAATCTTTAAGGGAGAGAGGCTTGTTGTTATGACAGGCTTATCATTAGTGAATAACGAGTAACCGACATGCATCAACCGCTCCGGACTGTTATCGTGCCCGAGTCATAGGGATATAAATAAAAGCTAAGAATTCCTATATAGATATCTACAGCTGATAGCTAGCTTCCCTTAACAGTTAAAGTATAAGGTTTTAAGCTAACATGGATTTTTGGTTTTCCATCTTTTTCATATAGTGAATATCCTACGTAAACGAGCCTTTCACCCTCACTAAGCTCACCTGAGAAAACCAAAACTTCTTCAGCATCAGATAAAGCTGCAACGTATCGTGCAGCAGGTAAAGATTTCAAGCTTGCGTTCCAAGTTTCCCAGTAACCATCCTCATTAAGCGCTAGAAAAACTTTCTTGCCATTTTCTATTACGCGGACTACAACATATATCTCTCCCTCTTTACCAACATCTAGCGGATCCGGTATGACCTTTGCGACTAGATCAATGAAATCAGAAGTAGTGAATGATTTATCATTATTTTGTTCTCCGTTACCTGCTACACCGATAGCTATTGAAGTCTTTGAAGATTTTCCATCAGTAGTTATCGTAACACCCTGTGCCTCAGAAATTACTTCAGGAATCTTATCTTTTTCTCCACTATAGTGCCTAACTGTGTTTGATAACTTTGAGCAATAAGCATCGCTACAAGCTTCTAGTTTAAGGTAGTAATAGGTCTCCAAATTTGGTGGGAAAAATGTATATGAAATATCTTCACCATCTGCTTCTGTGAATTTCTCTGCTATAACACAAAGATCAATGATGTTATCCATGCAGTTATACAGGTTGTAGCTATAACCCTGAACAGTTGGCCAGCTTAAGAGAATACTGGAATCTTCCTTATTAGGCTGCCCTTTGAGAGCGGGAGTTTTTATTTCATTTTGTTTAATGGCCTCTTCAAGGCTTTGGGAAATAGTTACTAGAATTATACGTTCGTATTTTTCCTCTAACTTGTTTTGCATAATAACTTTGTATTCGTAAATTCCTGCTTGAATATTGTTAATAGAATATTTATATGCCAGCGAAACACTATCGTTTAAATCCACGCTTTCTATCAACTTCTTATCCCAATAGAGTTTGACAGATGATAATCCGATAGAATCCTCGGCATATAATGCTAGATTAATACTGTAGCTACTATTTATTTGGCCTGAAAAGAGTTCAACATTACCATGCGCTAGAGAAGAGGTGACTTCCAAAACATCTTCAGTTGATGCAGCTGATAAGGACAAAATCTGAGCCGATTGAACAATAAATCTAAGAGTTTGAGACGATGTCCCCCCTTTATCATCAACAACTTTTAGTGTTATTTCATTCTCTCCTTCCGGAAATCTTAACTCTGCCTCCTTTTCTCTGGAGATTACTCTTCCTCCTACTGTCCAAATGGTCTTGACTATAGACCCATCCTCATCTTGAGAGGCTGAAAAAAACTTAATTAATTCACCAGCCTTCTTATCAGTATCTGAATAGGACTTTAGAGCATTTTCAATTATTGCTTTTGGTAATAAGTTATTCTCACTAGAGCTTGTATCTAATGCTATGGGAGCAAGCACATTTATTTTTTCACTAACGCAAGCTTTCAATTCAGACTGCACGTCCTCTACACAAAACGAGATATTACTCATACCGTCCGGAAGTTTAATTTTGATTTCAGTTCCGACACCTATTTTTCTATTATTGGAATAGAAAATGTATTGAATACGATCTGAGATACCCTCAACACTGCTAACATCAAGATCAATTTCCCCCTTCGCAGTAATTATTTCGCCAATGACCTCATCTGTATCCATGATTTCATAGCTATCATCAGGCAATTTATTCAAAGATTTCGCTATAATTTCTATCCCAAGCGCAGCTTCTATCTTGCTGCGGATATCCTCAGGAGATTCTCCAGAATCTTTATTTTCCTCTTTTACACAGCCTGTCTGATCTGAATTGGGCACAGATCCCGCCGGACAACTTAGTGGAGGTGGAGTCTGGGTATCACCAGCGTCTTTATTTTCCTCTTTTACACAGCCTGTCTGATCTGAATTGGGCACAGATCCCGCCGGACAACTTAGTGGAGGTGGAGTCTGGGTATCACCAGCGTCTTTATTTTCCTCTTTTACACAGCCTGTCTGATCTGAATTGGGCACAGATCCCGCCGGACAACTTAGTGGAGGTGGAGTCTGGGTATCACCAGCGTCTTTATTTTCCTCTTTTACACAGCCTGTCTGATCTGAATTGGGCACAGATCCCGCCGGACAACTTAGTGGAGGTGGAGTCTGGGTATCACCAGCGTCTTTATTTTCCTCTTTTACACAGCCTGTCTGATCTGAATTGGGCACAGATCCCGCCGGACAACTTAGTGGAGGTGGAGTCTGGGTATCACCAGCGTCTTTATTTTCCTCTTTTACACAGCCTGTCTGATCTGAATTGGGCACAGATCCCGCCGGACAACTTAGTGGAGGTGGAGTCTGACCACTATCTTGCGCTTGGAGTTGAATTGGTAATGAAAGAAAAAAAATAAAAGATAACGCTAGAAGGGGCAGAGTATTTTTTCTGTAGCTCAGGGAAATAGCTTTCATATTTTACCTATTATTATGTGAACTACTTCTATTTAAATATTGGTCTCTCTAAGGCTCAAGTTGCTAACTTGCAATGCAGTAAATTTTTGTTGAAAGGTTAATTAAGACACTAAGTTTTTATTTAGAATTTTATAAGAATATTAAATACTCAAATAACATAGCATAATATTTTATTAACAAAAAAATATTAAAATTCAATATTTTCAATAATTTAAATTATAAGAGGACGTTTTTAGATCTAATCAATTGTATCTGGGCAGATACAGTAAAGGTGTGACGCTGTGACAGCCCTTTACGGCCCCTGATTAGGCCGCATCAAGGGTGATTACATAACAACTCGGCAGGCTGTGCGCGTAAAAGGATGCTTCTGTTAGAGATATATAAATATTAACTGCTCTATAAACAAATAAAGTTTAGCAGTCCATCATTGCTCGATATTTAAGGATTTCCGAAACTTCCTTTATCGCCACATAAAATATCTTTGTCACCATCATCCTTATCAGTTCGATCAAAGCGCCTCAATAATTACGTTGCGGAACCTCACCTCACCAGCCAAGTGCTGTAATGACACCGGACCACTATTGGTGTGCATGGTATTGTGAGTATCTACTGTGGTTATTCCATTGAGAACAATCACAATATGGTCACCCTGGGCTGTAACTTCATATGTATTCCACTGACCCGCTGTCTTGATAAATTCACCGGGGGGTACATGATTGACCAGGGCGCCAGTGCTTTTCTCCATATCTGGCCGCTCATCGTTTATATTTGCCTCATAGGCAGTGGTGTCGCGAATTGTGTTCTCATCGGTAATGCGGAAGTAAATACCACTATTGGCTGTAGGGGCATCTACAAAAAATTCTGCGGTGATACGGAAGTCTAGATACGAACGGTCTGTCACAAGATGGCCATTACCTTCATCAGAAATAAACTCCCCTTGCTCGATGCGCCAGTTGGCATTACCGACTTGGTGCCAGCCATCAAAGCTACCTGCCATGTTCTGCCCATTTGCGGCAAAGGATATAGAAGTTAATAGGGCTACTATGGCAATTGGCGATGTTTTCAGTATCTTTTGATATTGCATGGAAATTTCTCCTGATTTGCTTGTAATTATTAAGGATTTATATTTGAATAATTCTATCTTTTCCAACAGTTGATTATTTGCTGCCCGTTAAAATTTAATTTATTTCATAATGCGGCGAGTATGGACCCAACATCATGGCCAGTAATAATCAGGAATTCTGTCCTTAAAAGTCTTAAGGCTATGATTGCGGATCCTCCAAGCAGTCATAGAGCTTAATAACTTCACCTGTAATTATTTCGATATATCCGAAACCGCTGTAATAGTGTTCGCATCGCGAATAATCTGCCAGTGACCATCAATCTTTTGCAATACAGAAAGAGAATGCCCCGCCATTGTTACAGTATCACCGCCCTGTTTAGGTGTAATATTTAGTTCCGACTCTGACCAAAGATAAGCATATTCTCCGATAACTCTTATCTCACGAATGTTGCTACTGAGGTCATAAATCATTGGAGAATCTTCAGGTGACTCCCCCGCGGCTGCTTGCGCAAATGTCATCTTGTCCATTACACCGACACCCGGCACTAAAAATATAGCGTCATCAGCAATAGCCTGTTGCGCAAGATTGAGATTCCCCTCTGTGGTGGCGGTTATCCAGTTATCAAATAATGCTTTTATCGCCCGTTCATCTTCTTTCACGCTGTTTTCATCGCGTTCGGCATAGACCTGTGTAACGAAGAGTAATGAACTAAGAATAAGCGTTGTATGAAGTAGTCGGCTCATAGGAATTACATTATTTTAGGATTTGTGAAAAGTTACCTCATACTAACACTGTAGGTACACCCGTATTTAAGTATCTGGGCAGGTGCAATAACGGTGTGGCGCTGTGACAGCACCCTCCCGCCCTCTGAATGAGGCCCCGGCTTGGTCTAAGAATCACTCAAGCAGCTCTACCTTTGCAATAGGCGTAGATATGGCAAAGCTAGAATTTTGTGATGGAATATAATCTATTTTGCAATCCAACTTTTAGAAATGCCATCAGCTGGTTTATTTCTGACATAGGATGGTGGGTTAACTTTAATAACTATGGCTATCTAGGACTCTATGACTGTCACTCAGTACTACTGCATATGTGTTAATGCTTCAGTATGGCGCTACCTGTTTTCATTAACAGAGTGCACGGAGATTGGCTCTGCCTGAGTGATACCTAATTTATCCGCTAGGGGTAAGAGAATACAAAATGGTTTTGCTATACTTTGCCGATTGACCAGGGATTGTTAGCCGTTATTCTCGCCCTATGCCCAACTTGAAAGACTTCGCCCGCTCAACTCTCGTCATGACCGCAGCCGGTGCCAGTATCCTGCTGGTGCTCTTGGCGTCCGAGATCGCGAGCTTCTATTACAACCTGTCGCATGGCGGCGGGTGGTTCGTGCGCTCCACGGTGTTCCTGCTTGTTTTCCTCGCGCTCGTCTGGCGCCTGAGCGTACATATAAAGAATTACTGGCTGCGTTTCCTCGTCTCGTTCATTGCCGTGGAAGGCCTGGTGATCTTCACCTCCGCGCGTCTCATGTCGTTCTATCTGCAGGGTGAAAGCTTCAATGAAGAGTTTTTCTTTCATGCCAACATGCAGACCTTTGAGTTCGGGCTCAATGCCTTTCCCGGTATGGTCGCCCTGGTCGTAGGCTACCTGGTTGCCGTAGGCGTGCTCGCCTACTTCTTCACTGCCGAGGCGCACAAGGTAAAACTGCAGGACAAGACTCTGCTTATCATACCCTGCCTGCTGTTGTCGCTGGCCGTTGATCCGGACATCACCAGCGGCGCATCCTTTATCATTCGCAATGCCAGCGTGCAGAGCGACATGGCGCTGGCCGATATCGATTGGGAGGCCACCGGCCTAAATGAAGCGTCCCTGTACCGGATAGCCGACGACATCACCGCCGGTAAGAATGTCGTCATGATCTATATGGAAAGCATGGAGAAGATGTATACCGATGAGTCGGTGTATCCCGGACTCACGCCCTTCCTCAACTCGCTGCGTGATGAAGCACTGTCATTTGAGAACATCTACCAGACTCAGGGTACCAACTTCACCGTGGCCGGCATCGTTTCGTCGCAGTGCGGCACGCCGCTGCTGATTCCGCCGGGTCCTGGCGGCAACGACATCCTGCGCAACGGCTTCCTGCAGGAGGCGGTATGTTTCGGCGACATCCTCTCGCGCGCCGGCTACCGGCAGGTATTCATGGGCGGCGCCTCCACGCGCTTCGCCGGCAAGGGCATGTTCCTCGCCGCGCACGGCTACCAGGAAGTGCTGGGCCTGGAAGAGCTGCGTCCCCTCATGGACGATCCCGATTACCTCAACCGCTGGGGTTTGTATGACGAAACTCTGCTGGGGCTGGCCGAGGGCAAGTTCGACGAATTGGCCGCCAACACGCAAAAGCCGTTCAACTTCACTGTGCTGACCGTGGACGCACATCCGCCCGATGGCACGCCCTCGGAAGTGTGCAAACCTTACGATCGCATCGACAACATGATCTTCCACGCTGTGCACTGCACCGACCAGATGGTAGAAAAATTCGTGAACCACCTGAAGCAGAGCCCGGCCTGGGACGATACCGTGGTATTCCTGATGAGCGACCACCTTCACATGCGCAACATTGGCCAGGAATATTACCCGGAGAATTATGAACGCAAGATTTTCGTCAACATCCTCAACGCGGGCGTCACAGGCAAGATCGAAAAAAAGGGCACGCACATGGACCTGGCGCCGACCCTGCTGACCCTCATGGGCGTCAGGCACCAGCAGGCCTTCCTCGCGGGTACCAGCCTGCTGGAACCGGGCGGCAAGGTGACGTTTACAGAACGTGAATTCTCCGAGCGCTTCGCCGCCATCCGTTATATCAACACCAACTTGCTGTCACAGATCGAAACGCCGTTATGCGAGGCGAACCCGCTGTACAGCCACGTGCAGGGTTCGCAGTTGCGCGTCGCCGGTAAGGAAGTGAACCTCACCCAGCGTGGCCGCCCGATGTCCATGGAACGCATCGGCGAATCACACGCGCTGTTCACCCTGGTCAGCACTGAGGGCAAGGTGGGCCTGAGTTTCCCGGTAAACCTGTCGCACCTGGAATACGAGATCTTCCAGTTTCGCGACAACAGCTTCTTTATTCTTGTTCCCGCCGCCGGCATTCGTCGCATCTACCCGGACCTTCCCGACTACAACGGCCTGGGCGTTCTGTTCGGCAACCTGGAGGACGGTTTCGAACTCTTGGCTTCTGATCTCTCCTTCGACGACGGCTTCGCGATAAATGCCGATTGCAACGACCTTCTCAGTAAGGCACGCGACTATGACAGTGATGGCCTGGAATACAAACTGGGCGAGATCTGCGAAAACGAGGTGCCCGACGGCAATGTCTGGCGTGAAAGCGAGGGCAGCCTTTCCTTGAGCACCATTGCCTACTCGGGTGAGCGCTTTCAGGCGGAGTTCAAGCGCAACAGCCGAGGCTGGTACCAGGTGATCGCCTACCAGCCCCTGGAACCGGTGGCGCCGGAAGGCGTATGCGATGCCTTCTACCAGAGTCAGGAGATCCTCATTCCCGGTGTACAGTCTGAAAACGGACCCGTCAGCCTGATCCTGAACAAGATCCCGGGCGTCACCCTGACCTTCGAAATAGGCCCGGCCACCCCGCTGCCGTCGGGTAATTGACCGGGGTCATCAAACCCGCATCCGTATTTGCTTTTGCCGTGTAATTTGTCTAGTTTTCTCCTCAAATAATAAGAGGGCTGCGGCATGTATACCAATCTGTTTTTTATCAAGAATTCCGTCCGGTTACTGGCCGCGGCCGTCGGCCTGGCAGGCGCCACATTGGCCAGCGCGCAGACCCAGTTGCTCTGGGGCGACCTGCACCTGCATACCAACCTCTCCACGGATGCCTTCGCCACCAACAACAAGGGCGTGACGCCCGACATGGCTTATCGTTTCGCCAAGGGCATTCCCATCCTGCATCCCAACCTGGATGACTGGGTACGCATAGGCCGCCCACTCGACTTCCTCGCCATCACCGATCACGCCACCAACCTAGGCATCGATGTCATGGCGCTGGAAGGTCATCCGCTGCTCCAGGCCACACCGCGTGGCCGTGACGTGATCGAGAATCTACAGGCGATGGCCGGCGAGCCCCGCAGTGGCTTCATGCGTTATCAGCCCGAAGACGGCAACCGCGCCGAACTGGCCGAACAGATCTTTTCGCCGGCCATGCGTGCCGCCGGCTGGCAGATGCAGGTGGATGCAGCCACCCGCCACAACGTGCCCGGCGAGTTCACTACCTTTTACGCCTGGGAATGGACCTCGCTGATACCGAGCCAGCAGGGTATCAAGAACCTGCATCGCAACGTGATCAGTAACGCCGACAGCACGGATGCGGCCATGCAGTTCGTGCCGTTCAGTAACCAGGACAGCCTCGACCCCGAAGCACTGTTCGCCTTCCTGCACAACACATCAGACAGGACCGGCATCGATTTCGTCGCCATTCCCCACAACTCGAATATCTCCGGCGGCCTGATGTTCGCCGACCAGGATTCGCAAGGGCGGCCTATCGATGCCATCTACGCCCGTGAGCGCATGCGCTGGGAACTGCTGATGGAAATCACGCAGATGAAAGGTACCTCCGAAACTCATCCCGCCTTATCGCCCAACGACGAGTTCGCCAATTACGAGATCCGTAACAAGCTGCTCACCGGCCAGGTGATGGAGCCGACACCGGCCGACTACGCCCGTGGTGGCCTGCTGTCCGGCATGCAGATCGAGGACCGGATTGGGGAGAACCCGTTCAAGTTCGGTTTTGTCGGCGCCTCCGACGGCCACGTTGGCATGTCCGCAATCGAGGAAGACAATTTCTTCGGTAAGATAGGCAGCGATTCCAAGCTGAGCCAGCGCGCCGTATCGCAGGAACAGAACCTCGTTTTTCCGGCCTGGGACATGAGCGCCTCCGGTCTCACCGGCGTGTGGGCCGAAGAAAATACCCGCGAATCCATCTTCGCCGCCTTCAAGCGTCGCGAAGTATACGGCACCACCGGCCCACGCATATCCCTGCGTGTGTTCGGCGGTTTCAACTTCAACAGCCGCGATGCCCGCGCGAACGACATCGCCGCTGTCGGCTATCGCAAGGGCGTGCCTATGGGCGCCGACCTGACTGCCGCGCCGCGCAACCGTGCACCTTCGTTCCTTATACATGCCGCCATGGACCCTACCGGCGCCAACCTCGACCGAGTCCAGGTGATCAAGGGTTGGATCGATGCCGATGGCAACCCGCAAGAGAAGGTGTACGACGTGGCCTGGTCGGATGACCGACGCATGGGTGTAGACGGCAAGCTACCGCCGGTCGGCAATACTGTGGATGTCACCACCGGTTACTACAGCAACAACATTGGTGCTCCGCAGCTCGCCGTGGTGTGGGAGGATCCAGATTTCGATCCCGCGCTTGATGCCTTTTATTACGTGCGCGCCATCGAGATCCCGACGCCGCGCCATACCCTGTTCGACGCCCTGGCCCTGCAAATTCCGGTCGAGCAGACCCAGTGGCCGGCCACCATCCAGGAACGCGCTTACTCGAGCCCCATTTGGTACACACCCTGATCTTCATCGAGACTTCAATGACAACTGCTTTCAAATCGACCATAGTTTGCGCCACCCTCATGCTTACTGCCTGCGGCGGTGACCAGGCTGCCGACGCGCCTTTAACCGCAACACCAACACCCCAGGCCTGCAACCGCGACTGCCTCATCGAAATTGCCAATATCTACGTCGCGGCACTGGCGGCGCACGACCCGAGCATTCCGCCGCTGGCCGACGACATCGCCTTCGTGGAAAACGTGACCCGCATGCAGCCTGGCGAAGGCCTGTGGGAAAGCACCGTGGAGGGGCCATCCAGCTTCGCCATCTTCGTGCCTGATGTGGAATTGCAGCAGGTAGGATTCCTCGGCGTCATGAAGCGCCGCATTACCGGCGAAAACGGTGAAGAAGAACAACCGATCATTTTTGCCATTCGCCTGAAACGCGGTGACAAGGGCAAGATTACCGAGGCAGAGCATCTCGTGTCCGGCATACGCGCCGATTTTCTCGCCAACCTGCAAGCCCCCCGCGCCGGATTGCTCGCACAGGTGCCGGAAGACTCGCGCCTGTCACGTGAGGCACTGGCAACCATGGGCATGGCTTATTACGACGCGCTGGATGACAACGACGGTTCCCTGATGCCATTCGCGGACGACTGCGAGCGTCACGAGAACGGCATGATTACTGCCGGCCCGCAGGCCGGTCCCGGGCCGGTCATTCCGGGTGATGCCTCGCAGGCACCGGTGGCTCGCAGCTGCGCTGCACAGCTCGACAGCCTGACCTTCACCTATATCGACCGAATCGAGAACCGCCGGCTGGTGGCAGTCGATCCTGTCAGCGGACTGGTTATGGGGTTCTCGCATTTCCGTCACCCGATGGACAACCTGCCGTACGACGTCATCCACACCGACGGCTCCACCTCTCAGCGCACCAATGAGAACATGCCTTTCCAGCCGTTTGATCTGCCGGCTGCTCACATCTTTAAGTTCGGCGCAGACGGCCAGGTGCACGAGATCGAGGCCATGGGCTTTACCGCACCGCTGTATTCCCCGACCGGCTGGGAGTGACAACTCGGGAACTGAAGGCTGTCATCTGGCATCAACCTGGTAGGCAAATCCCCGAAAGCACACATAAAGCCTGACATCCCGGCCCCTTCTGTTATACGCTTTGCCCTCAACGCCCCAGTGAATCAAGGGACCCTAATTACAATGAAAACCGTCCTAAAACTCTTATCCTCCATCTTGCTTCTTTTCCCCCTCCTGGTCTTTGGACAGTCCGACGAGGCTAGGTACACCAGCCTCCTGGCAAGCCTCAACGCCCTAAAAGCCGAGGCGACCTACGTCGAGGACATGAACGCCATCACCAAACTCGGCCGCGCCTTCGGTTACTACATCGACAAGGGCTACTTCGCTGAAGCCGCTAACCTGTTCACCATTGAGGGCCGCCTCATGTACGGTATGGACGGCGTCTACATTGGCCGCGATCGCATCCAGGAACTGCTCACCCGCCAGGGCGGCGGCTCCATGAACGCTGGCCCTGGCTTGCCCTTCGGCCGCTTCAACATGCACATGCAGCTGCAGCCGCTGGTCACCATCGCGGAAGACGGCATGAGCGCCCGGGCACGGTGGCGCGAATGGTCACTGCTGGGCAACTACAAGGACAAGGCGGAGTGGGGCGACGCCATCCAGGAAAACGCCTACATAAAAGAAGACGGCGTGTGGAAGATCGCCGAGATGCGCCTGTTTATCAACTTTGTTGCTCCCTACCAGGGCGGTTGGGCGGCCATGGAACGCGCGCCGCGCAACTGGAAGACGCCGGTGGGCAAAGACTTCCGCGCTGACGAACGCTCACCGGTCAACTACCGGCCCTTCCCAGAAATCACCGTCCCCGCGTTCCACTATGAAAACAACCTGAGCTCGATCATGGCGCCGCCGCCGTTCCACGACCTGCCGAACAGGCCCAACGATCCTCTCGGCCAGCTAGAACAACGCGCGGACGATGAAAGGATCAAACTCGCGCGCCAACATTCATTGCGGGCCGTGGAAAATCTGCAGGCCATGTTTGGCTATTACTTTGACAAGGGTTTATGGACGCAGGCCGTGGATCTTTTCACCACTGATGGCACCTGGGAGTTCGGCCAGATGGGCGTCTACCAGGGCAAAGCCAGCATCGCCCGCGGCATGACCAACTTCGGCCCGGAAGGTCTGGAGGAAGGCCAGCTCAACAACTTCCCCATGCTGCAGCCGGTGATCCACGTGTCTGAGGACAACAGCCGCGCCTGGGGAAGATTCCGCAGCGATGTCATGCGCACCGTGGACGGCAAAGGGCAGTGGGGCGGCGGCCTGTACGAAAATGAATACGTGAACGACAACGGCACCTGGAAGATCGCCAAGCAGCATTATTGGGTGACCTTCTGGGGCGACTACGACAAGGGCTGGACAGGCGAGGGCATCATACCCGTCGAAACCATGAGCAGCACCATCCGACCTGACGCGCCACCGACGGTGGAATATGAGTCATTCCCCAACACCTACATCGTGCCGTTTCACTACAACAATCCCGTCACCGGCGAACCTCACCGTGACATGGAAAGACTGGCTGCCGACAAAGCCGCTGGCAAAAACGTGAGGTAAGCACAGTGAATAATTCACAAAACAAGAAAAGCCTGATGACCATGAAGAAATTGCTGAAGGTTGGCGTATTCTTCATCTCTTCCTTGCTATTTTCTCTTTCCTCCGGCTTGGCCCAGGCCCAAAGCCTTGCTGAACTCCGTGCGCTCGAAGCTGAACTCGACTCAGTCAGTAATCGCATCGAAAAACTGGAAGATCAGAGTGAAGTTGAAATCTTACAGCGCACGTATGGTTACTATGTCGATAAATCTTTGTGGTATTCGTTGCATGACCTTTGGGCCGATGACGGTACACTGGAGATAGGGGGTAGAGGCGTATTTTTAGGTAAAGATCGAGTTTTCGAGTACATGAACGTAGGCCTCGGTCCCGTCGGCCCAGCCCGCGGCATCCTTGTGGACCACCAGCAGTTCCAGAACATCACCACCGTCCACGACGACGGCACCGCGGAAGTCCGCGGCATCGCGTTCGTCATGTCCATCGGCGGCTGGGGTCACAATTACTACGAAGACGATTTCGTGAAAGAAGACGGCGTATGGAAGATGAAGACCCTGCACGGCCCGTTCAACATGTACTCAGGCTACGGCATCGGCTGGGTCGACAACCTGATCACTAACACATGGCCCGCCAAGTTCCCGCCGCCGCCTGATCTGCCGCCAACAGTCATCTACCTGGCCTACCCGAGCTACTACGTGGAGCCCTTCCACTACCCCAACCCGGTTACGGGCGAACCGATGCCGCCTCATGATCCGGCGGCTGGGGGAGAGGCATTTGGTAGAAAATGAAGTAGAGCAAATGACAAATAAAAAGCTGCTCTTACCTCTCTTATAAATAGATATAAGACCCATCCGGCCTCACATACGGCTCTCCCTGGTACAACCCCTCTGTCCTCGCTTCATCGATCTCGCTGATGAGGTTCACCTGGTCTTCATGAAACGACCCGCCGATGCCCGGGCGTTCGTTGGGCCATAATTTTCCATCTTCCAATGTATAGGTGTCGTTAACGTAATCGGGCAGGGCGCCGCGTGCCATCTCGTTAATGATGGGGCCGCTGGTGGCAAACAGGCAGTGGCTGACCGCGGCAGTGGAAAGCGGGGCGGTGAAGTGAGGCACCACGCCGACATGGTGGGCGTTGCATAGAGCGGCGATCTGCATGAAGGGCGTGACGCCGCCCACGTTGGGCATTGAGGCGCGCAGCCAGTCGACCAGGTTGGTTTCCACCAGCGGGCGAATGCCGTCCATGATATCCCCGAATTGTTCGCCCGCAGCCAGCGGCACGTAGGTCTGTTCCCTGAGGCGCGCGAACTGGGTGGCGTCGGTGATGCTTCTTACGGGGTCTTCTACGAAGAAGGGGTTCAGGGGCTCCAGCAGTTTGCATAGGCGGGTGATGTCCGGCAGGTCGAAGCGGGTGTGTGCGTCCAGGATCCAGTCGCCGTCGTCGCCCACGCCGGCTCGCATCTGTTCGGCGACGCGGGCGGTCTGGTCCACGGCCTGGCGGGCATTGAATTGGCCATTTTCGTCGTAGTCAACGCCGTGGAAGCGCACGGCGCGGAAGCCGGCATCCATGACGGAGCGGGCGCTGTCGCGGGCATTACG
This sequence comes from Candidatus Eutrophocola salsuginis, assembly GCA_038147195.1. Lineage (GTDB taxonomy): Bacteria > Pseudomonadota > Gammaproteobacteria > Pseudomonadales > Pseudohongiellaceae > Eutrophocola > Eutrophocola salsuginis. The sequence continues at coordinate 2,546,605 of JAYQTB010000004.1, forward strand.
CTCGTTGAGGGTGCCAAAACTCTGGTAGCACTCGATATAGTCGCGGCTGCGCCCGCCTAGTAATTCATATAACGGCACATCCAGGGCCTTGGACTTCAGGTCCCACAAGGCGCAGTCCAGGGCGCCCATGGCGTGAAGTTTTTCCCGACCGGGGGGATAGAACTTGTTGCGGTAGAGCTTGCTCCACAGGTATTCGATGCGGAAGGGATCCTCGCCGATGAGCAAGCCCGCAATGTCTTCATGCAGGTCCTTCGTGCCGCCTTGACCGATGCCGGTGAGCCCTGAGTCGGTTTCGATGGTGACGAGTATTTCGCTTAAGTTTATCCAGTCGGACAAGCCGTTGGTGCCCGTGGGGTTGTAGACGCGGATACGGGTGATCTTCGTGTCGCTTAGTGCGCCCTTCGCGTACTGGGTGAGGCCGGCGTTGAGGATGGAGGCGGTGGCTAGGCTAGTTAATATGGCCTGACAGAGTTGGCGGCGATGCATGTGTGGTTCCCCCTTGTTATCGGGATTATTGCATGGATTGTGGTGGTATCGGCAAATGGCCTTTGGTGGCTATGTCGATCTGCACTGATTTAAAGTTGCTGTGACGCCAAATGCGGTGCTGCGCACCTTATCCGAGCAACATGGAACCCAATCAATGGCCTCAGGTTATGTAACATTTTTATAAATCTGGTCTTCACATTTTTGCATTACATTTATTAGATGTTTGTGTAGTTATGCAGGCAGTGTCACATCACTGCTGTACATGTCCAGATATTTAATTAAGGATTTACTAGATACCAGGATGGGCGTATTTTTATTTCAGTAGTTTTAAGAAATAAACTCTGAAGTTAGTTGTAGGGATGAAACTGTCCAGATAATTAATTGGAGAATATTGCTATGTTAGAAGAAATAGTAATTATAAAAATACTAATGTATGTAATGCTAATTTTAATGACTATAGGTGTTTGGAGGTTGTGGGCTTTAACAAGAATGGCAAGTATCATTTTTGAAGATTGGCAGCTGAAGGAAGCAAAATTTAAGAAACGAATTGGATAGAAAGGTGAACTTTTCCGGCCTGCTGAGTTCACTCTAGTCCCATAACTATGACCTTGGAGGTGTTTAGCTAATATTCGACCCTGGCATCAGAGTTGGTTGATTCGTGAATTGGCAGATTTTTTAAAAGATCTGGTGCTTGCCTAAAAGCGTTTCAAAAAACATCCGGAACGCACTTAAGAAACTATAAAGCGGGTAGTCGTACGTAGCGGGATGATTCTTTTCAAATAGATAGTGCGAGACGATAGAAAGGCTGTAACCAATCAAGATTGCTAAGGCTAGCCACCGCCAGTCCAGCGTGGCGAGGAATGAAATGCCTGAGATTAGGGCCAGGCCGATAGCCAGGAAATGGCATAGCTTGGTGTACTTATGCCGGTGGCCGGTCAGAAAGTATCCTTGGTAAAAGTCATCAAAGGTTGCATACTCTTTTTTCATCTGATTGCTCCGTAGGCGGGTTATCAACAAAATAATGATGTCGGACCTCGGACCTTCCTGCCTTTATGCCCCAGAGGGTACCTTTCGATCTGCATACTTTTAGCTACTGGTTTGGCAAAAACCGCCGAGTGGATTCCAGGTCGCAGTTGAATGGCGACATGTCGGCATCCGGCACGAACTGCAAATCTCTCGAGTAGTGCATCTGCCCCACAAGGTATTCCGGATCTTCCAGCATGAACGACGCTTGCATATGCGTGCCGCCGTCGATGAGGTGGAAGCGTTCCACCACGTGCTTTTGCGGTCCCGAAGGAATGCCGTTCTGGTAGGGCGAGCGGTGTGGCGCAAAGTTGGTGGTGTCGATCACCAGCGTGTCACCTTCCCAATGGCCGATTGAATGGCCCTCGTGGAACTGCTCATTGGCCGATGGGTGGGCGCGGCCGTCCATGTAAACCGTGCGCAGCGTGTCGAAGTACTGGCTGCGTATGGTGATGGTGTCATTGGCGTTTATGTTGAATTCCATGGGGTAGAGGTCGGTGTAAATGATCAGCGACGGCGTCGGCTTGGAAATACAGGACAGCTCCGGGTTTTCCTCGGACGCCTGGCTGTAGGCGGCTTCCATGGTGCGCCCTAGCTGGGTGAGGGTCAGCTCTTGAATCATCAGCTGGTCGAGCCCGCCCGGGTAATCCGATGGCAGCCGGCCGCGGTCCACCAGCCAGCGCCCGGCAATGCTGCTGGCGCGCTGAATGGTCGGTTGCGTGCGCGTGATGCCGCGGGGAGACGCCACAAGGGGTTCCCCGTTCTCGTGGGTGATAGATGTTAAGAGGCCATATGAACGGCCGTCGAGGGCGGGATAAAGGCCGACGTTGACGGTCTCGCCGATGGCGAGCGACTCTGTCGTCCATCCCAGGCGCCGCATGGTGATGCCCGAGGCCATCTGGATGTCCCACTCGGTCACGGAGTTGTTGGCGCCGGTTACAGCGACGGTGACATAGGCGTGGGGATTGCGCAGGCTATAATCGGTGACGGCGCCGGTGATATTGAGCACAGTGTTGAGGTCGAGGGCGGCGTCGCTGTGGTGGGCGTGAGCTTGGGTGAACAGCAGCAAGCCAATAACGGTCGGCATCGTCCGTTTAATTTTATATGTGAACGCTTTCATCATATCTCCCATGAAATATCTATGCTGGATGACGGTGATACGCATCATTGGAAGCGGGCCAGTTCTACGTCACTGAAGGTTAAGGTGATTTCCAGGGGCATAGTGTCAGTCCACCAGTGATACGACGCGGAGGGGCGACCACGCCATGCCGTCCACATTGTCCGGATTGATGGCGATTACGGTGCGCTCGCCCACAAAATCCGGTACCACGGCGGAGATCTCGTTGAGCGCGCTGTCCGCCAGGAACAGGGCATTGTTCGCGGCCAGCAAACGCACGCCGGTGCCGAATGCAGTGCTGCCGGGCAGATTGATATGGCCGATTTCGGCGAGCGTACTGCCATTGAAATAAGTAATGTGCCTGCCCTCGGCGCCGTCATCGGTACCGCCGGGAATCACGGCAATGCCGCTGGGCAGGAACTCGACCCGGTTGGTAGCGATGCTACCGATGATGCCGACAATTTTCATGGCATCCGCATCCACGGCAGTGATGGTGCTGGCGCCCTGGTTGGCCACCCAAACGCGTTCACCATCGGGGGATACCGCGATGCCTTCGGCGCGGGCGCCGGTAGTAATGACGGACGTGGGTTCGCTGCCGTCTAGCGCGATCTTCGACAGAGTGCCGCTGTCGCGGGCGGCGACAAAGGCGTATCGGTTATCTGGTGATAGGCGCACCATATGGCTGTCGCTGCCGCCGGTGGCGAAGGTGTCGACGATCTCACCACCAATGATGTCTACCAGCGCGATCGCCTCACGGCGTTCCAGGGTGGTAACCACATGACGGCTGTCGTTTAGGAAAACGATGCTGTGCGGGCGCGTGTTTGAGCCCATGTCGATGCGACGCAGGATCTCAGCGGCCGGAATGTCGATAACAATGAGATGCTGGCCAGGATTGTTGCCGCCGCCGTACTCGCTGGTTACGGCCCATCGCCCGTCGGGGGAGGCGGTGAGTTCGTGTGGCACCCGTCCGCCGATGGGCAGGCGCGTGACTTCAGTTTCGGTTTCCAGATCATAGAGCGACACGCTACCGCCGGTGCGGTTGGCAACGAGCAGTGTCCCCGATAGGCCGCTGTCGGCGGCCAGTGACAAGGTACAAGAGGCTAGGGACAAGATTAGGATGAGTAGAGGTCGGGCCATAGTGACTCTCATTCTTTTGTATTTGATAAGCACACCACCCTAGCATAGCAAAGTTGGCGTAACGGAATAACAGGTTCTTTATTGAGCGGTGTAAATCTGGAAACGGCATTCCATGAAAACAACCTAGTACGTCGACTCCCTTCGTTCAAACCCTGACAGGGCATTGATTAAAACAGTGTGGGTTCAGCAGGTTATCCAGGCGCCGACGCAGTTAAGTGGAAGGATTAGAATCTGACGGAAAATCCATGAAGCCGGTAACCGTTATTTCAGAGTGAACTTGTTAATGGATCGTGAAACCGTGCATAACGCGTTTTTCGATCGAGGGTATAAGCCATGAAAGTCAGTAACTTTGGGGACACGAATACACTTTAACATAGGGCTAATCACTCAGGTGTTGTTGAACCCAAAGACCTGGATGAAACCACTCTGATTGATGTCGAAAATGAAGGCTACCTACTGGCAATCACCATGGAGGATGTCAGTACCCGTACGAATGTGCAGGATATTCTCTCTCAGGAATTGCCGCCTGACCAACGATAACTCTTATTAGCCAGGCATGTAACTTCTTTACTCAGTCGGTACTATGGCGCTTGGCGAATCTCCACCATCACTTCGTTGCGCCGCATGAACGGCAGGGAGAAAGGCGCGTTGTAAGCCGCATACATCACGTTGCCGTCGTTCTCTATATTCTTCTGCGCCAGGAAAGCCAGCAGCACGTCACGATGACGGGTGTAGTTAGGTTCACTCCATCGCCCGGAGAAGCGCATCACCGCTACCTGGCGCGGCGCTGCCTCGCGGACACGAATGCGGTCGTCATCGGGCACGGGTGCAGTGTCCAGCGTGTATTCGGCCGGCAGGACAAAGCCCACCCGCCAGCCGACATCGGTCTGAGTCTGTTGCACCGGCGCCGTCATGGCGATTTTTTCCCCGTCATCTTTCTGCGCTTGCGACTGCAGGACTGGTGCGGTCATCGTGATCTTGCCGGCAGCGCTGTTGTCGCCGCTGATATAGCGAAACAACCGGCGAAAGCCTTCGCTGGCGGCGGCGTTGCGGTCAGCGGAGCCATCGACGACGGTTTCCGCCACTAGGTACGGGGTGTATTCGCGAATCTCGATATCCCCCTCCTTGTGCAGCACGCTGAAAGCGGGTTCTTCAATAGCCATGGCGGAATGTCCAGTCAGGGTGGCCAGCAGGGCCAGCAGTATCCGGGTGATGGGTAAACTTGCTGTATAGCGTTTTTTCATGCCCATTATGTACGTATAAGGGCTCACAGTGGATGTGTTGTCGCGATGGCATCGCGTTGAGGGGCGTACTATTATCACAGGTAAAGTTCGCTAATGTCTGAAGGGCAAACACATGCTTCAACCCCAATCGATACGATGGCCCCGTTCCCGTCGCAGGCTCTTGCAAGCGATGTCGGTCGCGGCCGGCACCGGCCTGCTGGGTGTTCTGGGCGGTTCGGTTGTCCGGGCAGCGGCGCAGGATGCCGACTTGCCGGACCTAGTGGAATTCCAGCGCTTGGTGGCGGCGAATCGCATACTGGCCAATGAGGGCGTGGTAGATGCCTTTGGCCATGTCAGCATTCGCCACCCAGATAATCCCGACCTGTTTGTAATGTCGCGCTCGCGCAGTCCGGCACTGGTCGAGCATGCCGACCTGATGGAATTCGACCTGGAAGGGCGACCGATCGACCTGCGCGAGCGCACCGCCTACGGCGAGCGCATGATCCACGCGGCGATCTATGCGACACGGCCCGATGTGCATTCAGTGGTGCACCATCACGCTTACGGCGTGCTGCCGTTCACAGTCACTGATGTGCCGCTGCGTCCCGTGGTGCATGCGGCGTCGGTCATCGGCGCTGACATTCCGGTGTGGGACATTCGCGATGATTATGACGATACCGACATGCTGGTGCGTTCCATTGAACAGGGTCGCAACCTGGCCGCCACGCTGGGCGATAACACCTGCCTGCTCATGCGTGGTCATGGCGCCGTTGTGGTGGGTGCGGATGTTCAGCGCGCGGTACTCACCGCTGTTTATTTACAGGTCAATGCCGACGTGCTGCTTCGCGCTAGCGGGCTTGGTGAACCTAAGTTGCTCAGCGACGACGAGATCCGCCTGTCCGCCGAAACCCAATTCTCATCCCTGGCCATGCCCAGGGTCTGGGAATATTTTTGCCAGCGCGCCGGTATCGAGGCGGTGTAAGTGAAAAGGGGTAACTAGAGATGGCGATGCTGAAAAAATGGTTTACGCTGGTTCTGCTGACGGGAATTTCAGGGGCAGTGCTTGCCCAGTCCGCTGGCGAGATTCGGCTATATGTCCTCGACGGCGGCGAACTGGAAGCTAGCCCGTCCAGCTACAACCTGCGCGATGATGAAGTCGGTTCTACCTTACTGGCATTGTCCTCATTTTTGATTGTGCATCCGCAAGGCGTGCTCTTGTGGGAAGCCGGTGCCGTGCCCGATCAGGAACGCGTAATGGAAGGCGTCGGTGCGCGCCAGATCGTCATTCGTTCGGACGAGGCGGAACGGCCCGTGCATCTGGGGCCGTCATTGACGAGTCAACTCGAGGCCATTGGCTACTCACCTGCGGATGTTACGCATCTAGCGTTATCGCACTTCCACTGGGATCACAGCGCCAACGCCAACACCTTTGCCCATGCCACCTGGCTGGTGCGGCCGGAAGAACGAGCAGCCATGTTTCCCGACGAACCACTGCACAACAGCGCCCGGCCGATGACCTATGAGGCCCTGCGTTCCGCCAACCGCATCGATATTGCCGACGAGGAGTACGACGTGTTCGATGACGGTAAGGTGATTCTCAAGGCGGCGCGTGGCCATTCACCCGGTCACCAGGTGCTTTACGTTGAACTCGCGGAGACTGGTGGCGTGGTGCTGTCTGGTGATTTATACCACTACCCGGAAGAGCGCACGCTGGATCGGTTGCCACGCAGCGACTGGGACGTGGCACAGACGCAGGAAGCGCGGGTCGCCGTGGAGGAGTTCCTGGCGCGTAAGAACGCCGCTTTGTGGATTGAGCATGACATGCTCGCGCACCGGGCGCTGAAAAAGGCGCCGGCTTTTTACCGATAAGTTATGGAGTTAATCCGGTCGCGAAGACAGGTCCTTGCAGGTCAATTCAAATTCGCCGTCTCCGGTCGACACATAAAGTGATTTTTCCGAGATCGTAATCGACCAGTCCAGGGTCTTGTTTACTATTGCAGCCAGTTCCTGCATCTGCGACCAGGGAAACTGGTACCAATGCGCCTTGAGCTGCCTGAACTTCTTCTGTCCCTGCAACCACCATGTGTCCGATTTCGAATTGAAGCTATACACCTTAACTTCCTTAGCCACGCGACTGGCTTTCTTGATGCGCTCGGCGGAGGGCTCGCCGACGTCGACCCAAAGCTCGATGGCTTCATTGAGATCGTGTGCCCAAAGGTCGGCCTCTTCGGCGTCGCTCAGGCCCTTGCAGAAAATGAGGTTTTCTTGTGCGTTAAGACAATAGGCGAGGATGCGCGCCACCATGCGCTCCAGGGTTTCGGATGGGTGCAGGGCAATTGTCAGGTTGAGCGACTCGTACAGGTTACGGTCGAGATCCGACAGCGCGATGCGTGCCTTGTATATGGTGGGCTTGAGGGCCATGGAGGGAAATTTTGGGAGTTTCGGGCTATGGCATGAGCGAGCAGTGTACCCTGAATTGCCGACCATGGGTGGTTGTTGTAGTAAAAAAGGTGATGAAAGTCGCCCGGTCACACTCTAAACTGCGCACCCGGATCTCCGAGATCCCCGTATTAACCTGTCATCATTTTTTGGAGTTATTTATGTCCATGTACACCTCGTCCATTCCGGCTGCCATCAAATGCCTGAACAACTTGTCGGCGATCCTGGCCAAGGGTGCCGCCTTTTGTGAGGAGAAAGGCATCGACGGAACCGTGCTGACCTCCGCCAGGCTCGCCCCGGACATGTTTCCGCTGGCGCGACAGGTGCAGATAGCCTGCGATTCCGCCAAGGGTTGCGGTGCCCGCCTGTCCGGTACCGAGTCGCCAAAGCATGAAGACAACGAAACCACCTTTGATGAATTGCAGGCACGTATCAAGAAAACCGTCGCGTTCCTGGAAACACTCAAGCCCGAAAGCATCGAAGGCACAGAAGACAAGGAAATCAAGTTCAAGGCCGGCCCGTACGAGCTCGAGTTCACCGGACAAAGTTACCTTTGCACCTTCGTGCTGCCGAACCTGTATTTCCATACCACGACCGCCTACAACATTCTGCGCCACAATGGCGTGGCGATTGGCAAGATGGATTACTTGGGCAAATAATTGTTCAAGAGTTCGGCGCCGATACCGAAGCTCTTGATGCGCGCCTCGTGATCGTAGCAGTGGCAGGTGAGCACCAGCTCATCTGCCTGCGTGCGGTCGAGGAAGCGGTTGATAAACGCCTTCGCGGTATCTTTCGTCCCCACCGCGGATTCACACAGCACGTGCTCGGCCATCTGGATCTCCTGCGGGCTGGCAATAGTGTTTAAATCATCCGCCGGCGGTTTCAGCGGGCCTGGCTCGCCACGTCGCAGGTAAATGAATCCCTGCATCATGCCCTTGTGTAGACGCTCGCCGTCTTCCTGCGTGTCGCCGGCAAAGATATTGACGGTGGCGCCGCAATACGGCTCGCTGAGTTTTTCGCTCGGCTTGAACTGCTCCCTGTAGATCGCCAAGGCATGGTCCAGCTGGTCAGGCGCGAAGTGCGAGGCAAACAGATAGGGAAGGCCGAGCGCGGCGGCAAGCTGTGCGCCGAACAGGCTCGAACCCAGTATCCACAGGGGCACCTTCAAACCGTTGCCAGGCACCGCCTTTATACCGTTGTAACCTTCGTTGAAATAGGCCTGCAGGATCTGCACGTCTTGGGGAAAGGTTTCATCTGCCCGAAAGTTGTCCCTTCTGATGGCGTAGGCTGTCTTGCCATCGGTGCCGGGCGCGCGTCCCAGGCCAAGGTCGATGCGGCCGGGATAGAGCGATTCGAGGGTGCCGTAATGCTCGGCGATGATCAGTGGCGAATGGTTGGGCAGCATGACGCCGGCAGCGCCGACGCGAATAGTGCTGGTGCCGCCTGCCACGAAACCGAGGGAGACAGAGGTGGCCGCACTGGCGATACCTGTGGAGTTGTGATGCTCGGCCATCCAGTAACGCTTGTAGCCGAAACGTTCGGCGTGCTGGGCGAGGTCGCGGGAATTGTAGAGGGCGTCGCGGGCGGTGGCGCCTTCGACGATCGGCGCGAGGTCGAGCAGGGAATAGGTCTTTAGCGAATTCAAGCGTGTCTTGTCCAATTGAAATGGTTGGCTAGATTAACAGGCACAACGAGGCTGGAACAAGGAACATGAGATAAGCCGCGGTACTGATGGAAATGACGAAAAGTCCACATCAACAAGTTGGTTATGTAGCGTATTAACCATATGAGAAAATCCGGGGATGATATGCCAAAGCCTTTCTCAACCCGTAAATACAGCGGAAAGTTTGTTGTGCGCGTCCCGCCGGAAACGCACCGTTGATTGGCGGTGCAGGAAGCCGACTCAGGCGTGAGCCTAAATCGGCCACAATCAAGCAAGCTTAATTGAATTAAGTCGATCAGATATTCACTAGCGTGAAAAGCGCACCATCCGCGTGCCCTGGAACGAGCCCACGTACACATTACCGGCGTGTTCAATCGCCACCGACACACCATTGATCAGTGCGCGACCGCGGTTGTCGAACACGCGCGTGATGGCGCCATTATCCGGATTCACGATGACCACCTGGAAACCCTGCAGGCAGGGATTGTCCGAATCTGCAGGACAGTTGCCGTCCACGCCCTTGATACCGGCGGCCATCAGCTGCCCGTTTGGCGTCCAGGTGAGGTTGTCAGGCATGAAACCCAGGTCGACCTGCAACACTTCGCGTTCTTCCTGTAAGTCGTACTTGTGGAAATCGCTAGTGGTCCAGCCGCTGATATAGGCATAACGGCCGTCGTCTGACACGAGCACGCCGTTGGGATAACCGATTTCGGTGCCGGGCAGCACTACTTCGCCGTCCGCTGCGGTCCACCGGGCGACGTCACCGGTGGGCTCGCCGCTAAACACGTTGGAGCCTTCGGTCAGGAAGGCGGTGGGCCGTGTGGCCACGTAAGATCCATCAGGACGCGTGGAAACGTCGTTATAGGGCACTTCGGCAAAGACGCAACCGCGCCACGCTAGGCGCCAGGAATTACCATCCTGGAGCAATTCATACATTTCCATGGATTCGCGTTCGTTATGGTTCACCACGTAGAACTGCCACTCCCCGCCAATGCGCTTTGTCAGTGATAACCCATGCGGGCCGACTGCGGCGCCGATGGATTCGGTGCACGCGGGATCGCCCCAGCCAGGCTGCTTGTCGTCACTGATGGACAGTGGAGAGAACGCGCCAGTGGCGAAGTTGTACAGGTCGAGGGGATGATCGTCACCCATGCCGAACTTGGCGATGATGAGGTAGCGCCCATCAGGTGTGATCTCGAAATCTTCCGGGGCGCGCGTACCGCAGATCATATCGACTTCGTCGTCACGACCGCAGTCGAGCAGGGGCGGGTTGAAGGCGCCGGGTTGTGCGTTGACGGGGAATGCAGTCCAGGCTGCACCGAGCGTGGCAAGAAAGATGAATACGCTTTTTTTCATGGATAGTTCCTGTAGTTATTCAAAAGCCAGGTGCTCGGCAAAGAACGGCAGCACATGCTGCTCGATGCGTTCCGACACCTTGTTGTTATGGTCACCCGGAAAGGTGAGGTAGATGTGCGCGATGCCCGCTTCAGTCATGGCGGCATCCAGCTGGTTATTGACGGTGATGAGGTTGTCCTCCGTGCCGACGTCGAACTGGATGGCGGTGTACTTTTGTAGGTTGCGGGTGTACTGGCCTAGCATGGGGATGATGGAGTTGGCTATCCACTTGGCCTGGATCTCGGGGCGCGCCACCCCGTCTTCCATGGGCAGGTCCGCAAAGAAGGGCGGACGTGACGGGTTCGGCGACCAGGCGGCGGCGCGGGCGAACTGGCCTTTGTTGGGGTAGCGCAGGGCTACCACGTCTTCGCGGGTCTTATAGGTGCCGGCAGTAGCCAGTGCCTCGCTAGGCTCACCCCACTCCATCATGCAGCAGGCTGCCATGGGATACAGCGCGGAGAAGACGTCCGGGCGTTTCATGCCAATGCGCATCGTGCCATACCCCCCCATGGAGTGACCGGCGAGGCCGCGGCTCATGCGATCGACGATCGTGCGGTAGTGGCTGTCGATATACGCCACCAGGTCGTCGGCGATGAAGTCTTCCCAGTTGCCGGCGGTCACCGAGTTCGAATACATGCTGCCGTCATAAATGGTGTAGGTGCTCGGGCTGACTACGATCATTTCGCGGGTGGTATCGAGAGCGGCAAAGGCGCGGTTCGCTGCTCCCTCGACATCGAAAAGGGTCATCCAGCGCGCCGCACGCAGGCCGTAGCCATGCAGCAAATAGGCAACCGGGTAATGCCGGTCCGGCGAGGCAGAATAGCTCGGCGGCAGGTAGACGAAAACTGAACGCTCGACGTCGTTACCGTCGAGGTTTCCTTCCAGCGCATGCCCGTGCACGAGGATTTCTTCCACCGTGCCGGTCTGTGCAGCGACAGGAAGCGCGATCCAGGCCAGCAGCGCCAGGATGATGGCAGATGCTCGCAGCATATGTATTGTCTCAGTCATGCCACAGCTCGGAACCTGCGACGTGCTCATCGACGGTGGCGGCGAAGAAGCCACTAACCGCGTAGGTGTTCATGACGGCGACCATGTCCATAACGCCCTTGGCACCAAATAAGTCCTTTGCCCTGGCGAAGGTTTCCGAGTCCACCATCTTCTCGCGGTACAGCGTGCGGCCGAGGTGGATGATCACGGCGTCTTTGTCATTCAGGTCATGCACTGAGCGATTGTCGCGCACGACATCTAGCACGCTTTCGGGTATCCCGGAACTCAGAGCCAGGCGCTTGTGCGCATCCCACTCCAGCATGTAGTTGGTTTCGCGGCAGGCAACCATGATGGCCAGTTCACGCTCATAGGCGCCGAGGTTCTCGCTGCCGACCGCGGCGTTGTGCAAATCGAGCAGGGCCTTGGCGACACCTGGGTTGTAGGCGGGCCAGGCCAGCGGGCCCGAGACATCGCCAGAATCGCGGCGACCGGGCAACATATCGTAGATGGCCTGGCCGTCGGCATCGAGATCGGCGCGCTTCACGTAGGGCAGGCGCGACATGGAATCGGGATTTAGATCTGCGGGCAGGCTCTGGGCCAGGATGTTGGCAGTAAAGAGTGTCAGCAGTAGAGCAGGTGAAACGCTTAGAAAGCCGGGCATGGGGATATCCTTGTTATTGGGGTTGTCCAGTATAAAGCGCCGGGCTGAGTGGAAACAAACCCCAGCTTCTAAAGTGGCAAACTTTACCTTACTGGTATGAGCATTGTAGGTATTGCTCAGGTACACCGATTTAGGTGAGTGTGGCGAGTGTGCAAGCCCAACTGATCCGACCTGGTCGTTGCGGCGACGCCAGAGTACGTGTTGAATTCTGTCGACCGGCAGGCCATCGCCGACTTTAGCTTCCTTGGAGGCATTCGGCATGCATCCTTGCACATCGTTGAATAGTTCCAAGTTAGTGCGCGCCTACACGGCAAAAACCTGCTCCTCTTCGATTTCAGCAAAGATCAGGTTGCGCATTTATGTGGGGATGTCGACTGCGGCCAACAGGTCTATGATCGGGATGACGACCATCAATTCCATGAGGGTGAAACCCCTGTATGAAATAAAACCAGACTTGGCGCTTGCATACATGATTTCTCCTTTGATTTCTGGTGCGCGCAGGCGTTTGACAGCTGCTTATCTATATTTATGACGAATATATACTGTAAATATAGTCTCATGGTTTAAACGAGAGGACTCTGTGTAAGCTAAATTGCTTTCTGTGGCAGGAGAAACATATCATTCAGGAGGCGATCCATAAGGCTTGGGGGGACGAATAGGGTGCAGACTCGAATTTCCGTTGTTGCAATTTGCAGTATTGCGCTGCTTTTGAGCGTCAAGGCTGTTGCCGAGGGGGCTGACTTTCCGCGTGCCTGGGACGGGCATCCCGATTTCAACGGCATCTGGCAGGCCATCGGCACCGCACACTGGGATCTCGAACCGCACGGGCCCACTTCTGGTCCTCCTAGATTTGGCGCCATCGGTGCTGTGCCCCCGGGCCAGGGTGTCGTGGTTGGCGGCAGCATACCCTACCAGGACCGGGCGCTGGAAAAACGTGCGGAGAATTTCGCCAACCGCTACACGCGTGATCCCGAGATCAAGTGCTTCCTACCGGGCGTACCGCGGTTTGTTTACCTGCCGCATCCCTTCCAGGCTATCCAGGGTGACCATAAGATCATGCTAGTCTCAGGATTCGCCGCCGCCAGCCGCACCATCCACATGGACAAGGAGAATCCTGAACCGGCACCGATCGACTCATGGATGGGGCGCTCTCATGGCCGCTGGGACGGCGATACGCTGGTGGTCGAGTCTGCCGGGTTCAACGGCGAGTCTTGGTTCGACCGTGCCGGCAATTTCGCCAGCTGGAACCTGAAGGTAACCGAACGCTTCACGCCGCTCAACGCCAATGCGTTGATGTACGAGGCAACCATGGAAGACGATAGTGTCTTTACTCGCCCCTGGACAATTCGCATGCCGCTGTACCGGCGCCTGGAGGCGGACCTGCGCATTCTCGAATTCAAGTGCGTGGAGTTTTCGGAAGAGATTCTCTATGGACACCTGCGCCGTGATGCAGGGGAGGATTGAACATGAGAAAAGTGTTAACAGGAATCTTGTCGTCTCTCTTCTGTTTCCTGCTGCCTGCCATAGCCCAGGGTGCGGCAATTGAGTATGTGCAACTGGCGGCGCCTGCACCGTTGCAGGCAGTGGACTGGTATACCGGATTCATGGACTGCGAGCCTCTCGCCGGGCGCGAGGAGGCTGTTAATTGCCATGGGCTGACATTGGAATTTGTGGGACGACCGATACTTGGAGGCAGCCAGGGTACCGGCATTGACCACCTGGCGTTTTCCTATCCGGATGTGGCGGCAAAGATGACCGAGCTCGAACGTGTCGGCGTGGGCGGCCTTGGTGTGCGCCTGCAACGCTTCGAGGATGGCAGTACCTGGCGTGACATCGACGGATTTTTCCGTGCCGCTTACCTGTTTGATCCCTGGGGAACCCGCATCGAACTGGTTGAGGACACTGCACAGGAAGGTTTTCATCATGTGCACATGAGCGCTGCGGTCCCTGCTGCCACCCTGGCATGGTATCGCGAGTTGTCAGGCGGTGAGGTCGGCGATGTTACCGCGGATTTGTCAGGCCTGCGCTATGACAATGGCTGGCTTCTGGTGTCCGTGCATGACAGCGCCATGCCTGCTGCCACGGAAGGGCGCGCCATCGATCATCTCGCCTTTGCCAGCACGGCGCTGGATGAACAATTGCAGGAAATGGCTGCACGAGACATCGTCATCGTGCAGCCACCTGAGGTGCCAGCCAGTGCCAACAGCGATTCACGCCGCGCCTTTATTGCCGGTCCCGACGGCGTACGCATTGCGCTGGTCGAACCTGGCTGGGCCGGTATTGCGTTGGCGCAGGATAATGGGGATGCACTGTCTTCCCTCAACGATATTTTCATCACGCCGCAGACACCCTGGGGCGAGCCTGACCTTCAGGGGGTGTGGAGCGGCGATGCCGCTCATGGCATTCCGCTTGAGCGCCCCAAAGATGTTGATGCCAGTACTGCACTCAGCCAGGCCGAAGCCGCCGCCCGGCGTGAACGCGGAACACTCCAAAGCATCTGGGGCTATGAGCGTGAGTGGCGCGATACCACGCTGGGTTATGCTAAGAATGCGCCGCTGACACAGGTGGCGATGGTCATCGATCCGCTCGACGGTCGCCTGCCGCCGTTGACCGCAGCGGCGGAAGCGGCACGCGCTGCTGGACGCGGCGGACCGGTTGTGCCCGCCGGCCCCGAGGATCTCAATTCTTGGGTGCGCTGCATCACGCAGGGACTGCCCAACCACATGCTGCCGACGGTCTACAACAATGGCCTGCAGATCGTGCAAGGGCCCGGCACCGTCGCTATCACCAAGGAAATGATCCATGAGACCCGCATCATCAATATCGATGCCGCCCCGACCGATGAAGGCATTCGCCAGTGGCTGGGCAACTCGCGCGGCTGGTGGGAAGATGAAGCGCTGGTCATCGAGACCCGCGGCTTCAATGGCCGTGCCCCGTTCCAGGGTTCCAGTGCAGACATGGTGCTGACCGAGCGCTTTACGCGTATCGCGCCGAATCTGCTCGAATACCGTTTCACAGTGGATGATCCCGCGGTCTGGACGCAGCCATGGACCGCCATGTTTCCGTTTGTGCTGGATAATGACCAGTATGAATTGGTGGAGTACGCCTGCCACGAGGGCAACTACGCCATGTCGAATATCTTGAGCAGCGCCCGTGAAAGCGAGCGCGGGGAGGACTGAGCAATGCTGAACCGAATGATCGCCGTTTGCACGTTGTCGACCTTGGTAGTGCTTGTGCATCCTGCCAACGCCCACCACGCGTTTTCAACCGAATTCGACGCCACCCAGCCCGTGCGGCTGGAAGGCACGATCACGCGCATGGAATGGATCAACCCGCACTCATGGCTGCATATCGATGTGGTCAACGAGGATGGTGAAACGGAAAGCTGGATGATTGAGGCGGGTCCTGCCGGCGTGCTGGTGCGGCGAGGCTGGAACCGCAATTCCATACAGGCCGGGACCCGGGTCATTGTGGAAGGCTATCAGGCCCGTGATGGCTCGCATCGCGCCAATGGCCGGGATGTAACGATGCCTGATGGGGAACGCCTGTTCGCCGGTTCAACCGGTCCGGGTGCTCCACCCGAGGAAGGTGGGTTGTAATCAGGTGATCCGCACCTCGATCTGGTCCAGTCCCTCGACCCCGCAGCGTATGACATCGCCTTTTTTGACCAGGTCGACGCCTTCCGGTGTGCCGGTCATGATTATGTCGCCGGCTTTCAGTTCATAGTAGGTCGACAGGATATTGATGGACTCCTGCACCGACCAGCGCATGAGCGCCAGGTCAGAATCCTGCTTGATAGTGTTATTCACACTGAGCCAGATGCGTCCTTCAAGGTGGTGGCCGTAATCATCCACGGTATACAACGGTCCACACGGCGCCGAATTGTCGAATGATTTACTGATGGCCCAGGGCCGTTGCAGGCGCTGGGCCTCCTGCTGTAAATCCTGGCGTGTCATGTCGAGGCCCACCCCGTAGGCGAAGATATGGTCCAGGGCATCGTTTATGCTGATATTGTTGCCGCCGCTTTTCAGGGCTACCACCATTTCCCCTTCATACCGCAGGGCCTGCGTCACTTGAGGGTATGGATGGCCGGCACTCGCATCGACGATGGCATCACGTGGCTTGATAAAGAAGAAGGGCGGGTTTACATCGGGATCGTCGCCCGACTCGAAGGCGTGTTCGCGGTAGTTGCGGCCCAGGCAGAACACGCGGCGTACCGGGAAGCGGGCATCGGTGCCCATGATGGCCATGGATGTTACCGGTGGCGGGGCGATTGCGTATGCGGCGTCTGCCGCGCGAACAGGCGCGATACCGGTAATTAAGCTACCCGCGCCCACCGTGGCGCATCCGGCCAGGAAACGTCGCCTGGAAGAGTTCTCATCGCGCATCTGTAACCCCCTTTCATTGCCCCCGATGCAGTGAATAGTCAATGTAGCGCGATTTTAGCGCCGACTCTAGAGGCAAGGCTTACCAGCTGTAACCGAACTCGATTTCGAACTGGTGCATTTTCAGTTCGATCTGTTGCGTCGGATCGAAGGGGTTGGTGCCGGTAACCTTTTCTTCCGGCGCATACATGATGCTTATGCTATATTCCTTGCCGCTGTTGAGCACGTGCGTGAAGCCGGCAGTAAAGTGCTGCTCGATCACGCCGGGCGCCATCATGTTGAAAAGCACCTCGGAGGTACCGATGGGCTGCTTGCCGTGGCTATAACCGACACGGAAGGTCCAGTCCTCAAAAATGGCCGACTTCCACTGATAACCGATCTTGTGGGTGGTCATGTCGTCCCAGCCGAAACCGGCGCCCTGGCCACCACCGAGGCAACCAGCCAGGTTGGTTCCACCGGCGCCCGCGGTGGGGCAACCGAAGAGATTTGACAGCGGGTTACCGACGGAATCGACGCCGCTGAACGAGGTGTGCTCTATGTCGTAATGGAAGGCAGTGGTGTCGTTCAGCCAGAAGGAAATGCCACCGCGGATACTTTCCGGGATATCAAAGCCGCCACCCTGCGCGAACAGGTCGCTGTAGTCGTCGAATTCACTCATTTCGATGCGGCTCTGGTAGCTCAGGCTGATATTAATGGCATCTGTGGCCTCCCAGATGAAGCCCAGCTTGTAACCCAGGCCGAAGGCGTAGTCGTGGGAATTATTGGTCAGCTGCTGCGGGAACGTGGTGCCACCGGAAGCAGCAAAAGTCTCGGTGTAGGGCGAGAAGGCGGCAAGACCCTTGGCGCGGAAAGCCTGCGCTGCAACAACCGCTGATACGCCCCAAGCCACGTCGCCGTTTTGCTGTGAGTAGGACACATCGGTAAATAGCTGCATCAGGCTGACGCCGGCATCACCGCCACCATACGTGCCCGGCAGGCTCATGACGGGTGCTGGACCTGGGCCGTCCGGGTCGAACGTGGCGGAGCCGCTCGTGTAATCGGTGTTCATGCCGCCACGGCCATATATAGAAACACCAAGAGCGGTGTCTTCCTTCAATTCCCGGGTCAGTGCCACGTAGGGTATGGGGAAGACGTTGCTTTCGCTTTTCACCTCGCCCGGGTTTATGGTGAAGGCTCCGCCCTGACCATTAGCCATGCTAGTGGTCGGGGTATAGGCGCGAAGCGGGGAGAAGATAGATAGGCCGGTTTCGAACTTATCGCCCATGATAACGGCCGCGGCTGGGTTGACCGCATTGGCGATAGCTTCCTGGGGCGAGGCGGTGCCTGCGCCTGCCATCCCTTTATTCTTGGTACCCACACCATGTGATAAATAGCCATTGGTCGCCATGGCCAGTGGAGAAACGCCGATCAGGGCGAGGGCGATTGAGGTGCCAAGCAGAGTGTCTTTTTTCATGGTGATTCCTAAGTTCAGGCCCGAGCCGGGCTATACAGAGCGGATGCCTACAGAAGGCGGCATTCTAGCAGTTTTTAGTTGCCCCACAATGTCAGGCTGGGTCAGGTGTACAGCAAAATAAAAGTGGAAAGAGCACAGCGCAAAGAAAAAAGGAGTCGGGCAGCACAGGTTAGAATATGGTTTGCCGAGGAAGAAGGTTCTGGCACACTTGAGCAAAATAATTACAACGACACTGCCTATATGAATTTCTTTCAGCGCTGGACGCAAGCCCCGCAAACATCACTGTTACGTCGTGCCTTGTTTCAGATACACCTGTGGTTTGGCGTTGGACTGGGTCTTTATGTACTAGTGATCAGCATCAGTGGCAGCGCGATTTTGCTGAAATCGCCGTTCTACGGTTGGTATGAGCCAAAAAATGTCACTCCGCCGAATGGCGTGGAAGAAATGTCCGAAGATGAGCAGCGTGCACGGATGGAAGAAATTTACGCCGATTACTCACTCGGGTTCACCATGTACTCGATGGAGGCGGACAAGGCGAGTTACATCGTGTTGCAGAAAGATGGCGAATACATCCCTCATTATTTCAATCAGTACACCGGTGAGGACATGGGACCTGCGCGTCCCTGGCAAATCAAATCAGTGGAATGGGTGGCCGATTGGCACGATGATTTATTGCTTGGTCGCGATCTTGGCAGGCGTATCAATGGCGCAGGTGGCGCGCTGTTTGTGTTGATGAGTTTTACTGGATTGCTCATCTGGTGGCAGGGCAAAAAACGCTGGTGGGAGGGCCTAGTCATCATCCCCTGGAGTACGCGCTCGTTATGGTGGCAAATCCACAGTTTTTGCGGGTTTTGGGCACTTATACTGATGTTGTCGTGGGGTGTTTCGGGCTTCCAGTTGGGATTTCCCCAACAGATGAATTCCATTATCGAATTCTTCGGTGGCGAACCCGGTTTCGGACCCAATCGCGGCGGTGTGCTCGGCTTATTTCGTGACGTGCATTTTGCGCGACCGGGCAGTGAATATTCAGTCGCGCGATGGTTATGGATCATCGCAAGCTCTCTTCCAACTGTGATGTTCATCACAGGTCTCGTTGTATGGTGGAGACGTGTTGTTATGCGCTGGTTCAATCGTATTCGCAATGCGATCAGCAGTTGATCGCAATCAATCACTGATGCATCACACGTTGCATCATGAGCAGAAAAATTACTTAGGGTTGACAACGCGAAATTTCCCGGAAATTAAAGTGTAAAAAAAATACGCAATACTATTGAAATTCTCGTGTAGAAGAATATGATTTCTCTCGTATCACATATTCGTGATGCTTACCTTGGAGACTATTCATGAAAAAGAAAACTGTTGCAAAGAAAGCTGTTGCAAAAAAGAAGGTTGCAAAGAAAAAAGTTGTAGCCAAGAAGAAACCGGCTGCTAAGAAAAAGAAAGCGCCGGCCAAAAAGAAAAAGGCTGCCAAGAAAGCAAAAGCTGCTGCCAAGAAGTCAACAGCTAAAAAGAAAGCGCCAGCCAAAAAGAAAGCTGCAAAAAAGAAAGTAGCTAAAAAGAAAGTAGCTAAAAAGAAGGTTGCTAAGAAGAAGGCACCTGCTAAGAAAGCGGCAGCTAAAAAGAAGTAAGCTCGCTGTACCAAGCAGTACGAATTCAAAAGCCGGGGCCCATATGTGCTCCGGTTTTTTTCGCCTGAAGATTTTTCTTTGCCTCTAGAAGCCCAGTATTTATGCGGCCTCCAGCGTCTCCAAAAAGGGTGCGAAATGCCCAGGTGACTTTGCTATACTGCGCGCTTTGTTCGCCAAACAGCGACTTTATTAGCCCAATATCCGGGGGATAACCAGATGGCTGAACCAGCTGCCAACACACTTCAAGCGCCAGTGTCCCTGACTGCAACTGCACACAAAGGACTGCGCATCAAGCCGATCGGAAATGCCGATCACATTGCGAAAAATCATTTCGCAAAAATCTACACACCGGAATTTTCCAAGGCCGGTACCGACTACCCGATCATCTTTGTGAAGGATCCAGACAACGGTGTTTTCTTCGCGGCAGGTATGTGGGGACTCGAGGCAAACGAGAATCTTTTCGTTGATGGCAACCGTTGGCTTGGTGGATATTTCCCCGCATCGGTGCGCTGCTATCCTTTCGCGGTGCAGCAAGATCCGGATAACAAAGAACGTCTTTTTATCGGAATTTATGAAAAAGCGCCGATCATCAACAAAGATGAGGGAAATCTCATTTTCAATGATGACGGTAGCGAAACTGATTGGATGAAGGAAGTGAAGGAATTCTTGGTACGTGTATTCCAGCAGGAAGAGATGACCAAACAGTTCGTGGCGAGGTTGGATGAACTCGGTTTGCTTGTACCGCAGACATTGTCTATTAAACGTACAGATAGCGATAAGAACATCGATGTCAGTGGTTTCTTCATTGTTGATCGCCAAAAGCTCCAGGAGCTGCCTGATGATAAGATCCTGGAACTGCAGAAGAACGGTGCCTTGGAAATCATCTACCATCACCTGATGTCCTTAGAGTCTCTGGACAAGCTGCTGCGCAGGAAAAACGAACTGGGCGCATCCGCTCCCGCTCCGGCAGTGCCCTCCGGGCTGGAAGGCGGTGCTAGTGCACCACCGCAGTCTTAAAAGAACTCAAAAGACAAAAAAAGGCCGGTTTTCCGGCCTTTTTTATGCGTGTAATTTGATCAAGATGTCGATCGGAAAGAGGCACACAGTGCCGACATCTGATAATACGATAATTCGGTCATCCTGCGGATGTTATGTTGTACATCGCTTCGCTTTTACACTTCAGAGTGTGCTTCAGACCTACACCTCTTTTGTATATCAAGGCAGTGCGAAGACAAAAATACCGGTGTTGCCCATAGCGGGTCCGAGTTCCGGCGTAAGCGCAATCAACTCCGGCACCTTTAGATTATCGCCGGTGATGACGGCGATGTACTGGCGACCGTCGACGGCATAACTGACCGTGCTCACCGAAATATTGCCGGGCAATGTCTCCTGCCAGAGTGCTTCACCTGTGCGCACATCGAAAGCCTTGAACACACGGCTGAGATCACCGTGAAACAGAAGGTCACCCGCAGTTGTGAGCATGGCGCCGTTACCAGGTGCACGACCGATATCGAATTTGGTCACTTCACCTGTTGTGAGGTCGATCTTTGCGAGTCCTGTAAGCGCATTAGTGTCGACACCAGGGCGCGGTACCACCCACCAGTTGCGTCCTTCCAGTTCGCGACACGCCTCGATCCATGAGGTGTAAAGTGCATTGGTACCGGGATGGTAGGCGGTGGGCCAGTAACTGCGCGTATTCCAGTAACAGACGATGCGCGTCTCTTCATTGAAAGATTTTGTCACCATGTCCCAGTTGATCTGCGTGCGCCCTGTTTCGACATCGATATCCTTGAGCAGCATGCCGGGCGCATCATCAGGAAACGGTGTTGCCCACAGGAATTCACCGGTCTCGCGGTCGTTGACGAAAAGCGTACCGCCCTCGGACACCATCACGGAGACATCGCGGATTTCACCCGCTGTCAGCGCCGGGTTGATCCATTTGGCGAAACGCGGGTCCGGTGCCAGTGAGGTCGTCACCAAGGTGCGTTCGTGCGTATGGTCGAGATCGGAATCATCTCCAGGTAGGTGCTGATAGTACCAGACGAGCTTGCCGGTATCGGGGTCCAGGGCGATAGTGGAATTGCTGTAGAGATCCGACGGCGCCTCGCGCCCAGTGGCGTCGGCATCGCCGTCGTGGCGGTCCAGGCGCAGATCCGGCATGGGATTGGCGACGCCCCAATAAAGTCGGTGTCTTTGCGGGTCATAACTGCCCGGCAGGCCCCAGGTGGAGGCCAGGCGGTTTTCAAGGGCGTTGCCGTGCCAGCTGGCGTCCCCGGGTTGTCCTGGTTCCGGCGTGGTATAGAAGCGCCACAATTCCTCACCGGTCAGGGCATCGTGGGCAACGAGGTAGCAATTGTCGCGGCTGGAAAAACATGCGCCGCCTGAGATGACCTTGCCATTGACTACCAGGGGCGCGGACGTATGACCGCGCGTATCTGTCTGTGTCGCCCAGCGCTCCTCGCCGGTTTGCGCATCGATGGCGACGACGAAGCTGTCCGGTGCGGTGTAATAGATCATGTCACCGTAAATAGCCAGGCCCTTCGAGCGCGAGGCGAAATTACTTTCAACGCGGGCGTATTCCCAGAGCAGTTCGCCGCTGGTGGCATCCAGCGCC
Source organism: Candidatus Eutrophocola salsuginis (assembly GCA_038147195.1). Classification (GTDB taxonomy): domain Bacteria; phylum Pseudomonadota; class Gammaproteobacteria; order Pseudomonadales; family Pseudohongiellaceae; genus Eutrophocola; species Eutrophocola salsuginis. The sequence continues at coordinate 2,568,816 of JAYQTB010000004.1, forward strand.
CGCACCTGGCCACCGGGAATGATGACGTACATGACGCCGTCGTAGATCAATGGGATGGTTTCCGTCGTACCCGCGGGCAGGTCTGCCTGCCAGGCCAGGGTCAATGCATTGACGTTACTCGTATCGATCTGTGCAAGCGGGCTGTAACGCTGCGCATCATAAGTACGCGAGAACATGAGCCAGTCGGCCGGGTCTGGATTTTCCAGCATGGCATCCGTGACGGGCACGAAGGCGTCCGCCGAATGCAAAGGCAGAGGCATGCAAGTCGACGCGAACAGGACAAGTATCAAACTCGAGTCTTTAGAAACTTTCATATTATGAAAAGGGCGACCGCTTCTGCGGTAGCCTCATCGATCAATGCCGGGTACAGCGCCGGCATCAGCGCTACCGGATGTTCCATCTTGTCGATGATACCCGAATGAAAGGACGTGGGGCCATCAACAACCATCTTGGACACATGGCCAAGCCGGGCGACGTTTTTGGGCATGATCTATTTCAGGGGCGAGAAGCGCTGGCCCTCTTAATTATAGTAGTACGTGGGCCAGTCACCCCGGGCGTCTGTGTGAAAGCCATTAAAGCCAGGAAAGCGAAGGTCATGAATGTGGCAGAGGTAAGGAGTCGGGGAGTTTGCATGTACTTTTTCCTGGTTGGGAAAAAGGTGTCGTGACCGGAACCGACCAAACGGTGCCGGTCACGCCAGGATTAAAAGTCGACGGCGCGGGCGTCTGCCATGATCAGGTCATGGTAAACGGGCAGTGACCAGCCTTCGGCTTCGTTCGCATCCAGGTTTTCCTCGAACTTGCGCAGGAAGTTGGCTTTGGAGCCATACATTTCGCGCAGTTGCTCTTTCGAGAACGGAATTTCGTACACGGACAACATGCACACCACGGCCATGGCCGGATCCTGGCCGGCTGCCAGCGTATTGCCGGCAATATAAGTGGCAAAAGGCACTTCTACGTAGGGGTTGCGAATACCGCCGACTGGGTTGCCGTGTTCATCGAGTAGCATCAAAGAGCCGTCGTTATCAACATTTCGGTCCAGGAGGATACGGTCGCCACGCGGCGGTTCAATACCCTTGTCTACCCACTGCAGAAGGTGATGCAGGGCCACCGAAAAATACAACTCCAGCGGGTACTCGGTGGGCTTGTTCTCACAAAGCTGCGCGTTCATGCGGGGGTTGTGGCGGGCCATCAGGTGGCCGATGCCGGCAAATTCGTAGACGCGGAACTGCGCACCCATGGCGTCGCCGTCCTGCACGCTGGTGGCGACATTCATGTATTCATGCTGGGTCGGCATTTGGATCATCGGGCGGTCCACCGGCTTGATGGTGGTGCCATTGGAGGTCGGCAGGAATCCGTCGAAGATCTTGCTTCCATCGGCCATCAGGAAAATGTCGTGGGCGGGCAGGAACTGGGTCAGGATATAAGAGGTGGCTGAGGTGCCGAACAGAATCATCTTCCGCATGCCGCTGTTGGCAATGGGGCTGGACGGGCTTCTGATTAGGGCCGCCGCCTGGGCGAGCACTTCATTTGTCTGGTTCGAGCTGAACTTGTGGTCGCCATAACGGGCCGGGTTGAAGGCAAGGTGTTCCTGGCCCAGGGTCAGCACCTCGATGGCGATGTGGCCGGCATCCATGATGTAGACGCTGTTATGTTCGAAACCGTGGGCAAAGCCGGCCGGGTGCATCGGCTCGAACAGGACCAGGCCGCTGAATTTCGAAATGTCACGCGGGTGGCGGACCACCAGGCGGGTCTTGTAGGGTTCACCGTCGGCTGTGCCGGAGATGGCGTATTCGTCGGCCACGTAGTCGTAATGGGCCATGTCATGGCCCGGCCACTGGCCCAGCGCGGAGTTGTAGGCCGGTCCCGGGCCGGTATTGGCCTCGATGGACGGAATGGCCGCGGTCACAGGTGATGTCGGCATCATGTTGGGCGTGCCGAAATTACGTTGTGCCAGGGTCGCCTGGCTGCAGCAGGCCAGCATGGTTGCCAGCAGGATGAGTTTTTTCACGATGTCCCCCTCGACTCGATCTTGTGAGGGGGGAGAAGATAATCTGGCGGGGGGCGCTTGTCCACAAACAACCGGGGCATAAATGCCCCGTGGACAGCTGGTTGACTAGATCAGTTTCAGTCCCGTCAGGAAGCAGTCAAATTCGGCGATGGGGGCTTCCATGTCGAAAATCAGCACGAAGATATGCCTTCGATGGTGGGCAGTTTCTCCGCATTTATGGCTGGACAGAGGGAAAAATGGTAGCAGACTCTGCGGTTCCAGGGTGAGACCTAGACCGGTTTCAGGGCACTTGCTGCCGCCACAGGGCTAGAAGCGGAACGTGTACCTGAACTTGACGCTGAGGTCGCGGGTGAGGGGGCGGAAGTCGTTGTCCTTGTCGGCATCTTCCATGTTGTAGTTGAGCACGATGAAGCCTTCCTGTCCGGCTTTCGGAATCCACTGAAGGCGGGTGTTGATACCGATGACCTCGGAAATGTTGTCGTACTGTACCAGCGTCACCCAGTAAAGATTTGACGTAAACGCGTACTGGGAATTCAACGAGATTAGACGGGTCATGAAATCACCATGGGGCAAGGTAATGTCGTTGAATTCATAACCGGCCTCGATGATGAACTTGCGCGCCTGATAGCGGACATTGGTGCCGATGTTGTTGCGGGTGCCGTTGTAATAGCCGCCGAATCCGCCGTTCAGTAAAAATGACAGTGGCCGCTGGTTGGCAGTTTGCATGCGAAAACCGCGGCGGTTGAACTGGTAGCTGCCGGGCTGGATGACAACCTGGCGTCCCGGCTCGGAGTACACCTTGAAGGGTGCACGCACGACTTCCTTGTTTGTCGATATACGCAGGCGCAGATTGTCGCGTGTGTTGTTGTTAGCCTCAAAAATGGTGTAACGCACGCGTTCAGTCTGCAGGCCGCCGTCGATGTAATTGACACGCTGGGCGTCAACACTGAACTGGACCTGCTGCAGGTAGCTGCCGGGACGGAACATGGTGTAACCCACATCCGCGCGGTAATCCCGAATGCCTGCGTTGTTGACGAAACCTATCGCTGGATTGAAGTTGTTTTGGATCTCCTTGACGCCAAGTCCGCCTTTCCACCCCTGGTTGTTCGGGGAGCGTATGCCGAGCCCCCATGCGGCATTGTCACCGCTGAGACCAGGTGTATCCGATTGCATGTACCATGCATCGCCTTCCAGGGCTGTACCGCTGGGCAACCTGGTATTGAGGTAGCGAAAATCGGCACCGTAAACCGAGTTGTGAAGGTTGGATGTCGGATCGCCATCGGTGTAGATCATGCCGAGGTTGGATTCGGCCAGGACGTTTGCGGAAATGCGGCTGACAAAGATCGTGGAAGGATCTACATCGCCATAGCCATCCTGCTGGATGGCCAGGGTGCCGATGTTCCAGCGTCCGACACGACCGCTTATACGGCTGCCGTAATCGATGTCCACTGGCGCACCATTGCCGCCGATGCCGATCTTGCGCGAGAAGTAGGGGCGTCCGTTCTGTTCGGCGGCATCACTGCTGGCGGCGTTGCCAAAACTGCCGATGTTGCCGAATTGGAACAGGTCGGCGTCGTTGTTGAAGAAGGCACGGCGTTCCGGAAAGAACAAGTTGAAGCGGTCCAGGTTGACCTGGCGGTTATCCACTTCCACCGCGGAGAAATCGGTGTTGACGGTCAGGGCGGCATTCAGTGACGGGGTCAATCTGTAAAACACATCCAGCGAGGGATTGGTCTGGTCGCCATTGGTATCTGTCGCATAGTTCTTGCTGTCGACAACGGCGAGAGAAGGAACGATTTCCAGGCCGATGCCCTGGTCCATGTCACGCATGCCCGTGAGGGTGCCCGCGATGCTCGGATTAAACTGGCGGTTGAATGATACCCATGCCATTTCCTCATTGCGCCGGCGAATGCCGCGGCCAAAGTTGAAGCCCCATTCCTCGGTAGTCGGATCCAGTGGCAGAGATTTGAACGGAATCTCGATCTCGGCGATCCAGCCGTTGTCGTAAGTGCTGGTGCCCACATCCCAAATAGTCGACCAGTTGGCGTCAAAGGAAGAGATGCTTGTGTAGAGCGCATCATGGCGCACGCCGTTGAGGTTGGTTTCAAAGCGGTAGCCTGTACGGCGCGTGTTGAAGGGGTCGAGTATAACGATTAGGCGGTCATCAGGGCCCAGGCCTTCGCCGTGGCGAAGGGTCGGCGTGGCGATCAGTTCGGGGTCGCTGTCGTCCATGTGCGCGGCAATATATATAGCATCACTGGTATAGGCCACTCGCACTTCAGTGATTTCGGAGGTCGGAGTGCCGTCGCCTGGACGAATCTGGTGGAAGTCGGTGATGGGCTGGGCGAGCGACCAGAATTCCTCGTCGAGTATGCCGTCGATGACGGGCGGAGTATCTATGCGCAGAGCATGGATCTGCTTGTTCTCAACCCCGGCATTGTTCTGGGCGAATACCGAATGCGCAAAACACGCCAGTACGGCTAACAGGATGCCCTTGCTCATCCCGGACATACACACACTCTTTTTTTTTGATTGTTAATACGGATGTCCGGCGGGTGAAGTCCCTGTGCCTGCCGGTTCGAGCGTACCAGTATTCCAAAAAGGCCCTGTTTGCGCCATATCGAAACGTGACAAAAAAATGGAAGAAGATCAATGAGTAGCCTGGTTGTAAGAAGTTCAAGATTTCTGCCTGGAGACCCATGCCACATGACGGGCCAGCTCCTGGCTGGCGCTCAGTTTCTGCAGCGTGTTGAATTCCTTGGCGAGCAGCATTTCGTCATAGACCTGGTGAATGCCGCTGTGGCACTTGCGACAGACGTAGATGCCCTGGGTCAACACGTCGCGGGATACATGCTTGCGAAAGTAGGTGCGCCTGTGGACCTTCTTGGGAATAAGGTGGTGGAATGTCAGTGCTACCTTACGGAGACAGAGTGCGCAGGCTTCCGGTCTGCCGTGTGTAGTCATGAAACCGGAGGCCCAATGTCTTGCTGCTCCAGCCAGGCTTTCAGCTGGTTGAGGGAGAGGGCGCCAGACACCCGGGTGGCCTCCTTGCCATCACGAAACAGAATGAGGGTGGGTATTGAGCGGATGCCCCACTGTTGGGCCAGTTGTTCGTCTTCCTCAGTATTAAACTTGGCAAAACGCACTGCCGGCTCCAGTTCCTTTGCCGCCGCGGCAAAGATGGGCGCGAAACTTTTACAGGGGCCGCACCAGGATGCCCAGCAGTCGACCAGTACGGGAATGCCGGTATTTCTCAGCACCCTCGATGTAACGGTACCGGTGAGTGCTATGGGCTCGCCAGTGAACAGGGGTGCCTTACACTTGCCGCACTTAGGCTCGTCGGCAAGGCGGGCCCGGGGAATGCGGTTGGTCACCAGGCAGTGGGGACAGCTTAGGTTGGTGGTTGGCAAGGCGGTCATCCGAATACGATACGTTCAGCTATATATAGTGTCGCAGAGGCGGAGGCACAAGGCTCAGGGCGCGATCTCGCCGCCATCCCAGGCCAGGCATTTGCCAGAGTCGCCACTTTCCGCGGCATCCAGCACCGCGGCCAGTTTGGAAACGGCGGCATTCGCGTCGAACAGTTTTCCTGCGGGTACCCGCCCCTGGAAGGGGCGCGATAATTCTGAGTTAACTGTTCCGGGATGCAGACCCACAACGATGGCGTGTGGGTTGCGCCGTTTCATCTCCACGGCGGCTGTCCTGATGAGCATGTTAAGAGCCGCTTTCGAAGCACGGTAGGCATACCAGCCACCCAGCCGGTTGTCGCTGATGCTGCCCACGCGCGCGCTGAGTGCGGCAAACACCGCTCGACCGCTTCTATCCAGCAGTGGCAGGAAATGTTTCATGACGAGGGCGGGTCCGATGGTATTGATCTTGAAAACGCGGTCCATCTTGTTCGCATCAATGTCGGCCAGGGATTTCTCGGGCTGCAGTCCAAAATGATCGTCATGCAGTATCCCTGTCGTCAGGATGACGGCGTGCAGCGGAGTGGTTTTCAATGCCGCGGCTGCCTGTTCGACGGAGTTTTCATCTGTGATGTCGATAGCCAGCGCTGTTACACCGGGGTCGGCAACAAGCGTGCCACTGCGTGACAGGGCATACACCGTGCCCGTGGTTTCCAGGCCGGCATAATAACTGGTGAAAGCGGCGCCGATCGCACCCTTACTGCCGATGATCGCTATGCGCTGCATCAGTTGCCCGCCGGGACGAGCGCCAGTCGCCCACGGGTCATTCCGTCGCCCGGTCGCGTTGTTCTTATCATGGCTGGTATCGTCATTTTGCTGTTCTTTATACCCGTATAGGGCTTACATGGATCACTGCATGGGGGCGGCACCTTGTTAAAGTATAATCCGCTGGAGGAGTGGGTGCGTAAATCGCTGTGAGATTTATACGCAGCTGTTATGCGACCATGCCTCACCAAAAAACTCATCTGCCTGAAAAAACCTGCATCCATTGTGGACGCCCTTTCCGCTGGCGCAAGAAATGGTGGCGATGCTGGGATGAGGTAAAATTCTGCAGCCGTGGCTGCAGGCTGTCTGCGCGTCGCCAGGCGACACCCAATGCCTGCGCGGTCGCAAGCGTCGAGGACGAATTTAGGTAAAACGGCGGATTCCGACTTTCATTTTATTGCCTTATTTAGCCGGTGTTTTTTTAAAAGGGGTGTCGGTAGAATTCCTGCATATTTGCAGCCAGTGAAGCAAGGGGGAGTGTTCACTGATGTCACGCCTTTTCCGGTCGTCTTTTCTCATTTTCAGCCTTTTCTGTGCTGCCGTGGCTATTGCCCAGACTAACGTACCCCGACCCGACAGCAACGAGCCGGCTACGCGGCCCGCACCTCGTAATGCCGAAGGGCGCGCGATCCTCGGCACGCTGCCCGGTGAAGAGATGGGCGCATGGGACGGGTTCGGGACGCGGCCCATGATCATCGATTATGACATCGTGCCGGAAGGCTCCATCGTCGCCAGCAATCCCTACGATACATACGCCAACGACCCGAACCGGGATTTCGATAAGATCGACCTGTCCGACGTGCCCTTCAAGCCCTGGGCCTGGTACTTATATCAGCAGCGCACGCGCACCCGCTTCGAGCCCTACACCCGCTGCAAACCCTCTGCCGGCCCCCGCGGGGTCACCACCGCCTACGGTACCCAGTTCGTGGAATTCCCGGAGCTAGAACGCATCTATATGTTCCCGGTGGGTGGCCCGCGCCACTTCCGCGTCATCTACATGGACGGCCGTGAACACCCTGCCGACCTTAAGCCTACCTACCATGGTCACTCCGTTGGTCACTGGGAAGGCGACACCTTAGTGGTGGACTCGGTAGGGTATAACGAGAAGATGTGGATTGACGCTGAGGGTACACCGCACACCAATGACCTGCACCTGGTGGAACGCTTCACTCGCGAAACCTACAACACGCTGAAGTACGAGGTCACCATAGATGATCCTGGCGCCTACACGAAAGCCTGGAGTTCCGGTTTCGTGATGCCCTGGCGGCCTGGTGAAGCCTTCGAGTTTGTGTGCCAGGATGCCAATATGGCTTACGAACTGATGACCGGCACCGAGTACGACAGTATCGATCGCAGCCACCCGATATTTCCCTGAGCTTTACCGATGCCCCTGTTTGTATTTAATACTCCCGTTGGCCGTTTGATGTCGGGTCTGTTGTTCATGCTGCTTTTTCTGCCCGCCTGTTACGCCCATCACGGCCCGGCAGTGAAGTTTGATACCGAAAAGCGTATCACCCTGGAGGGTCATGTCTCGAAAGTGGATTGGGCCAATCCTCACGCACACATTTTCATGCTAACCGGAGATGGCGAAGACTGGTACATCGAACTCGACAGTCCGGTCGTGCTCGAATGGAACAACTGGAGCGAAACTACCCTGGTGCCCGGTGACGCCATTCGCGTGGAAGGTTTCATCGCCCGCGATGGCAGCCCGCAGGCCTGGGGCGAGCGGGTCTTTCTTGACGGCAACCCGGTTTTCGTTGGCGATATCAGCGCGCTGAGTCTCGCCAACGAGGTGAGCCAGGACCGTCCCGTGCCGCGCTGGCCCGACGGCAAGCCCCGCCTTGGCGCCGCTCCCGGCGAGGAAGGTTACTGGGTGCCGGATACAACCGTGATGATGGAAGCCGGCGTCAACGTGCCCATGACGTCCTACGGCCTGCTGGCAAATATCGCGGATGCCGCCAAGGTGGCACCGTTCCAGGACTGGGCGCTGAAACTCTATGAATTCCGCCAGAACAATTTCCTGCGCTCCGATCCCAGTTATGTCGAATGCCGCCCACCGGCGGGCCCGCGTAAATTCCAGGTGCCCTTCGGCATTCAGTTGCTGGAAGACCGGGAATGGCAGCGCATCTTCGTTGTCGCCGCCGGTGGCAACCAGGACTGGCACCTGATCTACACCGACGGCCGAGGTATCAACACCGGCTTCGAAGTGGATAACGACAACGTACTCTACTACGGACGCATGGTCGCCGACTGGGAAGGCGATACGCTGGTAGTTCACTCTGAAGGCTTTAACGAAAAGTTCTGGCTCACCGGTGGACTGCCGCACACCGGCCTTATGCAGGTGACCGAGCGCCTGACACGGTCCGATTTTAATACCCTGCAATACGCGGTCACCATCGACGACCCCGGCGCCTATACCCGTCCTTGGTCAATGCACTGGAACCTCATCTGGAAAGAGGGTGGCGACCCGCCCGAGTACTACTGTCAGGACAACCGGCTCTAAGCAGAGTAAAATTCCGCCTTTTCCAGCCGGAAGCCCTGCGCTGACTGTGGTTGTTTTCCGGGCCAGTTATACCCGTATCCGGAGTAGTCATGCCAGGCACACCTCGCCCGAAATTTTTTCTGAAATCCCTTGCCATCCTTACCGTTGTGCTGCTCACGCAATCGTGCATGACCGCGCAGAATGTTGATGGCGACGTCAGTGTCGGCCGCGGCTGGCCGCTGGGCGGCGAAACGCCGCACCTGGAGATGGGCTTCGATCCAAACAGCCCGTTTGGTTTCTCCAGCAACCAGCCCGAGATCTTGCGTGGGGACAAAGTGGTCGGTCCGCTCCTGTTTGAAAGCAACTTCTTCATGCAGCTCGATGAGCCTATCGAGATTTGGACTGCCAACAACGGCGCGACGCCCGAAGGTATCGAACCCCTTCCAGTAGACCTTTTCACATCAAAGGATTTTTATAAGGATGAGGAATACTGGCTTGATCCGCGTTACTACCGTTGCAACTCTCCGTTCGGTATCGAGCAGCAGCGCGTAGCGACGCCGGTGAGCTCGGAGACCATCGGCGATAATCCGCCGGCTAGCGCTGCCTGGGGCTATTGCGATCGAGACCTGCCGCTGGATGAGATCGTCAGCCCGTACCCCTTTTCCACGGCCGAGGAGCATTACAACGCCCTGCTGGCGGAAACCAAGTCTCGCGGTGGTCCCGATGAATACGATTACGCGACTGTGCCCGGTCACTGGTCGGGCGTTTACGAACCCCAGCTCGTCCAGCAGTGGTTTAACTCCTGGTACGGCATGATGTACAGCCAAACTGCCACCATCATGTCGCTGCTAACGCCGGAATACCGGATGCGTTACGTCCAGCAGAACTATCACCAGGCCAACACGGCGGCGCCGCAGTGGTCGGCGCAGTACTGCTGGCCGGAAGGCTTCATTCGCCGCTGGCACTGGGCGGCGACGACGTCGCGGTCCATATCGGTGACGCCCGACCTGGTCACGATCTTTACCTCGCAGGCGGGCAACTTCCAGACGAGCATCTACGTCGGCCGTGAATTCGACATGTCCGGCGCCGTGCCGCGCCTGGGCGCCGATGTGCCGCGCTGGTATGGCGAGACCATAGGTTTTTGGGACGGCGATGCATTGATCACCTGGACATCGAACATCCAGGGTTGGATGTCGCACAGTGCCTTTGAATATTCCAACCAGATGCAGACCGTCGAGATCTACACGGCGATGAACGATGACGCCGGCAATTTCACTGGCATCAGGCATGAAGCGATCTTCTACGATCCCGAGGCCCTGCTGCGGCCGCTGCGCATCATCCGCGACCTGCCCAAGATGGGAAGCCACAGGGAGACCGAGCCCGTGGTGTTCACCGAGTGCCTGCAGACCATCTACCCGATTGATGGTCGCGGTGTCACCGTGGCGCCGGGGGAAGTGATCGACTTCCTGGTGCCTGACTTTTACGACCGCCCGTGGGCGCAGATCTGGGAGAAGTATTTTGAACAGAACATGCAGCGACCCGGTGTAGTCGAGGACATCTTCAGTTTCGAGTAATAAAAAAGGGGCGTTGCCCCTTTTTTTATAATACATTCATTAGGACAAATACATGTCTTGATTAGTGGGGGGCGTCATGACACTTCAACCACAACTGTTGCAGGAAATCGAACTGTTGATGATGTTCGATCCGCGCAACCACCTAGAAGGCCTGAAACTCCACCACGATGCCGAGCCGGCAAAAATAGAGGCCGCGAAGCAATTGTTCAAGTTAGGCATCATTACCCAGAGCGACGGGGGTTACCTGACCCCGCGGGGCCAGGAAGCGGCCGAATTGGCCGAAACCCTGCTCAGTATCCTGCGTGTCGAACCGCGTTGAGTCCTTTATGCCTCAGGCGAGAGCGGCCGCGGCCATGCAAACGCGGTTGAAGGCAGAGGTGGCTGCCAGCGAACAGGATTCCTCCATGGTGTGGTAGCCTGTTGTCGGTATTTGCAGCGTGGTGCCCTGAACAAAACCGTTGGACGCCGCCACGATACGCCCGAGTTCGGTACTGCCTAACGACTGTATATCACCACCTTCCGTCTGTGCCTTCGCGTTCTGCGCTTCGATATACGCGTCCTTGAACAGGTACGTGTAACCCTCGGCCTTGCAGATATTCTCCAGACGTTCCGACATGGCCGGGTCGAATGCCGCGTTGGCGTCCTTTTTGCGGAGCACCAGCAGCTGGTTGTCTGCGCTTTCACGGTCCGGGAAGGGGCTGGTATCCACCACGATCAGGTTGTCAGTCTTGCCGCCGAAACGGCGGAACCATTCCAGCAGGTAGCGCCAGCTGCTGCCGGCTTCCTCCTCCGCGGTGAAGAAAGCCGTGCCCTGGAAACCAAGGCTGAACAGGTGCACCAGATTGGCGGCGCCAAGTACGTTATCTAGTTGGCCGAACAACAGGTTGTCGCGCATTTCGAGACTGTCGGTGAACGCCACCGGTGTGCCTGCCACGAGATGTTCCAGGCCGCTGACATTGAAGATAAGGTTGTTGCGGAATTCGCAAATGTAGGCACTTTCGATGATGCCCTTGCCACGGTAGACGCCGGACCAGGGTTCGTAGGCCATCACCGGTACGCTCTGGAAGCGGCCGGTAATTTTCTTCATCAGTTTTTCCGATACCGAATTGCCGAGCAAGTCGGAGCGATTGCCAGCGACGAAGGCGGCGTACTGGAATTCATTCGGCCCAGTGCACATCAGGCCGTGGCGATCGATGTGGGCGGAAAAATACGCGCTTTTGGGATCGCTGCCCTCGGCCACCAGCAGGCCCTGGTACCAGTATACCCTGGCGCCGCGCTCTTCCAGCTCGCGCTGCAGTACTCGAAAGAACGCGTGCTCGGCACCGGTGACGCTGGGTTCGCGTATAAGGGACTTGAGCAAATCCAGGAACTGCTCTTGCTGCTGCATGAATTAATTCTGTGTTTCGTAAGCGGAAACGGGAGGGCACGAACAAACCAGGTGCCTGTCACCGTAGACCTGGTCGATGCGTCCCACCGGTGGCCAGTATTTGTTGTCTTTCAATTCAGACATCGGGAAGGCAGCCTGTTCTCTAGAATATGGTCGGTCCCAGGCTTCGATGAGTAGGCTCTCCACGGTATGCGGTGCGTGGTGCAGCGCGCTGTCTTCAGCCTTCACCTTGCCGTCGGCCACCGCCTGGATCTCCGCGCGGATGCCCTGCATGGCGGCGATGAAACGGTCTATTTCCTGCAGTGATTCACTTTCCGTGGGCTCGATCATCAGCGTGCCTGCCACAGGAAAGGACATGGTCGGCGCATGGAAGCCGTAATCGATGAGGCGCTTGGCCACATCCTCCACTGTGATGCCGGTAGCCTTGCTCAGCGGGCGCAGGTCGATGATACATTCATGGGCGACGCGGTTGTTCTTGCCAGTATAGAGGATCGGGTAATTCGCGGAGAGTTTTGTGGCCAGGTAGTTGGCGTTGAGGATGGCGACAGCTGTGGCCTGGCGCAGTCCATCCGCACCCATCATCTTGATATACATCCAGGTAATGCAGAGGATGCCGGCGCTGCCGAAGGCGGCAGATGCAACAGCGAGGTCCTTTTTGTCTAGCGAGGAATGGCCCGGTATGTATGGCGCCAGGTTGGCTTTGACCCCAATGGGACCGACACCGGGACCTCCACCGCCATGCGGTATACAGAAAGTCTTGTGTAGGTTGAGGTGGCTGACATCGCCACCGATGGATCCGGGCTCCACGTGCGCCACCATGGCATTGAGGTTGGCTCCGTCGATATACACCTGACCGCCGTGTTCATGCACGATGTCACACACATGTTTCACCTTGGCCTCGAACACCCCATGCGTGGACGGGTAGGTGATCATGATCGCCGACAGGTTTTCCGCATGAGCGGAAGCCTTCGCCTTGAGGTCGTCGACGTCGACGTTCCCGGAGGCATCACAGGCGACGACCACGACATCCATTCCGCACATCTGCGCGGAGGCCGGGTTGGTGCCATGAGCCGAAGCGGGAATAAGGCAAACGTTGCGGTGACCCTCGCCTCGGCTCTTGTGGTATTCGCGGATGGCGAGCAGGCCGGCGAACTCGCCCTGTGAACCCGCATTCGGCTGTAATGAAATGGCGTCGTAACCGGTAATCTTGCAGAGCATGTCTTCCAGTTCGCGCATCATGGTGTGGTAGCCCTGCGCCTGGTCGGCCGGCACGAAGGGATGCATCTTGGCGAATTCCGGCCAGCTTACCGGCAGCATCTCGGCGGCGGCATTGAGCTTCATGGTGCACGACCCCAGCGGGATCATGGCGCGGTCGAGCGCGATGTCGCGGTTCGCCAGCTTGCGCAGGTAGCGCATCATTTCCGTTTCGGAGTGATAGGTGTTGAAACAGGGATGGGTGAGCACGGCATCGGTACGCAACAGGGAATCAGGAATCGGGCTGGCCGCATCACTGTCGTCATTCTTCGCACCGAACAATGCCAGCAAGGTTTTAACATCTTCTGCTGTCGTCGTTTCATCGAGTGAGATACCGAGGTGGCTGTCATCGATCTCGCGCAGGTTGATCTGCTGTTTTCTCGCCGCGGCGTGAATCGACGCCGTATCGCCACCAGTTGCAACTGTCAGTGTGTCGAAGTAACAGGAAGTGACCACCCTGTATCCTGTATCCTGTATCCCCGCCACTAGATTTGAAGTGAGTTGGTGGACGCGTTGTGCAATTCGCTTCAGCCCCTCTGGCCCGTGATACACGGCATACATTCCGGCGATGACGGCCAGCAGCACCTGCGCGGTGCAGATATTGCTGGTCGCCTTTTCGCGGCGGATATGCTGCTCGCGGGTCTGCAGCGCCAGGCGGCAGGCGGGATTCCCGTGCACGTCCTTCGAGACGCCGACAAGACGGCCCGGCAGCGAGCGCTTGAAGTCGTCATGACAGGCCATGTAGGCCGCGTGTGGACCGCCGAAACCCATGGGCACACCGAAACGCTGGCTGCTGCCAATGGCAACGTCAGCACCCATGCTGCCCGGCGACTTGAGCATTAACAGTGCGAGCAGGTCGGCTGCCACGGTGACCAGCGCGCCCTGGTCATGCAGGGTGGCGATCAGGCTGGTGTAATCAGTGACCTCGCCGTTGACGCCGGGGTATTGCAGCAGGACGCCGAAGCAGTCTGTGCCGGCGGCGTCTTCCGGCTTGCCCACCAGCAGTTCATAACCGGCGGGTTCGGCGCGGGTTCTCAGTACGTCGAGGGTTTGCGGCAGGCAGTTCTCATCGACGTAAAAGACGTTGCCCGTGGATTTGCTCATGCGCCGGCAAAGCGCCATGGCTTCGGCAGCAGCTGAGCCCTCATCGAGCAGCGAGGCATTGGCGATGTCGAGGCCGGTCAGGTCGCACACCATGGTCTGGTAATTGAGCAGGGCCTCCAGACGCCCCTGGGAAATCTCCGGCTGGTAGGGTGTGTAGGCGGTATACCAGGACGGGTTTTCGAACAGGTTGCGGCGAATCACCGCCGGGGTGTAGCAGTTGTAATAGCCCTGGCCGATAAACGACTTGTACAGTTTGTTGCCGGACGCAATCGCCTGCAGGCTCGCCAGCGCCGCAGCCTCGCTCATCGGTTCCCCCAGTGCCAGTGGCTGTGCCTGGCGAATGCTCTCGGGAATAACGTCATCGATGAAGGCGGCCATGTCGGTGTAGCCAAGTGCGGCCAGCATCTGCTGCTGCTCGTCGGCGTTGGGCCCGATATGGCGGGGCAGGAAGTCGTGACTGTCTGAATAAGGCATATGGTGATCTTGTGTCGTTACGGTTGTTGAAAACGGTTATTGAAACACTAGCGAACAAATCTTGCCGGTACAAAAGGCAGTGTGGCCACGGTCACGGGCAGGGGTTTGCCGCGCACCATGGCATGCAGCTTCATCCCCGGGTTGGCAAAGGCGCTTTGCACATACCCCATGGCGATTGGCGCGTTCACGCTGGGCCCGAAGCCGCCGCTGGTGACCTGCCCGACCTGGGCGCCGTTCGCATCCACCAGTTCGGCGCCGTCACGCACCGGTGCCTTGCCATCGATGCTGAGCCCGACGCGTTTTTGCGTCATGCCATCGGCCAATTCCTGCAGCACGATGTCGGCGCCGGGAAAACCGCCGGGCCGTCTGCCGTTCGCCCGCCGGGCCTTGCTGATGCTCCACGCCAGCGCTGCACTGACCGGCGTGGTGGATTCGCTCAGTTCGTGACCATAGAGGCAAAGGCCGGCTTCCAGCCGCAGCGTGTCGCGGGCGCCAAGACCCACCGGTTTTACATCGGGATGATCCAGCAGTTGCCGGGCAAATGCCTCGGCCTGTGCGGCCGGCAGGGAAATCTCGAAGCCGTCCTCGCCGGTGTAACCGGAGCGGGTGATATACAGGGAGTAATCCTGCAACTGTGCGGAACAGCCGTGCATGAAAGACAGGGCTGCTGCGCCAGGCACAATGGCGGACAGCACGGCTGCGGCCCGCGGACCCTGCAGTGCCAGCAAGGCCTGCTGATCGCGGTACTCGATATCGAGACCCTGCAGGTTCCTGTGCAACCAGGCCAGGTCGGATTCCTTGCACGCGGCGTTGACCACCAGCATGAAGGCATCGCTGGCCAGGCGGCAGATCATGAGGTCGTCGAGAATGCCGCCGTGGTCATTGGTAAACAGGGCATAGGTCTGCTTGTTGACGGGCAGCTCGACGAGGTCGACCGGCACCAGGGTTTCCAGTTTCAGCGCCGCGTCTTCGCCACTGACGAGCACCTGGCCCATGTGGGAGACATCGAACAGGCCGGCCGCAGCGCGGGTGTGCAGGTGCTCGGCCTTCACGCCCTCGTACTGCACCGGCATGCTGTAACCGGCGAACGGCACCATGCGGGCTTCCAGGGCAAGGTGCAGGTCATGCAGGGGGGTGATCTTGAGGTCGTCCGGAATGCTGACAGCCATGGATGGGTACGTCTGATTCTGCAGGATTAGGCGCGCTATTATAGACCAGAGCCGCAATTATCAGGAAAGCATACAAATTTGGCCTGAAACAAGTATGTTAGGCCCCTGAATTCGGGCACAAAACCAGCAAAAACCACAGACACCGTTGGGCGCCCTGACCCATTGCTGGTCCGGCATTTTTTGCTAGTACGGGAGGGTGCCGCCGCCGGACGCAGACCGGCGCGAAACCATGAATGATGAATAACGACGCGTACAAGGCCGGCCGGGACATTGCCGTGAAAATGTGGGGCGAGGAGGTGGCCACGGCCCGCGAGACACGCGCCACGCCGTTCAACCGCCCCTTCGAGGACCTGGTAACCAAGTACTGTTTCGGGGAAGTATGGGCTGAAGAAACCCTCGACCCGAAAACCCGCAGCATGATCACCCTGGCCGCACTGACCGCGCTGACCAAGCCCAACCAGATCAAGGTGCACGTGCGCGGCGCCATCGCCAACGGCGTGTCCGTGGCGGAAATTCGCGCCATCCTGATCCACAGCGCCGTCTATGCCGGAGTGCCGGCAGGTGTCGAAGCTTTCAACGCCGCTAAAGAAGGAGATGGGGCTGGATGGTGACAGTGCGAGTGACTAGCTCGCCATAAATCATTACTTTAAAGAGGACATTTCGTTGGAAGATTTAAAAACAATCAAGGTGGGATTCATCGGGATAGGAAACATGGGCTGGCCCATGGCCATGAACATCCATGAAGCGGGATACGACCTGACCGTCTTCGACCTGGACAGCGCCCGGTCTGAAAGTTTTGCCGTGGAAACCGGCGCCCGTTCCGCAGTCTCCCTGGCCGAGCTGGGCCAGATGGATTTCGTCATCACCATGCTGCCGAACGGACACGTGGTGCGTGAAGTATTGATGGAAGGCGAGGACGGCGCTTTCATCAAGAACGTGAAAGCGGGTTGTATCGTCATCGACATGAGCTCGGCAGAACCGACAGGCACACGCGCCCTTGGTGCCGACCTGGCGAGGGCACAACGTCACGCTGATCGACGCACCGGTATCCGGCGGTGTTCCGCGTGCCAAGCTGGGTACGCTTGCCATCATGATCGGCGCAGAGGATGCCGAGGCCCTGGCCCGGGCGAAGCCGCTGCTCAATAGCATGGGGCAGCAATTATTCGAAACCGGCGGTGTCGGCTCCGGTCATGCCACCAAGGCGCTGAATAACCTCATCGCAGCAAGTTCGTTTGTCGCGACCTCGGAAGCCATGCTGGTTGCCAAACGCTTCGGCCTCGACCTGAATACCTTTGTGGATGTAGTGAATGTTTCCACCGGCCATAACTTCATGACCGACAAGGTGATGAAGGACCATGTCGTCGGCGGCCAGTTCGCCACCGGCTTTGCACTGGGTCTGCTGGTGAAGGATGTTGGAATTGCCAACGAACTGTGTGATGCGGTGCACATGAATGCACCATTGTCGAAGCTGGTACTCAAGCGCTGGCAGGAAGCACTGGACGTCAAGGGTTTTAGCGCCGACAATTCTGAAGCAATACAGGTCTGGGACGGAGAATCCTCCGGCTGATCATCAGGCAACCGGATGCACGGCATGGAAAAATTCAACCTACAGGCACGACTGGGCATCATACTGGCCCTGTTTCTGCTGCCATGCTGGCGGCGCTGTCCAACCTGTCCCACCGCGAATTCCAGATATTCTGCATGTTCGCCGAGGGCCTGAACGCCAACGACATTGCCACCGATTTTGTCACTCAGCGTGAAAACGGTGGCGAACTACCAGACACAGATCAAGGAAAAGCTTGGTGTCACCAGCACCGCTGACCTGATCAAGATCGCACTCAGTAACGGCATCATCAAGATGTAATTCTCGTTACGCATGGAGTTTTAATGCGCAACAAACGGATCCCGAATTTCCGCGTCACAGTACTCGTTTCTGCGTTCATGGCGCTGCATGGCGTTGGCGTGTCTGCCCAGGATGATGCGCCTGTCCTGGAGGAGATACTGGTCATCGGCACCACACCGGGCTCGGGTCTCGGGGTTGCCGCCGACAAGATTCCCTTCGCCGTGCGCTCTATCGGCAGCGACGATCTCCGCCGCGGCCAGAGTCTCGACCTTACCGATTACCTCAACACCAATACCCCTGGCGTGAATATCAATTCCGCGCAGAACAACCCTCTGCAGCCCGACCTGCTGTTTCGCGGTTTTACCGCATCCCCGCTGCTGGGCCTGCCCCAGGGCGTAACCGTGTACCAGGATGGTGCCCGTATCAACGAGCCGCTTGGCGATGCCGTGAACTGGGACCTGGTGCCGCAATCGGCGGTGCACAGTATCGACCTTATCAGCGGCTCGGACCCTCTGTTTGGCCTCAATACTCTTGGCGGCGCCCTGGTTCTGCACATGAAGGACGGTTTCACCTTTACCGGCAACCAGGCGGAACTGACGGCCGGGTCCTGGGGGCGTGTAATGGGCAATATCGAGTCCGGCGGCAATGACGGCGAGCTTGGGTATTACGTCAACGTGTCGCACTTCGAGGAAGATGGCTGGCGCGGCTTCTCCGATTCCGAGAACATCAATTTCTATGGTGCGATGAGCTGGCGCAACGACGCAGCGTCCACCCTGGACCTGGCCTTTCAGCGCGGCGACAGCGACCTGCGCGGCAACGGGCCGACCCCCGTGGGCCTGATGGCGCAGCAGCGCGATGCTGTCTTCACCGCACCGGACATCACCGGCAACCTGATGGATATGCTGACACTGGATGTCACGCATTTCCTGGCGGAGGATCTGCAATTTTCCGGTTCGGCGTTCTGGCGCAAGAACCGCACGCATTCCTTCAATGGCGATGCCTCGGAATACGGCCTGTGCAACTACGCCGGCGGCGCCCAATCCCTGTTCGATGAGTTTGAAGACCTGGAGGAAAGCCTGGCCGATGAGCTCGATATCGACCTGGAAACGCTGTGTGATGAAGGTGTTGCTGCAATAACGTCGCTGGACGACCTGGAAGCACTGATTGAAACCGAAGCCCTGGCGCGCGGTCTCGACCCGGAGGAATTCGATCCGGAGGATATCAGCGGCCGACTGAGCGGCACCGGCTTGCTCAGTGGGGACGCCATCAACAACATGAGCGACCGCCGCCAGGTATCGGAAGGCCTCAACGGCAAGCTGATATTCACGAACGACCTGTTCGGCAAACCGTCACAACTGACTGTCGGCGGCAGCTACCAGCGCGGGGAGTCGTTGTTCAATGCTGTGGTGGAACTGTCTGAACTGGACCCGGTCACGCGCAGCACGGAAAACCTCGGCGTCGGCTCCTTCGTGGATGAACTGGAAACCCATGTGCGCACGGAAAGCGAGGTCTACAGCCTGTATTTCGTCAGTATGACGGATGTCACCGACAGGGTCACATTGACCGTCGGCGGCCGCTACAACGATACCGATGTCAGCCTGCGCGACCGTTCCGGCGTCCGCCCCGAACTCAACGGCGATCACAACTTTTCCCGCTTCAACCCCTCGCTGGGCGTGACCTGGGATGCCACGGACAGCATGAACGTGTACGCTTCCTACAGCGAATCCAATCGTGTGCCGACGCCCATCGAGCTGGCATGCAACGAGGGTGTGTTCACGGTTGCGCGTGAATACGCCATTGCCGCGGGCGAGGATCCTGACGATATCGATTTCGAGTGCCGCTTGCCTAATGCCTTCCTTGCCGATCCGCCGCTGCAGGACGTGGTTACCCGTAATATCGAGCTTGGCATGCGCGGCGAAATATCGTTCATGGACTACCAGCTCGGTATTTTCCATGCCACCAACAACGACGATATCCTGTTCCAGACCACGGGACGTGCCACGGGCCTGTTCGCCAATGTCGACAAAACCCGGCGCTGGGGTTTCGAGTCTGCCCTCAGCGGCAGTCTCGACCAGTTCGACTGGTATGCGTCGCTCTCCATTATCCAGGCCACCTTCGAGGATGACTTCAACGTACTCAGTCCCAACCATCCGGCTGCTGATGCCGACGGCGTCGTACCGGTGGAAAGAGGCGACCATATTCCCGGCATTCCGGAAAGCCTGCTCAAGTTCGGCGGTGACTATCGGTTAGGCAACCTGAGTGTCGGTGCCGAGGCGATCTACAATGCGGGGCAATACCTGCGCGGGGATGAAAGCAACGATCTAGGCAAGGTCGACGGCTACGTCCTGTTCAACCTGCGTGCCCTGTATGCCATCGGCGAGAATTTTTCACTGTTCGCGAAAGTCACTAACGCACTGGACAGAGATTACGAGAATTTCGGCTTGCTGGGCGAGGATCCGTCAGAGGTGATCGATGGCATCGATGACACACCGATCTTTTTGGGTGTTGGCGCTCCCCGCGCCGCCTGGGTGGGACTCCGTTACCGCTTTTAAATGCTGTAAAAATTGTAGGTCGGCATAGGTCCGCAGGACCGTTTGCCGACATGAATTTTTGATGGTAGTCGGCAAACTGATGGTAGTCGGCAAACGGGCTTCGCCCTATGCCGACCTACGAATTACATCGTCAGTCGTGCAAATCCGGCTCGAAGAAACACCACACCACTTCCGGAAACTTCGCGCGGAACTTTTCCTCGGCAGCGTTGATGGCCTCGATCAGGGCGACATCTGAAGGTTGTGGTTGCATGCGCACCTTGATGGCAACCATGACGTCATTGCCAAGCTGCAGTGTGAGGACCCGGAACACTTCAGCAATTGAATCCTGCCCGTTCAGGTAAGCGCGCATTTCCTCGTAACGTTTCGGTTCGACGCCCTGGCCGATGATCAGGTCCTTCACTTCGACGCCGACCATCCAGGCAATGATCAGCAGCAATACGCCGATACCGATGCTGCCTATAGCGTCATAGACCGGGTTGCCGGTGATCATGGTAAGACCTATAGCCAGCAGGGCGAACACCAGGCCGCAGAGGGCGGCGATATCCTCGCCGAATATCACCATCAACTCGCTTTGCCGGGTCTCGCGGAACCACTGGTAAAACGAGCGACCACTCCTGACCTTGTTCACTTCCCGGATGCAGCCGGCGAGGGAAAGTGCCTCTGCCACGATAGCGAATACCAGCACACCGACGGCGATCAGCGGCGAGGAAAGACCCTCGGTGTCCTGCAGCTTGTGTGTGCCTTCATAGATGGAGAAGAGGCCGCCCATGCTGAACAGCATGATGGCTACGATGAATGACCAGAAGTAAATGGCCTTGCCATACCCAAGCGGGTGCTTCATGTCCGGTGGACGCTTGGCTTTTTTGAGTCCCAGGAGCAGCAGGGCCTGGTTGCCGCAGTCGGCCAATGAGTGGATCGACTCCGCCATCATGGAACCGGAATTGGTGACCAGGGCGGCAGCCAGCTTGGCAACGGCAATCGACATGTTCGCCGCAAGGGCGTAAAAAATTGATTTCAGGGAGTTGGCTTGGGCCATGAACAATCAGAGAGAATATGATACGTTGGTTTTCCAGTATGAAGAGGAAAGAGGAAAGGAAGAGGAAAGGCAGTCCGGGTAAATCTGGCCGTTCAAAGTTATTATTTTTCCTTCAGTTGCTAAAGAGCTGCCTGGCCTGAAATTTCAGGTAATCATCCTTTCCTCCTTCCTCTCAGCCAAACGGGTGCCTCAGCATGATCGTCTCTTCACGGTCCGGGCCGGTGGAGATCATGTCGACGGGTGCCTCGATTTTTTCCTCGATGAACCGGATGTAGTTGCGCGCGTTTTCGGGCAGGTCATCCAGGGATTTGGCGCCGTAGGTGGATTCGCTCCAGCCCGGCAGTTCCTCGTAGACAGGTTCCAGCGTGTCATAGATATCGAAATTGGTCAGGCAGGACATGGAGTCCTCGCTGATGCCCTTGTAGCCCACGCAGACTTTTACAGTCTCCAGTCCGTCAAGGACGTCGAGCTTGGTCAGGCAGATGCCGGACACGGAATTGATGCGAATTGACATCTTCAGGATGATGGCGTCGAACCAGCCGCAGCGGCGGTTGCGGCCGGTGGATGCGCCGAGTTCCTTGCCCACGCTGAACATGTGATGGCCGACCTCGTCGAACAACTCGGTGGGGAAGGGGCCGCTGCCGACGCGGGTCGTGTAGGCCTTGGTGATGCCCAGGACATAATCCAGGTACAGCGGGCCATAGCCGCTGCCGGTGGCGACACCGCCCGCCGTGGTGTTGCTGGAGGTGACGTAGGGATAGGTGCCGTGGTCGACATCGAGCAAGGCGCCCTGGGCGCCTTCAAACAGGATGTTTTCGCCGTTCTTGCGTGCCGTGTGGAGTACCTCGATGGTGTCGCATACCATGGGCCGAATGCGCTCTCCCATGGCCAGGCTTTCGGCAAGGGTCTTGTTGAAGTCGATGGCGTCGGCCTTGTGATAGTGGGTCAGGACGAAGTTGTGGTAATCGAGCACTTCCGCCAGTTTTTCCGCGAAATGCTTCTCATGCATGAGTTCGCCCAGGCGTATGCCGCGACGGGCGACCTTGTCTTCGTAAGCCGGACCGATGCCCCGTCCGGTGGTGCCGATCTTCTTGTCGCCCTTCTTCGATTCGCGCGCCTGGTCAAGGCCAATGTGGTAAGGCAGGATGAGCGGGCAGGCGGCGCTGATCTTCAGGCGGTCGGTGACAGGGCCGGTCTTTGCTTCCAGTTCGTCGATTTCCTTCAGCAGGGCTTCGGGGCTCAGCACCACGCCGTTGCCGATGATGCAGGTAACGTCTTCGCGCAGGATGCCGGAGGGCAGCAGGTGCAGGACGGTTTTTTCACCACCGATGACGAGGGTGTGGCCGGCATTGTGACCGCCCTGGAAGCGCACTACGTTGGACGCCTTTTCCGTCAGCAGATCGACTATCTTGCCTTTACCTTCGTCACCCCACTGGGTGCCGAGCACAACAACGCTTTTGCCCATCATTCAGCCTTAACTATTTATAGATGATTAAATTGATCTTCCTGATCAATTTAATCTACGTTCGTGAAACACTGGCGCAAAAGTGTGATTTTGCTTGTGTTTCACTCTCTCCCGACGGCTTCCGCCGCGTGCGGCACATCCATGTGCCGCAGGAGTCATCCGGCAACCAAGGTTGCCTCCCTAAGTTCTGTTACTAAATTGGTTTGACCTGCCAGGCCTTGCCGGACCTGACCAGTTCGAAATTGCAGCCCATGTCGGATGCGGACTCCGCCTGTCCGGGAAAGGCCCGCACCACCTGTTCGCCATCGCTGCGCAGGGCATTGATGGCATCCGCCAGTGCGGGATCGGTGTCGGCCGGTGCATAGATGCGCCTGGATTCCCCGGCGGGTCGATGGCCCTGGGCGAGCAGTATCTTCAGGTCGGCGTCGAAGCCGGTGGCGGCGCGGGCGCGGCCGAAGACTTCGCCGATGTCGTCATAGCGGCCGCCGTTGGCGATGGACTCGCCGTAACCGGCCACGTAGGCGGCGAACACGACGCCGGTGTGGTATTCATAGCCGCGCAGCTCGCCCAGGTCGAAATACAGGGACTGGCCCGGGAAGGCGACCTTGATGTCGGCGGCGATCTGGCGCAACTGCTCGATACTTTCTTTTACCTGTGCAGCTATCTTCGGCTGCTTGCTCTGGATCTCCTGTGCGGCCCGATCGAGTACGCTCTCGTCACCGTGCAGTGTCGACAGGCTCTTGATGTTCGCGATCAGCGTCTTGTCGGCGCCGCCCTCGGTCAGCACCTGCTCGATCTCGCCCGTGGACTTGCGCTGCAGGGCAGCAAACAGTTTCTGGGCCAGCTCCGCGGACAGGTTGGCTTCTCTGGTCAGGGCGCGGTAGATGCCGACATGACCCAGTGCCAGCTGGACGTCACTGATACCGGCGGTATCCAGGGTCTTCAGCATCAGGCTGATGACCTCGATGTCACTTTCGATGCTGCTGTGGCCATAAAGCTCGGCGCCGATGGTCAGCGGGCTGCGCGAACCCAGCAGGCTTTTGGGCAGGGTGTGCAGGACGTTGTCTGCATAGCACAGGCGGGTCGGGACGTCGCGCTGCAGGACGTGGGAGTCGATGCGGGCGACCTGGGAGGTGATATCGGCGCGCACTCCCATGCCGCGACCGGTGAGCTGGTCGACGATCTTGAAGGTCTGCAGCTGCAGGTCGCTGCTGGGAACGATAAGCAGGGAGTCGAGGAATTCGATGAGCGGCGTCATGACCAGCTCGTATCCCCAGGTAGTGTAGAGGTCAAGCAGGTCCCTGCGCAGGGATTCCAGTTGGCTTGCCTGGGGCGGCAGGATTTCATCTACGCCGTCCGGTAACAGCCAGCGGTTTGCCTTAGTCATTCAATTAACCAAATACAGCAGAATCAGGCCTGCAATCATGCTTCCAAGGCCCATCAGGCGCAGGGAGGCGTTATCAATGTCGGCCAGGGTGGCCACCAGCTGGCGCCAGCGGCCCGGATACAAAAACGGGATTATACCTTCAATTACCAGCATCAGGCTTAGCGCAATACCGATTTCTCGCCACATGCTGGTGCCTGTTACGCCTGCTTACTCGGTACCCGGCAGGCTCTTCGTCAGGTACCTGAAGAATGCGCTGTCCGGGCTGACAATCATGACATCACTACTGCTGTTAAAGGTGTCAATATAGGCATTCAGGCTTCGGGTAAATTCGTAGAATTCGGGGTCCTTGTTGAAGGCATTGGCATAGATCGCTGCCGCCTGGGCATCGCCTTCACCGCGAATATTTTCCGCATCCCGGTAGGCTTGCGCCTCGATCACGATTTGCTGGCGATCGGCGTCCGCTTCAATACCTTCCTGCATTTCGCGGCCGGTGGAGCGCAGTTCCTGGGCCTCTTCCTGGCGCTCGGTGTTCATGCGCAGGTAAACCGATTCACTGACATTCGGCGGCAGGTCGATCATTTTCACCCGGATATCCACAACCTCGATACCCAGCTCAGTCTGGGAAATGGCATTGAGGCTGGCGGTGAGATCCGTCATCAGCAGGTCCCTTTCTCCGGATACCACTTCGTGCACTGTACGCGTACCGAACTGGTTGCGCAGGCCGGTGTTGATGCGCTGTGCCAGCAGGTTGTTGGCGGAATTCTCGTCACCGGAAGTGGCGCGATAGTAATCCGCCGTATTGTAAATGCGCCACTTGGCGTAGGAATCCACTTCCAGGTAATTCTTTTCTGCGGTCAGGTAGCTCTGGGTCGGGGCGTCCAGGGTCTGGATGCGGCCATCGAATTTCCGCACGGTGTGCACACCCGGTATCTTTACATGCAGGCCGGGCGGAATATCGAAATTGGTGACTTCACCGAACGTGAGCAATACGGCGCGGTCGATCTGCCTGACAACGTACAAGCAGTTGTAGGCAATGATCAGCACCAGTGCGATGCCTACCAGTGAAAACAGGGTTGAATTTTTCATCGGCTATTTCCCCTTATCGGAGTGGCGCGGGTTGCTCCCGGACTCTGAAATTCCCGTGATGAATTGTTGGTGCCCTCAAAGGAGCCATTGACCTCGGGAATGCGCTGGCGATTGGTCTGAATGATCTGGTCCAGCGGCAGCACCATCATGTTATTGCCGTTGCCATCGACGTCGATCATCACCTTGGAGACGGTGCTCATGACCTGCTGAAGGGCATCGATATAGAGTCTTTCGCGGGTCACTTCCGGTGCCTTCTGGTATTCCACCAGCAGTTGCTCGAAGCGCTGCGCTTCACCCTCGGCTCGCGCGATCACGCGTTCCTTGTAAGCATTGGCTTCCTCGATCTGGCGCAGGGCAAAGCCGCGGGATTCGGGCACAACACGGTTGGAGTAGGCCCTGGCCTGGTTCTGGAAAGACTGGTTGTCCTCCCTGGCCTTGATCACGTCATCAAAGGCATCCCTGACCTGTTGCGGCGGCAGGGACTGCTCGATATTGACCTGGCGCACGGTAATGCCGGTGCCGTACAGGTCCATGTAGTTCTGCAAACGGATCATGGTGTCCTGGGCGATCTGGTCACGGCCGGTGGTGATGGCGTTGTCCATGGTGGAGGAACCCACCACGTGACGGATGGCTGATTCGGCAGCGTGCTGCAGGGAAATTTCCGGGTCTTCCACTTCCAGGTAATACTTGCGTGCATCGGTGATCACGTACTGCACGGTCATGGTGATGTCGATGATGTTGTCATCCTCGGTCAGCATGGTGTCGCTGAAATCGCGGTCGTATACGCGGGTGACGTTGATCAGGGTGACTTCGTCTACCAGTGGCGGATTCCAGTGCAGTCCCGGCAGGACCACCGCATCCTGAGCAACACCGAAGCGCAGCACCACGCCACGTTCCTGTTCGTCCACGGTATAGAAGCCGGCGCCGATCCAGATGATGGCCAGGATCACGAGCACGCCGACGACGAGACCGCCGGATATGGCTTCGCCGCCACCGTCACCGCCGCTGCTGCCGCCGCGCCCACCGCCGAATAAACCCGACAGTTTGCGGATGTAGGAGTTTACAAGTTCCTCCAGGTCGGGCGGACCCTGGTCCTTGCCGCCCGGACGGTTGCTCCAGGGGTCGTCCTTGCGGTCGTCGTTGTCCGGTTCATTCCAGGCCATCAAACTCTCCTGATTGCGGGATTTCCGAGATAAATTAAAAGTGGGATTATTCAAACGCGAGGCGGGATTTTAACGAAAATCGGGCCCCATTGACACAGCTTTCGACCCCTTCCGGATACTGCCGGAATGGCGCAAAGCCAGGGATTTCGGGCGGCTCAGGGCAATGCCGCTTCCTGGACGGGGGTGCCGGCGGCGGCAGGAACGGGGCGCTCGAGGTACGGGGCGGGATCCATACCTTCCTCTTTCAGCAGGCGAACGAAATCGTCCTTCGGCAGGCGCAGGGCGAGATGTATGGTGCCGCCTTCGTCCACGGTTTCGCTTTTCACCACGCCCTGGCCGTACAGGCGGGCACGCAGCCGGCCGTGGCGCGGCTCCAGGGTGAGTTGCGGCGTGATCAGGTCCTCACCGAGCAGGTCGGCGATGGCCTGGAACAGCTCCTCCATGCCGGCGCCGGTTTTTGCCGAGACCCAGACTCGCCACGGCTTGCCATGCTCATCCCGGTCGACCACCGGCTGCGCGTTGCCGAGCAGGTCGATCTTGTTATAGACGAGCAGGGTAGGGATGTCGCCGGCACCGATTTCATGCAGCACACTGTCCACCTGGTCTTTCAGCAGCTGGCGTTCGTCGTTGTTGCAGTCGACGACATGCAGCAGCAGGTTTGCTTCGATGGTTTCTTCAAGGGTGGCGCGGAAGGCGTCCACCAGCTGGTGGGGCAGGTGACGGATGAACCCGACCGTGTCGGCCAGGATGGCGTCGCCGAAATCCGGCAACTGGATCTTGCGCAGGGTGGAATCCAGGGTGGCAAAAAGCTGGTCGGCGACATAGATATTCGATTCGCTCATGCGGTTGAACAGCGAGGACTTGCCGGCGTTGGTATAGCCAACCAGGGAAACGGTGGGAATTTCTGCGCGCTTGCGGGCGCGGCGGCCCTGGTCACGCTGCTTGCGCACCTTCTCCAGTGACTTGTTGATGGCCTTGATGCGCCCGCGTATCAGGCGCTGGTCGATTTCCAGCTGGGTTTCACCGACACCCCTCACACCGATACCGCCCTTTTGCCGGTCAAGGTGGGTCCATCCCCGCACCAGGCGCGTCAGTGAATGCTGCATCTGTGCCAGCTCCACCTGCAGCTTGCCCTCGTAGGAGCGGGCGCGCTGGGCGAAGATGTCGAGAATGAGGCCGGTGCGGTCGAGCACGCGGCACTTGAGTTCCTTTTCGAGGTTGCGTTCCTGGCTGGGTGACAGGGCATGGTCGAACAGCACGACTTCCGCCTGGTGCAGGCGGATCATCTGGGCGACTTCCTCCAGCTTGCCGGTACCAATGAAGAATCTTGGATTGGCGTGTTTCAGGTGGCCGGAAACCAGGGCAACAGGACAGGTGCTGGCTGAAAGCGCCAGCTCCTCGAATTCTCTCGGGTCGGGTTGGTCCAGCTCACCATCCAGTTCCATCTGAACCAGGATGGCGACTTCACCGCTATCAGGGCGTTCGAAAAAAATATCGGGACCTTATGACCTGTAAAGGGTACGTGGGGTTTGGTTAGAGCGTATTGCCTGCCATATCTTCATCGCCGCTTTCCCCACCGGCCATCGGCACACGGATCTGGCGGCTGGGAACAACGGTCGAAATGGCATGCTTGTACACCATCTGGTTAACTGTGTTTTTCAGCACAATGACGAACTGGTCAAATGACTCGATCTGGCCCTGGAGTTTGATGCCGCTGACGAGATAGATCGCAACGGGTACCTTTTCCTTGCGCAGCACATTCAGGAAAGGGTCTTGTAAAGAGTGCCCTTTTGACATGATATTTCTCCAAATCTTCTTATTGTTTAAAACGCCTCAGGTGGAATCCTATTCCACACATTTGAATTATAGAGCTACACAAACTCTCTCAACTAGTTAATGGTTCCTTCTGCAAGTAATTTCAAGCAGTTATTCACAATTTTTTCACTTTCACTGCCGGATTCCGCCTCAATCCGGTGCAATTCCGGCCAGCTTCTCAGCCAGGTTAGCTGGCGCTTGGCCAGCTGCCGCGTGGCTGCAATGGCCTTGTCGGTCATGGTGGCCTTGTCGTACCGGCCGTCCAGGAAGTCCCACACCTGGCGGTAGCCGACCGAGCGGATGGCCGGCAATTCCCGGTTCAGGTCGCCTCGCTCGTACAGCGTCTTTACTTCGTTGACGAAGCCGGCGGCCAGCATCTGGTGGAAACGCGTGGCTATCTGTTCATGCAAAACGGCGCGGTCAGCCGGGTGGATTGCGATAAACACCAGGTTTGACAAGTAATCGGGGAGTACGTTCGTGGCTTTTTTACCTTCCTCGTGGTGTTCCGTCAGCGTTTTGCCGGTCACCTCAAACACTTCCAGGGCGCGCATCAGGCGCTGCGGGTCGGTGGGATGAATGCGCGCCGCCGCCACCGGGTCCACTTCAGCCAGCTTTGCGTGCACTGCCGGCCAGCCTTTGGCATCGGCCAGGTCCTGGATCTGCTTGCGAATGGCGGCATCCGCCTCGGGCATGCTGGCCAGGCCCTCGCGCAGCACCTTGAAGTAGAGCATGGTGCCACCGACGAACAGCGGCCGCTTGCCGCGGTCGATGATGTCCTTCGCCGACTGGAAGGCGTCGGTACGAAACTCCGCCGCTGAGTAGGGTTCGGACGGGTCGCGAATGTCGACCAGGTGATGGGGCAGTTCCGCCAGGGTAGCCTTGTCCGGCTTGCCGGAGCCGATGTCCATGCCGCGGTAAACCAGCGCCGAGTCGACGCTGATGATTTCGAAATCGTGATGGCGCGCGAGATCGAGGGCGATGGCGGTCTTGCCGGCGGCGGTGGGGCCGACGAGGCAGAGGACCGGGGTCGAATCTTGCTGTTGGGCGTTGCTGGCCAAAAGTTGTCCGTTGGATTTATCGATACAGGGATACAAGGATACAAGGCAAGCGGTACAGGTGTCTCGCCTGCTACAATGCGCCGATGCACAGGCCAGACAAGCTATCATGAGATCCGATCGCCCGGTGGGCGTCTTCGATTCCGGTGTGGGCGGTCTTTCCATCCTTGCCCGCATCCACGAACTGCTGCCCCATGAATCCCTCCTGTATGTCGCCGATTCGGCACACGCACCTTACGGTCCCAAGGGTGATGCCTTCATCCTCGCGCGCAGCCGCGCCATCGTCGATTTCTTTGTTGCGAAAGATGTGAAGGCGATCGTGGTGGCCTGCAACACCGCTACCGCCGCCGCGGTGAAGCAACTGCGTGAAGAATATTCATTGCCCATCATAGGCATGGAGCCGGCCATCAAGCCCGCTGCCGAAAAAAGCCAAAGCGGCGTTATCGGCGTGCTGGCCACGGAAGGTACGCTGGCCAGCGACAAGTTCGTCGAACTGAAGAGCCGCTTCGATGGCAAGGCGGAGATTATCACGCAACCTTGCCCCGGCCTGGTGGAGGAGATCGAGAAGCTCGAGCCCGATAACGCCGTCATCGACAAACTTCTCAAGGAATACATACCGCCGCTGCTGGCCAAAGGTGTCGACACCCTGGTGCTCGGTTGCACCCACTACAGCTACATCGAAGAACAGATCAGGGCAGTGGCAGGAGAGTCCGTGGCGATCATCGACACGGACGATGCCGTGGCCAGGCGACTGGCCAGCGTCCTCGAGGAAAACGCCCTGCTGGACGCAGCTGGCGTTGACGGGGGAGTGGCATTCTATTCGAGCGGCAACCTGGCGGATCAGTGCGCGCTGATTTCCCGCTGTTGGGGCAGGAATGTCACGGTTGATCGGCTTGCCTGAGTGAATTGAAGCGGGTCTGCCAACGCCCCATCGCTGACGTTTTGACCATATCTTGCAGATAACATGGCGTTATAGCTGTGCTTCAGGTCGAAATAATCACTGCCTTGCACGCTGTGTAATATTGGCCCGCTCAATAATGTACGCGCGTAAATCTTCGGCCCCCTGTGCATCCACCACATTGGCAAATGAAGTCATGCCATTCTCACTGCGTACACCATCAATGACGATGGCGCTGAAGAGTTCCGGACTGGTCAGGGCGGGAGACAGGATCAGGTCCGGAAACAGGCCGCGCCTGCCCATGCCGCCGGCATTGCCCGGTGTTTCATGGCAGATCCAGCAGGTATCCCCGTAGAGATCTTCACCGCGCGCAATCTGCTCGCTGGACGCTACCGAGGGCGGCGGGTTTAGTTCAGGTGGCGTGTAGGAGATCATCGGGGGAAATTGGGTATTACCACCGATCTTGAACACCAGCAGCCGGGAATAATCCGGCGCATAGTAGTTGGAACTGGAGCTTCCGGCCACAACCGCAAGGTATTGCTCACCGTCAATGGCATAGGTTACCGGCGCGGCTTCCACACCAGTCTGGGTATCAAGCGATGTCCACAGTTCTGTGCCGTCCACGGCATCATAGGCCGAAATACCCGCGCTATTCCCCTTGAATATCAGGCCGCCACCGGTAGCCAGTATGCCTGCCGTGTTGCCCGGGATGCGCCAGCCTTCTTCCTGGGTCACCGGATTCCACGCCACCGTGTAATTGCCGCGCGGCATATCGGAAGTGGCATTGGGTCCCAGTTCAGCGACACCTGCTGCCGTATCGACACCGATGTTGGAAGTCAGCGGATCAGGATCGAACGTTTTGTCCTGTGCATAGATGAACACACTGTCGGTTGATGGGAGATACACCATACCAGTGCCAGGATGGTAGGCCATGGGGTGCCAATTGTGGGCCCCGCCTGGTCCAGGCTGCACTGCATAGGCCCGGTCGGTCTGGTCAAAGCGGGCATCCGGGTTTTCCATGGGGCGGCCTGTTTCCTGATCGATGCCTGTGGCCCAGTTCACGGTGGCAAAAGGCCGGGCAGAAATAAAGGCGCCAGTGGCGGCATCCAGGACATAGAAGAATCCGTTTTTAGGTGCCTGCATGACAACTTTCCGGTCCTCGCCATCTATAGGAAGGGTGGCAAGCATGATGGGCTGGGTCGCTGTGTAATCCCAGGTTTCTCCAGGGGTGGTCTGATAGTGCCAGACATAGGAGCCGTCATCAGGGTTCAGGGCAACTATCGATGAGAGAAACAGGTTGTCACCGCCACCCGGGCTGCGTATTGCCTGGTTCCAGGGTGAGCCGTTCCCGGTGCCTATGTAGAGAAGGTTCAGTTCAGGATCATAGGCCATGGAATCCCAGACCGTGCCGCCACCCCCCAGCGCCCACCATTCACCATTCCAGGTTTCGGCTGCCATGCGCATGGTATCGTCTTCAAAACCGTCAGCAGGATTGCCGGGCACCGTGAAAAAGCGCCAGAGAATCTCGCCTGTTTCGGTATCCATTGCGGTGACATACCCGCGTACACCGTATTCGGCACCATTGTTCCGATGATTACTTTCCGTTGACGATTCGTGGTGCACCGTGATGGTGTACGCCAGCTCACGGGTTACCAGGGTATCGGTTTCCCAGACCCTGGCGCCTGTTTCGGCATCGATAGCTATCATGCGACCGTCAATGGTGCCTACATACACTTTACCGTTCCATAATGCTGCGCCTCGATTGACCACATCGCAGCAGGCACGCACCCCCCAGTCACGGGGCACCTCACTGTCGAATTCCCATAAAGTCTCACCAGTGACAGCATCGTAGGCCCTGACATTGCTCCACGCCGTGGTGACATAGATTACCCCGTCCACAACCATGGCCTGGCTTTCCTGCCCGCGGGGAATGTTGAAGTCCGCGTACCAGGCAAGGCCCAGTTGTCCCACATTGTCGGTATTGATCAGATTGAGAGGACTGTAATGCTGCTGTGAGTAGGTGCGCCCATAAGCCATCCAGTTTTCCGGCTCGGAATCCGCAGCGATCAGGCGGGCCGTATCAACCGCGGCAGGTCCCCGGGTAGCGATATCCATGGTGTCGTTATTTACAGTCGGCTGCGGGGATGAAGCTGAGGTGGGTTCATCAGGACTACATGCAATTAAAACAGGAGTGTTGTGATGACAGGGAGTATCGTTCTGATATTCATTTTCCAACCTATTTGAGCCTGTGCGTTTACGTTTCAGAAACTACTGCGCATTTTTTTAATGAATATACTACAAAAATGCATAATGTCCTTGCAGCCCATGAATTATTACAGGCTTATCTATTAGATTGTGTAGGTGCATTTGACCACAAACAGAACTAAATCCGCACTTCAAAGCTATGAGAGAGTGGCTATGAGGAAAAACTAAGAATATTTCAGCCCATTAGCTGATTATCGGCGGTATTGGAATAATAGCTTCATTGATTTTCGTCGGCCTGGAAATCCATGACAATTCTAGAATTGCTGAGATTAACGCCTTCCAAGATCTTGTTACAGAGATGATGGTCTTAAATAGGATGCAAGTCGAAAATCCGGAATTAAGGGCAGTTGAAGTAAAAGTATTCAGAGGAGATGAACAATTATCTGACGAGGAAAGAAATATACTTAGCCCTTATCTAAGGGCTGCAGTCAGAATGGGGCAATTGGCCTTTATTCAATATCAGAATGAAGTAATTGATGAGAGAAAATTACAATCAGCACTGGCCCCTGTGAGTTATTATATGGGGCAGGAAGAGACACGCTCTATGGTTCCGTTCTTTAACGATGAGCAATTCGAAAAGTATCTAACCGATTACATTGATAATGAAAATTAACATCTGCTCCTGGCCGAAAGCCGACGTTTACCACTTCACTTTCCCCGCATAAATAATTTATCCAGCTCGTTCATGCTCATCTG
>JAYQTB010000005.1:0-6793 GCA_038147195.1 Candidatus Eutrophocola salsuginis
GGATGTCGCGCCCGAGGATGTGGACGAAGTGGAAGTAGCCACGGAAGAAAAGTGAAATAAAGAAGCTGAAAGCTAAAAGGAAAGATCCTGGTGCTCTTTTCAACTTTCGGCTTTTAGCTTATAACAAGCCATACCGTATACAGTATGTATCCGGCGAGCAGAGCCACGCCTTCCTTTCGGTCCACCTGCTTGCGGCTGAACATGAACAGCACCACCAGCACGGAAAACAGAGTCAGTGTGCCCATATCGACTAGATCGATAGCGCCGCCCTCTAGCGGTTCCGTGATCGCGGTTATCCCTAGGATTCCTAAAATATTGAAAATATTACTGCCGACGATATTGCCGATGGCCATGTCGCCATAACCCTTGCGTGCCGCCACCAGGGTTGTCGCCAGTTCCGGCAGGCTGGTGCCCACTGCCACCACGGTCAGCCCGATCACCGCCTGGCTGATGTCGAGAATCTCGGCAATGGTAACGACGCCGGTCACCATGACGTTGCCACCACCCACCAGCATGGCCAGGCCCGCTATAAACATCAGTAAATCCACCGCGACCGGCTTGGCCATCGATGCACCGGTAACTTCGACGTCTTCTTCGTACGGCTCCTGGTGTCCCTTGGAGTTCCGCAGCGTATAGCTGATGTAGGAGACCAGGCAGGCGACAAGGATCATGCCTTCCTTTCGGTCGACAAGATCGTCCAGCATGAAAACGCACATGATGATCACCGCCACCAGCATGATCGGTGTATCGATGCGCAACATTTTGTGTTCCACTAGCATGGGACTGATGACAGCGGCCAGTCCCAGGATAAGAGCGATATTGGCGATATTGGAGCCGACCACGTTACCGATGGAAATTTCAGTAGCGCCATCGAGTGCGGCGCTCACCGACACCGCGAGTTCGGGTGCGCTGGTGGCAAAGGCGACAATGGTAAGGCCTATGCTGAGCGATGACATGCCGAATTTATGGGCGATGGCCACCGCGCCGCGAACAAGCATTTCCCCGCCAAAGAATAAAAGGGCGAGCCCCGTGCAGGTGAATAGGATTGCAGTCAGCATAATTCGTTTTTTAGTGTCTCGAATTACAGCAATACCGTGGCTTCCATTGCACTGGGTATCACTGTCGTTTCACGCTATCTTTAAATCAAAGTGAGTATGGGTATATCATCAGAACGCTTCAAGCATTATTGCCTTTCTTTTGCTGACCGAAT
Source organism: Candidatus Eutrophocola salsuginis (assembly GCA_038147195.1). Classification (GTDB taxonomy): domain Bacteria; phylum Pseudomonadota; class Gammaproteobacteria; order Pseudomonadales; family Pseudohongiellaceae; genus Eutrophocola; species Eutrophocola salsuginis. Next base: position 1,211 of record JAYQTB010000005.1, read on the forward strand.
CCTGCTACTGGAATAGAAAAGGATATAACCCATGGGAACATCCACCATTATCCTCCTGGTCATCATCGCGGTCGTCATTTTTTGGGTCGTCGGCATTTTTAACCGTCTGGTCACCCTGCGCAACCGTCTCCAGAATGCTTTTGCCCAGATCGAGGTCCAGCTGAAACGCCGCTACGACCTGATCCCCAACCTGGTGGAAACCGCTAAGGCCTATATCACGCACGAACGGGAAACCCTGGAGGCGGTCATCGCCGCCCGTAACCAGGCCCTGAGCCGACTCGAAAAAGCCGCCGCGGCACCCGGCAGTCCTGCCGCCATGATGGATCTCGGCAAGGCCGAGGGGATGCTGGCAGGCGCATTGGGCCGGTTGAGCGTGGTGGTGGAGGCCTATCCGGACCTCAAGGCCAACCAGAACATGATGCAGTTGTCCGAAGAACTGACCAGTACCGAGAACAAGGTCGCCTTCTCGCGCCAGGCCTTCAACGATGCCGTCACCGAGTACAACACCTACAAGCAGACCTTCCCGCCGGTAATTTTTGCCAGCGCCGTCGGCCACGCCGCCGATGCCAGCCTGCTAGAATTCGAGAACAGCGCGGAAATCCAGGCAGCACCGAAAGTCTCTTTCTAATCCGGAGACCGCCGGACCACCCTAGTGAACTTCTTTACTCACCAGGACCAGGCCAGAAGCAATACCCGCAAACTGGTGTTCCTGTTCCTGTGCGCGGTGGTGACGCTGATCGTCATTACCTCCTTCCTCGTCATCGCCGTGTTGCTCTACGCCAACACACAGGCGGAGATCGGGCTCAACACCGAATTCCTGACATCGACCATCTTCTTCCAGGTCAGCCTGGTGGTGATTGCCGTGGTCGGCATAGGCACGCTGGTGCGGCTGGGCCAATTGCGCGGCGGCGGCAAGGTCGTGGCCGAATCGCTGGGCGGACGCCTGCTCAACACCCACACGCGCGACCTTGATGAACGCAAGATTCTCAACGTCGTGGAAGAGATGGCCATCGCTTCGGGTACGCCGGTGCCGCCGGTTTATCTCATGGAGGACGACGCCATCAATGCCTTCGCCGCCGGTTACAAGCCGCGCGACGCGGTTATCGGTGTAACCCGCGGTTGTATTCGCGAGCTCAGCCGCGATGAACTACAGGGCGTGATCGCCCATGAATTCAGCCACATCTTCAACGGCGATATGCGCCTGAACATTCGCCTGATCGGACTGCTGTACGGCATCATGGTGATCGGCCTGATCGGTTACCACATCCTGCACGGCACCCGTTACCGCAGTTCGGGGCGATCCGGCAAGAACGGTGCCGGTACCATACTCGCCCTGGGCGTCGGTCTCATAGTCGTCGGTTACGGCGGCATGTTCTTCGGCAACCTGATCAAGGCCGCGGTCAGCCGCCAGCGCGAATTCCTAGCCGATGCCTCGGCCGTGCAGTTCACGCGCAATCCTGACGGCATCGGCGGCGCCCTGAAAAAAATCGGCGGTTACAAGAAAGGCACAGTCATCAACAGCAGCGATGCAAACGAGATCAGCCACATGCTGTTCTGCAACGGTATCAAGGTGCACTTCACCGGTCTGTTCGCCACGCATCCGCCGCTCAATGAACGCATTCGCCGCATCGACCCGCGCTGGGACGACAAGCTCACCTATAGCAGCGCCTCGGCAATGGAGATGTCTAGTGAAGCCGGGGTTTCACATCTGGCCGGAAGCGGGGAATCCGCCCTCGACTCGGTCGGCAACCCCAGCGCCGCCCACCTGTCACAGGCGGTGGCAACGCTCGAGGGGTTTTCGCCGTTGCTGCTGAACGAGGTGCATTCACCCCAGGGCGCCTGTCTCACGATCTACTGCATGCTGGTGGCGCTGTCGAATGACGCTGTTGCCGAAAAGCAGCATGCCATGGTGCAGGATACGCTGGAAGAGGGCGATTACCTGGCCCTAGTGCAGGTGGGCAAGGCCGTTGCCGGTGTGCCGCGTGAAGACTACCTGTCTCTGGTCGATCTCGCACTGCCCAGCCTGAAACAATTGTCGAAAGCGCAATACCAGTTATTCATGGCCACACTCGGCAAGCTGATCATGGCCGACGACAATATTTCGCTGTTCGAATGGTGCCTGTTCAAGATCCTGCGCTACAACCTGAATGAGCGCCCCGATCGCCGGCAAAGGGCGTTGCCCATCAATGTTCTGGTAGATGAATGCGTGGTGCTGATGTCGGTGCTGGCGACTGCTGGCAGTACTGATGAGCGCTCGGCAAAGGAGGCCTTCAACCGGTCCCGCAACATCCTCGACCTGGGCCCTCTCAGTTACCAGCCACAGTTGGGTGTGAACACGGGCTTGCTGGAAAAGGCGCTGGATAAACTTAACCACCTGAGGCCGCTGCAAAAACCGCTGCTGCTAAAGGCCATGGTGTCATGCATCAATGCCGACGGCAGGGTGACGACGGCGGAAAGCGAACTGCTCAGGGCAGTGGGCAGCCTGCTGGACTGCCCGATACCGCCGTTACTGCCAGGGCAGCGATTTATCTAGGAGTTTTCTGAAAAATCCTGGTTTTAATCAACCCTCTGCGCCTCCGCGCGAGATATAGGTCTCACGCAAAGGCGCGGAGGCGCAGAGGAAAAAACATTGATGTGGACTAGTAGATGCATAGGTCCGACTCAATGGAATATGTAAATTTGCGCGATTTAATCCAGCGCGTTGTAGTGCAGGTCCTCGAAGAACTCGATTCTTTCCGCTGACGGCATCATCTCCGTTTCCGCACCAGGCGTTGTAGCCGGCACCGCAATTGAGGCTCACGAACCAGCCATCGTTTTGGTAGGGTCGGTAGTTCTACCGGGTGCCGAAAAAATCATTCCGTCTGAAAAGGCGGTTCCGGTCATAGCGGGTGTAAAACGGTTATTCCTGTTGTAACCCCTGTAATGGTTGTAACCGTTGCCGTTGAAGCAGTGGCTGTTATTGAAGAACCGGGAACCGTTCGAATGCCGGATTGGGTCGGCTGAAGCACTGCTGGTGGCCAGCGCCATGACCAGTACCGGCAGCAGTATGGACAGGGTATTGGTTCGCATGGCCTTTCTCCCATTCAGTAGTCAGTTACCCGGAGTGTAGGCGGGCATGCCTGAATCGTTGCTGAACAGGAAAATAGTGATCTAAATCAGTTAGTTGGTGGAGGCTGTGCGATTCTCGCCAGCAGCCCGGCGGTGCCATCGAACCAGAGATTAAGCATTAGCGCCATGATCCACTCCAAGCCGTCCTCGTAGCGATCGTACTCGCCGCCCAGCAGGCCTTCGAGCAGGACGCTGACGATGCCGACACTAAGCAGACTCAGCAGCAGAGTCATCAGTTTCTGCTGGTGGATCACCAGCGGGTGATCACTGGTTTCGCGGGCATACTGGCCTAGCAGGTGGGTGCACAACAATTGCGAGAGATAAGTGAAGGTGAAGGCAAGGTTCACCCCGGTGCGGCGCATCAGCCTGAATGTGTCGCCTTCCTCGCTCAGGGCCAGGGTATAGAGGGTGAGAAAAGCGCAGGCCAGGAACCCCAGTAGCAACATCGCCGGGATGCTGCGCTGCAGATGGACGACAGGCGATTGCCTGAACCAATCATGCATGCCGCGCCAGAACAGCGCAGTCAGGGGCGCGGCCGGAATCATGCCGAGCTTGAACCAGAGTTTTTCCGGCATTTGCCGGCGGGTGCGCTGATCGACGTGCTCGCATCCCTGTAGGGAATGCACCAATCCACGTGGCCATGGCTGGCGGCGATCAGGTAGCTGGCATGGGTGGTGATAAACGGCAGCAGTGCACACACCCAAACCAGTCGATGCAGTATTAATTCACGCAGGACTGTCATAGTCCCCCGTTAGTAACGGAATCGTACCCCGACTTCAAGCGAACGTCCCGCCTCCGGTGCAAATCCACGCAGGTAGGAGGTGGACAGGCGAATTTCCTCATCACCGAGATTGCGCCCGCGGGCGAACAACATGAGTTCGCTGCCCTGCAGTTCGAAGGTATAGTCCAGGCCCATGTCCCAGCGTGTATAACTGTCGGTCGGCAATTCAAAATTGCTGGGCTGGTTCTGTTCACCGGCATGCAGGACGGAGACATATGCAGACCAGTTGTTGCCCGTATAATCCAGTTTCGACCCAATACGCGACGGCGGCATGCGGGGTACATCGCCGTGACCGTGGAAGTCGCCGTCGATGGTGTCGCCGAAGACCTGCAGGCTGAGATAGTCGTTGAGCGGGAAATTCAGTTCCAGTTCTACACCCCAGAACGTGGCATCCAACTGCTGGTAGGCGCGAACGGGAAAACCGTCCACCTCGTCGCCGGTTGTAACCAGGGCAATATAATCCTGGAAGTCGTTATAGAAGGCCGTGATGGTGGCATCGAAAGTTTCCTGGTCGAGGTACAGCGTAACATCGAGATTGCGGGATGTTTCCTCGGAGAACCCGGTATTGCCGAGTTCGCAGGCGCCTGTGGCGAAATGGATGACGCAATTATCCAGGTCTTCCAGTCCGTAGTTGGAATACAGCTCTTCCACGGACGGTGCGCGTTCGGAATGGGACGCCGTGAAGCCCAGCGAGGTCTGGGCATTGAAGTCCCAAAGCAGTGACGCGGAATAGCTGAAGGTCGAGTAATCAACCGAAGGAGCCGCGCTGTTCTGCGGCGCGTAGTCATCCCGGTTGATGCGGGCGCCCAGTTCGACCGTGTAATTGCCGCCATGGTAATCCTCTACGAGAAACAGTCCGCGTGATTCGATATAGGTCACGGGGATGAAGCTCTCCTCGCCAAACGCACCAAATTCCTCGTCCGATGTTTGCAATCCCAGGGCACCATGCCAGTTGTTGGTTTCGGCGTGCGTCACCTGCAGGCGCTGTTGCCAGGCATCGTTGTTGTATTGCGTGCCAATGACGCCGGGACCTTCCAATTCAGCGTGTGTGTATTCGGACAAGGTCAGGCGGTAATCGATATGTTCAATGAAAGGCGTCAGGTTGCGCCATTCACCCGTCAGGTCGTAGCGGGTACGTTCCATATCGATAAAGACGAATTCGCTATGCTCTTCTTCATGATCTGCATCGTGATCCTCGTCCTCGTCATGATCTTCCTCATGCTCATGGGCACCCGGCGGCAGGCCGTAGTTGTTTTCAATATGATTAACGGCGAGGCCGAGGAATCCCGAATCAAAAATCCAGGAAGTGCCGAGAGAATATGATTCGGTCTCACCACTGGTGTTGGCGACGAAGCCTTGGGTATTTTCGACTTCCTCATGTTCTTCCTCGTGATCCTCATCCTCGTGCTCTTCTTCCTCATGATCATCTTCCAGATACGCCTGTTGGATTGCGAAGCCGGGAATCTCCAGGTCGTTCCATTCACGGCGCAGGGCATCCAAGTGCCAAGCAATGTTGCCGGTGGTGAAATCCAGCCGTGCGATGACCGAATCCTGCTCGGATGCCGTGTCGTGGCGGGCTTCCATGGTGAAATCCGCTTTTTCTGTCAAAGTGCGGGGAATGCGGCTGTCGATGACGTTGACGACACCGCCGATGGCGCCACCACCGTACAGGAGAGTGGAAGGTCCTCGCAGTA
>JAYQTB010000006.1:0-142500 GCA_038147195.1 Candidatus Eutrophocola salsuginis
ATCTTCGCTGAGCGATGCGGCAAACGAAGTCATACCACGGTCGGCAAGTGCACCCTGCAAGACCACGTTGTTGAACCCGTCCGCGGAATGCAGCAGCGGTGTCCGGCGCAAGTCCGGGAATGAACTGCGGGCCATGCCACCGACATCGTGGCACATTGAACAATTATCGCCGTAGATTTCACCACCGCGAGCTACCAGCACTTCCGATGCTGTTTCTACCGGGGGTGACAGCGGACGCTGCGTGAATTCGGTCTTCTCCGGCAGCGTGGCGGTTCCACCCAGCTTGTACACCAGCAAGCGTGCATAGGTCGGGGCGTAGTACCCCTGGAAGGACGGACCGCCGACGATATGCGCGATGTACTGCTCACCGTCATACAAATAAGAAATCGGCCCGGCAGTGGCACTGGCCTGGACATCCAAAAGCTTCAATTGAGTGCCATCCTCTGCATCGTAGATTCCCAGTGTCTGTCCCTGGCCGTTGGCCTTGATGAGCAAGCCACCCCCTGTGGTCAGCGTGCCGCCAACCGCAACATCCTCGATAGCCCACACTTCTTCCGCGGCGACCGGGTCCCACGCCACCAGGCGTGTCTTACTGCCGCGCTGGATGGTATTTTCAGGATCGTCGTAAGCGTAATCATGACCGAAATACTCCATACCGAGGTTGAAACGCCCCTCGAGGTTTTCCGGTGCATTGGCAAAGGCCATGCTGCTTTCCATGGCGGGAATGTACAACAGGCCAGTGTTCGGGTTGTAGGACATCGGCGCCTGGCCATGGGCGCCGGCTGGGCCGGGCTGGATGATGGTGCCGACTTCGCGTTTGGTGTACTGGGCGGCCTCGTTGATGATCGGCTTGCCGGTAGCCATGTCGTAACCGGAGGTCCAGTTCACCGGCACAAAGTTGTTGGCCCTGAGCAATTCGCCGGTGTAGGCATCGAGCATGTAGTAGAAACCGCTCTTGGCCGCCTGCATCGCCACGTGACGCACTTCACCGTCCACCTCGATATCGGCCAGTGTGATTTGCTGGACCGCATCGAAGTCCCACTCCTCCGCGGGAATTTCCTGGTAGTGCCAGACGTATTCGCCGGTATCCGCATCAACGGCTACGATGGAGTTCAGAAACAGGTTGTCACCACCGCCAGGGCTGCGCACCAGGGGGTTCCAGGGCGCGCCGTTACCGACACCGAACAGCAGGAGATTGGTAACCGGATCATAGGTGATGCCGTCCCAGGTGGAACCACCGCCACCGCGATCCCACCAGTTGCCATTCCAGGTTTCGGCAGCCATGCGCATGGCATCGTTTTCGAAACCCAGTTCCGGGTTGCCGGGTACGGTGTAGAAGCGCCAGAGGATCTCCCCGGTGTTGGCGTCGAGCGCAGAAACATAGCCGCGTGTTTTAAATTCCGCACCGCCGTTGCCGATGAATACCTTGCCGTTGGCCACGCGCACAGCGCCGGTGGAGGTGTACCACATCTCGGGATCCACGGTCTGAGTTTCCCAGAGGACTTCACCGGTGCCTGCATCGAGGGCGAACATGCGTCCGTCATATGCGGTCACGAAGACCTTGCCTTCATAGACGGCGGCACCGCGGTTGTTGACGCCGCAGCAGCCACGACCGGCGACATCACCGGAGACCTGCGGATCGAAACGCCAAATGCTTTCTCCATTAGCTGCATCGACCGCATTCACCTGTCCCCAGGACTCGGTGAAATACAGCACGCCGTCGACATAAAGTGGCGTGGATTGCTGGCCCTGGTTGGCACGGATATCCACGTACCAGGCCAGGCCGAGCTGGTCGATGTTGTCGATGGTGATCTGGTTGAGGGGACTGTAGCGCTGCTCGTTATAGGTCCCGCCGAACGTAAGCCACTGGCCAGGCTCGATGGCGGCGTTGTTCAGGCGCTCCTGGTCGACATTGGCGAACGCCGGCGCACTTCCTACGCCACTCGTTGCAGATATCGGTATATCTGAAGAAGTCGCGGGCTCCTCTTTGCCGCCACAGGCTGCCAGCAGGGAGGCGGCCAGAGCCAAAGCCATAAATCTTGGATTCAACATAGGGGAAATCCTGTTCTGGTCGTTTTAGTGTCTTGAATGGCTGTAACTATTGATGCTGCAATTGTTGTTTTCGGGAGCGAACACGCTCGTAATAGGTGGCAAAGTATCCCCCAGAGGCGCGGTGGATGCACCTCTTTTTCCTGAGGAAAAGCTGATGGTTTGCTTAAGCGGAGTGCATCATCTTCTTGATGATGGGAGAGATCATCAGCATTACGATAGCAATGGCCATGGCGATGTAGCCCACCTGGGAATAGACCGAAACGTAGGTGGCCTTGGCAGCAACCACATCAGAAATCTGCCCGCCGATGGTTTCCGCCCCCGTGGTGGAGGCGATAACGCCCGCCAGGTAGTTTGACAGTCCGCTATATAGGAACCAGGCGCCCATCGTCATGCCGACAGCTTTTGGCGGGGCCAGTTTAGTAACCGCAGACAGGCCTACAGGGGATACCATCAGTTCGCCTATTGTATGGATCCAGTAAATGAGGAATATAAAATAGACCGCCGTCATGCCTGTCTCACCGGATGTGGTCATTCCCGCCACAAGGGACAGGAAGCCGAGTCCGGCAAGGAACACACCAACCGCGAACTTCACGGGTGTCGACGGATTTAGGTTGCGTCTTCCAAGGCTGACCCACAACCATGCCAGCACCGGCGCAAATATAACGATGAACATTGCGTTGAGCGACTGGAACACCGGTGCCGGCACGGAAAAACCCAGCATGGTTCGGTCTACCAGGCGATCAGTAAACAAATTAAGCGAGGAACCCGCCTGTTCGAATAGAGCCCAGAAAGGAATCTGAGCTAGTACGAAGTAGATGCCAGCCAACATACGATCCCGTTCCTCACCCGCGCATTGCGTGATTGCGTATGCCACGAGCACGACAAAAATTAGGATGCCCAGCAGCCCCACATAACTTTCATTCACCAAATGTGCGTTTGTTACTAGTAGCATGGAAACTGCAATGATGCCGACACCCGTCAGATAGCAAATGTGTTCAATATTGAGGGGTCCTAATATCTTTTGTTGCAGTTTTTCCTCACTGGGTGGCTCGGCCTTTCCCTCCAGCCAGTCTTGGTATTTTAGGAATGTCATCAAGCCCGCGAGCATACCAATTCCTGCGAGGCCAAATCCGTATTTCCAGCCGTACATAATTCCGAGATAGCCGCATGCAATCGAGGAGATAAAGGAGCCCAGATTTATGCCCATGTAGAAGATGGTAAAGCCAGAATCACGGCGGGAATCCCCATAGTTGTAGAGAGCGCCGACGATAGTGGAAATATTAGCCTTTAGGAAACCAACACCGGCGATGATCAGGGCCAATGACAGATAGAGGATGTTGAGATAGAAGGTCTCAGTTTCGACACGTAGGGAATAGCTGGCTGTTGAAATAGTTTCCGGAAGACCGACAGCGGCTGGATCAGCAATCTGCATCACAGTAGCTCCATCGTTAAAGCTGATCCGCGAAACGCCCCGATCAGAGACGATAATTTGATTAGCATCTCCACCACGGCCATCGAGAGTTAGCCGATATTCGGCACCGTTGTATGTCATTACTTGCTGTGAACCATTGCCTTCGAAGGCCATACCAAAATGGCCCATCACAAGCAGGATGGCACCAAATGTAACGGCCTTGCGAGAACCCAAGTAACGGTCGGCTAGTGTGCCACCGATAATAGTCATCACATAGACTAGTGCCGTGTAAGCACCATAGAGGACCGTGGAGCGTTCATCGGAAAATAGAAAATGCTGGGTCAGGTAAAGGATGAGCAGGCCGCGCATGCCGTAATAGGAAAAACGCTCCCACATCTCGGTGAAAAATAGAATAACCAGCCCGCGGGGATGGCCAAGTATGTTTTTTTCTGCACTGGAATATGAGGAGGTGTGATCTGGCGCTAAAGAGGTGTCGCTCATGATGCGGACTTTGCAAATTAGGGAAAACAGTGAAGAAACTTAGACGGAAACTGCACGATTTTCAAGCTTGCATGGGCAAATATGAAGGTGAGATCCGGAGGCCTAATCCATGGCCTCCGGAAACTCTGGGGAAATCAATTCTAAAGGAAATGCGACACATGCTTGTAACAAACTAACTCTCCATGTCCCTTGCCAGGCAACAGCAAACGTACTGAAAGCTTGCCCTCCGCCAAATGCATGCGGCAAATTTTTGTAAATCTTTATTTCCACTTTTTATTAAGAATATAGATTCTGTATTATATTGCAACCCCAAAATCTACTTTTGTAACAACTCATAACCTATGACAATCTGTTTAAATTAGCTTGTTGATATCTTTTACAAGCTTGCTCAGAATTTTTCGTGAAACATATTTACCAATTTGAACCTCTTCTCGGAACAAGTTACGCTTGATTTGAATTAATTTATAATTACTTGGTGTAATCAAATCCAAAACAGTATGAATAGCAAAGACGTCAAGAAACAGAAGCCCAACCACCGAAAAATTAAACAGAAGCGTGGACAAAAAACCTATGACTCGCTTATGAGTACAGGCTTCAAACTATTGGAAAAAAATGATTTAGAAAGAATCTCTGTCGCCGAACTTGCTCAGAAGTCGGGATACTCAGTGGGTGCTTTTTATGCGCGATTTGAAAGTAAAGATCAATTCTTCAATGCTCTTATTCAAGAACATTTACGAATTCGTACAGAATCTCTAATACATCTATATGAAACTGCGGCAATTGATACTTTGGTCGATAATTTGATGAAAAATTTAGCTAGTTACTATGCAGAGCATCGCGAATTCTGGCGCACAGTTTTGCTTAAGAGGATACGTGATCCTGAATTTTGGGATCCATTTACAGGCCACTTTTTTAACTCTGCCCAACTCTTTGTGGACCGAGTATCTAGAGAAAATAACAGATCATTATCGGAAGATGAAACAAGAAACATTTATTTTGCGTTTCAAGCTATTTTGGGGTTAGTTAGCAGAAACTTGTATACCAACTTTACGCCGAAGGTTGTTGACCAGAAAACTTTTGTGAATCAGTTAGTAAGAACTTTCAAGCTAGTATCTGATTATGACAATATCATAAAGTCATAACGCTAAATGCTGTAATGCGAACATTACCAATTCTAATTTAATCAAATTGTATAGGCTGAACTATGCATAAATTCAAAGTCTCATTAGTTTTATTCGCTAATTGCATTTTTTCCTTGGCGGGTTGCACCGAAAACATCAATGAAAATGAGTCAAGAGAAGAGTCGTCACAGCTCATATCAAAAGAAAAGCCAAACATAGTGCTAATTGTCGCTGATGATCTTGGGTATGCCGATTTAGGATTTTACGGTAGTGAAATTTCTACCCCAAATATTGATGCTTTGGCATCGGCTGGGATGTTGCTCACAGATTTTTATTCAAGCCTAACATGCGGCCCTACCCGTGCCATGCTTATGTCTGGAATGTCTAATCATATGGCTGGTGTAGGCGTGCAAAGTGCACCTAGATTACCCGAACACATTGGTCAACAAAACTATCTCGGCTACCTAAGTTTTCGTGTGGCGTCTCTTGCCGAATTAATGGCAGATGCTGGATACAATACATATATGACCGGAAAGTGGCACCTGGGAATGGACGTTGAAAACGGTCCCCACGCCCGCGGATTTAAGAAAAATTTTATTTCCCTTGATGGTGCCGCACACCTTGGTCCCTGGGACTGGCGCGGTCCCCAGAACGCCAACTACAGGGATGGAGATGAGCTCGTGCAGGTGGATGAGAGCTGGTACACCACACGAGATTACACTAAAAAGATGCTCGATTTTATTGATGAGGATCTCGAAGATGACAAGCCATTTTTTGCCTACCTGGCCTATACGGCGCCGCACTGGCCTTTGCAGGCACCCGAGGAAGCTATCGCAAAATACGACGGTGTATATGACATTGGATACGAAGAAATTTACCGCAGGCGTTTCCTGCGTATGCAGGAACTAGGATACATATCTGCTGATAATGAGCCTCTACAACCTGAGGATTTATTCAGTCCGCGTTGGGAAGAACAATCCCCTCAGGACAGGGCGCTCGCTGCTAAGCGTATGCAGGTATATGCCGCCATGGTCAGTGAACTGGACAAGTATGTCGGTCAGGTCATCGACTATCTAAAAGAAATTGGGGAGTACGATAACACCTTCATCATGTTTATGTCGGACAACGGTGCGGAGTCCTCCCGCCTGGATCTCACTCCCAACTACCAGGCCTTCATTACTTCCGGAGCATATGACCAGGGTGTCGACAACCTGGGTCGCCCAAACTCTTATGTGATGTACGGCCGCAATTGGGCCACGGTCAGCGAAACTAAATTCCGCCGCCACAAGGCCACCGCATTTGACGGCGGCATCCATGTCCCCGCCTTTGTCCATTTCCCAGCAATGATCGAGGGCGGTACGCAGTCGGACGGCTTTGGCACGGTAATGGACATCATGCCAACATTCCTCGCCCTGGCAGGCACACAGCACCCAGGCACCCAGTTTCAGGGTCGCGAGATACTGCCGATCCAGGGCAAGTCGCTTCTGCCACTGCTTACGGGTGAAAGTAATGAAGTTCATACGTCCGACGAAGTGGTTGGCTGGGAACTCAACGGTCACCGTGCGGTGCGCCAGGGCGACTGGAAAATCGTCTGGGACCTAGCGTTGCCGGAAGATGAAAGACATTGGCAGCTGTTCAATTTGGAACAGGACAGCAATGAGAAGGTAGATCTTGGCGCCGAACTGCCTGACAAAAAAGCCGAGATGATCGGCAAATGGGAGAACTGGGAAGCCGAAAACGGCATCATCTATGCGTTCCCAGAGTAAGACTTTCGCCATAAGCGTCTTGGTGACGGGCCTGACGATCGCCACCGCCATCGGCTGGTTAAGTTTTGGTGGAGCAATTCCAGGCGCCAATCTCGATGTCACAGCCCGTGCCTGCGGTAAAGTTACCGCCTCCGATTCTCCTTACCCGGGCATGGCCTGGGTACCTGGCGACACGTTCACCATGGGCGCCGAGGGCACCTACTTTGAAGAAGGCCCGTCGCATGAAGAAACCGTGGCAGGCTTTTGGATGTCAACGCATGAGGTAACCAATGCCGAATTCGGCGAATTCGTCGCCGCCACCGGTTATGTGACGCTGGCCGAACGTGGCATCGAGGATCCCGCAACAGGCGAACATATTCCCGGTTCCGCCGTATTCGCGCCCCATGTCAGCGATGCCCCCGTAAATCCCTTCGCCAGCTGGTGGCACTTCATGAACGGAGCCAGCTGGTACCAGCCAGAGGGCCCCGGTTCCAACATCGACAAGCGCCAGGATCACCCGGTGGTGCATATCGCCTTCGAGGACGCCCAGGTCTATGCCGACTGGAAAGGCCAGTCATTACCGACGGAAGCCCAGTTCGAACTGGCCGCGCAAACCAGCCTGTGGCGTGATGAGGACGGCAACTATGTCTCGAATACCTGGCAGGGACTGTTTCCCTTCCAGCATGATCCCGTGGACGGTTATACCGGCACCGCCCCGGTGGGTTGTTTTGACGCCAATGCGCTCGGCATATACGACCTGATCGGTAACGTCTGGGAATGGACACAGACCACCTACTATGCCACCCATGCCTTTCCGGACCCGCAGGATTTTCCGGAAGGCTATGACCCGAACCAACCCGGTGAACCCGTTGCGGTAATCAAGGGCGGCTCTTACCTGTGTGCACCCAACTACTGTATGCGCTACAGGCCCCAGGCGCGGCAGGCACAAAGCAAGGGTCTCGGTACCTCCCACATCGGTTTCAGGACGGTCATCAATCCTGAAGCCTGAACGTCCTGGAATCCAACCATGCACATCGTCGTTACCGGCGCCAACGGTTTCATTGGCACCCACCTGACCTCGGCCCTTCTGTCGAAAGACTCGCTGCTGCCACTGACAAAACTGACGGTCATCGACCTGACCCTCGACATCTTGGCTGACGATGATCGTCTCAACAAGGTCACAGGCAGCTTCGCCGATAAAGCGGTACTCGACACGGCATTCACGAAGCCCGCCGATATCGTCTTTCACCTGGCCAGCGTGCCGAGCGGGCTTTCCGAATCCAACCATGCCTTGGGCATGGACGTGAACATCCACGGTACCATCGCCCTGCTGGACCGGCTCAAGGAACAGTCGAACGTGCCCACAATGGTCTTCGCCAGTTCCATTGCCGTCTACGGAAGGCCGAGGGTACCGGAAGTCGGTGACGAAACACTACCGACGCCCAACCTGAGCTATGGTGCGGAAAAACTGATCGGGGAAGTCCTAGTGGCCGACTACACGCGCCGACAATGGATACGGGGCTGCTCGGTGCGCATTCCCGGCATCGTGGCACGCCCACCCGAACCCAACGGTGCAGTATCTATTTTCTTCAGTGACCTAATCCGCCGCCTGAGCAGCGGCGAATCTTTTAATTGCCCGGTCTCCTCGGGCGCGAAGAGCTGGCTCATGTCGGTCAAGTGCTGCGTGGAAAACCTGATGCTGGCGGCAACCATGAATCATGCCGAACGCCAGGTATGGACCCTGCCGGCCTTGCACGTTGCCATCGCGGAACTAGTCAATGAAATCGACGAAGTCTTCCCCGACCTGGGTGCCGGTGATCTGATCACGTATGCACCGGACCCCTGGGTGGAAGAAAATTTCGGTAGCTATCCGCCGCTAGTCTGCCCGTTGGCCGAAGCAGCCGGATTTCACCATGACGGCAGTCCGCAGCAGCTGTTGCTGAACGCGCTGGAAACATTAAATTAAGCACAAGGGTTACCAAATATCGATACTCTATCAGGAGCGTCTTTTTTCGGTCAGTAATGTCGGATCTCGGCACTGCGTGCCTTTTCCGACATACTTGTACTTTAGTCGCCGATGAGTTTATGGCTGGCGTCGAAGGCATCGAGTATTCGCTGGTGGCGTTTCTCGACAAGTTTCCGGTCATCCGGGTGGGTGATCACGTAAAGGCGCTCTTCCTCGATCGCATTGATCACCCACTCACCAAACTTCCTGGGGTCGGTACCCAAACCCGCCGCTTTGGCTAGTTCGTGGTCGTTATTGGTGTCCAGCACACCACCGTATTTTTTCGGGCGGCTCCTGCCGGAGTGGGAAATGTTTGTATTGACTACACCGGGACACAGGATGGAAACGCTTACTCCTTTTGGTTCCAGGTCCAGGGACAGGGCTTCTCCCAAGCCCACCAGGCCGTACTTGGTCGTGTTGTACATGCCCTGACCGCGGCTGGGCTGGTACACGCGCAGTCCACTGATGGAACTGGTTATTACAATGTGCGCCTCACGGGGATTTTCCAGCAGGTAGGGCATACAGGCCTGGACGACATAAACGACACCTTTCAGGTTGACGTCGATTATCCAGTCCCAGTCTTCCAACTTGGCCTTATCAAGACTGTCCATCCTTCCGCTGACCCCGGCATTCGCACAAACGATATTGATCTTGCCAAAGGTATGTTTGGCGTCATCTACAGCGGCGATAACCGTTTGCTTCTCAGTGACATCCAGGACATAGGTCTTGACCGGGGCACCCATCGCCGCGATCTCTTCACCCGCCGCCTTCAGTTGTACGTCATCAATATCGGCCAGCGCGACCGACATGCCGCGGTCGGCAAAGGCCTTCGCCATGCCAAGCCCGATGCCCGATGCACCGCCTGTAATGAAAACGGTATTATTGGAGAAGGATTTTATGAGTATTTACCTGGCAGGTTTATGTAAATTCAACCTGCATGTTTTAAGCAAAGAGAAATAATACGGGAAACCGGCCTGCTTAGACAGCCCAGAAGGCGACGGAATCCGGCCTTTGCGCGCGAAAAAGTCGTTGAAAAAGGATTTATCAAGCTTGACCTGGGCAAGGTCTACAATCTTGAAACCGCCAAGGTCATTGCCAGTGTAATCGTTTTCCTAGAACTGCCGGACGGCGGCCGATGGACATGTCCAAAGTGAGCATAAGGACCGAGTTGTTGGTGAATCGGGACATATCCGCCAGCTTCGACATCAACACTGTCGGTCGTCGATGATATCGACAACGACCTCAGCGATGACCGCATGGTGCGGAAAAACCACTTCATCAATTACAGCGAGCTGCAGTTCAGCCTCAACGGCGGCTCCGGTAACGTCAAAATTTCAAAGGTTTCAGGGGATATCCTGATCGGGGCGGAATTAAGTCAGAAGAACTGCGCCAACCGATCGATCAACCAATACGACGCCGGTATCCCGATCACGTAAGCGGCCAGCATATCCAGCCGCTGGGCTGTCACCACCTCCGCTATCACGGCGTGCTGTAAAAAGGCGCGTCGCAATCCCAAAAGCAACATCAACACCGCCAGGATGAAGGCGATCTGTCCGGCTTCCACACCCAGGTTGAAGAACAGCAGCGACACCAGAACTTCGCTCGGCACGAGACCGATCTCGCCCAGTGCGCTGGCAAAACCCAATCCGTGCAACAGGCCGAAGCTGAACGATACAATGAGGGGGTATCGGTAAGTGAGGCTGCTCTTGTGGTCACGGCTGATTTCATGGGCCAGGAACACGATGGACAAAGCGATGGCAGCCTCGACCGGCACAATAGGAATACTGACTAAGCCCAGCGCCGAGAGGGTCAGCGTGATGGAGTGGGCGATTGTGAAACCGGTGACGGTCCACAAAATACGTTTCATGGTGTGGGCGATCACCAGCAGTCCCAGCACGAACAACAGGTGATCCAGTCCGCCAATGATGTGCTCGATACCCAGCATAAGGTATTCCCGGGCCACATTGCCTGCTGACGGTTCCAGTGGCACATCCCACGCACCGCTGGTTGGCGTTCGCATGGCGGTCAGTGTACCGCCGTCTGCATCGTTATACCGGTAAAAGGTCGCCAGGGACGGATTGAAATAGGGATATTCTAGCGACAGCGCCTTGCCGTGCAGGCTCCCAGCACACAGCACCCTGCCACTGCTGAAGCCAATGCCGTTATCGGTGCTTTGCACCTGGCAACCTTCTGGCCAGGTCACCGATGGCTGGTTTTCGGATTCCACGGTATCGGGCACGCGAATCGTGAACTGCAAGACTCCGGGCAACTGTTCCTGGATATCCACCACGACCGGGCGGGCGTCATGCGCAAAGGCGCCTGTGCTGGTCATAAGCAGCAATGCGAAAGCAACTCTGAAAAACCAGTTGGGCATAATTCCTTTCTTTAATTCGCTACTCTTCGCTTTTAGCTTAACCTTCGTTGAATATCGGCCTATACGGCAAACTCCCGACCTACACCGTTATTCCAGATCCACACGGACGTCGTACTGGTCGATCACCTGCTGCTCGGCGCCACGTCGGCTCTCGAGCACAGCTTCATAGCGCCAGTCGTCCATGACGCGGTCGCGGATGCTATCGAGTTCGGGAATGTAGGGCTCGCTGCGCTGGCGCAACATCACAAGGTGCCAACCGTAGCGGGACTCGAACGGGCCATACCAGGTTTCGTTCGAGGGTGTGATCCTATCGAGGGCATCGACAAATTCAGGCGTAAAATTGTTCACCACAAAATCCCGCGTTCGTTCGACATAATTCTGCAGGAAGGGATAGCGGTCGCCGAAGGTCGAAGCGTCGTTGAACCGGGCCGCGGTCAATTGCGGTGTGCCAAGCAGGTTAGTGGCATCCTGCCTGGCCTGCCCGGATCCGCGCTCACCGGCGTCGAAAAAGATGTGAGTGAAGGTATAGACGGCATCCACCCGGTAATCGTCCCGGTGGTCGTTGTACCAAGCGGTGATCACTTCCTCGTCGGGTTCCAGTGCCTGGTTGGTCACGTTTTCCAGCAGGAACTCCACCTTCTGCACCAGGCGCTGGCGAATGATGTAGTCACCCTGGTCCATGCCCATCGCCAAGGCTTCCCGGTGCAGGGCCTCCTCCCGCACGAAATCGTCCACGAGGCGTGCCCGTTCGGGATCACTCATGGCGTCGAGCTGTTCACTGAAGATATCAGGCCTGAAAGCCTGGGCTCGGTACTGCATAAAGTTGAGAAGCGCCATGCGATCGACCTCGATCACCCTGCCGTTATCCAGAGATTCTTCTTCAGGCCTCCCGCTGAACTGATAGGCTAGAAATATCACTAAACCGGCTATCAGGAAATGCAGCAGTGGTTGTTTCAGCAATGCGTTCATAGGCGGTTTTTGATTCCAGGGCTTTTAACAATGATTAACAAGCAGTCTTGCCTTCCACGGCGGGGCATCTGGTACCCTGTGTGGCAGGAAAAGAGGAATATAAAAAAAAAGAGAATAAAAACAAAGCAACCTTATTCGGATGCCGTTATAAATGTTGTTTAATGTTTTCAGCCAACCTAGGAGTAACACATGATCAACCGCCTGAATATCGCCCGAGCACTTCTGGTTTTCGGATTCCTGTACGGCATGACCAGCCTGTTCGCCACCTTTACCCATATTGGTGACCCCGCCTACCTGGTGCAGGAAAACTTCGGTGGCGGCCAGGCCCATTCCTGGTATCACGCCCTGCGTGAGGCCTTCGGCGATATCGCCACGTTGGTCGTGGTCCTGTTCCTGTTCTTTGCCGACGCCCGGGTGCGCCAGCCCGCCACCTGGTGGATATGCCTGGTCCTGCTCATGGGTTACTATCTGCCCTACTGGGCCGGAATGCCCTTTTTGGCAGAACTAGCAGCGCCCAGCCTGCAGGCGGAGCTCAATCACTTGATTCAGGCGGCTTTTGCGCTGGCGGGACTGTTCTGTGCCCGGCCGGACTTCTTCAAGGCATCCCCGCAAGTTGGAGATTCAGGAAATCACTAAAACGCTGTTGGCTTCATGTATCTGAAACTGCTTAAGAAACACGTCACGCAAGGCATCCTTCACCTGCACATGCCCGATGGCACTGTGCATACCTTCGGCGACCACGGTACGGAAGTGCATTGGTATATCCGGCAAGAGGAAGCCATTGTGCGCGTGGCCCGGGACGCGGAGTTCGAACTTGGCCAGACCTACATGGAAGGTGGCTGGGATACCGGCGGCGGCGACATCCGCGAATTATTGGGAGTGTTGCGTACCAATTTCAGGATTAGGAATGTGTCGCGCTGGCTGTCACCGCTGGTAAAACTGCTTGGCCAGTACAACAGGATCGCCCGCAGTTACCGCCAAATCGCCCACCACTACGATACCGAGGAAGGTATATTTCGTCACTTTCTCGACAAGGAGATGTACTACTCTTGCGCCTATTTCAAAACACCAGGGGATTCCCTGGAGCAGGCCCAACAGAACAAGGCAGATATCATAGCCCGCAAGCTGATTATCGAACCGGGCATGACAGTACTCGATATCGGCTGTGGCTGGGGCAGCCTGGCCTTCCACCTCGCCCAACACCACGGCGCACGCGTCACCGGCATCACCCTGTCCAGGGAACAGTTGCGCGTCGCGCGCCAGGAAGCAGCAGCCCGCGGATTGGAAAAACAGTGTGAATTCCTGCTGGCGGATTATCGCGAGCACCAGAACAGTTACGACCGGGTGGTCAGCGTAGGCATGCTCGAACACGTGGGAGTGGAGAACTTTACCGAATATTTTTCCCGCGTGAACACTATTCTGGCAGACCAAGGCGTCGCCCTCATACACACCATTGCCAACAAGGCCGTGTCCAAAGAAACCAATCCCTGGATCACTCGCTACATCTTTCCTGGCGGGCGCATACCATCCATTTCGGAAACAGTGACCGGTATCCAGAAAAGCCGGCTAATGCTGTCAGACATGGAGGTGTGGCGCATGCATTACGCATGGACACTGCGCGAGTGGCTGCGGCGCTTTAACGCACACAGGGAGGAAATTCTCGCGGTCCGCGACGAGGTGTTCTATCGCATGTGGGAATTTTATCTCGCAGTTTGCGATATGAGCTTCGAGTTTTCCGACCTGGTGGTGGTGCAATGCCAGTTGGCGAAACAGCATGGCGTTGTACCTATGACGCGTGATTATTTATACCGCTAGGCGGATCAATCCCGCACTTTACAAAATCGCCCAGGCATTGATTCCTATTCCGCGAGCACAGACTCTTTCCCCTAGCGGAGAATGCCACCATGAAATGCCCCTAGTGCCACGGTGAATTAGCCGAACAGGCCTTCCTGACCCAGCCTGGTGAGATGGTGATCGACAACTGCAAGCGTTGCGCCGGCATCTGGTTCGACAAGGGGTTGGCAGAAAAACTGCGCGATGACTGGACTTCCGTCTCCGTCGATGACGGCGATGAATTCCTGGGCATGATCTCCAGCGAGATTCGCAATATCGACTGCCCGCGTTGCCAGCAGCCAATGAAATCCGTCAAGGACCCCAAGCAGAGCCACATCCTTTACGAGATCTGCCCGGAACACGGCTTTTTCATAGATGCCCGCAAGTTCTCCGACTTCCGCAAATTGTCCGTTAAGGTAGCTTTCGACTATATCCTGGAAATGTATCGGAAGGACTACCCGGACGACCCCATTTAAGCATCGTTCTACCCGCCCGCCAGACTTCCATTTTTTTCCCAGGTAGAGGATTATTGTCACCCCGGTATATGCTTGCCGGCAGAATTCAAACAATTCCAGAAATCAAATAAATCCTGAATAAAGACTGACAAATACCAAATTGCCGGAGTGTGAGCCATGAGCGACTCGACCAATCCTTTTCCCCTGCCCACGGAAATCGGCAGCGTACCCGGTGCGGAGAACTGGGCCGACATGTACGCCTATTTCACGCGCGTGCAGCCCGAGGATGACGGGCGTTTCTGGTTCTACAACTCCATGCATTTTCCCGAGCCAATGTCAGCCTTCGACATGATCACAGCAGAAGCCGCGTACCATGCCATGGGCGCGTACGTGACCCGGGTCTTCGCCTTTCCCACCGCCATGGGCATCGATTACCGCTGCATCAACGGCCGCATCTACATCACCGCCAACACGGTGACCGACCCCGCCGAAATCGAGAAGCGCCTGGCTCTGTTCCAGGAACGCGCCGGGCATTACTACGAGAATTGGGACGACATCTATGGTCAGTGGGAAAAGCGCATGGGCCAGCTCATCAAGGACATGACCGCCATCAAGATACCATCACTCGATGCCATCGAGGACGGGGCAGTCGTCAAGGAGGCCCGGGGCATTGCGCAGAACCACTACGTGCGCGAGGCCTACCATAGGGTAATGGATAACTACTCCACCATGTGGCAACACCATTTCGAAATGCTGATGCTGGGTTACGGTGCCTACGTGGTATTCTTCCAGTTCTGCAAGCAAGCCTTTCCCGAAATCACCGACCAGACCGTGGCACGCATGGTGGCCGGCATCGACGTGCTAATGTTCCGTCCCGACGATGAACTGAAGAAACTGGCGAAACTGGCCGTGGAACTTGGCCTCGCCGATCTCTTTACCGATGATGGAAACCCGAACGTCATCCTGTCCGCCGTCAAGGCGAAAGGCGACACCGGCAAAAAGTGGTTGGATGCCCTCGCGGAATCACGCGACCCCTGGTTCAACATCTCCACCGGCGACGGTTTTTACCACTGGGAACGCAGTTGGAACGACGACCTGTCCGTCCCCCTGTCCGCCCTGCCGCACTATATCGAGCTCATCAGGCAGGGTAATTCCCTGGAGCGCCCGACGGAGCAGTTGCGTACCGAGCGTGAACGCATCATAGGCGAATACCGCGAACTGCTTGCTTCCGACGAAGAGAAAACCGCGTTCGACCAGATGCTCGGCATCTGCCACCTGGTGTTTCCGTACGTCGAGGATCACAAGTTCTACTGTGAACACTGGCTGACCACCGTGTTCTTCAACAAGATCCGCGATTTCGGCAAATTGCTGAAGAGCCAGGGCGTCATCGAGGAAGCCAATGACATCTTCCACATGCACCACACCGAGGTGAACCTCACGCTGGGTAATGTCATGAACGCCTGGGCCGCCGGTTCCGAACCGGTCAACAAAGGCTATTGGCCGCCGATCATCGCCGAACGCCGACGCATGATCGAGGTCCTTAAAACCTGGGCCGCGCCTCCTGCCATCGGCCCCATGCCTGACAACATCGAGGACCCTGCCCTGCAGATGTTGTGGGGTATCACCACCGAAACCCTGCACAGCTGGGCTGCACCGAATGTGGAGAATGCCAACGAACTGAAAGGTTATGCGGCATCGCCGGGCGTCGTGGAAGGCACTGCCAAGGTGCTGCGATCCATCAACGATTTCGGCGAGATCAAGGAAGGCGATATCTTGGTGGCGCCGATCACGCACCCCAGCTGGAGCCCGCTGTTCAGCAAGATCAGTGCGGCGGTTTCCGACATCGGCGGCACCATGTCACACATGGCCATCGTGGCGCGGGAATACGGCATGCCGGCGGTCGTCGGCACCGGCGAAGCCACCAAGCGCATTCAGAACGGACAGAAGCTAAGGGTTGATGGTGACCGCGGCGTCGTAACCATCCTCGAATAATCGATCTATAAGCAGTACATGAATTCCGATAAAAACATTCTCTGGTTCAAGGACATCTCCCTTGCCGACCGTACTCGTGTCGGTGGTAAGGGTGGCAGTCTCGGTGAACTCACCCGCGCCCGCATCCCGGTACCCGACGGTTTCGTGATTACCACTGATGCCTTTCAGGCATTCTTTGATGTAATCGATGCCGAACACGGAGTTCGCAGCAGTATTGCCGCGCTCAACCCCGCGGACATGCCCAACCTGAACACCGTCACTGCGAAAACACGCTCACTGGTGGAGCAGTCTCCCCTGCCAGCAAGCCTGGTCGCGGAAATCACCGCCGCCTGCTCAATGTTGGGCAGGGATGTGCCTGTGGCAGTGCGATCCAGCGCCACCAGTGAGGACAGCGAGGAAGCCAGTTTCGCCGGACTGCAGGATACCTACCTGTGGCAGAAAGGCGAGGCGCAGGTGCTCGACTCCGTACGTAAATGCTGGGCCAGCCTCTACAACCCGGAGTCGGTCGCCTACCGGCTGCGCCTGAGCCTGCCGGAAGAACATCTCGCCATGGCGGTGGTGGTGCAAACCATGGCCAACTCGCGCTGTTCCGGCGTCATGTTCACTCGCAGCCCGACTACCGGCGACCGCTCGGTCATCACCATCGAGGGTAGTTGGGGCCTGGGTTCGAGCATCGTCAGTGGCGAAGTCACCCCGGACAAGTTCGTGGTGAACAAGGTTACCGGTGAAATCTGTGGTCGCGATATCGCCAGCAAATTAATCGCCCACCTGCCAGACGAACACGGTGGCATAATGGAAATGCCGGTCACCGCTGACCAGCAAGGTGTTACCTGCCTGTCGGACGAGGACATCAGGGAACTCGCGAGCATCGCGCGGCGGGTGGAAAAACATTATGGCATTCCACAGGACATAGAATGGGCCATCGATCAGGAAGGCAACATACTGCTCCTGCAGAGCAGGCCCGAAACCGTGTGGTCGACAAAGGAGAAGGCGCCCGTGGCCAAGCCCACCGAAAAAGCCTTCGGGCACATCTTTAACGTGCTAGGAGGGCAGCGTAAATGAGTCTTTCCCACCAGGACGTGCAGGATATTCTCAAGATCCTTGAAGACACACAGTACGAAGAACTGACGCTCGAAACGGAAAACTTCTCGCTGACGCTTAAACGGGGAGAAGGCGGGTGGACCCAACAGACAGAGACAAGAGGAAAGAAGCAAGAGGAAAGGATTACTTCGATCGAATCAGCGGAAAAGACCCCGGAACCAGCACCGACAGAAGAGGGCTTACTGGATATCCGTGCGCCCATGATAGGCACCTTTTACCGTGCCCCCAAGCCCGGCGCCGACCCGTTCGTCGATACCGGCGCGAAAGTCAGCGAGAACAGCGTCATAGGCATCATCGAGGTCATGAAGCTGATGAACTCCATTCCCGCCGGCAAGCGCGGCGAGATTGTCGAAATCCATGCTACTGATGCGCAGTTTGTCGAAAAGGGGCAACTGCTGATGCGGGCCAGGCCGTACTGAGTCGATGACCATCCACCGCCTGCTGATTGCCAACCGCGGCGAGATTGCCGCCCGCATCATCCGTACCTGCGACGCACTGGGCATCGAGACCGTGCTGGCAGCCTCCGAAGCCGACGTCGACAGCATCCCTGCCCGCATGGCCACGGCCGTCATTTGCATTGGCCCCCCGCCCTCGCCACGCAGCTATCTTTCGGTCGATGCGGTCATCCAGGCTGCTGTGCAGGCTCAAGTCGATGCCATTCATCCAGGCTATGGTTTCCTCTCGGAAAATGCCGCACTGGCAAAAGCGTGCGAGGCGAACAACATCATCTTTATCGGACCCACCGTTGACCAGTTGCAGGCCATCGGCGACAAGCTCAAGGCCCGCGAGAATGCCGTGGCAGCAAATCTGCCCGTCGTGCCCGGCGGCCCCGTCTACACGGTAATGGAAGCACAGGCCCAGGCAAAAGCAATCGGGTATCCCGTGCTGATCAAGGCGGTCAGCGGTGGCGGCGGCCGCGGCATGAAGGTCGTGCAAAGTGATGGGGAACTGGCACAGGCCATGACGCTGGCGCAGGCCGAAGCTGAAAACGCGTTTGGTGACAGCCGCGTTTACCTGGAGTGCTACGTCGCCTCCGGCCGTCATGTCGAAGTTCAGGTACTCGGTGATGGGAATGATGTCATTCACCTCGGCACCCGCGACTGTTCCATTCAGCGCAGATACCAAAAACTGGTCGAAGAGGCGCCGGCGCCTGCGTTGTCACCTGAATTGAGACGAGCCATGGAAACGGCCGCCGTGGACTTTGGCAAGCATCTAGCCTATCGCGGTGCCGGTACGGTAGAGTTCCTGGTCGATGTCGCCCGCAACAGTTTCTACTTCCTGGAGATGAACGCGCGTATCCAGGTCGAGCACCCAGTGACCGAGGCCATCACGGGCATCGATCTGGTGGCCCAGCAGATTCGCGTCGCCGAGGGCCGGCCCCTGGCACTGGCACAGGACGATATTCGTCTTTATGGCCACGCCATCGAATGCCGCTTCAATGCCGAGGACTGCGCCAAGGAATTCCAGCCCAGCCCCGGCACAATAATTCGGGCTGAATTTCCCGCAGGTGCAGGCATTCGTATGGACAGCCACATCGAAAGTGGCGTCACCATTCCGCCTTTTTATGACTCCCTGCTCGGCAAACTGATCGTGTGGGGCAAGGATCGGAACGAAGCCGTAGCGCGGTTGCAGCATGCCTTGCATCATTGCTCTATCGACGGTGTCGCCACTAATATCGTCTTGCACCAGGTGATACTGCAAGACCCGGCGTTCATGACCGGAGGCGTGGATACACGATATCTACCCGCTCTGCTTGGGGCTTGTGACTTGAGACCTGGAACTTACGATGCCTGAACTGAAACTCGTCGACGTCAGCATCCGTGACGGCAACCAGAGCCTGTGGAGCATGACTGGTCTCGGTACCAACCAGATCATGCAGGTGGCGCCGATCATGGAGCGGGTCGGCTTTCGTGCCATCGATTTTACTTCCAGCACGCACATGTCCATGGCGATCCGTTCCCACAGTGACGATCCCTGGGAACGCATTCGCCTGATGAGCCGCGCCCTGCCCGGCGTGCCGCTGCAGTTCATTTCTACCGGTTTCCGCTTCATTTCCTGGGAGACCGCCGACCACGATTTCATGCGCCTTGCCTACCGCACGCTCATGAAAAACGGTATCGGCCGCTTCGTGTTGCTCGATCCCATGCACGACATGGATGCCCTCATGCAGGTGGCGCGTATCGTGAAGGAAGAAGGCGATGCGGAAAACATGGCCGCGCTCACCTACACCTTGAGTGACGTGCATGACGACGCCTTTTATGCCAACTGTGCCCGGCAGATCGCCGCCTCGGGTGATTTCGACCTACTCTACATCAAGGACCCGTCTGGCCTGCTAACGCCGGAACGGGCGCGCACGCTAATTCCCGCGGTGAAAAAGGAAATCTGTAACCTTCCCCTGGAACTGCACTCCCATTGCACCATCGGACTATCCCAGTTTAATTACATGGTGGGCGCCGAGCTCGGTATATCCGCCCTGCACGTGGCAGTTGGCCCACTGGCCCACGGCTCCTCCCTGCCGTGTGCCTCCCAGACCATAGCCAACCTCAAGACGCATGGGTACGACGTGGACGTGGATGAAAAGGCGCTGGGGGAAATGGAAAATTTCTATTTCGCCCTCGCCCGCGCCGAAGGCCTGCCGGCAGGTAAGCCCCAGGCTTATGATGCCTCCTACCTGCGCCACCAGATCGCCGGTGGCGTACTGACCACTACACGTAGGCAACTGGCAGAGCTGAAGCTCGAGCACAAATTTAATGAAGTCATGGCGGAAGTGGAGCGGGTGCGCGCAGATCTGGGTTCACCTATCATGGTCACGCCGTTCCCGCAGATCGTCACCACGCAGGCGATGTTCAACGTCATGGGCGATGAACGCTACACGCAGATTCCCGACCAGGCCATCCGTTACGTCCTCGGTCGCTTTGGCCGTCCGACGGCGCCAGTGGATGCCAATGTGCTCGATAGAATTATGTCGCTGCCACGGACGAAGGAGATAGAACGGGAGCCGATCATGATGACGCTGAAGGAGCGACGCGGCCGCTTTCCGAAATCTATGAGTGACGAAGAGTTCCTGCTGCGTGCCGTCATGCCGCCGGACCTGATAGACGGCATGCAGTCGCGCGCTCCTCACCAGTTGCATTACAACCCGGAGGTAGCATCGGTGCTAAAGCTGCTAAAGGGCATGAAGAAAAAATCATCCCCGGCGTATTTCGAAGTTAGCCAGCCAAGTTTCAGGCTGTCTTTGTCTGGCAAAACACCCTGAGAACTCCCCACTAAAAAGAAAGGAGAACACCCATGAAACGGACCCTGGCAACATTACTCATTGCACTCGCACTATCCACTCCCGCTTATACCCAGGACGATGCAGGTACAGCGGCGGCAGCCGTCTTCGAGCGCTTCCTAGTGGCCATGGGTAATGCCGATATCGATACTGTAACGAGTCTGTTTGCCGAGGACGCTCTGTTCTGGGGAACAGGTTCGCAATCTCTGGTGACCACACCGGCCGGTGTGCTTGCCTACTTCACACCCGTGGGTCGGAACGAGCCCAGCGCCACCATCGCACGTGCCCGGAATTATGAAACCCGCATATTATCGGACGAACTGGTGATGATTTCGGGAGTCTGGGAAGTGGTGCCCAGGGGGGGGCAGCCGGCACACCCTTGCGTGTGAGCATGCTGCTGCAAAAACGCGATGGCCAGTGGTTTGTCATCCAGTTCCACAATTCCCGCGTGCCAGAATAGGTAAATTCCTTACAGCATTCCGTACTGGGCCAGCATGTCACTAAAACCTGCTGCCTGCGGAATGCGCGCATCCAGCGCCAACGCACGTTTCATATGCTGAAGGGCGCCCGACATGTCGTCGCGGCTCACCAGGTAAACTGCCTGATTCGCCTCGACACCCGCCACTTCCCCATGACACTGGACGAACAGGGTATAGAAACGCGGCGTATTCTCAGGATCGTTGAGCAGGATCGAGTTGTAATGCAGAGCGCTGAGCGTGTTGGAATACATCGACAGCAACTCTTCGGGCTGCTCTTTCATCGAATTGTACAGCGCCAACAGTTTCTCCATGTCACCCTCTGCGGCATAGATTTCGAACAGGTATAGCTCGCCGATGAAAGAGCCATGCGGCTGGACCTCGATGGATCTAAGGGCCCATTGTTCCGCCTCTTCCCAGCGGCCCAATCCGATATAGGCGCGCGACATGGACAAGGTGCTGGCCACCGTGTTCGGCCAGTATTCCACGATGTGCTTCATGACTTTCAAGGCCATGGCGTGCATTCCAGCACCGCTCAGGGCATCCGTGACTGCACGGGTACCGGTGATATGGGCCTGGCTGAAGAGCCAGCTGGTTGGCTTCCATTCCATGTTGGCGGTCGGGTCTGTGAGCACCCGGTTCATACGGTGGAAATCCCGCAACCATTGCCCGTTGATCAGTGTCACCACAACTAGCATAACGGCAAGCCCGCCGATGGCTGCCCTGTTGAACCATTGACCCACCTGCACTACCCTTACGTCTGCCGGATTCGCGTTCTCACCGCCGCGAATGACCAACGCCATGAACAGCGGCATGATCACCAGTGGAAACGGCATCTCATAGGGAAAGGCCAGTTGCGCCTCCAGCATGCTGCCAGTGACAGCAATGGTAAGCAGTGCATAAAGGAGACGATGCTTGCCCGAAGCGCGCAAAAACAACAGGAATAGCTGCCGGCAGAACGTCACAATGATGGCAACCAGGCACAAAAGCCCGATCGCACCGAGATCTACCAACAGTTCCAGCACGTCATTGTGAACACGCTGGACACCAAGCACCAGCACATTGTTATAACCACCATTGTTGTTCACTTCGAAGAAACTGCCAACGCCGGTGCCGATCACGGGACTGTCCTTGATCATTTCTAGCGTGCTGCGCCAGATCAGGTAACGCGCGCTGGCACTCTCACCCTGGCTCTTGGCGATTTCAGGGGCTATGGAGTTGAATTCAAAAGCGGCTACCTGCCAGAACGGCCGGTAACCGGTCGGGCCAAAATTGATCATACCCAGAAACATGACAAACATGGTTGCACAGGCCCAACTCTTCTGCCGGTTCCAGTTGAACCAGGTCGACCGCTTCGGGTCGAACATGACAACAATGGCGACAAGCACGATTTCCAGGATGACCGCCAGCCAAACTGCGCGTGTTCGCGTGTAAAAGGTGTACATGCCTATGAGGCATATGGTGGTCGCCGTTAACCATGTGGTGCGGCGTGACAGATTAGGCTTGAACAGGTAATACATGCCCAGCGGCGCCGTGTAGATCATCACCTCACCCGCCACGTTGCCATTGCCGAACGTGGAGGCAGGAAAGGCCGTCTGCGGAATCAGGCTGAAATTGAACAGTTGCTGCGCGGTGCCCACAATGGAAGTAATCACGCCGGCTACCAGGCAGGCCGTGATAAAACGATCGAGGTTTGCGCCGTTCTGTCGCAACTGCAAACCAAACAAGAACATCAAGAAGCCGGCATACCAGCGGCTCCACTTGTAGAACCAAAAGGCCGGGTTGGCTGCCCACAGAACGGACATCGTGCCCAGCAGGAACAGGGCGGCAAAGGCCAGTACCGTCGGGGAGTAGGT
Organism: Candidatus Eutrophocola salsuginis; assembly: GCA_038147195.1. Classification (GTDB taxonomy): domain Bacteria; phylum Pseudomonadota; class Gammaproteobacteria; order Pseudomonadales; family Pseudohongiellaceae; genus Eutrophocola; species Eutrophocola salsuginis. Next base: position 23,166 of record JAYQTB010000006.1, read on the forward strand.
CAGTGTGGTTTTCAGCTGGCCGCGCTGGTGCCAGAACAACACCAGCATCAAGGCCGTCAGCAGCACCTGGCTGGTGGCGGCTTTCAGTTCATCGGGGGTGGCAATCGGCGGGGTCGTCCAGGCGGCGACCAGGCACATCAAGGGCAGAACCATCAGGACCGGCCACACCAGGAAATCGGGCAATGCCCCGCCCGGAAGCACTGGCTTCCTGTCAGCGACTCCTGCTTTGGGATATGACATACACCGCCGGACACGGCATACAGGTAAAAAGGTGGCGCATTATATAGCTGAAAAAACCGGTTGGATATACCCGCCCGGCTGGCGCGAAACCAGCCGGGCGGCAGTAATTTTACTGGTGGGGTGTGCTGAAGAAATCGAAGAACAGGACCATGACGATCGAGCAGATGACCAGCGTCAGTAGCATGACCGGTGTGCCCTTTTTGAACCAGACAGACGGCGTGATCGCGTAATCGGGGCGACCGGTATCCTTGGCCAGTTTCTCGCTGATGGTCACGATAAAGACGTTGGCAGTGGAACCCAGGTGGGTGCCGTTGCCGCCCATGCCGACGCCGGCCGCCAGCGCCCACCAGAGTGACGCCACGTTCACGCCCTGCGCCTCCATACCCAGGATGATGGGAATCATGGCCGCGGTGAACGGAATATTGTCGATCATGGCGGACAGTATGGCAGCCACCCACATCAGCAGGATGGTGGCCGTCAGCAGGTCATCCTGTACAAAGGGAATGATGAACTGGCCGAGGTAGCGCAGGAAGCCGCTGTGCTCGACGCCACCAATCAAGATGAACAGGGCCATGAAGAAAACCAGCAGGGTGATTTCAACCTCGGCGAAATGTTCGTCCATGTCGGTGTTCTTGCCTAGGAAGACTAAGGCAGTCAGGCCAAGTGCAGACACGAACCAGGGCTCCCAGTGCAGGTCGTTATGCAGGATGAAACCGATGACCATGGCACCCAGAATCCACAGGGCCATTTTCCAGGTCTTAGGGTCGGCGATGGCTTCACGTTCCTGGAAGGACGGGGTTTCTGGCGTGACAGACAACTCTTTCCTGAAAAGCACTTTAAGGAATAACACAGTACCCACCCAGGCCAGCAACACGATAAAGCCCATGTGGGCAAAGAAGGTGTTGAAATCAATGTCCGCGGCGGAGCCGATCATCAGGTTGGGCGGATCGCCCACCAGCGTGGCGACACCCCCTGTGTCCGACAACAGCGCGGCAGCCAGAAGGAAGGGAATGGGACTGACCCGCAGCGCCTGGCAGATGAGAATGATCAGCGGGCCGAAGATCACCACTGTGGTGACGTTATCCAGCAACAGGGACAATACCGTGACCAGGGTACCCATCATAACCAACAGCAGGTACAACCTGCCCTTGCTGAGGTCCGCGATAGTAAAAGCCAGTGCCTGGAAACCACCGGTGGGAATCATGATCGAAACGATGGTCATCATGGCTCCCAGTAGGAACACCACGTTCCAGTCGATGGCCTCGATCGCCAGTTCAGGATCGTAGAAACCGAAGTATTGTCCGGCAAGCACCATGCCGCCGGCGCCGGCCAGGGCAAACTTGGCACGATGGAAACCGTGCAGGCCCTCGGTGAATATGCCGACAAAAGTGACAACAAGAATGATGCCGGAAACCAGCATCGCGTGATCCCAAACCAGCGTTTCCATGATGACCTCCTACGGCCCCGAGTGCTAAAAAAGCGGCGAGATTATAGAGCCACTATCAGATAATTTAATACAACTATTTTTTACCAGCCACCACCGGCTGGTGATGGCTGAATCGAGCGGAAAGTTTTTATAGAATGGCAATCCCGGCCGGGTGATTATTCGCCCCGAAACTTACAGCAACCTGACGGAATCTCGTTTACCGGCGAGGCACCCCCCCCCAAGCCGTATAAGATTCTTTAGTCAACCGCAACCAACAGGACTGGTATGACAGTAGCAATACACGACCTACTAAGAAAAGCGAAAGGCTTTGTCTTCGACATGGACGGCACCCTGATCCTGGGAGACAAGAAGAACAACAACATGAAGACGCTCCCCGGTGCGCCGGACTTCATCAATATGCTGATCGACCATGGTATCCCCTACGTGGTGATGACCAACGGCACGGCACGTTCTCCCTCAGCCTATGTAGAAGTGCTCAGCGATGCCGGCATTCCCATGAACAGCAACACCATGATGACGCCTTCCAGTGTCGCCGCTGATTTCTTTGTGCGAGAGGGCTGCAAAAAAGTCATGGTGCTCGGTTGCCCCGGCGTGTGGGAACCCCTTGCGGACAAGGGCGTCGAGGTGGTCCTGTCCAGTCTCGAAAAACCTGGCCCCGTGGATGCGGTATACATTGGCTGGTACCGCGAGTTCGGTTTCCGCGATATCGAGAATGCCTGGATAGCCTGCCGGGATGGGGCGGAGCTTTATACCGCATCCGACGTCCCCTTCTTTGCCTCGGCCAACGGTCCCGCCATCGGCACGTCCTGTGCGCTTGCGGCGGCACTCAAACCCCTCACCGGCAAGGAAGCCATCGTGCTGGGTAAACCGTCGCGCTATGCCATCGAAGCAGCAGCAAGACATCTTGGTCTGGCCGTTACCGACATTGCCGTGGTTGGTGACGATGCCAACCTCGAGGTGCCAATGGCGAAGGACAACGGTGCATTGGCTGTCTATGTACATACCGGCACCGGCGGTCCCCATGCCTTCGATCAGCGTCCTGCGGACACCTGCCCGGATATTTCGGTGGCTAATGTCGGAGAACTCGTGAAACACTACTCGTGACATACTATCGGTATGGTCAATAAGCCGATCCCAACCGACCCGCGCCGAGTACTGCTAGTCAACCCGACCAAATATCTCGGCAATCTTCTAGTGGCCGGAGGTCTCCTGCAGGCCTGGGTCCAGCACTGTAGTCAACACGGGATTGACACCCGGATCGTGCTTGACGACAGCTTTCGCGGTCTGTGTGAACACAGCTTCCCGGAAGGCACATTGCTGTTTTTTCCTCGTAGGCAGATCAACAGTTCCGCCTTCTTAAGAAAAATTTCCCTGTATATCGGCTTCCTGAAAGAAGTGCGACAGTTCCGTGCGGATATCGCCTTCAATATCGAGGAGGATTCCGCCACTTCTCACCTCACCCGTTTGAGTGGGGCTTTATTCAAGATCGGGTGCAACCCCCACCGCCATAAAAGCGGTTACGACTTCATCGTACCAATACAGTTTGAACAACGACCCGACGGCAGGCGGCACCGGTGGTACAGTTACTACGATGTGTTTGCCGCCCTGGGCATGACCGAGCCCCAACCATCCTACCTAGCGCTTGATCTTGATGATGTATCAGTAACACTGCAAGCGACGCTGAAACGATCAGGCGTAACAGAAGATTCAGCCGTGATCGCCATCCACGCCGGTGCAACCAAGGACTACAAGAAGTGGCCGCCGGAACACTTTGCCGCCCTGGTGACCCTCATCCAGGAGAATGGCATGCAACCTGTGCTGATCGGTGCAGGGCCAAGTGACATGGAAACCAATGACGCCATCCGGCAAATCCTGGCAACACGGGCGTGTCCGTCACCGGCGGACCTGTGCAGCCAGTTAACGCTGGTAGAACTCGCACAGTTTCTCAAGACCTGTAGCGCCATGATCGGCAATGACAGCGGCCCCTTTCACCTCGGGTCTGCGCTTGGCACGCCAGGTTTTGTAATGTGGGGACCCACCAACAAGGATATCTGGGGACCACTGGGCAAAAAAAGCGAGATAGTCCAGGGCAGCTTTCCCTGCGATCCCGCCTGCAACAAGGGCTATTGCGTGCATGACCACCGCTGTCTCAGGGAACTGTCACCGGCCAGCGTGTTTGCCAGGCTGGCTGCGGAAATGACCTGACACTTTCTGGTTATTGAAACGCGCTGTCCTGAAACGAATAGTAGTAACGCATGTTCACGTCACGTGAAACGGTTGCGCCATTTTCGATTCCGGGGCGGAAGGGTGAGTTTTTCAGGTAACGACGCAGGCGTGTTGCGGTATCAAAGGTAGTGTTCGATGACTGGTCCACCTGTACGATGTTCCTGGCGGTGCCATTGCCATTTATAGTGAACCGCATGTCGATCCAGCCGTTATAGTCAAGGTTCGTTTTGCGGCTGATGCCAAATTTCTCCCGGCTGTTGGGCTTGGGTGTGAACAACGGCAATTGCATGGGATATTCGGGTCTGAACAGTCCTGCGATTTCGGCTTCGTCTAGACTCAGTTTCTGGGCTACTTCCCAGGCCCGGGCATACTGGGCCATGGCGGCATCGTTCCAGTCGAACATCAGGTGCCAGTCGGCATATTCCAGGTGCGCCCTTACCTTTTCCGAGGCCGGCGTTGACGGGTCGCTTTCCATGTACAGCAGGATACGCTCAAATATATCGATGCCTGCCTCGTAACCTTCTCGATTGCGCCGCAGGTGTTTCCAGCGGTTTGGCATGTTGGCGCTTCTGCGAGCAGACGTTATGTAATAGTGGGGATTGCCGATCATCTCTCCGCTGTACCCGGTCAGGAACAGGGTTTCCAGCAGCTTGTATTCCAGTTCCAGCAGGCGAGGGTTTCGGAAGTTCTCGTCCTCGATGAGCTGGGAGATGGCATCCGAGTAATGCTCCTTGGCGCGATAGAGGCTGTTGACAGCATGAGTGCGCGAAATTTCGGACCCGGTGGGAACATTACCTCCACCGAATGAGAAACTGCCCGGACCGTTCGGGTCATCCCGCTCCACCAGTGCTAGGCCAAAAGTATACATATTCTGGTCACCCAGTCCGGCCAGCGCCGGCACGCGGGTGGCACCGTCCTCCAATTTCCGGCTCAGGTATTCTTGGTAATGTTGCCGGTTATTGACCGCGGCAAAGTCGCCGAGTGCGAGAAAACTTTCCACCAAGCTCTCGACGATAGGAAAGTGCTGGACATCGTAAAGGCCGTTGTTGACCCGGCTAATGTGCTCGGCCCGTTCTAAGACGCTGATCGCTTCCTCGTGTCGTGCCTGTAACTGTAGCAGCCTGCCGAGTGACAACAGTTGCTCCACCAGGTTCTGTGCGAACGGACCATCCTGGCGTTCAACGTCGGAGATAGCCTGCTGGTATGCCAGGATATTTGCTTCTTCAGTAGCATCATATCTGGCAAAAACGCCACCGCCCCGGCCCGATTCAGTATCCTGCAGCCTGTCGATACGGATCCCGGCTAGGTTGCCGGCGGCCAACACCGGGGCATCAGAACCGATGAGGACGGGATCGAAGATCAGGGTATCAAGCAACTCGTCACTCTGGGCCCAGGCCCCAAAGGCCCACACACAAAGCACAGCTGCAACTAGGACTGGTTGCCTGTACAGGAGCGGTCGATGCGCTGTAATCAACATGCTGGAGTGCCTTAAACTAGCGGTTCTGTATATAGGGTTTTCAGGGGCGAGACATAAGGAATACCGTAATCCTCACAGGCGTCCAGCATCCCTGTCACACCCGGACGCCATAAGCTGATATACGAGCATTTCTCACTGATGGATGACCCACCGGAAAACGGGCCAGGTGACAGGTGTGGGAAATTAGGGTATACCGAAATGATGAAACTACATTTATTGCATTCAGGGGGGTAAAGAATCATGGGCATATCGGTCAATACCATCATCACAATCTGCCGCGGCATCCTAGTGAACACTGGCATCATGCTGGCTGCACAGGGCGTGCTTGCCCATCATTCCATCGAAGGGGAATTCGACACAAGCATCGAGTTCGAAGTTCGCGGCACGTTGACCAAAATCGACTGGGCCAATCCGCATATATGGTATTACATGAATGTGACCAACGAGGCTGGCGAAATTGAAGAATGGCAATGCAGTACCGGCGCCAATCCCAACCGTCTGGTCAGGGCCGGCTGGCAGAAAGAAGACCTGCCCATCGGCTCAGAGGTTTGGATCGCCCGGGCCAGTCCTGCCTGGGACGATCCCCACACCTGCATCCTAAGGGGCAACATGGCCTTTGCTGACGGCACACCCGTATTTGCCGGGCAAAAGCCGGAATAACAAGCAAAAATAGCGTTATAGAACCAGTGCTGATGGAGTTGCATTAGCCATGGTGCCCGCCTTAACCATTCATTCAGGGCCGGACGGGTAAGACAGGAACTCGCACCATTGTGAAAAAATTGTTCAACCTCTTGTTTGCCACCATGCTTAATCCCAATCTGCACCACCCGCTTCAAGAGGGTCAGATTTTTCCTTACACACTTATCTTTTAAAAAGAGGTGAACCGAATGATGGGCTTGTTGATCTGGATCGAAGAAAGTGGTCTCGGCATCTATGTCCGCGAGGACCTGTGGGGCTTTGCCATCGCCCTTTCCATGCATGCCGTGGGCATGGCCATGGTGCTGGGTGTTGTCGTCGTGACCAACCTTCGGGCACTGGGTTATGTAAGCGAGATTCCCGTGCTCAGCTACACGAATCTCTTCCCAGCCGCCTGGCTCGGCTTCGCCATAAATCTCACTTCCGGCATCATGCTCTATGTCTCGCATGCCACCGAGTACACCTATCAGTTCGTGTTCATGCTAAAACTAGGTCTGCTTGCGCTGGGCGGCGTCCTGATGAAAGTGATGATGAATTTCATTCGCGCCAACAGGGATCCTTTCCAAGTCAAACTGGTTGCGGTTATCTGCCTCGCTAGCTGGATTGGCGCGGTAATCACTGGCCGCCTGATGGCTTACGCATAAGATAAGGGGAAGAAAAGACATGAGTCCTGAAATCATGAGCTGGCTATCCAGCACCTACATCAGCGAAGCCATGCGCAACATCTTCTGGATGTGGCCGGTAATGGAAAACCTGCACTTCCTGGGGTTATCCATAATGTTCGGCGCGCTGCTTGCCGTCGACATGCGCGTAATTGGCTTGGCGCCCGCCATCCCGATGCGTGCTGCCATGGGTCTCATCCCGCTGGTCCTGATCGCCTTCAGCATCAACCTGCTGACCGGCCTCGCCTTTATACTGGCAGATCCCTACCGCTATTTTTACAACCTGTCCTTTCAGTGGAAGATCGGTCTGATCTTCCTGGCCGGCGTAAATGCGCTGTGGTTCTGGTTTGGTGAGCACCGAAAATTAGTTCTGCTGGGTCAGGGCGAACAGGCCGACTTCCCGGCCAAGGTCATCGCCGGGCTGTCATTGGTGATATGGATCGCGGTCATCGTCCTAGGACGGCTGATTCCCTACCTGGAATAAAATCACGCCAGGCCGATTTGATGTTGATTCAGCGCAGTCACCAGTCATCCAGCCTTTGCGCCATATTGTTGATTTCGGCCCCGGGCCCGGCCCACCTGCCGCTATGGAAACAAAGTAATATGATTTGATCCTATCCTGCTGACAATCACAGCAACCAGGCCGGACACTAGGAACGATGGCAACAACACGTCCAGCGCGTTCATATAGATCACCCCGTTCTCCCACCCTAACACCGTAAAAAGCGATGGCACTAGGAACTTGAACACGATAGTGGACAGGAAGCCCGCCACCATCGCGCACTTTGCGCCCAACGCCGTTAATTTGTTCCAACACAGACTCAGGATGATCACCGGACAGAACGTGGCGGCGATCCCTGACCAACCGAAGATGACGATCCAGAATATCCCGTTCTCTGCGTCATAGAGCAGTATCCCTAGGCCGATTCCGAATGAGAGCAGCGCCAGGACAAAAGTCACCTGTCGGCTGAGCTTTATGAGTGCGGCATCACCCATGTCTGGTTTTTTTGTTTTCTGCCAATAGTCTCGTACGGCGGAGCTAGACGCCACCAACAGCAGGGAATCGATGGTGGACATTATGGCGGACAGGACCATGGCGATGTAGACGCCGGCAAAGAACGGCAGCAGCAAGACCTGGGACATGACCGGCAATATATTGTCGGGATCAAAGCCGAGGTCGGCATCAGTAAAGAGTGCTCTGCCCGTCATCCCGAGTAGGATGGCGCCGGTGTCGGCGAGGAAGGTCCACGCGAGCGCCACTATCGCGCCCTTATTGATCTGGGCCTCGTCGCGTATCGAGATAAAGCGCACGAACACTTGCGGCGAACCGAGAAAACCGATGCCAATGGCGAGAAAGCCCAGCGTCTGGAAGATGGCCAGCGTGGTCCAGCCCTGCCCGCCCGTCAGGGTCAGGTGACCGGGAAACTGAGACGACAGCGTATCGAGAATATTGGTGAGTCCGCCAGCTTCTAGCAAACCGAGAACCGGAAGGATGACCAGACCGGACACCATCAGCAGGCCTTGGAACACGTCCGACCAGACCACCGCGATGAAGCCACCGCGTGTGATGTACAGCATCACCACAACAAATCCGATGGTGGCACCGAGGTAGTGGTTGATGTCGAGGTAGGCATTGAAGGCCTTGCCGGTGGCGAACACCTGCGAGCCAGCATAGATGGGCACGAACACCACCAGCGCACCGGCGGCGATCAGCCGGAGCATGTGACCGCTATCCTTGAAACGGGATTCAAGGTAGTCGGGAATGGTAACGCTGTCGTACCGGTCGGTGAGCCGTTTGAAGGGCTTTGCCATCCACAGCCAGGCGATGCCCACCCCGATTAGTTCACCGGCGGCGATCCATAATCCCTGCAACCCCACGGCAAAACCGGTACCTGTGACGCCGAGTAGCAGCCAAGCGGACTCCCCTGTGGCGCGGGCGGAGAAAGCCACGTTGATGAAGCCGAGCTTCTTGCCGCCGGCGAAGTAATCGCGGATGTCGTGCATCCGTTTTGACGCCAGGTAGCCTATGCACAGCAGGATGGCGCAGTAGATGAAGACTGCAGAGGATTTCCAGAATAGATCGCTGATGTCAGCCTCCTGTTAACGCGGTGACAGGTAGGCGCCTAGGTCGGCCAGATCCTTGTCGCTGATTTCGGTCTTGCGAAAAGGCGGCATGATCTTCACACCGTTGCGTACGAAAGCTGCCACAAGCTCAAGCGTCAGGTCCAGGCGCTCTTCCAGCACGGCGGGTTTCTCACCCTTGTACAGTATCTCAAGAGCGGAAGTACCCGGATGCTTGCGCCCGCCCGGGGCGTGGCACGGTGAACACCAGTGTTCATAGACTTCTTTACCATGCGCGGCATCCTGGGCCTGTACCTGCATTGCACCAAGCATCATAAGAATGAAGACAACGTTACGCATTGTCGTCATCCTCGCGCAGGTGCCTCGGCCAGATTCCATACCGGCCGGCCGAGATGATGCCGTTGGGGTCGATGGCGTCCTTAAGGCGCTGCTGCAGGCGAAGCAACGCATTGTTGTTGAAGGAATAGGCCTGTGCACAGTCGTCCATGAAGGCAGTATGCGTGCGGTACTCGCCCCAGCCGTGTTCGGCCGCCACTTTCACCAGCTCGCGAAAAATCTCGCGCGTCTTGCGGTTGGCATCCACGTCGCGGGTGACTGTAAATCCGACAAGGATGGTGAAGGTGCGTTGGTGGTAGGAATATGGGGGTACGTTGAACACCGTGCTAACGCCCATCTCGCGCAGCACGCGACCCAGCACCTTGTTGGACTCGATAACGGCCTTCCCCGTCATGGGCACGACCGGCGAGAAGCCCAGGTGTCCATTGCTGCCCGCGGGATTGAAGTTGGAGCGGTTGCCAAGCTGGAACACAGACATTGACGGGACTCCAAGGTGGTTTTCATCCTGGGTCTGCATGAGCTCCTCATAGGGCATGGGAAAATCCAGGTTCTCGCCTTCATTGAAGCGGACCCCGTCGATGTGGGCAAACTGGCGTTTCGTATATTCCCAGGATTGGTCGACGATTTCACGCGGGCCATAGAACTTGAACTGCGAGGCCCAGAAAGGCGTGTCGATACTGCGCGCAAATTCGTCGAGCACCCGAATGTCATCGACATTGGCACGGTCATAGCGCTCCGCCATCTCCGGGTTCTGCCCCAGTACGAACTGGATTGGCGACTGCACGCCGGCGTTGGTGTTGAGAATGCCGGAGTACATCAGCCGCGCGGTGACGCGCACCAGTTCATGTACGTCGCTATAGCCCATCACCTGCACCGAACCCGACCGGAAGGCTTCCGGCGCCGGGTACAGCCAGAAACCCATCTTGGTCACCACGCCAAAGTTGGACTGGGCAAACAGGCCGTCAAGCCAGGGACCATAGCCCCAGCGGTACTGCTGCCAGGTTTCGGCATTGGGCAGCGCACCCATGCCGGTGCGCACGATGTCGCCGTCGGCCAAAACTACTTCCATGCCGCAGTGGGCCTCGAAGTGATCGCGGTAGGGATTCACGGTGTAGCCGACGCCATGATCGAGGGCGTTGCCGATAAGGCTGCCCCAACCAGGGTCTGGACAATCGATCCAGAGATTGAGGCCACGGTTCTGGATATGGTTGTAGAGATCGAAATACGAAACACCGGGTTCGACGAGGGCGAATGCGTTATCCTCGCTCACTTCGATGATGCGGTTCATGCGTTTCAGGTCGAGCACCACGGAGCCGTTAAGTACCGGTGCGGAACCGCCATAGCCGAGGTTCTTGCCTGTGGACAAAGGGTAGACGGGAATGCGGTAGGCATTGCAGATACGCATCAGCGCCTGCACCTCTTCCGCTGATTGCGGCGCCAGGGCAATGGACGGGATCTTCTCCTCTTCCTCGCCCCACAGGGGCGAGTAGGCATCGCGGTAAAGATCGACATCGGCTTCGTCGGTGAAGACCCAGTCGGCGCCGACGGCGGCGGTAAACTCAGTAACAGCGCGGTCGAAATCGGCCTGGTTGACGCCGGGGGGATATCTCATTGCTGACCCTCTCTGGATATGGCCTGCCGGGAGCGGCAGCTATAGTCCCCTGAATGGGCTGAAACTGCTAAGCCAGGTAGGCGTAGATCATCGTCAGCACACCCAGGATACTGCCCAGGAATACGCTGTGCTTGAAGGTGAAGCGAAACAGCCTGCCCTCCTCCGAGCGTGACATACCGGTCGCGGCAACCGCCACGGCCAGGCTCTGCAGGCTGATCATTTTACCCATCACACCGCCGGCGGAGTTGGCAGACGCCATCAGCACCGGACTCAGGCCCAGCGAGTTGGCGGTAACCACCTGCAGGTTGCCGAACAGGGCGTTGGCGGAGGTATCACTGCCGGTCAGGAACACCGCCATCCAGCCCAGCATGGCGCTAAAGAACGGGAACAGTCCGCCTGTAATGGCGAAGGCCAGGCCGAGGGTGACGGTCATGCCGCTGTAATTCATCAGGTAGGCAAGGCCGAGCACGGAAGCTATGGTGAACAGGGAGAAACCCAGTTGCTGCAGTACGGCATACAGAAGCTTGAAGTAACGCACCGGTGATACGCGGAAGACTATGGCCGCGGCCAGGGTGGCCAGAGCACAGGCGGAGCCCCCGGCTGATAACCAATTCAGGTTGTACACCGCAGCGTAGGGTGTTGCGGATTCGACAACGGGCTGCATGCGCTGTACGACGTTGTGCAGCCCGGGCCATTCGATGGCGACGGTGACGCTGTTGAGCGCGCCTCCGATGATGCCGCTGCCCCAGACAAGCACGAAGATCACCAGGAAGATATATGGTGACCAGGCATAGATGGTTCGACCGAAACCGTGGGACTGAACTTCCATCACTGCCTGAGTTTCACCGGCGAGTACGAAGTTATCTTTCGGATGCCACAGTTTGAGTAGCACGACCATGCCGACGATGGCGGTCATGGCGGCGACGATGTCGACCAGTTCCGGCCCTACATTGTTGGAAATCAGGAACTGCATGGAGGAGAAACACAGGCCGCAAACGATGGCGGCAGGCAGTACGCCTTTGAGTCCCTTCCATCCGCCCATGACGAGCACGAGGTAGGCCGGGATGAATACCGAGATAGGCGCGCACAGGCGGCCGACCCAGGCACTGAGTTCCTCGACCGGCAGTCCGGTGACGCTGGCCAGTGTGGTGACAGGGACACCGATGGAGCCGAAGGCAACAGGCGCGGTATTGGCGAGCAGGCAGATACCGGCGGCGAAGAAAGGCGAGAAGCCCAGCCCGGTCAGCATGGCGGCAGCCACGGCAACGGGCGTACCGAAACCGGCGGCTCCCTCGATGAAGGCGCCTAGCGCGAAGGCAATAAGCATAGCCTGCAGGCGACGGTCAGCGGTAACCCCGCCAATGGAATCCTTGATGATCTCGAAGTTGCCGGTTTCAACCGTGATGCGGTACAGGACCACGGCCCAGAACACGATCCAACCGATGGGGAACAGGCCGAAAGCGGCACCCATCGTGGTGGAGCTGACGACCAGGCCAACCGGCATGCCGTAGACGCCGATGGCGACGACAATGGCCGCACCCAGTCCGGACAGGGCGGCCACCCAGGCCGGCTTGCGCAGGATACCGATCAGGATAAGCAGCACGAAGATCGGCACGGCTGCGAGCAGGGCCGAGAAACCCAGGCTGTCAGCAACAGGAAGGTAGTTTTGTTCCCACATGAAAAGATTCCCCCAAAGACGGATTTGCTATTGTTTTCAGTATTGTCGATGCGTCGAAAGGTGTCATTAAACCTCACTGTAAACGGGGATTCCAGCCTTAGCGCCGGGCAAAAATAGTCATGGACTGCCACCCCGGCCGTGGCTATGCTTTTCCGGTTTCCCGTGCTGGCGGAGCCCTGCCCATCAACTGGATTTTCGTTTCCATCATCGGCTATATCCTGCTGCAGCTGCTGGTCTGTTTTGCGGTGATGCGGCGCATGAACGACGAGCAGGATTACCTGCTGGCCGGACGCCGGCTCGGCATGCCGATGATCGCCATGACCATCTTCGCCACCTGGTTCGGTGCCGAAGCCTGCATCGGCGCCGCGGGCATTATCTATGATGAAGGCCTTTCAGGCAGCCGCGCCGACCCCTTCGGCTACGCCCTGTGCATCTTTTTCCTGGGGCTGTTTTTCGCCCGCAAGCTTTGGCAGCGCAAGATTACGACCCTGGCGGATTTCTACCGTCAGCGCTTCGGCCCGCGGGTGGAAAAGCTGGGCGTGCTGCTGCTGGTGCCAGCGTCGGTGTTCTGGGCCGCGGCGCAGATCCTCGCCTTCGGTCATGTCCTGACCTCCATCTCCACCCTGCAACTGGATATCGCCATCGCCTTTGCCGCCATCATCGTCATCACCTATACAGCTCTGGGCGGCCTGCTGGCCGATGCGGTTTCCGACATCATCCAGGGCGGCGTCCTCATCATTGGGCTGATGGTGATCTTCGTCATCGTCATGGCGGACATGCCGGATACGACCGTCCTGGCAGACGCCCTCTCGCCGGAACGGCTGAGTTTTCGGGTCCCGGGGGAATCCTGGCTGGGCGTCATCAACAGCTGGTCGATTCCTTTCATTGGCTCCCTGTTCGCCGCTGAGCTGGTGACGCGCATGCTGGCATCACGATCACACCAGGTGGCGCGCAACGGCGCCTTGCTTGGGGGAGTAATTTACCTTGTCGTGGGACTGATGCCCGCCACCCTGGGACTGCTGGGCCCGGCCCTGTTGCCCGGCCTGGAAGACGGCGAGCAGATCCTGCCAATGCTGGCCGAGACCCACTTGCACACCGTCGGCTACATCATGTTCATCGGCGCGCTGATGTCGGCCATCCTGTCTACGGTCGACAGTGCGCTGCTCAATGCCGGGGCGCTGGTTTCACATAACATCCTGGTACCCCTGCTGGGCAGCACCAATGAACACCTCAAGGTTCGGTACGGGCGCATCTGCGTCTTGAGCTTCGGGGTCATTGCCTGGGTACTGGCGCGCGGGGCGGAAAGCGTCTACAGCCTGGTCGAGGAATCCTCGGCCTTCGGGTCGGCGGGCATCTTCACCTGCTGCATCATGGGCCTGACCCAGTACCGGGGCGGCCAGGTGACGGCCATGTCATCCATGCTGGCCGGTATCTTCAGTTACGGCTTCCTTAACTACGTCGTGCAGTACGAATACGCTTACCTGATGTCACTGGTTTGCGCATTGCTCAGCTTCTTCGTACTGATGTGGTTTGAAGCGGATCCGGAGCAGTCACCGGAACCTGTTACCCAACCCGTTGCCTAAGCAGTATGATGTTCCACTCAACTTCAGAGTTACTCAAACAACCCTATGAACAATAAAACTGTCGTCATTCTCGGTGTCTTTGTTGGCCTGTTGCTGTTCGTGGCAACCATCCTGTTCCTGGGAGGCGAGGAGGAACCTGCTCCCGTTCAGGAATCCCTGCCGGTTTCCGAGGTACGTCCGCCGGCGCCGGTGCCCGTGGAATTACCGCCACCCGTGGTCACGCCCGTCGTGGAGGAGCCGGTTGTTCTACCGGAACCCGAGCCTGTCGTGGTCATAGAGGAACCGTTGCCGGAACCGGACCCACTGCCCGGCCTCAATGACAGCGACCGGTTCGTGCAGGCTGAACTGGGGGAACTGGACAATGCCAACGCCGTGCTCCGGCAGCTGGCCGGTGCGCAGATCATCCGCAAGTTTGTGGTGCTGGTGGACGGCATAAGCCGCGGCGACATACCGGACCGCGACCTGCCGGTCACCGCGCTGCAGACCGAGATGACCGTGAACGAACAGGGCGAAAACAGCTTTCGCCTCGACCCGGTTTCCTACAACCGCTTCAACCTGCTGGTGAATACGTTCGCGGCGATCGAAAGCACTATGATCGTTGAGAAACTGGAAGAGTGGGATCCCCTGTTCGAAGCCGCCTGGGCCGAGCTGGGCTACCCGGATCGTACCTTCGACATGGCTCTCAACCAGGCCATCAGGAATGTCCTGCAGGCCAGGATAGTTACCGACGAGATTTTACTTACGCGCCCCTCCGTGCATTACCACTTTGCCGAACCGGCCCTGGAAAACCTGTCTGACCTGGAAAAGCTATTGATCCGCATGGGGCCTGAAAACGCCTCCACGGTGCAGCGCAAGGTCAGGGATATCAGCAACCGGCTGGCTAACTAGCCGGGTTTTCCTACAGGAAGGAAAACAGCGGCGGAAACACGACCACCACGATCGCGGCCCAGATCGCGTAGACCGGCAGGTAGGCCATCTGCCATGACAGCAGCGGGGCGAACGCCCCCCTGCCGCTGGCAAAACGGAAATACAACACCGCCGACCAGGCCAGGTTGACCAGCAGGATGAGGTTTTCACCCAACACCGCGACGCGGTTCGGGCTGAAACCGAATTCACTGATGCGTCCGGCGATGGCCCCCAGCGCAGTCAGATCAGCCAGCAAGGCACAGATCACCAGCACCAGTTGCAGCTTGTCGAACAGGTCGGGTGGAGCATCCACTTCCCTGGCCGACAGGGAATACAGCAGCAGGCCTAACACCAGGGCCAGGACGATGTCGTAGACGATCAGTACTTCCCGGTCCATGGCGATGCCCTGCCCGGTGACCAGCTTGGTGACCAGGAACCCCGCGAGCAAGAGGGTGAACAACGGCGTGAACACGCGGGTCAGAACGGGCGCGATGTTTTCGATGACTCCCTGTTTTGACTCCACCAGCCAGGCCGCGACGATAAAGGCGCCGGTCACGCCGCAGGGCAGCACCCACGTAAAGGCCAACCTTTCCGGATTCAGTCCGATCGAGGAAAACAGGATGAACGTTAGGCCGATAAAGATCCAGCCGCCAATCGCGATCAGGACGTAGTAAATGAGCTGTTCACCGGTAAACCGGACGAAATCCATGCGGCCGTTGACAGTGGCCCAGCGCTCCCCGGCATAAGCGAAGCCCACGATCAGCCAGAGGGCTATGGGCATGTGCAGGATGCTCAGTACCTGGGTATTGCCGGCCCGGGCAAAGGGATAGGCGTTGGCTACCACGATGGCGAGCAGGAACGGCGGCACCAGTTTCACCAGCTGGGCGGCCGGCAATCCACGTTTCCAGAAAAAATACCCGCACAGCCAAGGCAGGACGAAGAACGGGGCATTCACCAGGTAGAACAGGGGCAGTTGCTGGTCGGGCTGCAGGGGAAAGAGGCCGGTGATGTCCCAGAATTTCAGGGACACTGCCGTACAGACGGCCAGCAGCAATGCCACAATCATTTCCCGGTTGGAGCCGTGCACGTCATAGGCGGATCCGGCGATGACCAGTTGTTTCCAGAGTCGGTCCGTATGTTCCAGGGCGAATTCGCGGGAAATCGCATCAAGCTTGCCCAGGCGTTTGATGGCGACGAGGAAGGCCTCATCCTGGCTGAGACCCGAAGATTGCAGCTCCATGACCTGCCCGCGCAGGTGATCTTCAAGTTCATCGATATCCTCAGGTTCAAGGGCCCGGCGCTGTCCTAGGAACCGGCGCCAGTCGGTGATCATGGCTTCGATATCTAGTGTCGTGTCAGTCATGTTCAGCATGCCGCCTGTGCCAGGGGTGCGATGAATTTCCAGAGCAAGCGCAGGGCCTGGTCGACTGCCTGCCAATGCTGCCGGTGTTTGGCAAGCTGGACTTTGCCCTGGCTGGTGAGCTGGTAGTACTTTCTCTTGCGGCCGGTCTCGGATTTACCCCAGCGGGCCTTAATGAATTCCAGCCGTTCCAGCCTGTGCAGGAGCGGGTAAAGCATACCGTCAGTCCATTCCAGCTGGCCATCGGACAATTCCCGTACGCGCTTGATGATGGCATAACCGTAGCTGTCCCCCTCATTGAGGATGGCCAGTACCAGAGGGGTGGCGGATGCCGCCATGAGGTCCTTATTTATATTCACAGCCCTGGACTCAGCTTACGGATTTATAGTCCAGCGACA
Organism: Candidatus Eutrophocola salsuginis; assembly: GCA_038147195.1. Taxonomy (GTDB): domain Bacteria; phylum Pseudomonadota; class Gammaproteobacteria; order Pseudomonadales; family Pseudohongiellaceae; genus Eutrophocola; species Eutrophocola salsuginis. The sequence goes on from JAYQTB010000006.1 coordinate 39,869, forward strand.
AGGCCAGGGACGTGAGTAGGATGACCGCAACTTTATACATAGCAGCACTATACGTTGTACTTCTATGTAGTTCAAAGATATTCACCGTCCTGTATTGCGCTCGAATTCCGACCGGATGAAAGCTAGAATACGCCTTGTAAAAATTTAATGTCCCTGCTCAAAACTAGGCAAAAGACACCGTATTTTGAAAACCGAATTCCTGGGCAAGACACTATCCGGCCCCTTTACCGTACCCTCCGGCATAGTTACCTGTGCCACCCCCATAATCCAGCGCTTTTTCGACCAGGTTCCCGAGGTCGGCGTACTTACCACCAAGAGCATCTGCCTGGAACCGCGCGCTGGTTACCGTGAGCCTATACTCAGCCAGTATGCCCCAGGCTGCTTCGTCAATGCCGTAGGCCTGACCAATCCCGGCGCTAGGAAGTCTGCCGAGATGATGGCCAAACTGAACATTCCCGAAGACCGCTTCCTACTGGTATCGATCTTCGGCGGCTCGGTCCAGGAATACGTGGAAGTAGCTAAGATCATGGCGCCGGTATGTGACGGGCTGGAACTGAACCTGAGCTGCCCACACGCCAAGGGCTACGGCATGGCCATGGGACAGGATCCCGCCCTCGTTAAGGAAATCACTGCAGCGGTGAAGTCTGCCGTTGATATTCCGGTAATACCTAAGCTTACGCCAAACGTGCCCAATTTCGCCGAAATCGCCGAAGCCGCCGTAGCCGGTGGAGCTGACGCCCTGTGTACCATCAACACGGTCGGCCCGGGGCAGCATACCCGCCATGGCCATCCGGTACTGAGCAATAGTGAGGGTGGTATCTCCGGCAAGGGCGTACTGCCCATCGCTCTGAAATGCGTCAACCAGATCAGGCACCTGGATGTTCCAGTCATTGCCTGCGGCGGCCTGTCCAGTGCAGAAAACGTACGCTCTTTCCAACAAGCCGGCGTCGAAATCTTTGGTATCGGCTCAGCCCTTGTCGGCATGACCACCGACGAGATCGCCCAATATTTCCGCGTTCTGTCCCAAGACCTGGTCGATGGCAGCGACAATGCCGAGACATTTGTGCGTTACGACGTGGACATGGAATTCAAACCTATCACGCTGGTTGAAAACAAACGGATCTGCGATGACATCTGCATTCTCACCTTCGATGCCAAGGTCCCTGTACAGGCCGGTGAGTTTATCTTCCTCTGGGTGCCAGGTCTTGGCGAGAAACCCTTCTCCGCACTGACTGACGACCCCTTCTCACTGGTGGTTATCAATCTCGGCCAGTTCACCGAATCCATGATGAGCCTGGAGCCAGGCGCCGAATGTTACGTGCGCGGACCTCACGGCATTGCGGTCGACCCACCTGCGGGTGCCAAGATCATGGCGGTGTCTGGCGGCACGGGACTGGCAGCGGTGTACCAGATCGCCCGCGATTTCGGCGGCGAGTTCGGGGACAACAGTGCGGAAATTTTCTTTGGAGCGCGCAGCGCCAAGCGCCTTTATTTCATCGAGGAATGCGAGGCCATCTGCCCTACCCATATCGCCACCGATGACGGCAGCCGGGGTTACCATGGCGTGGTGACGGAATTGTTGCGCAAGCGTCTGAAGGAAATGAACCAGGCCGAACTCGACAGCCTGGTGTTTTACAACTGCGGGCCCGAACCCATGGTACATGCCGCAGTAAAAGTGCAGCGGGAATTCTGCAAACCGCAGCAGATCTTTAATGCCGTGGATTACTGGACCAAGTGCGGCGTCGGCATCTGCGGCGCCTGCAACTCTCCAGATGGCCGCCGCCTGTGCGTGGACGGTCCCTTCATGGTCGAGATCTGAATTAGCGGTAGGTAGCCTCAGGCGGTAACTGTGTACCAGTGCCCGCCGGACGTGACTCTTCCGCCTCCACGTGAACTCTCAGGGTACCGATTCCATCGATGCTCGCCTCGATGACCTCGCCGTCCTGCAGGAAGCGCTGCTCACCCCGTATTGCAGTCCCCATGCCGACCCCACCTGACGTGCCGTTGTTTAGCACGTCTCCCGGATACAGTGTAATCAGGGACGAGGCATACTCGATCAGTTCGTACAGGGAATGAATCATGTCCCCTGCCATGCCTTCCTGCATCTGCTCGCCACCCACGCTCAGGGTCTGGCGCAGGACTTCCATCGGATCGCCATAAAATTCCTTTGGCACGATCCACGGGCCCATCGGCGCAAAGGTGTCATGGCCCTTGCCGACGAACCAGTCCACGCCCTGGAAACCACCCGGTGGCCGGCCGCCCCGGTCGGAGATATCCATGGTCACCATGAAGCCGAAGATATGGTCCCAAGCGTTGTCTGCCGACACGTACTTGGCGGAAGAGCCGATGACCGTACCCAACTCGACTTCCCAGTCGATCTGGTTGCGCCCGAACGGTATGTGCACAGCATCACCGTCGCCGATGACCGCACCGCGGGTCGGTTTCAGGAACAAATAGGGGGCCCCACGGTTATCCCGGCGGGCCTGGCGGGCGGCAGCAATTTGTTCCGGTGTGCCACTTTCGGCCACATGCGTATAAAAGTTCACCGCGGCATTCATGATCTTGCCGGGATAGAGGATGGGGGGCAGCGTATCCACACCATCGACCGGGTGGATATATTCAGGGCGGTTATCGTCGAGGGCGCCGCTCAGTACGAGGTCGTTGACAATCTCGTAGAGGCGCTTTTTCAGGCCATACTCGTAGCGTTCGATCAGGCCGAGCATGTCTCCCGGCATGGGCACCCGCGGCACCATGCCGTCCTTTTCCAGGGCGGCGTTGGCGGCATCCAGTTCCACGATGAGCGAATCCCGCAGCACCAGGGCCACCTGGGGTTCGCCACCGTTAATGGAGAAAGTGCCAACCTTGAATGGCGCCAGGATGTCTTCAGCGGTCTGTGCCGATAATAATGAACTGGCTGGCAAGAAAAGAAAAACGCAGAGAATTCTGCTAATGATGAGATGGCGCATGCTGATGTCCCCCTTAAGCCTTTCCTGTTTTCAGGAAAGGGTATCAAGTATTAGGAGGGACAAGAAGGGTGTCAAGCTGGCGGCTTCATTATCGAAGCCGCTTTTTGGTGACTGGAGCCTGGTGACTGGCGACTAACGGTTGTAAACCGCCTGTGCAGCGGCAACCGCCTTGCCGCTGTTGATGGCGGCGCCCATGCCGGTCAGAACGGCATCCAGGGCGCCCAGGCACAGCAATACATTGGTCTTGCAGCTGCTTTCGCCCATCAGGCCGATGCGCCAGACCTTGCCGGCCAACGCGCCGAGGCCTGCGCCGATTTCCAGGTTGTAGTCGTTCAGGAGTGCGGCACGCACCTTGGCCTCTTCCACGCCTTCCGGGATGGTGACGGAATTGAGTTGCGGCAGGCGGTATTCCTTGTCGACAACGAAACGCAAGCCCATTGCTTCGATGCCGGCCGCCAGTGCCTGGTGGTGATAAGCGTGGCGTGCCCAGGCCTTTTCCAGGCCCTCTTCCGCCAGGATAACCAGGGATTCATGCAGCCCGTACATGCTGTTGACCGGCGCGGTGTGATGGTAGGTCCTGCCGCCGGTGCCATCCCAGTAGCCCATGACCAGGCTCATATCCAGGAACCAGCTCTGCACCTTGGTCTTGCGGTTCTTGATGACCTCGACGGCACGGTCGCCAAAACTGACCGGGGAGATGCCCGGCGGGCAGGACAGGCATTTCTGCGTGCCGGAATAGATGGCGTCGATGCCCCAGCCGTCCACGTCCAGTTCGATGCCGCCCAGGCCGGTGACGGAATCCACCAGGGACAGGGCGTCATACTGGTGGGCCAGCGCAGTCAGCGTCTTTGCGTCACTGCGGGCGCCGGTGGAGGTCTCGGCGTGAACGAACGCCAGCAGCTTGGCATCTGGGTTGGCCTTGAGCGCTTCCTCGACCTTGTTCGGGTCGACCGGTTTGCCCCAGTCGTCCTGCACCATGATCGCAGTGGCACCGCAACGCTCGACGTTTTCCTTCATCCGTCCGCCGAAAACGCCGTTCTGGCAGACGACAGCCTTGTCGCCCGGTTCCAGCAGGTTCACGAAACAGGATTCCATGCCGGCGGAGCCTGGTGCGGAAACCGGGATGGTGAGCTTGTTCTTGGTCCGGAAGGCGTACTGCAGCAAACCCTTGATGTCATCCATCAGGCCGACGAAAGCGGGATCCAGGTGGCCGATGGTCGGTGCGCCCATGGCCGCGGTGACGCGGGGGCTGACGTCGGAAGGTCCCGGGCCCATCAGGGTACGTTTCGGCGGATGGAAAGATTTGCTCATGGTGCTGCCTCGGTGGTTTCGATGTTGTAGTTTTACAAATAAAAAAAGCCGAAGAGACGGCTTTTTTCAGGGTGGTACAGGTTAACGATTAATCTTCGTCAGAAGCATCGAAGTCGTCCTCGGGACGATCAACCAGTTCCACGTAGGCCATCGGCGCCTTGTCGCCAGGACGCACACCGGCCTTGATGATACGCATGTAGCCGCCCGGGCGCTCGCTGTAACGCGGGCCAAGGTCAGTGAACAGCTTGCCCACGGCAACCTTGCTGCGAAGGCGGTCAAACGCCAGGCGACGGTTTGCCACGCTGTCATTCTTGGCCAGAGTGATCAACGGTTCGGCAAAGCCGCGCAGTTCCTTGGCCTTGGGCAGGGTGGTCTTGATGATTTCGTGCTCAACCAGGGACGTGGTCATGTTGCGAAACATGGCGCTGCGATGGCTCGAGTTCCTGTTGAGTTTTCGTCCTGAATGACGGTGACGCATGGCGAATTACCTGTTAATACTATTCAGTGGCTTAGGCAGCGCGGTCATCGCCTTTGAGAGACGACGGCGGCCAGTTTTCCAGACGCAGGCCGAGGGACAAACCCTTGGATGCCAGTACGTCCTTGATTTCGGTCAGTGACTTCTTGCCCAGGTTCGGAGTTTTCAGCAGCTCAACTTCAGTGCGCTGGATAAGGTCACCAATGTAGTAGATATTTTCTGCTTTCAGGCAGTTGGCGGAACGCACGGTCAGTTCCAAGTCGTCTACCGGACGCAGAAGGATCGGGTCGATCTTGTCTTCCTGTTCTTCCGGCTCCTTGATGGCGTCGTTCTTCATGTCGACGAACACGCCCAGCTGGTGCTGCAGGATGGTGGCGGCCTGTCGGATGGCTTCTTCCGGCTCGATGGTGCCGTTGGTTTCCAGTTCCAGGATCAGCTTGTCCAGGTCGGTACGCTGCTCTACACGCGCATTTTCCACGGAATAGGTCACGCGGTTAACCGGGGTGTATGAAGCGTCCAGCATCAATTTTCCGACAGAACGGGTATCTTCGTCCAGGCTTACGCGGGCATCAACCGGAACGTAGCCGCGACCAACACCGATCTTGATATGCATGTTGATGGCGCCATTCTCATTCAGATTGCAGATCAAGTGTTCGGGATTGACGATTTCAACGTTCTGCTCCAGCGTGATGTCACCGGCAGTTACGGGACCCTTGCCGTTCTTGCTCAGATTCAGGACGACTTCGTCCTTGCCGTTCAGGATGACAGCCAGGCCCTTTAGGTTCAGGATGATCTCGATCACGTCTTCCTGTACGCCTTCAATAGTGCTGTACTCGTGAACTACGCCGTCAATTTCCACCTCTTCAACGGCACAACCTGGCATTGAAGACAGCAAGATCCTGCGCAGGGCATTGCCCAGAGTATGTCCGAAACCCCGTTCCAAAGGCTCCAGGACTACTTTTGAATGACACTTGTCAAATTCTTCTACCTGAATAAGTTGAGGTGTCAGAAAGTCGGCTAACGAAATTTGCATGGAATTCCTCTCGGTCGTGGTAAATAACTAGTCGTTATTTCGAGTAAAGCTCAACAATCAAGCTTTCGTTGATTTCTGTAGACAGTTCACTGCGTTCCGGCTTGCTCTTAAACACGCCTTCCATCTTGTCAACGTTTACATCTATCCATTCTACGGGAGCGCGGGCAGCAGCCTGGTCCAGTGCGGACTTGATGCGCAGCTGGTTCCTGGATTTTTCACGGATCGCAATAACATCACCTTCATTTAGTTGGAAGGAAGGAATATTTACAGTTTTGCCGTTCACCTGGATTGCCTTGTGAGAAACCAGCTGCCTGGCTTCAGCACGGGTTGCACCAAAACCAATACGGTATACAACGTTATCCAACCTGGATTCCAGGAGCTGCAGCAGGTTTTCACCGGTGGCACCCTTCAGGCGGGCCGCTTCCTTGTAGTAACTGCGGAACTGTTTTTCCAGAACACCATACATGCGACGCACCTTCTGCTTTTCACGCAGCTGCACGCCGTAGTCGGACAAACGGGCACGACGGGCGCCATGCTGTCCCGGAACGGTTTCCATTTTACATTTATCATCCAGTGAACGAACACCGCTCTTCAGGAACAGGTCGGTACCTTCCCTTCTGGACAATTTACATTTCGGGCCAATATAACGTGCCATATTCTTTTCCGGTTTCTTTTTTTTAACTTTTAAATAACTATCAACTTCAAACTGGTTAATGATTACACCCTGCGGCGCTTCGGCGGACGACAGCCGTTGTGCGGGATCGGGGTAACGTCGGTGATGTTGTTCACCTTCAGGCCACAGGCATTCAATGCCCTGACAGCGGATTCACGGCCAGGGCCGGGGCCGTTCACTCTGACATCGATATTCTTCAGGCTGTAAATTTCAATGGCGGTCTTACCTGCACGCTCGGCAGCAACTTGCGCAGCGAAAGGTGTGCTCTTCCTGGAACCACGGAAGCCGGAGCCACCTGAAGTCGCCCAGGACAGTGCATTACCCTGGCGATCAGTAATGGTAATAATGGTGTTGTTGAAGGACGCGTGGATGTGGGCAACACCATCATTTACAGCTGCTCTTGCTTTCTTGCGACCTTGTGTACCGGGCTTAGCCATTAATAATCTTCCTGTAGTTAACCTTGCTTGTCTCTTTACTTACGAATCGGTTTGCGCGGGCCCTTACGTGTCCGGGCATTTGTCTTGGTGCGCTGACCGTTTACCGGCAGGCCACGGCGATGACGGATACCACGGTAGGTTCCCAGATCCATCAGGCGCTTGATGTTCATGGACACTTCACGGCGAAGGTCACCCTCGACAATCATTTTGCTGATTTCGTTGCGAATAGAGTCCAGTTGCTCTTCACTCAGGTCGCTGACCTTGGTGGACGGATCAATACTAGTTGTCGCACATAGAGACTGCGCAGTGGTCGGACCAATCCCGTACACATACCTGAGGGAAATCCCGATGTGTTTGTTATCTGGTATGTTTACTCCGGCGATACGCGCCATATCTTGACTCCAATGTTACCGGGTATCGTTATGATCACCTCGGCCTTTCTATTAAACTCTTAAAATACAGTAATTTACTTACTCTTATCGGCTGGCGTTCTGCTGCTCAAAAGGCCGCGTAGCTTATCGCCTGACCTTTCAAAAATCAACAGACTGCCACAGCCGGCCTAACCCTGCCGCTGCTTGTGGCGGGGTTCCTTGCAAATCACACGCACAGTGCGGTTCCGCTTGATGATCTTGCAATTCCGGCAGATTCTCTTTACTGATGCTCTGACTTTCATGGTTAACTCCAAATACTTATTCGGCTTACTCTACCCGGCCTATCTTTTGAATGAGCCGATATTGGATTTCTTCATCAGTGACTCGTACTGATGGGACATCAGGTGTGACTGCACCTGCGACATAAAGTCCATGCACACCACCACCACGATCAGAAGTGAGGTGCCACCTAGCTGAAAAGGCACATTGGCAGCAACCTGCAGGAACTGGGGCAGCAGGCAGATCATGGCGATGTAGATGGCGCCAAACATGGTCAGGCGGGTCATCACGTTATCCACGTAGTTCGCGGTCTGCTCACCGGGTCGGATTCCGGGAATGAATGCACCGGAACGCCTCAGATTCTCCGCAATTTCCTTCGGATTGAAAACCAGCGAAGTATAAAAGAAACAGAACGCCACTATCAGCGCGACGAACACCAGGATATACAGCGGCTGGCCTGGTCCCTAGATCAATGCCAGGTCCGCCATCCATTCCATGCCCTCGTTCTGGCCAAACCACTGACCCAGGGAGGCGGGGAAAAGCAGGAACGAGCTGGCGAAAATTGCCGGGATAACACCGGCCATGTTCACTTTCAGAGGCAGATGGCTGCTCTGGCCCTGGTACATCTTGCGACCTTGCTGGCGCGGCGCATAGTTCACAGTGATGCGACGCTGCGCCCTTTCCACAAAAACTACGCAGCCGATTACACCCGCCGCAATAACCGCTACCACGAAAAGCGCCAGTGGCTGGATTTGGCCTTCGGCGGCTTGCTCCAGGGACTGGCCAATGGCTGCAGGCAGGCCGGCTACGATACCTGCGAAGATAAGCAGGGAGATGCCATTGCCCACACCTCGTTCGGTAATCTGCTCACCCAGCCACATTAGGAACATAGCTCCGGTGACTAGGGAGACAAAAGCAGTGAAATAAAAGCTGAAGTTCGCATTGAAAGCCAGCTGTGACAACAAGCCCGTAGTGATAGCAATCGCCTGGATAGAGGCAAACACAAGCGCACCGTAGCGGGTGTACTGGCTAATCTTGCGTCGGCCAGACTCACCTTCCTTCTTCAATTGTTCCAGCTGGGGAGTCGTCGCGGTCAGCAGCTGCATGATAATGCTGGCTGTGATGTACGGCATGATGCCCAGGGCGAAAATACTCATGCGCTCGATAGCGCCACCGGAGAACATGTTGAACAGACCCAGGAAGGTACCCTGGTTCTGGGTGAACAGTGCCTGCAACTGGTCCGGGTTGATGCCCGGTACAGGGATATGGGTTCCGACACGGTATACGAAAATTGCAAACAGGACGAATAGAAGCCTGGCTTTCAGTTCAGCCAAACCGTCTCCTTTTCCTGGTCGCATACGCGCAGTTGCCATGAGTTATTGTCCGATTACTCTGATTTAGTCTTCTTTATCCGCAGACTTGGAGAATTTCGCCCTGGCAGCAGCAGTCTGCTTGCCAGTGTTCTTTTTCTTCTTGCTGGGCGGCTTGGCAGCTTCAACGACTTCCACCACGTTACCGCCAGCTGCCTCGATGGCAGCCTTGGCGCCCTTGGTAACGCGAATGCCTTCAACAGTGACCTTCTTGGTCACGTCACCGGCTAGCATGATCTTTACACGCTTGGTGTTTCGATCGATGACATTGGCCTTTTCCAGTGTTTCCATGGTGACCTTGTCGCCTTCAACCAGGTTCAATTCCGCAGTACGCACCTGCTTAGTACTGGCCCCGATACGAGAATAAAAGCCGTACTTGGGCACACGCTTCTGTAGCGGCATCTGACCGCCTTCGAAACCTGGACGCACCTTGCCGCCGGTACGGGCTTTCTGACCCTTGTGACCACGGCCACAGGTCTTGCCCAGACCACTGCCGATACCACGGCCAACACGCTTCTTCGAGTGGGTTGAACCCGATACTGGTGCCAATGTATTTAGTTGCATCGTCGTAACTCTTTTAACTATTAACTTTTTACGTTTTAACCTTGGACCACTTCAACCAGGTGGATAACCTTGTTGATCATGCCGCGCACGGCCGGAGTATCAACGACTTCCACAGTGTGACGAATACGCCTAAGACCAAGACCACGCAGGCACTGCCTGTGCTTTTCCAGGGCGCCAATGGTGCTTTTCACCTGGGTGACTTTCACTTTTTTCTCTGCCATGGGACTTCTCTTGTCGTTTTTTCCGATTACTTGCCAATTCTGTTCAGTTACTTATGAGTGACACCGTCCTTATTCAAGGATTTCCGCAACGGTCTTGCCACGCTTCGCTGCCACGTCTTCCGGAGCACGCATGTACTGCAAGCCCTTGAAGGTTGCACGTACCACGTTTACCGGGTTGGTGGAGCCGTAGCACTTGGCCAAAACGTTGTGCACGCCGGCCAGTTCCAGGATGGCGCGCATAGCACCACCGGCGATAACGCCGGTACCCTGTGAAGCAGGCTGCATGTAGACCTTCGAGGCACCATGACGGGCCTTGATCGGGTACTGCAGTGTGTCACCATCGAGCTGAACGCTGATCATGTTGCGACGGGCAGCTTCCATGGCTTTCTGGATAGCTAGAGGCACTTCGCGCGCCTTGCCGCGACCAAAGCCAACACGGCCATTGCCGTCACCAACTGCAGTCAGTGCGGTAAAACCGAAAATACGTCCACCCTTGACCACCTTGGCCACACGATTGACCTGGATCAGTTTTTCCTGAAGGCCTTCTTCGTTCTTGCTCTGTTCGTTTTTCAATGCCATTTGTCTGAACCGTTTACTTAGAATTCCAAACCATTTTCACGGGCTGCTTCGGCCAGGGCCTTTACGCGACCGTGATACATGTAGCCACTGCGATCGAAAGCGACGGTGGTCACACCAGCAGCCTTAGCTTTTTCGGCAATCGCTTTGCCCACCTCGGCAGCAGAAGCCACATTGCCAGACTTCTTTTCACCCAGAGAAGAAGCTGTAGCCAAGACCTTGTGATTAGGAGAAATCACCTGCGCATAGATATGACGCGGGCTTCTGTAAACACAAAGGCGGTTTACACGCAGTTCGCTGATCTTGGCACGCGCCCTCTTGGCGCGTTTCAGACGAGATTTTTTTTTCTCGTTCATAATCTTTTCTCTAGCCTCTTCTATGTCGACGGATATCGGCTCTTCGCCATTTACCGCCCTTGTATACTCTTTTAAATTACTTCTTCTTCGCTTCTTTACGGAACACGCGTTCATTGGCGTAGCGAATACCCTTCCCCTTGTAAGGTTCAGGTGGCCTAAACTCGCGGATCTCGGCGGCAACCTGACCGACCTTCTGCTTATCCGCGCCTCTGATGACGATTTCGGTCTGGGTCGGCGTTTCAGCAGTGATGCCTTCCGGCAGGGTGTAGTCGATCGGGTGCGAATAACCGAGCACCAGGTTCACGATCTGGCCTTGGGCCTTTGCCCTGTATCCTACGCCGATCAGTTCCAGCTTCCTCTCGAAGCCGTCAGTTACGCCGGTCACCATGTTATTGACCAAGGCGCGGAAGGTGCCTGTAAGAGCAACGGCTTCCTGGGTATCCTTATTGGCAGACAACTTTAACTGATTGTCTTCTTTGACGACATTCACCATCTCATGCATCTGCAGTTCGAGTTCACCCTTACCCCCTTTTACGGACAGCAAGCCATTAGAAATGTTAACCTGAACACCGCTGGGCAGATCGACTGGACTTTTTGCTACTCTGGACATAAGCCTGCTCTTTTATCGAAACTGGATCGAAACAATATATAAAACTTTAAAAGACGGTGCAGAGCACTTCGCCGCCGACACCGGCCTTCTTGGCCGCCTTGTCGGTCATTACACCCTTGTTGGTTGTCACCACGGCAATACCCAGGCCCGCACGAACTTCTGGCAAATCATCCTTAGCTTTGTACTGGCGCAGGCCTGGACGGCTGCCACGACGCAGTTCTTCAATTACCGGTTTGCCGTTGAAGTATTTCAGTTCAACAGTCAGCTCAGGCTTGACCAGGTCATCATTGACGGCGTATCCGTTGATGTAGCCTTCCTGTTTCAAGACACCCAAGATGGCCTGTTTGATCTTGGAAGACGGGCAGCTAACGCTGGTCAGGCCCGCCATCTGGGCGTTCCTGATCCGGGTCAACAAATCTGCGATAGGGTCTGACATGCTCATAGTGTGTCTCTTGCCTCTTTAACTTTTACTCAACTGACCTTTCAGTGGCTTAGGCTTACCAGCTGGCTTTGGTCAGGCCGGGAACGTCGCCTTTCATGGCGTGTTCACGCAACTTGTTACGGCACAGTCCAAACTTACGGAATACACCGTGCGGGCGGCCAGTTACCTGGCAACGATTGCGCTGGCGGGTTGGACTGGCATCACGGGGCAGCTTCTGCAGCTTGACTTGTGCATCCCACTTTTCCTCATTAGAAGCTGTCGTGCTGTTGATGACAGCTTTCAGTTCAGCACGCTTGGCAGCGTACTTAGCAACAAGCTTGCTGCGCTTGTTTTCCCTTGCAATCATTGAGGTCTTTGCCATGTTTTTGTGCTCTCTTTGCTAAACTCGTTTACGCCTTTGTAACTCTTATGCGCTTGCCGCCTGGCCACCGGTTTCACGGAACGGAAATTTCATCGCCCGCAGCAGCGCCCTGCCTTCCTCGTCGGTCTTGGCCGTGGTGGTAATGGTGATATCCATGCCCCTCAGTGTATCGATCTTGTCATAATCGATTTCCGGGAAGATGATCTGCTCCGTCACGCCCATGGCGTAATTGCCGCGTCCATCGAAAGATTTCGGGCTCAGGCCACGGAAGTCCCTGATACGCGGAATAGCGATGGATACCAGGCGGTCTAGGAATTCATACATGCGGTCACCACGTAGAGTCACCTTAGTGCCCACAGGCCAGCCGTCACGAATCTTGAAGCCGGCGATTGACTTGCGTGACAGGGTAACAACGGGCTGCTGGCCGCTGATCTTTGTCAGGTCACCCATGGCGTTTTCCAGGACCTTCTTGTCACTGAACTCGCCGCTGCCAATATTCAGAACCACCTTGATGATTTTCGGCACTTGCATGGGATTCGCATAGGAAAACTGTTTAGTCAGTTCCTGAACCACTTCATTTTTGTAAACGTCTTTTAAACGCGCCATGATCTTTCCTGTAATCAGCCTGTTTTTCCAGGCCCTTTTCAAAAATTAATCAATACTTGAACTGTCGGACTTGAATATCCGGACTTTCTTGCCGGCTTCGTCCACAACGATTCCAACACGGTCGGCCTTCTCGGTCTTCGGGTTGAAGATGGCAACGTTGGAGGCCTGGATACCGGCTTCCTTTTCAACAATGCCGCCCTGGCGTCCAAGGTTTGGGTTCGGCTTGGTATGGCGTTTGACCATATTGATGCCGGACACGATCAGGCGACCGTCAGTCAGCACGCGGGTAATCTTGCCGCGCTTGCCCTTGTCCTTGCCGGCAATCACGATTACTTCATCGTCACGTTTCAGTTTTTGCATTGTTGCTATCTCTAACTCTGTATATAGCCCTGTCCAGCCGTCGTGCTTAAAGTACTTCTGGGGCCAGTGAAATAATTCTCATGAATTTTTCAGTACGCAGTTCACGGGTAACCGGTCCGAACACACGCGTACCGATCGGCCCATCCTTGTTGTCCAGCAGGATTGCGGCGTTGTCGTCGAACTTGATCAGCGAACCGTCCTGGCGGCGTACACCACTCTTAGTGCGGACAACCAGCGCCTTCATTACCTGGCCTTTCTTGACCTTGCCGCGCGGAATGGCGTCTTTGACAGTAACCTTGATTACGTCACCAATCCGGGCATAACGACGATGAGAACCACCAAGCACCTTGATGCACATCACTTCCCTTGCGCCGCTGTTGTCTGCCACAGCCAAATAGGACTGAACCTGTATCATCTTACTTCTCCGGGCTTTACGCCCTAATCTCTAAACCGAAATAAATCTTTCCTGTCATTGCGCCGTTTAGCCGGCATATCCCTGCTTAAACTTCCGCAGCCCGCTCATCGATCGAGACCAGGGCCCAGGTCTTTGTCTTGGAAATGGGCCTGACTTCCCTGATCGTAACGATATCGCCTTCCTGGCACTCGTTGCTCTCGTCATGAGCGTGCAGCTTGGAAGACTTGGTCACGTACTTGCCATACACAGGATGCTTCTCGCGCCTTTCAACCAGCACGGTGATGGACTTGTTCATCTTGTTGCTGACAACCTTGCCGGTCGCAGTACGGCCGCTCTTGGCGACTGTGCTTTCTGAACTTGTTGCTGCTTCTGTCATGTTTCGAACCTGTTTAAAAAACTCGTTCTGGGCTACCGTTAATTAGCGGCCCGGGCCTTTTCGTTAATCAGGGTTTTGACCCTGGCAATATCCTTGCGTACGGAAGCCATCAGGTGGGTCTGGCCCAGCTGACCGGTTGCCTTCTGCATGCGGTGGTTGAACTGGTCGCGCAGTAGCCCATTGAGGACTTCATTGAGCTCCTCAACAGTCTTGCCGCGCAGTTCGCTGACATCGATCTTGGCCATTACATCACCACCCTTTTCTCAAATTTGGTCTGGAACGGCAGCTTGGCTGCAGCCAGAGCTGAAGGCTTCCAGTGCCAGCTCTTCGCTGACGCCTTCGATTTCAAACAACACCTTGCCGGGCTGAATCTGGGCTACCCAGTATTCAACGCTGCCCTTACCTTTACCCTGGCGAACTTCCAGCGGCTTCTGGGTGATCGGCTTGTCCGGAAACACGCGGATCCAGATCTTGCCGCCACGTTTTACGTGACGGGTCAGGGCACGACGTGCAGACTCGATCTGGCGCGCTGTCAAACGACCACGGGCAACTGCCTTAAGGCCGTATTCGCCGAAACTGATGCTGCTGCCACGATGAGCCAGGCCGCGATTGCGCCCCTTCATCTGCTTGCGAAATTTTGTACGTTTCGGTTGTAACATCCTGGACTACCTCTTAAGAATTCTTTTTCGGCTCGGCAGTCATCACTTCATCAGTGTTGAAAACCTCGCCCTTGAAGATCCAAACCTTCACGCCGATGATGCCGTAGGTGGTCAGCGCTTCGCTGGTCGCGTAGTCAATATCGGCACGCAGGGTATGCAGCGGCACACGACCTTCGTGGTAACGCTCGGTACGGGCAATTTCAGCACCGCCCAGACGACCACTGACCTGCACCTTCACGCCTTCTGCGCCCTGGCGCATGGCATTCTGCATGGCGCGCTTCATGGCGCGGCGGAACATCACGCGGCGCTCGAGCTGCTGGGCAATGCTGTCGGCGACAAGCTGGGCGTCCAGGTCCGGCTTGCGAATCTCTTCAATATTAATGTGCACGGGCACACCCATTTTCACGGTCAGCGCGGCGCGCAGCTTTTCGACATCCTCACCCTTCTTGCCGATAACGATACCGGGACGGGCGGTGTAAACAGTCACGCGTGCAGTCTGGGCGGGACGCTCGATCTCGACGCGGGAAACGGACGCGGAGGCCAACTTCTTTTTCACGAGATCACGAACTTCCATATCTTCCAGCAGATACCTGGCGTAGTCCTTGCCGCCGGCATACCACACGGAAGTGTGCTTCTTGACGATACCCAGTCGAATGCCTGTCGGGTGTACTTTCTGACCCATGCTAACCTCTTAATTTACCTTTACTGGCCGTCTGCCACTTTGACTGTAATGTGACAGGACCGCTTCAAAATCCGGTCTGCCCTACCCTTTGCACGCGGCTGGATGCGCTTCATGGTCATCCCTTCATCCACGTAAATGCTGGACACTTTCAACTCGTCGATATCGACGCCTTCGTTGTGCTCGGCATTGGCTATCGCTGAATTCAGCACCTTCTTGATAATGGCAGCGCCCTTCTTGGGGCTGTAAGTCAGAAGCTCGAGGGCTTCCTCAACGCCTTTACCACGAATCTGGTCAGCAACGAGCCTGGCCTTTTGGGCCGACAGCCTGGCTGTACTAAGTTTTGCTGAAACTTCCATCATCTCTACCTCTTAATGTCTCTGTCGCTACCGCTTACTTGGCTTTCTTGTCTGCCGCGTGACCACGATAAGTACGAGTGACAACAAATTCTCCCAGCTTGTGCCCGACCATATCTTCGGAAATCAGGACCGGCACGTGCTGACGGCCGTTGTGCACGGAAATGGTTAATCCCAGCATGTCCGGAGAGACCATGGAACGGCGGGACCAGGTCTTGATTGGTCTTCTGTCATTGCTGTCCTGTGCAGCCTGCACTTTCTTCAGCAGGTGAAGGTCAATAAACGGTCCTTTCTTTAATGATCTTGGCACTTTCGTGTTCCTCTGATGCTTTCTTCAGTCAGCTCAAATTCTGTAATTTATAAACAGTTACTTGCCGGCCCTGCGACGACGCACGATCAGCTTGTCAGTACGCTTGTTGGTGCGGGTCTTGTAGCCCTTGGTCGGAGTACCCCACGGGGATACCGGGTGACGACCACCGGAGGTACGGACCCTCACCACCACCATGCGGGTGGTCTACCGGGTTCATGGCCACACCGCGAACGGTCGGGCGCACACCACGCCAGCGCTTGGCACCTGCTTTACCCAAGGAGCGCAGGCTGTGTTCGCTGTTGGACACTTCGCCCAGCACGGCGCGACAGTCAGACAACACCTTGCGCATTTCGCCGGAACGCAGGCGCAGGGTGGCGTACTGACCTTCCCTTGCAACCAGCTGTACGGAAGTGCCGGCGCTACGTGCAAGCTGGGCGCCCTTGCCCGGCTTCATTTCAACGCAGTGAACAGTGCTACCCATCGGGATGTTGCGCAACGGCAAACAGTTGCCCGGCTTCATCGGCGTGGTTTCACCGGAAACCAGACGGTCACCGACGCTGACCTTGCCCGGGGCGACGATGTAACGACGCTCGCCATCAGCATATTTCAGCAGTGCAATATAGGCACTGCGATTCGGATCGTATTCCAGCCTTTCAACGGTGGCCGAAATATTGTCCTTGTTACGCTTGAAATCGATAACACGGTATTTCTGCTTGTGACCACCACCGGCATGCCTGCGGGTGATACGGCCGGAATTATTACGTCCACCGGTCTTCGTCTGCACTTCAGTCAGGGGCGCATACGGCGCACCCTTGTGCAGATCCGGGTTGACTACCTTGACAACGAAACGGCGTCCGGGTGAGGTAGGTTTGGCTTTAACGACTGGCATCTCTACTCACTCCTCCCCTTAACCCATCTCGGCAAAGTCAATTTCATGACCCTGCTCAAGGCGGATATAGGCTTTTTTCCAGCTCGGGCGGGTACGCCAGATGCCGCGGGCTGAACGTTTGCGCTTGCCTTTGACATTGAGTACCTGCACGTCTTTTACCTGTACATTGAACAGGCCTTCGATGGCTTCCTTGATTTCCGGTTTGGTGGCATCCGCGGCGACCTTGAAGGTCACCTGGTTGTTTTCCTCGGAAATGACTGAGCTCTTCTCGGAAATGTGAGGGCCCAGCACGATGGTCAACATTCTTTCCTGGTTCATGCCAGCATCCCCTCTACTTTCTTTAGCG
Source organism: Candidatus Eutrophocola salsuginis (assembly GCA_038147195.1). Taxonomy (GTDB): domain Bacteria; phylum Pseudomonadota; class Gammaproteobacteria; order Pseudomonadales; family Pseudohongiellaceae; genus Eutrophocola; species Eutrophocola salsuginis. The sequence continues at coordinate 56,910 of JAYQTB010000006.1, forward strand.
CTGGTAAGGTCATCAGCACCTTGTCAAAACCGATGAGGCTGACCGGATCGACACCGGCGGCGTCCAGCACGTCAACCTTGTGCAGGTTGCGGGCAGCCAGGGCCAGGTTCTGGTCGATCGCATCGCTCACGATCAGGACGTTCTGCAGTCCCAGTTCAGCCAGCTTGGCCAGCAGACCCTTGGTCTTGTGAGACTCAACGGTGAAATCATCCACCACAAGAAGGCGATCCTGGCGAACCAGTTCGGAAAGAATGCAACGCAGGGCACCTCGGTACATTTTCTTGTTGATTTTTTTGGAGTGGTCCTGGGGCCTTGCAGCAAAGGTCACACCACCGGTACGCCATAACGGGCCACGGGTGGTACCGGCGCGGGCGCGACCGGTGCCCTTCTGGCGCCAGGGCTTTTTGCCACCACCGGACACTTCAGAACGGGTTTTCTGCTTCACGGAGCCCTGACGGCCACCGGCCAGGTAGGTAACAACGACTTGGTGAACCAGGGATTCGTTGAACTCCTTGCCGAAAGTATCGTCGGAGACGGAAACTGTTTTTGCTGCCTTCTTGCCAGGCACTGCAATATTCAAATCCATTGCTTACCCCTCAGAAGACGAAGATGATTTTTTGGCTTTTACGGTCGGCGAAATGATGACATCTGCGCCGGTGGCTCCGGGAACGGAGCCCTTGATGAGAATCAGGTTGTTTTCAGAGTCGACCCTGACGACTTCTAGGCCCTGGGCGGTGACCTTTTCGTCACCCATGTGGCCGGACATTTTCTTGCCCTTCCAGACGCGGCCCGGTGTCTGGCACTGGCCGATGGAGCCTGGGGCACGGTGAGACAGTGAGTTACCGTGGGTAGCGTCGCCCATACCGAAGTTGTGACGCTTGATGGTTCCCTGAAAGCCTTTACCTTTGGAGGTGCCAGTCACGTCCACAATCTGGCCTTCGGCGAAGGTGGATACGGTGAACTCGAAGCCGGGGCCCACTTCCTTGCCTTCTTCACCACCTAACAGGTCGGCAACGTCGGCACGGAATTCCCACAGGCCGCGGCCTGCTTCGATACCGGCCTTGGCATAGTGGCCAGCTTCAGACTTTGTCAGCTTGGCGCTTTTTACAGAACCAGTAGTGACCTGCACGGCGCTGTAACCGTCAGACTCGACAGTTTTCACGCGCGTGACCCTGTTTGGCAGAACTTCCACCACTGTGACGGGTATAGAGGACCCGGATTCGGTGAAAATGCGGGTCATACCGCTTTTTCGACCGACTAAGCCAATCGACATTTTAAAACCTCATCGTGTAAGGGGCTTGAACCCACTATGGCCGCTTTCGCGTTACACCATGTTATGTATAGCGCCCAGTGCCATGTAGACCGGGGCTGTTTCATGTATTTAGAGTGCCAGCAGGTTTTGGCTACAGACACTTACTGCTAATTAAATTCTCGCTTCTTATTTTTATTACTTTATTTCTTGCTTTCAGCCTTGCCTAGGCTAATCTGTACTTCGACGCCGGCTGCCAGGTTCAGCTGCATCAGCGCTTCAACGAACTTTTCAGTGGGCTCGACTATGTCCAGCAGACGCTTGTGAGTACGTATCTCGTACTGGTCACGGGCGTCCTTATTGACGTGTGGCGAAATCAGGACAGTGTAACGTTCATTACGGGTCGGCAGAGGGATCGGTCCCCGCACGAATGCACCAGTACGTTTCGCGGTATTCACCAGTTCCTGTGTTGACTGGTCAATCAGGCGATGATCAAAGGCTTTCAGCCGGATTCTTATACGCTGGTTTTGCATCCGACCAACTACTCCCACACATCAATAAGTTTTTAAAGAACAAATGCCTACTTGCATCAAAAAAGGTGAAATTTGCCTAGGCACATTTCACCGCGAAAAAAGAGCGCAAATTTTACGGGCGACTGACCCATACGTCAAGGGCCTGGGAGCCCTATTCTTGTAAAAAAAGCGGGGTGATTTGACCCCGCATATTTTGGCTTTTTTCGTGTCTGTGACTGCGCTCTTAGATCTGTCACAAACCGCCCGGCGAGTCTAGCGCCAGGAATAACTGTCTTATGCTGCGCCCTTTTCCACGATCGCGTCGGCGATGGCTTGTGGCACTTCGGCATATTTCAGGAATTCCATGGTATAGGTGGCGCGGCCCTGGGTGGCTGAACGCAGGTCGGTGGAATAACCGAACATTTCGGACAAAGGTACCTCGGCATTGATGACCTTGCCTGAAGGACTATCATCCATACCCTGAACGAGGCCGCGTCGACGGTTTAGATCACCCATAACGTCACCCATGTAATCTTCCGGAGTGACCACTTCCACCTTCATGACCGGCTCCAGCAGGGCTGCATCAGCCTGCAGGGCACCTTTCTTCAGGGCCATGGAACCGGCGATTTTGAATGCCATTTCGCTGGAGTCCACATCGTGGAATGAACCGTCGAAAATGGTCACTTTCATAGCCAGCAGCGGATAGCCTGCCAGACAGCCGTTTTTCATCTGCTCCTGGACACCCTTATCCACGGCAGGAATGTATTCCTTAGGCACCACACCACCGACGATGGCGTTGACGAATTCGTACTCGGAATCGGCGGGCAGCGGCTCGAGGCGCAGCCAGACATGACCGTACTGGCCGCGTCCACCGGACTGCTTGACATGCTTGCCTTCGACTTCGACCGCTTTTCGAATGGTTTCACGATATGCCACCTGGGGTTTACCGATGTTGGCTTCAACACCGAACTCACGGCGCATACGGTCGACAAGGACGTCCAGGTGCAGCTCGCCCATACCGGAAATGATGGTCTGACCGGACTCTTCGTCGGTTTCAACACGGAAGGACGGATCTTCTTGGGCCAATTTGCCCAGCGCAATACCCATTTTTTCCTGATCTGCCTTGGTTTTCGGCTCCACGGCAACGGAGATAACGGGTTCCGGGAAGTCCATCTTTTCCAGGGTAATCTGTTTGTCGATGGCACACAGGGTCTCGCCGGTAGTGACATCCTTCAGGCCGATGGCGGCGGCGATGTCGCCTGCCAGTACTTCCTTGATTTCCTCACGGGAGTTGGCGTGCATTTGCACCATACGTCCGACGCGTTCCTTGTTGTGCTTGACCGGGTTGTACACGGAGTCGCCGGAATTCAGCTTGCCGGAATACACACGGAAGAAGGTCAATGTACCGACGAAGGGGTCGGTGGCAATCTTGAATGCCAGGGCTGCAAACGGAGCATTGTCGTCCGCTTCGCGGGTTTCAACGGTTTCGCCGTCTTCCAATACACCTTCGATGGCCTTTACTTCAGTGGGTGACGGCATGTATTCGACAACTGCATCTAGTACAGCCTGTACACCCTTGTTCTTGAAGGCAGAACCGCACAGAGTCGGTACGATTTCATTAGCTAGTGTGCGGATACGCAAGCCCTTCTTAATTTCATCCTCAGTCAGCTCACCGTCATTGAGGTATTTGTCCATGAGCTCTTCGTTGGCTTCGGCAGCAGCTTCCACCAGCTCTTCGCGCCACTTCTGGCACTCGGCCATCATGTCGTCTGGGATGTCCTCATAGGTAAAGGAGGTACCCTGGTCGGCTTCGCTCCAGAGGATTTCCTTCATTTTTACCAGGTCGATGACGCCCTTGAACTCGTCTTCGGCTCCGATGGCCAGCTGGATGGGTACGGGTTTGGCGCCCAAGCGCTCCTTCATCTGCTTGACGACTTTCAGGAAGTCGGCGCCCGCGCGGTCCATCTTGTTGACGAACACGAGACGCGGTACTTCGTAGCGGTTGGCTTGGCGCCAGACGGTTTCAGTCTGGGGCTGTACACCAGAGCTCGCACACAGAACGACAACGGCACCATCCAGTACACGCAGTGAACGCTCCACCTCGATGGTGAAGTCCACATGTCCCGGGGTGTCGATGATGTTAATGCGGTGCTGTTCGAACTGCTTGTCCATGCCGTTCCAGAAACAGGTGGTAGCAGCGGATGTGATGGTGATACCACGTTCCTGCTCCTGCTCCATCCAGTCCATTATCGCAGCACCGTCATGTACCTCACCGATCTTGTGGGAAATACCGGTATAGAAAAGTACGCGTTCGGTGGTGGTGGTTTTACCCGCGTCCACGTGCGCACATATGCCTATGTTGCGATAACGTTTGATTGGAGTTTTTCTGGCCACAGCAGAGCCCTCAGTAAATTAAGATAATTACGAAAATTGGTCTTAAAAACGGTAGTGCGAAAAGGCGCGGTTGGCCTCTGCCATACGGTGCACGTCTTCACGCTTGCGCACGGCACTACCACGGCCTTCGGCGGCATCCATGATCTCACCCGCGATGCGCAGGGCCATAGATTTTTCTCCGCGGGCGCGGGAATGCTCGACCAACCAGCGCATGGACAGAGCGTTGCGGCGGTCAGGGCGCACTTCCACCGGCACCTGGTAGGTTGCACCACCCACTCGGCGGGATTTCACTTCCACAAGCGGGGCAATGTTTTCCAGGGCGGACTCAAAGGCTTCCAGCGGATCCTTGCCAGTCTTGTCGGCAACCACTTTCAGGGCGCCGTATACGATTTTTTCTGCAACGGATTTCTTGCCGTCCACCATGACGTGGTTCATGAACTTGGCAAGGGTCTTGTTTCCGAATTTTGGATCGGGAAGAACTTCCCGCTTGGCTACTACACGTCTTCTTGGCATGGTTTCCTCGCTTCAGGAATGCCCGGAATATTGACGGGATGTCAAAATCCGGCCTTACTGGAATTTATTAAATAATTAATTAATTCAATTACTTGGGTCTCTTAGTGCCGTATTTGGAACGGCCTTGCTTCCTGTCAGCGACACCGGAAGTATCAAGGCTGCCGCGCACGGTGTGGTAACGCACACCGGGCAAGTCCTTGACCCTGCCGCCCCTGATTAGGATCACAGAATGCTCCTGCAGGTTGTGTCCCTCACCACCAATATAGGAGGTGACTTCATAACCGTTTGTCAGTCGCACACGACAAACCTTGCGCAGAGCCGAGTTCGGTTTTTTTGGGGTCGTAGTATAAACGCGGGTACATACACCACGCCGCTGCGGGCAACCTTGCAGGGCAGGTACGTCGCTCTTGTCGACCTTGTTTTTCCTGGGCTTGCGAACCAGCTGGTTAACAGTCGCCATTCATTGCTCCGAAATTCTGTTCTTTCAGTTATTAAAAAACGCGCGATTGTAATGATCGCGCCCTACCTAGTCAACTGGAACCGACCGGAAACCGGGCCTTCCGGCCCGGTTTCCGGTATTGTTCCTATTCCTCTTCGTCCTTCTTGGCCCTGCTTTCCGACTCGGCCAGAGCCTCGATAAGCGCAGACTCCACTTCGCTGGCAGAAGGACCTTCATCATGGGATGATCGCATTTCTGCCTGGCGTATACGGTTCTCGTGGTAGGAAAGCCCGGTACCCGCTGGAATTAGGCGGCCAACCACAACATTTTCCTTCAAGCCCTGCAGGAAATCCTGCTTTCCGGTAACCGCCGCTTCTGTGAGGACGCGGGTGGTTTCCTGGAAGGAGGCCGCGGAAATGAAGGATTCAGTGGCCAGCGATGCCTTGGTGATACCCAGCAGGATTCGGTCGAACTTCGCCGGCTCCTTGCCTTCCTCGACCAGGCGATTATTTTCGGAACGTACACGGATGTACTCCACCTGCTCGCCCTTGATGAAGCTGGAATCACCCATGTCGAGGATCTCCGCCTTGCGCAGCATCTGGCGCACGATGACTTCGATATGCTTGTCATTAATACGCACACCCTGCAGTCTGTAAACGTCCTGAACCTCGTTCACTATGAAGTGGGCTAGGGCTTCGACGCCTTTCAGGCGCAGAATGTCATGCGGATTAGGCGGACCGTCGGAGACGATTTCACCCTTTTCAATGTACTCACCTTCGAACACGGTCATCTGGCGCCATTTCGGGATCAGCACTTCGTAATGGGTGCTGCCGTCGATCGGGTTTACACCATCTGTAGGTGTAATCACCAGGCGACGCTTGCCCTTGGTTTCCTTGCCAAAGCTGACGGTACCGGAGATTTCCGCCAAAATGGCAGGTTCTTTCGGTTTACGGGCTTCGAAGAGGTCGGCAACACGCGGCAGACCACCGGTGATGTCACGGGTCTTGGAACCTTCCTGGGGAATACGCGCGATAACGTCACCGATATTAACCTGCGCACCGTCTTCGACACCCACGATAGCCTTTGCCGGCAGGAAGTAATGCGCAGGCACGTTGGTACCCGGCAGTGTCTGTTCCTTGCCCTTGCCATCGACCAGGGTGATGGCTGGACGCAGGTCCTTGCCACCCGACGGACGTTCGGACACGTCCATGACGGTGATATTAGTCAGGCCGGTGATCTCGTCCGTCTGGCGCTTGACGCTCAGGCCTTCCTCCATGGAGGCAAATTTCACCTTACCGGCAACTTCAACGACGATCGGATGAGTATGTGGGTCCCAGGTGGCAATAACTTGTCCGGCCTTGACCTCAGATCTGTCCGCACCACGGACCACAGCACCGTAAGGCAGCTTGTACCGCTCTTTCTCACGGCTGTTGGTGTCGTTTACGATCAGCTCGCCGGAACGGCTTACCACTACCAAGTCACCGTTGGTTCTTTCAACGGTCTTCATGTTGTGCAGATGTATGGTACCGTCAGTCTTCACCTGAACATTGTCGGAAGCCGTGGCCCTGGATGCAGCACCACCTATATGGAAGGTACGCATGGTCAGCTGGGTACCCGGCTCGCCAATGGACTGGGCGGCGACCACGCCGATCGCTTCACCGATGTTGGCCAGGTGGCCGCGGGCCAGGTCACGGCCGTAACATTTGCGGCAGATGCCATTTTCAGCTTCACAGGTGATGGGTGAACGGACGATAACTTCATCCACACCGGCAGTTTCTAGCCTGTCAACCAGTTTTTCGTCTATCATGATGCCGGCTTCAATGATAGTGCTTCCATCAGTATCCAGCGCATCACGGGCCAGGACACGACCAAGTACCAGTTCACCCAGCGGCGCGATGATGTCGCCGCCTTCGATAACCGGACTGGCATTCAGGCCCTGGTCAGTACCGCAATCTTCTTCCCTGACCACCAAATCCTGAGAAATATCCACCAGGCGGCGAGTCAGGTAACCGGAGTTCGCGGTTTTCAGTGCAGTGTCAGCCAGACCCTTGCGCGCACCGTGGGTAGAGATGAAGTACTGGAGTACGTTCAACCCTTCACGGAAGTTCGCGGTGATCGGCGTTTCGATAATGGATCCGTCCGGCTTCGCCATCAGACCACGCATACCGGCGAGCTGACGAATCTGAGCGGGTGAACCCCTGGCACCGGAGTCAGAGTATACATACACGGAGTTGAATGATTCCTGATCCACTTCCTCGCCGTCACGGTTTGTCACTTTCTCGGTGGACAGACCGTCCATCATGGACTTGGCGACCTGATCGTTGGCGCGTGACCAGATGTCAATAACTTTGTTGTACTTCTCGCCCTGTGTAACAAGGCCGGAAGCAAACTGGGATTCGATCTCGGCGACTTCGGCTTCGGCTTCACCGATCAACACGGCTTTCTCAGCCGGAATCACGAAGTCATTCACGCCGATGGAAGAACCGGACCAGGTAGAATAGCGGTATCCCATGTACATCAGTTGGTCGGCGAAGATAACGGTTTCTTTCAGGCCGACATTGCGGTAACACATGTTGATGATGTGGGAGATCTGCCTCTTCGCCATCTTCTGGTTGACCATGCTGAACGGCAGGCCAGCCGGCACGATGCTGAAAAGAATCACGCGGCCTACGGTGGTGTCCATCATGCTGGTGTATTCCTGTTTGTCGCCGTTATCGTCAAACAGCACTTCAGTCAGGCGCACCTTTATGCCTGCCTGGAGGTGAACATTACTGGTGTTGAAGGCTTTGAGTACTTCGTCTACGTTTGCGAATACCATGCCCTCGCCTTTCGCGTTTACGCGTTTGCGGGTCATGTAGTAAAGGCCCAGCACCACGTCCTGCGATGGCACGATAATCGGTTCGCCGGAGGCCGGGGACAAGATGTTGTTGGTGGACATCATCAGAGTGCGCGCTTCCAGCTGGGCTTCCAGGGTCAGCGGTACGTGTACCGCCATCTGGTCACCGTCGAAGTCGGCGTTATAAGCGGCACATACCAGCGGGTGCAGCTGGATGGCCTTACCCTCGATCAGTACTGGCTCGAATGCCTGGATACCGAGACGGTGCAGGGTCGGCGCACGGTTTAGCAGAATCGGATGTTCGCGAATAACCTCAGCCAGGATATCCCAGACCTCCGCGGTTTCCTTTTCCACCATTTTCTTTGCGGCCTTGATGGTGGTGGCAACACCACGCAGGATCAGCTTGCCGAGAATGAACGGCTTGAAAAGTTCGAGGGCCATTTTCTTCGGCAGGCCGCATTGATGCAGTTTCAGGGTCGGACCAACCACGATTACGGAACGGCCTGAGTAATCAACACGCTTACCAAGCAGGTTCTGGCGGAAGCGACCCTGCTTGCCCTTGATCATGTCGGCCAGGGACTTAAGCGGGCGCTTGTTGGAGCCAGTGATGGCGCGGCCGCGACGGCCGTTGTCCAGCAGGGCGTCCACGGATTCCTGCAACATGCGTTTTTCGTTGCGCACGATGATGTCAGGCGCATTTAGGTCTAAAAGTCGCTTCAGACGGTTGTTACGGTTGATGACGCGACGATACAGGTCATTCAGGTCGGATGTGGCGAATCGGCCGCCATCCAGCGGTACCAGCGGACGCAGGTCAGGCGGCAACACTGGCAGTACATTCAGCACCATCCATTCCGGCTTGTTGCCGGAATTAACGAAACCATCCAACAGCTTCAGGCGCTTCGAAAGTTTCTTCAGCTTGGTTTCAGAATTGGTCTGCGGAATTTCTTCGCGCAGGCGATTGGCCTCGACATTCACGTCCATGCTGGCCATCAGGTCCTGCACAGCTTCGGCGCCCATCTTGGCTTCGAAATCGTCGCCGAACTCCTCTAGGGCTTCGTAATATTGCTCATCAGACAGCAGCTGGCCTTTTTCCAGAGTTGTCATGCCGGGATCGGTGACCACGAAAGATTCAAAGTACAGCACGCGCTCGATATCACGCAGGGTCATGTCGAGCAATAGGCCGATACGAGACGGTAATGATTTCAGAAACCAAATGTGCGCGACCGGGCTGGCCAGTTCGATGTGACCCATGCGCTCACGACGCACCTTGGACAGGGCGACTTCAACGCCGCACTTCTCACAAATGACACCGCGATGCTTCAGTCGCTTGTACTTGCCGCACAGGCACTCGTAGTCTTTGACTGGCCCGAAGATCTTGGCACAAAACAAGCCGTCACGCTCCGGCTTGAAGGTACGGTAGTTGATGGTTTCGGGTTTTTTCACTTCCCCGAAAGACCAGGACCGAATCAGCTGCGGTGATGCCAGGCCGATACGAATTGAATCGAAGTCTTCAATCTGGGTCTGTGATTTCAATAAACCTAACAGGTCTTTCATTCTTTGCCTCCACCCCCTTGCCAGGGGTTGATCATTTATCCGGAATTTACGTCTTTAATCAGATGTAAAATTTCCGGATCAATTATCGACTTCCAGTTCCATATCGATGCCCAGACTGCGAATTTCTTTCAAGAGTACGTTAAAGGATTCGGGCATACCGGCTTCCATGCGGTCATCACCATCAACGATATTCTTGTACATCTTGGTACGGCCATTCACGTCGTCCGACTTAACGGTTAGCATTTCCTGCAGAGTATAGGCAGCGCCGTAGGCTTCGAGCGCCCACACTTCCATTTCCCCGAATCGCTGTCCGCCGAACTGCGCTTTGCCGCCCAGCGGCTGCTGTGTAACCAGGCTGTAGGATCCGGTGGAACGGGCATGCATCTTGTCATCAACCAAGTGGTTGAGCTTAAGCATGTACATGATGCCCACGGTGACCTTACGGTCGAAGGCATCACCAGTTCGGCCATCGAACAGAGTTACCTGGCCATCCTCGTTCATTTCGGCGAGTTTCAGCATTTCCTTAATCTCGAATTCGCTGGCGCCGTCAAATACGGCAGTCGCCATGGGTACGCCGGCTTTGAGATTGCTTGCCAGTTCCAAGATTTCTTCGTCTGTCAGGCTCTTCAGGTCTTCGGTGCGAATTGACTGTCCGATGCCATTGTAGATTTGGTCGAGGAACTTGCGAATATCCGCAACTTTCTGTTCCTGCTGAAGCATGGCCTCGATCTTGTCACCAAGGCCCTTGGCGGCGGCGCCAAGGTGGGTTTCCAGGATCTGTCCCACGTTCATACGCGAAGGTACGCCCAACGGGTTCAGGACGATATCCACCGGATTGCCCTGCTCGTCATACGGCATATCTTCCACCGGCATGATCACGGAGATCACACCCTTGTTACCGTGTCGACCGGCCATCTTGTCACCCGGTTGTATGCGGCGCTTGATGGCCAGATAAACCTTGACGATCTTAAGCACGCCTGGGGCAAGGTTATCACCCTGGGTCAACTTGCGTTTCTTGTCTTCGTAACGCTCATCCAGTTTGGTACGACGTTCCTTGAGTTGGGAACCGGCTTTTTCCAGGGCTTCGCTCATTTTTTCGTCAACTAGGCGGATCTTGAACCAGTCGTCATTCTTTAGGCCGTCGAGATAATCGGCAGTCAGGCGGTCGCCCTTCTTCAGTTTCGGGCCGCCTGAAACGGTCTTGCCCATCAAGGCCTTGCGTAATCGCTGGAAAGTAGCTTCCTCAACGATACGGTACTCGTCCTCGATATCCTTGCGGACCTTGCCCAGCTGGGCTTCCTCGATTTCCAGGGCGCGCTGGTCTTTTTCCAGACCGTCGCGGGTAAAGACCTGAACGTCGATAACTGTACCCTTGACGCTGCTCGGTACACGCAGGGAGGTATCCTTCACATCGGATGCTTTCTCACCGAAGATGGCTCGCAGCAGTTTTTCTTCCGGGGTCAGCTGGGTTTCACCTTTTGGGGTGACCTTGCCCACCAGGATGTCGCCGGCGTCGACTTCGGCACCAATGTGCACGATGCCGGATTCATCCAGGCGGCTCAGCGCGGTTTCGCCCACATTGGGGATGTCCGCGGAGATTTCCTCGGCACCCAGCTTAGTGTCACGGGCGATACAGGTCAGTTCCTGGATGTGGATGGATGTAAAGCGGTCTTCCTTCACCACACGCTCGGAAATGAGGATAGAGTCTTCGAAGTTGTAACCGTTCCAGGGCATGAACGCGATCCGCATGTTCTGACCCAGTGCGAGTTCACCAGTATCGATGGAAGGACCATCGGCAAGGATATCGCCCTTGGATACCTGGTCGCCTTCCTTGACCAGCGGACGCTGGCTGATACAGGTGTTCTGGTTGGAACGGGTGTACTTGATCAGGTTGTAGATGTCCACACCCGCTTCGCCGGTTTCGGTTTCCTCGTCGTTGACACGCACGATGATGCGCGCGGCATCAACGCTGTCGATGACACCTCCACGGTTGGCGATCACGCACACACCGGAATCACGGGCCACGTTTCGCTCCATGCCGGTACCAACCAGCGGTTTTTCGCTGATGAGGGTGGGCACAGCCTGGCGCTGCATGTTTGAACCCATCAGGGCGCGGTTGGCGTCGTCGTGTTCAAGGAACGGAATTAGGGATGCGGCAACGGATACGACCTGCTGCGGGCTAACATCCATGAAGTCGACCTGGTCGGACGGCATCAGGGAGAACTCGTTCTTGTGACGCACGTTGACCAGTTCGTCAACGAACTTGCCCTTTTTGTCCAGCTCGGCCGATGCCTGGGCGATTATGAAGCCGCTTTCCTCGATGGCGGACAGGTACTGGATCTCGTCGGTAACAACGCCACTGACCACCTTGCGCACCGGGCTTTCCAAGAAGCCGTACTCGTTGGTACGGGAATAGGTTGCCAGCGAGTTGATCAGGCCAATATTCGGACCTTCAGGGGTCTCGATCGGGCACACACGGCCGTAATGCGTCGGATGTACGTCACGGACTTCGAAGCCTGCTCGTTCGCGAGTCAGACCACCTGGTCCCAACGCTGAAATACGGCGCTTGTGAGTAACCTCTGACAGCGGGTTGTTCTGGTCCATGAACTGCGACAGCTGGCTGGAACCGAAGAATTCCTTGATCGCGGCTGCCACTGGCTTGGCGTTGATCATGTCCTGAGGCATCAGGCCTTCGGAGTCAGCCATGGATAGGCGCTCTTTCACAGCACGCTCAACACGGACCAAGCCCACGCGGAACTGATTCTCGGCCATTTCGCCAACGCTGCGGATGCGGCGGTTGCCCAAGTGATCTATATCGTCGACGGTACCGAATCCATTGCGTATATCCACCAGGGTCTTGATGACATCAACGATATCTTCCTTGCTGAGAACGCCATCACCAACAGAGTCGGGGCGACCTAGGCGGCGATTGAATTTCATTCGGCCAACCGCTGATAGGTCATAACGCTCTGCGGAGAAGAACAAGTTGGCGAACAGGTTTTCTGCGGACTCTTTTGTCGGCGGCTCACCAGGACGCATCATGCGGTAGATTTCCACCAGCGCTTCGAGGCGGGTGGTGGTGGAATCGATACGCAGGGTATCGGAAATGAACGGACCACAGTCGAGATCGTTGGTGTAGATGGTCTCGAATTCAGTCACGCCGGCCTTAATAAGGCCTTTCAGCATTTCCTCGGTAATTTCGGCGTTGCACTGGAATAGGACTTCACCGGACTCCTTGTCGATAATGTCCTTGGCTAGGGCGTCACCTAGGATGAACTCGCCTGGTACATCCAGCTTGCTCAGCTTGGCTTTTTCAATCTCGCGGACATGGCGTGAGGTGATACGGGCACCGGATTTCACGATTACGGTACGCTTGTTCATGATGTCGAAATTCAGAACAGCGCCACGCAGGCGGGACGGCACCAGCTCGATGGAGAAGTTGCCATCCTTGTCTACATAGTAGATGTTGTTGTCGTAGAACATCTCCAAGATATCCTGGGTCGAATAATCCAGGGCTCGAATGAGAATGGACGCCGGCAGTTTCCTGCGGCGATCGATACGGACATATACCAGGTCTCTCGGGTCGAATTCGACATCCAGCCACGAACCACGGTAAGGAATGATGCGGGCGGAATAAAGCAACTTTCCTGAACTGTGGGTTTTGCCGCGGTCATGGTCGAAGAACACGCCAGGCGAACGGTGCAACTGAGAAACCACCACACGCTCTGTGCCGTTGATGACGAAAGTACCGCTGTTGGTCATCAGGGGAATTTCACCCATGTAGACTTCCTGTTCCTTGATATCTTTGATGACCTTGGCTGTGGATTCCTTTTCGTAAATGATCAGGCGAACCTTTACGCGCAGGGACACGGCATAAGTGGCGCCGCGCAGGATACATTCGCTGACGTCGAATTCCGGCTTGCCCAACCTGTAGCTGACGTATTCCAACAAAGCCTTGCCGGAATAACTAACAATTGGAAAAACGGATTTGAAAGCGGCGTGCAGGCCTTGATCCAGGCGTTCCTCGGGGCTCACGTCAGCCTGGGTAAACTGTTTGTATGAATCTATCTGGATTGCCAGAAGATAGGGGATATCCATCGGGCTCTGCAGCTTGCCAAAGTCCTTGCGGATACGTTTTTTCTCAGTATATGAATATGCCATCAGCCGTTCCTAAAGTGATTTTGCTCCAGCCTTTCCCTGCCTTTACCTGCCAGACATCCCGTCTTTCGGCAAGGTGTCAGGGATTGACCCCTGTACCACTTAACCTGCCCTTTACGACAGGTGAAATTCTTCCGTTATTGGCTAAAGCACTGAAAGGCGGCATCCCAGTACTGGAATGCCACCTTCCGGAAGCAGTGCTTCAAACAAGCAATCAACTTGACGTTGTTACTTGAGCTCGACAGTCGCGCCGGCTTCTTCAAGTTCTTTCTTGAATTTCTCGGCGTCATCTTTGCTTGCACCTTCTTTAACAGGTGACGGTGCACCATCAACCAGGTCCTTGGCTTCTTTTAGGCCAAGACCGGTGATTGCACGTACTGCCTTGATGACGTTGACCTTCTTGTCGCCGGCAGATGCCAAGATGACGTCGAATTCGTCTTTCTCGGCAGCAGCGCCAGCGCCGGCATCGCCAGCAGCGGCAGGTGCAGCAACCGCTACAGCAGCGGCAGCAGAAACACCAAACTTCTCTTCCATTGCTGAAACCAGTTCAACTACGTCCATGACGGACAGTTCAGCAATACCTTCAAGGATTTCTTCTTTAGACAGAGCCATGACTCATATCTCCTATCAATGTTGTGTAAACGTTAGTAACCCCGGTCAGGAAAAAGCCCTTCCGGATCAAGCTGCATCCTGTTTCTGGTCGCGTACCGCAGCCACCGCGCGAGTTACCTTGCTCGGTACTTCGTTGATGGTACGTGCCAGCTTGGTCACCGGTGCCAGCATCACGCTCATCAGCGTGGCTATCGCTTGATCGTAGGTCGGCAATTTCGCCAATACATCGATCTGCGAAGGAGGCAGCAGGTTTCCACTAACAGCGAGTGCCTTGACCTGGAACTTTTCATTTTCCTTGGCAAAATCCTTGAGGACACGGGCAGCCGCGCCAGGATCTTCCTGGGAAAAAGCCAGGATAGTCGGACCGACCAGCACTTCGTTGAGACATTCATAATCTGTCCCAGCGACAGCACGCTTCAGCAGGGTGTTCCTTACTACACGCAGGTACACCTTGTTGTCGCGGGCGGTCTTGCGAAGAGAGGTCATCTTCTCCACAGACGTGCCGTGGTAATCGGCAAGTACTGCAGACAAAGCACTTTTAGCAGCTTCGTTGACTTCGGCAACAATCTGCCTTTTGTCTTCGATACGAATAGCCACTATTTAGTTACTCCTATGTACGGACTACTGCAGGGGCTGTTAACCCCAAGTCCACGTTTTATTTCAGCTACTGATCCGTTACAGCAGGATCAGCTCCACCCCGGGAAATCCAGGGGCCTTCTAATTGGTGAATGATCCGGCAATACTGCGGCCGGACGGGTTACACCATCTGCGCGGGACAACTAAATTAAGCGTTGCATTCCTTAGTACAGTTTTCTCTACCCTTCGACAGAATCAACCATACTTCAGGTACTCGGCTCCCGCGGTCTTTGACAGTCCTGCAGGTTGTACCCGCAACACCCCAAAGTCTTTTTTGCTCCTTTCTGCTTGTCAAAAACAAAAGAGGAGTGCTGCCTAATGATGTCGGTTGCGACACCACCGGGCAGGTAAAATCAGTTAAAAATCCAGTGACGAATGGTCTACCAGGACACCTGGCCCCATGGTGGAAGACAGCACCACCTTCTGGACATAGGTACCTTTGGCGGAAGCCGGCTTGGCCTTCTTCAGGTCTGCCAACAGTGCTTCCAGGTTGCCCTTGACGGCAGCGGCTTCAAAACCCACTTTGCCGATACCACCGTGTATGATGCCGTTCTTGTCTGTACGATAACGGACCTGGCCAGCTTTCGTGTTCTTGACGGCTGTCTCCACATCCGGGGTCACCGTACCGACCTTCGGGTTTGGCATCAGACCTTTAGGGCCCAGGATGGTGCCCAGTTGGCCTACAACTCGCATGGCATCCGGTGTGGCAATGACCACGTCAAAATCCAAATTGCCTTCCTTGATGCTGGCGGCAAGGTCTTCAAAGCCTATGATGTCTGCACCAGCAGCCTTGGCCTTGTCGGCATTAGCGCCCTGGGCGAATACGGCGACTCGGACAGTCTTTCCGGTACCATGTGGCAACGTAGTAGCACCACGCACAGCCTGGTCAGATTTTCTGGCGTCGATACCTAGATTAATGGCAACGTCGATGGATTCCTTGAACTTAACAGTAGACAGCTCATTGATCAGGGATACAGCTTCGTCAATAGAGTAGGCTTTGCCGGCATCGATTTTTTCCGCAATCATTTTTGCGCGTTTAGTCAGCCTGGCCATTACATCACCCCCTCAGTTTCAATACCGGCACTACGGCAGGTCCCTGCCAGTGTCCTGACGGCTGC
Source organism: Candidatus Eutrophocola salsuginis (assembly GCA_038147195.1). Lineage (GTDB taxonomy): Bacteria > Pseudomonadota > Gammaproteobacteria > Pseudomonadales > Pseudohongiellaceae > Eutrophocola > Eutrophocola salsuginis. Next base: position 72,931 of record JAYQTB010000006.1, read on the forward strand.
GTCCATGTCGGCGGCAGTCAGGTCGGGCATTTTGATCTTGGCTACTTCTTCTAGCTGGGCACGGGTCAGTTTGCCGACTTTATCGGTATTCGGACGACCACTGCCGCTCTTGATGCCTGCTGCTTTTTTCAGTAACACTCCGGCCGGCGGTGTCTTGGTAATAAAGGTGAAACTACGGTCAGCATAAACAGTGATAACGACCGGAATCGGCAGACCGGGCTCAACGCTCTGTGTTTCAGCGTTGAAGGCTTTGCAGAATTCCATGATATTCACACCATGCTGGCCCAGTGCGGGTCCAACGGGGGGGCTTGGGTTGGCTTTACCAGCCGCAACCTGCAGCTTGATATAAGCCAGTACTTTCTTTGCCATGATGGCCTCCTTTTGGGTGCAAACGCAGGATCAAAAATTCTGCTCCCCTGGCACTACCTTATTCAGCAAATTTAACTCATAAATAAAAAGTAGCGACTTTTGTTTAAGGTAACCGATCAAACCGGCCACCCACCTAAATTCTTTAGCCTTTCTCCACCTGGGAAAACTCAAGCTCCACAGGTGTGGACCGTCCGAAAATAGAGACAGCAACACGCACCCGGCTCTTTTCGTAATTCACTTCCTCAACAGTACCAGTAAAGTCGTTGAAAGGTCCGTCGACCACGCGAACCAGTTCGCCAGGCTCGTATATGGTTTTGTGCGTAGGCTTGTCGACGGTTTCTTCCAGCCTGTTCATGATTTCATTCACTTCACGCTGAGTGATCGGTGCCGGCTTTTCCGCAGTGCCGCCAATGAAACCCATCACGCGTGGAGTTTCCTTAACCAAGTGCCAAGTGTCGTCGTTGAGCACCATTTGCAGAAGAACGTAGCCCGGGAAAAACTTACGTTCGCTCTTCCGCTTCTGGCCACCGCGCATTTCCAGCACTTCTTCAGTCGGTACAAGCACATCGCCGAATAGGTCCTTTAGAGGGGACAAACCAATCCTTTCTTCGAGCGCCTGCTTTACCTTGCGCTCATAGCCGGAATAGGCGTGAACCACATACCAGCGCTTGTCATTTTCGGATGCCGACATACCTGAGACTTTCAGATCCTCTGATGAATTTATGCCTTGTTGCACTGTTCTGCCCTTCCTGTAGCCTTTAAACCGGTTTCTAGCCGATTATCAGTGAGATCAACCAACTCAGAAAGGAATCCAGACCCCACAGGATAAATGCCACGATGATCACCACGATCACTACTATCATGGTGGTATGCGTGGTTTCAGTTCGTGTTGGCCAGACCACCTTTCGAATTTCTGTCCTGGCTTCCATACAAAGTGTGACGAAAGCACTGCCCTTGCTGGTTTGCGTTGCAATCCACCCGGCAATACCGGCCAGAATCATCAGACCAATTACGCGATACAGCATAGATTCAGCAGCAAAATAGCTGTTGCCATAAACACCGACAGCAACCAGGGCTGCCACCATGATCCACTTCAGCGTGTCCATCTTGTATTCTGTGCTTTTAGCCTTATCGTTCATGTTGGTCGTTCAAAATTCTATGTTCAGTCAGTCCGGTTACTTGCACCCGTATTCCTAACTTGCTGCCTGTATGGCAGGCCAGGAGGGAATCGAACCCCCAACCTGCGGTTTTGGAGACCGCCGCTCTGCCAATTGAGCTACTGGCCTATATCGGTCTTGCACGTCTTTTCTCGCCTTTTTAGTTTTGCCAGACCTTACATTGCGGATCCGGCGTCAAAATCAAACAATTTCTTCTAAAGACGACTAAGCCGAGGAGTCTGGCAGACCTCCTCGGCTTTTCGAAAGTGCCTCAAATTGCTTATTCGAGGATTTTGGCCACAACTCCGGCGCCAACAGTTCGTCCACCTTCACGAACCGCGAAACGCTGGCCTTCTTCCATCGCAATTGGGGCAATCAGCTCAACAGACATTTTAATGTTGTCGCCCGGCATAACCATTTCAACACCTTCAGGCAGAGTCACAGCACCGGTCACGTCAGTTGTTTCAAAGTAGAACTGCGGACGGTAACCCTTGAAGAACGGGGTGTGACGACCACCTTCATCCTTGGAAAGTACGTAGACTTCACCTTCGAACTTGGTGTGCGGAGTGATGGTGCCCGGCTTGGCCAGCACCTGACCACGCTCTACATCCTCACGCTTGGTACCGCGCAGCAGTACGCCGACATTTTCACCGGCACGGCCTTCGTCCAGCAGCTTGCGGAACATTTCCACACCGGTACAGGTAGTTTTCTGGGTCGCCTTGATACCAACGATTTCAATTTCATCACCAACCTTGACGATGCCACGGTTGATACGGCCGGTTACCACTGTGCCACGGCCTGAAATAGAGAACACGTCTTCGATAGCCATCAGGAAGGGCTTATCGATGTCACGCTCGGGTTCAGGGATATAGCTATCTAAGGCTTCCACAAGTTTTTTCACGGCTGTGGTGCCCATTTCGTTGTCATCTTTGCCTTCCAGAGCCATCAGAGCAGAACCAACGATGATAGGCGTATCGTCACCCGGGAATTCGTACTGATCGAGCAGTTCGCGGATTTCCATTTCAACCAGTTCCAGCAGTTCGGCGTCGTCAACCATATCTGCCTTGTTCATGAAGACCACGATATAAGGTACACCTACCTGGCGACTCAGCAGAATGTGCTCACGAGTCTGCGGCATGGGGCCGTCAGCAGCAGAACAAACCAGGATCGCACCATCCATTTGTGCGGCACCGGTGATCATGTTCTTTACATAGTCAGCGTGTCCTGGGCAGTCAACATGCGCATAGTGGCGCTTGTCAGAGTCGTATTCGACGTGTGAAGTAGCAATGGTAATACCACGCTCCTTTTCTTCGGGGGCGTTGTCGATCTGATCGAAGCCCTTGAATTCTCCACCGAACTGTTCGGCACACACCCTAGTCAGGGCAGCAGTCAATGTGGTTTTACCATGGTCAACGTGACCGATGGTGCCTACATTCACGTGCGGTTTCGTTCTTTCAAATTTTTCCTTCGACATCGAATTAAGCCTCCGAATTATTCTAGTGCTAACTAAATTTGTTAAATTTCTAGTTAATAGTTTTAAACTTATAAAAAGCAAGACATTTGTAATATCTTCTTTCTTGTACTTTCTTTCTGTTACATATATCTGTGTGCCAGGATCTGGTGCTCACACCCAGAGTCGAACTGGGGACCTCATCATTACCAATGATGCGCTCTACCACCTGAGCTATGCGAGCATTATCCTGATCAATTTCCGGGCCCCATTCTGGCGTCCAGCTAATTGAGTGGAGCGGGTAGCGGGAATCGAACCCGCATCATCAGCTTGGAAGGCTGGGGTTCTACCATTGAACTATACCCGCGAATCTTCTCTCACTTTCCGAACTAAATGTCCGCTCAGATGTTCGTCTTGCTTGAACGCTCGCCGATCTTTCGCCTACCAGAGGCCTACAAACCAAAAAACAGAGGACCAAAAACTCCCGACAGAAGAGCTCTTCGTCCACTGTTTTCTGTAGTTCGTTGCTGCCAGGCTTGTTAGAAATCTGACTGGTGGAGGGGGGTGGATTTGAACCACCGAAGCTTACGCGTCAGATTTACAGTCTGATCCCTTTGACCACTCGGGAACCCCTCCAACAAAGCATCAGACGAATTACAACGACCTGGCTCTTAACACAGAGGCGGCATTTTATGGGAATCAAGGACCTGATGCAATGATTTCGCAAGGTTTTTCTACCACTTCCAGCGCTAGTCCTTCGATCAACAAATCCAGTAATTCCGAGCCTTTCAGGAGAGCCTGGGACAGACCTTCGATGGTTACCCAGATCTCATTTCCGGTCTTGACAACTTCCTCTATTGATGTGGCATAACCCTCTCCGGCGAGCCTTTCCTGGACAGCAAACGCGAGTGATTGCTGGCTGAAAACCCCGAGGGAAATGCCTCCTGACAGGTTGCCCGTGGTGATGATGAAACTGTCGATGCCATCTGCCTGCAGGGTACCAAGGGTCTGTCGGGCAGCGGCGGGCGAGTTGAAAGGTGGCATAAAAACCCGAAAGCTCCGACTTTGCTCGATTTCTACCAGTTCAGCCCGGGCTTGCATGCCCCGTTCGATCAGGGCTGAAACCAGAAAATCACTCTCGTCCGTGTTATTGAAGACACCCACGGAAATACAGGACTGCGTGGCAACTTGCGGATTTTGTGGGAGTGCCACCTCAGTTAGCAGCTGCAGTGATGATTCTGCCTTGGTGACAGGCCGCAGCGGTGTCACCCTGGGGGAATCCTCGCGCATGGCCAGATTCCAGCCCAGATAAACCAGGTTGGCCATGACAAGTAGGATGACGAAGGTACGCATATCTCCAGATTACAATATATACAAAGAAGCAAGATAACCGCTGGCACACATCTCAGGGCAGGATCAGAGCCAGACCATCGAGCACGAGGTCCCGGGCAATAACATGATCACAGCCAAGGTGCCGGCTCACGATTTCCGCATCACCCCCGGTCAGGAACCAGCGGGCATCAACCCCGCCTTCCTTGAGTATTTCATTTCGGCAATGTTCGGCAAATCCGCATACCATGGAAAGGATGCCGTTACCGATGGCTACCGGAGTGCTGTTGCCCGGAACAGTATCACCCCAGTCCTCCACGGCAATATCCAGCGCCTGAGTCTTTCTTGCCAGGCTCTGCCGCATCAGTTGCAACCCGGGAACGATGTATCCCCCCTGGTGCTCCCCACCGGCATTCAGCCAGTCAAAGGTAATGGCACTGCCACAGTCGAGTACGCAGCAGGTCTCCCCGGTTCTAGCATAGGCCGCCAGCACGGCTAGCCAGCGATCGACTCCCATGGTGTCAGGGGCCTTATAGGCATTCGTGACACCCGCAGCCCGCCGACTGACTGCCGCAAACTCAGGCCGCAGTTGCCAGGATTCCCGGGCCAGGACTTCCAGGTTGCGCGCAAATACAGGGCCCCTCACACTGGAGACACGCATACGCTTCACATCTGCCACAGGTTGCTCGCCCAACTGCTCAACCAGCTCCTCCAGAGTCGGGGCCGCACCGGCTGCCTTGCTTTCACCCTCATTGATGATACGCCACTTGATACGGGTGTTTCCGGCATCCAGCTCAAGGATCATGGCTTCAGACTCCTTATGCTTATCTCACCACCTTTGACCAGTTGCCGGCCCTCTCCGGTATCGAGAATCAGGGCTCCGTTATCCGATATACCCATGGCCCTGCCGATCCAGCTGTCGCCAGCGTTAATCAACTCCACGTCATTCCCATGCATGACATCATGCTGCCGCCATTCATCGTGAAATGCCGGCAAGCCACGAGTTTCAAATTCGGCGAGTGCGGCCACGACTTGACCGATGACCGAGCCGGCGAGAACATTCCGGTCGATTTCGCGGTTGCTAAAACTGTACAGGTCCGTCCAGGGCTGACCGACATCCTGCATGGTAATGGGAGGGCAGTGAGTATTGATGCCAACCCCGATAAGAAGCTGGCAAACACCTGTGATATCCCCGGTTATCTCGAGCAGAATTCCGGCCAGTTTTTTACCATCCGCCACCAAGTCATTGGGCCACTTGACTCCGGGCGCCGGAATCCCGAGTGCTTTCAATGCACGAATGATCGCCAGGCCCACCACCAGGCTGATACCCTCGGTTCCGACAGCTCCCGTATCTAGGTGTCGCACCATGGTCATGTAGATATTCCTGCCATAGGGACTGATCCACAGCCTTCCGCGCCTACCCTTGCCACTGGTCTGCTGTTCCGCGAGCACGACGGCATACTTGCCGGTTTCCAATGGCAGCTTTCCTTCCTGTAAGCTGCGCATGGCATGGCTGTTGGTGGAATCGATGACATCGAGAATTTCCAATCGCCCAATTGCAGAAAGCATTTCTCCAGCGATAGCGGCCTTGATTGCGCTCCTGTCCAGCAGGGCAACCGGATCCGGCAGGCGGTAGCCCTTGCCGCGAACGGAATGCACTTCTAGGCCGAGTTCGGACAACTGTTGCATGTACTTCCATACCGCGGCCCGGCTGATTTCAAGGGCTTGTCCCAGTTCTGTACCGGAATGGAAGCGGCCATCAGCTAGCCTAGAGATCAAGGGACGTAGCAATTCAGACATAAGTGTCGATATTCAGAAAATCAGACATAAAAAATCCGGAAAGCAATTGCTTTCCGGATTTCCATGATAGCACTGTTGGGCGTAACGGAAGATCGTTACATATCATAGCCCCGCTCGTCATGCATGACGATATCCAGGCCGGTACGTTCTTCCTCTTCAGTGACACGCATACCGGTGACCACGTTGACAATCTTCAGGATTATGAAAGTCAGTACCCCGGTATACACAGCGGTCGAGACGATGCCGATGACCTGCACCATGACCTGTCCACCCATGTTCACGCCTTCGGCATAACCCTGGCCACTGAAAACACCGAGGCTGGTAGAGGCAAAAATGCCTGCCAAGAAAGTACCTAGCATGCCGCCAACTCCGTGCACGGGAAAAACATCGAGAGAGTCATCGATTCCCAGGCCGTTCTTGATGTATTGCGTGGCAAAGAAACAGATGACGCCCGCTACCAATCCTATGATCAGGGCACCGCCCGGACCAACGAAGCCCGATGCAGGCGTGATGGTGCCGAGACCGGCAACCATGCCAGTGACGATACCAAGAACAGAAGGCTTACCGTACTTGATCTTTTCCATCATGACCCATGAGATGGAACCGGCCGCAGCAGAAATATGAGTGACCAGCATGGCCATGGACGCATTGCCGTCAGCAGCAAGAGCGCTACCGCCGTTGAAACCGAACCAGCCCACCCACAGCATACCGGCGCCGGTTACAGTCATGGTCATGTTGTGGGGCGGCATCGGGGTTTTGCCGAAGCCTGTGCGTGTACCCAGGACAACGGCACAAACCAGCGAAGCGACACCGGCGGTAATGTGCACGACGGTTCCGCCAGCGAAATCCAGCAGGCCACGTTCAAATAACCAGCCACCTTCGGCCCACACCCAGTGGGTAATTGGTGCATACACCAGCAACAGCCAAAGCACACTAAACAGCATAACACCGCTGTACTTCACCCTTTCGGCAAAACCGCCGAAAATCAGCGCCGGGGTGATAACGGCAAACGTCAGCTGGAATAAGGCAAACAGGGATTCAGGGATGGTGCCGGAGGCGGTTTCTTCCATTACGTTGGCAAAGAGGACGTTACTGAAACCACCGACGAAGCCGTTGCCTTCACTGAAAGCCAGGCTGTAACCACATATCAGCCATACCAGGGTGGCCACGCAGGTGATGGAAAAACACTGCATAAGCACCGAAAGCACATTGCGGACTCGCACCAGTCCGCCGTAAAAGAGGGACAAACCCGGTATAGTCATGAACAGGACAAGTGCTGTTGAGGTCATGATCCAGGCCGTATCACCCGCATCGATATCCTGCGCGATAGCCGCCACGGGCAACATCAACAAGCTTGCCTGTAATAGGCATGTTCCCAAGAATTTGCGAACCATGATTTTCTCCTATCTATTCTTTCTATTCTTTTATTTGTCGTCGGCGACTTAAAAAAAGTGACGGAGCATTTTTTTGAAGTTTGCCCCTTTTCTCTTTGCATGCACTTCGAGCGAGCATAAAAGAATTGCCAGTTATAGACAAGGCAAAGCGACACTGGGCAATGCTTAGAAAAATCAGCGAAGCCTGGCGCCAGCCTTCAGCGAAGCACCTTCCTTAAACCTCTCGTCCGGGTCCCGCATGTTTGTCGGCTTTGGGTTGGTAGATACGGCTACCAGCGCTGTTCCGTTAACCCGGAACGGATCTAGATCACGCCCTGGCTGGTATTTAGGACAGACCGCCCGAATATCCACTTGGCGTAGCCTGGAATCCCTGGCCTGAAAGTTTTGGCCGCAAAAGTGTGCAATTTTTGCCGATAAAGCACTATTTTGGTGCGCACCCTTCTTTATAACAAAAGATCAAATCCCTGGTTTGAGCTATCTATATGTTTTATAAAAGTATTTTTTTTTGGCATGACGATTGCTAAACAATCTTATCGCGACCTATTGCGTATCAATGCGGTTCCCGATGCGCAAGGCCTCGAATTATGCAGGTGAACTGAACACGACGACAGCAACACCCTACACCCTGATGTGCATGTTGATCGACTATTCAGTTGTATTTGGACTGCGAGACTTTTCCCGGCAGAAACTGGGGCAGCTTACTAATTTTAGTACTGTTCACAAACTGCCAGAACGACGTACTAGGAGAACCAGATGAAAATGATAAACGCGATTATCAAGCCATTTAAGCTTGATGACGTCAGGGAGGCCCTGTCAGAAATCGGAGTGCAAGGGATTACTGTAACCGAAGTAAAAGGTTTCGGCCGTCAGAAGGGACATACTGAATTGTACCGCGGTGCAGAGTATGTCGTTGACTTCCTCCCGAAATTGAAAGTTGAAGTAGTAGTGAAAGACAGCGCTCTTGAACAGACTATCGAAACAATCTCGAAGGCAGCCAACACTGGCAAAATCGGTGATGGAAAGATTTTTGTTTCTACCATAGAAGAAGCAATCCGAATTCGTACCGGTGAAACCGGCGACGACGCTATCTAACTAGAAGAAATATACGGAGCTTTCAGGAGGGCTTAGTATGGAAAATCAAATAATAGAATTACAGTACGCCTTGGACACCTTTTATTTTCTGGTAATGGGCGCCTTTGTAATGTGGATGGCAGCCGGATTTGCAATGCTCGAAGCTGGCCTCGTACGCGCCAAAAACACCACTGAAATTTTGACCAAGAACGTAGCGCTGTTTGCTATTGCCTGTACCATGTATCTCGTCATGGGTTACACAATCATGTATGGTGGATCAGAAGGTGGCTACCTGCCGGACATGTGGTTTGGTAACAGCATCGCCAACGCCTCTGCCGAGGAAGTTTTAGCCAGCGGTGGTGATACTTACTACTCAGGAGCCTCAGACTTCTTCTTCCAAGTTGTGTTTGTGGCTACCGCGATGTCCATCGTATCAGGTGCTGTAGCAGAACGTATGAAGCTCTGGGCATTCCTGGGTTTTGCCGTTGTCATGACAGGCTTGATCTACCCGATGCAGGGTATGTGGAAATGGGGCGGCGGTTTCCTTGATGCAGCCGGTTTCCAGGATTTTGCGGGTTCAGGTGTTGTGCACTTGTGTGGAGCCTCAGCAGCCCTGGCAGGCGTTCTGCTTCTCGGCCCGCGTAAAGGCAAATACGGAGCGGATGGTTCTATTAACGCAATTCCGGGTGCCAACCTTCCCCTAGCCGCACTGGGCATGTTCATCCTATGGATGGGCTGGTTCGGTTTCAACGGTGGCTCGGAGCTGATGGTATCCAATGTCGGTGAAGCGAATGCTGTCGCTGACGTGTTCGTAAACACCAACGCCGCGGCTTGTGGCGGCCTCATCGCCGCACTGATTGTTTCCCAGTTCATGTTTGGCAAGGCTGACCTGACCATGGCTGTGAACGGTGCCCTGGCTGGCCTGGTTGCCATCACTGCAGAACCCCTCAACTGGGGTGGCCTCGGAGCCACCCTGATTGGCGCTATTGGCGGCGTGCTCGTTGTATTTGCAGTAATCATGATGGACAAGATAAAAATCGACGATCCGGTTGGAGCAATATCCGTACACGGTGTTGTTGGCATCTGGGGCCTGATCGCGGTTGTCTTCTCAGGCAACGAAAGCGCCAGCATTGGCTCACAGCTAATTGGTATCGTAGTTATCTTCATGTGGGTCTTCGTTTCCAGTCTCATCTTCTGGTTCATCATCAAGGCAATTATCGGCCTGCGTGTTACTGAAGAGGAAGAGTACGAAGGTGTCGACCTGGCGGAATGTGGTATGGAAGCTTACCCCGAGTTCGTCAACCAGAAGTAAGTTCTTACGTCCTGAAAAAAGCGCCACATTCGTGGCGCTTTTTTTCTCGCTTTTTCGGCATAGAAAACTGGGGCGAAAGCCTCGATATTTATCTTCTCAAATCATACTACCTGTCGCTGCCCTGGCCCTGGCCATCGGTACGGCCCAGTATCGAACCGTCGCTGAGAATGACGCCGACGTAAAGGCCGCCCTGGCTTCCGTCATTGAGTGTGATGGCATTACGCAGGGGGTTGGCATACACAGTAACCTTGTCGCCAACCTGCAAGGAATTACGCTTCCATCCCTCGTTGATCAGAACATTGGGAGCTGTCATCTCGATTGTCCATAGCCCATCCGGCCTCTGATCTGCTGTCCCTTCAAGTTTGAATGAGGCATGCGGGTTTATCCAGCGTACCTGTGTAATCTCACCTTCGATCTTCATTACTGCGCTGCTGTCAAAAGCCGCGGTGGAATGATGTCCTGCAACTGGAAAAGCCAGCAAGGCCGAAGCCAGTGCACAGACTCCAAAGGCACTGTTGAAATATTCTGTTAATTTCATGATCTGTATCCTGTTATAGATTTCTTGGAAAAGCTCGGTTATCTTGACAGTCCGGCCTGACCTGCCTGGGTGCTTGGCAGGTTGTCATTTAGGTCTGGCAAACATTCCACCTCACCGATATCAGTGTTGTCTACGCGGAGCCATTGCTTGGTATTACGCCATTCCCCCACCCAGCCGTTGGGGTCAGTCATGATGTATTCGATTTGCAGTATTTCTCCATTTTCTAAGAGCTTCATCCTTTCCTGAACTCTGAAATCTTCTGAAATTGGTATGCCACGGTCGATAAAGTGGTTGTAGGTCTCGATATAGCGGGTATCTACAACAAGCTCATCTCCCTCCCAATGACCGATTGATTCACCGTTATAGGTGTAAATCACTAGGTTGGGATCAGAATACTCACGGCCATCCAGGAATATCTGGCGAAAACTGTTGTTGAAGTTGGAAACCATGTAGATTGCCGTGGGTAGCTGAACCATAGCGATAGGCCAGACACGGGTCATGATCATGGGTATTCCGGCAGGAAAACATTGACCTATGGCGTCCCGGTAGGGCCTTCCCTCAGCGGAAGCGCGCTGGCCTTCCTCGAAATCCAGCTTAGTCTGACCGATGAATTCAGGATATGGCGGACCAAACATGAATCTGGAGAACCCTTCACTTAAATCCACGAACCAGGTACCGGTGATATCAAATGCGGGTTCCGGTCTTTCCATCCCCAGGTTTTCCGGTGCCAGGGCACCCAGCTGCCCAGGGTGAGCCGGAATCATACGACTTAGCTGGTCCCGCCTTGCATCAGCAGACTGGCCCATGACTGCTGAACAGCCCAATATGCAAGGCAGTAGGAAAGCGACCGCCTTCCCAATGATGTGCTTCATTATCTTCCCCTGTACATCCGGTTGACTCTGGGGATCAGGCGGATGAGTTAAATGTGAAAATACAGCCCTGAGAATAAAAGTCTTTGCAAAAATTGTCCATAACTAAGGCACTGACAGGCATGCGCTAGCCTTATGCACCTTGTATAATTGTTGTTTACGGAGCCCCCCCAGGCAGTATTAACCAAAAATATCATAATTAGGATGCCTCTCTTTCCATGAGCAAGAAAAATTATAACCAAAAAGCTAGGATACGGCCGGCCAGCCCCCAGTCTTCCCCTGGAAAGATGGTAGAGCATGATAAAGGTTTTACTCCTGGACTAGTGATACAGAGAAAGCGCCTGGAAATTCCCGCATTCTGGGTGGCAGTCATCATCCCGGTAATCTGCCTTGTCGGTGCCTGGACCTATCCGCCAGTTGCCACGCCAATGGAACTTAAGTCATACACCTCCCAGATTTACTTGTCGGGGCTACTCCTAATTTGGTTCTGGATGCACCGAGACAAGCCCAAATTCAGCCTGACCTTTTCCCCTGTACGTGTTGCCTTCCTCCTCCTATTTATCGCCGGCACGCTGTCCCTCTTATGGGCGGTTAACCCCCATTTTTGGGTATATAAATGGAACAAGTGGTTTGCCGGCCTAGTCATGTTCCTGCTCGGATTGCAGATCACGCAGAATGAGAAAAACCTCGATACGATTTCCAATATGGCAGTTGTTGGCGGATTGATAGTTGCTTTAATAGGTATCGGGCAGTACCTATTTGGCCTCGATGTAGTACCGCAGACCGCTTTCCCCTCATCTACGTTTGGTAACGCCAACATGGCTGGACAGGTTATGGTATTAACCATTGGGCTGCCCCTGTATTTCCTTTTCAAGAAGGAGCTTTCGACTAAACAGGTCTGGTTCTACGCTCTGACCATGTCTGTCCTTTTGACCTATATGTGCTTTACCCGCACCCGTGCAGTATGGATTGCCTGCGCCCTAGAGACCGTCCTGATCCTGGCATTCGTGATACTGGACAAAAAACGCAGTGAATGGTGTTTCTGGAATCATAAGAAGTCCCAAGCCGTAGTAGCTGCCCTGGCATTATTTCTGATTGTGATCAATTTCAATCAGAACGGTTTCGTACCTTTCTGGAATATCGCGATATATGAAATTTCAACCATTTCACAATCAGTTGCAGCCACTGCTCAACAAGCTGGAGGGGAAAGATACCTGATCTGGGGCGGCGCTTGGGAAATGATAAAGGATCATCCGTTTATCGGTACAGGCTTGGGTAGCTTCTTCCATAATGTGAATACTCCTGAGTACCAGATATTCAGGGTGATGGGAGTACAGCGTGTACATAACGAGATACTCGAGCTGTTAGTGGAACTTGGTGCGTTCGGCCTACTGCTGCTGCTCGGAATCATCGTAAGCATGTGCTTACTACTGTATAAACTGATCTTACACAGCAAAGGCCATCGGCGCATTATGTTCGCATTATTGACCATAGCCGTTACCGGTAACATGCTTAATGCCCAACTAAGCTTTCCCTTCGAACTGCCAGTGCCTCTAGTCATAATGCCTTTTTTTATATCGCTGCTTGTCAGAGGCTCTGAAGACATCTTACAAAACACACGAGAACTGACCATCAAACCACTATTCAACAAGTTGGCTCTGACCATCTCAGCAATACTCTTCCTGTTTATAACGATCAACGATAGCCTATGGTTTCGGGACATTCATATGCTTAACAGGTTGACATCTGGACGTGATAGCAAACCATGGCAGCCGGTTAATCCAATCTATAACCAGGCTTACATCACAGGTTCACGCAGTGTTACAGATGCTCTACGGGGAACCAAAATGAATGTTATGAGGCTGAATGTCGCAAAACAATTGTTTGAATACTGGCCCTATTCCACAGCAAACTCCATCATTGCGGCAGAAACCTATCTAAGTCTCGGTAATATTGAGGAAGCAGAGTTCTGGACCAATCGCGTAGAAGAGACAGAGCCGGCAGACACGTTTATGGCAAAGTTCATCCAGATGGAGATAATGCAGGAAAAAGGCGATACCGAAGGCTTGCGTACACTCTACAGATCTCTCATATCAGAACCGGAATCTTCTCTCAGTAAAAATCCCAACACCTATAATATGTTGCACTCCATGGCAATTAATTTGGAAGACTATGGAATGGTCTCCTATTTTTACGATAAGTATCTAGAATATCACGGCGAATATGCACCGATAGATGCCAACCAGGCTGTTTACTACTTCAATATCGGCGATTATGCGAACGCAACCACTTATATGAGACGAACCATCAAGCTCGATCCCAATCACCCCTATGCCGAGCAGTTCCGTGGGTTGATTGACGAATATTCGGCCTCAATCGTCCAGTAATCTACTCGTACAAAAAAACGCCGGCATAAGCCGGCGTTTTTAATTCCGTTAGGTGATTAATCGATCTCCACCAGACCGATCCGGTTAGAACTGCTCTGGTGAATCAGCAGGTTGCCATCCATCGTCACCCACATATTCCTGACGATGCCGACACCCGAAGGTATAGCCCAACTCTGGAAAGATTCGTTTTCCGGGTCGAAGCGAACCAGGGCATCAGGGCGCATGCCGGACTCGTTGTACCAGACCTTGTCATCGATGACCGCAAGCGCATAGGGATGGGAGGTCGGCCCGCTGGGTGAATCCCACTGCTGTATATCACCGTTCGCCGGATTCAGCCTGCCGATCTTGCCCTGCGTGGAATTGACGAACCAGACCATGCCCCTGCTGTCCAGACCAAGCCTGCGCACACGCGATGCCTCATTCGGAATGTCGTAGTAGCGGATATGTTCATGGTTTCCGGATCCAGCGCACCGATCTTGTTAGCGCCATTGAAGGCTACCCAGACTGTACCGTTGGCCGCAACCTGGATTCCGTAGGGCCTGGGTTCGGAAGGCACCTCGGTCAACTCGCCAGTCTCCGGGTCCAGGCGACCGAGCATGCCGGCACCCTGGGCTGTGAAGTAAAGGTTGCCATTGGGATGGAAAGCGGCGGAATGCGGGTCCCTGGCCTCGGTTTCATACTGGGTGATCAGCCCGGTAGCGGGATCGAGCTTGCCGATGGTGCCGTTACTGTTACCGGTATACCAGATATTGCCCAGAGCGTCGGGAACGATACTGTGCGGTCGTGCCGCCAGCGGCAATCGGTATTCCTGCATATCACCGGTCTCCGGATCCAGCCTTCCTACCAGGCTGGCCCACATGCCGGTCCACCAGATGGAGCCGTCAGGTGCTTCGATCGGATCGCGGGACCGCTGTCCCAGAGTTGGAGCAATCCATTCACGGAATGAAACCTTAGTGTCACCGGGAACAAGTGTCGGACGACGGCTCTCATCCGCCGGGAAACTGTCCGCCAGGTAGGTGGCGATGGTGTTCGCCTGGGCATCGGAAAGGTTCACCATACCGGAAAATACATGCTTCCATTCTTGGGGCGTATCATAACCCGCCGAGGTGACAATATTGAGGGAGCTATGACAGCTATAACAGACCAGCTCGACAAGCTGTTTACCCTCGCCTTCGGGCAACTGAGGCACCTGGAACTGCGGCGGCTGTGCCATTGCCGCACTGACAGCCATAAAAAGAATAGAGAATGAGAATTTTTTGCTGATTGACTGTTGCATCTACTCCATTTCCCCCCTGAAATTACCATGCAGGCATAACATGAAATCACAAAGTTAGTGGGCCGGTAAATACTTTCTACTTAGGCCAAACGGACCGGGCCATTAACGAACCCTTTAAATGTGCCAAACAAAGAAGATAGGGCTCGTATATAATGCCTAACCTTTGGGTGTTCTCTGCCATCACGGCAGGAATATGCAGATTCGGCAGTTTTTGCGCTTAATCCACCTACCGGTTTCATTACATGAGGCTAACAAGCCACGCTTTAATCCAGACACTTCTATCGGCCTGCTTGCTGCTGTTTTGCGGCCAGCCTGTCTACGCCCAATGGATCCTGTCAACGGCGGAAAAATCAACCGTCGCGGCGTTCTGTTCGGGACAGTATCCCGAAATGCCGCTGATAACGAACCGTAACCGACTGCTGCTGGCCGACCCCTCCGGCGACCTTCATGCTACACATGACGAATTGCCAAATAGTATCCGTGCCTCTTCATTCAACCGAACCGGGGCAATCGTCTGCCTGAATATAGTCGAAGTAACAGTAGGAACCTGTAATTTCGGCCCACTGTTCCCGTCCATACCTAGGGTGCGCCGGGATTACCTCCTCACCGTGGTCTCCGTCGATAATCCCCACCAGGGTTTCATCAGCGCGACCTTGGCAGGATCAGAACCGCCAGCCTGTAATAATGCCGGCACCATCGATAGCACTGTAAAGACCATTCCCGGGGAGTTGCCGGGTTCAGCCTTAATACAAGATGCTCTGACGACCCTCGATTTGAACGCAAAGGACCCTGATGGCGATGGCTACACCAACCTCGAGGAGTTTGTGCAGCAAACCGACATGCAGGATGCCGGCAGTCCAGGTATGGAGATTGCCGTTGCCGCAAACAACCGCTCCAGGTTAGTCATTCCGGAAGGAGAGGCAATTACCCTCTCGATTAGTCTTAATCCGGGCACGCACCTGAAGGAAAAGGTCGACTACTATCTTTATGCCGAATCCCTGGCCGGCATGTTTGCCTATTTCTACCCGAAACGTTTCGAACCCGTCGAATCCCTGCAGGCGTCCGCCCGAGGTCCCGCCTTGAGATTCAATGATTTCCCTATCATCACCCTGCCAGCACTAGGTGTTGGTGACTATGAATTCATCTTCGAAGTAGCCATTTCCGGTGAAGCTCCTCTGCGCAGCACTGCCAGCATCAGCGTGGTACCCAATAACTGGCAGTTCACCGAAATCACGAAGGCAGCTGGAATCGATTACAGTCATGGTTTTGCTATCAGCAATACCGGCTCAGCCCACGATCGGCGCACAAACTCGGCTGGAGTAGCCGCCGGTGACTATGATAGGGACGGCTGGGTCGATCTCTATGTCGTTCGCGGCACTATCGGCCCCAACCTGCTATACCGCAACCTTGGCAACGGTGCATTCAGAGAAACTGGGGCAGACGCAGGTGTGGATCTTACCGGTGTGGAAAACACTGCCGCAACATTTGCCGACTATGACGGGGACGGTTGGCTGGACCTCATCGTCACTGGCATGAACGGTACCCAGACGACTCTATTCCGCAATACTGGAAAGGGTACATTCGACAATGTCACTGCCGGTTCGGGAATCACCGAAATGGCTCTAAGTTATGGCGCCAGCTTCGCCGACTACGACAGGGACGGCGACCTCGATCTTTGGATAAATCACTGGCTTTTCACGCGCGAAATGACCTACCTATGGCGCAACAATGGTGATGGTACTTTCACCAATGTCAGTGAAGAGGCCGGCATACCTATCGGGACGCACGCCGATTTCACCACCAACTTCGCCGACATCGACAGCGACGGCTGGCCGGACCTGCTTATTTCTGGAGACTACGGCTCCAGCCAGGTGCTCATGAACAACCGGGACGGCACGTTCAGACTGGTAACCACGCCGGTCATCAGCGATGAAAACGGCATGGGTGGTGCCGTGGGTGATTACGATAACGACGGCGACCTGGACTGGTTTGTCACCAGCATCTGGGATTACCGGACCAACGGGGAATATCCCTGGGGGATCACTGGCAACCGCTTCTACAAGAATGATGGCCGGGGCAATTTTACAGACGCAACCGACGCCACCGGCACCCGGATAGGCCACTGGGGCTGGGGTGCCTGTTTCGCCGATTTCAACAACGACGGATGGCTGGACCTTTTCCACGTCAACGGGTTCAGTGGCGGCGGCGACCTGTCCATCTCCCCGTTCCTGGAGGACGAGTCCAAATTGTTCGTCGCCGACCAGAATGGTGGCTTCCTGGAACGGGCCGCAGAACTGGGTATCGATGATACCGGCCAGGGCCGCGGCATCGTCTGTTTCGATTATGACCGGGACGGGGATATCGACGTCTTTATCGCCAACAACCGTCAGCCGCCAGCCCTGTACCGCAACGGCGGTGTCACCAATCACTACCTGCACATTCGTTTAGAAGGGGAATATGCCAACACGCAAGCCGTTGGTGCCCGCATTTACCTTACTAGCAACGGCATAACCCAGATGCGGGAACTACAGGCCGGTAGCAACTACGCATCCCAGAACCCGGTCGAGGCCTATTTTGGCCTGGGCAGCGACACCAGTGCCGACATGATCCGCGTCGTCTGGCCCTCCGGCGCCGAGAAGATCATGGAAGATATCGATGCAGACCAGTTGTTATATATCACCCATCCCTGAATCTCACTGCCGTAGGCAGGCGCGTGCCGCACAAGCCACTTCCCTTGATTCAAAAAAAAGGCCAGGAGAAACTAAGTTACTCCCGGCCTTTTCAGATTTCTATGGTCTGGTTCTAAAGTAGTGCCTTACTTAAGCGCTTCTTTGGTTGTCTTTACGATCGCAGCGGCAACTGCGTAGGGGCAGGCATTGGAAGCCGGACGACGGTCTTCCAGGCGGCCCTTCCAGCCATCCTCAACCGTGCCAATTGGAACACGGATGGACGCACCACGGTCCGAAACGCCGTAGCTGAAGGTGTCGATAGACTGGGTTTCGTGCTTGCCGGTCAGGCGCTGGTCATTATAAGCACCATAGACACTAATATGACGCTGGATGTTCTTACCGAACTCTTCACAGATCTTGGTGAAGACTTCTTCCTTACCGGATTCACGCATAACGCCGTTGGAGAAGTTTGCGTGCATGCCGGAACCGTTCCAGTCAGTGTCTCCCAGGGGCTTCGGATGCCACTCGATGGCCAAGCCGTATTTCTCTGCGGTCCTTTCCAGCAGGTAGCGGGCCACCCAGGTCTGGTCGCCGGCATTGTCGGCGCCCTTGGCGAATACCTGGAATTCCCACTGGCCCGCGGCCACCTCGGCGTTGATGCCTTCCACGTTTATGCCGGCGGTCAGGCACTGGTCAAGATGTTCATCGATAATGGCGCGTCCGTAGGCATTACGGGCACCCACTGAACAGTAGTAGGGTCCCTGTGGACGCGGGTACCCGCCGTGCGGGAACCCTGGGGGCAGGTTGGTGTCTGGATCCCACAGGAAGTATTCCTGCTCGAAACCGAACCAGAAATCCTCGTCATCATCATCGATCCTGGCACGGCTGTTGGTGACGTGTGGAGTACCGTCTGAATTCAGAACTTCACACATGACCAGATAGCCATTGGCACGATCGGGATCCGGGAAGATAGCGACCGGTTTCAGCAAACAGTCAGATTTACTGCCGTCAGCCTGCCCAGTGGAACTGCCGTCAAACGACCACATTGGGCACTCTTCCAGGGTGCCGCCAAAATTATCACGGACCTGGGTTTTACTACGAAGGCCCTGGGTTGGCACGCCACCATCGAGCCAGATATATTCCAACTTGGATTTCATGATTTGATTTACTCCTAGCTATTGTCGTTATCTTACGTATCAACCGGTATCTAACTACTTTCAACCGCCCAGTCGTACGTTTTTATAGGTTGAGACCTCCGTCATGCAATTTGTATACCTGACTATCCAACGTCACATAACGGTGCAGAAAAGTGGCCAAGTGTACCTCAGCATTACCTCCTAAAAAAGCCAAATTCAGCGGCGACCCGGCAGTATTACTAGGATTTTGACTTTTCCCAGGGCATTCGAACAGGACTAACCGGTCATCAGGCGATTTGCAGAATTTTGAATGGATAAGCGCACCATAATGTGACATTTTTGCATTTTTATGGTGCGTTTTGCTTGCGGAAGACACCCTGGCGGGCTTCTGTCAGAATAGCGCCTCCAGAAGCAAACAACTTCTTTTCCAACACGATGCCCCAGTTCCCCGAACTTCCCGTCAGGGAATATGCCCAGGTCTACAAGGAAGACACTGACAAGCCCCTTACCGTGAAAGTGGACCAGAACCTGCGTTACGCTTACTTCAGGACCATCGCCACCGGCGGTAAGTCGATCATTCAATCCTGCAAGGACCTGCACCTGGGCCGGTTTGTCTGCTACAAGTCCCTGAAGCCCGAATTCGCCGACGACCCCATCGAACAACAGCGCCTCCTGCGCGAGGCACGCGTCTCTGCCATGCTGCAGCACCCCAACACCATACCCACCTACGAACTCGGTCGGGACAAGAGTGGCCACTACTACTTCACCATGAAGCTGGTTCACGGCTACACGTTGCGGGAAATCCTCGATTACCGTGAGCGCTACGACCTGACCCAGCTGCTCGATGTAGTAATTGATGTGGGACATGCCCTGGAATATGCCCACTCCCACGGTGTATTGCACCGGGATATCAAGCCAGAAAATATCCTGGTTGGCCCCTTTGGGGAAGTCATCCTCATGGACTGGGGGCTGGCCAAGGTCTGGGATACGAAGGGTACGCAGGAGGACATCGGTGACGGTACTGAACCGCTGAGTGACAACGTTGGCATTACCGGCAAAGCCAAGCTGCAGGGTACCGTGTCCTATATGTCGCCCGAGCAGATCGCCCGGGACCCGGCCATCGATGCCCGCACGGACATCTACAGCCTGGCCGCAGTGATCTATGAGATCCTGGCCGGCCGGACGGCTGCCCAGGGTAACACGGTGGATGAACTGGTCAGGAGTGTACAGGAAGAAGTTCCTGTACCACCCTCGCGGTTGGCGAAGTACCGCATCCCCGATCTGCTGGAAAGCACCACCCTGCAGTGCCTGTCCAAGAGCCCGGCCGACAGGCTGCAGTCCGTGAGTGAATATATACGCCTGCTCCAGGAAACCCGGAGGCTGGCGTAATCCGGGATTCGCTCCTACACCACCTCGGCAAAGGCCACGGTGATATTGTCACGGCCGCCCTGCCCCCTGGCGAATTCCACCAGTTCTTCCAGAGCCGCATCCAGGTTCTCGTCGTTGTCCGCCAGCACATTGACCATGGTGTCCTCGCTTACCATGTCACTGAATCCGTCTGAACAAACGAGCACGATGTTGCCTCCGGTGACATAAGTGCTGTCGGCGTCGGGTCGTGTGTGGGGATTGTTGCCCAGCATGCGGCTGAGAATATGCCGATTGAGGTTCTGCCCCAGCTCACCCCGATCGAGCATTTCCTGGTAAAGCGTATGATCCGTGCTTAATCGGATGTGTCCGCGACCTTTCCGGTCGACCAGGTAAATGCGTGAGTCCCCCATCCATGCGTAACTGGCCTTGTCAGCCCCGACATGAACACAGGACAGGGTGGTGCCCATGTTGCTACCCGCCATGTGTTTCTGCTTGTACTCGATGACCTGCTGGTTTGCAAAGGTAATGCTGTCCATCAGGGTTTGGGGAATGTTGGTGGTATCCTGAAGGTAGTCTTCACGGGTGAGGAACTGGTAGCAGCTTTCCACCGCGAGGCGGCTGGCAATTTCACCATAGTCGTGCCCCCCGGCACCGTCGGCGACAATGATGAGGCGGTTGACTGAGTCCGTAAAGAAAAAATCTTCGTTGTTAGACCGAACCAGGCCGACATCTGATTTAGCGTGGATTTTCAGCATAGGGAATCCATGGGAATTGGGATAATCCTACCTGAATTATCATTTGCTGAATTGATTTAGAGTAGTCAGTTAGAAACGGAAGGTTTTGGTGTACTTGAGTGCGATCTCCGACTTTTCCCGGCTGAGCTGGGTAAAAGTGCCTTCGGAGTCGAAGTTGTAATTAACGACTATATATAAATCCTCGCCGGCTTGAGGATTCCAGCGAAGTCGGCTATTTATGCCTAGCGAACTGGAAAAGTTGTCGTATTGAACGAGATTGACCCACGACCACTTGGAGTTGAACGCATAGTTTGCGTTTGCACTAACGAGTCTAACAATGAAATCGCCATAGGGAAGCTGAATATCCTGGTAGTTGTAACTAAAATCTAGAAAGAAATGCTCGTTTGGCCTCCATTCAAGACCAACATCATACTGCCTTCGGTCGCCGTCATAGTACTCACCCATGTTGAACCCAATCCGCGGAGCAAAGTTACGCTGATTAGAAAATTCGATCTGGCCATTGAGGTTTATGAAACTGTATTTGCCGGGAGGAATAATCACTCCCGGTCTAATCGCAAAATCTTTGAACAGCCCTTCTCGACTGCGTGACACACCAAGACCAATCTGATCACCACGGTGCGTATTAAGATTGATGAATCGTGTAAAAAGACTTTCACTTACGAGTTTACCGGTGGCTAGGTCGCGGTCCTGGTCGAAACGGCCAAACATGTTGTAAACCCTAAGCACTGGGTGATCGCGAAAAAAGTGGCGAAATCTTCCTTGCAGACTGAAGGTTTCTATACCACGCTGGTTTGCAAATCCCAATGCCGGGTTGAAGTCCTCGCCCAAGTAAGCGTAGCCAATTGATCCGGCGGGACCATTACCCTGAGTATCCAGATTTAAACGCACACCGTAGGCCGTGTCATCCCCATTGCGTCCTTCAGTGTCGGTCTGCTGATAATAGGCGTTGCCTCGCAAGGTGTAACGATCAGAAAACCGGGTATTCTGATAGCGAAAATCCATTCCGGCCAGGTGGTTGTCTGTGAGGCTGTTAGGATCACCATAGGTAAAGATGCCACCCACGCTAGACTCTGATAGCACGTTCACGTTGGCTCGACCTACAAAGACAGACTGTCCATCCAGGCCCGGGCTGTCACCCTGCTGCACAGCAAGCGCGCCAACGTTCCACTGCCCAACCCTGCCAGTCATCTTGAATCCGGCATCAATATCAATGGGTTTTCCTGTTCTGCTGTTCAGGCCGATCCGCCTAGAGTAAAACGGTATACCATTGCTGTTGTTGTTGTAATTTCCTCCACCGCTCAACCCACCAAAAGAAAAGATATCCACGTCCTGGAGAAAGAAGTCGCGTTTCTCTGGAAAGAACAGAGAAAAACGACTGAGGTTGACCTGACGGTTGTCAACTTCGGTAGCGGAAAAGTCAGTGTTAAAGGTGGCAGCAGCGGTGAGGTTTGGTGTGAGCTTGTAAAAAACATTCAGCGAGGGGTCATATCGGTCATTGGTGCTGCCGGCGACATGGTCTTCACTAGAAGCCATGGCAATAGATGGAATTATGTCCAGACCAATCCCCTGACGAATATCCCGGATACCCGTAATTAGTCCCGTAGTTGTTGGATTGATGTTTCGATTGAAAGACGACCAGGCTATCTCTTCGCGCTTGCGTGCAATTGTGCGAGCTACTGTAAACCCCCAAGTATCAGACTGGGGATCGAAATTGAGGGTATTAAAAGGAATGGCGACCTCTGCAGTCCAACCTTCATCGTCAATCCGACTTTCCACTAGCCAGATCCCGGTCCAATCTCGATTCAGATTTTGCGGCTGGTCATACACCCCTTCCCGGCGAATGCCATTAGGATTTACTTGGAACTGATAGCCAGTGCGCCCATTATTGAATGTGTCAAGGATGAATTCGAAGGCGTCATCGAACTGCATATTCTGACCCTGTACCAACTGCCTGGCACTGATGGCTGAAGGGTCGCTGTCATACAGACGAGCCGCAAGATAGAAGAAGCGCTCGCTATAGGCGAGATAAAATACGCTGCGTTCACTAGGCTCGCCCTGGTCCACTGGCTGGAACTGGTGCATGTCGGTGATGACGGTTGCGGTTTTCCAGATCTCATCATCCAGCACACCATCGATATCCGGCTGCAAGTCGGTCCTGACGATCTCAACGCTTTTACGAGACGCACTTCCCTGGGCTAAAAGATCATGACCCGGCAGCACTGCAAGACAAAGCAGCACAAGGTAATTAATAAATATTCGGGCTTTATACATTTGATTTTTCAGACAGAGTTTTGCGAACTTAATGTACAGTGGGCGCAGCACACGAAACCAGAAAGGTGCGAAGTATAACTACATGATTTTAGTAGTAAACATATAAATCCGTAATTCACAAATTATTCATATTCGTAGGGTGGGAGACTTTTCATTAAAGCTGTGTGGTTCTACACAGTCTCCAAGCCTCCGAGGTGGGTTTCTGCCGAGGTTCAACCTGCAGAGCAGGTTCCGTTTAGTCAGGGACGTACGCCCTTTGCAGGCTGCGGTGGGCATGATCGATGAACAAAGAAGGATCACCAAAGTCGTCCACATATTGGTCCAGCAAACCCATCTTCACCGTGTCTTTGGGACCCATACCGAGGTTGAGCTGTTCGGCCAGATCCAAGTGAAAATTGGTATACATCGCCCGCATGCGCAGCAAATCGGTGCCACTGATGATCGGGCCATGAGCGGGAATCACCGTAGTATCAGCGCTTACCACCTGTCCGAGGGTCTCGTAGGCGCGCAGCAAGCCGCCGATCCATGCACCATGGCGAATGTCCAGTACGGGCCACTCCCCGGTAGTGACCGGACCACCGGTGATCAGGGTGTCGAGGATGGGAAAGTACAGGAAGATATCGCTCTCGGCGTGCGCAGCCGGCAGATACCCGTAAAGGATTTCCTGGCCGGCAAATTTGAAAGAGCCGCTGCTGCCAAGGGTAGTAGTCGGGAGTCCGACATCTGCCAGCGGCCCGTAACGTCCGTCGAAGAGAGAAGACATCACGGAATTTTCCAAAAACATCCTTGTCTTCTCGTGGGCGATTATATGCGCACCTTCAGCACCCAGCCGCTCATTGGACCCTGTCTGCTCAGGATGCCAGTGTGTGTTGACGAGGGTATTCACCCTGTCCTGTCCGAAGGTATTCAGTACGGCATCGATGAGGGCATCGGAGTGGGCGGCTAGGCCACCGTCGATCATCATCACACCATTTTCATTGATGCCCGGAATCGCAAACACATTGCAACCTGCACCCTGAAAGACCCAGGCATGGTTAAGGTCGATACGAGTGATCTCGACAGGTTGCGCTGCAGCATCCTGGAAAACGCTTTCTCCCAGGGCGGCTACACCCAATGCATATGAGCCTGTGGTGAGAACTTTCCTGCGGGTAACTGGTTTATTCATGACCGACTACTGATGATCAACGGAACCAGGGACCAGTGCATGTTTTTCCACTTCAGGGTCAAGCGAAAAAATGTTGCCGGGATAAAAGAATGGCGGGCCAATATTCGGCCAGAACGGCGTGACGGCAAGTTCTTCGGTAGCACCCAGATCGCGCAATAGTTGCGCCATCCTCTTGTTAGGCGCAGGGCGCTGGCCTAGGAAGCCTATGTAACCGCGCGCCTCGGCATAATCCAGTGCAGTTAGCCCGTCAAAGTCTGAAGCGTTGACATCCGCTCCCAGTTCAACCAGAGCCGCCACGACCTTGTCGTTGCGCGCCCTGACCGCGTAGTGCAGCGGTGTCCCGCCGCGTGCTCGCTGCAAATGGTGGGGAACCGCCATGACATTCATGTTAGCACCGCCTGATGCCAGCAGATGGAGCCCCTCTACCAGGGCGTCCTGATTGCCACGGGCGCCGGCAATTACGGACACCGGAGTTTCCAAGTTTGCCTGGGGTTTGTCTGCCCTGGCCCCATGATCAAGCAACAACTGCATGACCTCGACATCACCATTGCTGGCGGCAGCTATCAGAGGTGTGGTGCCTCTGGACAGTGGACCACCCCGGGTCTTGGCTGGGCGATAGAAAAGCTCCATCTCGGGATAGGCACCATTCTCTAGCAACATCTTGACGATGGCCAGGCCATCAGTTTCATTCATAATGCCGTCAACGGTAAGACCAGCATTATTGCGGCCACTAACTGCCGCAAACAGTGGGGCCTGGCCAAACATGTCCCACTGGTTCACATCGGCACCCGCTTCGATGAGGCGCCGGGCGATATCCCAGTTTGCATTGAGTGCGGCCAGCAGCAAGGGCGACACGCCGTCAGGGTCCGTCAGGTCAAGATCGACACCGCTTTTCACTAGCAGGTCCACACAAATCTTGCAGTTTTCCCGGACCGAGTACATAAGTGGCGAGAGTCCCCCACTATCCAGACGCTTGGCACGTCCCTCGGCGGTGACATGGCTGTTGTAATCTCGAATAGCCGAAATGGCATTGATATCCGCACCCTCCCTGATAAGCAATTCCATCATTGCCGGATGACGACGGGCTGCAGCCCACATTAGTGCGGTTTGTTGGCCCCACTGTTCTCGGGCATCGATGGTCGCTCCGTGCCTAATCAGGAGTCGTGCAGCATCCAAATTGCCGGTCCTGGCGACCAGCATAAGGGAGGTCTGTCCTTCGGGATTAGCAGAGTCAACGTCCGCCCCTGCATCGAGAAGGATCCTGAGGATATCGGTATGGGCAACTTCAGCGGCCAGTTGCATGGCGTTGGCACCGTAACTGTTCGCGAGATTTACGTCGGCGCCCGCACGGATCAGTTCACGGACCCTATCAAGGTCCTGGTCATAGACGGCCCATTGCAATGGCGTACTTCCGTCAGGACCTCGCTCGTTGACATCCAGGCCACGGACAACTTCACCGAGCGGGGAAGGTACTCTCAGCGACTCCAGGTTTTGTGCCTGGCTCAGGCCCGAAAAGAGCAAGGTATGAAAAAAAATTATGACCAGCGGGAGTGCGTAAACTCGCCGATTACGGACTTTCATCTTGTAGTCAGACCTCATTGAAAATTGCAGCACTCGCCCTGGCTCAGACTTCAGAGAGTATTCCCGTACTGTCACCAAACTCCTCAATAGGAATACCGGCCTTGGCTAGCATGGTGTGTAATAGCTTGGCATGGGGAGTGTCCTGAGGATAGTGCAGGTGCTGCCCACCCTTGATTCCACCACCCTTGCCGATGAGTGCTGACGGCAGAAGGTTAGCATCATGCAAGTCACTGTTGCCCATGTTACTGCCAAAAAGAATGATGGAGTTGTCGAGGATATTACCGTCGACATCCTCCATTTCCTTAAGGCGCTGGGCAAACTTCGCCGCCCTCTCCGTCTGGTGACGCTGGATGCGCACCAGCAATTCCCACTTGGCCGGATCCTCCTGGTGGTGGGACAGCGGGTGGAATGATTCTGCGACACCCAGGTTGTCAAATACCCGCATGCTTGCTTCCTTGATCATACGCATTGAAGCGATGCGAGTCTGATTATTCTGGAAAGCAAGGGCGATCATCTCGAACTGGATGTCGAGCAACTCGGTAAAATCATCGGGCGGACCCAGTGGCGCATCTGGCAGGCCTGTTAATTCGCGGGCACCCTCTTCGAGTTTCTGAATGCGTGTTTCCACCTCTCGCACGGATGATAGGTATTCATCAACGCGAACGCGGTCGGCTGGGGTCAGCTTGCGATTCAGGCTGGCAGTGGCTTCACGCACATAATCCAGAAGGCTTTCGGATTGCTGCAGTATCTGGATGCGTTCATTGTAGGTATCGCCCTGACCAAACATGGTATAGAAAACCTTGCGCGGATTCCCTTCAAGGGGCAACGGCTGCTGGGGTGTGCGATAGTTGATGGCGCCACCAGGCTCACCGCAGAGTTCAAGCGACGGTAGGGGCGTGGTCTCACCGATTATCCTGGCGGCAATCTGGTCGGCCGTCATGCCCCTTATGCCTTCCGGCCTGCGGTCACGATCACCAGGTGCCACACAGGACAGCCAGGTCTCTTCCGTAATCGAATGTGGCGCCGGGCCATTTTCAGCGGCCTTGTTTCTTAGGCCCGAGACCACGGTGACATATTCATTGAGAGACTCCAGGGGCTTAAGAATCCTGGAGTACTCGAAATTGGTACCCGTCTGCTTTGGCGGCCATTCATGAATTACTGCGCCATGAGGAAAATAAATAAAGCCCAGGCGTGGGTATCCAATTTCTGCCTGCGCCATGGCCGGTGTCATGGCATCCAGCATGGGCAGGGCAATGGATGCACTCGCCCCTTTCAACAGTGTCCTGCGTGAAAGATGTTTCTTGCTAATAAACATGGTCTGGCACCCCACTGGGTTAATAAATCAAAATTTTTCTAGAAACTATTCGTTATAGAGCCGCCTGTTGAGGCCTGCCACTCCCACTGGCACTGTCCATACCAGAGCGCATGAGGAAAGCATCACTGCTGACTATATTGTATACAATGGCTCCGAATCGGTTGTCCTCTTTGGCAACATCGCGAACGATCCGACGCACTGTCGGCATGTCCTGAAAATCGACTATGCGACCCAAGGCAAATGTCATGAGGTGTTCAGTCAAAGATTGAACAAATAGCTCAGAACGGTCTACCAGTGCCGTCTTGAGGTCTTCCGGGCGCCTGATCTGCGTGCCATCTGGCAGCTCACCTGATGCGTCTATAATGCTCAGCGTTTCACGGTCGACTTCCTGGAACTGGCCCACGGTATTGAAATTCTCGAGAGCAAAGCCGAGCGGATCAAGGACACCATGGCAGTTGTAGCACGTAGGATTGGCGCGGTGCTGTTCTAATCTCGCGCGCACTGTTTCGGGCGGACTACCGGGCTTCTGGGGCAAATCGGTTTCCACATTTGGTGGCGGCGGAGATGGCGGCGAAGCCAGCAGCCTTTCAAGGATCCAGGCTCCGCGAAGCACAGGAGAAGTCCTGTTTGGGTTGGCGGTCAACATTAGGATGGCCCCCTTGCCCAGCAGGCCATGACGATACTCATCCGACAATGCCACCTTTCGGAAATTACTGCCCTTAACGTCATCGATGCCGTAATGCATCGCGAGCCGTTCATTCAGGTAGGTGTAATCTGCATCCAGCAGACGCACCACAGACTGGTCGCTGCGCAGGACGCTGTCGATGAACAGGCTCAACTCCTCCTTGAACATAGGACGCGGATCAAGGAAGCGGCTAGCATAACGGAACATAAAGCCGTTAGGGTTTATCTCATCCAGTTTGGCAAGGTTCAGCCACTGGAACGCAAAATCGTCGATGAGCGTCTTCGCTCTATTGTCAGCTAGCATACGTGAGATTTGAGCCCTGAGCACATCCGGCTTACTCAGTTCGTTGTTATTAGCCAGTGTAAGTAGTTCCTCGTCTGGCAGGCTACTCCAGAGGAAAAATGACAGACGCGACGCTAGTTCGAGGTCGGTCAACATGAGGCTTTCGCCCTGGATGGGCCCGCCTTCGGCACGGTAAATGAAATGGGGGCTGACCAGGATAGCGCTTACAGCCTCCTTGATGCTGGCTTCAAAGTCATTGTTCTCCCGGCTGCGGGTAAAAAATGCGGTAAGACTGGTGAGATCCTCATCATCCAGCGGACGGCGGAATGCGCGCTCCGCCAAATTTGTGATGATTTCCCTTGCGCATGCCTCTTCTTCTGCAGTTTCCCTGGGATAGCAAACAAAGATACGTTTGCGCGATTCAGACTCACTCATGCCCGTGACTTCTAGCGGACCGCGGACCTGCAGGGCGTGCACCTTATGTATCCTACTCTGCCCCCCTTCCAGTGCGGTTTCAGGAGAACGCTCATCACTCTCCGCAAAGCTGCGGTGTAGGAACGTCACCGAAACAATATGTTGTCCAGCGACAGCATTAAATCGAATATTTTTCAGTCGGGCATTGATGCGCGATACCGCATCAGCCTGCTCCTTATCGATGGCCTCATGATCATCATCGCCCCCCAGCTCCGTTCGGAAAATTTCTTTGCCGTCCAGGAGTGCAATTACGGTGTTCCTGAATTCCATATTGGGAACTTCGCGACCCAGGGCAAGGTCGCCGATATTAAGTTCGTATACGCCATCCGCCATGAAGTTGTAACGCACACTCATACCGCCCCGTGTGCCAAATGGCATACCCGGCTGATGTGATTGCTGTACACCTGTGCCCGGAGTACCCCTGGCCGGCAGGGAGATGATCATGTCAGCCACACTGCCGAAGGTTTCGAGCACAGGAATGGGGCGGGTGGAACCAATGGCGCTATGGGCAATCGTCCTCGCTGCATTGAGGTACTGGTCGATAAATGCGGGCGATACCTGCAAGGCGGCCGCGTTGTTGTCAAAACCACCCTCGATATCATCCTCCGGCAATAGTGCGGAGGCATCGACTTCCAGTGCCAGGAGGTCACGCACGGCATTTTCATATTCGCGCCGGTTCAGGCGCCTTAGCGGCACGTTGCCGGCGTGCGGTGTCCCTGCTTGCTCATCGATGGTGTTTTCCAGCCAGGCAACCAGCGCCTTGAGTTCCCGTTCCTGTGGACGTTCAGCACCTGGCGGCGGCATATGCCCACCATTCAGGCGGCGGATGGCCTCCTCGAAAATCTCAGCCTCGTGGGAAACATCATCCTTCGACATGAGATTGAAGGCGACGCTGCCAGCCCAGTCTTCGTCGTTATGGCACTGGAAGCAATAATCCTCGATGACCGCCCATTCGTCGGCAGCCTGTACCTGAGAAGAGATGGCGGCGACCGTGGCAAAGAGAGAGGAGATCAAGGTTTTTCTGACAATGTTGGACATACAGTTAAAATCGGTTCCTGGACCCCTATATTCGGTGTATGGGGCCGATTCTAGGGCTGAAAAACCCAAATATTGTGAAAGTTACTCTCGTCCGTGAAATTCTGAGGCAGAACTAGGGCTTTGTCCACCGCAGGCACCTCTAGTCGAGGCCGTTTACCGGGGCAATTTAACCCCGGTCCAGGCCAGGCACCTTGGGCCTGATCAAGCTTGCGGGAGGCCAACTAAAAAACGCCACCGTTTCCAAATGAAGGCAACGGTGGCGAATTCAGATAAGCGGGCTATTCCTCTTCGGTATGGATATCTTCCGGCGCATCCACGTCTTCTGGAGGTGCCAGCGGGGTGGCGTTCTGCGCTTCGATGGCCTGGGCCACAAGGAACCAGCGGATGGCGTCACTACCTTCTGCATCGATTCGGTTGGCGAAGGACACCATACCCTTGTCGGCACGAATGCCCTCTATTACCACCTGGTTGAAACCGACATCGCTATGCAACAATGGCGTGACCAGCAAGTTAGGGAAGTTGGCGCCACGCATCTGACCGCCGATACCATGACAGACGGAACAGTGCTGGCTGTAGAGCTCGCCACCGGCATCGATGACATCCTGGCTGGCCAACAGCTCCGGCGGATTCAGTTCGCGCGGCGTGTAGGTCAATTGTTCTGGCAGCTGGTTGCCACCATTTAGGGCAAAGACCAGCAACCGTGAATTATTCGGCGCGAAGTAATTTCCTGCCTGGTTGATACCGACGCTGGCGGCCACGTACTGGCGACCGTCCATTTCGAAGGTGATGGGTGCTGCGACCATGCCGGTCTGGGTATCAAACGACCACAGCTTTTCACCTGTTACGGTGTCATAAGCACGGAACTCGTTGGTGTTGTTGCCACCACCGGAGAAGACCAGGCCGCCAGCCGTGCTGAGCACGCCACCGGTGGGTCCCGAGTTTTCCTCGCTGCGCCACACTTCTTCACCGGTTGCGGGATTCCAGGCTGACACGTACCCGACAAATTCGCGGGGGGCATCGGGATTGTCACGGTAGTAGACGAAGTTGGCGCTCATGTCGATGGCCAGGTTGTTGGCCGTTGGATCGTTATTGGGCGTGAAATCTTCCAGGCTCTGCATCGCGAAATATGCACGCTGGGTGGCGATATAGATCAGGCCACTTTCCGGGTTCCAGGCGTTGGCATGCCAGCCGTGACCACCCTGTACCCCGGGCGCCAGGTTCCAGATGTTCTCATGGTCGTACCGAGCTTCCGGTACCTCGATTGGACGGCCGGTGACCATATCAATGCCGGTGGCCCAGTTCACCTCGGTAAAGGGATAACCGCGTAGCAGTTCACCGGTTGCAGCATCCAGCATATAGAAAAAGCCGTTCTTGTTCGGCTGCATGACCACGTGGCGCATTTCGCCGTCCACTTCAAGGTCGACCAGCATCATCGGGCTCATGGCATCGTAATCCCAGGTATCGCCTGGTGTGGTCTGGTAGTGCCAGATGTATTCGCCGGTGTCGGCATCGACCGCCAGTAGGGATGCGACATACAGGTTATCGCCACCCTCTGGATCACGGGCACGCTGATCCCAGGGAGTACCATTACCGGTGCCGAAGATCACCAGATTGTTCACTTCATCGTAAACGATGGCATCCCATACAGTGCCGCCACCGCCAAGCTCCCACCAGTTGCCGCTCCATGTAGCTGCGGCACTTTCCATTTGCGGTGTTTCGAATCCAAGTTCTGGGTTACCGGGTACGGTATAGACACGCCACAGGTCATCACCTGTGCGTGCGTCGTAGGCGCCGAGATAACCGCGGGCGCTCTTTTCACTGCCGGAGTTGCCGATCAGCACCTGGCCCTTGATGATGCGAGGTGCGCTTGTGATGGTCTGAGGACCGCTGGGATCGAGGGTCAGCTTGCGCCACTCCTCTTTACCGGTATCGGCATTGATGGCGACCAGGAAACCATCCAGGGTCCCCAGGTAGATCTTTCCCTCGTAGGCGGCGATGCCGCGGTTGACGATGCCACAGCAGACCCGGGTGACGATTTCTCGGGGCGTCTGGGGATCGTAGTGCCACAGCAGTTCGCCGGTCGCCGCGTCAAAGGCATTGACCATGCTCCACGCGGTGGA
The DNA here is from genome assembly GCA_038147195.1 of Candidatus Eutrophocola salsuginis. Lineage (GTDB taxonomy): Bacteria > Pseudomonadota > Gammaproteobacteria > Pseudomonadales > Pseudohongiellaceae > Eutrophocola > Eutrophocola salsuginis. The sequence goes on from JAYQTB010000006.1 coordinate 104,742, forward strand.
AACGTAGATCACGCCATCGATGTACAGGGGCGTGCCCTGTTGTGACAGGTTGACTTCGTAGTCGGCAAACCAAGCCAGTTGAAGGTTTTCGACATTGTCGCGGTTGATTTCATCGAGGGGACTGTAATGCCGTTCCTCGTATGTGCCACCGACCATCATCCACTGCTCCGGTTCGTCCTCGGCATTCAACAAACGCTCATCAGTTACGTTGGCGGCTTCGATATTAGAGGAGCCCCCGCCAGCGGTGGCCGCTGCCTGCGGCAGGGAAGAAGTGCCGGCCGCCTCGCCGACACCGTTATCGGATTGGCCACAGGAAACCAGTGTGGCCATCAGCAACAGGAATGCAGTTTGATTAATGCGATTCATGATTTACCCCTTCAAATCGGTATGTATTCTTATCAACGAAGAGCCGGAAGCATAAAGTGGCCAACTGTGTGCGTTCATATACCCCCGACCAGCAAGAGCACGGATTGCTGCTGGTAGTTCGGGCTGCAGGATTGGTGGATGTTATTTGCCTTCCGCAATATTTTTCATGTTGACCAGCAAGTTCTCGAACATAACGCGTCGTCTTGCCACGTCGGCGTCCTTGGCAGCCTGGTCTGCCAGGTTGGAAACATCATATACCAGGGTGTACAACATCTTTGAGGTGCTGGCCGTCACCGGCCTGGCTTCCATGAAGCCATGGTACAGGTTGTAGAACTGGCCTTCCTGCACTGGCTGGGTGTAGCCGTAGGACAGTTCGGTCTGCGCAACAAGGATTTCGATAATTCGCCCACCGAGCAGGGACCTGACGGTGCCCATGCTCCCGTCACCGGAAATGATCTCACAAGCCAGCCCGCCCCATTCGCCGATAGCGCAATAATCCGCACCGACCGCCGCCCATACGTCGGCAGCCGGCTTGTTGATATCGATTTCCATGTCGATGGACACGTATTCGGGCTCGGCGGCCAACAGGGGTGCCGACAGGAACATCGCACCCAGAAACGCCAGCACAAGCCGGCAAGCATGGAGCATTGATTTCATGGAATGATTACCTCTGACTTGAATTCGGTAGCGCCAAGCATAAACACAGCCGTCACTGGCGTCCAGCCGCAACTTTCCATCCTATTTTCCGGGTAAACGTCTACCGTTATGCAATTTTTCAAAAAATATTTTTATGTCAACCCGTGTACAGTGACACATTCGTAACCCCGTGGTTATAAAAGCAAATTCGCCCACTTTGAGAACGTCAATTAGTGATTACGCCTCCCTTTCACAAAATATTCACAGAAAAACTGTTGTGTACCTCACCCACGCGTTTTTATACTTTTCGGGTAACAAAATAATAATCATCAGTATTAGGGGACCAACTATGTCTAAATATGCCGGCGGGTGCGAGCACGTCCACACCCAATCCGATAGCGATCCAATCGACAATCACACCTGCCACTGTTCGGTGTGTAAAAGAGTGACAGGCCAGGACACTACCCACGTGGTCTTCTTCAACCACGGCGACCTGAAGGTCGACAACGAAGGCGGCCTTAACCGTATGCCTTTCAATGACCAGAACCCTAATGGCCCATTGGAACTCTGTGTTTGTGCGGAATGCGGCACACCCATCATGCTGGATGACAAGCAGCACAGGATTCGTGTGGTTGTGCCTAATCTAATGGGTTACTCCGCCGATTTTCCGGCCGCCAGCTACCACGCCTTCTATGATGCGGCTTCCGGTGCTTCGGCACCCAGTGATGGCCGTCCCGTCTGTGAAGGCCTGCGCCCTGACTTCGTCTGGCCGCAGGGCTCGTAAGACTATTAAAGTTCCAAGCTTATAACCCGTCTCCAAGGTTAAAAGCTTTTAAACTCCCCTCGCAGGCAACCCCTGCCTGGGGAGTTTTTCTTACTGCCGCAACTGCAATAATTTCCTTAATGTTTTCACTACAGGTCCTGCAGTTCACAGGCTTTATCTGTCTATAATATTTAGTGGTATTTTTGATTGACGAATTACCCGGGGGAAGTAATGCCAGCATCTCTATCTTTAACGATATCCTTTTTGAACCACAGCGCTCGCACAGCGGCAATAGCCTTGATCGCGTGTATATCCGTTTCTATCCAAGCTGCCGAGCGGCCGGATTTCACGGGAGCATGGTCTACCTACCGGGGTAACGGTGGTGCCGGCGCATTCACGGCGCCTGCAGGCCAATTCAGTCTCAAGCCTGACGCCGAAAAGGCGCGTCAGGATTTCATTTCAGTCACTGAAGGCACAAATCACGGTGCAGGCAACTCCTGTGTCGGCGGCGGCATGCCGAGTTCGATGCTCGGGTCCGGCGGCTATCCCATGGAGATTATCCAGCGTCCGGAGCAGATGTTCGTCATCTACGAGGCCCACAATGAAATTCGCCGTATCTATATCGGCGATGAGGCGGGCAATCCCGAGGAGTTCTTTCCGGAACGCAACGGCTATTCGACCGCACACTGGGAAGGCGACCGCCTGATCGTTGAAACCACCCGCCTAAAGACCCAGGTTGACTCCCGCTATCCACACAGCAACCAGGCGACCATCCGCGAGGAATATTATTTCGATACCCCGCTGCCGAACGGTACCCGCGTGCTGGCTGCCGACATGGTTATGACAGACCCGCTCTGGCTTGAAGAGCCCTTCGCTACTACTAAACGCTGGCAGGCGATGTCGGATTACCACGTCCTTACTTATGAATGCACGGAACCGCTTTGGCTGGATGAAATGGAAGAATTGTACGAGGCTGCAGACCTTGAGATGGTCCAAGATTAATTTAGTCCAACTACTTGAATTAACAAAAGAGGATTCACCGTGAGATCAACAATCAAACATTTCGTTTTCATGTTCATCGCACTGCTAATGAGCGTAACGGCCAGTGCCCATCATTCCGCTGCGCAATTCGACTTCATGAACACCGTGCTGGTATCCGGTAAGGTTCAGGAAGTCCGTTTTGCCAACCCACATATGCGGCTGATTCTGGAAGTCACGGATGAAGCCAGGGGCACCCGCGATATCGAATTTGAAGGGCACAGCCGCAACAACATGCGTCGCCAGGGCCTCATGCCAGATATGTTCACCGTCGGCGACATGGTAACCATTAGAATCGCACCCATGCGCAATGGCGAGGATGGCGGCTATGTCACAGCTCTGCGTACCCCAGACGGCAAGGAAATTGGACGGGTAACCGCAGCTGACTAAAACAATAAAAAAATATTAAGAGGGGCGCAGTAATGAGGGGATGGAAACTGTTCGTGGCAGTGACGGCTGCACTTGCCGGCCATGCGGGTAGCGCGCAACAGACTGCGCAGATGGATTTCACCAGTGTCGGGCGCGGCGCCCCAATGGTGACGGATATCAACGAATATCCGTTCACCGGAGCCACCATGCGTGTCATGGGCGCCAACGGTCCGTTCAACGAACGTCCACGTGAATTTACCGGTGGCGCCGAACCCGGCGAAACACCGCCCGGCATCACGCCCCTCGCACGCGACCTCTTCACCTCCGATGATTTCTACGCGGATCGCGACCTGTGGATGGACCCCCGCTACTTCCGGTGCAACACGTCAGGCGCGCTCGAAGACATTTGGGGAGGTAACAGGCGGCCGCTGATTGGCGACAACCCGCCAGCTTCTGCGGCATGGGGCTACTGTGACCGTGACTACCCCAGGGAGGCCATTGTCAGCCCTTATCCGTTCAAGACCGCTCAGGAACATTACGAAGCCTTGATGGCAGAGACAAAATCACGCGGCGGTCCGACCGAACATACCTACGCCACCGTTCCTGCCGACATGAACGGGATTTACGCCCACCCCGGGCGAACGGATAACAACTATTACTGGTACAGGATGCGTCACAACCAGATCCCAACCATCCTGTCTCTGCTGACCCCCGAATACCAGACCCGTTTCGTGCAGGAAGCCTACCATCACGCAAATACCAATGCTGCCCAGTGGCCTTCTCAGTATTGTTGGCCGGAAGGATTCATGCGCCGCTGGCACGAGGCAGCAGTCTGGGAACACTACATCATGGTCACTCCGAACATGGTGCAGATTCTCGCTGGTGTCGCTCGCAATTTCATCACCAACATACACATCGGGCGTGAGTTCAACATGGACGGCCTGGTACCAAGGCTGGGCGCGGACGTTCCGCGCTGGTATGGTGAAACGATTGGTTTCTGGGACAACGATGTCCTGATCACATGGACATCCAATATACAGGGCTGGAAGGTACATGCAGCACCAGATCATTCCAGCCTCTTGCAGACAATAGAAATCTACTCTCCTAACCGTGACGCAGACGGAAACTTCATCGGTCTAAACCATGAGGCGATCTTTTACGATCCGGAAGCGCTGGTCGAACCTGTGCGCATCGTTCGAAATTATGAGAAACAGAATGAATTCGATGATGCCGATGCAACACCCTATACCTTCATAGAGTGCGTCCAGACCATTTTTCCGATCGACGGTGTGGCTACGCCGGTTAACCCGGGCGACGTGATCGAATACGAAATACCAGATATGTATGGGCGACCCTGGGACCACCTGTGGAAGACTTACTTCGAGAAGGACATGCAGCGGCCGGAAGAGAGCGAGGACATCTTCATTTTTGAATAGAAGCGCAAGCTAATTCCAGGGGTAAGGAATGTTTTGAGAGCCTGACGCGGGTTCGCAGAAAAGTAACGGCTTTTATTCGACGCGGAGTACCTGGATAAAGCCTGACAGTCTTGGCGTCTGCAGGCGGAAGTTTTCGCCCCAGCGGGAAGGATAAATGCGTACGGCATCTCCCTCCCTCAAATTCAGCCTTTTTGGATGCGTCTGGCGCCAGACTTGGCCGCTGGCAAGGCGTAAGACCCACATATTAGGATTGGCCTCAAACAATTCGACAATTTGGTCCTGCAGCTCGTCCTGGCCCTCCGTATTGACGACGACCCGCGCTTCCCTACCAAAACTTTCCACGGTATTCTCTCCGTCCGGTTCGGCGTCTATGGAATCGGATTCGGCGGCTTCCTCACCGCCGCCAAAGAGTCTAGGCAGCCTGGGCAGACGAAAAAAAGGACGTCTGTCTTCATCACCACTTTCCACCAAGTTGCCGGTCTCAGTTACTGCTCTAGTGGATACCCCAAAATCCTCGACTTCACCTTCGGGTGTATCTTGCACTACAGCAGTATCCTCTGCCTGGGTGGCGGTTGCAGACTCCAGGGCCTCTTCCAGGCAGATAACTCGCTCCAGCCTGTCAGCGATTTCAGCGCAGGCTAGGAAGGCATCTGCCTCCTGTCCATTGGCCAGTATTGATGCCGCCATGAGGGCAAGAAAACAATGAACTCTCAGCATGGTAAAACTCGGTGGATTGCTCTTTTTATTTGGGGGCAGGCTAGGTTAAAGGAAAGGCAATTTCAGGACAAGCTTTGTTCTGCACTCGGCAAACATCCATGCAATAATTCCGGATTGCGACATGCATTTATCACAACCTGGCAGGGAGCAGGTTATCAATGACCAGCCCGACTACTTCTGATGCAATTGCCGAGGCGGACCGCTTTGATGCCAGTGGAAACCATGACGAGGCCATCAATGTGTTAGCTCGAGCAACCCAGCAGGGCGACCTGGCTGCCAAGACCCGGCTGGGCAAGCGCATGCTCGTTGGCGACCGCTGCCCATACCTGCCCGGAGATGGCGCCAGCTTTATTCTGGAGGCCGCCCAGGCAGGCAATGCCGAGGCTGTATCCATGGTCGCCGTATTCCAGGCCACCGGCATTACCCAGCAGAAGAACTGGAGCCACGCCCTGAATACGCTTACCCATGCCGCCACACTCGGCTCCCCATCTGCCAGGGAGCAACTGGTGCTGCTGGCGGGCACGGGCGAACCCGCCATCTCACCGGACCTGCTGGACATCGATGATGCGCAACATTGGCGGCAACTGCGGGAAAGCATCAACCCTGAAGACTGGCTGGCCCCCGTGGCTGGCAGAGTCCTTAACGAGGAACCTTTAATCAAGACCTTTGAACACCTGCTCTCTGAAGAAATCTGTCGCTGGCTGGTGCGGCTGTCTGCGCAAAGGCTAAAGCGGGCAATGGTCTACGATGCCACTAATCGGCGTAACTACGCCTCAGAAACACGTACAAACTCGATAGCCGAATTTAACCTGGTCGAAAACGAATTACTGCACTTTCTGATTCAGCAGAAGATGAGTTCCGCGTGCAATGTCCCAATGGCGCAGTTCGAGGGCACGGCCATACTTAATTACCAGCCAGGTGAAGAGATTTCACCACACTTCGACTTCGTCGACCCCAAAATGCGAAATTACGACCAGGAGATTGCCACAAACGGGCAGCGCATAATCACGTTCCTTATATATCTGAACGAGGAATACGAAGGTGGCGATACACTATTTACTGAGCTGAATCTCAGCTTTAAGGGAAAAACCGGTGACGGTATTTTCTTCACGAACTCCCTGCCCGATGGGTCATCCGACATGAGGACTCGCCATTCCGGTACCCCGCCGGCATCGGGCGAAAAATGGATCTTGTCGCAGTTCATCCGCAACCGTGAAGTCAAATACATACTGGACTAAATACGTTTCGTTTATGCTAATCTGAACTAGTTTTCTTGGTTAATCCACAATATGCAGACCCCAAGCTCCCATCAACCCATGGTGTACCCACTGTTTTCATCACCCGTCTATACTCGGGTATTGGAAACCTTCGAAATACCGGACATTTCCTCACTGGAGTTTACTAACAGACTTCCAACCGGCGGTACACACTCTTTCCTGACCTCCACCGACAAACACATCCTTGACAAATCTGAATTTGCGGACATCCGTGAGATCATCATCAGGGAGGTCAACACCTACGCAAAAGGCACGCTTTGCATCAGTAAAAGGATAGAGTTCTATGTCACAAACTCGTGGATTAACATTAATCGACCTGGGGATCAGTGCCCACTTCACAATCACAATAATTCTCTAATATCTGGCGTGCTGTACCTTAAGACCCCGGATAAATGTGGCGACCTTTACTTTTACAGGGATATTTTAAGCCTGGTTCCATTTCCGCCATCCCTCGATTTAGAGACGGACTCTCAAAATATTTTCAACTGCAAAAATTTTTCTATCACACCAAAAATTTATCAGATCTGTTTATTTCCATCTGTCACCATGCATTCAGTCGCGGTGAATCTTTCAAGTGAAGAACGTTGGTGTCTGCCATTTAATGTCTACGTCAGAGGAGAAATAGGTGGCATGCATGAGCTTCATCTCAAATGATTAGTAATTAATTTTTTCCCAAAAAAAACCCCGCCATTGGCGGGGTTTTTTTGTTTACTAGCTCCGTTATCAGAAGCTGACTTTAAAGCCAACGTAATAACGACGACCCAACAAATCATACAGATTTGGTACAGTCTGGTCGGAGTTGGTGTCACCACCGGCCGGGTTTGAGTTGGTGAGCTCAGGATCCTCATCAAAGAGGTTGTCCACACCAAATCTCAACGTATATTGGTCGTTGATATTCCAGCCACCGTTCAGAGCAAATGTCTGATATGAGCCAGGTCCCAGGATAGTGGTGTTAGGACTCTGCGCTTTGGCTGCAGATTCCGCACTGTCCAGGTAACGCCAGCTCAATCCAACGTTGAAGTCATTCCAGAAATAGGAAAAACGTGTCAGATGCTGGAACTCAAACATACCGCCTTGGTCCAGGGTTCCCGTAGCATCGATGATCGGGTCGCCAGGTGCCGGTTGGTATTCAAAGCTATCCAGGAAGTTCATGTTGCTGTTAATACCCAGGGTACCCGGGCCAACGTCCATGGAGTAGTTGATATTGAGGTCAAAGCCCTGAGTTTCCAGGGTTCCCAGATTATCGTATGGCGTATCTACCTGAGCACGGTCACCAGTGACGTCGTTACGACGAATCCTCTGGCAAGAAGGATTTTTTACATCGTAGTTCGGGTTGGTCGCGCCGTTCCAGTTGAAACAGTTGTTGTAAACAATCTGCACTGAAACTGGTGAGATCGCATCAGTCAACGCAATATCATAATAGTCTAGAGTAATACTGAGACCGTCCATTCCAAACGGATCAGTGATCACTGCACCCAGTGTGTAGGTTTCACCCTGCTCTGGTGCCACATTCGGGTTGCCCTGCTCGATGGCAATTTCCAGCGGGAAGAACGGAGGGTTCTGCCTGTGGAAACCCTCAGGCCCAGTAACCCCAAGAACAGAATAGGTCTGGGTGTCAAAGAGCGAGGTATTGTTACCGATAATGGCACGACAGAGGTCGATAACCTTGGCCCTATCCGGGTTGCCCGGCACGTTGCCCCAAGGAGCTCGGGTTGTCGCCGAACAGTTATCCTGGTCGGGATGGCCAACCACCCTCTGCGTAGGTGCAGAGAACAGTTCTGCAATGTTTGGCGCACGAGTAGCAAACTGGTAACCGCCACGGAAGGTCAGCTGGTCAGTCGCATTCCAGGTGAACATCGCCTTGTAGGTATCCTGGCCACCGGCTGTACTGAAGTCTGAGTAGCGATAACCTAGCTCAAGATTCAGGTTATCAAGGACAGGCACCAGCGCCTCACCGTAATACTCACGGACATTGATCTTACCGCCGGTAGCGTTAGACGCGAACAGGCCGATCGGGTTCTCCTGGAGCATATTGACCGGGTTACCGGGGTTAAAGCTATAGGAGTTGCCACGATATGAGGCACCGACCGCGAAGCGTATCTCACCGGCTGGCAGCTCGAACCAGTCACCTAGTCCGCCCTGGAGGTTAGCCTCCAGAATTTCCTGCGTGAGTGTGTTTCGGTTAACCAGCCTGGTATCTATACTGTCAAGGCAGTCTTCAGAGACTTGGAATTTTTGGAATACTGGTAGACCGGAGGTACAGGTCAGGTTATAGCCACTGCCTGGTCCAATACCAGCAACAACTCCGGGGCTATATCCTTTTACTTGCCCAAAATTAGGCGCATAGACCAGGTTCTGGTAACGCTGCAGTGAGGGCAGCCTGTTGTTCACGGCTTCGATATACGTGTCACCGCGAGAGCCGTAGGCCTCCCAGGTCCAGTCGCCATCCCTCAGCTCACCTTCCAACCCGAGCATGAACTGCCAGACGTCATTCTTATTTTCAGTACGAATGTTACCGTTGTAAGAAAGCACCTGGAACAGTGGCCATGGGGCATCCGGATCAGCACGAGAATCTAGCAGACCCTCAAGGACGGGGGGCAGTGCACGGCCGTCACGGGGTACTTGTGGGGCCTGCCATACAGTGATAGCAGGTGGTACGCTACCGGTCTGGTCGACGTCGATCCTTGTATAATTTACCTGGGCGAACGCGTTGATATTATCTGTGATGTCATAGTTGCCGCGTACAAAAAGTGAGTGCCTTTCCAGCGGTGATGACAGGAAGAAGTCCAGCGAGCGACCATTCTGGTCCAAATTTCCATTATTAAGCAGCTTGACACCGCAGTAGTCAGAGCAGTTGTCATACGCATTGATCGGACCGTTGTAACCAAGGCCACCAGCTACGATGAAGGGCGAGCCGTCTGCGTTAAAATATATGTCAGTTGACCTGCCGATTTTGCCAGGAGCTACCTGAGGAAATAGCGCATCTATGGCTGCCTGCGAGGCCGGATTCCTGTTGCCGTTGCCGGCGAAGGCAGGGGCGACGATAAAGTTACCACTTGGGTTGCCAGGGTCAGCCCAGCCGTCGCGGTAGAACGATCTGTCTACTTGGAAAACAGGATCACGCTTGGTCCAGTCGATGCCCATCATGATGTTGCCGCGGCCATCGCCAGAGTTAACACCCATCAGCATGCTGAACTTTTCCTCACCACCGTCACCCTCGGCTGTCTCACCCATCTGGTAATCGAACTCGAGGCCCTCAAAATCAGTCTTCAAGATGAAGTTAACGACACCAGCCATGGCGTCAGGACCATACACGGCAGAGGCCCCGCCGGTGATGACCTCCACGTTCTGGATGGCAGACGCAGGTATCGTGTTGATGTCAACAACGAGTGAGGCGTTCGCGGGCTGTGCACGCTTGCCGTTTATTAGTACCAGGTTGCGGTTGGAGCCCATGCCCCTGAGGTTCAGCGTTGCGGCACCAGGCGAACTTGTGGCACCACCCTGGATACTGTTGGAGAACTGTGTTCCGCCTGGCACGAACTGCGGCATCTGGTTCAGCACGGATTCCACAGAAGTGGTGGCTGTATTTTCGAGAGCTTCACTACCTACTGTAATGATTGGACTTGGTGCGTCGAGGTCACGTCTTACAATACGTGAACCGGTTACTGTGATTTCCTCCAGAGTGTCTTGCGCAAAGACGTTGGAGCTTGTACCCCCGGCCAGCATCGTGGAGACTGCGGAAACGACCAGGGCTAGATTTTTCTTACGCAAGTGTTGTATGCGCTGCATTGAAGACCCCCATTGTTTTAGTTCATATAACAGAGAACGGAAGCTCAAACTGCTTCCGATGCCGTGACCATATCAAGCAAACAGAGCGTTTGGAAGTAATATTTCACTTTTCGTGCACTTTTCTCTCAAGCCAGAAAAAATACGAAAAACAGTGACTTTTCGGTCATATTTTGAAACGAAATCCGGGCGACAGGTTTCAGTGACAGGAACGTATCTTAGCCACAACCCTTTCAGTACCAGCACGCGATTTTTGTCATGCAGAAAAGTGTATCTCGGGTATCATCCTTTACCGCGCGGCGGCAATATTGGTTAAATATCCGCTACATGGATAAAACCATTGATAACAACGTCAACAAAGGCATAACAAGGATTATTCCTCCTTGATTAGGAACACCATGCGAAAAAAACCTAAAGTCGTCGTAGGAGCGGCATTACTACCTCCCATCCTCGCAGCCTGTCTCATGTTACTCGCCGCCTGTTCGGGCAACGATGACAGTGCCGCGATACCAGTCACCACGACGGATGCTGATGCGCCTGCCGACTTCATTCCTTCCTCGTTCGCAGCCATCGACCGCGACCGCCTGCTCAATATCGATGCGGAACCCGGCCAGTGGTTAACCGAAGGCCGTGATTTCGGCAAGAGCCATTTCAGCCCGCTCGACCAGGTCAACCAGGACAACATCAAGGAATTGGGCTTTGCCTGGGAATACCGCACTGACACCCACCGGGGCATGGAGGCCAATCCCATTGTTGTCGATGGTGTCCTCTACACATCCGGCACCACCGGGCGTGTCTACGCACTCAATGCCGTAACCGGTGAGGAACTCTGGGCATTCAATCCTGAGAGCGACGGGCAGGTGAACCGCTATACCTGTTGCGACGAAGTGAACCGCGGCGTCGCCGTGTGGGACGGTATGGTGTATGTCGGCTCCCTTGATGGCAGACTCTTCGGCCTCGACGCCGAAACCGGAGAAGTTGCCTGGGAAGTCGACACCATCATCTACAAGGACCGCGCCTACACCTCCAGCGGGGCACCTGAGGTGGCCGGCGACGTGGTGGTCATCGGCAACGCCGGTGCAGACTACGATGCCCGTGGCTACATCAGCGCCTATGACCTGAAGAGCGGTGAATTTGCCTGGCGCTTTTTCACGGTGCCCCGCGACCCCGCCCTCGGCCAGGAGCATCCCGAACTCGAGATGGCACTGGAAACCTGGGACCCGGAAAGCCGCTGGGAAGTCGGCGGCGGCGGTACCGCCTGGAACGCCATGGTCTACGACCCAGTGCTGAACCTGTTGTATGTCGGCACCGGTAACTCGGCCCTGTTCAACTGGCACGAACGCAGCCCCTCCGGTGGCGACAATCTGTTTCTGTGTTCCATACTGGCCATCGACCCGGATACCGGACGCCTGGTCTGGCATTACCAAGAAGTACCACGCGAAAGCTGGGACTACACGGCCACGCAGCCGTTCATTCTCACTGACATGAACTTTGACGGCGAAACCCGCCAGGTCATCATGCAGGCACCCAAGGCAGGCTTCTTCTATATCCTGGATCGCGCCACTGGTGAACTGCTCTCCGCCGATCCCTATGTGCCAGTCAACTGGGCACTGGGCATCGACATGGAAACCGGTAAGCCGGAGATCAATCCCGCCGTCGATTACGTCTACGGCGGCCCGCCCATCTTCGTGGAGCCCTCCGGTATGGGCGGCCATGCCTGGAACCCTATGGCCCTGAATCCGAACACCGGCCTTGTCTACATTCCGTCCATCGAGGGCGGCGCCATGAGCTATGACACGACCGATGGCCATGTCTATCGACCCAAGCAGGGCAACAACGGTAACAGCATACTGTTCGGCGACATGATGACCATGAACCCGGACCTCATGCAGGACCCAGTGCGCTCATTCCTTCAGGGGGTGCAGGAAGCAGGCAAGGCGGAGTCGCGTGCCGCACTGAAAGCCTTCGACCCGGCCACTGGCGAAACCGTATGGGAGGTGGAAAACGAGGGCTGGTGGGACCGTGCCGGTGTGCTGGCTACTGCCGGCGGCCTGGTGTTCCAGGGAACCGATTCCGGTTTCCTGCGGATCTATCACGAAGCTACCGGCGAACTGCTGCACGAGATCTTTGTCGGCTCTTCCATCATAGCTGCCCCGGTGAGTTACATGATCGACGATGTCCAGTACATCACCTTCCTCACCGGCTGGGGCGGTGGCGGCTGGTTTGCTCCCCACCCCACCAGTGCCGTCATCCGCTATGGCAACCAGGGTCGCATCATCGCCCTGAAACTTGGCGGCGGCGAAGTGCCGGTACCGGAATTACTCAGCGAGATAGACCCGATTCCCCAGCCCCCGGTGGCCAACACGGCATCTACGGAGCTCATCGCCCAGGGACAGCAGTTGTTTGGTCGCAGCTGCGCCATCTGTCATGCCAACACCGACTATGGCCTGACACCCGACCTAAGACGCATGAATTCCGCCACGCATGAAGGCTTTCTGGGCATCGTGCTGTACGGAGCCAGGCGCTTCCGCGGCATGCCGCAGTGGGACGACGTACTCAACGAGGACCAGGCAAACGCCATCCACGCTTATCTGACCGACCTCGGCTGGCGTGCGTACGAGGCCCAGCAAAACAACGAAAGCTTCGAGACCGCACCGGACAACACCACCGGGCACTGAACCAGGGACAAGGAATGAAAAAAACTACTACACTAATCCTGGCTGTCCTCGTGACAGCATGTGCGCCAGGACCGACCCGTAATCCCGAACTGGACATCCGTATCGACGACACCCAGGTTTTTCCCGAGAGCATCACATCGATGAGTGACGGCACGGTGCTCACCGGCAGCGTGAAGGGCATCGTCTACCGCACGGATCCCGGTGGGCGCATTGCCCGCCCCTGGATTCAACACTCTCCTGAAAACGGCATCCTAACCATCCTCGGTGTGCTGGCCGACGAAAAATCCAACACGCTCTGGCTGTGTTCAGCCCCTAATTTCTTCGGCCCGGAACGCTCGGAGGGCACGACATCTCTCATGGCCTTCGACCTGACCGACGCTACCCAGAAAGGGATTTACTACTTCCCCGGCGGCGGCACCTGCAATGACATCACGATCGGCGCCGACGGCTCGGTGTTTGCCACCGACACGCCTGGCGGCCGCATCCTGGTCCTGGAGCCTGGCAGCGATGCATTACGCGTATTTGGCCAATCCCCGGTATTGCGCGGGATCGATGGTATCGCCTTCAGCGAGGACTGGACCTTGTATGCCAACAACGTGCAGACACAACAGATATTTCGGGTCAGTTTCAACGAAAACGGCGGCATGGGCGAACTTACAACGCTCAACCTCAGCCACCCCCTGGGCGGACCTGACGGCATGCGCCTGATCGGGGGCAACCGTTTCATCCAGGCCGAAGGCACTATCGGCCGCCTGAGCGTGGTAACCATCAAGGAAAATGATGCCGTCCTGCAAATCATCGCCGATGACCTGGTATCAACGCCAGGCGCCACGGTCGTCGGCAACACGGCCTATGTCATTGAAAGCAATATCCAGTACCTGTTCAATCCCGCGCTACGCGGAGAGGAACCGGACGCATTCATGCTGTACTCCTACCCGCTGGATTAACCTGACGAGGAAACGCATGTTGAAACGATCCCTGAAATTTGCCGGTGTGCTGGTCGCCATAGTACTGCCAGTCACTGTAGTGGCCCAGGCGCCCGGCTATGCCAGCGCCGTCATTAACCCAAGCTGCGACTACGAGTGCCTCCTGGATTACGTCACCAACTATATTGATGCCCTAGCGGCTCGCGATGCCTCGCGCGCACGCCTATCACCAGATGTCGTCTTTTCCGAGAACAACGTGGTAATGCCTGTTGGCAATGACGGACTGTGGGGCACCATCAGCGGTGTACGCGACGGGGAAATGATGGTGGCCGATGTCGAAACTGGCAACGCCGCGTGGTTTGGCATCGTCGAGGAGCACGGCAACCCCGCCTACCTGGCCATGCGCATCAAGGTGACAGATCGCCAGATCACAGAGATCGAGACCGTGCTCAACCGCCTACCCGACATGCCCAAGCCCTTCGGCGATCCCGACCAGGTTACCCACGACCCGGAATTCAATCGTGTGCTGGCCGTTTCCGAACGCCGTTCGCGAGCGCGCCTTGTCGCGGTGGCAGACGGCTACTTCAACACGGTGGAACTTAACGATGGCGATGTCTTCACCTTGTTCAGTGATGACTGTGGCCGCCTCGAAAACGGTATCAGCACTACCAGCGCGCCGCGCAACGGTGGCGGTGGCAACTCCGCCAGTATCGCCCAGGGTTGCGAGAACCAGTTCCGGCTCGGCATCTACCACATCAACAAGCGTATTCGTGAGCGCCGCTACCCGATCATCGACGTGGAACGGGGTGTCGTGGTCGCCAGCGGTTTCTTTGACCATGCCAACATGTTCGACAGCTACACGCTCACCGATGGCCGTGAAATGAAGACCGTCCTCAAGTGGCCGAACACCATCACCTTGCTGGAGGCCTTCAAGATAGTCGATGGTCGAATCTCGCGCATCGAGGCCGTGTTCACTTACGTTCCCTATTTCATGCCCTCTCCGTTCGCCGTTCCCAATGTGGAGTTCCAGACTCGATAAAGGAAGTAAGAACATGAATTTCAAGAAAGCTTTTCTCGCTCTGGTTTCCGTTGCCGGGTTGATGCAATTCCCCCTGGTGGCTAGCGCCCAGGACGTCGCCTGCAATGAGGCATGCATGGTCGATATCGCGCGCCGCTACATGACCGAGGTTTACCGCGAAAATCCAACGGTGCAGGCGGCACGGGAATTTGCGAACGACGTAGTGATCAGAGATTTTTCCGCCCTGCCCTGGGGACAACAGGTGCGTTTTACCGAAAACAATGTCGCGATGATGATTGGTGAGGGATTCTGGGGCGCCGCCCGCGGTGACATGCGTGAATTACTGGTGCTGCCGGACACCGTCACCGGCAACGTGCTCTGGTACGGCATTACCGAGGAACATGAGCAGCCCGCCTATCATGGCATGCGCCTTAAAATTGAGGATAGCCGCATCACGGAGGTGGAAACCTATTTTGGGCGCGAAGGCACACCGGATCTGTTTGCCGCAACAGCCAACTACACAATAGACCCTGTCTTTACCCAACCACTACCCGACAGCCAGCGTCGTGACCGTGAACGGCTGACCGTCATCGTCAACGGCTACCTGTCAAGCAAGCAAGAAAATGACGGCCGCACCTTCGTCGAATTCACAGATAACTGTGCCCGCGTTACCAACGGTATTAACGTTACTCACGGCAACTACTGGGCAGCAGACATCGCCGAAGGTTGCCGGCGGCAGCTCGAAGAAGGCATCTATAAACCGGTAGATCGGGTTCGCGCCCGACGCTTCCCCGTCGTCAGTGAAGAAACCGGCGTCGTGGTTGCACTGACGATAGAGGACCATGCCACCCGATACGTGGAATATGAAAGTACGTCAGGTCAGTCATTGAAGGTGGACGTGGAATACCCCAACTCCCGGGGAATGCTGGAGCTGTTCAAGGTAGTGGACGGCAAGATTGCCCGTATCGAAGGCGTTTCAGTTTTCCTGCCCTACTATATGCACGATCTCTGGCAGTAACAAAGCACCAACAAGCTTTGCCACTTCCAGCGTCGCTGTGTGGCCCCGGGAAAAAGGGCCAGAAAGACAGGTACCGAACCGGCTACAAAAAACACCAGTTTTTCCAGCAACCGGATCAGTCTGCCCATCATTCGTCTCCCGTCCTTCCATTTGCCATATTCAGCCAGACAGAATAAGGCACTGGCAACAGGAGTCATTCCCCACATACGGGGTGAGTTAATCAGGTCAAAAAAGGCGAACCCCCACCGGGGTTAAAACTTCTTCACGCGCCACACTTGCTTTTCTACCGATGCCGCCCTGTAACTCGGCTAATAGCCGATAGTAAAGCGCGACCTGATGTTGTTGCCCTGCTCCAGCTCATCAACCAGGGCAATGGCATAGTCGTCATAGGAAATTTTGCTATCTCCGTTGGCATCGGCAACCACGTTGTCTTTACCGAGTCGGAACTTGCCGGTTCTCTCGCCCGGGCCGATCATCACGGCCGGCGAAAAGAAGGTCCAGTCCAAGTCTCCATCTTTCTTGAGCAGTTCGAATGCCCGTATACCCTCGGCGATGTTGGCGAGGACGGCATCCGGAATGCCAACGCCTTGCAGGGTTTCCCATACCTTCACACCCTTGTCATTGAACAGGGATGCCGCCCCACCTACCATCAGGTAACGTTTGACTCCTGATTTGCGTACGGCATCAAAGAGTTTCTCAGACGCATCGGTAATAAAGGGTGCCGCCGAAATAACCGCATCGTGCCCTTTAAGGGTTTCGGCAAGGCTGTCCGGGTTCATAAGATCACCAACTACTGGCTTCACTCCCGCCCTGGCTTCAATCTTTTCGGCATTACGTGCAATCGCAGTTACGTTGAATCCGCGGTCCAGCAGTTCCTGGGTGATTTTTGTTCCGATTTTGCCACTGGCACCAACCAGCGCGATGTTTTTACTCAAGTTACACCTCCTCTTATCCTGTTGTTGTCCGGTCTTGTGACGCGAGGCCGCCAAGTTTAAGCAATATTGCCCTTGAAGGCACGGGTTGGTTGCCTGCATTCTCGCGCAAAGAAATTCTTCGCACCGGTGGTCAATTATGCGCGTTTTACCGGCGGGTTCCCGTCGCAGGCGATTATGCTATAGTCGATTGCCCCGAACAGAGGTTGTTTTCTTCGCTGGCTGAATGACGACAATTTCATGAAATCACAGTGCCTTATCATCTTCCTGTTCGCCTGGTTGCTTTCTAATGCAGCCCTGGCACAGGAGAATTACTCAGCCGAGGAACTCGCGGCAGCAGTAGCGCTTGTCGAAAAAGTCCTAGGCTCTCCTAAACCGGAAACTAAACCCGACCCAAAACCCGAGCCCGAGATCGATTACGAAGCCATCCGGGTGGAGGCTCAGGCCGACAGGGCCCGCTACGAACAGGTGATTTCAGGCCTCGAACTCACCTCGGTGGGTTCTTACAATCCCAGTTTGACGGAAGCCTACCTCAATCTGGCAGGAACACTGGAAAGACTGGACCTGTACCAAGAGGCGGCAGCCGTTTATGACCAGGCACTGCAGTCCATTCGTATCAACAACGGCCTGAACAGCATGGAGCAGCTTCCTGTTCTCGAAGAATTACAGGAAAACAGCATCGCCATACAGGACTGGGAGAAGGTGGACCGCTTCTCCAACCTCGCCTTCCATATCACACGCCGGAATTTTTCTCTGGGCGACGAACGCCGCGTAAAGGCCCTAGACGACCTGGGCCAATGGAAACTGCGCGCCGTGCGCGACGAACTCACCGACAAGCACCTGCAGTTTGTTCAGGACACTATCGTCATGTACTCCTCTGAACGGGAATTGCTAGAGGCGATTCCGGACTATGAGCAAAAGAGTATCCACCTAGCAGTTCTGCACCTCGGCGAAGCCAGGGCGAAACTGGCCATCGCACAGGATGTACTGGACAGGCCGCTGGGGGATTTCGGCACTTCAGGGCAACAGACCTATACCACGCAGGTGTGCCGCATGGTCATACTGCCCAACGGCAAGATAATTCAGGAATGTGAAGCCGTGGAAATGCCCAACATGGATTACTACTTGGACCCTTCAATGCGAAAAAGCCAGGAGATTAGCCGCAATCTGCTGGATATCCGCAGGTCAATTGGGAATGCTTACAAGGAACTGCAAAAGCATGAGGATTTGGACGAGCGCAATCCCTTGCTGGAAGAGGTGCAGGTATTGACGAACGCCTACAACTCGTTCATCACCGAAAACGCCCTCTGAGAAATTGCTCCCTTGAGCTGGACCTTACTGATCCTGTGAGCGCTCGAATCGGGATGTTTCGATGTAGTATCGGACGGTAGTGTTGCCTTCGTGGCAAGCATACTCGTAAATCGGGTAGTCATTATCCAGGTACATGGGATACGCCACAGTGTAAGAACCCGTTGTCAGCACTTCAGGGTCTTCAATACGCATTTCAAACTCAATTTCATCTTCCCCCACGCGGGTGAAACGCTCAACGATGCGCTGATTGGTGGTGGTAGGCTGCAACGGCCGCGGAGAACCGGGATTGCCGGCACTGGTTTTCTGTGTCAGGCCGTTGAAGTTGGTCGTTTCTACCACCAGCGTATTGCCTTCCCAGTGACCACGGGACTCACCGAGCCAGGTCTTGATGTTGGCATCCAGTGGCGGTACATCGCCAACGGGAATGATGCGTGCCTCATGGGCCATCTCAAGCTGGATCACCACATAGCCTGGCGACTGGAAAATCCGTATGCCGTTGTTGTAATTGCGGGCCTGCATTGATACCGGCATGCCGCGGGTGATGCAGCGGTCCCACGGGCTGAAATCCTCGATGGTATCGAACACAGTCTGGGTGGGGTGGTAAGAACCGCGCATGCGGGACTGCAACTGCTTGCCGTAATCTGTTAGCTCAGGAAACTGACCGTCGGAGGGATCTACAATCAGAGAGGTCTGCCGCATGGCGCGGCCGCCGGCATCGGCAACCGGGATGGGGCCGTCCTGGAAACGGGCGTCACGGGCGGCCGTACTGGCCTCCTTTTCGGCAAACTCCGCATCGGACAGGTAACGGTTGTCCCCGTAACGGGTATCGCGCACGAGGGGGGTACTTATCAGGTGATTGATGGGCCAGGTGCCACGCAGGTCGGGTTCACCCCAGGGAGTTTTCGGCGGCTCGTATTCCGCGGCAAACACAACGGCGTTTGCCAGGGTCAAGGTAACCAGGGAAGTTGCCCAGCTCAATGCCCGAAGTTTCATTAATGATCCCCTATAAAATTCCCGGTGCACATCTTACATCGGGTTTTATTTCATTATCCTGTGCAGCGACTGGCATGTAAACACTGGCTGACCTGGATCAATTGACCATAGTACCGCCCCGGCTTATGTTCCCTGTCCAGGCACGATTATGCTAATCTCCCAATCCAATCCGACGCTTATACAGAACAAATAAAAGGGGAGCGGAGAATGAATAAACGCATCAGTTGTCAGTTACTGCCTATAGTTACTGTGTTAGTAGCTCTGACAGTTGCCGTACTGACAACTGTGCCTGCCGTGCAGGCTCAACAACTTGTGCGGGACATGACACTCGATGGCCGTCCCAACCTGAATGGCGTCTGGAAAGCGATCAACTCCGCCCACTGGAACCTGGAAGCTCATTCCGCTGAAGGGCTAGACCGCTTCTGGCAGATGGGCGCCATCGCAGCGATTCCTGCCGGCAAGAGTGTTCTGAAAGGCGGGGGCGATATTCCATACCTGGCAGAGGCACTCACCGAACGAGACGCTAACCGCGCCGGCTGGCCTCAGGAAGACCCGGAAGCCAAGTGCTACATGCTGGGCATTCCCCGCGCCACCTACCACGACATCCCCTTCCAAATTTTCCAGGGCGCGCGCAATGATGATTTGCTGATGATCTATCCGTTTGCTGCCTCCCAGCGCGTTATTCACATGAACGAAACCACCGGGCTGCCCCTTGATGCCTGGATGGGAAAATCCAATGGTCGCTGGGAAGGTGATACCCTGGTCGTGACGACGTTGAACCAGAACGGCATGACCTGGCTGGATCGTGCCGGCAATCACGCCAGCTATCAGTTGGTGGTGACAGAACGCTTCACCCTGCTCGGCCCGAATCACATCTGGTACGAGGCAACGCTGGAAGACCCGCAGACCTATGCCGAGCCATGGACCATTGAAATGCCCCTGTACCGGCTGGTCGAGGACAATGCCCAGACCCTCGAACATAAGTGCGTGCCGTTTGCCGACAAGCTGCTGTACTGGGATCTCTGGGGTCTTGATGACCCAAGTCAATAACCCAATATAAGTTGTATAAGATACTGCTTCCGTCTCGAATCGTGACCGAGGAGATCAAAAACATGAAGACCATGATGAATTCACTTAAGGCGGTCCTGGCCGGCGCATTTCTGGCTAGCGCCCTGCCCGCCCTGGCCCACCACTCCTTCTATGCCGAATTCGATTCCAACAAGGAAGTCTCACTGGAAGGAGAGGTTATCCAGATGCAGTGGGTCAACCCCCACTCCTGGCTCAGCTTTGCCGTCGAGAACGACAGCGGTGAAATGGAAGAATGGCAGGTTGAGGGTGGCTCGCCCAACGTACTCATGCGCCTGGGCTGGAATCGCGATTCCTTGCCGCCGGGCACCCGCATCCGTGTCACTGGTTTCCAGGCAAAGGACGGATCACGCCGGATGAACTCACGGGGCATCGAATTCCCTGACGGCCGCACCCTTGAGCTGGGTGGCAGCCGCCAGTAACAACGTAACAATATCCGGGCACCTGCAGGCTCGGCAAAGGGTTTCAGCATGACCAAATCACGCCTGGCGGGCGCCCTGTCCTTCGCTGCACTTCTGTCGGTGTCCTGTATGCAGGCCGGCGCACAACCACCCGGCTGGAACGATCCATTCCCTCCCCACAAGGTGATGGACAACCTCTACTACGTGGGCACATCCCAACTTGCCTCGTTCCTGATTACCACTCCCGAAGGGCACATCCTCCAGGCCAGCAACTACGAATCTTCCGTGCCGATTATTAAGGCCGCCGTGGAACAGCTCGGTTTTGATTTCAATGACATCAGGATACTCATTAGCGGCCACGCTCACCCTGACCATATCGAGGGTGACGCCCTGGTCAAGGAAATGACCGGCGCACAGGTGGTGGTTGGCCGCCTAGAAGTGCCCTATCACGAGACATTCGATACACCCGGCGGCAAGCAACAACCCATCGATCGCATCGTCGACGACGGCGACACTGTTTCGCTGGGCGGTACCACACTCACCGCACATGTACAGTCAGGCCACACGAGGGGATGCCTGGCCTGGAGCCTGCCGCTGGAAGAAAACGGCCGCACTTATTACGGCTTCATCGAGTGCAGCCTTAACGGCCAGTTCCTGCAATACGTCGGCAACACCGAATACCTTGAAATCGCCACTGATATCCAGCGAACATACCGTGAAGCAAAGGAAATTCCTGCCGAAGTCTGGGTCAGCTCCCACGGCGTCTTCTACGGTCTTGATGACAAGCATGCAAAACTGGTTACCCGTGGCCCGAACGATCCGAATCCCTTCTATGATCCCGACGGTTACGTGGCACACGTCAATGAATTCGAACAGATATTCCTGAACACCCTGGTCAGGCAGGTTACCGATGCCAACCAGGCAGAGTGAACTTAAATCTCGGGCATCGCGTGGAGCAGCCATGAATATTCAATTATCTCGCTTCAGGCATTTCGTCTTAACACTTGTCCTGATGTCACCGCTGGCGATTGCGCAGTTTTATCCCGAACCACTGGGTAGCGGCCCCTGGCTTTTCAAATCGTTTGAACAGGATAACGTTCGCGTATCTATCGTTGCGCGCGGCATCAACGAACCCATCGGCATGGTGTTTGTGCCAGGAACAGCAACAGAGAATAACCCCACGGGTGACATCCTCGTGACCGAGCGTCGCAGCGGCCAGGTGCGCCTGGTGCGCAATGGCGAATTGCAGCGTGAACCTGCCGCCGAACTCAAGGCGTCTCTACCCGTGAGCCAGTTGTTCGACATCAACCTGCACCCGCGTTTTAACGATAATGGTCTGCTCTATTTCACCTACGTCAAGGCGGGTGAACACCCTGATTGCACCGAGGACCTATGCCTGACCACAGCTGTTGCCCGCGGGCGCTGGAACGGTGACCGCATCGTCGACGTCGAGGACGTATTTGAAGCCGATGCCTGGGCCTCCCATATCGGCGGCGCCTCGACTCGTGGTTTGTTCCTACCAGACGGCACCTTCATCTTCGGCTCATCCCACCGCATAGAACTCGAGAAGCCGCAACGCCTGGACAGCCATATCGGCAAGACCCTGCGCATCAACGATGACGGTACCGCACCGGCGGATAATCCCTTCTATGCCACAGAAGGCGCGTTGCCAGAAATCTACAGCTGGGGCAACCGCTCCGTGATGGGCTTTGCCATCCATCCCGAAACTGGTGAGGTCTGGGAACTGGAAAACGGCCCCCAGGGCGGCGATGAGGTGAATATCCTAAAACCGGGCGCCAATTATGGCTGGCCGGTCGTCACCTATGGCAGGGACTATGACGGCACCCGCTTCAACGACGTGCCCTGGGTTGACGGCACCGAGCCCCCGGAGGTGTTCTGGGTGCCCGCGATAACTGTCGCCGGTATGGACTTCTACACCGGTGACGCCTTCCCCAACTGGCAGGGCAATCTGTTTGTGACTTCGATGATGGTCGGCAGGATACCCGGTACAGGCCGTGTCGAACGTGTCGTGTTCAACGAGAACGGGGAAATTCGCCGCGAATCCCTGTTCGGAGAACTCGGCCAGCGTATTCGTTTCGTGAAGGAAGGACCCGATGGCCTGCTGTACCTACTGACAGACCACACCGATGGCGTACTGCTGAAAGTGGAACCGGTTGATACCAGCGCCGATGAACAGGAAGCACAACTGCAGGAACTGATCAGCCAGGGGCTGGCCGAACCGGCCATTTTCATCGACAGCGACTGCATGATCTGTCACCGCGTCAACGAGCGCCTCGTGGGCCCGTCATTCACAGAGATAGCCGCACGCTACGATACCAGTGAGGAAACCATCCGCCGCCTGGTCCAGAGCATTATCGAAGGGGGCGAAGGCGTCTGGGGTGACGTGGCCATGACCTCACATCCAGACCTCACTGGCACAGTGGTCCGCGAGATGGTTACCCAGATACTTGGACTGTGAAAACTTACGCCTAACTCCCATCGCTAGCATTAGAGATCGCGATCAGTAACAATCTCCTTTCCTGATAATAATTAAATCACCAGGGAAAAAGCGAAAGATGAATTCCATTCTTCAGGGCTGGGACCTTGCCGTCCTGGCACTTTATTTTCTCGTCATAATCGGCATCGCCGTGTGGGTGGCGCGCCAGCGCAACCAGAGCACCAGCGACTACTTCCTGGCCGGACGCCATGTCGGCTGGTTTGTCATCGGCGCCTCAATCTTCGCTTCCAACATCGGCTCGGAACACGTGGTCGGTCTGGCTGGTACCGGTTTCCAGTCCGGCACCCCCATGGCGCACTATGAATTGCACGCCTGGATCGTGCTGTTGCTGGGCTGGCTGTTCCTGCCTTTCTACATGCGCAGCGGGGTTTTCACCACACCGGAATTCCTGGAGAAGCGCTTCGATTCCCGGTCCCGATGGTTCCTGTCCGTGTTTTCCATAGTCGCCTATGTACTGACCAAGGTCTCTGTCACCATCTATGCGGGTGGCATTGTGGTGTCGGAGCTACTGAACATTCCTTTCTGGTACGGCGCAATCGGTATCGTCGTTTTTACCGGCATCTACACAATCATCGGAGGCCTGCGTGCGGTGGTGTACACCGAAGCCTTCCAGACCGTCGTCCTGATTCTAGGTTCCGCCATCATCACCTGGCTGGGCTTGCAGGAAGTCGGAGGCTGGGGCCAGCTGCGGGAAACTGTGACAGCCGCGAGCCCGAATCATTTCAACATGTGGCGCCCCATGAACGATCCTGATTTTCCCTGGACCGGCCTGTTGATTGGCGGCTCCATTACCGGCATCTGGTACTGGTGCACCGACCAGTACATCGTCCAGCGTACACTGGCTGCCCACAACATCACCATCGGCCGTCGTGGCGCCATTTTCGGTGCCTACCTGAAGCTGCTGCCCATACTGATCTTCCTGGTTCCCGGAATCATCGCCCTGGCGCTGACCCTGCAGGACCCAGCCACCTACCAGGTCGCCCAGGCAGACCGCGCCTTCCCCATGCTGGTGACCACGCTGCTGCCCACCGGGTTGAAAGGCCTGGTGGCCGGTGGGCTGATGGCTGCATTGATGAGTTCCCTCGCGTCCGTATTCAATTCCTGCTCCACTATTTTTACGATGGACATCTACAAGAAAATCAAACCGTCACACACTGAACAGGAATTCATTCGGGTCGGTCGAATTGCGACGACGATCATCGTCATCTTGGGCATTATCTGGATTCCGATCATGAGCCGGATCGGCGGTGGTGTCATGTACCAGTATCTGCAGAATGTGCAGTCCTACATTGCGCCGCCGGTCACCACCATATTCCTGCTGGGTATACTGTGGAAACGCGTCAATGCCCAGGCCGCCATCGTCACACTGATGACCGGACTGGTGATGCTGGTCCTGCGCCTGGGCAGCGAAATCCGCTACCAGGCCGAGATCGCGGCTGGTGTTGATGTTCCAGGCTTCCTGTTTGCCTTCGCCACGATCAATTTCGCTCATATGGCCATCTTCCTTTTCCTCTTTTCAGTGGCCCTGTGCATTACAGTCACTCTGGTGACAGCACCTCCTGATTATTCTCGAATCAAGGGCCTGGCGTTCGGCACGATGAACGCCCAGGAGTGGCAACAGGAGCGCGGCTCACTGACGCGCATGGACATAGTGTTCTCCGTCATTCTTATTGGCCTAGTCATCGGCATTCTCGCTTTCTTTACCGGGTAAGGGGAACGTTGTGCCGGGTCTTGCGGAACACATTCGGGAAATCTTGCAAAGATGTGCCAGCCTTCCGGAACCTGAACAACCAGCGTTTGCCGAAAAGCAGCTCGCGAAACTCCTGGCCGAATGTGCCTTCAATCCGACCGGCGATGACCCGATACCGTTGAGCGAAGTGCCGGGCAATCTCCCGGTAGAGCACGCACCAAAGGGACTGGAGGCTACCTTTTGGGTTTTTTTCTCTCGCCTAAACCTGCTTCTTTCGGCGGGGCAGCCTCTCTCCAGGGATCAACAAGCCCGGTTGGCCAACGCCATAAACATGCAGGTGAACGCTGGCCACATCAACAGTTACCTGACAGAAAAATTTCGCTTGGAGAAAAACCGGCAGTTCCTCGATAGGGCTCTGACCAATGCCTGCAGCCCCTGGCAACTGGCCATGGTGGCCAACTGGGCACTGGACGTCCAGGGTGTCGATGCGCTGGCAGAAGAATGGCTTTCACTCGGACTGGAAGCAGACATTCACAATCTCGTTGAACTGGTGTCTGTATTTCTCCGTTTCGATCACCTGGACTCACTGCGCGATTACCGGCGCCAGGCCATGCGCCATGTGGTCCGCCTATCTGAAGAGGAATTTCTGGCGCTGCAATCGGAGCAATGGCGCGATGTCATCGAGTCTCCCAGCGGCAGGGATCCTGGTCGCGACATCCCTCTGGTTACACCCTTCATTAAGCAGGGGGATATCGAATACAGCCTGTACCGGCATTACATAATGCCGGACCTGTCAGAGTCGATGCGCAATGCAGTGTCTCCAGTCAGTGATTCCCTTGCACTCACCGGCGACGACATCGATATTCTGTTAAGCCTGCCCCTGGTCATACAGCAGGTAGAGGAGGAATTGTTCAATCACGTTAAGACGACCATCGAAGGCATCATCCGTAATTGGGCTGCGGACTGCGACAAGGAGCAGGACGTCGCCGGGAAAGCACTGCGCATCGCCGGGCGCCTGTGGAACTACCGCCGTGCCCCCGCGGCCAGTGACTGCAGCAACCCGGTGGAAAACCTGGTCAAGGGTTTCACTGCCACGATTCGCAACAGCTTCAGCCATTACACTGATATCAACCTCGCCGCCTCCCGCGGTGACAGGATCGATCCGTTCGATGTGGCAGAAAAATTCATTCTCTTCGCCTCAGTGTCGAACGGCCAACTGGATAACCTCGCTGAAGCCCATCGCCAATATTGCCAGGCAGAAACCAATCCTGCGTACTGGGATAACGAGAAGTTCTTCAGTCACTTCCTAGCCGCAAACCAGCGCAACGATCTGTGTCATATTCAGGCCCATTTCCTTATCGACAAGACCCGAGGATGCCCGGCAATCCCACAAATTTCCAGGTTTCACGGCATTGTGCTAGACCTGGTGCTGGATTTCGTGATGCGTGAGTTCGGCGAAGCCAACCTGAGGCAGGCAGGTGCCTGGTACCTGCGCGAGAAGACTCCAGGCTCCCCCGACTAAACCCGCAGACGGACTAGGTTTTTCAGGGTTCATCTGTAATTGTTGGAAGTCTGTTTCTGGGACCTTATTACGATTGGCACATGTTTCACAGGCATCTTGCAGATCTGGTTGTACTAGAACCAACCCTCCTCAACTTCAGTGTCTTGCCTAGTGGTGTAAACAGCTACAACATCGACGTGGTCTTAAGATAAAGGTTTCGAAGCCTTTTCAAGAAACTCCTGTGTGATTCCATCACACTGGGAGCTCCTTACTGCCTGGAGATTTCCATCACCTTACGACCTAGGGAGTCCGACACAAACAGAGTGCCATTACTGTCCAGTGCCAGGCCATGGGGACGACCGTCTACGGCGACAGAATCCACGACTTGCCCATTCTTTAGGACATTGACGGCGCCAGCGTTGACATCACTAACATAAACCGTATCGCTGGAATCCACTACGATCCCCCCACGTGAGCGCACCGGCCAGGATTCCAGGAAGTTGCCTTCACTATCGAACACCGACACACGCTGGTTGCCGCTGTCGTTTATCAGCACGCGGCCAGTTGAATCCACCGCCACCCCATGCGGTGTATCCAGTTCGCCATCACCGCCGCCCTTGCTGCCTCCGAACTGGCGTAGGTAGTTTCCCTGGCTGTCGAATTGCACCACCCTTGAATTGACATAGCCATCCGAAACGAAGATATCGCCGTTAGCGGCTATGAAGACATGGTTGGGCTGGTTGAAACGTATTTGCGAGGTGTTGTCTCCGGCTTCATCTGGCGTACCGAGGGAGAATACGATCTCGCCTGCCGGGTTATAGCGATAAACGACATGCCGGGCCGCATCCGTGGCCCATACGAAACCCTGCGCATCATAGGTCACACTGTGGGCGTTGCCGTAATTGTCGTTTTCCCCCCAGGAACGAATAAAGTTACCTTCCCGGTCGAACAACCTGAAAAACGGCGCCGTGCGCACCATCACCAGCACTTGGCCATGGCCGTCGGCATCGATCCAGGTGGTGGCCCCGTCCCAATCCCCGCCGGGAACCTGCGCCCAGTTCATGTCCACCTCCCATTCAGCTTGCGCATGGGCTGTCGACTGCCAGCAGCTCACTAGGCCCGCCAGGGCCAGGATGTGCCAGAGTGATTGAATTCTGCAGTTCATTTTTCATCCCCCGTTAACCGAATCGCGGGCGACCAGTATAGTGGTCGAAACCGCGTGTAGCCATACTGGTGCCAGGCGTCTGTAAAAAGGCCAAATTTGGGCTGCAGGGCCCAAAAAACAGTCAATCAGATGTGGATAAATTATGGAATTTTGTTCGAAGTTAACTTCAAAATCCAAAAAATGCTACATTTGCAACTATGAAAAATCAGCAATTACAACGCCGCAGGCTGGTGCATGGCATGGCCCTTGCCGGCGCCCTGTCAGCGCTGGGTATTCCCCTGCCCGTGCTTGCCCAGAACGAGCTTTCTACTCAAAAACTCACTGACCGCATCACCCTCATTTCCGGTGCCGGCTGCAACGTCGTATTGTTCAGGGGAAGAGATGGCATGACCGTCGTGGACAGTGGCTCTGCATCCAAGGCTTCTGAACTTGCCCGGACGATCAGGGATCTGGCCGGCGCCACCCCGGTGACCTCGCTCTTCAATACTCACTGGCATGAAGACCATACCGGCGGCAACGAAGCACTACGTGAATTGGGCGCCCAGATCATTGCGCATGAAAATACTCGCCTGTGGCTATCTGCGGATTTCGAGGTGGAGTGGCGCAATACCAGTCACTCTCCCAGGCACAAAGCCGCCCTGCCGGACATGACCTTCTACGAGTCCGGTGAAAAAGATCTGGGCGGAGAGACAGTGCAGTATTTCCATTATGAACAGGCCCACACAGACGGTGATTTTGCCCTGTTCTTCCCGGACAGCAATGTTCTGGTTGCAGGTGGGCTGATGAGCGACGGAACCTATCCGATTACAGACATTGCAACGGGTGGATGGATTGGCGGCCTGATCCAAGCAAACGAATCCATGCTTGCCATTGCCAACGAGGCCACCACCATCGTTCCCGAGAACGGGCCGGCACGGACAAAGGCCGACCTGCAGGCCCAGTATGCTATGCTCAGCGACCTGTATGAGACCATGAAATCCCTCATCCAGGACGGCTTCACCGGCAGCAACATGCTCGACAAAGGAATTACTAAAAAGTACGACGCCAAGTGGGGCGATCCGACCAAGTTCCTACTAGAAACCTACCGCGGCATGGCGGCGCACACTTCTGATATGGGTGGATTCATCTAATGAAGACATTACATAAAACAACCCTTTCACTGTCTTTGACCCTGGCCATCTTCGCCATCACAACAGAGGCAGCAGAGGAATTGGGCAATAGAAAGGCCCTGCAGGCTGTGGAGACGCATTGGAACATGCTCAATGACTATTGCGTGACCTGCCACAATTTCGAGGACTGGGCCGGCAGCCTGGCATTCGATACCTTGTCGCCAGACATGATCCACAACAACCAGGATGTGTTCGAGAAAGCAATTCGCAAGATGCGCGGCCGTCTCATGCCGCCGCCAGGCAATGACAAGCCTCCCATGGAAGATCTCGACGAATTCATCGCCACCCTGGAAAACTACCTGGACTCCCTCGTCAATAACGCTGGACCCAACCCTGGCCATATCGCTATTCATCGTCTGAATCGCAAGGAATACGAAAACTCGGTCAAGGACCTGCTCGCCTTCGAGGTCGATGCAGAAGCCCTGCTGCCGCCAGATGCCACCAGTGATGGTTTCGACAATGTGGCTGAGGTTCTGCAGGTTTCCCCGACCTTCCTGGAACAGTATATCCAGGCGGCACGCCAAGTCAGCATCAAGGCGGTCAGCTCCGGCATCCCGGAACCGGAACTGAACTCTTACGTGCCCCCGAGCCTCGCCAACCAGTATCGTCATGTCAAAGGCTTGCCTCTCGGCACGCGTGGCGGTTTCACAATTGAGCAATATTTCCCGGCCGATGGCGACTACACCTTTAATGTGGAGATCGCTTCCCAGGAAGGCTCGCTGCAGCGCTCATACCCGACCTGGTGGCTGGAAGACGAACACCGCTTCATCCTCACCGTCGACGGCGAGGAGGTCTTCACCGCTACACTGGGTGGCTACGCGGACGCCGAGTCCGTGGACCTGCAGCAAACGCCGGCCATTTCCGAGATCCAGCGGCGTTTTCAGGACATCGTCGTGCCGATCCCGGCCGGCAAGCACACCATAGGTGCCACCTTCGTTGCCCGCACCTTTGCTGAATCAGACCGCACCATCGCCCACCTTAGCCCAGGCGAAACCATGGACAATATTCCCATCGTGCACGGCCTGAAGACTTATGGTCCGCTGAACGTCACCGGCGTACCCACCGTACCGAGCCGGGAAAAGATCTTCTCCTGCTACCCGGCCAACAATGACGAGGAACGAGGCTGTGCGGTAGAGATTATTACCGACCTGGCCCGCCAGGCCTTCCGTCGACCGGTTACCGATCGCGATATCGACCCGCTGATGACCTTCTATGACAACGGCCATGCCGAGGGCGGTTTTGAAACCGGCATCCAGAAGAGCGTCATGGCGATCCTGGCGTCTACCAAGTTCCTGTATCGCGCCGAGCCGCTACCGGACGACGCGAAACCCGGTGAAGTGTTCCCGGTCACCGATATGGAGCTGGCATCCCGCCTCTCGTTCTTCCTGTGGAATCGCGGGCCGGATGAAGAACTGATCACGATGGCCGAAACTGGCCGGCTGCACGAGCCGAGTGTGCTCAATGAGCAGATCGATCGTATGCTCGCCGATGAGCGAGCCGCATCGCTGACCGAGAATTTCGCCCTCCAGTGGCTGAACATCGGCGGAGTCGAGGCCATCGATCCGGATCCGCGTTTGTTCCCGGATTTCGATGACGACCTGCGCGAATCCTTCAAGACCGAGGTGGCCATGTTCGTGGACAGCATCCTGCGCAGCAACCGCAGCGTGCTGGACCTGCTCGATGCCGATCATACCTACCTCGATGAGCGCCTGGCGCGCCACTATGGCATCGACGACGTACGCGGCACCCAGTTCCGAGAAGTCACCCTGGCCGACAAGAACCGCTGGGGCCTGCTTGGCAAGGGCGGCCTGATGATGCTGACCTCTTATCCCAACCGGACATCCCCGGTATTACGTGGCGCCTACGTACTGGAAACCATGATCGGCACACCCCCCGCCGCACCACCGCCCGGGGTCGATTTCGATATCGAGACCAAGCCTGGCCAGCGCGTGCTGACCCTGCGTGAGCGCATGGAAAACCATCGCGAGCAGCCGTCCTGCAACCAGTGTCACGGCGTAATCGATCCACTAGGTATGGCGCTGGAGAACTACAATGCCGTGGGCCAGTGGCGTGACATCGACCGCCTGGCGCGTGCGCCAATCGACGCCGTGGGCCAACTGGCCGGCGGAGAGAAGGTGACCGGTGTTGCCGATCTGCGTGATGCCCTCAGGGGCAATCCGGGGCAGTTCGTGCAGACGCTGACGGAGAAACTCATGACCTACGCCCTGGGTCGGTCAGTGCAGTATTACGACATGCCGCTGGTGCGACGGATTGTGCGGGATGTGGAGGCGCAGGATAATCGGTTCAATGCCATCATTAGGGGCATCGTGGAAAGCGACGTTTTCCTCATGAAGGCCCTGCCCCTTGAAGAAGAACATATAGAAGTTGTTGCCGCCAACAACTAGGAGATAAGCATGTTTATCACCAAGAAACATTTATCACGCCGCCACCTGCTGAGGGGTATTGGTACGACGGTCGCCTTGCCTTTCCTGGATGCCATGGTGCCCGCTGCTACCGCGCTCGCCCAGACAGCGGCTGCGCCAAAACCCCGCATGGGTTTCTTCTATATTCCTCATGGCGCCATCATGCGTGACTGGACACCGGACACCGTCGGTAGCAATTTGGATTTCAAGCCCATCCTTAAACCTTTCGAGCCTTTCCGTGACATGGTGTCTGTGGTTTCCGGCCTCGATAATCGTCCGGCCCAGAGTTCAGCGGTGCATGCCATTACACCCGGCACGTGGCTTACATGTACCGCTCCGCGCCGTAGTCATGCGCCCTATGTTGGCATCAGCGCCGACCAGGTAGCCGTCAAGCACATCGGCCTGGAAACCGCGATTCCTAGCATCGAAGTGTCTACGGAAGACAAAGGTGGCGCGTCCGCCTGTGACGGTACCTACGGTTGCACTGTCGGCACCACCATCTCCTTCAGTAACCCGACGACACCGCTGCCAATGGAATTCAGCGTCAAGAAGTTCTTCGCTAAGCTGTTCGGCGAAGGCACCAGTGATGCCGAGCGCGCACAAATTGCCGGTGACTACCTGAGCCTGCTGGACATGGTGGCCGATGAAACCAGCACCCTGAAGAAAAGCCTGGGCGCGGCTGACCGTGCCATGCTGGACAACTACCTTACAAGCGTCCGCGAGATCGAACGCCGCGTGCACAACCTGGAAAGCCGCGACCTATCCATATACGAAATGCCGGACCTGCCGGTGGGGATTCCCGATTTCGATGAGCGTACGAAGTTGATGTTCGACATGATCGCGCTAGCTTACCAGGCCAACTCGACCCGAATCATAACCTTTATGTTGGCGGCAGAGGTCAGCCAGCAGGCTTACAACCATATTGGTGTACCGGACGCCTTCCATCCGCTGTCACATCACAACAACAACCCGGACGCGATCAACCGCCTGTCGAAGATCCAGACCTGGCACAGCCAGACCATCGCAGACTTCATGGCCAAGCTGGCCGAGATGCCCGACGGGGAGAACAGCATACTGGAGAATTCGATCTTCCTTTATGGATCCAACATGTCAAACAGCAACGCGCACAACAACTTCCCGCTGCCTTCCGTGGTACTGGGGGGTGGTGCTGGTGCGCTCAAGGGCAACCAGCATCTGGTGTACGAGGACCACACTCCCATCGCCAACCTTTTGCTAACCCTGTTGCAGGCGGCGGGAGTGCCGGTGGATTCCCATGGTGACAGCACGGGCATCTTTAGCGAACTGCTGGCGTAGGCAAGATCAGGGGGCGACGAACATGAAAAAGATTATCCTTGCATCTTTAATTACCGGCCTCCTTGCCGGGCAGGCCGCATTGGCATCCCCGCTGCTTGACGCCATTCATACCGGCAACCTGGGTGCAGCCGTGCAACTGGTCTATGAAGGTGCTGAGGTCGACGTCGCTGAGTCCAACGGCACCACGGCCCTACACTGGGCCATCTACAACAACCACCTGCCCTTGGTCGAAGCCCTCATTGCCGCCGGTGCAGATGTAAACGTGATGAATGATTACGGATCAACACCCATGTCTGAAGCTGCGACGCTGGGTGATTATGCCATTGTAAAAGCCCTGCTCGATGCCGGCGCCGACGTGAATTCGCCTAATGCCGATAACCAGACCGCGCTGATGATCGTGGTACGTTCCGACAACATCGATACCGCAAGGCTGCTTATTGAACGTGACGCCGACGTAAATGCTACCGAGAAATACCAGGGACAGAATGCACTGATCCTGGCTGCCGCCCAGTCGCAACCGGAGATGGTCAAGCTTCTTCTGGACAATGGGGCCGACCCGAATTCTAGAGCACCGGCCAACGAACGCGACCGGCAGGTCACCGCCGAACGCAGATACCAGTGGCGTCCGGCCGGGGGGCTTACTGCCCTGGCTTATGCCGCCCGTGAAGGATGCATGGACTGTGCCCGCCACCTGGTCGAAGCTGGCGCGAACATAGACTTGGGTGACATAGAGAATGTCACGCCGCTGAACCTGGCCATCATGAACCTGCGTTTCGATACGGCGAAGTACCTGATCGAAGCCGGCGCCAACGTGGACAAGTGGAGCCTGCGCGGCGAGAACCCCGTGTATTCCGCGGTTGATGTGAATACCCTGCCTCACGGCGGTTATCCTGACCGTCCCTCCACTGATGCCACGACCGGTCTGGAAATCTTGGCAATGCTGCTGAATGCCGGCGCCAACCCGAACCTGCAACTAAAACTGCAGCCAACCTACCGCAGCCTGAAGGATGACCGCGGTGCCGACCGCATGCTGAATATAGGCGCAACACCACTCCTAAGGGCTGCGAAAGGACATGACGTGGAGGCCATCAAGTTATTGCTGGCACACGGCGCCCACATAGATCTGCCAAATCGTGAAGGCACGACGCCCCTGATGGCCGCAGCAGGACTCAACGCCAACTCCATCGATACCCGCGGTGACTATGCCACGCCACTGGCCGGGCAAAATGCCAAGGAAACCGTTGCCCTCCTGCTGGCCAATGGCGCCGACATGGACGCAGCCGATAAATTTGGACGCACTGCCCTGCACGGAGCAGCCACTTGGGGCTGGAACCCGGTTATACAGTATCTATACGATGCAGGCGCCAACATACAGGCCGAGGATAAAAATGGCCTGACCCCGTTCAATTACGCCATGGGCCAACGCTCCGGTGGCGCTGGTCGTGGAGGAAGTGGCGATGTGCGCCCAGAAACGGCCAATCTGATTCAGGAATTGATACTGGCGAGTAACTAGGAAAATAAATTTTGGATAAGGCGTACTGGTTACGCCTTTTTTATTGCCTAAATTTTGCCCGACAACAGACTGTCCTGATTACACTATACTGGAACTCATGACACCGAAGGAGATACGCCATGCCGAGACTTACACTGAAGCGAATTCAATCATGTTTTGCAGCATTCAGTTTCTGCTTTATAACTATTCAACCAGCTGTTGCTCAAAGTTTGCTCTCTGCCGATGACTACATCGCTATCCAGCAGCTGGTGAACAAGCTCAATTTCGCTCTAGATTACTGCACCAATGATGGCCAGGATTTTGCGGATTTGTTTACTAAAGATGGGCAATACATTATTGACCAGGGAGGCGGCAATACTTCCATCCGCACCCACGACCAACTTGCCGCCCTGGCAGGAGGGCCTTCCTGTGATTCACGCAGGTCGGCACCTTCATCATACATCCTACATTTATCGGAGAGTCTTGTCATTGAGCCAGACGCAGATGGTGCACGAGGCATATCGTACGCCATATACCCAGCCAACCATGGTAATTATCTGAACCAGGAAACCGTGGGACAGCTAGGCATCTATCACGACATCTATGTCAAAACAGCTGATGGATGGCGCATTAAGTCTCGGAGGCATGAGATGAATCCGGTGATTGGCGGGATTCATCTATAAGGAAAAGGCTTCGAGTCAGTGCATTCTTAAATTCTGGCCGGGCCTGCTGCGCAAGCCAGACTCAGGCCCAGCCATTCGCAGAACTCATGGCGCTCATAAGGAAAAGAGTCAAACTGTTGGCTCGTTCAATTTCCTTGCTCACCCTATTCTCATCCTCCGAATAGGACATAATTAGGCGCTGAAATAAAAAAAGCCCGTCTCTTACGAGACGGGCTTTTCCTATTTGAAGCCTGACGATGTCCTACTCTCACATGGGGAAACCCCACACTACCATCGGCGATGAACGGTTTCACTTCTGAGTTCGGGATGGGATCAGGTGGTTCACGTTCTCTATCTTCGTCAGGCAAACTTGTATCTGGTTACTGAAACTACAATAACCGGAAATAAGTAACAACTCGGAGAGTCAAAAATCAGTGAAGTACATGCTGAGATTTACATCTTTGCTTGCGCGTACTTTGTGCTTGTTGTGTCTATTGATGTTGCTTTACATACAACCTTCGCTTTTGCTTTAACTTCCAAAAGCGTGAGGTTATATGGTCAAGCCTCACGTGCAATTAGTACTGGTTAGCTCAACACATCACTGTGCTTACACACCCAGCCTATCAACGTCGTAGTCTTCGACGGCACTTCAGGGACCTTAAAGGTCCAGGGAGATCTAGTCTTGAAGGGGGCTTCCCGCTTAGATGCTTTCAGCGGTTATCCCTGCCGAACATAGCTACCGGGCAATGCGTCTGGCGACACAACCCGAACACCAGAGGTTCGTTCACTCCGGTCCTCTCGTACTAGGAGCAACTCTTCTCAAATCTCCAACGCCCACGGCAGATAGGGACCGAACTGTCTCACGACGTTCTAAACCCAGCTCGCGTACCACTTTAAATGGCGAACAGCCATACCCTTGGGACCGGCTTCAGCCCCAGGATGTGATGAGCCGACATCGAGGTGCCAAACACCGCCGTCGATGTGAACTCTTGGGCGGTATCAGCCTGTTATCCCCGGAGTACCTTTTATCCGTTGAGCGATGGCCCTTCCATACAGAACCACCGGATCACTATGACCTGCTTTCGCACCTGCTCGAGTTGTCACTCTCGCAGTCAAGCACCCTTATGCCATTGCACTAAACTGACGATTTCCGACCGTCATTAGGGTACCTTCGTGCTCCTCCGTTACTCTTTGGGAGGAGACCGCCCCAGTCAAACTACCCACCACACATTGTCCTCGATCCCGATAAGGGACCAGAGTTAGAACCCCGACACTACCAGGCTGGTATTTCAAGGACGACTCCACCAGGACTGGCGTCCTGGCTTCAAAGTCTCCCAGCTATCCTACACAAGTAATATCAAAGTCCAATGTGAAGCTATAGTAAAGGTTCACGGGGTCTTTCCGTCTAGCCGCGGGTACACTGCATCTTAACAGCGATTTCAATTTCACTGAGTCTCGGGTGGAGACAGTGTGGCCATCATTACGCCATTCGTGCAGGTCGGAACTTACCCGACAAGGAATTTCGCTACCTTAGGACCGTTATAGTTACGGCCGCCGTTTACCGGGGCTTCGATCAAGAGCTTCGCATAAGCTAACCCCATCAATTAACCTTCCGGCACCGGGCAGGCGTCACACCCTATACGTCCACTTACGTGTTTGCAGAGTGCTGTGTTTTTAATAAACAGTTGCAGCCACCTGGTTTCTTCGGCTCCCCTCGGCTTACGCAGTAAATGCTTCACCAGAGGGAGCGTACCTTCTCCCGAAGTTACGGTACCATTTTGCCTAGTTCCTTCACCCGAGTTCTCTCAAGCGCCTTGGTATTCTCTACCTGATCACCTGTGTCGGTTTACAGTACGGTCAACTCTTACCTAAGCTTAGAAGTTTTTCCTGGAAGCAGAGCATCAACTACTTCGTCAATTCAGTAGAATTGACTCGTCATCACGTCTCAGGATTAAGGACCCGGATTTGCCTAAGTCCTCTCCCTACTCGTTTAAACACGGACAACCAACGCCGTGCCAGCCTAGCTTTCTCCGTCACTCCATCGCAGTAAGAGTCGGTACAGGAATTTTAACCTGTTTTCCATCGACTACGCCTTTCAGCCTCGCCTTAGGGGCCGACTCACCCTGCCCCGATTAACGTTGGGCAGGAAACCTTGATCTTTCGGCGGGGAGGTTTTTCACCCCTCTTATCGTTACTCATGTCAGCATTCGCACTTCTGATACGTCCACCAAGCCTTACGACTCAGCTTCAACCGCTTACAGAACGCTCCTCTACCGCTCATGCAAAAGCATGAACCCATAGCTTCGGTTACCAATTTTAGCCCCGGTATATCTTCCGCGCAGGCCGACTCGACTAGTGAGCTATTACGCTTTCTTTAAAGGGTGGCTGCTTCTAAGCCAACCTCCTAGCTGTCTAAGCCTTCCCACATCGTTTCCCACTTAATTGGTATTTGGGACCTTAGCTGATGGTCTGGGTTGTTTCCCTTTCCACGACGGACGTTAGCACCCGCCGTGTGTCTCCCGCGATAAATCTCCATGGTATTCGGAGTTTGCATCGGTTTGGTAAGTCGGGATGACCCCCTAGCCGAAACAGTGCTCTACCCCCATGGGACAAACGCGAGGCGCTACCTAAATAGCTTTCGAGGAGAACCAGCTATCTCCGAGCTTGATTAGCCTTTCACTCCGATCCACAACTCATCCGAGAACTTTTCAACGTTCCCCGGTTCGGGCCTCCAGTGCCTGTTACGGCACCTTCACCCTGGTCATGGATAGATCGCCCGGTTTCGGGTCTATTGCAACCAACTAACGCCCTATTAAGACTCGGTTTCCCTACGCCTACCCTAAACGGTTAAGCTTGCTAGCTACAATAAGTCGCTGACCCATTATACAAAAGGTACGCAGTCACCCCACGAAGGGGCTCCTACTGCTTGTACGTACGCGGTTTCAGGTTCTATTTCACTCCCCTCACCGGGGTTCTTTTCGCCTTTCCCTCACGGTACTAGTTCACTATCGGTCAGCAAGTAGTATTTAGCCTTGGAGGATGGTCCCCCCATCTTCAGACAGAATGTCACGTGT
>JAYQTB010000006.1:145000-324159 GCA_038147195.1 Candidatus Eutrophocola salsuginis
TGTGTGGACAATTTTCAGGGTTTGAATTAACGCAGTTGTTTACTCGTTGAGTTGTATTTTCTGATACAAAACAACCAAGCAAACACCCACTTCTATTACTTGATTTAGTTGTTAAAGAGCTTCCCCAGGAACAGGGAGTGCGCATTATACTGATTGCGCTGGTCTGCACAAGGTTTTTTTAAAAAATATTAATCTTTTTTAAATGGCCGGATTGCCCGTATTTCGGGCGCTTCAGACCCCTGAGCGGGGACCGGCATTCTACTCTTGTCTGTATCCCAAATGGAACAGTTTTTTACCCCGTTTAAAGAGGAAATAACGGCCGAAAAAAGCACCATGCCATGAAAGTTCTGCGGCAGGATCTGACGCCTTATCACCGTTGACAGAAACCGCCCCGTTGGCGATGAATTCACGCGCCATCTTGTTGGAACTAGCCAGGCCGGTCTGGACCAGGGCCTCGACAAGGGTCGCGTCGCCCAGCACTGAGGCCGGCATGCCGTCCTGCTTGAGCTGCCCGAAATCGTCTTCGGTTAGGGAACTGATATCCCCGCTGAAAAGGGCCTGGGAAATACGCTGCGCTGCAGCAAGGCCATCCTCACCGTGCACCAATCGGGTTACCTCACGGGCCAGGATAGCCTGAGCCTCCGGTCTGCCCTGGGCTGCCTTATCTGCTTCCTCTATAGCATGTATCTCTGCCACGGGCAGGAAGGTGAAATACTTCAGGAACTTGTAGACGTCCGCATCGGCTGTATGGATCCAGAACTGGTAAAAGGCGTAGACAGAGGTGCGCGCCGGATCCAGCCAGACGGTGCCCTCCTCGGTTTTACCGAATTTGCCACCGTCCGCCTTGGTAACTAGGGGAAGGGTCAGGCCATAGACCTGTTGTTGGTTCAGGCGTCGTGTCAGATCGATACCAGCAGTTATATTGCCCCACTGGTCCGATCCGCCGATCTGGAGAGTGCAATTGTGCATCTGGTTCAGCATGGCAAAGTCATAGGCCTGCAAGATCATGTAGCTGAACTCCGTATAAGAAATACCCTCACCTTCGCGTTCTATCCTCTGTTTAACGCTCTCTTTCTGGATCATGGCGTTGACCGAGAAGTGCTTACCGATGTCTCGCAGGAAAGTGAGCAGATCCTTACCTGCTGTCCAATCCAGGTTGTTGACGACGATTGCCGATGTCTC
Organism: Candidatus Eutrophocola salsuginis; assembly: GCA_038147195.1. GTDB lineage: Bacteria > Pseudomonadota > Gammaproteobacteria > Pseudomonadales > Pseudohongiellaceae > Eutrophocola > Eutrophocola salsuginis. The sequence continues at coordinate 146,183 of JAYQTB010000006.1, forward strand.
ACCACAGTCGAAATCGATGAACCTGGACAATTGGTCCTTGATCTTATTCGTCCATTCAGCAGTTACTTCCAGGGAATTGAGCTTGCGCTCCTTGGCCTTGAAACTGGGGTCGCCGATCATACCAGTGGCTCCACCTGCAAGGGCTATGGGCTGGTGCCCGGCGAGCTGGAAGCGCTTAAGCGCCAGCAGTGGAACCAGGGAACCTATATGCAGGCTGTCAGCTGTGGGATCGAAGCCGCAATAGACTGTGCGGCTAGATGACCCCAGGTGCTCGACCAGCTCTTCCTCGGCTGAAGCCTGCTGCAGCAGGCCGCGCTGGCTCAGATCTTCAATAAGGTGCTGGTCTGTCACGGTAAATCGGGGTCCCGTTGGTCAAAAGTAGGCGCAACTTTACTAGAACCACTCCCCTAATTCTAGGCAAGGACAACATGGTTCAGTGAACCTTCCAGATGCATACATGGTGAATCCCCTGGTTGACCCAAAAAGGCTGGAATCCCGGACAAGGAGGGCTGCTACAATAGCGGCTGTCAAATCGTTTTAAAATTCAACAATACTTTTACAATCCAGCAGATTACGGCAACTTTTATATAAGATACTATAAGAATAGTATGAATTCTCTTGATTCTATAAAACGCCATCTTAACGGTTTTTTGCCCCGCCACCACCGCTGGTTGCTTGTCGCACTAGCCGCAGTGCTGATCATAATCACCCAGGAAAATGACTATGAGAGCATGGCCCTGGTTTTACGCCACGCTGACCAAACCCCTCTCGAGACTCCCTCGATTCAGCCTCCGGAAGCACCAGCGGCATCTGACACACCTGAGCAGGCTTCCAGGCAACTACTGTCAAGCGTAGCGGAGCTGCCCCCTGATATGGCTCTATCGGAACCTCTCACAGAGCGGGCTGCCCCCCCTGATTTTAGTAATAATCCGGATTTCACCACTGAGGTCAGGTCCGGCGATAATCTCAGTCTCATCTTCGGTCGTGCGGGACTGTCTGCCCATGACGTCTATCAGGTGAGCCGGAGCAAACCGCAGTCACCGCTGCTGAGCAATCTCTATCCCGGCTATATCCTTAAGTTCTACTGGGACGACGACAAGAATCTGGAAAGCTTGACCATCAGCAAGAACAAACTGGAAAGCATTGAAATTTTCCGTAGCGACACGGGCTACGAGACCAGGGAGATTGTACGTGCACCTGAAATTCGCCAGGTCTACCGCGAAGCGACCATCGAGGACTCCCTGTTCCTGGCCGCCCAGCAAGGCGGCATTTCCGCCTCGATCACCATGGAACTGGCCGGTATATTCGGCGGTGTCATCGACTTCCTGCTGGATACACGCCGCGGCGACTCATTTAATCTGCTCTATGAAGAAAAGTACCTGGATGGTGAATACATAGGCTCCGGCGCAATACTGGCGGCACAGTTCACCAACCAGGGTCAAACACACACCGCCGTCAGGTACGTCAATATGGCAGGTGATACTGACTTCTATAATCCAGAAGGTCAGAGCATGCGCAAGGCCTTCCTGCGCAATCCCGTGGATTTCACCCGCATCAGTTCAGGTTTCACCACGAGCCGCAAACATCCTATCCTGAATACCATTCGCGCACACAAGGGAACCGACTATGCAGCTCCACACGGCACCCCGGTAATTGCAGCCGGCGACGGCCAGGTGACCTGGGCTTCACGCAACGGCTCGTTCGGCAAGCTGGTGGTTATACAGCATGGGGATCGGTTTCAGACAAAGTATGCACATCTCAATGACTATGCCCGTGGAATCAAGAAAGGTGCCCGTGTTAGACAGGGACAAGTGATCGGGTATGTCGGGTCCACCGGTGGTGCCACAGGACCTCACCTGCACTACGAGTTCCTGATGGACGGTCTGCACCGGAATTCGCGCACCATTCACGACAAGCTGCCCAAGTCGGAATCCGTGCCAAAAACTGAACTGCAACGCTTCCAGAAACATTCGCAGATTCTGCTGTCCCAGCTGGAAGTCCACGCCAGCAATATCAGAAATATTGCCAAGCACACTCCAGAACCCCAACACTAAAGACAGCTATGGCTCCCTCCATTTATATCGGTCTCATCTCCGGCACAAGCATGGACGGGATCGATTGTGCGCTGGTTGACTTTAGCGACCGCCGTCCCGAACTGATCGACTTCATCAATCTGGCAATACCGGAAGACCTGCGCCAGAAGCTTCTCAACCTGTGCGAGGATCATCACGGACAAATTACCCTACTGGGTGAAGCCGATGTGGAATTTGCACGGGTAATGGCACAGGCTGTGGGGCACATTCTCGAGATCAACCAGTTTAAGCCATCACAAATTGCTGCTATCGGCAGTCACGGGCAGACAATAAGGCACAAGCCTAAGGGCGATTCCCCATTCACGATCCAGATCGGTGATCCCAACATCCTGGCGGAACTGACCGGTATTACTACCATTGCTGACTTCCGTCGCAGGGACATGGCTGCAGGGGGGCAGGGTGCCCCAATCGTTCCTGCCTTTCACCGTGAAATATTTTCGAGCGCTGAAACTAATCGCATTGTGCTCAACATCGGCGGTATGGCCAACATCACCATCCTGCGCAAAACCGGCGTCATCTCGGGTTTCGATACAGGCCCAGGCAATGTACTGCTGGACACCTGGATTCAGAAACACCGTGGACATCCCTATGACCGCGGCGGTCACTGGGCTAAGTCCGGCACAGTGAGTAAAGAATTGCTGGCAGTCTTGCTGGATGATTCCTACTTCCGACTGCCGCCACCCAAAAGCACCGGGCGTGAATTGTTTAACCTGCCCTGGCTGGAACAACGGCTGGAAAAAATCGACGATAAACTGCCTGAAGCGGACGTTCAGGCGACCCTGCTGGCACTGACCGTCCAATCCATTGGCCAAGCCATTACCGGCGTCATTCCTAAAGGTGAAGTCATCGTTTGTGGAGGCGGCGCCAACAACAGTTTCCTGATGGCCTCGCTGGCAGATGCCCTCCCGGGATTCAAGGTCTTGCGCAGTTCCGTGATGGGCGTGCTAGAAGACAGTGTCGAAGCTGTCGCCTTCGCCTGGCTGGCACACCTTGCCCTCTACCAGACTCCGGTGGACCTTACCACCATCACCGGCTCATCACACCCGGTTATCGCTGGGGGTGTCTATTACGCAGCTAAGCGCCGCAAGTAGATTCAATCTGCCAGATAAGACAGGTCAGATGGAAAAGGACATGCCGCAACCACAGGTGGTCGTGGCAAGGGGGTTCTCTACTATGAAACGTGAACCTTGAAGACCTTCGATGTAATCAACTTTTGATCCCACCAGGTACTGGTAGCTCAGTGGATCTACTAGCAGCACTGCGCCGTTGTGCCGAATTAAGGTGTCGTCGTCATTAACAGTTTCGTCAAACGAAAAGCCGTACTGGAAACCAGAACAGCCACCCCCCGTGACAAACACGCGCAGCTTCAGGCCAGGGTTGCCTTCCTCGGCGATCAGCGTATTGACCTTGTACGCAGCATTGTCAGTCAGCGATATTGCGACCGCATCATGTGTGCAGACAACAGGATCATTTACGTGTTCAACAGCTGTCATGGCTGGTTGCCGAGCAAGATAATAAAATGGAAATTATCTATTACCTGAGCAAATTAGTCTAGTATTAGGCAGTGAGATCAGTTGTTCTCTTAGGCCTTCTCGACCACCTCCGCCTCATTATTCTTATCCTTGGCAGCAGTTTTCTTGACACCGATCTGGCGCGGTTTCATGCCTGCAGAGGGTCGGTGGCACAGGCTGCCATTGACCTCTGATCCCATCACCATCTCGATGAGATGGTAATAGACGTTTCCGACTACCCTGGCCTTGGCCGCCATTTCCAGGTGCTGAGTAGAGAGGACGTCACCTTCTACCAAGCCATTGATGATGACGACAGGCACCTGGATTTCACCCTGTACCAGCCCGCTTTCACGGATGCGTAATTCCGCGGAAGAATCATCATCTGCATAAATGTTGCCGCGAATCTTTCCCTCCACTTCCAGCACACCGCTGAAATGCAGGTCACCCGTGATCTCCGTTGCCTTGGAAATCAGAGTTGTGATGTTTTCTGTACTAAACGGTTTTTTCACATCAACTCCGTGACACTTTATTCTGCAACCCAGGCAAAGCTTTTCTGCACCGTCTTGCCATTTTTGCCTTCGTCCACAGCCAGGATCTGGACACTCAGCGGTTCGAATCCTGACGGCAACAAGAGCTCTCCCTGGATATTCTGGAAGTAACGGAAGTTTAGCTTGATATCGAGCTGGTGCTCTTCTGTGGCCAGGCTGCGCAATGGCATGGAAATTTCCTGTCTGTTCTGTATTCCCAGGATGTACACGTTGGCGTAACCACTGATGATATTATCGTTGTTGCTGATCTGCCGCAGCTCAAGCCTGTAGCGAAAACGGCCTGGCTCTTCCGTGCTTTCCAGGTCCAGTTGACCGATATCAGGCCCGTCTCAGTATTCTCGGGCGACATGATCTGCTTGTAGAAGAGCACGTCTTCCTGCAACTGGGAAATTTTCTCACGCAGGCTTATGATGGTTCCCTGGACTTCTTCCAGGGCTTGCCTGTCTACGGTGCTTGCCTGCTGGCTGTTGATCAGGTCCTGCTGCAGCACCTCAAGCTGCTCCTCCATGTCATCTACTTGCAGTATGAGTCGATCACGCTCGGCACGGGCATCACCGTTGACGAACACCCCTTCGCTGTATCCATACAGGTAGAAGCCCGCACCGGTCGCCATCAGAACGAGGAGGAAGCCGAGACCAGTCAGCGCCCTTCGCCATGGCTGGTAAGGCACGACGACCATCTTGAGCTGCTTACTGCCTTTGACTCTAGGTGTTCTGCTCAACAGCAAGTTCCTGTCAGGATTGAGGGCAGTACAGGAAAACCCGGTCTCGACAGCTTCACCCGACGGGCATTCCTGAGTGTAAATAGTTTACCGATAGGATGAATTTAGGGCAGCGCCGCCACGATATCCAGTCCGGCAGTTTCTTCAAAGCCAAACATTATATTCATGTTTTGCACTGCCTGTCCCGCGGCCCCCTTCACAAGGTTATCCTCGGCCGCCAGCACCACCACAGTATCGCCGTCCTGCGGCCTGCAAACAGCCAGTTGGAGATTGTTGGTGCCACGTACGTTTCGAGTATCCGGGCTCATGCCAGCTTCAAGAACATCCACGAAAGGCTCGTCCCGGTAAAAGTCCTCGAACAGCGCCTGCAGGTCGATATCTGAGTTTTTCAGTGTGGCATACAGGCTGGCCTGGATGCCACGGATCATCGGCGTCAAGTGCGGCATGAAGGTGAGACCGACATTACCACTGCAGGCTGCGTTAAGGCCTTGGCGGATTTCCGGCAGGTGACGGTGACCATTGATTTTGTAAGCCTTCATGCTTTCGCTGACTTCACAGAGTAGGTTGCCAATGCTGCCACTGCGTCCAGCGCCACTGACACCCGATTTGCAGTCAGCAATCAACCTAGAATTGTCCACTAAGTCACTCTTGACGAGTGGCATGAAACCCAGTTGGACGGCTGTCGGGTAACATCCCGGATTGGCGACGACCCGTGCGGTGCGGATTTCTGCGCGATACATCTCCGGCAAGCCATAAACAGCTTCGGCCACAATGTCCGGACAGGCATGCTCCATGCCGTACCACTTCGACCAGATCCCGATGTCCCGGATTCTGAAATCAGCAGACAGGTCTACGACCTTGATGTCGGACCCTATCAGAGCCGGTACCTGTGTCATGGCGGTGCCGTTCGGGGTGGCGAAAAACACCACGTCGCAATCCCCGAGAGTCTCCACCCCGGGCTCGACAAAGACGAGGTCCAGGCTACCGCGAAGGTTAGGAAAGTACGAGGACACGGCCGTGCCCGTCTCGCCGCGTGAAGTGACGGCCTGCAGCGTGACTTGCGGATGTTTTACCAGGAGACGCAGCAACTCTTGCCCGGTATAGCCGGTTGCGCCTACGATGCCTGCTTTGATCACTGGAGATCTCCTTAGTTCACAGGGCCCGGTAAATGCCGATCACCTGTATTTCGGGGCCGCGTATGATAGTGGCCATGCCACAAAAGATAAAGTGCATTCCCGTTTTTGGGTCTAGGCCTGTGATGATATCATTCGGGAGTTTTGACAGCTTAAGATTCAATTTTCCGACACATGCTCTGGTTCAAGGCCCTCCATATCATCTCCGTCGTCTGCTGGTTCGCGGGCCTGTTCTACCTGCCGCGCCTGTTTGTATACCACGCCCTGAGCGATGATGAGATCAGCAATGAGCGCTTCAAGATCATGGAGCGGAAGCTGTACCGGGGCATCATGACACCTTCCGCAGTACTGACCGTGATATTCGGCGGCATTCTCATCGGCTACAACGCGGCCTACTACATGACAGCGGGCTGGATGCATGCCAAGCTATTCCTTGTCGCCGTGCTCCTGGTGTTCCATTTCCTGTGCTGGCAACACCTGAAGAATTTTCGCGACGATAAAAACACAAAAGGCCATATCTATTTCCGCTGGTTCAACGAAGTGCCCACCCTCGTACTAATCGTGGTGGTCATACTCGTAGTCGTCAAACCATTTTAATCATGGAACCGCCATGACCCAAGAACTGGATCATTCCCAATCCGCCGCCCTGTTTGACAATGCCAGGAAATTCATCCCGGGCGGGGTGAATTCCCCCGTAAGGGCATTTAAGGGTGTCGGCGGCACGCCGGTTTTCTTCAAGTCGGGGGAAGGCGCCTGGCTGGTAGACGAGGACGGCAACCGCTACGTCGACTACATCGGCTCCTGGGGCCCACTCATCCTGGGTCATCGCCACCCGGCAGTCATCAGCGCATTAAAAGCACAACTCCACCAGGGCCTGACCTTCGGCGCCCCAACCGCCTGGGAAGGTGAGCTTGCCGAACTGATTACCCGGCTTGTACCGTCCATCGACTCTGTACGCCTGGTCAATTCCGGTACAGAGGCCACCATGAGCGCCATCCGCCTGGCCCGCGGATTCACCGGGCGTAGCAAGATACTGAAATTCGAAGGCTGCTACCACGGCCATGTGGATGCCCTGCTGGTCAAGGCCGGCTCAGGCGCCCTTACGCTGGGCTCACCTGACTCGCTGGGCGTGCCGGAATCCACCTCGATGGAAACCTTTGTCCTGCCCTACAACGATCTCGACAGTGTCAGCCGGCTATTCAGCCAATCCGGCAGTAAAATCGCCTGCGTCATCATCGAGCCGGTCGCCGGCAACATGAACTGTGTGCCGCCCGTACCCGGCTACTTGGAAGGGCTGCGCAAACTCTGCGATGAGCATGGCGTGGTACTGATTTTCGACGAAGTCATGACAGGCTTCAGGACAGCGCTGGGCGGCGCCCAGTCCGTTTACGGCATAAAACCCGACCTGACCACACTGGGCAAGGTCATCGGTGGCGGCCTGCCGGTCGGCGCCTTCGGCGGCAGGCAGGACATCATGGACATGCTGGCACCGACCGGGCCGGTGTACCAGGCCGGCACTTTGTCGGGCAACCCGCTGGCCGTTACTGCCGGTCTGGCGACCCTGCATGAAATCAGCAAGCCGGATTTCTTCACCAACCTGGGCGTAAAGACCGAATATCTCCTGACAGGACTTCGGGAGCGGGCCCGGGCTGCGGGCATCCCCTTTACCACCAACCAGGTGGGCGGCATGTTCGGTTGTTTCTTCAGTGATGAAGAACAGGTAACCTCGTTTACCCAAGTCATGGCCTGCGACGTGGACCGCTTCCGCAAGTATTTCCACCTCATGCTCGAAGCGGGCATTTACCTTGCCCCCTCTGCATTCGAGGCAGGATTCGTGTCGGCGGCCCATGGGGATGAGGAATTGCAGTTAACGCTGGATGCTGCAGAACAGGCATTTGCACAGTTATAAGAATCACTAAAAGCAACTACTGATAAGGGAAATCCTATGAAGAAGTATCACGTCTATGGCATTGGTGCCGCGCTGGTCGACCAGGAATTCGAAGTTGAAGACAGCTTTTTCCAGCACGAAAGCATCCAGAAGGGGATCATGACACTGGTGGATGGCGAGTCCCAGTCAACCCTGGAAAAACGCCTGCTGGACAAGTTTGGCCTGAAGACGCGCGCCGGCGGGGGCTCTGCAGCCAACTCCATCTACGCGATTTCCCAGTTCGGCGGCAACGCGTTCTTCTCCTGCAAGGTCGCCGACGATGAAGCCGGCAACTTCTACCTGGAGCAACTTGGCCAACACAACATCCATACCAACCTGGATAACCACAACCGCGGCGCCGGTGTTACCGGCAAATGCCTGGTCATGGTCAGCCCCGACACTGAACGTACCATGCTCAGCTTCCTGGGTATCTCCGAAACCCTCTCGAAGAACGAGATCGACCTGGAGGCGCTAAAGAACTCGGAATACCTGTACCTGGAAGGATACCAGGTCACCTCTGAAACGGGACGCGCAGCGTCGGTCTATGCCCGTGAAATCGCGGAACAGTATGGCGTGAAAACTTCCATCACCCTGTCGGACCCGGCGATGGTGCAGTTTTTCCGCGGCGGCCTGCAGGAAATGATGGGCCATGGCGTCGACCTGTTGTTTGCCAACGACGTGGAAGCCAAAGAATGGTCAGGCAAGGAAACCGTGGAAGACGCGATAGAGGGCCTTAAAAGTATTGCGAAGCAGATCGTCGTCACATGTGGTTCAAAAGGTGCCCTGCTGTTTGACGGTCAAAAGCACATCAGCATCGCGCCGCACAAGATAAAGGCCGTGGACAGTAACGGCGCGGGTGACATGTTTGCCGGGGCATTCCTCTACGCGGTCTCTGCCGGCCACGATTTTACAACCGCCGGCAACCTGGCCAGCCTCGCGGCTGCAACGACTGTCAGCAGCTTCGGTCCTCGCCTGCCCTTCGAAGCCCACCAGAAGATCAAGGCACAGATAATCAAGTAAGCTTTTTCACAGGCAACAAAAAAGCCGGTGCGCTATGCGACACCGGCTTTTTTATGCTTGCCCTGCAGTTTATGCGACCGAGGCTTTGTCCTCGTCAGTTACGTCCTTCATGGTCAGGCTGATCTTGCCGCGGTCATCGATCTTCAGGACCTTGACCACCACTTCCTGTTTTTCCTTCAGGAAGTCATGAACATTTTCCACGCGCTCCTGCGCGATCTGGGAAATGTGCACGAGGCCGTCCTTGCCGGGCAGGATGGTAATGAAGGCGCCGAAATCCACGATCTTGGAGACGATGCCCTTGTATACCTTGCCGATTTCAGCTTCGGCGGTGATTTCCTCGATCCTGGCAACGGCGGCGTCACGCGAAGTGGCGTCTTCACCGTAGATTCTAACATTACCATCATCATCGATATCGATCGATGCACCGGTTTCCTCGGTGATGGAGCGAATCACCGCACCACCCTTGCCGATAACGTCACGGATCTTGTCCGGATGAATCTTCAGGTTGGCCATGGACGGCGCGTACTGGGAGATTTGACCCGGTGCAGAGATGACCTTGTTCATTTCACCGAGGATATGCATCCTGGCGTTGTAGGCCTGATCCAGTGCAGTTTCCATGATTTCCTCGGTGATGCCCTGGATCTTGATATCCATCTGCAGTGCAGTTACGCCGTTGGCGGAACCGGCCACCTTGAAGTCCATGTCGCCCAGATGGTCTTCGTCACCCAGGATGTCGGTCAGTACGGCGACCCCGTTATCTTCCTTGATCAGGCCCATCGCGATACCGGCAACCGGTGCCTTGACGGGTACACCGGCATCCATCAGCGCCAGTGAAGTGCCGCAGACGGAAGCCATGGAGCTGGAGCCATTGGACTCGGTGATTTCCGATACCACGCGAATGGCGTAGGGGAATTCATCCTCGGACGGCAGCACTGCGGCAACACCGCGGCGAGCCAGGCGGCCATGGCCGATTTCGCGGCGTTTCGGCCCGCTCATGAAACCTGTTTCACCGACACTGAAGGGCGGGAAGTTGTAATGGAGCATGAAGTGGTCCTTGCGGGTGCCACCCAGGTCCTCGATGATCTGCGCGTCACGCAGCGCACCCAGTGTGGCAACGACCAGCGCCTGGGTTTCACCACGGGTGAACAGGGCTGAACCGTGGGTCTTCTGCAGCACGCCGGTTTCGACCGAAATCGGGCGCACGGTCTTGGTATCGCGACCGTCAATACGCGGGTGACCCGCGATGATGTTCTGGCGCACGATGTGCTTTTCCAGTTTGGCGAAGATGCCCTGGACTTCCTTGCCGGTGACCGGCGGATCAGCTTCCTCGCTGGCGAACTGGGTAACCGCCTGGTCGCGCAACTCGGCCACGGCATCCTGACGCTGCATCTTGTCGGAGATCTGGTAAGCGGACTTGATCCCTTCAGCGAATGCGCCGCTGATGGCATTGGCCAGTACGTCGTTAGTAGCTGCCGGAGTCCAATCCCAGGCGGGCTTGCCGGCTTGAGCCTGGAATTCCTTGATGGCAGTAATGACCGCCTGCATTTCCTGGTGCGCGAACAATACCGCGCCCAGCATGAGGTCTTCGCTGAGTTCCTTGGCTTCTGATTCCACCATGAGAACTGCGGACTCGGTTCCGGCCACCACCATGTCGAGGTCGGAGGTTTCCAGCATAGTGTTGCTCGGGTTCAGCAGGTAGCCATCATTGTTGGTGTAACCCACGCGGGCTGCACCGATCGGGCCGGCAAACGGAATACCGGAAATGGCCAAAGCTGCGGAAGCGCCGATCATGGATGCAATATCCGGATCAACATGCTTGTCGGAAGAGACAACAGTACAGATTACCTGTACTTCATTCATGAATCCTTTTGGGAACAAGGGGCGGATCGGCCTATCGATGAGACGGGAGGTCAGCGTTTCCTTCTCTGTGGGACGACCTTCCCGCTTAAAGAAACCGCCAGGAATCTTGCCGGCGGCATAGGTTTTTTCTTGATAGTTGACGGTCAGTGGGAAAAAGTCCTGGTCGGGTGATGCGGTCTTTCTTCCTACTACGGTGGCAAGCACGACCGTGTTGCCTATGGAGACAAGTACTGCACCGGTAGCCTGGCGGGCAATCTTGCCTGTCTCCAGAATTACCGTGTCATTACCATATTTGAATTCTTTCCTTACTGTATTAAACATAAATATTTACTCTGTTTTCTCTATTTTCCAAAAACGGTCTAACCTGGCCTGCCCCATGCCGGCCAGGATTTGGAGCCCAGTATCAAGGTTTCAGGGAAGCCGATATGAAGCTCCTGATTAACGACGCAGACCCAGTCGCTTGATCAGCGATGTATAGCGGTTTACATCTTTTCTTTTCAGGTAATCGAGCAGCTTGCGGCGGGTATTCACCATGCGGATAAGGCCGCGACGGGAATGATGGTCCTGATTGTGCTCTTTGAAGTGGTCTTGCAGGTGGTTAATGTTGGTTGTCAGCAGGGCTACCTGGACTTCCGGAGAACCAGTGTCTCCCTCGGTCAAGGCGAATTCCCTGACGATCTCAGCTTTCTGCTCGGCAGATAAGGCCATGAGTTTTACTCCTGTGAATATGCGTTTAAAAGAGTCGAACGTCCTTTTCAATCAGCATAACCATGCATATTTATAGTTACCTGAATTGCTCCCTGCAGTCCCTGCCCCGGAATCTAGAACCTCAGGTGACAAGGGGTGCGTACGATAGCACACATCCCCCATGGGATACAGTCCCTCCGGCACCTGAATTACACGGCAAAACCCTGAACTTTACAGAGTTCTCAATAAACGAACCGGGGTCACCCGGCCGTCGTCGAGTATCTTCCCGATACCGAAAAACCCCGCTTCGTCGTACAGCCTAATCTTCCCGGCGCTCGGCAGGCCGCTGACGATTACCGCCTGGCCCTGGCGTACAAAGTCCGCAGTGGCCATTGGCATGTCCGTCCTAGGCAGATGTTCCACGGCTAGATCCGAGGGCATAAGGAACTCATCCAAGCTTTCCGGGCCGCCGACGTCGGCCGTATGCTCCAGCTGACCGATGGTAACGGCTTGGGATTCCAGGAACGGTCCTGATTGCAGCCGGCGCAGGGCAGTTACGTGCCCTCCGGTCCCGAGTGCTTCCCCAAGGTCATCCGCAATGGATCTGACATACGTCCCCTTGGAACAGCGGATGTCTAGATCGACCTCGTCACCGCGGAAATCTAGAAGATCCAGACCAAAGATCGTCACTTTGCGTTCCTTGTGTACCGCATCGCCGCCATTACGCGCAATTTTGTAGAGCGGCACCCCTTTGTGCTTGAGTGCAGAATACATTGGAGGCGACTGTATGATTTCGCCACGAAACTGTGGAAGGCAATCCTCGACCTGATCCCGCGTCACATGCACGGGCCGAGTCTCTAGGATTTCGGACTGGGAGTCTCCGCTGGCCGTTTTTACACCAAGTCTGACCGTGGTACGATAGAGTTTGTTTGCATCGAGCAGGAACTGGGACAACTTGGTAGCCTCACCGAGACAGAGCGGCAGCACACCGGTAGCCAAGGGATCAAGACTACCCGTATGGCCTGCCTTGGAGGCATTGAACAATCGCTTTACCCGCTGCAGGCTGCGATTGGAGGATTCGCCGATGGGCTTGTCGAGCACGATGATGCCCGTAATGTCCCTGCCCTGTGCCCGCCTGGTCATTGATATAGCCAGTACCCGCTCCGCCGCTTACGACTCGTCATCATCATCGAGATGATGATCACGTTCATCACGGGAGAGGGCCTCTTCGATGAGACTGGTGACATACTGACCACGAACCAAGGATTCATCGTAGTTGAACTTTAGACGCGGCGTCGTGCGCAGGGTGATGTTCTTCGAGAGCAAGGTGCGCAGGAAACCGGCAGCCTTGTTCAGGGCAGCGACGCCTTCTTCGGCCTCTTTCGCATCAGCCTTGCCAAGCAAAGTGACATAGACGTTAGCATAGCTTAAATCTTTGCTAACCCTTACCCCTGTCACCGAGGCCATGCCTACGCGAGGATCGCGTACTTCATTTTGGATCAATAGGGCGATTTCCTTTTTCAGGAGATCGGCAACCTTATCCACCCTGTTAGAAATTCTGGCCATGACAGGTGTTCAGAAAACATGCGTGTTACGCAAGTGTTCTGGCAACTTCCTTGCGTTCGTAAACCTCAATCTTGTCGCCAACGCGGACATCAGTGTAATTCTTTACACCGATACCACATTCCATACCGTTCCTGACCTCGCTTGCCTCATCTTTAAACCGACGAAGAGATTCAAGTTCACCTTCATAGATAACCATATTGTCTCGCAGTACACGGATAGGTTTGTTGCGGTAAACAGTACCCTCGATCACCATGCTGCCAGCAATGGAGCCATACTTCGGTGACATGAAAATATCGCGCACTTCGGCGACACCAAGAATTTCTTCCTGCAGTTCCGGTGCCAGCATGCCGCTCATCACAGCCTTGACGTCGTCAATTAGATCATAGATGACACTGTAGTAACGTATTTCCACGGCCTCGTTTTCTGCCAAAGTCTTGGCTGCCTTGTCGGCACGGACGTTGAAACCAATGATGGTAGCCTTGGAAGTATTTGACAGCTGGACATCAGTCTCGGAAATACCACCGACACCGCTCGAAATCAGTGCTACTGAAACTTCATCATTGCCAAGGCCCAACAGGGCAGAAGAAATGGCTTCGAGTGAACCTCTTACGTCGGTTTTTAGTACCACGTTGAGGATCTGTTTTTCGTCGACACCCATGGTAGCAAACTTGCTTTCCATTTTTGCCACCTGCTGCTTGGCAAGCTGGTCTTGACGGAACTTGTTCATCCTGAACTCGGCAACTTCCCTGGCACGCTTTTCGTCCTGGACAACAATAAATTCATCGCCCGCATTCGGTGTGCCGTTAAGACCCAGAATTTCCACGGGTATCGACGGTCCGGCTGACTTCACCTGGGCACCGGTTTCATCGATCATCGCCCTTACCTTGCCGTACTCGTGGCCGGCCAGGATGATGTCGGATAACTCCAGGGTACCGTTCTGGACCAGCACGGTGGCAACCGGACCACGGCCCTTGTCGAGACGGGACTCAATAACTACGCCTTTTGCCGGGCAGTCCTTGATGGCTTTCAATTCCAGCAGTTCTGATTGCAGCAGTACCGCATCCAGGAGCTCCTTGATGCCCTTTCCGGTGTGGGCTGACACTTCAATGAACTGGGTATCGCCACCCCACTCTTCCGGGGTCAGCCCCTTGGCGGCAAGTTCGTTCTTAACGCGATCGGGGTCAGTACCTTCCTTGTCCATCTTGTTGATGGCGACGACGATGGGCACTTCTGCCACCTTTGCGTGATTGACAGCTTCCTCAGTCTGTGGCTTTACACCGTCATCGCCGGCAACCACTAGAATGACAATGTCCGTGGCCTGTGCACCACGCGAACGCATGGCGCTGAATGCGGCATGGCCAGGGGTATCGAGGAAGGTGATCATGCCGTGGTCGGTATTCACATGATAGGCACCGATATGCTGGGTAATGCCACCAGCCTCACCCTCGGTGACGGCAGTCTTGCGAATATAGTCGAGCAGTGAAGTCTTGCCGTGGTCGACATGGCCCATGACAGTGACAACTGGCGCCCTAGGAATTTGCTCACCTTCGTACTTGATTGAATCCGCTAGGCTTTCCTCGAGCGCGTCATTGGAAACAGTTTTCGCCTTGTGGCCAAGTTCTTCCACCAAGATGACAGAAGTATCTTGGTCCAGTACGTGGTTCAGGGTAGCCATGACACCCATATTCAACAGGCTCTTGATGAGCTCACCGCTCTTCAGCGAAAGACGCTGGGCCAGGTCGCCCACGGTAATGGTTTCCGGTACCTCGATCTCGCGGACGATGAATTCGGTGGGTTTTTCGAACTTGTGCTCTTTCTGGCCATGAGCCAGCTTGCGCCGGCCCCTGCGGCGAGTTGCGTCATCAAATTCCTCGTCTTCGTCCAGGATGAAGTCATCCGTAGAGCGGATAGGCTGGAATTTCTTTTCTTCATCCAGGTCACGACGGCGCAGACCACTCTTTTTCTTTTCGTCCGGTTCCTCCTCCCGCTGGGGACCCCTACGTGCGGCACTCTTCTTGTGATCGCGGCGCGCTTCGGATGTATCACCGACTGGAACTTGCGGGGGTTCGCGTTTCAGGCTGAAAGTAGATTTTTTCGAAGCTTTTTTGGCTGTCGCTATGCTCGTCTCGGCCTGCTTTGCCTTTTCACGGGCTTCCTCTTCCGTCCTGTCCTTTTCTTCCCTGGCCTGGCGTTCTGCTTCTTTACGCTCGGCCTCGATCTGCGCCTCTTCGACACTCCTTTTTACATAGGTACGCTTGCGACGAACTTCAACGTTTACCGCTTTGCTGCGGCCCTGGTTGTCGGAGGTCTTGAGCGTCTCGACGGTTTTGCGTTTCAGGGTAATTCGACGCGGCGTAGCGCCACCGGAAGTATCTTCGCCATGCTTGCTTTTCAGTGACATCAGCAAAGTGGTGCGCTCATCATTGGTAATGGTGTCATCCGCTTTTTTCTGCGGCAGCCCGGCATCCTTGACCTGATCAAGTAAACGGTCTACCGGCACACCGACCATTTTGGCCAGTTCACTGATTGTTACGTCTGACATTCAACTCTCCGGATATTGCTGCTTGAGTGCTGCTTAACTTTTTTATACGGATATTCCCTTGTCAGGATAATTCCGTTGAATCCTCGGTAGAGTCTTCGTCGACTTCGTCTGCAAACCATGGCGCCCTGGCTGTCATGATCAGCAGACCGGCACGCTCTTCATTCATGCCCTCGATCTCCATCAGCTCATCTATTGACTGTTCAGCAAGGTCTTCCATGGACAGCACACCGATGCCGGACAGCGCCAGCGCCAGTTCATTGTCCATGCCTTCCATGTTGAGGAGATCTTCCTTGATACCAGCCCTGTTAATGTTTTCTTCAGAGGCGATCGCCCTGGTCAACAGGGCATCCTTGGCCCTCGCACGCAGTTCGTTGGCGATTTCCTCGTCGAAATCCTGTATCTGGGAAATTTCTTCCAGTGGTACATATGCGATTTCTTCCAGCGTGGTGAAGCCTTCCTGAACCAGGATTTCAGCCACATCATCGTCCACGTCCAGGCTTTCCATGAAAACCTTGATGGTACCGGCAGATTCAGTCTGCAGCTTCTCGGCCGCGCTTTCCTCGCTCATCACGTTGATAGTCCAACCGGTGAGTTCGCTGGAAAGGCGTACGTTCTGCCCGTTGCGGCCAATAGCCTGTGCCAGGTTTTCCTCGGCCACGGCTACGTCCATGGTATGTGTGTCTTCATCGACCACGATGGAGGCCACTTCGGCTGGTGCCATGGCGTTGATCATCAGCTGGGCAGGATTGTCATCCCACAGAATGATGTCGATACGCTCATTGGCCAGCTCATTTGAGACCACCTGTACACGTGAACCACGCATACCAACACAGGCACCAACAGGGTCAATACGACCGTCGTTGGTCTTAACGGCCAGCTTTGCGCGTGAACCGGGATCCCGCGCAGCTGCCTTGATTTCGATGATTTCCTCGGAGATTTCCGGCACCTCGATCTTAAACAATTCCACCAGCATTTCTGACGCGGTGCGGCTCAGCAAGAGCTGGGGGCCACGCAGTTCGGTGCGAACTTCCAGTAGAAGAGCGCGTAGGCGGTCATTAATGCGAAAAGTTTCGCGGGGAATAAGGTTTTCGCGGGGCAGCAAACCTTCGGCTTTGTTACCAAGTTCGACGATAACATTGTCGCGAGTGACTTTCTTGACGATACCGGAGACCAGCTGACCGACCTTGTCGTTATACTCAGCCACCACGATTTCACGCTCGGCCTCACGGACTTTCTGCACGATAACCTGCTTAGCGGTCTGAGCAGCTATACGGCCGAATTCTACGTTATCGATTTTTTCCCGGTACACGTCACCTGGGCCAAGGATCGGGTCCTTTTCGTGAGCTTCCTCGATCGTGAACTGGGATCCCAGCAGAGCCAGTTCGTCATCGGGAACTACAGTCCATACACGGTAAGTTTCATAATCACCTGTATTACGGTCGATGATAACCTCGCAGTCGATTTCCTCATCCACATAGCGCTTCTTCGTGGCGGAGGCTAAAGCAGACTCTATGGCACTAAAGATCACATCCATGGAGACACCTTTCTCATTTGAGACGGCATCAGCAACCATCAAAATTTCTTTGTTAATCATCTCACTATTACCTTTAACACTCCCTGACCGGGAATAACCTGTAAACCTGGTTTTATTGCTGCCATGCTGTTAACTCTCCAGTATCGGCTCAGACCTGGCTGACGAGGCTGGCTTTGTCTATCAATTCGTAAGGAATCGTGTATTCCTCGTCGCCTATGATGATGACTACTTCATCATCGAACACTGCCTTCAGCTGGCCGGTGAAATTTCTTCGTTTTTCGAAGCTCTCCGTCAGCTTTAGTTTTACATGCCAGCCCAGGTACTCGTTGAACTGGACCAGCGAAAATAATGTCCTATCTATGCCTGGCGAGGACACCTCGAGGGAATATTCCCCTTTAATAGGGTCCTCCACATCCAGAATGCTGCTTATCTGGCGACTCGCCAGTGCACAATCCTCGATATCGATGCCTCCGTCCTTGTCCAGGTATACCCGCAGCATAGAATGCCTGCCCTGCGGTATGTACTCGATGCCCCATAGCCTGAACCCCAGTGCATTGATGGCAGGTACTAGTAGTTCACCGAGTTCAGTTGCTCGCCTGCTCATGGTTAAATCAAAATCTTGTTAAACAAAAAATGGGCCCAAGGCCCACTTCCACAACTCACTAACCCACCGACTAAAAAGCCCCATTAAGGGGCCTCTGATTTGGAAAACGGTGGAACATCCACTGAATTCCGAAAATTTCATTGCGGAGGATTGGACCTTCGACCTTCTCCGCGGTTTATAAAAAGTCGGCTACGACGAGCTGCCTTTCCATGAACCCCTACTGAGAAATTGGTAGCGGGGGCAGGATTTGAACCTACGACCTTCGGGTTATGAGCCCGACGAGCTGCCAGACTGCTCCACCCCGCAACACATCAACTTCTCTTCTTTCCGGCAGGCATTTACCCCAGCGGAAAGGGGCAGAGATTATAGGTACCCCTCGGGTGATGGTCAAGGTTAAACTGACCTTAAACTGCCAATCACTGTTACTGAGACATCGCTATCTCCATTAGAGAAGCTTTTACCATCCCAGTCACTTGTGTTGTTGCAAGCTTGAATTGTGGTGAGATCAGGGTTTCCAATAAATATGGATGAACCGATTCTGTCAGAATAATCTGCTTTAAAAAGCACCGAAGTGATTTTGTTATCAGAGAAAGCATGGTTATAAATACTCGTCACGCTGTATGGAATGATGACAGAGATTAGTGCGTTATTGCGGAAAGCATGATCGCCAATACTCGTCACGCTCTCAGGTATGGTCACCGTGGTAAGTTGGTTACCACCAAAGCCAGATAAATCAAGCACACTATCTGGAATCATGATAGAAGCAAGTTGGTTATTTTCAAAGCCACTAAGTTCAACCACACTATTAGGAATGGTGACAGAGGTCAGGATGTTATTAGAGAAAGCACCGGGCCTAATACTCGTCACGCTGTTGGGGATGAACACGGACGTAAGTTGGTTACCAAAAAAAGCATTGGTTCCAATACTCGTCACGCTAGTGGGAATGGTGACAGAGGTCAATTTGTTATTAAGGAAAGCAGAAACCCCAATATATGTCACGCTATCGGGAATAATGACAGAGGTCAGTCGGTTATTAGAAAAAGCACCAACTTCTATACTAGTCAAATTGTCGGGAATGGTGATAGAGGTCAGTTGGTTACTAGAAAAAGCACTGGTCCCAATTCTCGTCACACTGTTGGGAATGGTGACCGATGTGAGCTTATTTGAAAGGAAAGCATAGGATCTAATACTCGTCACGCTATAGGAATTGCCACCAGTGGAGACAGTGGCAGGTATGTTTAAGGTGACGGTACTCGTGCCGGCTGTAAAGCCAGTGATAGTGGCATTGCTTCCATCAATACTAAAGTCTAACAACCCGCCATCATCACTTTCGGCATAGACATGAGCAGCAAAGAGCAATGAAGTAAGGATTAGCTTTGTATGTAGTAGCCGGGTCATAGCTATAGCACTTGTTTAGGAATAGTCGAATCATTTCATGGATAGATACAGAAACTGGATAAGGCTAGATTACAATCATCCTATGTATGGTCTAAGTATTTAGTCTTTTTTATATGCTTTTCTAATTCTTTTATATCGCCTGAATTTTTTGTGCTAGCCACTAGCTTAATTTTATCGGGTGTTTCTATACTATAAATTTTCTCTACTTTCTTGCCACCCATCACTAAACCTGCAAGCAACCCAATTGGCCCTGCTACAGCAGCTCCAACTAGACCCCATCCAGCAGATTTAATCAAACTTTCAGCTTCTTCCTCATCTATTTCGGAAATTTCACAATCATCTAACTTGTATTTAGGATGCTTATGTATATGAAATTTTGGGCCTGTAAAAATATTCCACCCGGGCCCAATTCCAATTGGCAAACCATCTAAACCCTCTTTATTGCTTGCTATAATTTTCAACATACTTATATAGGCCTGTTCACAGCTTAGTTTTAATTATTATCCGACGGTTTCACTATCTCTATAGTGTACGCCCTATTCTCATTAGACAATTGCTCTGCGGCTGACTTCTCGCTCCACCCTGCTCTAGTTTTTAGATAGAACTGCATCGCTCTAATATCACCACTGAGAGCCTTATCTAATAAAGCAGAGCCTACATCAGCTATAGCCCGTGCTCTACCCTTCCTATATGCGGTAAAAACCTCAGGCTGTCTCTGCTCAACTGCCCGAAAAGTCTTCTCTGTCATATCAAAGTGTCTAGCTACTTGGGATTTAGTACAGACAGCGGCCAGTGCTTCTACCTGAATAACGTCCTTTTCGGTGAGTTTCTTGGTTGGTCTGCCACCTTTGTCTTTTGGGAAAAACATTCTAAGAAAAGATCTGTGATTCTTGGGCAAAAAAAGGTTTACAGAAGATTTGTGTATTCAATCTTTATAAGAATTTCTGTCTTCCATGAACATTATCAAATCTTGCACTGTGCAGCACTAGTTTCAATAAGCATTTGGTCTCCGGCATAATCAGCCCCAATAATTACTCCATATCCTTTATAAAGATCCATATTTAAGATAAGTTCAGAAAACTGTAATTGACAGACTAAATGTCTAAATACAGCATTATCGGCTCTGCAAAATAACTTTTCTTCCCGGCGATCCTGCCATTCGAATACCCAATCCGTGCTATTCGCCTCTCTTTTTATATAGAAAATATTAGAAATATCATTTAATTTTGGTGTGCTTATAGTCGGGTTTTTTCCTAAGATTTGAGATTTAAGGGAATTTGTGGTTTTGCACAGGTAGGATTCATCTTCGTCTATTTGCTGTGAAATTCCGGCTTTTGGGAGGAGAACAGAAAATCCTGTAATTATAATTATACGTAAAAGCCAAGATTTTAGTGGTACAAAATTTTTCATTTATTTCTCATCTGGATACAGTAGATGCAAGCTATGAAATACTATTTATCTATATTATTAATAGCAATAGTTCCACATTTTTATTTGCTCAAGACACGGGCAATTATGAAAATTGTATACTAGAAAATATGAAAGGTGTTTCTTCGGACATAGCGGCTACCGCTATTCAGGAAGCATGCAATAATTTGTTCTCAATGAATCCGCTTCTGAAACTCAGCTTTCAGAAGGACCGATAAGTCAAGCAGGGCTTTCAGAAAATAATTTCGCTAGTGATAATGAAGATAAAATAACTGATGACATATCAAGTACGGAGCCATCACCTATATTTAAACTTTTGAACAAAGGAAGTACCCGCAATATCGTTGACCGTAGACATGCTTATCAACTAACTTAAGTTTTTCTTTAATATCTAAAATAACTATTCATCATATTAATCCTGAAACCAATAGTTACTACATATCAGATAGCACTCAAGTGGGTCCGTATCAATCTGAATCGGAGATGGCCGGAGTGATTGAAAGCGGACTTAAAAAGACTATTAGCGAGTGGGCTTTCTTAAAGACTATAATTTGAATGACCAATATTCGGCAGAGAATTTCAGTGAAGAAACTCTTAATATTTTCTGGCAAATTGCCTCAGACATGAAGAGTGAGAATTATAGATTCAAGAGAAGCTTTAGATTTGATGAGCAAGTAAGCAACGAAATACAAAGTCAGAGTGAGAACTATATACTGGTTTTAGATATAGACCATATAAATTACGAAAAATGGATGCATGATTTTGAAGAAGATCCTGAATACTTTTATTTAAATCCGCAGCCATTCAGAGGAGCTAGAAAGGAAGGGGTTGTAGCAGGTCTTGTTGGCTTTGCAATTGGTGGACCGCTTGCTCAAATAGCAATTGAATCAACTACAAACTATGTGCTTAATAAAAATAAAAACTACAATCATCAGAATCTAGTTTCAGCTTTTTTAATTGATACTTCAAATAGTAAAGTAATTTGGGCATTTAAAGATGGCTATCAGGTACAGCTTTCAAGTAATGAAGATTTACGTATAAGAATTGATTACGCGCTTGAAAAAATAATTTATTTTTGCTGCCAAAATAAAAAACTAATAAAATTAAAGATAAATAAACCCTCTTTTAGAATATGTCTTCAATAAACTGAAATTTTCTTTCAACTAATATTTTTGTTTATTTGCTATTACTCCTCTAACTCCACCTTTAGGATTTTCACAATCCCCATTTCTGCGCGGGATTAAGTGAGTATGGCAGTGAAAAATAGTCTGCCCAGATGACTCTCCTGAATTAGTTCCTATATTAAAGCCGGTTTGGTTTTTTGTCGTTGCTGATTATTCTTTCCCGTGCAGATTCTAAAAGTTGCTGAATAGCGTTTCTTTCAGGCTGATATAGACCAAAATATTCATCAACGTGTCTCTTTGGTATCAACAAAGTATGACCGCTAGTCACTGGATAATTGTCTTCAAACGCAATGGCTAGTTCATTCTCTTCTATGACACGATTTTTGGGTAATTCACAGAAGATGCAACCTTCTTCTCTTTTTGAATAAGTATCAGCCATTCGCCTAAAGTCAGTATCATCCCTGTCCCGCTTCATTGCATTACAGCTATAACAGAGAGACTGGAGATTTGACTCATCATCCAGACCGCCTTTGTTACGGGGAATTATGTGGTCTACTTCAAGCGATTTTTTGTCAGCGGAAATACCGCACAATTCGCACCTAAATTTAGCTCTGCTGAGTATCTTGTACCTCAAGGTTCCGGGTATGTAGCCAGATGACTTTTTTCTATGACTCCATGGGTCCGACCTTTTTTCGAGATAGGCATCGATTTTTGACTCACATAATTGAATCAGCTCTTTAACTTCACTTGGGCTCAGAATAAAATCCATTGAGTCTATATTCATTACCTTCTTTGAGGTAATACTTCTGTTCTTCGTTAAAACCTTACCCACCATATTTTTGGTAATATGCTCGTAATATTCAACTTGAGATACGTCATATTTCAATAGAGATTGTGCTATTTGTGTTACTGACGCCTTTCCGTCGCTTTTGAGCAACTCCATTAACATGACAGGTTGATAGATGTGGGCCATCCGCATTTTGATTGAAATGAACTCAAACAAAATCTGAAATGATGAAATCATGTTCCCGTCCCTCATATTATGTTCGATGGGTATGGCTTACTATATGACTCCCCGAATTGGAGTACTAATGTTTTCAAATATGCCTGTTTAGACCCTCAGGTCGGAGGACTAAACATTACTTCTGCCCGCCTAACTGTTCCATTATTGAGGACTATTGGGAATTTAGTACTCTAATTTGGAGGGATAGATTTATCATAGTCTTTGCACTCCGGCTGATGCTTCCAGCTTGATTTTATTGTGCACCAGTACCCTAAAGACCTATCACTCGGTTTAATTCCCTCATCATATGGTTTACCGGCTTTTGCCTCATCGATTGGAAGCCATGTAATAGCTAATAGAGTTGCATAACCTCTAACCTTTCTGCCCTGACGAGTTACAACAAGAAAACCTTTATGGATCAACTTATTATAAGCCCTATGTAAGGAAGACTTTGACCATCCTCTTTTTTTTAGGAGGGTATGACATGCTGTCAAATGACCATTATTGTGGCCACTATATTGCGCTCCTATATCAAGCAATAGTTTAACCTCTGGCGCTCTTAGTTTCAGATATCGGTCAGACATCAGAACCATCTTGGGAACGGCAAAAAATCCACCTTCGAATCTATTTTTTTTGCTTCTAGACATATCTCTCTAAATTCCCACTTTTAAGGGCTGAGAAAAGTCCAAATTGACCCCATGGCAAGCCCTAACAGAATTTGGAATAGGATGGGTAGTCTTTGGCCTAACGTCGTATAAAGGGCACTTTTTGGCCTCACAGAGCGTAACTTGCTGCCTCCATGTGCCGGGAGCCTTAACGTCGTAAGAGCACTCTTTACAGAACTCATTGATGCTAGTTCGGAGGCTCATTGCAGGCTCCTCCCAAAGCTTGATTCAAAAGCTAGAATTTCTTCATTTAGCCATCTTGTAGTATTGAGGCTGATTTTTTTCGGGCGGGGGAACGGATTACTTGGGTCTTTAGCCCAGTTCCATATAGTCTTTCTGTGAAGGCCGTACCTTCTAGCTAGAACCTTATCAGACGAGTAACCTACTCCTTCGTCGATATCCTGCATTTGTTCTTTGAGAGCTTGCTCTTCCGCAATCTGCTCAAAATCTACAACTTCTTCTAAGCTTTTCATTGGGATTTACCTCTGCATGTGAAAACAGTGGTTCCCAATGTCTCAGAAATAACTACGTTTAAGTGCATTTGCACTTTAAGTGAGTGCATTTGCACTTATGTTAAAAAGTTTGGTTGTTTAAATAATGTTTTTAGTTATTGTCTTCTTCCAGCACTTTATTAGCTTTAGCAAAAAGCTCCTTTATATTGCGCTCCCCAAGCCCTTTATTCCTTACATCATCTGGGTCTACAGAAGCCTGTATTTTATTTATTAGTTGTTTTTGATCGCATTTATAGGCCTCCTTTACTACTTTAAGGAGGTGACCCCAGACACGTAACTCATTATTAATTTTTGTTTGAGAAACCTCATCCTTAAAATCTAGCATATCAGTCTTCTCTTTAAGGGGGGGCTTTCCCACTTTGAATCCAAGTTCTTCGGCTTCGATAAGCCATGGTATATCGATCCCCTTTTTACCGGCCCAGTTAATTACATAGCATGGCCTCACTTTGGCCACATCGTTTATATCAGCAGATGTAGAGCTGAATATAGACATTCCGTCACGTTTGCTTTTTCTCAACACGGGATGGTCAGAACCTTGCCAAAGACTAGATACCCTTCTAAATTCTGCAGGATCATTCTGCTCCCTCCTCCCGTCAGAGATTCGAATTAGAGCTGTGTACGAGTTTCCTAAATCATTATGGAAGAAACCGCTTAATATCATGCAACTCTGGCGCACAGACCACCTATCCATGCGCAACCAGTCTTCAAATTCCTTAACAAATGTCTTAGCCATCACTCCTCCGCCATTCTTCTAGCTTCTCCGTAACGAGCTTTCCTGTATGAAGAAACTCATGGTATTCGGTAAGTAGCCTTTTCCGCTTTAAGAACAACTGATTTCTGGCATAGGCGGCACGAGTCCTGTCATTTTGAGTGTGCTGAAGCGTTAATTCTGCCACCTCCTCTATAGCGGCGTTGGCCTGACACCACTGCCTCAAAGCTGACCGAAAGCCATGGGTTGTGCCCTCAAACCCCAAATCCTCTTGGATAGAACTGCCGAGATAAGCGTCTGGCACTTCTAGACCATTAACCGTCTTGAAAACGAGCCCTTTCCCTTTGCCGTCTCTGTAGGTTCTTTGTGCCTTCAGTAAGGCAATGGTTCGATCTGTAAGAGGTATGTACCACATCCTTTTGCTCTTGTTGGCCTTTGAGCCCTCTTTTATCGTCCAGACCTTTAGCTCGAAGTCGAAATCCTCCCACTGTGCCACTCTGCAAACACCGGGCCTGTTTCCGGTATAGATTGCTAAAGCAGTGATGGCGGCAGGAGCTTCATCTATTTTTCGCTTAGCGCTCTCATGAATTCTACGTCACTACCCCCTCAAGATAGCGTGTCTACCAATTCCACCACGTCGGCTTATTCTTGTGATTCTTCCTCGATCACAACTGGGATATCGCCATCCTCTTCAATGCTGGGAATGTCATCAGCGGCTTGGCGTTCCGCGGCTGCCTGTTGCTGGGCGGCGATTTCATCAAGATTCTGGATCAGTCCACCATCATTGATGCTTATGTCGGCTTGCTGCCGGGCGATGATCGCCAGTCCAAGACTGGTGATAAAAAAGACAGTCGCCATGATGCTTGTCGATTTGGTCAGTGCATTGCCGCTGCCTGAACTGCCGAAAATGGTCTGTGAAGCACCACTACCGAAAGAAGCGCCCATATCCGCCCCCTTGCCCTGCTGGATGAGCACAAGGCCGGTAATAGTTATGGCGGCTATGACATGAACAAAAATAATCAATGATTCCATAAATTCTCTCGTTTTCGCAGACTCTCGAGAGTCGCCTTATTTGTAACTCGAACAAATCGCCAAAAAATCTTCTGCCACCAGAGAGGCACCACCAACTAGTGCGCCGTCGATATCCGGTTGGGCAAACAGCTCCGTAGCATTAGAGGCCTTTACACTACCGCCGTACAAAATCCGGATCGTATTCGCTACTTCGACATTTTGCCTAGCTAGCGTGCCGCGAATCAGCGCATGCACTTCCTGAGCCTGTTCCGGCGTTGCCGTCAGACCGGTACCGATGGCCCAGACCGGTTCATAGGCTATCATCGCGTCGGCAAAGGCTTCGGCTCCTGCCTTCTGCATGATCGCTTTCAGCTGCATCAGTACGGTGGCTTCCGTTTCACCTGCTTCCCGCTGAGCCTGAGTCTCACCGACACAGAGCACCGGTTTGACACCGTTGGACAATGCCGCAGCAAACTTGTCCGCGATGAACGCATCGCTTTCCTGAAAGATCTTGCGCCTTTCGGAATGACCGACTATCACGTGCGTGCAACCCAGATCTTTAAGCATTGGCGCCGAGATCTCACCGGTAAATGCCCCAAACTGCGCATCATGCATGTTCTGAGCACCCAGCATTAAAGAACTGTTCTTGAGCAACTCTCCCGCCTGCTGGAGATAGACCGAAGGCGGGCAAACCAGCACATCGGTTTTGGAGCCATCGCCGAGACCGGCCACTAGGGCATTGAGCAGCGCCGCATTACTGTCACGGCTACCGTTCATCTTCCAGTTGGCAGCTACCAGGCCTTTGCGCATTTCGCCCCCCAAAAACGGGCGCCAATACTAACCAAGATGATGTTCATATGCAAGAAAGCAAGCGCTTCAAAGCAAGTAAATTCAGGTGTTTGCGGGTAATCGGATGATTTTTCGGACAGCTATATGGCGGCAGGTCAGGCCACGCTCTGTTGCATCTCCGCGGTTACGACTTCAGCGATTGTCTCAGCCAGCCTGCTGACCTGGTCACTATTCTCGCCTTCTACCATGACTCGCACCACGGGTTCGGTGCCGGAAGACCTGAGCAGGACCCGGCCGGTAATACCGAGCTCCTTTTCGGCACTTGTGACTGCGGTCTTGATGGCCTTATTGTTATCCAGTCCATCCCTGCTGGCAATGCGAACGTTAATCATCTTCTGCGGGAATTTTACCATGCCGTGCTTGATATCGTTAAGGCTCTGGCCAAATACCTGCATGGCTGCCAGCACCTGCAGGGCTGATACGATGCCATCTCCCGTGGATGTCTGATCCAAGCAAATGATATGACCCGAGGATTCACCACCAAACAGCCACTGCCTCGTCAGCAGCTCCGCCATCACGAAACGATCGCCGACATTGGTGCGACTAAAGGGAATCCCGAGTTCTTTAAGCGCCAGCTCCAGCCCCAGGTTACTCATCACCGTGCCGATGATGCCCTGGTCCTTGCCGTGCTGACCGGATTTGCCAAGTTTGTAACGGGCGATGATAAATAAAAGCTCATCGCCGTCGACCAGCTCACCTTTATGGTCCACCATAATGACGCGGTCACCATCACCATCAAAAGCAAGACCGATGTCCGCCTTCAGTTCGAGCACCTTCTCCACAAGTTTCTCTGGGTGTGTGGAACCACAGTCACTGTTGATATTCAGGCCATCGGGTTCGGCAGCAATCGTAGTAACTTTGGCGCCCAGTTCCCTGAACACGTTGGGAGCAATGTGGTAGGTGGCGCCATTGGCGCAATCAATCACGATGGACAAGCCCTTTAGGCGCAGGTTGCCGGGCACGGTGCTTTTGCAGAATTCGATATAGCGGCCGCTGGCATCGACTATGCGTGACGCCTTGCCGATCTTCGCCGATTCGACTGTAATCAGCTCACATTCCATTGCTTCCTCAATCGCCACTTCAACTTCTTCGGGCAGCTTGGTGCCCTGACCGGAAAAGAACTTGATGCCGTTATCCTGGAAACCGTTGTGGGATGCACTGATCACGATGCCTGCCTGGGCCTGGAATGTACGTGTCAGGTAAGCAACTGCTGGGGTAGGCATCGGGCCTAGCAGGTTGGTATCCATGCCGGCGGAGGTCAAACCGGCTTCCAGCGCGGATTCGAACATGTAACCCGAGATGCGAGTGTCCTTACCGATAAGAATCTTGCCGCCACCCTCTTGCGCAAATACCTTGCCAGTCGCCCAGCCCAGCTTGAGCATGAAATCAGGTGTGATGGGATACGTGCCCACCATGCCCCTGATGCCGTCTGTGCCGAAGTATTTTTTTCCCAAGGGATGTTCGCCTTTGTGTTAATAAATTACCGTGTTACCGGCTGACCAGTCTTTCAAGTACTGCATTGCAGATTTTTAGTGCATCGACGGTTTCCGCCACGTCGTGGGTGCGCACGATCCTGCCACCATTCATGACGCCGATAACCGCAGCTGCTACGCTGCCCTGCAGCCTGTCCTTATCCCGCCGGTCGGTGATCATACCGATCATTCTTTTGCGAGAAACACCGATCAACAGCGGCAATTCTAACCGCTGCAACTCCCCAAGTCTGCCCAGCAGATCCAGATTGTGCTCGAGAGTCTTGCCGAAACCGAAGCCAGGATCTAGCAAAATGAGTTTTTTGCTGATACCCGCGGCCAGACAGGCACTGATCCTGGCGCCCAGGAATTTACTGATTTCTACGATGACGTCTTCGTAGCTGGGATTGTCTTGCATGTCTTTTGGTGTGCCCTGCATGTGCATCAGGCACACCGGCAGTCCGGAGGCAGCACAGACCTGCAGCGCACCTTCCTTGCCGAGAGCACGAACGTCATTGATAAGTCCAACACCTGCTTCTGGACACATTGCCATGAGGGCGGGGTTGCTGGTATCTACGGAAATGATGACATCGAGATTCCGGTGAATGGCTTCGACAACGGGCATGACCCGATTGATTTCCTCGTCGCTTCCAACTGCCGCCGCACCAGGTCTTGTGGATTCTCCTCCTACATCTAGAATGACCGCACCTGCTCTCACCATCGATTCTGCCCGCCGCATTACCTTATCCATCTGAACATGGCCCTGCTGCGACAGCAATTCTCCACCGTCCGAAAAAGAATCGGGCGTAATATTGAGAATACCCATAACATGGGACACGGACAGATCGAGCGGCTTGCCGGCAAAATCGAACAATTGGGATTGCTGGCTCATGGCATGCGGTAACTTCGGGTTAAACGAAAAGGAGTTCTTGCGAGCTTCTTTTAGTGAAACTACAAATCAAACTGCAGTATTGTGTAAAAAAGATCAGTGTTCGCCGGCGGGGCCGCCAATAGGCTTGCCGTATTCTTTTTTACTCTGCATGGTTTCCTTGTCTTTAGTTTCTTCTGTCGCGGCGGAGACTGTTTTGCCGGAACCATAATCATCGTCATGCCAGCCAGCAGGTGGACGCGGTTTCTTTCCGGCCATGATGTCATCGATCTGTCCTGCATCGATGGTTTCCCATTCGAGCAAGGCGTCCTTCATGGCTTCCAGCTTGTCACGATTTTCCTCAAGAAGATTCTTTGCACGGGCATAACAGTTGTCGATAATGTTTCGTACTTCCTCGTCAATTGCCTTCGTGGTGTCAGAAGACAACACCTTGTTACCACCGGATGCGGCGGAGCGACCCAGGAAGACATGATCTTCCTGATCATCATACTGCAACGGCCCCAGGCGTTCTGACAGACCCCATTTCTTGACCATGTTGTGGGCCATCTGGGTGGCGCGCTGGATATCGTTCGAAGCGCCCGTAGTGACGCCTTCACTGCCCAGAGTCATTTCCTCGGCAATACGGCCACCGTACAGACTGCAAATCTGGCTGAGGATGCTGGTTTTGCTGTGGCTGTAGCGATCCTCTTCAGGCAGGAACATGGTGACTCCGAGGGCCCGGCCACGGGGAATGATACTGACCTTGTAGACAGGATCATGCTCCGGCACCAGGCGGCCGACGATGGCATGGCCGGCTTCATGGTAGGCGGTATTCAGCTTTTCCTTGTCGGACATGACCATGGATTTACGCTCGGCGCCCATCATGATCTTATCCTTGGCTTTCTCGAATTCTTCCATGGTCACGCGCTGCTTGCTCGCGCGAGCAGCGAACAGAGCAGCCTCGTTGACTAGGTTTGCGAGATCAGCCCCGGAGAACCCAGGCGTGGCGCGAGCCAGCACGGATTCATCGACTCCATCGGAAATCGGTACCTTGCGCATGTGGACCTTCAGGATCTGCTCGCGGCCACGAATATCCGGCAGGCCGACCACGACCTGGCGGTCGAAACGGCCGGGACGCAGTAGAGCAGGATCGAGCACGTCGGGGCGGTTGGTGGCAGCAATCACAATGACGCCTTCATTGCCTTCGAAGCCGTCCATTTCCACCAGCAACTGGTTTAGTGTCTGTTCGCGTTCGTCGTGGCCCCCACCGACACCCGCGCCGCGATGACGGCCCACGGCATCGATTTCATCTATGAAGATGATGCAGGGAGACTGCTTCTTAGCTTGGTCGAACATGTCACGCACGCGTGAAGCACCAACACCGACGAACATTTCCACAAAGTCGGAACCGGAGATGGAGAAGAATGGTACTTTTGCCTCGCCGGCAATCGCCTTGGCAAGAAGCGTCTTGCCTGTGCCGGGCTGGCCGACCATGAGGATGCCGCGAGGGATTCTACCGCCCAGGCGCTGGAATTTGTCGGGCTCGCGCAGAAAATCCACCAGTTCCTTGACGTCTTCCTTCGCTTCATCGACACCGGCGACATCGGCGAAGGTGACCTTGACCTGGTCCTCGGTCAGCATCTTGGCCTTGCTCTTGCCAAACGCCATGGGGCCGCCCTTCCCGCCGACACCGCCGCCCTGCATCTGCCGCATGAAAAACATAAAAACGGCAATGATGATCAGGATCGGGAAAGAAGCGACGAGCAATTGGGTCCAGATACTCTGTTGTTCCGGTTCCTGGCCCCTAATCCGCACGTCGTGGGACAACAGGTCATCGATCAATTTCGGGTCTTCGATGTAGGGTCGGATCGTGTTGAAGCGTGTGCCGTTGCTCTTCTGGCCGACGATATTGACGCCGCTGATGGTGACCTCGCTGACATTACCCTGCTGCACCTCTCGAATGAAGTCGGAGTAATCCAGCTGTTCAGCATTGCTAGGCCGGTTGAAGTTATTGAAGACAGTCAGTAGGACCGCCGCAATAATCATCCACAGAAGTAAATTTTTTGCCATTTCATTCAATGGTTTAGCCCTCTAAAGTGCTTTGATTGCACGCTTTGGTGGCAGAAACCGCCCAGTGCGTTTTCCATTCCCTGCATCAATCCAAATTCAATTCTTACATTATTTGGAGTCTTTGCCTACCGTATTCGGTTGGTAATAACCCCAGTAAATCCGTGGGTTTGCGCTGGTTTTTCAGGATCTATAGCCCTTCGCGAGCAGGTATATCTCCTTCGATCGGGACCGTGAAGCGTCAGGTTTTCTGTTCACAACCTGGGTGAATTCACTGCGCAGGTCCTTGAGCAGTGCTTCGAAGCCCTCTCCCTGGAAGACCTTGGTCAGTAGCGCGCCTTCCGGCTTTAGAGTAGTAAGGGCAAAATCCACCGCCAGTTCAACCAAGTGCAGTGACCTGGGCTGGTCAATGGCCGCCATACCACTTAGATTGGGGGCCATGTCCGAAATTACAAGGTCAACGCCCTCTCCCTCAGGAACAAGGGCCAGGATTTCCTGAAAGCAGGCTTCTTCGGTGAAATCGCCCTGTACGAAAGTAACACCAGGCACGGGATCCATGGCCAAGATATCCGAGGCGATCACTCTTCCAGAGCTGCCCACCAGTTTGGCCGCGACCTGCGACCAGCCGCCTGGTGCCGAACCCAGGTCCACAACGGTCATGCCTGGCCTGATGAGACGATCGGATTTATGGACTTCCAGCAGCTTGTAGCTTGCACGAGAACGATAGCCCTCAGCCCGGGACTTTTTCACCCAGGCATCATCCTCATGCTCTTTCAGCCAGTTTTTACTGCTCTTGGACTTACTCATGTTTAAATTAACAATCTTTCCTGTACAATGCGCTGCCCTTAAAACTAGGGCTTTAACCTTGATGCCATTAGACAAAAAAACCCAGCGAAAGTACCGCAGTATCGGCCATCATCTCGACCCAGTGGTCATTGTTGCCAACGGACTCACGGAAAACGTGCTGACCGAAATCAACCGCGCCCTTTCGGATCACGAACTTATTAAGGTGAGGATTGTGGCCGAAGATCGTGAGGACCGAAAAGAGGTCATCGGGGAAATCTGTGAATTACAACAGGCGGAGCTGATACAGGTCATTGGCAAGATTGCGCTTATTTACCGTAAGGCGACCGAACAGAAATCGCACCTGTCCAATATCGAACGCTACAGACACACGCTGGCCTGAACTGTTTTACAGGTGTTCGACCTTCTCGATCTCGTACGGCACATCACCACCAGGCGCCTTCACAGTGATCTCGTCACCTTCAGATTTTCCCATCATGGCGCGGGCAATCGGTGAGCCAACGGAAATCTTGCTGTTTTTCACGTCGGCTTCATCTTCACCTACGATCTGGTAAGTCACCGATTTTTCTGTATCAAGGTTGAACAGGGTGACAGTCGTGCCGAAGATGACCTTGCCGGTAGCTGTAATGTTCTTGATGTCGATGATTTCGGAGTCTGCCAGCTTGCCTTCGATTTCCTTGATTCGGCCCTCGCAAAAACTCTGCTGCTCACGGGCGGCATGGTACTCGGCGTTTTCTTTCAGGTCGCCATGCTCCCTGGCCTCGGCTATTGCTTGAGTGATTTTCGGGCGCTGGACAGTCTTGAGCTCGTTGAGCTCAGCTCTCAATCTTTCCGCCCCATCAATGGTCATGGGTACTTTTCGCATGTCCCGGCTCTCTTAAATGAATGTTTAACGAACAGCGCAATCCTGACACGGTCACGAGTTTCCTGACCGTGTCAGCTATTCTGTTCTGCGTGCAGGTGCTGCAGGCTGATGACTGAAGTTTCTCCGCCAAAAACTAGGGCTTCATAAACCGCTTTGGCGCTAGCGATAGTGGTTGTGCAGTAGACGCCGTGCCGCAAGGCCGTGCTACGGATAGTGGCCGAGTCGGCGATTGCCTGTCGTCCTTCCGTGGTGTTCACGATAAGGACTATCTCGTCATTTTTCAACATATCGACGATATGTGGGCGTCCTTCCATCACTTTGTTCACCGATTCGACGGGAATACCTGCCTCCTCAATGACCTTGGCGGTGCCCTTCGTGGCGACCAGCTTGAACCCCAGGCTGTGATAATTGCGAGCCAGCTCAGCCAGTTCTCCCTTGTCGGCTTCACGTACACTGATGAACGCCTTGCCGTCGAGCGGAATGTTCAATTCGCCCAGGCCCTGGGACTTGTAGTAGGCCTCGGCAAAGGTTTCACCGGTACCCATCACTTCACCGGTGGATTTCATTTCCGGTCCCAATATAGGGTCAACTCCGGGGAACTTGTTGAACGGGAAGATGGCTTCCTTGACCGAGTAGAACGACGGCACAATTTCCTTCGTGAAATTCTGCGACTTCAGCGAAATACCCGCCATGCACTTGGCGGCGATTTTCGCCAGTGACACACCGATACACTTGGACACGAACGGTACGGTGCGCGAGGCCCGCGGGTTCACCTCGATGATGTAGATCTCTCCGTCCTGGTAGGCCAGCTGGGCATTCATCAGGCCCACGACCCCGAGCTCCCTGGCCAACTGGATGCATTGCTCCCGAATCTTGTCCTGTATTTCCATGGGCAGGCTGTAAGGCGGCAATGAACAAGCGGAGTCACCGGAATGCACGCCGGCCTGTTCGATATGCTGCATGATTGAACCTACCACGACCTGTTCGCCGTCGCTGACCACATCCACGTCCATTTCAATGGCGGAGTTCAGGTAATGGTCGAGCAGTACCGGGCTTTCGTTGGACACTTCCACCGCGCTCTTGATATAGCGTTTCAGCTCGGCTTCGTTGTAGACGATTTCCATGGCACGGCCGCCGAGTACATAGGACGGGCGCACAACCAGTGGGTAGCCTATCTGTTCCGCCTTCGCGACCGCTTCATTGAGACTACGCACGGTGCTGTTGGGCGGCTGTTTCAGTCCTAGTTTCTCGATCAGTTTCTGGAAACGTTCTCTGTCTTCCGCACGATCGATGGCATCGGGGCTTGTACCAATGATAGGCACGCCTAGTTTTTCTAGCTTTGTAACAAGCCGCAGCGGGGTCTGGCCGCCGAACTGCACGATTACTCCGGCAGGCTTCTCGATACGAACGATTTCCATCACGTCTTCCAGTGTCACCGGCTCGAAATACAGACGGTCTGACACGTTGAAGTCGGTGGATACGGTTTCGGGATTGCAGTTGACCATGATGGCTTCATAGCCTTCCTCGCGCATAGCAAGCGCGGCATGGACACAGCAGTAATCGAATTCGATGCCCTGGCCGATACGATTAGGGCCGCCACCAAGTACGATGATCTTCTTGCGACTTGAGACATCCGCCTCGCATTCCTGTTCATAGCAGGAATACATGTAGGCGGTGGATGAGCGGAATTCCGCGGCACAGGTATCCACGCGCTTGTAGACAGGATGAATATCCAGGGCGTAGCGGTACTCCCTGACCTTTTCTTCCCTCACGCCAAGGACTTTCGCCAGGCGCTCGTCCGAGAAGCCCTTACGCTTGAGGCGATACAATGTCGACTTATCGAGTTGTTCCAGCTTCATCGATTCCAGCATCTGCTCATCCTTGATGATGTCCTCGATCTGCACCAGAAACCATGGATCGATACGGGTGTATTCGTAGAGCTCAGCAACGGTCATGCCGGCACGGAAAGCATCACCGACATAGCGAATACGTTGGGCACCTGGATCCTTGAGTTCGCGCAGTAGGACTTCCTGGGCGTTGCTGGCTTCCGAGTCCAGCACGGGGTCTAAACCGCTGATACCGACTTCCAGGCCGCGCAGCGCTTTCTGCATGGATTCCTGGAAAGTGCGGCCTATCGCCATAACCTCACCAACCGACTTCATCTGTGTGGTCAGGCGGTCCGGTGCCTGCGGGAATTTCTCGAAAGTGAAGCGTGGAATCTTGGTGACCACGTAATCGATCGTTGGCTCGAAGGAAGCCGGTGTGATACCACCGGTGATTTCATTGCGCAGTTCGTCAAGAGTGAAGCCCACTGCAAGTTTCGCCGCGACGCGCGCGATCGGGAAGCCGGTGGCCTTCGACGCCAGGGCGGAAGAGCGCGACACGCGTGGATTCATCTCGATGACGACCATACGACCGGTGTTCGGATCGATACCGAACTGTACGTTGGATCCGCCCGTCTCTACACCGATCTCGCGCAGCACTTCACACGCTGCATTACGCATGATCTGAAATTCCTTGTCGGTCAGTGTCTGGGCCGGCGCCACGGTGATGGAGTCGCCGGTATGGATACCCATAGGGTCCAGATTCTCGATGGTACAGACGATGATGCAGTTGTCGCTCTTGTCCCTGACCACCTCCATTTCATATTCTTTCCAACCGATGAGGGACTCATCGATCAGTACTTCACTTGTTGGGCTCAGACTCAGTCCCCGCTTGCAGATCTCCTCGAATTCTTCCTTGTTGTAGGCGATACCACCGCCACTGCCACCCATGGTGAATGACGGGCGAATGATGCAGGGAAATCCCAGCTTTTCCATGGCGGTGAATGCTTCATCCAGGTTATGGGCAAATTCATGTCTTGGTGTTTCCAGGCCGATGGCTTCCATGGCCTTGTCGAAAAGTTCGCGGTCCTCGGCCTTGTCGATGGCATGCTTGCGCGCACCGATCAGTTCCACGTTGTACTTGTCGAGCACACCATGCCTGTCGAGGTCTAGCGCACAGTTCAGCGCGGTCTGCCCGCCCATGGTGGGCAGGATCGCGTCCGGCTTTTCCTTGGCAATGATTTTTTCCACCGTTTGCCATTCGATCGGCTCGATATAGGTGGCATCGGCCATTCCGGGATCAGTCATAATGGTGGCCGGGTTCGAGTTGACTAGGATAATGCGATAGCCTTCCTCGCGCAGAGCCTGGCAGGCCTGAGCGCCGGAATAGTCAAATTCGCAAGCCTGGCCAATAACGATAGGGCCGGCGCCGATGATTAGGATACTTTCTATGTCAGTTCTTTTTGGCATGGTCTGTCAGCAGTCTTTAAGCGTTTTAATTCCTGTATGGTTTATCCGGCATGGGCCTGGATGAGTTCGATGAAGTGGTCGAACACCGGGGCAATGTCATGCGGGCCCGGGCTGGCTTCCGGATGACCCTGGAAACCAAAGGCTGGTTTGTTGGCCAGGTGTATACCCTGCAGGGAGCCGTCAAATAGGGATTTGTATGTGGCCTTCACATTTTCGGGCAGTGTCTGTTCGTCCACCGCAAATCCATGGTTCTGGCTGGTGATTAACACCCGGCCTGAATCGAGTTCCTGCACGGGATGATTGGCACCATGATGACCCAGTTTCATCTTCACCGTATTGGCACCGCTGGCGAGGGCCAGTAACTGGTGCCCTAGACAGATGCCGAATACCGGGATGCCGGTGTCGAGAATTTCCCGGATCGCCGCGATGGCGTAATCACAGGGTTCCGGGTCGCCGGGACCATTGGATAGAAACACGCCATCCGGGTTCATGCCCAGCACTTCGCTGGCGGGTGTCTGCGCCGGAACGACAGTGACCCGGCATGAGCGATCGGTGAGCATACGGAGGATGTTGCGCTTGACCCCGAAATCGTAAGCCACCACGTTGAAGCGGCCGGGTTTCTTCGGTTTACCGTGACCCTTGCCCAGGCGCCAGGTCCCTTCCTCCCATTTATAGGAAGTGGTTGTGGTTACTTCCTTCGCGAGATCCATTCCCACGAGGCCGGGGAATGCCCTGGCGGCTTCTATAGCCTTTTCACGACCCTTTCCAGGGTCGGATTCGAAAATGCCTCCAGCGATGAGACAGCCATTCTGCGGACCCTTGTCTCGCAGGATGCGGGTCAGGCGCCGGGTGTCGATGTCACAGATGGCGACTACGTTATGCTGTTTCAGGAAATCGGGGAGCGTCAGCTCGTTTCGGAAATTGCTTTGTAGCAGGGGCAGGTCCCGAATAACCATGCCCGAAGCCCAGACCTTGCCGGACTCGTCGTCCTCGCCGGTGGTGCCAGTGTTGCCGATATGAGGATAGGTGAACGTGATAATTTGCTGGGCATAGGAAGGATCAGTCAGGATTTCCTGGTAACCGGTCATGGCCGTATTGAATACGACCTCCCCGGTAGTCTGGCCTTCAGCGCCAATGGAGAACCCTTCGAATATGGACCCGTCTTCGAGTGCCAGGATGGCGGGTTTATGTTGCATAGTGTCCTCCGTTTTCAGTTACTTGCCCGGGGCCCGTTAAGCCAAAATTCGGCTCGTAGGAAGCTTCAACCGGGCCAGCCGGCTGAAGCAAAATGTCGCGAGAGATTTAAAGACGCCTGAAAAATTGAGGGGCAGAAACACTCAAAAAAAAACGGAATGGGAAAACCCTATTCCGTTTTTTTAAATTCTGCCTGGTCTGGTGGCGAGCACCTTTGCCTGTTTCAGTGTCTTCATACTGAAAACTTATTTTATGAAAACTTACCCTGGCTTGTCCATGCCGAATCGTAGAAAAGATGCAGATTCACAAAATTTTCTTAAAGCCCGAGAACATCCTGCATATCATAGAGACCGTTTTCCTTCTCCTTCAACCACAGGGCGGCTTTTACGGAGCCAGTGGCATAGGTCATGCGGCTATTTGACTTGTGGGTAATCTCGATGCGTTCGCCTTCCCCGGCAAACATCACGGTATGGTCGCCGACAATGTCGCCAGCGCGGATGGATTCGAAGCCTATGGTCTTGTGGTCGCGTTCACCGATATTGCCCTCCCGGCCGTATACCGCCACCTCGTCAAGGTCGCGGCCGAGCGCATCAGCCACCACCTCACCCATCCTGAGGGCGGTGCCTGACGGTGCGTCTTTCTTGTGGCGGTGATGAGCCTCGATGATCTCGACATCGCTGTCCTCGCCAATGACCCTTGCGGCCTCCTCGACCAGCTTCAGGCACAGGTTAACGCCCACGCTCATGTTGGGCGCGAACACGATGGGAATATCCTTAGCCGCCTTCGCGATAACCTTCTTCTGCTGCTCGGTGAACCCGGTAGTACCAATGACCAGTTTCTTTTTTGCGGGCAAGCAGAATTCCAGGTGCTGCAGTGTGGCGGCAGGACTGGTGAAATCAATGAGCACGTCGAAATCATCGAGTACTTCAGCGAGATCATCCACGGCGTAAACTCCCAGGGCAGGCAATCCACACAATCCACCTACTTCCTCACCTAGGCTGGGACTGTTGTGCCTTACGGAAGCGGCGCCAAGTGAAACACCCTTGGTACGGGTGATGGCTTCCACAATAATTTTACCCATGCGACCGGCGATACCGGCGACGGCAACACGCAACATATTCTTTACCTTAGTTTACGAAAAGCGTCCTGGTCAGGACTTTAAAGCATCAACAAACTTTTTCACACCATCAAAAAAGCTCGTCTTCTTCGGCGACTGTTTGTTGCCCTGACTTTCCTGTATTTCCTGGAATTCTGCAAGCAATTCTTTCTGCCGCTTAGTCAGGTTTACAGGGGTCTCAACGACCACTCGACACAGCAGGTCGCCGGCCACACCTCCGCGTACTGGGGTGACCCCCTTGTTGCGCAGGCGGAACAGTTTTCCGGTCTGAGTTTCAGAGGGTATTTTCAGTTTCACACGACCTTCGAGCGTTGGCACTTCAAGCTCACCACCGAGAGCGGCATCGATGAAACTGATAGGGATTTCGCAATGCAAGTGGCTGCCTTCACGCACGAAGATGGGATGCTCCTTCACCGCGATCTGCACGTAGAGGTCTCCGGGCGGCCCGCCGTGGATACCGGCTTCACCTTCACCGGTCAGGCGAATACGGTCACCGTCATCGACACCTTTTGGCACTTTCACTGACAGGGTCTTGGTTTCCTCAACATTGCCACGGCCATGACAAATGTGGCACGGATCCTTGATGGTTTTGCCGGCACCCTGGCAGCGCGGACAGGTCTGCTGAACCGAGAACGGCCCCTGGCGCATCCGCACTTGGCCCATACCACTGCAGGTTGCGCAGTTTTCGGGCGTGGAGCCTTTCTTGGCACCGCTACCGTTGCAGGTGTTGCAAACCGTCGTTGTGGGAATGCGGATTTTGACCTCGGTGCCGCGGACCGCGTCTTCCAGGGACAGGCCCAGGGTGTAGCTCAGGTCCGCGCCCCGCTGGACATGGCTGCGAGAACGCCCACCGCCAAAGATGTCACCGAAGATGTCGCCGAAGATATCGCTGAAGCCCTGCGCACCGGCGCCTGCGCCGCCACCCATGCCACCCACACCGGCATGGCCGAACTGGTCATAGGCGCTGCGCTTTTCCGGATCACTCAGTACTTCATAGGCTTCGTTCGCTTCCTTGAAGCGCTTTTCCGCTTCATCGTCGCCCGGATTACGGTCAGGGTGGTTTTTCATGGCGATACGTCGATAGGCCTTCTTGATGTCGGCTGTCTCGGCTCCGCGTTCTACACCCAGTACTTCGTAGTAATCTCTTTTATCCATAGGATTTCCGGAAACGCAAAGGCTAACGTGGGCAGGATGCCCGCGTTAGCCTTATATACAACTTTGTCTGAAGGGTAAAAGAAGGGTTATTTTTCGTCTTCTTTGACTTCTTCAAATTCGGCATCGACCGCTTCATCGTCCGACCCGGATGCTGCACCAGCCTCCGCACCACCTTCGTCACCCTGCTGGGCAGCCGCTGCCTCGGCGTACATACGCTGGGCAAGATTGGTGGAAGCCTCGGTGAGTTCCTTGGTCTTTGCTTCGATGTCAGCCAGGTCGTCACCCTTGAGGGCATCTTCCAGGGCAGCAATAGCGGCCTCGATCTTTTCTTTTTCGTCCGCTTCCACCTTGTCAGCCGCTTCCTTTAGCGTCTTCTTGGTGGCATGAACCAGACCATCCGCCTGGTTGCGGGCAGTGATCAGTTCCTCGAACTTCTTATCTTCCGCGGCATGGGACTCGGCGTCCTTAACCATCTTGTCGATCTCTTCATCAGACAAGCCGCTTGACGCCTTGATTACGATAGACTGCTGCTTGCCAGTGGCCACGTCCTTAGCTGACACGTTGAGGATGCCATCGGCATTCAGGTCGAAGCTGACTTCGATCTGCGGCATGCCGCGCGGCGCCGGCGGGATATCGCTAAGGTCGAAGCGGCCCAGTGATTTATTCTGGGCAGCCTGCTTGCGTTCACCCTGCACCACGTGAATGGTGACGGCGGTCTGATTGTCCTCTGCGGTGGAGAAGGTCTGCTTCTTGTTACAGGGGATGGTGGTGTTCTTTTCGATCAGCACGCTGGCTACACCGCCCAGGGTTTCGATACCCAGTGACAGCGGGGTTACGTCCAGCAACAGGACGTCGGTTACGTCACCAGCCAGTACTGCGGCCTGGATGGAGGCGCCCATGGCGACGGCTTCGTCAGGGTTGACGTCTTTGCGCGCTTCCTTGCCGAAGAATTCGGCAACCTTTTTCTGTACCAGCGGCATACGGGTCTGGCCACCGACGAGGATCACGTCATTGATGTCACCGACCTTCAGGCCGGCATCCTGCAGGGCCACCTTCAGGGGCTCGATGGTGCGCTCGACAAGGTCCTCCACCAGGGATTCCAGCTTGGAACGGGTCAACTTGACCACTAGGTGCTTCGGACCCGAGGCATCGGCGGTGATGTACGGCAGGTTCACCTCGGTCTGCTGCGAGGAGGACAATTCGATCTTGGCCTTCTCGGCAGCTTCCTTCAGGCGCTGCAGGGCCAGCGGGTCGTTGTGGAGGTCCATGCCGCTGTCTTTCTTGAACTGCTCGGCCAGGAAATCGATCAGGCGCAGGTCAAAGTCTTCGCCACCGAGGAATGTGTCACCGTTGGTGGAGAGTACTTCAAACGAATGCTCACCGTCGGTTTCCGCGATTTCGATAATGGAGATATCGAAAGTGCCGCCACCTAGGTCGTAAACCGCAATAGTGGTATCACCGCTCTTCTTGTCCATGCCGTAGGCCAGGGCCGCGGCAGTGGGCTCGTTGATAATGCGCTTGACGTCGAGACCGGCGATCTTGCCGGCATCCTTGGTGGCCTGGCGCTGGGAGTCGTTGAAATAGGCCGGCACGGTCACTACAGCTTCGGTGACCGGTTCACCGAGGTAGTCCTCGGCGGTCTTTTTCATCTTTTTCAGGATCTGTGCGGAAACCTGCGGAGGGGCTATGGATTCGTCTCGCACGGAAACCCAGGCGTCTCCGTTGTCTGCCTTAACGATCTTGTAGGGGACCATCTTGATGTCTTTCTGGACCACGTTGTCATCGAACTGGCGGCCGATCAGGCGCTTGATGGCAAACAGGGTGTTGTTCGGATTGGTCACCGCCTGGCGCTTAGCCGGCTGACCAACCAGTGTCTCACCGTCCTCGGTATAGGCGACGATGGACGGAGTGGTGCGATCACCCTCAGCATTTTCAATGACCTTGGATTTACCGCCCTCCATGATAGCAACACAGGAATTGGTGGTACCCAGGTCTATTCCGATAATTTTGCCCATGATTTCGTACTCTCCAGCAAAGCTTTCGCTTGTAACTTGTTAATGAGGTCTATATAGGCCCGGCGCCCCGCTTTTCAAGGGCTTAAGGCTGCAATTTACGTAGAATCCGTATGCTGCCCGTCAGCCCGCCTTGGACACCATGACCATGGCTGGGCGAATGACCCGGTCATTGAGCAGGTAGCCCTTCTGGACCACCGCCACTACGGTGTTCGGCTCGACATCAGGATTAGGCACCATGGACATGGCTTGGTGAAGCTGGGGGTCAAAGGGCTCACCTTCAGGGTTCAACTGGCGGATATTGAATTTCTCGCAGGTTTCCAGGAATCCCTTGAGCGTGAGTTCCACGCCTTCCTGTAGAGCCTTGACGCCTTCCCCGGCGGATTCCGGTACCGCATCCAACGCCCGCTCTAGGTTATCGATCACCGTCAGCAATTCTGCGCTGAACTTCTCCAAGGCGAACTTGTGGGCTTTTTCCACGTCTGTTTGACAGCGGCGGCGCATGTTCTGCACCTCGGCCTGGGCGCGTAGAACGGTATCCTGCTGTTCGGCCAGGGCAGCTGCCACTGCTTCAGAGATCTTGGCTTCGGTCTCTGGGTCGGACTGCTCGTCATTGCCGCGCTTAGCGCCATGCTGATCTTCAGTGTCAGCGGACTCCTGCTGCCCTTCTATGTCCGCGTTCTTCCCTGCTGCGTCTTTTTCAGCATCGTCACCCGCCATCTCTTTCCTCCAAAAAAAAATCGAATCTCATTGCTAATTACAAGGCGCTATATGGGGACAAGGGGCTGATAATCAAGGTAAAACGCAATGATTTTTTCACCGCTTCCCGGCCAGGCCCGAGATGGCCCAAACTGTACTAAAATCTTCCCAACCAACCGCTATAATGACCCCATGCTGCAGCAGCTCACCATCAACAACTACGCCATCGTCGACGCCCTCGAAATCGAACTGGAGCCCGGGATGACCGTCATTACTGGTGAGACTGGTGCCGGCAAATCCATCATGCTGGATGCCCTCGGCCTGACTCTCGGCGACAGGGCCGATCGTGACGTCATCCGCGGTGGCGCTGAGCGCGCCGACATCACGGCTTGCTTCACTCTGGGCAAGGACAACCTGGTCGAACAGTGGCTTAAGAATAACGATTTCGACAGTGAGGAAAGCGTCTGCATCCTGCGTCGTGTCATCACCCGCGATGGGCGCTCACGGGCCTACATCAACGGCCAGCCCACGACGCTGAACAACCTGCGCGACCTGGGGGAAATGCTCATCGACATCCACAACCAGCACGAACACCAGTCACTGCTCAAAACCGCCACCCACCAGCGCCTGCTGGATGACTATTGCGGCCTGCAGGAGGACTCGGCCAAAGTCAGGTCGCTGGCCGGCAAGTGGCGCCGCCTTAACGAGGAACTGGAGCAGATCAAGAGCCGCGCCGAGGAATCCAAC
This sequence comes from Candidatus Eutrophocola salsuginis, assembly GCA_038147195.1. Classification (GTDB taxonomy): domain Bacteria; phylum Pseudomonadota; class Gammaproteobacteria; order Pseudomonadales; family Pseudohongiellaceae; genus Eutrophocola; species Eutrophocola salsuginis. The sequence goes on from JAYQTB010000006.1 coordinate 188,918, forward strand.
GCGCAGTACCAGTTGCTGAGCTACCAGGTAAAGGAGCTCGAGGAACTGGCCCTGGGTGAAGGCGAGCTGGAAGCGCTGGAAGAAGAGCACAGGAAGCTCAGCCACGGTGAGGAATCCGTACTGGTCAACCAGCAGGTGCTCGATCTGTGCAGCGAGAATGAGGAATTCAACCTCGAGCAGTCGCTCAACAAGGCCATCGCCCTGCTGCAGGACATACCTTACGCGAGCAGGCAGACCGAGGAAGCCGGTAGCCTGCTCAACACCGCCCTGATCCAGGTGGAGGAAGCCTCCTCGGCGCTCAAGCATGCCATCGACCAGTTTGAACTGGATCCCGGCCGGCTCGAGGAAATCGACCAGCGCCTGGGCCATATCCACAAACTGGCGCGCAAACATCACGTGCCGCCCGATGAACTTGCCAACCTGACCCTGAAACTGTCAGACGAGCTTTCCGGACTCAGCGAGGCGGACGTCCAGATCGGGTTGATGGAGGAAGAGCTGGCCAGGCTGCTCAAACAGTATGGCGAGAAAGCCGCCGCGCTCAGCCAGGCACGCGACAAGGGGGCAAAGAAACTGGCAAAGGAAATCAACAGCCAGCTCGGCAAGCTGGGCATGGAGGCCGCCAGTTTCAGCGTGGCGCTGACCCGCTTCAGCGACAGCATGCCGCGCACCGGCGGCCTTGAGGGCATCGAGTTCCTGGTCAGCACCAACCCGGGCCAGCCACCACGTCCGCTGGTCAAGATTGCCTCCGGCGGCGAATTGTCCCGCATCAGCCTGGCGATCCAGGTGGTCACGGCCCAGACATCCTCGATTCCCACGCTGGTCTTCGACGAAGTGGACGTCGGCATCGGCGGCGGCGTGGCCAAGGCGGTGGGTGAACTGCTGCGCACCCTGGGAGACCGGGGACAGGTCCTGTGCGTCACGCACCAGCCGCAGGTGGCAAGCCAGGGGCACCAGCACCTCTATGTGAGCAAATCCACGGACAAGGCATCCACGGCTACCCGGCTGGATAAACTCAGCGAGGAGGAACGGGTCGAGGAGGTCGCGCGCATGCTGGGCGGGGATGAGCTTTCGGAGAAGTCCCTGGCCCACGCCAGGGAGCTGTTGGCTTAAGCCAGCCGCTTTGGAACAGTAATCAGTCTTTCTGGCAGCTGGCGCAAAGGCCGTAGATATACAGGGAATGGTCTGAAATGGTGAAGTTGAACTTTGCCGCCTGTGCCCGCTGCTGCTTCTCGATCACTTCATCATAAAACTCTTCAATGCGACCGCACTTGGTGCACACGATGTGGTCGTGGTGATCCTCGGGTGTCATCTCGAACACGGAATGCCCGCCTTCGAAATGGTGGCGGGTCACCAGGCCGGCGGCCTCGAACTGGGTCAGCACACGGTAAACCGTTGCCAGCCCCACGTCATCGTCAGCATCACGCAACGCCTTGTAGACATCCTCAGCACTCATGTGACGTGATTCCGCAGATTCCAGGATCTGCATGATCTTCACGCGCGGCAAGGTGACTTTCAGCCCCACCTTGCGTAATTCCTGGTTCTCTCCACTCATCTCTGCTTACTCTTCGTGCTTTCGGTGCTTGTCGTGCTTTCGGTGCTATTTTTTCCTTTCAGGGCCTTTCCGGCTTGCCTGGACCGCATCTGAACCGCCTTTTTCAGGCTATTAACATAGCAAGCCTGTTTCAGGTATTATGCCCTCTCCGGATTTTATGTGAAAGGTTGAAACCCCCGTCAAACCGTTGTTTCAGCCCCGGCAACCAACCAAACAAAGTCATTCACACAGACACAGACCCAACCTTCGTGACAAGACGCCCCTCGATTCCAGCATTGCTCCTTATCCTGACCAGCACCATCCTGCTGGGTGGATGCGGCGGCGTGACGTCTTTTGCCTTTCCGGGTGTTTACCGCCTCAGCATTCCCCAGGGCAACATCATCACACAGGACATGATCGACCAGTTGCGCCCCGGTCTGACCAAGCGCCAGGTCAATTTCATCCTGGGCACGCCGCTGGTCAAGGATACCTTCGACCAGGATCGCTGGGACTACCTCTACAGTTTCCAGCCCGGTGGTGGTGAGCGCGTGCAGGAACGCCTGACACTCTACTTCGAGAACAACGAGTTGACCCACTTCACCGGCGATTTCAAGCAATCGCCGGAAAATGACCAGTTCGGTAAGGCAAACGAGAGTGGCGATTCCGCCGGCGAACCCGGCAACGACATTTCCGCCGTCAGTCCCTGAAACGCACCCGCGTTTATTTTCTTCCTTTTTCCCGCCTGGCTTTTGCCACTCTGTCCATGCGCGCCTGTTTCGGGTCGTTTTCCAAGGGACGGTATATTTCCACGCGATCCTGCGCCTCCAGCACATAGGAATCCGGCAGCGGCAGGGCAATGCCGTCAAGCGGCCGCGAAAAGATACCCAGCGCCGGCTCCATTCCTGCAGGCAGGCTGTCACGGTATTTCTCCCTGAGACCCGACGTCGCCACTGCTTCAAGGGCCGTGCAGCCTTGGCGAACATCGAGTGCGACGATTTCCTGCCTCCCGGGCAAAGCGATGGCTACCTCGATGGTGATCATCGGATGCGTGGCTACAGGCTCACCCATAACATTTATCCGCACGCTGGCAAACCGCATTCACAAGATTGCGACTGGTGGCGTCGAACAGGCGCTTCATGACCGCATCAACCAGTCCCGTCGCGAATTCAAACTCCATCTTCAGGCTGACCTTGCAGGCAGTATCACCGAGCGCCTTGAAGGTCCAGGTCGCCTCGAAGTGCCGGAATGGTCCTTCCATAAGAGCCATGGCCATGGACTCCGGCTCCACCAGGGTGTTGCGGGTCGTGAAACTGTAGCGCAGGCCTGCCTTGCCGAGGTCGAGCCGCGCCGTCACCTGGTTGCCGGTTCTCTCGAGAATTTCAGCGCCGATGCAACCATTCATGAATTCAGGATAAGCCTCGATGTCATTGACCAGGGCAAACATCTGCCCTGCCGTGTACGGAAGCAGCGCGCTCTGGTCTATCGTGCTCATCAGAACCCGAACAGGTTGTGGGCGAAATAGATGCGGGAGACGTTGTTCAGGAAAACCGCCAGCAGGATGACGGGGATGAAGGTGCCCAGGGAGATACTGACATAGTTCTCGAGCAGGGAGCCGGAATACCCGTCAACATGCAGGGACACTTCCTCGTGCATACGATGCTTTTTCCAGCGATAGCATACGAAAAGGCATACGGTGAAACCGATCAGGGGCAGGATGGTCTCGTAGAACACGTCGTAAATGAGGTCGAAGAAGGATTTGTCCAGGCCGCCGTAGTGCATGAAACCGGTGAAAAAATCGCTCATGCCGAATGACAGGGTTGCCATGATCACGAAGATCACCATCAGTCCGGCGATCCAGGTAATGGAATCGCGGCGCGACTTGTCTTTTTCATCCATCAGGTAGGCAATCGGAATTTCCGTGATCGATACCAGTGATGTCAACGCGGCGAAAAACACCAGCGTGAAGAACACGGTGGCCACGAGACTTGCGCCGAAGTAGCCGATGATGTTCTGCAATTCCAGGAACACGTGCGGCAGGTAGCTGAACATCAGGCTGATGCTACTGTCGGACAGGTCCTCCCCCTGCACAGCAGGATCGACGGCGAAAACTGCGGGTATGACGAGCAGGCCTGCCAGCAGGGCAACCCCCGTGTCGGCGACCGCCACCAGCCGCGTCGCGCTGACCATATCTTCCTTCTTGTTCAGGTAGGAACCGTAGGTGATGAGAATACCCATGCCCAGCGACAGCGAAAAGAAACCGTGGTTGAGTGCCGAGTTGATGACACCGCTGTCGATCTTGCTGAAGTCGGGAACAAGATAGAAGGACAACCCCGCCGAGGCGTTATCGAAAGTCAACACGAAAGCGATCATAGCCAACAGCATGATGATCAGTGTCGGCATCATGACACGGGCCGCCCGTTCGATACCGCCCTGCACACCGTGTGCAAGAATGAAGAACAGCAGCGCCAGCAGGCCCACTAGATAGGCGAATACCACGGGTGAACCCACGGTCGCCCCGAAGGTTGAAGGATCGGCCAGTGTTTCCAGGTTGCCGATGGCCGACTGCAGCATATAAATGAGGATCCAAACCGTGATGACGGTATAGAAGACGGCGATCATGAACGGCGTCAATATGGCGAGTCCGCCGACCATGCGCCACGCTTTGCTGTCATCAGAAAGAATGGAAAATGCACCAACAGGACTTTTCTGCGATGCCCTGCCCATGGAAATTTCCGCAAGCATAACGGGAAAACAGACGAAGGCGATAAAGAAGATATAGATAAGGAGAAAGGCAGCACCGCCGTTTTTGGACGCCATGACCGGAAAACCAACCAGGTTGCCGATACCAACTGCCGAACCGGCCGATGCCAGGATAAACCCGAGTCTGGAGCTGAACTCGCCGCGCAATACAGACATTTACAAATCCCGAGAATGTTTATTTGCTTTTACGATTTCCGGGAGTCGAGTGTACCAGAAACAGTGGCATCTGCCATGACGCCCCCTATAATGGCGGCCCATGGCAAAAGCAAAGAAGATGGCCGACGACACCACCATCGTGGTGAACAAGAAAGCCAGTCATGATTACTTCCTGGGCGATCGCTTCGAGGCCGGGCTGGCCTTGTCCGGCTGGGAAGTGAAGAGCCTGCGCCAGAAAAAAGTGCAGCTTGTGGACAGCCACGTGATCATCAAGGACGGCGAGGCCTATTTGCTGGGCGTACAGATCAACCCACTAGATACTGCCAGTACACATGTCATTGCCGATCCCACCCGCACGCGCAAACTGCTTCTGCATAAGAAGGAGCTGGCCCGGATATTTTCCTCCATTCAGCAGAAGGGCAACACGTGCGTGTGCACGAAACTGTACTGGAAAAACCACCTGGTGAAATGCCAGGTCGCCCTGGCCAAAGGCAAGCATGCCTACGACAAGCGCGCCTCAATCAAGGAGCGTGAGTGGAATATCGACAAGCAGCGTGCCGTTCGGACTGGCAATCGCTGAACGACTTTATCTTTGTGCCAGTTCTTGGTACACCGCCGGCAAAAACCTGGCAGAATCGCCATATGTGCTCTCGAATTCTGCTGCCGGCCTGGCCGCGATAACTTCTTCGAGCGACTTACCTTCGGCGACCAGCCTGCCGACCCGATCCCTAACCGTCACCACCATACCGATATATGTGCCAAGTTCCGCCTTGGTGGTCACTACACCGTTGCCAGCAATGATCCTAGTTGAGTCATCAGCTAGGTCGAATGCCATCTGGTCTGCCTCGATGAACCCGCTGACGGTACCACCGGCCAGAACTGGAAAACGTTCTGGGCTGTAAAGATCACCCAGGTGCAATACGTTGGCATTTTCGTACTGCACCATCACGTTACCAAGTGAATGGGCGGGCGGCATGTGTGTAACGCGCACGGTTTCTCCATCGAACTTGATCGTCAGGCTGCCGCTATCTGAGATCAGGACGGTGGGCCTTGCCGCTTCTGGTGCAGGAGGTCCGCCGCGTTGTCCTGCTGTCAGCACATTACGAACATCCTCATGGGCAATGATTGTGGCACCATTTAGGCCAAAATTCTCATTACCATCGGTGTGATCCGGATGTTCATGACCATTGATCAGATAGACCACTTCGCCACCAGAGATCTCATGTACAATCGCGCGAATTTCCTCGAACAGCTCGGGACGCTTGCTGTCCACCATCAGGGCACGATCATTTCCGGCCAGCACGCTGATGTTAGCGTAACCACCGCCGCTCAACATCCATACGTCACCGGCGACATGTTCCATCTGCAGTGGCGGTTGGTCAGCGGCAAAGAGCGGTGAACCCAGGCAGATAAAAAAAAGGACGCCCAGTTGGCGTCCTTTTGACAGTAACTTGAATTTCACGTGTTAATCTCCCGATGCTTGTTTTTCTTTCTTACTGTGCAGGACGTATCTGTTTACTAAACGTCGAGCATGCCGGTACTGTTGCCAAAAGTGTCACGGTGAATACCGAACTTTTCGAGCAGCCCCAGGTACAGGTTCGCCAGCGGCGTGTGCGGCTCGTACATCAGGTGGCGACCACCTTCAACAAGGCCATTGGCACCGCCCACCAGCAGAACCGGCAGCGGATCGAAATTATGTTCGTTGGCATCACTCATGCTGCTGCCATACAGGATCAGTGAATGATCCAACAGGGAGCCGTCGCCGTCCGGCGTAGCCGCCAGCTTGTCGAAGAAGCCCTTGAGTACAGTGATGTGATAGTTGTTCAGGATCGCGAACTGATCCTTATTCTTTTGTTCGTTGGAATGATGCGAGGCGTTGTGAAAACCCTCGTTGACGCCACTTCGCGGAAAGCGCACGTTGCTGCCCTCGCCTGCCATCATCAGGGTAGAGATGCGGGTGATGTCCGACTTGTAAGCAAGCACCTGCAGGTCGAACATCAGGTCGATGTGGTTTTCAAAACCGTTCGGTATGCCGCGCGGTGCATCCGGCACTTCCAGGGATTCTTCGGACAGTTTGGCATCAACCAGCGCAACGCGACGCTCGATCTCGCGCACTTCTTCCAGGTATTCATTCAACCTAATGCGGTCGGCGCTTGGCAGTTTCAGACTAAGGCTGGAGACGTCTTCTCGTATGGAATCCAGCAGGCTGGCCGACTGGCGCCGTCTTTCCTTTCGCTCGACATCGGTAGTGCCATCGCCAAAGAGTCGCTCGAACACGAGTTGCGGATTGTTTTCCATGGGCAATGCCAGGCTGGGTGTCTTCCAGGAAATAGAGCTGCGGTAGGAACAGGTGAAATTGGCATCGCCACACGTATTGTTGGAAGGCTCTATGGCAAGTTCTACGGAAGGCAGCGGCGTATCCTGCCCGAGGGCACCGGCCACAACCTGGTCGAAGGACACGCCCACCTGGGCACGGTCACCCGCTACCGGATGGGCTGCCGTCAGGAAGGCCGCGGCGGCACGTTCATGATTCTGGGCACCACCGGAATCCTCGCCCTTCTCGGGTCCAACAGGTGCATTGGCCAGGCCGCTGATGATATTTAGCTGCCTGCGATAGCCTTCAAGCGGTTTCAGGATGGGGGTGAATTCGAAATCCTTGCCCGTCTTTGTCGGCGTCCAGTACGCCATGGTGGCGCCATGGGGAATATAGATACATCCAAGACGTGGCGCGGATGGGTTAGCCGCGGTCTGGGCCAGGGCAGTACCTGCCGGGATCATAGCGTCCAGCAGCGGCAGGGCAACTGCTGTGCCTGCGCCTCTCAGAAGCGTGCGGCGTGACAGATGTTTCTTGGAGATGAACATGAGCTTCCCCCGCATCTTTTCGATGCCCTCAAAAGCCTTTCTTGCGAAACAGGATAGTCAAAAAAGTCTTTAAATAAAACTGATCCAACGCTATCTCACCGCAGTTTCCATAGTTGCTGCATCTTTTGTGCGCTGCATAAAGGCAGGGCTCAAGGCGATTTCCTTGACCAGTGCGCTGAAGCGGAAATCCATGCTTTGCGCCCCGCTGACCACCTGGCGCACTGCTGGCATATCGTAATACTCGACCTTGCGTCCCAAGGCATAGGTCATGAGTTTCTCGGCGAAATTTTCAACAAAGAGATCACTGCGTGCCATGAGGATGTTGTACAGGCCGTCCGGTCCCATGAACTCGGTACCGTCCCAAAACGTGGCCTCGGTATTCACCGGAATGCCGTCGGTCTGGTCGCGGAACTTGCCGACCGGGTCGAAGTTCTCCAAGGCGAAGCCGATGGGATCCATCATGTTATGGCAGGCCGCGCAACTAGGGTCAACCCGGTGCTGTTCAAGGCGCTGGCGCAGTGTTGTCGGTACGGCGCCGGGCGGCGGCGCATCGTCGAGATTCACTTCCACGCCCGGCGGCGGCGGTGGAGGCGGCGCACCCAGCAAGTTTTCCATGATCCAGGCACCGCGGATGACAGGTGAGGTGCGGTTTGGCGCCGAGGTAATGGTAAGAATACTGCCGTGACCCAGCAGGCCATGGCGGCCGGTGCCGGACAGGTCGACTTTGCGGAAATGACTGCCCCGAATGTTCGGGATGCCATAGTGTCTGGCCAGGCGTTCGTTGACGAAGGTGTAGTCCGCGGTGAGCAGTTCCTTCACCGGGCGGTCCTCGAGGATGATGGACTCGAGCAGCAACTCGGTTTCACGGCGCATGGCCACACGCAAACTGCCATCGAAATCCTCGGAGGTAGGGTTGACCGTGTTGAGCTGACGCAGCGCCAGCCAGGACGAGGCGAAATTTTCCACCAATGCTTCTGCCTTTGGGTCTCGCAGCATGCGTTGTATCTGCGTTTCCAGCACGGCATTGTCGACTATCTCACCGGACTTAGCAGCCGCAAGCAGCTCCTCATCGGGAATACTGCTCCAGATGAAGAAGGACAGGCGCGATGCCAGTTCATAGGGGCCTAAGGAATAACTTTCACCATCACGCAACCCCTCCGGTTCTTCCTCGAACCTGAACACGAACATCGGATCGACCAGGATGCGCGAGAGGCCATATTGAATACCTGTTTCAAAATCACGCAGTTCACGGCCATCGCGGTAGAACGCCATCAGGGTATCCATAGCGCGATCAGTGACCGGGCGGCGGTAGGCGCGATAAGAGAGTTGTTGTAGTATCTGGCGTGCGCAGGGTTCCTCGTCCGCTAGGCTGGCCGGTGTACAGGATAAAATTCGGTTGCGGCTGGGAGTATCACCAGGACCGGTAGGGTTGAGCGGACCGGCGATGGCCACCGAACGCACTGACGTACTGTCTGACCAGACCTTGTGAAGGTCATCAACGCCGCGCGGTGACTGCGTCTTCACGAACGCAGCCTCTATGGCGTGCGGTCCGGCCGACAGTGTGATTATTACGGTTGCCCTTGCGCCCACCGGAAACAGGTGTACGCGTTCCCCGTCAATAACCAGTTCCACAGGGTCCTCGATACCTACAGGGTCGAGGGAAAAAGCGGCATTGGCGCCGGTGCGGCCAATGGTGAATTCATATTCGGCATCCAGCGGGAAGACATGCTCAAAGGACATGCCACCACGCGTACCGAGAGTTATACCTTCCAGATGAGAAGACTGGTCCTGCGCATCGGCACGATAGGTGCTTGTGCTCAGGCTGGTGGTCATGTCACCCACAGCCAGCCGGCTGATCTTGTTGGCGGCGGATACGTAGGCTTGCATCAGTGCCGGGGAAACGCTTAGGACACTGGCGATATTGTCGAAGCCTTCACTGGACGCATCGGCCGGGAACAGGCTGGCGGCATCGACCGGCAGGTCGAGCAGGTCGCGAATGGCATTCTGGTATTCGCTGCGGTTCATCCGGTGCAGCATCGGCGCACCACTGTTCGGGTTGCCAGCCCATGCACGATCGATGGTGTGCTCGAGGTCACTGAGGAAAGTTGTGACCTGCCTATCGCCGGGCCGGTTCTTGCCCAGAGGAGGCATCATGCCGGCCTTCACCTTCAGCAGCACCTTTTCCCATGTCTCGGCATCCGGCAGTATATTGCCGGTATTCATCAGGTCGAAAGCGATACCCCCGGCATAATCGTCTATGTTGTGGCATTCACTGCAGTAGCGGTCGAGCATCTGCACGTGGTTGTCGGCAATACCAACGGACTGGCCATCGGCGAAAACTGGCGCAAGTAGGCCAATGGCTAGGGCGAGCCTGGAAAGGGTCGGTAATCTCTTAATTGTCATGCGAGCTGTCATGGGCAATGCCGGCCTCGTCCATAAGTTCTTTCAGCAGGGCAATCGTTTCCGGTTTCTGCTCCGCACCCACCGCAGCCAGAAATACCCCTTCGGCCCAGCGCAATGCGGTTCGACCGACAGCATCCTCGACATCGAGTTTTGCACCAAGGGTGGCCAGGCAACGAATGATGGGGTTGTCACCGCGATTGGCGGCGCCAAGCAGGGCAGTCAGGCCCATGGAATTTTCGGCGTTGACGTCGGCACCCAATGCGACATTCATTTGCACGGCTTCGAGCAATGCTTCCGGCGACACGGTATAAGTCTGCGCTACCGTCCAGTTCACGCCCGCCGCCGCCATCAGGGCGGTGGTGCCTTCATAGGTTGTCAGGTGAGGGTCGGCACCATATTCCAGCAGCATCTTCATGGCAGGTACATCCCCGGAGGCAGAAGCGCGGATGAACGGGGTCTGTCCAGTCATGTCCACCCAGGAAACATCATTGAGGGAATACAGCCACTTCTTCTCCGGCGGCCACTCCTTGGTGCGGGCATTCACGTCGGCACCATGGTCGAGCAGGTATTTGATCATGTCGAGAATCGGTTCGCGGTCGACATAGTTGTCCTGCGGATCGTCCTCGCGATCGCTGTTCATGTCGAGGTTGCGATAATCCACAGCAGCAAATAACGGTGAGCGGCCGTAAAAGTCATCTACATTGATGGCAGCGCCATGGTCGATGAGCATGTAGGCGACATCGAGCTGGTTGTTCAGCAGTGCCATCAGCAGCGGCGTGATGCCGTTGGCCTCACGAATTTCCAGATCGGCACCGTTTTCAAGCAAGAGTCTTGCTGCTTCTGTGCTGCCGTCCCTTGCCGCATACAATAGCGGGGTCATACCGCCCTTCTTGTCAAAGCGTTCACCACGATGTGGTACGCCACTACGGTTGATACCTACACCCTCGGAACCACACCCGGTGCCTTTACAAGGGGGCAGGTATACTGGCTCCGGTCCAACCCGGGTCCTGGCGTCGACCCTGGCACCATGACTAATCAGCATGTCGACCACGTCGTTGTGGCTTTCGCGTACCGCGATCATCAGTGCAGTCTGCTGGAAGTCGGGATCGCGGGCGTCGACAATTGCGCCGCTGGCCAGCAGCATGTCGACGACTTCGGGGGTGCCCGTGTGCGCAGCAGTCATAAGTATGGTCTCACCGCTTTCGGACAAGGTGTTGGGATCGGCTCCGGCATCGAGTAACAAGGAAACTATCCTAGCATTGCCGTTCTGCACGGCAAGGAACAACGGCGAGATGCCGTTACGATTGATGACCACCGGGTCGGCACCAGCTTCCAGCAGGGTGGCGATAGCCTGTTCCTGATCACGCAACACGGCCCAATGCAATGCCGTGCTTCCGTCATTGAGACGGCTGTTGACGTCGACACCGGATTTCAGCAGATGTCTGACATCCTCCAGCATACCTTTCTCGGCAAGGCGGGCGAGGTCGGGATTGGCGCCACTGGCTAGCGGAAGCGTGATCAACAGGGAGGCTAGCACCGCCTTAAGGACGCAACTGGCTGAAGTCATGTTCATAAAGTTTGTCATATCTTCCCCTCGAAAAACCGCTGTCTGCCTGCTGGCTTTTGGGGTTTTACCTAACCGACGAGAGTGTCGTTACAGCTATGTATATTTAAAGCATTTCTAATAACCGAAAGCCTGTAATTAGCAGCACTTGGCGCTTTGGCACTATATAACAATGCCCGCGCCCATCTCAAGAATGTTCCTTTTTTCAAGTATAATTCCCGGGTGTTTTTTTATCTGCTACATTAACCGGCCTTTCCCTACTTAAGTTGAAAAGCGGACTCTAGCATGTCACTACTGAAACACCTCGTTTTCCTGCTGCTGGCCGGCATCACGCTGGCACTCCAGGCGCAGCCCCGGGAATCAATAGAAGGCGTGCACTACCAGGCCCTGCCCTCTCCCGTGCCGACCGAAACCGCCGAGGATGTCATCGAGGTTCGCGACGTTTTCTGGTACGGCTGCCCCGAGTGTTTCACCCTGGATCCCATGATGACAGAATATCGTGAAGGCGTGCGTGGTGACGTAAAGATGCTGCGTATGCCTGCCGTGTGGAACGACATCATGGCACTACATGCCCGCCTGTATTACACAGCAGTGAAAGCGGGTGTTGAAGACAGGGTTCACGAAGCGGCGTTCAGCGCCATCCATGAACACGATAATCCACTAAGAACCGAAGCCCAGGTTAAAGAGTTGTTCCTGGCGAACGGCGTGGAAGCGGCAAGCTTTGAGTTGGCGTGGAACGCGGAGGACACTGCCGCTGCGGTACAGCAGGCACGCCTGCGTACTGCCGACTACTTCATCGACAAGTTACCCGCCATCATCGTCGGCGGCCGCTACCGAGTGACGGAGAACGACAAGGTGTTCAACCATACCGAACTGAACATCGCGGTCAACCTGGTCATTCGCCGTTTGCGCGACGAACGCCGCAGCGACTTCTGATCCTGTTTTATTCCGGTTACTCCGGCGCTATCTCGAAGGCGAACAGCGCGTTACCCGGGCGACCAACAATGCAGCAATTGCCCGACAACACGTACACCATGCCATCCACCACGACCGGTCCCGGTCCGTCTATCGACCCGCCAGCCGCCGGCACACCATTGATGGTTTCAAACTGCGGGTTGGTATTGAAGGTCCATAGCACTTCACCATCTTCGGCTCTGTAGACACGCACTCCGCCATCGGCTGAACCCGAAAAGACTGCGCCCGGTATGGCTGTTACGGCTGCCGACTGGGTACCCCGGCAGCCACGGCCGGGTTCGCAAAGCAGGTCCGCCGGAGGTTTTGCCCACACTCCGCGACCCGATGCCAGGTCAATGGCGTGGATACCCCCGGAATCCGGGTTTGCGTAACCGCTAACGCCTGTATAGGCCATGCCCTCAGCAACTGCCATACCCCACCAGCCACCGGCGGCACTTGGCTCACCGGCCTTGTACGACCAGACGATCTCGCCGTTGTTGTTCGGGTCCAGCGCCCAGACCATGCCGGATTTCTGAGGGATCACCAGCAGCTCCCGACCACTGTCGGTAGATGTCAGGATAGGAGATGCGGAGAAGTCGACGTCCGGACCAACATCGTCCGGGCAGTTTGGATTGTCTTCCTCGGGGTTGCGTGGACAGCCGCCGATGAAAGCATCGTTCGCCGTCGTCTGGTTGACCCAAACGATCTCGCCGGTTTCAAGACTCATGGCGATGACAGCATCCGAGGTTACCGGTGCTGGCTCGCCATAGGCATTCCCGGTCGCGGTGTACAGCAGTCCACGGTCTGGATCGATGGTGGGGGAATTCCAAATGCCGGCGCCAGAGGGGCCGAACAACTGCACACCCTGGCTGCTCAGACCACGTGGCTGCGCCTCGTCCATGGTGTAGGTTTTCCAGATGATTTCGCCGGTATTCGCATTCACCTTGGTCACGCTGCCGCGAAAGGTGCAACAGGGATACTGCGGCCCAGATGAATTGGTTTCTTCGACTACACCCGCTGACGGGACATAAAGGAAACCTTCAAAAAGACTGACGGAACCGGTACCTCTGACGCCGGGATGATCTTCCACACGGGTAACCCAGATTTCCTGACCCGTTTGGGCATTTACGGCGTAAACGCTGCCCCGCAGGTCCTGGAAGTACACAGCATAACCGTCACTACCATCGGGCAGGCTGATCGGCCCGACCGACAGCGCGCTGCGTACGCCGGTACGCGGCAGGTAAGTCCAGTAGGAGCAACCGCTCTTCGCATCCAGGGAGTAAATCGCGCCAGCCTTGTTGCCGACAAACAGCCTGCCGGAGACCACAGCAGGTTGCGCCCGGGGCTGATCCTCGCCTGGCAGTCCGAATACCCACTTGAGGCGCAGGCGGCCAACATTGTCGGCCGTAACGCCGGCATCTAGTGCGGCACGGGCATTGCGATGGTCCCGGCCCCATCCGTTCCAGGCCGGCGCCAGCAAAGGGTTGCCCATAGGCGGGTTGCTTGAACACAGGTTGGTAGTCATTTCCAGGTTGAGCGCCTCCAGGGGCTGCCCGGTAATATGTTCGGCAACCGACTGCAACTGGATATTGCTTAAGCCTGATGCCTGGATACGCATGACACCCTGGGTCAGGGCGCGGTATATAGTTTCGGGCGGCTGCTCCGCCAGCGCCGATTTTGCCGGAGCACGAACGGTTTCATTCAACGGCGACTCATGGCACGCAGCGCAACGCGTTGTGTAAATAGCCTCACCATCTTGCGCCCAGGCGGGTGTCGTGGTGAAAGCAACAACCAGAAGGCACCACCGATACACTTGGCGGGTTTTTTTCATCTTTCTTTCAGCCTTAACATCCACTTTAATCCCCCTCATCCACGATAAAAACAATCTTCTCATGGCAGTTTATGACTGCCTAAGTTGCAGACAAAGCTTAGCAGACCCCTCACGCCATTTGTTGCGTTATTTGCGTTTTGCAGGCAGTGACCTTCATGCTATCCTGCCTCGATCAATTTTCGTTAGTTGTCAAAAAAGACTTTTGTTCCGGGAAATCCAGGGAAAGACTTATGAAAAAACTGATTGCTCTCGTGACAAGTGCGGCACTGTTATCCACCCTTCCCGCCGCAGTACTTGCCCACCATTCCTTCGCTATGTTTGACCAGACCACGAAAGTAGAAGTGACAGGTGTCGTGTCCAGCGTGCAGTGGACCAACCCCCACGTCTGGATAGAAGTGGATGTCCCGCAGGACGACGGAACAGCCGTGACCTGGGGTGTCGAATTCACCAGCGTGGTACACCTGACCCGTCGGAGCATGACTCGGGATACGGTCAAGGTCGGCGACCATGTAACCTTCTCCATGAGTCCTTATGCCGACGGCAGTCCAGGAGGAAGGTTCTTCTGGGTGCAACTGGATGACGGCACCTACTATTGCGATGTGGGAGCAGCCCAGCGCATCTGCCAGGAACGCAACAAGTAACACGCCTGGCTAGATAACCTGATCCACATGAATTACACGAGCGGCGACATGAAACACTTATTCCTTTTTAGTTCCTTTATCACCGTGTGCTCATTAATCTCAGGGTCAGCATTGTCCCAGGACGATGTTGTGTATCCTGGCAACGACCCGAATGCAACGTATGCCCCGCTGGATGACCTTCCCGACTGGCGCGGCCTCTGGTTTCCCGCTTTTGGCCAGGTGGGCGGCGATGAGCCGGTCCTGATTGGCGACGCCAAGGAAATCTGGGACATGCATCAGGCTCGCCTCGCAGCTGACTCCCATTATGAAATCCCGGAAACCGACAACAACTGCGAACCCGATGGCTTCCCCTACATCATGAACTTTCCCTACTCACTGGAGTTCCTGTTCACCCCCGGGAAGATCACTATCATCCAGGAGGCACTGATGCAGGTGCGCCGCATTTTCACAGACGGCCGCCCGATGCCCTCCCGTGACGAACTGGATCCCAACTACTTTGGCTATTCACGCGGTCATTGGGAAGGCGACACGCTGGTGGTAACCACCATCGGGACCAAGCCCGGCCAGCGACTTGGTCGTGCCGGTATCGCTAACAGTGACATGCTGACCACCACCGAGCGCATCTATCTCGATTCAGACGATCCGGACACGCTGCACCTGGACTTCACATTTGAGGATCCCAAGGTGCTGGCACAGCCATGGCATATGACCCACACCTTCCGCCGCGACCGCACCTGGGAACAGATCGAGTACATCTGCGCACAGAACAACCGGCACATGCTGGATGAAGACGGCCAGACCGTGCCACCGGAATTCGGTGAGTAGGATTCATAGAAGTGTAAAAAGCCCGGCCTTTGCCGGGCTTTTTTTTGGGCGATGAAAATTGCTACTATCCTTGACAATAGCCTGTCCCGGATCCTTGCATGAAAACCAACCTGCCTTCTAGCGTTCTCTCGCTGGCCCTCGCCATCTCATTGCCTGTGCACGCTGATGAAATTACCGAAGACATCGCTGAGGAATACAACAGCTATCTGTCCGACCTTTTCATCCACTTCCATCAGAATCCAGAATTGTCGTTCCAGGAACATGCTACTGCAGCACGCATGGCAGAAGAACTGCGCGCTGCAGGTTTCACCGTTGCTGAAGGAGTCGGTCAGACGGGCGTCGTCGCCATCCTGGAAAACGGTCCAGGTCCGCTGGTTGCCATGCGCGCCGACATGGACGGCCTGCCGGTTCAGGAAAACTCGGGTGTGTCCTATGCCTCGACCGCCATGCAACTGAACCCCGCCACGGGACAGCAGGATTTTGTCATGCACGCCTGCGGTCATGACGTACACATCACGTCACTAGTCGGTACAGCTAGGCAACTGGCCAGGCGCCGCGACCGTTGGTCCGGCACCGCCATGCTGATCGTGCAGCCGGCGGAAGAGATCGGCAGCGGCGCCAAGGCCATGCGTGAGGACAATATCTGGGAGCGCTTCGGCAAGCCTGATTACTTACTCGGCTTTCATGTCAGTGCTGGGAACCCAACATGGACACTTAACCTGCTGGAAAATTCGAGCCCATATGCCGGTGCGGATATGGTCGATATTATTGTGCACGGTATTGGCGGCCACGGGGCCTATCCTCACTCCACCAAGGACCCGGTAGTGCTAGGTGCACAAATCGTTTTGGCGTTGCAGACATTGGTTTCGCGCGAACTGGCGCCCCATGAGCCAGGCGTGGTGACGGTCGGTGCATTCCATGCCGGGACCAAACACAACATCATTTCCGATGAAGCCATCCTGCAGCTCACTGTGCGCAACACCAATCCGGAAACCCGAGAGAAGTTGCTGAGCGGCATAAAACGTATTACTGAGAACATGGGCAGGGTTGCCGGCTTGCCGGAAGACATGCTGCCCGAGATGGTGGTGCTGGACCAGACGGTCCCTCCGCTGGTGAATAACGCCGCCCTCGCAAGCCGGATCAACGGCGTGTGGCGTGAAAGGATCAGTGCAGAAGCCATCATCCAGCAACTGCCCGACGGCATGGGCGCGGAGGACTATCCCTTCTTTACAACAGACCCCGACATACCCAGCATCTACTGGGAAGTGGGTGGCACACCGCAGGAAACGCTTGATGCCATGGATAACGGCGGACCTGCCATAGGCGATCACCATTCACCGCTGTTCAAGATCGACCCGGAACCATCTGTGCGTATGGGCGTGGATTCCACCGTCCGCGCCATGCTTGAACTTATGCCAACCAGGTAATATAACGTGCACAAAAAAAAGCCCGGTATGAGCCGGGCTTTTTTATTGGTTTTTCAGATTTCACTCAATGCATGAGAAGCTTGCCGCGGAATTTATATCACCGCGTCCGTTATAGCGCGGCCACTCCGGATAATGGCAGACCGGGCGAGTGCGGCCAGCGGTTTCGCGGTTCTCATCGATAGCCGTCAGCGTGCCCGGCGCCTCGCCACTTTCGACCCAGGCCTCCAAAGCGTCGAGGCTAGAAAGACGCGCATTGAAGACACCAGTGACATGACCCATACCGGGTATGGTGTAAAACTTCACGAAGTCACTGACATCTTCCCCGTAGCGGCCCTGCAGGCGCTCCCAGTACTGGATGGAAGAATAAACAGGAATGTAATCATCGACCCGACCGTGGAAGTAGATCAGCTTGCCACCGTTGTCGCGGAAACGATCAATGTTTACACTGTTAGCACTGATCAGTTCGACCAGTTCACCTATACGGGCAGCATACTTCGCCGGATCGAAATCATTCATCGTGTCCAGGGTCAGGTCGCCCGAGATCGCATAACGCGGTGTCGCGTCTCCGGGGCCGTACTGTAAAGCATTGGTGGGCCCATCCCTGCCCAGGTTCGGATTACCACCATCGAAGAAGGTGGAACCTTCAAACGGGGTCCACTTCGGGAAAACGGTAGTGCCTTCGTCATCGGCGAACACGCTGAAGCCTAGATCGTAGGGTTTATCGAAGGCATTCAGTGCCTGGATCTGCGCATTGGACAGGCAGGTATCGCCGGTGTCAGAGCCGCCGTCACAGCGGATGGGATTGTTTGGGCTGAAAGACCTGAAATCTTCCGTTGCCTCGAGGCATGCAGAGACATTGCTGATGATGCCGTCATCTGCGCGATCGAGATCATCGCAGACGGCATAAACGGCATTGGCAAAAGCTCGGGCTTTGGCAGGACTGATCCAGCTGTCACCATCGTTGGCAAGCAGGGCGCGGGCATAATTGTTGGCAGACAAGTGCAGCATCACAACGTTGTGAGCGGGGTATCCGGCAACCACGCCATGGTAGTCGTCCGGGTATCGCTGAACCGCATCGAAGCCTTCATGCCCGCCCTGTGAACCACCGATGAAATAATTGTACTGAGATGCAGTCCCATAACGTGCCTGCACCAGGTGCATGGCCACATCGTGGGTTTTCTTGATCTGTTCATGGCCGTAGTTGCGAAGGGCCTCCTCGTATAAAAAGAAGCTGCCGTCAAAACCGGGCAGGCGCGCCTTGTGGCCTGAGTCGCTACCCAGTGTTACATAACCACGTGCCAGTGGGGTGGGTTCAGACGAAGGCTGCTTTGCATAACGGTCAAGACCGGTGACGACACGACCGTTGAAACCGCCACCGCCGAGCTGCAGGGACTTGCCGTTCCAGTTGCTGGGCAGGTTAACCTCGAATTCGATGTCCGGGGCGTTGTAGTTCACGGGATGGATATTGCCCATGACCTTGCAGAATTCTCCATTGTCGTTGTCCCGGGCATTGGCACGAACCAACTCGGACGAGGTGATAGTGGCACCTGTGGTGGCCAGACCAATGGCTGAGGCCGGAACGACTAGGCCGTTAAGGGCGGCACAGGCATCAGCAGCGGTCAGCGATGCCAGTTTAGGCCGCCAGGCCGTGTCCTGGGCGGCAGCAGGGAGCGCAGCCCCTATGCCAAGGGCCAGAAATGCCAGTGCGCGTGTGGTTGAAAATACGTTGGATGATAACGCCATAATGCTCCCCCTTGAGATGCTTGTTCAGTACAGCAGACGGCGGCCATTATTCCCTCTTTTTTAAGCTTGTTGCAAATCCGCTAAATGCCACCATTTTTGGGATAATGCGGTGTGCTATACTGTATAGCAGAGGCCGCAAAAAGAGGCTGAGGTGAAGTGTAAAAAGAAAGTGAAAAGCTTTGGGGGTGTTCTGGATTCGACGCCGGTTTCAAAACCCAGGGTGCATGTCGAGAGGGTATAGACTCTCGCAAATCAATCTATGCAACTCTTATAGTTGCCAACGACGAAAACTACGCTCTAGCCGCTTAACCATAGCTGGCTAGCGATTGCTCCTCGGGTGCCTGTGACCAGGAAACAATCGTCATATTTTACAGGATCGAGCCAAAGGCGCGTTCGCCGCCGATGGTTTTAAACTTTTAGTGAACTCGCCTTGAACACCCTGCCCGTCGGGTCGTGAAAGGCTAACTCAGTAGACGACGCTAAACATGTAGAGCCCTCGGCAGAGGACTGACGGACGGGGGTTCAAATCCCCCCGCCTCCACCAAATAAAAACCCGGCCTATGGCCGGGTTTTATCTTTGGGCATCCTCTTCAATTCATCGCCAGGCTGAAGTCGCCACTGGCATTATCATTTTCCCAGCGTCCCACGATGCTGCGATTACGCGCCGAACCCAGATTCTCAAGCTGCCCCTGCATCCTGTAATGAATTACTTCCCCGTCACGACCAGAACCATCAACCGTCAGGGACATAGACCAGTCGGCAGGATCAAGGGTGACATCCTGCAAGGGCAACCTGACCCCCCTTTCAATGACCGTCCCTTCGATACTCTGATCAGGAAGCAGCCTCATGATCACCAGTACCCGGACTTTTTCGCCATTAACTATCCTGTCGCCACTCCAGGTGCCATCCAGGGGATGACCTTCCTGGGCCACAACAAAAGGACCAACCAGAAACATCACCAGCAGGAGCAGGGTCTGGCGAACATGGTATAGACCATTTCTTTTCACACTATCCTCCACTTCATTCGTTGGTCATGTGCATGACGTCCAGATTGTTGTCCTGGCAGAAGTACTCATGAAGTTCGGCCTTCTCTGAGCCATCCCAGCCGGTCCAGTTCCATGCCACGTCAAATCCTCCAGTCCAGGGTCGAGTATATGCACCTGGGTCATCGACGGTTACCTCGTATCGCAGTGTCTCGAAGTTAGGTCGAGATATACGCTCCGTTAGGTGCATATATCTGGTGCTCGGCAAGGAACCCGACGCGAACCAAGTCTTCTCATTGAATCCGTTAGTCTCGACGACTAGTGTGTCACCCTCCCAACGCCCAGTAGAGTAGCCCATGTATGTTGGTATTGTATCGGGGTCGTTGATATCAACCAGCGGCCTGCCATCGGTATGAATCACTCGCCATGTATGGACGCCCCCACCAAAAACCATGTACACCCGATTTAACTCAGGATGCTGAAGAATTTGGAAACCATTCACGGTCTGTATAAGCCGCACTATGCCGGCGGGCAGACAACGCGCGTGCGGGTCATCCTTTTCGTTGTTGGCCTGACGAAACTCCCACAGTGCCCTTGCCCAGGGCTGGAACGGAATATCCTCCGGCTCAAGATTAGTATCATGGCTACGCCCCCTCGTTCCAAAGATTCGCCCAGAGCTGCCCCAAAATCCTTTCTGGTTAGGAGACAGGCCCAGATAGATCTGACCATTGTCCATTCGCGGGGTTGGCATGACCTCACCCTCATCTGGCTGTGCGCCTACACTCATCGATACTATCGCGGTAAATGCCGTCGCCACGAGACCTGATCCAAGCCTCTTAATACCTCGATTAATTCTCATGACCGTCTAGCCTTAGATAAATTTAGATTTTAGGGGGTAAGGTTCTCGCTGGATCCCGCGCCCAGAGTCTCACCACTAGTCAGAGTTACGTTCCGAGCGTTGGCGAGGTTCGATCCATCACGCGCCAGCCTACCCTCAACTTTTATCTCATCCCCAACCTGTAGCGTGGAACGTGTCCAACCCTGGGTCCGCGTTAGTACTGCTGGCGCGCCCATCTCTAACGACCACTGCTCATAATCACCCTGATCGTTCAAGACATCGACGTAGAGGTAGACGTGGGGATTTTGCCATTCCACCTTGGTCACCATTCCAGTTAGTTCGACGGGCTTGTTGCTGTCGTACTGTGCATTGAAGGAATGGTGAGCCATCAAGGGTTGGGCAATCACCATATTTAGAGTTAACAACACGTAAACGAGTCTTTTCATTCTTAAATATCCTAAGTATTGGGTGCTTCCAAGAAATCAGGCACCTACAAAGTATCTCAGCTTAACTAGCCCTGTATCTAACTTACCTTTTTGGTCGTAACGAGGCCTAAATAAAACTTTCCTTAGGTACTCATTTAAACGCATCTCCATGTTTTTCGTCACCTGCCCACCCTGGCCATTTATTTTGATCTTACCTGCCTTGCCGTTGCGGCTTATATTGAAGCTCACATCAAAGTACCCAAAGTAATCAATCTCTTCATCGTTGGCGACGTTAAACTTTTCTCGACTATTTGGCGCTGGTAAGAAGTTTGGGAGTACGACAGGCACCGCCGGATAGATGGAGTCACCCGCATATTCACCAAATGCGGGGTTGTCGCTGAAAAACTTATACACCTCCTCATATTTTTTTCGCGCAACAACCTGGCGCTTAAATAACAGGTGCCAGTCGGCTTCTGCTATCATCGCTGCCGCTACCTGTTCATGTGTCCGCTCAGGGTTCTGGGAAATGTAGGCAAGGCTTCGCTTAACAGACTGAAGACCAACGTCGTAGTCTGGTGAGTTCAATATGTTTTGATTGCTCGTATCGAGTCGGGTACCGGTCGAGGTGGTCTTTCGTTCAAGATAAAAGTCTGGCTCGTATACGATATTCTCCTGGTGTGTCCTAAGGAACGCGGTAGTTATAAGTTTCCTCTCTAGTTCTAACAAATTTGGATGAGAGTAGTTTTTACTCTTCAGTAATATATTAATTGCGTTGAAATAATTATTCTGAGCCAGATACAACTTATAGACGGGCTGGGAGGTGGTTGCCAGGTTTTCAGTCCAGGCTTTGTCAGCAGCAGTCGCCCCACCATTCATAGAACTTTGCGTCATGAACTGGTTGACGTCCATACGTTTACTGATAAGGGCAATATTAGACCTCTCTAGAAATGCCTGCATATTCCAATCACCAACGGAGAGGAGTGCCGGAACAATCTGCTCGCTTTCCTCGCCGAAGCTGTCCTTGTAAATAGTCACCAGGCTGTCGAAGGTATCGTCGGCCTCATTAAGCTGCCCGAGAGCCTTAAGACTATCAACCTTTGCTAATATCATGGGAGCCTGGGCAACCGTATCCAAACCCTCATTAACACGGCTTATATTCTGAGCCCGATTAAAGTAGTCGATCGCGATTTCATGTTCTTCTAACTGCTGGTGAAGCAGCCCCGTTGAGAAAAGGTCCTGCACAAGCTGGTCGCTGTATGGCCCCTCAGATGCCTCCTTGTCTCCAATTTGCGTTAAGTACTCCTCGATACTTGCGTTTATTCTATTGACCTCCGATACCCCGACCTCGATTGAACTGTCATCACCGCTTTCTGTGCCGGGCATGTCCTCGATTGACCTGAAGGTCACCTGGGCACCTTCGGAGCCCTCATCAATGATAGGCACCGGCTCAAACACAAGCTGAGAGACAGGCAAATTAGGTTGGGCTGCTAAGTCTAGTGCAGCCAATAAAAAGATAGCGAAGAATAGAAAACCAAGACGACCTGGTTGGTGTCTTGCGTTGCCTATTAAATCGAGCTGAATTCTTTTCAGAATGACGATCATATAGCACCCCTTTGTATATTTATTTAGATGTTGTTAAGCAGGTGCCGAGACTCACTTCCAGAGTTATCTCTGTGCGTAACGACTCAAATTTACCTTAGGGACGGGGTCTGTCAATCCTAAAATGTGAAATAAAAATGATAGCGTCTAGATACATAGTTGGAATTGACAGTAATGCCAAGGTGATAGGAAAAATATAAGCCACGTATAATAAAAACGGCCACTGACGTGGCCGTTTCTATTCTTACTTTCAGGTCATCGCCACCGGGCGATGGCCGAGCCCGCCTAGAACTGCATGTTCAGGCTCAGGTTGTAACGACGCCCAAACACGTCATACGTGTTACTGGCGAACTGGTAACCCGCGGTACCGGGGATGATCGGCGGCGCCTTGTCCGTCAGGTTCAGGACGTTCAGACCAACATTCCAGGTGGCACCACTGGCAAACTCACCGTTGTAGCGCACGGTCGCGTTCCACCAGGTGGATGAGTTCACCCAGTTACGATCAACGTCGACGCCCTCGACCCAACTACGGTTGAGCTTGTCCCCGCTGATGTAACGGCCCTGCAGCTGGAACGACAACGGTCCAACTGAGTAGTTACCGGTGATGTTGCCCGTAATCTCCGGCAGCGTGTACTGATCAAGCTGGGTGCTCACGGTACCATTGGCCGCGATGTTGTCACGGGTCAACAACTTGCCAGCAAGCACACGAACACTGAGGTTCTCGAACTCACTGTCAAAGAAGTTCACCTCGGTGCGGTACGCCACCTCAAAGTCCAGACCCTCAACAATCGCCTTGTCCTGGTTGAAGAAGCGGCGGAACACCCGCGTCACGTCACCAGTCTTAGAATCAAACTCGATGTTGGCACACTGTTCTTGATCTCCCTGGTAGCAGCGGTCCACCACGTCCTGCTGGCCTATCTGTGAGATCGCGTCCGCGATGTCCACCTCGTACCAGTCAACCGACACCTGCAGCCCCTGCAGAAGATCAAACTGCGGCTCGTAAACAAAACCAAGCACACGCGTGTCGGCAGTCTCCACGTTCAGGTTAGGGTTACCCGAGGCGACCGTCGTGATCGTGTAAGAGACGTTTCCTTTCCACGGGTCACGGACATTACCGCCGCCCCCCTGGGCATCAAACCGCTCCTGGAAGTTGGCCTCCCTGACGTCCTGCGACTGCGTGGCACGTAACCGCAGGCCCTCCATCAGCTGCATGTCAAAGCCAACCTTCCACGCCTCAACCTTACCCGAGGTGCTGTAGTCTGACTGGCGGAAGGCGATCGTGCCACCGATGCGCTGCTCTCCCGAAGCAGACTCCCAGATCGGCGCGTTCAACTCACCAAAGTACTCCCACACGTCGTACTGACCACCCACCTTCGGTACCGTCGAGAACTTGTGCAGGTTCGGACTGCCGCCCGTGTAACCCGGCGGGATACCTCTGATACCCAGCTCAGGTGCGTTCAGCGGCGGCCCCAGAGAGTCCACATCGACCGGCAGCGCGTTGTCGAAGAAGCTCGAGTCACGCCAGGTGAGACCGAAGGCTCCTGATACCGGACCATAGCCCCAGCCCTCAAACACCTCACCCGTGGCCAGCACTTCCGCAAAGTCCTGCTCAACAATACCGACACCCTTCTTCAGGGTACCGATGTAGTCAATCGCCGCCTCGCTGATGTTGCCATGGCCCATCACGTTAAACGGCACACAGCCCGAGATGGTGTCATCCAAACCCACCGGCGAACCCAGCGGCACAGGCTGCGGATCAGCCTGGGTCCGGGAATCACTCAGCCCAGACGCCAGACCCGCCGCACGCAGCTGATCAGGCGTCGGCGAGTACTGCGGCAGATTGACACGGCAAACTATCGCACCCGTGTCCGGATGCACCACCGCATCCATCGCCAGGAACATGCGGTCTACCCGGTCATGCTCGTAGCTGTGAGACAGTCGGTCCGTCTCACCCATGGAGAAGCTGCCGCCGACAGACCAGCTGTTGTCAAAGTCGTAGTTGAAACCGGCCGTGTAGGTCCGAGTGTTAAAGACGTTCGGATCCCTCAGGTTGCTGCCGATGTCACGGACACCCTCAATGGCACCGTCGCGGCTGAGCACAAACTCCTTCTTGCCGGCGGCGACCAGTGTGTCGCGCACGTAAGCCGGCAGGTAGGCGTTGTCCACCGCAATGCGCGGGGCCCAGATCGACCGCAGGCTGATGCCCGTGGTGCTCGCGGTCAGGTTGACGTGGTTACTTTCCGAGCGGCCAACCACCGCCTGCAGGTAGCCGGAGAAGTTGTCGGTAAACTGGTACTGCGCCGCCAGGAACATCGACCGGCCTACCACCTCCTGGCCGTTGACCGGGAAGTCACTGTTCGCCTTGAACGCCAGCTCCGCCTCGGGCCCGCCCGCGGTGGCCAGCTCATTTGGACGTGAGAAGCTTGTGTACTCTCCCCCGCGGAAGGCCTGCACCTGCGTGCCTTCCTGGTTGAAGACCATGTTGTCCAGCACCGTGCGTGTGCCCTGGATGATCCCGAAGGCATGGCGGTCCGTCGGTGCCACGTTGGGGACGGTCAGGCGCTTCGGCCCACTCTTGTCGGGGTTGGTCACCCAGCCCCAGCGCTGGAACCAGTCGACCTCGTCAGGCGACAGGTCGATCTGGTCGATCTGACGCGCCTCCAGCGAGCCGATGATGTTGAGTCGATCACCGATCTGGAAGCCTCCCGCGACGCTTGCGTTCCAGCGAAACCCGTCGCCTGTCTCCATGATACCGGTACCGGTCTGAATCTTGAGCCCCTGGAACTCACGGTCGATGATGAAGTTGGTCACACCGCCCAGGGCGTCCGCGCCATAGGCCGCGGAGGCGCCACCTGTTACGACGTCAACGGTGCGAACCAGCGCCGTCGGGAAGGTGTCCACGTTAACCGCACCACGCTTGTCACCGGGCGCCATACGCGCACCGTCAAGCAGGGTCAGCGTACGCTGGGTACCCAGGCTGCGCATGTTAAGGAAGCTGCCCACCGTCGATGCCAGTGAGCCAACGTTACGCTGGGCAGTCACCGTGCCGAAGAACTGTGGCAACGCGTCCAGCTGCTCTGAGACCGTGCCGCCCGGATCGAAACTCGAAAGCTCCTCCGGTGTCACCACCGTGACCGGTGTCGGTTCTGCCATACCGTCAGTCTGACGGATACGCGAACCGGTGACCGTGATCTCCTCTATCTCAGCTTCGTCTTGTGCGTAGGACAACGGGCTCTGCGACATGGCAATGGTTATTGCTGCAACAGACGCCGCTAAACTACTTCTCTTTCTGAATGGTAAAGAAATAATCATCTATACTCTCCCCCTTGAAAAGTTTTTAAAGAAATTTTTATTTTTCAGGTTAAGTAGATGGCCTGAAGATTTTTATTACAGGCAACATCAAGATTTTTTATAGATACAAGAAAAGACCGTATTCAGAATTGATCTTTCAGATAGAATATATGACGTACAAACAAATCGAGGAAACAAAAAATTCAGGAGAATCAAAATAAATCAGTTAAATAAAATATATAAATAATTTTGATATATTTTATTTATTGTTATGTAGATTTTCCCCTCCTTTTATAGGTGTGGTTCATTCTTATGGAGACAAAAAGTCAACCTAATAAGCCATGCTAGATTTTAGAAATCAGTCTCTGCTCACACGCTGAATAACCAGCGAGTGACAAGATTCATTAAAGAGCAAGCGATAAATTTGGCAGGTCTTGCTTCACTATAAAATTACATAGCAAACGCATTTACTAGGAGCATGAGATGATGTCTGTCGAGTTAACAGTCTACCTGCACGAGGATGGCCGGGTTCGTATTGCAGATCATCCGCCAGGATCCATTGACGGTTGGAAAATACTCTATACGTTCCAGCATCAAGTAAAATTTCCAGATTGAGTAAATGTTGTCTAAGGGGGCGAATTTTTTTGGTCCAACGACCAGGGGCTAGATATAGGGCTAGACTTATCTCGTCTTGGCACGAGCTTATCCCACCAAATAAAAACGGCCACTGACGTGGCCGTTTCTATTCTTACCTTCAGGTCATCGCCACCGGGCGATGGCCGAGCCCGCCTAGAACTGCATGTTCAGGCTCAGGTTGTAACGACGCCCAAACACGTCATACGTGTTACTGGCGAACTGGTAACCCGCGGTACCGGGGATGATCGGCGGCGCCTTGTCCGTCAGGTTCAGGACGTTCAGACCAACATTCCAGGTGGCACCACTGGCAAACTCACCGTTGTAGCGCACGGTCGCGTTCCACCAGGTGGATGAGTTCACCCAGTTACGGTCAACGTCGACACCCTCGACCCAGGTCCGGCGCAGTTTGTCACCACTGATGTAACGGCCCTGCAGCTGAAACGACAACGGTCCAACCGAGTAGTTACCGGTGATGTTGCCCGTAATCTCCGGCAGCGTGTACTGATCCAGCTGGTTACTAACCGCGCCGCTTGCAGCGATATCCTCCCTGGTGAGCAGCTTACCGGCCAAGACACGGACACTGAGGTTCTCGAACTCACTGTCAAAGAAGTTCACCTCGGTGCGATAGGCCACCTCAAAGTCCAGACCCTCAACGATCGCCTGGTCCTGGTTGAAGAAGCGGCGGAACACCCGCGTCACATCTCCCGTGACCGGATCAAACTCGATGTTGCCGCACTGCAGCTGGTCACCACCGTAACACCGGTCCACCACGTCCTGCTGGCCTATCTGTGAGATCGCGTCCGCGATGTCCACCTCGTACCAGTCAACCGACACCTGCAGCCCCTGCAGAAGATCAAACTGCGGCTCGTAAACAAAACCAAGCACACGCGTGTCGGCAGTCTCCACGTTCAGGTTGGGGTTACCCGAGGCGACCGTCGTGATCGTATACTGGATATCATTCTTCCACGGGTCACGGACATTACCGCCGCCCCCCTGGGCATCAAACCGCTCACGGAAGTTGGCCTCCCTGACGTCCTGCGACTGCGTGGCACGTAACCGCAGGCCCTCCATCAGCTGCATGTCAAAGCCAACCTTCCACGCCTCAACCTTACCCCGAGGTGCTGTAGTCTGACTGGCGGAAGGCGATCGTGCCACCGATGCGCTGCTCTCCCGAAGCAGACTCCCAGATCGGCGCGTTCAACTCACCAAAGTACTCCCACACGTCGTACTGACCACCCACCTTCGGTACCGTCGAGAACTTGTGCAGGTTCGGACTGCCGCCCGTGTAACCCGGCGGGATACCTCTGATACCCAGCTCAGGTGCGTTCAGCGGCGGCCCCAGAGAGTCCACATCGACCGGCAGCGCGTTGTCGAAGAAGCTCGAGTCACGCCAGGTGAGACCGAAGGCTCCTGATACCGGACCATAGCCCCAGCCCTCAAACACCTCACCCGTGGCCAGCACTTCCGCAAAGTCCTGCTCAACAATACCGACACCCTTCTTCAGGGTACCGATGTAGTCAATCGCCGCCTCGCTGATGTTGCCATGGCCCATCACGTTAAACGGCACACAGCCCGAGATGGTGTCATCCAAACCCACCGGCGAACCCAGCGGCACAGGCTGCGGATCAGCCTGGGTCCGGGAATCACTCAGCCCAGACGCCAGACCCGCCGCACGCAGCTGATCAGGCGTCGGCGAGTACTGCGGCAGATTGACACGGCACACTATCGCACCCGTGTCCGGATGCACCACCGCATCCATCGCCAGGAACATGCGGTCTACCCGGTCATGCTCGTAGCTGTGAGACAGTCGGTCCGTCTCACCCATGGAGAAGCTGCCGCCGACAGACCAGCTGTTGTCAAAGTCGTAGTTGAAACCGGCCGTGTAGGTCCGAGTGTTAAAGACGTTCGGATCCCTCAGGTTGCTGCCGATGTCACGGACACCCTCAATGGCACCGTCGCGGCTGAGCACAAACTCCTTCTTGCCGGCGGCGACCAGTGTGTCGCGCACGTAAGCCGGCAGGTAGGCGTTGTCCACCGCAATGCGCGGGGCCCAGATCGACCGCAGGCTGATGCCCGTGGTGCTCGCGGTCAGGTTGACGTGGTTACTTTCCGAGCGGCCAACCACCGCCTGCAGGTAGCCGGAGAAGTTGTCGGTAAACTGGTACTGCGCCGCCAGGAACATCGACCGGCCTACCACCTCCTGGCCGTTGACGGGATAGTCACTGTTCGCCTTGAACGCCAGCTCCGCCTCGGGCCCGCCCGCGGTGGCCAGCTCGTTTGGACGCCTAAAATTAGTATACTCACCGCCGCGGAAGGCCTGCACCTGCGTGCCTTCCTGGTTGAAGACCATGTTGTCCAGCACCGTGCGTGTGCCCTGGATGATCCCGAAGGCATGGCGGTCGGTCGGTGCCACGTTGGGGACGGTCAGACGCTTCGGTCCACTCTTGTCGGGGTTGGTCACCCACCCCCAGCGCTGGTACCAGTCGACCTCGTCAGGCGACAGGTCGATCTGGTCGATCTGACGCGCCTCCAGCGAGCCGATGATGTTGAGTCGATCACCGATCTGGAAGCCACCCGCGACGCTCGCGTTCCAGCGGAACCCGTCGCCTGTCTCCATGATACCGGTACCGGTCTGAATCTTGAGCCCCTGGAACTCACGGTCGATGATGAAGTTGGTCACACCGCCCAGGGCGTCCGCGCCATACGCCGCGGAGGCGCCGCCTGTTACTACGTCAACGGTGCGAACCAGCGCCGTTGGGAAGGTGTCCACGTTGACCGCACCACGCTTGTCGCCGGGCGCCATACGCGCACCGTCAAGCAGGGTCAGGGTACGCTGGGTACCCAGGCTGCGCATGTTAAGGAAGCTGCCCACCGTCGATGCCAATGAGCCAACGTTACGCTGGGCAGTCACCGTGCCGAAGAACTGTGGCAACGCGTCCAGCTGCTCTGAGACCGTGCCGCCCGGATCGAAACTCGAAAGCTCCTCCGGTGTCACCACCGTGACCGGTGTCGGTTCTGCCATACCGTCAGTCTGACGGATACGCGAACCGGTGACCGTGATCTCCTCTATCTCAGCCTCGTCCTGGGCATAAACGCACGGGCCACTGACCAGCGCCGAGGTTACCGCCGCTATGACAAGTGCAAGTGATTTTTTCTTGTTACTAAAGGATACAGCTGTAGCAGACATTAACTCCCCCCTTTATTCGCTTTGATGCAAAGGTTTTGATAATTGTTTTACTGCCTCGCAACTAGCCAGCATGCCTACTCTGGAAAACAACGTCTGACAGGGTCAGATCACCAGAAACATCCTGCTTTTAGAGATTGGACCGGAGGGATTCCACGCTCGAGCCACTGTACCCACACCGGTAGCCGCCTCATGCGAGAGACAATTAGAAGGTAACGCTACTTTTTCTATAAATAAACTATTTTTATAGTTTCAATATTATTTCCTTATTATTTAAATTTGTGAAATTCACGGAATTTTTTATATCTTATTGAATATATTATATTTTTATGAAATATAGCTGCCAAGGTATGAGGCCCTTACTTACGTGGGCGTAAGGTCAAAGTAAAAAAGGTGCCGGTGTATCAAGCGCCTTCGAGGGACTCGCTGAGCTCTAGCCACTCCTCTTCCAGCGTCTGCAACTGTGAGGATAGCCTTGCCTGGTCGAACAAGAGGCCACTTAGTTCATCCTTGCGATTTTCGTTGTAGATGGCGTTGTCCGCCAGCCTCTGTTCGATCTCCACCCTGACCTGCTGGCACTTCTCGATTTCACGCTCAACACGCTTTAGTCGGTCACGCATCGGCTGGAGTTCGCGACGCCGCTCCGCGGATTGCTGGCGCTGCTCTTTCTTATTTGCCAGGGTTGGGTTGTTTAATTTTTCATTACTCGGGGGAGCTACAATTTTCTCAGGCTCCGACTTTTCCGGTCCAAGTAGTGACCGTTCGTAATCATCGAGGTCACCCTCGAACACCTCCAGCTTGCCGTTCTTGACTAACAAGAAGGAGTCCACCGTGTTGCCCAGCAGGTGGCGGTCATGTGAAACCAGGATCATAGCTCCAGGAAAACCCTGGAGCGCCATCTCGAGGCTGTGGCACATTTCCAGGTCGAGGTGGTTGGTTGGCTCGTCCATGAGGAGCAGGTTTGGTTTCTGCCAGACAACAAGCGCCAGGGCGAGGCGGGTCTTCTCGCCACCTGAAAAATGCCCAACGGTTTCGGTGACGCGGTCGCCGCGAAAATCGAAACCTCCAAGAAAATTGCGCACCTCCTGCTCACGGACGCCAGGCTCAAGCCGCTGGATAAGCTGCAAGGGGGTCGCCTCAGCATCCATTTCATCAACCTGGTGCTGGGCACTGTAACCGATGCGCAGGTAGTCGTTACGGGTAATTTCCCCTGCCATCAGCGGCAACCTGCCAGAGAGCACCTTAAGCAGGGTAGACTTACCCTGCCCGTTGGCGCCCAAAAGACCGATGCGCGACTCGCCGCGTATGTTCAGAGAAAAATCGGTGATGAGTGGATTATCGTAACCAAAGCTGATGCCGTCACACGCCAGCAGGCTCGACGGTAGCTTGTCCGGATCACGAAAGCTGAACTGGAAAGGCGAATCCACATGCGCGGGCGCGATCTCCTCCATCCTGGCCAGTTCTTTCAGTCGGCTCTGGGCCTGTCGAGCCTTGGTGGCCTTGGCGCGAAAACGGCGCACGAAATTCTCGATATCCTTCCTGCGAGCCTGCTGCTTTTCGTAGGCCGCCTGCTGCTGGGCCAGACGCTCAGCCTTCTGTTTTTCGTAATCACTGTAGTTGCCGCGGTAAAGGAACAGTTTCTTATTTTCGAAACTGGCGATGTGCGTCACCACCCTGTCCAGAAAACTGCGGTCGTGTGAAACAAGGAGCAGGGTCCCTGGATAACGTCGCAACCATTGCTGCAGCCAGAGGGTCGCCTCCAGGTCGAGGTGGTTGGTGGGCTCGTCCAGCAGGAGCAGGTCCGACGGTGTCATCAGTGCCTGCGCCAGGTTCAGCCGGATGCGCCAGCCACCAGAAAACGCGTTGACGGATTTTTCAAATTCCTCGGTATCGAAACCCAAGCCCGAGAGCAACTGTTCAGCGCGGTTTCGAATTGACCAGGCGTCCATCCCGTCCAGTTCTCCGTGCAACTGCGCTATGCGGTGATCGTCATGTGCCGCTTCGGCATCGGCCAGCTCCCCTTCCAGGGCGCGAAACCGAGTGTCGCCATCGATCACGTAATCAAGAGCCATTCGCGAAGTACCAGCCGTCTCCTGTAGCATCTGCGCCTTGCGCAGATCCTTTGGCATGTCGAGTTCGCCGGTGTCAGCGTGGAGTTCGCCCATCAGCAACCTGAAAAGGCTGGTCTTGCCTGTACCGTTGCGGCCGATGATACCCACCTTCTGCCCGCCAAAAATGGTGAGGTCGGCATGATCGAGCAAAAGCTGAGTGCCCCTTCGGAGGGATATCTCTTGGAGTAAAATCATGATTAATCTTTGGACAACCGCCGCCAGTCGGCGAGAGCCGGCTATTCTAAAGGCCACCAAAGCCAAAGCAAGGAGTCTGCCTGCGCATATTATTCAGAAAATGGAAAAAAGAAGAACTCAGCTTACTCATGCTGTCATCCGGGGCCGGTGCCTTTATACTATTTCTTATATTTTTATGATTTCTTTCGACTATTTTTAAGCGTCTACATCGAGGGGTTACCATGAACAAGTCTAGAAACCTACTACGTTCCGCGATCACCACGGCCGCTCTCGTGGTCTTGGCGATGCCTTCGCAGGCACACCACGGCTTTGGCCTGTTCCAGCTCGACATCAAGCGTGAGTGGGAAGGCACACTCACAAAGATGAACCTGGTAAACCCGCATTCCTACATGGAGCTGGATGTCGTCGAGGCAGATGGCAATGTATTGCACATGCGATGTGAGATGCGCGCGGCTACCCTGATCCGCCGCTCCGGCTGGTCAACCGACATGTTCAGGGTGGGCGCCCACGTATTTATAGAGGGCAACCCACACCGCGACGACCCGGAGGCCTGCTACGTGGAGAACTTCACCATCGACAACGAGATCACCATGAACCGTAATGACCAGCTGCTGTCCGCTGCACCAGTTGACACGTCAGGCCGCCCTTACAGGCTGGCTGATGGCCAGGTCAACCTGAGTGGGGACTGGGCAGTTGAGCAGTTAGTGCTGACCGTACCCCCGAGCGGGGGTAACGGCTCGATGATTCCCAAGAGCCTCTCACCGGCATTCGCGGCAGGCGATATCTCCATCCAGGAGGTCCAGGCAACCCAACCACCTCGTCCACGGACCGTCTACACCGCTGAGGGCCAGGCAGCCGCCGACGCCTTTGACCGTCGCTCGCCTATCGACAACCCATGGTTTGCGTGCAAACCCACCAGCTTCATACGAGACTGGACCGCGGACTGGCCGATCAACAAATTCGAACAGAAGACACTGCCAGACGGCGAGAAGGTTGTCGACATAACCTACGGACTCTACAACTTTAATCGCCGTATACACATAGGAATGATGCAACATCCAGATAATCTGACCCCTAGCTACGCCGGTCACTCCATCGGCAACTGGGAAGGCGATACCCTGGTCGTGGACACCGTCGGCTTTGAGGCGGGCGTGCTTTCTCCGCCAACACGTTCCAGTGAACAGATGCATATCGTGGAACGGTTCTCCCTTGATCGGGAAAGGACCGCCCTGAAGCGTGAGTACACCGTGACTGATCCAGTCTACCTCGCTCAGCCTTATGCAAGTTACGACGTCATGTATATCTCAGACGTACCCTTCGCGGCCCAGGAATGTTTGGAGATGACCCCAGAGTTCCAGCAGTAACCCTAACCAGCACCCTCATTAAAAAAAACCGGCGTCCGCATCTCTGTGGTCGCCGGTTTTTTTTACCCCGCCAAATAGGCCCGATAACGGGCATTGGATGCGCCTCGCTTCAACGATTTTAAGATATGAAATCAATAAATATTATTAATTAATAGTTGAGATTTCATAGCCTTAGTGAGAGCATTATGAAAATAAAGAATAGTCATTCTTATTATTAAATATTTTTAAGTATTTTTGAAAAAGCATAAATACCACTCAAGACTTAAAAATAACAATTAGAAAAAAATATCATTTAAATCAATTGTATATAACATTTAAATAGGAGAGGCACTGAATGAATTACCGTCCAATGCATAAACTAAGAACCCCATCTAAGCTCGCGGTTTCAATAGCCGCTGCTGTTGGTATGGCCGTGGTTCTACCGAATGGTACCTACGCCCAGGACGAGCCGGTCCTGGAAGAGGTGATCGTCACGGGTTCGCGCATCGTCCGCCGTGACTTCGAATCCAACAGCCCCATCCGGACCATCGACGCTGCCCAGTTCGAGGAGCAGAGCGGTCTTAATATCGAGGGATATCTTAACCAGCTGCCGGACTACAACCCGGCCAACTCGCCCGTGACCACGGAAAAAGAAATCAATGCCACACCGGTCAATACGCTTGGTATCGCTTCGGTATCCATGCGTGGCTTCGGCCCCAACAGGAACCTGGTGCTGATTGATGGTAAACGTATGGTGCCAACCAACGCGCTGATGGTTACCGACATCAATGCCATCCCGTCCGCACTGATCCAGCGTGTTGAGACCATTACCGGTGGCGCCTCAGCGGTATACGGTGCGGATGCTGTTGCAGGTGTGACCAACTTCATCCTGCGTAAGGATTTCGAGGGTCTTGAACTCGACACCCAGTACGGCACCTCCGAGGCCGGTGGCGGCGAAGAGGCCCGCATATCAGGCATCATGGGCACCGATGTCTTCGACGGCCGCGGCAATATCACGGTTGGGTTCGAATATTACGATCGCAAGGAGGCGCTTGAAGTCGATCGTGACTTCTTTACCGATTCCTGGAACGACCCCACCGTCGGGGGCGAGCTGTTCCAACAGGGATTCAACGGCATGACCGTAGGCTTCAACCGGGCCAGCGATGTCACCATGGACGCCCTCTTCTCTGACCGGCCTGCCGGCACGGGCTTTCGCAACGTGGGCGCCGGCTTTGTCGCACGCTACCGGTTCAATCCCGATGGCACATTGTTTCCCGTGGTTGGTGATAATCTCAGTCTGAGTCAAGGAATACTGGATGGTGTGGAATACGCCGCCCAAAACGTCTTGGATGGCACCACGCTGGACCCGAATGATATCGCGCAAGTCCTCAAGTGGAACACGCAGGACGCCATTGTCCTTGCGCCACAGAATCGCTGGTCCTTCTTCACCCGCAGCAATTTCGAAATCACGGAAGGCATTTCGGTGTTCGCCAACGCAACCTTCGCCCGGAGCAACTCCGCGACACGCCTGAACTACGGCTCCACCGCCAGCTTTGGCTGGGAGGCCAATGTGCCGTTTAACCCAGCGGTCGACAGCCCGATAGACCCGACACTGGACTACAAGGATCCAGCCATTGTTAAGGCGGTCCAGGCCAATCCGGCCGCGTACGCCAATCCTGGCTTTATTCCGAGCGGCGCAGCGGGTGCCCATTTCCCCGTCGTGCCAGAACTAGCCATCCTGCTGTTGAGCCGGAGCGCTCCCACCGGCAACTGGATCCCGGAGATTTTCCCGAAAAACAGCCTGGAAAATCGTGCGTCCGATAACGACAACATCGTCTGGCAGTTAGAAACAGGCGTCAATGTCGACCTGCCCTACCGCGACTGGACTGGTGAGTTCTATTACTCACACGGCGAGGTCGACAACAGCAACGTCTCCACCGGCTTCCAATCACTGGAGCGGTGGCGCCGACTCGTCAATGAGCCGGACTACGGCCGAAATGCAATCTTGCAGGCAAACCAACAAGGAGCCTCCCCTGGCTTCGGCACCAACCCGGTTAAGTGTACCAGCGGCTTTTATGAAACCATCTTCTTCTCCGATAAGCGGCCGAGCGAGGACTGTGCCAAGGCGATTGGCGCGCCTCTGGCGAACCGTTTGACGAGTGACCAGGACATCGTCGAGATCAACTTCCAGGGTGGCTTGATGGACCTGCCTGCCGGTGAAGTGCGTGCCGCATTCGGTTACCAGTGGCGTAAAAACCGTGTGACCTATCAACCGGATCTGCTGGCAAGCTCCAGGGCATTCGAGGACCAGGTCATCGGCGTCTATCCGGTGGGTGATATGGATGCAACAACGTCGGTTGATGACTACTACGTAGAGGCACTGGTCCCTGTTCTTGGCGACGTCGGCGTCGTGCAGAAGGTCGAACTGGAGCTGGGTGCTCGTTTCTCCGACTACAGTGATAACGACTCGGAGTGGACCTACAAGGCCCTGGCCAATATCGAAGCCAATGACTGGCTGCGTCTGCGTGGTGGATACAACCGTGCGACCCGCGCACCCAATGTCGGTGAGAAGTATCTAGGCTTTCAGCAGGTGTACCTGCGCGGTGTTCGCAACAACTTCGGCGACCCCTGTGGCCTGCGTTCCAACGCACCCTTTGGCGCCGGTGGCGCCGCACCGGATCCGATCCTGGCACCCGGTGAACCACAGACAGAGCTGGCCAGTGGACAGACCGCGGCAGGCGCCAACAGCACCTACCTGATCTGCCAGGCCCAGATGGGTCCTACCGCGGCTGGGCTCTATTACAGCAACAACGCGGGTGGTAATGCAGGCGGTAACGCCAACTGGGTGTACCAGGAAGGCAACCCTGACCTTGGCCCTGAAACCGCTGATACCTGGTCCGCGGGTTTTGTAGCAAATTCCCCCTGGGACAATGTCTGGCTGGAAAATCTGGCCCTCTCCGTAGACTGGTGGCGAGTTGAAATCGAGGACGCCATCCAGCAGTACACACCCGACTATGCCAACTACCTCTGCTATGGCGTTAGGACGGTGACCACTGCCGCTGAGGCCGCCGCGCAGGCCGCAACGACAGACTGTGAGAATGTGGCCCGCAACCAGGCGACGGGCGGCGCAACGAGGCAGCTGCTCAGGTATTCCAACCAGGCGACCATCAAAACAGAGGGCATCGATATCGCTGCCAACTGGAGAGCCGAGTTGAATGATATCGGCATCGGTCTGCCAGGTGGACTGTCCTTGAGTATGCAGATGACCTACATCGACAGTTACAAGACCAAGGAGTCACAGCAGGACTTCGACGTCGAGATCGATTGGGTTGGCTCTCTCGGGCCAACACTGACCGGCACCAACCCGGGTGCGTATGACTACAGGCTCTTCACGTCGATGATGTACTCCTATGGCGACTGGAGTGTCGGCCTGCGCTGGCGCCACCTGCCGGACGTGATCACGGCAAACCAGGCAAAACAAAACGCGCTCATCGCCAATAACGCGGCCGCGGCTAGTGGCGCTGCGGGAGCCGTCCCGTTGAGCTATACGCCTATCACTGACGTCGGCATCGACTCGTACAACATCTTTGACATGTCCATGAACTGGCAGGTCAATGATTCGATTACGATCCGCGGCGGTATCACGAACCTGTTTGATGAGAGCCCGCAGATTACGGGTCGCACTACCGGGTATGAGCCGGGTACGGACCTGTCGGCGGTCTGTGGTGGCGCACCGGGCTGTGTCAATCCGACCAGTCCCCAGCTGGCTACCAGCGGTGCCGGGTCAACCAGCCCTGGGTACTACGACGTGTTAGGACGCCGGTTCTTCCTGGGTGTAAAGGCCCGCTTCTAACGTATAAAAAAGTAACCTCGTAAAACCCTTAACGGCGGGCCCCTGGCCCGCCGTTTTTTTCCAGGGTGCCTTGCCCCGCTGTTTGATGTTCTATTCCGATAGCCAAAAGATCTTTAAAAAATCAAAAAGCCCGGCGTAGCCTATAAATTCTTTTACTCAGACCACTTCCGATCCCCTTCACCTTGTACCCCCACCCTCCCCGATAATTTTACGACAGACGAAATCCAGCCCAATTGCTGTTAGGGGTCCTCTTTTGCAGTCAATAGAGGTGAGCATTCCTCCTCGATTTAATAAATATAGTTTATTGATTTGATTACATTATCTAATTTTTCATTAGCTATTTTTAATGAGAGTATTAGCGCGTTTTATCTAAATACCGAATTAAGATTCTTTTTCTCTTAGTAGGGTTGTTTCAAAGAGCAGCAAGATAACTTTTCACGATTAATTACGATAAAGATCAATAAATACTTAATAAAAAATAGGAGAGGCACTGAATGAATTACCGCCCAACGCATAAACTAAGAACCCCATCTAAGCTCGCGGTTTCAATAGCCGCTGCTGTTGGTATGGCCGTGGTTCTACCGAATGGTACCTACGCCCAGGACGAGCCGGTCCTGGAAGAGGTGATCGTCACGGGTTCGCGCATCGTCCGCCGTGACTTCGAATCCAACAGCCCCATCCGGACCATCGACGCTGCCCAGTTCGAGGAGCAGAGCGGTCTCAATATCGAGGGATACCTGAACCAGCTGCCGGACTACAACCCGGCCAACTCGCCCGTGACCACGGAAAAAGAAATCAATGCCACACCGGTCAATACGCTTGGTATCGCTTCGGTATCCATGCGTGGCTTCGGCCCCAACAGGAACCTGGTGCTGATTGATGGTAAACGTATGGTGCCAACCAACGCGCTGATGGTTACCGACATCAATGCCATCCCGTCCGCACTGATCCAGCGTGTTGAGACCATTACCGGTGGCGCCTCAGCGGTATACGGTGCGGATGCTGTTGCAGGTGTGACCAACTTCATCCTGCGTAAGGATTTCGAGGGTCTTGAACTCGACACCCAGTACGGCACCTCCGAGGCCGGTGGCGGCGAAGAGGCCCGCATATCAGGCATCATGGGCACCGATGTCTTCGACGGCCGCGGCAATATCACGGTTGGGTTCGAATATTACGATCGCAAGGAGGCGCTTGAAGTCGATCGTGACTTCTTTACCGATTCCTGGAACGACCCCACCGTCGGGGGCGAGCTGTTCCAACAGGGATTCAACGGCATGACCGTAGGCTTCAACCGGGCCAGCGATGTCACCATGGACGCCCTCTTCTCTGACCGGCCTGCCGGCACGGGCTTTCGCAACGTGGGCGCCGGCTTTGTCGCACGCTACCGGTTCAATCCCGATGGCACATTGTTTCCCGTGGTTGGTGATAATCTCAGTCTGAGTCAAGGAATACTGGATGGTGTGGAATACGCCGCCCAAAACGTCTTGGATGGCACCACGCTGGACCCGAATGATATCGCGCAAGTCCTCAAGTGGAACACGCAGGACGCCATTGTCCTTGCGCCACAGAATCGCTGGTCCTTCTTCACCCGCAGCAATTTCGAAATCACGGAAGGCATTTCGGTGTTCGCCAACGCAACCTTCGCCCGGAGCAACTCCGCGACGCGCCTGAACTACGGCTCAACAGCCAGTTACGGCTGGGAGGCCAATGTCCCGTTCAATGCGGCGGTCGACAGCCCGATAGACCCGACACTGAACTACAGAGATCCAGCCATTGTTAAGGCGGTCCAGGCCAACCCATCCGCCTATGCCAATCCTGGCTTTATTCCGAGCGGCGCAGCGGGTGCCCATTTCCCCGTCGTGCCAGAACTAGCCATCCTGCTGTTGAGTCGCGACAATCCCACCGGCAACTGGATTCCGGAGATTTTCCCGAAAAACAGCCTGGAAAATCGTGCGTCCGATAACGACAACATCGTCTGGCAGTTAGAAACAGGCGTCAATGTCGACCTGCCCTACCGCGACTGGACTGGTGAGTTCTATTACTCACACGGCGAGGTCGACAACAGCAACGTCTCTACCGGCTTCCAGTCACTGGAGCGGTGGCGCCGACTCGTCAATGAGCCGGACTACGGCCGAAATGCCATAGTACAGGCAAATACCCAGGGTGCATCGCCTGGCTTCGGCACCAACCCGGTTAAGTGTACCAGCGGCTTTTATGAAACCATCTTCTTCTCCGATAAGCGGCCGAGCGAGGACTGTGCCAAGGCGATTGGCGCTCCCCTGCAGAACCGCCTGACAAGTGACCAGGACATCGTCGAGATCAACTTCCAGGGTGGCTTGATGGACCTGCCGGCCGGTGAGGTGCGTGCCGCATTCGGTTACCAGTGGCGTAAAAACCGCGTGACCTATATGCCGGATCTTCTGCAAAGCTCCAGGGCATTCGAGGACCAGGTCATCGGCGTCTATCCGGTGGGTGATATGGATGCAACAACGTCGGTTGATGACTACTACGTAGAGGCACTGGTCCCTGTTCTTGGCGACGTCGGCGTCGTGCAGAAGGTCGAACTGGAGCTGGGTGCTCGTTTCTCCGACTACAGTGATAACGACTCGGAGTGGACCTACAAGGCCCTGGCCAATATCGAAGCCAATGACTGGCTGCGTCTGCGTGGTGGATACAACCGTGCGACCCGCGCACCCAATGTCGGTGAGAAGTATCTAGGCTTTCAGCAGGTCTACCTGCGCGGTATTTTCAATAACTTCGGCGACCCCTGTGGCCTGCGTTCCAACGCACCCTTTGGCGCCGGTGGCGCCGCACCGGATCCGATCCTGGCACCCGGTGAACCACAGACAGAGCTGGCCAGTGGACAGACCGCGGCAGGCGCTCAAAGTACACTCCTGATCTGCCAGGCCCAGATGGGTCCTACCGCGGCTGGGCTCTATTACAGCAACAACGCGAGCGGTCAAACAGGCGGTGCCGCCAACTGGGTGTACCAGGAAGGTAACCCTGACCTTGGCCCTGAAACCGCAGATACCTGGTCCGCGGGTTTTGTAGCAAATTCCCCCTGGGACAATGTCTGGCTGGAAAATCTGGCCCTCTCCGTAGACTGGTGGCGAGTTGAAATCGAGGACGCCATCCAGCAGTACACACCCGACTATGCCAACTACCTCTGCTATGGCGTTAGGACGGTGACCACTGCCGCTGAGGCCGCCGCGCAGGCCGCAACAACGGACTGTGAGAATGTGGCCCGCAACCAGGCGACGGGCGGCGCAACGAGGCAGCTGCTCAGGTATTCCAACCAGGCGACCATCAAAACAGAAGGCATCGATATCGCTGCCAACTGGAGAGCCGAGTTGAATGATATCGGCATCGGTCTGCCAGGTGGACTGTCCTTGAGTATGCAGATGACCTACATCGACAGTTACAAGACCAAGGAGTCACAGCAGGACTTCGACGTCGAGATCGATTGGGTTGGCTCTCTCGGGCCAACACTGACCGGCACCAACCCGGGTGCGTATGACTACAGGCTCTTCACGTCCATGATGTACTCCTATGGCGACTGGAGTGTCGGCCTGCGCTGGCGCCACCTGCCGGACGTGATCACGGCAAGCCAGGCAAAACAAAACGCGCTCATCGCCAATAACGCGGCCGCGGCTAGTGGCGCTGCGGGAGCCGTCCCGTTGAGCTATACGCCTATCACTGACGTCGGCATCGACTCGTACAACATCTTTGACATGTCCATGAACTGGCAGGTCAATGATTCGATTACGATCCGCGGCGGTATCACGAACCTGTTTGATGAGAGCCCGCAGATTACGGGTCGCACTACCGGGTATGAGCCGGGTACGAACCTGTCGGCGGTCTGTGGTGGCGCACCGGGTTGTCAGAATCCGTCCGCTCCCCAGCTGGCCACCAGCGGTGCCGGGTCAACCAGCCCTGGGTACTACGACGTGTTAGGACGCCGGTTCTTCCTGGGTGTAAAGGCCCGCTTCTAACGTATAAAAAAGTAACCTCGTAAAACCCTTAACGGCGGGCCTATGGCCCGCCGTTTTTTTTGAGTGTATAAATCAAGGGTGAGGTTAGTTGACCAGAAACACAAGGTGGCAGACTTATTACATTTCTTGAATCAAATCCCAATCAATTACTCTGAACCCTTTGATTCAACACAGTATCCGTCTATTCTGACCAGCAAGTCGAATCAAAAGAAACACAGCAAACATGGGGTCAGACAAGCCAGCGCAATCGGAAGGTTCAGTGTGGTCGCAGCGACTGGACGGCAGCGAGCACTTTTCATGCAGCACGGAATGGGGCCCTGGCGAAGTAATCAAGTACTTCTGGCAGGACATATTTGGCTCAGTCAAAGCCGGCTCGCGCGTATTGGAGATCGGTTGCGGTTCAGGACAAGTATCTTATTGGGGGGCGGAAGCCGGACGCGGGCTTAAGATCGTCGCGTCCGACCAAATCGTGGCTCCCGGCGGTCCACGGTTCCAACACCCCGACATCAGGTTCATGGGTAACGTCGCCGCGGAGCAGCTTCCCTTTGCACAGGACAGCTTCGAACTCGTCGTTTCCAACTTCGCCATTGAGTATGCCGCGTTAGATATAGCTCTTAGCGAAGCCGCACGTGTTTTGGTCCCCGGTGGCTCGCTCATTCTGGTACTCCACAGCACGGATAGCGGCATTACCCAGAGCAGTCGTCAGGCAATTTCGATCCACGAGTCCCTGGTCCGCGCCCGTGTGCCCGAGCAGGTCCGTGAAGCCGTGTTGCTTCCGCCGGATGATCCTTCGCGCCGCAATTTGCTCCATAGCGTTTGTGCGCGCAGGCCGGAATTTTCGCAGGCCGCAGAAATTTTCCTTGGTGTCGAATATTTTGACTTTGCGAAAAGCCTGCTTGGCGATGAGCCTCCAGGCGTGGACGATCTCGATGCGCTCGATCAGTCGGTGGCGCTGCGGCGTGACATTGTAACGGAGCAATCGCGCGTAGCGTTGGATATCGACGCATTGCGGCATCTGGAACAGCATCTCGACCGCTGTGGCCTGGCTGGTTTCACCTCAGAGATGACCTGCACTTACGATGATAAGCACACCGAGAAGGTGGCCTGGATCGGCGTTTTTACAATCACAGGGGTCAGAGTAACTTGATCGAGTAGTCCCGAGGCCTTCCTGGTTCCTTGTCCTCTCCACCTTCGAGGCCGGCCTCTCATGCGAGGGTCTTCTCGGTAAATCATGCCATCCTCTGTGGCTCCTTACATGCCTGCATGATTTTCCCCACACTACCTTTCGGTGATGGATAAAAGCCTGAAAAATCATTCTAATTTGATAGAATGGCGATATATTTATGAGAGAACGTTCCGGAAATGACAATCAATAGAACCCTGCCTTGCTCCCTATTCATGCTGATAACAGTTGCGACGTTCGCGGCGAATGATACCCCCGAACTCATAATGGATGGTGGCCCCTGCCTGGATCTGGTCAGGCCGATTGAGCGCCTGACCTGTTTCGAGGAACAGGCGCGGGTGGCGCAACAACGTCCAGCGGTATCAATGCCACAGCAAAACCTGCCGGTCGTGTCGATTCCCCGAAATGCCAGTTCACAGTCGGTTCAACCTGCCCAGCAGGTTCAACCCCAGCCGGCAGCCGAAACGCCGCAACCTGCGGAAAGCGCCCGTGTGATCACGAATGGCAGCCTCGAAGCCAATTTCGGGTTGCCCGAAGAGCGGGACAAGAAAGCTCAGGCCAATGAGTTGACCGCCAGGGTCGCCGAAATCAAGGAGTTCGATCGCAACCGTTCCCTCATTACCTTGGATAACGGCCAGGTCTGGGAGCAAGTCAACAGCAAACGCTTCCCCCTGGAGGAGGGCGACGAGGTTCGAGTTTATTCCACGCGCTGGGGTAATTCGTACCGTCTTGCCTCCCTGTCCCGCAAGGGGTTCATCCAGGTGCAGCGTCTCAGGTAACGGCACGCGCCGATAGGCAAAATCTTATTTAAGATTCTATGTGTTCAGAGTAACTGAAAATTCAGGTTGCTCTAATTAAAATCCGTCCCCTTCTCGTTTCAGGCACCCCCTAAACCCTCACAAGTATTCTGAAGTTTTAATAATTGCCTCGTATTGCCTTGAATTGCAGATGGTGGGAATATTGTCGGCCCTGCCTGTATTAAGAATCTGTATTACTTTTAGGAGATAAACCAACGAGTTCGGGCGGGATAATAAGGTGCTCTATATTTTAT
The DNA here is from genome assembly GCA_038147195.1 of Candidatus Eutrophocola salsuginis. Taxonomy (GTDB): domain Bacteria; phylum Pseudomonadota; class Gammaproteobacteria; order Pseudomonadales; family Pseudohongiellaceae; genus Eutrophocola; species Eutrophocola salsuginis. Next base: position 232,299 of record JAYQTB010000006.1, read on the forward strand.
TAATAATTATATAAATCAATAAGATATGGATAATACAAAAGAGGAGAAATATCTAATGAGATACACCCCAAACCATAAACTTAAAGCCAAATCAAAGCTCGCTGTTTCGATTGCGGCGGCTGTTGGTATGGCGGCGGTTTTTCCGGGTACGACTTTTGCCCAGGACGAGCCAGCCCTAGAAGAAGTGGTCGTTACGGGTTCCCGTAACGTCCGAAGATGACTATCAGCCAACCGCCGTGGATTCTGTCGGTATCGCCTCCGTCTCACTGCGTGGTTTTGGCCCCAACCGTAACCTGGTGCTTCTGGACGGACACCGGGCGGTACCGAACAATGCCCTGATGGTAACTGACGTCAACGGTATACCCTCGGCGATGATCGAGCGTATAGAAATTATCTCCGGCGGCGCCTCGGCGGTATACGGTGCAGATGCGATCGGTGGTGTGACTAACTTCATCCTGCGCAAAGATTTTGAAGGTGCCATATTTGACGTGCAGCGCTCTGAAACTCAGGACGGTGACGGCGAGCAGTACCGCCTGTCCGCGATCCTTGGTACCGACTTTGCTGACGGCCGCGGTAACATCACCGTGGCGATGGAACAGTATGACCGCGCAGTCGCCTATGAAAGAAACCGTGAATTCAGCCGTGAAGGTTGGCAGGACCCTATCCAGCCACAGACCCTCTTCTTCATGGGGTATAACGGATTCTCCCCCGATGGCTTCCAGTTCACCAACGGCCCAAACAGGGAAGCCCTGAGGGCGTTGTTCCCGGAGTCACCATCCACTGCCAACCAGTACGGCGCCTCCTCTTTTAACCTCCGCTTGAGAACCACCGACGACGGTCGCGTCTTTCAGTGGCAGGGAGATAACCTGGCCCATTATGAAGCCCTCGGTGGCGTCTACAACGACACATTTGCCAAACAGCTCGTCTATGATCCGTTTGCACCGCCCGGCACCACGCCCTCGGTCATCGAGCAGCTGAAATATAACGACACCAAGGCTTTCGAGAGTGCGCCTCAGGAGCGGTATTCATTCTATACCTCGGTTAACTATGAGATTACTGACGATCTGAAATTCTACTCACGGCTAAACTTTAACGAGAGTAGTACAAAGACCCAGATCTACTCCACCGTGCCAATCCTTAGCTGGGAGGCCTCTGCGCCGTTCAACCCAATCACGGACAGCCCGGTTAACCCCATGCTGGACCCAATCGACCCCGCCAATCCGCCTCAGTATCGCAAATCGACATTCTGGCAGGATCCGGCTAACGTCAGAGCTTACCTGGCCAACCCGAACGATCCCATGTGGGTCAACCCGAACTTCCAGGGGCCCTATGACGACGCCACGACTGGACATCCAGTGTCTCCGGAGGTTGCACTGGTTTTGATGAGTCGTAACCAGGCTGACAAGTACTACTACGTAGAGATGTACCCTGACCAGGCGATTCCTCGTCGTGATACGACCAACAGCATTACCTACTGGCAGATCGAGAATGGTCTCGAGTTTAACCTGCCATTTAAGGACTGGACCGGTGACGCATACTGGTCGCATGGTGAGTCCAATACCACCACCATAGCTGGTGGGCAGATGTCACACACACAGTGGCGTGCGTTGGTCAATGCCCCCAACTGGGGTCGCGGCCTGGGCCTCAATCCGAACGCACCGGCACTTGAGGGAAACAGCAGCGGTAGTTTTGGCAACCAGCTGTCATTCGCCAGCTGGAACGCAACCAACCCCGGTTTCGGCGGCTCAAAAATCGAGTGTACCAGCGGCCTGTACCCGCTGTTCTTTGATGGCGGCGACAAGGAGGGCATCATTTCACAAGACTGCCAGAACCTGGTCCTGGCCGAGCTGAAAGCCAACCGTACTAACACCCAGGATGTCATAGAGCTGAACCTTCAGGGTGGCATAATGGATTTACCTGCTGGTGAGATGCGTGGCGCCGTGGGTTACTCCTGGCGCGACAACGAGTCCACGTACAGCCCAGACCACCTGCAGTCCCAGTACTCCTGGACAGACCAGGTAGTCGGCTCCTACCCGGCGTCATACCTCGATGCGGCCACCGGTGTCAAAGACATCTACGGTGAGTTGCTGGTACCAGTCGTGAGGGATCTCCCTTTCATACAAATGTTAGAGCTGGAGCTTGGATTCCGTACCTCCACCTACGACTATGCTGACGACACAGATACCTGGAAGGTGCTTGCTAATATCGAGGTCAATGACTCCTTGCGTATGCGTGGTGGCTTCAACAGGGCAAACCGTGCACCGAACCTGGGTGAGCTGTTCCTTGGCCAGCAGGAAGTATACCTCGGGCCTTCGGGTGCGAGCCTAGGCGACGCGTGCGGACTGAGGTCAAACGCCAGCTATGGTGCAGGTGGTACCGGTCCTGACCCCGTGCTGCAACCGGGTGAACGCGAAACGGAGCTGGCAGCCGGTCAAACCACGGAGGGTGCAAGGAGCACCAGGCTGATCTGTGAGGCACAGATGGGCGGCGCAGGATCTCCTGCGGTTGAGCAGTACTACTACATAGCCAATGCAACAGGTGCAACCGCAAACTTTGGTGACTGGTGGCGTCTGCAACGTGGTAACCCGAACCTGAACTCTGAAGAGGCAGACACCGTCTCCTTCGGATTCGTGTTCAGTAACTTCTCTGACAACCCCTGGCTAGAAGGACTGAGCGGTTCCGTTGACTGGTGGAAAGTGGAAATCGATGACGCCATCCAGCAGTACTCTCCGGACCATGCCGGTTACCTCTGCTACGGCTCTGTTATTGTTACAAATGAGACTGAGGCACTGGCACAGGCAAATTCTCGTGCCTGTAAGAACGTGCCTCGTAACCAGACCAACGGCAACGCGTCTACCAAGCTGGTGGAATACGATAACCAGGCGACCATCAAGACATCAGGCGTAGACGTAGCACTCAACTGGTCGGCGACCCTGAACGATATCGGTATCCCACTGCCTGGTATGCTGAACATCAATACTCAGGGAACCATTCTGGACTACTACAAGACCAAACAGTCTCCTGCACCTTACGATGTCGAAATTGACTGGAAGGGTTCACTGGGTCCTGAACTGGCCGGTACCAACCCAGGCGCCTACGACTACAGGTTCGTTACCTCGTTCACATATTTCCTGAATGATCTGAGCGTGAACCTGCGTTGGCGTTATCTGCCTGAAGTTGATCAGGCGCTCACCGCTCAGCAAAACGCGGTGATTGCAAATAACCAACGTGCTGTCGCCGGTGATCCCGACGTCATCATGATCAACTACACGCCCAATAACCTGATCGGGATTGCGGATTACAATATCTTTGATCTGAACGTCGGCTGGCAGATCAATGACACGCTCGCATTGAGGGCAGGTGTCAACAACCTGCTTGATACCCAGCCTAACTACACTGGTCGCCGATCTCCTTACCAGGTTGGCACCGACATCTGTGGGGCTAACGCTTCAATCGGTTGTCGGAACCCGACCGGTAACGACATGGGTAATACAGGCCGCGGAGTCACAAGCCCCGGCTACTATGACGTCATGGGTCGCCAGTACTTTGTCGGCCTTAAGGCGTCTTTCTAAAAACGCAGTTTGTGCTTAGATAATAAGCTGTACAGGATGGCGGGTCCTCCCCTCCCGCCAGACTGAAAAAAATCCCCGCCTTAGGCGGGGATTTTTTTTTGCCTATCTTGAGCGAGGTGTTACTGGAGTCGTTGCACAGTAATGAAACCACTGTGGGATTGCGAGGCAAGTCGGTAAGAAGTACCCCAGCGACTTGGATAAATGCGGATCTCGTCACCGGCATCCAGCATGAACGGCTTGGTTTCCTTCTGCTCCCAGACCTGGCCGTTTTCCAACGTAATCAGCTTCCGGTTGGGATTGAGCTCCTTGATCACGGCGATCCGTGCGATCAGTTCCGTGTCCCTGATATTCCTGTCATTGCTGTTTTTACGGATGCCGTAATTTTCCTCGAAACTGTTTTCGGGAATCACTGCCGTTTGCGGTGCCTCGGGTTTCGGCTCAGGCTGCGCCAGTTGTGGCTGCCTGGCTGTGTTACGGGGAATCGACACTACGGGCAGGTTCTGCTGTGGAATCGATGCGCCAGGCTGCTGTGCCGCCTGTGCCAGATCCTCGAAGCAGGTTAGGCGCTCGATCGGGCGCGTCAGCGCCAGGCAGGGACTGGCATCGATGATGACAGGTGTAGACTGCTCAGCTGCCTGGTTTGCAGTCGACAGCAGCAGGCACAGGGAGACTGGAAGTATGTTCTTGGTTTTCATCTCCGGGATGTCCTTGGTAAAAAAGGATCGCTATTCTAACAAATCAATCTGTTTTTTCGGCCTTTTTTTCCAAAATGATAGGACCCGTGCAAATCGGTCACATGACGCAGCACCATGCCGCAATCCTGTTAAAATCGGTCTTCTATTCACGCTGAACCAGGAACTGCCTAGAATGCGACCCACCCTGTATCTCCTGCCCGGCCTTTTATGTGACGCCCGGGTCTGGGCCCATCAGCAGGAAAACCTTTCGGACCTCGTGGATGTACAGATCCCAGACTTCCGTCAAACCGATTCACTCGATGCCATGGCCGACGTGGTGCTTAGGAATGCTCCGGATAATTTTTACGTGGCCGGCCATTCTATGGGCGGGCGCGCAGCGATGCAGGTGCTGCACCGTGCAAAGGATCGGCTGATCAAGCTGGCGCTGCTGGACACCGGTATACACCCTGCCTCACCCGGGGAATACGAACAGCGCCAGGTGCTGCTCGACCTCGCCAGGGATGCGGGCATGGCGGTAGTGGCACGAACCTGGTCGCCGCCCATGGTGCACCCGGACAGGCACAAAGATTCCGCCCTGATGCAGGACATCTACGAGATGGTGGAGGGTTATTCGCCAGCGGAATTCAACAACCAGGTCAGGGCGCTGTTGGGTAGGCCCGATGCCGAACCATTCCTGGCCTATGCACCAGCGGATACGCTGGTGTTATGCGGACGGGAGGATACTTGGAGCCCACTGGAACAGCATGAGGCCATTGCGGCCGCCCTGCCGGATCATCCGTCTGTCACGGTCATCGAGAACAGCGGGCACATGTCCACTATGGAGCAACCCGAGGCGGTCACTCAGGCTATGCGTGACTGGCTGGAACGGCAATAGCCCAATATCCGAACGGTTCCTATATACTGCCCTGATGGAAGTCACACTCTTTCCCAATCCGCGCAGACCGGGTGTCGGCCAGCGTCCTAAGCAGGAACCGCAGCGCCCACTGCTTCCACAGCATGCCCGTTTGTGCCCGGTGCTTGAAGCCGGTAGTGCGCTTGGCGCCCTGGTGTACCCTCCCCTGGAAAAGAACGAGCAGTTCTCCATCGGTTTCGATGGCGAAGGCGTCTACCAGTTCGGCTATGCCCTAAATCCCACGGGCACGAAGTGGGAGCAGGTGTTTTCGATTACCTACCGGCTTGCAGTTGGAGGTATCGGTATGCGCAAGGAAGATGTGCAGTTGTTCGTGCCCGAGACACCTGGCTTCAGGGAAACCGCACAGGCGATTGCCCGTATGCTCATCGTGCCTGACGACATGGGTACACCCACAGGTGCCGTCACCTTGCGTGGCGCCTGGAATTTCCAGACCGAGCCAGGCTGGGATACGGTCTATTCCGGCATCATTAATAACATCGAGCGGCCTATCGCGCCAGTTCTTGCCATCCGGGTGGAAACCGACTGGCACGTACACGACACCGAATTCCGTTACGTGCTGTCGGACGGGGAGACCATTTCAGTGTCACACAACCTGCCCATCGGCCAGGTTTTTTTCGTGCCACGCGAACAGGTCTCCTTTAGGGACGGCAGCGAGGAAGCCGCCGCAGCGAGGCTGGAAAACAGCCACGCCTTTTACGAGAAGAAAGCGACTCTTAAGAAAAAAACCCCCTACGGCCTGGAATACAGCCCGCTCTATCAGCAGATGAGCCGGGAAAACACAAAGAAGCTGAAGGACTCCAAGTAGGGAATACTTCTATTCAGAGGAGCGCAGAGTCGTGATGAACAGCATCCATTCTTCCTGGGTCGGCATCACCGGGTAGTCCACCCGGCGCAGTATCTTCCACTCACCGTCCTCGCGAATGAATTCATCCTCGTAGCGACCGCCGAGCATCGGCGTCGGCTCCCCATCGGGCCCACGCATGATGAGCAGGTGACGTGAACGTGCAGTCGCACGATCACCATCAAGCGTGACCTGAAAGTTGGTGCTGATGTGGTAACTCTCGTTGTTGACATAACCTTCCGGCGGTTCACCGTAAAGGCCGACCAGCATGTTGTAGATGGCGTCGCGTCCCTTGTAGGCGTTGCTACCGTTCACCCATTCGCCTTCGCGGGCGAACAGGGCCGCGTAACCGGCGTAGTCCCGAGCGTCCTGGGTGGCGGAATATTCGACCAGTACCCGGCGAATGGCGAGTTCGTCCTCGACCCGTTGCAGGCGCTGCAATATGCTGGCCGCACGGTCTTGAGCCATGACCGGCAGCGCCAGGGACAGCGTGATCAGGGCAATCGATATTCTCGTCATCATCATGGTTCCATTCTTCCTGAATCCTTTATATCTGAAGCATAAACCAGGCTTTTGAGCCCCGTCTAATATATCCGGCTGCCACTATCCATAAGTCATTTTCCATCGTAAGCTTTGGTAACCAACAAGGGGGGGTTCTATGTTTTTTATAAACCAGAAAATGCTGCGGCTCACTGGCGCCCTGGTCTTCGGATTCAGTGTCGTGACCACAGCCAGCGCACAGGATGCAGCCATTACCAATGCCCGCATAATCATCGGTAACGGCGACATCATCGAATCCGGCACCATCATCGTCCGCAACGGTCGCATCACCGACGTCGGCAGCGGTTCGATGTCTACGCGTGGCCTGTCCACCATCGATGGCACCGGCATGACCGCCATGCCGGGGTTCATCGATGCCCATCGCCACATCAACACCGGACCGAACGAGCGCGAGGAAATGCAGGCACAGCTCGAAGCGGGTTACACCACGATCCTATCCGGCGGCGGCCCGGCCGACGGCAACCTAGTACTGCGCGAGCATATCGAGAGCGGCATGATCAATGGCCCTCGCATCATCCCGACCGGTCGCATCGTCCTTGCCAATAACACACCCGAGAATGCACGCGAACAGATCCGGGAACTGGCGCGCATGGGCGTTTACTGGACCGGCGAAATATCACTGACACCTGAACCGCGACCTGGCGTCCAGGAAATGAAGGTACTGGAGGCCGTGGTGGACGAAGCCGCAAAAGTAGGCGTCACGGTCCAGGTACATGCAGTGAGCACACCGGCCATGGTCGCCGCGGTAAATGCCGGCGTGCGCCGGTTGGTGCATTTGCCGAACAAGGATTTTGTCGACCGTGATGCGGCACAGCTGCTGGCAGATACCAATACACTAATCCTGGCCACCATTGGTTTTGGCGCGCCTGTGTTCGGCGTCTTCGCCGATGACAATACCGCACGCTTCCGGGACGGCAACGAATGGCCGGAAGCCATCGCCGGCGCCAACCGTGACGCTCAGGGCCGCGCCCAAGGCAGCGAGATCGGTTTCACCATCGTCAATGCCCGCACGGTCTGGGACGAAGGTGTCGCGCTCGGCTACTGTACCGACACCCGCTATGATGCCTGGGCTGGCCTGCGGCATGAGCTCGAATCCTACAATGTCATGTTTTCGATGCGGGACATCAATACGATCATGGGGCAGAACTCGGCCGCCTACATCAATATGACGGACGACCTTGGCACACTGGAAGCCGGTAAGCTGGCAGATATAGTATTGGTTGCCGGAAATCCCAAGGACGGATTCTGGCACATGCTCGATGCCCGTGTAGTTCTCAAGGAGGGCATCATCGTGGTGGACAAGCGCTGACCTACGTCTACAAAGACAAAGCTACACGCAAAAAAAAAGCCCGGCATCACCGGGCTTTTTTTCTTAGACCTTAATTTATGCTGAGCGGATCGTAACCTGCAGAACAGACTTCGACAATGCATATTGACTGAAGTGTCCTTCCCTCAGGAGGCGCATCCAGCCCCCTTTCAATCATCATTTCACGCATTGCGTTTGCGGTCTCCGGATGTGCTATGGCTGACTGAACGCCAACTCGTACCAATCCATCAGCGTAATCAATCGGCAGCCATGTATGTGCCGCAAGCTCAGGACTTCCGCGATTATCGGTGTTACCAAAGTCGCGAACATCTAGCTTGCCACCAGCCTCAACCAGTACCCTGGCAACCTCGGTGGAACCCTTATGGCCTGCGCCATGCAACGCAGTCCGTCCTGTATCTGCCTGATAGTTAGGATCGATCCCCAGTTCTATCAAAAGTTTGACCGCTTCCACTGTCTGCTCTGTTGACCACTCACTTGTAACACCCTCAACCCAGCCAATGCCCGCTGCAGCCGCAAGAGGAGTCACACCTAGCTCTGTATTTATGTGAGGGTCGGCCCCAAACTCAAGGAGAAGCTTCATCAGCGGTACATCTCCAGACTGAGAAGCCCGCAAAAACGCTGTCGCACCATCCTCATCCAGCCACTGGTTTGTGAATACTGTGCGTGTTTCTGTGCTTTCAACTAAACGTGCGTTAGGGTTTGCACCATGCTCTAAAAGGATCCGAATGTATTCAAGATGATCCATGTCAGGTTCACGGGTGGGATAGTCTCCCCCCTCAACATTCCTGTTATCCGTGGCAAGATACAAATTGGTCCAGCCACCCTTATTTGCCAAATTGACATCAGCACCATGATCCATCAATAGCTTTCCAATCTGATAGTTTCTATTTTGAGTTGCAGCCAATAGTGGCGTCCATCCATAGCGGCTTACTTGATTGACGTCAGCACCAGCATCAATCAGTACCTGAACGGCGTCAATGTGGCCAGCCCTTGCGGCATATATCATTGATGTCAGACCGCCACCGTCAGGTTCTCGGGTCTGTCTCCCATTAAAACGTTCTTCAAATGCGTTTGCATTGTTACCCGCGACAACGGCAAAGCCGATTCCCCTGCTCTCAAACTTTCCACAGATAGCTTCTAAGCTTAGGTCACCAGAATTCACAAGGTCAGCCATTGCAGGATCGTCCGTGGCATTCCTGACCATGCTCTGTAAAGTAGCTAAATCAGGGTCAGGAGCCTCACAGTTAACCACGATCGTCTGTCGGCGAACGTTAATCCTGGGGTCCTCAGAGTGACCTAATGCAGCCGTGCGACCATCTCTCATAACTAAAGCCGAGATCGCTGAAATATCCGCACCGTTAGAAATAAGCAGTGCGATCACATCGTCGTGACCTTGGTCTGCCGCCTGCATGAGAGCGGTTGTACCTCTAGAGGTCTCGGCTAAGTTTGGATCAGCTCCAGCCTCTAACAGAATCTCCACTGCCTCAACAACCCCTGAACGAGAGGCCAGCATCAAGGGTCTTCTACCCAGCGGTAATTCTTCGTTAGCGTTCGCACCTGCATCCAAGAGTTTAGAAAGAACCGTAGCTGAACCCCTTGTTGCTGCCAGCCACATTGGCGTAGAACCGTTTCTTGTTGCCAAGTTAGGATCTGCCCCAGCAGAGAGTAACAATTCAGCTAAATCTGGATCGCCATGATAGGCCGCCCAATGAAGTGCAGTTGAGCCATCAATCTGAGTTGCATTGACGTCTAACCCATTCCCTAACAATCGATCCACTAACTCCAAATTACCCTGCATCGCGGCATCCGCAATGGGAGCTTGAGAATAGGCCTGGCCTGCTAGAGTAGTGAGCACTATTAAGCACAGCGCAGATATTTTTCTTAAGCTTTTCATGACAACGTGACTCAGTATTTAAATTTTTATGCTAGACCGTCCAGCCTTCCAGTACTGTCACCAATACTTTCTTGATGGATATCAAACTGATCAAGAATGCTCAACAGCAGATTGCCCGTTGATACGGTCCTTGTTGGGTAAGCAATATGCCTGTTACCTTTCATTCTTCCTTTATTGCCGCCTATCAAGATATGCGGAACATCGTAGTGTAGATGCTGGTTAGGGTTACCCATGTTGCTTCCGTATAAAAGAAGCGAATGATCAAGCAAGGTGCCATCTCCGTCCTCTGTATTTGCCAACTTGTCCACAAAGTAGGCAACCATCTTGGCATGATACTGATTGATCTTAGAGAACTCGTTGATCCTTCCTGGATCCTCCCCGTGGTGCGAGCCACCATGGAATCCTAGGGTGGGCGCATTACTCTCAGGGTACACACGACCTGTAAGGTCCCGAGCAAACAGCATGGTGCCTACTCGAGTGATGTCAGCCTGCCAAGCAAGGGCAAGCAAGTCCATCATGAGCTTTATGTGGTCGTCAAAAGACTGGGGTATCCCTGGAGGCACAGCAAAATCTTCAGGAGCCGAGGTAGTAGCACTAGCGGCAATATTCAGTCTTCTTTCGATCTCCCTAACATTTTCTGTAAAGCTATCAAGACGAGTCCTGTCAGGGACGCTAATCTCCTTTCTCATACTTGATATTTTATCTGTGATGGAGTCGAGTATGCTCTGGTTACGCTCACGCCTAGCAACGCGCTCCTCAGCCGAGCTTCCACTGCCGAACATACGTTCAAACACCACCTGAGGATTTAGCTCCATAGGAAGCGGAGTATTTGGAGAGGCCCAGGAGATAGTGTTTGTATAAACACAGCTGTAGCCCTCGCCACAGTTACTAGAGCCAGAGCCGGGATCTTCAACAGACATCTCTAATGAAGGAAGCAAGGTCTCGCGACCGATCTTCTCAGCAATTATCTGGTCAATAGTGTGTCCTGCATAAACGTCTGCACCAGCAGTCTTTCTTGGCTTGTCAGCACACAAGAAGGCGGCAGCTACCCAGTGGTCAGCGCCAGTCTCTCCAGGAGGCGGCTCGGCGGAGGTCGAGTGCAGCCCAGAAAGTATGGTCAGGCTGTCCTTAAAAGGTTCCAATGATTCCCAAATGAACGGCAACTTCTCATCCAAGGCACCTACCTTCTCTGGAACCCAGTACCCAGGGGCCGCACCATGCGGCACGAAGCCCCCGAAGAAACGTTGTGGTGTCTCAGCCGCTGTCTGAGATTGAGCTGTCGCAGCTGGAATCATTGCATCCAGCAAGGGCATGCTAAGGGCAACCCCGGTACCACGAAGTAGCTGACGTCTAGATATGTGTTTTTTGGTTATGATCATTTTTTATTCCTCATTCATAGCCAAGTCATTCTTCATATTCATGGTAAAGGCTGTGCTCTGTACCACACCCATAACAAGAGAAGAGAAGCTATAGTCATCTTCAGAGGCCTGGGCCATTATTTCTCTGAGCATGGGCATGTCTTCAAATTCGACCCCCCTGCCAAGAGCATAGGTAAGCAGCTTTTCAGTTACCACAGTGGCAAACTGCCCCTGATAGTTCTTTAACATTCCACGCAGACTCTGGACTCCTTCAAGGTATGTGCCGTCTGGTGCGTACCCTGTCGGATCAATAACGTTGCCTGAATCTGTCAGACGCCATGCACCCACCGGGTCAAAGTTTTCAAGCGCCAGACCTAGTGGCTCAAATATTGTGTGGCAAGAGGAGCAAATGGGATTAGTGCGATGTGCCTCCATCCTTTGTCTCAATGTCTTTGGCGCCTCACCCGGCTTGGGAGTGAGGTCTGTCTCAACGCCCGGGGGGGGATCAGGAGGGCTCACACCGAAGAAGGTTTCCAAGAACCACTTGCCCCTCTTTACTGGAGATGTTCTTGCGGCCTCAGAGGTAATGGTCAAAAGTGCACCCTTACCCAACAAACCACGACGCATGTCGAGATCATCTCCCAGCTCTACCATTCTGAACTGTTCACCATAAACATCGGGGATGCCGTAGTGCTTGGCAAGTCTCTCATTTACATACGTGAAATCGGCGTCAAGCATGTCTAAAACACTGAGATCCTGCTGGATGACGCCGGCAAAAAATAGTTCTATTTCCTGGCGGAAAGCATCGCGCAGGGTGCTATCAAAGTCAGGGAACATTTCGACGACTGGCTCGCTGGCAGCCATACCCCTTACATTCAGCCACTGGCCGGTAAAGTTTTCTACAAATGCTTTTGAGCGAGGATCGGCAAACATGCGCTGAACCTGCTGGCGCATTACCTGGGGATCGCTAAGACGATTCTCCGTGGCTAACTTAATTAGCTCCTCGTCAGGGATACTGCTCCATAGGAAAAAGGAGAGTCTTGAGGCAAGTTCAAGTTCACTAATCTTATACGGCTCGCCTTCAGCGACCTGAGCAGGCTCAATTTCAGATCGATAAATAAACTCAGGATCAACCAGTATTCTCTGAAGAGCAGCCTCAATGCCGTGATCAAAAGTCCCGCGTTCATCCTTGCCGGCTTGGTAGAAGTTCATGATCACCTCAACGTCGTCATCCGATACGTTGCGGCGGAAAGCTTTAGTCAAAAGCGTGTCTATTATTTGCCTCGCACAACCTGCTTCCTGATCTGCGTTCTGAGGGTAACACTCGAATATTTTTTCTCTGCTACGCGTCTCTGTGGCCGGGGAACCATTGTAGGGGCCTTCAATGAAAACCTGACCCACGTGTGGATAGAAAGTGTATCCGGATATTGCGCCAGGAGAGTTCATCGTACGCTGGAAGGATTTATTAATTCCTGTGTCTGGAAGGTCGGTTGTAGCTATGAACGTAACACCCACACGATGGAATCCCGCCTTGATGGGTATGGCCGGTGAACGACCACCATTTCCCTCGGTGTTGCCGATCTCATTATCCCAGTCATAGAGGTAAACCCTCTCGCCATCTATCGTCACCTCTAGCTGCTCTCCCTTGACATTTCCCAGGACGCGCGTGAAGTATCCTGTCATTCCCTTAACAGTGAACACGTACTCACCATCCGCGGGGAACTCATGCTCGATCAACATGCCGCCGCGTGTACCAAATGGTAATCCGTCAATGTGGCTGTTTTGGGATGTATCTACAGGCACATCAAAAACAGAAAGCGTGGGGGCCGTCTCTGTGCCTATAGCCAAACGGCTAATCTTTCCGGCTGCAGAGAGGTAAGCTTCCATGAGGGCCGGAGAACTAGTGAGGGTACCTGCCATGTTGTCAAAACCGTGGCTTGAGTCATCGGCAGGAAGGAACTTGCTTGCGTCTATGTTTAGTGACAACAGGTCTCGGATGCTGTTTGTATATTCAGTACGGTTTAGACGGTGAAGCCCTGGTGCTGGCAGGTAGGGCTCGGCCGTGCTGTCGATCTCATTCTCCATCCAAGCGATAAAGTTTTCGTACAGCTCAGCGTCAGGCCTTGGGAAAGGATAAGGCGGCATCAATCCTGCACGCAGCTTTCTGATTATTGTCTCAGTCCTTTCCGGATGCTCTGCCATGGTCCCCAAATCCACTTCGCGGAAGAACAAACCTGTCCTGTCAGCGATACCCTCAGGCGTGTGACAGGCAACGCAGTACTGGTTCAGCATCGCCCTGTACTCTGCTACTACAGGATCATTTGTGGAATCCTGGGCTATAGCACCCATGGAATTGATAGTAGCTACCAATGGCAAAAGTATTAAAAATTGATTTTTCACGCTTGACTCCAAATTTAACCCTAACCTATTGGAATTATTAAGAATTTTATAAATTAGGGGCGAGGTGGGTTAGCACCGTGCGGTTCATCATCTATTCTTGTTGCTCAAAGGGTTTAATTCAAGACCTTTTGAACCCTATTATCAATGAACGGTAAAATTCCATAATTTGTGCATAATCAGTCACATATACCAAAAAATATGCCAAATTTTCGAGTTAACCGGGTTCAACGTTGCTCCCCAGTTTTAAGGCACGATTCTGCTAGTGCGGCCGATAGCCTGCCCCTGCTGGTTGACCATTAGATCAGGCGCATAATTGGACTGCTGGCACTGGTATTCGAACAATTCCTCGTCACCGTGCCAGGTCAGGTTGACCGTACCCTCGACCGGGCTCTCATAGGTCTGTGGGTCCTCCAGGACGAACCGGTATTGCAGGTTGTCCCGGTCCAGTCGGGTGAAATATTCGATCACGTGGGCCTGCTCGGTGTGGGGAAGGCCGCGGCGTTCAAACCAGAATTCGGTGTTGTACCCCACTGAATCGACCACGAGAGTGTCTCCTTCCCACCAGCCGATATTGTGACCGTAGTTGTTGTGTTCGAAGTCGGTCGGGTGGGAACGGCCGTCCATGTACACCTCGCGCCAGGTGTGGGGGCCGCCGATATCAAAGATGAAAATGCGCTGCAGGGCCGGAATATCGACGATTTCCACGCCATAAGGGGTTAGAAACTGGCGCACGGCGCCCGAAGCCTTGCACCGAGCGTGGGGTTCCAGGTCGTGGGTCTGGCGGGCATCGTATAACCCCTGCGCCCAGGCCTTCATTTTCACGTCGTCGAAGTTGAAGGTTGGCGCACCCTCGCGGAAATAGATCGGTACCCAGATGCCGACGTAATCACCGGGTTCGCCGCTGATGATGACACTGCCGTCCGCACGGCGAGGAACCGGTGCCGAATCGTCGGCAGCAAAAACCGGAGTAACTTGCATGGCCAACGCGACCAGCCCGGCCAGGGCGATTTCGGCGAAGTGTATTTTGATAGTGGCACGCATGGCGGGTTCCCTGTTGTTCATTTATCGGCAGCGGCGCCTGCCTGAAGCGACGCGCTACTGTATAAGAGTATGGGAAGTCGTTGTAAGTTGTCACATCTAACTTTCATCTTATTTTCATGATTTTTCCGGCTCATCAGATTTCAGGCCCAGGCGCCTTTTGCAAAGTGCCGCCAATGCAGTAATCTGTTCACCAGATACGTCGATGGAGGGGGCTCATGAATCGACAATTGACGGGGTGCACGTTGTTTTGCGTGTGTCTGGCAGCCATAGCCGGGATCATGGCTCAGGAGGATCGGCAATACGAACCGCCGCGAACCTCATGGGGCGACCCGGACCTGCAGGGCATCTACAACACCTCTACCATTACACCGTTCGAAAGACCCGCCGAACTTGGCGAGAAGGTGTTCTACACAACTGAAGAGGCCGCTGCAATTGAGCAGGGCTACAACCCGGATTTTGCAAGTGCCGGTGACACGGGAACCTACAACGAATTCTGGTACGACGCCGGCACACTGCTCGTGCCTACCCTGCGCACGTCGCTGATCAAGGACCCGCCCGACGGCCGCTTACCGGCTACTACGGAAAACGCCAGATCGATGCTGGCGGAGGTGGTTGCGTACCAGCGCGAGCATGCGATGGAAGGACCCGAATCCCGGACGATACCGGAGCGCTGCCTGTGGTGGCCAAGCACAGGCCCGCCGCTCATCCCCACGTTTTACAACAACAATTACCGCATCATCCAGTCGCCCGGCTATGTGGTCATCCACGCCGAGATGATTCATAACGCTCGCATAATTCCCCTCGATGGTTCGGCACATCTTTCACCGGACATCACCCAGTGGATAGGTGATTCGCGTGGCTATTGGGAAGGCAACACGTTGGTGGTGGAGACCACCAATTTCACGGACAAGTCAAAACGGGAGAACGGCCCCGCGGGCATCCGTTCCATCCGCGGTATAGGCGAGAACAACCGGGTCACCGAACGTTTTACCCCGACATCGGACGGCTACCTGTTGTATGAATTCACCATCGATGACCCGGAAACCTTCACTTCACCCTGGACGGCAGAATTTGCCCTCAACGTGACCGAAGGCCCCATCTTCGAATACGCCTGCCACGAGGGAAACTACGCCCTGCCCAACGTCCTGATGGGTGCGCGTCGTGAAGAGCAGGCGGCAAAGGACCCCCAGTGAGAGTCGGGAGACACCCCATGAAGAAATTTAAAACTGCAATCCTGATAATACTGGTCGCATGTACGGGCCAGGCAAGCGCACACCATGCCTTCACCGCTGAGTTCGATCCCGAAGCACCCATCTCACTCGAAGGCACAGTCACGCGCGTCGAATTCATCAATCCCCACGCCT
This sequence comes from Candidatus Eutrophocola salsuginis, assembly GCA_038147195.1. Lineage (GTDB taxonomy): Bacteria > Pseudomonadota > Gammaproteobacteria > Pseudomonadales > Pseudohongiellaceae > Eutrophocola > Eutrophocola salsuginis. The sequence goes on from JAYQTB010000006.1 coordinate 248,265, forward strand.
GGGTCCACATCGATGTGACCGGTGACGATGGCAACGTCACGGCCTGGATGATAGAGGGTGGCACTCCCAACACCCTGCTGCGCCGGGGTATCACGCCCGCTTCCCTGCCGATCGGCACCCTTATCATCGTGCAGGGTTACCAGAGCCGCGACCGGGTGTGTACACCGGCTTGCAAGGCCAACGGGCGGGATATCACGTTCCAGGACGGCTCTACAGTCTTCATGGGCTCCACCGGAGCCGGCGCTCCGCCCGCAGATGCCAGGTGAACTGATGTTAACTGGCATGATGACCCCAAAAAAAATACTCGGCGTTTTGCTGGCTGGATTGTTGGCTTGCGGCTGCACAGGTGACAACACCGCTGTCACAAAGTCGACACCAACCGAAGGCGTCGGCATTCCCCGCATGAATGACGGCACGCCGAATCTCAATGGTATCTGGCAGGTGTTGAACGAAGCCAACTGGAATCTCGAGGCTCACGGTGCGAGCCAGGGTCCGGTCTATGCACTCGGCGCACAGTTCTCGGTGCCGCCCGGCCTGGGTGTCGTGGCAGGTGACGCAATACCGTACCTGCCTGGTGCCATCACGCAGAGGGAAGCAAATGCCATGGGGCGCCTGGAGCTGGATCCCGAGATCAAGTGCTACATGGCCGGTGTACCCCGATCCACATACCTGCCCTACCCCTTCCAGGTCATTCAGAGTGACGACGACATACTCATCGCCTACCAGTTTGCAGGAGCGGTGCGCCACGTCAATATGGCAGACCCGTCTGACGCGATCATTCCCAGCTGGATGGGCTGGTCGAATGGTCGCTGGGAGGGAGACACGCTGGTGATCGACGTGACCGGTTTGAATGCCAACTGGCTAGATCGCGCCGGCAACTATTATTCCACCAGCGCACGTGTGACTGAACGGTTGACGCTCGAGAACGCTGATCTCATCCGCTACGTGGCCACGATCGAGGATCCGGCCGTATTCAGTGAACCCTGGACCATCGCCATGCCGTTGTACAGGCGACAGGAAGCAAATACGCAATTGCTGGAATATAACTGCCCAGAGTTTGCCGAGGAAGCCATGTACGGCGACCTGCGCAGCAAGCCCATGCCGGACACGTTACACTAGGCCTGGATTTCTTTCTTCACCAGTTCTTCCACGACCCGCCTGAATAGAGTCGGACCACGGTCGTCTGTGATCGATACCATCGGTGCCCCGGTCTGCAAGTTCACATTCACCTGCTGCGCCTCAATGGTTAGCTTGTCTTCCATGAAAGCCTTTTGCGCCAGCGTCCACATGCCTTCCACGATCTGGTCATTCTCCCGGTGCTCCACCATGCGCGGGCCCCACGCAAAGAAATAGCGGGATGTCGCGTTGGTCATGGGCGTGACCGCCTGTGAAGTAAAAGACGCCGTATCCGGCACCATACCTTCCTTCACCATGCCATAGTTGCAAGCTTCTGCGGAACCGCCCTCGTACATGCCCTGATACATGGCCAGCACACCGGGTACTCGAAAGTCATAGGTCATGAACTGGTCGTATTTTTCCGCCTCGCCCCTCTGGTATGCGCGCCGGGGGGCATCTGTGTTCCAGCGTGTGATTCGAATGCCGCGGTCGATCATCTGAACCCGGGGCTGGTTGAAATAGGCATCACTGCGACCGCCCGCAAAGGAATTTAGGTGCGTGTACGCGATATGGCCGAGATCCGTCAGATTGTCATTTATCATCAAGTAGCCAGCAGCGTAGTCGAGGTAGCCGGTGTGCATGAAATATTCCGGATCGTCCGGACCTGTGGTCCGGGGGATCAGGGCCTCGTCAGCCTGTTTAGGATCACCCATCCAAACCCACACCCAGCCGTGCTTCTCTGCCACCGGATAGGTGGGTACAACAAAGCTGGCGGGGATGTCGTCACCGCGCTGCTGCATAGTGGGTACTTCGATGCAGCGGCCATCGGCATTGAATTTGAGGCCGTGGTACATGCAGCGTACGTCGTCGCCTTCAAGGCGGCCTTTTGACAGCGGCATGTGCCGGTGACAGCACTGGTCCGCCATGGCAGTCAGCGCACCATCCGCTTTGCGATAAACGAGCACCGGTTTGTTTATAATCGTTATAGCACGCATGTCATGCACACCGATCTCGTGACACCAGGCTGCCACGTACCAGCAGTTGTTGACATACAGCGGGCTTTTCTCACCCAGCCCCTTGATGATATCCACGCTATCCCCCGTAGTGCAGGATGCTCAGTGCTGCAACCTAGTTCTCCACAGGCAGGAAGGCATATTCCTTACCGTACTCCAGCATCTGTGCAACGAAATCATCGGGATATTCCACGCGAACGTCCACGATTTCGTCGCCCTGCATCACTGGCACCAGGCGCGGATTGATGAAGCCTGAATAGGCCGCCACGTTCAACGGCTCGTAACGAGCCAGTACTTCAGCATGCAGTTTCGGATCCACCTGCGTACCGTAAGTTTCGATCAGGTACTGCGCCGCGGCGAAGTCACCCTCGGACTTGATACGCTGGTGTTCCCGCAACAACTCCCCGAACAGTTCGCGTAGGCGTTCGTAATCATTGATGCGGAAATAGGTCTTACCGTCACGTTCAAGCCTCTCGATGACGTTCTCGTCACGACCTTTCTCATAGGCCCAAGCAGCGATTTCCTGCCGATTTCGCATGTGCGCCTCCTCGATGTTCTTGCCGAGCTCGATACGGCGCAACTGTGTCATCAGCCCATTGCGAATATAGGAATCATAGTGTGAGCGACCAACATCGAGACTCGGCATGACGCCGATCTCCACAAGGAAAGGATCCATGACGTAGTACAGGCCGACCAGGTCGGCTCGGCCCTCTTCCATAGCACTGGCATACTGTTTCAATGTTTCCCGGGGTGTCCCGATGCCGGGGTTAAGCTTGCCTGAGGCATGCCCTATCACTTCATGCATATCGGTGTGCAGGTGATCGGCAATGACGCCGTACTCCCGAGTGCGCGCAACCTCTTCCTCGGACCAGGAAAATTCCTGCAGGGCACCGCTTTCGGATGAATTATAGGCATCCGTGATATTCGCCAGGGATACCGATTTGGAGCCATGCATGGCGCGTATCCAGGCAGAATTGGGCAGGTTGATACCGATTGGCGTGGTCGGTGACGAGTCACCGCTTTCGGATACCACAATGATAGCTTTTCCAGTGATGCCGACGACTTCTTCTTTTTTATGTTCATCCATGATCGGCGACTGGTCCTCGAAACGCTGCGCATAGCGACTGATAGCCCCGATGCGCTTTGTCGCTTCATCGTCGCGGAAAGACACAACAGACTCAAAAGAACCACGATAGCCCAGCGGATCGTTATATACCTCGATGAAGCCGTTGATCACGTCGATAGCGGATTCAGTATCCTCAACCCAGGCAAGGTTGTACGCATCGAAATCAGTCAGGTCACCGGACCGGTAATACTGTACCAGCAACTCAAGGGCTCTCTGCTGTTCAGGTGTTTCCGCCACGGTAACGGCCTGCTCCAGCCAGTACACAATCTGTTCGATGGCCTGGGTGTACAAGCCACCCACTTTCCATACCCGTTCAACGATTCCACCGTCATCGGTTTTTACCAGTTGGGAGTTCAGGCCCCAGGATACCGGGCGCTCGGGATCGGTATCGGTTTTTGCGGCATAAAAAGCGGCCACTTCGGCTTCGATCAGGTCGCCGGAGTAGAAGTTCACCGCAGATTCTGCAATCAGATCCACGCCGGCTGCCGTATTGACTTTCTTGGCATCCATTGCGGGATCAAAAATTACCGGTGTCAGCAGTTCCACGAGGTCATCGACACCATCAAGACCATCCAAGGGTAGCGCTCCGGTTGTTGCCACGGCCCTGACGAGTTCGCCGAAATAGTCGGCGGAAAACTCTGGGGTGAACTTGTCGTTGGAATAGTGGTGATGGATACCGTTGGCGAACCAGACTTGCTTAGCCCAGATCATGAAGGCGTTGAATTCTGTCGCAGTCCTGTCGCCGGCATAATTGGAGACGACCTGCTCGATCACCTTGCGGATGCGCAGGTTGTGGCGATAGTTCTGATCCCACATGATGTCACGGCCCGACATGCCTGCCTGGCTCAGGAAATACAGTAGTTTTTTCTGCTGCAGTGAAAGGTCTTCCCAGCCGGGCACCTGGTAGCGCAGGACACGGATGTCGGCAAAACGGTCGGCTTCGAACTGGAACGCCTCAGCCTCTTCGGTCTCCTGCGTGGCAGTGACGGGGGCGCCATCGGCCTTGATCGATGCAGGCGCGGCGGCCTCGGACGCAGAGTCCTCGCTACAACTTGACAGCAGTGTGATAATTAAAAGCACCGGAAACATCCGGCTGGAAATTTTACGGGTGGTCATGAAGGCCGCCTCCTGGGTAGGTTGGCAAGGGGTGGAGTGTATCAGATCACTCTGCCCTGACAACGTCGAGAGGTCAGGCTTGGGGGGCGAAATCCCTGGTCTTGCCTGACGCATCGAGCATGGCGATTCGCTCACCGTGGCGCTCGAAGTTGGCGAGCAACACGACGATAACACCGGCGAAGAATATCATCCCAAGCGCAAGGAACACCTGGCTCGACGTCAGCACGTTCTCGACGGCGGCATAGGCACCCGCTCCAAATGAAAGCCCGATGTTGGCGCCGGCCATGTACATGGCAAACTGGGTGGCAGAAACCTTTTGCCAACAGATCTTCATGCAGCTGGCGATAAAGCTAATGAACCCGCCCTGGTAGATGAAGGCCTGGATGATACCGATGGTCACCAGGTAATTGGTCGACGACCACATGCCCTGGGTCAGGCCGATGAAGATGCAGAGCAGGCCATACAGACCCAGCACCAGTGCATAGAAAAACTTAACGCCCTTGCTGTCGATGACCAGGCCAAGCGCAAGCCCCGCCATCGCTGCGACAAATCCGGTGCCGGAGATGAACGAGGAATAACTGGTACTTTCAATACCGATATCCTGCACCACAACGATAGGCGCCAGGGAAAGCCAGACGCCGTAGGCAAAGCGAAAAATGAAAGCAGCAGCCATGATAAACAGGCTGGTAGGCAGTATGGTGACCTTGTACAGGTCAACCACGATCACCTTCCATCCTTCAGGCTCCATGTCCAGTGAACGTTGCGTGGCGTCACCTGGTGTCCAAGGCAATATTTTCTCCCCTGGCCGTTCGCGGACGAGGACGGCAACGGAAAGGATCAAACCAAAGGCCAGGGCCAGCAGGACAGCGATGCCCGGCATACCGAAATTGATGACGACGAAGGCGGCTACCGCCGTGCTGATGGAGATACCGGCCACCTGCCCGAAAGCCATGAAGGCATTTGCGCGTCCGTGTTCCTCGACCGGAAGCACATCGATGGCCATGCCGTCCACGGCCACGTCCTGGCTGGCGCCAAAGACATTCAAGGTGAAACACAGCGCCGACAACAGAGCGATATCGCTAAGGCCGTCCGGGAATAGCACGAAGGCCAGTCCGGTCAGCACCATACAACTCTGCGCAAAGATCACCCATGGTCGGCGGCGACCCATGGCGAGATAGGTCCAGCGGTCCATGATGGGTCCCGCCAGCAGCTTGAAGCTCCAGGGCAGGTTGGCAATGCCGATGAATGCACCTATGGCGACACCCGATGCACCGTTCTCCGCGAGGTAGGCAGGCAGTGCCGTATTGACCAGGCCAAACGGAAAACCCTGCGCAAGGTAAAGCATGGTGAAGGTGAAGAACCGCAGTTTGCGGCTTTCAGTGAGGATCAAATTCATAGGCAGTGCTTCTTATTATATGACGCCTGGACTTTTAACGAGGGTTCCAGGGGGAATCCATTTTGTAGGGCGATTGCACGAAATTGGCCACCACCGACGCGATGCAGTCATTTCGAATGGCGAACATCTCGAGGAATCCCCAGGTTTGCGGTTCGCGGAACACGCTGCGCGTTTCGGTGCCATCGGTCAGTTTGTAATAATCCAGAACGCCCTTGTGATCGATGAAACCGCGGAACATGGCAACACCCTTCTCCTCGTCTACCAACACCGGCCAGTTGCGCACTTCGTTGTTGAAGAAGTAGCGACCGGATTCGAAGCCACCCTTGATATCGGTGAACAAAAGTCCGTTCTCGCGGCGGATGGCTTCCGGCAGGAAGCATGTGCCGCGAATCTCGCCATTGTTACGTTTCAGGGTTGAGAAATAGCCGCGACCGTGCTCGATCAGGCGCTCTCTCGGCTGACGCTCCTCCCGGGAAACGCCTGCTGAGATTACGGGGTCGTGCTCATAGTTCTCGGCATCGCCGATGGGCGTCGGCGGGCTGCTCAGGTTGCGACGGGTGGAGATGACATGTTCGATCTCGGTGATTTCCACGCCCTCGACCTTCAGGCGAATGGCCAGGAAGCCGGGAATGTCATTCTGGCGGATGGCCGTATAGATGCCAATCTGGCTGGTGGAAGGATCCAGCAGGGTCAGAACAGGACCGTACTCTTCACTCACCGTATGCCAGGTGCCGTCAGGAAAGGGCATTTCCACGAAGTTCTCGCTAAAGCGGACGTTGTCGTCTATGGCCACCTGCCCGGAGTCGTGGGCAAGGTAGGCGGCACGGTAAGCATCGGCGAACTCCTGCAGGCAGGCCCGGTCACAACCAATTGGCTGGGCCATTGTCCCTGCGGCGATACTGATCAATATGGCACTGATGGCGGTAGCTACGATAAAGCGCATGGACTTCCCCCTGATGACAGTTATTGTTGTTATTTTCAACCCGCTTCATGGCGATCGCGATGTTTCGATTGGACAGCCTGCGCTTCCGTGAAATAAGCTTGAAGCAGGTTTCAGCATAACAACGAATACAAAGCAGGAACAATACCATGGTTGATTTCACCAACGGCCCGGCGCCGGCCGGTTTCCTCTCCCCACAACGGTTCGAGGCGGACATCTATGACTGCGAAGTAGAGGGCACTATACCCTCGGATCTCGACGGCGCTTTCGTTCGCGTCGGTGGGGAATGGTTTTATCCCCCCTCCCGGCCCGATGACAGCCCCTTCTCCACCGATGGGTATATCAGCAGTTTCCGCATCAGGAATGGTATCGTCGACTTCAGAGCGCGCTGGGTGCAGACGCCGCGTTTTCGCAACAACCTGGCGGCACGCAAGCAACTCTATGGCGTCTACCGCAACCCGTACACCCACGATCCCTCGGTACGTGATCTGGACAGGCCCTACCTGGCCACGGTGGCCAATACCTCCCCGCTGGCCTTCGGAGGCCGGCTGTACGCCCTTAAGGAAGACGCCCACCCCATCGAGGTCGATCCCAACACACTGGAAACCCTGGGGGCCTGGGACTTCGACGGCCAGTTCAAGGCCCAGACCTTCAGCGCCCATCCGAAAATAGACCCCGTTACTGGTGACCTGGTCTGCTACGGGTACGAAGCCACCGGCATCTGTTCCGACGACCTTTGGATATATACGTTCGCACCCAACGGACGCCTGAAAAGTGAAGTGCGGGTGAAGGTGCCCTACGTCAGCACCCTGCATGACATGGTGCTGACCCAGAAATACTTCATCTTCCCGGTCTATGGTTACGTCACCGGGATGGAACGACTGCGGGAAGGTCACCTGCACTGGGCCTTCGACAAGAACGCACCGACCTACTGGGGATTTATACGGCGTGACGGTGACGGCTCAGACGTCCGCTGGTTCAGGGGACCGACCAGCGTCGTCATGCATACCACCAACGCCTTCGATGACGGAGACAAGGTCATCGTAGATGCACCAATCAGCGACGGCAATCCCTTCCCATTCTTCCCGCAACTCGACGGCTCACCGTGGGACCCGGTGGCAGCCAGGCATAGCATTCGTCGCCTGACCTTTGACATGGCATCGAGCGATGATAGTTATGCCGAGCAGATCATGGACCCGACAGACATAGTGGATCTGGTCAGGGTGGATGACCGTTACATCAGCCTTCCGTATCGCTACGTCTACTCCGGCATGGCGGATCCGTCGCAACCCTTCGACCGTGAACGCGCCGGTAACAACCGGGCAGTAAACACCTATTTCCGCTATGACATGAAAACCGGCGAATGGCGCAAGTATTTTGTCGGTGATGTCCACAGCCTGCAGGAAGTCAGCTTCATCCCGCGCAGCCCGAACGCGCCGGAAGGAGACGGCTACCTCATCGGCACCGCCAGCAATTTCGCCGAGATGCGTACCGAACTGGTCATTGTTGATGCACAGGAAATGCAAGAACTAGCCCGCGTCTACCTCCCCTTCAGGAATACACCTCAGGTGCATGCCCGCTGGTATTCCAGCCAGGAACTGCCCCTGCTGGATAGTCCGCTGCCACCCTATACCGGCAGGAGGCAGGCCTGATGCGCGATACTGATACCTTCACCCTGGCCCTGGACCGACGCGGTTTTCTTACCAGCATCGGTGTAGCATTCGCCACCGCACCTTTGACTGTCATGGCAACATGCAACGTCGCGGGGACGGTTGAGACTCCCGCGCATCGGGCCGTGTACAACCAGATGCCATACATCAGTTTCGACGGCACGGGGGAACATTATGAATCGCCGCAAGGGAACCGCAGCACGCGGGACTATGTCAACAGCCTCAGCCGGGAGGAATACCTTCGCCGGCACTGGCTGATCTAAACACGTCACAAAAGACTGAAAAGCTATACCGGAGGGGACATGAAATCATTCATCAACAGCCTGGCTTTTACGGCCATCGCCGCCATGACCATGCCAGCACTGGCTGATTACGCCAATGATCGCGCTGAAATCGTAAATCTGTCGAACAAGTACATGGTGGCAGTGGATGCCGGCGATATCGATACTGTGATGGAGACTTGGCACCCGGACGGGCGCCTGGTCTGGGTGTTCGGTGACGAGCATGGCAAGGAGGAAATCTTCCGCGCCATGTCGGGCTTTGGTGGCGCCCGTTACCAGGAAATCGCCGAGGGCGCGACCAAGCGCCCGCGTACGCGTCACCAGATCATCAACCATGTCATTGATATCGAGGGCGATACCGCCAACTCCACCGCTTACTGGTTCGCCATGACCAACAATAATCCCCACGGCGAAGTACGCCTGTTGTACATGGGTCATTACAAGGACGTCCTGGTCCGGGAAAACGGCAAATGGTTGTTCAAGGAGAGATGGGTATACAACGAATCCTACGACAACAGCGCACTCTGGTATCCGGAGCTGGGCGAGGTCGATCCGCGCACGCGAAAACGACCGGAATAACACTTTCTATACACAAAAAGGGCTTCAACCGAAGCCCTTTTTTATTTCCCGAAAATTTGAAGCCGTCAAGGGAACTCTGGCCGCCTGATAATCTAAGGCAATGGAAGGATGGGCTCCCAAAAAGGGGAGCCCGTATTTTATTAGCGGACCCGTTCGATGCGAAGGACGAGACCGTCGTCCTCGTCGGTGAGCAGGTACAGCCTTCCGTCCGGTCCCAGCTTCACGTCACGGATGCGCTGGCGTAAATCGCCCAGCAGCGCCTCGCGACGGATCTCGTCGCCGTCGGCATTGAACTTGATCCGCTGCAACGTGCCGGTACCCGGGATCTGGCCCATCTGCATGGCACTGACGAACAGGTCGCCCTGCCACTCCGGGAATTCGTCACCGATATAAAACGCCAGGCTGGATGGTGAAACACCCGGCATCCAGAAGGCGTAGGGATTGATGGTGCCTTCCATCTGGAAACGCTCGCTCTGCCAGGCCCCGCCATAGGAACGGCCCAGGCTCACCAGCGGCCAGCCGTAATTGCCGCCACGTTGAATGCGGTTTACTTCATCACCGCCGTTGGGACCCATTTCCGTTTCCCAGATTTCCCCGGTCTCGGGATGCATGGTCAGACCGGTGGGCGTGCGATGGCCATAGCTGTAAATTTCGGGCAGGAAACCGTCCCGGCCAACGAAGGGATTGTCGCGGGGAATTTCACCCTCGGGAGTCAGGCGCAGGATCTTACCCTTCTGGATATCGGTATGGAAATTGGGCTCGGGCTGGTCGGTAGTCACATAGACACCAAGATAAAGCATGCCGTCATCACCAAACAACAGGCGCACACCGTTAGTGGTGCCGGCTTCACCGACAAAGATATCCTTGGTGCCCTGGATGTTGGTGCCGTCCCAACGGCCGCGTGCGACTGCGATTGCGCCGCCACCACCAGGCAGGAACTTGTTGTAGCTCATGTAAATCCAGGGCTCGTTAGCAAAATCGGGATGCGGAGCGATGTCGAGCAGACCCGTATATCGGCTGACCATGGTTTCAGGCGGGGCACCCAGTACCGGTTCATCTAGCAGCACGTCGTCGACAATACGGCGAATGGTGCCGGAATTCTTTTCGGTGACCAGCGCGCTGCCGTCGGGCAGCCAGGTAATGCTCCAGGGATGGTCGAGACCGCGGGCCACCACGCGCACGCGAATATCCATACCCTCGGCGGTATCATAATAAAAAGGCCCCTGCCCCACGGGGTCTATATGCAGGCCATCCGCCCGTTGCGGCGCATTATCGGCGGCAAATACTACGGACAGTGGCAGGCATGCCACTGCCAGGCTTGAAATGGCGATACGCCTTAAAGTGATGAGTTTCATGATCCCCCCTCGTAGTGTCATTCAGACTGCTTTTGACGCCATGATATGCCAGATGCAGGGTCAAGTGCACCCTGCCTCCTGCCCCGGTTCTTGCACTTGCCAGGTGAACTGAATACATTGCCGTAAACCAGAATAACAAGAGATTCTTCTATGCTTTCTCCCAGTAACCTGCTGACCCGGCTGACCCTGGCCTGCCTGTGTGCTTCCTTCATTGCGCCTGCGCTACGGGCTCAGGATAACGAACCCGTGTTTGTGTTTCGCAACAGTATCGAGAACATCACCGGTGACCTCTACCGCGCCAGCAACGGTGCCTGGCACAGCATCTTTCTCGTTACCGATGAAGGCATCATCCTGGCTGACCCGCTGAACCCAGCCTTCGCCGAATGGCTCAAGGGAGAACTTGATGCCCGCTTCGACGTGCCGGTGCTGTACGTCATTTACAGTCACAGTCATTTCGACCACGCCGCCGGTGCGGCCGCATTTGCCGAAACAGCCACCATTGTTGCCCACGAGCGCGTTATGTTGAACATGGACGGCCGCTACCCGCACATGCCAGGCGACATGATCGATCGCAACGCCAACGGCATGGTGGACCGGGAGGAGATCGATATCCCGACCAACGCCGATCCCGGCATCTGCGGTATGTTTCCCGGCTGGTTCGACCAGATCGACCTCGACCATGATGGTATTGTTCCGCCCGCGGAACTTCAGGCGGACATCCTGCCTCCCGACCTCACCTACTCCGAGCGCATGACCCTTTCTTTAGGCGGCAAGACCGTCGAATTAATGCATCCTGGCAAGAACCATGGCGACGATATGACCGTGGTGTTGTTTCCTGACGAACGCGTGGTGTTCGCCACCGACATGATCGCCGATGCGCTGGTACGTGAAGACATCCGTTCGGTGCCCAGCGCCTGTGGCCCGCTCGACGGCACCCCCATCGCAGAATGGATACGATCCTACGAAGCCGTACTGGCGCTGGATTTCGATATCTTCGCCGGTGGGCACGGCGCCTTCTTCAGCAAGGAAGACGTGGCGCTGCCCGTGACATACCTGAAAGACCTGCAGGCCGCCGTCAGCGAAGGCCTGGCCCGGGGCATGTCCCTGGAGCAGATGAAGGAGCAGATCCTGCTAGAGCAGTATGCCGACTGGGCCTACTACGACCGCCTGCGCCCGAAGACCATCGAAGCCGCCTACCAGAACCTGGTGCGGTTCCGGTTCTGACGGTCATCCGAGAACCTCTTAGCGCGGCTTGTAGGTGCTGTAGTACGCCGGCGGCAGGCCGCCGTCCTGGGTGATCAGGCGCTCGGTGATGTACCAGCGCCCATCGATCTTCCTGAATTTCGTGTCTTCCCGCCCCTGCTCGATCAGGCGCGGAGCGAGATACACCGTGTCGTTCATGACTTCCGTGTAGATCATGTGTGCCGTGGCCGTATCACCGTCCACGATGATGCGCGGGTTGGTCATCAGCACATGTACCTTGCCCGGCACGTTTTCTTCCGGTGATATCTCATCGTAATTCGTATATAGCCCCTGTATCTCGGCTTTTCCCCTGTACACCAGGCCATTGATATCCAGGACGGCATCGTCAGTATACATGGTGGTCCAGTCATGGCCTTCGTCCACTTCGAAACCGTAGTAATAGGCCAGCAGCATGTCCTCGAGCTGAATGCGGTCGAGCAGGGTGTCCTGTGTGGTGATTGGCGGCTGTGCTGTAACTGTATTCGACAGCATGGCAGATAATATAAATGATGCGGTAGCTAAACGGCTCTTCATGATTTTTCCTCGTTGATGTTTTTGTTGTTGCGCTTTTATTGGCCCTTCCGGCTTTACTCTGGAAAAATAATCAGGCTTCATTGTAAAAGCAAATCGGGACAGACAACTACCAATCAGGAGCCGCCATGACGCAGCGCAGGGAACTTCTCACCGCATCCGCCAGCGGTATGATCGGCACCTTGCTGGCATCGGCAGCCAGCGGCCAGGACAGCAGACAAAACAACAGTCTCGACAAAACCCTCACCGCGGATGAAAGGGCGAATATCGACCTGGTCGACCGTTTCTGCAAGGCCTGGGAGGCCTTGAACCTCGCACAGGTTTTCGCCACCATGAAAACCGATGCCATCTACCGGCAGTCACAGGACACGCTGCCGGTCACCGGTCACCAAGCGATCTCTAACATGATGAAATCATGGGTCGATGATTCATACAAAATCGATTACATCGTTCTGGAAACGTTTGCACGAGGTCCCGTGGTCATCAACCACCGCATCGATATCTATCATAGAAACAACGCTGAAGATCACCTGGAATGGGAAGGTGTGGGTCTTTTCCTCATAGAAGACGGGCTGATCAGGGAATGGCAGGACTTCACGATGCGCATTCAGCGCGGCAGGGCCTGACCCTGCACATCGATACCGTCCAAGGATGAATGCAAGGAAGCGATACCGCCTTCTGTCACGGCCGTGCCCCAGAGATAGACAGCCGCAAGGTTCTCCAGGCCATCCAGTGAAGCAAGCCCTGCATCGGTGATCGCCGGATTCCCATAGATGTTGAGGACCTCTAACTCCGGGAATCCCGAGACCACAGCAAGCCCTACGTCTGTGACGCCATTGTTACTGAGGTTCAGGTTTTCCAGCACGGGCATGTCTGCGATCAAGGCCAGCAAGTCGTCGTTCATGCCGCTACTGGCCAGGTTCAGTTCCACGATCGACCCACTGGCATCAGTCAGTAATGCCAGCATGTCACGGCTTATAGGCTGGCCGATGGCATTGATACTGACGATCAGCCCATTACTTTCCTGCGATAACTGTCTTACCAGCCAGCCACTTGCCACCATCTGGCCGAGCAATGACCCGGATACAGGCGCATAACGCTCAGCAACGGCGCTGACAGGCGCTGGTGCCAGCCCCATCTCGATGGCAAGCAGTGACATCGTGGTTTCATCGACAGCGAGTGTTGAAACAGATATCTGGACAGGTAATCCAGCATCGATCCACCAACCGAGTATCGCCACCTGATCTGCTGTCAGCGGCGTCTTGCCTTCGGCCGGCATGAAATTCTCATGGTTCTGCGGCAGGGTGACGCGTTTATACAGGTCGCTACCCGCGGCATTTCCTGGCAGCACTACTGCACCACTCTCACCCCCCACCATCAGGGCATCCAAGGAGGACAAGTTAAGCTGGCCACTCTGCTTATCGGCATTGTGGCAGTTGCCACATCGACTCTGCAGCATGGGTTCGATGATGTCATACCAGGGATCTGCCTGCGTGATATCGGTGACTGCGGGATGCCTTTCCTCCATTCCGAGCAGGTCACGGATTGCCTGTGGCGCATATTCCACGAGGTATGTAGAACCATGGGTCAGGTTGCCGCCATAGTGACCCGTCACCGTGACGGCAACGAGTAATGCCAGTGTCAGCCAGCCACCCCAGTTACGATAGGCGTTGATATTGAACACGCTGAGGAACCAAGCTAGCTGTGTACCCACGGTAAAGCCGATACCCCAGAGCCGGTGAGCTGACGCGGATGGACCGGTGAAGCCCCCTTCCCCGTAATGCAGCAGCCCGAGCATCACGGTGACCAAGGCACTGAAGGCAGTGCAGCCCCACAGCAGTGGTAACACCTGCTGGAGAGAATTATTCCTGGCATTCCGGGACAACCAGTGCACGATTGCGGTTAGCAGCACCATGCCGATGGGCAGATGCAGTGCGAGCACATGGAAACGTCCTAGGAACAAGAGAAAATCTGACATTCGACAACTTCCTTCAGCTTAAGATTTCGTGCACGACGTTGCCGTGTACATCGGTGAGGCGAAAATCACGTCCCTGGAAACGAAAAGTCAGCCGTTCATGGTCGATGCCAAGGATGTGGAGCAGGGTCGCATTGATATCATGGATATGGACGGGGTTCTCCACAACGTTGTAGGCAAACTCATCGGTCTGGCCGTATGAAAATCCCTGCTTCATACCACCCCCGGCGAACCACCAGGTGAAACAGCCGCCATGGTGATCCCGACCAGCCACAGGGTTATTGATATCCCCTTGAGCGAAAGGTGTACGACCAAACTCGCTACCGAACATCACAAGGGTATCTTCCAGCAGACCACGTTGTTTCAGATCCATGACCAGGGCAGCGGCGGGCTGGTCCACTTCCCTGCACCGTACCGGGAAACTGCCGCGGATTGCCAGGTGATGGTCCCAGCCCATCCCGAACAGAGTCTGGAATTTGACTCCCCTTTCACAGAGCCGCCTGGCCAGCAGGCAATTCCTGGCAAAGGTACCGGGCGTCCTGACATCAGGACCATACATATCGAGGATGTAATCCGGTTCATCAGAGATATCAGCCACCTCCGGCACAGACTGCTGCATCCGGTAGGCCATCTCGTATTGATTGAGGCGCGACAGCATCTCGCTGTCCAGGGTTTCTTCATACTGCTCATCGACCAGGGCAGACAATGCATCGAGCATACTGCGGCGATTATCGCGCTCCATGCCGGGAGGATCATTCACATAGAGCACCGGGTCGCTGGCTGCCCTGAACTGCACACCTTGGTGATGCGAAGGCAGGAAGCCCGCACCCCAGACAGCTGTGTCCAGTGGTACGCCGACTGAAACACCAGATTTCATGACGATGAAGTTGGGCAGGTCCTGGTTATCCGAGCCGAGGGCGTAACTTATCCAGGCCCCTGTGGAGGGTCGTCCGGCGATTTGGAAACCGGTATGCAGGAACTTGGCTGCCGGGTCATGGTTAACATGTTCGGTATGCACGCTCTTCACGAAACACAACTCATCAGCGATGCTGGCTGTATGCGGCAGCAAGTCACTGATCCATGCTCCGCTTTCTCCCCGCTGCCTAAATTCCGCCAGCGGAGCAAAAATCGGGAAAGCCGTCTGTCCGCCGGACATGGTGGAGAGCCTCTGTGTCTCACGCACGGACGGGGGGATGTCCTGCCCGCTCATCTCGAACAGCTTCGGTTTGTAATCGAAGGTGTCCACATGCGAGATCGCGCCAAGCATATGCAAGCAGATAACCCGTTTTGCCCTGGCCTCTATATGACCGCTACCGAGGAGACCGATGTTCTGACCGATGTCTGTTATTTGCTGCGCCATGGCAGCGGGCGATAACGGATCTAAGAGAGGAACACCCGCGAGGTACGTGCCCATCGTCCGCAGGAAATCCCTCCGGTTATTGCCAGCGGAGATTCGAACAGATTCTTGCCGTGATGCAGGCTTTTTCATAGTCATTCGCAAAGATTATCCGGTCCCTGTCATTTCGTTCAGGCTATTTCACCACATAAGTATCAGGGGCATTCATTAACAGGGCTGCCACGTTAGCCATCGCGGCGAGCTCTGTTATATCCAGTGCCTGATCAACGGCAGTAACACCAACTGCCACTGCCTCAACGGCTCTTTCTGGATTTTCAGAAAAGTAGGCCAATTGTTCATGGTAGTAACCTTTGAGGATACCGAGCTGTTCGACCGATGGTGTCGTCCGTGTAACCAGCCTGTTCAACAACGTCAAACCCGCTATATCTTCATCGGTCGACGCTAGTACATTTTCCGCAATCAACCTATAGGCTTCCAGGTACTGAGGATCATTCATCAGGAGCAAGGCCTGAAGCGGTGTATTCGAAGAACGACGCCTTGCGATACTCTCTGTCCTGTTCCTGAAATCAAAAATCCCGAGTGCCGGATGAGGCGCATTTCGTTTCACGAACGTGTAAAGCGTCCGGCGATGATGCTCCTCTTTGGGAATGTCTTCAGCATCGGGATAGGAATAGAAACTGTTAAGTGGATTCCAGATATCGTCGGGCTGGTAAGGTGTGGCACTCGGCCCTCCGACTTCTTCGCTGAGTGTGCCACTCAGGAAGAGCGCCTGGTCCCTGATCATTTCTGCCGTCATACGCCACCGAGGCCCCCTGGCATATAACTGGTTACCCGGATCCCTTTCCTGAAGCACTGCGCTCAGGTCGGAGTCCTGGCGATAAGTCGACGAGGTCACGATCAGCCGGTGCAGGAACTTTATATCCCAACCCGAATTGACGAATTCAATGGTTAGCCAGTCAAGCAGCTCCGGATGCGAGGGAATCGAGCCCTGGGAACCAAAGTCCTCAGAAGTTTCCACTAAGCCGTGACCGAAATGCATCTGCCAGATCCTGTTGACGAAGACGCGCGCGGTAAGCGGGTTATCCGGATCGAACAGCCATTGTGTCAGGCCAAGCCGGTCCTGCGGCAGATCTTCATTCCAGGGCAGGACGACATCCAATCCTCTCGGAGATACTTCGTCAGCAGGTTCACTGTATACACCACGATCGAGAACGTAAGTCGCTTCATGTCCAGGTGCAGTACCCATCACCAAGACCTGGGGTACTGCCGTCACCAGTTCATTGTGCATTCTACGTGCAGCGATCAAGGCATCCCTTGCAACCTCGACCTGTTTATCAAGATCAATGACGAGACCTGCCAGGTCTTCGGCGACGTCAGCCTCAGGAAAGCGCAAAGGTAATTCCGGATCATGCAGGTAGGCCACTTCGAGTGCATTGAGTGGTCTGTCATAGATCCTGATCTCATCCATGCCGCTGCCCACCGGCGCTTTCACGCGAAAACGCGTGCCGAAAGCCAGGCCGACGAACGGATCGAACACATCACCTGTCCCCCAGGGCAGCATGCTTCTGGTCAGTGAATCATGGTCAACGGTCATGGCCAGTGGCAAACCGTCAGCATAAAGTAAAACGCCAGCCGCCGAGCTTGAACCATCATAAGTCAAGGTAAGATGGATCCACTCACCGACCGGTAATGCTTCATCAGATAACAGGGCGATCATGTTCGCCGGAGGCGAATGCGCCAGGGAAACCCATAACCTACCATCGCGCAGGGAAAGCTGGTAACCCGTGCTGCCTGAATTCTGCTCGGACATATGATTGAGTATCGATGCCTCATCGTATTCGTCTGCGATGAGTAACCGGAAATCGATGCTGAATGGATCGGTACGGTCATACCAGCCAACGTCCCTGCCCAGGAAGCCCTTGTTGGTTTCATCGAAGAACATGGCCTGGCCCTTCGCCCCGGCGCCCAACAGTGGTTCCTGCAGCACAGCGTCGGGTACACCGACATTTTCAGCAGCAGACAGGTATAACTGGTCACGGTTGTAATTCCTGGGAACACGGCCTTCCAGCTCCCGGAGTTGTCTTGACCTGCGCTGCAACTCGGTCTCGTTTTCCAGGTCCACCACTACCGGGATGGCGTACGGTCCTGCCATCAGGCCATTGATTGTTGGCGGTGGCACACGTCTTGCCATCGGCTCCGGCAAGTCTTCAAGATCAGCTTTTATCGCCGCATCGAAGGAATAATAAGCAGCAAGGTCTCGGCTTTTCGATGTCTCCAGGTAGCGTGCAAGTGCACCCTCTTGAAGGATCCTGGCAGCAGAGTTGCCCGCCTGTTCCGAAACCGACTCCCTGGTTTCGAGGTAACGCTGCTCCAGCTTTGAGACTTCCTCCTCAGCCTGGCTGATGCGTTTCGTGGCATTCTCATCAGGCCAGGGCAAGGCAGGCCCTCCCTGGATACCACTGAATCCTGGTGCATAGACTCCAGGTTCGTCGCTATTATTGAAGAAGGCAGAGATCGCGTAGTAATCCTTCTGGGTAATAGGATCATAACGATGGTCGTGGCAACGCGCGCATCCCAGGGTTAATCCCAGGAAAGTCGTTCCGACGAGATTATCTGTTCTTTCCGCCCGGTACTCCGCGGAATATTCCTCAGCGATGGCACCATTCTCAGTCGTCCGCTTACCCAACCTGACAAAGGTTGTCGCCAGCAAATCAGCGCGGTCGGGATCCGGCAATAGGTCGCCGGCCAGCTGGCGGGTAGCAAACTCGTCATAGGGCATATTGTTGTTAAATGCATCGATCACCCAGTCGCGCCAGGGCCACAGGACACGATCATGATGATCATCGAGGAAACCATCCGTGTCGCTCCATCGGGCAAGATCCATCCAGTACCCTGCCATATGTTCCCCGTAGCGAGGCGAGCCAAGCAGGTCATCAATCAGGTTTTCATAGGCATCGGGGCTGTTATCGGCAAGGAAGGCATCGACCGCCTCGAGACCGGGAGGCAGCCCCGTCAAGGTGAGCGTCACACGGTTGATCAGAGCCTCTTTCCCAGCTTCGGTTGAAGGTGCCAGCCCTTCCTGATCCAGGCGACTGAAGACATAGGCATCGATCCCGTTTTCCACACGATCATCGAACGACGTTTCCGGTACATCTGTCAGTGTGGGTGGCAGATAGGCCCAGTGTTGCTTGTACTGGGCCCCTTCACGTATCCATTGTTGCAGCAGGTCTTTTTCTGTCTCGTTCAACACTTTATGCGACGATTCAGGCGGCATCCGTAAATCGATGTCCAATGCGGTGATACGTTTCACCAGTTCACTGTATTCTGGTTTACCGGGCACGATGGCATAACTACCGGGAGTCTCGGGCAGTTCGGCGACGGCGAGTTCGCGGACATCCAGCCGCAACCCGGCCTTCAATCCTTCCCTGTCCGGACCATGGCAGGCGAAACACTTATCAGAAAGGATGGGACGTATATCCCAGTTGAAATCAATCGAGCCGCTGGGCAGTGTGCTGTCACTTTCGTCAGAAGAACATCCGACCAAAGCAAGCAGCACCGATACTGCAAGGGATAGTGCGCAGAGGCGGCGTTTGGTTTTAAATGAAGGAGGAGTGATCACACCGGCTGACTTTATTCTCTGTTCTACTGGATCTTTAGGACAAAATATCAGTGATCACATTCCCATGTACATCCGTCAGACGGAAATTCCTTCCCTGGAAGAAGTAGGTCAGTTTTTCATGATCGATACCCATGAGGTGCATCAAGGTCGCATTGAAGTCGTGGACATGCACCGGATTTTCTGACACGTTGTAGCCGAAATCATCGGTCTTGCCGTATGTCATGCCCTTGTTCACACCGGCGCCGGCCAGCCAGCTGGAAAAGGCATAGGGGTGATGGTCGCGGCCAAAGATCGGGTTGTTGATATCGCCCTGTGAATACGGTGTGCGCCCAAACTCGCTGGTGAAAACTACGAGCGTATCTTCCAGCAGGCCACGCTGCTTGAGATCCATGATCAGGCCAGCAACGGGTTGGTCGGCAGATTTCGCCATCACGGGCTGGTTGGCGGAAATACTGAAATGGAAATCCCAGCCGTTATAGAACAACTGGATGAATTTCACGCTGCGTTCGGCCAAGCGGCGGGCCAGCAGGCACTGGCGCGCAAAGGAACCGGGGTTGTGCACCTCGGGACCGTACATGTCGAGCACGTAATCCGGCTCATCGCTGACATCGGTAGCCTCAGGCACGGACGACTGCATGCGGTAAGCCATCTCATACTGGCTGATCTTGGACAGGATTTCCTCGTCACCACTTGCATCATACTGGGCTCGGGCCAGGGCGTTGATGGCGGCGATATCCTCGCCCTGCTCTTCCAGTGCCAGGCCGTCGGGCGTGTCGATGTAATGCACGGCCTGTTCCCCTCGCATGAACTGCACGCCCTGGAAATGTGACGGCAGGAAACCCGAGCCGAAATTGGCCGAGTCCATGTTCTGCCCCTGCCCCGGCCCCATGTTGTTGAGGACGATGAAGGAAGGCAGGTTATTGTTATCAGAGCCGAGACCATAACTCACCCAGGAACCAAAGGATGGACGGCCCACCAGCTGGAAGCCTGTCTGCAGAAACTGGGCGGCCGGGTTGTGGTTTACGTGTTCGGTGTACATGGAATTGATGATGCACAGGTCGTCGGCGATGCTCCCCACGTGCGGCCAAAAGTCACTCACCCAGGCGCCGCTCTGGCCGCGCTGTTTAAAGGGCGCCAGGTTGCGCACGAGCGGGAACTGTGTCTGGCCCTGAACCATGGTGGATACCCTGCCCTCGCCCATAACCGAGGCCGGAATCTGCTGACCATGCATCTCCTCTAGCATGGGGCAGTAATCAAAAGTATCCACATGTGAGATGGCCCCGAACATGTGCAGGTAAATGACTCGCTTCGCCTTTGCCGGGAAGTGTGTCGCGCCGAGCACGCCGAGGTCCTGACCGAGAGCGACGGGGGCACCCAGCATATCGGCCAGGGCCAGTGAGCCGATACCGAGACTGCCTTTTTTCAGGAAGGCCCGGCGGGATAATGCAATACGGTGATGTTCCAGGTTCTGCATGGGTGTTCTCAATGACGCGTGTACGCGTCCGGTGAATTCATGACGATACGCGCCGTTGATGCCAGTGCAGCGAATTCCGCCAGTGCATCATCGCTGACACCAAAATCGGTCAGTCCCGCACCCAGGTAATCCCTGGCACGTTCACTGTCCTCGGAAAAGCGCTGGAAAGCCCGGTTGTATTGTCCCCGAAGGATGCCGCTTTCAGTGGCGGAAGGATCGCGTCGCAACGCCAACCGGTAAAGGTAATCCAGTTGTGCGGAAAGATCGCTGCTGTGTTCCTGCGCACGCATCGCCATCCCCTCGTAGGTCTCGAGGTACTGGCGGTCATTAAGCAGCACCAGTGCCTGCAGTGGCGTATTCGACGTACGTCGCCTAGCTATGGTGTTAATGCGTTGCGGGAAATCGAACACCTGCAGGGCTGGGTGTTGGGCGGCGCGCTTCACGTAACCGTACATGGTGCGGCGGTGATGCTCGTCAAGCGCCACGTTTTCCGCCAATGGATAATCGACTACCTGGTTTACGGATACCGCCTTCCAAACGCCCTCCGGCTGGTAGGGTCGCACACTGGGTCCGCCCACGTCGGTTTCCAGCAGGCCACTGACCGCCAGGGCATTGTCGCGGATCACCTCGGCGCTGTGTCGCAGGCGTACGCCCCGACTAAGCAACATGTTAAAGGGATCGACTTCCTTTTTTTCCGCACTGACCGCCGAATCCTGGCGGTAGGTGGCGGACATGGCCATGAGCTTCAACAGGTGCCGGGTATCCCAAGCGGAATCCACAAGTTCTGCAGCCAGCCAGTCGAGCAGTTGCGGATGGGAGGGAATGGCCCCCTGGGTACCGAAATCCTCAGCCGTTTCCACCAGGCCGCGGCCAAACATGGCCTGCCAGATACGATTCACATAAACGCGGGCCGTGA
Source organism: Candidatus Eutrophocola salsuginis (assembly GCA_038147195.1). GTDB lineage: Bacteria > Pseudomonadota > Gammaproteobacteria > Pseudomonadales > Pseudohongiellaceae > Eutrophocola > Eutrophocola salsuginis. Next base: position 269,971 of record JAYQTB010000006.1, read on the forward strand.
GCGGGTTCTGCGGATCAAACAGCCACTGCGCCAGGCCCAGGCGATTGTTCGGCAAGGCATCATCCCAGGGAAAGATCTGCTCGAAGGCTTGCCCTTCGACTTCATCGCCAAGATCGGTATAGACCCCGCGTTTTTTCACATGCATGGAAGAAGCCAGGGGATCATCCTGCATCACCATGATTTCGGGTTGCCAGGAAACGAGTTGGTTATGTTCTGCCGCAACACTGCGCAGTGATTCCCTGGCTGCCAGAACCTGCGCATCCGTCATAAGGCTGAAATCACGCCAGTTATCAAGAGTAATGTCCGGTTGACCATCCGCGTGCAGGTAGGCGATTTCGAGCGAGCTGAGATCGCGTTTGAATACTTTCACTTCATCAAGCGCAGAGCCAGCCAGCGTGTACTGCTGCCAGCGCTTGCCAAAGCCCAGCCCGTAGATGGTATCGTCGATGAAGGCGAGCGGATCGGTGATGATGGTCTGAGACAGGTTGTCGCCTAGCACCTGGACGGTCATGGGTTCGGCGTCGAGGTAGATCCCGACACCGGCTGCCCTACTCGAACCGTCATAGGTCACGGTAATGTGGTGCCACTCTCCGGGCGCTACCGCCTCGTCGGTGATAACACTGATCTTGTTATCCGGCGTGTGCTGCAAATTGAATTTCAGGCGGTTGTCTTTCACATCGAGAGCATAGCCGTTGGCGGCGAAGCGGATGTGCTGGTTGTGGTTAATGACGGTGGCAATGTCATAGACGCGGTCGAAACGGATCCAAAAATCCAGGCTGAAGGGATCGGTGCGATCGTAGTCACCGACGTCGCCGCCGAAATAACCCTTGTTCTGCTCATCAAACAGGAAGGCCTTACCGCTTATGCCCTCAGTGGCAAGCGGTGACTGGATGACGGCAGGTACCTGCCCACGAATGTTGCTGGCCGACAACTGCACCAGGTCTTCGCGGATCCCGGCCGGCATACCCTTGCTGACAACCATGGGCTTACCCTGCTCCTGGCGACCGAAGATTTCGATCTTCGCGAACTCAAGGTCACCGGTATAATACGACTCGAACGCGTAATGGGCCGCCAGCGCCCTGTCCAGTTCCCTGCCAATCACTGACGGCGCATTTGAAGGCACCTCTGCTTGCGCAAGCGCGGATCGTCTGTCACTAACTGTATTGTCATATGCCTGCTGCAGGTCGACTACCTCAGCTTCCAGTTCGTCCAGCCTTGTTTCAGTTTCCATATCGGCGAGGATGAGTGTGGCGCCGGATTCCACGCCCAGGAAGCCGGGTGCCGGCAATGTGCCACCCGGTGTATAAAAGCCTGGTTCATAGGTATCGCTGAAGAAAGCGGCGAAGCTGTAGAAGTCGCTGATGGAAATCGGGTCGTACTTGTGGTCGTGGCACCGGGCGCAGCCCACGGTATGGCCGAGTATGCCGACGCCCAGGGTTTCAACACGGTCGATGGCATACTCGTTGTTGTATTCCTCGTCGATGATACCGTTTTCCGAACTGCGCTGACCGAGGCGCAGGAACGCCGTTGCCAGACGCTGCTCTTTGGACGCATTGGGTAACAGGTCCCCGGCGATCTGCCAGGTCAGGAAATCATCGAAGGGTATGTTGTCCTGGTAAGCGGAGATCACCCAGTCACGCCAGGGGTGTAGCAGGCGATCGCCGGCGTCTTCCAGGTAACCGTCGGTATCCGACCAACGGGCAATATCCAGCCACTGCGCAGCCATGTGCTCGGCGTGTTCGATGGAACCTAGCAGGTCATCCACCAGTGCTTCGTAGGCATCGGGATCAGTGTCGGCCTCGAACGCATCTACAGCATCGAGCGTTGGTGGCAGGCCGGTCAAGTCCAAGGTCACCCGGTTGATCAGTGTCGCCCGGTCGGCTTCCGCCGACAGTGACAATCCCTCTGCTGCCAGGCGCTCGCTGATGTAGGCATCGATGGCATTGTTGTCGAAAAGAGTGCCGCCATTCGCGGCGGGCACGTCGGGCCGGCTCACCGGCACGTACGCCCAGTGGCGTTCATAACCGGCACCCTGGGCAATCCAGTCATACAGGACCTGTTTTTCTGCAAAGGAAAGGGTCTTGTTGCTTTCAGGTGGCGGCATCACTGTATCGGGATCGGTGGACGTGATGCGGCGGATCAGTTCACTGGCATCGGGGTCGCCCGGTACGATCGCGAACTTGCCGGGGGATTCAGGCAACTCCGCCGTGGCTGTTGCAAACAGGTCGAGACGCAGGCCAGCCTTCTGGCCGCCTTCGGCATCTGGACCATGACAGGCAAAACAATTATCGGAAATGATAGGACGGACATCCCAATTAAAGTAAATATCGGCAACTCTGGCCGCATTGGCGCCTTCCTTTCCACATGACACCAGCAGCAAGCAAAATAGTCCCGCCAGGACGGGTTTGTGAACCGGTAACATTACTTATAACCTCAGAACATCAGCCGCCGAGAATGATGTATCCCTGTCGACCTAGCTCTATCAACGTGGTCAGGGCTCAGCAATCCAGAATCAATCATCGCGGCGACCAAGAATTTAATCTTTCTCATGGATGATTCTCCTCTTGGAATCGTCGGCAGTATTTTTCCGGAAATACGTTTGTGTTTTTCAGTCTGCCAGGAAAGCTGCCAGTGCATCCAGCTCGCTTTCAGTTATCTGTGTCGGCTTGAATGCCGGCATGGCATTCAAGCCTTGCCGGACTATGGTTTTCACGTAGATATCGACCAGGTTATCACGATCGATAAGAATGCCGTTTGCTTCACCGCGGGTCTTGGTGAGTTGCTGCGTACCAGGATTGTTCATGCCGGGATCGTGACACCAGGAACAGTGTCTCTGATATACACCTTCGCCCTCCTGGGCGTGAATAGCACTCGCAACCATACCGAACAAGAGACAAACGATTAAAAACAGTATCCTTTTCATGATGCTTATGCCCTGTACTTGCGCGGCCAGATGCCGGACTTGCCCGGGGCGATAATTCCGTTCGGGTCGAGCGCGTCCTTGACAGTTTCATGCATGCGCCATAGCGAACCATTGTTCCAGTTGTAGGTTTGCGCGATGCGATCCATGTAACGGATGTGTGTGCGGTATTCCCCGTAACCGGCCTTGGCCGCCTCGTCTACTAGGATATTAAATACTTCGTCCATGCGGCGGATTTCATCCGGATCGTTCTTGTCGTAGACCACCACGGTGACATGGTGCAGGTCGCGCCAGCCGATTGCCATCAAGCCTAGGTAATCGAAACCGTATTCGCGGACCACGCCACTGACCAGGTTGTACTGGTCGATTGCGTCCTTTCCCGTGATGGGTGCCACCGGTGAGAAGCCTACATGACCGCCCCCACCGTTCCAGTTGAGGAAGTTAAACTCGGTGAGCTTTGGAATGCCCTTCATGGTCTCGGCGCGGTGTTTCAGAATATCGAATTCGCGCGACCGCTCTTCAGGGAACCAGAAACGGGAACCGGGCACCTGGGCGAAGGCATCGCGGATAACACCTTCTAGGGCATCCATGACAGGTGGCGGTCCATACAGCGCGCCGCAGAAATTCCACATGCCGATCTGCTGGTCGTCCATGATGCTCTGATAGACGCTAGGCGGTACAGGACCGGCGCCATCATAGTACCTGCTTTTGGTTTCTTGAACGGCGGCATCAAGTATCAGACTGCGCACCGTTGCCGCATTTTGGATCACCATACCCACTTTCAGCGGCCGTAATATCTCTATAACCTGCTCGATATCCTCTTCACGCCGGAAGGTGATCATGTAGGGGCGATAGCCTGGGGGCTCCGGCATCAGCCATATACCCATCTTGGTAACGATACCGAAATTGGATTGCGAAAACATGCCGTCCACATAAGGACCATATCCGTATTTGAACAGTTGCCAGGTGTTGTTACCTTCAAGTGCTCCCATACCGGTGCGCACAAGCTCACCAGTGGGCAGCACCACTTCCATACCGCACTGCATCCCGAAGTGGTCACCATAGGGTGTGTAACCGATCCCGTGATCGAGGGCATTCCCCATCACGCTGCCCCAGCCCGGGTCCGGGACATCCAGCCAGAGTTTGAGGCCACGTTCCTGGATGTATTCGTACAGATCAAAGTAACTCACTCCCGGTTCCACGAGGGCGTAACCAAACTCCTCATTCACTTCGAGGATGCGGTTCATGCGATTCATATCCAGCACCACGGTGCCAGACATCACTGGCGCCGAGCCGCCGTACGCGAAGTTGTTACCGCGGGACACAGGCCACAGCGGCACACCATATCGGTTAGCGACACCTACGATTTCCTGGACCTCGTCCACGCTTGCGGGCGCGACGGCACCTGACGGCTGGTATTCGGCCGGGTTGTTGGTCAGCGTGTAGGGATCCCTGTAACTGGACGCCTGCTGATCGGTAAACACCCAGTCGGCACCCACTATGGCGCGGAACTGGTCAAAGGCTTCTGCAAGGGTATCGGCATCAAGCCCGGGGGGCAGTGCACTGGCCATCAGGACATCTCCGTTTTTGCTCTATGATTCTGGCTGGTGATCATCCAGGCAACCAGGTTATTGTTGATTCTCAGGCTTTCGGCAGTGACCGTGTTTTTTTCCTGCAGCAGGCGCTGTAGGCAGAAGTAAAAGGAATCCGTCGTTACACCGACCAGCTTTAATGGCACCTTGCCGCTCAGGCGCTTTAGCCCGTCATTCCAGACTGGTGTGATATCGCCGTTCACGATTCTGGTGTTACCGGTTCGCACCCAATCGCCCAGTTCAGGCAGGGATTTTGCAAAACGGGGGTCAAAGAACACCATGTTTGCAGCAACTTGCGAATCGCTCGCAGCAAGAATCTCGGTGGGTAAAGTGAAAGAAAGCAACGCGGTGCCGATAAACAACCTTCTGTTCATTATTTTTCTGACTCTTATTGGTTATGCATAAAAGTTAGCGCCAGTGGCCGTTAATTGCAATCTCGTGTTGCCTTGCCTGTCTTCACTACAACCTGTTTAATTCGGGTACGTCTGCAGTTCCGAGGAATCCCATGAGCGATAACAAATCCTGGCCACAGGCCGGGCGCGAACGCCTGATTGTGCCACAGCCTGTTGGCACTGTAGGCACCGACCTGCCGGATTACCGTGCCGAGATGATGGCAAAGGTAGATGAAAAGCACGTACTGATGATGGGTGATAATCCCGCCCTTCCACGCATGCCGGACAAACCCACGCTTCAGGACTTCTTCAACCTGCGCATGAACCCGTCCACGCGAAAACACTTGCTGGAATCCGCCCGACGCGCGATGGACGATGGGCAAGAAGAGAAGGTGGTGCTGGCCTGCCTACTGCACGACATCACCAACGCCTGCCTTATTCGCACCGACCACGGCTACTGGGCGGCACAGCTCATCGGACCCTATGTGGATGAGGAGGTGGCCTGGGCGGTGAAGTATCACCAGGCACTGCGCTACACACCGGACCCCGCGGTCGGTTACGAGTATCCCGAGTTATACTTGAAACTGTTTGGCGCTGATTACGAACCCCCTGAATACATCAGGAAGGATGCTGAATACGCAATGCAGCACACGTGGTACATGACCTCACGCCTTGTCACAATGTATGACATTTATTTCTTCGATGATCTGGACAGTTCTGTGTCCATCGAGGACTTCGACTACATCATCACGCGTAACTTTCGCCAACCCGAGGCCGGCCTGGGTTACGATGACTCACCCTCCGCCCACATGTGGCGCACCATGATCTGGCCCAACAACTTCCTCTGAGCACCCAAAAAGAATCTCGCGTGAACGGGCACGAGATCCCGGTTTCAGGTTAACCCGGCATTTAGTTTCCGGCGCTTATGTTTTCCTTAAACAACACTAGGGAACTGGGGCATGAAAACTTTTCTCCGGACAAGACTCACCCTTGCCATTGTCGCGCTGTGCATTGTGTCCCAGCACTTTACTTAGCATCTGCTCTTCTGCTTCCGACGCACTTTGATCGATGCTCTTTACAAGCATAGCGATCTGTTTGCTGAGATTGATAATCCTGAAAACCAAGATCCGGGTAATATTCTGGATGACCTCGGGATCTTCCTCGACAAACTCTTTCGGGTTCTCAATGTGCAGTAAGTCGGAATCCATGGCAAGCTGTATGGATGCCGAGGAAACATTGTCCATGGATTAGACGATTTCTAAGAAAATGGCTCCCATCTGGTTGATCTGGGTAATCTTCTGCCCGTCGATGATCGCATCCACGGTACCGTGAGTTAGGGAATAGATGCCATTAGGCTTCTTGTACTTGAAGATAATGAATTCACCGGCCTCGAATTTCCTCTTCGGTATTGCTTCCAGCGTCTGATCGACAGAAGCCATTCATCTTTACCGGTTGTGTGTACCGTCTTACTGCACCGGTGAAATTCGCAGTACTGCACCCGGATTCTGGTCAGTTAATACATAAAGGAAGCCGTCGGGGCCAGGCCGCACATCACGGATGCGCTGGTGCAGATCCACCAGCATCGGCTCTCTGGCCAGTGGCACGCCCTCGTCACTGAAGGTAATGCGTTGGACATGACCCGTTCTTGGCGTGCGACCCTGGATCATCGAACCGACAAAAACACTGCCGCGCCAGCGCGGAAAGGCATCCCCGGTATAAAAGCTGAGACCAGAGACCGCAATCGATGGTATCCAGTACAGGAACGGTGATGCGAGATCTGCTCTTTGCTGATCCTCACTGATGCTTACGCCATCGTAATCGACACCGTAGGTGACCAGCGGCCAGCCGTAGTTGGCGCCACGCCGAATGATGTTGATTTCATCGCCGCCAAGCGGACCATGTTCATTCTCCCAGAACTCGCCGGTATTTGGATTTAGGGCGAGCCCCTGCGGACTGCGCACACCCAGCGCGAAGATTTCCGGCAAGGCGTCATCACGGCCGGTGAACGGGTTGTCGTCTGGCACGGAGCCGTCGTCATTGATACGGATAACCTTACCGCCATGGTCCATCATGTCCTGCGCCCGAGACTCTTCCTGTCGCTCGCCGATAGTCATGTATAGCTTACCATCGGGACCAAATGCCATGCGGCCACCAAAATTGGTGGGCGAGGCACTCCAGGAATTGGCAATGAAAATGTCGCGCAGACCAACCAATGCATTGTCGTTAATGTTATAGATGGCCCGGGCGATTGCCGTTGTACTACGGGTGCCGTCCTCGTGGCCTTTGGAATAGCTCAGGTAAAGGGTATGGTTTTGGTCGTACTCCGGATGCAGGACCACGTCGAGCAACCCGCCGAGCACGGTGATCTTGACCTCGGGAGTACCGCTGACCGGATCGGGTACAAGAACACCGTCGGAAATAAGACTAAGGCGACCCGCACGCTCGGTAACCAGCATGTCACCATCTGGAAGAAAAGCGATCGACCAGGGATTAGCCAGGCCGCCAGCCACCAGGTCGACCTTTATGGGATACTCGGTGGTCTGGTAAACCTGGGGAAACGCGGGCAGCGGTGGCGCCGCCGTAAAATCCTGTGCGTGAACTACAGGTGAATAAATGAAAGGGAAGGCGGCGAGGAGTAAAACGCTGGCTATTCTGAATCGCATCGCCACCTCCTCTTTTACATCCGGTTGACGACGACGTGACCGCCCTTTATGACTAGGTCGACCTTAAGCAGGTCGAACAGGTCATCCAGAGGATCGCCATCGATGATGACGACATCCGCCGCCTTGCCCGGCTCCAGCGAGCCGATCTCGTCCTCGAGGAATACCGCTTTTGCAGTATGCTCGGTCATGATCTCAATGATGTCCTGCTCCGAGAACACAAGGAACAGGGTCTTCAGTTCATGCTTTAGGGTTTCCCGAGGATTGAAGGTGGTATCGGTGCCGAAACCGTAGGTGATACCGGCATTCCACAACAGGCGCGCATTCACCGGACCCTGGCCGACGCTCGGTAGCGTGTTCCAGCTGTAAGGGTAGCCATCACGAAATATCGGCTGGTTGTTTTCATCGTAAAAAATACCCAGCGTACCCAGTGACGACACCATCGGTATGTCAGCATCCACGATGGTCTGCACTTCTTCGTCGGTGAGCTGGCCTATATGGGGAGTATGAACCAGGTGATCTGGCTTGGCCTTGATGACTTCCAGCACGTCCCACTTGCCCACGGCGTGGACAATAGCTTTCAGGCCACGTTTGTGGGTTTCCTCCACCATCAGGGTCAGTGATTCAACTTCCGGGCCATTCGGAGTCACGGTGACCACCGTCTTGGTGAAGTCAAAACCCTGGTCGGCAATGTTGTTCACGGCATCGATTATGACCTGATCGGGAATCTTTCCCGCCGACTCGGTCGGCCGGTTGGGCGGACGCGATACGTCGGTCCTGGCCGGATCGGTAGTAGGTTCACCGGGAGGCAGAGAATTGATCGGCACGAATGATCCCGTCAGCAGGCGAGGACCGGCGATTTCTCCGTCGTTGATACGGCGGCGCAGCTCCAGGATTTGCGGAGCGTCAATTGCAGAGAGCACGGTGGTGAAACCAGCATCGAGAAATTCCTGCATGCTGGTTTCGGACTGGTTGGCCATCCATTCATCCGGGTTACCGCGGATAATATGGCGATGCCCTTCGATGAAGCCCGGCATGACGGTCTTGCCCCCCGCATCGATGACCAGGGAATTCAGCGGTTCGACAACATCGGTTCCTACCTCGGCAATACGACCGTCTTCGATGAGGAGGCTACCGCGTTCAATCACGTTACCTGTACCGTCAATAATGTGGGCATTGGTGATGAAGATCACCGACTCGTCAACTGGGGTATTCACGGTTTCGCCATCGCTGACGACTGTCGCACCCTGGTCCGAACAGGCGGTCAGGAAAACAGTAGTGAACAGGAATACAGTTGTTAGTGAAGAATAGAGGGAAGAAGCCGGTTTATGCATTGAGGACTCCTGGATCATTCAATTAGGCTTGGCATGGTGTTGTTATTATTGTGGTAGGAGAAATTACCACAAATAGTTCGAAAAAGCCCCGGTTGGCCGGTAGCATGCATTCCAGAATCATGTTTGTGCGACCTAAGTCTTAGGCCAGGTCGTCGCGCAGGCTCCGGGCCAAGTTTTCCGGCACTTCCAGCGGCCCAATACGAAAACCTTCCAGGTCGCAACCCGTAAAAATAGCGGCGCCTGTTTTCGCGGCAGCCACCATTTCCGGCGCCAGCTGGAAGCGGACAAAATGCACACTTGAAGTCTTGGTGTCGTTTTCCCGGTCCATGTCCTCGTCGGCAATGGCGTAAACCTTGTCATGCCCTTCTACCCGCATCCAGATCAGGTCTTCGACATTTTTCAGTTCAGTCAGGCGCAGCTTACGCTCTTCCACGTCCTCATACTCGATCATGAACGTGGCCTTCCAGTTGTCGCCATCGGGAATCAGCGGGTTGTACGCATCGAGTTCTTCCTGGATACCTGCCGCCTCGAAAACTTTCTCGATGCGCAGCATTTCCTGTATCTGGTATTTCAGGGTCAGCGCATCCTCGAACAGCAGGCGTGCATGTTCATTGAGTTGCAGCTGGCGGTTCTTTTTATGCGCAAGCACCTGCGCCCTAAACTCGGAACGGTTTACTGAATAATCTTCCAGTGACCACAGGTCGGTTCTGGTCAGTTTTGTCATCATTACTCCTGTTGGCTAGGTTAGCCCGGTGTGCTTATAACCCGTAGGCATGGCGCAGAAGCGTCATCGGGTGTTCCGGCTTGTCCACTTTTTCGGACAACGCGGCAATATGGGTCGCGGCCATCGGGCAGTCGGAAATGAAATGATCTGGGTCCTGCTGATCAACCTTCTTTACGATCGGCCTGCCGATCTTCACGGCGATGTTGTGGGTTTCCTTTTTCACGGCGTAGGTGCCGTCATGACCGGAGCAGCGCTCCTGGGGCACCACCTTGGTATCGGGAACCAGGTTGAGAATGTCACGGGTTTTCAGCCCAATATTCTGTACGCGCAGATGGCAGGCCACCTGGTAGCTGATATCACCCAGACCCTGCTTGAATTCTGTGTTGAACTCCCCTTCCTTGTGACGCAGGAAGAGATATTCGAAGGGATCGAAGAAGGCGTTCTTCACTTTCAGCACATCCGCGTCGTCCGGGAACAGCAGTGGCAGCTCCTGCTTGTACATGAGCACGCAAGAAGGAATCGGCGCGGTCAGGTCGAAGCCTTCATCCACCAGCTTGGAAAGCACCGGAATATTCTTTTCCTTCAGCTCGCGCACCGACTCGAGATCGCCCAGTTCCAGTTTCGGCATGCCACAACAAGCTTCCTTCGGCACCAGTTCGATATGGATGCCGTTGTGCTGGAACACCTTGTAAAAATCCTCGCCCAGGTGCGGGGAGTTGTAATTGCCGAAACAGGTGGCATAAAAGGCTACCTTGCCGGTGGTACGTCCAACAGCTTTAGGCGCCAGCGACCTGGTGAACTGGCCAACCTGCTTGCGCAGGTTGTTGCGGTGATAGGTTGGCACGGGTGCGGCATGATGCACGCCTAGGGTGCTTTCGAGCACCTTGCGAAAGGCGCCATTATTGTTCAGGGCATTGAGGGTGACATCCACCAGCGGAATGGTGGCCATCCTTGCCACCTTGTCGGTGCTGGTGAGGGTGCGGTCACGGAACGAGGCACCATTCTTTTTGAAATTGACCGCCTTCGCGCGCAGCATGAGATGCGGGAAATCCACGTTCCACTCGTGCGGGGGCACGTAGGGGCACTTACTCATGTAGCACATATCGCACAGGTAACAATGCTCAACCACCTTGTGGTAATCGGCCTTGTCCACGCCGTCCACTTCCATAGTCTCGGATTCATCCACCAGGTCGAACAGGGTGGGGAAGGCATGGCACAGGCTGACACAGCGGCGGCAGCCGTGGCAAATGTCGTAAACACGCTCGAGTTCGGCGTTCAGGGCATTTTCGTCCCAGAACTCAGCAGACTGCCACTCGACAGGATGTCTGGTCGGGGCTTCTAGGCTGCCTTCTCGGGGCCTTTCATTGACTGGAGGCGTATTACTCATCTTCCGGATCCATTGTCTTAACAGTCGGGTGCCAGCAGGGAACGTCGGTGCATTGGGATTTATTCATGACTGCCCGGCTCCGCCAAATCGGGGAGCCAGGCGGTCACTGGGCCGGAAACCAAGTACAGATTCCGGCACGGCGGGGTCTGTTTAGCCGTCGAGTCCGTCCAGGGCTTTCTGGAAACGGTTGGCGTGGCTGCGCTCGGCCTTGGCTAGCGTTTCAAACCAGTCTGCGATTTCATCGAACCCTTCATCGCGGGCTGACTTGGCCATACCCGGGTACATATCGGTGTACTCGTGGGTCTCGCCAGCGACAGCGGCTTTCAGGTTGTCGGCGGTGGCACCGATCGGCAAGCCGGTTGCGGGATCACCGGTTTCTTCCAGATATTCTAGGTGGCCATGGGCATGACCGGTTTCGCCTTCCGCTGTGGAACGGAAAACCGCGGCTACGTCGTTGTAGCCTTCAACGTCGGCCTTGGCGGCGAAATACAGGTAACGGCGATTTGCTTGGGATTCGCCAGCAAAGGCATCCTTCAGGTTTTGTTCGGTTTTGGATCCTGCTAAAGACATGGTTCACTCCTTTATATTCCAGTGCAGTTTAAGATAGCTGCAGATAAGTGTTGCTGCTTTTATGAATAAACGTTTATTGAAGTACTGGACTTCGCGAAGTCAGTTAGATTAATGACTTGGTGAGCGAATATATAGACCGGTTAACCATCTGTCTAATTGTTTAATCGCAGCCCAATTATCGGTTTTATCTATTTAAGTTTTGATCTTCCTGCACCCCGGCCTGCCGATAAAACCGCTTGATTTTACAGAAATTTTTACTCACTCGCCGGCATGCCGGCACCAGCGTGGTGAAACTCAGGACAGCTACCCCGCTGACCAGTATGAGCATGATGATGTCCCACAATGGCCGATTGTTGTACAGGAAAGAGAAATCGAGGCCATGTAGGCCGTAGTAACCCCAGCGGTTGCGCCTGTCGATTACTTCCAGCTTGGTCATCTGGCCAAGGCTGGGTTCGAGATAGAGCCAGGTGGAAAGGGGATCATCGAACTTTACACGCAGGACGGGCACCTGGCGCACGGACCGGGGCAAACCCAGATCAAAGGAATCAACAGTCCGGTAATAATAACTATCAGGCTCGTCGAGCCAGGTCATCTCGGTGATAGCGGCACCAGGCTGCGCCTTTGCTGCGATCGCCAGTAATTCCGCCTCGCTGAATGCCTCAAAAGGGCGTGCTTTAGTGTCTGTCGCGGAAACCAGCCTGTGCTCCCACTCCAGGGTAGGCGTAATGAAATCGAAAGCGCTACGGGAATCCCAATCAAGCATTTCCCGCCGTGTGGGTTTACGATAGGCGAGGTAGTAAAGGCCACCGTTTACCTCAATGAGCTCCAGTTCAGCGATAGCAAATTCACGGGCCAGTTCGGTTGCTGCATGTTGCAGCCCTTCGACAGACAGCGGGGAGAAATCAATGTGATCTCCCTGCCCCTGCACACTGCGCGCGCCGGCATCGATTTGTGCTTGCGTATAGAGGGTTTCGGTGATCACCGGAAAAATATTCAGCGAGACCAGCCCGCTTGAAACCCAGGACACGGCCATGATGCCAAAAATGATGCCGGCCCAGTGATGCCATTTGTGCCAGCCGCTATAGGGTGTACGCCAGGCTTCACCACTCTTTTTGAATTTCTTCCTGAAATTGAAACGCCAGATACCCAGTACCACGCCGAGTATCACCATGCCCAGGCCGATCCAGGCCAGCCATTCCAATATCGGAGTCCACCATGATGCTTGACGAAAGAAAAACAGGGTGTGCATGTTGTAGCCGCTGAAGCCAAGAATGCGCGTCCACGTGGTGGTCTTCATGACCGGCTCCATGCTGCCGGCTGACATGTAGTACTCGGTACCGGCGGCATCATTGAGGCCGATGCGGTGCATGGGCATATGGTTCTGGATGCCCGGGGAATGCGTGAACATGTCCGGCCCCTTTAATGTGGTTTGCACGACAAAGTCACCTTCGTAATCGGGGAGGAAATCCGCGAGCCATGCCACTGCCGCGTCACCGTCAAGGTCGGGCACTTGTTCACCCGTGTCGGCATAGACCACGGTCCAGTTGCCAAAAACAAAACCGGTATTGATGCGATAAACAGGACGGTCGTGGTGCATGGATATGCGCAGCCGGAACGGGTTACCCTGCACCTGCGAGAGTGCCTCTGCGGGTGTCACTTTTACCGTGGACAGGTCGAGTGCCGGCAATCGATGCAGACGCTCACCGGCGGTCATGTGGGGAATGCCGGCATACATTAGCACGATGCCGGACAGGCTCCAGATCAAGAACATAAAGCCGACTATGATACCCAGCCAGCGGTGGAAAAAGATCAGCGAGAATCGCCAGTTGAAAAATTGCCTGAACTTCATACGCTGTCTGCGGCCATCCCCCTTCGCTACGCGGAAGCTAGAATTGATAAATAACGCTTTATTTGCAAGAGGTTGGGCCGTCTGAAGCCAATCTCCCCGAAATTTGCATGGTTTGGTTTGTAACCGGCTAGCCTGGACCTGTGACCTTTTCGGCAAAAATGCCAATTATAAATTCATCGTTTTGTTGCAACATCTCGCTAGCAGTTCTGGTCTAATATATATTCCACTTTCTTCTTTTTGCCCCGGTAAAACACCCCATTGATGAAGACATTCCTCAAAATCACCGTATCCATGGTTACCATGGTTTTCACTGCCGTCGTTGTCGGCTTTTTCTATGTCGTCAATCTTGACCCCAACGAGCACAAAGCCTTTTTCGAGGACAAAGTCCGGGATGCAGCCGGCCTGAATGTCTCCTTCAACGGCGAGATCGGCCTGACTCTGTATCCCTGGCTGGGTATCACCCTGGACGATTTCATCGTTGATAATCCCGAGGGTTTCAGCGATACACCACTGCTCACCGCCGAGCGCGCCGAGTTCCGCGCCAAATTGTTGCCTCTCCTGAGTCGTAAGTATGAAATCGACACCATTCGCTTGCGCGGCACCCGCCTATACCTGGAGACCGACGGTGCCGGCCAGGGCAACTGGAACGCCACCCTCCCAGAAAGCGAACCGGTTGAATCGCCTTCCGCTTCCGGTAGCGCCCTAAACAATCTGGTTATCGGCGGTGTCGACATTCAGGATGCTGCCCTGACCTTCGACGACCGCTTTAATAACGTCCGCTACGATATCGACGGTATCAATATCGGTACTGGTGAACTGGTTTACGGCGAACCCCTGGCCCTGACGCTGTCTCTGAATGCCCGCGCCACCCAGCCCGCCGTTTCCACCTCCATCAACCTGACCGGCACCATACTTTATGACTTGGACAATGAGCGTTACGACCTCGACCCGCTGTCTCTCACCGGGACACTCAGCGGCGCAAATGTCCCTAATGGCTCTGCCGATATCGCCATGAACACCTCGGTCAGTATCGACCTGAACGAGGACACCCTTATGTTGCGCGACTTTTCCCTGCGCGCGCTGAATGCCCAGGTCAACGCCAACATCAACGGCCGCCGCATCTCCGGCAATTCGCCGCTGTACCAGGTCAACATGGCCGCCGCAGGGACAAACCTGGCTGTCTTGTTCCAGATCCTGGAAAACGACGACCTTGTCCTGCAGATCAACAACCTGAACAACCGCAGCTTCGAATTGAGTGCCCTGGTGGAAGCAGAGCCCGTCGCCGGCAACCTGAAAGTGACCGGCCTCAACGCGAACCTGCTCGATGCCACTATCACCGGCGACCTGAACGCCACCAACCTGCAAGCCGACAACCCGGTGATCATTGGCACCCTCAATGCCTCCGGCCCCGACCTGCCGACGCTCCTGGAAGTTACAGGCCAATTCCAGGGTGGCCGCAATTCCGAACTGGCTCGCTATGGCCGTGAGCTGCAGCAAACCCCCGACCATGGCTTCATGGTGAAAACGCGTTTCGACGCAAACTTACAGACCAACAACATCGTCATTCCAGAACTAGAAGTACGCGCATTGGGCGCGACCATTAGCGCCAATTTCAACGCCCGCAACACCAATACCGACACACCGGTAATCCAGGGAAGATTCAATGCCAACGGCCCCGACCTGCCGCTCATGCTGCAGATCGCTGGACAGATCAGTGGTGGCCGGGAGTCGCCTCTCAACATTTACGGCAGACAGCTGCGCAATGTCAGCAACAAGCGCTTCAACATCAATGCGCCTTTCGATGTCGACATGGCCACAGGCAACATGGATATCAGAGGTATCGAAGCAAGCTTCCTAGGTTTCAATCTCAACGGCAATCTGCAGGCACGCAACTTCAAATCCTCCAAGGGCACCATGAGTGGCAAGCTCACGCTCAACGGCCGCAACAACCTGCGTGAAGTGCTCAACGCCATCGACCAGCGTGACCTGGCGGAAGTGGCCCAGTCGATGAACCTGGAAATCGTGGTGGATGGTTCACGTACCAACCTGACCATAAATCCCCTCAACCTAGATGTGGTGCTGTCAGGCTCACGTATACCCAATCCACCCGTGACCGTGGCACTGAATGCGAATTCGGTCATGAACCTGGAGAACGACAGCCTGAACACCAGTGCCTTCACCCTGACCGGCCTAGGCCTGGACCTGCGGGGTAATATGCTGGTCAACAATCTGCAGGGCGACATGACTTATAGTGGACAGGTCAGCCTGCCCCGCTTCAACCTGCGCCGACTTATGCAGCAGCTGAACAAGGCGTTACCGCCAACAACCGACACCACGGTATTCAATGCTTTTGCCCTGAACACTGCCGTTGCAGGTTCTGCCAACGATGTACGCCTGAGCAATCTCGACATCACCCTTGACGATTCTCGCATCACGGGCGGCTTCACCATGGCGGGCATGCAAACCACCCCCGCATATGATTTCGATCTCGACATCACCGCCATCAACATGGACCGCTACCGGGCTCCGGCTACCGATGCGCCCACAAGCAGCGAGATGATCAACACCGAACTGCCCCTGGATATTCTGAGAAGTCTCAACATACAAGGCATGCTTGATATAGGGCAGCTAACCTTTTCAAGCCTCAAACTGCAGGACATGACTCTTGCCATTAACGCCTCGGACGGTGAACTGGCACTTGCGCCGCTTTCCGCCAATCTCTACCAAGGCAGTTACCGCGGAGATATTCGCCTGGATACCCGCACAGACTCACCAGTGGCCCGCGTCGACACGACACTGACTGGTATCAACCTGGGTCCGCTTTTGCAGGATTTCATGGATGCCACCTATCTCACCGGCAAAGGTAATGTTCAACTCGCATTGACCGGCCATGGTGCCGACACTGCCAACATTAAGCGCAACCTGAACGGCACGGGTTCCCTGGACCTGGAAGATGGCGTGCTGGAAGGTGTGGATGTCGGCGGAGTTCTGACCCAGGTCGAAAGCATGATTCGTGAACGCCGGACCAGGACGGTGACCCGTGGCGAGCGCACACCGTTTGAGAGTTTTACCGCCAGCATCAGGGTCCAGGACGGCATCGTCAGCACCAACG
The DNA here is from genome assembly GCA_038147195.1 of Candidatus Eutrophocola salsuginis. Classification (GTDB taxonomy): domain Bacteria; phylum Pseudomonadota; class Gammaproteobacteria; order Pseudomonadales; family Pseudohongiellaceae; genus Eutrophocola; species Eutrophocola salsuginis. Next base: position 286,511 of record JAYQTB010000006.1, read on the forward strand.
ACCTGTTGATCGATTCCTCCGGTTTTGCCGTCACCGGCAGCGGCACCCTAGTCAACATGGCCAACGATGCCATCGCCTTCAACATGGTGGCCAATGTCGACAGGAACCCGGCGACCACCGAACGCGCCTATGACATCGGCGGTTATTCACTGCCCATCGCCTGCACCGGCCTCATCTCGAGTCCCACCTGCCTGCCCGATGTACAGGCCATTATCGCCAGCGCCATTGGTGCTGCTGTACAACGTGGCCTGACCAACCTGCTCGAACGTGCCGCAGGCGCACAGGCCACACAGCAGACGCAGGAAGAAAGCACGGATGCAACCCAGCAACCGAAAACGGCGGAAGAGGAAGTCGACCCGGTCGAGCAACTGCTCAACCGGGGCCTGGAAAGCCTTTTCAAACGAAATAATTGATCAAGCAGCAACGAAAAGGGTCGAGATCAATCCGGCCTCTTTTGTTGGCAAATCAATTAAATTTCTTCGGAGCGAGGAATGACGGCTGGTATCAGAGGTAGCGACCCCGGGCAATCACGGCCAGTTTGCAGGAGGCATGTTCGAGATCGGCCCAGTCATTTTCTGTTTCCATAACCGCCACCGTCGCCGTGGGCATTACCTTGCCATCATCGGGTATATCGACCTCCTTGGTCAGGTAGAACAACAGGTCTTCCAGGCCGGGGTTGTGGCCGACGACCATCAGCAGGCTGCATTCATCGGGCGTAGTGGCGATAGCATCGAGCAGTTCACTTACATCCGCCATGTACACCGACTCATACCAGATAATATTGGCGGCGTCATATCCCATGCTATCGGCAACAGTCTCGGCGGTTTCTTTGGCACGCTGCGCGGGTGAGCTGATGATGAGGTGCGGGACCATATCCTGGCCCTTCAGCCAGGCGCCGACCTTGGCCGCTTCCAGATAGCCACGCTTCTTGATCGGGCGCAGGTAGTCAGAAAGCGGCTTGCTCCAGTCGGACTTGCCGTGACGCATCAGGATCAATTCTCGCTTCATACAGCCTCTTTAATACATGGCCTGCCGAATGGATTTCACCAATCAGGGCTTATATACTGGCCAGTCCCGAGGGTCATGGCCCGATTACAAAGGATAGCGCAGGGCAGTTTGCCGGCAAGATGATTATCCATAAATCCGGGTCAGCACCAATACATTATGACTAGCTTATTTCCCCATCCGAAGACGCGTGATTCCGAGGTCACTTATATGAAACGAGTCATCATCCTTGCCATGGCCCTACTACTGGGAACAACCGCTGCCGTAGCGCAGGTGCCATACCCCTTCATTTCCACTCCGATTGCAGAACTGAATGAGCCATGGGCCATCGAATTCCTGCCTGACGGACGCATCCTGGTCACTGAAAAAGGCGGCACCATCCAGCTTGTGACCCAGGACGGTCAGAAGACCGAGGTCGCCGGCGCACCTGAAGTCGATTATTTCTTCCAGGGCGGGCTGGGCGATATCGTGCTGCATCCGGATTTCGAAGAGAACCATATTGTCTACATCAGCTACGTCGAAGCCGGAGCAAACGAAACTCGTGGAGCAGTTGTCGCCCGCGGTACGCTCAACCTGGACGCTCCTGCTCTTGAAAACTTGGAAGTAATCTGGCGTGCCTTCCCGAAAGTGGATGGAGGCTTGCACTTCAGTCACCGCATCGCCTTTGATGCCGAGGGCCACATGTTCGTGTCCGCCGGTGAGCGCAACAAGTACGATCCTGCCCAGGACCTGAACTCCTCACTGGGCAAGATCCTGCGCCTGAATGATGATGGCACACCAGCCGCCGGCAATCCTTTCGCCAGCCAGGGTGGTATCGCCGCGGAAGTGTGGTCCTATGGTCACCGCAATCCGCTCGGCATCGCCTTCGATACGCAGGGCAGGCTGTGGAATGTAGAAATGGCACCAAGAGGTGGCGATGAACTGAACATGGTCATTGCCGGAGAGAACTACGGCTACCCGATGGTTTCCAACGGCAACCATTACACCGGCGAGATCATTCCCGACCATGACACCGATACCCAGGGTCTCTATGAAAAACCAAAAGTCTGGTGGAACCCGGTCATCTCCCCGTCAAGCCTCATGTTCTACACGGGTGACGCTTTCCCGGAATGGCGAGGCAACGCTTTCATTAGCGGCCTGTCTTCCATGTCCATCGTACGCATCGTCGTCAACGGCGACAATGCCGTGGAAGCACAGCGCTTTGTCATGGGACGCCGCATTCGTGGTATCGAGCAAGGCCCGGCCGGCAATCTTTGGATCATCGAGGACGGCCCGGAAGGCCGACTGGTGAAACTGACACCGCGAAGCTGATCAGTCTGCATAAAAAACCCCGCCTTGGCGGGGTTTTTTATTGCCAAAAATTCAGCGTATCAGGAGATATACGGCGCCGTGGTCTCGATCCCCTTACGGGCAATCGTTTCAGGGTCGGCATTCTGCACGGCGGGATCGAACAATTCCAGTGACAACGGGCCCGAGTAACCTTTCTCGGCAAGCTTGCCAACGATCTTCTGCAGAGGGGCAATGCCTTCACCCGGAAATGCGCGATCCTTGCGCTCTGCAACCGCCAGGTGGGGCAACGCTGGTGTGTCGGCAAAATGCACATGGTGGATTTCGCCGTGTTCAACTAGGTCCAGGTCCTCGAATTTACTCATGCCCGCCCAGAAGTGATACACGTCAAGCATAAACCTTAGGTTGGGATGGTTTACGGCGCGTACGACGTCCATCGCAGTGCGCAAATTGTTGATCAATGTGGACAGGCGAGTGAACTCCACCATCAACGTAACGTTGTGTGGCCGGGCGATTTCCGCCGCCTCCCGCAGGTTTGAAATCACCTCCTCGTAATCCGCCATGGTATGGGGTTGATTGGCGGCTGAGGGGGCGACGAGGCGGTCAGCACCAAGTGACTGCGCCATGACTACCTTCCACTTCAGGTCCTCGAGGGCCTGCGCACGCCTTGGCCCGGTCTCTTCCAGGAACAACTGGTTAGTGGACGATACAGCTCGAATACCGTGGTCATCCATGAGGCGCCTGGCGGAACCCTCGCCATTGGCCTGTTCGAATGTCCTGGCAGACACCAGGTCAGGTTCCGCATAGGTGATACCTGCCCGCGACCAGCCTTCGATCACAGCGCGAAAATCTGAACCACTGGAGGTAATCCCGTGCATGCACATGAACATGCCCGAGGTGGAAGCTGCGCTGGTGGTGGATGAACTGGTAACGGCCGCCATGGCTGATACTCCTGCCGACAAAGCCATGAATTCCCTTCTGTTGATGTGAGACACCGCTTTTTACAACCCCCTGATAATCAAAAAGGCCAGAGGAAATTTTACCCTGACCCCGTTGATCCCCCCCTTTGGTTCTGTAACTCGGGAATGAACTAGAGCAGTTCTCTTCCCAGGGTGCCGCGCGGGACTCTGTGGCCCGCGTCGCGGATGTAATCTGGACCGATCTCGGCAATTGCAGTCGTGCCGCTGCCACGCATAGTAATCTCAAGCTCCCGATTGAGCAAATCAAGTACACGCTCAACGCCAGCTTGGCCAAATGCACCTAAACCCCAGCAGTGAGGCCTGCCAACACCCACAGCTGCCGCACCCAATGCCAGGGCCTTGAAGACATCGGTACCGCGACGGATACCACCATCGACAATGACCGGAATCCTGCCGTTCACGGCACTGATGACTTCGGGCAGGCATTCAATGGTGCCGCGACCCGTGTCAGTGGCACGCCCGCCATGGTTGGACACAATCACGCCATCGGCGCCGTGGTGAAGAGCGAGCGCCGCATCTGCACCGACCTCGATACCTTTTATAAGTACCTTCATGTTGGTAACGTCCTTCATGCGACTGATGACGTCCCAGGTCATGGATGGATCGACCAGGCCAACTCCCTGCATATCGAGGCCGTCGAACATCGGCTTGGACTGGCCGTAGTGGCATTCTTCGCAGAAACGGTCATCCTCGCGGGCTAGTACAGCCTGCGTTTCGGTATTACGGCCGGCGGGCAGGTCCACCGTGAGACAAACAGCTGTGCAGCCGGCGCGTTCTGCGCGCCGAATCATCGCCACGGCATATTCCCATTTGCCCGTTGAATACAACTGGAACCACAATGACCCATCACCGCGGGCGGCAACCACATCCTCGATAGGCGAAGAAGCCTGTGTTGAAAGGATCATATGGTGACCCTTGGCAGCGCTTGCCCTGGCTACTCCGACTTCGGCATCGCTATGGAAAGCGCCGGAGCTGCCAATGGGACTGAGAAAAATGGGTGACCTGGCCTCGGCGCCAAGGACATTCACCGACATATCAGCGCGAGCACTGACATCTACGAGCCTGCGCGGCATGATCTGGAAACGTGAATACCCTTCCCGGTTAGCGCGCAGGGTGGTGTCGCTGTCGACTCCCGAGACCAGGTAGCCAAAGTGTGCAGGCGGCACTTTCTCACGAGCCACGGCCTCCATTTCAAACACATTGATGACCTGATCAGGGTTGGTCAGGCGTTCACCGAGGGTTTCTTCGATCACCTGGGCAAAAGAGGAAAAACTGGTAAGGAGGGGACTGCCCGCTAGAAATTTCAGGAATTCGCGTTTGTGCGGGTTGCGAAGATTCAGTTGGGGTTTTTTATTGCGGGGCATGCACTACTCCTTGATTTATTCTGACTGCAGAGAGTACCCAAATACCGGTTTAATTTGAAGCTGCCAGATAATGACCTAACTGGCATTTGTAACTGATGGTCTTTACCGACCCTTGTTATTGTTTGGGTTATAACCTAATGAGAATTTTTGTAATATTAGTCTTTTTTCAGGATTAGTATAAAAAAAGAGACTGTAGGATGCAGAAACCTCTCTGCAACCCACTACTTCAAAGTCATACAATACATTAAAAGGCACTGAGCCATGTCCGAACATAGACTGAAATGTAATGTTTCCCACGCTTCCGAATTCCTAAGTGAACCCTGGTCGATGCTCATCCTACGGGAGTTCATGATCTTTGGTGGCACCCGCCGATTCGAGCAGCTCTACAACGCCCTAGGTATTTCTCGCAACGTCCTCACCAAACGCCTTGGTCGTTTCGTGGAACTTGGCCTCATCAAGAAATCGCCGATCTTCGAAAACAGTCGTCGCATGGAGTATAAGCTGCGTCGCAAGGCCTGGGAGCTCTCCCCGGTTATGCTGGCATTGCACGTGTGGGCGGAACGTTGGGCCGATGACGATTACGAATCCGAAATCGATTTCGTCGACACCTTTACCAAGAAGCCCCTGGCCAAGGCTGCCTTGCGCTCACAGGACGGCCGCATCCTCGAACCCGGCGATGTTCATGTCGTAACCAAGACCGACAACGCCCGGCGCTACTTGGACAAATACAAGACCAAGGCTGCCAGAGTGGGCAAGAGGAACGAGGCCGCCTGATTTTCCTCCATTAAAAATTCTTGCAACAAAAGCGGGGCCGAAGCCCAGTTTTTCGCTTGTGTCTGTTTTTATCGCAGAATTCATAGCCACGCCGAGTCATGAAAAAGTACAAACAATTGGCAAGCCTGCATACTCAAGTTGACTTACTCCTGACCCGGCGATATAAGTCTTCTTTAGAGACTAATCGGCCGGTTTTCTTTCATTTGTTATGTGCTGAAGACATACTAATGTGCACTTGAGGTAATAGGTAACAAGCTGTAATGCTGACTTCGTTTTTTAGACTATCCTGCATGGTCATGGCCCTCGCGACTGTGTCATTCATTGCACCTTCGCGGGCCAATCTTGCCGATGCCGCCATGAACCAGGATGCGATCGCACTGCAGTCCTTGCTGGCGGATGGCGCCGACCCTGACAGTCGCGGTCAGTACGATACTCCTGCCATGCACTGGTTGGTGCGCTATAACGACCTTGCTTCTGCCAGGCTTCTCCTTAATGCAGGCGCGAACCCGGATATCTCCAGTCGTTATGGCGTCACTTCCCTCAGCCTAGCCGTCTCCAACGGCAATGCACCTATGGTGAAGATCCTGCTTGATGCTGGTGCCAATGCCAATACCCGCGAACACAACGGACAGACGGTTCTGCAGACCGCCGCAGATGTTGGGGTCATCGAATCGGTACGCCTCCTAGTCGAGCATGGTGCAATCGTCGATGAACGTGATTCCGTCTATGGCCAGACTGCCCTGATGTTCGCCACACGTGCGGGCCATCCTGACGTTGTTCGATTCCTACTCGATCAGGGTGCCAACCCGAATGCAAGCACCTATATCGGTGAAACGCCACGCTGGGTTGAACCGAATTCGCAACGCGGTTTTGGTTTCGGCATCGGCATTATTCGCGGTGGTACACCGGCGGATCGAGGTCGCCGCGAACCGATTCCCGGCGCCATGTCGCCCTTACTATATGCCGCGCGGCATGACCAGACCGAAATAGCCGAGATTTTGCTTGATGCCGGCGCCGACATTCACCAGGCTGAGGCCAACAACATCAATCCATTGTTGATGGCCGTGGAAAACAACAGCATGGCAACTGCACGGCTGCTTATCGATCGCGGTTCAGAACTCAGCGTGCAGGACTGGTATGGCCGCTCACCCCTCTGGGAGGCTGTCAATGTGCGAAACCTATATATACACAACGACAAGTTCGTCAACTACATTGACAACCACGACGAAATTCTCGACCTGATTCGGCTGCTCGTGGAAAGAGGCGCCAACCTGGATGCCCGCACAAAGGAATCGCCACCGATCCGTCACGACCTGCTCAGTATTACCGGCACCCTGGAATGGGTGGACCTAACCGGGCAGACCCCCTTCCTACGCGCAGCCCGCGCCGGCGACCTGCCCGTCATGCGCCTGCTGCTCGAGCATGGTGCCGATCCCCTGATCGAAACCTTCGAAGGCACCAACGCTTTGATGGTAGCAGCGGGAATCGACTGGGTTGTTTCCCAGACCTGGACCTGGAGCGAAGCGGATGTGCTCGCGGCAGTCCAGCTTTGCATCGATCTCGGTATGGATGTGAACAACACCAACTCAATGGGGCTTGCCGCCATTCACGGTGCGGCCAATCGCGGTTCCAATGACATCATCGAATTACTTGTGGCCAACGGTGCGCACCTCGGTATCCAGGACAATGAAGGCCGTTCGGTGCTGGACTGGGCCAAGGGTGTATTCCTGGCTACGCATCCGGCCGAGGAAAAACCCGAGTCCATGGCGCTGATTGCCCGCCTGCTCGAGGACAGGAACATGCCGGTCAGGTAGTCGGTGCAGAAACACCTATATATAGAAGCACGAGAAATGAAGAAACCTGCAATAAACAAGCTCCTGTCCGCGATCACGCTTGCCGCACTTGCAGGCCCGGGGTTTGCCCAGGACATCGATGTGCCGGGGCTCATGAATCAGTTCTGCGTGAAATGCCATAACTTCGAGGACTGGGCAGGCAGCCTGGACATGGAGAGCCTAGATTTCAACCACGTAGACTCGGCGCCCGACACCTGGGAATTAATGATTCGCAAGATCCGCATTGGCATGATGCCGCCAGTGGGAGAAGACAGGCCGGATAACGCTACGCTAGCAAGCTTTGCAGAAAACATCGCACACCGCCTGGATGAAACCATCGAGGTCATGCCCGCCTCACCGGCGCTGCATCGCCTCAACCGCGCGGAATATGCCAACGCCATTCGCGACTTGCTGTCGCTGGATATCGACGTAGGCACACTGCTGCCTCGCGACAACTCCAGCGAAGGATTCGATAACATCGCCGCCTCACTCGGTTTCTCACCGGCGCTGGTGCAGGCCTATACTTCTGCGGCCATGAAGATCAGCCGCCAGGCCGTGGGCGACATGACGCTCACTGAGTCTTCCACGATTTATTCCCCGCTCCCCGACCTGGCGCAGGATGAACATATCGACGGCCTGCCTCTGGGCACACGCGGTGGTATGAAAATCACACACAACTTCCCTCTGGATGCGTTCTATGACATCGACATCGGCGGTCGCCTCTTCAGTTTCAATCGCGGCGTTGGAGAGGATCTGGCATCCGAGCTCGATGTCACTATCGATGGCAATCTGGTGAAAGTGGATCGCAATCGTGTCAGCCGGATACCGATGACGGCGGGTCCGCATACGATCACCGCCGCGATCATCGATAACCGCCAGCCGGCCGGCGTCAACGATATTTACGCCAACTACAACAAGGAAGGCAGCATCTCCCGCATCGAGATTATCGGTCCATTCGATGCCACCGGTCCGGGCGAAACACCGAGCCGTGAACAGGTTTTCAGTTGCTACCCCGCCACCAACGACGAAGAAACCGCCTGCGCCGAAACCATTATCACCGACGTGGCTACCCGGGCCTTCCGCGGTCCCGTCACAGAAGGCGAGGTGGTCAAAATCATGGACTTCTACCAACAGGGATATCGCGAGGGCGAGTTCGAAGGCGGTATCCAGCATGCCCTATCACGCATTCTTATCGATCCGCGTTTCCTGATCCGTTTTGAGGAAGAACCGGAAGACCTCGAGCCCGGCGCCATCTACACCATCAGCGACCTGGAACTGGCCTCGCGCCTGTCCTTCTTCCTGTGGAGCAGCATCCCCGATGAAGAGCTGCTCGACCTGGCTATGGCCGGCACCCTGAGTGATCCCGACGTACTGCAAGCGCAAATCCAGCGCATGCTAACCGATGACAAGTCGCGCGCCCTGGTGGAAAACTTCGCAGGGCAGTGGCTGTTCCTGCGTGATGTCGAAACGATCACGCCCGAGGAAGGCAACTTCGATGACAACTTGCGCGAAGCCTTCATTACCGAGACCCAGCTAGCTGTCGCCAACCTGATTTCCGAAGACAACCCTGTCACCGAATTACTAGAGGCCGACTACACTTTCCTCAACGAACGCCTGGCCCGCCACTATGGTATAGACGGCGTTCGTGGGTCCTACTTCCGCAAGGTCAACCTGGCAGAAGACAGCCCACGCCGTGGCCTGCTCGGCCATGCCAGCATCCTCTCCGTGACCTCCACCGCCAGCAGAACCTCGCCTGTGATCAGGGGCGCCTGGATTCTGGAAAACCTGCTCAATGCACCGGTACCGGCACCACCACCCGGCGTAGAAACCAACCTCGACGGAGACGGCACCACAGTGATCGTGACCTCTGTGCGTGAGCGTCTTGAAGCCCATCGCAAGGACCCCGTCTGCGCGTCCTGCCACGCGGTCATCGACCCGATCGGTTTCGCCTTGGAAAACTTCGACCTCGTCGGCCAGTGGCGTGAATTTGACGGCAAATCCAAGGTAGATCCCAGCGGCACACTGCTCGATGGCTCCACCATCAGCGGCCCCGCCGACCTGCGAAGGGCGCTGCTTGGCTACTCTGAATTGTTTGTGGAAACCTTCACTCAAAAACTAATGACCTATGCACTCGGCCGGGAACTGGAATACCACGACATGCCGACAGTACGCGCCATCATGCGTAATGCTCAAGCCAGCGACTATCGCTTTTCCACGCTGGTCCGGGGCATAATCAACAGCGACCAGTTCACCAAGCGAGTGAAGAGCGGGAGCGAAACAGCCGTTGCCGCAAAATCGGCACACGCTTCAGTGAACACACCGGAGGCTTGACATGGCATCCTTCCTGAGCAAGAAACACCTAAACCGTCGCACCTTCTTACGCGGCACCGGCACCACGCTCGCGCTACCGTTCTTGGAATCCATGGTGCCGGCCGGCACAGCACTGGCGCAAAGCGCCATGCCGAAAACCCGCTTCGGGGCTATCTATATTCCCCACGGTGCCACAATGTCACGCTGGACTCCGGCGACTGCAGGTAAGAATTTCGCGTTCACGGAAATCCTGCAACCCCTAGAAAAGTTCCGCGAAAAGGTCAATGTCATAACCGGTCTCGGCCTACCACTGGCTTATGGCCCCGGCGGTGCTACCGCAAACCACAACCGCTCCGCTGCCAGCTTCCTCAGCGGCTCCAAACCTGAGACCGGCGCCATGCCGACACTGGGTGTCACCGTTGACCAGATTATTGCCCAGCAACTCAACCGGGACACTCCGTTGCCCTCTCTGGAACTGACTATCGAGGAAGCCACCCTGAGCTGCGGCGAAGGCCTGAGCTGCGCGTACCGTAATACTATTTCCTGGCAGTCTGAATTTTCGCCGCTGCCCATGCAGAACAATCCACAGGTCGTCTTCGAACACCTGTTCGGTGACGGCGCCACGGCGGAGCAACGTGATGCCCGTCGCGTGCAGTCACTGAGCCTGCTCGATGCCGTTTCCGACCAGCTTGCCAGTCTCGATCGCTCCCTGCCGGCCGCTGACAAGGCCAGGCTCGAGCAGTTCCTCACCGATATTCGTGAAATCGAACGTCGCATAGTGCAGGCGGGCGAGAAGGTTACCGGCGATATCGCCGTACCGGACAAGCCGAACGGTATTCCGGCGGATGTGGACGAGCACATCAAGCTAATGTTCGACCTGCAGGTACTCGCGTGGCAAACGGAAATTTCCCGCGTCTCAACATTCCTCATGGCGAAAGAGCTGAGTGGTGCCGTGTACCCGGCAAGCGGTGTCAGGGACAGCTTCCATACCCTATCGCACCACTCCAACAACGAAGAACAGAAGGCCCGGTTTGCCGTACTCAACCGTTACCATGTCAGCCTGCTGGCCTACTTCATGGAAAAACTGCAGGAAATTCCCGATGGCGAAGGCAACCTGCTGGACAACTCAATGATTCTTTACGGCAGCGGCATGAGCGATGGCAACTCGCACAACCATGACCCGCTGCCGGTCATCCTGGCCGGTGGCGCCAGTAGCCGTCTGGAAGGCAATCGTCACATCGTCAACCCGGATAAGACGCCGATGTCGAACCTGCTGGTTTCCATGCTCAACACCATGGGCATTGAAGAGGACAGCTTCGGCGACAGTACCGGTTTCGTCAGCATCTAGCCACGATGGCACTGCCATGAAAAATAAATGCCCCGCGACTCGTCGCTCCCTACTGGCCGCCGTCTCAACTTGCGTAGTTTCTTCGCTGGTGCCTTTCACGTTTGCCCAGGAATACCGTCGACCCCGTTTCCAGCGCATACCAGTGCAGTACATTGCCGCCCTGGCGGACCCCCATGCCCGGTCGGGTAATAATGCCGAACAGTGGGGACTGTGGCGCAAAGACCCGGGGCCGCGCGGGGTGCCCCTGGATTTTTACGACACCCTCAGGGCCAACGATAATGTCGCCCCCGCCAACTGGACCTTTAATGACAATGCCTGGTGGCTGGAAGAACATGGCCTGATCATGGAAGCGCCGGAGTTTCCCATGCCTGCAGGGCATTACCTTGTCACCGGAAACCGGGATATCACCGCCATGCTGACTGTGTATGCCCAGGATGCCAAAGGCAGCCAAAGGTGGGAATTGGACAACGATGCCGATGTATACGACGTCACCCACCTGCGCTGTCGCTCCGCCATCTATACACCGGATGCAGCCGGACACGACTGCACACCTGCGAGCGCCCTACAAAGCAATTTTCCGGTCAGGCCTGGCGCCGATATGCCACCGGTCAACGGATGCAGCAAACAGGATTACATGGTGCTTATTGTGTACGCCACCGCACCCCTCGAAGCCTGAAGCAGGTATTTAACCGCCCCCAGTCGCCCCTGAATTTGCCCGCAGGCTCCTAACTTCAGGTATCATCCGCCCCACTACCAGATTCCGAAGTCTAGGAGGCTCCGTGAACATTCGTCATTTATTCATCATTTCTGCCGCCCTGCTCCCCGGTGTTACCGCTGCTCAGGATGCTAGTGCTGGCAAGGATTTTTTCGCCCAGCAGTGCGCGTTATGCCACAGTGCCGCCGAGGGAGATAATGGCGGTGCCCAGGGCCCGCTGCTGCGCGGTGTGTTCGGCCGTCAGGCAGCCGCCACCGGCTTTACCTATACTGATGCGATGCGCAATTCCGGCCTAACCTGGAACGCCGCGACCCTGGACCGGTTCCTGGCATCACCCACCGCCCTCGTGCCGGGCTCCTCCATGGTCATTCCCGTGGAAAACGCCGAGACCCGCGCCAATGTGATCGCCTATTTCGAGCAGTTGGCCAATGGCACCTTCGTGGATGATCGTCCGGCGCCTGCCGGCTTCGGCGGATTTGTAAACACCGAACCGCCCTCAGGTGATCCCGACTGGATCAATGATCGCCCGGGGCGTGTGCATAAAGTCGATCTGGACAACCTGCCCGAGCCTTACCAGACGACTTCCGCCGTGAATTTCCCGAACGTGGTTGCGCGCCCCGATAGCGCTAGACTGATGCTGCCGGATGGTTTCACCGCCGAGGTCTTCCTGGATGAGGGCCTGTCGGGACCTCGCGCCATGATGCTTGCCCGCAACGGCGACATCTTCCTGGCGGAAACCCAGAGCGGCCGCGTGCGCGTGATTCGTCCGAATGCCGTGCGCAGCGCACCGCAGGAAATCGAGATCTTCGCCCAGGGCATGCTGCAACCGCTTGGTATCGCCTTCTACCCGGCCGGCGACAACCCGGAGTGGGTGTATGTTGCTGAAACCAATCGTGTCATTCGCTACCCCTACCAAGTAGGTGACATGGTGGCCCGCGATGTACCCGAGGTCGTCGTCCCGCAGCTGAGCCCGGTGGGTGGTGGTCACTATACCCGCGACCTGGCGTTCTCGCCCGACGGCAAGTACATTTACGTCTCCGTGGGCTCACAGTCCAACGTGGCCGAAAACAACATGGGTGAAAAATCCGCCGCGGAAATCGCCGCGTGGGAAAACGAGAAGGGCCTCGGTGCCTCCTGGGGAACCGAAGAGAACCGCGCCGCCGTGATGGTGTTCGAAGTGGGGAACGAGGCTGCTACCGGCAGGTTGTTCGCCAACGGCATCCGCAACTGCGTCGGCTTGACCGTGCAACCGGAAACCGGTGCCCTATGGTGCTCGGTGAACGAACGTGACCAGCTCGGTGATGACCTGGTGCCGGATTACTCCACCCGCGTCACTGACGGCAGCTTCTTCGGCTGGCCCTGGTACTACATGGGCGATAACGAAGATCCGCGCCATGCCGGCGCCCGTCCCGACCTAGTTGGCAAGATCACCAGACCGGATGTGCCATATACCGCGCATTCCGCTGCCGTGGACCTGGAGTTCTATCCGCTGGCACAGGCCGGTAATTCCGCCTTTCCGGCAGAATACGCCGGCGACGGTTTCGCCGTGCTGCACGGTTCCTGGAACCGCGCCCACCGCACCGGTCACAAGATCGTGCGCCTGCCCATGGTGGACGGCGTCCCGACCGGTGAATACGTCGACTTCCTGGTCGGCTTCATAGACGAGGAAGGCAATCCCTGGGGCCGGCCGGTCGCCACGCAGTTCATGGACGACGGCTCCATGCTGCTTAGCGATGACGGCGCCAACGTGATATACCGGATTTCCTTCTCCCGGTAATACCTTGCTCCATGCCAGGTGAACCAGGACGGAGTGCCATAGCTTTGAGACCAGAGCTCTCATAAGAAAAATGAAGCTGCCTCGCGCCGTCCTGGAAGACCTGATCCAGACTTTCGAGTATTAACTCGCTACACACAGTATCATCGCCATTACCTTGCGCAAGCTCATGGAGCAGATGCATTGTGAGGCGACCTCGATGTTCCTGAGCAACGACGCCGACGGGCTGACCGGCTCTTACCGCCGACCAGCAAAATTCACAAAAAATCCTCTTTTTAACTACTTCAGCAGGCCCCACCCTTGGCAGGGCTATAGGTCTGTATGCTAGAATCCGCGCCCTGAATTGGCGGATGTTTGTGATTTTCCAATGTTTTTTCAGTCCCTCACAAACACCGCATCCTGACATCACCCACAAGTAATTGATTACATTTTCCGAGCATGGCCCAAGTATTAAGCCTTAAAGAATTACGCACCAGCAGCGCCCTCAAAGCCGAAATCAAGAAGCTGGAAGAGGAAAAGCAGCAACTCCTGGCCCAGATGGATCGCCAGAAGAAAATGGAGCAGAAGCTGCGTGACGACATCATCAGCCACAAGAAAGATTTCGAACACCTGGCAAAGCAGTTTGAACACTTCGCCGGTCTCGAAGCGGATTACGAGAACCTGCAGCAGGAACTGCAGATGGAGCGTCTGGAAAAACTGATCAGCAACGACAAGCAGGACAACAAGTCCGACACACAGCTGAAAAAACTCAAGGAAGACCTCGGCCAGGTCCAGGCCGAACTCAAGGAACTTAAACAGCTCGACCCGCAACGCCTGAAACGCCAGGTCACCGACCTAAAAAAGAAAAACCTCGACCAGGCCAAGGACAATAAGAACATCAACACCGCCCTGGTGGCCGAGCGCAAGGAAGCCCGGGAACTGACTGCCACCAAGGAGCAGCTTGAGCAGGAACTGGACGGCATGCGCAAGGAAACCCACCAGTTCTGGGAATCCACGGATGGCCTGTGGGCCCTGTTTGAGACCGGCCTGGTGCTCAAGGACGAGACCGCGGATGATGACACCCTCAACCGCATTCGCTGCCTGAACCGGCAAACTGGTGCCAGCGTGGTCAGCAGCGCACTTGGCGACGATGACAAGGCCGTCTGGTTAGGCGACCTGGACATACCTGAAACCGTCTCTGTCGAGGCCGGCAAGCGCCTGAAAAACATCGCCGCCGAAGCTGAAGAAGACGACGATGACTGATACTTCCATCCGACGGGCATCCAATCGCAACCCTTTTCCGGCACGGGCGGCTCACCATCTGGCACGACGCCCGCCTGCGCTATATCCATGTCGCTGTCGACAATTGTAGCGTTACGGAAACACTGGATATGATTTTCCTGGCTGCAAACTGCAATATTTACTTAGCCAATTGCAATAGTTGATTGTTGCGACTGACTTGTAGAATAGTGATGAAAGCAGGTGCTGAATATATCCGGCTTATAGTTAGGAGAGACGCCATGAAACCCAGACATATTTTCGCAACCGCCGGTGCCTTTTGCGCCACCTTGTGCTCCATGATCCTGCTCGCCCAGGATCACGCCGCCCACGGCGAGGGCGCCATTCGGATACAAAAGATGATCATTGCCGACGGCGAAACGTCGGCAGGCGCCAACTTCACCTGGCAAACTCGGAACGGCGACGATGCCAGGCTGAGCCTTGTACTCAACGACACACCGCTGCCCCAGGCGCTGCATCCGCTGGCGATGAGCCTTCAAAAACCGGCCGACTTCAACATCAACAGGACATTCGAGGAAGAGGTCAATATCGTCAACCACCAGGATCGTGAAGGCCAGACCCGGATCATGGTGTTGACCGGTGCACCGGTCGACCCCCTGCAGGGTGTCATCGACATCAAGGACGAACTGGCCAACAATATCCTGGTGTCGATACGAGTCGAGGACAAGACAGTCGATGAAATCATCGACCTGCTGTCCTTGGAGTCCGGCTGCAACATCTACATCGACGGGGACAAAATAGTCGTCGATGCCTGCGGTTTCTGATTAATCGAGGGGGCCGACCGCACCGGGCGGGAAACATCCTGCACGGCACCCGCATGTGTATCTCCGGATTCAAACTTTTTTCTTTTTCCCTTTTCCTTTCTTCAGTCCGATTAAGCTATCATTGACCGTTAGCGATTTCGCTGCGAATTACTTCCATGAAAATTGAAATGATCAGCACCGGCGAAGAAGTGCTGTCCGGTCAGATCGTAGACACCAACGCCGCCTGGTTCGCCAACGTCCTGATGGACAACGGCCTGGAGCTGCAGCGGCGCACTACCGTCGGCGACCGCATGGAAGACCTCATCGATATCTTCCAGGAACGCAGCAAGCAGGCCGACGTCATTCTCATCAACGGCGGGCTAGGCCCCACTACCGACGACCTCTCCGCAGAGGCCGCGGCCGCGGCCATGGGCGTCAACCTGGTGGAACACACCGGCTGGCTGGAGCACTTGGAAAGCTGGTTCGCCAATCGCGGCCGCACCATGCCCGAGAGCAACTACAAACAGTGCCTTCTGCCGGATTCTGCCATTCTCGTGGACAACCCCGTAGGCTCCGCGCCTGGATTCCGCCTGAAGCTGAACAATGCCTGGCTTTTTTTCACGCCCGGCGTGCCGTATGAATTCAAGCGCATGGTGGAAGAGCAGTTCCTAGCCTTTGTCCAGGAGACCTTCGGTGTCACCGATCCGACCCGCCTGGCCAAGCTGGTTACAATCGGCCACGGCGAATCCACCCTCGCCGACCAGCTCACCGCGCTGCCGGTACCACCCGGCATCACCCTTGGCTACCGCCCTTCGCCGCCCATCGTCGAGATCAAGGTATTTGCCCGCGGCAGCACCGCTATCCAGGCCATGGACGACTACGTCTTCCAGGTAAAAGAGGCGCTTGGCACCGCGATAGTCACCGACCGCTTTTCCTCGATTGCCGAGGAAGTGCATACCCTGCTGGTGGAACAGCAGCAAACCCTGGCAATCGCCGAGTCCTGCACCGGCGGCATGCTCACCAGCCAGCTGGTGGACTTTGCCGGCTCCTCCGACTACCTGCTCGGCGGGCTCGTCACCTACGCCAATTTCACCAAGGAAAGCATCCTTGGCGTGGCAACTGACACGCTTGCCGCCCGCGGCGCCGTGTCGCTGGAAACGGCAGCGGAAATGGCCATCGGCGCGCGCCGGCAGCTGGGCAGCCATTATGCACTGGCCACCACCGGCATCGCCGGCCCCGACGGCGGTACGGACGACAAACCCGTAGGCCTGGTCGTCATCGCCCTGTGTGACGGTGAGCAGTGCTGGGTACAGGCGGTCAGGCTGGTCAACCGCACCCGCACCCTGGTGCGCATCATGACCTGCGCTGTGGCCCACGACATGCTGCGCCGGCGCCTGCTAGGCGAAAACCCTATCGTGGACTACCCTTTCATCGAGCGCCGCGACATGCATGTGCTCACCATTTCATGACTCCTTTACAAAATCATTACACCCCCCAAACCGAAGTCTTAAAAAGCGCCTGCGGCGGCAGGTAAAAAGGTAATATGAAGAAGATTGATTTTTCCCAAAAATTTAAACGCATCGCCACCGAAGAAGCCTGGGCCCCAGCCGACATGCTTAACCGCTGGCGCAAGCTCCTCGACGACAAGACCTTCAACGACCCCGGCTTTATTGCCATGTGGGGTTTCTTCCTGACTCAGAACGTCGGCTACACCAACGGCATCCTCGACAAGCTCACCGACCTAGGTGAGAACCGCATCGCCGACATGGACGCCACCGGCATCGACCGCCAGCTGCTGCTAATCACCGCCCCCGCCGTGCAGGCGTTCAGGGATCCCGCCGAGGCGCTGGATGTTGCCATATCCAGCAACGACGAGGTGGCCGAAGCCTGCCGCAAGTATCCCGACCGCTTCTCCGCCCTGGCCGCTGTGCCGCCCCAAGACCCGGCTGCAGCCGCAAAAGAGATCGACCGCGCCATGAACCGGCTCGGCCTCAACGGCGTGGTCATCAATTCCCACACGCACGGTGAATACCTGGACGATCCTAAATTCTGGTCCATCTTTGAGGCCGCCGAGGCACTGGACGCCGCCATCTACATTCACCCGCAATCGCCACCGCCGAACATGGTGACGGAGTTCGCCAAGCGCGGTCTAGAGGGGGCAGTGATGGGATTCCAGGTGGACGTGGCCATGCACACTGTAGCGCTGATCCTGTCCGGCGTGTTTGACCGTTTCCCGAAGCTGAAGCTGGTGATTGGCCACGGCGGCGAGGGCTTGCCGTTCTGGCTTTTCCGTCTCGACTACCAGCAGAAGGTGATCTTGGAGAACCGAGGCTACAAGCTGAAACACCCGATCAGCGAGTACCTCAAGCGCAACGTCTTTATGACCACCAGCGGCATGGGCTGGGAACCGGCCATCCTGTTCTGCCAACAGGTGATGGGCGTGGACAACATCCTGTACGCCATGGACTATCCCTACGAGTTCAACAGCGAGGAAGTCATCGCAACCGACAACCTGCCGATTTCCGACGCGGACAAGTTGAAGCTGTACCAGACCAACGCGGAGCGGGTCTTTAACCTGAAGGGATAGGAAGGCAGACCGGTTTTAAAGATCAATTACTGCCAGGTATTACCAAAAAACCAGTTGCACACCCGGCCCAGCACAACGATGGCACAGTCCATGCCGTCCAGTGTGATCTTGATCCTTCCCTAGAAGATGAGCCGCGTCTTGCCCCAGCAGTCCAGGTCCATGAGGCCGACCGAGTTGCGCATGGCGTTGCGGGTAAAGACTTACTGGTGCCGGGTGCGGTAGCAGGCGAGCCCGCCGATCACCAGCAGGATCAGCAACAGCGGTGGCAGCACACCCTGGTTGATGGCCTGCCAGCCGAAGGCATTTTGCAGGACACCGGAGGACAGCGAACCCATGGATACCGTCGAGAACACGATGAAATCGTTCAGTGCCTGGGCCTTGTTGCGCTCCTCGGACCTGTAGGTTTCCGTGAGCAGCGTGGTGGCGCCGACGAAAAGGAAGTTCCAGCTCAACCCGAGCAGGAACAGAGCCGCCAGGAAGTGAATGAAATTAGTGCCTGAGAGGTTTATGCCGGCGCAAGCAAGTCCGAACACGGCGCCAATGGCCATGATTCGTAGCACGCCGAAACGCTGGATCAGTGAGCCGGTAAAAAACGACGGTGCGAACATTGCCATGACATGCCACTGGATGACGATTGCCGTGTCGTCGAACATGAACATGGCATGATTCATGGCCAGCGGCGTCGCTGTCATAACGAAAGACATGATGGCGTAGCCGAGCATTCCGCAGACCACCGCCACCATGTAGTCCGGCTGCCGGGCGATATCGAGGAGTGGTCGTCCTTCGGTCCTGCCGCGCGTCTTACCAAAGTCCTCGTTCTCGATATTGAGAAAAGTAAGCACGCTGAAGATGCCAAGATACAGCACGATTGCCGACAGGTAGCTACCGGCGAACTCGGCGCTGGCGATCCATTCCCGCGACCAGCGCGCCAGGGTGGGTCCGGCGATGGCGGCCACCACACCGCCGAGCATGGTGTACGACACGGCCCTGCTCTTGTAGGCAGGCTCGACACTGTCGGCGGCGGTAAAGCGGAAGTAATTGCCAAAGCCGTTGAAAATGCCAAAGCAGGCAACTCCGCCAACAAACTGCCAGAAATTGCCTCCGAGAATGGCAGTGCTGGTGAGGATGCCACCGCTAATCCCGAAGAAGCAGGCCAGCAGGAAGGCTTTCTTGCGGCCAATGCGCTGCATCACCATGGCGGCCGGAATACTGGTGCACATCACGGCGATGAACTGCACCGCCAGCGGCAAAGTCGCCAGCGACTTGTCGGTGGCCAGGTTATTGCCAACCAACGCCGCCGTGGCAACTATCAGGGAGTTGCAGCTCATCATCAACGCCTGTGCCACGGTGAGCAGCGGTACATTGGGGTGCAGTAATTTCAAAAGTTAAGATTGCCGGCTAAACGTTTATCCAGGAAGTCACACTATACCGGGACAGGTAATGGCTACATACCAGAAATACATATTGAAGATATCCCCGTTGCTGCAAAACTTGCCATGCTCAGTTTGAATATTACAATGGTGTTTCAACTGGTATGGGAGCCAACGTGAAAACGAGTTTACCTATGCGTCTGCTGATTCTCATTGCCAGTTTTCTCACCGCCGGCGCCTCACTATCAATCCTTGCCCAGACTAACGACGTACCCATGGAAATCGTGGTCATCGGCAAACAGCCTGGCCCGCCCCTGTGGCGCGTAAAAAACGGTGACAACACGCTGTACATCTTCGCCAGGCTTTCTCCAATTCCGAAAAACATCACCTGGGAGTCACAGCGGGTGGCCCAGGTAATCGCCGAAGCCGATGAATTCATCAGCCAGCCGGACGTGGATGTGTCTGTGTCGCCCCTAGTGATGTTCAATCCCATCAATATCTTTCGCGGCATGAGCCTGAGCAAGCGAGTCATGCGCAACGATAATGATGCGGCACTCAAGGACGTGTTGCCACCCAAACTGTACGCACGCTTTTCCGCACTCAAGGCCCATTACTTCCCAAAGAACAGGAAAATCGAGAATTACCGCCCCATTGTCGCTGGCGGCCAGATGATGTCCGAAGTGCAGGATGCGGCGGATCTTGTCCCTGCTAATGATGTCGACAAGCAAATCAAGCGCCTGGTAAAGCGCAATCGCAGTATTAGCACAACGGAAATCAGGTACGACATGAAGATCGGGGGCGGGTTCAAGGTCATCGCCAGGCGGGTGGAGGAACTGATGGACAGCATTCCGTACGAACTCGAGTTGTCCTGCTTTGAACGAATGGTCACGCGCATGGAAGAAAACATCGAGGAGATGCAGTACCGCGCCTCAGCATGGGCACAGGGTTACATCCAGGAATTCAAGTACATTCCCTTGCGGGGAGATGCAGACGACGACTGCACCAACATGATGATGGTGAGCAGCGAACAGGAAACCATCACCGAGATTAAGGTGATTGTCTCCAACCAGTGGCTGGACGCTGCGGAAAAGGCCCTCATTAAAAACAGGACCACGTTTGCCGTACTCAATGTCAACGAGCTGTTACTAGATAACGGCCTGTTGGCGCAACTTGCTTCAAGGGGCTATGAGGTCATCGAACCCTGACAATGATTGTTTTTGTCATACTAATGCTGAATCATTAATGCAGTTTCAGGAGAGAAAATGAACAAGAGAATAGTAGCCGGAGGCCTTACCATTGCGAGCTTCCTTTCAATTACCACGGCAACGCTATTCAATGTTATCGGCCAGAAAAACCTGCCTGCCGGCCGACCAATGAACGTCATTTTCATCCTCAGTGATGATCACCGTTACGACTTCATGAGCTTTTTAGATACGCCGCCCTTCCTGGAAACGCCCAATCTTGACCGTATTCGCGAAAAGGGAATGCATTTCCGCAACGCCTTCGTCAGCACGGCACTCTGCTCGCCCAGCCGCGCTTCCATCCTGACAGGCCAGTATGCACACCGACACGGCGTAGTGGATAACCAGCGGCCGGTGCCTGGAGGCACGGTTTTTTTTCCGCAGATCCTGCAGGGCATCGGCTACCAAACCGCCTTTTTCGGCAAATGGCACATGGGCGATGCCAATGATGATCCACGGCCTGGCTTCGACCACTGGGAAAGCTTTCGCGGCCAGGGCGATTATTACAACCCGGTGCTCAACATCAACGGCGAGCGCTCGCAATACGAAGGCTACACCGCTGACATCCTGACCGATCACTCCCTCGAATGGCTGGAGGCGCAAAATCAAGAGCACCCCTTCTTCCTATACCTATCACACAAATCCGTGCATGCCATGTTCGAACCGGAAGCAGCAGACCTGGGGCGCTACGAAGATGAACAGCTAATCTACCCCGGTACCATGGCCAACACACCGGAAAACTACGCCGGTCATCCATCCTGGGTAGAGGATCAGCGGTATTCCTGGCACGGTGTGGATTATATGTACCACGGGGACATGGATTTCGACACGTTCTATCGCAGATATACGGAAACGCTTTACAGTATGGACCGGAGCATAGGTCGACTCCTGGACTACCTGGAAGCCAACGACCTGGAAGAGAACACGCTCGTCATTTACATGAGCGACAACGGGTTTTCCTTCGGCGAGCACGGACTGATCGACAAGCGCCACATGTACGAGGAGTCCATGCGCGTGCCGATGCTGGCCTATGCACCGGGCATGATAGAGCCTGGTTCCACAATGGATGAGATGGTTCAGAACATCGATATCGCGCCGACCATTCTTTCACTGGCTGGTGCGGCTGTGCCCGGCAACATGGATGGTCAGTCTATTCTTCCCCTGCTCAACCGGGCAGCGGGTGACCAAGTCATTCCCTGGCGTAACGCTCTCATTTATGAATATTACTGGGAATGGAATTTCCCCCAGACACCGACCACCATTGGCTTACGCTCTGACAAGTACAAATACATTTTCTATCATGGGGTGTGGGGCGACGATGAACTGTTTGACCTGCAGTCAGACCCCATGGAAACTACAAACCTGTTTAAAAGTACTGAACATCAGGACACCGTCAACTACATGCGCAACGAACTTTTCTCCATCCTGGAAAATACCGGTGGCATGAACATCCCCTTACGGATTCCGCAGGGTTTCCGCGCGGCAGAACGCGGTTCAACTCAGGAGTAGATAATCATGAAAAGCATATCGCTTTTGGCATTACTGGTCATCGTAATAAGCATTGCTTCAATGGGTTACCTGCAGGAAGAGCGCAAACCCAACATCATCATCTTCTTTGCCGATGACCTAGGTTATGCAGACCTAGGCAGTTTCGGCAATCCCTACATTCGTACACCTAACCTCGACCGCATGGCCGCTGAAGGCCAGCGCTGGACCGACTTTTATGTCGCCGCGCCGGTGTGCTCGCCCAGCCGCGGCGCTCTGATGACAGGCCAGGTGCCGGTGCGCAGCGGCCTCTATGGCCAGCGCATCCACGTCATGTTCCCCAATGACACCTACGGCATCCCGAACACGGCCTTCACCATGGCAGAGGCGGTGAAAAGCGTCGGTTACAGCACCGGCATCTTCGGCAAGTGGCACCTTGGGGACACACCGAATGCCTTCCCTACTCGCCACGGTTTCGATTACTGGTTCGGCATCCCCTACTCCAACGACATGAACTCCCGCGGCTCGCTCGACATGACCGAGGTGTATCGCCTGCGCGCCGCCGGCCGTGGCGCCGAAGTGAACGCATCATTCGGCAATCTGTACGAGTATTTCAAGGATCCTAAAGTGGAACTCTGGAGCAGCCCGTTATGGCGCAGCCAGTCCAATGCAACCGGTTTTGAAGATGCCGTGATCGAGCAGCCCATAAACCAGCACACCCTCACGAAACGCATCACCGAGGAAGCCATACGTTTCATCGAGGACAACAGTGACACGCCCTTCCTCGCCTACATTCCCCATCCCATGCCGCACCTGCCGCTGTTCACCAGTGAGGAGTTCACCGGCCGCAGTTTGCGCGGCCCCTACGGCGACGTGGTCGAGGAACTGGACTGGAGCGTCGGCCAGGTGCGGGAAACTCTCGAAAGGCTGGGCATCGATGACAAAACGCTGGTGATCTTCACCAGTGACAACGGCCCCTGGCAGGAAGCCAGCATCGAGCTGGCCGGCAGTGCCGGGCCGCTCAATGGCCACAAGGGCTCGACCTGGGAAGGCGGCGTGCGTGAGCCCACGTTGTTCTGGTGGCCGGGCAGGATCGCGCCGGCGGTGGTGAGTGATATAGGCAGCACCATGGATGTCTATGCCACCGTGCTGGCCCTGTCAGGCGTGGTGTCACCCAACGTGGTGGACGGTTACGACCTGTCGCCCACGTTGTTCGAAGGCATGCCATCAGGCAGGAACGAGATGCCCTACTACCAGCGCGGCTACCTCAAGGCATACCGCAAGGGCCCGTATAAGATTCATTTCTACGATGCCCGCGCCGATGTACTCCTAGACAAACCGAAGTTGTTCGACCTGAGGCGGGATATCAGCGAGCTGGTGGATATTGCCGAAAATAACCCGGACATCGTGGCGGACATGACGGCTGCCGCCGAGGAGTTCAGGTTATCAGTTCCGGTTGCCGAACCGATCTTCGACAGGCGGTTGCGTGACGCCGGACTTTAGCGGCCGCTTCATTTTCACAACCCGCCAGCATCTTTCTATAATCGTATGCGCTAGACACGGATTCGGCCTGTATCGACCAGTCCGCGCCCCTCAATAGCGGAATGTGTAACTCAGTTTCGCCGTAATGGTGGATGCCGCGGAATGGAAACGGTTGTCGCGGTCGTAATCCTGCATATTGTGGTTGATGACGAGAAAGTATTCCTGTCCGGCTTCGGGGATATAGTTCAGGCGCATGTTGATGCCGAGCGTTTCGCTGACATTGTCGTACTGCACCAGA
Organism: Candidatus Eutrophocola salsuginis; assembly: GCA_038147195.1. Taxonomy (GTDB): domain Bacteria; phylum Pseudomonadota; class Gammaproteobacteria; order Pseudomonadales; family Pseudohongiellaceae; genus Eutrophocola; species Eutrophocola salsuginis. The sequence continues at coordinate 310,384 of JAYQTB010000006.1, forward strand.
TTCACCAGCGACAGCTTGTTGGAAAACACAAAATCGAATCCCCCGGTGAGCAGCCGTGTGATGAAGTCGCCTTCCGGCAGCTTGGCGTCGGTGATGTTGAAACCCATGTTGGCGCGCAGGCGCGGCGAAGGCGTCCAGGTGAGATTGCCGAAGACGCGCTGCTGGCGTCCACTCCAGAAGGTACCTTCCAGGTATGTCAGACGCGCGCTGACCTTCCTGTAGTTGGCACTGCTGACTTCGATGCCGTGGTTTTCAAAATCGTACTCGCCGGCGGGTATGACTATACCGGGATAGATCTGGAAGGGGACGGTCAGCACTTCTTTATCGAAATTCGACCGGAGGAACAGGCGATCACCCAGCATGGTGGTGATGTCCAGCGGCGTCAGGGTGAATCCTTCCGACTGCAGGTTACCGGCTGAATCGACGAAGCGCTCCCAGGACGCACTCCAGTACCACGACTGGATCGGCCCGGTATTCGGCCGCAAGTTGTAGTTGATCGCCGCGACCGACTGATCGACACCGACCCGGTTGGCAAAACCCAGCGCCGGGTTGAAATTGTCCTCGAACCGGTTGAACTGCAATTCCCCCGTCAGGCCTTCCTGGCTGGGAAAGGCGATACTGATACCCGCGGCACTGTCGTCACTGTTGATGCCTTCGGTATCAGACTGCTGGAACCAGCTCGATACCTCGAAGATGCGGCCTTCACCAATGTTGGAATTGCGGTACAGAAAATCCACACCGGCGACCGAGTTGTCCAGGTTGGACGTCGGATTGCCGTCTGTAAAGATGGCACCGACCTGCGATTCACTGAACAGTCCTTTCTTGACCCGAATGACCGAGAGTGTATCGGCATCCACTGCCCCCGCCTCGTCCTGGCGAATAGTCAGGGCGCCAAGCTCCCAGTCACCGATGCGGCCGCTGATCTTGCCGCCCACTTCCAGATCGATAGCCTGGCCCGAGCGACTGAGGCCGATGCGGCGGGAGAAAAACGGGCGGCCGTTCTGGTTGAGGCGGCCGAATTCGAAGATGTCCGCCTCGCGCAGGAAGAAATCGCGCTTCTCGGGAAAGAACAGGCTGAAGCGGGTCAGGTTGACCTGGCGATCGTCGATTTCCGTGGCGGAGAAATCCGTGTTGGCTGTTAGTGAGGCGTTTAGTCCGGAATTGATCTTGTAGAACACATCCAGTGACGGCTGCACGTCGGTGCCGGAGGTTCCGCTGATGAAATTGCGTTCGCTGGTGACGCTAGTCGACGGCACGATATCGAGCCCAAGGCCCTGGTTCATGCCGGAGAACCCTGTGGCCAGCCCGGCGCTGCTCGGATCATAGCGCCGATCATTGCTGACCCAGACCACCTGCTCGTTCTTGTACTGGATGCGACGGGAAAAATTCAGACCCCAGGTATCGGTGTTGGGATCGAAGGAGATGGACTTGAAGGGGATCTCGAATTCCGCTATCCAGCCTTCGTCGAAACGACTGGTTTCCACGAAGTAGATGGTGTCCCAATCTACGTAGAACTGGGAAATATTCCGATACAACCCGTCGGATCTTACGCCGTTCGGATTAACGCCAAAGAAATAACCGCCACGCTTGGTATTGAAGGAATCAAATGAAACGGAGACGAAGTCATCGCTCGAGAAGATTGTGGTGTTCTGCTTTAGGATGTTCGCGGTGATCTGGTCGGGCGGAATGAACATCTTGACACCAACATACAACGCGTCATCGTCATACATCAGGTAGGCTTCGGTGCGCTCGGTGGGCATGCCGTATTCCACCGGGATGATCTGGTGGAAATCGTCGATGAAGGCGGCCTCGTTCCAGGACGGCTCATCCAGCACGCCATCGATGACCGGTCGTGCGCTGGTGCGGACTATTGCGATGGTTTTCTGGTCGCGACCTTGCCCGATCTGGACGGACTGGGTCTCGCGCGTCGACTGCCCGAAGGCAGCCACGGAAAATACCGTCAGCGTGGTGAATGTAAGAAGAGCTTTGATCATTATTTTTCTTGGGTTTTGGCGATTATCCCGGCATCGCTCGGGAGTGGGAAGCAGGCTAATGTGAAAACAATATGGATGCACAGTGCTCACCAGGGCAAGCTTCTACATGATAATAAACGGCCATAAAATAACCGCCTTTCAGTTCGAGTACGTGGAAAAAAATAGATGCCCCACGTACACTGCCTGTACACACCTGTTATTCGCTTTAAACCCCATGACGATTCAGGCGATTACCGAGATACCCGATCACCGGGAACAAAAACTGCTTAACCTGCGCTGTCTTGGCATATTAATCAGCGTGATAATGCTCACTATTTGCAAACAGGGATTCGCCCAAGAGCCTGTACCATCAAGACTACCTGAAGAAATTATCGTCAACGCCCCTGAATCTCTGAAGGGCCTGCAGACCCGAATCAAAGTCGCCCAGAAAAGAATGTTCAACGTCTTCAACGAACGCAATGACGACGACCAGTTTGATGTTCATTGCACCAATGACAAGCGCTGGCAATCAAAAATTCGCGAGCAGGTTTGCACGCCAAATTACTTAAAGACGGTCCAAGAGGAGCAAGTCCAATTAATGCTGGGGCAAATGGGCATGATAGGAGCTAGAAAAGGATTAGCTGGCAACACTCAGATTGGCATTTTTAATGCGCGTTTCGAAGAGATCATGAAAGCACAGTTTATTGCCAATCCCGAATTTCGCGAGGCACTGCTCGAATACCAGTCACTGACTGAGCAGCTTAATGAGACGATGGATGAACGACTAGGGCGAAAAGATTAGTGATATCTTGTGGCAATAAAAACCCCTCATATGAGGGGTTTTTATTTGGCGCGCCCGATTGGATTCGAACCAATGACCTTTGCCTCCGGAGGGCAACGCTCTATCCAGCTGAGCTACGGGCGCTAAACTTACGAGCTACATGCGCTAGAGGGCGCAATCATATTCTAATTCCCTGTCCTGCTCTAGCTGAGAATCCCAATCCTTCCTAGATATGGCAGCTTTATTCCCTTATTATCGCGCTCCGCATTTCGCGCACTCGACACGACTTTTTCAATGACCGCCACAGAATCTCCAGAACCGGCAGAAGATCAGCCGCCCGCGCCCTCCCGGCCCATGCCGCAAGCATTTGCCGCACTGGAATCGATTCCGTTCCGCTGGCTGGTATCGAGCCTCGGCACCTTCTTCCTTGCCATGCAGGGCCAGCTAGTCGTGCGCTCCCTGCTCGCTTATGAACTCACCGAAAGTCCCTTCGCCCTAGCCATGGTCAACCTAGTGATTGCCACGCCGATGTCTATCGGCCTGCTCTTTTCAGGTGCGATCATAGACCGTGTCGAACGGCGCGGGCTCACCATCATCAGCCAGACCGTAGTACTGCTCAATGAACTGGTGGTTCTGGTCCTGCTGGTCAGCGGCGTCCTGCAGTTCTGGCACCTACTCGCAACGGCCTTCATACTCGGTGTGAACTTCCCATTCCTGATGCCGACACGAACGGCCATGATCTATTCACTGGTAGGCCGCGACAAACTCGGCAATGCCATGGCACTGCAGGCTACCTCGCTCAACATCGCGCGCATTGTAGGCCCCGCGGGCATGGGGCTACTGATTCCGCTCATCACCATGGAAGGCGCCTATACCGCATCGATCCTGTTATACGGCTTTTCCATCTTCGCCATGCTGATGCTTCCGAAGTCTTACCCAGAAAACAAGGAGCGCAAGGGCTTCTTCAAAGACGTAACCTATTCCTTCACCTACGTGGCAAAGAACCGCGCCATACTGCTATGCCTGTGCTTTGGCCTGTTCCCCATGCTGCTGGCCCTGCCCATAATCAGTTTCCTGGTGGTGTTCACCGAATCGGTGTGGGGCGTAGGCGAGACCGCACTCGGCATCATGATGGGCAGCGTCGGTGTCGGTGGCATCATCGGCTCGCTGTTAGTGGCACGACTCGGCGACACCATAAAACGCACCCGGGTGATGATGATAGCGGCCATAATCTTCGCCTGCTTCCTGGCAGGCTTTAGCATGAGTCCCTACTACCTGCTGGCGCTACCCTTCCTGCTGGTGTCCAACATCTTTGCCAACATGAGCCAGACCCTGAACCAGACCCTCGTGCAGTTGCTCGCGGACAATGAGGTTCGCGGCCGCATGTCGTCCCTGATGATGCTCACCGTTGGTCTGACACCCCTGGGGGTCCTTCCCGTCGCCTATTTTGCAGAGACTTTTGGCATCGCCATCACCATGTTCGTGGCCTGCATCATGCTCGTGCTGGTAGTGATCGCCTTCCTGCTACTGTCCCCCACACTGCGCCATCTAGACCAGGATCACCGCCTGACCGGCATTCAGCAAGTGGAAGGCTGATGGGGGCGACACCCGTATGGGTTATAATGCCGCATACATCTTGAACGGCCTCGGCGCCGGGTAATCCAGGGCATGTCCCAACCTGCAGCAACTTCTAAATCATCGCTTTCGCCCTGGACGCCGCTCCGGAACAACCGGATATTTTTCTACCTGTGGATCGCCACACTGGTTTCCAACATCGGCACCTGGATGCACGATGTCGGTGCCGGCTACCTGGCGACTGAACTAACCGAGTCCCGTTTCATCGTCGCACTGATGCAAACGGCGACATCCCTGCCGGCCTTTTTTTTACTGCTGCCATCGGGTGCCTTGGCCGACATTTTTGATCGCCGCCTGTACCTGCTGACGGCAATCATAGGCCAGACTGTGGTCGCCGCGCTGCTTGGATTCCTCACCCTCACCGGCCTGGTCCAGGTGTGGTCGCTGTTGTTCCTGACTCTGTGCATGGGCATCGGCACCGCCATGGTTATGCCGGCCTGGCAGTCCATCATCCCGGAAGTTGTGCGGCGCTCCGATCTCGGCGGCGCCATCGCCCTGAACACCATGGGTATGAACATCGCCCGGGTCATCGGTGCGCTGATCGCCGGCATCATCCTGGCCGCGCTCGGTCCGGGCGCCGTCTTCATCACCAATGCCCTGACCTTCATCTTGATCATCATCGTTTTGGTGCGCTGGAAGCGTCAGCCTCCGGAAACCACGCTACCCCCTGAGCCCCTGGTACCGGCAGTGAAAACCGGTTTGCGTTACGCCCGCCATTCCCCCGCCCTGCTCTCGACGATCTACCGCAGTGTCGGCTTTTATTTCTTCGCCAGTGTCATGTGGGCCCTGTTCCCGGTGATCGCGCGCGACCTGCTCGGCGCCGACGAATTACGTTACGCCTTGCTGTTCGGCTTCATCAGCGTGGGCGCCATCATCAACGCGTTATTTATACCGCGCCTGCGCGCACGGTTCTCAAGCGATGCGCTCATCACCGGTGCTTCGATGGTATTTGCCACCGGTATGATCATCACGGCCTTTGCCAAGCTCTATGTCGTCGCCCTGTTTACCCTGGCCCTGTGTGGTTCCGCCTGGATCACCGTCATGACCACCGCCCAGACGGCGGCGCAAACCGCCCTGCCAAACTGGGTACGTTCACGAGGCATGGGCGTGTTCCTGACCTTCTTCATGGGTTCGTTGGCCATCGGCCCGGCAGTCTGGGGCGGGCTGGCCGAGGTCACGAATATTCCTGTAGCTATTTATGTCGCCTCGATTTGCCTCGCCCTATCATCGCTGTTCACTCAACGATGGCCAGTCAGCGGCAACGAGGCCCTGGACCACACGCCGTCCAAACACTGGAAACTGCCGGCACCGGCCATGGACATCAGACCGGAGCAGGGGCCCGTCATGATCTGCGTAACCTACAAGGTCAGGCCCGAAAATCGCGAGGAATTCCTGGCGGCAATGGAGCAACTGGGCAAGGCACGACGCCGGGACGGTGCCTGGGACTGGAACGTGATGGAGAACATCAGTGAGCCGGGCACTTTCCAGGAGTACTACCTGGTCTATACCTGGCTTGATCATTTACGCCAGCATGAGAGAATTAGTAGGCAGGATGCCATGGTTCAGGCGAAAATCCGCGAACTGCTGGTTCTAGACACCAGCCCGATCATTAGTCACTTTATAAAAACAGCCGCAGGCGCTTGAAGAAGCGGCGTTTAAACAGCATACACAGTAATAAATCTCAGTAGGAAATCCCGATGAGTAACAACTCCAAGCTGCACTCGGTAGCGCTCAACTTTTTACAGGCCCTGCTGGATCGCGGCATCGACTGCGTCTTCGCCAACGCCGGCACCGACTTCGCCCCGATCATCGAAGGCCTCGTGGCTGCGCAGCAGGCAGGTATAAAGACGCCTGAATTCATCACCGTGCCCCACGAAAACGTGGCCATCTCGATGGCCCACGGCTACTTCCTGGCTACCGGCAAACCGGCAGCGGTGATGGTGCACGTCACCGTCGGTACCGCCAACGCCCTGTGCGGCCTGATGAACGCCTCGCGTGACAACGCTCCCATCCTGTTGATGGCCGGGCGTACCCCGAGCACCGAGAAAGGCCACATCGGTTCGCGCAACGCCAGCATTCACTGGGGCCAGGACAGCTTCGACCAGGGCGGCACCGTGCGTGAATACGTGAAATGGGATTATGAGCTGCGCCCGGGGCAGCCGCCGGAAGATATCATCGGCCGCGCCCTAGACATCGCAATGACCGAACCACGCGGACCAGTCTACCTGTGCATGCCCCGCGAAGTATTAGGCGACCTCACCGAGACAAACCCAGTACCGCCGCGAAATAGAAACCTCGGTGCTTCGATCGCCACACCGTCAATCGAGGATGTCCGCCTTGCCGCCAAATGGCTGGCCAATGCGAAGTTCCCGTTGATCATCACATCCTGCACGGGGCGTGACCGGGCCAACGTAGCAAGGCTCAGAGGGATCGCCGAGGATTACGGCATCGGCGTATCGGTGCCTGGCGAACCGGGTGCCCGCGAACTCAACATCCCTCTCCAGCATCCCATGTTCCTTGGCATCCATCCGGCCGAAGCAATCGCGAAGGCCGATGTCATCGTTGCCCTGGAGTGCGAAGTGCCCTGGTGGCCCAGCGCGGTATCTCCACCGGCAAGCGCCAAGCTCGTACAGATCGGGCCCGATCCCTTTTTCAGCAATTACCCCGTGCGCGGTTTCCAGATGGACCTTGCCATCAGCGGTTCATCCTCCATTGCCTTGAGCATGCTAGATGAGGAACTGAAAACGGCACACGATCCCGCATTAGCCGGCAGTCGCATCACCATGTTGAAGGAACTGGCAGCACAGCGGAAGGTCGCCCGCGACAACGCCATCGAAGCCGCCAAAGGCTCCTCACCTGTGAATCCGTTGTGGGTCGCCCACTGCATCAACAAGGTGAGTGAGGATAACACGGTGGTGTTCAATGAACTGGGAGTCCCGCTTGAATTTCTTGACCTCGAGGTACCTGGCAGCTACCTGTCCAGCTCCCTGGCGGGCGGACTGGGCTTCGGCCTTGGTGCCTCACTAGGCGCCAAGAAGGGTGCACCAGACAAAAATGTCATACTGGTTGTCGGTGACGGCTCCTATATGTTCGGCTGCCCGACGGCTGCCCACCATGCGGCAAAAATAAACGGCTTGCCGACCACGACTATCGTCATGAACAATGCCCGCTGGCACGCGGTGCACCGCTCCACCCTAGGTATGTATCCGGATGGCCTGGCCTCGAAGGAACCGATCATGCCGCTGGTGTCGCTGGGCGACTCACCGGAATACGACAAGATCATGGAAGCTTGCGGCGGCCACGGTGAAAAGGTCGACAACGCCAACGACCTCGAAGCCGCCCTGCGCCGCTGCCTGGACGCAAACGGGAAAGGCAAGGCCGCACTCATCAACCTAATCGCCAGTTTCTAGTAATTGCACCAGCCTGCATGAGCCCGGAAAGCATTCTCACCTTTACGGTCGCCTCGACGCTGTTATCTCTGGCACCCGGCCCGGATAATATCTTCGTGCTGACGCAGTCAGCGTTATACGGACGCCGTCCCGGTATCCTGATCACCCTGGGCCTATGCACCGGCCTGATCTTTCACACTACCGCCGTTGCTCTCGGCGTGGCGGCGATCTTCGCTGTCAGCGTCACCGCCTTCACCCTGTTGAAACTGGTTGGCGCCGGCTACCTGCTTTTCCTCGCCTGGAGCGCCTTCCGGGCATCCGCCAGCAACCTCGACGAGATCCCTCTCGCCAACCAGCCAGCCGCCGGCGCCCTCTATCGCCGCGGAATCCTCATGAATATAACCAACCCCAAGGTGGCCATCTTCTTCCTGGCCTTCCTGCCCCAGTTCGCGGACCCGGCCGCTGGCAACCTGCCGCTACAGATTTTCGCGCTGGGTGCGATCTTTATAACCGCAGCCCTCTTGGTGTTCATTGCCATCGCCTGCATGGCTGGCTTTATCTCCGACTGGCTCAAGGGCTCGGCACGTGCTCATGTGCTGCTGAACCGCCTGGCCGGGCTAGTCTTCACTGTACTGGCACTGCGCCTGGCCACTGCCACCAGCTGACGTCCAACTCCCACGCAAATCAAAAATTATTGAGGTCTCGCCGGGGTGTGTCTCTGTACAGGGACAGTCAATGTTGGACAGCCCCATGAATAAAATACCGCCAGCCACTATAATGTCAGATCGCGCTGCAGTTTCTCAGGGGAAGGAAGCGCCTGATTGTCCGGAACAGGGCAACGACAATGCCGGTATCCATCTCCGGCATCCTCGAACACAACAACATCTTGATAAAGAAATAAGGATCAATATGGCTAGTGCAAAGAGCGTAAAATCCAAATCCATCAAAGAACAGACCGAAGATTTCAACAATGACACCATTGAAGATCAGGTCGCCGCATTCCTTGCCTCAGGTGGCAAGATCCAGCAAATCCCGCTGGGCGTTAGCGGACAGGTAGCCACTTCCGGCCCCAGGCACATCACCCTGGGTAAACGTCACGCCAACTGATGATATCCAAATAAAAAAATTCCAGGCTTCTGCCTACCCGGCGAAAGACCTTCAAGAATAAAACTGGACCACCAGGACAAACATAAGGCCCGTTGAACACGGGCCTTATACGTTTCTGGCCATACCTCTATAATAATTTCTCTGCCTCTGTCAGTAAATTGTAAAGCACATGAGTTCCATTCCCCGCAAAATCGACTATGACACGCTCAAGCACCAGTTGGCCAAGCGTGCCAGCGATACCCACAAGGGCGACTTTGGTCATGTGCTGGTCATCGGCGGCGACAAGGGTTTCGGTGGCGCCGCCCTAATGGCGGGCATGAGTGCGGCACGCACCGGCGCCGGCCTGGTGTCGGTAGCCACGCACCCCTTTCATTGCGCGTCCTTCCTCGCCCGCTGCCCCGAGCTTATGGTCAAGGCCGTGGAGGCAAGCGAGGACCTTACCGGCCAGTTGCCAACGGCTTCAGTCATCGTGCTGGGTCCCGGCCTCGGCCAGAGTGACTGGTCACGCCTGTGCCTGAAACTGACCCTGTCCCATCTCGCTACCCATCCCGCGCCCCTAGTGCTGGACGCCGACGCGCTGAATTTTCTCAGCCTGGGTCTTGGGTTGAATGAAATCGGTCACGTAAAGGAACTCATCCTCACACCGCATCCCGGTGAAGCCGCCCGCCTGCTCGACATCGGTTCCGCCGACGTGCAGCAGGACCGTGTTACCGCCGCTGAAAAACTGCAGGCGGCTTACGGGGGCGTCAGCATTCTCAAGGGCGCCGGAACACTCGTGTGTTATCGCCTTGGTGAACGCCTGCAGATCGATCAGTGTGTCCACGGCAATCCAGGCATGGCCAGTGGCGGCATGGGTGATGTGCTAAGCGGTGTCCTTGGAGGACTGCTGGCCCAGGGCTACTCCGCCGCGGACAGTGCACGCCTCGGCGTCTGTATCCACGGTCGCGCCGCGGATATGGTGGCAGCCAAACAGGGTGAACGCGGGATCTTGGCCACTGACATCCTCGACCCCATCCATCTTCTGGTAAACCCGTAGTTCCCATGGCAGATTCGGTGTTCCTCGCCAATGAAGTGGCCTCCGTCGTCTTCGGCAGCAAGCTGGCAGCCGCCTGCCAGGGTCGTGGGCTAGTCACTCTCAGCGGCAACCTCGGTACAGGCAAGACCACGCTCAGCCGGGGCATCATTCGCGCACTGGGCCATTCTGGCGCCGTAAAAAGTCCCACCTTCACGCTGGTCGAACCTTATGAGCTTAGCGAAACTCGCATCTACCACTTTGATTTGTACCGTCTCGAGGACCCGGAAGAACTTGAATTCATCGGCCTGTGGGACTACCTCGACCAAGACGCACTCGTTCTTGTTGAGTGGCCCGAGAAAGCTTTTGGTGTTTTACCACCAGCTGATCTGGCTCTCGATCTGGCCATCCAGGACAACGGTCGCCGAGTCGCGTTTGCCGCACACACCTCCCGCGGCCGGGACATCGTCAAAGCCCTGGCCAACACCTGAGCCACCCGGGCACCCTTAAAACCTTATATTTGTTGTAGAATTTGCCGGTAAATATCTGTAAATTATGAATTTTACGGATTTTTCGCAGACTTAAAAGGCACATGAGACAACTCTTAAGCAGGATCATAGGAGTCTGTTGCTGGGTCGCGATCAGCGCCACCCAGGCCGCTGTAGTTGAAAACGTCCGCGCCTACCGTGCGCCCGACTACACCCGCCTGGTCTTCGACCTCAGCGAGAGCGTAAGCCACCAGGTCTTTAGCCTAGAAAATCCTGACCGCATCGTGGTCGACCTATCCAATGCCAAACTCACTGCCGATTTCAACACACTCGATCTTGCCAACACCCCGATCAGCAATATCCGCAGCGCAACCCGCAATGAACACGACTACCGCGTCGTCTTCGACCTAAAGAACAAGACCCAACCGCGCAGCTTCCTGCTAGAGCCCAATGACCAGTATGGTGCCCGCTTGGTTATCGATTTTTACGACCAGGAAACCATGACCCGAGAACCCGTGGCCAGGCGCTCCACAGATGACCTAGCCGACCGAAAACGGGATATTGTTATTGCCATTTCAGCCGGCCACGGTGGCGAGGACCCCGGCGCTATCGGGGTCGGCAAGCTGCAAGAAAAAAGTGTCACCCTAGCCATCGCGAAGGAGATCGAGAAACGGGTAAACGCCACACCCGGTTACCGCGCCGTCATGGTGAGAAAAGGCGACTACGGCATGTACCTGACCGAGCGTACGCGCATCGCCCACGAGAGCAACGCCGACTTTTTTGTCGCCATCCACGCCGACTCGTTCAAGAACAGCTCAGCCCGCGGCACAACGATTTACGCCCTATCCCAGCGTGGGGCGACTAGTGAACAAGCACGCCTGCTGGCAGAAAAGGAAAACGCCGCCGACCTCATTGGCGGGGTAGGCAAGGTGCGCCTGGACGACAAGGACGAAATGCTGCGCAGCGTGCTGCTGGACCTAAGCATGACCGCCAGCATCGCCTCCAGCCTGGAAGCTGGCAACCACATCATCACTGCATTGAACGGCACCACTCACATGCGTCGCACCTCGGTCGAGCAGGCTAACTTCGTCGTACTGCGCAGCGCCGACATTCCGTCTCTGCTGGTGGAATCCGGTTACATCACCAATTCCACGGATGCCAAGAACCTCGCGTCACCGGTCTGGCAACAGCGCTTCGCGGGTGGCATCGTTAATGGCATCACGAACTGGTTTTACAACTCCCCGCCGCGCGGCACCTGGGTGGCCTGGCACAAGGACAACGGCGGCAGTGCGCCGGCACTATTGATATCCAGCTACGAGGTTCGCCGCGGTGACTCATTATCGGAAATCGCCGACCGGTTCGGCGTGTCGGTGGCCGACCTGAAAGCAGTCAACAACCTCAAGTCCAATACCATTCGCATTGGGCAGGAATTGACCATCCCTAATGGCTTCAGCCCGATGGAAGTCTCCTTCGTCGAGCACACCATTGCCAGGGGCGAGACCTTGTCGGAAATCGCCGAGAGCTACCGCATACCGCTCGACCGCATCCGCGAAACCAACGCACTAAATAGTGATACCATTAGGGTCGGACAAGTCATTAAAATCCCGTCTTCCTGAAGAAGACTCGACCCCGAACAGTAGTCACATGCCCCAGCCAAGCACTCTGAAAAAGAGCGCCCGCATTCATCTTCTCAGCCAGCGCCTGAGCAACCAAATCGCCGCAGGTGAAGTGGTCGAGCGTCCCGCTTCCGTTGTGAAGGAACTGCTCGAGAACAGTCTCGATGCAGGCGCTAAACGAATCGACATCGAACTGGAAAACGGCGGCATTAAGCTTATCCGCGTGCGCGACGACGGCAGTGGCGTGGAGAAGGACGACCTGCCCCTGGCGCTCAATCGCCATGCCACCAGCAAGATCAGCGAACTGGACGACCTCGAACACGTCGTCTCGTTGGGCTTTCGCGGCGAGGCCCTAGCCAGTATCGCATCAGTCTCAAGACTGGTGATGATTTCGCGTACGGCCGATGCGAGTGAGGCATGGAAGGTTGAAACCGAAGGCCGGGACATGGCCGCCTCCGTTAGTCCCGCCGCGCATCCGCCGGGCACCAACGTGGAGGTCCGCGACCTCTTTTTCAACACACCCGTCCGACGCAAGTTCATGCGCACCGAGCAGACCGAATACAAGCGCATCGATGAAATGATCTGCCGCCTCGCGCTGAGCCGCTTCGATGTCGGGTTCAACGTCACCCACAACCAACGTGTAGTTCATCGCTTCGAACCGGCGTCCAGCGACGCGGAACAGCGCCGCCGAGTGTCGCAGGTGTGCGGACCGGCTTTCATCGAAAACACAGTCAGCATCGACATGGAAGCCAGTGGTCTCAGTCTTTGGGGCTGGGTCAGCCTGCCAACCTTCTCGCGCTCCCAAGCCGACCTGCAGCATTTCTACGTCAACGGCCGCGCCATTCGCGACAAGCTGGTGACCCATGCCATCAAGCAAGCCTACCGCGACGTGCTATACCATGGCCGCCACCCCGCTTTCGTGCTGTATCTGGAACTGGACCCGGCCCTGATCGACGTCAACGTGCATCCCACCAAGCACGAAGTGCGCTTTCGTGACAGCCGCCTGGTGCACGATTTCCTATTCAGCGCGCTGCATCGCTCGCTGGCCGACGTGCGTCCTGAGGTAGTGGACAAACAGGAAGTGGCGTATGTCGGTAATGAAGCTTTCACAGAAAAAACCTATGCCTCACCGCGACAGCAGGGCTTCGGGTTGTCACGTGCACAGGTCGAATCACAGATCTCAAGCTTCGCCGAATTCGCCTCGCCACTGCGGGATCGCGCGGTCATGCCAGCGGAGACAGACGACGAGGAAATTCCACCGCTAGGTTACGCCATCGCGCAATTGCAAGGCATCTACATCCTGTCACAGAACGAACACGGGTTGGTGATCGTCGACATGCACGCCGCCCACGAGCGCATCACCTACGAACAAATGAAGGCCGCCATGAGCGATGACGGCATCCGTTCGCAGCCCCTGCTGGTGCCGGTGTCCGTCGCTGTCAGCGAAAGCGAGGCGGATTGTGCGGAAGAGAACCAGGAGGCACTGGAACAACTGGGCTTAACTTTGGAAAGACAGGGTCCCGAAACCCTCAGCATCCGCCAGGTACCGGTGATCCTGAAAAACAGCGACACCGAGCAGCTGGTACGCGACGTACTCTCCGACTTACTTGAACACGGCACAAGCGACCGCATCGAGGCCCACCGCGACGAGATCCTGTCCACCATGGCATGCCACAGCTCGGTGCGCGCAAACCGGATACTCACGATTCCGGAGATGAATTCGTTGTTACGGGATATGGAACGAACCGAACGGTCAGGTCAGTGCAATCACGGCC